>NZ_AP014821.1:0-2400000 GCF_001548115.1 Geminocystis sp. NIES-3709 | reverse complement strand
CTACACCAGAATCATTCCAGTAATTTTTACTTTGGCTCAAATTCGTCTTACTCGTGGTTACGATTGGGAAATGTCACCCTGTTAGAGTTGAAAAGAAATAATATTTTTTGTATATTTTTTGTCTCGTCAATCATATCCTTATGATTTATTAATTTTTGTAAATCCCAGTTAAGATAAAAACGACTCTCGTTAAGAATTTCAGACTGTCATAGAAGCCATTTTATAGCGAAGAAAACAATAAACATCTAACTAATTATTTCTTAGTGTTCAGAAATTCATAGGTATTTTTAATCACAATATTAGCATTTATTTTAATTTTATCGAGCAGTTTTACCTTACAATGAAAGTGGTTTAAATAGTCCCCTCGATCGATAATGGAATCAATTATATCCGTACCTCTGCCTAATAATTCCTATAATATTCATATTCTCAATAATGGATTATTAACTCTAGGAGAAAAAATTAAAGAGTTAAATTTAGGAAAGAAAATTTTGGTGGTGTCCAATCCCCAAATCTTTGATTATTATGGAAACCTTACCGTTGATTCCTTAGAAAAAGCTGGTTTTAGTGTTAATTATCACCTTATTCCCGCAGGAGAAAATTATAAAACCCTTGAATATTTAGCCCAAATTTATGATAGTACTCTCAAGTTTTCTTTAGAGCGAAACTCGACTTTATTGGCTTTGGGAGGTGGAGTAGTAGGAGATATGACAGGATTTGCCGCCGCTACTTGGTTACGAGGAGTTAATTTTGTTCAAGTACCAACATCCCTCTTAGCGATGGTAGATGCTTCTGTGGGTGGAAAAACAGGAGTTAATCATCCTCAAGGAAAAAATTTAATTGGTGCTTTTTATCAACCAAAATTAGTTTTGATAGATCCAACGGTTTTAAAAACCCTGCCCGATCGAGAGTTTAAGGCTGGTATGGCAGAAGTTATTAAATATGGAGTGATTTGGGATAAAAGTCTTTTTGAACAGCTAGAAAAAGCAAATAATCTTGATAGCTTAGATAATTTTGATGGGGTGCTATTAAGTGAAATCCTAGTTCGTTCTTGTCAAGCAAAAGCCGAAGTAGTAAGTCAGGATGAAAAAGAAGCAGGTTTAAGAGCAATTTTAAACTATGGTCACACCATTGGTCATGTTATTGAAAGTTTAACGAATTATGAAACTTTTGTTCATGGAGAAGCCGTCGCCATCGGTATGGTAGCAGCCGGAAAGATCTCCGTTGAAATGGGTTTATGGACAGAATCGGAAGCGAAAAGACAAAATTTATTAATCGAAAAAACCGGATTACCTACCATTATTCCTTCTTATCTTGATATAGATGCTGCGATCGCTCATTTACAAACTGATAAGAAAGTTAAAGGGGGAAAAGTACGCTTTATTTTGCCAACGGCGATCGGTAAAGTAATAATTACAGATCGAGTTACAAGTAAATTAGTAAGAAATGTATTTTAAGTAATTGGAGTTTGCTTAATAAATCAGAAGGCTTTTAAATTAAAGGTTTAGATATACTGATAGATAATTTATAATTTAGTCTATCAGAGTCTTTTCTTTTAGTATTCATGTATTCATTGAAGGGCTGCACCTAACACCTAACACCTAACACCTAACACCTAACACCTAACGGTACTTAAACTAAAAATATTAAACTATGAGTCTCAAATCGTTATAAATCAAAGATTTTACATCGATGCCAAAGGCACGCAGAGCGCACGATAACTTTTCCTTTTATACCAAGAGTTTCAGCCGTTTTTATGGCTTTTATCTAAATCCCTTACTCTGACTGTATTTGAAGCTATTTTTGTACCAAAATTTTTCAAAGTACCGCTAATACCTACTCTCCGTCAAAACACCTTTTCAGCAAACCCTAAATTAGATGAAAAACCAGACAATTAACTGACAGAAAAATTTTTTAATGAACCAAGCTAAGGTTAGAATTAAAGTTTAATGGCTAAGAAGTATTCTAAGAAGTAGTTATAGGGGGGTAAACTGGTGACTGATACTGATAATTTAACCATTCTACAAAATGATTCTCGTCATGAACTGAGAGAATTAGTAAGTTCTCAATTAAGACTTTTATTAGAACAAAATAACCTTGAAGGTGCAAAAGTTTTATTATTCCCCGTACAACCTGTAGATATTGCTGAAGCGATCGAATATTTACCTTCCTCTATGCAATTGATTGCTTTTCGCTTACTTAATAAAACAGAAGCAATTGATGTTTACGAACACTTAGATTATAGCGTACAACAAGCACTTATCGAAGAATTTAAGCGACAAGAAGTGTTAGATATTGTTGATAAAATGTCTCCCGACGATCGAGTTAGATTATTTGATGAGTTACCCGCCTCGGTGGTTAGCCGTATTTTGGCACAATTAAGTCCAGAAGAAAGACAGGCGACGAACTTACTTTTAGGCTATGAAGAAGATACTGCTGGTCGTATTATGACACCAGAGTATATTTCCTTAAAACAAACTTTAACAGTAGAAGAGACTCTCGATCGTATCAGATCTTTAGCAAGAGCTTCTGAGTTAATTTATTATATGTATGTAACCGATGCTTCACGTCATTTGGCGGGTATCGTTTCCTTACGAGATTTAGTTTTACACCCACCTCATCAAACTTTAGAAGAAATCATGACTAAAGATGTAGTTTATGTCAAAACTGACATGGATCAAGAAGAGGTTGCAAGATTAATTCAAAGATATGACTTTTTAGCTGTACCAGTAGTAGATAAAGAATTACGATTAGTGGGGATTGTTACCGTTGATGATGTCATTGATATTTTAGAAAAAGAAGCCACTGAAGATATTTACGCTTTAGGTGCTGTCCAATCTGTCGGAGATAACTACTTTCAAACTAACCTTTTTACCGTAGCTAGAAGACGGGTATCATGGTTGTTGATATTATTGTTAACTAATACTGTCACTGGTAGCATTATTGGAGCGCAAGAAGATGTGTTAGAGAAAGTAACGGTTTTAGCTGCCTTTATACCTCTTTTAACAGGTACTGGGGGAAATATTGGTACTCAATCATCTACAGTAGTTATTAGGGGTTTGAGTACTGATGAAGTGAGCGATTTAGGTACAGGAAAAGTTATTTTTCGAGAGGCTTTAGCTGGATTAATCTTAGGTTTAATCTTAGGAGTTTTAGCGGCGGTTTGGGCTTATCTTTTACCTCAAACCCATAGAAATCCTATTGTAGCGGTATCTGTTGGCATTAGTTTGGTGGCAATTTCTGTATTAGCTTCCGTTTCGGGATCTTCTCTACCTTTTTTGTTTCGATTGTTTGGATTAGATCCTGCTTTGATGTCTGCACCTTTTATTACTACGGCAGTAGATGTTTTAGGGGTGTTGATCTATTTCTCGATCGCCCGTACAATGTTAGGGATTTAGGGTGATTGATTATGATTTTTATGATTTTATTTTGGTTAGAGTGGCTAGAATATCTCGGGATTTTATTAACGATTATTGGGTTGATTTTTTCTTTAACTTTCCAGTCCAATAATTTATTATTTATCGCTATTACTGTTACTTTCATTTTAAATATTATCAATCGTCTTCGATCGGAAAATCGCAGTAAAACCCGTATCGCTGCCGCTTTGAATGTGCAATTGAAACGTTTTTCAGGAGAAGTTGAAGAAATCAACAGTAAAATTAATCAATATCTTGAAAAACAAAATTCCCTTTCCTCTCCCCCCAAAATTGTCAGTAATCAACAAAAAAAATCTGAGAATCAAATGATTGCCTCTTTACAAGACGATGTGGAAAGTTTAAATAAGTCTCTCACTAGCATTATTGAATATATCCAAGAACATAAACTAGAATTGAGGATCAAAACCTTAGAACAATTATATCAATCATCTCAATCGTCCCGAAAACCAGTGAATCCAGCAGTTAATGATATAAAATTACCCGATTCAAAAATCTTAACTCAATCAGTAATTTATGATATTGAACCTCCCCCTAAAATTGCTTGGCGATGTATTCATATAATTAATGCTCATACTCAATCGGTTACTGATATAGCCATTACTCATGATAATAAATATTTATTAAGTGCTTCTTGGGATCAATACTTAAAAATTTGGTCATTAGACAGAGGTAACGAAATTGATGGGATTAAGGCTTCAGAACAAGGAGTCTTAACAGTTTCACTAAGCGATCAAGACTATGTTAATAATGGTATTGTTACAGGTAGTTTAGATCAAGATGTAAAAATTTGGTCTTTGAAATCTGAAAAAAATTCTTTAAAATTTAATCTTCGTCATACTTTAACTCAGCATACGGGATCTATTCACGGGTTAACCATTGCATCTTCTCGAGGAATTATTGTCAGTGGTAGCTATGATCAAACTCTTAAACAGTGGGATTGTGAAACCGGACGATTGTTAGAAAGTTGTTATGATGAAACTGGTGCAATAAATGCGATCGCTATTCATGAAGAAGGACAATTTATTGCTAGTGGTGGTGGTGATGGTGAAATTACGATTTGGGAGTTAGGGGGAAACCGAAAATTAGGTTTATTAGTAGGAAATGTAACGTCATTGGAATCGATCGCTATAGCTGGTTCCGGAGAATATATAGCGGGAGGTTGTGCTGATGGTTCCATCAAAATTTGGCATTTACCGACAACTATGTTTAGTCTGTATTTAGAAATTGAGCCTACTTTAGAATTGCAGGGGCATCATGGGCAAGTAATGGACTTAACTTTCAGTCCGGATGGAAAACTATTGTATAGTGGTGGTGTAGATGGTTTAATCAAAATTTGGTATCCTGCTAGTTCCAAAGAATTAGGTCATTTAAAAATAGCTGATGATAACCGTATTTTTTCACTTGCCTTAAGTAAAAATGGAGAATTTTTGGCGGCCGGTGGAGTTGATGGTACTATTAAAATTTGGCAACAAACCACGCAATAAAGTTTTTATAGTCTAAGTATTTCTCTACCTTCAGAAATAACGACTAAATTAACTTGTAATGGGCCAGATGTATAGGTTTCATTCCCCGCAACAGCAATAATTTCGTCCACTGTTTGATCAGACAATTGTAACTCTTGAAGAAAGTTAATTAAAGAGATAATTTTTCCATCTCCAATAATAATTCTACCTAATAGTCCTTCTCTCCTTGCCCGAAATTGTGTGACAGAAATAAGAAAATCTATTTTCTTTTGTAATTCATCAGTTTTAAAATCTTTAGGATCGATCGAAATAGAGGCGATCGTGTCATTTTTACTGTAAACTCTCTGATTAGAGGTAACATCTGCAAAAATCCTCACATTTTCTTCTCCTTGAACATAATTACCAGCAGATAAAATTCTGACCAAATATTCTCCATTTTGAGATAGTTGTTCTTT
The DNA here is from genome assembly GCF_001548115.1 of Geminocystis sp. NIES-3709. Classification (GTDB taxonomy): domain Bacteria; phylum Cyanobacteriota; class Cyanobacteriia; order Cyanobacteriales; family Cyanobacteriaceae; genus Geminocystis. The sequence goes on along the minus strand of NZ_AP014821.1, from coordinate 2,394,645 downwards.
CATTTGTTGTACTTGTGCTTTAGTAATTTGAACAAATCTCTCGTTAGGAAATTTATCTCCATAGCCTAAAGTTAACATTACTCCTCGATTTGCTTCATTTAAAACACCATCAATTAATTCTTCAATATTAGTATTTCGATCAATTTTTAAGAGAGTTACCGTCAATACTTGTCCTTTCACAATAGCGATCGGTCTTTCTCTTAAATCTTGATAAGTTTGATAATATTGTTCTAATATTTCCACTTCTCGACGATAAAATGCCAATTCTTTTTCTAAAGATAATAATTCATTCTCTTTATCTTTTAGGATTTTATCTTTTGCCAAGATATTTTGATCGAGTTTAGAAATCTGTTGATCCCTAGATTTTATCTCTAATTGCAATTGATTTTGACGATTTTTTAGTTGTGCTAAACTATCTTCTTGTTCTTTTAAAATATCCTTCTGTTCTTCTATTTGTAACTGTTTATCTTTTAACTCTTGATCTCTTTTAGCTATGGATATTTCTAATTTTTCTTGTTGTTTTTGAATCTCCTCTTTTTCTTGTAAAAGAATATCTTTTTCAGTAATAATTTTCTCTACTTCTTTTTTTAATTTTTCACTTTGGCTGGAAATAATTTTGAGTTTACTTTGAGTAATTTTTAATTCTTGTCCAGTTTCATCTAACAATTTTTTAGCAGAATTTTGACGTTGTTGAGCAGAAATTAATTCCTGTTCTACTCGCTTTTTTTCTAACTCAACTTTTTCCAATTGAAGTGTAATTTCTCGTCTTTTTTTTAAGATTTCATCTAGTTCAAAAATGCCTTGACGTAAAGAACTACTTAGACTAAACAAAATTAATAATGTGGAAGCTGAAATTAAGATACCTGTACCAATAGTAATAAGTATAGCAGTTTGTTTTGGACGTAGTTGAAATAATCTCAATCTAGCCTTACCGACTTTTGTCCCAATGCGATCGCCTAATGCCGCAATTAAACCCCCTAATATTAAGATAGCTACTACGAGAATATAGGCACTTGTCATTAATTTATAGAGTTATACACTCCTCACAAAAATTATTCACACCATTGCATTAATCTCTATAGTGTAACCTGATTTTAGACGAGTTCGGAAAAAGACAGAGGTACAAAAAAATAACCAGAGGAAAAAACAATTATACTGAGCAAAAAAGTAAGATTATCACAATTAACCTTTCTACTCACTCGTATCCTCTTCACAATTTTATGTCCAACGGAAATAAAGTTGAGGATATTAGGCGAATTGTTGACTTAAACCAACAGGATTATGCACAGTAATTTTTTTCTTATTAATCGAAATCATGCCATCTTGTCTCAATTCTCCTAGTAATCTAGTAACAGTTACACGAGTTGAACCTATAGCTTCAGCGATCGCTTGATGTGATAATTTAAGATCAATAGTAATACCATTGAGACTAGGTACGCCAAAATCTCGACAAAGAATTAATAAGAAACTAACTAAACGGGAAGCCATATCCCTATGTGCCAAAGTTTCAATCATTAATTCTGTTTGTAAAATTCGAGAAGACAATCCCTGTAACATTAAACGAGACAATTCAGGATTATCTTTTAACGATCGTTGAAAATGCTCAATAGGAGCAGATAATAATTCTACGGGAGTAAAAGCAACAGCATGATAGAATCGATCGGACTTTTGCCCTGTAATCAGTGATAATACTCCAAAAACACTATTTTCCCGTAATAAAGCAACGGTAATTTCTTCCCCAGCTTCATACACCCGGGACAATTTTACAGCACCCTTCATTAAAAAATATACTCTTTCGGCGGGATCACCGGGGAAAAATATCGTCTTACCACGTTCAAATTTTTCCACCACAGGGGTATAAATTCCTGCGCCAATCTGACGAAATACGGATGCTAAAGGTTGTTCCTGAGTTGATATTGATTGCATAGGGGATAGTTACGGAATAATATTTAATGATCGATCGTGTAAACGACACTTTCTATAAGAAAATAAGTAATTGTAAACTAGATAACTATCTATAACTTAATTAGTTTAGCCAATTATTCTCAGATATTACAGAAAATTAGAGAAAAAATCAAGAATATGTTAGATTTAACCAAGAAAAACGCCCTTGTAACAGGTATTGCTAATAATAAATCCATCGCTTGGGGTATTGCTCAACAACTACATAAAGCAGGAGCAAATATCGGTGTTACTTATCTACCCGATGAAAAAGGAAGATTTGAGAAAAAAGTAGGGGAATTAGTAGAACCTTTAAGCCCTAGTGTTTTTCTTCCTTGTAATGTACAAGATGATGCCCAGATTGACGAAACTTTTGCTCAAATTAAAGAAAAATGGGGACATATTGACATCTTAATTCATTGTTTAGCTTTTGCTCAAAAAGATGATTTAACAGGAGATTTTAGTAATACCTCTCGTGACGGATTTAAAACAGCCCTTGATATTAGTGCTTATTCCCTAACCCGTTTAGTACAAGCCGCCAAACCCATGATGCGATCGGGTGGTAGCGTGGTAACATTAAGCTACCTTGGAGGAGTCAAAGTCATTCCTAACTATAACGTCATGGGTATTGCCAAATCTGCCTTAGAAATGAGTGTACGTTACCTTGCTTCAGAATTAGGAACACAAAATGTAAGAGTAAATGCTATCTCTGCCGGGCCTATTCGCACCCTTGCTTCCTCGGCGGTAGGAGGGATATTAGACATGATTCACCATGTCGAATCGGTTGCTCCTCTACGTCGTACGGTAACTCAAACAGAAGTAGGCAACACCGCCGCTTTTCTCTGTAGTGACTTGTCTAGTGGTATTACAGGACAAATTATTTATGTTGACGCAGGTTATGAAATTATGGGCATGAGTCAAGGACATTGAGGACAGAGATTGAGTTCTTGATTTATAACTATTTTTCCTATCTCCTACCCTCATCAAAAAAATTTTTCAAACTTTGCCTAATTAATAAAAGTACTTGACATCAGAGTTCTAAACTGCGATAATAATAGTTTGTGTGAAGTTTAGCTCTATTAAACCCTTGGCTAACGTTATCGTAATCGGAGCCCAATGGGGCGATGAAGGAAAAGGAAAAATAACAGATTTACTCAGTAAATCAGCAGATGTGGTAGTTCGCTCTCAAGGGGGTGTAAATGCCGGTCATACTGTGGTTGTAGAAAACCAAACCTTTAAATTACATCTAATTCCTTCAGGGATTTTATACCCTGATACTGAATGTATTATTGGTTCTGGTACTGTGATAGATCCTCAAGAGTTATTAGAAGAGATTGATCAGCTTATCGCTCTCAATATTTCTACTGATAACTTGTACATCTCGCAAACTGCCCATGTAACGATGCCCTATCATCGTATCTTAGACCAAGCGGCAGAAGAAAAGCGAGGTAAATATAAGATTGGTACGACTGGACGGGGTATTGGTCCGACTTATTCGGATAAAGCTGAGAGAATCGGCATTAGAATGCTTGATTTAATCAACTGCGATCGTCATCCAGATAAATTGGAATGGACTATTAACTATAAGAATGCGGTTTTAGAAAAACTCTATGGATTGCCTCCTTTAAATGCGAAAGAGGTAGTACAGGAATATATAGGTTACGCCGATCGTTTACGTTCTTTTGTCATTGACAGTTCTTTAAAAATTGATCAAGCTGTTAGAAGCAAGAAAAATATCTTGTTTGAAGGCGCCCAAGGTACACTCCTAGATCTAGATCACGGTACATATCCTTATGTTACCTCATCTAACCCTATCGCTGGTGGTGCTTGTGTTGGTGCTGGTGTTGGCCCCACTATTATCGATCGTATAATTGGAGTAGCAAAAGCTTACACCACTCGTGTGGGAGAAGGGCCTTTCCCTACAGAATTAGAGGATGATATTGGTACTCATTTAGGTGACAAAGGGGCAGAGTTTGGTACAACCACAGGGCGTCGTCGTCGTTGCGGTTGGTTTGACGGGGTAATTGGCAGATACGCCGCTAGAATTAACGGTTTAGATTGTTTAGCTATTACCAAATTAGATGTTCTTGATGAGTTAGAAGAAATTAAAGTCTGTGTAGCTTACAACATTGATGGAGAAATCTGTCGAGAATTTCCTACCCACGCCACCAAATTCGCTAACTGTCAGCCTGTATATGAAACTGTACCGGGGTGGCAACAATCAACCAGTCATTGTCAAACTTTAGAAGAATTGCCCAAAAAGGCATTAAATTATTTAAAATTCTTAGCCGAATTGATGGAATTACCCATTGCGATCGTTTCTGTAGGGCCGGGTAGAGATCAGACTATTATTATAGAAGATCCTATTCATGGACCAAAAAGAGCCTTATTATACGCTAACGGTAATCCAGTTTAATCTTAAAAGTATGACAATGGATAAATGACAATAGGCAATAATAATTAAAATTGACGATTTATTACCTTGAATTGATTGTTTTTTAGATTAATAACTGTCTATTGTGTAAAATATCAACGTATTATATAGTTAATAGTAAATAAATTTGTTTTTGAATAAATCAATAACATTTAAACTTATAGGGAAATTAGTTAAATAAAATGGAAGTAACATTAGAATGTAAAACAAGACCTGAAGGTAGTAAGCCTAGAGCATTACGTCGTGAAGGTTTTATTCCTGCTAATTTATATGGTCATAGTGGTGCAGAAGCATTATCTTTAGTGTTAACTCATAAAGAAGCTATTACCTTATTAAAAAATGCCTCAGTTAATAATACTTTAGTCGATTTAGCTATACCTGAACTTGATTGGAATGGTAAAGTTTTGATTAGAGAAGTACAAACTCATCCTTGGAAACGTAATTTACACCACATTAGTTTCTTCTGTCCTTCAGGAGATAATGATGTAGAAGTGGTTGTACCGTTAAAAATTGTTGGTAACTCCATTGGTATTTCTCAAGGTGGAATTATGGAACAGATGGTAACACAAGTTAAAGTTCGTTGTTTACCGACAAATATTCCTGAATATTTAGAAATGGATATTTCTGGCGTGGATATTGGTAAAACTTTCTCTGTGGCTAACTTAGTTTTACCTGAAGGAATTAAAGTATTGGACGATCCCAATAAGAATATTATGGGTATTGTTGCACCTCGTAAAAAAGGTTAAATCTATTAATCATTAACAATTAACAGTTAACAATTACTAATCATTGCTTTTTTATGAATAATTCTTTTTTTGATCCTGATAGTAACGGTAATCAAGAAATCGATCGAGAGGAATTAGCAAAAGTCTCTCCTCAGAAACAACAAGAACTAAAAAAAATATTTATCCTTCTTATAACCATTGGTTTAGTTATTGGTGCGATCGTATCTTTTGGTTTAATTAAAGTAATGTCAAAATTTGGCTTAACAGAAAAAACTCCTCAATTTGAAAGAATACAGAAATAAGTTATTAACCGACTCGCCATTGTTGCCATAACCACAAAATCCGAGTAAAATGGAAGTTTGCACAATAAACTAAATATTTATTAATAAATTAGGAGATAATTTTTTATGCGAGTCTGTCAACTTACTGGAAAAAGGGCAAATAATGGTTTTGCGGTTTCTCACTCTCATCGTAGAACTAAAAAGTTACAACACGCAAATTTACAAGATAAGAGAATTTGGTGGGCAGAAGGAAAGTGTTTTGTTAAACTTCGTATTTCAACAAAAGCTCTCAAAACTTTAGATAACAGAGGTTTAAACGCTATGGCTAGAGAGGCTGGAATTGATTTAAAACAATATAAGTGTCAATAAATTTTGATTATACAGTATCTTAGAGGGGGATTGCTAAAAATAGTTCACCACAAAAAAACCGTGAATAATTAGTAATTAGCTTTTCCTCCTCAAGATTTTATCTTTTTTCAGTAAATTCTAAATAGAATCTCGATCGACACTACCAAAGAATACAGGTTCAACTCTTATACAAACAATATTAGCAGGACGCACAACCATATACTCACCCTGAATATTTTTAATAGGTACGCTAATAAAATCTTTAGAGTCAGATTTTGGTATTAACTCTCCACTGTACCATTTTTGAAACTCTTGTATCGTGGGAAAACGCACTTCTTCTCTATGTCCGTTACTAATTAATATATGTGCTATATATTCATCGGGTTTTCTTGCCATGAAAGATAATTCCTACAATAATTTTAATTTCCGTTAATTATTTTGGCACAGAATATCATTATACAAACATTTGGATAAAACCTCTTTCGCAATCTCAGTTCAATGCAAAATGTATGGGTAATAGCAAGGTATTAGGTATTAGTTGTTAGGTATTAGGTTAACAATTGATTTTACTTAGATTAATTTAATTAAATAATTCAATCAGATTTGGTATTTTTAGAACCTAAAACCTAAACCCTAAAGCCTAAAACCTACCTACATCAAGGATTTTTTCTCGAACTTAGGTTTTCACATATTTATGTGTCAATGACGAGAGGGAAAAGTTACCAATTGATAATTGACAATTGATCCAAGATCTGGGCTTAAAATAAATGATGTTGAATTAGTTAAAGTTAATAAGGACAAAAGGTAAAATTTTTAGAGTAACATCAAAAAATAATTCGATCGTAAAAATAAAAAAGTTCTAACTTCCCATTAGTTTTATTTGAATTTCTGAAACAATAATTACACCTATGAATAATATTAAAAGAAAAATAGGCTTTAAAAATAACTTAGATAAATTATTATTTGTTTTTGCAAGTATTTATCTTCTGCTAGTGGCAGGTTGGTTTTGGAAGAATCACGAAAATCAACAAATCAACTCATCATCACCTTTAGTTAAGGATAATGGGTCATCTCCTGAAAATCAGATATTTAATGGGGAAAATAAATTACCCTTAGATAATCAAATGAATTTGTTACCTGTTAATAACAACACCAACAATTCATCACCATCGAATCTTTCTTCCTTATTACCATCTTCCACAAATGAGACTTTAACTATTCCTCCTTTACCTAATACCAATACCAATATCTCAACCAATCTTTCTGAAGTCTCTCCTATTCCGATTCCTCCACCACCAAAACCAACTTTACCACCACCGCCACCTTTGCCATCGGTAAATAATTTTAATGATTCTTCTACCTTACCACCACCACCAAAGTTAAATAAAGTACCAGTACTTAAGACTGCAAATACTACGACACTTCCTAATAATTTAGACAATAATATCTCTACGGTGGTTTCTCCATCAACAGTAACAGGTAGAGAAACTAAATATAACTATACTTTACAAGGGGTTGTAGAATTAGGAAATACTAATAGTGTTGCTTTGTTCAATATTAATAATGTCACCGAAAAAGTTTCTGTTGGGGGGGAAATTGGTGCGACAGGATGGGTATTAATGGGGATAAATGATAAACAAGCTGTTATTAGTCGTCAAAATCAATCGGTTTATCTTAGAGTGGGAGAAACTTTTTAATCAATTTTTTTTAACTTTAGTTATTGATAAACTTTTCGATCGAAAGAATAAACTTAATCTAATTAAATAGTTTAATAAGTACTTTATAATATGAATTTTTTTGAAGATTTTAGTAAGTTTTTAGAATCTCGCTTAGATGAATTTTTACAAAGTAATCCTCATCTAAATTTGACGATTATTGCTCAAGAATTAAAAGCAGAAAAAAATGACACTCTCAAGTTGATTTCTCAATCAGAATCTGAGTTAAAAACCATTGAAAATAAGATATTAACTATAGGAAAAGATATTCAAACATGGCATAGTCGGATTGAAAAAGCACAACAAGCTGGAAGATTAGATTTAGCACAAGAAGCAGAAAACAGAGAACGATCGTTATTAACTGAAGGTGCATTACTTTGGCGACAGATGGAAGAAATTAAACAAAAAATTAAAACTAATAAAGAGTTATTAATTTCGATCGAAACCAAAGAAAAAGAAATTAATTTAAAAATAGATCAATTAAAAGCAAATCAAACTTATACGAATACTTATCAAAGTCAATCATGGAATCAAAATAAATACTATGATGATTTAGAAACAAAATTTCAACAGTGGGAAATTGATCAGCAATTACAAGATATGAAAAACAATTTATAATTCAGAAAAATAAACATTTTAAAAACTAAAATCATGAAATATTTACCTTTTTTATTAGGTGCATTTTTATCATTAAATTTCGGCAATTTAGCTCAAGCACAAAATTTACCTTCCTCGTCAGAAGTGGGTACTTTATTTGGTGACTATATGTGTCAATCTTTTGAAAATACGGGAATGATCACTGACGATAAAATTATGGAGAAATTTGCAGAGAGTTTGATCGATAAGTATGGTGAAGAAAATACTCTTAAATTAATGGAAAAATTAGAGGTAGTTTTTACAAAAGATAATTTAGCTAACGATCGTTATGGTGTTGATTTAATGAGATCCGCTTTAAACCATATTATTAATGATGATAGTTGTTTTCAAGTTTTTGTTAAAGAACTATTCTAAAATTTAGATGATCCTTAACACAAAAAAAGATTTAGCATCAAATCCACTAAAATAATAGATAAGACAGATCATCATCAGAATCGATAGTCACTATGAGTTATTGGAAAACTGGGCAGATTATTCAAAAAGGAAAATATGTGATTGATAAGGTTTTAGGGGCAGGAGGTGCTGGTATTACTTATCGTGCCAAAGATCTTCAAATGGGAAATATTGTCGCCGTCAAAACTCTTAATGCTACTATTCAAGCTCAACCAGACTTTAAAAAACATCAAGAAAGATTTATTCAAGAGGCTTTTCGTTTAGCTAAATGTAGTCATGCTCATGTAATTCAAGTAGATGATGTCTGTCAAGAAGGTGAGTTGTGGTGTATGGTGATGGAATATATTGATGGAGGAAATTTAGAAAGTTTAGTTAAACAAAAGGGTGGTTTTGAAGAAGTTGAAGCGATTCGTTATATTTATCAGGTGGGAAGTGCATTAAGTTATATTCATCAACGGGGTATTTTACACCGAGATGTGAAACCGGCTAATATTATGCGTCGCAGTCAAAATAATGAAGCTGTATTGATTGATTTTGGATTGGCAAGAGATTTTATTGAGGATAAAACCCAAATTCATACCAATTCTCGAACAGAAGGTTTCGCTCCTTTAGAACAATATTCTCGAAATGCCAAAAGGGGAGCTTATACAGATGTGTATGCTTTGGCCGCTACTTTATATTATTCTTTGACTTTACAAATACCTTTTCCGGCTCAGTTTCGCAATCAGGGTATTAATTTAATTCCTCCTCAACAACATAATCCGAAGATTAGCGATCGAACAAATTTAGCTATTTTGAAAGGAATGGAGTTACATTCGGATGATCGTCCAGAATCGATCGCTGAATGGTTAAGTATGCTAACAGAAAATAGAGAAATTGTCCTTTCTTCTCCTGTTACAACTGCAGCTACTCCTCCTGCGGTGGCTACTTCAAAAAAAATGCCCGTGATGGCTGTACCTCCTGTTCCTACAACTAAAAAGGTTAGACGAGTAGTCAAAACCTCTAGGGCAACACCCATGGAAACAGAAACCTATGATCCTCTTTCCCCCAACAGATTTCACCATAATCCTCCCATTGCTTCACCTCCTACCCAATCACAAACCACTTCTTCTTTAGGTGATGAGCAAGTTTTTAATAATTATTATGAGGAGGAGTCTTCTATCCCTACAGAAATGGCTAATCCTGAAACTGTATTGGAATCTCAATCTTCTTCTTTATCGGAGGTGGGTATTGATTATAGTCGATTAGAAGAATTGTTGAGTAGTCAAGCATGGCGCAAAGCTGATGAAGAAACCCATAGAATCATGCTTAAAGCAGTCAATAAAGAGGCTTCCGGTTGGATTGATCGAAATTCTATGAGTACTTTTCCTGCTAAAGATTTACAAACCCTCGATCGACTTTGGCTTCAATATAGTAACGGTAAATTTGGTTTTTCTGTACAAAAAAGAATTTATCTGAGTTTAGGAGGAAAAAGAAGTTACGATAAGAAAATATGGGAAACTGTTGGCGATCGTCTTGGATGGCGCATGAACGGAATTTGGTTATTTCAAGACTATTTAATTTATACTATTAAAGCACCTCAAGGACATTTACCCAGTGTTGCCATGTCGGGGTTATTAGAAAGAGGAATTTATACTCTGATTTCTCGAATTATGGACTGTGGAATTAACTAAGAGAATTGAGAATTGTCAACTGTATTATATTATTTATCATGATTCAAGATACAGAAAAAATTTATTGGTTAGCATGGTCAAAAATTAAAGGGGTTGGAGTAGTATCTTTAAAGAAAATATATGATTATTTTGGCAATTTAGAACAGGCTTGGACAGCTTCATCACAAGAATTAATGCTGATTGATGGTATTGGCAAAAAACTATGTAATTTAATTCAAGAAGAAAAAAGAAAAATTGAGCCGGAAAAACTATACTTAAAACATATAGAAAAAAATCCTAAATTTTGGACGGTTATTGAATTAGAGTATCCTAAATTATTACTGGAAATTCCTAGTCCTCCCTCGATTTTATATTATTTAGGACAAGTAAATTTATCGGAAAATCAAGGTATAACTCCTTTAATTGGCATTGTGGGTACAAGAAAGCCCACAGAACATGGAAAAAAATGGACATATAATATTAGTAAGGCTTTAGGAAAAAATGGTTTTACGGTGGTATCTGGGTTAGCAGAAGGTATCGATACAGTGGCACATCGTGGTTGTTTAGATGGTGGAGGTAGAACTATTGCAGTACTAGGAAATGGACTCGATCGAGCGTATCCTTCCAATAATCGTCAATTAATGGCAGAAATTGCGGAAAAAGGGTTAATTATGACAGAATATGAGTATGGAAGTCAACCAGAAAGGGGTAATTTTCCTGCTCGTAATCGTATTGTTGCAGGATTGTGTCGAGCGGTATTGGTTATGGAAGCGCCAGAAAAATCGGGAGCATTGATTACCGCACGTTATGCTAATGAGTTTAATCGAGATGTTTATACATTACCTAATAGCCCTGATAATGTTCAAGCTAGAGGATGTTTAAGGTTAATTCATAATGGAGCAGAAATTATTATCAATGAAGAGGAGTTGTTATCTAGTTTAGGGATAATACCAAGTTTAGATCAAGGACAACAATTATCTTTATTTCCCGTATCTTCCCCTTCTCTACCAGAAAAAACACCCAAAGAACCTCGTTTATCTTCTAGTTTTAAATTAGTTTATGACTCGATCGAAGTCAACCCCACTCTTTTTGATGTTATTGTTGATAAGAGTCAATTAAATAGTGGAGAAGTTTCAGGAATTCTTCTACAACTGGAGTTAGATGGTTTAATAACTCAACTTCCCGGGATGATGTATTGTCGAGCATGAGAAAGAGGAAAAACACTAGAATTTAGTCGTAATACTCTTTATCTTTGGCTAAAACAAAAACAAGAAACAGGTAGTGTTATTCCAAAGACAAATTATCATCGTGGTCCAAAACCAAAAATTAATGATTTGGAGGCATTTAAAGTATTCCACCCAATATGATCTTCAACAACAAATAGGAATAATCTTTAAAAATCTCAACGACTCGATGGAATATCTACTGGATTCTTTTCCTGTACCTGTTTGCAACAATATCAGAATTGCTCGTTGTCGGTTGATTAATTCAGAAGATTATAGAGGCTACATAGCTTCAAAAAAACTTTACTTTTATGGTGTAAGAATACATTTACTCAGTACAAAAGAAGGAATACCTGTGGAATGGGTGTTTATACCGGGAAGTAGTCATGATGTTAGTGGCTTGAATTTATTACCATTAAACCTTCCTCCGGGGAGTGAAATCTATGCAGATAAAGCATTTAATGATTACGAAATGGAAGATCAATTGGCAGAATTAGAAAAAATTTCCTTAGAGATAATCAGAAAAAAGAAATCGAAAAGAGAAGATAGTAAATGGGTTCATTACATTAAGCAAACAAGCCGTCATTTTATCGAAACAGTTTTCAGTAGAATTACCAGAAAATTCCCAAAAAATATCCATGCAGTAACTTTTCAAGGATTTTTACTCAAAGTATCATCGTTTATTTTTGCATACACTTTAGAAAGTTCCTTTTTATAATAACTAGCAACTTACGTTAATACTATTAACATGAGTACTGAGGATCAATTAGAATTTGAGAAGTACATCCAAAAAGCTAGTGAAATACTTAATTAATCAGAGAGGCAATGGGAGAAGTTATCCAATTTAAACCAACGGCTAATTTATGTTCAAAAGTTGGCAAACGATAGAGATAAATTAAACGTCTTGCTAAGTAGGCAATGTTACCATTTAAGTATATTCCAAAACCGCTTAAGGTGGCATTTTGTGTTCCCAAAGCTAACATTTCTCCTAGGGGTTGATATTGAAAGGGTAACAAAGGTTTTTCTTCTATACTTGCCCAGATATTCCATGCACAATAATCAGATTGTTGAAAGGCTACTTGTGCGGTTGCTGGTAAGATTTTTCCATCTTGATCATAGCATTCTACTAAGTCTCCGATCGCAAAAATTTCGGGATGTTGTTTTACCTGTAATTCTGAATTGATGTCAATTTTACCTTGAGAATTTTGGGGCAAGGATAATTGATTAATGAGTTTTATTGGTTTTGTACCAACTGTCCACATTACTGCATCAACGGGAATAGTGTCTATTTTATTTTTATATTCGATCGTAATTTGATCTTTTTCTATTTCCACTATTTTCGTTTCCAAGTCTAACCAGATTTTTCGATCGTTTAAGGCTTTTTTAGCAGTTTTTTGATTAAATTCTGATGATTTGGAGAGAATATCATTACCACGATCTATAATCCTAATTTTACCACGATTACCTAAACGATCAGCTATTTTTAAAGCTAATTCAATACCACTATAACCCCCACCTATTATTGCTACTCTAATAAATTCTTTGTCAGAATTTTCTAACATTCTCAGTTTTTCTTTCAAGGTATAAGCATTTTCTAAAGTACGAAAAGGAATACCATAGTCTTTTGCTCCTTTTACCATCTCATCAGGAGTTGTGCCGCCCAAGGCTATCACCAAACGATCATAATTCAAACTAGAACCAGTTAAAATAACTTTTTGTGCATTAACATCAATATCTGTGACAGCATCTTGAAGATATTGAATAGGAGTATTAGCTAATAAATCAGTATAAGAGGGTGCTATTTCCCAACTTTGTATTTCCTCTGTAACTAATTCATAAAGTAATGGAGAAAAAACAAAACGATCGTTTTTATCAATAATAGTAATTTGGGGTTGTTGTGTCCAATTCAAATCGATTAATCGTAAAGCGGTATAAAGCCCTCCAAATCCACCACCGAGAATGACAATTTTTTTCACGTTGCTATTACTCTTGATAAAGTCAGGACAATTTCACTATACCACAACTTAAAAAAAAAGTCTTTTATTGATTCATTTTTATTTGTTTATTTGTTGTAAAATGGTCTTCAATTTCTTATCTAAAACCAAAATTGGGGAAATAATCACCCACTAGGTCAGAAAAATTTTTCATTCTATTTAGAGAAGATTCAGTTAAGATTACCTAAACAGTGTTAGTATTATCCCGTTTAATGGGCGTGAGGAGTGAATATCAATGAATTTGAAGAAAGATGCCTTAAAAACTCTCAAGGAAACCAGTCGCACCTTCTATATTCCAATTAGTCGTTTACCCGATGGTCTTCAAGAAGCTGTTACATCTGCTTACCTTTGTATGAGAGCGATCGATGAAATCGAAGATCATCCAGGTATTGACAATCAGCTTAAAGTAAAAATTTTGAAAGAAATTAGTTTAGCATTACAATCAGGACATGAAAATATTACTCGTGAGGAAATGACGGAAGCAGTTAAATCTTATCAAAACTTAATACCTGACGTTAGTTATCGCTTTGGGGAATGGGCATTATTAGCACCGCCAAGTATTGCTTCGAGAATTTGGGATGCAACGGCGGCGATGGCAGATAGAATGGCTTATTGGGCAGAAAATAATTGGACAATCAAAACAAAATCTAATTTAGATCAATACACTTTTAGTGTTGCTGGTGCAGTGGGTTTACTGTTATCAGATTTATGGGGATGGTATGACAACACCCAAACAAATCGAGAGGAGGCTATTGGTTTTGGTAGGGGTTTACAAGCCGTTAATATTCTTCGCAACTATCGAGAAGATAAAATGAGAGGAGTTAGTTTTTTCCCTGAAGGTTGGCAATTGGATGATATGCACAAATACGCTCGTTATAATCTTAGTTTAGCGGATTCTTATACTAAATCATTACCCAAAGGACCTGCTTTACAATTTTGTCAAATACCTTTAACTCTTGCCCATGCGACTTTAGAAGTTCTTATTTTAGGAAAACCAAAACTTAGTCGCAGTGATGTTATGGCTTTAGTTTCCCAAGTTTGCAGTTAGAAATTATTAATAGTGATAGTTGACAATTAACTACGGAGATTAAAATTAAATGCTGTAGTGACTCTAAATTATTTGTAAAGTGCCAATAATAGCCAACAATTCTGAAAGTATCTTTATCTATAAATTGTAAATTTTAGGTTGATCAGAATCTGTTAAACTATTATTTTTTGTTTGTTATCTTATTCTCAATAAATTTAGATAAGTCTTAGGTTACTCGAATATTAGTTGATTTTCCATAAGTGATTTAGGACTGCTATAGTTAAACTATTAAAAATTAAGATGGAAATTAGTGTAGAATTTCTGTAATTATCAAGGGTGAGGAGAAAAACCATTGAATTATTGGGTACAAGAACGTTTAAAATCATTACAAGAGGCCTTAGACCAAAAGTATTGTCGATCGATAGATCAAGTGAGTAAAGTAGTTGCTTCTCATTTTCAGTCAGGGCATACTCTTTTAATTTGTGGTAATGGAGGTTCAGCCGCCGATGCACAACATATTGCAGCAGAATTTGTCGGACGTTTTCAAATCGATCGACCTGGTTTACCTGCGATCGCATTAGGGACAAATCCTGCAACCTTAACAGCTTGGAGTAATGATCATGAATTTGAAACAATTTTTGCTCGTCAAGTACAATGTTTTGGCAAAGCAGGGGACATCCTTTGGGCATTATCTACATCTGGAAGATCTCGTAATATTATTCTTGCTTTAAAAGCAGCCAAGGAAAAAGGAATGATAACCATTGGCATGGCAGGAAATGATGGAGGAATGATGAATAGTTTAATTGATTATCCTCTTTTCGTAAAAGAAAAACATACTCCCTACGTTCAAGAAATACATTTAATCACCTATCATCGCATTTGTGAACAAGTAGAGGCTCAATTATTCGCTCATGATAGCTTACAAAAACGTTTAGCTGTTTAAATTGTTAATTAATTTTTCCCCTCTTAAAAAGGGCTTTAGCCCTTATCTTCATATAAAATACCATCTTGATCGACAACACGATTTCTACCACTATTTTTTGCTTGATATAATGCCATATCACTCCTAGAAATAGCCTGACTAACACTGGTATCATCAGATTTGTAAACAGAAACTCCAATACTCACAGTTAAACTGATTTTATAAGAATCTATATCAATAATTTCATTATAAATATTTGTCCTAATTCGATTAGCTACCAATACAGCATCTTCTAAGTTAGTTTCCGAAAGAAAAATGATAAACTCCTCCCCTCCCCATCTAGCACATAAATCTTCTTTTCTGATACATAAAACACATTGTTGTGCCACGAATTGAATAACTAAATCTCCGACTGGATGACCATAGGTGTCATTAATTTTTTTAAAATAATCAATATCTAAAATCAGTAAAGAAAAAGATCTTTTTTGTCTTCTTGCTAAATTAAATTCTCTTTCTGCTAAAGAAATAAAATGACGACGGTTTGAAATACCAGTTAAATCATCGGTTTTAGCTAATTTTTCTAATTCTACTAATGCTTTTTTTAACTCATCCCTTGTAAATTTTAATTCTAAATGATTTTTAATTCTCGCTAATAATTCTTGATTATGAAAAGGTTTTGTAATGTAATCTACTGCTCCTAAATCGAAAGCCTTTAGCAAATCTTGTTTTTCATCACTCGCAGTAATAAAAATAACGGGGATTTCTTGAAAGTTAGGATTGAGTTTAATTCTTTCACAAAGTTCTAAACCATTAATGTTAGGCATCATCAAATCCAATAAAATAAGATCTGGAGTCATTTTTACTAGATAAGGCATAACATCTTCGCTCGTACTCAAAATTGAAATTTTATATCCTTCTTTTTTTAGAAGTTTCTCCAGTAAAATACGATTAATAGAATTATCATCTACTGCCAAAATAAGAAAGTTTCTGGGATTATAATTAGCCATAAAATGTATGTCATTTTGAGAACATCGATTAAACAAGAGATTATGTTTTTATACTATGCACTATATTTATTATCTAATTTATGCCTAATCGGGGGACAGTGTGATAGTTATATACAAAATTATATTTTTATTATATCTTTCTTTACTATTACTTTTTATTGAGAAATTTAATTTTATGGGTGTTAAATTTTGATTAAATAACCTAAAACGCAGTTAAAAAGATCTGTTGTAAAATAAAAATAAATTAGAGAATAAAAAAAATTACATAAATAATAAATTTTACACTCAACATCCTAAACTATGATTTCTTAAAGAAATCTAATATTATAGTGACTGATGTCATAATCTAATGTAATAGTATAGCTCTCGGAAAAAAAACAAAATTTCTTCAGTATCCTAGTATCATTTTCATCAATATCAAATTATTCCAGTGCTAAGTATAGTTAAACTTTTGGTAGATGAGTGATACCTGCGATCGCCAAAACATTAAATTTTCCCTCTTCCATAGAAATATAATTCATTTTAAAGGAAATTCCATCCATTAATAAACTATCTAGGTTAAAGATTTTGGTTGATTCTTCTAAGATGGCATCAGTTAAGATAGATGAAAATTGTTGTCCTTGAGTACATTCCACTTCATCCATTAAAATACTTTGACCATGAGTACAAATACGAGGTTTAATTACTAAACACACACTTTCGATCGAATTAGTTTCTGAAATTTTCAATTTTGCTTTAATGGCAACCCTTCCATCCCCTAAAATACGACAATCAACTCGAAAAAACGTTACTCCTACCGGACGATTTTGATAAAAAATATCATATTTTTGCAACTTTTGATTAAGATTATCAATATTTAAAGCCGTTTCGATGTCTTTTTCATTGAGGATAATACACGCATCACCTTCACTGGGTTGAGTTAATTGTACATTCCCCATCAAAGCCTTAAAAGGACTAACGGCAATATTATTTAACGTAATCCTCATTTTTTCTAATCTGAAGTTTTTTTGCATCACTAAACCATAACCGTCAATATCTAAAGACTCTAAAACTCCTTTAGCTAATTTTTGCGGATCAGTTTTCACTTGTACACTCAAATGTTGAGCATCTTTAATTTGGCTTTTAAAAGCCATTTCCGCAATTTTATTGATAGTTTTTTCGCCGATATTGTCAAACTTGTTTAGTAACATGATTGGTTAATAGGAAGGGTAATTTTCAGAATTATTAAGCATCGTAACATTTATGAGGATTTTTTTTCAAGGATTCTTAAGTTTATGAATACTAGAAAACGATCGTGACTAGAAGGAAAAAATAAGTTAATCTTAAAGTATTGACAATTATTAAAATATTTCGATATTATCAATGGCTTCAAAAGCACAAATTCCCAACGAATCTCAGCAAACCCCAATGTTAAATGACATTGAAGAATTAACAATTAGTTTAGTAATCAAAAACTTTAATCCGACTCTATTAACTTATGATCTTTTAACCATGAGTGGTATTGTACCTCTTGATTGGGAATTAGCTCGACAACCAGTGGTAAACCCTCGTGGATCACAAGTAAGTTTCAAAAATGGAGTTAATATTATTGCTCAACCCAATACAATTAGTTTTGTAGAAGGATTAGCAAATAAAGATTCCAAAACCCTTGAGTTTGCAAATGTAGCTCAAAAATATATCAGTAAAATGTCGAATGCTGAATATCAGGGTATTAGTATTAGCCCTAAAATTATTGTCCCATTTATCCAAGAAGAAGACGGTGGCAAAAATTATATCAATAATCAGTTATTAAACGAAGGGCAATGGCGTAATTTTGGCAATTTGACTCCCCAAGCATCATTAAATTTATTTTATCAATTAGATCAATGTCAGTTAGTTCTTAATATTAATCCTGCTAAATTACAACAGCCAAATGAAGCGGTTATTTCTGCGGTTTTATTTGCAGGTAGTTTTAATTATACTCTTACAGAATTAACTGGAGAAACTCGTACAAACAAAATGATCGGAATAATTAATTCTTGGGGCAAAGATTTAGAAATCTTTAGAGAGTTAGTTTATCAAAAATTTTTACAAAAAGCGATCGTAGAAAAACAAAGTTTATTTGATAGCTAATAAATAGAAAATATAATAACTTATTTGATTATATCGATCGAAGTTAATTTTAAAATGATTTCAGCTATTGTGAGGAAATAAATTTTTATGTCCTTGACTAAACTATCGATCGAGTATAATTTTATTTATTTTGCTACTTTGTTATTTAATTCTAATTCTGCAAGGGTAAAATTAGCGTGAGAAGATACATCGGAGTTTAGTACAATAACCTCAAAAGACGATCGAACTTTACTCGCTATTTCCACAGTTTTAATATCATAACTATCCATGGCAATTTTAGGATATAAACCGATGGCAATAATGGGTAAGATTAAACAAGCCGTAATGAAAAGTTCACGAGGTTTAGCGTCAAAAGAAAAACCTTCTAATTGTAAACCAGTTTCTTGTTTACCGTAGAAAACCACTCTTAACATGGAAAGTAAATAAATAGGGGTTAAAATTAAGCCAACTCCGGCTAAAAATAGGATAACAATTTTAAAAGTTGAACTATAAGCATCACTCTGTGCCACTCCTAAGAAAATACTTAACTCGCTGACAAAACCACTCATACCGGGTAAAGCTAAAGAAGCCATAGAAACGGCGGTGAATAAAGCAAAAGTTTTAGGCATGATCTTTGCCATGCCTCCCATTTCATCCATCATTAGAGTATGAGTTCTTTCGTAAGTCACACCAGAAAGGAAGAATAAAGCGGCGGCAATTAAACCATGAGATAACATCTGCAACATCGCACCATTTAACCCTAAATCCGTAAAAGAAGCGATACCAATTAATACAAATCCCATGTGAGAAATGGAAGAAGAAGCTAGACGACGTTTAAGATTAGTTTGTCCGAAGGCAGTAAATGCACCATAAACTATGTTAATAACTCCTAAGGTAATTAAAAGGGGAGCAAATTTTATATGTGCATCAGGCAAAAGCTCCATATTGAAGCGAATTAAGCCATATCCTCCCATTTTCAACAAAACTCCAGCTAAAATCATTGATACAGGGGTTGAAGCTTCGCTATGAGCATCTGGTAGCCATGTATGGAATGGAAAAATAGGTAGTTTTACACCGAAAGCAATTAAGAATCCCACATAAGCTAAAGTTTCTAAGGCAATGGGATAATTTTTCATGCCCAATTCTGCGATATTTAATGTGAAATGATCTCCATAAAATGCCATAGCAAAACCAGCAACGAGGATAAAAATAGAAGCTAAAGCAGTATAAAGAATAAATTTTGTGGCGGCGTAAAGACGTTTTTTTCCACCCCATATAGATATTAATAAATAAACAGGAACTAATTCTAATTCCCACATGATGAAAAATAAAAATAAATCTTGTGCTGCGAAGACACCAATTTGAGCACTATATAAAACTAATAATAAGAAAAAATATAATTTTGATTTGTGTTTGACTTGCCATGAGGCAAGAATTGCGAGGGTAGAGATTAACCCTGATAATACGATTAAAGGCATCGATAAACCATCAACGGCTAACGCCCAATTTAAACCGATTTGAGGAAACCAACCATAGGATTCTTGTAACTGAAAACCTGCATTTTTGATAGAGTAATTTTCCCAAAAACCGTAAACAATTAAGGAAAAATTAGTTAAAGCAATGATAAGAGCATAATTTCTGATGTTTTTGCCATATTTATCGGGAATGAGAGGAATAGCAAAGGCACTTATTAAGGGAAATAGAATAATTGCTGTAAGCCAAGGAAATTCTGAACTAATCATGACGAATAGTAATTTATACTTAGTGAATCTTCTTATATTCTATTAAGTTTTGTAACAAATGCCAAGTAAAAGTTAACATTTGATCATGAATCACCTTGACTTATGGATTTGCAATTTCCTGCCATTCCAATAGTATGGGATAAGGTATTTTAAGAGCTAAAGATTTTTCTTTGACGGGCAGTAGTAAAGTGATTGATTTTTCGTCGATCGATCGTGATAAAATTTTCTGAAGGTCATATTGTCCTACATTGTCTGCTGGTGCTTTTTCTGCAAATTGATCATGAGCTTTTATCTGTTCGCCTTTGACAGTGGAAAGAGTTAAATCTTGAGGATGATTAAATTTCACGGCATCAGGAAACCCTACCAACCTTAAATCAACTTCAGTAGTTTTTCCTTCTTTAAGTCTTTTAAATAGGATGATTTGCCAATTATTCCCTTCATTGTCAGTTAAGCGATTTCGGACTTGATATAATATTTGTCCTTGTTCTTCGATTTGTTTAATAACATCGGCAAAACTTTGATCACAGATTATTAAATCGATCATTAGTGTCAATAAAAGTGCTATGATGATTTTTATAAAATTACAATTATTCTTTTTGAACATTTTCATGACTTTATAGGTATATAATGATTAATTGTACCAAAGATTTCGATCGAGCAAAAAAAACAAAATATCATAGTTGAATTTCCTTATTTTGTAACGATTGGCTAAAATAGAAAAAGTTTATAGATCGTTTCATTTTCTCGATGTGTGCTAAATGTTATTAAGTCAAAATAAAGTTGATTATTCTTTAAATTTAGATTACGAATATCCCCTTGTTGAGATGTTTCACTCTATTCAAGGAGAAGGATTTTGGAGTGGAGTGAATGCGTTTTTTATTCGTTTAGCTGGATGTGATGTTTTTTGTCCTTGGTGTGATCAAAAAGAAACTTGGTCGATGAAAAAATATCCTTTATTTACTGTGCAAAATATTGTTGATAATCTTGAAAATATTAATACTAAACATATTATTATTACTGGTGGAGAACCTTTATTACATGATCTTTTACCTTTAACAAATATTCTCAAAAAAAAAGGGTATAAAACTCATTTAGAAACTTCAGGAAGTCATCATTTTACAGGAGATTTTGATTGGGTAACTTTTTCCCCTAAACCTTACAAAAAAATCCATAATAGTATTTACGATCGAGTGGGAGAACTAAAGATTATTATTGATAATAACAATGACTTTATTTTTGCTGAATTAGAAGCTAAAAAAATTCCTAATAATATTCCTAAATATTTACAGCCTCAATGGGATAATCCTCTTAGCCAAGAGTTAATTTTTAACTATATTCTCGATCATCCGGAATGGCGTTTGAGTTTACAAACTCACAAGTTTATGGGGGTAAGATAGTCATTTAACAATGTACAATTAACAGTTGCCTCTCCCTTTAAGGAAAAGGATTGAATAAAAAATGGAAATCTTTTATTTTTTCCCTAAAAAAGGGGACGGTTTAAACCTCGAATGGATCAATTGTCAATTGGTAATTAAGAATAAATAATAATAAATTAATTGCTTAAATTAAGACCAACTACTTAACAAGTTTTTTATTACTAACAACTAATAAAATTTCTATCTATTAACTTTTTTCTATAACTCTATTCCTAAACTTCTGTCTATTTGAGTTTATAATAACGCAGCAAATAAGATTTTTCCATCAGTAAATCCTAACGCTGTATCACTAGCTCTTTCTGGGTGTGGCATCATCCCTAAAACATTCCCTTTTTTGTTAGTAATTCCTGCTATATTTTTACAAGAACCGTTAGGATTATTTTCAGGATTTATTTCACCTTTTTCACCACAATAACGAAATAATATTTGTCCATTATCTTCTAATTCTTTAAGAGTGTCTTCATTAGCGTAGTAATTACCTTCTCCGTGGGCGATAGGAAAACAAACTACTTCCTCTGATTGATAACCTTTTGTCCAAAGGGAGTTATTATGTTCTACTCTAACGGGAATTTGATCACAAATAAAGTGTAAATCTCGATTACGGGTTAAAGCACCGGGCAATAAACCGACTTCCGTTAAAACTTGAAATCCGTTACAAATTCCTAAGACTAATTTGCCTTTTTCTGCGTGTTGAACTATACTCTTCATGATGGGAGAAAAACGTGCGATCGAGCCACAACGAAGATAATCACCGTAACTAAATCCTCCCGGAATAACTACTATATCTAAATCATCAATATCTGTTTCTTGATGCCATACCATACGAGTCGGTTGACTTAAGATTCCTTCTGTAACCATTGCTATATCTCGATCGCAATTTGAGCCGGGAAATACCACTACACCAAATTTCATAATAAATAATAAATAATGAACTATAAATTGTCAACTTTCAGCAATTAATTATCTTCTCGTCTTTTATACTGTTTAAAATGAGCTTATGTCAAACCTATTATCTTCGATCAAGTTTCTTCTTGAAGGGGTATTAAATCAAAGGAATAATTTTCGATGACGGGATTAGCTAAAAGTTGATCACACATTTGATGTATCTGTTTATCGGCGGACTCTTGATTTTCGGCACAGACGGTTAATTCAATATATTTTCCGATTCTGACGTTTTCTACTCCTTGATAACCCAATTGATGTAATCCTGATTCTACTGCTGTACCAGCTGGATCTAATACTGAAGGTCTTAAGGTTACATATACTTTGGAATTAAATTTCTTACTCATGAATACTTCCGATAAAGATTAGTATAAGTCGATCGACATCGATTAATATTTAATATTTTATCTACAAGATGACCATTAATTAACCTGAGTGAGCTATAAAATCCATCCAGATTTTGAATTTATACAACAAAGCGATTTAAAATAAAAAATTCATTGCAGAAATATTTATAATTCATAATATCGAAAATCATGGCTAGAATTGTTTTAGTACATCCTCAAATACCTCCCAATACAGGAAATATTGCCCGAACTTGTGCCGCTACAGAAACGGAACTACATCTTGTTGCACCTTTAGGATTTGAGATTAGCGATCGTTATTTAAAAAGGGCAGGTTTAGACTATTGGCCTCATGTTAAACTAACTTATCATCAGAATATAGAGAGTTTCATTCAAACTGCCAGAGAAAAAGGAGGAAGATTAATCGGTTTAAGTGTTAGGGGAAAACAAAATTATCTGGAGTGTCAATTTCAGTCTGATGATTGGCTTTTATTTGGCAGCGAGACTGACGGTTTACCTCCAGAAGTTTTACAACAATGTGATTTAACTTGTTTTATTACAATGGCAAGTCCTTCTGTTCGTAGTTTAAATTTATCTGTTAGTGTGTCAGTAATTTTATTTGAATCAATAAGACAATTAAGAATTAAAAATTAACGGTTTTATCTTATCTATTCTCTCTTAGTTATTATTTTCTTGCATCCTGAACATTGTCTTAATCTTCTCCTGCTTTTCTAGTGCGACGGATTAATTCTTCAGGACTCAAATTAGCAACAAAATCTTTAAATGCTTCCCTTTCTTCTTCATCGGCTTCTCTATCTACTGGTATAGAAGCATCTAATACTACTTCTTCCATCACCCAAATAGGACAACCTGTCCTAATGGCAAGGGCGATCGCATCACTCGGACGACAATCGATATTTTTTTCTCTTTTACCCATTTTTAAACACAAAACAGCATAAAAAGTATTATCTTGTAGAGAACTAATAATAACTTTGTCTAACTTTAAATTCCATGCAGTAAAAATATTGACCATTAAATCATGGGTAATCGGTCTTGGTGTTGCTTGTTGCTCTAATGCTCCTATAATAGATCTAGCTTGATCTTGTCCTATATAGATAGGTAAGGCACGACGCTCAGTGGCATCCTTTAACAAAACAATAGGACTACGAGTTACCGCATCTAAAGCAATAGCCGCCACCCTCATCTCGATCATTGATTTATTCCTCTTGAATATCTCAGCAGGTCAACACTTCTAATTATACTCAGATCTTGCATCCTTGAATAGTTAATATAGCAATTCTATATGATTCGTGTGAAATAATTATGTTTAATTAGCAATTAGCAATTAGTTATCAGCTATTGTGAAGTTAAATTTCTGGCTAACATTAGTAATTGATTACTTATTCTTTAATGGAAAAAAGGCTAACAGCTAACACCTAAAAGCTAATCGCTTTAATTAAAATATGTTGACTTTCTTTATAATTAAAATATTGTAAATTAAACACGATCGAGTTATGAGTTTGAAGGAAATTACTACTAAAATTATCACTAATGCAAGATTGATTGGTTATAAAAATCTACAAACTATAACCATTGAAAATAATGTAATTACAAAAATCCAAGACAGTTATTTATGTCTTCAAGGAGACTTAGATTTACAAGGAGATTGGCTTTCTTTAGGGGGAGTTGATTTACAAATTAATGGGGGATTAGGGTTAGCTTTTCCTGATTTGTCGATCGATGATATTCCTAAACTTCATGATATTTGTGCTTATTTATGGGGGGTAGGAGTTGATCAATTTTTACCAACAATTGTTACTACTTCAGTCGATAAAATTCATCAATCTTTAAGGATTATTCATGAGTTTATGAATTTAGAAAAAAAACCTCAACAGGCAGAAATTATTGGGGTTCATTTAGAAGGCCCTTTTTTAAATTATGATAAAAGAGGTGCACATCCTGAACAACATTTATTACCGTTGACTTTGGATAATGTTAAAGAAGTTTTAGGAGAATATTCCCATATTATTAAAATTATGACTCTAGCCCCTGAATTAGAGCAATCAGAGGAGGTTATTCCCTATTTAAACTCGATCGAGATTATAGTTAGTTTAGGACATTCTCAAGCAACAGCAGAACAAGCAAAACGAGCTTTTAGTCAAGGTGCATCAATGGTTACTCATGCTTTTAATGCTATGCCAAATTTGCATCATCGTCAACCGGGGTTATTAGGGGAAGCTATTATTAATCCGAAGGTTTATTGTGGTTTAATTGCTGACGGTAATCATGTTAATCCCACTATGTTAAACCTTATTTTGAGGGCTAGTAATTATGACGAAGGTATTTTTTTAGTTAGTGATGCTTTATCTCCTATTGGTTTGAGGGATGGGGTTTACCCTTGGGACGATCGAACTATTGAAGTCATAAATGGTACTGCTAGATTACCCGATGGAACTTTATCTGGCACTACTTTACCTCTTTTTGTGGGAGCTCAAAACCTTGTAAAATGGGATATTTGTAATATAGAACAAGCAATCTCCCTTGTCACAGATGCACCTCGTAAGGCGATCGATTTACCATGTTTACAAATAGGTTCTTCTGCAAATTTAATTCGTTGGCGTTACCATTCGCAAACTAGAGAATTAGAATGGTTTCGGATAAATTTGGTGAATACAAAAAGTTACTGAATGAAAAAAGGGAAAAAGTACTTTTTCAAGAGAATCTAATTTAACTGATTGATCAGCATTTTATTGTCTTTAATACTAAGAAAAAAACTACCATTCATACTAATAAATTTTAAATCAGAAAGTTTAGAGGGAATATGAAAACTAAATAATTCTAATTCACTGTCTAAATCAATTAAAGAAACTTTTTGATCTTGTTGACTGATACATATGATAGAGGTATTATTTGGATGAAAAAATAAGCCTGTAATGGGAAACTTAAATTCTGCTTTGACAGTCTTTTCTTCTGCTTTAGTTTTTATATTCCACAGTTTAATAAGTTGATCTCCTCCGCTACTGGCAATAAGTTCATTATTATGATTAAAAACAACTGTATTTATTTCTGTTTTATGCCCAGTAAAAGAAGCTATTTCTTTTTCATCTTCCACACTCCATAACTTAACTAATTTATCACTACTACCACTAGCAATTAACTTATTATCAGAACTAATACTTACTCCATTTACTGCCATTTTATGACTAGAAAAAGAGGCTATTTCTTTTCTGTCTTCGATATTCCATAACTTGACTAATTTATCATTTCCACCACTAACAATTAATTTATTATCAGGACTAATACTTACTCCATTTACTGCCATTTTATGACCAGAAAAAGAGGCAATTTCTTCTCTTTCTTCGATATTCCATAACTTAACTAAGTTATCATTTCCACCACTGACAATCATTTTTTGATCATCACTCAAAGCCAAACATTGAATACTATTTTGCTCTGCTTCAATATGTGTTATTTCCTGAAAATTAAATAAATTCCAAATAGTAGTAGTAGCCAATTTATTTTCCACAGAAAAATTGGGAATGTTTTCATTGCTGATTATTTCCGTTTTAGTTTGTTCAATATTTTTATTGGTTACATTGTCAATAATTTCTGTCGGTAAAATATTTTCTTCAACGATATTTGATAACAATTTATCCTGATTGGTAGGAATATTAACAATAATTTCTGTAGGAGTAATTACGACTTGTTTTGATTCGATAATTTCTTCTTTTTGTTCTTGTACTTCAACTATTTTTAATTCTTCTATTATCTCCTCACTATCTTCTATAATTTCTTCAATATCCTCTTGATTTAGTTCTTCAATTTCTTCGATCGATTCTTCCGTTATTTCTTCTTCTTTTACTATTTCTAAAATGGTACTTTCTTCTTCTGTTAATTCTACTAAAACCGTTGAATTTAAAATCGAATTTACAATTTCAGTTTCAAAAATAAATTCTGGTCCTTTTAATCCTAAAATAATCCGATCGCCTGATTTTAAAATATAAGAATCAGTAATTTTTTCTCCGTTAATTAAAGTGCCATTAGTCGTATAGTTATCTGTGATTTGCCAATAACCTCGATCGTCTTGAGATATAAACTCTATTTGAGCATGAATACGAGATACCGTAATAAATTCTTGAGGATTTAAAATTACTTGACATTCTGGCGATCGACCTATTAAATTAGGCTTATTAGTAGAGAGAATATAATGATTTTCTTGTCCTGAATTAGAATTAATTAAACGTAAATTAGCAGAAGAATAATTATCCATAATAGTCACTAATTTTCACAATAGTTTTTAATGAAATCGACAATTAATTTATAACGAGAAAACAAATTATTTTCCTACACATATAATAACGAATATTAAACATAGAATAAACAATTGTAATAATATGTTAGATTTTTTTTATCATTAATTAACATCTCTAAATTTTTAACTATCGAGATTTTCTAATTGAATACGAGGATCAACAACTTTCAAAAGTAAGTCAGCAATTAAATTACCAATAATTAGCATCGTCGCACCCATCATCAAACTAGCCATTACTAAATATAAATCTTGAGATTGTACGGCTTGTAATATTAATCGCCCTAAACCAGGCCAATTAAAGAAATATTCGGCAATAAATGAACCACTTAATAAACTAGCAAATTCAAAGCCAATTAAAGTAATTAGAGGGTTGATAGCATTGCGTAAAGCATGAACATATAAAACACGATTTTCTGGCAAACCTTTCGCCCTTGCTGTTTGAATATAATCTTGTCTTAATACATCTAAAAGTTGTCCTCTCGTTAACCGTTGTAATCCAGCGAAACTTGTTATACTAAGGGCAAGAGTGGGTAAAATCATGTGCCATCCTATATCTGTTATTTTCCCCATAAAAGACAATTCATCGTGATTAATACTTGTCATACCACCAACAGGAAAAATAGGTGCTAAATTTTGAGCCAAAATTAACAATAATAGAGCAGTAATAAAACTAGGAAATCCTTGTCCAAAATAACTAATTACTCTCAAAATTCGATCGATAATAGTGTTTTGTTTAACCGCACTAATAATTCCTAATGGTAAAGCGATCGACCATGTAATAATTAGAGAAGAAAATGCGAGAAGTAAAGTAGCTGGAATCCTTTCTAAAATAAGACTAGAAACCGATCGAGAATAGACAAAACTTTCCCCAAAATCAAACCTTGTAACAACCTGTTTAAGCCACAAACCATATTGTTGTAAAGGAGATTTATCTAAACCAAAACGAATTTTTAATTCCTCAATAGTTTCTTGAGAAATCGTCGGATTTTGTCGAAGATTATCTAAGTAATCACCTGGTGCCAATTGAATAATAGCAAAACTGAGCATTGATGCTAAAAATAGTGTTAAAAGTCCTTGAGATAGACGTTTTAACAGATAAATTAGATTTTCATTCCACCACCAATATTGTTTCATCTATTTATAATTTGTCGATAAAAATTTATTTTATTTTAAATTTTGGGAAATGTTTATTAGATTTTAACTCTAAGTTAACCATTGTAATAAATTTCTCAAAGCAAGAATAATTACCGTAACAATAAAAATTCTTCTTAACCAAAGATTACTCATTTTTAAAGCAAATTTTGCCCCAATCATTGCCCCAAAAAACATCGTTATTCCTAAAATTATTCCTAATTTATAATCCACAAATCCTTGAGTCATAAAAATCGAAGTCGCAACCAATGAAGAAAAAATATTGAGAACTTTTGTCACTGCTACAGCTTCAACAAACGTCATGTTTAAAAAAGCAACAAAAGAAGCGGTAAGAGTGGTAACATAACCTCCGCTAAAAAATCCGCCATAAATACCTAACGCAAAAGTTAAACCATAACCGATTTTTTCTGCTTTTGGGGAAGGTTTTTCCTTTTTTTCGACTCCTTTATTGCGATTTACTACAGAAAAAATTGTCACCGCAATCATGAAAATTGAGATAAGCAAAGGCATCGTTTTTGAAGGTATTATTACCACCAATAATGCCCCCAATATAGAACCAATAACAGTCAAAAAGATTAATAAGTATAAGTCTTTGCGTTTGAGCAAATCTCCTTTTAAGAAAGGAATTGTACCCCCAACACTCATGAATATTAATGCAAACATATTAGTTGCGATCGCATTTGCTGGAGATATATTGAACTCAAGCATTACAGGTACGGTAATTAATGAGTTACTACCTGTTACAACACCGATAACACTAGTCAACAGAAAAATACTAATTAAAATTATTAATTCGGTAGGTGTCAATGTAAAAATTCCTAGAAAATTTGTATCAATAATATAGCAGAAGATAAAAGACAAATACTTACTATGAATTAATTTCAGTATTTTCCAACATCTTAATTAACTCTTTACCTCCTATATTTTAAATTTTAATCGAATTTTAATTTATTTTGACAACAAATAAAATTTATCGATAATAATTTGAGTTTGACATCTTATATCAAGTTCCGATAATCAGTTACAATGAAATTTTGCGTCATGAGTGGTCTTTGGTAGAAATTCTACTATAATTATTTAATCGAACCTGACATTAAACTTTAATTAATAACCTTTGAGGGTGTTAATCAGACAAAATTTGTACAAATCAGAGGTATTAAATGTAATAAACAATCGAAATAAATCAATTTTTTATAGTTTTAAATCAATTATTATCACTATTTCCCCTCTTTACCTATAATTTTCAGAGAATGGCGATAAAATTAGAAATTAACTGCAATTAAGCCTAAATCTATATATTTTTTAATTATTAGTTTTTGTCCTTCTAAAAAAACACTAAAAGAGTAAAAATGTTTGATAGTATGATCGGGAATTTTTCCAGTTAATTCTAGTTTAAAAAAGCTAATTCTTTTACTTGATAAACTATCATTTTTACAGATTTTAACAATAACTTTCTGCTCTTTTTTAGAAGAATAAATAACTTCTCCTCTAATGGAAAAATAATTGGGCGGTAAATAATTATTATTGGTGTTATTTACCACAAAAATACCGGCTACTTGTAAATGAATTCGATCGAGTTCTGGTACAATATGAGGATAAACAACCCAATTTTGCACCTCATTTAAGTCCACATGATTTTTTACTGCACTAATGGTTTTGCCTAACAATACAGTCTCAAAAGTAGAATTATCCGCAGTGGTTATAATACCTTTAGTTAAAGTATTTTCTAATGGTTCATAAATACCTTGAATAACTCCGATCGCTCTATATTGTAAAGGATGAACAGGAATACCGATCGAACTATGATCTAAACAATAATCGCCATCTAAAAAAATACCTTCTGTCACCGCCGAAGAACTATTAAAATTTACACCCACAATCAACTCCACAATTAGATAAATTGGGCTTTATATAAGCAAACCTCTACATAACTCGATCGAGTAAAACCACTTCTAATGGTGTCTTGAATCAACTATGACTTTTATGATAGATTATAGCAATAAATTGAATCAATTAAATAACCAACAAAGTTTTAGAGTAATCATTCAACCCTATAAATAAATCAGCTTTATGGCTAAAATAGAAACTAGAACAGAACCAATGGTTCTCAATATGGGGCCTCATCATCCTTCCATGCACGGGGTTTTAAGGCTAATTGTCACCCTTGATGGTGAAGATGTGGTAGATTGTGAACCCGTCATTGGTTATTTACATCGAGGCATGGAAAAAATCGCTGAAAATCGAACTAATGTAATGTATGTACCTTATGTTAGTCGTTGGGATTATGCCGCAGGAATGTTTAACGAAGCCATTACCGTCAACGCCCCAGAAAAATTAGCGGATATTCAAGTACCCAAACGGGCGCAATATATCCGAGTCATCATGTTAGAGTTAAACCGCATAGCTAACCATTTACTATGGCTTGGCCCTTTTTTAGCAGATGTAGGCGCACAAACTCCCTTTTTCTATATTTTCCGTGAAAGAGAGATGATTTATGATTTATGGGAATCCGCTTCAGGAATGCGTTTAATTAATAACAACTATTTCCGTATTGGAGGAGTTGCCGTTGATTTGCCTTACGGTTGGGTGGACAAGTGTGAAGATTTTTGCGATTATTTCTTACCTAAAGTGGATGAATATGAGAAGTTAATCACCAATAATCCTATTTTCCGTAAACGGATTGAAGGCATCGGTACTATTACCAGAGAACAAGCTATTAACTGGGGTTTATCAGGGCCTATGTTGCGTGGTTCAGGGGTAAAATGGGATCTGCGTAAAGTCGATCGTTATGAATGTTACGATGATTTTGATTGGGATGTGCAATGGGAAACGGAAGGTGATTGTTTTGCCCGTTATATCATTAGAATTAGAGAAATGCGCGAATCGGTAAAAATCATCCGTCAAGCCTTAAAAGGTTTACCCGGTGGTGCCTATGAAAACTTAGAAGCCAAAAGACTGCAAGAAGGCAAAAAATCCGAATGGAATAACTTTGAGTATCAATACATTGCCAAAAAAGTTGCCCCCACCTTCAAAATTCCAGCAGGTGAACATTATGTCCGCCTAGAAAGTGGTAAGGGCGAGTTAGGGGTGTTTATTGTGGGGAATGATGATGTTTTCCCTTGGCGTTGGAAAATCCGCGCCCCTGATTTTAATAATTTACAAATTCTGCCTCACCTTCTTAAAGGAGTCAAGGTTGCTGATATTATGGCAATCCTTGGTAGTATTGACGTAATTATGGGATCGGTCGATCGATAGGTAGAGTATTGGAGTGTTGGGGTATTAGGCTATTGGGGTGTTGGGGAGAATTTTTTAACTCCTAACTCCTAACTCCTAACTCCTAACTCCTAACTCCTAACTCCTAACTCCTAACTCCTAACTCCTAACTCCTAACTCCTAACTCCTAACTCCTAACTCCTAACTCCTAACTCCTAACTCCTAATTAATTAAATATGCAAACTATAGATAAACCCTTACCTAGCCTGAATCTCTTTGATGGTACAATTCATCGCCGTAAAACTCGCCCTGTTAAAATAGGTAACATTACTATCGGCGGAAATAATCCCGTAGTAGTGCAATCCATGATAAATGAAGATACCCTCGATGTATCTGCTTCTGTTGACGCTATTCGTCGTTTACATGAAATTGGTTGCGAAATTGTACGAGTGACAGTGCCAAGTCTTGCCCATGCTAAGGCAGTGGGAGAAATTAAGGAAAAATTGATCAAAACCTATCAATATGTCCCTTTAGTCGCTGATGTTCACCATAATGGCATGAAAATCGCTCTTGAGGTGGCTAAACACGTTGATAAGGTGCGTATTAATCCGGGTTTATACGTCTTTGAAAAACCTAAAAACGATCGAACAGATTACAGTGATAAAGAATTTGCTGATATTGGGGATAAAATTAGGGAAACTCTGGAACCTTTGGTGATTTCCTTAAGAGATCAAGGAAAAGCTATGCGTATCGGGGTTAATCATGGCTCTTTAGCCGAAAGAATGCTCTTTACCTATGGAGATACTCCCGAAGGTATGGTAGAATCTGCGATCGAGTTTATTAAAATCTGTGAATCATTAGATTTCCGTAACCTCATCATCTCCATGAAAGCCTCCAGAGTACCTGTAATGTTATCGGCTTATCGCTTAATGGTAAAACGCATGGACGAATTAGGCATGGATTACCCCTTACATTTAGGCGTTACCGAAGCAGGAGACGGAGAATATGGCCGTATCAAGTCCACCGCAGGTATTGGTACATTATTGGCTGAAGGCATCGGCGATACTATCCGAGTATCTTTAACAGAAGCCCCAGAAAAAGAAATCCCTGTTTGCTATAGCATTTTACAAGCCCTCGGATTGCGTAAAACTATGGTGGAATATGTAGCTTGTCCTTCTTGCGGACGTACTTTATTTAATTTAGAAGAAGTATTACACAAAGTAAGAGAAGCCACAAAACACTTAACAGGGTTAGATATAGCCGTTATGGGGTGTATTGTAAATGGGCCTGGAGAAATGGCTGACGCTGATTATGGCTATGTAGGTAAACAACCCGGTTTTATTTCCTTGTATCGTGGCAAAGAAGAAATCAAAAAAGTGCCAGAAACTGAGGGCGTAACCGAATTAATCAACTTAATTAAAGCTGATGGCAGATGGGTTGAACCATAGTTAACCATTGCTAATTATTTTTGTGAACAATTAACCATCAATTTAATACTTTTTTCCCTAATTTTGATGGATTTCTCCTTATCCTCTGTAATATTCTTCTATTGAACAAAGGAAAGGAGAGGTCAATATCTGAGTATAATAAAAATGTAAAGAAAAGTTAAGAAAAATTAGAATTAGAATGCGAGTTGCGATCGTAGGTGCAGGATTAGCCGGATTAGCCACCGCCATTGACTTAGTTGATGCTGGTTGGGAGGTAGAAATATTTGAATCTCGCCCTTTTGTGGGCGGTAAGGTAGGGAGTTGGGTAGATAATGACGGTAATCATATTGAAATGGGATTACACGTATTTTTTGGTTGTTATTACAATCTTTTTGCTTTAATGGAAAAAGTAGGTGCGATCGAAAACCTCAGATTAAAAGAACATACTCATACTTTTATCAACGAAGGAGGTAGAGTCGGAGAACTAGATTTTCGCTTCCTAACAGGTGCTCCTTTTAATGGCTTAAAAGCATTTTTTACCACTTCTCAACTATCTTTGGTGGATAAAATAGCCAATTCTTTAGCATTAGGCACGAGTCCTATTGTACGAGGGTTAATCGACTTTGAAGGTGCTATGCGCAATATCCGAGACTTAGACGGTATTAGTTTTGCCGATTGGTTTCGTAAGCACGGAGGAAATCAGGGAAGTCTTGATAAAATGTGGAATCCCATCGCCTACGCATTAGGATTTATTGACACAGAAAATATTTCTGCTCGTTGTATGCTAACCATCTTTCAATTTTTTGCCGTCAAAACAGAAGCATCCGTGCTAAGAATGTTAGAAGGTTCACCTCATGAATATTTACATAAACCGATCGTTAATTATTTAGAATCTAAAGGAGTAAAAATTCATACCCGTCGCCAAGTTAGAGAAATTAAATATCAAGAAGGAGAAGATACCCTCGTTACTGGTTTATTAGTAGCAAAAGGAGACACGGAAGAATTAATCACTGCTGATGCTTATGTTTGTGCTTGTGATGTCCCCGGTATTCAAAAAGTTATTCCTGAAGGGTGGCGTAAATGGAAAGAATTTGACAATATTTATAAACTTACTGCTGTACCTGTTGCTACCGTACAACTGAGGTTTGATGGTTGGGTGACAGAATTACACGATGAGAAAAAACGCCAACAGTTAGATAAAGCAGAAGGTATTGATAACTTACTTTATACTTGCGATGCAGACTTTTCCTGTTTTTCAGATTTAGCCTTATCAAGTCCTGCAGATTACTATAGAGAAGGTGAAGGCTCTTTGTTACAATTAGTGTTGACTCCGGGTGATCCTTTTATCAAAGAAACAAACGAAAATATTGCTAATCATGTTTTAAAACAAGTTCATAAACTATTTCCTTCTTCCCAAGAATTGAATATGACATGGTATAGTGTCGTCAAATTAGCTCAATCTCTTTACAGAGAAGCACCGGGTATGGATGTTTATCGCCCATCTCAAAAAACTCCTATTTCTAATTTTTTCTTAGCTGGTAGTTACACTCAACAAGATTATATTGACAGCATGGAAGGTGCTACGATTTCAGGAAAACAAGCAGCTCAGGTTATTTTGCAATCAAATATTAAGGTGTTGACAATCAAATAAATTAGCTGAAATTAATACTCCCCCTATTCGGGGGATAAACAAACTAAATTTTTATTCTGAAAAATCGTGGGTTTAAAACTCTGTCGTTTACATGAGCTGATGGAAGTTAATTAATGTAATCCTAACCAACTTAATAAACCTTGTCCACTAAAATATTCGATCGCTAAAGTAATAATAAAACCGATCATGGCGGCTCTACCATTCAATTTTTCGGAGTAATTATTGAACCCAAATTTTGGTTCTTCAATATTGGGAGTTTTTGTCGGTTGAGGTTCAGTCATGGTAAATAAAGTCCTAATTAATTAATAATTATAAAATTTTGTTAATTTTTATTAACATCTTAACACTATTTTTTCACAAGTCAACACAACCGGAGATTTAACAAAGGGTTTGATCCTTTTCAAACAATCTTTTAAATTGCTATTAATTCTTGAGCTTGTTTAAATATTTCAACATTAGCTTTTTTCGTCTCTAAACTTAGATTGATACTTCTTGCTAATCGAGCTACGTCTAGTAAACTGGTATCTACTTTTTCTTCCTTATTGATTAAAAACCATTCTAGTACTTCATCTAAGTGCCAAATAGCTTGAGAGCCTTTAAAAAATGCTTTGGGAAAACTCTCTTTATTGACATATTTTTGAATATTTTGTTTAGTACATTCAAAAATTTCTGATAATTCTAAAACTCCTACTATATCAGGAGAAACTTGTATTAAAACTGTATCGGCTATTACTGATTTAACTTGTTGAATAGCACTATAAACAGCATGATAAGCTGAATCGGATTTTCTCATGAAATCTAAAGCTATCGATCCTTGCTCTGCTATACCTATTATCGCATCTCCACATCCTGCTTCATATAATGAATCTAAGTAAATCTCAGGATCTGTTTTATCTTTAAAATCAAAAATTAAACCAAAATCATAATAATTCATCTTTATTCTCCTCTATATAATTACATTTATCAATTATTCTTTTTAAATGTTTGGCAAAGTATTGGGAATCTGTCGGTGTACTCCAAATACTTGTTTTACAATGTTTTCCCGCACGACATTTTATGTCATTATAAGGGCAATATAAAATACCCCAAGCATGACCATTCGATTTTTTAACTATCCATCCTTTTTCTTGGGCATATTCAATTATCTTCGTTATTTCCTTGTTTGGATGTTTTTTACTGATTTTAATTATATAGTTGTTAATCGACAACTTTTTATTTTAAAACGAAAAACATCATTCTACATTTGGAGTTTACCATCCTGTAATTGCTGGAGTGCTTAATAAAGTTTGACTATTTTTTTGGTTAGAAGTTTGATCATCTTCGGTTTCTCTTACTTCAATACAAAAAGTTGCCGTGTTGAAACCTCCAAAACGTTTCACTGTACTGGTTCTTAATCTAATATCATCACTTACAAACCAAAACCGTTCATGAATAGTCATAGTTTCATATTCTGTAGTTAAAACCAACGCATCTTCATGATCTAAATAATATTCTCCGGCAACGGGAACTATTTCGGCATAGCCTCTTTCTCTGAGTAATTTTCCTTGACGGGGATTTTCAGAGGTGGGAATTAAAGCAAAAACTGTCTCACCTTTGTGATCTTCATTTTCTTTATCCCATTGCATTGCTCCATCCCATGTCACATAAGAACCTCCAACAGATAATTCTGGATCAAAGGAGTGCATTTGACAAATTTCAATAATTTTTGGATTTTCTTTAGTTAGAGTTTCTACTTGAATGTCTGATCCTCCTGTTTCTGCCCGTCTAAAGGGTAAATGGTGGGTTGTACGTTGCGATCGCCATTTTCCTGCACTATTTTGAAAGAATGTTAAACCGTCCATATTAAAGTATATTTCAAAAATTATTATTTCAAGATTTTATTTTATCATGACTTGGGAGCTTAAAAATCTAATTATTAATAGTTAAATCAAGTCTTTTTTGAGATTCTTCTAAGGCTTGTTTGGGATTTTTTTGTTGTAATAAAGAAGACTCGATCGCTCTACCTAAGTTTTCTGAAATGGCTGGATAATCTTCAATAATAGGACGAGATTTAGCTACTTTCATTTGTTCTAAAAATACTTTAATGACGGGATTTTCTGTGACAAATTTTTGATATTCTGGACTTTGTTGAGCTTTAATATTAATAGGTAAATAACCAGTTTTTAATGCCCATTCAGTTTGAAATTCTTGTCCTAAAATAAACTCTAAAAATTTTAAAGATGCTTCTTCTCGTTGAGAATTAGTTTTAAAAACATAGAGATTTTCACCGCCCAAAACTGTTGCAGGTTGATTAATAATAGGTATAGGAAAAACATCATAATCAATATTACTTTGTTTTAATTGGGCTAAAGTCCAAGGACCTGTAATTTGCATGGCTACTTTACCATTGATAAAGTTATCTAATTCATAACCTCGATCGGGTTGAGATAAAATAGCACTTTTTTCTTTAACTAATTCTACTCCTAATTCGAGAGCTTTTTGTGTACCTTCACTAACTAAATTAGGTTGATTATTTTGGATAATTTCACCATTAGCACTGAAAATAAAAGGCAACCAAACAAATACAGTAAACTCTCCTTTTCCTGACGCAAATAATACTCCATTTTGATCGATCGTGCCATCATTATTAATATCTTGAGTGAGTTTTTTTGCAACTTGAGCAAACTCACCCCATGTTTTTGGACTATCTTTTATTCCGGCTTTTTCAAATAAACTAGGACGATAAAAAATAGCAGAATTATTAGTAGCAAAAGGAACAGACCAAATATCATTATCTAATTCCATTGTTGCTAACATCGCAGGATCAATTTCATTTTTTATCTCCGAATTATTCCACCAATTTTGTAGAGATTTAAGGGCTTGTAATTCGACTAATTTTCCCGTTAATTGAGGTACATACCATAGTATATCAGGTGGTTGATTTCCAGCGATCGAGGCGATAATTTTGGGTAATTGTTCATCAGGTTGTCCTACATATAAAGGCTCTACTTTAATACTAGGATTTTGTTCATTAAATTTAGTTAATAATTCGTTAAAAATCGCTCTATTTTCTGGTGGATTAATACCATGCCAAAAAGTAATTTTAGTAACTTGATTATTGTCTAAAGAATCAGAATTTAAACCAGTATTTTGACAACCACTAAGGAATAAAAAACTAAAAATGCAAACTATACTAATGGATTTAACAAAAAAATTACGACCACTAAAAACTATTTTAGTAAATAACATTGCTGTTTAAAAATATCAAATTAGTGGCTTATTATATCTCAAAAATAACCTAAAAAGACAACGCCTTATTATGTTTTACTTCGATGACTGTATGTACATTACCTCGTGGGTAAAAATCTCCTTTGACTGTTATCGATAAAGGATCACAAGCCTCGACAAAATCATCTAAAATTTGGTTAACAGATTCTTCATGAGAAATATATCGATCGCGATAACTGTTAATGTATAGTTTGATGGCTTTTAATTCTACTACCTTTTCATCGGGAGAATAGTTGATATAAATAGTGGCAAAATCAGGATAACCAGAGAAAGGACATTTACAAGTAAACTCTGGCAAGGTAATACTCACATCATAAACTCTACCTGGGCGAGGATTCGGAAAAGTAATTAAATTTCCGTCTTCAATTGCCCTTTCACCGTATTTTACTTCAGAAAATTTATTCTCGCTCACGACTAATAATTGATAATTGATAACTGATGATTGCTAATTGTTAACTGTCTGTAACTTAAGAATTTGATTCTTCCGTTTCTTCCGTCAATTCTTCTTTTTCTGGAGGGGTTAAACTACCTTCAGGTACTAATTCTACTTGGGTTTTTTCTTGTAACCAATCGAGAGTTTTTTCTGCTAATAAATCATGTTTGACGTATTTGGTTAATTTTTCTTCATCAACATCACGATTTTTTAGAGTTTCTCTAATCTCAATAGTCTTAGCGGTTACTTCTTCTTCACTGACACTAATAGATTCTTGTTCAGCAATTTTCTCTATTATCAAAGTAGTATGAAGATTTTTACTAGCTTCTGGTTTAGCTGTTTCTCTCATTTTTGTTACCACTTCTCTGGTTAAAAACTGGTTAACATCCATACCGTAGCTTTGAAGTTGATTAGCGGTTTGTAAGAGAATATTCTGGGTTTCTTCCTCTAGCATTGACTCTGGAAGATCGATCGAGGTATGCTTTAATAATTCCTCTACGATCGCTCCATGAATATTTTGTTTAGTATCATTAGCGGCTTTATCTTTATACTGTTTTTCTAAAGACTCTTTTAATTCTGCCATCGTTTCAAACTCGCTCACTTCTTGAGCAAAATCATCATCTAATTCAGGCAACTCTTTTTCTTTTAAATCTTTAAGAGTGACAGTGAAAATAATCGCTTCTCCCGCTAAATCTTTTTGAGGATAATCTTCAGGAAAAGATAAATTAAGTTTTTTGGTTTCATCGATATTCATACCGACAATACCTTCCACAAAACCCGGAATAAACTTACCTTCGCTTAACTCTACTTGATACTCTTTACCTTCTGTACCCTGAATTATTTCTCCTTCCTCTCCATTTTCTGTAGGTTTACGCCCTTCAAAATCAATAACAGCAATATCTCCCATTTGAGCACCACGATTTTCGACAGGAATTAAAGTTGCTAATTTTTCCCGACGCTCATCTAATAGTTTATTTACATCTTCTTCTTTGTAAACTATTTCTTCTGCTTTTACTTGTAGCCCTTGATATTGTCCTAAAGTAACTTCTGGAGCTACATCTACTGCCGCCTTAAAAGTAAAAACTTCATCGGGTTTATATGTTTTAATTAAATCTTCAAAATCAGATTTTAATCTATAATTTCCTAAAACACTAATAGATTCTTGTTCAATAGCTTTTTCTAAGCTATCTTGAATTAATTCCTCTAAAACTGCCGCTTTTATTCTTTCACTACCTAAACGCTGTAATAAAATTGGGCGAGGAATTTTACCTTTTCTAAACCCGGGAATGTTCGCCGTTTTAGCTATTTCTTTAACAACTTTTTCGTAAGTATTTTTTGATATTTCTGCAGGAATCTCGATTTCTAAACCGATTTGACTAGCAGGAAGTTTCTCCTGAGTTATTTTCATAAAAATTAATATTTTTTCCTTATAACGAATCGCTCTTTTACGATAAGAATTTTACTCAACTTTCCTAGTATAACTCTTAACTTGCACTTTTTATAAAATTTAGTAATGAGTAACAAAGAAGATAGTAAAACAAAATGAAATTTTAAGTATCTAATAAAAAGTTTTATTTTGAACTGAGAATTAATAGGTATTTATAGATAAAGATTTGATTTAATGTTTACTCTTTTAATTTCTGCATCCTAGTTGCAAAATTATGGCAAAATTCTTTTTTATAATCTTTGATTTAACGGTTGATTATCTATGAGTTAGAATTAAGAGCATATATTAAGAGAATAAATAACCTAAATCATAGGTAAAAATACTTAAATTAAATTTCAGTGTCAATCATTTAGAGGTAAGATTCCATGACCCAAACTTCTCCACAACCTAATCAAATTAACAAGGATACACAATCTAATACTTTAGAAAATAATCTTAGTGACTCATCTAAGTCAGAAAATATTAATGTTAATGGTGTCAACTCCTCCTCAAAAAATAGTCCTCATTCTCCTCAAGATAATTCTCAGAAACAAGGCATATTTTCATGGTTTGAATCTCAAAATTTACGGTTTAAATTTAGAACTTTAGCGATCGCATTAGGGGTAACACCTTTATTATTAGTAGGAACAGCGATCGGGGTAATCGTAAATAGTTCTTTTCAAACACAAATTGAAAATTCAGAAAAAAAAGATGCTGAATTTATTGAGACTAAACTAGATCTAAAAATTAATGAAAATTATTTAGATGTCCAAACAATGGCTAGTCTTTTTGGAGGATCACCAGATTTTGCGAATCGCAACACTGCCAAATTAAATAAAGAATTGAATAACATCAAAGAAAAATACAATTACTATGACAGCATTGCTTTATTTGATACTAAAGGTAACGTCATCGCTCAAACCACAGGAAAACCTTTAGGAAATCATCTGAATCGTACTTATATTCAAGAAGCTAAAGCAAAAAATGGAGCAACGGTAAGTAACCCCCTCATTTCAGCCACTGAAGGCATTTTTTCTATTTATACTGCTTCGGTGATCAAAAATCCAACCACAGGACAAAATATCGGGTTTATTCGCATGAGAGTCCCTGTTAGTAAACTGGGAGAAATCCTCCTTTCCTCTTCTATTGATGACGGTAAATCTATTTATTTAACAGATGATCAAAATCAGTTATTCTATTCCTCTAAAGGTGAATCTTTAACTTCTATGCAAAGTGACGGAAAACAGTTACAGCCAAAAGAAGGAACTAATCAAGGAGTAAAAATAGATCAGATATTTCCTAAACTAAAATGGGAAGAGACTGAAGACAAAGAAGCACAATCCGTTATCGCAGATAATGTGTTAGAGAAAAGAAAACAACTTATTGCTTATAAACCGATTGATCTCAAAATAGATAATGTGGACTTGAATTGGAATGTCATTGTTGCAGATAATGTGGATAGTGCTCTTGCACCGGCTAAAAATGTTTCATGGTATGTCTTTTGGGGGATATTAATTTCTGCTGGAATAGTTGGTTGGGTAGCGGATATTTTGGCCGGAAAATTCATTACTCCGATTGAGAAAACTTCTAAGGCAATCAAAGAAATCAGTCGAGGGGATTTAGATGTAGAAATAGAAGTTTATGGAAAAGATGAAATTGCGGATTTAGGCAATAGTATTAATGAAATGACTTTCCAGTTAAAAACATTGTTACTAGAGCAACAAATGTTTGCTACGCAGTCTAGTTTGTTGAAAAATATGACCTTAGAAATGACGAAAGCCTTTGATATTAATGAGGTTTTTGAAATTGCTGTAAGGGAAATTAGACAAGCATTACAATCCGATCGAGTGATTGTTTATAGTTTTGATGATACTTGGAAAGGTACAGTTATTGCAGAATCCGTAGGTAAAAATTATCCTAAAGCCTTGGGCGCTCAAATTCTTGATCCCTGTTTTGCAGATAAATATGTTGACAAATACATACAAGGAAGAATACAATCAACTCCTGATATTTACAAAGCAGGATTAACGGAATGTCATCTTAACCAACTAGAACCTTTTGCGGTTAAAGCTAATTTGGTCGCACCCATCGTAGCTAATGGAAGTCTTTTAGGATTGTTAATTGCTCATCAATGTTCTTCTCCCCGTAACTGGCAAACTAACGAAATTGAATTTTTTGCTCAAACAGCGACTCAAATGGGCCCTGCCTTAGAGCGGGTAATGTTGTTCCAATCTCAACAATTAGATAGTTTCTTATCGGTTAAATTAAAAGATATTAGTTTCAAAATTGCAGAGTCTTTAAATAAGGACAAAGTATTTGAGGTAGCCACTAATCTTGGTAGAGAAGCCCTCGGAGCCGATCGAGTAATCATTTATACCTTTGATGAGGATTGGAAAGGTACAGTTATTGTCGAATCCGTAGATCCTAAATATCCTAGAGCATTAGGTGCCGCCATCAAAGATCCTTGTTTTGCTGATAAATATGTAGAAAAATATAAAGAAGGTAGAGTACAAGCTACCAATAACATCTATACCGCAGGATTAACTAGCTGTCACATTCAACAATTAGAGCCCTTCGAGATTAAAGCTAATCTTGTAACTCCCATAATTATTGATGGTAGTTTACTAGGATTACTGATTGCTCATCAATGTAACGCACCTCGTCAGTGGACAGAATCAGAATGTATTTTCCTTTCCCAACTTGCCACCCAAATTGGACCTGCATTGGAACGGATACAACTACTAGCTAAACAACAGGCATCAGAATTAGAACAAAGAAAAGCAAGGGAAATTATCCAACAACGAGCTTTAGAATTGTTAATGCAAGTAGATCCTGTATCTCAAGGAGACTTAACCATCCGTGCAACCGTAACAGAAGACGAAATAGGCACGATCGCTGACTCTTATAATGCAACGATCGAGAGTTTGAGAAAAATTGTAACCCAAGTACAAGGAGGAACAAGAGCTGTTAGTGACGTTGTTCGAGAACAAGAAAGATTTGTTGAGAAATTAGCCACAGAAATTATTCGTCAAGCGGATGATATTAATATCGCCTTAGAAAAAGTCCAAGTTTTAGCTTTTAGCGCTCGCATGGTACTTGATAACGCAGAACAAGCAGAGGAAGCAGTAAAACAGGCTAACCGCAGCGTAGAAGAAGGAGAAGTTGCCATGAACCGTACGGTAGATGGTATTTTAGCCATTCGAGAAACCGTAGCGGAAACGGCGAAAAAAGTTAAAAGATTAGGGGAATCTACTCAGAAAATTTCTAAAGTAGTTAACCTCATCGGTAGTTTTGCAGATCAAACAAACCTCTTAGCGTTAAATGCTTCTATTGAGGCAGCCCACGCAGGAGAAGAAGGACGAGGTTTTGCGGTGGTTGCGGAAGAAGTTCGATCCCTTGCTCGT
The DNA here is from genome assembly GCF_001548115.1 of Geminocystis sp. NIES-3709. GTDB lineage: Bacteria > Cyanobacteriota > Cyanobacteriia > Cyanobacteriales > Cyanobacteriaceae > Geminocystis. The sequence goes on along the minus strand of NZ_AP014821.1, from coordinate 2,351,486 downwards.
CAGTCAGCCCAAGCAACGGCTGAAATTGAGAAGGTGGTAGCTGAAATTCAAGAAGAAACTAACGATGTAGTTAAAGCAATGGAATTCGGTACAGAACAGGTAGTAGAAGGTACTAAATTAGTAGAAGAAACTCGTGCCTCTCTTACCCAAATTACTGCCGCCTCTGCGCAAATTAACCAGTTAGTCACGGCGATCGCCGCTGCGGCAGCCGAACAGTCTCAAACCTCTGAAGATATTACTGAAACTATGGCTGAAGTAGCTGGAATTTCTAACGACACCTCTACGGCAGTAACTCAGGTATCTCGAACCTTTAAAAAACTGCTCAAGGTATCAGAAAACTTACAACAAAGTGTTAGTAAATTCAAAGTCAGCTAAATAATAATTAGGAATCAGGAATTAATCATTTAACTATTAACTATTCATGACAGCAGTTATCGCAAAACCAAATTGGGAATCTAACTTAACTGCTCAATCGTTTTTATCTCAACCATCAAAATTAGTGGTGGAGGTAGTCTCGACTAATTGGGAAGACGATTATATTGATAAATTAACGGAATATCAACTTTTAGGTATTCAAGAATATTGGTTAATTGATTATCTTGCTGTAGCGAGTCGCACTTGGTTAAGTAATCCCAAACAACCGACTATTTTTGTCTGTACCTTAGATGAAAATAATATTTATCAAATTAAATCTTATCAAGATACTTCTGTTATCATTTCTCATACTTTCCCTGAATTAAAATTAACTCCCGTAGAACTATTTGAAAAATGAATCATTAACATTAACAATCAATAATTACTCATTACCCACTACTCACCCCTAATTAATATCATGACTCAAGCACCAGATAAACCAAAATTAGATAGATCAACTATTTCCCCTAATTTACCTCAGATTTCGGCATCTTCTAAACCAATTCCCCAAAAAAATCCTCTTCCTATAGTGTCATGGTTTTATAACATATCGATTCGCAAAAAACAGGTTTTTGTATTGGTAACTGCTCAAGCAATCTCGATCGTGGCATTACTGAGTGTGGGAATTATTCAAGTAGTTCAAGGGGGTAGAGAACAACTGGTTAACCAATCTATTTCCGAGTTGGAAGCGACAAAGATTAACTACAGTATTAAAGTTAATCAAATGGGGTTCGGTTTTCGAGGACAATCTGATAACTTAGCAATTATTAATGCGGCTTTGATTAATGTTAATGGTGGTAATTTAAACCCTCAAGAACGATCGATTGTGCGTCGAATTCTGCAAAATGAGATCAAAGCTCGTAATATTGAATATGCTACTCTCGTAGGAAGGGATCAAAGAATTATTGTCAATGCCAATAACGAGCGTACAGGACAAGAATTTAATCCCAATGGCTTAGTGTCCCAAGTTATTAATAATCCTCAACAAATCAAAACCACTGAAATTACCCCTTGGACAGATTTAGCGAAGGAATTACCTCCTATTTTTCCTAGTCTTTCTCAAAATCAAGATGTATTGACTCGTTATACCTTTACTCCAGTATTTCGTCCGGGTACACAACAAGTAATTGGAGTATTAGTATCAGGGGATGTGGTAGATGGCAAATTCTCGATCGTGGAAGATACCATCAGAGAATTTAAAGGGGGCTATAGTGCTATCTATAAAATAACTGGAGACAAGAAATTTAGTTTATCCAGTGCATTAACAGAAACAGATACAGCAAGAGGACAATCTCTGACAACGGAAACCCTCTTAAAACTTGCCTTGGAAAATCCAGATGACATCGTTTCTGTAAGAGATCAAGTCGGAGAAAACACTTACACTTTTACGGCTCAAATTATTCCAAATTTTCAAAAGCAGCCCGTTGGTATTCTTGTAAGAGGAACTCCTGAAACAGCACTCAATAAAATTATTTCTGGTAATTTAAGTGTACAAGGTCAAACGGCGGTGGCAGTACTTATCTTAAATTTACTATTAATCTTGATTTTGGGACGAGTAATTGCAAAACCGATTGAATCTTTGCAGTTGACGGCGGAATTATTTGCAGAAGGAGATTACACTAGGAGAACGGATATTCAAGGAAATGATGAAATTGGTAAATTAGCTCGTACTTTCAATTATTTAGCGGATAACATTGCACAAACTGAATCTATTTTAATGTTAGATTCCAGCAAAATTAGTCTTTTCCAAGAAATAACTGGTTCTCGTACCCTTGATGAAGATGATCTTAATAGTGTTTTCGATCGAGCATTACCGAAAGCTAAAGAAATTTTACAAGTCGATCGTCTTGTTATCTATCGTTTTAAGCCTGATTGGAGTGGATATATCAGCAATGAAGCCGGAGATTTTGATTTACCTAGTGCGCTAAGTGAAGAAATTAACGATCCTTGTATTCCACCTGAATTAAGAAATGCTTACTTAAATGGTCGAGTTGTTCCCACCGAAAACGTTTATACAGCAGGATTTGCCGAAGAACACGAAGCCTTAATGTATCGTTTACAAATTAAATCTAATTTAGTTGTACCGATTATCAGTCAAGGACAATTATTCGCCCTTCTCATCGCCCATCATTGCAGACAACATCATACTTGGGAAGAAAGAGAAATCACCTTTTTAGGTCAAATTGCCCTACGATTTGGGGTTATTTTGGACAGGGTAAACATTCTTAAAAACCAAATGGCTGCGGCTAATAGAGCAGAACAACTTAAAGAAATTACTCTTTCTCTAGCCAGTAGTTTAACTAGAACACAAGTATTAGATTCTGCTGTTAAAGAAATTCGTACAGCCTTAAAAACTGATCGTACCATCGTCTATGAATTTGATGAAACTTGGAGAGGAACTATAATTGCTGAATCTGTGGCGTTAAATTTTCCCTCCGCTTTGGGTGCAACTGTTGCAGATCCTTGTTTTGCCGATCGATATGTGGAACAGTATCAACAAGGGAGAGTTCAAGCTACTTCAGACATTTATCGAGCTGGTTTAACTCAATGTCACATCAAACAATTAGAACCATTTGCCGTCAAAGCGAATTTAGTCGCTCCTATTCTTGTTAACCGTAAATTAATCGGTTTGTTAATTTGTCATCAATGTTCAGGTGTCCGTAATTGGGAAGTAATGGAAATTGAACTATTTACTCAATTAGCTACCCAAGTTGGTTTAAGTTTAGAGCGGGTAAAACTTCTTGAATTGCAGTTAAATGCTGAGATAATTCAAAGAGAAGGTAAAGAATTACTGCAACGACGAGCTTTAGAACTGTTAATGCAAGTTGATCCCGTTTCTCAGGGTGATTTAACTATTCGTGCAACGGTGACAGAAGATGAAATTGGTACGATCGCTGACTCCTATAATGCCACCATTGAGAGTTTAAGAAAAATTGTATCAGAGGTACAAACGGCGGCCGCAGAAGTAGCAAAAACGACCACCACTAACGAGAATGATGTAAGAATCCTACGTCAAGAAATTGAGGAACAAGTAGGAAATATTAGTGAAGCCTTACAAACTATTAACCAGATGAGTCGTTCTAGTAATTTGGTAGCAGAAAATGCCGAACAAGCGGAAGAAGCCCTGCAAAAAGCTCAAGAAAGTGTCGAAATAGGTGACTCAGCGATGAATCGTACGGTAAAATCTATTATTGAAATTCGATCGACAGTACAACAAGCGGCTGAACAGGTTAAAAAATTAGGGGATACAACCCAAAATATTTCGACAGTAGTCGGACTGATTGGCAGATTTGCCGCTCAAACTCACCTTTTGGCATTAAAAGCCTCGATCGAGGCCGCAAGGGCTGGAGAGCAAGGAACTGGTTTTGCGGTAATTGCAGAAGAAGTAAGAACTTTAGCAACTCAATCCGCCCAAGCAACAGCAGACATTGATAAATTGGTTAATGAGATTATCAACGAAACCAAAGTCGTTGTTACAGCTATGGAGGAAGGTACTGAGCAGGTAATTGAAGGTAGTAAATTGGTAGAAGAAACCCGCCAAAGTTTAAACCAGATTGCTGCCGCTACAACTCAAATTAATGAATTAGTAGAAGCGATCGCAGCTGCGGCCTTTGAACAGTCAGAAAACTCTGAAGATGTTAAATCTAAAATGTCAGAAGTGGCTAAAGTGGCAGAAAAAACTACTGCTTCCGTAATTCAATTATCAGATTCTTTCGTAGAATTACAAGAGGTGGCTCGAAAATTGGAGTCTAACGTATCCCAGTTTAAAGTTAGTTGATCATGAATAAACTTCAACAATAGACAATGTACAATTGACAGTTACCTATCATAAATTCTCGGTGATGAGAGAGAAAACAGAATGAGAATTACATAAGAAATCTGCAATAATATAAAAAGCTACAATATTTAAACGAAAAAATAAACTCAACCATGGTGAAGATGTAAAATATTATTCATTATTGGTGAAATGAGTTGTTAAACTAAGTAATAGACTCTGACTAAATTACCCTAAACAAAATCTGATAGTTGCCATGAATCCACTCAACCAAGCATATCAATTATTCATTGACGAAGTACCTGAACTTTTACAAGGAATTGAAAACGGTTTACTGAATTTACGAGAAGATAAAAGTACTTCTACTGTTCATGGTATGATGAGAGCGGCTCATTCTATTAAAGGTGGTTCTGCCAGTGTTGGTTTAAAAGGTATTAGAGATATTGCCCATAAATTAGAAGATTATATAAAAGCCCTTTACAATGAAGATTTAGTTATTGATACAGAGTTAGAAGACTTGTTTTTAGAGGGTTATGACTGTTTAGCGATACCTTTAAGAGAACAATTAGAAACGGGTAATTTCGATCGACAACAGGCACAAAATAGAGCAAATCAGACATGGGAAAAATTAGAGTTAAAATTAGGAAATGCCCTTAAACAAGTAGAAAATTATCTCCCGTCTTCGGAAGATTTAGGCATTGATATAATTGCCTCAATTTTTGAAGTTGACGTTGCCCAAGAAATACGTCGTTTAAAAGGGGTTATCGCTTCTCCTGAGACTTTTAATCCTTTACAGGAGTTACAAGAATCTCTTGATATTCTCACGGGTTTCAGTGAATTAGTAAATTTATCAGGTTTTTCTCTCCTGATTAGCATTACTCAACAAGCCTTACAAAAACATCCCGACAAAGCTGTTACCATTGCCACATTATTAGTACAAGATTTAGATAAAAGCAGAGATGTAGTATTATTAGGCGATCGTACAGAGGGCGGAAATCCTTGTTCTGCTTTACTTACCCTAGCAGAAGATACCAGCGCCCAAGTAGAAATTAACGTTATTGAACAACTCACCCAAAACTATCAAGTTACCTTTAATATAAACGATCCAAGTTATCAATTCTTTATTGCTGAAGTTCCAGACTTATTACACAATCTCGAAAGCGGATTGCTGACAGTAAGAGAAGATAAAAGCATCTCTAAAGTTAATGATATGATGCGATCGGCACATTCTATTAAAGGGGGTGCAGCCAGTGTTGGTTTAGAAGGGATCAAAAATATTTCTCACAAATTAGAAGATTATTTAAAAGCTTTATTTGATGAAACTGTTGTGGTTGATGATGAATTAGAAAATTATTTATTAGAAGGATTCGACTGTTTAAAAAATGCCCTTTCTGAACAAATAGAAACAGGAAATTATCAACCAGAATGGGAACAAAATGCTTTAATTGTTTGGGATAAATTAGGACAAAAATTAGGGCATATTCAGGTTAATGATTATTTACCATCCTCGGCAGATTTAGGGATTGATTTAGTTCAATCTTTATTTGAAGTTGACGTTTTACAAACGATCGAACAACTGAAAGAAAGTTTAAATAATTTACCTATTATCGAATTACAAAATGAGGTAACATTACAGTTGGAAATGTTGACTGGTTTTAGTGAAATGACCAGTTTAATTGGCTTAAAAAATATTGCCGATACAGTATCTTTAGCTATTAACAATTATCCCCATCGTATTCAACAAATAACTTCCTATTTAATCAATGATTTGACAGAAGCTAGACAACAAGTATTATCGGGCGATCGAGAGCAAGGAGGTCAACCTTCTACCATACTTCAACAACTAGCAGGATTATTAGAAATAAACGAAGGCAAAGACTCAACCCTCGACTTTAGTGAAATTGCTCAAGAAAATGACTCTCAAAATACGATCGATGTACACACCCATGATTCAGAAAACTTTAATTTTTCAATGGATACCCCCTCTGAAAATGAGCTAAAAATGGCGGAAAACATCGATTTCACTGATTTAATTGAAGAAAATGATACTTTTAATCTAAATTCCGAAAACTTAGAATTTGCTGATTTAGTCAATGAAAATGATGACTTTAGTCAAGAAGAAAATATCCCAGAATTTGGTGATTTAGTCAGTGAAAATGATGATTTTACCCAAGAAGAAAATATCCCAGAATTTGGTGATTTAGTCAGTGAAAATGATGATTTTACCCAAGAAGAAAATATCCCAGAATTTGGTGATTTAGTTAATGAAAATGATGACTTTAGTCAAGAAGAAAATATCTCAGAATTTGGTGATTTAGTTAGTGAAAATGATGACTTTAGTCAAGAAGAAAATATCCCAGAATTTGGTGATTTAGTCAGTGAAATAGAAGATTCTTATAGTGAACAAAGTATAGAATTTGGTGATTTAATAAGCGAAGATAATAACTTTAATCAAGAAGAAGATTACACCACCTCAATAGACTCAAATGATTTAGATTTTCTAGTAGATAACTTCAGTATTGAAGATGAAAGTAATAATCAACAACAAGAGCTACAAGCCCAAGCCTATGTATTTTTTATTGATGAAGCAGTAGATTTAATTAGTCTTATCGATAATGGTTTAGAAAATGCTTTAGAAACAAGAGATATAAATGAAGTTAATGAAGTAGCAAGAGCCGCTCATTCTTTGAAAGGAGGTGCTAGAAGTGCTGGTTTAGAAGATTTAGGAAATATTGCTTTAAGGGTAGAAAAGAGTTTAAAAGCCTTATTCAATGAAAATATCCCTTTGGATGAGGATACTAAATCTTATATTCGTGAAATTTATCAACTTTTACGTCAACCTTTAACAGCTAGGTTAGAAGAGCAAACTTATGACGAGAAACTTGCTTTAGAATCAGCAAATGCCATGTGGGTAGAGTTTGAAGGAAAATATGGCGAGGAAATTGCTAAATCGGAAGAATATTTACCATCTTCTAGTGATTTGGGCATTGATATTGCCACTTCAATTTTTGAAGTCGATGTGGTTGAAGGAATTGACAGCTTAAAAGAGGCATTAAGTCAGGGTGATGAAGCCCAAATGCAAGATTTAGTCTCTATGCAAATCGAGATTTTTTCTGGTTTTGGGGAAATGTTGGCATTACCCGGATTTGTTGCCATTTGTCAAACGGCGGCTAAAGCACTGGAACGTAATGCTTCAGAAATTGGTACTATTACCAAAGCCTTTATTGATAACTTAGAAATTGCTCAAAACCTCGTTATGGAAGGCGATCGAGAATCTGGAGGCGAACCAAGTACAGAGTTATTATCTTTAGCTGGAGAAATCGTCACAGAAAATGTCCCCCAAATAACCTTTACAGAACATATTGAAGCACCGATCGACACCAATGATCAATCCTATAGTTTCTTTGTAGAAGAAGCACCAGAATTATTAGAAATTATCGAAAATGGTTTATTAACTCTCAGAGACGATCGTAGTACCGCCAAAATTCACGAAATAATGAGAGCCGCTCATTCCCTTAAGGGGGGATCTGCTAGTGTCGGATTAGAAGCGATTAAAATGATTTCTCACCAGTTAGAAGACGTTTTCAAAGTACTATACGATCCTACTATAGAATTAGATACAGAGCTTGAAGGCTGGTTATTAGAAGGCTTTGACTGTTTAAGAAGTGCTTTAACTCAACAAATTGAAACAGGAAGCTATAATCCTCAAGAAGCATTAGCTACCGCTAATGAAGTTTGGGCAAAAATGAATACTCGATTAGGAACAGCCCTGAGTCGTGTAGATGATTACATTCCGTCTTCTAGTGATTTAGGGGTGGACATTGTGCAATCAATGTTTGAGGTTGATGTTCAAGAAGAATTACAACGACTCAAAAATGTTCTCAAAAATCCGACTTCTCAACCCCTTGCTGGAGAATTACGGGCAACTTTAGAGGTGTTTTCTGGTTTTGGCGAAATGCTCGTGTTACCCGGTTTTGCTGAAATAGCCAAATTGGGATTAATAGCCATCGAAAAAAATCCTCAAAATGCTTTAAATATTATTCAAATAATTATTAGGGATGCAGATTTAGCAAGAGATTTAGTCTTAAAAGGCGATCGAGTCACAGGAGGCACACCCAGTGAAGAATTGAGACGATTTGCAGAAAATGACATCCCCTACGAAGACGGAGAAGTATTCTTATTAGACGTGAAAGAAGATACGGAAAGTGCATCATCTTTAAACGATGTGTTTGAGGAAATAGCCTTCTCCACACAACAACCGTTTACAATTACCCCAGAAGATAGACAAACCCAAGCAAATAATCCCCCTCTCGATGATGCTTTTAATGTCAATCTCAACGAGGAACAAATAAATGCAATTCACCAAGCTATACAAGATGATGATAACAACGATAGCATACCCTCGATCGAAGAGATTTTTGCCTCAGAATTTAGTGAAGAAGAAATTGAACTTTTAGCCAAAGCCTCTGAATTAGCCTTAGAAGAAGATAAAAATACCACTATTCCTTCTTTGAGTGAAGTATTCTCCAATATCGATATGTCTGTGATTAATGAAATAGAAGAAAACAGCGTTTTACCTTCTCTAAGTGAAGTCTTCTCTAATGTAGATATGTCCGTGATTGACGAGATGGAAGAAGAAAATATCGTTTTACCTTCTTTGAGTGAAGTATTCTCCAATGTTGATATGTCCATGATTAACGGATTACAAGGAGAAGCAGAATTAACTCCGTCTTTAGAATCGGTATTTGAGTCAGAATCCGCTAATGAATCTGCTAATGTAGAATCTTTCTTATCTCATGAAAATGTTGAAGAAGAAACGGAAAGTCCTTCTTTAGAATCGGTATTTGAGTCAGAATCTGCTAATGTAGAATCCTTCTTATCCCATGAAAATGTTGAAGAAGAAACGGAAAGCCCTTCTTTAGAATCCATATTTGAGTCAGAATCTGCTAATGTAGAATCCTTCTTATCCTCTGAAAATGTTGAGGAAGAAACAGAAAGTCCTTCTTTAGAATCGGTATTTGAGGCAGAATCCGTGCCACCGAGTGAAGACAGACAAGAAGTTAGTTCATCTTTAGAAAATCTGGATGCGGTAATCAAATCTATTGGTGATGTTTATCAAAAATTACCCGGATTAAAAAGCCAAGAAGAAATTAAAAGTAGCGTCAACAAAAAATTCAAAAAAATTCAAAAAAATTCGATCGAAGAAAAAACACCAACTCCAACCAGTACTACGACTTCGGCTAAAACTAATTTAACTGTAAGAGTTGATTTAGAGCGGTTAGAAAGAATGAATAATCTGATCGGCGAATTATCTATTAACCGTAACGGATTATCTCTCCAAAATGATAAATTGCAAACTTCTGTTAGAGAGTTATTAGAAAGATTTGGTCGTTTTCAAGTAATGGCTAATAATTTACGAGATTTATCTGACAAAATGCTTACCTCTCCTGACAAATTTGGTGGTATAGGTATAGGTGGTAAAAGTAAGCGTCAAAATACATCTAACTTACCTTTTAATTTTAGCGAAGACGGAGAATTTAATTTATCTTCTGCCTTTGATTCCCTAGAAATGGATAGTTATGACAATATGTATTATGTTGTTCAAGGGCTAATTGAGCAAATGATTCAACTAGAAGAAGCAGTGGATGATATTGCCTTATTTGCAGGACAATCGGGACAAACGGTAGAAAATCAGCGTCAAATGCTTAATCGAATGCGAGATGAATTAATGTGGGCAAGAATGCTACCTTTAGGGGAAGTCTTAAACCGTTTCCCTCGTGTTCTTCGAGATTTATCAGTGAAATATAATAAAAAAGTTAACCTCAAACTTAATGGTACAAGCGTACTGGTTGATAAGGCAGCATTGGAAAAATTATATGATCCTCTAGTACATTTGATCCGTAATGGTTTTGATCATGGTATTGAAACTCCAGAGGTGCGTAAACAAAGGGGTAAACCTGAAACAGGGATTATTGAAGTCAAAGCCTATCATCAAGGCAACCAAACAATTATTCAAATTAAAGATGATGGGGGTGGTTTGAATCTAAATAAAATTGGACAAAAAGCGATCGAGCGACAAATGTTAACTCCTGAAGAATTAGCAGTTACAACAAAAGATAATTTACTTGATCTTATTTTTGAACCCGGGTTTTCCACTGCCGCTGAAGTGACAGAAATTTCTGGCCGTGGTGTTGGTTTAGATATTGTTCGTTCTCAATTACGATCGCTTAAAGGTACAATATCTGTAGAATCAGAACCCGGACAAGGTACTACATTTATTCTACGATTACCATTAACTCTCACGATCGATAAACTATTAGTATTGTCTGCCAATAGTCATTTTTATGCCTTACCTTCTGATAATATTGAAGAAATTATTGTCCCTGAAGAACATCAATTAAAAACTTCTGGTAACAAACGCTTTTTATACTATGAAAATAAAGTAGTACCGATTTATCCCTTAAGCGATTTATTAGAATATCGTTGCTACGTGGCAGAAAATCCATCTATTAGTCAAGCCTTAGAAGTATTACCAACCCCTGAAGACTGGGCAAATCCTTTGTTATTAATGAGTTTAGGACAAGAATTATTCGCCATAGAAGTCGAAGATCTTGTCAGTGAACAAGAATTAGTCATTAAACCCTTTGGTAATGCCTTAACAGCACCTAGCTATAGCTATGGTTGTACAATTTTGGGAGATGGTACATTAATCCCTGTCATTAATACTGCTATTCTCTTAGCCACATTCTTAGAAACCATGAATCCGGTAGTTAACATTCACCGTAAAGGGGTTACAAGTAGTAGTTATAATAAATCATCTGCTCCTCCAATTAATCCTTTACAAGTTGCCACTGTATTAGTTGTTGATGATAGTGCCGCTATGCGACGAACTCTTGCTCTATCTTTAGAAAAAGCTGGTTATAGAGTCATTCAAGCTAAAGATGGAAAAGATGCACTCGAACAACTACAACAAAGTTCTAAAGTTAGCTTAATAATATGCGATATAGAAATGCCTAATATGAATGGATTTGAATTTTTAGGGCAAAGAAGACGCTATCCTGAATTGAATAAAATTCCTGTTGCGATGTTAACTTCTCGTAGTAACGATAAACACCGTAAGTTAGCAACTCATTTAGGGGCAAATGCTTATTTTACTAAACCTTATATTGAACAAAAATTCTTACAATCCATTAAAAGTTTGGTGGAGCAAAAATCCCCTGTCATGGCGTAATAGTTTTGCACCAATTATTATTACTATTCCCAAATCTCCTCTCTTTACCAATAATTTTATAGCTCGATCGAGTTGAACAATGGTAAATTAATAGATTGTGGACTCAAATAGCTTTATTTTAAGAAATATATCAAATGGTTAATACAATAAAAAAATCTTTAGATGACAAAACGATCGTAAAAGAATATTTTAACGCTACAGGATTTGAACGGTGGCGAAATATTTACGGTGATGGACAAGTAAATAAAGTACAATTGGATATTAGAGAAGGACATCAACAAACGATCGATAAAGTCGTAGGATGGTTAAAAGATGACGGTAATTTAGCCAATTTAACTATTTGTGATGCTGGTTGCGGTGTCGGTAGTTTAACGATTCCCTTAGCACAAGAAGGCTCGATCGTTTTTGCTAGTGATATATCAGCTAAAATGGTGGGAGAAGCCGCGCAGAGGATTAAACAAGTCATGACGAACCCTCGTAACATTAGGTTAGCAGTACAAGATTTAGAATCCATTAGGGGAGAATACGACACAGTTATCTGCTTAGATGTTTTAATTCACTATCCCACGGAAGAAGCCGCCGACATGATTAAACACTTGTCTTCCTTAGCAAAATCTCGTTTAATTCTCAGTTTTGCCCCTAAAACCTTGTTTTTAACCATTTTAAAACGTATTGGTGAATTTTTTCCTGGACCAAGTAAAGCCACTCGTGCCTATCAACATAAAGAAGAAGATATTGTACAAATTCTCAAAAATAATGGTTTTCAAATCAAACGCACAGACATGACTAGCACCAATTTTTATTATTCTCGTCTTTTAGAAGCGGTTAGATAATGAGGAATTAAATATTAGTAAATAATGTTAAATCAATTATTAATTCTACATTCTATATTCTACAATTACCATACAGGATCAGAGTAAAGATTAATAATGAACTCATTAGTAGTGGATGGGATAGCACTTATACAGGCACAAATAGGAGTGCCATCTTCTAACTCGACTTCACAAGCATGACAAGAACCCATCACGCAACCTGTGGGGATAAAAACTCCTCCTCGTTTGGCTACTTCTAATATTGGTTCGCCAACTTCTGCTATAACTGTGACATCATCGGGTAAAAATTTTACTTTGACACTCATAATTTAATTAGTAATGAGAAATGAAAAATAAGTAATAACTAAATTGATAGGTAATAAAGTTGCTTTACCAGACTTAAGCTATGAGCCAAGAAATAAATTTCACGGCAAATTATGATATGCTACCTAATTCATAAATTGTTGATTTTGTCAATTTTTCTGTAACAAATTGTTTTCCAACAGATTCATTTATTTCATGGTGGGTTATTGATGAATGTCTAATAGTTCAAAGAGACAATAAATCACGATCGAGGTTGACAAATTTGATATGATACACCAAACCCCTTACAATAAATTGATAAGGAACCTACAGCACAAATCAGCTAAAGCGATTATTATTTTCAGGGATAAGTATTATGATTACCCCTTCACCTTACTTTAAATACTAAACAATTCTGACATTATCTATAATGACATCCTGTAACCTACCATTACCGATCGAGCTTATAGCTTCTTTGAGATCTACTTTACCAGTATAAAGAGCTTTACCCACAATTACCCCATTAACTCCAAGGGATTCTAAGGATAATAAACTAAGTAAGTCCGTGAGAGAACTAATACCACCAGAAGCGATAACCGGAATTTTCGACACTTGTGCCAATTCTCTTAAGGATTCTAGGTTAGGCCCGACTAAAGTACCATCTCGACTAATATCAGTGTAGATGATGGCTGCCGCTTTGTGAGAAATTCTTTGAGCTAAATCTGTTGCTTCTACAGTAGAAGTTTCTAACCATCCTTTAGTGGCAACTTTGCCATTACGAGCATCAATACCCACTGCAATTTTATAAGGGTAGGCTTCACACAATTCTTGTACTAATTCTGGATTTTCTACAGCTACAGTACCAACGATCGCTCTTTCTACTCCTAAGTCAAATAATCTAGCAACAGAAGTACGATCGCGCAATCCTCCGCCCACTTGTACAGGGATATTTAAGTGTTGTACGATCGAGCAGATTACATCTAAATTAACCGTTGTACCTTCCTTTGCACCATCTAAATCTACTAAATGTAAACGAGTTGCCCCTTGAGATTCCCATTGTAAAGCCACTTCTAAAGGATTTTCGTTAAAAACCTGAGACTGTTCATAATCCCCTTGATATAATCTCACACAACGCCCTGCTAATAAATCAATGGCGGGTATAACTTCCATAAAAAATCAAATTACATCCTAAAATTAAGAGAACTCTTATTATATCAAATTTAATCATCAAATTTAGTTTTGATCGATCGCTCCTTACTCCCCTTTGGTATCGCACATCAGCAATGCTCACTATATTTTGTTTTCTGACTCTGATAATATAGGGAGAAATAACAAATAAAACCTTAAAAGTGAAGACCGATAAGTTATTTTACCGTATCTTTTTAACTCAACCGAGTCTGATTTCTGAATTGTTACCAGAAATACCCGAAAGTTGTCAATTCGACTATAGCGCCCCCGTAGTTAAAGAAAAAGAGTTACGTCTTGATGGATTACTAACTCCTCTGAATGACGATAATTTACCTCTAGTATTTCTCGAAGCACAAATGCAGAAAGATACTGAATTTTATAGTCGTTATTTTGGGGGATTATTTATCTATATTCATCAGTATAAAGTAAAAAGAAATTGGCGAGGACTATTGATTTTAAATAATCGTAATCAAGATTTAGGCAGTGAAATTCCTTATCAAGATTTACTAGATAATCGAGTACAAAGGTTATTTTTATTAGACTTATTAACCCAAGAAAATTTAAGTGCGAATTTAGCAATATTAAAACTAATTGTTACCCCAGAAAATCAGGCAGTACCATTCGCAAAAAAAATCTTAGAAAGTGCTGAAAATCAAGAGCAGTTTAACCTCAGATTAGATTTAGTAGAGGCTATACTGGTAAATAAATTCCCCCAATTAACCATCGAGGAGGTACAAAAAATGATTAACTTGAGAGAAGCAGACATTACCCAGACTCGTTTTTATCAACAAGTGTTAGAAATCGGGCGCACTGAAGGAGTGCAAATAGGACGTACTGAAGGAGTAGAAATTGGTATTACGAAAGGGATGCTCAAAGGTACACAACAGGGAGAAGCAAATATCGTTATTCGTCTATTGAATCGTCGTTGTGGTAATCTCAGTCATGAGTTACAAGGAAAAGTTCGATCGCTCTCTATCCCTCAATTAGAATCTCTTGGGGAAGCATTATTAGATTTTAACTCCACTCAGGATTTAATCGATTGGTTAGATAATTATTCCCATTAAATTATATACCTCGATCGCTATGACACCAAACAGTACCTATCGAGGAAACTATGAGGAATCTAAATCCCCCTCTTTTGTGGGAGAGGGGCTAGGGGTGAGGGTTACAAGTCCGAAGGGAAACATATCAGCAATCCCAAATGTAAACAAATAAAACAAATAGTTAGTATTTCGTGATCTTAACTAAGTACCTAGGCAAAATTAATTGTATATTTTGAACCAAAGTTTATAAGAATATTTTCTACTCCTTTTACTAAATCTAAATAACTTTTATAACAGGAGTTCTCTAACCATTTATATTTCATAAATCTCCACAGTATTTCTATTTTGTTTAATTGTGGTGAATAGGGTGGTAGAAAGAATATTTTTAATCCTTTTTTTTCCCATTCTTCTTCTTTATTCCAGAATTTTTTATTTTGGTGAATCGAGGCATTATCCATTACTAATACTGTTTCCTTCTTTATTTTTTTACTCAAGTTATCTATACAAGCTATCACGACATCACTATTGATTGATGACTCAAATACATAGCTTTCTAACTCATTATTTTTTTTCATAAATCCTAACACATTTAATCTTTTACTTAGGCTACTTTCTCTTTCTATTTTTCTCCCTTTTTCTTGCCATCCATAAGGTAAACAAGGTACTAAACTAAATCCACTTTCATCACCATAATATATATCTATTTTTCCTTCATTTTCTGCTCTTTTTAGTTGCTCTAATTGTCTCTTTTTTTGTTGGTATAATTCAGGGCATACTTCCCCTTTTACCTTTTTCTTGAACCGATACCACCCCATGCCCTTTTTTTTTGCTAATCTTTTTATCGTATCTTTGCTTATTTTTATCTCCCACTCATTTTCTATTTTTTCTTGAACTATCTTTAAGGTTTTTGGATGAGATTTTATCCATTCTTTTACTTTTAATTCTTGTTGCTCATTTAAAGTTGATTTTCTTCCTCTTCCCTTCAAGCTATATAATCCATTTAAACCATTTTTTTCCCAATTATTAAGCCAATTATAAATTGTATTTCTACTAATATTTAATATTAACATTATTTGAGTAATTTTATAACCTTGATAACTTAACAAAATCGATTTTGCTCGATGTCTAACTTGATAGTATTTACTTTTTTGTTCAATAGTCTTTAATAACTGTTGTGTTTCTGGAGCTAATCTGGTAACAAATCGCATTTTTTATCCTTGATTTACTTATTTTTCATATTTTTAGCAGATTTTAAGCTACATTAATTATTTTTAAATATAAATAAAACTTTTGTATATTACTTTTTGATTTTATTAAATTTATTTTAATGTTATAATTATACAATTAATTCTGCCCACTTACTTACAAAGCCTCATGGAATTTCTAAAAAAAAGTGTTAGAGTTGTAATTATACATCTTAAGTTGCTGTAATAACTAAGGATTATGACTCAATTAAGTCAAGCCATCGCCCAAGCCGAAGCACTCCTGCTTAAAGCCGCTCTCAATCCCAGTCTGGAAGAAAACTTAATTACTGCTTTTGGAGATAACTACAACGTCACCATCGCAAATAATATCTTCTCCTCATGGCGTAATGGTAACTTTAATAATTTACCGAAAATTGAAGTATTGTCACCATCTGCCATGAATGGTGCGCAAGGTGCTTACAGTGCATTGAATAACACCATTTATTTATCCTCCTTCCTTGTGGAGTCAAAATCCCTTACAGTGATTCGGAATGTATTAATAGAAGAATATGGACACTTTATCGATGCCCAAATTAACGACATAGACACTCAAGGAGACGAAGGAGAAATCTGGCGAAACTTGGTGTTAAACCAACCCATGACAGAAGCTGAATTAAAAACCTTCAGAAATGAAAATGATTGGAATACCGTCACTGTCAATGGTGAAACTCTCCAAGTCGAGAATAGCGGAATTATTCAGTTAAGCAACAATAGCATAGATGATTTCTATGCACAAATTTCAGGGGACAATGTAGTGTGGAGAGGATACGATGGGATTGACTATGAAATCTATTATTACAACGGCACAACTACTATACAGTTAACTAATAACACTACAAATGATGATGAGCTGCAAATTTCAGGGAACAATGTAGTGTGGAGAGGATACGACGGAAATAGTTATGAAATCTATTATTACAACGGCACAACCATTACCCAGTTAAGCAATAATGCTGTATATGATTCTGCTCCGCAAATTTCAGGGAATAATGTAGTATGGGTAGGTAACGATGGAGTAAACAGGAAAATCTATTTTTACAACGGCACAACCACTACAATGTTAACCAATAGTGCTGCATTCAATTATGCTCCGCAAATTTCAGGGAACAATGTAGTCTGGATAGGTAACGATGGAATCTATTATTACAACGGCACAACCACTACGCAGTTACCCAATAACACTGCGGGGGTTCGTAGCCTGCAAATTTCAGGGGAGAATGTAGTGTGGGAAGGTTACACAGAGGGAGATAGTAGCTATGAAATCTATTATTACAACGGCACAACCACTACGCAGTTAACCAATAATACTGTAAAAGATGATGATCCGCAAATTTCAGGGAATAATGTAGTATGGGTGAGAAGCGGTGGGGGAGATACTGAAATCTTTTTTTACAACGGCACAACAAATATAAAAGTAACTGACAATACTGTGGGTGATTATGCTCCGCAAATTTCAGGGAATAATGTAGTATGGGTAGGTTCCGATGGGAATGACACTGAAATCTTTTTTTACAACGGCACAACCACTGCACAGCTAACCAATAACACTACAAATGATGGTGCTCCGCAAATTTCAGGAAATAATATAGTATGGGCAGGTTCCGATGGGAATGACACTGAAATCTATTTTTATGATCTAACACTTTTCTTTGGAATTAATGATATAACCATCACCGAAGGCAATAACGGTACGAAAAACGCCGTATTTACCGTCACTCGTCATACGTCACTGCAACCAGTTACCGTTAATTATGCCACTGTCAACGGTACGGCAACGGCTGGAAGTGATTATACTGCCGTCAGTGGTACTTTAATCTTTGCCATCAACGAAACCAGCAAAACCATCATCGTACCCATTATCGAAGATATAAAAGCAGAGGTAAATGAGACATTCTTTGTTAATTTAAGTGATGCCACCAATGCCACTATTTCAGATAATCAAGGGATTGGTACAATTACTAATGATGATTTTGTGGGAGATGCTAACAATAATAATATTGTGGGTACTAAGAATAGTGACACATTACAAGGATTAGGAGGTAATGACTCCCTATCGGGAGGTGCGGGGAACGATCGTATTGAAGGAGGCACGGGGGCTGATACCATGGTGGGAGGTACGGGGAACGATACCTACTTTGTAGATAGTCCGGGCGACCTAGTACGAGAAGAATATTATAATTATTTGGATTATACTGATACTGTTCGATCAACTATTACTTATACTTTAGACAAATATGTAGAAAACCTGATCCTAGAAGGATCCGCAAATATCAACGGTACAGGAAACACCAGGAATAATAATATCACGGGAAATGATGTTAATAATCTTCTCAATGGTGGAGAAAGAAATGATGTTCTGACTGGGCATGGTGGTAACGATACTCTTACCGGTGGTGATGGTAACGATACCTTAGTGGGAGAGAATGGAAACGATCGTCTTAATGGTGGTACTGGCAATGACAAAATGTCAGGAGGACTTGATAATGATGCTTATTCTGTTGATCACATGGGAGATGAGGTGATTGAATTTTTTAATCAGGGTATAGATAAAGTTTTCTCTACCATTACCTATACTTTACCCAACAATGTCGAAAATTTGACTCTCAATGATACGGTAAATATAAATGGTACGGGGAATACTTTAAACAACTTTATTATCGGTAATAGTGGTAATAATCGTCTTAGTGGCAGAGAAGGAAATGATACTTTAGTAGGAGGCAATGGTAACGATACTCTCGCTGGTGCTGTTGGTAATGATTCTATGATTGGTGGCACTGGTAATGATACTTACTATGTAGATGCTACCAGCGATAGAGTTATGGAAAATAGCGGAGAGGGTACAGATACCGTTCGATCAAATATTTCTTATACTTTAGGCGTATATGTAGAAAACCTAATCCTAGAAGGATCAGCAAATATCAACGGTAAGGGTAACACCCTCAATAATAGTATCATGGGAAATGATGTTAATAATTATCTTAGGAGCGGAGAAGGAAATGATACTCTTACCGGTGGCGATGGTAACGATACCTTAGTGGGAGATAGTGGCAACGATCGTCTTAATGGTGGTACTGGTATTGACAGAATGTTAGGGGGATTTGGTAATGATGCTTATTCTGTTGATCATATTAAAGATGAGGTAATTGAATTTTTTAATCAAGGTACAGATACCGTCTTTTCTACCGTTACCTATACTTTACCGAACAATGTCGAACATTTGAATCTCAGTGATACAGTAAATATAAATATAAATGGAACGGGTAATAGTTTAAACAACCGTCTGACGGGTAATCATCAAAATAATCGACTCCATGATGCAGAAGGAAATGATACTTTAAACGGACGTGATGGTAGTGATACTCTTACTGGTGGGATTGGCAACGATTCCATGATTGGTGGTACGGGCAATGATACTTTCTATGTCGATGGTACAGGCGATCAAATCCTTGAAAATACCAGTGAGGGTAATGATACCGTTCGATCGACTATTACCTATACTTTAGGTGCAAATGTAGAATATTTAATACTAGGAGGAACGGGGAATATCAATGGTACGGGAAACACTTTACGGAACAATAGATCTCTTGCAAAATTATAATGAACATAAAAAGATGATAGGATAAGACAAAATATTAGCAATCGCCTTTAATTTAATTAAAGAAAATAAGTGCCTTTATACAGTTAATCATAATTCTTGCTTATATAATTCTCAACCTAGGAAAGTAAATACCCATTGGCGATAAAATACACAAATTAATTTACTGGATTCTTTAATATAGTTCTTAAATAATAGCTATGTCTTTTTTCACTATTTCATAGTTATAAATTCCCGCAATTAAGTTGAATCTTAACCCAAATCTTTTTCTTTTATTTCTATATTTTTCTGATAGTATTCTAAATATTTTAAGTTTTCTATTTACATGTTCAATTACGATTCTTTGTCGATTTAACTCTCTATTTTTTCTTTTTTCTTCTTGGGTTAACTTTCTTTTTTTTGTTTTCTTTTTTGGTATTTCGCTTAATTTATGAATTTTTTCTATACCTTGATAACCTTTGTCTACTAAACACTTTATTTTTTCACTTAATGGTAATCTACTGTTTTTAAAAATTTTAAAATCATGTTCTCTTCCTCGTCCATTTACATAACAAATTATTTCCAAGGTATCTTTATTAACTACTAATTGTGCTTTAAATGTATGTTCCTTCTTTTTGCCACTATAGTAAATTTTTTGTCTTTTTTTTGGTCTTTCGATTGCTATTTCAGTAACATCTATTAATACTGCCTTAATTTCATTCTCTTTTTTTATCAATTCTTTTTTACCACCTAGGGAAAAATAACCTGATTTGAGCAAGATTTTTTCAATTTTATGAACTGTTCTACAAACCGTTGATTCTGAGATATTCCAGTACTCTGATATGTGAAAATAAGTTCGATATTCTCTCAAATATTCCAAGGTTACTAAAATCTGCTCGGACACTGTTAATTTGCTTTTCCTTCCTCTTTTGTGATTGTTTTGTTCTTTTTTGACTATTTCTACTAAAAGATTATAGGTTTCTTTTTTTACTCCAAATCTCCTTTTAAACTTTTCTGGCTTTAATTTTTTTATTCTCTCAAGTTTCATAATTAAATCTTATACTTAAGGTATCCTCCATCGCCCAAAATTATAGATTATTCTGGTTAATCCTATCTCGTATTTAATTTTGCAAGAGGTCTAATATTACGGGCAATAATCTTGACAACCATCTCACTGGTGGAGATGGAAATGATACCTTAAATAGCCGTGGTGACAATGACACTCTCACGGGTGGATTAGGAAATGATAGTCTTATCGGTGGTACTGGTGATGATTCTTTCCGTTTTACTACCGTTAATGAGGGGATCGATCGTATCACTGACTTTAATGTTCGTGATGACACTATTTTGGTTCGTCGTAATGGTTTTAGCGGTGGTTTATCTTTAGGCACTTTAGCGGTAAATAAATTTCATGTCGGTTCATCGGCAACCACATCTTCTCAGCGTTTTATCTATAATTCTAGTAATGGTGCATTTTTCTTTGATTCCGATGGAAATGGTGCAACGGGGGCGATACAAATCGCAACTTTAAGTACGGGATTAGGGATGACAAATCAGGATATTGTCATAGTGTAATAGTTATTAGATAATAGGTTTTTGGGAATTATCTCAGCCTATTAATATCATTATTTTAACTCTACAACCAATTTCAGTAGATCGGTTAGATAATATTCCCATTAAACTCATTTAATCATAGAGCAACACTGTTTCATTCTAGGAGAGTAAAAAGTCCAACCCACCTGAAAAAGCGATTTTATAGATGTCTTTGCACCTCAAAATTAAGGATGTGAATTTTTGTACAAAGCAACTTACAATTGATTTTTGATAGTGTTGGGTTAAACAAGGTAAAGCTCAACCTACAATTTAATTACTTTATAGTTTAAATATGACAAAAATTATCGCCCATTTAGGGCCTAATGGTACTTATTCTGAAGTTGCTACTCTGTGTTATGCTCAACATTTAGAACAAACAAGGGGCATAGAATCGCAATTAATTCCTATTCCTAGTATTTCTCAAACTTTACGCACTTTA
This sequence comes from Geminocystis sp. NIES-3709, assembly GCF_001548115.1. Taxonomy (GTDB): domain Bacteria; phylum Cyanobacteriota; class Cyanobacteriia; order Cyanobacteriales; family Cyanobacteriaceae; genus Geminocystis. Next base: position 2,329,870 of record NZ_AP014821.1, on the reverse strand, counting down.
ACCCAAGGAAAAGCAGATATTGCGATCGTACCTGTAGAAAACTCCATAGAAGGCACAGTGGCGATAACTCTTGACACTCTCTGGGAATTGGAGGGGTTGCATATTCAACAAGGTATAACTATTCCTATTGTACATAATTTGTTATCTCAAGCTCGATCGATGTCTGACATCAAAACTGTTTATTCTCATCCCCAAGCCTTAGCACAGTGTCAAAAATGGTTAGAAAATAATTTACCCCAAGCGGTTTTAATTCCTAGTAATTCCACAACGGAAGCCTTACATCACCTTAATCATGAACATTCTGTAGCAGCGATCGCATCTTCAAGAGCCGCCCATTTATACGATTTACCGATCAAAGTAGCGAATATTAATGACTATCCCGATAATTGTACCCGTTTTTGGATAGTTAGTAAAGAGCCCCACGATCACGGCAATCATATTTCTTTGGGGTTTGCCTTTCAAGCCAACACTCCCGGAGTTTTAGTCAAACCGTTACAAATTTTTGCTGATAAACAGATTAATTTAACTAAGATAGAGTCAAGACCAACAAAACGATCGTTAGGAGAATATTTATTTTTTGTGGATTTAGCCGGAGACACTTCTCAATCTCCAATTCAATCAGCCTTACAAGAGTTAGCAAGTGTCACAAAAGTATTGAAGGTATTAGGAAATTATGACATTATGAATATCGATCGTCAAGAATTGAGTCAGTTTTGAATAAAAAATTTGACGGTAACGGGATTTTATCTTCATATTCCCTTTTACCTAGCTTTACTAAACCATTTTTTTAGGAATCTCTAATTAATATTTTCTTGACAGGGAGAAAAAGAAAGACGATGTAAGGGAGTTAAACCATATTTTTTGATAGCTAATAAATGTTTTTTAGTACCATAACCTTTATTGTTTTTCCAATCATACTCAGGATATTGATCATGATAAGCAATCATTTTATTATCTCGATCGACTTTAGCTAATATACTAGCACTGGCAATGATACTCGATCGAGCATCCCCTTTAATTAGAGAAACTTGAGGATAAGATAAGTTAGGAAGAGAAAATTTACCATCAACTAAACACAGAGAAGGAGACACGGATAAACCCTTAATGGCATTACTCATAGCTAACAAAGAAGCATGATGAATATTAATACTGTCGATCGTTTTATGATCTACCTCTGCGATACACCAATCCATTACAATAGCTTTAATGGCAGATACCTTCTCCTCTCGTTGTTTTGCCGTCAATTTTTTGCTATCTTTTACCCCTATATTTTCTAGTAAATAACTTTTGTTATAGGGTAAAACCACCGCACAGGCGACAACACTACCGCATAAACATCCCCTCCCCACTTCATCCACTCCTGCCACTAAACCTTCCCCATCGGAGATATAATCAGAAATAGAAAAATCAAGTATGGTTGTCATGGAGAATTAAGAATTATTAACTGTTTTAATAACTATAGGGATTGGAAGGAGTTGGAATAATTTGAACATTACCTGCTTGTAAGACTAATTGACGTTTTTCTCTGTTGGTATCTTGAGAAGATGAATCAAGGGAAGGTAAAGTTTCGGTTTTCATCATTCCTTGAATTTCTAACCAACTATCAGGAGGAAATTCTTGACGAGATTTTGGCAATTCTACCACAATCCCCACTGGGTAAGCATCTACGGCACAACAGGTAAGAATAAAACGAGATAGATATATATAGTTATCAGGTAAATGATCTAAATGCACTACAAAACCTGTAATATGAGCTTTTTGTCCTGTATAATTATCAGGCTCAGGATAAGCATTAAGAGTTCTAACCCATTCTATCAACGATCGTTTTTCTGGGGGTGTTTGGGTAAGAAAAGATTGAGTTTCTAAGGTTGTTGGCGGTAATGAGTCTGTTACTCCTCTTTGAATCGCTGTTTGACTACTCAACACGGTAGGTTGAATAATTAAACCTAAAATTGCCACAACAATTAATAAACTACTAGCCCATCCTTTTGGTAATAAATTAGTATGTTGATTATTAGTAGAATTATTGATGTTAGGCTTTTGTTTAGATTTAATAAATATTGAAATACTTTTAGCGATCGATAATAAAAATAATAAAATACTGGTAATAAATACTAACAAAAAATAATTAGGATGAATTAGTAAATTTAATTGTCCTGTTAACCAATATTTAAACAGTAGTAAAGACCATAAAAAAATACCAATTATATCTATAATATCTATAAAATTAAACCATGATTCTCTATTATTTATATTCATTTTATCTAATAAAAATAACTATAGGATAAGGTTAAAATAAAAGTTAATTGAGCAACGATCGCCATTAAATAAAAAATCATTCTAGGCTTAAAAATAGACAACATTAAACCAATTGCCTTAATATCTATCATTGGGCCAAAAACCAAAAAAGCGACTAAAGATGCAGTGGTAAAAGTAGAAGCAAAAGATAAAACAAAGAAAGAATCAACAGTGGAACAAATAGAAACTACTGCTGCTAAAATCATCATAGCGAGAATAGAAGTAATCGTATCTTGTCCTAAATTTAAAATAATTTCTCTTGGTACAAAAACTTGTATGGAAGCAGCGATCGCACTTCCTAAAATTAACACTCCTCCCAATTCCCTTAACTCTATTTGGACATTATTAATAAACAAATCCCACTTTTGCCACCATGACATTGTAGAGTTTTTATCATCTGTATTTTTTAATAAATTTTCATCCATTTTTATTGTTTTACCCTCAGCACCAAGAATAAAACTACCACTTTGTAATAAACTATATTCTTTGATGATCGTTTTTTCTGAAGCTAATTTTTCTTTTTCCACTTCAGCCATCAAAGTCGTTAATCGTTTAGCTAATAGGGGTTTAAGCAAAGGACGAGGATCTCGTTGTAAACTAAAAAGACAACCCATAGTAATAGCAATAATTAGGGAAAAAATTAACCTTAACCAAACTATTTGCGGTTGTCCTCTGAATGCAACATAAGTTGACCACAATACGATCGGGTTTACCGCCGGGGCGGCTAATAAAAATGATACTGCCACCGAAGTGGGTAAACCTTTTAACAGAAATCTTCGGGCAACAGGAACATTACCACACTCACACACAGGGAAGAAAAAACCAAAAATACTCCCTATAATCGCTCCCAAAAAAGGATTTTTCGGCAATTTAGTAATTAAAGTACTTTCATCTAAAAAAAAGATCAAACTACTCGATAACAATACCCCCATTAAAAGAAAAGGCATAGCCTCTACCAATAAACTGGTAAAGAGGGTAAAAGCTGATTGTATTTGATTCATAAAATTAAAATTGATAATTAACTACCAACAGATATAGCATTCCTATTTAGGTTGTCTTTCAAAACTTAAAGATTTTGTTATTTGGCATTCCTAATTCCTAATTAACCAAAAGAATTTTTACATCATCACCGATTTCAATTAAATTTGTACCGATAGGTATAATTCCTAAACCATTCACTCCTTGCAAATTAACTAAATTGCCAGAACTGTGAGAACCATCAGCAATGGTAAACTGATAATATCCGTCTATTAGATTAACATTACCCCATAAATAAGTTTCTCTCATACCGTCACTGCGTAAATAATTGCGAGTAATTCCCCGCACGATCGAAGGAAAGCTATAATTAGTTTTACCTGATAATTTCTCTAAAGCAGTTTTGAGTAAACGCCAACAAGTTACCATTGTTGAAACAGGATTTCCCGGAATCCCAAAATATAACTTATCTCCAAAAGTGGCAACGGTTAAAGGTTTTCCCGGTTTCATTTTCACACTTTGTACTTTAATTTCACCTCCCAACTTGCTTAAAACTTTATCTACATAATCATACTCTCCCACTGACACTCCTCCTGTGGAAATAACCCAATCCGCTTTTTCTAACGCTTGAGAGATGGCATTTTCTAAGGCAGTTTCATCATCGGGAATGATTCCTAAAGGCAAAGGAATTCCGCCATTTTGTTGGATAAAACTAGCTAAGAGATATTGATTAGAGTCGATAATTTGTCCTAATTTTAATTCCTTATCAGGGGTAATTAATTCATCCCCTGTCGAAAGAATCGCAACAATAGGCGATCGAACTACATGAATATTTATACATTGAGCGGTGGCCAAGATAGCCATTTCTGGCGGATTTATTTTGATTCCTGCCGATAATAAAGTATCTCCAGCACGATAAAAAGAACCTTTATGTCTTACAAAATTCTGCGTTGGAGGCGATACAAACACTAACACCTTATCCCCTTCTCTTTTTGTATTTTCCTGAATTACAATAGTATCTGCCCCTTGAGGCAACATCCCTCCCGTGAAGATTCGGGCAGTTTCTCCTTGGGCAATAGTTTTTTGAGGACAATATCCTGCGGGGATTTCTTCTACTATCTTTAAAGATACTGGATTATTTTCCGTTGCGATCGAGACATCTGTATATTTAACAGCATAACCATCCATAGCAGAGTTATCCCAGTAGGGAAAATCAAGAACAGAGGAAATATTTTCAGCTAAAATACGATTAGTCGCATCGAGTAAAGAGACGAATTCTTTATCTTTGATAGGTTTAATTAAATCGAGAATAATTTTTTCAACTTCAGTAACAGTCAACATGAATAAATAATTGATAATTATGTTAATTAGGGAAAAAGGAAGAGGGAAAAGTGACAAGAATTGATTTTTCCCATTTTGTCTAATTATTCTTATTGTACTAGGGCAAGATCTGAGTCAAAAATTAAAATTGGCTAATGATAGTCAAAGTATCAACAAAAGTAGGATAAGAGATAGAGGCCGCTTCTGCACGATTAATAGTTGTTTTTCCATCAGCGTTTAAACCTGCAATAGCTAAACTCATGGCTATACGGTGATCAGTATAGCTATCCATTGTTGCACCTTTCAGGTTATTACCCCCTCTAATTTCTAATCCGTCTGATAACTCGGTAATATTTGCTCCCATTTTATTCAATTCTGTGGCCATTACTGCTAATCGATCGCTTTCTTTTACTCGCAATTCTTCCGCATCCTTAACAATCGTAGTACCTTCTGCGAAACAAGCGGCCACGGCAAGGATAGGAATTTCATCGATTAAACGGGGAATAATCGCTCCTTCTATGGTACAAGCCTTGAGTTTACTTGATTTTACCCTTAAGTCTGCCACTGGTTCACCAGCGGCCTCTCTTTCGTTGAGAATGGTAATATCCGCTTCCATCATTATCAAAGCCTCTAAAATACCTGTACGAGTGGGGTTAATACCTACATTTTCGATCATTAAATCGGAATTGGGTGTAATTGCTCCTGCTACTAACCAAAATGCCGCCGAACTAATATCGCCCGGTACTATGACTGTTTGTCCTTGTAATTTTGTTCCTCCTTCAATGGTGACGCTATGGGTGTCAGGATCAATTTCGAGGGTAGCACCAAACGATCGTAACATTCTTTCACTATGATCTCTCGACAAAGCAGGCTCGGTAACGGTGGTTTTGCCTTCTGTCATTAATCCAGCAAGAAGAATACAAGATTTAACCTGTGCGCTGGGGATAGGAGAGTGATAGTGAATTGCCTTAAGATTCTGTCCAATCACCGCTAAAGGTGCATTTTTATTACTATTTCTACCGTAGATAATTGCACCCATTTGTTGTAATGGTTGAATTACTCTTGACATGGGACGACTTCTCAGAGAATCATCTCCTGTGACAGTGAAAAATTTGTTTGGTTGACTTGCTAATAACCCCAACATTAAACGCATGGTTGTACCTGAATTCCCCGCATCCAATACATTTAAAGGTTCTTGTAATCCATTTTCTCCAATGCCTGTGACGATTACTTTTTCGGTATTCAATTCGGAAACTTTTGCCCCCATTTCTTGAAAACAGTGAGCCGTACTACGAGGATCTTCTCCTAATAATAAACCTTCGATCGTGGTTTCTCCAGATGCGATCGCACCTAACATTAAAGCTCGGTGAGAAATAGATTTATCACCCGGAATCGAGATTTTTCCCCGTAGAGAAGATGCTTTATTTTCGATTATTAATTGATGAGATTGGGCGTTTTTAATGAGGTTAATCACGAGGAATTATTATAAGATATAGATTACAAATAATTTACGATGAACATTTTATCATGAGATTGTCCTCTGGGTGAGAAAATTGTATTTTATTTACTACTACTTTAGATATTATATTTTTTTATTTTATGATAATCAAATTAAACTAATATAATTAGTAAATTATCAATATTAAAATATATTGTTAAAATTTTATTTATGTTGTCAAAATATTTGAAAATTAATATTTCTAAAATTGTTCAAAAAATTGATAACAACTCTAAATATAAATTAATTAAAAATACTCATAGTTATTGAAAAAAAAATAAGTTAATTATAAATAAATTTTAAAACATCTATTTATTTAGTATGAAAAAAAGTAATAATCCATTAGTTAGTATAATTATAGTAGTTAAAAACGGTGAAAAATTTTTACAAACTGCTATTGAAAGTATTTTAAATCAAAGTTATAAAAATTATGAAATTATTGTTATAGATGGTAATTCTATCGATAAAACCCCAATTATTGTTCAATCTTATTCTCAAATTCGTTATTTTCTACAAAATAGTCAAGGAATAGCTAATGCCTATAATCAAGGAATTGATGAGGCAAAAGCTGAATTACTTACTTTTCTCTCTTGTGATGATATTTGGACTTATGATAAACTAAAAATTCAAGTTGATTATATGATTAATAATCCAAAAATTCAATATGTTGTAGGGAAAGTAAAATTTTTTTTAGAAGAAAGAAATTTGCCCCCTTCAGGATTTAAAAAAGAATTATTAGAAGAAGATCATATCGCTAAAATTATGGAAACCTTAATGGTAAGAAAAAATGTTTTTGAAAAAATAGGTAAGTTTAACCCGGAGTTTTTGATTGCCGAGGATACAGATTGGTTTGCGAGATGTCAAGATGCAAAAATTCCGATGAAAATAATTGATAAAGTATTTTTATATAAACGGATACATAATAATAATGCTTCTTTAAATGATCCTCAATATAATCAATATATACTCAAAATTTTAAGAGAATCAATACATCGCAAAAGAAAAAATTTAACTGATACAAAGTTATGTTATTAATTAGTACTAAATATTTTTGGTTATAATTATGAGAACTATTTATTTCAGGAAATTAAAAGTATTTTAAAACAAACTTATGCACTATTGTAAATTATAATTGTTGATCATGATTCAATAGATAACAATACATACATACATATAATTAATTAATTTTTAAACTTTAAAATAAATTTATTTAACAAGATAAAAGGTCTTAGTAAATAATAAAATATTATAGGTAATTCATAAGGTGCAAATAATGCCCATTCAGCATGAGTTGGTATAAATAATAAGTACACTATCGACTTAATTTTATCTCTTAATCTTTCCCTAAATTGTATTGTAAATAAAAAATGATCTATTTTTTTTATTGATTTTTTACATTCAGAAAACAGTGATTTTTCTACTTCATCTGTTAGATATTTAATTTTTTTATCATTAATTATTTTAAGTGATATAAAATCGGGGAGTGATATTTGATATAAATTATTAGCTAAAGATAATCCGACAAGTACTAATCTTAATGCACCTCTATTTTTTGCTTCTTGTATGAGTAATTTCCAATCTAATTGAGGATAATAGTTAATTAATTCAGCAATATCACAAATTCTCGATAATTTATTCCAACCATCTTTTGTTCCATGACCACATAGTAATAATAAATTATTTTCAGGTGAAAGAGTCGATATTTTTTCGTTAAATATTATAATCTCTTCTAAACTTTGGTTTAAATATTCTATAGGTAATGATAAAGGAAAATAATAACAAAACATTTGCCAATGTAAATCTACTTCTACTTTTTTCTTTTTCCAGTAAATTGTATAAGCTAAATGTTTGGCAAATTTTATAAATATTCGATCGCTAATTATATATTCTTTTTTTGGATTATCTAATAATCTTAAAGCAAAATCTCCTCCGTTTGATAATAATATTTTTTTTGCTTGTAATAAATCTTTTTTAGCAATTAAAATATCAATATCATTAAATTCTCTTAAAGATATATTTTCATATATTGATGTGGCTAAACTTGCACCCTTAAAACAAATACAATCAATATTATTATTTTTTAATAATTGTACAATTTCTAATAACTCTTTACTTAAATAAATATTTTTAAAGGCATTATTCCGAAATTTAATTTTCAATATATTTTTAATATCATTAGGCAAATTTTCGTGGCAATATTTTTCTAAATTATAAACAACTAAAGGGATGACAGAATGAGATGTAGCTAAATTAATTAACTCTTGCCAATTAATAGTCTCAGAAGAAGTAAAAAGTTTTATTGTTTTTATATTTAACTCTGATAAAGTTTTACGACTTGCTAATAATAGTAATTGAACTTCAGGAGAAAATTGATTATTAAGATAATTTTTTTGATTTTGTCTTAATACTTGATTTTTTAATTGAAATACCATGAATTTTAAAATAAAACTTTAATAGACAAAAAATATAATTACTAATTTAAAAAAATAATTAATATTCTTAAATACAAAAAAACTCTTCAATATAACTAAATCTTAATATTAATTTAATTTTGAAGTGTTCTGATTGAATACCCCAGAATTTATACTGAATAATAGTATCATTATTTTCAGTTATTATTTCTGTAAAAATATTATTGCTATCATCAATTATTTGCAAAATTAAATTATTAGGTAAATAGATATTTTTATCTAAACAATAAACTCTTATAAAAATGTCAATTTTTTGATTATTTTTAGGCAAAATACTGACCAATAAACCTAAATCATAATTCTCTAAATTAATGATTTTTCCTTGCCAAATAGGACTATTTGGATGGTTTCGATCGAGTTTTTGTAATGCTAAAGCTGCATTCCAACGAATTTCTTCATCTTCTTCATGATTAATAAAATTAACTAAAGTAGTGATAATTTGTGATTTTATTTCGTTATTAATAACCAAATTAGAAAGTGTTTTAAGTATATTATTGACTTGTACTTGATCACAAGATATTAATCCTCGATCGAGATTTTTTTGAAGAATTTTTAAAGATTCAGTGATAGATAACGATCGAAAAGAAACAGCAGAAGATAAGGTAAAATCAGGGACAAAATATCGTTCTTTTAATTCTTCTAAACTTTGCCAACCCTTGATTATAGCATCAGAAAATTGACCATATAACCACTGACTTAAATTTAGAGATTGACGATTTAAAAATAGTTGATGACGAGTAGAATTATCACTAATAAAGCTCAACCATTGATTAAAATTTATGAAAATACGGGGAGATAATTTATCTTGAATAGTAGTGAATAAATTTTCTTTTTCTTGAGAAGATAATATAGATAAAGGTTGAATTTGTGGAATAGAATCCCAACCATATTCATATTCTAAACAAAGTAAATTCAAATCAGTTTCTAAACATTCCGAAGGAAAATCAATACAATGATTAAAAGAATCTAACTTACCATAACTAAGTACATCTTCATGGGAAACATAACCCCAAAAACTAAGATAATTTTCTTCTAAATTGACTTCTACTGGAATATAATAATTTCCCACCCATAAGGGAATTTTTAACCATTCTTCAGGAATTGAAAATTCCGTTTTATCTTGAGTTTCTATGGGAATTAAAACAATTTGACTCAAATCAATATTAATGGCATTTCCGTTAATAAATTCCCAAATACTCAAATTATCTTCTAATGCCATTTCATCAATAAAATTAATATCTAACATTAAATTTAACCATTCACAAAAAGTATTTCTTACCAAAAGATTAAGATAACCACGAAAACAAGTTACATCATTACTTAAACAATTAGTTTTTTCCCAACAGTTGTTTTTTATTTCATCAGTTAATTGAATTTTTATTTCATCTATAGCAGTATCAATAAAAGTTAAATTAGTCATAATATTACATTTATTATTGTTGATAAAAATAATGATGGCAAAATTTTTCTAACCATAAATAGAGATGATCATTAATCATAATATCTTCTCTTAATTTTAAGTTAAGTTTTTCATTAAAATTTTCTCTTAAAAGATTGACAAGTTGAGAAGGAATTTTATCAACAAAAGAAGACTTATCTAGGGAAGATTGAAAACAAGATTCTTTGAGTAATTTTTGTTGCTCAGTTTCCATTTCTTGGTAAGATTTTTGACATAGTAACAACATTTCTGAGTCAATATATTCTGTTAACCATTGTTTTAAAAGTTGAATTAATGGCTTAACTGTTTCCTTTGCAATTTTTCCCTTTTCTTTCTTCACACTCTTAATTACTTCATCTAATAACAATTTTCTAATTTTTTCTGTATTTTTAGACAGTTGATATTGTTCTTTGGTAAAATCAGGATAAGTTAATCGGATAGTTTGAATAATTTGTTGTTGAGTAAAATTTAAACCTTGTGCAAGATAAAAGATGCTTTGAGAAGAAAGATTAAGATTGTTAAAAGCGGTGATAAGGATTTGATTAATTTCGATTTCTTCTCGATTGTCTTCTAAAAAAGTTGAATAATATTGAAAGTTATCATCCTGATTGATTTCTTCATCTTCGAGATATTCAATACTAATAGGATTAACAAATAACCTTGCCTTTTCTCCGCAAAATTTTAGTATCATTTCAAAATTTTCTACGGTTAATTCAGAAGGGAAGTCAAGACGATTTTTTGCCAAAAGATTATATTGATTCGTCATCCTCTTTAGCAGGGATAAAGAAGGGGAAGATAAAGATTTATTCTTATGAGGAGAAGAAGACACATAATTATCTACAAAGCATTGCCACGCTAATAAATATTCTTCTAATTTTTCTCCTCTTAAACCGCCAATTTGTTTTAAAACTTCTTCTCGCTTAGATTTAGCTATTTTTTTCAGTAATCCCCAATTTGTTAATAATTTCCATCCTCGACTGATATAGACTTTATCTTTAATAATAGTTTTCAGTCTAGTTTGAGCATAAGTTGTTATTTTACTTCCTTTATTAAATTCATATTTTTTTAATAGTTTTTCAGGCTGAATAATCGCTTCATTTCCCCATAAAAAACATTCACTAAGAGTTAAAGAATTTACGTTATTATGAATAGAGTTATAAACTTGTTTTGTTGCCCAATAACAAACTTCTTGTAAGTAAGATGTTAAATGATTTTTAATAATTAAGGCAAAATTTAACCGCAAGTTATTTAATAATTGATAAGCTAATTTTTCTCCCTCAATATTTCTTCGATCGATAATTTTATTAATATTAACTTTTAATTGATAATCAGTTTGCCACTGTACAGTAAATTTATAGCTATCAATAATAAATAAAAAAGTAGAAAATCTTTCAACAATAGTCTCTCTGGGTTTCATAGAAAATTTAACGAACTAAATGATTAATATAATTAGTAGAAATTGGGGAAAAAGGTTTTCTTTGAATACTCGCTTGTATTCTTTGTTCATTAATTATTTGCCTCTCTTTTACATTTGCTAATCTACATAAATTTTGGGCAAAATTATAGTCTTGATAATGTTGAAAATGTCCTTTTTTAGTAAACCTAAAATGACGGCAAAAGATACGGTTATTTCTAATGTCAAATACTAAGTATAGTCTGCCTTTGACTTTGACAACATCACCGATATTAATTTTTATTTCTTGCGGATTCATCTGTACTATTTATTCACTTAATTTTTACTAGGGCTTTTAATAGTACATCCAGAGGGTATCGTAAAAATATGCAAAATTCTTAAATTTTTTTTAATTTTGTAACTAGGGAAAAGTGACAAAAATTGATTTTCCCCTTTAGTTTTGTTAGTATTATTGTATCAATACAAGAGTTGAGTTATATCGAATTGGGGTTATGTGGATGATTTTTTAATAAAGGTAATCTTTCTCCTCTAAAAATTTCTTCACTAGATTTTCCCATTTCTTCTAATAATTCTAGCAATTCACCTCCTAGTTTTTGACCGATAATAACGGAGGGAGTAAAAAAACTTAAAGCGATAGATGTTAAAAATGTTCGATCGAGTTTATCATTCATAATTTATATTTGATAATGATGGATTACTATTTACTATTTTATAACGCTTCAAAAGCGATGCCTTCAAGGTTGAAACTATTACTATAATCGTTAATCACATTTTCAGTTTCTGGAAGTGCCGTGTAAAGATAACTACCCGGAGAATCAGCATTTTGAAAACGAGTAATATTGTTTGTTATTTGTGAGCCTTTTCCATAGGCATAAAAAGCAACCCCCTCATCGATAAACTGGGGATAGTTACCACGAATTGACTCACTTTCTTCCTCTCCTGCGTAAATATATGCACCCTCAAGGCTACTATTGCGAAAACGATTAAAGGCAACTAAATCATCTTCGGGGGTATCAGACACATAAAAAGCTAATCCCTCCTCTATAAAACTATCACTATAGTTACTTAATACCGACTCTCTTTCTTCTTCACCCACATAGAGATAACTACCAACAGTGTTTAAACTGCGAAAACGATACATAGCAGTATCTAAAAGAATTTCGGGAGTGTCACCACTGGCAAAAAATCCTCTTTTATGAATAATGCCATTTTGTGCACCATCTAAGTCGTAATAGCTACCATCTTCAAGGTGTAAAATAACGCCATCATTTTTACTATCCCCATTCTCATCAAATAATTGCGCACCTACCTCACCATCAAAGTTAAAAGGCTCATATTTTTCGGTTTCACCATTGAAGATATAGTAATTATCAAAATTTTCGTTACCATCAAAATAAATTTTTGTCTCTGCTTTTCCCTCATTAGCAGTTATGCGAAACTCTAAATCTCCATTCATCACGCTTAAAGGTCGATCGAGTATGATATGATTCCAATTGCGTATTTGTCCATCAGTGGGATTGACATAAAGGGAAAATCGATCGTTAATAGCTGTATCACTTTCTTTTTCGAGGGTGACGAGTAAACCAAATTCCCTTGTGCCAGTATAAACATCATCTAAAGGTAAAGGCACAGAAACGGTTTTAGTTGTCTCTCCGGGGGCAAATATTACTCTACCTAACACGGGATGATAGTCACTTCCTGCTTTTGCTCGTCCATCAGTACTGATATAATGGGCTTGGACATATGTATCTAAGTCTCCCGTGCGTTGAATCGTAAATTCCACTTCTCTACTAGCTTCGTTGGCGGTAGGATTCGAGACAAATAAACGAGTTTGAGTGTTATCTACATCATCAGTAGTAAAAACATCCCTAGAAATTTCTTGACGAGATTTAGCGGAAACAGAGGCACTCTCGTCAATTTCTGGGATATTAATAACTTCAGGGTTGTTGGTAGAAGGTGCAGAAAATTCAATACTAGCATTGCCATTAGCCACAAAAATATTGTCAAATTCTACTCGCACATAGGTAGGATTATTGCTAGTGCCAAAATTATTAACAGTAAATTCGATCGAATTATTGCCTGACACAAAGCCCTCATCCAGAGTGAAAGGGACAAAACCAGTATTATAATTAGGGTTTGCTGATAGATTTTGAGTAACTCCATTTACCTTAATAGCAATACCTTCATCATCACTCCCCCATTCTCCATTAATAGATAAACTATTAGGGTTGACAGTATCAGGAATGACAAAATTAGTAACGTAAGTATAGTCACCCGGCACAGTACTTAGTACGTTACTACTATTGCGTTGATTAGGTTGAATGTAACTTGATATATTATCATTGCCAGTGGTAATAATTATCTCTCCTACGCTTCCGGTAGGGAATGAGGTTAATTCATAATGTAAATCACCAATAGTGCCATTGGGAATAATCACCCCCGAATCATTTACTCCCGTGTTATATAGGGAAAAATCGAGGGGAGAATAATTGACATCGTTAAGACTGTTGACTAAAACGGTGGCTGATGAGGTATTAGAAGTATAGCGGATGAATCTTTGATTGTATTGGTTAACAAATCCGTCTTGTTGAAAATCTGAACTAAGATTGAGAGTATCATCTTTATCCATCACTACTGTAATGGTGTTATTTTCTGAGATTTGATTAACGGTTAAAGAGTTGAGGGTGAGAGTATTTGCCCCATAATCTTCGATGACGAGAATTTCTAAGTTGTGTAAACGCCCAGAATATTTCGTTAAATCCCAATCCTGCCCGTTATAACCAGTGAATTTTAATATATCCGTGCCAGTGCCACCATCGATACGGCGGAAATAAGTATCACTAACGGTGATAAAGTCATCATCATTTGCACCATAGGCAACATCAACGCCACCATTGGTGTAAATTTGATCATCTCCTTGACTACCGATAAATGTTTCTCCTGTGGCTGTACCAAGCATTATATCATCACCGATCGAACCTATTTGATTAATTTTTTGGGTGAAGTCGCTACCAAACAGCACAAAACTCAAATTATCATCATTACCCGGCGCACCGATAACAAAGTCACTGAATCCATCACCGTTAACGTCATCTCCCCCGTCAAGGGCAATTCCTGCTTGTGAACTTGGTAAACCTTCGATGGTAAAACCGTTATCATTAGAGTTATCAGTGGGATTTTGATTATTATTCAGACTTCTTAAGTCAAAGGGGTTATCTTTAGAGTATTGACTTCCCCAACTCGTGCCACCGAATACCACCGTTACCACTCCATCTTCTGTTTTTTCACTGGTTAGAGAAGTATTAGGAGATGCGATCGCAATATCATCAAAACCATCACCATTAGTATCACCGATCGAGCTAAAATTAGTAATGTTATAAAGATCATCACCATCAGAAACCGTGGGATAAGCTAAAACCACATCAGGGAGAGAAGTATTCGTTATACCAGTAGTTTTACCATAGTAAATTAACACTGCACCTTGATTATTTTTATAAACGAAATTATCAGGAAATCCTAACCCAGAAATGTAACCTTCAGCCAAGACAGCAAAATCCTCAATACCATCCCCATTGAAATCACCAATACCTTCAAGTTGACTGCCTAATTGTTGAGTTTGATTGGCTTCGTAAAAAGGTACAGATTGATAGATATTAAGAGAATCATTATTTAACCCTGCCATTGCTACATAAATACTTTGATTGAAAAATGTGGCATAGGGTGCATCATCAATCACATTATCACTAAGTGCGATCGCATTCGTCCAGTTAACTCCATCAGTAGAAGTAGGATAAAATAACTGAAAATCATTGCCACCGCTAGAAGTTGCCCCCTCATGGAATAAATAAAGTCGATCGTTTACCCCCACAATGGAAGGGCCTTCAGAACTAGCAAACTGTGATAATACTGTGCGATTCCAATCTGTGCCATTACCACTAGAAGCAACATTGAGAGAATTATTACCATTACCGGTAAAAGCCACATATAGTGTATCGTTAAGAATAGTTGTACTAACACGATGATCACTAGACTGGTTAAAACCACTAGCAAATACATTCTTTTTCCCACTCCAACTGCTACTGTTAGCGGTATCAGAAACAGAGTAAATAATATCTCTAGTACCATCATTAGAGATAAAAAACACATACAATTGATTTTGAAACTCAATCAAAGAAGGCCCATTAATGCTTTCCTGAAACTGATTATTGCCAGTTACCTGAATAGGGTTATTGAAACGAACTCCTGCTACACTACTGCTATCCTCAACAGCAGAAGCATACATAACTTTTTCAGAGGTATCGGTAAAACCTAAATAGAGGGTATTATTGAATACTGCTAAAGATGTTTTCTCACTGGTTTGAAAACTACTGCCTAAATTAACTTCTCCTTCCCAGTTATAACCATCACGACTTCTTTGCACCCAAAGATCGTTATTATTATTATCATTGCGTACCATATACAAATAACCGTTATAAGTGACGATGGAAGGGGATAAGTCCACTCCCTGATCACTGATACTGGGGTTTATCGTGCCATCCGTTGAACCATATATAGCCCATTGATTAGATTGTAATGCGCCTAAGTAAAGAGAAGCATCAAAGGGATTAATGGTGACAGGATTGTTAAATTGAAAATTACTGTTACCGAGATAGGAGGTAAATTGTCCATTACCAATGGGGTTATTATCATCAATAATATTAGCTTGAGGTAATCCATAACCAAAATCATCATAACCATCGCCATTAAAATCCCCTAATCCTCCAATGGTAAAGTTTTCTAAACTCATTTCCATCAAGCTATTAGTGATACTTCCTTCAGCATTACCTAAAAATAGTTGAATTTGTCCGTCCTTTTCCGCTACAAAATCATCATAACCATCACCGTTATAGTCTCCTATGGTATTAACGTTAAGGGCATTATTAATCACAAATTCTGTGAGGGTTAAATTTCCTTGAGAGGCAAGGTTAGAATTTCCCAAAATTAGGTAAAAATCGCCATTGTCTGATAACACGCCAAAATCTTTTAAACCATCGCCGTTATAATCTCCTAGTTTTATTGCATCTACAATTAAATTATTTTCTAGGGAGATAATTAAATCTTGACTACCACTAGCACTGTCTAATAAATCTTGAGTGCTACTACCAAAGACAATAACTAATTTCCCTTCTCCTCCTGAGAGAATATCTGCAAAACCATCTCCATTAACATCCCCCAAAATTATATTTATGTTTCCGGCTTCGATCGAGCTTAAATAGGGAATATCCGAACTAATAATATCTATGGCATTATTTTGATCTGGATAGCTAATAATTAATTCTTCTCCTGAAATAATAGGAGTGGGAGTGGCTATAGCATTTTGAGAGGAAATGAGGGAAAATTCAGACCAATTATTACCATTATTAGAATTGCCTAAATAAATGTTATTGCTACTATCTCGATAAGTCAGATAGAGATTATTTTGATCCGATGTTAAACCAACTGTACCTGTCGCTTTTATCTTTTCCTCTTGATGTAGATTCCAAGAGAGGCTATTCAAATCTGTGTCATCAGTCCAACTAATGTAATAGTTTGTAGAAGGGCTACTTTTTGTTCCTCCCTCATAGGCAATATAAAGATTATCATTTAAAACCGTAGCACTCATGGCGTTAGCCGATGTTTGATTACTACCTCCTGATGATGTCAATATAGTTTTATTGGATGACCAAGAATTAACCGATTGAGGATTATTTGAATGAGTATAAATGAGACGACTTTGAGAATCATTGGAGGTAAATAAAACCAGTAATTCTCCTTGATAAACAACTAATGTGGGAGTGTCTGGGGTTGATTGTCCTGAAATTTGATATTGATTACTCCAAGTTTGACCATTATTGGTGCTGTAGGTGATGTTAATTTGATCATTTCCTACCCCTTTATAAGCTAAATATAAAACACCATTATAAAATGCGATCGAAGGTGGTTTATCTGTTGTCATGCCACTGGGAAGACTGATAAAATTACTCCATGTTTGCCCTCGATCGCTACTGGTTGTAAGATATAAATTATTGTTACTTATACCTTTATAGGCAAGATACACAACCCCATTATTGGTTGCTAAGGCAGGAGAGGTATTTAGTTGTTGTTGAGAAACGGGAATCCCACCAAGATTAAAGCTACTGTAAGAATTGCCATCTATGACAAAACCATTATTTGCAGAAATATTCGCTAGTTTGATACTACCATTATCTGCTAACCAAGGATGACCATAAACACTATAAACTTGCCCTGCATTGGGGGCGCTTATCATTAAATCATTGACACCATCATTATTTATATCACCAATACCGCTACCTGCTGTACCTGCTAACTGATAAGGCAGACTACCATTAAGTAAAAAAGTGGTTTTACTGTCATTGGCGGTGACATTGAGATCAAATGTTTTACCAATCTGACTTAAATCCAAAGGGCCAAAAATTACATAACTCTGCCCTGTGCCGTTTCCTGCTTGGGGTGCAGTAATTAAGAAATCTTCGTATTCATCTTGGTTTAAATCCCCTGCGGAGGTAATCACCGCCCCTGTTTCACTTTTGGCAATGCCTCCCACAATATTGAGATTCGCCACAGTGGCTAAGTTTTGACGGTTACTGTTATCCGAAACCCCTCCTCTGACAACATATACCCCACCATTATTATCGTTTGCTCCCTCAGATGCGATCGCCAAATCTTGAGTACCATCTCCATCTAAATCAGCACTTGCTAAAGCACTTCCTGCTAAAATATTGTTAGCTGTGCCGTTACTATTAGCTATATTTGCCCCCGTGTAACTAACATAGGGAGTCGAGGAGAAAGTATTGCTCGTTGTGCCGTTACTCCGAAATACATACACCGCCCCCAATTGCACAGAGGAAGAACTAGGATAACTATTTAGATCATTAGTACCATCAGGTAAATCATCTGCCCCGGGCCAATCATTATCTACATTTCCGTTATATCCGATCGCACCTATAATTAGATCATCAGAGGTATTTTTCGTAAAAGTAAGAGGATTACTTGAGCCTTTATAGGAGGAAACTTCTAGGGCATAACCTGCTAATTCTCCCTCAATTTGTGAACTATAGACAGTGGAATAGTTACTATTTCCATCATAGGCAACATAAACCTCTCCGTTACCATTATTAGCCCCCGGTGTACCAATAGCAATATCTGCTCTGTTACCACCGTTGAAATTTCCTACCGCCACAGAATACCCAAATGCGATCGAGCCTGAGATATTAGATATGATACTATAACCTTGAGAGCCTAAATTAGTGACATCAATGGTTTTACCTGCTAAACTAGCTGAACCATAGATAACATAAACTGCACCCTGTCCATTATTAACGTTAGGCGCACCAATAATCAAATCATCAAAACCATCCCCATTAACATCACCAGTGGCTAAACTAAGGGTATAATCACTGTTACCATCCCCTCCATCTGCTATACCTTTAATCAAAACTCCGTCAGGATTTCCTGATAAATCAGTGGTTGTTAGGGGATTCGTCTCACCATTACTTAATACACTACCGCCACCGAATAATATTTGTATCGTGCCATTTTCTAACACATTGCCTTCTGTATCCGTATAACCACGATTGCCGATAATAACATCGGTTTTGCCGTCACTGTTTAAATCGCCATTGGTGATGACATAGCCTATAGCAGAATTATCTGTATTGGTAATAAAACCGCTATCAATTAAAGCCAAAGAAGAATCATTAGCTTCGGTAACAGTAGCAACTCCCATCACTTGATTAGAGTTAATGGTTGTGGGTTCGCTGGTTACATCCGCAGAGGAAAAGTTGACAGGATTACCCCCATTGATAGAATATTGGAAATTAGATAAAGTGGAAGGGTCATTAGTTCCAGCATCTACAAGTAAGTCAAAATCTAGGGTAGGATTGAGAACAGTGTAAGCAAAACCCTCATTAGGATTCAAAGGATTCAGTAATTTATTATCTTGTACAACCCCTAATTGATTACCTTCTCCTGTACCAATACTCCATGTTAAAGTAGTACCTGAGCCTGTTTGAGCAGTAACTTCGATCGAATTTATTACCGTGTTGATAATTTGATTGGTGAGATTGAGAGGTAAATAAATATCAGGTGTGCCATTAGGGGTAATATTACCATTATTGTTAGCTGGAGTGGCAGAAACTATATCCCATTCAGGCTTATTAGCAGAGGATAATTGAGTAGGGATAACTTGAAATTCTGGCTCAATTTGTTCAGGATTTTCCCAGATATTTGATTCTGAGTCGTAGGTGACATAATAACTTTTCGCCCCTGATGGGGTTGGGGTGATATATTGGGATTTATATTTATTGCCAATGTCGTTAGTATTGAGTAGAATTTGGGCAACATCCGAACCCGTTAAATTATCAATATCATTAAAATTACTAGGGGTATCGCTATAACTGAGTGCCTTGTTATAAAAAGCTACTTCGTCAAGATAGATACCATTAGAGTTATTTGGATCAGCTAAGGTTATAGTAGTGTTATCGGGAATATCTAAATTGAAAGTATCGACATTTTGCCCTGTATTAGTCGAGTATATCTGTAAAGGTTCACTATTTAGATAAAGTTCGATCGAACCATTAGTTTCATCGTAAGTTAAAACGATATAATACCAATCACTAGGAGAAATTGAAAATCCGTCTCGTGTTTGCAGACTTTCACCATTGATATTGAGAGTGAAAAATGAATCATTGCCAGATTTGACACGGGCAGAAAAATTGAGGATATTTTCTAAAGCGATTAGATTAACACTTTGATTCTCATTTACGGCGGTAGGCTTAAACCAAAATTCAAGACTGAAAGAGTTACCCGATAAAGGAATTACCTCAGATGTGGCACTAGAGATTTGATTATTTCCAGCCTTAAACCATACTGAAGTATTAGAATCTCCTTTACCAGTGGTAGTATTTTCCAATGCACCCTGTTGACTAAAAGTCACATCGTCACCGCTATAAGTGCCATTACCTCCTGCCCCTAAAATACCCTCATTAATTAGGGTTGTACCTTCAGTTTCTGCTAAACGATAATAGATTAAAGGTTCACCAGATGTGGTTAACTCATAATAGGAAGGAGGTTGAGTTTCTGTCCAAAATACCGCAGGTTGCCCATTTAACGAGGTGATGGTTAATT
Source organism: Geminocystis sp. NIES-3709 (assembly GCF_001548115.1). Lineage (GTDB taxonomy): Bacteria > Cyanobacteriota > Cyanobacteriia > Cyanobacteriales > Cyanobacteriaceae > Geminocystis. The sequence continues at coordinate 2,309,291 of NZ_AP014821.1, read as the reverse complement.
CAGTAAGAGGATCAGGTTTAGCACTATTGGAGAGGATTTGAGGATTACTCCAGTTTGCTTCTCCATTATCATAGGATAGAGTTGACCAATAAATATTATTTTCCCCGTTGTTGGTATTTAACCACACCGCCATCAAATTACCATCAATCCCTTTCCCTAATGCTATTTTACTATCTGTTCCTGCTAAAGTTTCAATAGCTTCTGCAATAGTCCATTCTCCACTGTCTGGATTATAAATAGAGTAATAAAGATCGGAAGTAGCTAAAATATCGGTTATATTCTCAAATTGTTCTTGAGTATAGTATTCTCCCGGAGTTAAATTAACAGGAATATTCGTGCTATCGATATTTGCCCAAACAATGACACTATTTCCCTCTTGATCTAAAGCTGTAACAGGATATAAATTTAAACCAGTAGAACCGGGAATGCTAGTAATATTAGATAATAAATTATTCCCTGAAGAACCAAAACCATATTTAATAACTGTAGTGGGAGTATCAGGAGAAGTGATAACAGGGGCGTTACTAATATCTGCTACCACGCCACCGCTACCTGTTAACTGTTGTTGAGTTTGGGCATTACTGCCCGTATAACTAACCGTCACTAAATCCCCAATACCAATCAGATTTGAGCCATTCGGGGCTTCAACGGTCAAAATAACGGTATTATTGTTAACGGTGATGGTAGGATCGACAATATAATTAACTCCGTTACTAATAACCTCAAATTGGTTATTGATGGGATTTCCGCTCAAATTTTGGTCAAAAACAAGGGTAATTTTATTACTGTTAATGTTTTCGACGATCGAACCTATACCGAGTAAAATAGGAGCATTATTAGTACCAGTAATATTCGTTAAAGCGAGATTTTCAAAATTATCAATCCATAGTTTAGTGTTAGTCGTGCTGTTGAGGATATAAAGACTTTCGTTGTTATTACTGGTGGAAGCAATTTGATAATCAATGGTTAATGGAGTATCTTGGGATACAGCTCGATCGAGGGTTAAGGTGATACTATTACCTAAATTACTAATATTCTCAACGGTGTAACTATTACTATTTTCATCAGTGACGGTAAATTGACTCAAATTTGGTTCATTTCCCCCAGAATTACCTAAAGTATCCACAAAATTGAGAGTAATAACACTGCCATTAACAAAACCTGCTATGGGTTGAATGGGAGGCACATCTGCAACCCAAGTCGCTAAAACAGAGCCACCACTGGTTAAACTAAGATTGAGAAAGCTATCTTCACTTAAATCCGCTTCAATGTTTTCTAATGCTGATTGAGTTTTAATTGCTAAAGAATTACTGTAATTTTGACTGTTGCCCGTAGTAGGGTTAAAAGTGTAGTTAAAAGTATCAGGGGTATTGTTTTCTACTGATAAATTGTTGATATTGGGGATAAGATTCCCGTTAGTATCCACTAAACCTTGATTATTCGTAAAACTTAAAACAATGGGGTTTTCTGTGGTGTCAGGATTATCTGAGGTTAAATAGTTAGCATTAGCAGAAGGAGGAATAACATTTTCTAGCTGTAAAATGACAGAAGTATCAGAATTTCCTTGTAAAACGTTAAAAACTGCGATTATTTCCTCATTACCGCTTATATTCGTAACAGTGATAGTAAAATCATCAGGATTCGGTAACTCTGTAAAATTTGCCCCCAAATCCACATATAATAATGAGCCTATCACTTGAGCTTGAGATTCACTAGCTAAAACTAAATTTGCAGTAACGGCATTTGAAGTATCATCATTGTCAAAAATAGTCCATGACCAACCCGGATAAAAGTCTAAACCAAAGCCAATAGGACCTAATTTGACGTTAAAATCAATGGGGAAGTTAAGGGTAAAAGTGGTGTCTGTATCTCCTAAACCCCAGTTAACGGCGGCAGTTGTGCCTATATCAACACCTAAACTGAAGATAGGGATAATGGGGATTTTTAATTCTCCACTCAATCCTGCACTGATAATCGGAAATCCGATCGTACTACTAAAGTCTAGCCCTTCAGCAATACCGTTGATATAAGCGCCAAAAGTCTCTCCTAAACTAATAGCTAAATCTGCAAGGATGGCACTAGATAAATTACTACTGTTATCTAAAGTTAATAATAAGATAGTACCTTGAGCTAAAGCACCGGCACCTAAAACCCCTAAAGCCGCTCCAAAATTATCGGGGAAATAATCCCCCCCAATGGGATCAGGAATACCCGTAATTTCCCAATCTGCACCAATGCTACCAGTTAAATCAAGGGTGAAAAATCCAGCAGTTTCGGCGGCGGAAACAATAGGAAATTTTAAGGATGCACTCAAAGTAATTTTATCTAGTATTTGAGTTAAATCGAAGGGGGAATTAGGCTCAAAACTGTATTTAGAATCAACAGATGCACCAATACTAATGGGTGATTTTGACTTGTCTTCTCCTCCTGCATCATTTTTGACTTTCCAAGGTGCGGTTAATTCTAGGGGGGTTTTTACCTTTAAATTGGCTACGGTTTCCACAAATAACGATCGATCCTGATTACCTAACCACTCTGGAGATACCCCAGTTTTTAAGACTCCCTCAATCTCAAAAATCTCGAAAAAGGGTTTGATGATCGATCGTAAAAAGCTATCATTAGGGGTACTATCGATTAATTTCCATGAGTCGAGTAAGCTACCAGAAAAGTATATTTGGGCATTCCATGAGCCTAATAAACCTGTAAATGAGCTATCGTCAGAGGCTAAAATGGTTTCATTAAAAGCCAAAATCTCGTTATCGGTGAAGGGATTATAAGAGGCATTTCTAATCACCCCTGTATCAACCACCCCATTATTGACAAGAAGAGGAGAATAAACAGCCTTAGCAGTAGCTACATTTTGAGGGGCATCGAATAAGCTACTATCAACAGTAAATTTCTGAAAATAAACGTCTGTATCTTCTTTTATGGATAAATTTGAGCCATTATCGATATTAACTTTCGTACTAACTACTATTATCTCATTATCTTTAACTATAACTCTTGGCTCTAAATCTGCGACTTCATCAACGGTTAAGGGTTGAGGTGTGTCTAACCATTGTAAATTTTGAACTTCATCATATTGCGCGGCGGTATAATATAATTCACTATCGTTTTTATCTCCTTCTTGCCATACCACTGCTAACCCCGGTAACTGACTTTGCCCTTCACTAATTAAACCATCACTGATGACTAAGTTAAGATTACTTACAGTTTGATTACCTAGAGATACGATCGAGGTTGCATTCTCCCATGTGCCTGAATTTTCGTCATAGGTGGCATGATATATAAATTCATTATCTGCCCAAACAATGTGATTTATACCAGTAGAGGGATCGATCGATGTAGCGGTACGATGAGATGCAAGATTAAGAGTCATAAAACAACCACCTTAGTTTTCTATAGCAATAAATTTTAAAAGATAATTTCAAAATTCTCTTAATTTTTAGATCTTTCGTATTAATTCTTAATAAACTAAAATATATATCAATCTTAACTTAAATTGATTAAAGATTACACCCTATTTAAAAACAGTAAATAACAGTTGAGTTGATTAATAAACAAAAGTTTTAATAAAAGATATTGCTCTACAATGGAAGGTGATTAAAATAATATTGCTCTAATTATTGGATATTAATAAAAAATTTATTTATTATGAAACTTAGGAATAATTTGTACTTTTAATGATAAAAATTTACATTGCTTTTCTAATGAATCAACTACATTTTTTATCTCTCGCAACCCCCTTTTATTCGCCCGAATAGGGAGGGTGCAAAGTCGCAAAGATAATTCAACTATTTATATTAATATTTGTGCATCGAATTGAATTTGAAAAAATCATCGTACTTCAGTAATTATGTTCTATTATTTTCTGCACCACTAAGATCTTGTAAAAAATTATTGATACTTTTAATTGTCTTTTCTTTTTCTGACATATTACCTGTGAGATCGATCCCAATTTCTAAACCTCGATGTAAAATTATTTTAGGTTTTAATACTTTATCGCCATCACTATCTTTTTCTTCTAACATTTCAATCCTTTTTATTTCTCCTAATCTATATTCTTTTATTACTGATTTAAAAGGATTATCTTCTCTCATAAAAAATTTTCCTTTAGTCTTATCAAAGATGCAATAAATTTGTCTAAAAAATGTTAGTGAAGCGACCATTAAAGAACCACCAACCAATACAAAAATCCCTCCAAAAGGATAAGCAAAAAAACGATCATCTTGCTTAATTATTAAACTATCTTCGTTACTATTTTTAATAAAACTTTTAATTTTTTTTAATTTTTTTCGCTTATTTTTACTCCCTGAACTATATACTTCTGCTAAAGGAATTTTTCCCTGAGAAGTTATTAATTCTATTCGATAAGTTTCTCCATCATCACTGTCGCTAACACCTAATTCAACTTCATATAATTGAGGAATATTAATAGTTTCCTTTCTCATTAAACCTTGTCTTGTTAATTGACAAGATATTTGTTGAGTTTCAATTTGAGCCTGTGGAATTATTGCATGATTGCATTTTAAAGTATTTAATTTACCTAAAAAAATAATAACAGCTATTCCTGCACTAAAAAATGGGGTAGCAAAAAGAAATAAAAATAACCTCCCTAAATAAATTTTATTTGTATTTTCTAGATGTAATAATTGTGAATTTTCCTCAACAATTTTCATAGTTTTACTTAATAAAAATACACTGAAATTTGAATTTAATAGTTCAATATATAATAAAAATTTTAAATTATTTCCAAATAGCTCTTAAGCACAATAATTACTATGCCTATTTATCCTTTATCAATAAAATTTAACAATAAAAATTCAAAAAATAGGCTAATCTTTTATCCTAGTGGAGTTTCTATTTATATATTTGATTATGACACAACCGACAATTGAATCTATTTTAAAAGAAAAACGTACTTTTACCTCTCCCTCAGAATTTGCAAAAAAAGCACAAATTAAAAGTTGGGAAGACTATCAAGCATTATATCAACAATCAATTGCTGATCCCTTAGCTTTTTGGTCTGATTTAGCTGAAAAAGAGTTAAATTGGTTTCAAAAATGGGATCAAGTCCTTGATTGGAGTAACCCCCCTTTTGCCAAATGGTTTGTTAATGGAAAGATAAATATTTCTTATAATTGTCTCGATCGACATTTAACCACTGGTCGTCGTAACAAAGCTGCTATCATCTGGGAAGGAGAACCTGGTGACAGTCGTACTTTAACTTATGCCCAATTGCATCGAGAAGTTTGTCAATTTGCCAACGTCATGAAGCAGTTAGGAGTCAAAAAAGGTGATGTAGTAGCAATTTATATGCCTATGATACCTGAAGCAGCGATCGCTATGTTAGCCTGTGCTAGAATTGGGGCTGTGCATAGTGTCGTATTCGGAGGATTTAGTGCCGAAGCCCTCAGAGACAGAATTAACGCCGCATCTGCTAAATTAGTTATCACTGCTGATGGTGGTTTCCGTAAAGATAAAGTAGTCGCCCTTAAAGAGCAAGTTGACTTGGCTATCGACGATAATCAAGCCCCTAGTGTAGAAAACGTCCTAGTTGTGCAACGAACTAAAGAAAAAGTATATATGGAACCGGGACGAGATCATTGGTGGCATGACTTACAAGCTGGAGTTTCTGCCCATTGCCTTCCTGAAGAAATGGATAGCGAAGATATGTTATTTATTCTCTACACCAGTGGCAGTACTGGCAAACCGAAAGGAGTGGTACACACTACGGGGGGTTATAACCTTTACTCTCACATGACGACTAAATGGATTTTTGATCTGCGAGACGATGACGTTTATTGGTGTACTGCCGATGTGGGTTGGATTACAGGACATAGTTACATCGTTTATGGCCCTCTTTCCAACGGTGCGACAACAATTATGTATGAAGGAGTACCTCGCCCTTCTAATCTGGGTTGTTTTTGGGATGTTATCGAGAAATACGGAGTAAATATTTTTTATACTGCTCCTACTGCCATTCGTGCCTTTATCAAAATGGGTGAACATCATCCTAACGCTCGGGATTTATCATCTTTAAGGTTGTTGGGTACGGTGGGCGAGCCCATTAACCCAGAGGCTTGGATATGGTATCAGAAGGTGATAGGCAAAGAAAAATGTCCCATCGTCGATACATGGTGGCAAACAGAAACAGGAGGTATTATGATTACTCCTTTACCCGGTGCAACTCCTACCAAGCCCGGATCCGCTACTCATCCTTTCCCCGGTATTATGGCGGATATTGTGGATTTAGAGGGCAACCCCGTTGATGATAACGAGGGTGGTTATTTGGTGATAAAACATCCCTGGCCAGGTATGATGCGTACGGTTTACGGTGATCCCGAGCGATTCCGTAACACCTATTGGGAACATATACCTCCTAAAGATGGACAATACTTATATTTTGCGGGGGATGGTGCGAGACGGGATGAAGACGGGTATTTCTGGGTAATGGGACGTGTGGACGATGTGATTAACGTGTCGGGGCATCGTTTAGGTACGATGGAGGTAGAATCGGCGTTGGTGTCTCATCCTGCGGTTGCTGAGGCGGCGGTTGTGGGTAAACCAGATGATATTAAAGGGGAAGAAATCTTTGCTTTTGTCACTCTTGAAGGTGATTTTACCCCTAGCGATGAGTTGGCAAACGAACTCAAAGCCCATGTAGTACAAGAAATTGGTGCGATCGCCCGTCCCGGAGAGATCAGATTTACTGATGGAATGCCCAAAACTCGATCGGGCAAAATTATGCGTCGATTATTGCGTAGTCTGGCTTCTGGCCAGGAAATTGTCGGGGATACTTCTACTTTAGACGATCGTAGCGTCTTAGATAAATTAAGAGAGGGAGCATAATTTTTTTAGTTGGGGTGGATTTTTCCACCTTTTTTCAAAAATCAAAATTTAAAGTCATAAAATCCTAAATTTTGTGCGTTGCCACAATCTTTTGATTAGTGTAAAGTATGGTGTATGAAAAATAAACATTATGGAGTAGTATTAGTCACTGTTAATAATCAAAAAGAAGCAGAATCGATCGCAAAAACTTTGGTAGAAGAATCTTTGGCTGCTTGTGTAAATTTTATGCCGATTACTTCTGTTTATCGTTGGCAAGGTGAAGTCTGTTGTGATTCAGAGTGGCAATTGATTATTAAGACTGATTTAAAACTTTTTCCCCGTCTTGAAAATAGAATTAGAGAATTGCATTCTTATGATGTACCTGAAATGATTGCTTTACCAATTATTAAAGGTTCTCAACCTTATTTAGATTGGGTACAACAAAACGTTATAAATTTTTAAATTATTAGAAATTATTATGGGATATGTGATTAGTACCGTTAATATGAAAGGCGGTGTAGGCAAAACTACTTTAACTGTTAACTTAGCTACCTCTTTAGCAAAAAATTTTAATAAAAAAGTTTTGGTTTTAGATTTAGATGCTCAAATTAGTGCAACTTTAAGTTTATTAGCTCCTCATGAATTTGGAAAGTTAAGGAAAAAACGAAAAACTTTGAGTTATTTGATTGATGGAGTTATTCAACCCAATCCTTATGCAAAGTTAGATATTCACGATTTAATTAGTCCTTCTATCTGCGGTTTATCTCAATTAGAGTTGTTACCCGGAGATATTGAATTATACGATGAATATTTAGTTTCAGAAATGTTGCATCAAAAAGCGGTTAACGAAAATAAGATCGAACATTTTGATTCTGTTTGGAACAATTTTGAAAGACTTTTGATTCGTGATATTTTAGAACCGATCGTTAATGATTATGATTTTATTATCATGGATTGCGCTCCCGGTTATAATCTTTTGACTAGAAGTGCGATCGCAGCTAGTGATTTTTATTTATTACCTGCTCGACCTGAACCTTTATCATTAGTAGGAATACAGTTACTAGAAAGGAGAGTAAAAAAATTAAAAGGTAGTCATCAAGATGATGATCCTCTGAAATTGCAATTACTAGGAATCGTATTTATTCTTTCCGAGGGGGGGTTATTTGGTCGTTATGATAAATATTATGATCAGGTCAAAAGAAGGGTTAAACAAGATTTTACGATCGATCAAATGTTTGCTACAGATATTCCTATGGATGTGAATGTAGCGAAAGCAGTGGATTTATTTATGCCTGCGGTGTTGACTTCCCCTAATTCTAATGGTTCAAAAGCCTTCTTGAAACTAACAGAGGAGTTTTTAGGTAAAATAAATGGTTTTGAACAAAATCAGCAGTAGGATCAATTCTTCACTATTCATTCGTATCATTATTAACGACTCCGTCTGGTTGATCTAATTCTACGGTGGGGCCTAAATCCATAACCTCAATGTCCCACTGACCACGACGAGCTGTTTCAAAAATGACATAACGACCATCAGGACTAATACGGGGGTTTCTTAACCAACTGCGATACCCTTGAGTTAGTAATTTTGTTTGCTTTGTAGCTCGATCGAATAGAAAAATATCTGGTCTGCCTTGGATACTAGAAATATAAACGATATATCTCCCCGTACGACTCAAACTAGGACTATCGGTAATGGCATTGGGCAAATTTAAACCAGATATATCTACAAAAGAATTTTGTTGTAAATCATATAATAAAATTTCTCGCCCACCATAACGATTAGACACCATTACTAACCAACGACCATCACCACTAAGAAAAGGTTGTTCGTCATTATATCGACTGTTTAGGGATGTAGATAAGGGGGAGATATTATTCGAGGTACAACCGCCAATAATTAAAGAAAGAAGTAATAGTAAAAGTAACTTCAAAATTCAAAACCAAAAGATCACGAATCAAGAATAAATGGATAGATAAACTAAGTTTAAAGTTTTAATAATCAAAATTATCAGGTTTTGGTTGATTTTCGGGATTGTCATAGTCTTCGTTATTGCGATCGACATCGAGGGGTTGATAATCAACATATTCTGTTCCAACGCTAGAAACTATATCATCAGCAGATTTAGGGCGACGTTTTTGACTTCTTCTGGTAGGAGTTGGGGGTACATCCGATGAGGGACGGTTTGAAGAAGTACGACGAGTTGTTGAGGCATTATCTTCCCAATGATCGGGAGTTTCTTGCCAATCATCATATTGCTGATTCCCACGACGAGGGGGAGGATTATTCCGATTACGACTTACTGGAGGTTCTTGATTATAGTTGGAAGGACGGGTGCGACGAGGACGGGGAGGCTCTTCTTCATAAGTGCTACGGCGAGAAGTCGATCGAGGAGGAGTACCCTGTAAACGACGACGAGGAACTTGTTCTTCTTCCTCATAATCGTCCTCATAACCTTCTATTTGGTCTAATTCTGCCCGATAAACTCGGCTACCGGCTCGATCGTTATCCACATAAGAAGAAGATCTTCCTCTTACTTGAGTGCCGGTTACGGCTCTTAAACGAACTGATTCTATGGCGAAAAAAATTGCCGATCCTGCTAATAATAATTGAGAAAACTGAAGAATGGGGTCTAAACGCCAACCATGAAAAAATAAAATACCACCACACAGTAAGCCAACGGCGGCAAAAAATATATCATGATCTTTTGAAACTTCAGGTTTCCAAGAACGCATCGCATATAAAGCCCCTCCAGCCAAAAAGAGGATGATACCGAGAATACTAGCGGCATTAAAACCAAAATTAACCATGACTAAAACTTAAACTGCTATGTTGTTTCTATCCTATCAGACAATTAAGAATTACAAACTAATATAAACAAAACATTAAATTCTTATGGAGAGGGTTAGCTAAGGAATAATCTATGATTTTAAAGTAGGAACATTAAAAATTAGCGTAACCCAACATCTTAATATCGTTATGAAATAAGTTTTACATCTAATAGCCTAAGTAGTCTAAAGCGACTAATAAAATACTATTTAACTAACAAAATCTACTATTTGCTGGAAATTTTACCAAAAGCTAATATTTTTTTGAAAATCATTTAACTTCTCCATCGTGTTGACACTGACAAGAAATAAAACATAAGATTAGTTATTATTTACTTGTCAAGTACTGTCAACGAAAAAAGAGAGATTTAACGGCGAATTTTATCCACTTGACTGACGGCAATTAAGCCAATGGTGGCGGGAATAACTACGATCGCAGCACCCCAAACTAAGCTCCATAAAAAACTACTTAAAGAAGGTGTCATAACTTTTTTATACTTTGTGCTTACTAAAAATTGTTTATCCTATTCTACAATAACCTGTTACTGTAATGATTAAGTAATAATGAATAGTCAGAAATTTACAAAGATTTCATCTAAAACTCTAATTATCAAAAATATCATTGTGAAGGATGGCAAAGTGGCACGATCGAGCTTAATTTAATGGGAAAATAGTTTTAACCTAGAGATATAGTAAATATCGATGAAAACTAAAGATTATGAACACATCATCAGTTCAACCACAAATTTATCATCACGAAAGTCAGATTACTTCTCATATCTCTCCTTGGTTAATCAAATTAGTTTATCCTTTAGCCACAAGATTCCTATTTCCTTTCTTCTTCAAAAAAATTGAAATCACAGGGCAAGAAAATGTACCAAAAACTGGTGCTGTAATTATTGCACCAACTCATCGCTCTCGTTGGGATGCACTAATAGTTCCATATGCTACTGGAAAATTAGTCAGTGGTAGGAATCCTCATTTTATGGTATCAGCCAACGAAATGAAGGGGCTACAAGGTTGGTTTATCAAACGTTTGGGGGGATTTGAGGTTAATACCGATCGTCCTGGGATGGACAGTTTACGTCATAGTTTTGATTTGTTATGTCAAGGGGAAATGGTGGTAATTTTTCCCGAAGGAAATATATATCGTACAGATGATGTACAAACCTTAAAAAGAGGTGTTGCTAAAATTGCATTAGAAGTGGAAACTGCCAAGCCAGAAGTAGAAGTAAAAATTTTACCTTTAACTGTTAAATATAGTGAACCAATTCCCCAAAGAGGTTGCAGTGTTTCGGTGAAAATTGGGGAGTGTTTAACGGTGAAAAATTATCATGGTAAATCTATCAGAGAAAGTAGTTTTCTTTTAACGGAAGATTTAGCTAAATCTCTTACCAAAAATAACCAGATTTAACGGTAGTTTGATTCATTTTACTATTATAATCTAATAAATATTCAAGGGTGATCGCTTCTTTTTTTCTTAATAAATTTACTTCTATTTCTCCTATTTCTGTATCTGTAGAAAGTAAAATAACTTGGTGAGAAGCTGTGGGAAAATAACGATCGATTAAATTATAACGATGGGATGAATCTAAACGTCCTAAAGGAGTATCAATAGCTACCGGTAAATTTTTCTCAGAAACCCTTGCCAATCCCCATAATAAAGCGATAGCTAAGAGTTGTTTTTCCCCTGCTGATAGACGATTTTTTGATAACAATAAACCATTATTATCGTATAAACTTAAAGCAAAAGTTTCGGCGGAAATAACGACTTTTCCCACAAAGTTAGATTTATGAAGTAAATAACGAAAACAGTTAGTAACTTCTGATTCTAATTTGTTTAACTTTCTTAGGGTTAATTTTTGTTGAAATAAACTTAAAGTTTGTTTAACTTTTGGCATTAATTCTGCGATATGTTTAGCCTGTTCTTGTTTGATATTATCTTCTCCATAATGGCTTAATTTTTTTCTCACATCATTTATTTTTTTCTCGACAGCAGTTAAAGTTTTTTTGATAGTTTCACACCTACTTTTTATCTTAACTAATGCTTTTTCTGTCTGTTTATATTTATCTTCTAATTGTTGATATTCTTGGGGTGAATTAACAATTAATATTTTTTGCTCGATCGAAATTAATTGTTTTTCTAATTGAGTAAGTTTAACTATATTTTCTTTAACTTGATTTTGCTGAAAAGGGAGTAAATTATGAATAATATTATTTAAGTTCGCCAAAGTATTTTCTTCTGCTTCTAAATAAATATTTTCATTTTCAAGTTGATTATTTAATAAAAAATTTTCCTTATTTAAAAATATTTTTATTTGAATAAATTTATTATTGTCAATATCTAAAGTTTGAATAAAATCTAATAATTTTTGATCTTTTTCTTCCCATAATTCTTGAGAATTTTTAATTTGTATTAACTTTGATTCTTTCTCAATTTGGAAGGTTAAATTAGTCAATAAGTTAGGAATTAAGCCGAGGGGAGTTGTTTGGGTTGCTAAATGAATTAAATCTATATTAATATCTTCTATTGTCGTTTCTAAAAACTGTTTTTCTGCTCTTAATTTTTCTTTTTCAACAGCTATTTTACTGCCTATATCTCGAAGATTTTTTGATGCTTCGTTATGGTTTTTATTCGCCAATTTTAATTTTTTTTCTTCTAGGTCTAATTCTTCCAATAAAATATTTTTATCTTTCTCTAACTGAGATAATTCTGCTTCAATATTGGCTAAGTTTTCTTCTTTAGCTTTACTATCTATATCTTTTTGTTTTCGATTGATTAAAACATCTAAATCAGTTATTAATTGAGTTGCTAACTCTAAGCCTAATAAAGATTTCATTGCCTTTTTAACATCATTAGTTGGCTCATCTTGTTCGGCTAATTCTTTGACTTGTTCACCATCAAATAAAAATAAATTAGAGATCCCTAATGGTAAAAAATTTTCGATATATTCTTCCCAGTTTTCTGTTAAGTTGACATCTGGAAATTCACCCTCAATAATTCCTAAATTATCATTCCCTTCTCTCACATTTTGATCCCAATGACGAACTATTTTTAATTCTGTCCATTGATCATTAACTATATGTTCAAAAGTTAATTCTATTCTAGTTTTTTCTCCTAAGTCAATTTTATTATTAATGCACTGAATTAAATAGTCATTATAACTTAAATTTTCCCGTTTAGAAAAAGTCGATCGTTTCCCATAAAGGGCTAATCTAATGGCATCCATTAAGGTAGTTTTTCCGCCACCATTCATAGCACCAAAAAGCACGATCGGGCTTTTATTATCAGGATTGTTGGAGACTAAATTAATTTTGTTTTTACCCTTATAAGGTCCAAAATTTTCTAGTAATAATTCTTTAAAAGTGATCATCAATTTTTTTTTACATTTATTAATTCCCCATATAATTATAAGTCGTCTTCGATCATTGCCTGTAATTTGTTGGTTTTAACTGCTTTCACGAGAAGATTATAGTCTTCTTCTACTTGATTGGCATAAGAAATCGCAAAATTGCCCATAGCTCGATCGAATTTTGTTCCTTTACCTAAATAACCACTAATGGTGGCACTATCTCCTGATTTTGCGTGCGCACGAGCCAAAGTTAAACCACAATAAAAAGCATAATTTTTCATTTGCTCTAAGGTATATCCATCAAGAGGGATGGAGATTTTCATATCTCTTAATTGTCGTACATAATAATCGCACCCGCTACGTCCTCGAAACCAACCGAGAAAAATATCACTGGAAGACTGCATTAATCTTTGCCCCATAACAACTCTTTCTCCTTGATTTTCATAGATACTTTTTTGGGTATAAGGTTCTAAAACTGACTTTCGAGCCTCCTTTATTTGTAAAATCAAAGGGTGATTATCTTCGGAAAAAAACAAGGATACAAGACATCTTGTGCCAACACTACCAATACCAACGACTTTTATGGCGGTATCTTGTAATTGATAACGATCGAACAATACTAAACGCTCATCAGATAAAGATTGACGGTATTCTTCTAAGGCTTCTTGAGCAATGGTATCAAAATCTTCTTGGGCGGGATGAAATAAAACAGGGGGTTGCTCAACAAAACGATGTTGCCCTCCTACCATGGTAGTAATTTTGGGAAAAATATTTTCGTTAATTCGTTTACGAGCTTTTTCGGCTAATTCTTCTTTTGCTTTTTTAGCTTTTGCATCAGGGGATTCTTCAATAATTCTATCCATATCCAAACGACTGTACCACACTTCCAAAGGATTCATGTTTGAATACTCTCGTAAATGTTCCCGATAGGATTTAACGCAATGATGTACTACTTCTCGATTATCTTCATCGGCAAAATCATTGTCTCTACCTGCGATAACAAAACTAACTACCAAGCGTTTTAAATCCCATTCCCAAGGTGCTGGATGAGTTTCATCAAAATCATTAAGATCAAATACTAAATTACGCTCAGGAGTGGCAAACAGACCAAAATTTAACAGGTGACAATCACCACAGGCTTGTACTTCTACACCGATATTTGGTAAGGTCGAAAAATCATAAGCCATCAAAGAAGCTGAACCTCTTAAGAAAGTAAAAGGACTTCGTAACATTCTTCCGTAGCGTATGGGTACTAATTCAGAAAGTCGATCGAGATTAGATTCTTCCAGAATATCAATAGGGTTACGACGATCAACTGGAGGTTGCCATATTCCATGACTTTCCCGGGGTATTTGATCTCGAAGGGATTTGCCGATTTGGATTCTTTCGCAACGACTACGAAATTGAGATTTAGCCATAAAAGAACATAGTGTTATAGATAAGTAATTAATTTTATTTTAAAAAATATTAAACGAAAAATGATCTGATATAGTAGTCCCCAAATCATCTGTAACATATTTAAAAATAATAAAAAATTTTATCATTAATAAACTAAATTTTATTTTTTGCCTTTGAAAAAAACGTACAATATAACTGTAATAACTGTACAATTCACCTTTAATTAACTCATGCTTAGTACAGATACCAGTTATTCCCACCTTCGATCGAATTTAGCTAGTATTTTAGACCAGGTTCATGATCACAGTGAAATAGTCGTCATCAAACAGCGTAATGGCAAAAATGTTGCTTTAATCGCTGAAAATGAGCTTTCTAGTCTCTTAGAATCGATTTATCTACTTCGATCGCCAGAAAACGCCAAAAGAATCTTTCGAGCTTTAGAATGGAGTAATGAATCAGAAGCCTCCCCTCAAACCATCGCAGAATTAAAACAGGAGTTAGGCATTGAGTCCGAAAAAGCGTAAAAATCCATCTCAAGGGGAGATAATCAGTCATATTCGATCGTCATAATTAATCCTGATATTTTACTATTAGTATAACACCGTAAAATTGGCTCTCCGAATTCTATATAGATAAATTCCAATCTTTGGTTTTCTTTCCAATATTAGCTAAAATCTACCACCGCGCATATCAAAAGAAAATCTGGCGTTACCTAAATACAAACTCTGAGGATTATCACCTTGAGGATAAACAGTGATACCAAATTGATAAATTCCTCCGTAAAGAGGGTTACGTGCTTTGATTGCCAATTTCAGTTTTTCTCCCGCTTTTACTGGTTGTAATAAGTCAACTATAATCTCATTTTTACCATCAGTATTTAGGGTAAAATCAGTGTCAATTAAACTTTCTTTTCCGTTAATAATAAAAGCGCTACTATCTTCAGGAAAAAAAGTGATTGTTTCTAGGTTTATTTGTTGATTGATAACGACTTTATTAAGATTATTGTCTGCATTTTCAGGTATTTCTATCTCAAAAATATAAGTAGAAATTACATCGGGCATTTTAAAGACTGCATTCGATCGAACTAAACGAGGAGAAGTTCGAAAAAAACTAATTTCTTCGGCTAAAACTTCCGATATAAAAAGATTTTGATTGTATTTTATACTAACTATTTCATAAAAAAAGTAGGTAAATAAAACTAATAAAAATCTATAAATTTTATATTTAAAAATATTTTTAATCATTGATTATTAATTCCTTATTCCTAATTACTCATTCCTAATTATTTATTACCATTTAAGCAAGTTAAAACGCTCCATATCAATAGTGTCACGGTTGCGATAAATAGCTAAAATAATGGCTAAACCGACTGCTGCTTCTGCCGCCGCAATGGTAATGACAAATACCGCAAATACTTGTCCTTTAATTTCTCCCGGATCTAAAAAGTTAGAAAATCCCATTAAATTAAGATTAACAGCATTAAGTAATAATTCGATCGACATTAAAACTCGTACAGCGTTACGACTGGTAATTAAACCATAGATGCCGATACAGAATAAAGCTGCCGCTAAAAGTAAAAAGTATTGTAATTGTATTTCCATAATTTATCAAAAAAAAATCTTGTAAGCTAGGACGCATTTAATAAAGTAAATAATAAGTAATGATTTAGTCGCTTCAGCAGACTTGTGCTGTTACCATTGAAATTTATTTCTATGTGGGTAATTGATTAAAACCTAAAACCTAACACCTAATGATTAATTATCATTTCCCGTAGAAATTAAATCTCTGGGTTTTTCAGGAAGAGTAAGAGAAGTTGTATAAATTTCTCTGGTTTGTTTGGCTTCGGGAATAAAATCTCTACGAGCTAAAATAATTGCACCTACCATTGCCATTAATAATAACACAGAGGCAATTTCAAACGGTAAGAGAAAGTCACTAAAGAAATGTTTACCCATAGTAACGATCGTATTTTCGATAACACCAGGGGAAATGCTCGACAATTGCCAAGGAGTAACTAAAACCATAGTACCCAATAAAGCGAATAATCCAAAGCAAACTAAACCAGTGGAGATTTGACGAATTAATCTACCCTTAACTTTTTGGAAAATTTCTGTTTTATTAACCAACATAATGGCAAATAAAATAAGTACATTTACCGCACCCACATAAACTAAAATTTGGGCGGCAGCGACAAAATCAGCATTGAGAAGAATATACAAGCCTGAGATACTCATAAAAACGCCCCCCAAAAGGAAAGCTGAGTAAACAATATTATCCAGTAAAACCACACCTAACGCTGTACCAATCATTAAAACCGAAAGGATAACGAAGGCTATAAATTGAACACTTTGTGATATTTCCACGATGTATAACCTAATTTTTATAATTCTTTATGATTGACTTTTTATAGAAGTGAGGCAAAAGGTAAAAGAGTTAATTTTGTTTTTCCCTTTCTTCTCCTCCTTACATTCATCAACAGATGAAGTGCATAAAACTACTTAGAGTGAGGTTCAATAATTCCTTTTGGTAAGTATCCTAACTCTCTCAAGGGTGTTACCATTGGATCTTCGGTCACTTTTGTCGGTAGTCGGCCCAAGGCTACGCTATCATAGTTTAAATCATGTCGATCGTAAGCGGCTAACTCATATTCTTCCGTCATGGATAAACAGTTAGTGGGACAATATTCTACACAGTTACCGCAGAAAATACAAACCCCAAAGTCAATACTATAGTGTTTTAATTCTTTCTTTTTGACTGCTTTATTAAATTCCCAATCAACTACAGGTAAGTTAATAGGACAAACTCTCACGCAGACTTCACAGGCGATACATTTGTCAAATTCAAAATGGATTCTCCCCCTAAATCTTTCGGAGGGAATGAGTTTTTCATAGGGATATTGTACCGTCACAGGGCGACGACTCATGTGATCAAAAGTTACGGCAAATCCTTGTCCAATATACTTCGCAGCTTCTACGCTTCCTTTGGCGTAATCGGTTACTTGTTTGAGAAATTTAAACATAATCTGTTCAATAAGTGCCAATGAGATTAATTTTACCCTATGTTTTGTTGATTAGAATAATTTATCTTTGTAGTAGTTTAATCCTTTTCGATCGAATCCCTAATTTTTAGATAGTTCGTGATACCATTGAACAATAGTAAAAAATAATTGAAAAATAAATTTGGCTAGAAATGCAGTTCATCAAATCAAGCAATGAAAAATGTTTTAATTAAAGATAAATGGCTAATTACTCATGATCCTTAATAATTTGACTTTTGGTGGTGTTAATATTGTTGATGTTTTTATTACGTTATTTTTCCTTATTTTTTTTAATCCTTGTTGTTAACGGTTGTAGTGGAAATAAAGCCTTAGAATCTCGTTTTTCTCCTAATCCTCAACTTAAATCTACCACTTCTAATACAAATCCACCTACTAACAATAATCCTCCTAATACCATTACTAACCCTACGGAAGTAAAACTTCCCGATAATTTTCCTAAAGAAATTCCTATCTATAGTCAGGCTAAATTAATTAGTGTAGATGGAAAACAAACGGTATGGACTTCGATCGATCCGCTAAACTTAATTATAGAGTTCTATCAACAACAGTTAACAGCCCAAAAATGGACTATATCCCAAGCAGAAGAAAATTTAATTGTTGCCACAAAACCAGAAAGCAACGAATCTTTTAAACTGTCTTTAACTCCCCGTAGTGATGAAACTGAATTCACTATCATCTATGAAAAAAATACCCCAAATTCTACACCAATAACGATAGATAATAACAATCCACTCCCAACAAATAATAACCCATCTCCCACCGACAATAATTCAACTACCTCTACCTCTACCAATACAAATCCTTCAGTTTCTAGTCTTGATGAGTTGGTAAGATTACAAATAATTCCTTCTACTGAAAAACTAAACCCTCATCAGTCAATTACTCGTCGAAAATATGCCCGTTGGCTAGTGAAAGTTAATAATCTCATCTATGCTGATGTTAACAGCAAGTTGATTCGTCTTGCTACTCCAAATATTAAGCCCATTTTCACCGATATTCCCGCTAATGATCCCGATTTTGCTATTATTCAAGGTTTAGCAGAAGCCGGTTTAATACCTTCTACTTTAACTCAGGATAGTACCTCGATCGTATTTAATCCCGATAAACCTCTTACCCGTGAAGATTTAATTACATGGAAAGTACCCTTAGATTTTCGGCAAAAATTACCTAGTGCGACTCTTGATACTATAAAAGAAACATGGGGGTTTCAAGATGCCATCAAAATAACTCCTCAAGCATGGCAAGAATTATATGTCGATTGGCAAAATGGGGAAGAATCCAATGTTAGACGAGGATTTGGTTATATTACTCTGTTTCAACCGCAAAAACCCGTTACCTATGAAGAGGCAGGAAGAATTTTAAGCAGTTTTGGTTATCAAGGAGATATTCGTATTCTCAAAGATGTCACCCTTTCCTCAAATCCTTCTTAAAGTGGTGGAAACTTGAAAAGTTAAGGGGTAATTGAGTTAAAAATTATTACATAGTATTAATTACCAATTAATCTATTCAAGGTTTAAAGCCTCTTGTTTAAAGGAAGAGGTAACTGTCAATTATACATTGTATATTGTTCATTGTTGAACTATTACCCGTTACCTTCCTCCATCACAATTTCATTTATAGTTGAATAAGGTAAAACTATATTAAATTTGTGTTTTATCTTACTCCTACAAATTAACTGATGCTTGAGTGGAAATCTTTAAAATTGGGGTAAAAGCCTTAGATTCTGATACTTCATCAAAAATCGTCAAATCTTTTGGTTTAAATCGTTTTATGGCTACCATGACACCTTTTGCACCTTCTTCTGTTAAATCTTCAATGTATCCATCTTGAGACATTCGTGCATCTTTTGTGGTCAGAAAAGGGCCAAAATAATAAGTACACCTAGGGGCATCGGTAGTAATTTCTAACCAACAAGCGAGTCCAAACAAGTCCAAAATTCTGATTAATAGTTCTTTCATTTGATGTTCCTATAATTTTATTAGAGCGATTTTTTGAATAATAGCCTATAGATTTGACTAAGTTAAATTTATTTAGGAATATTCTTAGTAACCCAAATAGCAGAAGACTTATCTTTACTTTAATTTCTACTCCTATAATTGACAAGGGGGATAATTACCCAAATATTTTTATGGAAATTGATTCAAAATCTGCTGACGGCGAACTTCGTAAAGACAAATACCCGTAGCCACAGAAGCATTTAAACTGGGAGTTTTTCCTATCATCGGAATGGAAAGGAGAAAATCACAAGACTTTGCTGTTGATTGACTCATGCCTTTTTCTTCAGAACCTACTATTAATCCTATCGCGCCTTCTAATTTTGTTTTGTGTAAAAGATTACCACTATCGGCGATGGTACCATAAATCCAGAATCCTGCTTCTTTTAATTCTGCGATCGCACTTTGTAAATTAACCACTCTAGCTACGGGGAAATATTCCAGTGCTCCAGCCGCAACTTTTTTGACAGTAGAAGTAATACTAACTGCTCTGCGTTGAGGTATTACTAAACCTTGCATTCCTAAAGCCTCAGCTGTCCGAATAATTGCCCCTAAGTTATGGGGATCATTGATTCCATCAGCGATAATGATGACAGGGTTTTGAGTTTGGATTTTTGCTTGGTTAATCAGATCAGGTAATTCTAAATAGTCATAAGGAGCTACAGTAGCGGCTACTCCCTGATGATTGGCAAAATTAGTAAGCTGATTAAGACGGTTACTATCAACAACATCAATAACTGTACCGTTGGCTTTGACTTGAGGTAAGTATCCTTCAAAACGTCGATCGTGTGCCATTCTAGCGGTGAGATAGAGACGGTTTAATTGATGATTACTTTCCAATGCCGCCAATACGGGATGACAACCATAAATTAAGTCTGGATTTAATTCTGTTTCTGTATCGACAGGGGTAAATTCTTTTTCCTGCTTAATTTGAGAATAGTTAGGAGTTGTGGATTTTTTGGGCAAAGGTTTTTGTGGTTTTGGTTTATTCATTTAGAAAAGTATTGTTTATCTAAGTTCGATATGAAATAACTGGTTGAGGAAGTAGTTAGAAATAAAGGTGTTGCTTAAGTGAAAAATGCCATAAAATCTCTCGCCTTTTGAGGGGGATGAGTTAACTATTGATAAATTTGTTTCCATGCTTTTACTGTACCACTACCGATCGTGCTATCCGTAGTACTACCATCACTCCAAGAAATCCTAATTTTGACATTTTTTGCCGGTGCATTGGCTAAGACAGAGGCTAATTCTTCTGATATAACTCCTCCTTCATAGGTATAAACTTGACCATTAATAGAGAGCATAATCGATTCAGGATTTTTACTGTGAGAAACAGTTTTATAAACTGGCTCACTTTCCCAATAGGTTTCTTCTTCATTCCGATTATTTCGTTTAACTGTACGAGTTTTTTGTACTTGTCTATAATAGTCAACTTTTTTCTCTTGCCAAAAATAACTTAAACGAATACCTTGTTTTGACCAACTACTAACGATCGCAGCACTACCAAATCCATCAAAGTCTTTATCATAAACAATTTTACCTTCAAAGGGATCATCGGTAACTTTTGACCAAGACACAGAAGAATCTTGATTCACAGGAGAGGGTTGTACTTTTGCCTGTACGGGAAAAATGTCACTAGACACCAAAATCAAAATTAGAATAATTTGGGTAAATAGTTTATTCATCATCACTATCAATCATTAATTTTTATCCATTGTTAATTGTAATAGATAAAGCTCGATCGACTTCTTTAATGCTAATCGGTTTAGTAATATAATCATTCATTCCTGCAGATAAACAAATTTCTCGATCGTTTTCCAAAGCATTGGCAGTTAAAGCGATAATATAAGGTTGAGGATAAGATGATTGACGAATAATTTTAGTGGCAGTTATTCCATCCATTTCTGGCATTTGCATATCCATAAAAATTACATCATAGGATTGTTTTTGTAATAAGTCGAGTACTTCTAAACCATTATTTGCCACATCAGCAGTGTAACCTAGTTTTTTGAGGGTGAGTAAAGCTACTTTTTGATTGACTTTATTATCTTCTGCTAAAAGTATTTTAACGGTGGATTTATCTATATTATTGAAAATTCTCTCATTGTTTTGATGACTTTTTTCCGTGATGGGAGAGTATAAAATGGGAGTTACTTTAAGGGTAAAATAAAATATTGATCCTTTTTTCTGAGAAGATTTTAATCGCCAATTCAATGGCGGATTTCCCCCAATATTTCCATTACTCTCTACCCAAATTGTACCTCCCATTAATGCTACTAAATTTTTACAAATAGCTAATCCTAATCCTGTACCACCATATTTTCGATTTATGGTTGCATCTGCTTGGGTGAAGGGTTTAAATAATTTAGAAATTTGATCCGATTCTATACCTATACCAGTATCTTGTATTGTAATAATTAACTCTAATTCTTGATCTGGAAAAGTTTGATTATAATTTTTTGATTCTACTACTATATGAATGTATCCTTCATGAGTAAATTTAATCGCATTACCTATTAAATTAAAGAAAATTTGGTGTAATCGAGAACTATCTCCTAAAAAATCGGGTACGGAGTTAATAATCTCGTATTTAAGTTGAATATGCTTATCTTTGGCTTGTTTCGAGAATAAATGACAAACAGATTTAAGGATGTCTTCTAAGTTTAATGGTTGTTTTTCTAAAGTTAACATCTCTGATTCTATTTTAGAGAAGTCGAGAATATCATTGATGATAGTTAATAAGGTTTTGGCACTATCTTGAATAATGTTGATATATTCTTTTTGTGCAGAGTTAAGAGTGGAAAGTGAGAGTAATTCCGCCATACCTAATACTCCATTCATGGGAGTACGGATTTCATGACTCATATTAGCTAAAAATTGACTTTTCGCTTTAGTCGCCGCCTCTGCGTTTTCTTTCGCTTCCGCAAGGGCAATTTCCGTTTGTTTTCTTTCTGTAATGTCTCTTGCCACTGCTACTAACATAATTACTTCTCCCTTTTCATTACAAATAGGGGATTTTATCGTACTAAAAGATCTAATTTCACCATCATGACGAGGAACTAATTCTTCTGGTATTTCTAAAATTTTTCCTGTATTAAATACGAAAGTATCATCTTTTATATATTGTGGGATATATTCGTTAAAGTTTACATCAACAACTTCTTGTATTTTTTCTAATGTCATTCCATAATAATCTCGAAAGGCTTTGTTTGCCCATATAATTTGAGATTCATAATTTTTAACTACCACCATATCGCTGATGGAATCTAAAATTTGATTATATTTTTTTTCATTTTGTCTTAAAGTTTCTTCTACTTGTTTTCGATCGCTTATATCAGTAATATATCCATACCAAATAATACTTCCATCCATTTCTTTTTTGGGAGTAGCATTACCAACAACCCAAGTAATTTTGCCATCTTCATGACAAACTCGATATTCACAATACCAAGGAGTTAAGTTATCCGCAGACTCAAGAATAGTATATAAAATGTGATCTGTGTCTTCTGGATGCAATATGTCAAAGATTACATCAGCACTTTCTCTAACTTGTGCAGGGGTAACATCATATATTTGTTTAATCCCCTCACTGGCGTAAGGAAAATGAGATGTCCCATCAGGACGTAAACGATATTGATAAAAAACTCCGGGTATGTGACGAACTAACTCATCTAAACGATATTGTACTTCTACTCGATCGCTGACATCCAACATTACTCCTGTCCATGCTACATTGCCATTTTCTCTTAATTCAGGTCGATCATTCGCTTGTATCCATTTAATTTTACCACTGGGGGTAATCATCCGCCATTGATAGGTAAAAGGAGTCATGGTTTTGATATTATCTAATACTGCTTGTTCAAAACCAGCTATGTCTTCTGGATGAAATTGATCAAAAAAGCGATGAGGATTGCTGATGACTTGTTTATCAGTAACTTCTAATATTTCTTCTACTACAGGACTAATATATTCAAAATATTGTGAACCGTTGGGACGTTGAACGACAATATAAATAATTCCGGGCGATGAAACAGCAATTTTTTGAAACTTAGCTTCACTTTTTCTTAAGGCTAGTTCGATTTTTTTTAAATCAGTAATGTCTCTACCCACGGACTGAATTTCTGTTAACTCTCCTAAATCATTAAAAATACCTTGATTAATCCATTGAGTCCAACCAACTACCCTATTATTACGTTTATCTCGATTTTCTGTGACAAAACCTGGATTTTCAGGAGTTAATTTTGTGATCTTTAATAAGATAGTTTCTAAATCTTCTGGATTAGCAAAATCAATCCATTTTTTGCCCACCATTTCTTCTAAAGTACAACCTAAAGCAAAACATAAAGCCTCATTGGCAAAGGTAATTGTGGTATCTGGATGCGATCGTAAAATAAAGTCTGTTTGTTGTTGAACTACTTGACGGTAACGACTTTCACTTTGATTAAGAGCTTCTTGTAGTTTAACCGCCATAATCGAGAAAGAGGTTGATAATTGAGATAATTCCTTAACCGGAGTATTTTGTAGTAAATAATGTTCAAAATTACCTTGCAGAATAGATTCACTAGCTTGTGAAATATTAAAGATCGGTTTTGTTATCCACTTGGCGATCGTAATAGCTATGATTATACCAATAAGTAAAGTTAAAATACATAAAATAATAGTTTTGTTCTTATTAAACTGAAGTTCTCTGATAAAATCAGATTTAGGAATAGTAATAACTATGAGCCAATCAAGACCATAATTATCTTGATAAGATATAACGTCAATAAATAGATTAGGATTATTGATTGAAAGACTATCTGATTGTTGAAGGTTGAGACTTTTGCCATTGTTTTTAATTGCTTTTAGAGTTGACTGAATTAAAGGATTAGTCATTTCTGAGGGCAAAATACGTTTAGCCTCACCATTGATAATTTGATAAGGTTGATCATTTGTGGAGGTTGCCACTAATAATCCTGATTTTTCCATGATAAAAACTTGTCCTGATTTTCCTATGGCTAAACCCCTTAGAAACTCACTAATATTAGACAGGCTTAAATCAATACCCACAACTCCTAAAAACTGATTAGATTCCCCATAAACAGGCGCACTAGCAGAAATAGCAATTTCCTCTGGTATGTCAGCCCAATTATAAATCGGACTCCAAATAGGTTTGCCCGCTTGTTTTGCTTTTATGTACCAATCTGCATTATTGGGTTGTTGTCGAGGCATAATTGTAGGAGGATAAATACGATTACCTTTAATATCTACCTGATAACTGTAGAGATTATTTATATCTGGAGACTTTATCTGTGCTATTTCTAAATTGTTTTCAACATAGCCTACACCAATAAACTCTTTTTTTTCTGTACCATAGTTGATGTAGGTAAAATTATAATTTTGTAATTGTTGCCAAAAATATTTTCCCAATTTGTCAAAATCTTCTCGATCGAGAATACCACTTTGAATGACTTGTTGATTACCATAATTAACTTGTTGAGCGACTTTTAAATAATTATCAAGGTGTTTTGTAATTTTATTTCCAATTTCTGCCATTAAATTCTCAGTAACATTTTTCACTGCTTTTTGTCCACTACGATAGGAAAAATAACCTACCAACCCCACAGAGATACCAATCTGAAGCACAAAAGGAATTATCAAAATCCATCTTAGAGGAATTTGACGAGATTGATTTGCTTGAGTAGTAGTGACATTAGACAAAGATTGCATTATTTTGAAAGCAATTAAAAATTGAGAATTAGGATGAATAAATAAGGTTATGCAAAGCAAAATATCAGCTATCAACTAACACCTTGTAACTTCAGTTAATAATATGATCAATTATCGATTAAAAATAGACGATCATGGGATAATAAAACAAATTATTAACAACAATTTGAATGAGTGAAATATGACTATTGATACCAATCCTTTTAATACTGTTGCAGTAAATGTTAATAGTAATGATACCATTGTAAACTTATTTCAATATTTTGATGATCCTTTTACCACTGGTAAAGTAGCTACTTTTAATCTGTATGACAACACTCTCGGTAGTGGAGAAATTAAGGTTTTACTTTATGATCAAAATGGTGAAGGCGCACCAATTACAGTTAATAATTTCCTTAACTATGTCAATGATGGTGATTACATTAATTCTATAATTCACAGATCGATCGTTGTTCCTACTCCTTTTGTAATTCAAGGGGGAGGATTCACCGTTAACAATCTTAAACCTACAACCATTTCGACAAATCCTCCCATTGTTAATGAGTTTAGTGTTAATCGCTCTAATATTAGAGGTACTATTGCTATGGCAAAGCTAGATAAACAACCTGACAGTGCTACAAGTCAATGGTTTTTTAATTTAGCCAATAATGCTAGTAATCTCGATAATCAAAATGGTGGTTTTACTGTTTTCGGTCAAGTATTGTCAGAAGATGACTTAGATACTATAGACTCGATCGCTTCTCTCCCCACAATTGATGCTACAGGTACAAATCCTGCTTTTAGAAATTTACCCGTAAATGTAGATCCAAATAACATAGTTGTCGATAGTGACAATGACTTAGTGAGATTTGAAAATATAACCGTTAATAACCTTCCTGAATTAACTTTTACCATTGAAAATAATAGTAATCCTAATTTAGTGACTCCCACTATTAACAGCAACGGAAGAATTCGACTCGATTATGGTAATAATGTAAATGGTGTTGCAGACATTATCATTAAAGCGACTAATTTGTTAGGTGAAACTCAACTCAATACTCTAAGAGTTTCCGTTATCGATAATCTTAACAATCCTTTGTATCGTTTTCAAAATCTCGATCGACTAGGTACATATTTATTTGTTGATGAAGTAGAAAGACAAAATGTGATCAACAATTTCCCGCAATTTAAAGAAGAAGGCTATGCCTTCAATATTAGTCAAACGGAAGATGATGACTTAATTGTCTTTAATCGTTTTAGAAACAGTGCCGTTTCAGGTACTTATCTCTATGCCGGAGAAGCAGAAAGTCAACAAATAAGGGAAAATTTTCCTCAGTTTATCGAGGAGGGAGAAGCATTTTACGCCTATGATAAAAATGCTAATCGAGGAGTCGATATTTACCGTTTTCATAATACCCAACAACCAGGTACTTATATTTTTGTGGGAGAAGAAGAAAAAAACAGCATTTTAGCTAATTTCCCTCAATTTCAATTAGAAGGAGTCGCTTTTGAAGTTTTAGTTTAATTAGAATAGAAGATAACGGAAAGTTGTTTATTATTTCTCAAAATTCCTTAGACTGAGATCTTTTATCAGAACATTAGTACTTAATAGATAAAATCAATTGAGAATTATCAACTGTCAACTGTTATTTAGGTTTCCCCCCCCTCTTAAACTAACCGACACCATCTCTTCAGGAAAAAATTTTTTAAGTAAACCTATTCAATCATTTATTGCCGATCATGACTCAAAACTTTATAAATATTACTGTTAATGGTGAAGTAACAAAATGTGCTGCTAATATTTTTTTACCGAATTTATTAAAATCTTTGGATTTTAACCCTCGTTTAATTGCCTTAGAATACAATGGAGAAATACTCCATCGTCAATATTGGGATTCTACTATTATTCATCAAGGCGATCGATTAGAAGTTGTTACCATCGTAGGCGGAGGATAAAAACTTAACTATTCTTAGCTATTGTTACGGGTAGCCTAATCCGACACTATAGCTTTTTTAGAGTTGAGATTGGATTTACTATATTAAATTAAAATTTATGAATAAAAAAATCACTTGGCAGACAAAAAGCGAAAATATTGATAACCAAACAAATTTACAACTAATTAGCCAATGGTGGTCAACCCTTGACAAAAAACCGGTAAAATTAGCTCAAAGAGTAATTTCTGAGAACGGAAGTACTAACGATATTGATTGGAAAAGTCAACGGTTTGACGAAGAATTTACCCTAGAATCTCCCCAAGTTAGAGGCATCACTATCTATGGCAAAAAGCAAGGAGAAGAAAAAGAATTTGGTTATACTCCTCAAAAAATAGAATTAGATGCTGATTATCAACAATTAGATATTTATCTACAATCCCAATCTAATATTATTATTCGTTTTACTCTTAATACTATCCAGTATCCTATTCTTTCTTTAGCAGAAGTAGAAATTGTTAGCAATCCATCGGGGAAAAATCATCTCATTCTCCTGAGAAATCATGAGCAAAAAATAGAAGTAACTTTTACCCTTAACCCTAATCAACAATTATATTTACTCTCCCAACTAGCTAAAACTTTAAAACTAAATCCAAAACTTAATGTTTCCTCAGAAACTCTAAGAGAATTACTCGATTTATTACAACAATAAAAATTTCGTCTGTTGACATTATGGCATTTTTATTATGAAGGATTGTAACAAATACTTTCTTTCTCCACAAAATCTACACAATTGTTATGTAAATTTTAAATGAGTAAAATAAAAAAAATGAAATTGAGGTGAAACCTATGAGTAACTTAATAACAGAAATAAATCAGCGTTATCTCTTAGGTGAAAGAAATTTTAACACTCATAACTGGTCAAAAGCTAGTCTTCAAGGAATTAATTTAGTTGGAGTAAATTTAAAAAATAGTGATTTAAGTTTTGCTAACTTAGAAAATGCTAATTTAGAAAGTGCGAATTTAAGTAAATGTAACTTAAAAGGTGCTAATTTAAAAGGTGCTAATTTGAGTAATGCTATTTTAGATGATACAGATTTAAGTTATTCTAAACTTCATCAGGCTAACCTTTCCAATGTTCATGGAAAAAAAGTCAATTTTCGTCAAGCCCATCTTAATAATGCTAATTTAGAAAAGGCATATTTAAGTTCTGCTAATTTTACTCAAGCCTCTTTAAATAACTCTAATTTGTCCTGTGCCAATATGCGAAAAGCAGAATTGAATAATGCTTTTCTTACAGGCGCAAATTTAACCAAGACTTATTTGGGAGAGTCCAGTATTATGGGAACTTGTCTTAGTTCTGTTATTATTAATAAAACCTATTTTCGTGAAGCACAATACGATAAAAATACTCTTTTTGGTCATAACTTTAATCCTCAACAAATGGGTATGATATGTGTCGATTTAAACCAAGTTTATGTAGATGATTTATTAAAAGCTATTAACTATTTAAGTCTCTCTAGTCAAAAATATTTGGGAGTAAATTTAGTTACTAAATATTGGCTTTCTTGTAAGCCTCAAAATGAATGGTTAAATCGCTTTCAAATTAACAATGAAGGTAAAGTTATTTATTTAGGTTTAAAAACGGATTTGCTCAATGATTTTCAACTCAAATGGTATCATCAATGGGTAAAAGAATATTTTAATTCTTGTTCCATCATTATCAGAAATTTTCCTCAACTGATAGAGTCTGATTTAGCTTCTTCTCCTTACGAATTACATCTACCTTTTGCCGCTTAGTTTCTTGTGTTGTCGATCGATTTTTAACTATACTGAATAATCATAAATAAATAATTGATTGAAACAGTATGCAGGAAACTCGCTTGAATCGATTAATAGGAAGATTATTAGATCGATTTATCAACTTTTTAAATAACCCTTGGCGACAACTATCCCTCATAATAATTTTTTTATTACTAGGTTATTTCCTTGCTAACGTCATCACTACTTCCGCAGGACAAGCAGGTAAATGGGACGTTACAATTGCGTTACTTTTTCTTTTATTTACCGAAATAAGCAGTTTCATTATATATCGTCGCAATAATTTGTCTGATAAATCTCCTTGGATTGATTTATTAAACTCCTTAAAAATTGGTTTTATTTATGCACTTTATCTTGAAGCATTAAAAATGGGTTCTTAAGATTGAAAATTGTTTGTTAAACTCAGAGTTAGAATTTAGAGTTTAAAAATATTTAATTTTTAGTCGTTAGACAATTAAAAATATCGTTTTTATTTATTTATGCACTTCACAAGTAGGAAATTTTTTGTTAAATATACTCATTAAAATAATAATTAATCTACTAAATATTGACAACTTAACTGTTATTAACTAAGTTTAGTTTTTTTTCCCCCACTCAAAATACTCGATCGGTATGATAAAATCAGGGGTAAAAATTCAAAAATACATTAAATTATTATGAATATCGCAATTATTGGTAGTGTGACATTGGGAATATTATTAATCATCATGAGCTTATTATTTATCTTTCGTATCGTGTTAACGTGGTATCCCAATATAGATTTAACAGAATTTCCCTATAAATTAGCTTATTTACCTACAGAGCCATTTTTAGCACCTACTCGCAAAATAATTCAACCTTTAGGGGGTATCGACATCACCCCCATAGTTTGGTTAGGAATTATTACTCTCTTGAGAGAAGTATTATTAGGGCAACAAGGCATTATTACTCTAGCAATTCGACACAGTGTTATATGAGTAACAATTTTTGTAAGTGTTTACAATTAAAAGTTTTTGATTTCAATTTTTAACACTAAGTTAATAACGCTTTGGTTTCAGACATTCCAGCGTTGTTTAATACTCGTTTTAGCTGATAATTAGAACCTATAATAATAATTGTTTGGATTAGTAAACTGCTCAAAATAGTCAGTGAATGAGCAAAATTGGCACCAACTAAAGGAAAAGCAGAAAATAACCATACAATAGGAAATTCACCATTTTTGACTCCTAGAATAGCTAAACTTAAAAATGGAATAAAAATTAAACTACTTATTACACCGGAAGCAATTAAGTTTCTCTTTTGATTTTTCACCATTAATAATAATTGAAAAATAGTTCCATAAATAATTATCATAGTGGCGGAAAAGAAAAATCCTACTAAACTTGATAGTTTATTATCATCAAAAGGAAATATTAATAACGAGGGTATTATATATAAGTTTACTATGCTTATATTGACAACGATCGATAGAGGTGATGGACTTTTTTCTCCTAATAATAAATCTGTCATTATATGACGATGAGAAAGAGAATTTTCGTGACGAAAACGGGCCCAATCTTGTAAATTTTGACGATGGGGAGTTATGGCTGGTATTAATAATAAGAAAAAGAAGAAATTAAATACTTGCAAAATAACTAATTTACCATCATCACCCCAATAATTAATCTCTTGTAAAGTAAACCCTACATTAAAAACAATAAAACAAGCAGAGATTAGATAACTATGATATTTAGAAATTACTGTATCAGTAGGATTGTGAAAACGACGTTTCACTCCTTGCCATAACCAAAAAGTCCAAATACCAAAATTAGCAAGGATTAATAATAAACCATTGAAGGAATTACGCCACCAAAAATTACCATACCAACTTAACTCATTTAAACCTTTGAAGGAAAAATAGTTAATAGCATCAGGAGAAAGAAAAGTTGATTTAACTCCATAGGCTAAAAATAAAGCTGGATTGAATAAGAGTAACCAATCAAAGCTAGTATAACTAAAACTGTCACCTTCCATACAAATTCCGATCGTGGTAGATAAGAAAAAGAAAATTACCATACTTCCTAACCATGCTTGAAAATTGCCTAATCCGGTAAAAACTAAACTAAACAGTAAACTAGCGGTATAAAAAAATAAACAAGCGACAGCTAAAATTCCATAAAAACCTAAAATCAAAGGAAATGAAACATTAGCTTTTAATCCTGCGATCGAGTGTAAAGGAATAGCTAAAATACCAAATAGATAGACAAGTATTGGCACTCCTAATATTTTTCCTCCTAAGATTGTCATGGCTGACTGAGGAGTCAGGCGAATAAAATTAAGAGTGTTTTTACTATTCTCTTTAGAAACATCAGCAATTAACATATAACTACCGACTACTAGCAAAATAAAAATTCCCATAATACTCATAGTAGTAAATAAATCTAACCACCATAATTCTTTGAAAATGTCTAAATTACCTACTAAATCAGTCTCACAGATACCATAATTAGAATTAGGATAGTTATTTTCGTCAACTATTCCAGTACAATAACGACTATAACTCCCTTCTTTCAAAGATAACATTCCTTTAAAATACATATATAGTAAAAATTGCCCGATCGCACTTGCTACGACAACAATACTAATAGTTTTAGGTTTAAGTCGCCCTTGAATTTCTCTGAATAGTTGAGGATTCCATTCCCCAACATTATCAATCACACGAGTATATATTTTGGATAACATCTTAATACTTATCTCCTAACGAGTTATCTCTTCTTTGATGAATAATTATCTTTCCATCATAATATGCCGAACTGTTAACTGACACTTTTTAAGAAATTTAGTGGTGAGTATAGGTTTGTAGAGTTATAGTCATTAAAAATAAGAATGAGACACTTAACTGTCACAATAACTGCGGATTATTTCATCTAAACTAATATCTTCTTTACTATACATTCTTGCCCTTTTTAATGCACTAAAATCATGTTCAATATCATTAAAGTCAGGAGAATAAGTTGGCAAAAATATCACTTGATGCCCTGCATTTTCTACTAACTCTTTTATTTTATTTTTTCTATGAATTGGTGCATTATCCATGATCAGTATTGAAAATTCTTTCAGGGATGGTAATAAATATTTTACAAGCCACACTTCAAAACTTTCTGCATTTAAACTTCCCCTGAAAATCATTGGTGCAATAAAGTCTCTTTCTTTTTTTCTTCTTCCTGCTACTAAACTTTCTCTTTTTCCTCGTTTTCCTTGCTTATTTCCATAAATTTTTTTCCCTTTTTTTGACCATCCATAAATACAACTACTTTTTTCTTCAAACCCAGATTCGTCAATAAATACAAGACTTTTGATGCCATGTTTTTTTACTAATTCTCTTATTGTTATTAAGTATTTTATTCTCTCTGTACTATTTCTCTCTCTATAGCGTAACTGTTTTTTTTCTAGTAATCTTCATTCTTTTAAAAGCATAAGATATAGCGGGAACTGTTACTCCAAACTTGTTTGCTCTCTCAATTAATTTATCATCGGGATTTTCTATCACATCACGGTATAATGCTGACCAATTTAATTTGCGATGTCGATATTTCACGATAGTTGGTTTTAAATTTTCTCTGGTTAACCAGCGATATATTGAAGCTCTTGATACCCCGAAAATTCTACTTGCTTTAGTTACACTACCTTTATTCTCTACATCGTCAATAACCTTTTCTCTCAATTCTAAATTATGATACATTATAGTATTAGTAAAATCTGAATATTTGTTGATTTTAATTCTATCACTAACTGTCTCAGTGTTATTTTAAATAACTATAGTATTGAGATTCAACAAAAAATTGAGTATTTTCATGTCAATATATTCAGCATTTCAATTAAAGTGTTTAAAAATCAAACACAAGATGAATCATTTTGCCTTGAGAAGTACTATTTATATTAAAGCTCTTCAAGAAGCTATGAAAGAGTTACAAACACTCTAGGCAGTGTAACTTCAGTTAGAGAAGATAAAGAGGGATTTTCTTTTACCGTCTTCTGCTTGTTTCAATTGTTTATTCGTCGTTGCCTTTTACTTTATAATCGATCATGGTATAACAACGACTTTTCAATTTTATATTTATACATTTAATGAATATTCATACTTTTTTAGAAAAAACTGCCGGAGATTGGTTTTCCCAACGCACTATTTATGATATTGCAAATAATGAAGTTGATAACAGTAAAGCCAATTTAAGTATTAATTTTCTTTCTCCTACTAATTCACAAATTAGTCAACAATGTCAACAATATAATCTTAATTTAGATCTTAGTCTAGGGGCGATCAAATCTAAATGGGATAACTCTCCAGATTGGGGAAAACCGAAACAAATAGGTGATAGTTTGATGTTAATTTTTAGGGATGATAACGAAGATAATCAAGGACAAATTCTGCGAATACTCACAAATAAAGATAGTTTAATCGGTAAATATATTCTAGCGGAAGATGAATCCTTAACCCTCATCATCGATCGAGATTCTCAATATATTGAAGAAAGAATTTGGTTTGCTAGTGACAATTTAAGATTACGTAATACTATTGTTAAAAATAATCAACAAATTATTCAAACCTCATTTTATTCAGAAATTCGCAGAATAATTAGTAATTAAAAATCACCGGCAAAAAGCCTGTTTTATATTGTGCTGATAAGACAAATTAATTATTAAAATTTTACGATCAATTATCAATTACTAATTACTTAAAATAATGTTTAAAAAGATTTTTTATTGGCTTTTAATTACATTATTAGTAGGAACTTTAAATCCTAATATTGTATTTGCAAATTCTACTTTATCAGATCAATCTCAGTCCATTCAACCTTATTTAGAGCAGTTTAAAGATAATATTACAGAATTTACATTAGATAATAATATTAAATTTATTGTCATGAAAAATAGTAAAGCTCCTATTATTTCTTTTGTTACTTATGTTGATGTTGGAGGAATAAATGAGCCTGATGGACAAACAGGAGTAGCTCATTTTTTAGAACATTTAGCCTTTAAAGGAACTCCAGAAATTGGGACAAATAACTATCAAGAAGAAAAGGTTATTTTAGCACAATTAGATCAAGTTTTTGATGAAATAAAACAAGCTCAGAAAGAAAATAATCAAGAAAAATTAGCTCAATTAAATACTCAATTAGAAGAATTAAATATTCAGGCTAGTCAATTTGTTAACCAAAATGAATTTGGAGAAATTGTCGAAATTGAAGGGGGAGTTGGTTTAAATGCCGCAACTTCTGCGGATGCCACTGTCTATTTCTATAACTTTCCTTCTAACAAGTTAGAGTTGTGGATGTATTTGGAATCGGAAAGATTTTTAAACCCCGTATTTCGAGAATTTTATACCGAAAAGCAAGTTATTTTAGAAGAAAGAAAACTCCGCACAGATAACTCTCCTGTCGGTAAAATGGTGGAGGCTTTTCTTGATACTGCTTTTACTCAACATCCTTATAAACGTCCTGTGATTGGATATGAGACAGATATTGCTAATCTCACTAGGGATAATGTACAGAATTTCTTTGATACTTATTATGGGGGAAGTAATATTACTATCGCTATGGTTGGGGATGTCAATCCTCAAGAGGTTAAAACTATGGCACAAAAATATTTCGCTCGATTCCCCAATACAACAAAACCGGCTAAATTAAGGATAACTGAACCTCCGCAAACCAAAACAAAAGAGGTTACAATTGAATATCCTTCCCAACCTGTTTATTTTGAGGGTTATCATATTCCAGACTTAAATCATCCTGATTATATTGTTTATGACATGATAGGGGCGATTTTAAGTAATGGGCGCACTTCTCGTCTTTACAAGTCTTTAGTAGAGGAGAAAAAAGTCGCTTTAGCCGCTACAGGTTTTACAGGTTTTCCGGGAGATAAATATCCTAATTTAATGTTATTTTATGGTTTATCTGCACCCGATCGAACTTTAGAAGAATTAGAAATAGCATTACATTCAGAGATTGAAAAATTAAAAACTCAACCTGTAAATCAGGAAGAATTAGAAAGAGTCAAAACTCAAGCTAAAGCCAACTTATTAACAAGTCTTAATTCTAATGCAGGAATGGCGAAACTATTAGCTGAATATCAAGCAAAAACAGGAGATTGGCGTAATTTGTTTACCAGTTTAGATGAGATTTCTGCTGTTACACCAGAAGATATTCAAAGAGTAGCAAAACAAACTTTTATTCCTGAGAATAAAACCATTGGCAGACTTAAAACAATTTAGAAATTTCCTTTAATGAGGAGTAGGTATTAGGTATCAGAATTTAATAATTAAAAGTATCTAAAATTCTCACATTTGACTAATGTTTAAATCAATTTTTACTACTATCTTATATCTTCTGTCTCCTACCTTCATCAAAAGTTTTATGTTGAATAGAGGTAATTTGTGCTTGACTATAGCCAATTACCGATTAAAATAAAGGCAGACCAATAAGAAGGATGACTGTATTTAGAATTTCTAATCATATCGATTTGTGCTTGTCTTAATACCTCTGCTTTTGAGAGTGAAATATTATTTAGTTGTGCATAAAAATCACTCATAAGTAATTGTGTTGACTCATCTGTTACAGCCCATAAACTGGCGATCGTTGTCACTGCACCTGCTTTCAATGATATTCCAGCTAAACCCAAAGTAGCTTTTTTGTCTCCCACTGCCGTTTCACAAGCACTTAAAACTAATAGTTCTAAAGGTTGTTTTTGATTATAGGATTGAAATAGACTGGCTAATTCTTCAATGTCAATTTTTTCATCCCATGTTAATAAAAATGTATCGCTTTTGTCTGAGCTAAATTGTCCATGAGTAGCAATATGTATAATTGGAGTGAGAGAATTGTCGATAATTTTTTGTAGTTTCGTTTCCGTAAATTGTTCATTTAATAGGGTTTTACTTTGGGGTATAAGTTGATTTATTTTCTCAATTTCTATAAACACTTCTGGTAATGGTATAAAATTTTCTGCTACTTTATTTTCCTTATTTATCTCACTTAATCCAGATAAAACTGCATTTAATTTGGTATTTTTAATAGTTTTTAGAGGCAATAATTGCAAACTTGGAACAGATGCAATATTATATTTTTCGATGAGATATTTTTCTTCGTCAAAAAGTGCTGACATCGGTATATTCTTTAAAATTCCATCAGCTACAAATACTAGATTTTTTACTTGAGAAATTTCTAATTTATCTGCTACAGGGGCAAGAATATAATTATATAAATTATTTAAGGATTTTTTAATAATATGGAGATCTTGGGGAATTGGATTTGCTAAATTATCTCTTAAAATTGTAATTTCTGAGGTAATTTTTTCTTGATTAATTCTGGTACTATGACGATAGAAAGATTTATTTCCAATAGACACTATGACTTCTAGTCGATCGTCTAATATTATAGGATAAAAAATAGCGGTTTTACGATCAATTATTTGATCTAAATTTATTGGTTTAATATCTAAACAAGCATCTCTAAAAAAGTTATCTAACTCAGCAACTTGTAAAGAATCGATCGTATTTATAGCTAATTTTATTTCTTCATTGGTGGGAGAATTTGTTAATAAAATATCGATAAATTCTCGATAAATAGGTTCAATATTAGTACGAAAATCAAACTCTAAATCATTGCTTAATCCTGCTAAATCTCCTCTTAAACTTTTGATAATATTTAGAGCAGAATTATAAGCAGAAATAGCATTATTTCTTTGATTATTATTTATAGCAATTTTTCCTAATAACCAATGCCATTGATAGGTTAAATCAGGAGCTTTGATATTTTGACTTATATATAAGGCTTTTTGGGTTAAAATTTGAGACTCAACAAAATTATTTTTATCAAAATACAGTTTTCCTAAATTTCCTAATGCCAGACTTTGCCCTCGATAATAATTAATTCTTTCACTTTCTTGATAAGCTATATCTAATAATTTTATAATGATATTCTCATATTTTATTGAATTAATTTGTAATAATTTATTAGCTAAATTTAACCGATAATTAATCGTATTTTTTTTATTAGAGATCAAATCAATATTCGTGATAATATTATTTATTAAATCGTCGGAAATTTTATTATAATCATAATCAATTAATAAATTAAAATATTTTAAATTGGCTATTACTTTTATCTCTGGATTATCATCAATTTTGATCGCCTTTTGATAATAAA
Source organism: Geminocystis sp. NIES-3709 (assembly GCF_001548115.1). Lineage (GTDB taxonomy): Bacteria > Cyanobacteriota > Cyanobacteriia > Cyanobacteriales > Cyanobacteriaceae > Geminocystis. Next base: position 2,272,225 of record NZ_AP014821.1, on the reverse strand, counting down.
AATTAATTTCTTCGACAGTATTGTTAATTTGATTTGCATTTAATTCAATATTTTTTCTCAAAATATCAGAATCAACACCTCTTAATTGCTCAAAATTATTTATGTAAAGTTTACTTTGATTAACATTGTTAACTAAATTAGTCATTTTATTTTTATTTTGAAGAAAAATTAAATCTCCTTGAGCAATTAAAATATTAGCTTTGAGAGAATATTTATTATTATTTTCAGCTATTTGAAAAGCTTTATTTAAAGCTACTTCTCCTTCATTAAATTTTCCAATTTTTCCTAAATTTTCTCCTAAAGTTAGCCATGCTTGAGCCGTAATTAAATTTTGAGGAGCTGTTTCTAATTTAATTTGAATACTGCTTAACTTATCTAAGACTTGACGATAAAATCCTAATTCTTGAAGTGCCTGAGTTTGTTTAATTTCTGCATAAATAAATCGACTAATATCTAGTCTTTCGTAGGCTATTTCACTGCTTTTTTTCCATGTATTTATCGCTACTTCAGCAGAGGTAGTTTCTATCTCAATTTCTCCTTGAATTTCGAGAGCAAAGTTCAGTAACTTGAGTTTATTTTTGTCTTGATCATGAATTTGGTTACATATATTTAAGACTTCTTTTATCGTAGAATCAGCAAGGGTAAATTCTTGTTGATTAAGATAAATTAAGGCAAGATTAATTAAACTTTGGGATAATGAAATAAAATCTTTTTTTTCCCTACTTTGAATAATAATATTTTTTAAGGTTTTGATCGCAGAAGGGTAATCTCCTTTTTGATACAAAATTTCTGCTTCTGTCATCAAATCAAAAGCTAAAACTTTAGTAGATTCTACAGAAAAGTTAGAAGTAAAAAAGAAAATAAAAAAGGTAAAAATAAAAAAATTGTGAATTTTCATAATTTTAATTTTATTATTATAAATAATGAGTAATGGTAAAAAAAGATAACATCTTATTTCTAATGATTAAAAGGGTATCAATTCAAAAGAAAAATAAACACCGTCTCCTTGTAGAGTATTGTTATCTTCTTCTAAATTGATAAGAGGAATACCATAGTCAATTCTGGCAGAAAAGACATCACTAACTAATAGCTTTAAACCTAAGCCAACACTAGCAAGACTATTTTTTTGTAAAGAAATATCATCATTATTCCATACTGTACCAAAATCGAAAAAAGGTGATATTTGTAGAGTCGTTTTCCAATGGGGAATTTGTAAAATGTTACCACGCAATTCAGAGGAAGCAAAAAAACCATTATCGGCAAGCAAAGCATCTTGGGAGTAACCTCTAACGGTATAAACTCCCCCTAGACTAAATTGTTCTACTGGTAGTAAACTTTTATTAGCTAATTGTAAATCTCCCCTAACTAACCACATAATATCAGGAGTTAACAATTTGAGATATTGACTTTGTCCCCTCCATGCGAAAAAATTACCATCAGGTATTTTGTCATTATTGTTAGTTGAACCAAAAGCTGAAATACCAAGGTTAAACTGCGATCGAATTAAAAATACATCAGTTAAACTACGCCTGTTATACTCTTGAAAAAAACGAATAGCAAAAATTCTTGTTTTACCGTCACTGTCAGCACCACGAGATAAAGGAAAAGACTCACCTAATAAGTAGTTATTAATATTTTGCCAGTCGGTGGTGATGCCTAAAGCAAATTCTTGGTTAGCGGTTTCGTAGAGAGGTTGACGATAGGTTAACTCATATTTTTCATAGTTAGATTCTAAGTCAAAAGGCTCAAAAATTTCGGGATAGATAACTTTCGATTCGCTACTTCTAAAGGCAAAACTTACCTTACCATTGTAGGCATTTACGGGTAAAGTATAACTAAGATCATCTAAACTATCGCTTCCGTCAGTATGAGAATAGGTAACATTAAATCGATCGCCCCATCCAATTAGATTATTATGAGTTATCTCTCCTAAAATGCGATTAGTGCCAACACTAGGGTTACGATAATTGTCATAACTTGTCTTCGCAAAAAAAGCATTAGCTTCCATAACATTAACTCGCAGAATATTATTACCAACAGTAGTACCTTCAATCAATTCGGCAGAAATTTGCGAAAGTAAAGGATTAATCTGTAATAATTGTAAAGATTGTAGTAAATTCTGTTTATTTAAGGGAGATTGTGTCCCAATCATCAATCGACTACGGACATAATCTTTTTGCAAACGACGCAAACCATTGATTTCGATTGATTCTACTTTGCCCTCAATAACTTGAATAGTAACGATAGTATTTTCTTGGGAAATTGTTTGTTGTGGAATAAACGCCCCGGAAGTAATATAACCATTATCTATATATAATTGAGTAATTTTTTCCTGTGCCTCCACCAGTTGACGAAACTCGATCGATGTATTAATATAAGGATCTAAAATTTCCCTCAATTTTTCCTCACTAAAAACAGTATTACCAATAACTTTAAACTCCTTAACGATGATTTTCCCTTCAATATTTTCTAGAGGAGAAGTTATTGTATTTTCCGAGGGAAGTATGGGTAAAATTTCCTCAAGGGGAGGTAAAAGTTGAATATCTGACGGTGGATTGAGAGGAGGCGGGTTGAGTCTCGGTATAGCTTGTGCCACAACGATTTTACTATAACTTAAGAGACTAATTAAAATGAAAAAAAAAGTTAATTTTTGCATAGTTGATATTTTAATTAAGTTTAATACAATCTCTAGGAGTTACAATTAGAGTCTAGGGAATAAATCAAAATAAAAAAATCAGGAGTTGAGTAACATTGCAATAATTTAAAAAAAAAACAACATAGAGCATTTTTTAATTAGCAGTGTAAAATTATTGAGATTGTTCGACAGTAGTTATGATAAATTATGAATAAATAATACTTAAAACTCTCTTGAGATAAGAGTTATAGAATTTAAAAAATGCAATTGTTATAAATTAACAGTTTTAATTTCACCTAATACCTAACATCTTTTTTAAAACATAATTTATCATACTCAAAGTAGAATAGCGATGATTTTTTATAACTTCTCCAAAGAGGCAAAGGTTTTTAAGATGATAAATTAGCAATAAAAAAGTTTTATGAAAAATAACTTGCTCAAAATTTTCTTTCCTTCACTTCTATTTTGTTATTCCTTAAGTTTTCTTAACAATGATGTTTTAGCACAACTTATTCCAGATAACACTTTAGGTAATGAAAATTCTACCGTAAGACAATTAAACTCCCTAAAACAACTAATCGAAGGTGGTGCATTACGAGGAAAAAATCTTTTTCACAGTTTCCTTGAATTCAACGTTAATAATGGGCAAAGAGTTTATTTTACAAATCCTCAAGGAGTTAATAATATTTTAACCAGAGTTACTGGTGATAATATTTCTCAGATTCTAGGAGTATTGGGAGTCAATGGCAATGCTAACTTATTCTTACTCAATCCCAATGGTTTTATCTTTGGCAACAATGCCAGTTTAGACTTAAATGGTTCATTTATTGGCACTACTGGAGATATTAAGTTAGGAAAAAATGGCTTATTTAGTGCAACAAATATTCAAGGTAGCACTTTATTAGATATTGCCCCTGAAGTTATTTTTACTAATGCTCAAAATAAAATTGAAAATCGAGCCAATTTAGTTGTTAAAGATGGAAAAAATCTTCTCTTAATTGCTCAAGAAGTTATTGATAAAACGCCAGAAAATCAGCTTAATAGTATCTTAGCTTTAAAAAATGAAAGATTAAAAGCAGATAATAGTTTAGGCTCAGAAAACACGCAAATAGAGACTATAGACACAAAAAATGATCGAGTGGTAGGAGGAGCAAAAAGAGATATTAACTTATTTCATAGTTTTGAAGAATTTAACATTGAAAGAGGCAAAGGAGTATATTTTGCCAATCCTGTGGGAGTACAAAATATTTTAGCAAGGGTGACAGGAAAAAATCTGTCCGAAATTAGAGGAATTTTGGGAGTTGAAGGGAATGCAGATTTATATTTAATTAATCCTAATGGTTTATTTTTTAATCAAAATGCCAGATTAGACTTAAATGGCTCATTTTTTGTCTCCACAGCAGAAGCCATCGTCTTTGACAATTTTGAATATAGTACTAAAAATCCCAATACTCCTCCTAATGTTTTGTTGGATGTGCCTTTAGGTTTCAGATTCAACAACAATCCTGCGGATATTATTCTCAAAAATGAAGCCTTAGATAATCAAAATGATGTAGTCACAGAAAATGCAGAAGTTGGAGATTTACCTGATAATTCTCAATCAGTCAATAATAATGAAACTCCTCCGCCTTTGACTATTGAAGGCACATTAAACCAAGAAAGCGATACTGATACTTATCAAGTCTTTTTGACGGAAGGTTCAAATTTTGATGTCACAACAGAAGGCACGACAAATTTTGATACTCGTTTATTTTTATTTGATAGTCAAGGAAAGGGTATTATCGCTAATGATGACATTAATCAGGATAATAGACAATCAACTTTACCTCGTTATCAAGTTAATGAGTCTGGAAATTATTATCTTAGCATCACTAGCAGTTTCAATAGTCCTAAAAATAGTCAGGGTAATATTTTTGGTAATGAGACGACGGAGATTTCTCCAGATGTTATCATTCCTGAAGGCTTTTTGATTGACGAAAATCCTATCGGCTTGGGGGGTAATTCTCCTGTGACGGCATGGACAAATTTTGGACTAGAGTCGGGAAGCTATGTTATCAAATTAAATGGTGGTTTAGTGGAGAATGGTAATTTAGGAGTTAATGCGGGAAAAACTCTAGGGTTTATCGGTGGGAATGTGGTTGTTGATGGTATTAGTATCAATTCCTCTGACAGCAATATTATTTTGGGGGGAGTAAAAGAAGCCTCAACTATAATAATTAATCCAAATAAAACAGTTACTTTTCCGACTGGCGTTAGTTTGGGAAATATTTCTCTAGTTAATCAAGGGAGAATTAATGTCCAGGGAAATCGAGGCGGTAGAGTGAATTTAGTGGGTAATCAGATTAATCTTGACAACAGTTCAATTCTAGGGGGTATTAACGCCAATAATTCCTATATTTCTTCAAGTTTAGACAATATTAATCTCAAAGCGATCGAGCATATTAATCTTAACAATAGCACGATCGAGCAAATTTTATCTGTGCAGGGTAAAGGAAATGTTGGGGGTATTAATCTAATAGCGGATTCAATATCATTGACAAATAATTCTCGCATTAATACCACTTTACGAGGAGAAGGCTCGATCGAATCCATTAATATTGATAGTAATAACCTTACACTGGATCAATTTAGCCTAATCAGTAATATTATTGGCATTGATGCTCAAGGTAATAATCAAGGCATAACCATTAATACTGATAATCTAAATTTGAACAATAATAGCGGTATTCTAACTGCCGTGGGTATTGAGGAAATCCTCGAAATCAATCAACTGAAATCTCCTAATGGTAATATTAGCAACAAAGTTGCTTCAGGAGAAGGCACCACTGGAAAAATTGATGTTTTGGCAAGGGGAGACATTAATTTAGATAATGGTAGTCTTATCGCTAACATCGTAGTTAATAACGCTAGGGCAAACAGTGGAGGTATTAACATCGAAACGGAAAACCTCAGTCTTGCCAATAGCAGTCAAATTAATGCAGGTAGTGGAGGGTTTGGTAACGCAGGAAAAATTAATATACTTGCTCATAATAGTATTAATCTTGATGGTACTAATCCTAACACTGATGTTTATTTTAGTAACATTGCCAGTACTGTGGAAAATGGTGGCAAAGGTAATAGTGAAGGTATTGAAATTACCACAAAAACCCTTCATCTTCTCAATGGCGGAAGAATTAGTACAAGTGTTAGTGGAGATAATCTAAATGTTTTAACAGAAGGCAATGCAGGATTAGTAAAAATCAATGCCCTTGAGAAAGTGATTATTGAAGGGCAAAATAAAAGCGGTTTTACTAGCTTTATCGATAGTACTATCAATGGCAATGTGATAGGGGATAGTCAAGGTATATCGATCGATACGAATAATCTCATTCTACGTCATAGTGGTTCTATCATAACCAGTAGTAATGGAAAAGGAGATGCAGGTTTAATCAAAATCAATGTTAACGACAACCTTATTATTAATGGAGATACCAAAGATAGTAATGCTTTTCGCAGTAGTATTTTAAGTACGATGGAGACAGGGGGAAAAGGTAATAGTCAAGGTGTGGAGATTAATGCTAATAATTTGAGATTAATTAATGGTGGTAGAATTGGCTCTAGTGTTATTACTGATAATCGTCAAATGTTGACTCGGGGAAATGCAGGTTTAATCAAAATTAATACTACCAGTAATATTTCTCTACAAGGACAAAATTCTCAAACAACAGCACCCAGCATAATTGACAGTGTAATTGGTTTTGGCTCGGTCGGCAACAGTAAAGGAGTAGAGATAAATACCAGTAACCTTAGTCTTAAAGATGGTGCTAACATTATTACTAGCACTTCAGGAGAAGGAAATGCAGGAAAAATATTGATTAACGCCCAAAAAGATATTACCCTTGATGGTGCAAATACCAGTAACAATCAACTCATCACTGCTATTGTTAGTACTGTGGAAAATGGAGCAAAAGGAAATAGTGAGGGTATTAATATTAATACTCCTTCCCTCAATGTTTTGAATGGCAGTAGAATTAGTACCAGTGTGATAGGGAATAATCCAGAAAATCCCACCATTGGCAATACGGGGTTAATTAAAATAAAAGCCGATAATAGTTTGACTCTACGAGGTAAAAATGAAGACAACTCTCCCAGTATCATTGATAGTTTTATTCTATCTAACTCGATCGGGGATAGTCGAGGTATTGAAATTGAAACAGGTAAATTAACCATTCAAAATTTGGGCACAATTAGCAGTAGCAGTTTTGGCAATGGTGATGCAGGAAAAATAATTATCAAAGCCGATGACGGAATAACCATCGAAGGAGAGAATGTTTCTAATTCTGAGTTTCAAAGTGGTATTTTTAGTACCTTAGAAAGTGGTGCAAAAGGTGATAGTCAAGGCATTGATATTGATACGACTTTCCTTAATATTATCAATGGAGGAAGAATTACCGCTAGTACTTTTGGCGAAGATATTAACACCATCACCCAAGGGAATACAGGATTAGTCAAAATTAATGCTTCTCAAGAAATTTTTCTCGATGGTGGCAATAATAAGAATATTGCCAATTCTATCGATAGCCTTGTAGGAGAATTTGTCATAGGTGATAGTCAAGGCATTGAGATAAATACCCCTACTTTGACTGTGAAAAATGGAGGTAATATTTCTGCTAACACTTTGGGGGAAGGAAATGCCGGTGCAATTAAAGTCACAGCAGATACCATACTATTAACGGGAGAAAAAATTTTTGAAGTAGATGGTAAAAGAATAACTCTCCCTTCTAATATCTCTAGCCCCATTGAAGGAAAAAAAAGTAAAATTTACCGTAGTGGTGGAATTATTATTAACACACACAATTTTATTATCAGTGATGGTGGAACGATCGCCAGTAGTACAGATGGAACTGGCGATGCTGGACAAATAAAGATTAAAGCAACAGAAAGTATTATTCTAAGTGGTCGATCGAAGGGACTAAATATTGGTAATATCGATAGTAGTATTTTTCCTTTTGCTGAGGGAAATAGTGATGGTATTGTTATTCAAACTCCCCTACTTATCTTGAAAGATTTTGGAAGCATTAATGCCTCAACAAAAGGTAGTGGCAATGGTGGAATTATTAATATTACTACGGAAACTCCTTTAATACTAACTAATCATTCAGAAATAACCAGTGCCTTAGATGAGGGTGGTGTCGGCAAAGGAGGTAATATAATCATAAATGCTCCTAGTTTAATTTTAGACGATCAAAGTCAAATTAATGCTAGTACCGCAGGAATTGGAGAAGGTGGTTTTGTGCAACTATTTATTGATGATACTATTCATCTCAATAACGGTAGTCAAATAGCCACTGCGGTAGAAAAAACAGGTATCGGATTAGGTGGAAGAATTGCGATTAATACTCAAACTCTTAATCTTGATAATCAATCCCAGTTAAGGGCAAGTACTTTAGGACAAGGAAATGCTGATAGTATTTTAGTTAATGCCGATAATATCACTCTTACTAACGATAGTCGCATCAATACTGAAACCGAAAGTAATTTTAAAGCAGGTAACATAACTCTCAATGTTGCAGAAAATCTCTTTATCTCTGGTAGTGGTTTATTTGCTAATACACAGGCTAACTCTAATGGGGATGGTGGAAATATTATTATTAATTCTCCTTTTATCAATCTTAGCAAACAAGGTTCGATCGCCGTCAATAGTTTAGGTAATGGTAAAGGTGGAGATATAAGCATCAATGTCAACAGTCTTAATCTTGATAATGCCGATATAACCACTCAAACTTTAAGTAGTGATGGAGGTAATTTAAGCCTTAAGATTCAAGATTTATTGACTTTACGCAATGGTAGTAATATAACAGCTACAGCAGGAACATCTCAAGGAGGAGGGGAAGGGGATGGCGGCAACATTATGATCAATTCTCCTTTGATTATTTCCTATCCTTCTAATCCTTTGAATGGGATTACTGCTAATGCTTTTGAAGGAAAGGGAGGCAACATTGACATCACGACAAATGTTATATTGGGAGGAGAATTTTTAATTATCAGTGCTTCGTCACAATTGGGAGTTGATGGAGAAGTCATTATCCGTAACCCAAATATTGATCCTACCTCTGGTTTAATAAGTTTAGATTCAAACTTTGTGGATATTGAGGGATTAATTAATCAAAATCCTTGTAAATTAATCGATAACAAGTTATCAGGTTCATTTTATATTATCGGAAAAGGAGGACTTCCAGCACAACCGAGCGATTTTAACTATCAAAATATTATTCTTACACCTTGGCTAAATTTAGAGGAAGAAGATAATTCCAGTAATGTTAATTTGTCTTTTCCTAATATAAGTTTAAAGCCATTTGTTTCTTTTGCTTGTAACAACAATTAAGTTAATTTACGAGACTTCGACAAAAGTGTTCAACTATAAACAAGATCATTGATTTTGAAGTAAGAAAAAAATGGATTTTTCGTCGATTTTTTGTTATGATATTTAATACTCATAGCTAGGAGAGGTGGCAGAGTGGTCGATCGCGCTCGACTTGAAATCGAGTGACTAGAAATAGTCCGTGGGTTCAAATCCCACCCTCTCCGTTCTCTACACCCGTTATTCCATAATTGTTTGTATGTACAGTAGTACAGTAACAAAATATTTGTCATCGGTAACAGATTAGTGTCGTCTTAACAAATTAAATGACGTGATCACAAATTAATCTCATTCAATTTTTAGAAGAAGGTGGGATTTGTTCTCAATTTTCAAGGAAAATTTTTAGATGGTAAAAATCTCCTCAACTTTGCTATCCAAAAGATTTAAGATTTAAAATGAAACCAGAGAAATTCTGTATCAGGTTGAGAAGATATTATTTTTATCTCTTTTTCCTGTTGAATACTAGCTCCATCTCCGGCACTTAATGAGGTATTCTCGATCGCACTGAGCAACTTCTTATCAGGCGTACTCGTACTTTCGACGATCGAAATTTCTCCTTTAATAACTTGAATCCAACCATAATCATCATTATCGAAAGAATGAGTAACACTTTCTCCCACATTCAGAATCGAAGCAAATAAATCAACATTTTGATGAATCTTAATAGAATTTTCTCTACCATCACCAGAAACTAATAAACACAATTTTCCTTGTTTTTCGTCCCTAGAAAAAGATTTTTGCTCATAACTAGGAGTTAGATTTTTTGTATCAGGTAAAATCCAAATTTGTAATAAATGGACAAGATCTTGATTAGAATGATTATATTCACTATGTCTAATACCAGTACCGGCTGTCATTCTTTGCACTTCTCCTTCAGGAATCGTTTCCTCATTACCGATACTATCTTTATGTGCTAACTCCCCTGCTATTACATAAGTGACGATTTCCATATCTTGATGCCCATGAGTCCCAAAACCTTGCCCCGGAGAGATAATATCTTCATTAATAACTAATAAATTGCCAAAACCCGTATATTTGGGGTCATAATAACTACCGAAAGAAAAAGTATGTTTCGTATCTAACCAACCAAAATTAGCACTTCCTCTTTCTGCTGATGGGCGAATGGTAATCATATTCTTTGCCTCGTGAGTTGACTATCTATTTATATTTTTAACTATAACAATACCTTTGTGAGATGGGTTTAAGGTTTTAACGACTTTTAATATACGGTAATTACCTTTGTTAGCAAATATCAATTATTAATTAACCTCAGTTCGATGCAAGAATCTTTGATATAGGTAGGTTTTAGGTTTTAGATTGTAGGTTGTAGGTTAATTTTCCCATGACTGTGATTAATAATTAGCTAAATTAATCTGAATCAAATCAATTATTACGGATTTGTTCTCAATTTTTTACCTAATAACTAACACTTAACACCTTATACCTTATCATTACCAATAAATTTTATAGTTCACTGAGGTTAATTATTAATTCTTCATTGTGTGATTGACCATTAACCAATAAACTTTGTAATAAAAGCAATTTGACAGAATAAATTTATGAAAAAAGTCCTCGGAATTATTTTAGGCGGTGGAGCTGGTACAAGATTATACCCCTTAACAAAATTACGGGCGAAACCAGCCGTACCCTTAGCTGGGAAATATCGTTTAATTGATATTCCTATTAGTAACTGTATCAATTCTGAAATATTAAAAATTTATGTATTAACTCAGTTCAATTCTGCTTCACTGAATCGTCATATCAGTCGTGCTTATAATTTTTCAGGATTTAGTGAAGGTTTTGTAGAAGTATTGGCTGCACAACAAACAAAGGAAAATCCAGAGTGGTTTCAGGGCACGGCAGATGCTGTAAGGCAATATGTATGGTTATTTGAAGAATGGGATATTGATGAATATATTATTCTTTCGGGAGATCATCTGTATCGCATGGATTATGCTAAATTTGTTGAACATCACCGCAAAACTAACGCTGATATTACTTTATCTGTTGTCCCTATTGACGAAAAAAGAGCTTCTGCTTTTGGTTTAATGAAAATAGATGATACTGGCAGAATCGTCGATTTCAGCGAAAAACCTGAAGGTGATGAGTTGAAAAAAATGGCAGTGGATACTTCTATTTTAGGCTTAAATCCCGATCAAGCTAAAGAAAATCCTTATATTGCTTCTATGGGTATTTATGTTTTTAAAAAAGGAGTTTTAGAAAAACTCTTAAAAGATAACCCTCGTCAAACGGATTTTGGTAAAGAAATAATTCCTGCCGCCGCTAAAGATTATCGTGTACAAGCCTATTTATTTAAAGGGTATTGGGAGGACATTGGTACGATCGAGGCATTTTATGAAGCAAATTTATCCTTAACCAAACAACCACAGCCAGATTTTAGCTTTTATGATGAAAAAGCTCCTATTTACACTCGTTCTCGTTATTTGCCTCCCACAAAATTGTTAAATTCTAATGTAACTCAATCTATTATTGGCGAAGGTTGCATTATCAAAGAATGCCGTATCAATCACTGTGTTTTAGGAGTAAGAACTCGCATTGAATCTGATTGTATTATAGAAGATAGTTTATTAATGGGAGCAGATTTTTACGAGTCATCGAGTATCAGACGCAGTAAATCGGAGCAAGGAAGCGTACCAGTAGGTATTGGTGCTGGTTCTACCATCAGAAGAGCGATCGTGGATAAAAATGCTCGTATTGGCAAAAATGTCATCATTACCAATAAAGACAGAGTTGAAGAAGCTAATCGAGAAGATGAAGGATTCTTAATTCGTAGTGGTATTGTTGTCGTAATTAAAAATGCCGTCATTTTAGACAATACAGTAATTTAAGTTAATATAGCAATCCTAGATGAATCGTGAGAAATAATTCTGTTTAATTAGCAATTAGTTATCAGCTATTGTGAAGTTAAATTTCTGCCCAACATTAGTTAGTAATTGATTACTTATTCTTTAATGAAAAAAAGGCTAACAGCTAACAGCTAATCCCTTTAATTAAAAGTATCTAAAATTCTCACAAATAATTTAGGAATGCTATAGTTGATAGTTTTCTCAAAAAATCTCATAATTTTTTTTGATCGTAATAAAAACATCTTAGAAAAAATATTTAGTCACTTAAGTTGTTATAGTAATTTGTTTATGGCAAAATCTGATTTGATTTATTTATCTAAGAAAAAATAATTTCTGAGCCGGAAGCATTAATTTTTACTTGTAGCACCTGTTGTTCACCAAAAATTGATCGTAGTTGATTATGAGTTTCAGGGGGTGCAAAAAAGAGAATAAAACCTCCCGCACCAGCCCCTAATAACTTACCACCCCATGCCCCTGCATTAATGCCTTGTTGGTATAATCGATCGATCTCTGGATTGGAAATCACTTGAGATAAACTACGTTTTGCCATCCATGCTTGATGTAATAACTTACCAAAAGCTGAGAAAGATTGATTACCCGTTAAAATATTCCAGCCTTCATCCACCATTGTCCGCATATCTTTTAAAGTGTCAGTGTTATCGGTAACTTTATCTAATTGATGGGCAACCACTTCTGAAGCTCGTCTTTTTATGCCCGTAAAGACGACAAATAAATGTTCCTCAAATTCCGCTAATCGTTGGGGAGAAATCGGCACTTTATGGACAACTATATCGGTTTCTGTACGAAATTCAACTAAGTTAAATCCTCCCACCGCCGCCATTAGTTGATCTTGACAGCCAACTCGATCGTGTAGTAATTTTCTTTCAACATAAATAGCTTCATAAGCCAAATCTAACGGACGCACAAATTCTCCTTTGAAACTATGGAGTGCGTGAAGTAGTGCAACCGTAAAAGTCGAAGAAGAACCTAATCCCGTAAAAGCAGGTAAATCAGCAACATTATGTAATTCAATATCACGATCTAAATCACAAAATTTCAAGCATTCTCGATAAACATTGTGTTGAATTTCCGTGAGATTTTTAACTAATTCTACCTGACGATAGGACAAACGAATGGTATAGTCAAACAGATGACTAGGAAAGGGACTAGCTGTAAGATAACAAAATTTATCGATCGCCGTAGCTAAAACAGCCCCTCCATGATGCAAAAAATATTCAGGATAATCTGTGCCACCACCAAAAAAGCTAATTCTAACAGGGGCGCGGGAAATTAACATATTTTTTATCAATTGAGAATAGTGTTACTAGAACATCCTGTAGTATCTACAAATCTTAATTATCGATTACCTTTGCAGACTCATTTTTTTCAGTTTCGTTACTAGGCTCTAATTTAGCATTCATGGAAACTGCTTCTTCTACTTGTTGAGCTTCTTTTTTAAACTCCTCTTGAAACTCTTTAGAAGCCTCTTGAAAACCTTTGATGGTTTTACCTAAACTTCTACCAATTTCGGGTAATTTTTTAGGTCCAAAAATAAGTAGAGCGACCACAAAAATCACAATCATTTCAGGGAGTCCGATGCCAAAAACGTTCATTATAGTTATGTTTTAAAGTGTGTATAAAATTTTAGGCGATGCTTAATTAAGCTATGAATTATGATACTTAACAATGGAGAATTGACATTAGTTTAAGAGAAAACGCATCTAATTTACATATTATGAAATAACTATTTAAGAAACAAATCTCCCAGTCTCCTAGTGTCATGTTCATTTGTAAATCATATCTCAATTCAGCAACACCAAATGTTTAAAACTATCTATGGTTTAAATTAACCATCAACAATAAACCATCATAACTTTATTGACCAAGACTTCTCCAGTCAACATTTACGCCCTCAAGTAAGAGAGAGGAGTTATAAATTTGTAAAATGATCAATAAAAACACCAAAAATAGAACCATAAAAACACCCATTAAAGGGGTTGTACCCCATCCGGGAGCAACTTTTCCGTATTCTGAGTTAAGAGGCTTCAGAATGTCGCCTAAACGAGTACGTTGTGACATATTTAACCTTAGATATTTCAATTATTTTTCTTATCTGTCGTAATATTATAGAGTAAGAAGACTCTTATTAAAAAAACAAATAGCTCTTATGGAAACTGCGACGATCGTCGGATTTAGTATTGCTGCGGTATTGGTTGCCGTCACAGGCTATTCTATTTATATGGCTTTTGGCCCTCCTTCCGCAGAATTAAGCGATCCTTTTGAAGATCACGAAGATTAATGCAATTAACAATTAACAATTAATTTTTTCAAATCTTCGGAGAACTTGATTCTACCTAAACAATTAAGATGTTGTCATTCATCTGTGATAAGTTAATGAGTATATTCAAAGAACTATTCTTTTAAGTAAAAGTTATGGTAGAAGTTTTAAATGAAATTATTATCGAATCTGGGAAAACAGAAAAACAATACTGGAAAGATATATGGAAATATCGAGAATTATTTTATTTTCTAGCATGGCGTGATATTTTAGTTCGTTATAAACAAACTGCGATCGGTATTGCATGGGCATTAATTCGACCCTTTTTGACAATGGTAGTATTTTCAATAATCTTTGGTAAATTAGCTCAACTTCCTTCTGAAGGAGTACCTTATCCTATTCTCGTTTTTGCAGGAATGCTTCCTTGGCAGTTTTTTGCTAATTCCTTATCTGAATCTAGTAATAGTCTCATTAGTAACTCTAATCTAATTTCTAAGGTTTATTTTCCTCGTCTTATTGTGCCAACTAGTGCTGTGGTTGTAAGTTTTGTCGATTTCATGATCTCAGGCATGATTTTAATTGGATTAATGGCATGGTACAATTTTGTTCCTACTTGGCGAATTCTTACTTTACCTATATTTATTTTAATTGCTTTTGCTGTTTCTATGGGTGCTGGTTTATGGCTTTCTGCCCTTAATGTTCAATATAGAGATTTTCGTTACGTTGTTCCTTTTATCGTTCAATTTGGCCTTTATGTTTCCCCTGTGGGATTTACCAGTAATATTGTTCCTGAAAAATGGCGCTTGCTTTATTCTTTAAATCCTATGGTAGGTGTTATTGACGGTTTTCGATGGGCAATTTTAGGAGGAGAATATCAATTACACTTAGTTGGTTTTTTTGTCTCCTTATTTTTAGTTGTGTTTCTTTTAGTTTCTGGAATTCAGTTTTTCCGTAAAATGGAAAGAACATTTGCGGATGTAATATAAAATATTTACTAAAATTAGTAAATAAAAACTTAGAAAAAAAAAATTTTTAGCCATAGCCATATTAATTTAATTTTTTATCTTGTCCTGATAATTCTGAAAATACTTGAAAGGGTAGAAGTATTAAGAATAAAAGGATATGCTGAAATGAAAATGCTTACAATCTACTGAACATCCATGAATTTTCATATCTCTAATATACTTCAACTTTTCTTTATTAAATTTAATCAATTATTTCGTTAAGGAAAAGTATATACATTTATAATATGTATATAAGAATGATATGTAACTATTTACATTGCATATTAAATGACCAAATTCCTTCGGAGTATAGCGTTCTTCTAAAATCATTGTAACTCAAAGATCTGAAACAGGGTAAGACCTATATACTTTCAGTCATCTGAGTAAGGAGATAGTAATATCAAATGAAGACATAGAGGATAAAGGAGGTTAAAGGAAGCGAAAGCCGTCATCTCGCAAGATAAAGGGAATAAATAACCAATTTATGTCAATATTCTGGGGAAAAAATGAAAAAATTATCTATAATCACTAATGTATTAACTATATTTACAATAATAAGTTATGGTTTTTTTGAAAAAGTAAACATAGTTACTTCTGTAAGTGCGATCGAACCATTAACACAAGAACAAGGTTTGACGGACAGATCAAAGTTAAGTATCAATGGGATAGGAAAAATTAGAGTGGGAATGACAGTTGCAGAGGCAAATAAGACAGCTAATACTAAGTTAGTACAAACTAAGAGTGGAGGAGAACCTTATTGCTTATATTTTCAACCACAAAATGCACCTAAAAATGTTAGTTTTATGGTCATAGAAGGACGTATCGCCAGAATTGACGTGAATAATTCTCAAATATCCACTATTAGTGGTGTAAGAATCGGCGATCGAGGTAGTAAAATTAAATCACTATATCCTCAACAAATTCAAGTAACTCCTCATCATTACGTTGCTAAAGGAGGCTATTACTATACTTTTATACCTAAAGATAAGGCTGATCAAAACTATCGTGTTGTTTTTGAAGTAATTAACGATCGAGTGACAACCATGCGTTCAGGAAAACTTCCTGAAGTTGAATTCATTGAACATTGCTTATAATTTTGCTCCGTGTTAAAAATTTTTGACGGAAATAAGGGATAAAATAATCTAATTATTAATTATGTATATTGAATGAGTAGCAATTTCGGAACATTATTTAGAATATCTACCTTCGGAGAATCCCATGGAGGAGGAGTTGGTGTGGTTATCGATGGATGTCCTCCCCTCATCGAAATCTCAGAGGAAGAAATCCAAGTTGAGTTAAATCGTCGTAAACCGGGGCAAAGCAAAATTACCACTCCTCGCAATGAGTCAGATTTATGTGAAATCATATCGGGAGTATTTGAAGGTAAAACGTTAGGTACTCCTATCGCTATTTTAGTACGTAATAAAGACGCTCGATCGAAAGATTATGATGAAATGGCAGTAAAATATCGCCCTTCCCATGCTGATGCTACCTATGACGCTAAGTATGGCATTCGTAACTGGCAAGGTGGCGGACGTTCTTCTGCAAGGGAAACCATCGGTAGAGTAGCCGCAGGTGCGATCGCCAAAAAACTCCTTCATCAAATGGCTGGAGTAGAAATTATTGCCTATGTGAAGCGTATTAAAGACTTAGAAGCAGTGGTGAATCAAGATACTGTTACCCTCGAACAAGTAGAAAGTAATATTGTTAGATGTCCTGACGAACAATGTGCTCAAAAAATGATCGATTTAATCGATGAAATTCGTAAAGAAAAAGACTCTCTTGGTGGTGTGGTAGAGTGTGTTGTTAGAAACGTGCCGAAAGGATTAGGTGAGCCTGTTTTTGACAAACTAGAAGCAGATTTAGCCAAGGCAATTATGTCATTACCAGCTACGAAAGGCTTTGAAATCGGTTCAGGTTTTCATGGTACAACTCTTACGGGTAGTCAGCACAATGACGAATTTTATGTCGATGAACAAGGAAACACTCGTACTAAAACCAATCGATCAGGCGGCATTCAAGGAGGCATCAGTAACGGCGAAAATATTGTTCTAAGAGCCGCTTTTAAGCCCACAGCGACGATCGGAAAGGAGCAAAATACCGTTAGTAAGGAAGGAGAAGAAACCACCTTGGCGGCCAAGGGAAGACATGATCCCTGCGTATTGCCTAGAGCCGTACCAATGGTAGAATCGATGATTGCCCTTGTTTTATGTGATCACCTTTTAAGACATCATGCTCAATGTGAGTTGTTAGTTAACCAAGGGTAAACCATAAAATTATCGGTAAAGAGAGGGAAAGTAATAAAAATTGAGTTTAGACGATTATTTACTCAATTCCCCCTAATATAATAGCATTCCTAAATCATTTGTGAGAATTTTAGATACTTTTAATTAAAGGGATTAGCTATTCGCTGTTAGCCTTTTTCCCATTAAAGAATAAGTAATCAATTACTAACTAATGTTGGGCAGACATTTAACTTCACAATAGCTGATAACTAATTACTAATTGGTAATTGCTGAATGCTAATTAAACATAATTATTTCTCACGACTCCGATAGGATTGCTATAGACTTAAAAGGGGAAATGTTTAGTCAAAAAGAGCTTTAACGAAACATAATACTTACTGAACTATCCTCATGAATTCTCCAGATGGTTTCTCCAAGTAAGTTTGCTACTGATAATACTTTTAATTGAGGAAAATAATTATCAAGAGGAATAGGAATAGTATTAGTAACTATTACTTCTTCAAAAACATCACTGGAAAGACGAGACACGGCAGGACCTGAAAAAACTGCATGAGTAGCACAAGCATAAATTTTGTTGGCACCTTCTTTTTTCAAAAGTCTTGCACCTTCTAATAAAGTTCCTGCTGTATCAATCATGTCATCGACTAAAACGGCATTTTTGCCTTTGACGTCACCAATTACATTCATTACTTCTGCAACATTATGAGCTTGACGACGTTTGTCAATGATAGCAAGAGGAGCATCATTTAACTTCTTAGCAAAGGCTCTCGCTCTAGCAACTCCGCCCACATCAGGAGAAACTACCACTAAGTCTTCAATGTTTTTATGTTGGAGATAGTCAAGAATTACGGGTGAGCCATAAACGTGATCTAATGGAATGTCAAAATAGCCTTGAATTTGAGCAGAATGCAAGTCCATAGCTAAAACTCGATGCGCACCAGCTTTGGTGATCAAATTAGCAACTAATTTGGCGGAAATGGACTCTCTCCCCGCTGTTTTTCGATCGGCTCTAGCATAGGAGTAATAAGGTATCACGGCGGTGATTTGCCGTGCTGAGGCTCGACGACAGGCATCGATCATGATCAGGAGTTCCATTAGATTGTCATTGACGGGATTGCAACAGGGTTGAATTAAATAAACATCACAACCTCTAATAGATTCTTGGATTTGGACGTATAGTTCACCGTCAGCAAATCTTTTGCGAATCATAGGACCTAAATCCATACCTAGATAACGAGCGACTTCAGTGGCTAAACCGATATTTGCGGACCCTGAAAATAATCTTAAACGATTAGTGTCCGATACTTGTTGTAACATCGGACTGAGTGTTAAAGTGGCGGAATGACTCACGGCAAATTCTTCAACCCCTTGATATTAAGTACTAATTTACTGATATTTTTACCCTTTTATTGCATAGGATATTTTACTTTAATATTATACTCTACAATATAAGTTGACTTTTGGTTTATTTTAATTTATTTAATTTTTTTTGTAGTATTTATTTTTTTTATGAAAACTTTATTAATTGCTGGAACAGATACGGATGCAGGAAAAACGATGATTACTACGGCTTTGAGAGCTTATTATCAAATATATTTTCCCTCCGTAAAAACTGCTTTAATGAAGTTGTTACAAACAGGAATAGAAGGAGATGAAAAATTTTATCAACGATTTTTTGATGATGTAATTATTCCTTTGCATTTTAATACTCCTGTTGCTCCTCCTATTGCGGCAGATTTAGAAAATAAATCGATCGATCTGGCTATTATTTGGCAAAATTTGCTTAAGCTACAAAAGTCATCTGATTTAGTTTTTGTGGAGGCTTTAGGGGGATTAGGATCACCGATTACCCATGAACTGACGATCGCCGATTTGGCTGGTAGTTGGCGTTTGGATACTATCCTAGTAGTTCCTGTAAAGTTGGGATCGATCGCCCATACCGTAGCTAATGTTGCTTTAGCTAGACATCATAAAATTAAACTGAACGGTATTATTTTTAACTGTGTTAATCCTTGTACAGAAAATGAAATTAAGCATTGGACACCAAAAGAATTAATTGAATCTCTAACCCAAGTTCCTGTATTAGGATATTTTCCTTATTTAAAAAGTATTGATAGTTTGTCGAATTTAGCTGAAGTTATAGCTCAGAATATAGCTATAGTAATTGACAATAAAGTTTCATAAAGTCTTGATTAAAGTCAAACTCCAATAAATTAAATACTTTGATAAGTATTTAACCTAACGGTACTTAAACTAAAAATATTAAACTATGAGTCTCAAATCGTTATAAATCAAAGATTTTACATCGATGCCAAAGGCACGCAGAGCGCACGATAACTTTTCCTTTTATACCAAGAGTTTCAGCCGTTTTTATGGCTTTTACCTAAATCCGTTACTCTGACTGTATTTGAAGCTATTTTTGCACCAAAATTTTTCAAAGTACCGCTAAGAAAATTTGCTAGCATAAATAACAAAAACTTTTGCTTTCTATTGCTTCTATTTTCTCACTATAGAAAATTACTCTTTTACTTTATTTTCTAATTTTAACCGTTACTGTATAAATCTCATAAAATTGCTATAGTATCTTCACAAAACACTTTATTTTTAATACAAATATGAGTTTTTCCTCCGAACAATCACCAGAAGCAAAAAAAATAGAAGTATTATCTCTAAAAAGTCAAATTGCTGATTTAAGTAAATATAAGATCGCAATGGAAGCTCAAGAAAAACTATTTCGCTCAATTCTTATGATGGGTAATGTAGCCACAGGAAAACTAATGTTACGTTCTGTTATTCTTGAAATTACTGAACTTAGTAGGGAATTAGTACGAGCAAAAGATGCGAGTTTATTTATGTTAGATGATAAGGGAGTTATTACGGAAAGTATTTTAGCTCGTGGTCCAACAGTCAGGGAAGAAAAAGATTATTTAATAGGGGAAACTTTGGAAAAAGGTTTAGCCGGATGGGTTGCCCGTTATCGTCGTATGGCTTTAGTTAAAAACACCGATGAGGATGATCGTTGGTTCCATTTTTCTCGTCAACCATATAAAGTAGGTTCAGCTTTATGTCTTCCGTTTTTACGAGGTAGCTTATTATTAGGGATTTTGACTTTAACTCATCCTAAGCCAAAACATTTCACGGAAGAGATGGCAGATTTTATGATGATGTATTCTCCTTCTATTTCCATCGCCTTAGATTATGCCCGAATGTATTTATCTATTAACAGTAAATAAAATAGGAGTTAGAGCAGCCCTTTCAATAGGTACATGAATACTAAAAAGAAAGACTCTGATAGACTAAATTATAACTGTACTTTAGACTAAATGAGAAGGAAATCGCCAAAGAAAAGACTTTAAAGAAAATAGAGAGAAAATAAAAATAATCACAAATTCAATTTTCTCTCTATGAACAAATATAACAGACTTCAACAATTTCATCTTGATACTCATCAAATATTAGTCCAAAGTAAAGATGCCGCTTTTCAATTAATAGATAGTATTATGACTACTGAAAATGCCCGTAGTCTGGCAGAATTTTCTTTATCTCCTTTTTTTGATCGTCAACGATGCTCGTACTTATGAAGCCATGGAAGATTGTCGTCCCAATCCCAACAAATTGATGAAAAGATATATTCAAGAAATCCCAACTTTAGAATATTTTTTATTTGGCATAGATCATACTCCGTGGGAATGCCCTGATAGTCCCAGCATGAAAGACAGAACTTATCAATATTCTCATTCATCCCTCAATTCATCGGTAATAGGACAAGGATATAGCACTCTTGCATGGTTGCCTAGATCCTCAAGGTAGTTGGACATTACCTTTAAGACATCAAAGAAGGGAGCAAGTCAGTTATGCGAAACAAAAGTACTATTGACTGCTTAAAGACAATTATTGAGATATGCACATCTATGTTTGAGTACTTGAGCGATGTTTTCTTTGTTCCATTGTGCACCTGAAATTTTGAGTCGCCTATCTATTTGCTTTACCGTTGATTCTACCGCTCCTGAACCAATAGAACAAATTTGTTCTTCCTGATAATAACCGTAGTTATAGTTATTTAAAATAACACTGAGACAGTTAGTGATAGAATTAAAATCAACAAATATTCAGATTTTACTAATACTATAATGTATCATAATTTAGAATTGAGAGAAAAGGTTATTGACTATGTAGAGAATAAAGGTAGTGTAACTAAAGCAAGTAGAATTTTCGGGGTATCAAGAGCTTCAATATATCGCTGGTTAACCAGAGAAAATTTAAAACCAACTATCGTGAAATATCGACATCGCAAATTAAATTGGTCAGCATTATACCGTGATGTGATAGAAAATCCCGATGATAAATTAATTGAGAGAGCAAACAAGTTTGGAGTAACAGTTCCCGCTATATCTTATGCTTTTAAAAGAATGAAGATTACTAGAAAAAAAACAGTTACGCTATAGAGAGAGAAATAGTACAGAGAGAATAAAATACTTAATAACAATAAGAGAATTAGTAAAAAAACATGGCATCAAAAGTCTTGTATTTATTGACGAATCTGGGTTTGAAGAAAAAAGTAGTTGTATTTATGGATGGTCAAAAAAAGGGAAAAAAATTTATGGAAATAAGCAAGGAAAACGAGGAAAAAGAGAAAGTTTAGTAGCAGGAAGAAGAAAAAAAGAAAGAGACTTTATTGCACCAATGATTTTCAGGGGAAGTTTAAATGCAGAAAGTTTTGAAGTGTGGCTTGTAAAATATTTATTACCATCCCTGAAAGAATTTTCAATACTGATCATGGATAATGCACCAATTCATAGAAAAAATAAAATAAAAGAGTTAGTAGAAAATGCAGGGCATCAAGTGATATTTTTGCCAACTTATTCTCCTGACTTTAATGATATTGAACATGATTTTAGTGCATTAAAAAGGGCAAGAATGTATAGTAAAGAAGATATTAGTTTAGATGAAATAATCCGCAGTTATTGTGACAGTTAAGTGTCTCATTCTTATTTTTAATGACTATATCAGCCTTATCAGGAATAAAAACCGTAGCTATCGTCATGAATGCTCCCAGTTTTGAAAAGTCCACAGATATTGATTATTTAATGACCAATGAAACAGGGGAAAAAGTCAATGGAAATTGGATAGTAGAAACTTATACACAAAGAAATTGGATAGAAGTATTTTACCGTGAAATTAAGGGATGGTTAGGTTTATCAGAATACCAAGTCAGAAATAAAAGAAGTTTAATGAGACATTTTATATTGGTATTTTGCGCCTATACTTTTATTCAATGGCATCGTTTGACAGGGGGATTGAGAAGGCAATGGGGAAATAAACCCTTAAATACTTTTGCAGAGGCATTGGAAGCGTTTCGGACAGCAGTGTCTTTTCGTTTCTTTCAATGGTTAAAAGATAATGTGGAAGTGTTTAGCTTATATAAGTACCTAGGCAAAATTAATTGTATATTTTGAACCAAAGTTTATAAGAATATTTTCTACTCCTTTTACTAAATCTAAATAACTTTTATAACAGGAGTTCTCTAACCATTTATATTTCATAAATCTCCACAGTATTTCTATTTTGTTTAATTGTGGTGAATAGGGTGGTAGAAAGAATATTTTTAATCCTTTTTTTTCCCATTCTTCTTCTTTATTCCAGAATTTTTTATTTTGGTGAATCGAGGCATTATCCATTACTAATACTGTTTCCTTCTTTATTTTTTTACTCAAGTTATCTATACAAGCTATCACGACATCACTATTGATTGATGACTCAAATACATAGCTTTCTAACTCATTATTTTTTTTCATAAATCCTAACACATTTAATCTTTTACTTAGGCTACTTTCTCTTTCTATTTTTCTCCCTTTTTCTTGCCATCCATAAGGTAAACAAGGTACTAAACTAAATCCACTTTCATCACCATAATATATATCTATTTTTCCTTCATTTTCTGCTCTTTTTAGTTGCTCTAATTGTCTCTTTTTTTGTTGGTATAATTCAGGGCATACTTCCCCTTTTACCTTTTTCTTGAACCGATACCACCCCATGCCCTTTTTTTTTGCTAATCTTTTTATCGTATCTTTGCTTATTTTTATCTCCCACTCATTTTCTATTTTTTCTTGAACTATCTTTAAGGTTTTTGGATGAGATTTTATCCATTCTTTTACTTTTAATTCTTGTTGCTCATTTAAAGTTGATTTTCTTCCTCTTCCCTTCAAGCTATATAATCCATTTAAACCATTTTTTTCCCAATTATTAAGCCAATTATAAATTGTATTTCTACTAATATTTAATATTAACATTATTTGAGTAATTTTATAACCTTGATAACTTAACAAAATCGATTTTGCTCGATGTCTAACTTGATAGTATTTACTTTTTTGTTCAATAGTCTTTAATAACTGTTGTGTTTCTGGAGCTAATCTGGTAACAAATCGCATTTTTTATCCTTGATTTACTTATTTTTCATATTTTTAGCAGATTTTAAGCTACATTAATTATTTTTAAATATAAATAAAACTTTTGTATATTACTTTTTGATTTTATTAAATTTATTTTAATGTTATAATTATACAATTAATTCTGCCCACTTACTTAAAGCAAGTTTAGGGTTTATTTTGGCATAATTTTTGTCTAAGTACCGTTAGAACTATAACAAAATTGTCTTGGGAATTATAAAAAAGATTGTCAAAACTTGTATAAAACAATATTTAAACTGTTAATTTTTTATTTACAAGAAATAACTTAAATAATTAATTGATTTAACGTAAGATCCATTCTTCAAGATTATGAGTTGGCTTAACAACATTAAATAAATGTAAACCGAAATCTCTCGACAAATCCTCACAAACCTTAACCCCCCTAGTACTATTACCTTTTTTATCTAGCAATGGTGAAAAAGTTCCCACTCCTAATTTTCTCAGTGCTACAGCAGTAATGCCACCTCCGACCCCACTTTTAGCTGGTAAACCGACTCGATACGCCCATTCACCAGAAGCATCATACATACCGCAAGTGAGCATAACACTGATCACGTCTCGCACATATTCTTCAGCGATCGCTCTTTGTTTTGTGATAGGATTAATACCACCATTTGCTAAAGTTGCTGATAACATAGCTAAATCTCTAGCATTGACCATAATAGAACATTGTTGAAAATAAAGATCTAAGGTTTCATCAATTTTTTCGCTAACCATTCCAAAATTTAGCATTAGATATGCCATCGCTTTATTCCGAAAGCCTGTTCCTTTTTCTGATAAAAAGACTGGAACATTAATGTCATGATCTCTACCTGTGTAGCCCTTAAACATTTCAAGTAGTCGTTTTAATCGTTCAGTACTATTTTTGCCTTTGATTAAATCCGCAGTAGCGATCGCACCTGCATTAACCATAGGATTATAAGGGCGATTGGTTATTTCATCTAAAACGATCGAATTAAAAGCCTCTCCGGTAGGTTCGACACTAACTTTACAGTTGACATACTCTCGTCCGTGATCTTCCAACGCCAAGCCAAAGACAAAGGCTTTAGAAATAGATTGAACAGTAAACAATTGATCACAATTGCCCACCTCAAATAACTGTCCATCCACCGTTGCCACACAAATACCAAACCATTCTGGTTTTGCTAATGCTAATTCGGGAATATAATCCGCAATTTTACCATCATTGAGAGATTGATATTTTTGATGTAGCTCGTTCAAATAGTTCAAAAAAGGAGATGTTACAGGTGCGATCGAACTAACCGAAGACTGTAAATTTTCTGAATTAGCCATAATATTCCCCCGCCTCTCTAAATATTATCAAAGATGGTTTAAATGAAAAAAAAATCAAAGTGTTTTCCCATTGATTAAGAATAACTTTTTATCATCTTATTCCTCCGACAAACTCAGAAAACATTAAAGTAAAAATTGTTTGAATAACTAAAACCCTCATCGTAACTGTTAGCTTACAAACGAATAGACAAATATCCTCAAGCCAAGTTAAGCTAGTGCAAGATTATCTTAATAAATGTCTCGATCGACAATTTAACTTAATATTTTCTGTTATTCATATCAAAAAAATCACCATGGAAGAAAAAGAAATTCCAACTTTTCCCCCAGAAGGTGATGATAATACTTTCTCTATACCTCAAAATAATACTACTCCTTTCAAATATCAGAATTGATAAACTATATTCGTAATCTCAATAAATAGACAACCTTTTGAACTAAATTATGGATTTTGCGAAAAACCTTAATTGTTCACAGGTACTTTTTTTGTTATAATTGCAATTATTCTGAAAAAAACTATATTTTACAGATAACATAGTTCAAATAATCTTAATTAAAGATACTTGTTTGACTAGGACAATTATTTTCCAGTACTCCATGAATATAAAATACATATTCTCTTTTAGGCAGTATTACAAAAATAATCAAGGCTCACTTTCGATGGCTCAATTAAAAAGCAATAAATAATAAACTTACAATAATCACACTATAGAGTTTCTGCTCTAAAAACTTATATTTTTGCGAAATTTTTATTTGAGCTTATAGTATTTTGTTATCAAAAGAAGAACAAAAAGTGTAGAATTAATTGTGTAGAGCGGTTATTGCTCAAAATATAGATATTCTATACTCGATAACAATTTACAGTAAAGATTTTAACTAAACGCAAGTTGAGTTTGACGGTAAACTCCACACACAAGGCTGTTTACCTACTAAATGTATGGATACAAAATAAGTAAGGTTTATCAACTTTCTTATTGTGATAATAAACGATCGAAAAAGAAGAAATAGAGACTATAAATATTAATGCAAGATTTCAGACCATTTTTCCTAAGAATTTTCTCTAAAATAAAATCAATTTTAAACTTTAATTGACATTAATATACTAAAGTAATTTAATCATTCATAGAACCAAACAGAGCAAGATTAAATCCCTTTAATTTTATGAGTCTAACCCCCATAGATGATCGATCAAAATTTTATCTTCATAAGATAAATAGTCAATTTCATAGGAATCAATTGTTACTGAAAATCTGATAAAAGTTACAGCCTCTATTATTCTCAGAATATATCTAAAAGCTCGAATATTAATCAAATTACTATTAAATTTTTTTGGGGAAATTGAATGCCAAAACAAATAATTATTGCGGAAAAACATCATATTGCAGCAGTATTTGCTGAAGATCAAATTCAAGAATTAGTGGTTGCCACTGGCAATCAACAAGTGGGAGATATTTATTTAGGTACAGTAGAAAACGTCATTTCAGGAATAGATGCAGCTTTTGTTAATATAGGTGATGCGGAAAAAAATGGTTTTATTCATGTAACAGATTTAGGCCCTTTACGTCTTAGAAAAACTGCCGGAGCGATTACGGAATTATTATTTCCTCAACAAAAAGTATTAGTTCAAGTAATGAAAGAACCTACAGGTTCTAAAGGCCCTCGTTTAACAGGAAATATAAGTCTTCCCGGACGTTATCTAGTGTTAATGCCCTATGGCAAAGGAGTTAGTTTATCTCGTCGTATCAAAAATGAGAATGAACGTAACCGATTACGCGCTTTAGCTATTTTACTCAAACCTTCAGGAATGGGTTTGTTAGTACGTACAGAAGCAGAAAGCACTTCAGAAGAAGGAATTATCGAAGATTTAGATTTATTGAAGAAACAATGGGACAAAATACAACAAGAATCTAATTATATCAATGCTCCAGCTTTGCTAAATCGAGATGATGATTTCATACAAAGAGTATTACGGGATATGTACTCTGATGATGTTAACCGCATTGTAGTAGATTCGGAGGAGAGCGTCAAACGGGTTAAAAAACAGCTAACCAATTGGGGGGCAGGTCGTCATCCAGAAGGTGTTTTTATTAATGCTCATCAAGAAAATACACTGATTTTAGACTATTTTCGTGTTAATGCGGCGATCAAGGAAGCATTAAAGCCAAGGGTTGATTTACCTTCAGGGGGTTATATTATTATTGAGCCAACAGAGGCATTAACCGTAATTGATGTTAACTCTGGTTCTTTTACTCATTCGGCTACTTCTAGGGAGACAGTATTATGGACTAATTATGAAGCAGCGATCGAGATAGCCCGTCAATTGAAGTTGCGTAATATTGGCGGTGTGATTGTGGTAGATTTCATTGATATGGATTCTCGTCGAGATAAACTAAAACTATTAGAACATTTCGATCGAGTCTTAAAAACCGACAAAGCTAGACCTCAAATTGCTCAATTATCTGAGTTAGGATTGGTGGAATTAACCCGCAAACGTCAAGGTAAAAATATTTATGAATTATTTGGGCAACCTTGTTCTCATTGTAATGGCTTAGGGTTAGTTGCTCATTTGCCGGGTCATCACGAAGTGGATCCGTTACCATCTAATTATTATACCCCTATTATTGTCAATAAAACTCCTGATAAACCAATTATTGAGGAGAAAATTATCTTCTCTGATGATTATAGTAATGATGGTGATGATACAGAATTATTGGATAATGGTAGTTACCAAGATCAGGTAAATGGAGCAGTTCGTCGTCGTCGCCGTCGTCGGGAAACTCCTTTAAAAGAAGAACCAATGTTATTGGGCAATAATAATTTTACAGAGTCAGAAATTAAATCTGATCGTAGTTCGATCAGAGAACCAAATACCAACTCACGAGATCGAAAAGGACACAATGTATTACCTCGTCATGGTAATCGTGATGAGGCGAAATTAGAAAAAGTTGTTGTCGAAATGACGGAAACGGAACAAGAAGTTTATGCTTTAATGGGAGTCTCTCCGATACTCCGTTTAGGTCAGGAATTTAAAGATCCTAAATCTGTTGTAATTTATGTTAAATCTCCTGACGATAATTCTAATAATATTGATTTCGATAAATCTCAAGATAAAGAAAATTATTCAATAAATAATGATGAAGTTTCTGAGTATCCCTTATTAGATGCGATCGCTGATATGGTATCTCAAAATATTGATGAGGAAGACGAAACAATAATTTATAACAATTCCGCAATGTATGAGTACTCAGAAGATAAAGAAAATGAAATGACTATTTCCTTAGACTCAGATATGGAAGAATACGAAGAAGTTCCATCATATTCGATACCTGATATTGTATCTCAAGATACTGATAGTCAATTTCAAAATCTCATTGTAGAACCACAAACTATTACAGAGACTCTGATTAAAGAGGCTTTGGAAAGCGATCGTCCTGTGGTGCGTACCCGTCGTCGTCGTTCTTCAACCTCATCTATTGTCATGGATAATGAATAATTTTTGAAATTATATATAAACCCTGAATGTAGTTTACACATTTAGAAAAATCATTAAACCCATTTTGATTTACGAATAAAGATGCAACGGGGAAGACTAAAAAAAGTGATTTAACTATATAGAAGATAGGAAAAAGAAAAGAACAAAGACTAAATTGTCTTCTTCAAAAAAGTTTTTGAATATAGTAACTTTTTCAATACAATTTCGTCAATAATATTATCTTTTTCATCAAAAATTTTTACTTATGCTATCGATTAAACCCGTTAACAAGTTTATCCTTTCTTTTAGTTGTCTTAGTTTAGCCCTTATGCAACCAGTATTAGCACAAGATCAAATTTTAAAAACTATAACAGTTACTGGACAAGCAATAGAAAGAATACCTACTACCATAGCTACTGTACAATTAGGAGTTGAGATTGAGGGAAAAAATGCCTCTGAAATTCAGCAAGAAGTAGCCAAGCGTACGGTATCTTTAGTCGAACTATTACGATCGAGTAACGTACAACGACTACAAACGAGCGGAATTCAATTACGTCCCAATTATACCTACGATAATAATCAAAGACAGTTAACTGGTTATGTTGCTAGTAATTTAGTTAGTTTTGAGTTAGCAATTGATCAAGTAGGTCGTTTATTAGATGATAGTGTAAAAGTTGGAGCTACTCGCATCGATAATGTTAGTTTAACGGCAACAGAAACAGCCATTGCCCAAGCCCAAAAACAAGCATTAATGAAAGCAAGTCTTGACGCACAACAACAAGCTGAAGTAGTTTTAAATACCTTAAATTTAAAGGCTCAAGAAATTATTACTATTAATGTTAATGGTGCAAATATTCCTAATCCTCTAGTTAGAGAAGCAATAGCAGATAAATTAGTGTCTAATATGCCTAGTAGTCCAGTTATTGGGGGAGAGCAAGCTGTTTCTGCCTCTGTTACTTTACAAATTCGTTATTAAT
Source organism: Geminocystis sp. NIES-3709 (assembly GCF_001548115.1). GTDB lineage: Bacteria > Cyanobacteriota > Cyanobacteriia > Cyanobacteriales > Cyanobacteriaceae > Geminocystis. Next base: position 2,242,589 of record NZ_AP014821.1, on the reverse strand, counting down.
TTAATATTTTTCGTTTCTAATCTTTATATCAAGTTCAGATAATTAGTTATAAAAACTTTGATAGCTATAGCTTTGACTCTTTTAAAAATGCAATTATTATAAATTAACAGTTTGAATTTAACCTAATACCTGCTACCTGATACCTGACACCTTTTTTTAGACATAATTTATCATATTCAAAGTAGAAGAGCCAATTTTAGTTTATGGAGTAAATATTGAGATGGTTATATAGATATTCAGTATTCTTTTAGCTATTTTATTTCTCCATAGATTCTACCTCGCCATTGACGAGGTTTTTGTTGGGCAGAAAGAAAAATACGAATTACGGCGAGAATATCTGCTAAGGGTGACAAGAAAAAGAATAATTCTCTTGGTGATTTTGTAAATTGATAAGAAGGAGCGATCGCAATTAATAAGGCAAAACGAATTAACACTAATAAGCTATTAAGGATAAATAATAAATAAAAACTGAGAAAATCTAAGGTAGAGCAACATAAAAAGCCTGTAATAATAATTGGTAACGGTAAAGCCTGAATAAGAGCTAAAAATCCACATTCTGTCCATAATTGACTTTTGGAAGCCGCATCTTTAAGATCTAGTGATCGTCCCCACTCTGTCCATGTTTCTTTTAAACCTTCATACATTCTTACTTTAATGACTTTTGCACCATCCGCAAAACCGACTTTGTAACCCATACTAGAAATATGACGAGCTAGAGTTACATCGTCACAAAAAGATTTAGACGCACAACTATAACCATCAATAGCTTCTAATACTTTGCGTTTGATGAGAAAACATTGTCCATTAGCCATGACAGTTTCTGGACTTTTTGCATCAACTCCAGAAGACTCGAAACGATAAAGCAAAGTCATTAATAGAGCAGGTTGTAACCACCATTCTCCTGCATCTTTGAGGATAAATTGAGGAGAAAGAGACACTACATCATAATTATATTTATTTGCAAAATTAACCAAACTAGGAATTAAACCTTTTTGGGGTTGAGTATCGGCATCAATGCCTAAAATCCATTCACTGGTGTCAGAACTACTCAAAAATCCATTATGTAATGCCCAAGGTCTGCCCACCCAATGGGATGGTAAAGGAGGATCGGTGACAAGACGAATACGAGGATCTGTTTTGGAGGCTTCTATAACTTTTTCTCTTGTGCCATCTTGGGAGTTACTGTCAATGATCAGAATTTCTTTTACCTCATAACTTTGACGAGTTATACCTTCTAGCATTTTATCAATTCGATCGACTTCATTGAGAGTCGGTACAATAACACTAACTTTGGCTAAAAGAGAAGGATTCGCTAATTCTGGTTGTAAAGGAGGAAGTCGAGTTGCACCTCGAAATAATCGACTAAGAAGAATGAAAAAACAAACACTTTGAAATAATAATAAAACTAAGGAAATAATCGCACTGGTTATCATTTCGTTTAAAAAAACTAATTTTAGTAAATTTTAAACGTAAATGTCTTCCTTCAACAAAAAATCTCCCTATTGGAAAACATAAGGGAGATCGGAACAAGTAATAAGTAATAAGTAATAAGTAATAAGTTTTGATTTTTTAATTGTTCATTGCCTATCACCTATATCCCCTATATTCTAAATTATTAATTATTAATTGTCAATCACTTACTACATTTCGATACCAGAGCTAACTTCACCCACAGTAGAAGAAAAACCGCCAGCAAGAATATCAGCTTCTTTGACAAATCCACTGTAGGCTTCCATGCCGTGTTCGGAGATGTCTAAGCCCTTCACTTCTTCTTCTGGATGGACTCTAAGACCACTAGTTGCCTTAATTCCATACCAAAATATACTGCTGAGAACTACAGTAAAACCACCAACTGTTAAAACACCAATTAATTGAGTAAGGAAACTATGACCATTAGTGCTGAAAATACCCACTGCTAAAGTACCCCAAACACCACAAACTAAGTGAACAGAAGTTGCACCCACAGGATCGTCGATTTTTAAAACTTTATCGAAAAATTCTACGGCAAATACTACGAGAACACCTGCCACAGCTCCGATAATAATAGCACCAATATAACTGACATCAGCACATCCGGCAGTTACCCCGACTAAACCGGCTAAAACACCGTTAATAATCATGGATAAGTCAGGTTTCCCGTCTTTTGCCCAAGAAGTTCCAGTCGCAGTGATGCAACCAGCGGCACCAGCTAAATTAGTTGTGAGTGCAATATAAGAAATATTACCAGTTGCGGCTAACTCAGAACCGGGGTTGAAACCAAACCAGCCGATCCAAAGAATTAAACATCCTAGAGTCGCAATACTCATATTATGACCGGGTATAGCGTGTACTGTACCATCGGGGCTATATTTACCTTGACGAGGACCTAAAATTGCGGCACCCATTAAAGCTGCCCAACCACCAACGGAGTGAACAGCAGTAGAACCTGCAAAATCACGGAATCCCATGGAAGCTAACCAACCACCATCCCAAATCCAATGTCCTGTAATTGGGTAAGCAATCCCGATTAATAAAACACTGAAGATTAAAAAGGCATCAAAACGGATTCTTTCAGCTACTGCACCTGACACGATCGTAGCGGCGGTAGCAGAGAATGCTAATTGGAAAAAGAAAGAAATCGATTCAGGTACTTTTGTTAATGTTTTAATTTCAACTTCTTGACCTTCAACCATGGTTTTCGTTATTTCAAAGGCTTCTGAGTCACTATAAGGGAGACTGCTACCGTTGAAAAAGAAACCATCTAAACCAATAAAACCATTTCCATTTCCATACATTAAGCCATAGCCGACGGCCCAGTAAACAACAGAAGCGATCGCAAATACAATTAAGTTTTTCGCTAAGACGTTAACAGCATTTTTCTGACGACAAAAACCAGTTTCTAACATCGCAAAACCGGCATTCATGAAAACAACTAATGTTCCTGTTATCAACAAGAAAACCGAATCTAAGACTATTTTAAGTTGACCAACGTCTTCTGGTTGTGAAAATCCTTGAGCCATTGCGGCGGTATTCCATACCAAAACAATTACTGCCGTTAAGGGAATACAAGCTAACCAGTATGGGGAAAATAAATTGTTAACCCAAAGTATAGAATTAAGTATAAAACTACCTTGATCTTTCGATCGAAGAGGTCTTTTATTCATTTTTTTTGACATCATTACCATTAATTTTTTTTCTCGGTATAGATTTTGATTCAAAACAAAACAAGAATTGAGGAATTAATTACTTAAGCCTTCAATTAACTGTTAAATATTGATATGTTTTACTTGATAATTTCTGTATCAAAAAATACAATAAATCCCCTAAACTGGTTAAATATGCTTAAAGAATTTTGGCTTACCCTTTCTCCTGAAACTCAATTCATTCTCTTTCATTTAGGAATTTTTGGTGTTGGATTTGTAATTATTTATCTTTGTTTATTTTTTGTTTTACGTCCTCTCTTTCGTGGATTAGAACGGGATATTGCGTTAGTCACTCTCAATGTTTCTGGTTATCCGATTCTCAGTCTTTTTACCTTATTTAATTTGAAATTTACCTTTAGAGATTTAGAGTTAGTCGAAGAAAATATTTTACAAACGATTCTGTCTGTTATTGTAATTATTTTAATTAGTTACTGGTTAGTAGCAATTTTTAAACAAGTAGTTATTTATTACCTCAAACAATATACCCGACAAACAGAAGTGATGTGGGATGATGTATTGTTACCTTTACTTGAAGGGGTAATTCCTGTACTTATTTTTTTATTTGGGGGGGTTTTTGCTTTAAAAACTTTTGGGGTTGATTTAACGGGAATTTGGGTGACTTTAGGAGGTGCGACTTTTATTATTGGTTTTGCTGTAAAAGATATTTTGGCTAATTTTTTTAGTGGTATTGTTTTATTGATTGATACTCCTTTTCAATTTGGCGATGTGCTTCGTTTGGAAGATGGCTCGATCGGTATGTTATCTCGTATTGGGGTAAGAGTAACCCAAATCTATTTATTTGATCATCATTGTGATGTTTATATTCCCAATAGCGTTTTACAAAATCAAAATATTACTAACTTAAGTCGGCCTACTTCTTACTATTACTATTCTACTTCTTTGGAAATACCCGCAGAACAAGATCTGGAATATTTACAAAAAATTATCACTGAAGTTGTACTTGCTCATCCTGACACCTTAGCTAATATTGAGGAAAAACTAACACTAATCGATCGTTATTATTTGTGTAATGACTTTTCTTATCATTTTAATGAACAACAGTCGATCGGTAAATTAAGATTACTAGCTGAACAAAAAGTTAACGAAAAACTAGAAGAAATCGAATATTCTTTAGAAGCCTTAGTGGTAACGTTACAATTTGCTGAAAAAGGCGGACTAACTGAAGAAGAAATTACCAATATTAGACAAGAGTATCAACAAGTTCTCGAATTAATTGGTTTAAAAATTGTGGAGGAAGATCAAGATTCAACGGAAACTCAAGAATCAGAGGCGTTGATTGAGTTAGTGAGAGAATGGTATCGTCTTTGGTTAAAAGATCCTAATTTACAAGAAGAAGATCTGTATTTAATTCCCCAAGAATGGGATAGAAAAATCAACTTAATCAAAAAAAGAACTTATCGTCTTTACCAAAAAATTACCAATCCCCAATTAGAAGAAACCAGATTAGATGACTATGTTTTAGAGTTGAGTGATTGGTTTAAATCTCGATTCAAAGAAAGAAAAAAATGGCAAGATCCCCAAATTTGGGTAACAGCTTTAAATCATGATGAAGGCTATCTCTATTATCAATTTCAACTTAACTTCTTTGTGGATGATATTAAACTAGAATACGGTAAAAGAGGCGATCGAATCAGTAGCCAAATTTATCAAGAAATACTTAGGATCATCAAACCTTCATTGAATATCCCCATAAGAGAAAATTAATTAAGAAAAGATTAATTATTTAAAACATTATATTTTAAGGTTAATAAAAATTGTATTTTAATTTCTATTAATATTTTAAAAAATGTAAAATAATATATTTTTAATTAAAAATAAAAAGAAAAATATTTTATAGTTTAAAAATAAAATAAATAAGAAAATAAGGAATATATAATAATTTTAAAATATCTATTTTAATACTATTAAACTTAATATAAATAAAGAAAATAGTTAATAATAGTTAAAAATTTTATTTATTTTTATTATTTTATCTAAACTATTATCAATATTTAAGATAAAAGATATATGTAACTTTAAATATTAATAAAATACTTTAAAAGCTATATAGCTTATATTAAAAAGGTTTTGATTTAATTACCTATTTATTAATAAAATAGAATTAAAAAATAAAAATTAATTATTAATAAGGAATTGAGAAGTTTAAATAATCATTATTTTTTCAATAAATGATATTCTATCTTTATATTACTGATTATATTTAGTTATTATGAATTATGTAAATTTCGATACAAATACTAGAATAAATATTAAATAAGTATTAAATCTATAATTTTTATAAAAAATAGAAAATAAAGTTGCCATTTATGAAAACACAGATTAGTATGTACTTAACTGTTTAATAATTTACAAAAACAATTCATGATGCTAAAATTAAGTGATTTTCTATACCAATATAACTCTGGGGAAAGGAGTTTCTGTAAACAAAATTTATCCCGTATCAATCTTCAGGGAATTTCTCTGGCTAATATTGACTTATCCGGAGCAGATTTAAGTTGTGCTAATTTAATCGGAGTAGATTTAACAGAAGCAAATTTGAAAAAATGCTTTCTTAAGGGAGCTAATTTAAAAGGATGCAATTTAACAGGAGCAATATTAGATCACGCAAATTTGAGTAATGCAAATCTCAATTATGGAGTTCTTACAAAAGCTCATTTTAAAAATACCAACCTCGAACACGCTCATATGACCAATGCTGACTTAAGTGGAGCTTATTTGGCAGGGGCAAATTTAACTCGTGTATCTCTTAATAACAGTGACTTAAGTTATGCTAATTTACGCAAAAGTAATTTAACTCATGGATTTTTAACAGGTAGTGTTTTAACAGAAACTAATTTTCAGGAGGCTATCTTACACAATGCTTCTTTGATTGGTGTGAAATTGAAAAAAACATCTTTTAAAGATGCAGAATATAACGATCGAACCTTATTTGATATTGATTTTCGCCCTAGAGAACATAGGATGAAACAAACTTTAAATATTACTATTGTGCAGATAGTAAATAGTTTGAATTATTTAAACAAAGTCGGTAGCCATTACCTAGGAAAAACAATTTCCATTAGATATTTAGAAACTTCTCGTCCTGATTGTGATTGGATAAAAAACTTTGAAATTACTTCGAGAGGATTAATTAATTTTAGAGGAAGTTTAATTGAATCCCTTAATTACTTTGAGTTGAAATGGTATCAACAATGGATAGAAAATTACATCAAAAATTGTTCTACCATGATTAAAGGATTTGTGACTTTAATTGAACAGGAAAAAGTTTTCGGCTATCAAATTTATACGATGAACAGTATTGCTTCATGACAATTGCAATTTTTTCAACAAATTTATTGATTTCCCCTTGTAGGAAAGAAGAAAAATGAGTCGAGTAAATCATGAGAGTCTTTTTCACCATTATCAAACTATGTTGAATAGTAGTAAATGGAAACGGAAAAAACACTTTTTAAAGTACATTAAAACAAATAGCTTATCTCCAGAAACTTTTTCTTCTTTTTTGGATTCCTATGGCCATAAACATCTAAAACAGGATTTTTTATTAATTATGCTTCATGATTTTATGGAACAAGCATTAGATAAAGCATTACTGGAAGATGAATTCAATGTTTATTATCAACCCATAATACAACTTAATAATCAACAAGTTATCGGTGCAGAAGCATTAATCCGATGGTGTCATCCGGAATGGGGTTTAATTTCACCAAATAAATTTATTTCTATTGCAGAAGAAAATGAATTGATTATCCCCATCGGTAAATGGATTTTAAATCAAGCCTGTTTACAAGCAAAAAAATTTTTGTCTTATCCTCTTTTTAATTTATCTGTTAATATTTCTCCCTATCAATTCAGAGATCCTTATTTAGTTACAAGTATTCTTCGTACATTAAGAGATATTGGTTTTCCTCCCGAAAAATTAATTTTAGAAATCACTGAAAGCGCCTTACTGGATAATTATAGTGATGCTATTAAGATGATGAATCAACTCAAAAGTTTTGGTATTTCTCTAGCATTAGATGATTTTGGTACTGGCTATGCCTGTTTGAGTCATTTACATCAATTACCCTTCGACATTATTAAATTCGATAAATCTTTTATTTCCAATCTCATTCATAATCCTCGTAAAAAAGCAATTTTCTCTGGACTTATAGATATTGCGAAAAAATTAAAATTGAAAATATATGTAGAAGGAATTGAACGTCTATCAGAATTAAATTTCTTACAAAATTACGACATCGATCGAGGACAGGGTTTTCTTTTTAGTAAACCTATACCCATAGAACAATTTGAATCTTACATGAACAAAAATAATCATTCTCCAATGCTTTTTGATAATTTAATCAAAGAAACATTTTAATCTTTATTTTTTCGTTTTTCACAATAACGTTACTCCAAGGTTTTAGATTTTTATAAACTTATATAATGATGATGTTCCGATACATTTAAGTTTATTAATAAAGATACAGAATAGATAAAAGTTTGACATATTGTTAATAATATTAAAATCAAGTTAAATTGATTTAAGCTGAACTAAAAAAGAAGAATTAGAATTAGTTCTAGAACGATCGTGATGAAATTGAGAGAATGCCGAATATTTTAATAAAATAAATAAGAAAAAATTAAATAATGAGATAGAAATATTACCCTCAATGTTCTATCATATTCAAAGAAAAAAGCATTTTTGTTTATGAATACAGATAATAACTTAACAGAAACTCAAGTAAGAAAAGATGATCATATCCGCATTTGTTTAGATGAAAAGGTACAGTTTAACCAACTGCAAAATGGTTTGGAAAAATATAGATTTAATCATGTTTGTTTACCTGAATTAGATTATCAAGAAATCGATATTTCTACTAATTTTCTTGGTAAAAAGTTACACTCTCCTGTATTAATTTCTTCCATGACTGGCGGTACAGAAAATGCTCAATTAATTAATCAACGTTTAGCAATGATTGCTCAAAAATATCATCTTGCTATGGGTATCGGTTCAGGTCGTGTTATTATTGAAAAACCAGATATAGCAAAAACTTTTCAAGTACGATCGCGAAGTGGGTCTAATCGATGCAGTTGTCCTGATATACTACTATTAGCGAATATTGGGGCTGTGCAACTAAATTATGGCTATACATGGCGTGAATGCCTAAAATTAGTCGAAATTTTGGAAGCTGACGCATTAATTCTTCATCTTAATCCCCTACAAGAATGTATTCAACCTGAAGGAGATACCAACTTTAAAGGCTTGTTAGATAAAATTGCTGATGTTTGCGAAAAAATAACTGTACCTGTTATCGTCAAAGAAGTAGGTAACGGTATCTCTGTTACTATGGCAAAAAAATTGATCAATGTAGGAGTTAAAGCTATTGATGTAGCAGGAGGAGGAGGGACATCATGGGCAATGGTGGAAAGTGAAAGAAGTGACAATAAATTAAAACGAGAGTTAGGCAAAACTTTTGCTAATTGGGGTATTCCCACTGCTGATTGTGTCGCCGACATCGCTAAAACATATCCTGACATTCCTTTAATCGCTTCCGGTGGAATTCGTAATGGTTTAGAAGTGGCAAAGTTATTGGCTTTAGGTTCTGATATTGTTGGTTTAGCTTATCCTTTCTTAAAAGCGGCCATGACATCGATCGAAGCATTAGAGGAATTTATGGAGTTACTGAATGCTGAAATTAGAACAGTATTATTTTGTACAGGAAATAAAGATATTAATAGTTTACAAAATTCTGATAGTTTTACGATCGTGAAAAGTTGATTACGATAATTTTTCTTAATTGTTAATTGTTAATTGGTAATTTCTAATTGCTAATAGTTGTTAAAGATGGTTTTTGAGCAAAAAGAGAACTTAAAATTTGCTCAGAAATTTGACGACTGGTTAAACCTAAATCTGCGATCGACTCATTTGGTGTAGCATGATCAACAAGAATATCAGGTACGCCAAAACGTTTTAATTTCGCCATGATACCATTATCTAATAAAGCCTCTCCCACTGCCGAACCAAAACCGCCAATTAATGAGCCTTCTTCAAGGGTAACAACTTTACCGATTTTTTCAGCTAAGGGTAAAATTAATTCTGTATCAAGAGGTTTAACGAAACGCGCATTAATTACAGTAGCTTCGATACCGTGTTCGCTAAGAATTTCTGCGGTTTGCATCGCAGTATTAACCATTGTGCCGTAACCAATTAATAATAAATCGTCACCGTTGCGTAATATTTCACCTTTACCAATTTCAAGTGCTTCCCAACCTTCTTCAGCAAGAGGTACACCTAAACCATTACCACGAGGATAACGCATTGCGATCGCCCCCTTAGTATAATTAATTCCTGTCACCATCATACGCTGTAATTCGGCTTCATCTTTAGGAGCCATCATCACAAGATTAGGAATACAACGCAGATAAGAAATATCATACATTCCTTGATGAGTAGGGCCATCTGCACCGACAATTCCCGCCCTGTCTAAACAGAAAAATACTGGTAATTTTTGAATGCACACATCATGAATAATTTGATCATAGGCACGTTGTAAGAAAGTGGAATAAATGGCAACTACTGGACGCATTCCTTCACAAGCTAAACCGGCCGCCAAAGTCACAGCGTGTTGTTCTGCAATACCCACATCGATATACTGATTAGGTAATTTTTGTTGTAATTTATCTAAACCTGTACCTGTTGCCATAGCCGCCGTGATACCGATAATTTTGGGGTTATTTTGGGCTAAAGTGGTCAAAGTATGAGCAAAAACCTTAGAATAACTGGGAGGCTTGGGTTTTGTGGAGGGGATAGGCTTACCCGTAGTTAAATTGAAGGGACTTTGAGCATGATAACCTACTTGATCTTTTTCTGCGAGGCTGTAACCTTTACCCTTGACAGTGACAACATGAACTAAAACAGGCCCTTTTACCTTATGAGCTTTGTTAAAAGTATCAATTAATTCTTTGAGATTATGACCGTCAATAGGGCCAAAATAAGTAAATCCTAATTCCTCAATTACCGCCCCAACTTTCGGCATGGCAAGGCGTTTCATCGCTTCCTTAAGGTTTTTCATTTCAGGAGAAAGATTCGCACCATCACCAAAGAAAGGAAAATGCTTAAATTGTTCTTCTAAATTATCCGTAATAAATTGAATAGGATCTGATAAACGTACTTTGTTCAAATAACGAGAAATTGCGCCCACGTTAGGAGAAATGGACATTTCATTATCATTTAACACTACCATCAGATTCGTATTTGGTAAATGTCCTGCATGGTTAATGGCTTCTAATGCCATACCGCCAGTTAATGCACCATCACCGATAATAGATACTACTTTGTAATTTTCTCCCTTGCTATCCCGTGCTAAAGCCATACCTAGCCCTGCGGAAATACTTGTAGAAGCGTGTCCTGCTCCAAAATGGTCAAATTTGTTCTCCGATCGTTTTAAATATCCAGCAACCCCATCTTTTTGGCGTAATGTGTGAAAGTTGTGGTATCTTCCTGTTAATAATTTATGGGGGTAAGCCTGATGACCTACATCCCAAAGTACTTTATCATGGTCTAAATCTAAAGTCTGATATAAGCCAATGGTTAACTCTACTACTCCTAAACCTGGCCCTAAATGTCCTCCTGTGGCGGCGATCGTTTCTAAGTGTTTCTCTCGTATTTGTTGAGCAATATCTTCTAGTTCTCGAATGGATAAACCATGTAATTGATTTGGATGAGTTATTTCACTTAAGTGCATTATTTTAAATTTCCTATACTATTAATTGATTAATTTGAATACATCATCTTAATACTGCTTTCTTTATTTTGTCTTAATTTTGCCTATTTTGCTTTACAGTAAAACATTATTTTGGATAGTCGATCGAGATGAAAAATTAGAAATTAGAAATTTTTAACCCACTTTGCAATAAATTAACAGTTTGCATTTAACCTAACACCTAAAACCTAACATCTAACACCTAATTATCACCCTCACCTTGTTTTCTTGTTATTTATCCCTAATAATAATAATGGGTTTTTCCCTAACATCAATAAAAAGAGAATTAATTATTTTAGAAAGTATCTTGAAATTACCACCTAAGTCTCGCTATTTATTACCCTATATCACTCAAGAAAGAAAAACTATCAGCATTGCTTTTGCTTGTACGATCGGGTTTACTATTTTCTGGCCTATTTTAGCATGGTTAGCTGGTCGTATGGCTGATTATGTGGGGCGGGGAGATATAGATTCAATTATCTCCTTTGTCGGATTTGCCGCCGTTGTCTTTTTTCTTAGAGGTACAGTACAATACGGACAAGATACTTTCATGGCTAAAGCGGCACTTCAAATAACTCTTGATTTGCGTCGGTTAGTATATGCACATTTACAAAAATTAAGTTTAAACTATTTTGAAGTAGCAAAAACTGGTGATTTAGCCTATCGTTTAACAGAAGATGTCGATCGAATTGGAGAAGTTATTAATAAATTTTTTCAGCAATTTATCCCTAGTATTTTACAATTAATTGTAGTTTTAGGGTACATGGTATATGTCAATTGGCAGTTAACGATCGCTACTTTTATTGTTGCTCCTTTAATGGCATTTTTAGTAACTTGGTTTGGAGGTAAGCTATTAGATTTGACGAGAAAGAGTCAAAGTAAAATATCAAACCTATCTGCATTGATTACGGAAGTTTTTTCAGGCATTAGATTAGTTCAAGCATTTACTGCTGAAGAATATGAGATCGATCGATTTGCTCACGAAGCAGAAAATAATCGTAAAAGTAAATTTGCCGCAGAGAAAATTAAAGCCCTTCAGTTTGTTGTTGTCGGTTTTTTAGAGGCAATGAGCATTATTTTTCTATTCTTTTTAGGTGCTTGGCAAATCTCTTTAAATAACATGACAGGAACAGATTTTGTCAGTTATATTGCCGCAGTAGCTTTATTAATTGATCCCATTACTGTTACTACTAATAATTATAATGAATTTAAACAAGGTCAGGCTTCCGTTGAGCGAGTTTATGAGTTGTTAGAAATATCTCCTTTAATCACAGAAAAAGAAGACGCAATTCAGTTATCAAATGTTAATGGATTAGTTGAATATAATGATGTAAATTTTGGTTATAGCAGTGAAAAATTAGTCTTAAAAAATATTAATTTAAAAGCGAAGAAAGGAGAAGTAATTGCCTTAGTTGGTTCTTCTGGAGCAGGTAAAACTACTTTAGTTAATTTACTTCCTCGTTTTTATGATGTTATATCAGGAGAAATTTTAATTGATAATATTAATGTTAAAGATGCTACTTTAAAAAGCCTCAGACAACAAATTGGTATTGTACCACAAGATACTAACATTTTTTCAGGTACGATCGCTGATAACATTGCTTTTGGATGTAAAAATTTCGACTTGCAAGAAGTAGAAAAAGCCGCAAAAATTGCTAACGCTCATCAATTTATTAGTACTTTAACTCAAGGTTATTATACCTATGTCGGAGAAAGGGGAGTTAGCCTTTCTGGAGGGCAACGACAGCGTATTGCGATCGCAAGAGCGATTTTCTTTAATCCTCAAATCTTAATTTTAGATGAAGCTACCTCCGCCTTAGATTCAGAGTCTGAAGCCCTTGTACAAGAAGCCTTAGAGCGAATTATGGAGCAAAGAACTGTATTTGTAATTGCTCATCGTTTAGCTACAGTTAGAAGAGCTACTAGAATATTAGTACTAGAACAAGGGGAAATCATTGAATCTGGCACTCATGAAGAATTATTATTAAGACAAGGTAAATATGCCCGTTTCCATGCTCAACAATTAAATGATTAATATCTATAAATAAACTAAATTCTCAGGCAATTCTGATAACTTAAATATCGCTTCTTCTTGAAGAATAATATCCCTAAAAAGTTTCTTAGTTTGAGCAGGTAAAATTAACACTTTTTCTGATTTAACTACTGAATATTTAAACCCTTCTAACTCTTGATTTATTTCTAAATAACTGACAAGACGGCGAAATAATTTAGGTAATATAACTATATTTTTTTCCTCATCAAATAAATCCCAGACATGAAAACCTTTATTTGTAGAATCAAACTTCCAAACACCTCTATCTTCTTTTCTTGCCTGATTAACAGCTAAAGTCATTTTTCTTCTTAAAGTTGGTGCTAAACCACGATAATAAGTAGGATAAGATTCACCATATAAAAGACTTTGATAATTGACAGATTTAAAAAATAATTCTATAGGCAAAAAGAAAATATCTCCATCAATAACATCTATTTTACCCTTAAAAACAAAAGCTAAAGGACGCCCATGTTGATCTGTTTTTTTTGCTAAAATAAAACCTTCAATATTGTCATCAGCTTTAACAATTATATTTTTTTCTTGATTCCATTTAACTTCGTCAATTTCGAGATATTCCAATAAAAAATTAGCGGCACTTAACGCCCATTTTACACTTTGTTTACACTGATGAAAATGAGTTTCTAAACTATCAATTCCAATCAGACGAATTTGTACATGATTAAATTCATTTAATTGGGGAGGAATACCTATTAATTTTGACCAATTTTCAATATTACTCGCTTTAAAACGAATGGAATCACCGTCAGGGGAATAACCAACAGCGTGAAAAGTGCCTTTGATTAAGGTAAAAGACATTTCTTTTAATCAAACACTCAATAATAATCTACAATTATAGAACAATTTTTTCTGGGTTGTATCAAAAAATACTGTTAAATACTTTATAGTAAATATTAATCAATATTAAATAATGCTTTTATTAACTGTAAAGTAGAGTTGTTATATATTGTGAAAAATTGTTAAAATTACTCCGTTAAAAAGATAATAATGACCTATAGTTACTAATCCTACATTTTCCCCTAATTTTTGTCTGGATTCCTTAGTGTAAAAACGAATACCTCCTGGTGAAAAAGGAATAGCATTAACCTCATTTTTTGTAATATAATCTGCTAAATAAAAATAACCTTGAGGTTTTAAAACTCTACTAATTTCCCGAAAAACTAATTGTGGATTGGGATAATGTAAAAAGCTGATAGTGTTAAATATTGCATCAAATTGATTATTGGCAAAAGGTAAATTACAGGCATTGGCTACAGTAAAAATAAAACGAGGATGATGACGATTTGCCTGTCTTGCTTGACGTAACATTTTTGGTGATAAATCTGCACCAATTCCTTTTATTTCGGGAAATTTATCTCCTAAACGATTAATTAGTTTTCCCGTACCGCATCCAAGGTCAAGAATATAATTATTATTAGATAAAGTTACATATTCTAATAGTCTTTTATGAATAGCTTGATAAAAAATAGTGGTAAAGATTACATCATAAAAATTAGACCATCGATCGAAAAAAAGTTGTTTATAATCGAAGAAATTATCTCGTTCCATTCTCTTTAACTCTTAAATGAAATCTTTAATTAAAAACTTAACAAATTGTAATAACAAATACAGTAAAAACTAAAAAGTAATGACGATATGAAAAAAACTGATTAATTAATTGCAAAAGTCGAGTTTAACCAAACTTAACATTGTATCCGTATAAATAGTTAAATTATCCAAGATTTAACGATCGAAATACAGTAAATACCCCATTGTTTTGACCTTAGACTATTAATTATAATAGAACCATACTCAAAATTTAAAACTATGGTTCTCAGTTTTTAAAATCAATATAAAATCAAAATTATCCGTATTTTACTTGTAAATAAGTAACCTTTAAGATCATGTATAGCAAAACTTCTTCCGAGTACAAAGTTGAAAATGATAGATTATTTGCCTTTTATCAGGAAAATCAGGATCGCAAAGTGCGTAATCACATTTTACAGCTAAATTTAGGCTTAGTAAGAAAGGAAGTGTGTCATTGGATAAACCAGTGTCAAGAAAACTACGATGATTTATTGCAAGTAGGATGTCTTGGTTTACTTCGTGCCATTGAAAGATTCGATCCTCAAAAAGGTTATGCCTTTAGTTCTTTTGCACTACCTTATATCAGAGGAGAAATTCAACATTATCTTAGAGATAAGGGTTATTCTATTCGTATTCCTCGCCGTTGTTTGGAATTAAAAACCCAATCTAATCGTATTTCAAGAGAGTTAAGAAATAAATTAAATCGTCAGCCCACAGATAAAGAAATCGCCAGAGAATTAGGAGTCTCGATCGAGGAATGGTACGATGTAAAATTAGCTCATCGAAACAGAGAGCCTATTAGTTTAGATGCTACCACTAATGATGAGGACGATCGAACAAGTTTAGCAGACTGTTTACCTGATAATCAGTACCGTAGTTTTCAGTTAGTACAAGAAGATAAAATCAGATTAAATAATGCTTTGTCTCAATTGGAAGACGGTACGAGAAAAGTATTAGAGTTCGTTTTCTTACAGGATCTAACACAAAAAGAAACTGCTGAAAAATTAGGTATTAGCGTTATTACGGTGTCTCGACGAGTAAAAAAAGGCATTGCTAAAATGAGAGGTTTAATTGAGCCTGAGGAATTTTAAAATACTGATTAAAACATTGATTCTCCCCTATCGTCTAAATGATGCAGAGGAGAAACTTTTTTGTTTAGGCAACGTCAAAGGGTTAATCAGAAATTTTTTGGGATAAATTTGTCTAAGATTGCTATATTTAATTGTTATTATATAAATTCTTTTTGATAATGAAAAAAATACCTTTATTAGTAATATCTAGTCTGTTTTTATTAACAGGGTGTGGCTTATTCGGAGGAGGTGAGGACACTTCTTCTACTCCCCCCATTCCCGAAAATTCTACTCCTACTCCCACTCCAGAAATTACAGAAACACCAGAAACTACTCCAAACAATAATCAGATTATAGGAAGTACAGGAGGTTTAATTCCGCCCACTAATTCCCAAGAAAGATTAAGACAAATTAATCAAGGTAGAAATGATCCTTTCAATTCTTTTAATCCCCCCCCAGTAATTAAAGTTAGAGAAGATCAACCATTAAGTAAATCTTTAACCAAAAATGCGATTATCAGAGTATCTGCACCTAGTTCAGAATCTGGAACAGATTTTAGTGAAGTTAATGTTAATGGACGTACAATTGCTAGAGGTGTTGGGGCAAAAGATCGTAACGCTGTTAATGCGGTTAATAATGTTCATGGCGGTGGTATAGGCTTATGTGAAAATCCAACAGAAGGAATAACAAGTTTCCCTGAACCTGAGATTGTAGTTTCAGGAATAATTAATGTAAATGGGAGAAGTGTTGCAATAATCAAATTAGGAGAAGAAGCTGGTTTTCGTCGAGTATATGAGGGAGAATCAATTGTTTATGAGAATAGCGTCTTATTTGTTAGACAAATTAGTGCCTATAATTTACAACCAAATATAATTTTGGCGGCAACTCCTAACTTTGTTAATTTTTCAGGGGAGGGTTTATCTGGAGGTGTTTTATTTGGTTTACCAGACGGCAGTACTTTTGTTAAACGAGTAGGCGAAAAAGCTCAAATTGATTCAGAACAAAAGGAACCTCCAGCCTTTAAAACAAATTTAAACAAAGATCGATTTAATATTAAAAACAGAGAAAGAGATGGTATTAAATTAATCAATTTAGAGGATGTTGTTCCCAAAATAGTTAATATAGGTTCAGAAGGTCAAACTCCAAAACAAACTGTAGAGATTTCTGGTTTCGTTTGTAACAATACAAATAAAACATTAAGGGTTAGTTCATTGATTTTTACCCTTAGTATTGGTAATGTAGCACTACCCCCTTTGACTGGCTATTTTCAAGGATTACAACAGGGAGATCTTTCTCAAGGTGATGCCGCAATAACACAACAAGCAAGGCTTATTTTAAAAGGTCAGAAAACTCTTTTCAGAGGAACAATTGGTAATATTGATGATTTTCAAGGTACACAAAAAATAGATATGAATTTTGAAGGATGGAACTGATAGAAATAGATTAATAATCTTAAATTAAAGGAGGTCAAAAATACATTGTCTAATAGTACTACCGATCGAGCAGTAGAACATATTATCATAACCCTCGATCGTCTTCCCCTTGCGGTTTATCGAGAAATGGTTGCCCATTTAAGACAGGTTGACGGAGTTAAGGCAGATTTGTTGCCCCAAACAGCTACGGATTTTGATTATTTACAAAGTCAAGTCGGGGGGTTGCGGGTAGAATATCCCTTATCAGAAGATGGGAAAATTAAAGTTAAAGAGATTTTAGCCTACTATGAAAATAAGTATAGTTCATAGGACTTTGCCCATTATTCATGATTAAGTTAGAGAACATTTATAAAATCTATGGTAGTGGAGAAACAGAAGTTCATGCCCTATCAGGGGTTAATCTGGAAATTCGATCGGGAGAATACTGTGCTATTATGGGTTCTTCTGGATCGGGTAAGTCCACCATGATGAATATTTTAGGTTGCCTCGATCGACCTACTTCGGGTAATTATTATCTTAATGGGGAAAATGTGGCTTCTTTTTCCTCAAAACAATTGGCAAAGGTGCGTAATTTACAAATTGGTTTTATTTTTCAGCAATTCCACCTTTTACCGCAATTAACTGCCTTAGAAAATGTCATGTTGCCCATGATTTATGCGGGATTATCACCATTAGAGCAAAAAAAAAGAGCAGTTTCCGCTTTGACAAAAGTTGGTTTAAAACATCGTCTTAATAATAAACCGAATCAACTTTCTGGGGGACAACAGCAAAGAGTAGCGATCGCTCGTGCTATAGTAAATAACCCTCTGATTTTACTAGCCGATGAGCCTACTGGTGCATTAGATTCCGAAACTACAAAAGAAATTATGCAAATATTTCGTCAATTGAATGATGAGAATATAACGATTATTTTAGTAACTCATGAGCATGATGTAGCACAACAAACAAAAAAAATTATCAATTTTTCTGACGGTAAAATTATTTGATAATTGACGGTTTATAGTGAATTTTCTTTAACTCCACATTCTAAATTCTTAAACAGATTTATTAAACAATATGACAAAAAAAGTTTTAGTTACAGGTGCTACGGGTAGAACTGGATCTTTAGTGGTGAAAAAGCTACAATCCGATGATTATGGTTGGCAAGTTATTTCTTTTGCTCGATCGAAAAGTAAAGCGGAAGAAATTTTTACTAATACTGAAAATTTTATCTTTGGTAACATCCTATCATTGGAAGATGTCTCGATCGCCCTTCAAGGATGTCAAAGCCTAATTATTTTAACCAGTGCCGTACCAAAAATGATAACTCCTCCCTCGGAAGGAAAACCCCCCGAATTTAACTTTGAAGAAAATGGAAAACCCGAAGAAGTAGATTGGTTAGGACAAAAAAATCAGATTGATGCAGGTAAAAAGGCTGGAGTTGAACATATTATCCTTGTAGGTTCAATGGGAGGTACAAATGAAAATCACCCTCTAAATCGTCTTGGTAAGGGCAATATTTTAATCTGGAAAAGAAAAGCAGAACAATATTTAATCGACTCAGGTATTGATTATACTATTATTCGAGCAGGAGGATTATTAGATAAACCAGACGGTAAAAGAGAGTTATTAGTAGGAAAAGACGATGAATTTATTACTTCTCCTATTGATGGTATTCCCACATCTATACCTAGAGGAGATGTCGCTAATATGGTTATTCAAGCCTTAAATAGTCCTTTTGCCAGAAACAAGGCTTTTGATTTGATTTCCAAGCCAGAAAGTGAAGATAATACATCAATTTCGATCGACTGGGATGAACTTTTTAAGTTAGCCTAATTTCTTTAAAAAGATTGCACATAAAATATTTTTCAACCTAAAACCTTTTGTCTAACCAATGGTTGATAACTGTTAATTGTTAATTTTTTATTATCTAATCTCAAATAACTTACTATCAGGTAAATTACTAACTGCTCTTTGTAATTCATTCAGGGATTGGTTATAGCCGATAATAGCCTGTAAAAAGTTTCCTCTAGCCTCTGTTAAACTTCTTTGAGCATTGATTACATCTGTTTGTGTACCGACCCCCGCCTGAAATCTTAATCGTGCTAAACGGAGACTTTCTGTGGCGGTAATCACGGCTTTTTCTGTACTGCCAATATTTTCTTTGTTAGCAATAAGAGTATTATAGGCGGTTTCAGTTTCTAATCTTATTTTGTTTCTTTGATCAGCAAAATTTGTTTCATCAATTTCCATATTTCTAGTTTCTTGATCTCCCCTTGCTTGTGCAGTACCCCCGTCATAAAATCGCCATCTAAGTCTTGCACCTAAATTGTAACCATTGGCATTTCCGGTATTTTCTAAAGTATCTACCAGAGTGTTAGTAAAGTTGTAGTTAACAAATAAACCCACTTGAGGACGAATTTCTGATAAAGCAATTTCCCTATTTTGCTCGTTAATTTCTTTTCTTACTAATAATTGTTCTAGTTCAGCTCTATTTTTAAAAGCCATTACAATACTATCTTCTAAAGAATATTCCCATACTCCATTTTCTTTTATTTCATCGGCGGCAGTTAATTCTATATTTTGTCCAATACTTAAGACTTCTGCTAGGGTACGTCTAGCATTTCTTTGGTCTGCGATCGCCCTAGTAAGAGCTTGATTAGCATTAGCCAAATCAACTTCCGCCTGTAAAACATCAAATTTTGTACCCAGCCCGGCTTGTTCTAATAATTGGGCATCTCTTAAGGTTTGGGAAAAATCCTCAATGGCCGCTTGTGCGATCGCAACTTGAGCATCCCTATTTTGCAATTCATAATAAGCGTCCGTGACATTAAAACGAGTATCTTCGGAAATTCTTTCTACATCTAATTTGGTGAAATATACTTCTCTACGAGAACGCTCGATCGTGGCATTACGACGACCACCATTGAACAATTCATAACCCACTTCTAATTGTCCCAGAAATTGTGTTCTGTTCCTAAAAATATCTCCACCTTGAGCAGTGGTATCATCCCCCCGTTGGTTAAAATCTAATTGTCCATCTACAGTGGGTAATTCTGCCCCTAAAGAAGCTCTTAAACCATCTTCTGCTTTTTCTAACTCTAATCGTGCCTCTTGTAAACTCTTATTATTTTTTAAAGCAATTTCGATCGCTTCTTGTAATGTAATAGACTGTTGTTTATCAATTTCTACCTCTTTAGGTTTAGTTGGAAATAATAAAGGATTCGCACTAGAGTTAAATTGATTAGTACTGACAGGAGAGGGAGAATCCGCAGACTGAGCAAAAATAGGGGTTATATAACCAAAGTTTAAATATAAGGAAGTGAGAATTAAAGGAAAACTTTTTAAATAAGACATTAGTATATTGCAATGATTACTTTTTAACACTGATTATAAATTATACTTTCTCTAATAAACAATATTATCTTGATCAAGACTATTGACAGTTAATTTTAATTATTGATTGTTAAAAGGGATCATATCCTATTCCTCAAAAATTGAATTGAGAATTGATTATTATTTTAATTTAACTATTGTGAAACATCGCTCGTTTTATCCTAAAATTCTAATGACAGATAATTTTATTAAATCTGTCCACCTGTAAAAACTAGCAAATAGTTATCTACATATTATGGCTCTTGGCTACCTCGCCCTCGTGCTACACGCACATTTACCATTTGTTCGCCATCCTGAAAGTGATTATGTCTTAGAAGAAGAGTGGTTGTATGAAGCAATCACAGAAACTTATATCCCTTTACTCCAAGTTTTTGAAGGCTTAAAACGTGATGGAGTTGATTTTAAAATAACTATGAGTATGACACCTCCCTTAGTGTCTATGCTCCGAGATAAACTATTACAAGAAAGATATAGCGAACATTTAGAAAAATTACAAGAATTAGTTGAAAAAGAAATTGAACATAATGAGCATAATGGGCATATTAAATATCTTGCCGAGTACTATGCTCAAGAATTTAGCGAAACCCGTAAAATATGGGAAGGATATAAAGGAGATTTAGTAAGCGCGTTTAAAAAGTTTCAAGATAGTAATAATGTTGAAATTATTACTTGTGGTGCAACTCACGGTTACTTACCGTTGATGAAAATGTATCCTCAAGCAGTATGGGCGCAAATTGAAGTTGCCTGTCAAAGTTATGAAGAAAATTTTGGGATGCGCCCTCGGGGTATCTGGTTGCCTGAATGTGCTTATTATGAAGGCTTAGAAAGAATGTTAGCCGATGCAGGTTTACGTTATTTCTTAACTGATGGTCATGGTTTATTATATGCTCGTCCTCGTCCTCGTTTTGGTACTTATGCCCCCATTTTCACAGAAACAGGAGTGGCAGTTTTTGGGCGTGATCATGAATCATCACAACAGGTTTGGTCTTCTGAAGTTGGTTATCCGGGTGATCCTGTCTATCGAGAATTTTATAAAGATTTGGGATGGGAAGCAGACTATGATTATATAAAACCTTATATTATGCCCAATGGTCAAAGAAAAAATGTCGGGGTAAAATATCATAAAATTACCAGTCGTCAAGCTGGTTTATCAGATAAAGCCTTATATGATCCTTATTGGGCAAAAGAAAAAGCCGCAGAACACGCAGGAAACTTTTTATACAATCGTGTTCAACAAGTGCAACATTTAGCAGGAATGATGCAACGGGAACCGATCGTCGTATCTCCTTATGATGCGGAGTTATATGGTCATTGGTGGTATGAAGGTCCTCAATTTATTGATTTTCTCTTTCGGAAAGCATGGTTTGATCAAGATTCCTTGTATATGATTCACTTGGCGGATTATTTAAAAGGACATCCGACTCAACAAGTAGCAATTCCGTCACAATCTAGCTGGGGTTATAAAGGTTTCCATGAATATTGGTTAAATCATACTAATGCGTGGGTTTATCCTCATTTACACAAAGCGGCCGAAAAGATGATTCATTTGTCCACCAAAGATCCCGCAGATGAGTTACAATTACGAGCATTAAATCAAGCCGCCAGAGAATTATTATTGGCACAGTCGTCAGATTGGGCGTTTATTATGCGTACAGGTACAATGGTGCCTTATGCCGTAAGACGTACTAAGAGTCATTTATTGAGACTAAATAAACTTTATGAAGATATTTGGGCAGAAAAAGTTGATTCTGGTTGGTTAGAAAAAGTGGAAAAAATTGATAACATTTTCCCTAATATTGATTATCGTGTTTATCGTCCTCTTTAGTTAAAGTAATAAGTAATAAGTGGTATTGATTATCTTTTACCTTTATCAAAAATTTTTTATACTTAAATAAATTATGACGGAAGAAACTAAGGCAACAGAAACAAAAAAGAAACCAGAGGTAACAGACGCAAAAGTTGCACCTGCGAAAAAAGTTAAACCTCCAGCTTTAGAAGATAAGCCTTTCACTGAGTTTATGGAGCAACATTTTACTCCGACTCTCAAAACTGCTTTAGAAAAGCAAGGTTTACAAGATGTCAAGTTAGATTTTAAAAAAGCTAAAATTCCGGTAATGGGTTTTGAATCTAATCCTGAGTGTTGGCAAGTAATTGGCAATTTAAAAACTCGTCAATTTTCTCTTTATTTTTTAGAAGAAAATATCAACGGGCAAAAAGCCTTTTCTTGTACTACTGACGACAAAAAGCCAAGTACGATCGAATCTTTTATGATTGATGAGCGCAAGGCTAGTCTTGATTTAATGGTATTATTTACTCTTAAGCGTTTAAATGGTCAAAAATGGTTAGCCAGAAATTAATGAAATTCAGTAGATGAAAAAATTTCTTGGTGAGGGTTTTTTGGTAAAGGTGAATGTTAGGTATTGGGTATTAGGTTAAGTGTTCAAATTACTAAAGTTAAATTAAATTAATTGTGAACATTATCACCTGACAAGTTTTTATTCTCAATTCTGCATTCTACCACTACCAATATCTTGGTTTTATTAGGGAATTTAACCCATATTTTGCCCTTAATAATTGCCATATAGCTGTTAAACAAGTTTTAGCTTCGCTGACAGAATTACCATGATAACGACATAATAATCCTTGTTGTAGAGTAGTTATACAAATAATTAAATTTGTAAATTTACTCTCAATTAGTTCTCTAATTTCTCTGATTATATCTTGATTAATTTTAGCGGAAATAAGAGTTAAATTTCCAATAACTGGCTTATTAGCTAAACCGTTAATTGCTGAAAAAAGGTTACTTTCTCCTTGTAATAATTGTCGATCGATCCATAAAGGTTTATCTTTATACCAGACTTCCGTCTGATTGAGCCATTGTCCATGAGTAAAAATTTCTCCCCTAGCACTTCTACCAAAACGGATTATTTCCCACCCCAACCATGTCGCATTTTCTCTTAAATTTACCCTTAATTTTTGTTGATATTGACATTTATTAAAAACGATCGTTTCTTGAGGTAAGTATTCTAAATAAGTATCATTTTCTAAGTTAATAATTATTTCTTGAAAGGCTTTTTTTTCCTGTGTACGATAAATTTTAGTAGCGGCTGGAGTCGTAATAAATACTTGTGAATTAGAAGATAAATGAATAGTTTGACTTAAAATGTCTCCTCCAACAATTCCTCCCGCAGTATGTAAAATAACACTATGACAGATAGAATCACCCTCTGGATAAAACGATCGTTGAATTTTTAATGGTGCTTGATGATAAGCAGATTTTATCTTAGTTTTACCTTCTTGATATTCATAAACTAGGTTAATTTTTCCTTGCCAATTTTGTCCTGACATTCTTTTTAATCGATCGTAAGTATCCTGAATTAACTATACCAGAAGGCCGAGTGTTGCTTATTTTCGTAATTTTAGAAAAAATATTTTTGTAGTTGACAAAATATTATACTAATTTCAATTTTATTCACTCTTCCCTTTTCCTTTACTTTTTGCAGAAGTCTTTTTATTTAGAAAAATAATTGATGATATGAACACATTTTTAGATTTTAAGTTATAATCGAAAAAAAGATTGAATGATTGTTCAGATATTCATGTAAAAAAGGAGTTAATTAAATTATGACAACAGCTACTATTACTCAAATGAAATGTGCGTGTCCTTCTTGTTTATGTATCGTAGATATAGGAACAGCCCTTCAAAAAGAAGGTAAGTATTTCTGTTCTACTGCTTGTGCTGAAGGTCATAAAGAGGGTACTACCGGATGTTCCCATACAGGATGTGGATGTAATGGATAAAGTACTGAAAAACTAAGGATTTATCTAAGTTTATTGCTTTTCACGGGGAATAGGCAATGATTAATGGATAATAGTTTGAGGCATTTTCACTATCTTAAAAAAATGTAAATTAAAGATTTTAGAAATAGAAAATTTTTTTCCAGTCTCCTCGTCTTATCCTAACCGGTTTTCCTATGCTCAATACTTATTCTGCTATTTTATCTTTGACATTTTTGACAATACGAGATAATTCTGTTTTTTCGTCAATACTAATTCGACTTGGTGAACCACTAATAATACGTTCATAGTTACGGAAGGAGTCTTTAATATCTGGTCCTGCTTTACTAATACTATATTCTCGGATACCTTTATCATGCCATGATCCCCGCATTTTAAAGACGTTGATCGCTCGTGACATCTCTCCTCTAATTTCTACATACTGCAACATTAAAATTGTGTCGGTAATGGTGGAAATATGAGATTCCGTAATGGAATGAGCACCCATAAACTGATCCGTCGTATTCGTAAAAAATCCAGTAATTTCTTCTTGTTTAGCGTATCCTGTCACCCCGATCACAAATTGACGAAAAGCATTATTTGTAACTCCTCTGGCTAAAGCTGATAAGGAGTCGATCGCAATACGACTAGGTTTAAATTCAGCAATTTCTGATTTAATCATTTGTAAATGATCTTCTAATCCTGCGGACTCAGGATAGGAACATAATAACTTAAGTAGTCCTTTTTGTTCCATTTCCTCAAAATCGATACCCCAAGAAGACGCATTTCGAGATAATTGTGCCCTGGATTCTTCATAGGCAAATAAAATAGCCCTTTCACCTTGTCGGCAACCTTCTTCTAAAAATTTACTCACTAATAGAGTTTTACCTGTACCTGTCGCACCCGTCGCCAAAATGATGGAATCTTTAAAAAATCCGCCTCCGCACATTTCGTCAAGAATCTTAATGCCTGATGAAATACGGACATTAGACGATCGTTGTGTAAGTTGCATTGCACCAAGGGGAAAGATATTGATCCCATCGCTAGTGATAGTAAAGGGATATTCTCCTTTCATGTGGGTTGTACCTCGTAACTTTAAAATTTCTGCGGTACGTCTTCTTCTTTCTCCTTCCAAGACATTACGCACAATAACCACGTTATCGGATACAAATTCTTCTACCCCAAAACGTGCTACAGGCCCATATTCTTCTGTTCTTTCTGTTGTCATTAAAGAAGTAACCCCTAGTAATTTCAATCTCGCCACTAGACGAAAAATTTCTCTTCTCACCACCGAAGCTCCATCATACTGTTGAAATATAGCAGTAACAGAGTCGATCGAGACTAATTTGGCTTGATATTTTTTGACAGCATATTGGATACGTTCGATTAAAGCAGATAAATCAAAATTACCCACTACTTCTTGACCTTCAGGATCAGGGGATGCGTCCAGTATAAATAGTTTACCCTCATCAATTAAACTTTGTAAATCCCAACCGAAACTATAGGCATTTTGGATAATGTCATTAGGAGATTCTTCAAAGGTAATAAACAACCCCGGATATTCAAAATATTTAATGCCGTGATATAAAAATTGGATAGCAAAAAGGGTTTTTCCTGTCCCAGATGTTCCGCTAACAAGAGTTGTTCTTCCTATGGGTAAACCACCATGACTTATCTCGTCAAATCCCTCGATCATGGTGCGAATTTTTTTGACTCCTTTTGCTCTTAATTCTTCTTTTTCTATACTATCCATTTGCTCAATTAAAGTTATTAAATTAATTTTTAAAAAAGTTGTTTTATATTTGTTAAAAAAATTGTTATTCTCGATCTCTTATTTCTTCATATAGTAAGTCTAAACCAATTAATACTTTTTCTCGATCGGATAAATCTCCAATAATTTTTCTAACGGGAGGAGGCAAAACTTTCGACAGAGTAGGTGTGGCTAAAATTTTATCTTCTTCTGCTAGTTGAGGATTTTTTAACACATCGATCACTTTAAGGGCATATACTCCTTTAAATTCCTCTTCAAGAATATTTTTTAAAGTTTTTAAAGCCCTAACAGAATTAGGAGTATTCCCGGCTACATAGAGCTTAAGAACGTAAGTTTTTTTAAGGGGACTCATATAAGGTAATTTTAATAGTTATTTATATGTTTTGTATTTTATAATTATTTTCCCATTTAATCTACAGGAAATAGCACCTCAAAAGGTAAATCTTCTTTAGGAATAGAGCGACGATACATTTCGCAAAGATGAGCGATAATATCAATTAATGCTAATCGATAATCTAATAATATATCTTCATTTCTCCCCTCTAATTTTAGTTGTTGAGCAAAATGATCCATTAATTCCATATGAATTTCTAAGATTTGAGATACAGATAAGTCCGCAAAAAATGCTTGATTTACAAATTGATCGATCGCCTGATTTACTTCATTTTCTTGACCAAAATAATCTAAAATAATGTCTCGATAAGCTGTACTTAATTGATCTATTAATTCTTGTTTTTCTGTTTGAGAAAGATACCGATAAAAATAGTTAGGGTTGCGATTATAATAAACACCCAAATATCCTAATCTTTCTTTTAATTTTTCTGATAATCTTCTTTGTTGTAATAATAAAAAATTTTGTTTTTGTTCTATTTGTTTAGAGGTATTTTGACTATGGGGACTTTCCATAATAGAACAACTCGGTGCTAAATGTAAAAATTGAGCGATCGCTTTATCAATATAATTAGTAATATTTCCTAATTGCCTTAACCTAATATGCACTTCGGCATTATGATAAATATGTTTAAGACTATCAAAATCATGTGTTACATTGTTAATTACTTTAACTTCTGAGTCAACATTTACTGATTCTTTCGATAAATCAAGGTCATCCGATTCGATAATAACAACAGGTAAGATTAATCCTAATTCATAAAATTCGTTAATGACAGGAATGCTAATCTCATCATTTAGTATAATTAAACAGTCTAATTTTTCTTTATTATCTATGACAAATTCTTTCAATTCTATCACAGAGTTTAATATATGTAAATGATAACGATCGCACATAGACAATGTCCCATCGCCACTCAGTAAATGGGTTAAAGAGTGAACAATTTGCACTACGGGAACAAAAATACAAATAGATAATCGAGAAGACAAGAGATTTTATTAATTACGCTAAATTATTGACTCAGCTATATGTTAACTTGACGATGAATCAATTAGCAATTATATCCTAGTTATAAGCTGAGAGAGCTAGAAAATTTATAGGTGAAGGTAGCGATTAGCTTTTAGCTTTTAGTTCTCAGCGGTTAGCTTTTAGCCTTTTTCCATTAAAGAATAAGTAATCAATTACTAATATTAACAAAAAATTTAACTTAACAATAACTGAAAGCTACCCTTTCGACAATATTTTTTGATCGAACTGAGGTTAATTATAACCTGAGATATATATATAATTATTACGGAAGGTAAGAAATAGGAAATAGTAGTAAAAGCATAATCTCAAATAAGCCTTATCCTTAAACAGCCGTGGGAAATTTTGGAATAGAAGCAATTAATTTACGGGTATATTCTCTTTGGGGATTATTAATAATTTGGGTAGCGGTGGACATTTCTTCCACTTTACCTTGATTCATCACCATAATTCGATCGCTCATAAACTTCACCACGCTTAAATCATGGGAGATAAAAATATAAGTTAAACCAAACTCTCCTTGTAACTCTTTGAGAAGATTTAAAACTTGGGCTTGAATAGACACATCTAACGCTGATACCGATTCATCACAGATGATTAATTGAGGATTTAAAGCCAATGCCCTTGCAATACATACCCGTTGGCGTTGCCCACCAGATAACTCATGGGGATAGCGATTATACCAATCTGGATTCAATCCAACTCTATCTAAAAGGTATCTCACTCTTTCCTGTCGTTTAGCATAATTCCCCCCCATACTATGAATTATCATCGGTTCGGAGATCGTATCACCAATACTGCGACGGGGATTAAGAGAATTATAAGGATTTTGGAACACTATTTGCATTTCTCGCCGTAACTGTCTTAAACGCTTACTTCTGGGGGGTAAAGTCATCAAATCTTGACCTAAAAATTCGATCGATCCTTCCATAGCAGGAATTAACCTTAAAATAGTACGAGCAAGGGTGGACTTACCACAACCAGACTCTCCCACTAATCCTAAAGTTTCTCCTGCAAACAATTGAAAACTGACATCATTTATTGCCCAAAAATACTCTTTTTCCCAAGGCAAACCACCTTTTTTAAGAAATCCTACTTTCAAAGAATCTACTTTTAAAAGTGGTTGATTTAAGTTGATTTGTCTCAAAGGCAACGGCGAGATAGTTTCGTGGTTATCTGCCATAAAATCTGCTACGGTGGGTAAATAACTGGGAGTTTCCTCTAAACGAGGGCGACAGGCTAATAAACCTTGAGTATAGGGTTGTTGGGGATTAAATAAAATATCAGTCGTTTTTCCATATTCAACGATTTTCCCTTGATACATCACTGCTAAACTATCGGCTATATTAGCTACCACTGCTAAATCATGGGTAATGAAAATTAAGGACATTTGGCGACTACGGCATAATTCTTTTAATAGTTCTAAAATGGTGGCTTGAACTGTAACATCCAAAGCAGTAGTAGGTTCGTCAGCAATTAGAATACTCGGTTGACAAGAAATAGCGATCGCAATCATTACTCTTTGTAACTGACCACCACTCATCTCATGGGGATAACGTTTTAAAATCGATCGTTTTCTTTGATTTATATAGGCTTGAATCTCTTTATCTGTAGAGATTTTATTTGTATTTTCCTCTAAAAATTCTTGAGTTAAATCTGTGTCGGTAGGTAAAAGTTTAACCTCTTGTAATAAACTGATGGCTTGTCGTTTTGCTTCTAATTCAGAGATATTTTGATGTAATCTTATCGCTTCAGTAATTTGAAAACCTATATTATAAACGGGGTTAAGAGAACTCATCGGTTCTTGAAATATCATAGCTATTTTACCACCACGATAGTCTCTTTTTTGTCTAGCCGTGAGACTGACGAGATTTATAGGGGGGAAGTCTGGATTATCTTGAAAGTTAATTTTACCATCCACAATTTTACCCGTCGCAGAGAGTAACCCCATAATAGCAAGGGAAGTAACGGATTTTCCCGATCCTGATTCTCCCACAATGCCCATAATTTCTCCTTTTTGTAAAGTAAAAGAAATTTTATCCACTGCGATCGATTTTTGACCTTCATCACCAGTGAAAACTACTTGTAAATCAGTGACATCAAGAATAGGCATTTATAGAATAAATCTTTAGGGTGGGTATTGCCCATATTTTACCGAAAAAACTTAGCTATCGGTACTTAAACAAAATAATTGCTTTTATTTTCCCAAAAACTTGTGAATAAAGCAGAAAACATCGATCGCATTGATCCATCATTATTCTGAAAAATTCCCTTTACTCCGCCCTGCCTCCCACTTTGGGGAGAAATAGTAAAAGTCTTCACACTTAAGGATTTAGATGCTTCAAAATATTAACAAATAAAACAAATTATTACTATTTCGTGATGTTAATGACAAAAACTCATGGGATTTAAAAAAAAAAGTGTTAGGGTTATAATCATAAATTTTGATATATTCTAATAACTAAGCCAATGACTAAATTAGATCAAGCCATAACCCAAGTCGAAGCACTCTTGCTGGAAACTTCTGTCAATCCTAGTCTCGACACAAACTTAAGTATCGCTTTTGGGAATAATTATAACGTTACCTTAGCTGATAATATTTTCTCAGACTGGGGTAATGGTAACTTTAGCAATTTACCAAACATTGAAGTAATATCCCCTACTGCTATGAATGGTGCTCAGGGTGCCTACAGTGCTTTGAATAACACCATTTATTTATCATCTTCCTTTCTTGAGACAAAATCCCTTACAGAAATTCGGGATGTAATCATTGAAGAAATAGGACACTTTATCGATGCCCAAATTAACGATATAGACAGTCAAGGAGATGAAGGAGAAATTTGGCGTAATTTGGTGTTAAATCAACCCATGAGTGATGTACAGTTAAACACCCTGAAAACTGAAAATGATTGGAATATCGTCACTGTTAATGGGCAAATTTTTAATGTTGAGAACAATAGCGTAATTACTCAGATAACCAATAATACTGAGAATGATGAGATTCCTCAAATCTCTGGAAACAATATAGTGTGGTATGTGTATGATGGTAATGATTATGAAATATATTTTTACAATGGCACCACCACCACTCAATTAACCAATAATACTGGGGACGATGATGATCCTCAAATCTCTGGAAACAATATAGTGTGGTATGGGTATGATGGTAATGATTATGAAATCTATTTTTATAATGGCACCACCACCACTCAATTAACTAACAATACTACAGATGATTACTCCCCTCAAATTTCGGGAAACAATATAGTGTGGTATGGTTACGATGGTAATGATTATGAAATATATTTTTATAATGGCACCACCACCACTCAGTTAACTAGCAATACTATAGACGATTACTCCCCTCAAATTTCGGGAAACAATGTAACGTGGTATGGTTACGATGGTAATGACAATGAAATATATTTTTATAATGGCACCACTACCACTCAGTTAACTAGCAATACTATAGACGATTACTACCCCCAAATTTCGGGAAACAATGTAGTGTGGTACGGGTATGATGGTAATGATTATGAAATCTATTTTTATAACGGCACTACAGCCACTCAGTTAACGAATAATGCTACAGATGATTACTACCCTGAAATCTCTGGAGGTAATGTAGTGTGGTACGGGTATGATGGGAATGACAATGAAATATATTTTTACAACGGTACCACTACCACTCAATTAACCAATAATACTACAGATGATTACGAACCTCAAATTTCGGGAAATAATGTAACGTGGTATGGTTATGACGGCAATGATTATGAAATCTATTTTTACAACGGCACCACCACCACTCAATTAACTAACAACACTACATACGACTATAACCCTCAAATTTCGGGAAATAATGTAACGTGGTATGGATACGATGGCAATGACAATGAAATCTATTTTTATAATGACACTATCACCACTCAGTTAAATCAATTAACAAATAATGATACAGAAGATTATGATCCTCAAGTCTGTGGAAGTAATATAGTGTGGTACGGGTATGATGGCAATGACAATGAAATCTATTTTTATAACGGCATAGCAACTACTCAAGTAACAAATAATGCTACGAACGATTACGAACCTCAAATTTCGGGAAACAATGTAACGTGGTATGGCTATGATGGCAATGATTATGAAATATATTTTTACAACGGTACGACAATTACTCAAATAACCAATAATACGACAGATGATTACGATCCTCAAATTTGGGGAAACAATATAACGTGGTATGGTTACGATGGGAATGATAATGAAATATATTTTTATAATGGCACAACAATTACTCAGTTAACGAATAATACTACATACGATTACGATCCTCAAATTTGGGGAAACAATGTAGTCTGGTATAATGATGATGGCAATGACTATGAAATATATTTTTATAATGGCACTACAGTTACTCAGATAACAAACAACACTACATTCGATCAAGACCCTCAAATTTCAGGAAACAATATAGTATGGTACGGTTATGATGGGAATGACAATGAAATATACCTTTATAACGGCACCACAACCACTCAGGTAACTAACAACACAGCAGACGATTACAACCCTGAAATCTATGGAAATAATATAGTGTGGAGTAGTTACGATGGGAATGACTATGAAATCTATTTTTACAACGGCACCACAATCACTCAGGTAACGAACAATACCACGGACGATTACGACCCTCAAATCTCTGGAAATAATATAGTATGGTATGGTTACGATGGGAATGATAATGAAATATATTTTTACAACGGCACCACAATCACTCAGATAACAAACAATACCACTGACGATTATGAACCTCGAATCTCTGGAAGCAATATAGTATGGTCTAACTACGATGGTACTGACAATGAAATCTATACATATCAGATAGGTCCATCACTGGTAGGAGATGATAACAATAACAATCTTGTGGGAGGCACGGGAAATGATACCGTACAAGGATTAGCTGGTAATGACACTCTACAAGGGTTCGACGGAAATGACATCTTAGAGGGTGGTACAGATGCTGACAGTCTGGTAGGAGGCACTGGCAATGATACATACTATGTCGATGTAATAGGAGATCAAGTTGTAGAATTATCCAATGAGGGAAACGATACTGTACGATCGAGCATCACCTATACTCTGGGAGCAAATGTAGAAAACCTAATACTAGGAGGAGCAGGAAATATCGATGGTTTAGGAAACACTCTAAACAATAGTATTACAGGTAATAACTTCAATAACATTCTCAATGGTGGAGAAGGAAATGATACTCTTAATGGACGTGGTGGTAATGATACTTTAATAGGTGGATACGATACTCTAGCAGGAGGTACTGGCAACGATTCCATGATTGGTGGAACGGGAAATGATACTTTCTATATAGATGGCATAGGAGATCAAGTCGTAGAATTATCCAATGAGGGAAACGATACAGTACGATCGAGCATCACCTATACTCTGGGAGCAAATGTAGAAAACCTCATCCTAGGAGGAATAGGAAATATCAATGGTACAGGAAACACTCTAAACAATAGTATTACGGGTAATAACCTCAATAACCTTCTCAATGGTGGAACCGGAAATGACACTCTCAATGGACGGGGTGGTAATGATACTCTTACCGGTGGTATTGGCAATGATTCCATGATTGGTGGAACAGGAAATGATATTTTCTATGTAGATGTCATCGGAGATCAAGTGGTAGAATTATTGAGTGAGGGTACAGACACAGTTCGATCGACTATTACCTATACTTTAGGTGCCAATGTAGAAAACCTAATCTTAGAGGGAACGGGAAATATCAATGGTACGGGGAACACTCTAAACAACAGTATTACGGGTAATAATTTCAATAACCTTCTCAATGGTGGAACCGGAAATGATGCTGTCAATGGTGGAAACGGAAATGATACTCTCATCGGTGGAACTGGAAATGATACTCTCAATGGTGGAGATGGCAACGATTCCATGATCGGTGGTACGGGCAATGATACTTTCTATGTAAATGCCATAGGTGATCAAGTTGTAGAATTATTGAGTGAGGGTAATGATACAGTTCGATCAACTATTACCTATACTTTAGGAACGAATGTAGAATATCTAATCTTAGAAGGAGCAGGAAATATCAATGGTACAGGAAACACTTTACGGAACAATATTACAGGGAATAACCTTAATAACCTTCTCAATGGTGGAGATGGTAATGATACCTTAAATGGACGTGGCGGTAATGATACTCTAACTGGTGGAGATGGCAACGATTCCATGATCGGTGGCACGGGCAATGATACTTTCTATGTGGATGCCATAGGTGATCAAGTTGTAGAATTGTCCAATGAGGGTACGGATATAGTTCGATCGACTGTTGCCTATACTTTAAGTGCCAATGTAGAAAATCTAGTGTTAGAAGGAACAAGTAATATCAATGGTACGGGAAACACTCTAAACAACACTATTACGGGTAATAATTTTGATAACCTTCTCACAGGAGGTACGGGAAATGATACCTTAAATGGCCGGGGTGGCAATGACACTCTCACCGGTGGATTGGGAGATGATAGTCTTATCGGTGGTACGGGAAATGATACCTACTATATCGATACCACAGGGGATCGAGCGATCGAATTATCCAATGAAGGAACAGACACCGTACGCTCAATTATCACCTATACTTTATCAGCTAATGTAGAGAACTTAATTTTGGAGGGAGCAAGTAATATCAACGGTACTGGCAATACGTTGAATAACGCTATCACCGGGAATAATTTCGATAATGTTCTCAGAGGTGATAGTGGAAATGATACTCTTACCGGACGTGATGGAAATGATACTCTAAGAGGGGGTACAGGAAATGATGGATACTATATTGACAGTACAAATGATCAAGTAATAGAATTATTGAATGAGGGAACAGACACCGTACGCTCAACTGTTACTTATACTTTGACCCCTAATGTAGAAAACCTAGTTTTATTAGAAAGTAGCAATATCAACGGTACTGGTAATACTCTTAATAACAATATTATAGGTAATAGTTCCAATAATATTCTCAGTGGTGGTAGTGGAAATGACACTCTTAACGGTGGTAGTGGAAATGACACTCTTAACGGTGGAACTGAAAATGATACCTATTATGTGGATAATACAGGAGATCAAGTCGTAGAATTATCGGGTGAGGGTAATGATACAGTACGATCGACCATCACCTATACTTTAGGTGCTAATGTAGAATATCTGGTGTTAGAAGGTACAGGAAACATCAATGGTACAGGAAACACTTTGCGTAATAATATTACGGGTAATAATCTTGACAATCATCTCACTGGTGGAGAAGGAAATGATACCTTAAATGGCCGTGGTGGCAATGACACTCTCACCGGTGGATTAGGAAATGATAGTCTTATCGGGGGCACTAGTGATGATTATTTCCGTTTTACTTCCGTTAATGAGGGTATTGATACTATTACTGATTTTAGCATTAGTGATGATACTATTTTGGTTCGTCGTAATGGCTTTAGCGGTGGTTTATCATTGGGTACTTTACCAGTAAATCAATTCCATATAGGATCATCCGCAACAACATCTTCTCAGCGTTTCATCTATAACTCCGGTAATGGTGCATTTTTCTTTGATTCCGATGGAAATGGTGCGACAGGGGCGATACAAATCGCTACTTTCAGTACTGGATTAGGAATGACAAATCAGGATATTGTCATAGTATAATCAATGTGTTATTAAATGATGAGGTTTTGAGAATTATCTCTTAGCCCATTATTTAATCAATCTCATAAGTTAGCATTAAATTAAGCAAGTTTGTTATCCATAGTAACTTGTAGAATCTTTTTTGATTTTGGAGAATGGTAATAGTACTGCTGAAATTATGATAACTTTATTGACAGATTTTGGATTGCAAGATATTTATGTTGGAGTAATGAAAGGGGTTATTAAAACTATTAATCCTGATGTCGATTTAATTGATTTAACCCATGAAATTCCTCCACAGAATATTTTAGCTGGTAGATTTGCCTTGATGAATGCCGTTGACTTTTTTCCCGATAATACCATTTATTTAGCTATAGTTGATCCTACTGTAGGTAGTGAGAGAAAAGCCATTGCGATCGAGTTTGAAAAAGGTTATTTAGTTTGTCCTGATAATGGAATATCGAGCGGTATTTTAAATAAATATAAATCGAAAAATATTGTAGAATTAACAAATAAAAAATATTGGCTTAATAATAATCCAAGCAGTACATTTCATGGCAGGGATATTTTTGCTCCTATATCAGCTTATTTAAGTCGTGGGGTTAATATAAATGATTTGGGTAAACAGATAAGAGAAGATACTTTAGTTAAGTTAGATATTGAATCTCCAATTATTAATAATCATGAAATTATTGGTTCAATTCAGTATATAGATATTTATGGAAATTTAGTTACTAATATTTCTGTTGATATATTGAATAATGAATCTTTTTATGTATTAGAAGGGGAACAAAAAATTAAGAGTTTTTTGACTTATAGTAGTGTAAATAAAGGAGATTTGTTAGCATTAATTGGCAGTCATGGATGGTTAGAAATTGCAGTTAACGGCGGTAGTGCTAAAATAAAGTTGAATAAACAATATCACGATCGAATTAGAGTAATAATTAATTAAATTTATGGAATCTAATATTTATCAAGGACAATTCGGTAATTTTACCATTACAGAAGACGATCGAAAAGAGGTAATGATATATCGTCTTGGTTTAGCCATAGCAGGGATAAGTTTTTCTGTGGGGATTTTACTATTTTTCTTGTTAGGTTTAACACCTATTATTGAGAAAATTTTAACGATATTATTTGCTTTATTTATTGTGGGATTAGCCATAAGTTTACAGACTATTCATATTTATTTAAAACCCTTACATAACACCCTAAAAGTTTTTTGGTTAATTGGTACAATTAGTACTATCATTTTTTCGATCGAAAGTCAAGGACACTTAGTAATATTTATTCAAAATCAACCTTTAAGTTTATTAGGAATTGGATTTATTTTTGCTAGTTTAACGGGAATCTTTATTAAAGAAGCATTTTGTTTTAATCGTATAGAATCGAAGATTTTAAGTTTTATCATTCCTAGCTTATTACTAGGTTATATGATGAAGATATTACCATTAAAATTAGAACAATTTTTATTAACTACATGGGCAATATTATTTTTAGTATTTCTGATGGGTAAAGCTATTCAAGAAATACCTCCTGATATTGGCGATAAATCAGTATTTCAATATTTGAAAAGCAAAACTTCTTGATATTATTTCATTATTAATATTAGGGTGAATATTATTTCTAAATCATTAATTAATTCTGAGAACTTTATTGATAAATTTTGTTAAATTTACCATAATCTATAACCACAAATAGCTTATAAATTAACTTTTATTGATATAATTTTTGTGAATGATTATTATAAGAGTTATGGCTCTCCTATAGTAGTTATGACAAATTAATAGAAAATAATTAATATAAACTTTGATAGCTATAGCTTTGACTCTTTTAAAAATGCAATTATTATAAATTAACAGTTTGAATTTAACCTAATACCTGATACCTGACACCTTTTTTTAGACATAATTTATCATATTCAAAGTAGAAGAGCCAGAGTTATTCATAATAATTGGCGAAAGTGATTAATGCGATAAGCCATGAAATTTATTTTTCAGCAGTTGATGATAAAATTCTAAAATCTTAATTAGGATTAGATCATTTTTTCTGTGTTGTTCTCTAAGTAAATTAGTCTTTAAGTATGGTTTGGAATGAAGGTTACGTTGCTGAAATTAAATATACTTATGGCTTTTATGGTGAATTAAGCCCTCTCAAATTGGCTTTAGCCAGTGTCATTAAATCAATTCAAGCACCAAATTTAAACCAAATCTTTAATTATTGTGAATTAGGTTGTGGTAGAGGATACACAACAAATTTACTGGCTTCTGCTTATCCTCATGCACAATTTTATGCTAACGACTTCAACCCTAGCCATATTCTTGAAGCCAAAACATTAGCCGAAATGGCAAACACCAAAAATGTTCATTTCTTTGATGATAGTTTTGCTGAATTTATTAATCAAGATTTACCGCATTTTGATTTTATTGTTTTACATGGTATTTATAGCTGGATTAGCAAAGAAAATCGTCAAGCCATTATTAACTTTATTCGTCAAAAGCTCAAAGTAGGGGGTTTAGTTTATGTTTCTTATAACACATTGCCGGGATGGTCAGCAGTGATGCCCATGCAAGGTTTAATGTTAAGACATCAAAAACGATCGTCATTACCTATTTTAGAAGCCATTGAAGAGGCTTTAAATTTTACAGAACAATTATTAGAAGCCAATGCCACTTATTTTGTGCAGAATCCTGTAATTAAATCTCGTTATGAACAGCTTAAACAACAAAATCGCCATTATCTAGCCCATGAATATTTTAATGAAGAATGGAACTCTTTTTATTTTGATGAAGTAGCACAAGAGTTAAACGAAGCAAAACTTAACTTTGTTGGCTCGGCTCATATTCTTGATTACATTGACATACTTAATCTTTCCACAACCGCTCAAACACAACTTAATAATATAAAA
Organism: Geminocystis sp. NIES-3709; assembly: GCF_001548115.1. Taxonomy (GTDB): domain Bacteria; phylum Cyanobacteriota; class Cyanobacteriia; order Cyanobacteriales; family Cyanobacteriaceae; genus Geminocystis. The sequence continues at coordinate 2,204,552 of NZ_AP014821.1, read as the reverse complement.
GATCCGATTTATAAAGAAGTCGTCAGAGATTTTTTTCTCAATACTCAATTTCGGCGAGATATATTTGCTCGTGGGCTGTTATCTTTATCGGCAATAGATCAAACACAAATAATACAAAATATTCGTTATGCTTTGATTGTACATCCAAACACGATTAAATTAAATCATACTTTTGCGGTAGGAGATGTCACTCTACAAGCAGAAGTCTATGAGCCGATTTGTCATCTTTTAGCAAAATCTCCTTTAACGATGAAGGAGTTACATGATCATCCCACGGTTAATCACATTACCTTAAACAATCTTTTCCAAGCCTTGATGGTTTTAACAGGTATTGGCTATATCCATCCGGCGGTAGATGATGAAACTTACCAAAAAAGAAAAAAATCTACTGATGCTTTTAATTATGCAGTGATACAAAGAGCATCAATTACAGATGAAATGGGTTATTTAGCTTCTCCTTTAATTGGTACTGGTGTTGCAGTGACTGTCATAGAACAATTGTTACTTTTAGCAAAGTCGAAGAATCAAGACGGTGTGAAATTTGTATGGCAATTACTCTTTAGTCAAAACAAAAAACTGATAAAAGATAATAAGACATTAGAAACACCAGAAGAAAATATTGCTCATATTGAAAGTCTTGCCAAAGATTTTTATGACGATCGTTTTCCCACTTTACAAAAGTTAGGAATTTAGTACAAAATAAACATCTTACAAAATTAAATTAATATTTTTGCTTTTTGCTATATTTCTATAGTTTACTCCATTTATTTAAAGGGTTGTCCCCAATATTGCCAACATTCTTTATTAAAAGGCGATCGCCACTTTAAAATTAATTTTTTTTCTATAGTTTGACGTAACTTTTTATTAGTAGAAATTCCCCACCAAAAAGCACTGCGAATTGTTAAATTTAACTTATATTTTCTGTGTAGCTCAATATAACTTTGAATATAACTTTTACAATCATGATTTATCCATCTTTGATGAGGAGATAATTTAGTTTCCCCTATATATAAAAGCAAATTTGCATGGGTATCTAAAATAAAATAAAGGCAAGTTTCACTAAGATTATATTGTGGCAAATCATAAAATCGATCGGGATGAGTTTCCAGAGAAAAAGGGTTGAATAAATCTATGTCAGATAAAATACCATTATCAGAAATTAAATTAATTTGTTGAGATACACTATCAAGCTGACTTTGTTGATATTTATAAAGATTATTTTTCCACATTTCTAAAAAGTCTTTACTCATGACAAAATCAGGAATCAAATTAGGCTTTTTAACCTCATAAATTGCCTTTGATTCAAATAAACTTAATTGTTGATTATTAGCTTTTCCTGAAGAATAATGACACATTTTTAACTAATAGAGAATAAATAATTACTGAATTGTTTTACCATACTTTAACTGTTGGTTTTCTTAAAATTTATTTCAAAATCAATGATTTTATTAATTCCTTATTTGTAATGACAAAATGTTATATTGCGAATTGTTAAGGGGCTAAAGTATAATTATTTGGGCAATCATATCAAAGAGGAAGAAAAAAGTGCCACATACTATTGTAACTGATGTTTGTGAAGGAATCGCCGATTGTGTGTCAGCGTGTCCAGTTGCGTGTATTCATGAAGGCCCAAGTAAAAATATAAAAGGTACTGATTGGTATTGGATCGATTTTGACACTTGTATTGACTGCGGAATTTGTCTTCAAGTTTGTCCTGTTGAAGATGCCATCTTAGCAGAAGAACGACCCGAATTACAAAAAACCCCTGTCTAGTTACAGAGGAGAAGACTAGAAGATTTGGAGACTAGAGAAAAATTACTAATCCCTAACGTTTAATTGTCATGAGTTATTTACTAGAAGTTGAAGATGTCTATGCAGGTTATATTAAAGATTTGAATATTTTACAGGGTATAAATTTTAAAATTCAAGCTAATGAGTTAGTAACTGTAATCGGCCCTAATGGTGCTGGAAAATCTACTTTAGCAAAGACAATTTTTGGTTTATTATCTCCAAATCAAGGCAAAATTATCTTTAAAGGAGAAAATATCACCGGATTGAAGCCCAATGAGATTGTTAAGCGAGGAATGTGCTATGTACCTCAAATTGTTAACGTTTTCCCCAGTCTTACTATTGAAGAAAATTTAGAAATGGGTGCTTATACTCTATCGGGTTCAACAAAGAAACAAAAAGACCTAATATATACTATGTTCCCTAAATTGAAAGAAAGGGCAAAACAAAGTGCGGGTACTTTATCCGGTGGTGAAAGACAAATGTTAGCTATGGGTAGGGCTTTAATGTTAGATCCTGATTTATTATTGTTAGATGAACCATCCGCAGCACTTTCTCCTATTTTGGTGAATAATATCTTTGAACAAATAAAGGCTATCAATGCTGTGGGTAAGGCGATAGTTTTAGTAGAGCAAAACGCAAAAAAAGCCTTAATGATGGCTCATCGTGGTTATGTGTTAGAAAGTGGTAGAGATGCTATTGAAGGTAAAGGAGAAGATTTACTCAATAATCCCCAAGTAGCAGAGTTATATCTGGGTGTAAGTCATTAAAAATTATCTTTCATCCCTCTTAAACGTCCAAAAACCCTTGCTGGTTCGTCAAAACCCATCGTTTCTTTAATTTTTGGGTTATCCCATCGTAAAAAAGGATTTGTTAATTTTTCCAATTCAATGGAAGATGGTATGGTCGGAATATTATTAGCTCGATCGAGTATAACTTGTTGATAACGATCGTGTAAGTTTTGATTATCTGTATCTACGGTGATAGCAAATTTTAAATTACTCAGAGTATATTCATGGGCACACCATACCCTAGTGGAATCAGGAAGATTGCGAAACTTAGTTAAAGAATTTACCATATCTGTCGGTGTACCCTCAAACAACCTACCACAACCCCCAGCAAATAGAGTATCACCACAAAATAACTCTCCCCATTCTGATTCATCTAAAGGAGGAAAATAGTACGCAATATGAGCGTAAGTATGACCGGGTACAAAATAAACATTTGCTTTTCTTCCAGCAAATTCTACAGTATCTCCTTCCTCTAAAAACACGTCTTGACGGGGGATTCTACCTTTATCTTTAACACCACCATAAACCACAGCATTAGGATAATGTTCTAATAATTCCTTGTTACCCCCTACATGATCAAAATGATGATGAGTATTGAAAATTGCAACTAAATTTCCGCCTAAATTGTTAATTTCTGCTAAAACTGGTTCAGATAAGGCAGGATCAACAACCGCAACTTGGTTAGTATTAACATCATGAAGTAAAAATATATAGTTATCGCTTAAAACAGGTATCCTAATAACATTCATAAAAATAATTAATAAACCTAAAACCTATTCATTAATTTTATAGCATTTCTCATACTGAGGTTAACTATAGATTATTTTCAACCCTAGCGATCGATTATGTACAATGAACATCAGTAGAATAAATAACAAGCAGTAGAGAAATAATATAATTATATGTCAACAACTTTATTAATTTCCCGTGAAATACCAAATCTATCCTATCATCCCAGTCACGATCGTTTTGATCTGACATGGGAAAAACCCTTATCCACATTATTAGGCATAGGAAGGGCTGCAGGTGCTGATTTTGTAGAATTTTTTCTGGAAAAAGCTAATTATATCAGTTGTTTAGCCGAAGATGATACTATTACGAGTATTACTCCTCGATTATCTACAGGTGCAGGAGTAAGGGTTTTTCGTGGCAAACAAGACTGCTATGTTAGTACTAATAATTTAACCTTTTCTGGATTAAAACAAGCCCTAGAGAAAGCCTTATCTATTTTAGGTTTCAATCTTCCTCAAGGTAGTGCTTTTATCCCTGAAATTAATCTGGAAATGTTTCGGGATTATGCTACTGCTAAAAGTAAAGATACATGGTTGAGTCACTGTAGCAATATGCAAGAAATGGGTGACATTCTTTTAAGTGCCAATCATAAACTGAACAAAACTGCTAATCATGTGCAATCTCGTCGTGCCGCTTATTTCCGTGACTGGCAAGAAGTTTTAATTGCCTCCACTGATGGCACTTTTGCTCGAGATATTCGCTTAACTCAATCTGTTGGTTATAATCTTTTATGTGCTGATGGTGAACATCGATCGTCTATTGGTAAACGAGATGGTGACACCAGTAATCCTAGTTTTTTAAGAAATTGGAATTATGATACCGTAGCCGAAGAAGTTGCCGAATCCGCAGGTAAAATGTTATATGCCGACTATGTAGAATCAGGGCAATATCCTATAGTTATGGCTAATCAATTTGGCGGTGTAATCTTTCATGAAGCCTGTGGACATTTATTAGAAACCACCCAAATCGAAAGAAAAAGTACTCCTTTCATGGATAAAAAAGGTGAGAAAATTGCCCATGAAAATCTAACTGCTTGGGATGAAGGCTTATCAGATCAAGCATTTGGAACTATAGATATGGATGATGAAGGAATGCCTCCTCAACGCACTCTTTTAATCGAAAATGGCATCTTAAAGAACTTTTTAGCCGATCGAGCAGGTGCAATACGAACAGGACATCCTCGTACTGGTAGTGGTAGAAGACAAAGTTATAGCTTTGCCGCTGCTTCTCGTATGCGTAATACTTACATTGCTCCGGGTAAATATTCTGTTGATGAAGTCTTTACCTCTGTTGATAAAGGTATTTACTGTAAAAAAATGGGAGGTGGAAGTGTTGGCCCTACAGGTGAGTTTAACTTCGGTGTTGACGAAGCCTACCTCATCGAAAACGGTAAAATAACCAAACCCTTAAAAGGTGCAACCCTTATTGGTGAAGCAAAAGAAATTATGACGAAAATTTCTATGTCATCTCAAGATATAGGATTAGCCGCTGGTTTTTGTGGTTCAGTCAGTGGAAGTATTTATGTAACCGTTGGACAGCCTCACATTAAAGTTGATTCTATTACCGTTGGTGGAAGGTAGATTGATTGACATTCTCTAAGAAGTCCGCAATTACCAATTGATAATTGATCTATTCAGGGTTTAAAGCCTCCCTTGAAAAGAGAAAAAAGATAAAAGTTTGACCTTTGACAATTCAATCCTCTTCCTTCTATGGAGAGGTAATTGTTAATTGTACAATGAACATTGTACATTGTTCATTGTTCATTGTCCATTGTTGAAAAATGCCCCAAATCCTACCATCAAAAAAAACAAACTTTTTTCACACCCTAAAACAGCCGAATCTTATCGCATGGTTATTTTTAGCACCTGCGTTAATTTTTCTTAGTATTTTTCTGTTTTTCCCAATTTTTTCTCTTATTTATATTAGTTTTACTGATGGTAGTTTAGTCAGCACTAAATGGATTGGTTTAGCAAATTACAAAAGATTGCTAATTGATACTGATTTTCAGCAAATTATTTTTAATACCCTTTATTTTGCGATCGCTACTATTCTTCCGAGTATAATTATTCCCTTATTTTTAAGCATTTTATTAAATCAAAAAATAATATTAAGAGGATTTTTTCGCACAACTTATTTCATTCCCAGTATCACTTCCCTAGTCGCTATGGGCTTAGGATTTCGATGGTTATTCCAAAATAATGGACCTATTAACGAACTATTATTATCATTAAATATTAGCCCAATACCTTGGTTAAATAGTACCTTTTGGGCGATGCCAGTATTAATAATTTTTAGCACATGGCGACAAATTGGTTTTAACTTAGTCATATTTTTAGCAGGATTACAAGCCATTCCCAAATCTCGTTATGAGGCCTCTGAATTAGATGGGGCTAATTTTTGGCAGAAAATTTGGTATATCACTCTACCCGGGTTAAAACCAACTCTAATATTTACCACCATAACCACCGCCATTTTTACATTTCGATCATTTGAGCAAGTATATATCATAACCAATGGAGGACCATCTAACTCCACCAATTTATTATCTTTCTATATCTATGAACAAGCCTTTCGCCAATTCAACTTTGGTTATGCCGCAGCAAGTACAAGCATTCTCTTAATAATTGCCATTATCCTAGTCATAATTCAACTAATCATTTGGAAAGATTGATAGGGTAGAGTAAATTGAGACAAAAAATTAAGAGACATAGAATAACCAAAGTAGTTATTTTTCCCAATCAAGAAAAAAAAATTTTAAGTTTAAACCTTTATCAGAAAAAACTTTAAGCAATCTAAAGCCAATTATAAAAAAAAAAGAGAAGAAAAAGGTTGCAAAATTAAAAGATGTTAGTTATATTAGTAAATGTGCGATTGAGCTTCACAGCCCAGTCTAACGCACCACGAACCTCGACAACTTCATAGTTTGAAAGCCATTTTCAATTCATAACATACACCCTTGTTAAAAAACTTTAAATTAACAAACAAAGTATTAAATTACTTAAAAAAGAGCAATCAAAAAGCTCCAAAAGAAAACTAAGTAACTTCGGTGAAAGGAAATCTACAATGGAGAGTTTGATCCTGGCTCAGGATGAACGCTGGCGGTATGCTTAACACATGCAAGTCGAACGGTCTCTTCGGAGATAGTGGCGGACGGGTGAGGAACGCGTGAGAATCTGCCTTGAGGTCGGGGACAACAGTTGGAAACGACTGCTAATACCGGATGAGCTGAGAAGTAAAAGATTTATTGCCTCAAGAGGAGCTCGCGTCTGATTAGCTAGATGGTGGGGTAAAGGCCTACCATGGCGACGATCAGTAGCTGGTCTGAGAGGATGAGCAGCCACACTGGGACTGAGACACGGCCCAGACTCCTACGGGAGGCAGCAGTGGGGAATTTTCCGCAATGGGCGAAAGCCTGACGGAGCAATACCGCGTGAGGGAGGAAGGCTCTTGGGTTGTAAACCTCAAAACTTAGGGAAGAAAAAAATGACGGTACCTAATATAAGCATCGGCTAACTCCGTGCCAGCAGCCGCGGTAATACGGAGGATGCAAGCGTTATCCGGAATCATTGGGCGTAAAGCGTCCGTAGGTGGCATTTAAAGTCTGCTGTCAAAGACCGAAGCTCAACTTCGGGTAGGCGGTGGAAACTAAAAAGCTAGAGTATAGTAGGGGTAGAGGGAATTCCTAGTGTAGCGGTGAAATGCGTAGAGATTAGGAAGAACACCAGTGGCGAAGGCGCTCTACTGGGCATATACTGACACTGAGGGACGAAAGCTAGGGTAGCGAAAGGGATTAGATACCCCTGTAGTCCTAGCGGTAAACGATGGATACTAGGTGTTGTCTGTATCGACCCGGACAGTGCCGAAGCAAACGCGTTAAGTATCCCGCCTGGGGAGTACGCACGCAAGTGTGAAACTCAAAGGAATTGACGGGGACCCGCACAAGCGGTGGAGTATGTGGTTTAATTCGATGCAACGCGAAGAACCTTACCAAGGCTTGACATCCTGCGAATCTTTTAGAAATAGAAGAGTGCCTTAGGGAACGCAGAGACAGGTGGTGCATGGCTGTCGTCAGCTCGTGTCGTGAGATGTTGGGTTAAGTCCCGCAACGAGCGCAACCCTCGTCCTTAGTTGCCATCATTAAGTTGGGGACTCTAGGGAGACCGCCGGGGAGAACTCGGAGGAAGGTGGGGATGACGTCAAGTCAGCATGCCCCTTACGTCTTGGGCTACACACGTACTACAATGGTTGAGACAAAGGGAAGCGAAACTGCGAAGTGGAGCGAATCCTGTCAAACTCAGCCCCAGTTCAGATTGCAGGCTGAAACTCGCCTGCATGAAGGAGGAATCGCTAGTAATCGCAGGTCAGCATACTGCGGTGAATCCGTTCCCGGGTCTTGTACACACCGCCCGTCACACCATGGAAGTTGGTCATGCCCGAAGTCGTTACCTTAACCGCAAGGAGAGGGATGCCGAAGGTGGGACTAGTGACTGGGGTGAAGTCGTAACAAGGTAGCCGTACCGGAAGGTGTGGCTGGATCACCTCCTTAAAGGGAGACTTCGAGAGAAGTCAATCAAGAGTGTAGAAAATGGCTTTTAAACTAGAGAGAGGGTTCATGGGCTTGGGCTATTAGCTCAGGTGGTTAGAGCGCACCCCTGATAAGGGTGAGGTCCCTGGTTCAAGTCCAGGATGGCCCATTACTCAGAGGAGTATGAAGGGGGTATAGCTCAGTTGGTAGAGCGCCTGCTTTGCAAGCAGGATGTCAGCGGTTCGAGTCCGCTTATCTCCAGGGAACAATTCAGCATCTAAAATAGAATGCTGAACAAAAGTTCAGTAAGAACCTTGAAAACTGCATAAAAAAAGTAGGTAGAAAAAGCTGTAGAAATCACAGACAGGTCAAGCAAAGAAGGGCTGATGGTGGATACCTAGGCACACGAAGGCGAAGAAGGACGTAGCAACCTACGAAAAGTCTCGGGGAGTCGGAAGCAGACTATGAGCCGAGAGTATCCGAATGGGGCAACCCGATCAACACACTATGAAAATAGTGATGAGCGAACCTGGTGAACTGAAACATCTTAGTAGCCAGAGGAAGAGAAAACAAAAGTGATTCCCCCAGTAGCGGCGAGCGAAACGGGAACAGCCTAAACCAGAGTTTACGAACTGTGGGGTAGTGGGACATCAAGATCGAAACTAGAAGTTAAATGAACTAGCTGAAAACTAGACCGTAGAAGGTGAAAGTCCTGTAATTGAAAACTAAAAGAATTGTAGATGAATCCCGAGTAGCACGAGATAAGTGGAATCTAGTGTGAATCAGCCACGACCACGTGGTAAGGCTAAATACAAAGTGTGACCGATAGAGAAAAGTACCGCGAGGGAAAGGTGAAAAGAACCCCGGGAGGGGAGTGAAATAGAACATGAAACCATCAGCTTACAAGCAATGGGAGTCCGATAGAACGGATGACCGTGTGCCTGTTGAAGAATGAGCCGGCGACTTACAGGCGGTGGCGGGTTAAATCGAAAAGATGAAGCCAAAGAGAAATCGAGTCCGAAAAGGGCGCTAGTCACTGTTTGTAGACCCGAACCCGGGTGATCTAACCATGGCCAGGATGAAGCCCCCGTAACAGGTGGTGGAGGTCCGAACCGACCAATGTTGAAAAATTGGCGGAGGAGCTGTGGTTAGGGGTGAAATGCCAATCGAACCCGGAGCTAGCTGGTTCTCCCCGAAATGTGTTGAGGCGCAGCGGTGTAGAAGGGAATGGGGGGTAAAGCACTGTTTCGTTGCGGGCTGCGAGAGCGGTACCAAGATGAGACAAACTCAGAATACCCATGACTATAGCACTAGTGAGACGGTGGGGGATAAGCTTCATCGTCAAGAGGGAAACAGCCCAGACCATCAGCTAAGGTCCCAAAGTATCAACTAAGTGAGAAAGGAGGTGGGAGTGCTTAGACAACCAGGAGGTTTGCCTAGAAGCAGCAATCCTTGAAAGAGTGCGTAATAGCTCACTGGTCAAGCGCTCCGGCGCCGAAAATGAACGGGGCTAAGTTGGTCACCGAAGCTATGGACTTAGAAATAAGTGGTAGGGGAGCGTTCTATATAGGGTGAAGCATTAGCGGCAAGCAGATGTGGACAGTATAGAAGTGAGAATGTCGGCTTAAGTAGCGAAAATTAAGGTGAGAATCCTTAACCCCGAAAGCCCAAGGGTTTCTCCAGAAGGCTCGTCCGTGGAGAGTTAGCCCGGACCTAAGGCGAAGCGAAAAGCGTAGTCGATGGCAAGCAGGTAAATATTCCTGCGTGGCTTTATAGGAGCGATTATCGGGACCCATAGACAAAGAAGTACACCCTGAGTGGATTGGGAGCAGTTTACTGCGAGTATGGAAAGAAAGTGGCAAGAAAAGCGATAATCGTGTTGAGTATAGAGTCCCGGTACCCGAAACCGACACAGGTGGGCAAGTAGAGAATACTAAGGGGAGCGAGAGAACTCTCTCCAAGGAACTCGGCAAAATGACCCCGTAACTTAGGGAGAAGGGGTGCCTCCGAGAGGAGGTCGCAGTGAAGAGGCCCAGGCGACTGTTTAGCAAAAACATAGGTCTCTGCAAACTCGAAAGAGGAAGTATAGGGGCTGACGCCTGCCCAGTGCCGGAAGGTTAAAGAAGTTGGTCAGTTTTAGGATGAAGCTAGCGACTGAAGCCCCGGTGAACGGCGGCCGTAACTATAACGGTCCTAAGGTAGCGAAATTCCTTGTCGGGTAAGTTCCGACCCGCACGAAAGGCGTAACGATCTGGGCACTGTCTCGGAGAGAGACTCGGCGAAATAGGAATGTCTGTGAAGATACGGACTACCTGCACTTGGACAGAAAGACCCTATGAAGCTTTACTATAGCTTGGAATTGTGTTCGGGCTTGCGGTGCGCAGGATAGGTGGGAGGCGTAGAAGTATTTCTTGTGGGGAATATGGAGCCAATGGTGAGATACCACTCTCTGGGAGCTAGAATTCTAACGGGAAACCGGAAAGTTTCAGGTGGGTAGTTTGACTGGGGCGGTCGCCTCCAAAAAGGTAACGGAGGCGTACAAAGGTTACCTCAGACTGGTTGGAAATCAGTCGAAGAGTGCAAAGGCAGAAGGTAGCTTGACTGTGAGACGGACAGGTCGAACAGGGTGGAAACACGGTCTTAGTGATCCGACGGTGCTGTGTGGAAGGGCCGTCGCTCAACGGATAAAAGTTACTCTAGGGATAACAGGCTGATCTCCCCCAAGAGTTCACATCGACGGGGAGGTTTGGCACCTCGATGTCGGCTCATCGCAACCTGGGGCGGAAGTACGTCCCAAGGGTTGGGCTGTTCGCCCATTAAAGCGGTACGTGAGCTGGGTTCAGAACGTCGTGAGACAGTTCGGTCCATATCCGGTGCAGGCGTGAGAATATTGAGAGGAGCCTTCCTTAGTACGAGAGGACCGGGAAGGACGTACCTCTGGTGTACCAGTTATTGTGCCAACAGTAAACGCTGGGTAGCCAAGTACGGAGAGGATAACCGCTGAAAGCATCTAAGTGGGAAGCCCACCTCAAGATGAGTATTCTGGTGTAAGGTTACGGGAAGAACACCCGTTTTATAGGCACAAGGTGGAAGTGCAGTAATGTGTGGAGCCGAAGTGTACTAACAAACCGTCCGCTTGACCTAATCTTAAAATCGATCTACTTTTTTATGCAGTCTTGAAGGAAAACTTCAAGGAATTAGCTGGTGTGTGTAGCATTGTGGAACCACTGCGAACCATCCCGAACTCGTGGGTGAAACGCAATCGCGGCGACGATACTAATGGGGTAGCCCGTTGGGACAATAGTTCCATGCCAGCTTTAACATTAACTTAATATCTAATAGCAGAAGCACTCTTTTAAAATTAGGGTGCTTTTTCTTGAACATTATATTATATTGATGATTTTAACCTCCACTAACGGGAGGAATTAGAGCAATTTCATCTCCATCATGAAGACAATACTCTGGATTTACAAATTCTAAATTTACAGCTAGTCTGGTTATTTGTTTCCAAGATTTTATTGATGGTTTTTGTTTTTCAATAATGGATAAAATATCTTTTAATTTAGTATTGGCTGTAATTTCTAATGTAATTTCTGGTTGTTGATATATTTCTTGATAAATGGCAAATAATTTGATTTTAACTGTAATTAAGTTTGTTTTTATGTTCATAATTTAATATTATTGTTTGTTTGGCGTTGATGAGTTGATCCATGATTTTTGGTTTAGATATAAGCTAAGTAAATAACAATACTTTTAATACTTCTGTACTTTTATTTATTTCATGTTTTGATTAACCAACGTCCTTTGTTTAAATATAATTATGAAGAAAAAATTAATCTCTGATTTTCGATCTAGAGAGAAATTATTTTTATATTCAGACAATAAAACCATTATGAATTATTATTATTTTGATTATTGTTTTTTATTTCAGGAATAAAATCTGGTTTTTCTGCATCTTCCCAACCTACTGGACGTTTGGAACTATACCAAGCGATCGAACCAATCACAACGGCAGCAATAAAACCTACAACATATACTGCAACGAAATAAACAGGAAATTGTCCGGTACTAGCAACTGTTTCTAATAATAAATTATTCATAGTATATCTTAATGTTAAAGTAGATAATATTATATAGCATGATGCAGAACAAAGAAGAAAGATATAAAAAAGAATGAAAATCTTGATAAAAAAATATCTAAACTTATTCCAAAACGCTATATATTGGTCTTTACATAATGTTAACTTTTCCTAATATTATTTTGATAAAATGGTATAATTTTATACAGATAATTCTGAATAAATACCAAAAAGGGAGAAGAATTATGAATAACTTAACATGGGAAGAAGAAGAAGCACGAATATATCAACCGGGTACACCAGTGATATTAAAACGAAATGAACGACAGATTTATTTTGTAGAAGAATATGATCCAATGATAGTACCTCCTGTTTGGTTAGAGAATTATCCAAAACCTTGTTATCCTGAAGAGTTAAGAGTACTATCTAATTTGTTTTGTCTTTTGCCTACACAAATAAAACAAGCGGCATAGTCTTGTTCTCTAATTTGCTGGCGATTTATTCGGTGATTTACGAATTTGAGGATAACCAAGAGGACGTACATCTTGATATTTTCTTTGCCCTTCTTTACGTTTAATTTGTGTATAATCTAACCAGTGAATACAATCGACTGGACAAGTGTCGATCGCTTCTTGGATAATTTCTTCTGTGTCACCATCCTGATTATAAACCCTCGATCGACCATAATTATCTTCAATATAAAAAGTATTTGGAGCAACATGAACACAATTTTTGCAACCGATACAGGTTACTTCATCTACATAAACTCCTCTTTGTCGATCGAAACCACCTAATTCTGGCTCAAATCCGCTTCTTTCTGGATTATCCCGCCAAATACCACCTAATTCTGGTTCTAATCCTGTCGTTAAATCATTATTTTGAAGGAACATTTTTTACCCTAAAGCAAAAGTATTAAATAGTATAATTTCGGAGGGCCTAATAAGATTAAGCCCGAATATTAAGGTTTATAGTTAACAGAACAAAATTAACTCCACCGTTGAACAACTAAGCGAATTGAACCATCGTCATTTTTTTGTTGTTCGGTGACAGAGAAACCCTGTTGAGAAGATTCTTTTAAAACGGTATGTAAAGCATAACCTTGAGTCACACGCTGTAAAAAACCATCAACAGTCCAAGGCTGTTGCCAGTATTGTAAATCAGCGACCAACTCATATTCTTCGCCATTCCAGCTAAAACCAATATCATAGTTATTCTGCTGTTGAATGACAATTTCTGCTTGACTAGTTTGTCCTTGATAACCTCTGATGTTAGAAGGGCCTTCTTTCCAATCAACTCCTAAATCAGCAAGGGAGGCTTTTAAGGACGCAAGATTTCGGATTTGAGTTTTTATACTGCTAAAGTGTGACATAAGGTTTCTGTTACTAAAGTTAATTAAATCTTACAAAAAATGAGATTTATATATAAAAGTTTACCAATTCTGATTGTGAAGGTCATTATTTATTGGTAGTTTTTCCTCATAATACTCTCCTGTTTTTTCTTGATATATAACTCTACCTAATTGAGACTCGATGGCTTTAGTTACTTCTTGACAAGACTTTCCTATAATTCCCGTGACTTTTTCTTGTACTCGACCATCAGGAAAGATAATAAATTCTAATGTCTCCATTGTCATAATTCAATATTTCTCCTCATAACTTTCAATGTATAATACATTATAGTTACCGATCGTCAAAAAAGTCAATTATCAGATTATTAGGTAGAGTAAAAACTATTTACATTAATTTTGTTTTCAGAAATGTAACAATCTGTTATGATTTATTCTAATCAAAATAATAAAAGTTTACAAACTATTAGGAGAAATAATCTTATGGCAGGTTTATTTGGTTGGTTTAGTAGGAAAAATAATCAAGCTCAAGTTCAAGATTCTTACTTTTTAAATCCTGACGAATCTAAGACTTTCGGAAATATTGACTATATGCGTAAAACAAAAACTGTGAAAAGAACTTTCGCTAAAAGCATTAGTGGTGGTGGTGGTGAATTAGTCAAGGAAGTTTCAGCCCTTAAAATGACTAAGAAAAATTCTAATCAAACTGGTTTTAATAGCAGTTCTACTACTTCCAGTGAAACGAGTGAATCTAATTCTTCTTTCACTCCTGATAGTCAAAGATTGCGTAAAACAGACACTACCATGGATACTTTCCGTAACATGGCAAAGCAAATTAAAAAATAATTGATATGCTAGAAGATTAGGAGAAAGGTTTTATGTTTATTCAGAAAACCCTATCCTTATCAACAATGTATTTTATCTTGTGCGTATTAACCTTTGGATTTTATACTGATATTCCTCTTCGTCTAAACCTTCTCCTTGGTAAGCCATATTACGAGGAATTTTTTGCCCAAGAGCGATCGCACGATCGATTCCAGCCGGATGAGTGCTGAGTAAAGTGGGTACTCGGCCTCCAGATTTTCCTAATTTTTGCATAAAATCAACCATTGCACCTGGGGCATAACCAGCAGAAGTGAGCATTTCTAACCCCAAAGCATCAGCTTCAAACTCGTCTTGACGACTATAAGGCAAATTTAAAGCTAAAGTTACTCCCAATTGTACAACACTTGCTTTATCCAACCCTGCCGCCGTTAATAAACCTTGAGTAATAGCTTGTTGACGCATTTGTTTTTGAGAATGACGACCAACTACATGACCAATTTCATGAGCCATAACACTAGCCAATTCAGCTTCATTCGAGGCAGTTGTAATTAAACCAGTGTGAAGATAAACAAATCCTCCCATTGTGGCAAATGCATTTACTTGAGGATTGTTGACAATTTCAAAACGATAAGGTAAATTTGATCTAGTACTAACAGCGACTAATCTACGTCCAATTTTATTAACATAACGATATAACTCTTCATTACGATAAAGTTGAATCTTATTTTGAGATAGTAATTGTTGACGTATTTGATTGCCAAATTCTACTTCTTGCTGATCGCTCAAATTACTAATTTGAATAGCTTGTATCCCTCTAAATATCAATTCACCCCAAGGAACTGCATTACTAACTTTTACATTAGTAAGGATCAAGGTTAAGGCTAAAGTAAATGAAATAAAAGGATATAGAATTTTTCGTTTAATTTTAAACACAATAATTAAATATATAGAAAATAGTTAAAGTTAAAACTTAATTTCTTGGACGAATATTAACTAATATTGTTCCCTTTTTCTTTTTTATATAACCTCAGTGAACCATAAAACTATCGGTAAAGAGAGGGAATTGGAAAAAGTGAGAATAATTGATTCAAAACTATAAAGATTGAGCAGAAATCTTTCCATATTTATTAGCTGTATAATCCGGATTTCTTGTTAATCGATCGAGAATCACAGATAATGATGAGATGTTAATTCAATTATAAAAAAAGTTTAATTATGAGTACGGATCCAGTGGTAATAATGAAACAAGAAGTGGGTAAAATAGCTGCTTCTAAGGTAAAATCAAACACGATCGTAGGATTGGGTACAGGTTCAACTACGGCTTATGCTATTCAATACATCGGCGAAAGACTAGCTAATGGTGAGTTAACCAATATTGTAGGTGTTCCAACTTCATTTCAAGCTGAAGTTTTAGCAAAAAAATATGGTATTCCTCTTACCACTTTGGATGCGATCGATCATATAGATGTCGCAATTGATGGTGCAGATGAAGTTGATCCTCATAAAAACTTGATTAAAGGCGGTGGTGCAGCCCATACTAGAGAAAAAGTAGTTGACAGTTTAGCGGATCAATTTATAGTAGTGGTAGATGGTGGTAAATTGGTAGATGAGTTAGGTTCTACTTTTTTATTACCAGTAGAAGTAATTCCTATGGCTGTAACTCCGGTAATGCGTCAATTGGAAGAGTTAGGGGGTAAGCCAGAGTTAAGAATGGGTATCAAAAAAGCTGGCCCTGTGGTAACAGATCAAGGTAATCTTGTTATTGACGTAAAATTCGATCGTATTGATAATCCTGCGGAGTTAGAAATGAAAATTAATAACCTTCCGGGGGTATTAGAAAATGGCTTATTTGTAGGAGTAGCTGACGTGATATTGGTAGGAGAAATAATTGATGGCAAACCCTCAGTAAGAGAATTTTAAGAGACAAAAGGAAGATAAGAAGAAAGAAGAAGAGTCGTCATAATAGGATTGACATTTCGAGATTCTTCCTTTCAGTCAGAATGACAATCGAATATTTTGAAGATGTCCTAAATAACTTGTCTATTGCTATAGAATATAGCTTTGTTGTGTGAATAAAAAAATAACTTCTCTTTAAGTGAAAAATCTGAGATTCATTTTTCTTTTATAACCGTAGTATTAAAAGGCTATATAGAAAAATATTATAAACTTAATCGTTAATAAGATAAGACAATTTTTTGAATAACATCAGGAAAACTAGCTAATGTTGTTTCTAATAAATCTACTTCAAAACAATTAATTTGATCTTGTAAAACTAGGGCATAATCTAATAGAATTTTGCTCTTATATTTTAGGGCTTCTTGTTCTAAACTATTAGCAAAATTTCTAATTTTTACAGTAATTTTTGTTTGTTGTATGGAGTGCCATTTTTCCATATAAACATCTTCCAGTTTCATTATTAAATCCAATATATCTTCATTATTTTCAACTATCTTAGAACAATTATCCATCGAAGAATCCATAGATATTTTTTCATCGCCAGTTAATACTTTTTTTAATTCTAAAACTAAATTATGACGACTAATAGGTTTATATAAAAAACCTTGTACAAAATTTTCTAATTCTTTTTTATCTTGGGAATTTATCGAAGCGGTGATAACAAGAATCGGAATTTTTTTTGTTACCTCATTTCCATGTAATAATTGTGCGGTAGTTTTACCGTCAATATTTGGCATTTTTAAATCTAAAAAAATTAAATCTGGATGATATGTCATAGCCATTTGAATTGCATCTTTACCATTATCAGCAAAAATCAATTGATGAGATGTATCGGCAAAATAAGCTGCCATTAAGTCTAAATTTGATGGAGTATCATCTACTACTAAAATTCGACTGGGGCTAAATTGATCTAAATTATTATCTAACAAAGTAATGAGATTATCTTGAGGCAAAACACTACAAGCAACTGATGGAAACTCTACAGTAAATTTACTACCCTTATTTACCTTACTTTTTACTTTAATATTACCATTGAGCATGGTAACTAATTTTTTTGTGATGGTTAATCCTAATCCTGTACCTCCATATTTACGAGTACTTTGTCCATCTTGTTGAGTGAAAGATTCAAAAATACGATCGATTTCTTTCATTGGAATGCCAATACCTGTATCTTCGATCGTGATATAAAAACCACAATTAGAAATAGTATCATCAACATTATCACTATTGCCGACAATAATCTTCACATATCCTTTATCAGTAAATTTGATTGCATTACCAATTAAATTAAATAAAATTTGTCTTAATCTTATCTCATCAAAAATAATTATTTCAGGAATATAATCTTTAGTTTCTAAAATTAAATCTAAGGATTTTTCTTGAGATTTGAGATAAAAAATATTAACAATTTCTTGGAGTAAACTATATAAATTAACTACTTCATATTGTATGGGCATTTTCCCCGCTTCAATCTTAGATAAATCTAAAATATCATTAATTAATGACATTAAAGTTTCACCACTAGAAGTAATAGAATTAAGATAACTTTTCGCTCTATTATCTTTAACTAAATCTTTTAATAAATTAGCAAAACCTAATATAGCATTCATGGGCGTACGGATTTCATGACTCATGTTTGCTAAAAATTCACTCTTGGCGATGTTTGCCATTTCGGCGGCTTCTTTGGCTATTTTTAATTCTTGAGATTGTCTTTGAATTTTTAAAAATAACTCTGCTTGTTCAATGGCAATACCTAGTTGACTAGATATTTTTCTTAAAAGATTTAGATGTCGAGATTGCCAAGAAAAAGTACTATTATTATAAGCACTTAATAAACCCCATAATTCATTTCCAGAAAAAATTGGTATGGTCGAAAAAGAGCGAATATTAAATTGTTGATATAATTCAAGATGACATTTAGCAAAATTAGCAAAATTTACATCATTTACAGTCAAACTTTCTCCGTGACGATACCTTCCACCCTTATGATCTTGTAAATAAGTATCATTCCATACCCGTTTTACCTTGTCACCTACCACAGTCATTAATCCGGGTTTGGCATTCTCCGAGACAAATTCGCCCCCCCATTCCGAGTTAAACTTATATACTGCCACTCGATCGCAATTTAAAAGATTTCTAACTTCAGCAGTAGTGGTATCACAAATAACTTGAAAATCGATACTATCGCGCATTTTGCGCATGATAGAGTTAATAGCACGCTGTAATAAAGAATTTTCTCTTAAAGCAACTTCTCTTTGTTTCTCTATGGTAATATCGATCGCAACTCCATTCCAAATAACACTACCATCGGGCAATTTTTGAGGTAAAGAATTAACTCGAATATATTTATGTTTCCCACTAGGGGTTTTTATTTGATAATCATAATGAAATTCCGTTAAATATTGTCGAGATAACTCAATTACTTGATAAAATTCCAATAATTGATCTGAGTCAACTAAATTAAAAATTTTATTGACATCTTGGATTACTTCTTCTGGGGTAAATTCAAAAATATCTTGAACAGCTTTACTGGCAAAAGTAATAAAATATCGTCCTTCAAAATCACATCCCAATTGAAAAACCATACCGGGTACTAATGCGGTAATTTCTTTTAATTGTCTTTCACTATGTAAAATGTTGTCTCCCATTTTTTTTACATTTTTTGTCTCTGTTAATATTACTAAATTTCCTACATATTGGAGTTCAGAATCATAAATAGGATTACAGGAAATAGTTAAAGGAACAATTTTACCATCATTTCTTTGAAATTCATATTCCAACTGTTGACAAGATTGATAATTTTTCCTCAAATAATCTTTATTTTTTGTATGTTGTTTCAAAAATTTTAACCATGATTTTCCCATTAAGTCTTGTTCTTGACAATCTAATAAATTCATCACCGGTTGATTAACAAGCCAAATACTGCCTTTTTTTGAAAAAATACAGATTCCTTCTTTACTGTTTTCTACCATCGAATAAAATAGATCATAAGCAGTATTATTAATGGTTTTTTCTGGATTAATACCAAATAAAATCTTACTGTTTTTTTTCCATAAAATTTTACGATCGATATTGTCTATTTTTGAATTTTTAATTAATAAAGCAATGGGGAAAATATATAAAAGTTTTTGCCAAAAATCTTCTTGATTATTATTATTTTCTAATAATTGACCTTGATAATTAAAATATTTTATATCCTTTTGATAAGTTTTAAGAGCCGTGATTGTTTTATTCTCTAAGGTATCAAAATTGAGTTTTTCTATTACTATATAATCAAAAACATTATTATTATTTAAAATTTTTTCTTTCCACTTATATTTTTTCTGTGAGAAAAAGACAATAATTTTAGGAGTGGGATAATCTAATATATTACCGATATTTTTATTAAAAAAAAATTCAAGATTATCAGGATTTTCAATTATTAAAAAAATTAAGGGAATATTTATATTTTCTTTAAAATACTTTTCTGTGTCGATCGAGTATTTCGTTTCCAATAAAAAACAATTTCTATGAAGAAAAACGATGTTTTCACAATCTTTTTTTAATCGTTGACAAAGTTTATTATTTTCACCTACAAATAAAATTGGCCAAGGATTATTAATTAATACAATCGAATCGTTAACAATATATTCTTTTTGCAACATTTTTTGTAGTTTTATTTTTACACAGAAAACCTAAAAATACATCCATTAGGGGGTTGACTTTTTGTGTCTAAAACTACATTCTAAGCTGAATTAAAGAATCAATGTTGAGAATAGTCTTAATCTTAATAAATATTAATACCATTGATGGCGAACCGAATAATTCAAAGAAGAATCTTTGACAATAAAAGGTTTTTCTTGCCAATCTACGGACCAATTTTTTTCCTTTAAATATTTAAGTAAAGGCATTACCATTTCCAAGTTACGGCAAAACCAATATTGTTTTTCTTGATCTTCATTCACAAAAATGATTTGATATTGATAAGCATGACCCAAAGTTTTTAATAATCCGGGATACTTTTTTAACTCTTTTTTTATCTCAGATTGTGAGTAAGTAATAATACTATTTTTTTGAAAATGATAAGGGATTTTATACTTCGGTTTTAGGTTCTCTTTTGGAGATATATCTTTATCTACAATTGGTAGAGATGGTTTTTTAAGTTCTGGTTTTCGTGCATAAAAAGGAAACATAACATTAAGAATTGAAAATTGAAAATTGAGAATTGAAAACGATTAATTCTTTTTGTCCATCTTTCGACTTACTTGTCTTCCTACTTCTGATTAGGCGGCGAAGGATTTACCGCAACCACAGGTTTGATTTGCATTAGGGTTAGTGAATTGAAAGCCACCCCCAATCATAGCGTTACTATAATCTAAAACTAATCCATATAAATATAATAGGCTTTTTCGATCGCAGACTAATTTAAAACCTTCATAATCAAAAGTATCATCATGTTCCGTAATATTATTGACATCTTCAAAATCCATCATATAAGACATTCCAGAACAACCACCTTGTCTAACGCCTACCCGTAAACAAAGATTTTCATTACCCTGTTGCTGTTTTAACATTAAAACGTGTTTGAGGGCATTTTCTGTTAATTGGATACCGTGATTAGAGATTACTGCTTGTGTCATAAACTTTGATTGTGAATACTGGATGTTTTTATATCTTCCATTTTAGCTTATACAATAGAGAGATATTCGATAATGTCCGTTGCTGATAAATGTTAATTGCTATTCGCATCAATAATTTTGCCTTAGTAGATCATATAGAGTTAGAATTTGGCAGTGGTTTAAATGTTCTCACGGGAGAAACTGGTGCAGGAAAATCCATTATTCTTGATGCCATTGACGTGGTGTTAGGGGGAAAAGCTAATCAAAGAATGATTCGCACTGGTGCAAAAAAAGCGATCGTAGAAGCCAGTTTTCAAACCTATCCTGATTTAGAAACATGGTTGGAATCTCAAGAAGTTGAGCCTTTCCATGATGATACAGTAGTTTGTAGTCGGGAGCTAACTTTTAGTAAAGATAATTTTCGTTCTCGATGTCGAGTAAATGGAGTTGTCGTCAATAAGCAAATTATAACCCAGCTACGCGATCGACTTTTAGAAGTTACAGCCCAAGGAGAAACAGGACAACTATTGTCTGCCAGTAGTCAAAGAGACTTGTTAGATGATTATGGCGGTAAAGAATTAATTACTCAACGACAATTAGTTAATCGTTCATTTATCGAGACTCAACAAGCACAAGAAGCATTAGAACATTGTCGGGAATCGGAACAACAAAGGTTACAACGTCTTGATCTTATTCAACATCAAATCAGAGAATTAGGAACTATTCATTTACAATCTGCTGACGAATTAGAACACTTGGAGATTGAAAGTGATCGACTTACCCATGTGGTAGAATTACAACAATTAAGCTATCAAGCCTATCAGCTACTTTATCAAAGTGATTCGGAGGAAAATCCAGCCGTTACCGATATTTTAGCGAAAGCAGAGCCTATTATCAGGGATATGGCTAATTATGACAAAGAATTAAACCCTATCCTCGAAATTATCCAAGAGGCTTTAAATCAGGTAGTGGAAGCAGGACAACAAATTTATAGTTATGGTGCTAGTTTAGAAGCAGATCCAGAGCGTTTAGAAGAGGTAGAAGAACGTATTAGACTATTAAAGCGGATTTGTCGTAAATATGGACCAAAATTAGGAGATGTCATCGAATACTATGATAGTTTGAAAAAAGAGTTAACAGAATTAACCGATAACAGTAAATCCATTGACGAGTTAGAGCGAGAATTTCAAGCCCATCATGACAAATTACTAAAATTATGCACTAAATTAAGTCAATTAAGACAAGCCTCTGCCAAAAAACTAGAAACCCAACTCACCCAAGAATTAAAACCTCTCGGTATGGCAAAAGTTCAGTTTCAGTGTCGAGTAACCGCAGTAAATCCCCATAGTATGGGAGCAGATCATGTGGAATACTATTTTAGTCCTAACCCCGGAGAAGACTTACAACCGTTAGCTATCACTGCATCAGGAGGAGAAATGAGTCGTTTTCTATTGGCTCTCAAGTCTTGTTTTACCCAAACTCAAATTAATCCTAAAACCTTAGTTTTTGATGAAATTGACGCAGGAGTATCAGGAAAAGTTGCTCAAGCGATCGCTGAAAAGTTACATAAACTTAGTTCTCAACATCAAGTATTATGTGTTACTCATCAACCCCTTATAGCAGCCATGGCTGATGATCATTTTAGAGTAGAAAAGCACCTAATTCAAACAGAAGAAAATCAAGAGGTAAGAACTATTGTTAAAGTCACTCATTTAGAACATCAAACTCACCGTAGAGATGAATTAGCAGAACTTACAGGAGGCAACTCCGCTGAGGAAGCGATCGCCTTTGCTGACTCTTTACTCGAAACTGCTATTCAACTTAAAAAACAGAGTATAGAAGTTGCTCATTGATCAACAAATTTTACCTAACTAAATCAGAGCGTCAATTCTAAGTTAACGGTACTTAAACTAAAAATATTAAACTATGAGTCTCAAATCGTTATAAATCAAAGATTTTACATCGATGCCAAAGGCACGCAGAGCGCACGATAACTTTTCCTTTTATACCAAGAGTTTCAGCCGTTTTTATGGCTTCTACCTAAATCCCTTACTCTGACTGTATTTGAAGCTATTTTTGCACCAAAATTTTTCAAAGTACCGTTAAGACGCATTTAACTTACATTTTTTCCTAATCCTTAAAAATTTCTCAAATTCTTAACTCTTCCCTTTTCCCTACCCATTCTACTTAAATGCAAACTAGCTTATCAAAGAAAATTGGTAAAGATAAAGGGCGGTGTCTGAGTAGAAATAGAATATAAATAATCTCAAAATCCCGAAAAAAAAGATTTATAAATAATTTAGAAAAAGTATGTAGATAATTATATGAAATAAAAAAAACTAGAGAAATTATAAACTATTTTAGTCTTGAATAAAAAATTTATAAAATTAAAATCATGTTCAAAACTATATTTTTATTAGTTGATAAATATTTTAAATTAAACTTTTTTCAAAATTATATATTAAAAAATATTATTAAAAAGTATCTTAACTAGGACTAAACATTATTATAGCTTCTATTTTCATAGCTTTTTTGTCAACTTATAATCTTTTCATTTTTTGTATTCTTAATAATATATAAAGCAATAAAATATCTATAGTATTCTTTTTTTTCGTTAAATTAAGATAAATAATGATATACTATTCATATAGTTACATTTACTTAAATTTTCAGTTCACCCATCAATCTGAATCCATAAAAAAAGTAAATTATCGGGCACAAGAATGGAAGCCTTAAACTAAATTTTTACCTTCACTATAGGGTAAAAAATATTACTGAATTGGAGAAAAGATCATGGCTACTTATACGCTAACTATCAACGGGGATAATCTTATTGGCACCACGGGTAATGATACATTTAATGGGACTTATGATGGTGCCGTAACCGATACATTTGGTGCAAACGATTTTCTCAATGGTGATAAAGGCATAGATACACTACATCTTGACCATCTTTTGGATGTTGCCATCACACCACCAGATAATCTATGGACTAATCTAAAAAATATTGAAAATATCGAGATTAATACGACGGGTAATGGCGCACAAACTATTACGACGGGTGTTAATTTTCAAACTGCATTCGCATCTAACGGCGTAGAATTAACAACAACAACTTCTGGAGCAGGTGCGATCGACATTACCATGACAACTTTCACTGGTGTTGCTACACTCAAAACAACATCTGGGGCTGGTGCTCAAAATATTGTAACGGGTTCAGGTGCTACTACCGTAGAAGCAATATCTGGTGCAGGAGCACTAAATATTAAAGGTGTTGGTCTTAACACAGTTTTTGCAACCACTACTGGTGCTGGTGCGCAGACTATTGGTGATGGTAGTGGTAATGGTGTAAATCTTACTGAGGTGACAGCTACATCTGCTGGAGGAGCACAAACTATAACCAGTACGAGTATCAATGACGTTGTCGTAAAAGCAATATCCTCCGCCGGGAAACAAATTATTACAACTGGTTCAGGTTCAGACATTATAACTGCATCAACAACCAGTGCGACGAATATAATTAATACAGGAGACGGTAATGATAAAGTTACTATTTTTCCTACCACTTCAGGTAATTATAGTGTCAATGGAGGTAAAGGTAATGACACCATAACAGGTGGGGCAGGAAATGATACTTTTACTGGTGGTGTTGGTAATGATATTCTGAACGGAGGTAAGGGTGTTGATAATATGATGGGTGGTGATGGTTCAGATCTTTATTATGTTGACATTGCTACAGATGTGGTAAATGAAACTAACACTTTTGCTAGTATTGGTGGTATTGATACAGTTCGATCGGATATTAGCTATACTTTGACTATCAATGTAGAAAATCTAATTCTACAAGGTACGGAAGATAGTAACGGAACAGGAAATATCCTTGATAATGTTCTCACAGGTAATAACTTTGATAATCGTTTTAACGGCAGTGGTGGAGATGATACCTTAAATGGTCGTGGTGGGAATGATACTTTAACCGGTGGTATTGGTGAGGATTCGATGATTGGTGGTACGGGAGACGACATTTTTTATGTAGATAATACCAACGATCGAGTAGTAGAATTCTTAAACGAAGGTATCGATACAGTTCGATCGACTATTGCTTATACTTTGACTGACAATGTAGAAAACCTTATCTTAGAAGGTACGGAAGATAGTAACGGAACAGGAAATATCCTTGATAATGTTCTCACAGGTAATAACTTCGATAATCGTTTTAACGGTAATGATGGAGATGATACCCTAAATAGTCGTGGTGGGAATGATACTTTAACCGGTGGTATTGGTGAGGATTCGATGATTGGTGGTACGGGAGACGACATTTTTTATGTAGATAATACCAACGATCGAGTAGTAGAATTCTTAAACGAAGGTATCGATACAGTTCGATCGATCATTGCTTATACTTTGACTGATAATGTAGATAATCTTATCTTAGAAGGAACAGAAGATCTTAATGGTACAGGAAACACCCTTGATAATAGTCTCACAGGGAATAACTATGATAATCGTTTTAACGGTAGTGATGGAAATGATACTTTAAATGGTCGTGGTGGTAATGATACTCTAACAGGTGGATTAGGAAATGACAATCTCACTGGGGGTATTAATACTGACTTCTTCCTCTTTAATTCTGTTAATGAGGGAATCGATCGAATTACCGATTTTAACATTACTGATGATAGTATTTTGATTCGTCGTAATGGTTTTGGTGGTGGTTTATCCTTGGGAACTTTACCCGTCAATCAATTTCATATTGGTTCATCAGCAACTACTTCAAGCGATCGTTTCATTTATAACTCTAGTAATGGCGGATTATTCTTTGATGTCGATGGTAGCGGTGCAACGGCGGCGACACAAATTGCGACTTTAAATACTGGTTTAACAACCATGAGTAATCAAGATATTTTCGTTATTTAAACTACTTAATAAACCTATTGGTTTAATTTCTCCTGAAAAGGTCAATCCAATGGGAGTCAATTCTGTGTTTTTTCATCTAACCTTTATCTATTAATCCGAAAATGACAATAAAATTGTTCTTGATGGACTTTTACAAAACCCCTTAGTTACTAGAGTGAAGTATTATCTCAAAAAAAAGTAATTATGAGCGGAAATAATTCACGGGTTCAAGCTATTAGCCAAATCACAAATCGAGAAATCAAACCGTTTAATACTCCCAAACGGCTAGAAGATATGTGGGCAAAAGATGTATTTACTTTGAGTAAAATGCAAGAATGCCTCCCTAAAGATATTTTTAAATCTCTAAAAAAAACCATCCAAACTGGCGAACCTCTTGACGTTTCGATCGCCGATGTGGTGGCGACAGCTATGAGAGACTGGGCAATCTCGAAAAAAGCTCTTTACTACGCCCACGTTTTTTATCCTCTCACTAACTCCACTGCTGAAAAACATGATGGTTTTGTCTCAGTGCAAGGTGACGGCTCTGTTATTTCTGAATTTGCTGGTAAAGTTTTGGTAAAAGGCGAACCCGATGGCTCATCTTTCCCTAATGGTGGTATTCGATCGACTTTTGAAGCTAGAGGCTATACTGCATGGGATGTCACCAGTCCTGCCTATGTGATGGAAACTGATAATGGTGTGACTCTTTGTATCCCTACTGTATTTGTTTCTTGGACAGGGGAAGCATTAGACAAAAAAACTCCTCTACTTCGATCGAATGCTGCTATGAATAAGGCCGCTCGTAAAGTATTAAAATTATTAGGACATAAAGATATAGCCCCCGTCAATTCCAGTTGTGGAGCGGAACAAGAATATTTTTTAGTAGATGCCAACTTTGCCCATAGTCGTCCAGATTTACTGTTAGCAGGAAGAACTTTATTTGGTAAACCCTCGGCGAAAGGACAGGAATTTGATGATCATTACTTCGGTGCTATTCCAGAAAGAGTACAGGTGTTTATGCAGGATGTGGAAGAATCTATGTACCGTTTAGGGATTCCCGCTAAAACTCGTCATAATGAAGTCGCGCCCGGACAATTTGAACTTGCACCCTTTTTTGAAGCGGCTAATGTTGCAACAGATCATCAGCAGTTAACTATGACAATTTTGCGTAAAATGGCGAAAAAACATGGTTTTATCTGTTTACTTCATGAGAAACCCTTTGCAGGTATTAATGGTTCAGGTAAGCACGTTAACTGGTCTGTGGGCAATGCTACTCAAGGTAACTTATTAGATCCGGGTGATACACCCCACGCTAATGCACAATTTTTGGTTTTCTGTGGTGCGGTAATTCGAGGTGTTCATAAATATGGGCCTCTTTTAAGAGCAGTTGTAGCTACGGCTAGTAATGATCATCGTCTTGGTGCTAATGAAGCTCCTCCTGCTATTATGTCTGTGTATTTAGGTTCACAATTAGAGGATGTATTTGAGCAAATCCGTAATGGAGAAATCAAAGGTTCAAAAGCCGCCCAAACTATGAATATCGGTGTCGATACTTTGCCAGAGATTCCCATGGATCCGGGTGACAGAAATCGTACATCTCCCTTTGCTTTTACTGGCAATCGTTTCGAGTTTCGTGCTGTGGGTTCAGGACAATCGGTAGCAGGGCCTCTTGTGGCGATGAATACCATCTTAGCGGACTCTTTAAATTGGATTGCTGAAGAATTAGAAGCGGAATTAAGCAAAGGCGTAGACTTAAATACTGCGATCGAGAAAATCCTCAAGGAAATCATGGATAAACACGGGAACGTTGTTTTTGGCGGTAATGGTTATTCTTCCGAATGGCATAAAATGGCAGTAGAGGAAAGAGGTTTGGCTAATTTACCTACCACTGCTGATGCTTTACCTGTGTTAAGAGAAAAATATATTGAGGAATTGTTTGAAAAAACAGGTGTACTTTCCCCCGTCGAATTAGAAAGCCGTTTTGAAGTTTATGCAGAGCAATATCTACTCTCGATCGAAGTTGAGGCTAAATTAGTTATTAGCATGGCAAAAACGACTATTTATCCTTCGGCAATGAAGTATTTATCTAACCTGACTTCTACTATGGCGAGTTTGCAAAATATAGGCATCGAAGTTGATAAAACCACCGTTAAAACCGTTGCCGAGTTAGCAGATTCTATGATGGCAGAAATTCATAAATTAAGTGATGCACTTACTAAACATGATTTTGACAGTACCGAAGCTCACCTTCAATATTATGCTAAAACCATTCGATCGTTGATGGATGGAGTTCGCAAATATGCAGATGCTTTAGAAGCTGAAATTGCTGACGAGTTGTGGCCTTTACCTACTTATCAGGAAATGTTATTTATTAAATAAAATCTGCTGAAAAAGTCTTTTCATAAAAGTAGGAGATAGTAGGGGTAGAACATTGTTCCTACCTCTCTGGGAGACACAAAAAATAAATATCGTTAAAACTACAATAAATAAATTAGTATGTGTCATCCAAAAGAAATAAGGAGAGGAAAATAAATGAGTGTTAAGATATATTAAGTAATTAATTTGTTTAAATCACTCGTTCGGCGAAATTATCCTATTCTTATTAATCTATGAATCAAGAACCATCTTCTATAACAAATGTATCTGTTAATCAAAAATATGATTTAGTAATTGTTGGTGGTGGTATTGTTGGTACAACTTTAGCGGTGGCGTTGAAAGATACAGGGTTGAAAATCGCCATCATTGAAACTCAAACTTTAACTCAAGCTAAGAGTCGAAAACAAGCCTATGCGTTATCGATTTTAAGCAGTAAAATTCTTGATGGTATTGGGGTTTGGGATGATATTTTTCCTTATATCGGTAAATTTAAATACATTCGTCTCAGTGATGCTTTTTCCCCTCTGATAGTTAAATTTAAAACCGAAGATTTAAAAACCGATTATTTAGGTTATGTGGGCGAACATTCTTATATTTTATCAGCCTTACAAAACTCAAGTTTAAAATCTCCTGATATTACGTGGTTAGAAAATGCCCGTGTCATTGGTATAGATAAAAAAGATTCTTATGATATAGTCAAAGTCAATTATAAGCAAGAGGAAATAGTTCTCGAAACTAAGCTAATTGTGGGTGCTGATGGTGCAAAATCCTATATTAGACAACAGGCAAACATTAAAACTCGTGGCTGGAAATATTGGCAATCTTGTGTTGCTTTTACTATCAAACACTCAGCTAAGACTAATGATACTGCTTTTGAACGTTTTTGGGAAACTGGCCCTATGGGTATTCTTCCGTTACCAGATAATCGTTGTCAAATCGTGTGGAGCGCTCCTCATGCCATCGCAAAAGAGTTACAATCTTTACCTGTATCTGAATTTATCTCTCGTCTTGAACATCATACTGAAGGTTTGTTAGGTACATTAGAATTAGTTAGCGATCGAAATCTATTTCCAGTACAATTGATGCAAAGTGAGACTTATGTTAAACCTAGAGTGGCGCTAATTGGTGATGCGGCTCATTGTTGTCATCCTGTAGGGGGACAAGGTTTAAACTTAGGTATTCGAGATGCTGCCGCTTTAGCAGAAGTTTTAACAATAGCTTCTCGTCAGGGAAAAGACATCGGAGATTTAATGGTATTAAATCACTATAATAACTGGCGAAAACAAGAAAATTTAGCAATTTTAGGTTTTACCGATTTCTTAGATAGATTATTCTCTAGTAATCTATTACCCGTTATCGCTATCCGCCGTTTAGGGTTATTGATGATGAGACATATTCAACCTTTAAAACTTTTCGCCTTAAAGTTAATGACAGGCTTAAAAGGGCGTAAACCGATGGCGATTAACAATTAACCTCAGTTCGACATAAAATTATCGGTTAAGATAAGGTATCAGGTATCAGGTAAATAATTAGTGAAAAAGTTGTTCAAATTGATTTTATCAAAATTAAATTAAGTAATTAATTGATCTAAACAAAGAAATTGTTAACCTGCAACCTGTCACCTGAAACCTATTAACCTCAAGAATTCTTTTATCAAACTCAGATTAATTAGACTTTGCTGAAAAAGTTTTTTGGTGAGGGTAGGAAATAGGAGGTAGGAGACAGAAGAAATACTTATAAATCAAGAACTCAATCTTCGTGTTAATAATAAGTACAGAAATACTTTACTGAGAGAATGGTATCAAAATTTTTTGTAATTAATATTTCTTAATTGAGGGAAAAAGAAAGTCTATTATTTTTTGATGAATTTCCTCCCTACTTTTTGTTGCATCAATTCTTAAATAGTTATAGGGATAGTTATTTAAAATTCTTTCAAAATTATTTTTTACTTGGGTTAATTTTTCTTTTGTTTCATAGATTTCTAGTATACCTCGATCGATAATTCTTTTTAAAGCAACATCCACAGGAATATCAAGATAAATTAAAAAATCTGGTGGAGGAAAATCTTTATTTAATAAACTG
Organism: Geminocystis sp. NIES-3709; assembly: GCF_001548115.1. Lineage (GTDB taxonomy): Bacteria > Cyanobacteriota > Cyanobacteriia > Cyanobacteriales > Cyanobacteriaceae > Geminocystis. The sequence goes on along the minus strand of NZ_AP014821.1, from coordinate 2,174,496 downwards.
ACAAACTCAAATTCTTTCTCTGTTTTAGCATTATAAGCAAGAGATGAAAAATAATATCTAGTAGTTATAATATGGGTATTTTCTGCCGTTAATTTTTTCACCCCATCAATATTATTGTACAAGTGATAATGTCGATCGGCTGCAAATAAATAAGCCATTTGTTGATCATATAAATCTTGATTAGGAAATGGATTTTGATGACCTAAAAATTCTCTTAATAGCTTACCTATTTTGCCATTGGAAGGTTCAGGACTAATAATAACCTTTTGGTCTTTTTTTAAAAAATAATCTTGTAAAAACTCAGCTTGAGTAGTACTACCTGCTCCATCTATTCCTTCTAAAACAATAAAATAACCTTGTTTTTCTACTGTATTAAGCATAATAAAATTAAGAACGTTTCCAGATAAAAAATGTTTCTGCTAAGTCTAGTATAATCTGATGTTGTCTCTGATTTTCTTTTTTCCAACATTTATCAATTTCTTCGATTAATTTATAAGAATTATTATTACTAAAACTGATTTTAAATAAATAACTCAAAGATAAATTTTTCTTTTTAATAAAAGTTATAGCTGTTATCACTTCTTCGACACCAAAACCGAAAGAATGAAATCCTAATATGTAGTTATTTTTATCTAATATAATCTTAATAAAAGTGACATCTTGATCCCAATTTGTTAGAGTTTTTAAAAGACAGAATACTTTTAATACTTTGATTCTTTCAGACAACAAAAATCTAGCCTGTTTTTCGGTATATCCTAATCGATGAATAGAGGGATTTGTGTTTAAGGTATAAGGAATCTCATTATACTTAATTTTTTGATAAGGAAAAAATAAACCATTATTAACAGCAATTTTAGCTTCATATTTAATCAAAGAATCTAAATAATATCCTCCTAATAAATCTCCACAAGCATAGATTTGCTGATGTCTAGTTTGCAATTTTGAGTTAACTTCTATTTTACCTTCATTATTTTTTATACCTAATTTTGTCAATTCCAGTGTCTCCTCTCCCCACAAATTTTTAGTTGTGACTCGCAATGTTTTCATGTTGTCATTTTCCTTCCTTCGATCGATTCCAAAAGCATTACTCTTACTATTAAGATAAATTTTGATTCCTTTGCTTTCTAAAAATAATTGTAGTTGATAAGATATATCTTCATCTTCGGAGGGTAAAATCTGTTGAGAAGGAGAAACTAAGGATATTTTTTTCTTTCGTTGATATAATTTATTAATCAAATAAATAGCAGTAATATCATCTCCAAATATTGTTAATTCTTCTGGTAAGTCATCCCATTTTTTTTGAAAAAGTAACTCATTTACTGTTAAATACCCATCATTTTTATTAAGTTTTTTATTTTTAGAAAAGAGTTGTTCTGATGTCATAGCCAATAAATAACTAAAACTTTTTAAGCTATCTCTATTTGTCAATAAAGTTAAACTTTTGTTCTGAACAAATTGACATTTACTAAAAATTATATCAATTCCTAATAATTCTAATTGAGATAAATATTGATCTTCAATAACTTTCTTTTTTTCCCGCAAAAACTCATGATAATTAATATCATTATCTAATATTAAAAGATCATTTTTATACTCGATCGACCATAAATTATTACTTTCATCATGTTGATTTGAATAGTAATCATCATCAATGATTAACCCTACTCTTGCACCCCATTTTGTTGCATATTCAGCTGAAAAAAAAGCGTGTTTTGTTCCGCCAATTATAACCAAATCATAGTTATTTTTCATCAAAATTTAAACAATCTTATTTTTAAAGGCAAAACTTACTAATTCTGTGCGATTATTAGAGTTAGTTTTTCTTAATAAATTACCTACGTATTTTTCGATCGTTTTGGGGCTTAAATATAATTTTTCAGCTATTTTCACATTAGACAAACCTTTTGTTAACAACTTCAAAACTTCGTTTTCTCTATCGGTAAAATTTAGATTTTTGTTATTCAGTATTTCAGGAGAGTTGTCATTATAATTAACTTCTTCTAAAGGATAATGATTATCTATTTCCGTATATAATAATTCTGCTTGAATAATTTGCGATCGTTCCAATAAATGCCTTACAATGGCAGTTAATTCATTAGGTTCAAAAGGTTTAGGTAAATAGGCATCACAACCAGCTTGATAGCCACTAATTTTGTCTTCAGTGGAATATTTATTTGTCAAAAAAACTACTGGTAACAAACGAAAATGAGGATTTTGCCGTAATTCTTTCACTAAATGATAACCATCTTTGTGAGGCATTTTTATGTCAGAAATAAGCAAATGAGGATGATATTGTTGAGCTAAATGTAATGCTTCGTCCCCATCCCTTGCTAAAATAACGGAATAATCATGTAATTCTAAACAATCTCTAATTAGTCGTCTAATAACAGGATCATCATCTGTAACAAGAATTTGCAAGGGCATAACGTCAAATCAATTGAGGGAATATATCTTGATGCTCTCTTTATTTTATCCTAAAATCAGCAACTCATGAAGAAATGAGGAATTAGGAATTAACAAATATTGAGCAGTCAAACTTCAGGTACAATCAAGGATTAGCTAAAAATTATTTATTATTCACGATTTTTATGATGACTGATATAGAATCTCAATTACATATTTTAGGAGAAACAGCACAAAAAACGATCGAGTCCATCGATAGTTTACAAAAGTTAGAAGAATTAAGAGTTAGCTATTTAGGCAAAAAAGGGGAATTGTCTCTTATTTTAAAGGAAATGGGTAAATTATCCGCCGAAGATAGACCTCGTATTGGTGCTATTGCCAACGACATCAAAAATCATATCCAAGATACTCTATTTAAACAACATCAGCATTTACAACAAGCTGAAATTAACCGTCAAATTTTGGCAGAAACCCTTGACGTTACTATGCCTGGAGTTAGTTATTCTATCGGAAAATCACATCCACTACAAAGCACGATCGATCGAGTCATAGATATTTTTGTAGGATTAGGATATACGATCGCAGAAGGCCCACAAATTGAAAGTGATTATTATAATTTTACCGCCTTGAATACTCCTGAAGATCATCCTGCTAGAGATATGCAAGATACCTTTTACTTTGAAGATGGAAGTTTGTTGCGGACTCATACATCATCAGTACAAATTAGGTACATGGAAAAAAACGATCCACCCTTAAGGATTATAGCACCGGGGAGAGTATATAGAAGAGATACTGTTGACGCTACCCACTCTGCTGTTTTTCATCAAATAGAAATCCTCGCTATCGATAAGGGTTTAACCTTCTCCGACTTAAAAGGTACAATCAAAGAGTTTTTACGACAAATGTTTGGAGATGACTTACCCACAATCTTTCGTGCCAGTTATTTTCCTTTCACCGAACCATCGGCAGAAGTTGATGTACAATGGCAAGGAAAATGGTTAGAAGTGTTAGGTTGTGGCATGGTTGACCCTAATGTATTAAAAGCGGTAGGATATGATCCGGAGGTTTATAGTGGTTTTGCTGCGGGATTAGGAGTTGAACGTTTTGCGATGATTTTACACAAAATTGACGATATTCGCCGATTATACAACAGTGATTTACGTTTCCTTCAACAATTTTAATACCTGATATTTATTACGCAGAATAAACTGCCCACCGTAAAATAAAAGGTGATAGGTATTAGAAATTAGCTAAAAGAATTGATTAAAAAAATCTCAATTTATTTTGCCAAGATGAAATCAATTAATCAAAAGCAGTCAAAAATTAACCTAGTACCTAATACCTAATACCTAATACCTTCAATATTAAGGGGTTTGCCTGTGTTTTTTAGCGTTATTATTCCTACCTATAACCGTCTGCCGATTCTACAAAAATGTCTCCTTGCTTTGGAGAGTCAAGAATATGATAGTAATCTTATTGAAAAATATGAAATTATTGTAGTAGATGATGGATCAACCGATCAAACTATATCATGGTTAACCGAAGAAAAAGCCTCTTTACCTCACGTTAAACTTTTTACTCAAAATCACAAAGGGGCTGGTTCTGCTCGTAATCTAGGAGTGGAAAAAGCCATAGGAGATTGGATTATTTTTATTGATAGCGATCTGGTTGTAACATCATCTTTTTTACAAGCCCATAGTCAGGCTATTATTAAAGCCCAAAAAAACGATGGTAAAACGGCACTGGGTGATCGAATTTTCACCTATGGTGCGGTAATCAACACTTGTAACTTTGACAATCCTACCTCAGAACCTTATAAAATAACAGATTTTTCTGCCGCCTATTTTGCCACGGGAAATGTTGCCATTGCCAAAAAATGGTTACTAGAAGCGGGATTATTCGATACTATGTTTAATCAATATGGCTGGGAAGACTTAGAATTAGGAGTAAGATTGAAGAAGTTAGGATTAAAACTAATTAAATGTCCTGAAGCAGTAGGTTATCATTGGCATCCTCCCTTTGATTTACAGCAAATACCGCAACTGATAGAAAAAGAAATCGAAAGGGGAAAAATGGGAGTATTATTCTATCAAAAACATCCTAGCTATGAAGTGAAAATGATGATTCAAATGACATGGATACATCGACTGCTGTGGGGTACTCTTTCTTTGGGAGGCAGACTCAACGAAGAAACAATGAAACCCTTTTTACAATGGCTAATTAATCAGGGAAAACCACAACTTGCCTTAGAGATAGCACGAATCTTTCTTAATTGGTATAACGTTAAGGGAGTTTATAGTGCGTATCAAGAAACTAAGTAATAACACTTAATTTGTCGAAAAATGATACCTAAATAAAATTTGTCCATATAATACTTTTAGATCAAAATAAGAAAAGTAAAATAACAAACTCTTATAAAAAAAATTACGGAGGAAAATTAATGGAAGCCCTTTTTGCTATTATAGGTATAGTTATTGGTGCAGTAGTTACGTTTATTTTAAAACCGAATCAAACTGATAACAGTGTCATTGAAGATGAAAAACAAAAAGCATTGCGTAATGCAGAGGAAAGTTTTGAAACTCGCAAACAAGAGTTAATTGCTTCTCTTAGACAAGAATATGAAGCCGAAACTAATCGTAAAATTGCTGAAACTGAAAAAGCCTACGAAGGACAAATTCAAGATTACCAAAATCAACTAAATACCTTACAAAATGAGGATTATTCTAATAATGGTGACGAAATTATTAATCTTCAAAACACGATCGCCCAGTTACAAAGTAGAATTAGTGAATTAGAATTGTCCTCTTTATCCACACCTATAGGAGAAGACGATAATAGTAGAGTAGCCCAATTAGAACAGGAATTGGCACAACAAACTCAAGAATTTACGGATAGACAGGCTCAACTACAAGAGTCTTTCCAAATTCAAATCGAACAATTACAGGCAACTCACCAGTCACAAATAGAAGATTACGAGACTCAAATTGAGAATCTCAGAGAAGCTATAGCTAATATAAATATTCCTCCAGAAGAAGATACCTTTACTTCTCCAGAAGCATTCGAGCAAGATACAATGGAGTTAGAGGTGGAAGAAAACAACTCCCTAGAAGAATTTTCACCCGAAGAAGACTTTACTCCTTCTTTGGAATTAGAAGAAGAATCCTCTTTTGACGATGGTGATTTAGAGTTTGCTGGTGAGGAAGAAGACTTTACTCCTTCTTTGGAATTAGAAGAAGAATCCTCTTTTGACGATGGTGATTTAGAGTTTGCTGGTGAGGAAGAAGACTTTACTCCTTCTTTGGAATTAGAAGAAGAATCCTCTTTTGACGATGGTGATTTAGAGTTTGCTGGTGAGGAAGAAGACTTTACTCCTTCTTTGGAATTAGAAGAAGAATCCTCTTTTGACGATGGTGGTTTAGAGTTTGCTGGTGAGGAAGAAGACTTTACTCCTTCTTTGGAATTAGAAGAAGAATCCTCTTTTGACGATGGTGGTTTAGAGTTTGCTAGTGAGGAAGAAGACTTTACTCCTTCTTTGGAATTGGAAGAATCCTCTTTTGACGATGGTGGTTTAGAGTTTGCTAGTGAGGAAGAAGACTTTACTCCTTCTTTGGAATTAGAAGAATCCTCTTTTGATGATGGTGATTTAGAGTTTGCTAGTGAGGAAGAAGACTTTTCTCCTTCTTTGGAATTGGAAGAATCCTCTTTTGATGATGGTGGTTTAGATTTTGCTAGTGAGGAAGAATTAAACTTAGATGCTTTTGGTGAATCTGAAATTACTAATGATTCTGATGTCGAAATCTTTAGCGAATCGATCGAGTTAGAAAGTAACGATTTAGGAGATAATTTTAATCTGGATGCTTTTTCTCAATCGGAATCCACTGTTGACTCAGATATTGAAATGTTTAGTGAAAGTTTAGACTTATCTGAAGATAACGAATTGGAAGAAATATCTAACTCTGATGATGATTTTAATTTTGATGCCTTTTCTGAATCAGCCTCCGCTTCTGCCTCTGTAGAGTCTGATGTAGAGATGTTTGATGAAGATTTAGAATTGTCTGATAATTCTGATGATAACTTTAATCTTGATTTAGACTTATCTGATAATTCTGATGATGATAATGAGTTAGATTTATCTGCTTTAATAGATGATACTGATAATAAAGATATTGATCCTTTTGCCAGTAGTGAGGATGAAGAGTTAGATTTTGATACTTTATTAGAAGACGATAAATAACCTAATCTTAAATTTGTTTTATTGTTACTCAAGATTTCGCTACTCTGGTGTCAGGGTAGCAAATTTTTTTTAATTAATAAACAATTTCGATCGTCAGATTGATGATCATACTCTAGCTCATCGGCAATTTTTTGTAAAATCTCAATACCCCTACCTCCTCCAGCTAAATCAGAGGATTTTTTTTTATCGAGGGAAGTTAATTGAAAGGGTTGTCCATAATCCCAAATTTTAATATTAATTTCCGCTTCGGTCACTTTTATTTCTATATCTATAGGAGTATCTGAAGGTTTATCTTTATGTGCGTGACGCACCGCATTTGTAAAACCTTCCGCTAAAGCAAGTTGACATTGTAACCAGTCTTTTTGATTTACCCAATCTTGTTTTACTGAATCAAATTTTTCTAATACTTCTTGTAAATAAATCAAATCAGTTTTAACTTGAAAATGAATTTTTTGAGAAACTTTCAAGAGTAATCTAATCCTCTGCTAAATTTTGTGTTAATGTACCCATCTAATTTACACTATAGCAATGGTTAATTTTAGCATCTTCTTTACTGCTATAGGAAGAAGTAAATATGCCATTAAAATCATTTAACGGTAATTTTGCACATTAACCAATTATCCATTTCTCTAATTAGATAGAGTCATTTTAACTTATATTTTTTCAATTCAAACTATGACAATTATATCCCCAACTCAATACTATTTTTGGAATAAATATAAATGTGCTTATACTAGCTATAATACAGACAAAGATGATAATTTAGCTTTAGTATTAATCCATCCTATCGGTGTTGGTTTATCTGGAAATTTTTGGCAACGTTTTCTTTCTGCTGAAAATGATTTAAACAGTAATTTACCTATTTATAATCCCGATTTATTAGGCTGTGGTAGTTCAGATTTGCCACGTGTTGCTTATGATCCAAAAGATTGGGCAAATCAAATCAATTATTTCATTAATAATGTTGTTAAAAAACCTGTTATTTTAGTTGTTCAAGGTGCTTCTTTCCCTATCTCAATTTATATGAGTACTGGAGAGTTAAAATCTGATTTAATAAAAGGTTTAATCTTATCCGGTCCTCCCGCATGGAATATCATGATTAATAGTGGTAATCTTCGCATTAGTGAAATTATTTGGAATCTCTTTTTTGATTCTTTTATTGGTTCACTATTTTATCAATATGCTCGTCGTCGTGATTTTATTAAATCTTTTTCTATTAAACAGCTATTTGCTGAGGCTAAAGATGTTGATAATGAATGGTTAGATATGTTAGAAAAAGCAGCGATCGAGCCTCAAAATCGTTATGCTGTGTACTCATTTTTAGCAGGATTTTGGCGGAAAGATTATTCAAAATTGATAAAAAAATTAGAACAAAAAATATTACTTTTAATAGGAGAAAAAGCAACTAGCGTAAGTAAAGAAGGATTTAAAGAAACTCCAGATCAAAGAATAGAATTATATCAAAAAAATATACCTAACGTTGAAGCTAAAAAAATTAAAGGACGTAATGTTTTACCCTATGAATCAACCCAAGATTTTTTAACAGAAGTCGTTAATTTTTATCATAATTTTCCTAGATGATAATAATAACTCGTAGCATCTAACTTATTGTTAATAATTAATAAATTTAGCATTATTGACTAATATTTGATTTCTGACAAATGATTTAGGATTGCTACATAACATTTTTTTTAATAGTTATGGCAATTATCTTTTCATGAAAGGCTCATCATTGAGACAAAAATGGGTAAAATTAGAAAGAGTATAGATTAAAAATTATTATAATCATTGATTATGCGAGAATTTAGTGATTTTCTACGTCACAATTATGGTTATGTGGCGATCGCCACTTTCAAACCCGGTAAATTTCCTGAAGCTCAAAGATTATTTGAAGAAGCTGTTAAAACATATACGAAAGGGTTTAAAGGGGCATATCTATTACAAAAACCAAACACTGATGAAGGAATAGCGGTGATATTGTGGGAGAAATTGGAAGACATGGAAGAAAATCAAAACGAAACCCATGAGAAAATTTTAGAAAAAATGAAACATTTGTTCGCTTCTCCTCCTGAAACCAATTTTTATGAATTATCCACAGAGATAAAACCTTAAAACTATTGCCTGTTATTGGTTATCTGACAGTTACCTTTGTCAAAAACTTTTTCAATAAAAACTACATATTTATACAGCTTGTCACAAACTGTTACAGTTCATAACAAATATGCACAAGAAAGTTAATCGGAATGGTAGCATTGCCTAGATAGTAAATAGATTTCCATAAAAGCAATATCTCTATGAGCGAAACAATTCAACTTACTGGACAGATGCCTAAATTTGGTGGTAGCACCGGCGGTTTACTTTCTGCAGCCGACAGAGAGGAAAAATATGCTATTACTTGGACAAGTAAAACTGAGCAAGTTTTTGAAATGCCTACTGGTGGCGCAGCTATTATGAATGAAGGTGAAAATTTATTCTATTTTGCTCGTAAAGAGCAATGTTTAGCTTTAGGCACTCAGTTACGCACCAAATTCAAACCCAAAATTGAAGATTATAAAATCTACCGTGTATATCCTACTGGTGAAATCCAATATCTTCATCCTGCTGATGGTGTATTTCCTGAGAAAGTTAACGAAGGCCGTGAAACTTACGGTAAAAAAGACAGAAACATTGGTAAAAATCCTGAACCTGTCACTCTCAAATTCTCTGGTAAAATGCCCTATGACGTTTAATTTTTAATGATTTAACGGGGAGGATAGGAAAGACAATTCCACGGGAAAATGGTTTATTTTTTCAACCTATTTCCCCATCAAATAATATTTTTCAATGTAAGATAAGACTATAGGTGAATAAAAAAAATACAATTGAGATTATCCTTATGATGTCATGATAATGGAGAAAATATAACAGGGATTTTATGGTGACATTAATTGCTGAAAAAGAAATAAGTTTGGAAGAATTTTTAACTTTTCCTGAACAAAAACCGGCTCAAGAATATATTGATCATCAAATTATTTCAAAACCGATGCCTCAAGGAAAACATAGTATTATTCAAGGTGAGTTAGTAACGGCGATTAATTTTGTTGTTAAACCCACAAAAGTTGCGTTGGCTTTTCCTGAATTAAGATGTACTTTTGGTGGCAAGTCGATCGTGCCTGATATAGTAGTTTTAACCTATGATCATATTCCTAGAGATGAAAATGGAGATATTGGTAATGTAGTTTCCATTGCACCGGATTGGATCATTGAAATTCTCTCTCCTGAGCAAAATCAGAGTGTTATTATCAAAAAAATTCTTCGTTGTCTTGAAGCTGGTTGTCAATTGGGATGGATTATTGATCCTCAAGAAAAAACGATTTTCACTTATTATCCTCAAAAAGTGACATTTTTCGATCGAGATGAAGATATATTACCCATGCCCGATTTTATCACCAATTTAAAATTAACGATCGCAGATATTTTTTCGTGGTTAAAATTTTGAAAGAAAATCTCTACATTCTTAACAACTTCTTTAAACACAAAAGTTCATTCTCACAGATTCATACCTTGCTATATTATTAAAGGGATAATTTGGAAATAGATTAACTCTTAATTATCCATTATCAATTATCAGTTACTTATAAAAATGAACTCAGGTATTGATTTACAAGGAAGTTTTATCACTTCTCTTACGGATTTTGGACTTTCCCAAGAATTAGCAAAAACCCTTTGGATTCCTTTACCTTTAGGGCTTATGATCATTGGGGCAACGGTGGGAGTATTAGTTAGTGTTTGGTTAGAAAGAAAAATCTCGGCGGCGGCACAACAACGTATCGGCCCTGAATATGCAGGCCCTTTGGGAGTGTTGCAACCTGTTGCTGATGGTATTAAATTAGTTTTTAAAGAAGATATTGTTCCTGCTAAGGCAGATAGTGTATTGTTTACCTTAGGCCCGGCGATCGTAGTTATTCCAGTATTTTTGTCCTATCTTATCGTACCTTTTGGGCAAAATTTGGTAATCACAGACTTAAATATTGGTATTTTTCTCTGGATTTCCCTTTCTAGTATTACTCCCATTGGTTTATTGATGGCAGGTTATGCTTCTAATAATAAGTACTCCCTTTTGGGAGGATTAAGGGCGGCGGCACAATCTATCAGTTATGAAATTCCTTTAGCTTTATCAGTATTGGCGATCGCCATGATGTCTAATAGTTTAAGCACGATCGACATTGTAGAACAACAATCAAGCTACGGAATTTTAAGCTGGAATATTTGGAGACAACCTGTAGGCTTTTTAATCTTTTGGATAGCCGCTTTAGCAGAATGTGAGCGTTTACCCTTCGACTTACCTGAAGCAGAAGAAGAATTAGTGGCAGGTTATCAAACAGAATATGCAGGAATGAAATTCGGTTTATTCTATGTAGGTTCTTACGTTAACTTAGTATTATCTGCTCTTGTATTTGCGTTGTTATATCTAGGAGGCTGGGAATTCCCGATTCCTTTAAGTAATCTTGCTGGTTGGATAGGAGTCAGTGAAAATACGGCTTGGTTGCAAGTAATCACCGCTTCATTAGGTATTAGCATGATGGTATTGAAAGCCTATTTCTTAGTATTTATTGCTATTTTATTACGTTGGACAGTACCTCGTGTCAGAATAGATCAACTATTAGATTTGGGGTGGAAATTTTTACTTCCCGTTTCTTTAGTTAATTTACTGATTACTGCCGCTTTAAAATTGGCTTTTCCTATCGCTTTTGGTGGTTAAATCCTACTTCTAATGATTGTAAAGATAAAGTAATAAGTAATAAATTTTGATCTTGCACCTCTATCATAAATTCTCGATGATGAGAGGTAAAAGTAACAAGAGTTGATTTTAAAACTCCTATAGCAATAAACGATATAATCAGGAGATTGATAAATTCTGAAACCCTTACATATTACTCACCTCTTGCACCAATACATAAAAACTAAATAAAAGGTGGCAGGTAGTCGGTGTCGGGTTTAATGATTTTTGACTATTTTGAAGGTTAAGGCAACAATTAAGAGTTTTTTTGCAGAATAGCTTAAAGTTGATTGTTTTTTCTTAACCTGAAACCTAAAACCTAAAAGCCGAGATATTTTTCACTATGAGTAAAATGTTTTTATGTTACACGCTTTTCTGACTTCTGCTCTATATTTGTTCAAGTTGCCTATTTATCTTCAAAATTTAACATACTCGATCGAATTATAAATTTTAAAACAGGGGCTAATCTAATGTAAAAATATTTTTTCAAGGATAACTTTTTAAAGATTTGATTAAGAAAATTTCTGTTATTGTTGATTATGTCAAGAAATAATTAATCAAAAATATTCTTCCTCGATCTTTAATAATGACCTTTAATTTTGTTATTTTCGATACTAAGTTATTTTTTTCTTTCTAAAGATTTTTCAAAAAATTTTATTGACTAATTTCTACATATAGTGTATGAAGGTAACAACCTACCCCAGATATATGGTATAAAAGAGATGAACTAAACACCAGTAAAATTTTTTTTGAGTAGAAATACTCGAAATTAGCGAGGCAGAAGTAATGTTATTGGATACGCAACAAAGTACGAATTCTAGTCACTCTTACATTGAAAATCATGGTAGTCAAAATCATAGTGTTGGGAGTGTTAACAAAACCATAGAGGTTATTAAAAGAAATGGTAAGTCAGCTCCTCTCGATGTCACCAAAATCAGAAAAGTAGTCGATTGGGCTTGTAATGGAAAAGATGTCAATTCGATCGCACTAGAATCTGGTTTAAAAACTCGTTTGCGTCACGGTATCACCACGAGGGAAATTCAGGATAACTTAATTAATTGTGCCTTAGAAATGTGTGATCTTGATCAAGCTGACTGGCGTTATGTGGCTGGAAGGTTGCACATTTGGAGTTTATGGAAAGATTGTCTCGCTACGAGAGGTTACAACTATGGTAATTATGGCAAAACTGTAACAGATTTTGTCGAACAGGGGAAATACGATCGACGTATCTTAATTTATTCCCCCGAAGAATTAGAAATTGCCAATAGTTGGATTAATCCTGATTGGGATTTAGATTATGACTATGCTGGGGCAGTTTTATTGACTAATCGCTATCTTCTGGCTCAAGAATTACCTCAAGAAGCATTCCTCACCTGTAGTCTATTGTTGGCAATGGTAGAAACTTCTGAAAATCGGTTGAATTATGCTCGTCAATTTTATGAAGCGATCGCATCCCGTCGTATTTCCTTAGCAACCCCTATTTTAGCTAACTTAAGAGTGCCTAATGGTTCATTAACTAGCTGTTTTATCGTTAGTATAGATGATAATTTAGAAAGTATCTTTCAAGAAATTACAAACACTGCAAGAATTTCTAAAAATGGTGGAGGAGTAGGAGTAAATGTGTCCAGAATTAGGGCAACAGGAAGCTCTGTAATGGGGAAGAAAAATGCTTCAGGGGGAGTTATTCCTTGGATTAAATTACTCAATGATACGGCTATTGCTGTTAATCAAGGGGGTAGAAGGGCTGGTGCTGTAACTGTTGGTTTAGATATATGGCATTTAGATGTGCCTGAATTTTTGGAGATGCAAACAGAAAATGGTGATCAACGTCGTAAGGCTTATGATGTTTTCCCTCAGCTTATCTTACCAGATGAATTTATGCGTAGAGTTCAAAATAAGCAAGATTGGACTTTAGTTGATCCTTTTGAAGTTAAAAACGTTTTAGATATTGACTTACCGCCTCTATGGGGAGCGGAATTTGAAAAAGCCTATAGTCTCATTGAAGAAAACTTAGACACAAAAATCAAACTCTACAAAAAAGTAAACGCTAGAGATTTGTTTAAACACATTATGAGGGCTCAAGTAGAAACTGGAATGCCTTATCTTGCTTTCAAAGACGCTATTAACAAGGCGAATCCGAATAAACATGATGGTTATATTCCGGGGGTAAACTTATGTACGGAATCCTTCTCAAATGTTACCCCTAATAAATATGCCCACTGCTGTAATTTAGTATCCCTTAACCTTGCCAATTTAGAAAAAGATGAAATGGAGTCCATTTGCACTTTAGCAGTGAGAATTTTAGACAACACGATCGAAATTACTTTACCACCTTTTGGAGATGCTAAGGCTCATAACGATCGTTATCGTACCATTGGAGTTGGTGCTATGGGTTTAGCCGACTGGTTAGCCAAAAGGGAGTTGAGATATAGTAGTCTTTCGAACATTAGTAATTTATTCGAGGATATAGGTTATTATTGCACTTGGGCTTCCATGAAATTATCTAGGGAAAGAGGAGCTTATCCTGCCTTTGAGGGCAGTGATTGGAGTAAAGGCTTATTAATCGGTAGTAAATCTGTGGAATGGTTTGAACAAAATGCTTATGATAAGTCTCGTTGGCAACAATTATCTCAAGATATTCAACAATTTGGAATTCGTAACTCTCATATTACAGCTATCGCACCTAACACCTCATCATCCTTAGTGCAAGGTTGCACTGCCAGTGTTTTACCCGTCTATAGTCGCTTTTTCTATGATAAATGGGCAAAAGGTACTGTACCCATCGCACCCCCTTATATCAAAGAGAAAACCTGGTTTTATCAGGAAAATAAACACCTTCATCAAAATGAAGTAGTAAAAGCCATTGCCGTCATTCAACAATGGATTGATACAGGTATATCAATGGAGTTACTTTTTAATCTTAATCAAGGAGTCTATTTCAGTGATGACGGGGAAAGAGCATTAAAAGCTAAAGACATCTATAATACATTAGTTTTAGCATGGGAAAAGGGTTGTAAAGCAGTTTATTATGTACGCATTGTACAAAGAGATTCTTTTAAAGAAGAATGTACTGCTTGTGCAAATTAAATTAATAAGAAATGGGGGATTAGAAATGTATTAATTTTCTGCCCTCTTTTCGTTTTTTCTTTCTTGTAAAAATGACGCAAACAAAAAAACAATTACCTTTCATTGGTTGGCGAGAATACTTAGGACTTCCCACTTTGGGAATTGACAAAATTAAAGCAAAAATAGATACTGGAGCTAGAACTTCATCATTACACGCTTTTCATATCTATACCTACAAAAAAGACGATCGAGAGATGGTAAAGTTTCAAGTACATCCTTTTCAACGAGATACCCATACTACGATCGAATGTATTGCACCTTTATTAGAATATAGACAAGTTACTAATTCAGGAGGACATACTCAAATTAGGCCCGTGATCATAAGTACAGTAAAATTAGGTAATCATCAATGGAATATTGAATTAACCCTAACGAGTCGAGATGTTATGGGCTTTAGAATGTTATTGGGGCGACAAGCCATTAAAAATCGTTTTTTAGTAGATTGTGGTAAATCATTTATTTATCTCCATTAAAGATATTATCCAGAAAAATAAGATCATAAGATCAAATGAATTTAATTTCACTGACAAATCTCTCTCCTCTTGATTTCTTAATTCAAACTGAATGACGATTACTGTCATCATCTAGGTATATATAAATTTCTCAGTAAAAACCCTGAAACAATACTCAGGTTAAATTATAATAAACATAAATCTCATTAATCATTATTCACTTATTCCATATTTTCACATAATTAAGATATTCTGTCAGTATATGAGTATTTAACAATTAAACTTGAGAAAATCAATTTTAATACAGTTAAAATCAATTATTGTTAGTATAGTCTATTTTTTATCTACTTTCTTTTATCTTGATAACTAACTTTTATGGTTGGTGCAAGATCTGAGGATAAAAGTTTTCTTTAAAATTTTAAATAAATTAGATATTTTAGAGAATTAAAATTAAAATCAATTATAGATAGTAAATTATCAATTTTGTTCATTATTGCTCCTTATCTATTCCTGATTTTCTGATTTCTGTAATAAGTCTATTATTCAAATCAACATAATACTAAACAGTAAAAAACTGATAACTAATCGATGTAATCGTTGAATTTATTAATTATTTTTCATCAACTATGCAAAGTAAGACAAAAGTTAGTCTTCCGTTATTAATTTTAATCATTTTTGCCTATTTAGGGAATTATTTTAAACTACCTCTATTTTTTGGGATAGATTTTCTCTTTGGAACTATTTTTGTCTGGATAACGATATTTTTTTATGGAAGTAGATGGGGAATAGTTGCCTCTACAATTAGTGCTAGTTATACCTGGTCATTATGGGGACATCCCTATGCAATGATTATATATATATTGGAAGCAATTTTTGTAAGTTATCTTTGGAAGAAAAAAAATAAAAATTTAATATCAGCTAATATTATCTATTGGGTGACTATTGGTATTCCTTTTATTATATTTTTTTACTTAATACTTCTTAAAGTTTCTATTTTAGGAGTAATATTAGTTGCACTAAAACAATCCATTAATGCTACTTTAAATGCTTTAATCGCAATTTTATTGATCAATTATTTACCTTTAAATAAAATAATTAATTTACGCCATAAAAATATCTTATTATCATTTGAAGAAACTTTATTTAACCTGTTAATTAGTTTAGTTCTAATTCCTGCTCTTACCATAACTATTTTTAATACTTATAATAAAATCGATGATATTCAATCTGTAATAATAGAAAAACTTGACTATACGGCAAATGAATGGCGATCGAATCTATTAAATTGGTATGATATTCGCAGAATTGGATTAGAAGAAATAGGATATATTGATATTAACAATCAAGCATTTTTACAAGATAAATTATTAACTTTTAAGAGGATTTTTAATGATTTTCAAGATTTATATGTCACAGATGAAAATGGTATTATTATTGCCGCCTCTCCTTTAATAAATTATAGGCAAGAACCTTTAATTGGTTTAGATGTTAGTAATATTAATCAGTTTGAAAAGATTAAAAAAAATCCCCAATTTACTGTAATAGATATTCATAAACTTCCAGATAATAACATAGCTCATATTACTCTTGTTCATCCTATATTGAAAGATGATCAATTAAAAGGTATAGTTTTTGGCTCAATTTATATTGAAAAACTTGCTAATGCTCTAAATACTAATAAGTTACAAGATGATGTTATTGTGTTTATTTTAGATAGTAATAATAAAATTATTACGGCAAATAATGATAAACAACACTTGACAAATATTGATAAAGAAAATTATGAAATTAAATTTGTTGGTAATAATATTCATCAATGGTTGCCGATAAAAAAAGGAACCCCAATTATGACTCGATGGAGTCAATCATTTTATGTCAAAGAAATTCCTGTTAGTGAAAACTTATCTTGGACTATCTTAGTAAAATTAGAAAGTAAACCATATATTGAAAGTTTGCAGATAGACTATATAAATTCTTTAGGTATTTTATATATTGTGATGATAATAGCTTTTTTCTTTGCCGATAAAATTAGTAAAAAATTGGTCAAACCCTTAAATAGATTAGCTGTTATTACTACAGATTTACCTAATAAAATAACGAATAATCAACTATTTATCTGGGATGAAACAGAAATTAAAGAAGTTGAAATCTTAGCAAATAATTATCGATCGATGATTGAAGCATTGCAAGAAAAATTTAAAGAATTAGAAGATTCCAAGGAAAATTTAGCCATAAAAGTAGAAGAAAGAACTAATGAATTGATGTTAAACACTATAAGATTAGAAAAAGAAATAGAAGAAAAAAAAGAGATCGAAAAATTATTAAGAGAAAAAGACGAACGTTATGAATTAGCTATTTCAGGTACTAATGACGGTATTTGGGATTGGGATTTAAACAGCAATGAAGTTTATTTTTCCCCCACATGGATGCGAATTATCGGTTATCAGGATAGTCCTTTATCTTCTAATATTAATAGTTGGTTTAAGAATATTCATGACGATGATTTAGAACAAAACTTACAAGATATTCATTCTTATTTGTCGGGAGAAACCGATTTATATCAAAATATTCATAGGATAAAACATAGTAATGATGAATATATCTGGATTTTAGCGAAGGGGAATAAAGATTTAGATGAAAATGGAGAACCCTATCGTTTAGTAGGTACTATTACTGATATTACTGATAAAATTAAGGTAGAACAAGATTTACAACAAGCAAAAGAACAAGCAGAGTCCGCAAATCAGGCTAAAAGCGAATTTTTAGCCACCATGAGTCACGAAATACGTACTCCCATGAATGCTGTTATTGGTATGACGGGATTATTATTAGATACTCCTCTTAATGATGAACAAAAAGAGTTTGCGGAAATTATTCGTACCAGTGGAGATACTTTACTAACTATTATTAATGATATTCTCGATTTTTCTAAAATTGAGTCAGGTAAATTAGAGTTAGAATACCAACCTCTCCCAATTCATACAGTGATAGAAGAATCTTTGGATTTATTGGCACCAAAGGCTAATAGCAAAAATTTAGAGTTAATTTATTTTATCCCCCCAGAAATTCCCTCTACTGTTAATGGGGATGTTACCAGATTAAGACAAATATTAGTTAATCTACTCAGTAATAGTATTAAATTTACTAAAACTGGAGAAATTGTTTTATCTGTAGGAATTTACAATTCCGTACCGATTAATAATCATGTTACAGAATATGAGTTAATTTTCACTGTCAAAGATACTGGCATTGGCATTCCTCCCAGTCGTATGGATAGATTATTTAAGGCTTTTTCTCAAGTGGATGCTTCTACTACTCGTAACTATGGAGGTACGGGATTGGGGTTAGCGATTTGTCGGCGTTTAGTGGAAATGATGGGTGGTAAAATGTGGGTAGAAAGTAAAGGCAACGTAACGGGAAATTACCCCCCTGATTGGGTGGTTTCTTCTCGCTTAAATGATGATGGATCGATGTTTTGTTTTACTATTAAAACTAATGTATCTAATCTTTTCTCTACAACTCATCTTTCTAACTCTGAAATTTTACGAGGTAAAAAGGTGTTGATTGTCGATGATAACGACACTAATCGTCAGGTTTTAATGATTCAATGTAATAATCTTGGTATGGAGCCTATTCTAACTTCTTCGGGAAGATCCGCTTTATCTTTGCTCAAAAATCAGCAACCCCTCGATTTAGCTATTTTAGATATGCAAATGCCTTCTATGGATGGAGTTACTTTAGCTAAACAAATTCGTCTTTTACCTGCCTATAAAAATTTACCTTTGATTCTGTTAAGTTCGATCGGTAATTTTGAAATACAAGACTATTTAAAACAAGTTAATTGGAGTGCAACTTTAAGTAAACCCATTAAACAATCTCAGTTATCCGACATTTTAACTAAAATTTGTCATGAGGATATGGGTAATTATTTTAAGTCTGTAAATACTCTTGCCACTTCTTCAGTTTATGATAATATTGCCAGTATTGCTCCTCTCAAAATTCTTATTGCTGAGGATAACATTGTCAATCAAAAGGTTATTACCAATATTCTGAAGCGATTAGGTTATCGTGCCGATGTGGTAGCCAATGGATTGGAAGTTTTGGAAACTTTGCGTCGTCAATCCTATGATTTAATTCTGATGGATGTGCAAATGCCAGAAATGGATGGTTTAACCGCTACTCGTCAAATTCGCACTCTTTGGGAAACTCCTTATGGTAATTTTCAGGGCAATCCTCCTTGTATTATAGCCATGACGGCTAATGCTATGGAAGGCGATCGAGAAATTTGTATTTCAGCAGGAATGGATGACTATTTATCAAAACCAGTAAGAGTGGAAAGTTTAGTACAAAAACTAAAAAATCTGAGAAAAAATAACTCGGTTTCAGAGATAATTGATCATAGAAAATCTGAAGTTAAAAAAACTATGACTCAATTAGACGTGAGGGTAATTGCAGAATTAAGAGAAATGATTGGAGAGGAAGACTTTGAAGAAGTTTTTAGCGAATTAATTAATGCTTATTTGGAAGATAGTCCTAAATTAATTCAAGGTTTAATCAATGCCTTAGAAAATAAAAATCTTTCCGAAATCAAAATAAATGCCCATACCCTCAAATCTAGTAGTGCTAGTTTAGGTGCAATGAAATTAGCAGATTTATCAAAAGAAGTCGAATTGTCTATCATTAAAGGTGATCTAACAAATTCTTCTAGACTTATATCGCAAATCATGAGTGAATATGAGCAGGTAGAAAACTTGATGCGTCAAGAATTAAACAAAAGAGAATAAAAAGGTATTAGGCATTAGTTGTTAGGTATTAGGTAATAGCTACCTAAATGAAATATTTTTGCGTTGAACTCAGGTACTAATAGAAATCCTTTTATTTAAAATTAAAAATTTAGAATCACAATGGATAATAGTTTTCAAATTAATACAAAAAAAATTGCTGAAGAAACCATTGATGGTGAAGTTATGATTATTAATCTGGATGAAGGTTATTATTACAGCCTTCTTGATACGGGAGCAGATATTTGGAATGGTATTAAAAATGGATTATCTTATCAGGAAATTATTTCAGATTTATCTAAGAGATATTTTTGTAGTCAAAAAGAAATTGAAATAAGTGTTGAAAATCTAATTGCTCAATTAGTGGAAGAAGATATTATTTTATCTTTACCTAAGGTGCGATCGCAGAGTAAAACTAATTATTCTTTATCAGCAGAAGGAAATGAGAATATAGAAAAACTAGAATTTAAAATTCCTCAATTACAAAAATATACCGATATGCAAGATTTATTAACATTAGATCCCATTCATGATGTTGATGAGACAGGATGGCCTAATTCCAAGCAAGTATAGATACACTATCACATTGATGAGTATAAGTAATCCATCCGTTTTTTTTGCAGAATTTACCCGTAAATCAGAAGAAGCGATCGATATTTCAGGTAATCCTGTTGAGTACTTTTATAGAATAGGAAATTTAACCGTTAAACTTCGTTTTGCAGGAAATACTCTTATTCCTTACTTAACAAAGGCTTTGGAACATTTAAGGATAAGAATTTCCAACAATCCTGATTTAACAATTTTATTGTGGGATAGTAAATCCACTGGTGTAAAAATGCCTTCACCTCCTTGGAGTATTGATGATTATGGGCAAGATGGATTAATTCAAGGTTTTAATAATCATCGTTTTTGCACTATTTTTAGACGAACTTCTATTGGATTATCTATGTTGGATAAAGAAAATGGAATAGGAATTTATTGGGTAAAAGATCCAAATACTATTCCTTATTGGGAAATAGGTGCTCCCCTACGAGAAATTTTTTACTTTTGGTTTAGTCAATATAAAATACAGTTATGTCATGGAGGGGCTGTTGGAAAACCCAACGGAGGAGTATTATTAGTCGGGAAAGGTGGTTCAGGAAAATCGACAACAGCTTTAGCTTGTCTCCATTCGGAATTATTTTATGCCAGTGATGACTATTGTCTAGTTCAATTAGAGCCTATTCCTAGAGTTTTAAGTCTTTATAGTACTGGGAAAAAAAATGTAGATGATTTAGATAGATTGCCTTTTTTAAAGAATATCAGTAGTAATACTGATCACTTTGAGGGAGAAAAAGCACTATATTTTATTTATGAGTATTTTCCTCAAAAAATTTTATCCAGTTTTCCCTTAAAAACCGTTTTAATTCCGAGAATAACTGGAAAAATAGATACTAATATTGAGGAAGCATCTTCGATCGCTGGATTAAAAGCTCTTGCACCAAGTTCAATATTTCAGCTACCGGGTGATAAACGACAAAGTTTGAAACTGATGGGAAATCTCCTTCGACAAATTCCTTGTTTTTATCTTAATTTAGGAACGGATATTAAACAAATTTCAGAAGTAATATCACAACTAATATTATGAAATTAAAGCAACTATTTGCTAGTGTCATTATTCCAGTTTACAATGGAGAAGAATTTTTAGGTGAAGCGATTGAAAGTATTATTAAACAAAATTATCAACCCTTAGAAATTATTATTGTAGATGATGGTTCAACAGATAAAACAGCGGAAGTTGCCTATAAATTTAAAGATGTTGCTAAATATATTTATCAACAAAATGCTGGTGCTTCTTCAGCTCGTAATACAGGAATAAAAATTGCTCAAGGAGATTTAATTGCTTTTCTTGATAGTGATGATTTATGGACACCTAATATTTTAAAAAGTTATGTTGATTTTCTGCAAAATAATCCACAAGTTGATATTGTTCAAGGACATTTACAAAATTTTAGAATTGAAAATGACTTACAGACTAATAGTATAAATAAAAAATTTGGAAAACCTCGTTTACCTTTTAATATAGGTACTTTTATTTATAGAAAATCAGTGTTTGAGAGAATTGGATTATTTGATGAAAATTTACGTCATAGTGAAGATGTCGAATTTTTAGTAAGAATCAAAGAAAATAATCTTAATAGAGCTGTTTTAAAATCAGTTATTTTACTTTATCGACGACATAAAAACAGTCTTATTTCTCAGTATGATGAAACTAAATTAAAAAATCTTCATCGTCAAAGTTGGTTAAAAATTTTAAAGAATAATTTAGATCAACGCCGACAAAAAAATGTTTAAAGAAATAATGCTATATCAACTTAAATATTAATTTTAATCTCAAAATATTATGCACGAATATGAATAAAATTACTGTTAGCGTCATTATTGTTGTGCAAAATGGAGAAAAATACCTTACAAGGGCAATTGAAAGTGTTTTAAATCAAACTTATCAACCTGATGAAATTATTGTCGTTGACGGAGATTCAACAGATAAAACCCCCGATATTGCTAAATCTTATCGTAATATTCGTTATGTTCAACAAACTGAAACAGGTTTAGCTAATGCTCGTAATACGGGGATTAATGTTGCTGGGGGGGATTTAATTGCATTTCTTGATCATGACGATCGATGGTGTGAAAATAAATTAAGTATTCAAGTTAATGATTTTATCAAAAATCCAGAAATTCAATATAGTTACGGACGAGTGCAATTGTTTTTAGATTTAGGATGTGAATTGAGACAAGGGTTTAGAAAAAAATTATTACAAGAAGAACAACTTGGACGTACACCCGGTACTTTAATGGCTCGGAAATCCTTGTTTGAGGATATTGGACAATTTAATACTGAGTTTACCATTGGTTGTGATGTTGAGTGGTTTACGAGGGCAAAAGATTATCAAATTCTTTATGGTTTCATCCCCGAAGTTTTACTTTATAAGCGTATTCACGATCGTAACCTTTCAGGTAATGTGGAGACAAATAGAAAAGAATTATTTAAAATTGTTCGCCAATCTCTCCAACGTCAACGTGTTAAGGATTAAACTTTTGTGGTTTTTAAAAATAGAATGACATTTGAGTAAAATGTACAGGAAATGGTATAGATGATGGGTTGGGAGATATTGATTAATGGTTTATCAAATACGATTTACCAAAGAAGCTAAAAAAGATGTGGGTAAACTAAAAGAAAAACTCAAAAAAATTATTCAAAAAAATCCTAAGTATCCGTCAATTTTTTAAGTAAACGTCTGAAAAACCCCATTATTCCTTCATTTTTAACGATCGCTACAAAACGTTTGATAATTAGTTTGTATGGTACAAGTCTTGATTGAAATAGAGTAGCCGTATGTTTTGGAAAATTATTGTTGATATTAAACATTTTAGTTCTTGCTAGAACAAATACTTCACCGGCAACAAATACTCTAGGGATAGTTTCTTGATTAATTTTGACGACAATAGTATTAAGATTTGCTTCATTATATTCTTTTCCCGGAATCCGTCCATGAAGTATTTTTACTTCCCCATTGAGGTATCCGAAGGAATGATAACGACAATTAAATTCATGAGTTAATGGGGCAATACGAATATCACTTAAATATAAGGCAATTCTCAAAGGAGGTTGATCGTATGGATACTCTCCAGATTGGTTAAAAAGTATTTCACTCCATTTAAGAGATTCTACCAACACTTGGTGAAGTTTCTCGGACTGTTTAAATACGATGACTCCTTGATTAAACTCTCGAAAAGCATCTGGCACTCCTATAACTTCAGGAAAATCATCATAGTATCCTCGATCGTGTGCCATTGCAATATCAAAATGATCCAGTAAATCAAACAATTCCGAGATGTCACCACATATAAAGGTATCCGTATCAAGAAAAAGAGTTTTTTGATAGGGTGATTTCATCATGGAGATTAATTTATTGATGTGGGGTTTAGGATGTAAACTCTCTAATTTAATTATTTGATCAAAAGCACCTTTATTAGAGGGGGGAGAATCAGTGAAGACAGTTATCTGAATATCGGGCAAAAACTTTTTAACACTTATTGCCGAAATTTGAGCTTCTTCAACATATTTGCTACCAATAGCTGTGTATATAATACCCTGAAAATAATTCATACATAATTTTTATTTTATTCTTAAAATTTCAAGATAAAATTCAAGTTTATAATGATTCCTTTCTTGTATAGCAATAAACGGGTTAGTTAAGACATTCTCAAAATCTATCGTTGTCATTCCGAGCATAGAGAGGAATCTCAAAACGTCCTAATCAACTCGTTATCTGCTATATATAGCAATCCTAAATGATTTGTAAACAATCAAAGGTTGTCAAAAATTAGCCCAAATCCTTGTTAGCAATGACAAATGGCAAATGACAAAATATTTACATTTTGAGACACAACCTAAATAGGAATGCTATAGTTAAATTTTGATCAGGATAAGGGTTTTTAAGTGATAAAAATACTTCATATTATAGATAAACTATCTAGTGCCGGCCCTACTCGCTCCTTGATTGCTTCTGTTAAATATGAGCTACAACAAAATATTATTCAACAACATGTTATTATTACTTTACAGTCTGAAGTTTACCCTCTTACTCTAATTCAGGCAAAACAAGTGGGGATCAATGTTATCCGTAAACCCGATCGAAAAACTTTGATAGAAGAAATAGAAAAAGCAGATATTGTTCAAGTTCATTTTTGGAATAATCCCACAATTTATGAGTTTCTGCGTTTAGAACTTCCTCCCATACGTTTATTGCTTTGGTTTCACATTATTGGCGATCGTCCTCCCCAAATTATTACTGAAGATTTGGTTAACTATTCAGATTTTACTTTAACGACTAGCCCTTATAGCCTTAAATTAACCGTGTTTCAAAATAATAATGATAAAACAGATATAGTTTATGGTATTACTGATTGGGAGCGATTAAGTAATTTACAACCTCAACCCCATGACACTTTTAACGTGGGCTATATTGGTACAGTTAATTTTGCGAAAATGCACCCTAACTATATTTCTATGAGTGCCTCTGTTTCTATTCCCCATGTCAAATTTATTGTTTGTGGTGGCGGTATTGAAAAACAGTTACAAAATGAAGTTGAGCAACTTGGTATCGCTAATAAATTTGAATTTCGAGGCTATGTAGAAAAAATCAAATCGATTTTAGAAATTTTGGATGTTTTTGGTTATCCTTTATGTGAAGATACCTACGCTACTTCAGAAAAAAGTTTACAAGAAGCGATGTATGCAGGAATACCTCCGGTTGTTTTTCCCTATGGTGGTGTTAAATGTTTAGTTGAACATAATCAAACCGGTTTAATTGTTAATAGTGAAACTGAATATAAAGAGGCGATCGAGTATCTTTATCATCATCCTGAAGAAAGATTGAAATTAGGAAATAATGCCCGTCAATATGCCCATGAAAATTTTAACAGTGAATATTGGACAAAAAAATTAAATACTATTTATGACAAAATGATGGAATCTCCTAAAAATAAGAGATTATGGCAAAATTTGGCAAAATTTACTGATACACCGGCAGAACTTTTTATTCAATCTTTAGGAGAATCTGCACCACAATTTAAAATCAGTATGAGTGACATTGACACAGAAGAATTATTGATAGCCGATAGAAAAATTGCTCAATCATCAGTGTTATTATCTGGTGGAGAAGGAGGTATTTTTCAATATCGTAATTATTATCCTGACGATCGTTATTTAAGATTATGGTCTGGATTAGTGTTACAAAATCAAAACAGACATTCTTCTGCGGTATCAGAATTTCAGGCATCAATAAAGTTAGGTTTCAACCATTGGCGAATTTATGAATACTTGAATCAATCTGCCAAAAATAACTGAGAAATAGTACTAGGTATATATGACACAACAGAAGCTAAATACTTCGATCGTTTTTATTATTTTTAATCGCCCTAATACTACAGCTAAAGTTTTTGAAGCAATTCGTAAAGCAAAACCATCTCAACTATTTATTATTGCCGATGGCGCTCGTCTAAATGTACCAGAAGATCAAGAAAAATGTGAAGTTACGAGGAAAATTGTCGAAAATATTGATTGGGAATGCGAAGTATTTAAAAATTATTCAGATATTAATTTAGGTTGTGGTAAAAGAGTATCTAGCGGAATTAGTTGGGTTTTTGAGCAAATAGAAGAAGCGATTATTCTTGAAGATGACTGCCTTCCTCATCCTTCTTTTTTCAGATTTTGTGATAATTTACTTTCTAAATATCGAGACAAAGAAGAAATTATGATGATTAGCGGTACAAATAATTTGCTTGAATGGCAACAGAAAAACCAGAGTTATCACTTTTCTCACTATGATAGTTGTTGGGGGTGGGCAACTTGGCGAAGGGCATGGAATTTTTATGATTATGAAATGAAAAAATGGGGTGATAGGAAAAATCACCAAAAACTAAAAGAAGTTTTACAGGATGAAGAACAATTTAATTATCGTTATCACATCTGTCAACAAGCCTTTAATAAAAAAGTGGATACTTGGGACTATCAATGGACATTTACACGTTTACTACAAGGAGGATTAACCGTTATTCCTGCGGTAAATTTGATCAAAAATATCGGTTTAGGTAAAGATGCAACTCATACAAATCGCTTATCCATTTTTGATGTTAATTTAGATTTTTATGATCTTCAATTCCCTTTACAACACCCCCAACCCATAGAAGCAGATCAAATATACAATCGTAAATATTTTCAAATGCTTATTGGGAAGCCCGATTTAGACACTATTATTTTTTTTGCGAATAAACTCATTTTTGGTGGAAGAAAGATTCATGCTTTACTTTTACTACAGCAAGCAATTAAAATTTATCCTGATAATTTAGAATTAATTCAGATGAACGCTATTACTCTATCCAAATTAACCAAGGGTGAACTATAAAATTATCAAGAAAGGGAATGGGGAATAGAGAAAAATAATGGCTCTTTTACTTCTCGTCGTGATCAATTATTCCTTTACTTCTCATCGTGATCAATTATTCCTTGAAAAAGGTATTAGGTATTAGGTATTAGGTATTAGGTATTAGGTATTAGGTATTAGGTTAAATGCAGTTATTTTCCA
Organism: Geminocystis sp. NIES-3709; assembly: GCF_001548115.1. Classification (GTDB taxonomy): domain Bacteria; phylum Cyanobacteriota; class Cyanobacteriia; order Cyanobacteriales; family Cyanobacteriaceae; genus Geminocystis. The sequence goes on along the minus strand of NZ_AP014821.1, from coordinate 2,147,608 downwards.
CCGTAATAAAAAGCAATTTCCTTCTCTTTTAAGGGGGCAAAATCTGCATTAACTAGCATTTGGTTTAATTCTTCTTCAGAAATATGTTTCGCTCCAATACGCAATATTCTTGATCGCATTGTATTACTGACTCCGCTTCTCTGTCTTTGCCCTTCTAATGCCATGACTTGCTTATACAAGTCTAATTTAGCGGCGGGGATTGGGCTACCGTCTAAATCAATTCCTTGGGCGATCGCATTATCTACTGCATCAGCACCGGTTGTTACATTGCTCATAATCAAATTTGGTAGTTAATTTTACTTTTTATTGTCTATGGTCAATGATTAATTGTCAACTACGGTGAATTAGGGGGTAGATATTAATCTCTCCTTTTTGCCTAATCTTTCTATTAAATAAAAAAGGACGTTGATAAATAGCTTTAGCCGATTTTTGCTATTAGCTTCCTCAATTTATTACGAAGCAATCTATAATACAAATTTATTGATTAATGAAAAGTCGATCGTGCAGTGCCACCGAAAGTGATCGTTTTTTTAGTGTATGGTTATAATTAATATTTCTCAAATGAGGATTAACACATATACAAATAATTGGTGTTGTCAAATTTTATGTTTAGCTTTATTGTCGTCCCTTCAGGTAATGATCAATAAATATAGGAGAAAATAAAGATAGTAAAGCCAGAAAGAGTGATAAAAAAATGAGCCTAGTCTTTACGAAATAGAGTCCAGAATATTATACTGGAAATAAACAATAGATACGGAACATCAACGGTTATTTGAGATAGCAAACAAACTTCATGATGCCATGAAAAAAGGTCATGGAAAAGATCTTTTACAAAAAACCTTAGATGAATGAATTAAATATACCATTCAACACTTTACCGATGATGATAAACTCTTATTATTTACATAACTTAAATATTACCAAAACCGAGCAAAATCATTTGCCTTTACTAAAAAAAGTTATTGATAGTACAGGCTTATTTCCTTCGGAATATCTGGAAGGAATGATGGAGGATTATTTTACGAATTCTCATTCTGACGATGTATGGATTACAGGTATTATAAATGATTCCCCTGTTGGGATAGCTTACTTTGCACCTGAACGATTAACTAACGGTACTTATAATCTTTATCTTATCGCAATTGCAAAAGAATTTCAAAATTTAGGTATTGGTACGTTAATGATAGAGTATATTGAAACTTTTTTAAAGCAAAGCAATAACAGAATATTAATCGTTGAAACTTCGGGGCTTTCGGAATTCCAATCCACCAGAGTTTTTTATCAAAAGCGTAGTTATTTCAAAGAAGCTATCATCAGAGATTTTTATAATGATGGCAACGACAAAATTGTTTTCTGGAAAAAACTGTAAAAGGAGTTAGAAGATAGAGATAAGAAAAATACTGAAAAATAAAGATAAATAATTCTCAAAAATAAATTGAGTATGAGTTTGTTTAAATAAATTCTTAATAGTATTTCCTAAATTTGCATATTGTTTACTAAGGTAGTATGATTAGCTTTTATAAAAAGTTTTTTTGATAAAGATAGGGAACAAGAAACAGTTTCAGAGTTATTATATAGTAGGATAATATTTGTATTTGTGTATTTTTTACCCCGTTATGGCTAAGTTTATTACTACAAACCTCATAATACCTTATTGATTGTTAGCATTGACGATTTGTATTAAAATATCATTGAAATCGTTGTCACCACCGCCGAAGGTATCTTCAAAGCCATAGATGTTGTTACCAACAGAGGTAAAGTGTTGTCTTTTATCTTGATTTGCTTCACCATAGGAAAAGAAACTCTTAATTAAGTTTTCACTTTGGTTTAAATATTCTTCGACATTGCCATTGACGAGAAGGAAGAAACCGAAAATACTAGCATTAGGTAAGGCTAGAGTATAATCATCGATGCTCATATTCTCAGGTGTCTCGAAGATTAAGCCTGAAGATTGCGCTCTTTCTACTGCTACTTTATCATAGTCTGGATCATGGGGCATGATAGTTCGATCGTTCATGATAATCGCCCCCGTTAAGTCATCGACTGGATAGATACCGATCGTATTTTCATTGGCGGTGCTTCGAGCGATGGTAAGATTAACAGTAGTATTTTCACTAGAATCGAATCCTTGAGTAAGAAAAACAGGGGTATTAAGAGCAAATTCCGCAACGGTGTTATTATCATCTTTAAAAGTTAAAGCAAAGCCTTGACTACCCTTAGAAGTGATTTCCAGTTGCTCTGAATTTTGTGAACTATAAGTCTCACCATTGATGGTAAGATACAATTCTAAACCATTATCCGTAAAGGCACTTAACCCCTCTGGGGAGTTGATTAATGAGCCAAAAAACTTGGTTTCACTAGCCATTAAGGTATCTATAGTAATCTCATCGAGGGTATTAGTTAAAGAGGAATCATCGCTACCTGGGAGGTTTTCTAAGAGGATAATTGATTTACCGTCAGGGGTTTTGATGCCTAACTCATACTCACCCGATAAATTCAGTGCAGAAATTTGAAACTTAGTATCAATCACTTGAGGAGTGTAAAGAGTTTCTTCTTCATTTTGATTGACGACTAAGGGTAAAGGATAGTGATAGGGGGAGGGATATTCTAAAACACTATCGAGAATTTGTTGTTGTTGATTGGCTACTTCCTCATAATTATTGCTTCCTTGATTAATTATCTCAAGGGTGGTGTTAACAGAGGTAATTCGATCGAGCTTAGTTTCTATGATAGAATCTTCTACAGTAAGGGTAGAAAATGAGATAGCAGAATCAATAATTTGATTGATAGTTTCCGAGTCAGTTAAATCGATGTCAGGATTATGATAAATATATTCAGAAGTGGCACGACTAATTAACCATTGCGCCTCATGGGAGTCGGTGATACCTGCACTTTGTAAAACTTGCCCTCCTAATTGATAAAGTAAAGTCAGTTGGTTTTCTAAAATTAGTACCTGTTGACTTAAAATGGGATCATCGGTAGGTGATAAAGGTGTTTTAGTAAGATCAAAATCTTCAGGAAGCTCAAAAGTTGTTAAAACCTTTTCTGTAGCTATATCTTGAGGGATTTTTTCTGTTTGTAAGGCTAACACTAAAGCAAACAAATTTGGCACACTAGCAGACTCTTGCATTCTTCCTTGCCAATTATGCAGTAAATCATCAACGGTGGCAGGAGTAATTAAACCAGCGCCTAACTCCCCTAAGATATTACCTAAGTCAAATTGTAAAGCTATTTTGAGGGAGTTAAGATTAATGACGACATCATCTACTGTAGAATTTTCTCCTGTTATCGCAATTAATTGAGTGCCGATGGTTAAAATGCGAGTTAAAACGTCAGTAATGTCTGTTAATTCACTGTCGCTAAATTCTCCTCCCACATCATTAATGAGAGTGGTAATTAAATTTTCAAGAAAAGAGAGGTTATTAAAATTACCAGTATCCTCATTATACAGACTAAGGGCGATCGAACCGATAACTTGATCGGCAACTTGGGCAGGAGTTTGATTAGTGATACCAGAGATAAACTGCGTTAAAACCGCAATTGTGCCTTGAGTGATGACATGACTGGTATAGACTTTTTTGCCGTTAATATCCCCATTCTCAAGGGCAGACATGGGATCAAATTGTGATAAATCAAGGCTTTCAGGTAAGGCGAATATTTCTTTAATTTTTGCTTCGGCTAACTCGATGTCAATGCCAGACTGATGGATTTTTTGCACCAGACTGGTTAACGGAGTAATCATACTAGAGTCAACAGTGGCAAAAAGAGGAGTGCTGATAGGTAATCCCGTTGCGGAGTCAACCCCATCTATAACCACTAAACGCCCATCTTGATCATCTATGATACCATTACGATCGAGATCGAAGGGTACTAAATCCACAGGCAAATTAAAACTACCATCATCATTACTAACAGTAGAAATTTCCCCTTGATCTAATTGACCATTAAAGTTAACATCAAAAAATACCGTGCCTCCTTGTAAGTAACTTTGACTCGCAAAACCACTAATACCCAATTTTTTTAAGACATCTTCAATATCCCAGATTTTGTAAGTGAAAATATCAATATCAAGAATAGTCTCCATTATCTCGAATAAACCAACATCGACACCCACTTGCACCTTAGTATTTAAAAAAGCCTCGATCGCACCACTAATTTCGAGTACACTAAGATCACCAGTGAATAAAGGTGATAATTCAGAATAGCGAATGATACCATCGCCTAACCCTTGATATTCACCACCATCGACAAAATCGAGTTTAACATCATTATCACTTTGCACACCTCCCGTCATCCTCGCCTTTGCTACAATAGCATTAAATTCCATACCAATATCAACACCAAAAGAAGCGCCTAACTCATTGACATCTTTATCGTTTTCATCCACATCTCGGATATAAAGCCCATCTAATAATAAGTTTAGTTTATCCTCATCAAAACCTGTTTCTTGCCACTGATTTAAACCATAAGCATCATAAGCCAAGTATAGGTTAGAATTAAGCCCTAATGCGATTTCTAAAACTGCATCCAAACCATACTCAGGTAAAATAGCATCTAAACCAATATCAGACAAATCGACACTAATATCAAAATCTAAATCAGGCACATCATAGATTAAAAAGTCAACATTTTCTTCCCCTAGTAATAAACCAGCTACGGAGAAAAAGTCAGTTAACAAGGGTATCTCAAAACCATCTAAGGAGAGGATACTATCAATTAGTTTCTCTAAATCATCCGTAGCTAGAGGATTATTAGCAATTCGATCGAGAATGTTACCATCTGGTATAGTTAAATCATCACGACTAAAATCAACCTCGCCATTCTGAACTGATGTACTAACTGAACCTATATCAATTAAAACATTAGTATCATCAGCAATATAATCATCAACTAATCTGACTACTTCAATTAACTCATTAATAGCATCAATAAATTCGTAGAAGTCTAGGGAGTCACCATCATCAAAACCATCAAAGCCTAAATTTTGTAAAGCATCGTTATCACCACTATCATCATTGACATTGAGAAGGGCAAAAACTAATTCCATTACCGACACTTTGCCGTCATTATTACTATCAAAAAGAAAGTCTAATTCTAAAGCCGAAAGAAATTTTGTATCGGCATTAAGGGTATCGATAATAGGATAAATTGGTTGTAAAATTTCATCGATTAAATCAACATATTTTTTAACATAACCTCTGATTAAAGATTGTACATCTAAAGCCACATTTTGCAGAGTAACAACAAAATCATTAAGACTAATTTTTGATTCATCAGCATAGTTATAGAGGGGTAATTCTTCTACTGCTAAATCAAAAGTTATACCCGGAAACAAGTCAGTAATTTTTTCATCGGGGGTAGCAGAAAGTAATAATTTAGCAAAACTTCCCGTTTTAAAATCATAGTCAAAATTAGCAAATAATTCTTGAGCAGGACGATTTTTTAGTATGTTTAAAGCATCTGTATCTAAGTTATTACCTAATAATTTAATGTCATAGTCTAAATCTAAATCAATACCTTCATCAGCGAAATCAACAGTTAAACCATTAATACTGTCAATTCCTGTTGGAGTAACATTATCAAATTTAATATCTGGATTTAAAAAAGTTTGTGAAGTATTGAGATAATAACCACCAGTTTTATTAATACCAAAACCTAAATTAAAATCATAAATAATATCGGCTTGGGCTTCCCCATTAACTGTTAAATCAAGGGAAGGAATAGCTAAGTCTTTGCTTAAGGGAATAGTTTGATTATTATAAGTAACAGTAAAGGAAATAGTGAAAGGAGTATCGTTATTATTAGGAATATAATTTATTTGCAAATTAGAAAGGCTATCCCCTAGAGTTTCAGGCAACAAATTTCTGAAGATTTGCTCTAATTTCCATGCAGTTAAGTTATTAGTAGTGTAAATTTCACTAACAATTTTATCGGTGATTTCGTCAAAGAAAATAGGCAAGGTAGAGGCACTACCAATTAAGGGTAAACTAGATTCAGTAAATGCCTTTTCTATACTATTTAAACTATACTGCAAACCTAACGCCGTATTGACACTGTTAAAAGTTCGATCGATAATATTAACTTCAAGGTTAACAGGCTCATCTAAATTTTCATACTCCGATGCACCATCAAAAATAAATGCTAATTGGGTAGTGTGATTTTCTCCTGTCTCTGCTATATTCTCGTCGATCGCACTTATAGTTACATTTTGTGGTATATACCAATTTTCGGAAGTGAAGGTGAGGGGGTTAATGTTATTTAACTCATTAGGATTATCAGAGAAATTAATTGTAGTTGTTTGAGTAGGCTCACTTAATAAAGAGACATAGAAAGTATAGCTTTCCCCTTCTTTGACTACTGGCACAATGCCACTTTGAATAATTTGTACTCCTGCCTTATCATTGTTAATAATCACGAGAGTGTTAGTGGTAGTCTCTCCCAAGCTATAACCATCCCCTGCTAACAATTCAATAACAACTTGCTTATCACCATCATCAATAAAGTTATCAATGGAAGAAATAGTTAAAGTGGTGCTAGTTTCTCCTGGTGCGATTCTTACGCTTCCTGTTTCCAATACCGTTTGATAGTCAAAACCATTAACCGCACTACTACTTCCTAAAACTCGATAGGCAACATTTAAACCAGTCTCACCAAAAGCAGAGTTAACCGCTTCACTTACCGAGATAGTAAAGTAACCCGGCATGGCTTCTTCTGTGGCATTTTGCGTCACTGGCAAAGTAGCTAAGGGGAAGTCGTTATCGATGATGTTAACTTCTATGGGTTGAGGAGGAGTTAGACTACTGTAACGATTATCCTTAGATTCAATACTAAAATCAATATTAGTGCTGTGGTTGTATTCAATTTTGCTATCATCAACGGCAAAGACGGTGACAGTTTGAGGAATATTCCAGTTGTCTTCATTAAAGGTGAGGGTGAGAGGTTGAGAAAAACCTTGATTAGAAAACTTGATTTCCTCGTTACTGGGTGTCATGGTGACATTGACAGGGGAAAGAGGTTGAGTCTTTAAAGAAATTTGATAAGAGTTACTGCTTCCTTCTGTAGAATTATCGCTTATTTGGACAATATTAATACCTGCGTTATCATTATCTTGATTATTAAGAGAAATGTCACTAACTTCTAAATTGTTGTAAAAATCATCACCACTTTTGACAGTAGAAATTATTTGATAAGCTACGATTTCATCGTCTCTTAAATCATCTTGAGGATTAACGGTAAAACTTTGCTCAATATTCCAATTATCAGGGGTAAAGTAAAAAGAAATTACCTCTTGATTTTCTTGAAATTCTGCGGATAAAATACCCTCATTTTTGTTATTTGTGCCTAAATAAACGATGACATTATCAGTGGGTTGGCTAGTAAGTTTTACTTTAAAAGTTTGGGGTGAATTATCAGCTTCGCTAGAAGTATAAATTTTACTTGTAATGGAATTTCCGTTATTATCAGTAATAGAAACTCCTGCTATATCATCATCTTTGATAGTAAAAGTAACGGTGGTATTTTCTGAATCAATATAATAGCCTTGATTAGTATTTAAAACAACGGTAACATTTTCATCTCCTTCAGCAATGTTATCAGCAAAAGGAGTTAAATCAATATCGGCAAATTGCCCCGGAATAATGGTGATTTCTCCACTAGATAAATTCTCATAATAGTCGATAATCCCATCAATATTACCAAATAATAAATCTTGATCTAAATCTCCATTAATATCTCCAAAAATTGGACGCACATTGTCTGGTATGGTAAAATCACTGCGTTCAAATAAGCTATCATCTTGGATAAAATTAGGTTGAGAAGGAGTGCCAATATTTAACCAATACTCCATTACTCCCCCTGACTTAGTTGCACCGTTAGTGTCTCCTGTTAAAACAGCGTCTAAGTCTCCATCTTCATCTAAGTCTGCAAAGATTATACTAGCTCGATCGAACAAATCCACATTTTGAAAAGGATTTTCTGCGGTTTCTTCCACAAAAACGGGATTAGTCTCACTCCCGGTGTTGCGATAAAACTTAATTAACCCGTCACCGCTACCGATAAATAAATCTAAATCACTATCGGAATCAATATCTATGAGAATAGGGGTGCTATAATCTCCGATGTCGATACTATTAAAAGGATTATTTGAACCTGTTACTTCGGTAAAAGTGAGGTTACTATTACGATAAAAGCGAATCTTACCATCACTACTACCTAAGATTAAATCTTGATCGCGCAGCGCCACTTCGTGATCACCATCACCGTCAACATCACCGAAGGCTGGAGTCGAATAACCGGGAGAAGTTGCACCATTTAAGTCAATAGCACTGAAGGGATTGTTACTGGTATTTTTAAGGAAGGTGGGTTGATTATTTGTCCCAGTATTTTCATAATAGACGATCGAACCTTCATAATTACCGATAAAAAGGTCTAAATCTCTATCCTGATCTAAATCTATCACAAAGGGAGCGCTATAACTACCAATATCTAAACCATTAAAGGGATTTTCCGTGCCTAATTGTTGCTCGAATAAATTAAAAGATTGATAATCAAGCCCCTCTGTGGCATTATTATCACTAGGATTGGTTAAGATCGAATAACGTACTTTAACAGGCTCACTTGAACTACCCTCTCCCACTGAGATTCTAAATTTACCCCCCGTGGCGTCACTTTCTCCGATTTCACTGCTACCTTGAATATTAATAGTCACTAAAGGATCAGTTTCTAAGTTATCATCTTCTTCAGGTTCATTATTAACCACATCACTATCAATATCGGTATTCGTAATGGGTAATAGTTGATAAACTCCGTTATAGTTACTATCACTGCTAGTCGCCGTCACCTTAACATTATAGGTTATATCTCCATCGGCTCGATCGTCTTTTAATCCACTAACATTGATACTTTGATAACTATTCCAATTATCGGGGGCAAAGGTAAGGGTATTAGTAGAGAAACTATTTTCCGTGGCATCAATTTGACTAAAGCTAAGGGTGACATTACCACTAGGTTGGCTAGTCAGTTTCACTAGCAAAATATCTTCTTCTCCTTCCGTTGTTAAAACACTGGTAATGGTGGTATTTAAAGTATTAGTAACAATGGGAAAGTTAAGGGTTTTGTTTTGATAGTTACTATCTTGACTTTCGGTAACAGCAGTAACTTGATAGTTAAAATCATCACTGTTGTTAGCAGTCAAATTATTGAGGGTGAGATTTTGGGGTGATTGCCAATTATCAGGGGTAAAGGTTAAACTCCCCCCCGTTGCATTATTATTTAAACTATCTCTTAAGGTAACGGTGACATTTTGAGAAGGTTGTTGATTTAAGTTAACAGTAAAAGTGCCACTATTATCATTAAAACTAACCACACTGACGGTTAATAAATCATTGCTACTGGTAATGGATGCAGTGGTTTGAGGAGTAGCAAATTCAATACTAGACTCATCGTCATCAGTGATAGTTAAGGTTGCGCTGGAGGTAGCATTATTAACGGTATAATCTTCCCCTGCTTGGAGAGTGACAATGACGGTTTCTGCATTTTCTTTTACCTTATCATCAATAACGGGGACATTTAAGAAAACACTGGTTTCTCCTTCGGGAATTTCGATCGAACCTAAAAGGGTATTATAGTCAACATTGGGAGTTGTCGTGCCAGTCACCATATAGTTAATGACTAAACCGCCACTAGGCGCAGGATTACTCAACAATAATTTAAACACTCCTGCTAATTCGCTTCCCTCATTGGTATCGTTTTCTAATAGGATAGTCACACTAGGGATAATTGTGGGGAGGGAGTTTTCTCCTTCCGTGACATCTAAATTAGGGATACCGTCATGGGGATTGATAGTAATGTTGCTGGTGCGGTTATTATAATTGCTGTCGTTACTGGTGCTAGTAATGGTTAAATTTCTTGTGGAGGTAATACCATTGAGACTGATATTTTGGGGTGTATCCCAATTAGTAGAAGTAAAGGTAAGGGTAAAAGTATCTACTCTGACGGTGACATTTTGGGTTGGTTGGCTAGTTAATTTAACACTAAAGTTAACCTTTCCTTCGCTATTGGCTTCTAAGGGATTTGTGTTAGTAACGGCATTTCCAGCGCGATCGAGGATGGCAATATTCGGGTTATAATATCCACTATCGGTGATATTAACAGTAGCAGTGATGGTATTTCCTAGAGCATAGTTATTTCCTACCGCATAGTCTGGAGTAGTGTTAGGATTTTGATCATTTATTAAAGATATTGTAATGGTTTCGGTGGCTTCTGCGATCGCATCTGGTAAGGCACTTAAATATAATCTAGCAGAGTCTGCACCATTAGGAATAAACACCACATTTTGGGCATTACTACCACTGGTTAACCTTCCCTGAGAATTAAAATAGTCGGTGAATTGGGTGGCACTTCCTCCCGTGATATTATAATATACTGACAATCCGGGTTGCTTGGTGACGGCTCGATCGAGAATAATATCCACATAACCGATAAACTCTCCCGTATCGCTACCCTCTTGTAGATTTTTAACACCAGTGACAGTTACGATCGGCTCATCATCGATAATATTTAAGGTGCGACTATTTTTACTTAAATCTACTCTATAGCCTGTGCCTAAGGCAATATTGTTAACTTTGGGAGTTGTGGGTAATAAGGTAAAGGTAAAACTCTCATTGGCTTCGTAAGTAAAGTCATCTTTGGCAAAAACATAAATCGTCTTACTGCTTTCTCCTATACCAATGGGAATAGTTGAGCCTAAACTACCATTATTGGGGTTAGTATCATTATCAAGGATAATGTCATTACTCGCTCCTGATAAGCTATAGCCAAGACTAAAGTTACTGGTAGCAGTGGTATTTAAAGAGATGACAAATTGTCCAATTATGCCCGATTCTGAAGGATTTACCACCCCAGATGAGCTTATACTCACAACGGGAGTCGGATCGCTTATAGTTAAAGTGGCACTGGATTTACTAGAATCTATAACATAACCGTTATTAATACCATTACCCGTTAAAGTTAAAGTAATAGTCTCATTGGGGTCATAATTGAGATCATTAATGGGGTTAATATAAATAATAGCAGAAGTGGATCCTGCCGGAATGGTGGTATAACCTGAAATGGTATAGTCGGTGTTATTCGTTGCTGTGCCACTTATGGTATAAGTAGAAGAAAGAGTAATAGATGCGATCGCACTTTCGTCTAAAGAAATGGTAAACGAGCCATAATCCCCTCCCTCTACAGGTACAGGATTACTATTAGCTGTGATACTAATTTTTCTCAACTCATTACGATACCAATATATATCGTCTTCCCCGTCAGTGCCGATACCAATATCAATAAAACCGTCATTATTAGCATCTCCCACTCCCACGGCGTTAATATTATTTAACCCACTACTATCAATGGTATAAGGAGTAAAACCACCACTGCCATTATTGGAATACCAATAAATACTTGCATTACTGCTATAATTCCCAAAAATTAAATCATTATCTCCATCTCGATCGATGTCAGCAACGGCAATTTGTGCTACCTTAAAATTAGCTACTTGAGTAGCCCCACTAAAAGAACCTGAACCGTTATTCTTCCAATAATAAACCCCATTATCGGCGGCGACGATAACATCTAAATCATTATCTCTATCTATGTCAGCAACTTTCAAATCTTGAGGTTGATAACTGCTACCACTAATATTATACCCTGTCCAACTGGTGCCACTTCCATCATTGCGATACCAAAATAAACCTTCCTCACCACCAGCAACCACATCTAGTCTGCCATCTCGGTTAATATCACCGCCATCAATTGCCCTTGCTTCTCCTAACCCCCCATCGATTGTCAATTCCCCCGCAAAACTCCCTCCTGAAGTTTGTCGCCAAATAGAAACATCGTCATCATCTTCTGAAGCACCAATAATATCTACCCAGCCATCTGTGCCAAAATCACCTATATATAAATCTGTCGCCCCTTGAAAAGCATCGGATATTTTTGAGCCACTCCAAGAAGTGCCTTGCCCATTGGTGTTATACCAGATAGTGACATCATCATCATCATTTTCTGCACTGACTAAATCTATATCTCCATCTCTATCAATATCCGCACCATAGAAACCGTTGCGCCCTCCTCCTAACTCTCCATTAATTAAAGTATGAGAGGTGTTAATTGTGCTATTACTATTACTTCTATGCCAGACTAAATCATCTTCATTAAAACCTGAAGAAACGGCAACGATGTCGGGTAAATTATCTTTGTTTAAATCAAGAAACATAATCCCAGTGGGATTAGCTAAGTTGCTATTAACGGTGGCTTTGGTAAATTTAATGGTCATAGCTGATACATTTGTTAAACTATGGAGATTATAAATTTAGTTATTTGTCATATGACTATATAGTCACATTGTAAGATAATTTTAGACATTTGTCAATAGAATTATATAACTTGTTGGTATCTTACCAATGCTTCAATACAAACCCCCGTCGTTAACTCTGCGGAGCCATACCAAGAAATACGTTTTGGACTATCAAAGTAAAAAGGACTACTAGCCCAACTTCCATCATTTCCTTGCTTTGCTAACAAAAAGCTAATGGCTTTTTCTAAAGTGGGTGTTATCTGCCCGAAGTTGAGAAATGTACAAACTGCTAATGCTGTATCAAGAGGATTGTCATAGCATCCTTGCTCAAACTTTTGTTCTAAATTGGAGATAATTTTTTCTTTTAAAACTTCTAATCCTTTAACACCATTAAAATAAGCACGAGAAAGAAAATAGTAATGAGGAAAACTGCTTAAATACCATTTATCAGATTCTGTCTCTTTTCCTTTAAGGATAACATCAATTAAATAGGCTATTACTCAATCAATAAATCACCCCAAGAGCTCTACATTTGATAAATTTCATGCCACCATGTTGAATACTGCCATTTGCATAAAGTAATTTAGGTACGATCGATCCTACATTATTAAGACTCTTATATATATTGACTAATGATGAAACCCAACCCGATTTTATTGGCATCACATCTGAATTTATAAGAAGAATTAACTGTCCACTAGAAACAGATACCCCTAGGTTGTTTGCCCCTGAGAAACCTAAATTTGCCCCGGAATAGACTGTTTTAAATGGTACTTGGAAGGTGGCAAATTGTGCATCACAATAATCAATAAAATCCTTATATAGTCGAGGATCGTCTAAAACATAGATCAACTCATTGTCTTGAAAGTCGGGATCATCAGCAAATAGAGCTAATTGATATTTCATAAAGTCTAGTCTGGCGTAGAGAGGAACAACTATAGAAACTTCAGGGTGACTTATCTTTGTTCCATATTCTTTGACAACTTTGATAATTTCTGGCTTTTTACGATTCTTCAGGATGTTTCTAATAGTAGTCCCCAAATAACTATTTAAAGTCGAACTCATTGAATAGCCCGGAATAGGGAAAATCCTTAATAACAATTTGATTATTTGTGGAGGATTATTAACTTTTTGAGAGCTTATTTTATCGTTTAAAATTTCTTGCGATCGTCTTACAAAATAAAAGAAAAAATTGCTCAAAAGTTTTAATAGCTCTACAAAAATTCCAATTTTTAGCAAACTGTATTTAATCATTACTATTCATATAGCAGAAAGCGAGTTGATTAGGACAAAACTATAAATGCTTCATTCACTGCATCAATCAAATTTTTACCTTATGTGATAATTTTATTAACTCCTCTCTTCTTATACTTTTTCAGCAGACTCTAATTAAAGTTTAAGACATCCAACTCAGGTTAAAATCATCAAATTTAGTATAAATCGTATTTTAATAGTGTACAAGGAATACCACCATTGTTAATAGGAATACGCCGAGAGGTGCGTAAACCAACTTTTTTACTTAACTCTTTATTCCCCGTTAAAACGTAAGCTGTCCAACCTTTAAATCTTTGTTTAAAAATATCTCCTAACAATTTATACAAAGGAAATAGAGCTTCTACATCTGAAATACGTTTCCCATAAGGAGGATTACAGATAAGAATACCTGATTCGGCGGGGGGAGTTATATCGACTAAATGTTGTTGATAAAACTTTACTTGATCTCCAATTTCACAGGCTTTAGCGTTACTTTGAGCTTGTAAAATTACTTCTTTATCAGCATCTGTGCCAATCATGGGTGGTAAATGTTGTTTTTGACTATTTTCTGCTTCTTTTAATAAACTTCCCCACAATTTAGCGTCATAATCTGTCCAATTTTGAAAACAGAATTTTTTGCGATACAATCCGGGAGCAATATTTAATCCCATCAAAGCGCCTTCTAAAATAATTGTACCTGAACCACACATGGGATCGACAAGGGCTTGATCTGGTGTCCATTCGGTTAAATATAATAATGCTGCCGCTAAAGTCTCTTTAAGGGGAGCTAATCCCATGGCAGAACGATAACCTCGACGATGGAGACTGTCTCCTGTACTATCAAGGCTTAAAATACAGTTATTTTCGTTAATATGGGCATTTATGACTATATCTGGCTCAATGGTATCCACATCCGATCGTATTCCTTTTTGTTGCTGTTGTTGATCTACGATCGCATTTTTGATTTGAATAGCAGTGATATGATTATTGTTAAGTTGAGGATTTTTTCCCGTACAACGAACTGCAATGGTTTGATCTGGTTGTAGATATTCTGACCAATCGATCGCTCGGGTGTTACTATATAATTGCTCTGGATTCTGACTTTTAATGGTGTGAATTGGTTGTAATACTCGAAAAATGGTTCTTGCCCATAGATTTACTCTATATAATAACTCTCGATCGCCTTCAAAATATACTCCCGTAAACTCTGGTTTTACAGCTTTGGCACCCAATTTAACCAACTCTTGGGCAGTGATTTCTTCTAATCCTCTAGCAGTGGTAGCAAAATAAGATAAAGTCACAATAATAATTAACAATGAACAATGAATAATATACCAGAAAATTTATACTTAATCCTTTAGGCTTTATTATATTTAAAATAGAAGACAAAAGTCTTTGATAGTAACTTCAATTAAATTATTAACAAATTAATGTTAAGAAGAATCGATATAAATTGGAGAAATAACTTCTGGTTACGAACATTTTTAGTTATTTTTTCCTTAATTATTTGTTGTTTATTTTTATTAATAAGAATACCCGGATTAGAATTAATTGGAATTACTCCTAATTGGTTATTAATTTGGTTAATTACTTGGAGCGTGAAAAGAAATTTATGGCAAAGTATCGTAGCGGCAATTTGTTTAGGTTTAATTTGGGATAGTCTAACGGGTGTTTTTCCCTCTCATATTCTAGGGTTAATAATTGTCGCTTTATTTACCACTAATGTTTATGGAGATAAATATATCAAAGAGGATGTAATTTCTCTTACTTTAATTGTTTTTGGAATGGCAATTATTAATGAAACAATTATTGCTTTACAATATAGTATTCAAACTCAAATACCTTTAATAGATATATGGTTAAATTATCAAAAAAATTCTTTAACTTCTGCCATTATCAGCAGTTTATGGACTCCCTTAATTTATTATCCTCTCGATTATATTCTTAGCCCTTTACCATCATCTTTTTCTCGAAATTAGATAAAGTTCGATCGCCAATGTGTTAAAATCATTTTCAATCTATATGTCGAATTTCGTCATAATCATTCCTTTAATTGGACAAATAATTTTCATAATATGCTAATTTTTGTTCGATCGAAACATTTTATATTAATAATTTTATTTTAATGTTGACTATTGAAAATTTAATTGATCAAATTCAAAAAGAAGCCGAAAAAGAGGAATTTCCTATAGATATTCCTGTCTATGAATCAGCAAAAAAAAATCCAAATAAACCAATATTATATTTTGGTAATTTAAAGAGTAATATTTGCTTTTTTGGAAGGGATTTAGGCAAAGATGAAGTAATAGCAGGGCAACCTTTGATTGGAGCTGCTGGAAAATTAGTTAGACAAGGATTTTATAAAGCTATTTATCGAGAAAATACAGAAGATAAGCAAAAATTAGAGGGTATTAAAGATCGTTTAATTTTAACAAATACCGTACCTTATAAACCACCAGAAAATAAGGCTTATACATTAAAAGTAAAAAATAGATTTCGCCCTTTTATAGAAAAGTTTTTAGTGCTTTATTGGCAAGGTAATCAAATTATTACACTAGGTACAGAGGCTTTTAAATGGTTTCAAATTTACTCCACAAAAGAAGATTTTAATACTTTTTGGGAACAAGGCGATCGACGTTATCAACAAAGTTTAAAAATAACTTTAACAGCTATTGATGAAGAAGGCAACATCCATCAAAAACCTCTTTCTATTTTTCCCTTACCTCATCCTTCACCATTGAATCAAAAGTATTACAATAGATTTCCAGCAATGTTGCAATATACATTATCCCAAATAGAGTTTTAAATATGCGCAATCAATGCTCAAAACAATTTCTTTATCTCTTAGTATAGTCAGTTATTTATTATTTTTAAATAGTTGTCAAAGTCAACCTCAAAAATTGCCTTCTTTACCTCAAGATTCTGACATTCAAGTATATTTTAATCATAACCAAGCTAAAGGAAAAGAATATTTAGATTCTTACCGCAATATTGTGCGTTATGGCGATAATTTAGAAGCAGTTATGATTGAGCAAATTAACTCCGCAAAATCTACTCTTGACATAGCCGTACAAGAAATTAATTTAAGTAATTTAGCAAAAGTAATTGTTAAAAAAAAAGATGAAGGAATTAAAGTTAGAGTAGTCATAGAAAATAATTATAATTTACCATTAAATAAACTTAATAACCGTGATGGATTAGCTATTTTAAAACAAGCTAATATACCAATAATTGACGATCGAGAAGATGGGACAAAAGGAAGCGGATTAATGCACCATAAATTTATTGTTATTGACGGGAAAAAAGTTGTTACAGGTTCAACTAATTTTACTCTCAGTGATGTTCATGGAGATATTGATAATTTAGAAACAAGAGGTAATATTAATCATTTATTAGTAATAAATAGTGCTGAATTAGCTAAAATTTTTAGTAAAGAATTTAATTATCTTTGGGGTGATGGAGTAGGTAAGAAAAAAGATAGTTTATTTGGAATAAAAAAACCCGATCGACCGCCAAAAACCGTTAAAATTGGCGATAGTACTGTCACGGTGAAATTTTCTCCTAATTCACCCACTAAATTTTTATATAACACGTCCAATGGTCTAATTTCTAATACTTTACAATCCGCCAAAAATTCGATTAATTTAGCCTTATTTGTTTTTAGTGATCAAGGAATAGCTAATACTTTGCAAAAAAAATCTTTAGAAGGAGTAAAAATCAAGGCATTAATTGATCCTAATTTTGCTTATCAATACTACAGTGAAGGACTCGATTTATTAGGCATTGCATTACCCTTTAAATGTAAGTATCAACTAAACAATAATCCTTGGAAAAACCCGATCGAAACTGTCGGAATACCAAACTTACTCAAGGGAGATAAGTTACATCATAAATTTGGGATAATTGATAATTACACAGTTATTACAGGCTCTCATAATTGGTCAAATGCCGCTAATCATATTAACGATGAAACTCTTTTAATCATCTATAATCCTTTAATTGCACAACACTTTAGTCAAGAATTTGACTATCTTTATCAAGAAGCAATACTCGGTATTCCCGACAATATTCAGGAAAAACTGGAAACGGAAACCGCCAAATGTCAAAATTAAAATATTTTCAACTACACATTTATGTTTAATTAGCTATTGATTTAGGAATGCTATATCATTGTCATAAAGCTCAGTTCTTGCATCAGTACAATAATATCAACTAGACAAAATAGAAGAAATCAATTTTAGGAGTTTTAAAATCTATTCTTGTCACTTTTCCCTTTTCTCTCTCGTCAGCGATAATTTTTGAGAGAAGTGCAAGATCTAAATAAAATATTAATAAATATTGCTAACTTTGTTAAGGACTGTTGCAAAAATGCAAAATTTTTTTGAAGGATGCCGTTTATACCCTAAATTGTTACTCATATGCAATTTATAATCAATAAAAGATTTAGAGAATTTTAGGAGAAATAACCGTGACAATTCGGGTAGCAGTGGTAGGCGGAGGTCCAGCAGGTTCTTCAGCAGCAGAAATTTTAGCTAAAGCAGGAATTGAAACCTATTTATTTGAAAGAAAATTAGATAATGCTAAACCTTGTGGTGGTGCGATTCCTCTTTGTATGGTGAGTGAATTTGATTTACCTCCCGAAATTATCGATCGACGGGTGCGTAAAATGAAAATGATTTCCCCCTCGAATATCGAAGTCAATATCGGTCAAACTCTCAAAGATGATGAATATATCGGGATGTGTCGTAGAGAAGTCTTAGACGGCTTTATGCGCGATCGAGCGGCGAAATTAGGGGCGAATTTAATTAATGGTACTGTATATCAATTAGATATTCCCAACAACGATAAAGAGGCTTATACCCTTCACTATGCGGATCATTCTAACGGTACTGCTCAAGGTGAGATGAAAACTTTAAAAGTAGATCTCGTAATTGGTGCTGATGGTGCAAACTCTCGTATTGCTAAAGCTATTGACGCTGGAGATTATAACTATGCCATCGCCTTTCAAGAAAGAATTAGGTTGCCTGAAGATAAAATGGCATACTATGAAGACTTAGCAGAAATGTATGTCGGTAATGATGTTTCTCCTGATTTTTATGCGTGGGTATTCCCTAAATATGACCATGTTGCCGTTGGTACAGGTACAATGAAAGTCAATAAAGCTATTATTAAAGATTTACAAGCTGGCATTCGTCAACGGGCCGCAAAACGTTTAGAAGGTGGAGAAATCATCAAAGTAGAAGCCCATCCAATCCCCGAACATCCTCGCCCTCGTCGTGTTGTGGGTAGAGTGGCTTTAGTGGGAGATGCGGCCGGTACTGTCACCAAATCTTCAGGAGAAGGCATTTATTTCGCCGCTAAATCGGCTAGAATGTGTGCAGAAGTGATCGTGGAAACTAGCAATAATGGGCAAAAAGTTCCCACTGAAGCAGACTTAAAAACCTACCTCAAACGTTGGGATAAACAATATGGTGCAACTTACCTAGTCTTAGACATTCTTCAAAGAGTCTTTTATCGCAGTGATGCTACTCGTGAAGCCTTTGTGGAAATGTGTTCAGACATCGATGTCCAAAAAATTACCTTTGATAGTTACTTATATAAAACCGTTGTACCTAGTAATCCATTTGTACAAATGAAAATTACGGCTAAAACTATCGGAAGCCTTTTAAGAGGAAATGCTTTAGCACCGTAATCATTGGTCATTCATTATTAAAAATTGACTAAGGGGACAGTACCACCACCAGAGGGTGCATCCCCTTTATTTGTGTTCAATTCATTGCCCGTAACGGCTTTAGGGTTGCTAGGATTGGCCATTAAAGAATCAATAAATTCATTTCCTGTGGATAAACTATTATTGGGTTTAACTTCCCTTTCGATCGTAACATTTAATTTGGGGGTTTTATCTCGATCGATGTTATCGGCAACACTTCTTGAATCGATGCCCTGTAAAGCGTCTCCAGTGGTTTTAATATTCTGATCTATTTGTTCTTGTGCCATTACAGAAGAGCTATGGCTATATAAACTAATTGTTCCTAATAATGCTACAGCGATTAATTTCTTATACATAATTTTTTCCTGAATCATTGATTATCCCTATCTTCTATCTTAATCAATCTACTTCCTAAATTAATTAAAGTTTTTTTAAGAAATTTCTCGAAAAAAATTGCCAGTAACCTTTCGACAGTTATAGTTGTTTCAATTAACTTTGAGACACGTTTAAAAACCGAAGTCTTTGATCAACAATAGTTAAGTTAAAGATTTTGATTTTGTTTTATTATTTAACCTAATGCCTAATACCTAATACCAACTCCTCATCAAAATACTTTTTCAGCATCGCCTAAATAATTTTCATGATGATCGGGTAGATTTTAAGAAAATTAAATTTCAAACTCGAAGATAAAACTAACTTTGTCTTCTTTTCCTAATGCAATACGATCGCCTGATTTCAAACGATGACGATTGCCGATAGGTAAAGGGGTATGATTAATATAAGTACCGTTAGCACTACCTGTATCTTCAAGATAAAAAGTATTATCTTCAATAATAATGTCTGCATGGATACGAGAGACAACTTGAGAATGAGGAAAACCAGACACATCTATATCGGGAGGGGTTTTGTCGTTGGGTTTGCCAATGTGAATAATGGGTAATTCAACAGGTAATTCTAAAATTACCCCCGTTTGTACATGGGCAAGACTTGCTCTAAAAGTTTGAATCTGAGTCGGATTTTCGATGATATTTTGAGTTTGAGGAATAGATTCTTCTTTAAACAAATCTATATCAGTATTATTATCATCTTCTAAGGTACCAATTACATCGGTGATTATTTCTGGTGACTCGTTAATCATATCGGATTCTTAATTTAAGTTCTAGTAAATATTTTATCGGACAATATAATAGAAAATAGTTAATCGGCAATAGTAGTAAGTAATGCTTTTTCCTTTGTTATTAATACTTGATTGTCAATTATTAGTACTCATAGATGCTTCTTCATCCATAAACCAAATTAATTCCCCTTGAGGGTTGATCAATTTACTCGGATATTGATGAGGATTTCCTGTTTCACTAAAAACTTCTTTTAAAGCCTGCTGCTTATTACTACCAGCTACGAGAAAAATAACACAGTTTGCTTGATTAATTAAGGGTACTGTGAAGGTTAATCTTAGACTGTCTCCCCGATTCCCAACGGTAACTAATCGATCGCATACTTGTAAGGCTTGAGTATGAGGAAAAAGAGAAGCAGTATGACCGTCATCTCCCATACCTAATAAAACAATGTCAAAAGAAGGAAAACCAGAGGCTAAACCGAAGAAATCTAATATCTGTCGATTATGTTTTTGAGCATCAGTGTCAGGATTTTCGCCATCCGTCGGCATTGGATGAATATTTGTGTAAGGAATGTTGACTTTATTTAACCATGCTTCCCTTGCCATTTTTTCGTTACTATCGGGATCCGTTGGCAACACATAACGTTCATCTCCCCAGAATACATGGATTTTATCCCAAGGTAGATCAGTTTTGGCGATCGCTTCATAAATAGGTTTAGGAGTACTTCCCCCTGCTAAAGCGATCGTACATCTATTTGTAAGCTCGATTGAACTTTTTATGCGATCGATAATAAAAACTGTAGCCGATTCAATCAAAGCATTTTTATCGGAAAGAATATTAATCTGTGTCATAAATTTAATTAGGAATGAGACATTAAGAAATATTACAAATAATTATTAATTTCTTTGGGTTAGGATTTCATAACCATCATTAGTAACTAATACAGTATGCTCAAATTGAGCTGAAAGCTGTTTATCTACCGTTACTACAGTCCAATGATCTTTTAAAGTACGAGTTTCTTTTTTACCCGCATTAATAATAGGCTCGATCGCTAATGTCATTCCAGCTTTTAATTCTACATTAGGTAAATCTTTAGTACGAACATTGAATACGGAGGGTTCTTCATGTAAGTTTCTGCCTACACCATGACCTACAAAATTTTCTACGACGGAAAAACCATTTTTTTCAACATAATCTTGAACGGCGATGGCAATATCCATTAAGTAATTTCCAGCTTTAACTTGTTCAATACCCTTATATAAAGCAACTTCTGCCACTTCTAGCAATTTAACGGCATTTCTTTTTACTTTACCCACAGGAAAACTAATACAAGAGTCTCCATGAAAACCATTGTAGTAAGCTCCTGTGTCAATTTTCAATATATCTCCCATGTTGATGACTTTTTTGGGACTCGGAATACCATGTACTACTTCATCATTAATACAAGCACAAATAGAGGCAGGAAAACCATGATAACCTTTAAAACTTGGGGATGCACCCATTTCTCTAATTCTATTTTCTGCATAGGCATCTAAATCACCGGTTGTCATACCCGGTTTAGTAATTTCTTGAATTTCTTTTAAGACTGTAGCAACAATTTTCCCCGCTACTCGCATAATTTCGATTTCAGCTTCTGTTTTTAACTCAATTCCCCTCTTATTTTTTTTCATTGAGGGAAGGCCTTTAGTTTTCGGTTGTTTATCTCTCTGATTTTTTAGGGGATTAAGTAGCAAGTCTCTTAAATTTTTCATAGTTTTTATTAATTTAAAATAATATTATGATGATTTACCTTTAGGTTTAAAATCTTTGGGTTTAAAATCTTTGGGTTTAAAATCTTTGGATTTAAAGTCTTTGGGTTTAAAGTCTTTTTTTTCTCCTTTATTATCGTTATTGTCTCGATCGTCACTCCTTTTGAAGTTTTTAGGATCGGGTTTGATACGAGGACAAGCAAAAGGAATTACTTTTTTTATTTCTAAAACATCTCCTTTTCTTTTACAGATTATTTTATAGACATATCCCATCCATAATTTTTTATTTTTTACCCAATCAAAAGAGTTAATAAAAGTATATTTAAACTTCTTAATAAACCCTGTTTCTTTCGCAGTTTTACGAATGTCATCCGTCATCATCGATCGTTGTACGGTAATATTCTTTTGTGCAGTCCATACCCCCGTAAATTCCCAATGTTCTTCCCCTCTAGGGTTAGAAGGCATATTTTTATCCCAAGCAACGATTTGAACACTTATCAATTTATCATCTTTCATTTTAGGATACACTCGAAACCAATGAGCACCGATCACTACATCAGTATTCATTGCCATCCATTTGATACGAGGAGTTTTAAAGGTTGCTTCTAATTGGAATCCATCAGGTAAGATAATCAGAAAAGGTTCATTTTCTCCTTGGGGAGGTACTAATATACCTTGAATTTCGGCGATCGCCTGATGACAACCATTTCCTGCTAAAATTTTATAACGCTTTTTCTCTATCTTTTCTTTCTCTTTTTCTTGTTTTTTAGGGGTTGAATCTTTTTTTTCTTTAGATTTAGTTTGTTTAACTTTTGTTTCAGATGCTGTATTCTCTTTAACTTCTTTATCAGGGGTTTTCGTTATTGCTTCAGTATCAGGGGAAGTGATTTCTTTTACTTGCGCAGTGATTGTTGTTTCTTCTACTTTTTCTGAGTCTTGAGATGTTGCAATAACAGATTCTTTTGTGACAGCAATGATAGTTTCTGATTGTTGATTCGTATTTTCTTCTACTTTTATCTCACTTTCAGAAGGACAACAAAGACGACAAGGTTGATAACCTTTATTTATACCGTTGAGAAAAGAATCTAACTTTTGCCATCCTTCTTTCTCTGGTTGACAATGACGACAAGTCTCAGCATGAACTTTTCCACTAGGAGAGACGTAATAAATCGGACTTGTGGATTGAGGGTTATTTTTTTTTGCCATGATTTATCGAAAAATGCCTGTTTCTTTAGATTAACTTAATTTAGTGACAGTGTCTTATTGTAGATGTTTTCTCTCATTTTAATCTCTTTTTCTATAGAAGGCAAACAGGAAAACCTACATCCTTAAATTACAACATTTCAGTGCATCAAATATCAGTCAAAACACACATATTAATATATTTTGATAAGCGGGTGGGGGGAATCGAACCCCCATCATTAGCTTGGAAGGCTAAGGTTTTACCACTAAACTACACCCGCAGGGTTGTTTAAAACAACATATAACAATATAACGAAAAAAAAGAAACTTGTCAACTTGAGCTAATAAAATTTAAGTTCTTAAAATCTAATATATTTTTACTACTAATTATTTACTACCATTGTGTTTACACAAATGATTTAATGCACATTCTGTACAGTTGGGTTTTCGAGCGTTACACACTGCTCTACCGTGATAAATAATACTTATGGAGAAATTTTCCCATTCTGGTTGAGGTAATAATTTCATCAAGTCTTGTTCAATGAGTACAGGATTCGATCGTGTGGTCAAACCAAGACGGTTACTAAGTCTTTTAACATGGGTATCTACCGTTACCCCTTCAATGATACCAAAAGCATGAGCCAAGACAACATTAGCGGTTTTTCGTGCTACTCCGGCTAAGGTTAACAACTCTTTCATGGTTTGGGGTACATTACCGTTAAAATCTTGGACAATTTTTTGACAGGTTAAGTGAATGTTTTTCGCTTTATTGCGATAAAAGCCCGTTGAATGAATGAAAGTCTCAATTTCTTGGCGATCGCCTTGAGCGAAACTTTCTGCGGTAGGAAAACGTTTAAATAGTGCTGGTGTTACCTTATTTACCCTTTCATCGGTACACTGAGCTGATAAAATTGTGGCAACTAATAATTGTAATGGAGTTTCATAGTTAAGGCTACAAGTAGCTGTGGGATAAAGTTGCTTAAGAATATTTAAAATCTCGATCGCTTTTTTTTTCTTGGTGATTCTCATAAAAAAGTTGTGGGCGGTATCGCCCTATTATCAACTATCAACTATCAACTATCGACTATTATTAAATAGCTTCTAAGTTTTTCTCACCAGTTCTAATACGGATGGTTTCTTCAACGGGAGAAATAAAGATTTTGCCATCACCAATTTCCCCTGTACGGGCGGCTTGAACAACTTTATCTACTACCATATCAACTTGAGAGTCTTCCACGACAATTTCTACTTTGAGCTTTTGTAAAAACTCTACGGTATATTCAGAACCACGATAACGTTCTGTTTGTCCTTTCTGACGACCAAAACCACGCACTTCAGAAACTGTCATACCAACAATTCCCGCATTAACTAAAGCGATTTTAACCTCATCTAGTTTAAAAGGACGAATAATTGCTTCAATCTTTTTCAATGTCTTTACTCCTCTGGTTTTATTTACTTTTATATAGCTTATACAATTTTTCTGTTATTTTCTAACACTCTTACTTCCTTAGTTTTTGTAACAGTCAATACATTTCTTTAATAATCAGTTTACTTAGATCTCGCACACACTATCAAATTTATAGTTTACTGGGGTTTTCTTATTAATTGTGATGAAACTGCTATACTGAGAAATTAAGCAACTATTTTGTTGTTTTATCTTGAATAAATATCAATGAATTACTGCTCGATCGGAAGATTATGCTAACTTCCCTACAACAATCTAGTAAAGAGATGATTTTGCAATATCTGCTGAAGGAAAATAAGGCTTCAGTTCAAAATATTGCTCAAGCGATGAATATTAGTCCTCAAGCGACTCGTCGGCATCTAAAAGAATTAGAAGATCAAGGATTGCTCGATCGAGATTCTATTCAAGTCAAAACAGGCAGACCACAATATTTATATTATCTTTCTCGAAAAGGACGCGATCGATTTCCTCAAAATTATGGAGAATTTGCCGTTTCTTTTTTGGATACTCTTACAGAAACTGTTGGTGAAAATCAGGTAACGAAAGTATTAGAAAAACAATGGCGAAGAAAAGCAGAAAGTTATCGTCAATATATCACAGGAAAAACTTTACTTGAGAGAGTAAATCAATTAGTAGAAATTAGAAAAAGAGAAGGATACATGGCAGAGTTATTTTGTGTTGACAATGAATCAACAGATAATATTCAACAATTTTTTCTCACAGAGAACAATTGTGCTATTTCTGAAGTTGCAGAGTCTTACCCTCAAGTTTGTGGTCATGAATTAGAAATGTTTGCTGTTTTATTTCCTGATTGTCAAATAGAAAGAACTAATTGGATTAATAATGGAGAACATCGTTGCGGTTATTTAATTCAACCGAAATCAATGGTAATTTGAGTTTTCAACTTCAGAATTTGTGTACAATGTCTCTATGGTTATTTCTCTTCATCAAAAGAATTTTTCAGGAATCCCTAAATAGTTCATAAATAACAATATATTCTCAAAAACCTTAGCTAAAATAAAAGTTATTCCATGAATTTAAAAATAGATTATTTAATTTATCGGTTAAATAATTTCAAAACTTTTAATAACTTTTGTCGTTTTAATATTGAGGAGAAAAGAATCAATTATGTCCTATTCCTTTGACATTGTTGGAGTTACTCCAATTTTAGATTTTTTCTATTATCAGCAACAAGTCGAACAAAATCCTCACCGTAGCAAAGCCTATCTAGGCAGTTATCAATGTACTTTAGATAGTTTTATACAATCTACGGAAATGATTCCCGAAAAACCTGATTGGAATTGGGATGAGGTGGTTGAAAGTATTGTTGATTTTTGGTTACATCAAGAAGAAAGTATTAATCAATGGAGGCAAACTTTAGACAATTCTACTCAACAAAATCTAATTGTTGCTAGAGTCGCAAATGTTCAATGGTTAAGAAAAGAGTTTAAATCTTTACTTGAAAATAACTAAGTTTATTCAAAAATTTAGCCCCCAAGTTTAAAATCTTTGGGGGAAATATTATTATGCTTATAAGTTATATTTCTAATTAGATCTGCTGAATAAAGTTGAATAACACTAAACTATGTACATCTCCATTATTCAACAATTTGACTTACTCCTTTCTTCTACCTTTATCAAAAGACTTTTTCTTTCATCAACCTTTAATTATTACGGAACAATCATTGAACCAATACCATCATCAGTGAAAATCTCTAGTAGTAAAGCATGGGGTATTCTCCCATCGATAATATGAGCGGCTTTTACTCCTTGGGCTAACGATCGAACACAACAATTAACCTTAGGTATCATACCACCGCCGACAATACCTTGATCAATTAAATCTCTAGCATCTTGAATAGATAGTTTGTAAAGTAAAGTAGAAGGATCTTTATAATCCTCTAAAATACCGGGGGTGTCTGTTAATAAAATTAACTTTTCTGCTCCTAATGCCGCCGCAATTTCCCCTGCAATGGTATCTGCATTAATATTATGGGCTTGTCCATCAGCATCAGCCGCTACACTAGAAATAATCGGTACATAACCACTTTGCACAAGAGAGTGTACAAGACTACTATCTACACTCATTACTTCTCCCACAAAACCAACTTTTTCTCGATCGACGGATCGAGCTTCTACTAAATTACCATCTTTTCCGCAAATACCTACAGCCTTTCCACCGGCATTATTCACCATTGCCACTAATTCTTTGTTAACGCGCCCGACTAACACCATTTCTACCACATCCATAGTAGCGGCATCAGTCACCCTTAAACCGTCCTTAAATTGAGGCTCAATGCCTAATTTAGTCAACCAAGTATTAATTTCTGGGCCTCCTCCATGAACTACTACAGGATGAACTCCCACCGAAGCTAGAAAAACAATATCTCGAATAACATACTCTTTGAGAGTACTATCTTTCATGGCCGCACCACCATATTTAACCACGATCGTACGTCCTGCAAACTTTTGTATATATGGTAGGGCTTCACTTAATACTCTTACTCTAGTGGCTTCTGTTTCGATAAAATACTCACTTTCTCTAAGATCTTTTTCCATAATCTATATATTATTTGAATTTTTCAAAAAATCACATTACTAATAACGTGACACAAAAATTGTTCACTGTTGACACTACCACTAACATAATTTTTAAAAAATAAACTAAAACTCATACACTAATCAACTACGAATATGTTGTTTTTAGCGGTGATTTTAAATTTAATTAGTAACTATTTTTTGTAAATTTTTAAATGGTCATTAGAATTTTATAAACCATCTCATTCCTCGATCGAGGTTCTTTTTTTATATGATAAGATTAAAGCCGAAAATACCAAAAAGTTTTAAGATAAATTTGTATATTATCAATTCCTAAATCTTTAGGATGACGATGTAAGATTATTTTTGATCATGAATAAGATAGATAATAGTTTTGATTGGCAAAGAATAGAAAAATCCTTGGCTTATGAAAAGGAGTTGGGGTACAAAAATGTACTAGGAAAACAATATCGCTTCAATGAATTTTTATGCTTAACTTTTGGTAATGTACCTCCTATTAATAACTTATTAATTGCTTTTAAATGGCAAAAAATTGCTCAACAATATGCTATTTATCCTCAATTAACTTTACAGGAAAGAATTGATTTAATTAATGATACAGAAATTTTAATTACAGAAATTCAAGCAAAACTAGAAAATAATTTCATCGGTTATGAACCTCCTTCTCTAGTTGAAAAACTGCCTCTTAAAACTTCTGAAGTTAAGACAATTAATACTCCTGCAAAAGAGATAAAATTAGATGATCTCGTTATTGATTTAAAGAGTATTATTTATAAACAAAAACAACCTTTAAACAAATTAGGTATTAATAAAGTCAGAGATTTATTATTTTACTATCCCAGAGATCATATTGATTATGCTCGTAAAATTGATATTTGTGACTTGGAAGCAGGAGAAACTGTAACTATTATTGGCAAGGTGAAAAAATGTGATTGTTTTAGTAGTCCAAAAAATAAAAAATTGACCATTCTTAATATTATAATTCGAGATCACACAGGAGAGTTAAAAATCAATCGTTTTTATGCTGGAAACTATTACAGTAATAGGGGTTGGCAAGAAAAAATGAAACGGATGTACCCAATCGGTGCCTTAATTGCCGCATCGGGGTTAGTAAAGGAAAATAAATACGGCATCACCCTTGATAATCCTGAGTTTGAAGTTTTAGACAGTCAAGGGGGGAATATTAATTCCTTCAAAATTGGACGTTTATTGCCTGTGTATTCTCTCACGGAAGGCATCCCAGCAGATGTGATTCGCAAAGGAGTGATGGAAGCGATGCCCGTTTTAAAACAAATCCATGATCCTTTACCTGTTATTATTAAGCAACAGTATAGTTTAATTGATTTACAAACTGCGATCGCACAAATTCATTATCCTGAAGACAATGATAAACTAAGTCATGCTAGAAGAAGACTTATATTTGATGAATTTTTCTATCTGCAACTAGGATTTTTAAACCGTAAACAGCAAGAAAAGGAAAGCCGTAAAGCAGTTGCTTTTACCCCTCATGGAAAACTCATCGAACAATTTAACGAAATTTTACCCTTTAAATTGACCAACGCACAACAACGGGTTATCAATGAAATTGAGCAGGATTTGCAATCAGATTCCCCCATGAATCGCTTAGTACAAGGAGATGTAGGTTCAGGAAAAACGATCGTAGCTGTATTTGCTATACTGGCGGCTTTACAATCAGGTTATCAAGGGGCATTGATGGCACCAACAGAAGTATTAGCAGAGCAACATTATAGGAAGATAGTCGAGTGGTTTAATCTTCTTCATTTGCCTGTAGAATTGCTTACAGGTTCAACAAAGATAGCTAAACGGAGGGAGATACACGCTCAACTGCAAAGTGGAGAATTACCCCTTTTAATTGGCACTCACGCTTTAATCCAAGATCCTGTCAATTTTTGCAATCTAGGATTAGTTGTAATCGATGAGCAACATAGATTCGGAGTACAACAACGATCGAGATTACTAGCGAAAGGAAAAGCACCTCATGTATTAACTATGACAGCAACCCCTATTCCTCGTACCCTTGCTTTAACTCTTCACGGCGACTTGGATGTTAGCCAAATAGACGAGTTACCCCCCGGCAGACAAGCAATTCAAACGAGTGCCTTAACAGGAAAAGAGCGCCTCCAAGCCTACGAATTGATTAAGCGAGAAGTGGCACAAGGAAGACAGGCTTATGTTATCTTTCCCATGATTGAAGAATCCGAAAAGCTAGACGTAAAGGCGGCTGTAGCCGAGCATCAAAAATTTAGTGAAAAAATCTTTCCTGATTTTAATGTGGGTTTACTTCATGGTAGGATGTCCTCGATCGAAAAGGAAGGGGCTTTAAATGCCTTTAGGAATAACGAGACTCAAATAATTGTTTCTACCACCGTTATCGAGGTAGGAGTTGATGTGCCTAATGCGACAGTCATGTTAATAGAAAATGCAGAAAGGTTTGGTTTGTCACAATTGCATCAATTAAGGGGGAGAGTCGGTAGAGGTAGCCATAAGTCTTACTGTTTATTGATAAGTGGTAGTAAAACAGGAGATGCCATGCAAAGATTAAGTGTTTTAGAACAATCACAAGACGGTTTCTTCATCTCAGAAATGGATTTGAGATTAAGAGGGCCAGGTGAAGTATTAGGTAGTCGTCAGTCTGGGTTGCCAGATTTTGCCTTAGCCAGTTTAGTGGAAGATCAAGAGGTGTTAGTATTAGCAAGAGAAGCCGCAGAAAAAATCTTGTTACAACATAAATATTTGAAAGATACTCCTTCTTTAAAAGACGAATTAGAAAGACGTTATAAAAAGTTGATTGGCGCACAAATTTTGATGTGATTTTCAAAAATTATCTTATAAAATACAATTAAGATATAAAACCACAAGAAATAGTTATAAAAATTCTGCTCTTAGGAGGATATAAAAGTTCACAAAATATAGAAAAATTAATCATTTTTTTAGGAGAAATATAAATATGAAATTGAAAGATGTATCAGAGATTTTGAACTTAAAATAATTATGTTATACTAAAAAAGGTATAAATAAAAAGTTAGATGAAATGTCAGATAAACCGATCCAATGGATTGGAACTTCTAAAGAAGATTTAAAAAATTTTCCTGAAGATGCTAAATATAAAATTGGGGGACAACTTAGATTAATTCAGCAAGGAAAACAGCCTATAGACTTTAAACCTATGCCTGTTATTGGTAAAGGTGCTGAGGAGATTAGAATCGAGACTGGAGATAGTTATAGAGTCTTTTATGTAGCAAGATTTCCAGAATCTGTTTATATTCTCCATGCCTTTGAGAAAAAACCTCAAAAAAGGATATTGAGTTAGGGAAAAAACGGTATCAACAAATGATGAAATTAAGAGAGGATTTTTGACAATGATTACTGAAGAAAAAATACGACTAACAAAAGGAAGCGACAATGTTTTTGAAGATTTGGGATTTAGCCATGTAGAGGCTATGAATTTAAAAATAAGAACTGATTTAATGATTGAATTGCGTTCATTTATTTTAAAAAAGGGCTGGACTCAATCAGAAGCGGCACAATTTTTTAATGAAACCCAGCCTAGAATTAGTAATCTTATGAATGTCGATATTTCCCGTTTTAGTGTCGATAAATTATTAAATATGATTGCTAAAGCAAACATGAAAGTAAAATTAGAAGTTTTTTAATGTTCCCTTAAGGTAACTTGATATACAGCTACTTATAAAAATATGTAAGTACCTAGGCAAAATTAATTGTATATTTTGAACCAAAGTTTATAAGAATATTTTCTACTCCTTTTACTAAATCTAAATAACTTTTATAACAGGAGTTCTCTAACCATTTATATTTCATAAATCTCCACAGTATTTCTATTTTGTTTAATTGTGGTGAATAGGGTGGTAGAAAGAATATTTTTAATCCTTTTTTTTCCCATTCTTCTTCTTTATTCCAGAATTTTTTATTTTGGTGAATCGAGGCATTATCCATTACTAATACTGTTTCCTTCTTTATTTTTTTACTCAAGTTATCTATACAAGCTATCACGACATCACTATTGATTGATGACTCAAATACATAGCTTTCTAACTCATTATTTTTTTTCATAAATCCTAACACATTTAATCTTTTACTTAGGCTACTTTCTCTTTCTATTTTTCTCCCTTTTTCTTGCCATCCATAAGGTAAACAAGGTACTAAACTAAATCCACTTTCATCACCATAATATATATCTATTTTTCCTTCATTTTCTGCTCTTTTTAGTTGCTCTAATTGTCTCTTTTTTTGTTGGTATAATTCAGGGCATACTTCCCCTTTTACCCTTTTCTTGAACCGATACCACCCCATGCCCTTTTTTTTTGCTAATCTTTTTATCGTATCTTTGCTTATTTTTATCTCCCACTCATTTTCTATTTTTTCTTGAACTATCTTTAAGGTTTTTGGATGAGATTTTATCCATTCTTTTACTTTTAATTCTTGTTGCTCATTTAAAGTTGATTTTCTTCCTCTTCCCTTCAAGCTATATAATCCATTTAAACCATTTTTTTCCCAATTATTAAGCCAATTATAAATTGTATTTCTACTAATATTTAATATTAACATTATTTGAGTAATTTTATAACCTTGATAACTTAACAAAATCGATTTTGCTCGATGTCTAACTTGATAGTATTTACTTTTTTGTTCAATAGTCTTTAATAACTGTTGTGTTTCTGGAGCTAATCTGGTAACAAATCGCATTTTTTATCCTTGATTTACTTATTTTTCATATTTTTAGCAGATTTTAAGCTACATTAATTATTTTTAAATATAAATAAAACTTTTGTATATTACTTTTTGATTTTATTAAATTTATTTTAATGTTATAATTATACAATTAATTCTGCCCACTTACTTATAAAGCAATTTGCGTCAATCAGCAAGAAAGAAAAGCTTGGTTTTAAAGGAAGCAGAAAATTTGCTTTGGTGTGGGAAAATAGATGAAACAATCACATTAATGTCACAGGTGAAGAAAAAAAAAGCAGAAAATTTCTGTAACTATTTGGAGACTCATAGAGAGCGGATTGTTAACTACGGTTATTATCAGGAAGAACAAATTTGTTCTATTGGTTCAGGAGCGGTAGAATCAACGGTAAAGCAAATAGATAGGCGACTCAAAATTTCAGGTGCACAATGGAACAAAGAAAACATCGCTCAAGTACTCAAACATAGATGTGCATATCTCAATAATTGTCTTTAATCAGTCAATAGTACTTTTGTTTCGCATAACTGACTTGCTCCCGTGGTATTTCTTGAATATATCTTTTCATCAGTTTATTGCTATTGGGGCGACAATCTTCTATGGCTTCATAAGTGCTAGACCATTGGCGATGAAAAAAAGGAGACAAAGAAAATTCTTCTAGACTACGAGCATTTTCCGTAGTCATGATACTATCCATTAATTGAAAAGTGGCATCCTTACTTTTGAATAACATTTGATGAGTGTCAAGACGAAATTGTTGAAGTCTGTTATATTTGTTCATAGAGAGAGAATTGAATTTGTGATTATTTTTATTTTCTCTCTATTTTCTCTCAAAGTCTTTTGTGTCGTTATTTCCTTCTCATTTAGTCTAAAGTACAGTTATTATCCCCAGAATAAAAAAAGAGAAGAAAAAGGTTGCAAAATTAAAAGATGTTAGTTATATTAGTAAATGTGCGATTGAGCTTCACAGCCCAGTCTAACACACCACGAACCTCGACAACTTCATAGTTTGAAAGCCATTTTCAATTCATAACATACACCCTTGTTAAAAAACTTTAAATTAACAAACAAAGTATTAAATTACTTAAAAAAAGAGCAATCAAAAAGCTCGTTGAGAAGACTAAGTAGCTAAGGCGAAAAGAAATCTACAATGGAGAGTTTGATCCTGGCTCAGGATGAACGCTGGCGGTATGCTTAACACATGCAAGTCGAACGGTCTCTTCGGAGATAGTGGCGGACGGGTGAGGAACGCGTGAGAATCTGCCTTGAGGTCGGGGACAACAGTTGGAAACGACTGCTAATACCGGATGAGCTGAGAAGTAAAAGATTTATTGCCTCAAGAGGAGCTCGCGTCTGATTAGCTAGATGGTGGGGTAAAGGCCTACCATGGCGACGATCAGTAGCTGGTCTGAGAGGATGAGCAGCCACACTGGGACTGAGACACGGCCCAGACTCCTACGGGAGGCAGCAGTGGGGAATTTTCCGCAATGGGCGAAAGCCTGACGGAGCAATACCGCGTGAGGGAGGAAGGCTCTTGGGTTGTAAACCTCAAAACTTAGGGAAGAAAAAAATGACGGTACCTAATATAAGCATCGGCTAACTCCGTGCCAGCAGCCGCGGTAATACGGAGGATGCAAGCGTTATCCGGAATCATTGGGCGTAAAGCGTCCGTAGGTGGCATTTAAAGTCTGCTGTCAAAGACCGAAGCTCAACTTCGGGTAGGCGGTGGAAACTAAAAAGCTAGAGTATAGTAGGGGTAGAGGGAATTCCTAGTGTAGCGGTGAAATGCGTAGAGATTAGGAAGAACACCAGTGGCGAAGGCGCTCTACTGGGCATATACTGACACTGAGGGACGAAAGCTAGGGTAGCGAAAGGGATTAGATACCCCTGTAGTCCTAGCGGTAAACGATGGATACTAGGTGTTGTCTGTATCGACCCGGACAGTGCCGAAGCAAACGCGTTAAGTATCCCGCCTGGGGAGTACGCACGCAAGTGTGAAACTCAAAGGAATTGACGGGGACCCGCACAAGCGGTGGAGTATGTGGTTTAATTCGATGCAACGCGAAGAACCTTACCAAGGCTTGACATCCTGCGAATCTTTTAGAAATAGAAGAGTGCCTTAGGGAACGCAGAGACAGGTGGTGCATGGCTGTCGTCAGCTCGTGTCGTGAGATGTTGGGTTAAGTCCCGCAACGAGCGCAACCCTCGTCCTTAGTTGCCATCATTAAGTTGGGGACTCTAGGGAGACCGCCGGGGAGAACTCGGAGGAAGGTGGGGATGACGTCAAGTCAGCATGCCCCTTACGTCTTGGGCTACACACGTACTACAATGGTTGAGACAAAGGGAAGCGAAACTGCGAAGTGGAGCGAATCCTGTCAAACTCAGCCCCAGTTCAGATTGCAGGCTGAAACTCGCCTGCATGAAGGAGGAATCGCTAGTAATCGCAGGTCAGCATACTGCGGTGAATCCGTTCCCGGGTCTTGTACACACCGCCCGTCACACCATGGAAGTTGGTCATGCCCGAAGTCGTTACCTTAACCGCAAGGAGAGGGATGCCGAAGGTGGGACTAGTGACTGGGGTGAAGTCGTAACAAGGTAGCCGTACCGGAAGGTGTGGCTGGATCACCTCCTTAAAGGGAGACTTCGAGAGAAGTCAATCAAGAGTGTAGAAAATGGCTTTTAAACTAGAGAGAGGGTTCATGGGCTTGGGCTATTAGCTCAGGTGGTTAGAGCGCACCCCTGATAAGGGTGAGGTCCCTGGTTCAAGTCCAGGATGGCCCATTACTCAGAGGAGT
This sequence comes from Geminocystis sp. NIES-3709, assembly GCF_001548115.1. GTDB lineage: Bacteria > Cyanobacteriota > Cyanobacteriia > Cyanobacteriales > Cyanobacteriaceae > Geminocystis. The sequence continues at coordinate 2,112,711 of NZ_AP014821.1, read as the reverse complement.
ATGAAGGGGGTATAGCTCAGTTGGTAGAGCGCCTGCTTTGCAAGCAGGATGTCAGCGGTTCGAGTCCGCTTATCTCCAGGGAACAATTCAGCATCTAAAATAGAATGCTGAACAAAAGTTCAGTAAGAACCTTGAAAACTGCATAAAAAAAGTAGGTAGAAAAAGCTGTAGAAATCACAGACAGGTCAAGCAAAGAAGGGCTGATGGTGGATACCTAGGCACACGAAGGCGAAGAAGGACGTAGCAACCTACGAAAAGTCTCGGGGAGTCGGAAGCAGACTATGAGCCGAGAGTATCCGAATGGGGCAACCCGATCAACACACTATGAAAATAGTGATGAGCGAACCTGGTGAACTGAAACATCTTAGTAGCCAGAGGAAGAGAAAACAAAAGTGATTCCCCCAGTAGCGGCGAGCGAAACGGGAACAGCCTAAACCAGAGTTTACGAACTGTGGGGTAGTGGGACATCAAGATCGAAACTAGAAGTTAAATGAACTAGCTGAAAACTAGACCGTAGAAGGTGAAAGTCCTGTAATTGAAAACTAAAAGAATTGTAGATGAATCCCGAGTAGCACGAGATAAGTGGAATCTAGTGTGAATCAGCCACGACCACGTGGTAAGGCTAAATACAAAGTGTGACCGATAGAGAAAAGTACCGCGAGGGAAAGGTGAAAAGAACCCCGGGAGGGGAGTGAAATAGAACATGAAACCATCAGCTTACAAGCAATGGGAGTCCGATAGAACGGATGACCGTGTGCCTGTTGAAGAATGAGCCGGCGACTTACAGGCGGTGGCGGGTTAAATCGAAAAGATGAAGCCAAAGAGAAATCGAGTCCGAAAAGGGCGCTAGTCACTGTTTGTAGACCCGAACCCGGGTGATCTAACCATGGCCAGGATGAAGCCCCCGTAACAGGTGGTGGAGGTCCGAACCGACCAATGTTGAAAAATTGGCGGAGGAGCTGTGGTTAGGGGTGAAATGCCAATCGAACCCGGAGCTAGCTGGTTCTCCCCGAAATGTGTTGAGGCGCAGCGGTGTAGAAGGGAATGGGGGGTAAAGCACTGTTTCGTTGCGGGCTGCGAGAGCGGTACCAAGATGAGACAAACTCAGAATACCCATGACTATAGCACTAGTGAGACGGTGGGGGATAAGCTTCATCGTCAAGAGGGAAACAGCCCAGACCATCAGCTAAGGTCCCAAAGTATCAACTAAGTGAGAAAGGAGGTGGGAGTGCTTAGACAACCAGGAGGTTTGCCTAGAAGCAGCAATCCTTGAAAGAGTGCGTAATAGCTCACTGGTCAAGCGCTCCGGCGCCGAAAATGAACGGGGCTAAGTTGGTCACCGAAGCTATGGACTTAGAAATAAGTGGTAGGGGAGCGTTCTATATAGGGTGAAGCATTAGCGGCAAGCAGATGTGGACAGTATAGAAGTGAGAATGTCGGCTTAAGTAGCGAAAATTAAGGTGAGAATCCTTAACCCCGAAAGCCCAAGGGTTTCTCCAGAAGGCTCGTCCGTGGAGAGTTAGCCCGGACCTAAGGCGAAGCGAAAAGCGTAGTCGATGGCAAGCAGGTAAATATTCCTGCGTGGCTTTATAGGAGCGATTATCGGGACCCATAGACAAAGAAGTACACCCTGAGTGGATTGGGAGCAGTTTACTGCGAGTATGGAAAGAAAGTGGCAAGAAAAGCGATAATCGTGTTGAGTATAGAGTCCCGGTACCCGAAACCGACACAGGTGGGCAAGTAGAGAATACTAAGGGGAGCGAGAGAACTCTCTCCAAGGAACTCGGCAAAATGACCCCGTAACTTAGGGAGAAGGGGTGCCTCCGAGAGGAGGTCGCAGTGAAGAGGCCCAGGCGACTGTTTAGCAAAAACATAGGTCTCTGCAAACTCGAAAGAGGAAGTATAGGGGCTGACGCCTGCCCAGTGCCGGAAGGTTAAAGAAGTTGGTCAGTTTTAGGATGAAGCTAGCGACTGAAGCCCCGGTGAACGGCGGCCGTAACTATAACGGTCCTAAGGTAGCGAAATTCCTTGTCGGGTAAGTTCCGACCCGCACGAAAGGCGTAACGATCTGGGCACTGTCTCGGAGAGAGACTCGGCGAAATAGGAATGTCTGTGAAGATACGGACTACCTGCACTTGGACAGAAAGACCCTATGAAGCTTTACTATAGCTTGGAATTGTGTTCGGGCTTGCGGTGCGCAGGATAGGTGGGAGGCGTAGAAGTATTTCTTGTGGGGAATATGGAGCCAATGGTGAGATACCACTCTCTGGGAGCTAGAATTCTAACGGGAAACCGGAAAGTTTCAGGTGGGTAGTTTGACTGGGGCGGTCGCCTCCAAAAAGGTAACGGAGGCGTACAAAGGTTACCTCAGACTGGTTGGAAATCAGTCGAAGAGTGCAAAGGCAGAAGGTAGCTTGACTGTGAGACGGACAGGTCGAACAGGGTGGAAACACGGTCTTAGTGATCCGACGGTGCTGTGTGGAAGGGCCGTCGCTCAACGGATAAAAGTTACTCTAGGGATAACAGGCTGATCTCCCCCAAGAGTTCACATCGACGGGGAGGTTTGGCACCTCGATGTCGGCTCATCGCAACCTGGGGCGGAAGTACGTCCCAAGGGTTGGGCTGTTCGCCCATTAAAGCGGTACGTGAGCTGGGTTCAGAACGTCGTGAGACAGTTCGGTCCATATCCGGTGCAGGCGTGAGAATATTGAGAGGAGCCTTCCTTAGTACGAGAGGACCGGGAAGGACGTACCTCTGGTGTACCAGTTATTGTGCCAACAGTAAACGCTGGGTAGCCAAGTACGGAGAGGATAACCGCTGAAAGCATCTAAGTGGGAAGCCCACCTCAAGATGAGTATTCTGGTGTAAGGTTACGGGAAGAACACCCGTTTTATAGGCACAAGGTGGAAGTGCAGTAATGTGTGGAGCCGAAGTGTACTAACAAACCGTCCGCTTGACCTAATCTTAAAATCGATCTACTTTTTTATGCAGTCTTGAAGGAAAACTTCAAGGAATTAGCTGGTGTGTGTAGCATTGTGGAACCACTGCGAACCATCCCGAACTCGTGGGTGAAACGCAATCGCGGCGACGATACTAATGGGGTAGCCCGTTGGGACAATAGTTCCATGCCAGCTTTAACATTAACTCATCTCATCTCATATGAAACAAAAAGCATCCTTCTTAAATCAGGGTGCTTTTTGGTGCTTTCAGTGGGAAACGAAATATGGTAAGCTAAGACGCATTATTTCCTTTATTTATTATTTTGGTATTACTTTAATAGTTTAGCGTAATATGATTGGTAGAACCTTTAATGGTCATAATTGTTATTGATTGATTTTGACTGTATATTTATCTATCCTATTTATTTTGAGGATTTATGTAGTGTACCGTTAATATTTATTGATAAAGTCCAGAAGGGCTTACAACGATCGATTATTGACGAGTACGGCGTTGGTTATAATTTTGATAAGTTGGTTTTTTACACATATAGTTAGTTAAAATAACACTGAGACAGTTAGAGAAATTATGTAAGGTGGCCATTGTGCACCAATCAAGATTTTTGAAAATTTTTAATATTATTAAACTGTTTCATTCTTATTTTTAATGACTATACTTTTACTTTTTCCATCCTCCAAATCGTTAAAAACATCCACCAATCACACATCAGTCACGATTTTTATCAATCTTGTTTTAGAAATTGTATCTAAAAATACATTTGATTGAAACTTAAGAATCTGATAATTAATACTTACTATTTTACAACCAAAATAAATATGGCGATCGCAAAAATCACAGAAACATTATTAAAGGCAAAAAAAGCAAAAGGTATTACATTTCAAGAGTTAGAAAAAATTTTAGGTCAAGATGAAGTCTGGATTGCTTCTGTTTTTTATCGTCAAGCTACCGCTAATGAATCAGAAGCAAAAACAATTTTAGAAACTTTGGATTTACCCTTAGAGTTAGTTGAAGAATTAACTATTCCCCCCGTTAAAGGTTCATTAGACCCTGTAATTCCTACTGATCCTTTAATTTATCGTTTTTATGAAATTATGCAGGTATATGGAATGCCTTTAAAGGACGTGATCCAAGAAAAATTCGGAGATGGTATCATGAGTGCTATTGACTTTACCTTAGATGTGGAAAAAATTCCAGATCCTAAAGGCGATCGAGTACAAGTCGTAATGTGTGGTAAATTTTTACCGTACAAAAAATGGTAAGAAAAAACCATTATGTAATTTTCTGTCGATAGAGACAAGTGGACAAGTGGACAGTTAGAAGGATTTAAGCGCGATAGTTGACCTAAATTTCCTTATCAAAAGAATTAAATTTAGGAAATAAGTGTGTAAAATTAATTTTTCTATATTTTAAATCAATTATTATTACTTTTTCCTGTTCCCTTTTCCCTCGATTAATTGATAGTAACCCTAGGATCTAGCCATGAATAACTTAAATCAGCAATTAAATTAAATATCACAATTAAAATACCATAAATCATTGCGATCGCCATAACTACGGGAGTATCACTACGATAAATAGATTCAATCAATAATGCACCGATACCCGGAATACGAAAAATTTGTTCTGTAACTAATGCACCAGTAAAAATACTAGGAATATCTAATGCAATGAGGGTAACAACAGGTATTAAAGCATTGCGTAAAATATGTTTAACAACTACTTGATAAGTATTTAATCCTTTACTATAAGCTGTTCGTACATAATCATGGCTTAATTCTTCGGTAACAGACGATCGCATAAATCGCATTAGCACCGCCGTTTGATATAAACTTAATACTATGATCGGCATTATAGACTGTTTTATTTGAGCTAAAAAAGAAGTAAAATCAGTAACAATTAAATTACTATCATAAATAAAAGGTAGCCATTTTAGTTTCACACTAAAGATAATTATTAATAATAATCCCGTGAAAAAAGGAGGAATAGAATAGCCAAAAAGTGCGATCGAAGTGAGAATATTATCGAGTAAAGAATAACGTTTAACTGCTGAAATTAAACCCATAGGAATAGCAATAATAATGCTTATTAAATAAGCAATTCCCACAATCATTAAAGTATTAGGAAGACGTTGCCAAATCAAATCTATAACAGGACTTCGACTATTAAAAGAATAACCTAAATCTCCTCGAAAAAAAGCCCCAAGCCACTTAAAATAGCGAACATAAATAGGTTGATCTAAACCTAAAGATTTTCTAATATTTTCTCTTATTTCTGCGGTAATATTAGGATTAGAACCAAACTCACTGAGTGGATCACCCGGAGCAAGAGCTAATATAAAAAATATAACCACACTAATAGCTAATAATGTAGGTAGAGAAATCAAGATTCTTTTAATTAAATAATTCATGGAATAAGCTAAAACACTATTAAAATTCTTGATATTTCGTTATTTAGTATATAATTAACTTTGTTTTAAGCTAAAACACCTTTAACTTGCATAGTTTAATATTACTAAAAATTGATAAAATTCTTATTTGTTGTCAATAAGCCTACCCTTAACTATTTAGGTGTGTTTGAGTTTATTGTCAGTGCTATTTTTTCGGTAATGCCTTGAATCCATGATTCATCTTGTTTTGTATAGCTACGAGGAATGTTTGTTGCTAGGATAACAACCCCTTGATTTTGTAACGGAATACAGATTAAGCCTTGAATATTAGAAGGGAGATAATCAAACTCAATTTTACCCGGATAATGTTTTAAATCAACTAGATAAACAGGTTTTTGAGTCGTCATCACTCTTTGCAAAATTGTACCGGGGGTGATGGTATTATTTTCACCAAAAACTCCTCTACGCAATAGAGTTTTACCCTGATAATAAACCACGATCGACTTAGTAACAGTATTATTGAGAATAAGATGACTTGCCCATGCTAATTCAGTTTTAACTACTTCAGATAAATCAGGGTCAAATTCAATACCTTCCTCACCAATCAAAGTAACGCTTTGGGGGGGGACAGATTTTATTTGCCGTAGCAAAATACTCGTCAATAAAAGCATAGCACAAAGAATTACCCCCAGAGCATCCGATCGAGCTTGAGAATCTAATACGGTGGGAGTAGTTAAACGATTAATCATCAACAAAAAACCGCCCATAATTCCTGCAACTAAGGGCAAATTTTGGATAAACTGATTTTCTTGTTTTTGTGCCATCTTGAATAATGAGAAATTAGCAGTTAGCAGTTAGGGATCAACCCATTTTGACATAAATTACAAGGTTAATAGCAAAAGTCTGCTAAAGGAAATCTATAATTATTCACTAACTAGGTTTTTTCTCTCCCGGTTCTAAAATTCTTTGAAAGAGATAACCAGTACCTCTAGCAGTTAAAATAAGTTCAGGATTACTGGGATCTTCTTCTAATTTAGCTCTTAAACGAGACACATGAACATCTACGACTCTTGTGTCCACGTGACGCTCTGGTGTATATCCCCACACTTCTTGTAATATTTCTGATCGAGAAAAAGCATCTCCCGATTTACTTACCAACAATTCCAACAGGCTAAACTCCATGCCTGTTAAACGAATCCGTTGATCACCTTTATATACTTGTCTTTTATTAGTATCAATACGGATACTGTTAATGGATATTACCCCAGAACTAGGAATTCCTGCTGTACCTGTTTTATCAATTCTTCGTAATACGGAGCGAATACGAGCCTCTAATTCTTTCGGAGAAAAGGGTTTAACTACATAATCATCTGCACCCAACTCTAACCCCGTAATTCGATCGGCGACATCACCCAAAGCCGTTAACATAATAATGGGAATGTCTGATTCTTTGCGTAATTCTTGACAGACACCGTAACCGTCTAATTTAGGCATCATTACGTCTAAAACCACCAAATCTGGTTGAGTTGCATGGAATGTGGCGATCGCATCTTCTCCATCGGCGGCGGTGACAACATCATAACCAATCATGGATAAACGGGTTTCTAAAATACGGCGAATACTAGCCTCATCATCTACTACTAAAATTTTTTCTTTATGATTCTCCAAAGTTTTAACTCCTATAAATTTTTAATATATTTTTAGTATATATAGCAGTCAAGATTAGGCTAAGAACTATGAGCCATGACTATTACTAATTGTAAAATAAGAAATATTAAAAAATCTTAATTTTATTAAACTACTATAAAATCTAGTTTATTATAGAATGTCGCTCATTTATAAACCTAAAAATCATAAAAATCCGTAGATTTACTTAATTTTTGGAAAGTGTTTCTCAATAAAACAGTATAAAATAGGTTCACCACCTAGTAAATAGGATGTCACATAGGCAAATAAGCAAGTTACGAATATCGGTAAAACTATAAAAAAGTTATCTATATATCAGTCAAGATAATCGTGGTAAGAGTTAGTCTTACTGTTGCAGAAACTAAACCTCTCATTCCTGCGATCGCTCATTTACAAATTAACCTAGAATATCAACAGATTGAGTCATGTTATCATGGATAACTTGTTGATAAAAATTTCTTTCCAAACAATAGACGAAACAGTGATCATCACCAAAGTAACGGCTTTCGATAAATTTAAAACCCAAATTCTCATAGAAACGATGGGCTCGAGTGTTATCTTTTAAAGGATCAACTAAGACTGCCGATACCTTCTTATCAGAAAAACAACGTTCTAGTGCGAGTTTCATCATTTTTGTACCATAGCCTTTACCTAAATCGGTTTCTTTCCCAATCCAAATATCAATAGCACGAAGATTACTCGGAATTTCTCCCCAATAATGACTTTCTTCAAGGGCTGGATCTATTATTTGAACAAAGCCAATGGGATGTCCGTCCATTTCCGCAATTAATTGCTCTCGCCAATGGGGATTTCGATGAAGCTCGACTTCCCAGTGCCAATCATCATTCGGATCTGAAGCTATAACATGGGGTTGCTCATCCCAATATTTCAATAATTCTAAATCATCGGGAGTTGCCGGACGTAAATTGATCATTGATTTCATTAAAAAATTACTTTTAATCATATTAAATATCAACTATAAAAAAACAAAAATACCATGATTGTTAACCATAAACAATTAAAATGAAAAAGACATCATTATCCTAGTTTAATCATGACAGAATCTACTAAATCTCCTTCTGCCGGTGGCGGTTTACCTGTACTTAAATATTGGCTAGAAAAAAGCGTTTCTCCTCAAGGTGTCAAAATTTGGGAAAAGTTGAACCATCAAAGTAGTTGTTTGTCCTGTGCATGGGGTACAGGGGGGCAAAAAGGCGGTTTTGTCAATGAGGAAGGAGAATATTTACAACGATGTGCGAAAAGTGTGGAGGCAATATCCGCAGAATTACAAGAAGGCATTAAACCAGATTTTTTTACTCAATTTACCATCGAAGAATTACAACAATTAGATTCTCAACAATGCGATCGACTAGGAAGATTAAGCTATCCTATGATATTAAGAAAGGATAGTAAGCATTATGAAAGAATTAGTTGGCAGGAAGTATATGATATAGCAGAAAAAGCCTTTAAAAAATTACCAGAAAGAGTTGCCAGTTATAGCTCAGGAAGGTCATCAAATGAAGCCGCTTTTATTTTACAATTGATGATGAGGGCATTAGGTAGTAATAATTTAGCTGATTGCTCAGATTTATGTCACGCACCCTCCACCGTAGGCTTAAAAGAGGTTTTCGGTAGTGGCACTTCCATGGTAAGCCTCGAAAGCCTGAAACATTCAGATTGTGTTGTCTTAATTGGCTCAAATGCTCCAGCAAATCATCCCCGTTTGATGAATGAATTAATCAAAATTCGAGATAAAGGCGGTAAAGTTATCATTATCAATCCCCAAATTGAAGTCGGTTTAGTCAAATTTGCCTCCCCGGCATTTCCGATAAAATCCTTACTTAAAGGTGGCTCGAATATTTCTACTTTATATGTGCAACCGATACCCGGAAGTGATGTCGCTGTATTTGTGGGTATTCAAAAATCCTTACTTGAACAGAATTTAGTTGATTTTGAATATTTGTGCAACTATACCGATGGTTGGCAAGAAGTGGTTAACCATGCAGAAAATACCTCTTGGGAAAGCATTACCGATACTTGCGGTTTATCCAGAGAGGAAATAGAAGAAGTTGCCTATACTATTGGGAAATCCGATAAAGTTGTGTTTGCGTGGGCAATGGGTATAACTCACCATACCAACGGTGTTGATAACGTCAAAAGTATTGCTAATACTGCCTTAATTACGGGCAATGCCGGTAAAATGGGAGCGGGTACGATGCCCATAAGAGGACATTCCAACGTGCAAGGATTTGGCTCAATGGGTGTTACCATTAGACTTAGTGAGCCTATCAAACAAGCCTTACAAGGGATAATAGGGCAATCTGTTACAGAAACTAAAGGCTATTCTGCAAGGGGTTTAATTACGGCTTCTTTTCACAAAAAAATTGATACATTGTTTTGTTTGGGAGGTAATTTATATGGTGCTAATCCCGATTTAACAGAAGCAAAACGATCGTTATCAAACATCGAAACTATCTTTTATGTGGCAACTAAGCCCAATTTAGGACATTTTCACGGGTTAGCTAAAGAAAACACTCTCATTCTTCCCGTATTTAACCGTTTTGAGAATCCTCATCGCACGACTACGGAGTCAGGAAATAATTTTGTGCGTTTGAATGAAGTCGGCACTACTCACCTCAAGGATGCAGATTTAATCTCGGAAATTGAATTAATTACCTCTATTGCAGATAAAATTTTAGGCAAAAATCCGATTAATTGGAAAGGTTTACAAGATACTAGCTATATCAGGGAATTAATCGCTAAAACTATCCCTGGTTATCAAAAAATAGGCGAAATTGATAAAACTAAAGAAGAATTTACCATTGACGATCGAATTTTTACTCAACCAAAGTTTAGCACTGCTAATGGTAAGGCACAAATGCAAGTAACTCCTTTACCTGTCTTAACTATTCCTGATAAAGAATTTTTTGGGGTGAGTGCAGATAGTGAGGGTATGGTGTTAATTTTAGGCAGTGGGAGAGGTTACGGGCAACATAACACCGTTGTTTATAACACGGCTGACAAATATCGAGGAATGCCTCATCGTCACTGTATTTTGATGAATCGTGAGGATATTAAAAAGGGTGGTTTTGTGGAGAATCAACGGGTAAAAGTCAAGGGCGATGCAGGAGAGTTAAATAATATTGAAATTATTGCAGGGAATATTTTACAGGGTAGTGCGTTTATGTTTTATCCTGAAGCGAATGTTTTATTTAAGGCACACATTGACAATTTAGCAGAAACTCCTGCTTATAAAAGAGTGCCTATACTTATTTGTTCAAAATGAATAATGTTGGTTTTCCTGCCTTAACCAAACGTACAGATGATCATTCTGCTTCAAGAAAATAACCTTTTATTCCAGATTGATGGGGTATAAAAAGAAATTCATTAATTGGATACCAGTCTTCTGGTAAACATTCAATATAATTACTTTGATTATCACAAACCACAGAATGATGGTGTAACCAAGTTCCAACATTTCTAGTGTCGGGATGATAAACAAAATATGGGGGGTTAGAAATTGATGTCGAGTTGTTTTCCTTAAAGTTGATCTCAATGTTGGATTTGATTAAATAACCAGAAACTTGTCTGTAGCCTAGGTTAGAGTAGTTTTTTTGTACTATCTTTGAAATGCTATGACAATTATATGGAGTTAGATGTCGGTTTTGATTAAGGAACTGTTGTTGACTTTGAGAAATAATGTTTTGGATATTTTTTTGAGGTGAAACCCTTCTATAAAAATTACCTGTATTAAGTTGTCCAAGGATTTGTTGACAATCAGAAACTGTAGGTTTGATGGAATCAGCATTTGGTGATGGACTTTTGACTATAACGTTTTTGAACATACTTTCAACTTATTGACGAATCTAAATTTGTAATTTTGTTAGTCCTATCAATACTGATGTGATTGAAATTTTATCACTTGAAGTTGCTTAATGTTGGCAACGAGAAAAGACTGGATCAAATATTTGGAAATTAAAAGTTTTTATCTTTTAAGAGAAGGTGGTAATCATTCCATTTATACTAATAATAACAAAATAATTCCTGTGAGAAGGCATAAAATTTTCGATCGCATTACAGTAAATCAAATTTGTAAATAAGCTGGATTACCTAAGAAGTTTTAAGTTACAAATAACTGTACTAAGCGATCGCAATTTGGCTTAATTGATAACAGGCTCTAACTTCTTAAAAATCTTTAAGTATTGTGTTATTTTATGTAAATTTTTATGACGATTGTGATTGAAATTAAAAAAAAAAAAGAAATTTAGTTAGAATTTCCTTATCTTGATTTCGAGATCTATAGCAAAATTTTATAAATATCACAGTAAGAAAAAGAATAGTTGAAATTATTTCCACTTTCAAAACTTTCTTTTAGCAAGGTTTTTTTTGTGTTGTAAAATCAAATCCTTCTATCGTAAAGACTTACGAACTTTTATGAAATTTCCCTATTTTTAGTCATAGTGTTTTAAGCAAAAATTAAGGGTTAAAGAACTGTTTTGCTTAAGTTTTGAATATTATTAACCAAGTTTACAATCTTATATCTTACTCTAATATTGCTATGAATAACCTAAATTTGACTATTCCAGAAGCTATTGAAACAGAACTTTCGATCGAGTTTGATTTACAGAATTATATTCTAGATCCCATCGAATTTAGTCAAGATAATCAAGACAAATTAAATCAGATTAAGACTTGGGAAATTCCAGACAGAAAAACAGATGAAATTACCTCTACAAAAATTTCGATCGTAGAAGATAAAGCCTTAGAAAATAATCATATTTTTTATGATGAGGAAGATAATTATATATTTTTTGCAAAAAGTTTTTTTGAAGAAAACTCTGTAGAAGAAATTAAATCAATAGTAGTCGAAGCAGTGTCTAATTCTTCTACTTTATTATCGACACCAGAAAACTCTCCACTAATTTCTTTAAATAAAGGCTTAGAATCTATTAATCGAGAAGCAAATTCTCATACCCTAATATGTGAATGTGGCTCTTGCTTTATACCTTACGTTGAACAATCTCAGGAAAAAGAATCCGCAATTTTAAGTAATCAAGCACCTACAGCATTTGGAAATACATTTAAACTCCATAGTAATCCAAATGCGAATCACACGATTTATTTGGACTTTAACGGTTATTTCAAGAATAGCAGTGTATGGGAAGATGGTGGCTCTTTAACATTGGGAAGCTATAACAGTGACGGTGATCCTAATTCTTTTAGTAATACTGAATTGGAAGAAATGCAGTTAATGTGGCAAAGAGTAGCCGAAGATTTTGCCCCTTTTAATATAAATGTAACGACGGAAGAACCTACGGACTTAGGAGATTTAATTAATACTGGTGGTGGTGACACTCGCTGGGGTATTCGAGCTGTGATGACGGATAACTTAAATTTGGATACAGGAAACCCCATTATCAACGCAGGTGGAGGGGGAACAGCCTATTTGGATACCTTCAATTCAGATTTTGATGAAGTTGCTTTAGTTTTCAATGGTGGTGCTTATGCCGGGGGAGAAACTATTAGCCATGAAGTTGGTCATACTTTAGGATTAGATCATGATGGACAAACTCCTAGCACTGAATATTATGGTGGTCATGGTACAGGAGAAACAAGTTGGGCACCTATTATGGGAGCAGGTTTTGCAGAGGGAGTTGATGATAATGTCACTCAGTGGACAAAAGCCAGTGAATACTATAATGGTAATCGGACAGAAGATGATTTAACCATCATCACCACAAATAATGGATTCGATTATCGTATTGATGATCATGGTAACATTAATGATACTGCTACAGGATTAGCTTCTAATAATTTAAACAGTTTTGGCATTATTGAAAGAAACACGGACATCGATATATTTTCTTTTAATATTACTACCGGCACTATTAATTTTAATATTTTTCCTTCCTCACGAGCTTTGATTTCCGATGGTTTAGGCGGTTTTACTACCGAATATTTAGATTCCTATGGACCTAATTTGGACATCTGGGCGGGAATTTATAACAGTGCTGGAAGTTTAATTGCTCAATCTAATCCCCTAGATGCTTTATCCGCTAGTTTTACTGATTTATTTTTGAGTGCTGGACAATATTTTCTTCATATTGATGGTGTTGGCACGGGTAATCCCCTCTCAAGCACCCCGACAGGTTATACCGATTATGGTAGTTTAGGGCAATATTCTTTATCGGGAACATTTCTACCTCAAGGTGCGAATACTATTTCGATCGACAAAACGACTGATGGTACAGAAACTGGACTGACTAACACTGTCTTTACTATCACTCGTGGGGGAGATGTCAGTGGTGCATTAACTGTTAATTATACTCTGACGGGGAGTGCCACATCGGGGTTAGATTACGCAGGTGATACAATAGGTACAGTTAATTTTGCTCCCGATGCAACTACCGCTACAATTATTCTACCCACCATCGATGATTCCGACCCTGATCTGGATGAAACCATTATTGCTTCGATCGAAACACCGCTAGACTATATACTTGTAGGTAGTAATACCGCCACAGCAACCATCACGGATAATGATACTTTGATTTTCACTAACAACACTTCCATCATTATTGACAGTAATGGAACAAATCCCTATCCTTCTTCGATTAATGTCTCTAGTGTTGAAGGTACAATTAGCAATATTGTCGTAGTACTTAATAGTGTTAGTCATACTTGGGCAGGAGATTTAGATATTTTATTAGTAGGACCTACAGGAGCAACTACAATTTTAATGTCGGATATAGGAGAAGGGACTTCTATAGATGGTGTCACCTTTAACTTTGATGCTAATGCCCTCACCCCTATTGATGACACAAATGTGGGAGTCGATGGCACTTATCAACCTAACAATTTAGTCGGATTGGATGAAACGGAAGGAGTTATTGATCCTTTCCCCACCCCAGCCCCTTCTGGAGATCATGGTACAAACTTAGGTACATTTTTTGAGACTGATCCCAACGGTATATGGAGTTTGTATGTAGTTGATGATTTTCCTTCAGAGGATGATGGTTTTATTAGTGGTTGGTCTTTAATATTTGAAGTTCAACCGATCATACCTATAATAAACCTTAGTGAAAGTCAAACGGTGGTAGAAGGTTTTACGAATCCTCAAAATGTCTCTTACACAGTTAGTCTTTCTTCTGTGACTACTGAGACGGTGATTGTTGAATATTTTACTGCCAATGGAAGTGCCTCTGACGGTTTAGACTATACGCAAACTAGCGGAATTTTGACTTTTTCTCCCGGAGAAATAACTAAAACTATTGACATTCCCATTTTAAATGATTTTTTAAATGAACCTGATGAGAACTTTACCTTAACATTAACGAATCCTGCGAATGGAACTTTAGGGAATGCTGTGTCCACAACGACTATTACAGATACTCTTTCCGCTTCTGTTACCACCACTTTACCCCCTAATGTGGAAAATCTCACTCTCACGGGTATAGGAGATATAAATGGGACAGGTAATACTGGTAATAACGTTATACTCGGTAATAGTGGTAATAATCGTCTTAATGGTGTTGACGGGAATGATACTTTAATAGGTTTAGGTGGTAATGATACTCTCACTGGTGGTATTGGCAATGATTCCATGATTGGTGGTACGGAAAATGATACTTACTATGTAGATGCCATAGGAGATCAAGTCGTAGAATCGTCAAGTCAGGGGAACGATACAGTTCGATCGACTATTACTTACACTTTAGGAACAAATGTAGAATATCTGGTGCTGGAGGGAACAGGAAACATCAATGGCACAGGAAACACTTTACGGAACAATATTACAGGTAATAACCTTAATAACCTTCTGAGTGGTGGAGAAGGAAATGATACTCTGAATGGACGTGGTGGTAATGATACTCTCACTGGTGGTATTGGCAATGATTCCATGATTGGTGGTACGGGCAATGATACCTACTATGTAGATGCCACAGGAGATCAAGTAGTAGAATTGTCCAATGAGGGTACAGATACAGTACTCTCAAGCATCACCTATACTCTAGAAACAAATGTAGAAGACCTAATTTTAACAGGTGCTGGTAATATTAACGGCACAGGAAACACTCTCAATAATAGTATTTTTGGTAATGATGGCAATAATAACCTAGTGGGAGGAGATGGTAACGACTACGTTGACGGCGGTGTTGGTAATGATACCCTGAATGGCGGTAACGGCAATGACTATATCTATGATGCTGGTTATGGCATAGGACAAAATAACTTATTCGGTGGAGATGGCAATGATACTCTCACCGGTGGAGATGGCAATGATACTCTGACTGGTGGAGATGGCAACGATTCCATGATCGGTGGTACGGGCAATGATACCTATTATGTAGATGCCACAGGGGATCAAGTCGTAGAATTATTGAGTGAGGGTAATGATACGGTACGATCGACTATTACTTACACTTTAGGAACAAATGTAGAATATCTGGTGCTGGAGGGAACAGGAAACATCAATGGCACAGGAAACACTTTACGGAACAATATTACAGGTAATAACCTTAATAACCTTCTGACTGGTGGAGAAGGAAATGATACCTTAAATGGACGTGGTGGCAATGATACTCTAACTGGTGGTATTGGTAATGATTCCATGATTGGTGGTACGGGCAATGATACTTTCTATGTAGATGCCACAGGGGATCAAGTGGGAGAAAATGCCAATGAGGGTACAGATACCGTACGATCAACCATTACCTACACTCTGGGAGCAAATGTCGAAAATCTGGTGTTAGAAGGTACAGCAAATATCAACGGTACAGGAAACACCCTTAATAATAGTCTCACGGGGAATAACTTTAATAACCTTCTGACTGGTGGTACGGGAAATGATACTCTCAATGGGCGTGGTGGTGATGATACTCTTACCGGTGGTATTGGTAATGATTCCATGATTGGTGGTACGGGCAATGATACTTTCTATATAGATGCCACAGGGGATCAAGTGGGAGAAAATGCCAATGAGGGTACAGATACCGTACGATCAACCATTACCTACACTCTGGGAGCAAATGTCGAAAATCTGGTGTTAGAAGGAGCAACAAATATCAACGGTACAGGAAACACCCTCAATAATAGTCTTACAGGGAATAATCTTGATAACCTTCTTAATGGTGGTACGGGAAATGATACGGTTAATGGACGTGGTGGCAATGATACTCTTACTGGTGGTATTGGCAATGATTCCATGATTGGTGGTACGGGAAATGATACTTTTTATGTAGATGCCACAGGGGATCAAGTGGGAGAAAATGCCAATGAGGGTACAGATACCGTACGATCAACCATTACCTACACTCTGGGAGCAAATGTCGAAAATCTGGTGTTAGAAGGAGCAACAAATATTAATGGTACAGGAAACACCCTTAATAATAGTCTCACGGGGAATAACCTTGACAATACTCTCACGGGAGGAGAAGGAAATGATACCTTAAATGGCCGTGGTGGCAATGACACTCTTACTGGTGGATTAGGAAATGATAGTCTCATCGGTGGCACTGGTGCTGACTCTTTCCGTTTTACTACTGTGAATGAAGGAGTTGATACTATTACAGACTTTAGCGTTAGTGATGATACTATTTTGGTTCGTCGTAATGGTTTTGGTGGTGGTTTATCCTTGGGTACTTTACCATTAAATCAATTCCGTGTCGGTTCATCGGCAACCGCTTCCACCGATCGTTTCATCTATAATTCCAGTAGTGGTGCATTTTTCTTTGATTCTGATGGTAATGGTGCAACGGGGGCTGTACAAATTGCCACTTTAAGTACGGGATTAGCCATGACGAATCAGGATATTGTTGTAGTTTAATAGTTGTTAGATAATAGGCTTTTGGTGATTATCTCAGCCTATTATCGTCATTTTGAGGATATGCTGAATAAATAGGGGGTGCTGAAAAAGTCTTTTGATGGGGAGTAGGTATTAAGTTTAATTTCATGACAATTAGCGATACCCTATTCCCAACTATCATCAATTATAATTGCTAAAATTACAATGCCATCATATATTTAAAATTACCTTCTCCGACACTTTGTTTTAGAGTATTAATGATTTTTTTCTCATTATCATAGGGGCCACTTATATAAAAAGGCTTTCCATCCTTACCAAATTCCATCGATAATAGTTTGTCTGGGGGTGTACCCAAGAGGGGTTTAACTGCTTCAAAATCTTTATGAGGTTTGAATCCTAGCTTATCAGCGTATTCTATCGCACCGAAAATAATTGATTGTGCTTCTTCAAGGGTAATCTCTACATAGCCACCCTCAAAATTTCGATAAACTTCCCGTAAAAAATTCTGATACTGAATAATATCCATTCTTCTAGGCTCGATCGCATCCTTAACTCCAAGACAGTAAATATCGACTAGACTACTACATACACACAATTTATTACGTTCAATTCTGGTAACTAAAATTTGGGCAAAACCTATATTATCTAATTCTTCCGAAGAATTTTTCGGTTTATGAGATTGTAATAAATGTTGAGCGGCACTTTTATTAATGACACAATGTTTTAGAGGGGATAATTCTCCTTTTTCTACTTTTGCCAAATATTCTTCTTCTCCTTGTTTTTGTATAATTGCAGTGATAGCAACAGGGCGTACACCTAATTTACGAGCAATTTGTTTGGGAGATAATCCTAACTCTCTAAGATTTTTTACTTCTTGTATTTGTTCTGGTGTCATAAACGATCGATAACGGAATAAAATAGTAATTTTGGTATCTATGGTATCTTTTATTTGTAGCTATTTTTTCAAAAATTATACCCTTGTAATGAAACTTAATTAAATTTTAAAATATGAGACTTTTTCGCCTAATTTTAGTATTTTTTTTGACTCTTATTCTTATTTATAGTATTAGTCAAATTTCCTATAGTCAACCCCTGAAAAATAGAGAAATTAGAGGTGTTTGGCTAACAAATATTGACAGTGATGTTTTATTCTCAAAAGACAAAACTAAAAATGCGATCGAAACTTTAAACCAACTAAACTTTAACACAGTATATCCCACCTTATGGAATTGGGGTTATACCTTATATCCTAGTCAAGTAGCAGAAAATATCACGGGCATAAAAATTGATCCCACAGAAGGATTACAAAATCGAGATGTATTAACAGAAATCATTAAAGAATCTCATAGTAGAAAAATAGCAGTGATACCTTGGTTTGAATTTGGATTTATGGCACCAGCAGATTCTCAGTTAGCTAAACTTCACCCACAATGGTTAACTCAAAGACAAGACGGTAGTAAAATTTGGTTAGAAGGAAATGTTCATGAAAGAGTTTGGTTAAATCCCTTGAATCCAGAAGTACAAAATTTTATCGCTGATTTAATCTTAGAAATTGTCAGTAAATATGATATTGATGGTATCCAAGTCGATGATCATTTTGGTTATCCTTCTCAATTTGGTTATGATCCTTATACAGTAGAATTATATCGTAGAGAACATCAAGGAAATTTACCTCCATTAGATTCTAAAAATCCCGATTGGATACAATGGCGAGCAGATAAAATTACTAATTATATGGAGACTTTATTTAAGTTAATTAAACAGGTAAAAAATAATGTAATTGTCTCAGTTTCTCCCAATCCTCAAGAGTTTTCTAAAAATGAGTTTTTAATGGATTGGGCAAAATGGGAAAGAAAAGGTTTAGTCGAAGAATTAATTGTGCAAATTTATCGTAATAATATGGATTCTTTTAATAGAGAATTAGCTCAAAAAGACTTAAAATTGGCTAAAGATCATATTCCCACTGCTATCGGTATTTTAACAGGCTTAAAAGGTCGATCAATCGGTTTTGATTTAATTAATGAGCAGGTAAATTCCACCAGAGAAAAAGGTTTTGGAGGAGTAGGATTTTTCTTTTATGAAAGTTTATGGAATTTTGGCCCTGAAACGGCAACGCAAAGACAATCTTTTTTACAAAATTTGTTCTCTCAAAAACTCGATCGATTTACAATTAATAACTAAGTAAAAAATAAACCTAGTTTTTATCGATAATCTTGTTTTCTTTTGAGAGTAGGGAGTGGTTGTAAATTAGTACGACTGGGAGAAAGATACCTTCTTGGAGTAGATAAAGAAGCTACTTTGCGGGCTTTTTCGATTTGTAACCATCCTATCACACCTCCGGCAACAGCGATCGAAACACCTAATGATAATAGAGTCCACCGTTGACTAAAGCCTCCTAACATGGCATCTGCAACCCCAAAAGTAACCAGAAAAGTCGATATTTTTTCTTGGCGATAAATTTTTTTTAATTTTCGGGATAATGTCTCACTCATTTTCTTTTTGGGCATTTGACTACTATAGTTACATTTTAACTTGAGTTTAGATAAATTTGGTTTATTTGCCAACCACACTAACTAATAATCGCTATACAACCTAATTACGGTTTTGATTATCTAACACCTAAAATCAAAAAGATAAAACATAAAAAAAATTAACAGAGTCGTTTTGCTACAGTGAGATAATATTAAATTATAATTTTTTATCCCTAAAAATTAAAATGATCATCTATTAATTTGAATAGGGTAATATATGTTTATAAAATCTTTATCTTGAATCCGTAAAAATACGGAAAAGGAGCAGGGACAATGTTAAGTTTTTTTGACAATTTGCTTGGAGGAGGCAGTAATGGAGTAGGAATAGAAATTAATCCTGACAAAATTACCCTAGCTCAACTAGCAAAAAAAGGACAACAATATAAACTTTTAAAATATCATTCGATCGATGTTCCGGATAATATTTTTGAAGAGGGACAAATTGTTGATTCTCCCGGATTGGCAGAATTAATCGATCAATTATTGAAGGAAGCGAAAGTTAAACCCAAACAAATCGCTACCGCCGTACCAATGAAAGAGTCGATTATTCGTATTATTCCCATTCCTGCTGAATTAAATGATCAGGAATTACGGGATCAAGTACTAAACCATGAGGCTAGTCTTTATCTACCCTATCCCAGAGAAGAAGTCGATCTCGATTATCAAAAATTGGGCTATTTTGTAGATGATGATGGCATTGAAAAAGTACAAGTTTTATTAGTGGCAACTCGTCGAGAAGTTACTGATTTATATTTGGAGACTTTTCAACAAGCGGGTTTAAAAGTTAATGTGCTAGAAATCAATAGTTTTGCTTTAATTAGAACTATCAAAGAGCAATTAAAACAATTTTCTCCCAGTGAAGCAGTGGTTTTAGTAGATATTGAATTTGATACTACAGAAATCGCTATTATTGTGGAAGGTGTGCCTCAATTTTCTCGAACAATTCCCATCGGTACTTATCAAATGCAAACGGCTTTAGCCCAAGCCATGAATTTACCCACTTCTAAAAATACAGAATTACTTCAAGAGATTACGATCCCTAATAATCCAGAGCAAACGACAACTAATACCACCAGTAGTCAAACATGGATTAATCCGGGGATGGATTCTCTGTTAAGGGTTTTAGGGGAATTAGTAGATGAATTGCGTCGATCGATCAATTTCTATCTTAACCAAAGTGGTGATGTAGAAGTAGTACAATTGCTTTTAGCAGGACCTGGTTCCGGATTAGCTCAAATTGACGAGTTTTTTACTAAAAAATTGAGTCTTCCAGCAATGCAGATTGATCCAATTTCGGCTTTATCTTTAACATTTAAAGAGGATTTATCTGTCATGCAAAGAGCCGGATTAGGTACAGTAATCGGTTTAGGTATGAGGATGAGTTAATTATGTACAACATTGATATTAATTTCCTTAAGGATCGTAAATTAGACGCATCTAGTGGTACCACTGCATTTAAAAAAACAACTCCTAAAACCATTCAGTTACCCATTTTGATTGGTACTGGTGTCGCCGTCGGTTTCATTGCCGCTACGGGAGGGGCATTATTTTTCCTAAATAATCAAAAAGCCGCAACTAACAAAACGATCGCTGAGTTAGATGCAGAAATACAACGATTACAAGGACAAAATACTCAAGTTCAACAAATTCAGACAGAAATAGATGCTATTAGTAATGAAATAGGTATTTTGGTTAGTGTCTTTAACCAAATTAAACCTTGGTCTGCCATGTTATCAGAAATTGGTAGTGTCACTCCTTCAGGGATTCAAATTCAGACTATTAACCAATCGGGAAACAAATCTCTCATCATTAATGGTTATGCCGATTCCTATGATCTTGTTAATGATTTTTTATTAACTCTAAAAAACTCTCGTTTTCTTAATCCAGAAGCAACTACATTAGTCACGACAAGTATAGCTGACAATCCGGGTACTGTGGTTTCTAGTCGATCTCAAATAATCGGTAATGACAACATTGCTCCTACATCGGTAGATACCAACACGGAGTCTGTCAACGTGACCTTACCAAAAGTATTTCTCTATACCATTAACACCGAAATTAATGATAAATCCTCAGAGGAATTACTGAATCTTCTCAATCGTAGAGGTGCTATCGGTCTTGTGTCAAGATTGACCTATCTACAAAGAAAAGGAGCTTTACGGTTACAACCTGTAGCTGAACCTGAAACAAAAACAGAAACACCAGCAGAAGGAGAAACAACTCAATGACAACATCTTTTACCACGTCTGACGAATTTGATCCCCAAGATGACGGATTTGGGGAATCAGGTGATTATCCTCAAGCATTTGGCATTACATTTACTCCCCAGGTTTCTGGTATCGCCATTGGGGTAGGTGGATTCTTAATTGCCGCTTATCTTTTTTGGTCTCAAGTGCTTCCTATTTGGACTGAATTATCAGAATTAAATAACCAAAAACAAGAAAAACAATCTCAGTTAAGTCAACTAAGTTCTACTGAATTAGAACAAATTATTGCTGGGAAACAGAATGAATTACAAGAAACGAAAGATCTTAAAGAAGATGTAATGCAACTATTCTCTAATGACGAAACCATAGATACTCTATTGTTGGATGTCAATAGTTTCACCAATTTTAGTAACGTGAAAATGAATAGTTACGTTCCCGCCGGCGAAAAACAAGTGGTTGCTGATGATTCTCTTGGTAGTCTTGCTACTAATAATTTTGAAGTAAAAACCATTAATCTTGACTTGGAAGGTACGTTTAATCAGTTACAACTTTTTTTACAAGATATAGAAAGGTTACAACCACTGATAGTTGTCCAAAATTTGAGTACTTCTACTATTAATCCTACCCAATATTTATTTGAAAATGACCAATTACTAACCGTTGGGGAGCCAACCCTAAAAACTACTTTAACTTTAAAAGCTGTATTTCCCAATATACAACCTCCAGAGGCACCACCAGCAGAAACTACTACACCGCCAGCAGAAGGTACTCCTCCAGCCGAAGGCACTACACCACCAGCAGAAGGTACTCCTCCAGCCGAAGGTGAACAACCAGCTAACTAGGTTAGGTCTTTTTTATTTATGACGAATTGCAAACCTTTATTTCATTATCCTAATTTTATCCTTTAAAATTTAATCGTGTGTAGGAGTTAAAATCGATGATCAAATTTTCTTTTAATCAAATCAAGTTTTTGAGCAGTAGTGCTGTTATTCTTCTGTGCTGGCAATCTCTAGCAATAGCAAATCCTAGTATTAATAAAAAACTTAAGATTCAACCCCCCCCAGATTCGATCGCTCAAACTTTTCCATCTAATGAACAAGATGTTCTTGTTCCGAATCCTACCATCAAAATTGATGGCAAAATCGTTGAAAATACACAACCAGTGCCACCTCCTTTTTCCAGAGCGGTAGCTCCTCCCGTCGGAGATATGTCGGTTTCTAATGTTACAAATAATTTTCCTATTATTGACTTAGGAACGAATGCAACAGTTCCTCGTTTAGTACTAAGAGATGCACCTGCAACAGAAGTATTAGCATTATTGAGTCGAGCCGCAGGATTAAATATAATTTTCACAGATCAACAGGCAGAAGGACAAACCACGAGTACCGTTTCCTTAGATTTACAAGACGAACCCGTACAAGATGTTTTTAATAGTGTATTAATGATTTCTGGCTTAAAAGCAAACCGTCAAGGTAATACTATTTTTGTGGGTAGTAAATTACCACCATCGGTGAAAAATACGATAACTCGTAGCATTCGTTTAAATCAGTATAGTGCGGTAGGTGCCGCAAGATTTTTGGGTACTTTAGGTGCTCAAGGTAACATTATTCAATTAGTAGAAACACGAGAAAGAAGAGATATTGTTCGTACAGATACAGGACAGGTAACAGGACAACAAACTTCGGACATTGCGGTAGAAGATATTACAGAAGAATACACGGTAATTCCTCTTGATATAAAACCAAAAGAAGGAGAAGTTTTAGTTTTAGAAGGTTTAACTGTTCACGCAGATCCAGTTCATGAAACGATTACCTTAGTCGGAGAACCTCATTTAATACAGGTGGCAACTAATTTTTTAACTCAACTAGATATTCGTCGTCGTCAAGTAGCTGTTAATGTCAAAGTAATTGATATTGCTTTAGATAATAATACTAGCTTTGGAATGAGTTTTTCTGGGGCAGTTGGTGATACAGGAATTATTCAACAGGGGGGCTTAGGAGTTATTAACTTTGGGACAAGTTCGCAAAATCTCAGAGGATTTCCAAGTCCGGGAAATCCAAATACAGGTCGTATTACTCCTAGCGAGACGGGAGCAGATTTACAAAATTTAGATATTAATCAATCACTAGGTAGTGTACTAGGACGTAATTTTAATGTCCCACAGGCTTTTATTGCACAAATCCGAGCGAATATTCAATCGGGTAACGGAAAGGTTTTAACAGATCCTACTCTTGTAGTGCAAGAAGGGCAAGTAGGTACAGTTGAACTAGTTCAGGATATTGTTACCAGTGTTGTAACCGAAGTTGATCCTGAAACTGGTATTAGAACTATTACTCCAGAAATCACTCCCGCCGGTTTAATTCTTTCTGTTAACATTTCTAAAATTGACGATAATGGTTTTATTAGTTTAGAAGTGTCTCCTTCCATTTCCACCCCTGGTACTCCACAAACTTTTGATAGTGGTGGTGGTGCTTCTAATATTATTACTCCATTAATCAAAAGAAATGTAAGCTCTGGTAAAATTCGTTTACGAGATGGACAAACTATCATTTTATCAGGTATTATTACCGATGAGGAAAGAAATACGGTGTCAAAAGTGCCTATTTTAGGTGATTTACCTCTTATTGGTACCTTATTCCGTGCCACAAACAAGGATAATCGTCGATCGGAGGTTATCGTGATGCTCACGCCTCAAGTTATTGATGACGCCGAAAATAATAGTGGTTTTGGCTATAATTATACTCCTTCTCGTGAAACGGGTGACTTCTTGCGCGATCGAGGTTTAAATGTTCCAACTAATCCTTATTAAACTGATGTACTGGTAGAATAACACCAACTAGATAAAACGAGAAAAATAAATTCTTGTCACTTTTATCTCTCGTCATCGAGAATTTATGATAGAAGTGCAAGATATAAATTTGTGAGTAATAAGTAGTAATTCATCTTGATACAAAATTTCACTAAAAATAAAAAACCCCCTGAGTAATTCAGGGGGAAAAGTGAAAATCAAAATTTACAGTTGAGGAACAAATTGTTCTTTTTCAGGGACTGTGGTGTATTCGGCCACAATTTGACGAAATTCCTCACCGTCAATGGTTTCTTTTTCAATTAATAAATCGACTAGACGATCGATCACTTCCCGATTATCCCGTACAATTTGACGAGCAATTTGATGTCCATGTTCGGCTAAAGTCTTAATTTGAGAGTCAATGCGAGATGCCGTTTCTTCAGAATATTCTGCACGGTTCATAAAACCACCGCCAAGAAATACTTCTCCGCTTTGCCCTTCTAAAGAAAGTGAGCCTAATTCACTCATGCCGAATCGTGTTACCATTTGACGAGCCATTCCCGTAACTTGTTGTAAATCTCCTCCAGCACCAGTGGTTACTTCGTCATAGCCAAAGACTTCTTCTTCGGCGGCTCTGCCTCCCATTGCTCCGGCAATTCTTGCCATTAATTGGGCTTTGGTGGTTAATCCTTGTTCTTCGTTGGGAGTAAACCATGTTAAACCTTGAGCTTGTCCACGAGGAATAAGAGTTACTTTCTGTACTGGATCATGATCTTTTAATAAAGTACCAACGATCGCATGGCCTACTTCATGATAAGCAATCAA
Source organism: Geminocystis sp. NIES-3709 (assembly GCF_001548115.1). Classification (GTDB taxonomy): domain Bacteria; phylum Cyanobacteriota; class Cyanobacteriia; order Cyanobacteriales; family Cyanobacteriaceae; genus Geminocystis. Next base: position 2,087,525 of record NZ_AP014821.1, on the reverse strand, counting down.
GCGTTTACTTTTACTATCTACTAAAGGAGTGCCTTCCATACCTGCAATAACTCGATCGACGGCATCATCAATTTCTAAAAGGGTAATCTCAGATTTACGACGACGGGCGGTTAAGATAGCGGCCTCATTGAGTAAATTAGCTAAATCCGCACCACTAAAACCAGGGGTACGACGGGCGATCGCTTCAATAGAAACACTAGAAGCTAATTTTTTGTTACGAGCGTGAACTTCCAAAACACCAATTCTGCCCTTGAAATCGGGGGGATCAACCATCACTTGACGATCGAAACGACCCGGACGCATTAAAGCAGAGTCTAAAACGTCTGCACGGTTAGTAGCGGCGATGACGATAATACCAGTGTTACCCTCAAAACCATCCATTTCTGTTAAGAGTTGGTTTAAAGTCTGTTCTCTTTCATCATTTCCACCGCCGATACCTGCTCCTCTTTGTCTTCCCACTGCGTCAATCTCATCAATAAAAATGAGACAGGGAGCATTTTCTTTTGCTTTTTTGAATAAGTCTCTTACACGGGAAGCACCAACACCAACAAACATTTCCACAAATTCAGATCCAGAAATACTGAAGAAAGGTACACCCGCTTCCCCAGCGATCGCTTTAGCTAGTAAAGTTTTACCAGTTCCGGGAGGACCTACTAATAAAACACCTTTAGGAATTCTTGCACCTACCGCAGTGAATTTTTCAGGCTGTTTAAGGAAAGTAACAACTTCTTCTAATTCTTCTTTCGCTTCTTCGATACCTGCCACATCGTCAAATTGAATCCCTGTTTTAGCATCCATCTGAAAACGAGCGCGAGATTTACCAAAATTCATCGCTTGTCCAGGCCCTCCAGGCATATTACTGGAACGACGGAAAAGGAAGAATAGAGAAGCAATCAATAATACTGGGAAAACTAAGTTACCAAGAATACCCCAGATAGCACCCTCGTTGCGTAAAGGATGAGAGTCAAAATTAACTCCGGATTCTCTTAATTTGGTGATCAATTCAGGAGATGCACCGGGTAAGTCAACTCTTAATCTTTGTACTTGATGTAATTCAGGATCGATCGCTTCTACGATCGCAGTTCGTCCATTTTCATATAAATCAACACTGCTAACTCGACCTTTATCTAAGTATTCTAAGAATCTTCCATAGGTCATGCGGGTACTAGCGGTATTATTATTATCACTAACGTTAGTGGCAAAACTTCCTTGCCACAGGAAAAAGCCGATTACTAAAAATGGGATTGTCCATAAAAGGACGGTACGCCAAGATAATTTCATAGTTTTTTATATTTTTTGTTGAAAGAGGGAATAAGTAGTTAGCTTGTTCTAGGCTCTATTTTTTTTAGTTATGATCAATTGTAACAACTATTTCTTAACTAAACTTAACATAGTTCTCATTTTTTTCGCAATTGATCCTGTATAACCTATTTTTACGGAACGTTATCAAAACCTTCTAATGCTATCTAATCAAAGGAAAGGGTAATAATTTTTGAAATAAAGATACCATTAATATTAGCCCGATCGAAATTAATAATGTTCCAATAAAATTGATTTTTTTGGATGGTTGAGAAGGTTCAATCCAAAATAAAAAAATTTTTCTTACCATAGGCATTACAAACCATGTTAAAGCAAAACAACCCATAGCATTTTTTATGAGGGTTTGAACAGGAATAGGAAAATGATCAAGCACTGGTACATGGACAAAAAGCAAGGTTTGCAACATAATAGTTGGATAAAGTCCAAATAATACTGTTAATGCTTGTTTCCATCGGGGTAAGGTTTTTTGTTTCAGCAACCATTCTTCAAAACCCGTTTTATAAGCAATAAAGCGATAACCACCGATATTTTCTCGCATTTTCATCCATTGATGACGAGTATCAGATTCTAACCATTTAGTAAGGTTTTCAGCATTATCAAAATAAAGGATTGTATGCCATTTATCTCTAACTCCTTTTAATGGTGGGAGATTCTCTGTTTTTAAATATCCTTCAACATTTTTACACACCTCTAATACTTGACATTGCCATTGTAGAAAATCAGCAGTTTTTTCTTTAGTTATATCTTGTTCGATCGTGAAGCTAACAGGTGATTGTGGATTCATTTTACAAACATAATGACGGATAGTTATATTTTCTAGTCATTCATTCAACAATGAACAATTGACAAAAACCCTCGAACCTAGAACTCGCTTTTGATTGAATTGTCAAAGATCAAACTCTTATCTTTTTCCCTTAAAAAGGAAAGGGGAGGCTTTAAACCCTTAATGGATCAATTGTCAATTATCAATTGGTAAAAAGAAATTTTTTAAATTACTGGAAAAATAAATTATGTTCAGTATAAATTATTCCTTATAAATAAAACTATAATGTTTGGCAGTGTGTATATATTAACTAAATTTAATATAATTCTCATTTTTTTCCTCATTCAACCATAAACAGGTCTGATAGTATAATATACTGATTATAAAAATCTGTTTAGCAAGGAACTATTTATTATTATGGAAGCAATGATGCTATTCGCTCAATTACCAGAGGCTTACGAACTTTTCAAGCCTTTAGTTGATGTATTACCAGTTATTCCTTTATTTTTCTTACTTTTAGCCTTTGTATGGCAGGCAGCAGTAGGCTTCAGATAAAGATAAAAAGACAGGTAGAGGAAACGTAATCACTAATTACTGATTCTTTTACCTTTCTTCATTCCACGATTAACTATTAACTATCAACTATTAACTATCTAGGGTGTAATGGGGAAGAAACTAATTGTTTTTAAGATAGGAGAAGGTTGTTTTGAAAAAGGTTTTTCTGTTACTATCCGCCTAACTGAAGATGACTCCAAAGATTTGTTAGTCGAAACCGAAGGTAGATTGCCTCCTTCCCCAAGTGTTTATCAAAGTTATATTAATTGGCAATCTAGTTATCGCAGTTTAGCCATTTCTTTACGTTTAGGTGCGGCTTCTGCTCAAGTTACTAATGTAGCAGTTACTGAATGTCAAGAATATATTAATATCCTCAAATTAGATCTGAATCAATGGTTAGAAAATACTGAGGTACAATCTTTATTGTTTGCTCTTTTTCCTCACCTACACCAAGAAGATTTAATTCGTTTTGTTATTCAAACTGCTGATGTGCGTTTATGGCAATTGCCTTGGCATTTATGGTCAGTGTGGCATCTTTATCCACAAACAGAGATAGCTTTAAGTAAACCTAATTGTCAAAAGCCAAATCGCTCGAATGATCTTAATAATCCTCAAAAAGTCAGAATTTTAGCTATTTTAGGCGATCGACGGGGAATAGATGTAGAAAGAGATAGACGTGTTTTAAACGATTTGCCTAATGCCGAAGTTGTATTTTTAGATCAACCAAATTTAGCAGAATTAACTCCATTATGGGAACAATCATGGCAAATTTTATTTTTTGCAGGTCATAGTTCTAGTCACAATAATAGTGAAGGTGGTTTATTACAGATTAATCCCTACGAAACGATCGATATTCAAAGATTAAAAAATACCCTTGCTAAAGCCATTCATAACGGCTTAGAATTAGCCATCTTCAACTCTTGTGATGGTTTAGGATTAGGTTTTAATCTATCAGACTTACAGTTACCTCAAACTATTATCATGCGCGAAGCCGTACCTGATGAAGTTGCTCAAGAATTTTTGAAATTTTTTCTTCAAGCCTACGCAGGAGGAGAAACACTATATCAAGCTGTCAAAGATACTAAAGCAAAAATTCAGGACTTATATCACCTTGAACAACAAGCCCCCGGATCGTCATGGTTGCCTGTTATTTGTCAAAATTTAGCCGTAGATCCACCTCTTTGGTCAGATTTGGCGAGAAAGAAAAAAAAATCAGTTAATAACTCAAGAAATCATCTTTTCAGTAAAATTTTTAACCCAAAAATAGTATTAATTAGTGGTTTAGCTTTAATTGTGGTTGTGGGATTAATAATGACAGGATTAACTCTGTTGCAAAAATCTTTTCCCACTGTGACAAAACCAATTCGTAACCCTCTCAAGGGAAATTGTGAATGTCCTTATGATCTTGATACTACGGGAAAACAATGTGGAGAAAAATCTGCTTATAGCAGGCCAGGTGGTAGTCAACCTGTTTGTTTTGTTGGGGATAAAATCAATTAAAATTAGATATGGAGAATTCGGAGATAAGATTTTTACACTCTAGTGGTAAATTGCATGAATAAAATAAATATTTGGATTAATAGACATCATTTTTAACTTTTAATTATTGAAAATGTCTAATCATTAAACTTACCAAAAAATTTAATTTATTGATTGGAACTAATAACAAAAGTCTGCACACATCTACTAAATTATTCACTATCAACTATAAACTATTATGACTATTTGGGTAAATGAACAAAGAGATGCTTGTGGAATTCTACAGGCTTGTATTGCGACTAAAAATAAAGCTATGGCTGAAGATTGTCATAAAAATTGGGAAACTGAACTCACTACGGAGCAGAGACAAGAAGGATGGCAAGTAATTTTAAAAACAGTGGACTCTTGGGATGAAGTTCCTGTTAATGCCTTAAAATTAAATTGAGAAATCTATTTTCTTGTTTGAAAACTATAAAATTAAAGAAAATTTCAAATATACTTAGAGATTAGATAATTTGAGCTTGGTTAAATTACACAATAGGCAAAAGTAATTTTACAATACTGCTTAATTTTCTTTTTACATATAAGAACTACATTTTGTATTTATTGTTAAACATAATAGAATTATTAGTTAATAATATACAGTTTTTTTAATAGATTTTTAAATGTTTGTGTGTGATGGATCAAAAACAACAAGTAATTATCGGTTTAACGGGGGGCATTGCCACAGGAAAATCAACGGTGTCGAATTATTTACAAGAAAAGTATTTGATTCCTATTTTAGATGCAGACTTAATTGCAAAAAATGCTGTAGTGATTAATTCTCCTATTTTTAACGATATTGTCGATCGTTACGGAAAAAACATCTTATTAAATAATGGTAGTTTAAACAGGGAAAAATTAGGAAATATTATTTTTAATAATAAAACGGAAAAACTTTGGTTAGAGAATAAAATACATCCCTTTGTTAAAGAATATTTAAAAAATAAAATAAAAGATTTATCTAATCCTATTATTGTGTTATCTATTCCTCTACTTTTTGAGGCAAAAATGACTAATTTAGTTAATAATATTTGGGTTGTTACTTGTGATTTTTATACTCAAATCGATCGATTAAAAAACAGGAATAATTTAACAGAAGAAGAGGCAATTTCTCGTATAAATAGCCAAATGTCTTTAAAAGAAAAAGTAAAAAAAGCTGATATAGTTATTAATAATAATGAAAATTTACAGGACTTATATAAACAAATAGATTTGATTATGTTAAGAGATTAATATAAAAATTAATGCAAAAAAAAAATTAAAATAATTGATCAATTATATCTTATTTGATACCACAGTAATTTAACTTAATCCTAAATATTTTGATGGGTATTACGATCGAATATTACAATGGAATTAAAAAACATAACTATATAGCAATTTCCAAATTAACGGTACTTAGACAAAAATTATGCCCAAATAAACCCTAAACTTGCTTTATATAAGCTAAATACTTCCACATTATCTTTTAACCATTGAAAGAAACGAAAAGATACTGCCGTCCGAAACGCTTCCAATGCCTCTGCAAAAGTATTTAAGGGTTTATTTCCCCATTGCCTTCTCAATCCCCCTGTCAAACGATGCCATTGAATAAAAGTATCGGCGCAAAATACCAATATAAAATGTCTCATTAAACTTCTTTTATTTCTGACTTGGTATTCTGATAAACCTAACCATCCCTTAATTTCACGGTAAAATACTTCTATCCAATTTCTTTGTGTATAAGTTTCTACTATCCAATTTCCATTGACTTTTTCCCCTGTTTCATTGGTCATTAAATAATCAATATCTGTGGACTTTTCAAAACTGGGAGCATTCATGACGATAGCTACGGTTTTTATTCCTGATAAGGCTGATAATTTAATTTTTATGGTTGCTACCCAAAGAGTTTTTTCTCTATTTTTACCTGTTTTTATTTCTTCAAAACTCTCTTGAGGTAATAATTTAGCTATTTCATCTATTCTTTTTTCAGACTCTCTCAAATCTTCTTTTACTACTTGTACTAATCTATTTTTTGCAATAATTCCTATATATTTTAAATTTTTTTGTTCTAATTTTTCTAATAAATTAGTATTGTTCCCATAACCCCCATCCATTAAAATTATTTGAGGATGGTAATTTCGGTTTAAACATTTTTCAATTAAATTAAAGGCAATATCGGGTTTTTTTTGAAATTGTGGGTCATCTTTTCCCAAGGGGAAATTTTCCGCTTTTTCATATAATTCAACGTCTAAGGGAAAACTTCTGACCCCATCATAAATGTGGGTGGTGACTGCGGATATTACCATTATCAGTTTTGCCAATTTCACCAATATATTGTCGTCCCACACAGTCAGTAAAATTGCCACTTTTACGATGACCTGAATCATCGATAATTAAAGAGAAAGAGCGACTTATTTTAGTTTGACGACATGAGGCAATAATTTCTAGTCTTTTATTATTTACCTCATCATAATTCCAAGTGGATTCTGTTAGGAAATGATGTAACTTATGATAAGTAATATCAAGATTATTATGGGCAATTTGAGTGAGATTTTTTCTTTGAGAATCACCTAATAAACCGCCCAAATAATTTCTAAACTCTCGTTTTTGTGCTTTTGTTTTTAATACAGGGTCTATTTTTTGGCACCAACGCTCGAAACAGGGTGGCATTGATGAAGATGTGATTTCTTTCATTTTGACCTAAAAACAATATAATGTAAATATTATAGCTTAATTGTTGTTATTGTTTTGTCTAAGTACCGTTAATGAGGTATGCTTAAATCTTTTAATAAGGCAGACTTTAATTTTATTTTTGTACCTCGTAGCCATAAAAACGCTATAAATGATTTTAATAAAGCGATTAAAATTAACTCTAAATAAACAAATAGACATCTCTCCAAAAAATTTATTTTCATTGTCTATTGAGAACCATAAGCTAGGAATCTAACGATTAACTACCCTTTTCTGATAAGCTAGATCAGATTCTTGAAATTTTTATAAAAACTATTTATATTTATATGACTGCAACTATTGATAATGAGCGTACTATAGTCATTGGAACTCGTAAAAGTCAACTAGCGTTAGTACAAACTTATTGGGTAAAAAAAGAATTAGAAACTTATTTTCCTAGTGTGGAATTTGAAGTGGAAAAAATGAGTACTCAGGGAGATAAAATTCTTGATGTAGCGTTGGCGAAAATTGGAGATAAAGGATTATTTACCAAAGAATTGGAATTAGGAATGATTAATAATGAGGTGGACTTTGCTGTACATTCCTTGAAGGATTTACCGACAAATCTCCCTGAAGGTTTAATGTTGGGTTGTGTAACCGAAAGAGTTAACCCTGCCGATGCCTTGGTGGTAAATGAAAAACATAAAGATAAACAGTTAGAAACTCTCCCTGAAGGTTCAGTAATTGGGACATCTTCTCTTCGTCGTTTAGCTCAATTACGTCATCACTTTCCCCACTTAACTTTTAAAGATGTGCGAGGAAATGTTAACACTCGTCTTGGTAAATTGGATGCTGGAGAATATGACGGTATCATTCTTGCGGTAGCAGGTTTAGAAAGATTGAGTATGGGCGATCGAATTCATCAAGTAATACCGCCCGATATTTCCCTTCATGCAGTAGGGCAAGGTGCTTTGGGGATTGAGTGTCGTATTGGAGACGATTCTGTCTTAGAAATCATTAAATCCATCGAACACGCTGATAGTCGTGATTGTACTATGGCAGAAAGATCTTTTTTAAGAGTATTAGAGGGTGGTTGCCAAGTGCCTATCGGAGTCAATAGCAGTATTGATGGCAACAATTTAACCTTGACGGGAATGGTAGCTAGTTTAGATGGAAAACAGTTACTTAAAGATAGTGTAACAGGCGATCGAAGCAACCCTGATGAAATTGGCTCACAATTGGCTGAAAAATTAAAACAACAAGGTGCAGGGGAGATTTTAGCGGCAATTATCGCTGAAACCCGATAATAAAAAGTAAATAATAATGAGCAATTAATATAATAACCCATTGTTCATTGTTTATTGTTCATTGTTCATTTTTAGTATATGTCTGAATTACAAAAATTAGCTCAAAAAACCCAAATCGCAGCACGAGAGTTAGGAATATTATCTGAGTCCGCCAGAAATGAGGCTCTGAACTCGATCGCTTCTGCCCTTGAAAAATATCAAAAATACATAATTACAGCTAATGAAATCGATTGTCGTGAGGCAGAGGGAGTAATATCTTCTTCTCTCTATGCTCGTTTGAAATTAGGTGAATCTAAATTAAAAAGTGCGATCGCAGGGGTACGAGATGTGGCTAAATTAGCTGACCCTATCGGTATGGTATCCTTAAAAAGAGAGTTAGATGAAGGTTTAGTTTTACAACGAGTTAGTTGCCCTTTAGGAGTTTTAGGGGTAATTTTTGAAGCGCGCCCCGATGCCCTTATACAAATCACCAGTTTAGCTATCAAGTCAGGAAATGGAGTGATTTTGAAAGGTGGCAAAGAAGCCTTACAAACTTGTAGTAGTCTAGCTAACATTATTCAAGATGCCTTAAAACAAACACAGGTTAACCCCAATTCGATACAGTTGTTAACCACTAGAGAAGAAATTACGGAATTACTATCATTGGATCAGTATGTGGATTTGATTATACCTCGTGGATCGAATGAATTTGTCCGTTATGTCCAGGAAAATACCAAAATTCCCGTTTTAGGCCATGCTGATGGCATTTGTCATCTGTTTATTGATTCTGATGCGGATTTACATCAAGCTATTAATATCACTGTTGACGCAAAAACTCAATATCCAGCCGCTTGTAATGCGATCGAGACTTTATTAATTCATCGTAGTATAGCAGATAAATTTTTACCCAGTATTGCCCAAGCCTTGAAGGATAAGGGTGTTGAGTTAAGAGGAGATGAAGCCACTCAAAAAATTATCGATTGTCAAAGTGCAACTGTTGAAGATTGGAAAACAGAATACAGTGATTTGATTTTAGCAATTAAAATTGTGGATGATTTGAACACTGCCATTGACCATATCAATTATTATGGCTCAAAACATACCGATGCGATCGTCACGAATAATCAACAAAATGCAGAAATCTTCATGAATCAAGTTGACTCGGCAGGAGTATATCATAATTGTTCTACCCGTTTCGCCGATGGTTTCCGTTATGGTTTTGGAGCAGAAGTAGGTATAAGTACTCAAAAAATGCCCCCAAGAGGGCCAGTCGGTTTAGAGGGTTTAATTACTTACAAATACAAATTAATGGGTAATGGACAAATAGCCGCAACCTATAGCGGAGAAAATCCAAAAGCCTTTACTCATATTAATCTTACTTAGATATAAAACTTTAAGTTTGGAGAAGTTATAGAGTACGATCGACATTAATAACCAGTGATATTATTACAACGTATTTTACGTCAAAAAGATAAAATAATTTTCCCTAAAGAGTTAACTAACTTAGTATTCATAACCGATTACTATAAAAATTTATAAAACTATCATATCAATTTCAAGTTATTCGTTGTTTACTCACGATCGAAATTCATTAATAATAGGAGATTAGCTTATGTACAGTAACTTGATATAAAAAAATGCGTATTTCATTTAATTGGTTAAAAGAATTAGTTGACATCACCATCACCCCCGAAGAATTGGCAAAAATCTTGACAGTTGCCGGTTTTGAAGTAGAAGACATAGAAGACAGAAGAAAATGGGCGGATGGTGTCGTAGTTGGTAGGGTGTTAGAATGCGATCGACATCCCAACGCTGATAAACTAAGTGTATGTAAAGTGGATATTGGAGACGAAACGCCTTCTCAAATCGTTTGCGGTGCGCCCAACGTGAGAAAAGATATACTTGTACCGGTTGCCACCCTTGGAAGTTACCTACCAAAAATTGACTTAAAACTCAAACCCACCAAATTAAGAGGGGTAGAAAGTAAGGGCATGATATGCTCATTAGCAGAATTAGGCTTGGCAAAAGAAAGCGAAGGCATCAAAATCTTAGAAGACGACTATCAAGTAGGGGAAGATATACGCCCAATTTTAGGCTTAGATGACGTAATTTTAGACATCACCGCTACCGCTAACCGTGCCGATGCTTTAAGTATGGTAGGAGTTGCCAGAGAAGTCGCCGCTTTAACTGGTGGAAACTTACACCTTCCCTCGATTGAAGCAGAATTAAGTCTTACTACTTCCCCCATTACTAAGGGGGGATTAAGAGGGGTTTCGATCGAAGAAACTTCTGCCAGTAGCGCTTATATTGGTACAATAATTGAAAATGTTAAAATTGTCCCTTCTCCTTTCTGGTTGCAATGGCGTTTAGAATCCGCAGGAGTTCGCCCTATTAACAACGTTGTCGATATAACTAACTATATCCTCTTAGAATGGGGGCAACCTTTACACGCTTTCGATCGAACTAAGTTATATAATCTTACCAACAGTGAAGAATTGACTATTGGAGTGAGATTTGCTAACGAAAACGAAACCTTAACCACCCTAGACGGGCAAAAACGCACCCTTAACCCTCAAAATTTACTTATCACAGCCAATAATCATCCCGTTGCCTTAGCAGGTGTTATGGGAGGAGAAGATAGCGAAGTTGATGACGATACTCAACATATTTTACTCGAAGCTGCCTTATTTGAGCCTGTGCCGATTCGTCGAAGTGCTAAAAGTCAAGGTATTCGCACGGAAGCCTCCACTCGTTACGAAAGGGGTGTTAACCAAGTTGAGTTAGAAAAAGCCTTGAATCGTGCTGTTTCTCTTATCCTTGAGTTGGCAGGAGGGGAAGTTGTCGCCCAAGCTATGGCAGATAATCGCCCTGATACTCTTACTAATACTATAGAATTGAGGCTCGATCGAGTTCATCAAGTTTTAGGGAAGGTAATCTCTAAACCTCTCGTAACCGCCCCCTTAAAAGAGGGAGAAATTTTGATGGATATATCTCCTGATGATGTTGTCAGAATTTTGGAAGATTTGGGCTGTAAGTTGGAAGTTAAGACGGAATTTCCTCTTACATGGCTTGTCACTGTGCCTTCTTATCGTTATCGTGATTTAGAGAGGGAAATCGATTTAATCGAAGAAGTGGCACGGTTATACGGTTATGATCATTTTACTGATACTTTACCCGCTCAATCTCAAGTCGGTTATTTATCTTCGCAAGTCCAAATTCAACGGCAAATTAGGGCAAATTTACGAGGCTTAGGCTTAACGGAATTAGTGCAATACTCCTTAGTTTCTCCTGAAAAAGCCCAAATAAAAATCGCTAATCCCCTTTTTAACGAATATTCCGCCCTCCGCAGTAATTTAATTGACGGTTTAATTAATGCTTTTGAATATAACCAAGCTCAAGGAAATGGTTATTTAAAGGGTTTTGAAATTGGACGAGTTTTTTGGTCTGAAGATGGAAATATGAGAGAAGGTGATGCTTTAGGCGGTATTTTAGGGGGTGATTTATATACCGATGGTATCTGGACAAAAAGTGGTAAACCTCAACCCATGACATGGTATGAAGCTAAAGGTATTTTAGAGAGTTTATTTAACAATTTAAAAGCTCCTATTACCTATCAAGCCGATAATGAAGACGATCGATTACATCCGAGTCGTACTGCTAGTTTATGGTTAAATAAGACTAAAATTGGCATTTTTGGACAACTTCACCCCCAACTGCGTCAAGCCAAAGACTTCCCTGATAGTGTTTATGTGTTTGAAATCCAATTAGAGCCATTAATCGCCTATTTAGACCAAAAATATTTAAAAACTCCTACTTTTAAACCTTATTCTACTTATCCTGCCGTCGATCGTGATTTAGCTTTCTTTGCTGACGTTAACCTCACCGTTGCAGATATTACTAACACTATCCGTAAAGCTGGAGGTAAAATCCTTGTGGATGTCAAGTTATTTGATGAATATAAGGGTGCAAACGTAGAAGAAGGGAAGCGTAGTTTAGCCTTTAGTTTGGTATATAGATCGATCGATGGTACCCTAAAAGATACTGATGTTGATCCGATTCATAACAAAATTCGGGAATCTTTAATTAAACAATTTGCAGTAGAATTACGCAGTTAATTAGATAATAATTTAAGGTGTGTTAGCAACAGTTTAACTCACCTATAAAGAGATTTCGACATTGCTGAATTAAGGTATGATTGTTAGCGGGACTTAAACTAAAAATATTAAACTATGAGTCTCAAATCGTTATAAATCAAAGATTTTACATAGATCGATAACTTTTCCTTTTATACCAAGAGTTTCAGCCGTTTTTATGACGTTTACCTAAATCTCTTACTCTGACTGTATTTGAAGCTATTTTTGCACCAAAATTTTTCAAAGTACCGTTAGATAAAGCGATCGCCTTTGGTGGCACTGCACGATCGCACCTCACCTCTATAAGGTATGGGAATATCTTGGAATTTAAAATAATGAATCAAAAGTGAAATTGAATATTTCCGCATTTCGACAGACTTGGAATAGCAAAGGGTTTTTCTCTGTAATCTGGCTAGATAGTGCCTCAATCTCGTATTTTCTCCTTCAACCCTTGTCATATAAGTTTTACTGATGATTTGGTCCCCCTCTGGGATAAAATTAGGATATACCTTCCAACCATCAGTTACATAAAAATAACAATTCCATTGTTTTACTCTTTCCCACAACGGTTGAAATGTTTCTGCACTTCTATCCCCCACAACCCATTCTAAAATGCCTGGTTTAAAGTGATCTACTCCAGTCCATAACCACATTTTGTTTTTTTTGAACCCACAAATGTTTGTAATTCATCTAATTCACCGACTTTAGGTCTGGTTTCGGCTTGATAACTATTGGGCAAAAGCTTTGCCACATCTTTCACCCAATTAATCACGGTAGTATGATGAACTCCTTTTACTCTTTCAATTGCTCGAAAGCCCATACCATTGACATACATTTTTAAGCACTCACTTCTAATCTGATCACTATAACCTCTGGAATTAGATGGTTGTGGATTAATAAACTGTCTACCACAATCAACACAAAGATGATTTTGCTTTCCTCTTTTCATTCCATTTTTGTTAATGTGCATAGAATTGCACTCGGGGCATTTGATCATTTTTTGATTTCTAATAAATTTGATCGCTTTATCTTAAAATCATACCTTAATTCAGCAACGCCCCTGGGTTTTACATTTTATCCGATCGAATGCTAATTTTGTGATCAAAAGTTGTAACAGCGATCGTGAAACGCCGCTGCACGATCGAACCCTGAAAAGAATAAACTATAATTGAAGTAATCCTCAAAAACAATGAACAAAGATTTTATTAGACCTCTTGCAAAATTAAATACGAGATAGGATTAACCAGAATAATCTATAATTTTGGGCGATGGAGGATACCTTAAGTATAAGATTTAATTATGAAACTTGAGAGAATAAAAAAATTAAAGCCAGAAAAGTTTAAAAGGAGATTTGGAGTAAAAAAAGAAACCTATAATCTTTTAGTAGAAATAGTCAAAAAAGAACAAAACAATCACAAAAGAGGAAGGAAAAGCAAATTAACAGTGTCCGAGCAGATTTTAGTAACCTTGGAATATTTGAGAGAATATCGAACTTATTTTCACATATCAGAGTACTGGAATATCTCAGAATCAACGGTTTGTAGAACAGTTCATAAAATTGAAAAAATCTTGCTCAAATCAGGTTATTTTTCCCTAGGTGGTAAAAAAGAATTGATAAAAAAAGAGAATGAAATTAAGGCAGTATTAATAGATGTTACTGAAATAGCAATCGAAAGACCAAAAAAAAGACAAAAAATTTACTATAGTGGCAAAAAGAAGGAACATACATTTAAAGCACAATTAGTAGTTAATAAAGATACCTTGGAAATAATTTGTTATGTAAATGGACGAGGAAGAGAACATGATTTTAAAATTTTTAAAAACAGTAGATTACCATTAAGTGAAAAAATAAAGTGTTTAGTAGACAAAGGTTATCAAGGTATAGAAAAAATTCATAAATTAAGCGAAATACCAAAAAAGAAAACAAAAAAAAGAAAGTTAACCCAAGAAGAAAAAAGAAAAAATAGAGAGTTAAATCGACAAAGAATCGTAATTGAACATGTAAATAGAAAACTTAAAATATTTAGAATACTATCAGAAAAATATAGAAATAAAAGAAAAAGATTTGGGTTAAGATTCAACTTAATTGCGGGAATTTATAACTATGAAATAGTGAAAAAAGACATAGCTATTATTTAAGAACTATATTAAAGAATCCAGTAAATTAATTTGTGTATTTTATCGCCAATGGGTATTTACTTTCCTAGGTTGAGAATTATATAAGCAAGAATTATGATTAACTGTATAAAGGCACTTATTTTCTTTAATTAAATTAAAGGCGATTGCTAATATTTTGTCTTATCCTATCATCTTTTTATGTTCATTATAATTTTGCAAGAGATCTATTATAGAGAATCAAAGAAATCTCCGTTGTTTTCCTGTCTTTCTGTCTTCCTGTGTTTTCATGATCTGTAAACTTTTAACTTACTATCTTGTATTGACTGATTATGATTTTCTAAAAAGTCATTTATACTAAAGCAGGCTGTAGAGTAGATTCACTTTTCTTTTCGTTAGTTAAACTTAATTTACGACAAAAAATTTCACAAGAGTTATTAGGACTTTCAATTAACTTAACTTTATCAAGTTCAGCACCTAATTTACTGATAGGCTCTTGTAATAATTGAGCAATATAAACTGCTATATTTTCTGCTGTCGGCACAACTTCTGCAAAATAAGGAATATCTTTATTGAGAAAAGTATGATCAAAGGGTTCAACTATATAATCATCAATTACTTTTTGTAAAGCAACTAAATCAATAATCATACCTGTACGAGGATCCATTTCACCCGTTACCGATACTTCTAAATGATAATTGTGTCCGTGACCATTGGGACGGGCGCATTTACCATAAATTTCGCTATTTTCTTCAAAACTTAACTCCGGTAAAGCAAGACGATGTGCTGCGCTAAAATGAGTTTGAACCGTTAAAGTAGCTTCCATATTATTTCCTTTATAATTAACCCAAAGTTGAGAATGTTCGTATAGTTGTATATCTACTAACGGTAAATGAGGAGATAAACGTTCCCATATTACCTTAGCAATATTTTCAGTGGTAGGTAAAGTTTCTTGAAATTCTACCCATGTATCATTGAGATAACTGTAATCTAATTGGCTAGTAACTTCCTGTTTGATAACTTTTTTCACTTCAGAAAGATTTTGTACCATGCCATATTTATCTAATTCTCCGATAATAGACACATATAGGAGGTAATTATGTCCATGACCTGGAAAACGACTATTTGCCCCAAAACGGGCTTGATTTTCCTCATCGGATAATTCTGGCAACCAATAACGGTGACTGGCACTGAATTTCGCCCTACGATTAACGATACATTCCATATACTGAATAGTTGTAAGTAATTTTTACTTTAAAATTCCTATACTAATCTATCATTTTTTACTTTCTTTTTAATATCTGTAATAATCTTAATGGTAATCAAAAAAATTAAAAATGTGGATGTAAAAAGTATGAAAGTGGACAATCATTTTTACCACATCAACTAATATTTAAAAATTCTGATATTCTTCTTTTTTTGTATAATCTTCTATCTCTTACCTTTATTAATAAAACCTTTGTGATTAGTTGATCTGAATGGTAAACAGAAAGGTTATGATTTAGATAACTATTGATTCTTTATCTAACTTAAGCCTTTTAATCAATTCCCTTGAATTATGACTAATACGATCGCAAAAATTAAATGTGTTAACAAAAGATGTAATAATTTCAATCTTTTAGAGGATACTTTTTGTAATCGATGCAAGACTCCTATCGTTAAACGTTACTTGAGAATTGAGGGAAATTTAGAGAAAGAATATCCATTGGGAGTGTTAATTAGCGATCGTTTTTTTGTATGTTCTCAGAATATAGTAATTGATACAAAACCAGATTTATCTCCTATTTTTCCAGAAAATGTTCCCGAAGAAGTTGTACCTTATTTAAAATTATTTTCTCATCGTCTTCATGTACCACAAATATACGGCTTTGTGGACGACAACTTTGATAAATGGTTATTAGAGTATGAAAGCATACCTCTCAATGAAAAAGGATATTTAATCCATCCCGACTTATTTCCTTCCATTGGACTTAGTCTATTTAAAGCATCATCATTAAGACAAGTCAATTGGTTATGGCAATTAGTTTTACTGTGGACACCTTTGGCAAAACAAAACGTATTATCGAGTTTATTAGAGCCTAAAAACATAAGAGTAAGCGGTGGAATTATTAAATTGATTGAATTAATCCCCGATAAAGATTCTACTCCAACGTTAAAAGATTTAGGTGATTTGTGGGTAAATTGGATTACAAGATTAAATCCTCTAATTCAAGATGTTATGGGAAAAATTATCTTATCTTTACAAGAAAATTTATTTGATAATCCTAGTAGTGTTTTAGATATTTTAGATCAAATTTTGTATATTTTAGGTAATAATTATTATCAAAGAAAATTTAAGTTAATTACCGTTACAGATCCGGGTAAAAGAAGAAAAAACAATGAAGACTCCTGTTATCCTCCGACTGATCATCTCAAGGAAATTAATTCAGGTATTGATACTTTAACAATGGTTTGTGATGGTTTAGGTGGTCAAGAAAAAGGAGAAATTGCTTCTCATTTAGCCATTGAAATTATGCAAAAAGAGCTAGAACAAGATTATAAAAAAACTCTAAAAGAAACTCTAAATAATAAACATTGGACTCCTTTAATTGATTCAAAAAAAATCCTTAAAGCAGTTTCTAAAGCTAATGATACGATCGCTAGAATAAATAATAAAGAAAAGCGAAAAGATCGAGAACGCATGGGAACTACGGTTGTCACAACAATGGCGATCGCTCATGAAGTATATTTTGCCTATGTAGGAGACTCTCGTATATACTGGATTACTGGAGATAGTTGCCATCAAGTAACTGTAGATGATGATTTAGCCACGAGAGAAGTGCGTTTAGGATATGGATTTTACAGACAACTTATTAGTAATCCTCAAACTGGTGCGTTATTACAAGCCTTGGGGATGGAGTCTTCTCGTCGATTAAAAGTACATATACGAAGATTTGTCCTAGATGAAGATAGTGTATTTTTATTGTGTTCTGATGGTTTATC
Organism: Geminocystis sp. NIES-3709; assembly: GCF_001548115.1. Taxonomy (GTDB): domain Bacteria; phylum Cyanobacteriota; class Cyanobacteriia; order Cyanobacteriales; family Cyanobacteriaceae; genus Geminocystis. The sequence continues at coordinate 2,070,198 of NZ_AP014821.1, read as the reverse complement.
AGATTTTGAAAGAGTAGAACAATATTGGAAATCTGAGGTATTGCCTATTATTAGCGAAGGAGTAAATGTAGAAGAAGCGGCACAACAAATCTTAAAGATCGGTTTACAAAAAAATGGTCATGATAATATTACGATCGGTCTTCTGCAATGTCAAATAGAGGAAAAAAATCCAGAAGATTACGAAGGGAAATTAACATGGGCATACTTACAAGAAATTATCCCCGAATTGCCTCAACCACAAGGAAACCTAAAATTAGATAAAATTTCCAAGAAAAAGACATCAAACTCGATCAATTTTCCTTTTTCAAAATCCACATTAATAGTAATTATTAGCTTAATTGTAGTAATAATCGGATTAATTTTTTGGTATCACAATAAATCATCTCAAAACAAATCTATAAACAGAGACATGATTTATAGTAACCTAGAGATAAAGAATCAAGTTGTATAACAACCTCAGTCATTATGGAAAATTTATTAAACATAGAAAATATCGACTTAGAAACCATTATCACGGGTATTTTATACTTAAGTCTTAGTGGTTTATATTTATTAGTAATCCCCGCAGGAGTGTATTTTTATCTTAATCAACGTTGGTATGTAGCTAGTTCCTTAGAGCGCGCTTTTATGTATTTTATGGTTTTCTTCTCTTTCCCCGGAATGTTGTTATTAAGTCCTTTCCTCAATTTTCGCCCTCGTCGTCGTCAAATTAGTTAAAGTGTTTTTCAAAAAGATTTCATAAGACAAGAAGACAGGTTTATAAGTAGATAAGAAAATTATTTATAAAAATAATCACATGAGAAGAATTGATGCTATTTTAATCGCCTTGGGAGTGTTTTTCATGGGCGGTTTAATTTATTTTATCTTTCAATCGATCGGATTAGATGCCACTAAAGCCGGTATTTGGAGTCAAGTCTTATTAGTTTTAGGCTTAATTGGTTGGGTATTAACCTATTTATTCAGAGTTTTCACTAACAATATGACTTACCACAAACAAGTTAAAGATTATGATGATGCTTTTTTCGCCAAACAATTAGAAAAAATGTCTCCTGAAGAAATTGCAAAACTCATGGAAAATTCTGAATCAGAAAATTCTGGAGTATAAATAATTGAGCTCATCTAACATCCATTGACCACAATTTAAAAGACAATAAATTATCATTAATTATTTGTTTCTTTAGGTTGTTTTTTCAATCACTTATAACCTAAAATCATCAATTCGATCGAGATCAATCTATACAATATCCCTAGTAAATAAATTTTACAGCTAATAGTCAAAGTCTCTGTGCATCGACTTACAAGAAGAATTTCTATTATCCAACTATTCACTATCAATTATTCACTATAATGATTTCAGTTTCTCAACGTTTTAAGCAACTTAAGCAAAACTCTCAATGTGCCTTAATTCCTTTTATTACAGCAGGAGATCCAAATTTGGAAACCACTGCAAAAGCGATCAAAATATTAGCCGATCGAGGAGCTGATATGATTGAATTAGGTGTACCCTATTCTGATCCTTTAGCTGATGGCCCTGTAATTCAAGCCGCCGCTACCCGTGCATTAAAAAAAGGAGTTTGCTTAAATGATGTCCTCAACATCATCAAAAATGTCAAAGTTGACATCCCCATTATTTTATTTACTTACTACAATCCCATTTTCCATCGAGGAGTAGAAAAATTTATCTCTACTATTGCTGATGTTGGAGTTAAAGGTTTAGTCGTGCCAGATTTACCCCTAGAGGAAGCAGAAAGTTTTTTAGAAATTGCTCAAAATTATGGTATCGAGGTAACTTTATTAGTTGCACCTACTTCTCCCATAGAAAGAATTGAACAAATTGCCTTAAAGTCTCAAGGTTTTATTTATCTTGTCAGTGTTACTGGAGTAACAGGAATGCGATCGCAAATAGAAAGTCGAGTAGAAGATTTAATTAGCAAACTTAAAACCGTTACGGATAAACCGATCGGAGTAGGTTTTGGTATATCTGAACCATCCCAAGCCCTGCAAATAAAACAATGGGGGGCAGATGGTGTCATTGTAGGTAGTGCATTCGTGAAAAAATTAGCTAACCCCGATCCAGAAATAGGCTTACAAGAAATGGCAAACTTGTGTCATGATCTCAAACAAGCTATTATCAATTAATACTACTATTCTACCTTTAACGAAGATCTTGCATGACAACAAAAACACTTAATAAACAAAGTATATTAAATCAGTTTTAAAATCAATTTTTATCACTTTTCCCTCTCTTTACCAAGAATTTATGATAGAAGTGCAAGATCGGAGTTTAAAATATTGTGAGATTATTAAGATTATATTTATTTTTGATATTATCTAATTCTTCATAAGGAGTTATGCCATTAGACAATATCCAATAAGTGGATGATACTGGTTTTTTATGGGCGGCAATCACATCATGCACGATCGCTATTTTTCGTTTTTCTTCAAATAACTTATGAGAAAAAATATAATCTATACCCCAACCACTAATACTTTCATAAAAAAATTCTTTACTTTTTAAATAACCATAATTAGAAAAAAAAGGCATCATTGTTTCAACAAAATTTGATTCTTTAATTATATAACCCGGCTGATGAAGTAAATGAGAAAAACTAAAATAACTATCAAGAGATAAACTGGGTTGAAACAAATCCAAATTAAAAATATCTGCAATAAATAACATTTTATTTATATCACTTACACACAGAAATATATCGTGATCAAGAAAACCATAATAAGCAAAATTATCAGGTAGTTTTTCTGAAAGTATTTGCAGAATATGTCCTTTTCCTTCTGTTTTTTCAGAATAATAATAACTAATGGGATGAGAAAATTTTGGAGTATAGTTTTCTCCAGTAAAATCAAAAAGACAGATATTAAATTGAGGTATTTCGTCAAAATAAATAGGTATAGGTTGATTCTTTTGAATATTAATAGTAATTAAAGCGGAAAACTGATTTGGATTTTCTCGATATGTTAATTGACAAAGTCTCTGACGAGTTTCATCTAGTAAATTTTGAAATTCTATAATATTGGGTTTTTGTTTTAGTACAAAAAGACAAGTTTTTTCTACGTTGTGATACTTTCCTTGTTTAAAATCATTTATCGTCCTTTTCAAGACATCCTTAACCAATATACCTGTCATTTTTGTTCTATTACACTTAATAAAATTATTTCTAAATAATATAGATTATTGATCCGTGATCGATCGATTATATTTCCTAATTCTTAAAAAAGATTAAATTAACCCTTGACAAATGAATTAATCCTTTGCTATATTAATAAATGTGTCAAATCAATGGGATGTCGCCAAGCGGTAAGGCAGCGGGTTTTGGTCTCGCCATTCCTAGGTTCGAATCCTAGCATCCCAGTATTTTCTGTCTAAATATTTCTATCATTAACAGTTTTAAATGTTTTTTCAATTCTGTGTAGCAATAGAGTCAATCTTCAATCACTACAGGACATTTTCATAATGTATAACAAATACGGAAAACCTTAAAATATCTCATCAGACTTCTTCTCTTTCTCACTTGATACTGTGATAAACCTAACCACCCCTTGATTTCTTGGTTGGTTTGCACATTATGATTTATCCATATTAAAACTGCTATAGAGCAAATCCAGGGTAAAATATATTTACCGTAAACGAAAAACCTTAATAACTTAACTAAAATGTTAAAGTGGACAATTTATAAATAAATGGGCGATACTGGATTTGAACCAGTGACGTCCTGCTTGTAAGGCAGGCGCTCTACCGCTGAGCTAATCGCCCTTAATCACATTTTCCATTATAGCAACTAACAAAAAAAAATGCAAGATGCCTTCGGGAAAAACTCACGATCGAATAACATGGTATTGTTTACCAGTAATTATAGCCCTTTTTTTGATCATCACAAGACAGTTAGATTTAACTTTACTTGCTAGTTTCGGCTTTATCTTTAGTGGTTTAATGTTTGGTCCTGATTTGGATATTTATTCGGTACAATTTCAACGTTGGCGATTTTTAAAGTTTATTTGGCTTCCTTATCAAAAAACTCTCAAACATCGATCGATTTTTTCCCATGGTTTTATCATAGGTACGATCGTAAGAATTTTATATCTTAGTCTAATATTGTTCATTGTAGCTATTTTTCTTATCTCCATCGGTCAATTAATTTTCGGGTTTTCTTGGCATTGGCAACATTTCATCATTGGTAATTATCAAGCCATCAAAAATCATTATTGGCAAGAAGTATTATCTTTATTTATCGGTTTAGAATTAGGTGCGATGAGTCATTACTTAGCTGACAGTATTGGTAGTTGGTGGAAATCCAAAAATAAGTCTTCTCCTCGTCGAAAAAAAGTCAAAGGGCAAAGGGCAAAAGGCAAAGGGCAAAGGTAAATTAAATCGTTTTTTGTTATATTATTCACTATTCCTGATTTTTGATAAAAAATATGAATGTAAGTGAATCAATTAATCATCAGATTCTCAAAGCATTAGATAAATTAATTCAAGTTGTCGCACAATTACGATCACCTGATGGGGGTTGCCCTTGGGATTTAGCTCAAACTCAACAATCTTTGATACCCTATATCATCGAGGAAGCCTACGAAGTGGTAGATGCCTTACATTCAGATAATCAAGAAGCTATTGCAGAAGAATTAGGAGACTTATTGTTGCAAGTAATTTTACAAGCACAAATTGCCCAAGAAAAAGAGTATTTTAATTTAGAAGATATAGCAGAAATAATTACAGCTAAATTGATTCGTCGTCATCCCCATGTTTTTGGAGATTTACAAGTAGCCGATGAAGCAGAAGTTCACCATAATTGGGAGAAGATTAAACAACAGGAAAAAGAAGAAAAAAAAGAGTCCAATTTACTTAGTGATAAACTTAAAACTTATACTCGTAGTTTACCACCTTTAATGGCTAGTGAAAAAATTTCTAAACAAGCGGCAAAAGTAGGGTTTGAATGGGAAAATGCTGAAGGTGTTTGGGATAAATTTAGGGAAGAATTAGGAGAGTTTCAAGAAGCTATTGCTAATGATAATAAACAACACGCCACCGAAGAATTAGGCGATTTATTATTTACGATCGTAAATATTGCTAGATGGTATAATTTAGATCCCACTATTGCTTTACAAGGAACAAATAATCGCTTTATTAAGCGTCTTTCTTTAATGGAAAAATTTGCAGATAAACCTTTAGAAAACTATAGTATTTTAGAATTAGAATCCCTGTGGCAAAAAGCAAAAAAACAGTTATCTATTTATAGTTAATAACAAAAATTTGACCTTTTCTAATTCAATCCTCTTCCCTTAAAGGTAGAGGTAACTGCCAATTGTCCATTGTTGAATGCTATATGATAGTAAATATCAGATTAGAGTTTTTAGACTTTTAGCGAAAAAAATATGACGGAATGGCAATGGCAAGAGGAAGACTGGGAAAATACTATTCTTGATTTTGCTCATTTGCAAGGAGAAATTAACTATAAACAAGCTCAAGAATCTCTACAAAATATATTACTTAATCTTGACCTTAAAGAAGAAGAAAAGCAAGGCTTAGAAACAGATATTGAGCATTTAACCCAAATGTTACAAAAACTAGAAGATTCCGTGATTTCCATTGCTGCTTTTGGTATGGTTGGCAGAGGCAAATCCAGTGTTTTAAATGCTTTAGTTGGTCAAGAAATTTTTATTACAGGTCCTTTACATGGTGTCACTCGTGCTATAGATCAAACTAATTGGCGCTTAGATAAGGAGAATATCGGCGATAGTGAACAAAAAGTACAAAGGTTAATTAAGGCGGTGGAAAATGTCCAAATTCAATTGATAGATACTCCCGGTATTGATGAAATTGATGGAGAAACAAGGGAAATTTTAGCCCATCAAATCGCTTCCCAAGTGGACTTAATTTTATTTGTGATTGCAGGAGATATAACTAGAGTTGAGTTTCAAGCCTTATGCCAATTAAGGGAAGTGGGAAAACCCATGTTATTAGTTTTTAATAAAATTGATCAATATCCAGAAGTCGATCGAGCAGAAATTTATTCTACCATTAGGGATGTAAGGGTGAGAGAATTATTATCTGCTGATGAAATTGTGATGGTGGCCGCTTCTCCTTTAATTGCTACAACGGTAAAAGATAAAGAAGGAAAAGTTAAAATTATTCGTCAACGGGGAAAACCGCAAATTGATGATTTACAACTAAAAATTCTGCAAATTCTCCATCAAGAAGGTAAATCTTTAGTGGCATTAAATACTATGTTATTTACGGGAGAAATTAACGAAAAATTAGTACAACAGAAAATTATTTGGCGAGAAGCAGAAGCCCAAAAAGTTATTCAAAAAACTGTTATGACAAAAGCAACTGCGATCGCACTTAATCCCGTTACTGCCTTAGACTTATTTACAGGAGCGATTATCGATGTTGCGATGATATTAACTCTTTCTCATCTTTACGGTATTCCCATGACTCAACAAAGTGCCATCAAACTGTTGCAAAAAATCGCTTTTAGTTTAGGAGGAATTACAGCTAGTGATATTTTAGTAACATTTGGCTTAAGTTCTCTCAAAGGTTTATTAGGTTTAGCGACTCCTGCCACTGGTGGTTTAAGTCTCGCACCTTATATTTCCGTAGCTATTACTCAAGGAGGAGTTGCAGGAGTTTCCACTTATATCATAGGACAAGTAACAAAAGTATATCTTGCCAATGGAGCATCATGGGGAGAAAATAGTCCCTTAACAGTAGTAAAAAACATTATCAATTCTCTCGATGAAACTTCTATATTGAATCGTATTAAATGGGAATTGAAAGCAAAATTAAGCAAAAAAATTCATCAAGCAATTAGAGAGAAGAGTTAGGATTTAGGAAAGAGGAGTTAAAAGAAATAATTGAACTAACAATTTTTGCCTATTTAACCTAATGCCTAATACCGAATACCTAACACCTTTTATCTAAATCAATTATTATTAGTATTCCCTTTTCCCTTTTCTTTACCGATAATTTTATAATTCACAATTATGACTGAAGATACTCAAACTATTGCATTACCGAATGTTGCTAGTGCAATCGCCTTAGCAGGTACTCAAGAAGAAAATTTAAAATATATTGCCCGTCATACAGGCGCAAATTTAGTATTACGAGGTCAAGATTTGGTGATTTATGGTAAAGCTAAACCAGTGCAAAGAAGTTTGGATGTCATTTATTCTCTTAAGCCTTATTGGAGTGAAGCTAAGGCTTTAACTCAGCCCGATATTATGACTGCTTTTCAGGCTTTAGATACTGGCAGAAGTGAAGAATATCAAAATATTCAACAAGAAGTATTAGCCAAAACCCGTAATGGAGAATTAATTCGAGCAAAAACTTTTCGTCAGAGACAATACATAAAAGCTATTCAACAATATGATATTACCTTTGGAATTGGCCCGGCTGGTACAGGTAAAACTTTTTTAGCGGCGGTGTTAGCAGTACAAGCGTTATTAAAAGATGAATGCGATCGACTTATCTTAACACGTCCGGCGGTGGAAGCAGGAGAAAGATTAGGATTTCTTCCGGGAGACTTACAACAGAAAGTAAACCCTTTTTTGCGCCCTCTTTATGATGCCTTATACGAGTTTATTGATCCCATGAAAATTCCCGAATTGATGGAAAAAGGTAAAATAGAAGTAGCACCATTAGCATATATGAGAGGAAGAACCTTAAGTAACGCTTTTGTTATTGTCGACGAAGCACAAAATACTACTCCTGCACAATTGAAGATGGTGTTAACTCGTCTTGGTTTTGGCTCAAAAATGATCGTTACGGGAGATATAACTCAAACAGATTTACCATCTCATCAACAATCAGGATTAGTGGTTGCCACAAAAATTCTTAAAAATGTGGAAGGTATCGGTTTTTGTTATTTAACTCAAGCAGATGTTGTACGTCATCCTTTAGTACAAAAAATAGTCGCCGCTTATGAAGCCAATAATACTTAACCTCTTTTTATAGTTCACTCAGGTGAATTCGATGTAGGAAACTTTTATCTTAATCATCAATTTTTTTGTGATAATTTATTCTAGGAAGACGATGTTTAAAACTACACAATATTTCCCATGAAATTGTGCCGATCGAGTTTGCCCAATCATCAGCACTAATCTCTAAATCTTCATCTTTTCCAAGTAAAGTAACAATTTCTCCTACTTCTAAATCAGGAAAATTAGTAATATTTAACATTAATTGATCCATGGTAATATTACCAATTTGATCCACAAATTGACCTCTAATTATTACTTTCATTTTATTAGATAATAGACGAGGAATACCATCAGCGTAACCAATTCCCACAATGGCTATTTTTGTGAGACGATCGCACACAAAAGTATGCCCATAGCTGACACCAGTATTAGGTAATAAAGTTTTTATTTGAGTAATACGAGCTTTAACTTCAAGAGTTGCTTGTAACTTGACTTTCTGGTGTAAGTGAGGGGCAGGATAAACACCATACAAAGCCAAACCGATTCTTACCATATCATAATGCAAAGCTCGATCGCTCAAAGCACCAGCCGAGTTAGCCAAATGTAAACAAGGAGTTTTGATACCATTAGCTTTTAAAGCCGAAATTGCTTCCTCAAAACGAGAATGCTGTAACTCCATTATAGAAGTATTAATATCATCTGCTGTTGCCAAATGAGAGTAAATACTTTTAATCTGAAATTGAGGAAATTGTTGAACATATTGCACAAAATCTACTGCATTATGCCAATGAGTACCCAGTCTTGACATTCCCGTATCTAGTTTTAGATGCACCAACAAAGTGGCATTTAAACAAGAAAGAGTTTCCGCAAAAACAAAAGCCTGAGATGGTGTACACAAAGTTGGCTCAAGATTATACCGAACAATCTCTTTTACTTCATCTGCTGTATTAATCGCTCCTAAAATCATAATTGGTGCATTAATTCCCGCTTCTCTTAATTCTATGCCCTCGGTTAAAGTTGCGATCGCTAAATAATCAACACCAGCATTTAAAACAGTTTCAGCTACTTTTATCGCCCCATGCCCATAAGCATCTGCTTTAATTACGGCCATTAATTGAGTATTAGATGTTAAAAAATTTTTTAATTCTTGTACATTATTCCTTAAGGCTTGATGATTAATATTAACCCATGCTCTTTGCTGTGTAATGGGGGATGATATTTGTTCCATATTAGGAGTTATTAGTCAGTAGAGAAAAATAAGATAGATTCGAGTATTAAACTGTTTAAGAATATTATTATAATAAAGTTATCGTAGTCAAAGCAAGGTTAAGAAATTCTCAAAATCTAAATTTTATTTATAATCTTAATATGATGATAAGTACTCAAGAAAAATTAAAAAAATTATATGAGATAGATGATAGTTTGTGGTTAGAAAAAATTATCAATTTACTTAAAGAAAATAGATTAAATGAATTAGATTTAGACAATTTAATAGAGGAATTAGAAAGTTTGGGTAAAAGAGATAAATTAGCTGTTTCTAGTTTATTAGAACAAATTATGAGACATCTCCTTTTGATAGAATTTTGGGAAAATGAATATGATAGAAACTATCGCCATTGGAAGGCAGAAATAACAGGCTTTAGAAATCAATTAAATAAAGGATTAACTACTAATTTAAAAAACTTTTTAATCCATAGTTTAGATGAAATTTATCAAGATGCTCTCGAATATGTAGAAACAAAATCAAATCTTAATATTTTTCCGTTACAATGTCCTTACACGATCGAACAACTATTAGATAAAAATTGGTTTCCCGAAAGATAACATTAAAAATATGAGTCGTGAATATAATTATCTTTAATTAGCAGTTAGGGATTAGCAATTAGCAATTAGTTATCAGCTATTGTGAAGTTAAATTTCTGATCAACATTAGTAATTGATTACTTATTCTTTAACAGCTAACAGCTAAAAACTAACAGTCAACAGCTAATCGCTTTAATTAAAAGTATCTAAAATTCTCACAAATGATTTAGAAATGCTATATATAGTTAAGATAGTAATAAGCTATCTTCTGAAGATTCATAACAAAAGTAACAATGAGTGATAAAAAAGTTTGGTTATACGATACCACATTAAGAGATGGAGCTCAAAGAGAAGGTATATCTTTATCCTTAGCAGATAAATTAAAAATTGCTCGAAAACTTGATGAAATGGGTATCCCTTTTATTGAAGGAGGGTGGCCTGGTGCTAATCCTAAAGATGTACAATTTTTTTGGCAATTAAAAGAACAACCTCTCAAACAAGCTCAAATTGTTGCGTTTTGTTCTACCCGTCGCCCCCATGAATCTCCAGAAAACGATCGACTTTTAAAGGCTATTTTAGCGGCAAATACCCACTGGGTGACAATTTTCGGCAAATCTTGGGATTTACACGTCATAGAGGGCTTAAAAACCTCTTTGGATGAGAATTTAGCGATGATTCAAGATACGATCGAGTACTTACGATCGCAAGGAAGACGAGTAATTTATGATGCCGAACATTGGTTTGATGGTTATAAAAATAATCCTGAGTATGCCCTTTTAACTCTTCAGTCCGCCATTAAAGGGGGGGCGCAATGGTTAGTTTTTTGTGATACTAATGGCGGTACTTTACCTCACGAAATTACTCAAATTGTCTCGGAAGTAGTTAACAAACTGGATCTTGATTTAGATGATCCTCAAACTCCCCAATTAGGTATTCATACTCATAATGATAGTGGTACTGCGGTAGCCAATGCCATAGCCTCGGTATTGGAAGGAGTAAGGATGGTACAGGGTACTATTAACGGTTATGGAGAAAGATGCGGTAATGCTAATTTATGCACTTTAATTCCTAATTTACAGCTAAAATTAGGCTATAAATGCCTAGAATCGGAAGAATTGACTCAATTAACCATGAATAGCCGTTTAATCAGCGAAATAGTCAATCTTGCTCCCGATGATCATGCTCCTTTTGTGGGACGATCGGCATTTGCTCATAAAGGTGGTATTCATGTATCAGCAGTAGCCCGTAATCCTTTAACCTATGAACATATAGAACCAGAATTGATCGGCAACGAAAGAAGGATTGTAATATCAGAACAAGCAGGATTAAGTAATATTCTTTCTAAAGCTAAAACTTTTGGGATTAAATTGGAAAAAAATGATCCTATTTGTCGAGAGATTTTACAAAAACTGAAAACCCTCGAAAGTGAAGGTTATCAATTTGAAGCAGCGGAGGCTAGTTTTGAATTATTATTACGATCGAGTCTCAATCAACGAAAATCTTTATTTACCATCAAAGGATTTCAAGTTCATTCCGATATTTCGATCGAAAATGACACTCCCTATACTCATGCTTTAGCCACGATCAAAATAGTAGTAGATGGAAAAGAATTACTCGAAGTCGCCGAAGGAAATGGCCCTGTATCGGCGTTAGATCAAGCATTGCGTAAAGCGTTAATCAAATTTTATCCCGAAATAGGTAACTTCTATTTAACTGATTACAAAGTTCGTATTCTTGATGGTGCGTCTGGAACTTCTGCAAAAACAAGAGTCTTAATCGAATCGAGTAACGGAGAAGAAAGATGGACTACATTAGGAGTATCTACAAATATTATTGATGCTTCCTATCAAGCAGTGGTAGAGGGTATAGAATATGGTATCCTAATGAATGTAGAATGTAGAATTTAGAATGTAGAATTTGGAAATTTTCTTCTCGTTTTTTTTCCTCAGACATCGAACTATTAAATAAAATGAACTCTTTACCCGAAAGCACTAAACACAGATTACAACGTATTCCCCAAATTCCTCATGTGTGGGAGGGCGATCGTCTTCCGATTACAGGGATGATGGATAATCTTGAGCCAGAATTGGCTAATAATGGGGAATGTATTATTTGGGTGGATGGTTCAGAAGGTTTTGTTCGATCGATGGAAGTTACAAGAGTGAATACTGGGCCAGAAGCCATCGTTAGGGCATTATTAAAAGCGATCGAAAGTCCCCACAATCCGGCGACACCGGCTAGGCCACAAAAAATAGTTGTAAAAGATAGGGAATTACAATTTTTTTTGCGAGGAGTATTACAAGGTTTAGATATTGTGGTAGATTATCAACCAGAATTACCCCTTTTAGATGAGTTGTGGCAGAACTTTCAAAATATACGCCCAGACTTAGAAACCAAAATCCCCCCAGAATTATCCTCCGCTTTAGTAGAAGAAGCCTTAAGCTCTATTTGGGAAGAACAACCCTGGTACATTTTATCAGAAGAAGAAATTATTACGATCGAGATCAATAATTGGGGAATTAAAAATCTCTATGCTTGTGTGATGGGAATGTTAGGACAGGAGTTTGGAGTAGTTTTATATCGCTCAGTGGAATCCCTCAAATCATTTCGTCAAAGAGTATTAGATTTAGGAGAGTCTCCCGATGATGAAGACTTGGAATCGACTTTTTTACAACAAGACTGTTGGTTTATTAACTTTTCCCAAGGAGAAAACGAAAAAAAAACCACCGATTGGGATGAATTTTTAGAAAGTGACGTAACTCCGATTTTTGGTAGCATTCATCCCTACGAAGGAATTAGACCATTAAAAGAAGAAGAAGAAGTCTATCCTATTTATATTGCCATGAAAGCGTTAGGAAGATTTATCGATGAATGTGAGGAAGAATTAGCCGAAGAAGATATTGGTTTAATTAGTCGTGATTACACTTTAGAAGCACCTCTTGAAGATTCATGGTTAAACGTAACTGTCAGCACCATGCCAGAATTAACTGCTGAATTTCACAGTATGATTGATGATGATGATGATTTCGATTTTGACGATGACGATGACGATGACGATGATGATGATGATAACGCTGTTCAAGATGATTTAATACCTGCTGGTACATTAGTCTCACTAGGAAGAATAGATCAAGATATATTTTTGAATCATTTAAAAGATAAATCTTTAGGACATATTCCAACGAAAATATTTGAGAAAATTAAAAATAAACCAAAAAAAGATTTTTTACCCGTTATCTTATTACAAACAACTCGACCGAAAGCACAAGTAATTATCGAAAAATTAAAAGATGAAGATGGGATATTACAGGTAACTTTTAACGAAGGTTATGATCCCTATGATGATGAAACCTATACTTTAGGTATTCTTAAAACTAAACAGGAGACTTGTTACGTTTTCGCTCAATTTAGTTTAGATAAAGATGATTCTTTTCCCAAAAGATTGCAAACATGGGAAAAAGATGTGAGTAAATTTCATGGATATTGTGGGATTGTTATTGCTATGGGTGCAACTGGATCTTCTCGTGGTGAGCCTCAACGCAAAGATCTCTTATATCTATTCTACGGGGAATTAGTTAAGAGTGAGGAATTGGGTTTTAGCCGATTGATATTACAAATGGATTAATAAAATATTAGAGTTAGGAATCAAAAAATTATTAGATCTCATCATCCTTATATTTTAAAACTGCTCTGTCTTTTTCGGATCAACGGTACCCGGACGATTGAAAAATAAGTTTCCTGCCGCATCATTTTGGTAAATACATTCTATTTTAGGAGAACTTTCTAAAGTACCTGTAAAACCAAAAGTGTTCATTCGATTTTTACATTGTTTTACTTGTTCATCGGTGATTAATTTTTGTTGTTCGAGAATTGACCAGTTATTCTTTCTTAATACACATCCGGGTTTCATATTCGGTTGAGTTACATAAACATTAAAAGGGTTAAGGGTAATAAATACTCTTAAATCCGACACGATCGCACTTGCTCCAAATTGTACACAAATTTCAGGATTGGGCGCACTTCGATCGATAACTTCTCTTGATGCTACATTAGGAGTACTAATAGTTTGTCCTGAACTTAAAGCAATACCAACACCGATACCTAAAATAAAAATACCTGCACAAATAGCGGCTAAAGTGTAATTAATACCTTCCATAAATGAAGGAGATTTACCTCCTTTACGAGGTTGAGAATAGTCATCATAAGGGTAGGGATTTTTCGATCGAGGTTGGCGCTTCATTCCTTTTATCGGGTTATTTAATTGTTTCTATTATTTAGTAATAATAACTTATATCGCAATTTGATGACTTTAAGGAAATACAAGTAATCTTAATTTTTAGGTCTAATTTAGATTTTTCTTGTACAAATCAAGGGTATAATAATAAAGGGCAACTGGTCGCTCGAAAGCTAAAAAATAATCAGGATCTTGAGGAGATAAATAAATAGCAGTAACTTGTTTTCCCTCGATATAATTTTGATTAATCAAATGATATTTTGTGGTAGTTTCTACTAAGTTTAAATAAACGCTATCTGGTCTCCGAAAAAATTGTCTAGTCACTTCGCTAGTAATGAAATCTCCTGATAAAGTTGTCTCTTGTTGTCGTCCTATTACAGTTGATATTAACTCATTTTCTGTTCTAAATTTAGTTTTTTGTTCTGTGGAATTAGATTGATTTATTATTACTTCTTTTACATTCTCTTTTCCTAAATAGGCTTGAGCGATCGATAATCCATTAAAAGCTCGATCGGCAATTATTCTCTTATTTTTACTAATAATAGTAGGAACAAAATTATTGTTTTTAAAAGTTAACGTACTAGGTATAAATTTGACTTGAAAATTAATATCTTTGTTAATATATTCTCTGTTACTATCAAAACCGGGAGTTTGAAATTCAGGAGATAAGGGGGCAATTTGTTCTTTTAAAGTGCTAGTAACATCCCATACTCCTTCAAACCATGAAGGAAAAATTAATTCTTTTGTGGGATTTGGTAAAGAAATTTTATGTTCCCAATGGGGATATTGTGTTATTCTTTCTCTTAATGTCTCACCACTAACCTGAGAGATATTTAACAAAAGACTACCAAATGTTATTAAAATAAAAATAAAATATTTTTTAATTAAACTGTAGTTCATAAAAATAAAAAACAAAAATGTTTATGATATAGCAATCAATTAAGAATTTTAACTGTTTTTAAAATTAATTTTTAATCAATAATTTTTTGATTAATTTATTCAACTGATAAAAGAAAAATTATCCTATTAAACTAAAGACATTTATTAAATATTTTTATATGGTATTAACACTAGATAACTTAATTTTAATGGCTGAAGATCAGCTAACTGAGTATAGCACAGATGCTCTAAAAATTGAAAAATTACGACGTAAAATTGGTATTGCTTTAACATTTAAGGAACAACAAAAATTAAAACAAGAATTAATCGCACAAATGCCTCAGGGATTTTGGGCAAAAAAACTCGAAAAAGAGCGTCAAACTTTTGCTTTACCTTTTTGGGGAATTGCAGGATTGGGCTTATTATTGGGGATTTCTTCTCAACAATATTTAGATTTTTTAGCTCCTGCGATCGCTCTTCCTATTGCCATTAAAATTCAACAAATAGGCTGGAAACTTCAAGCTCAAACTTTACTATTAAAAACCTTTGAAGACATTGAAAGGAAGATCGCAAATTGATACTGCATTTTTAATCAAAGAAATGTTACAAAAGTTATCAGTATTATTAAGATATTTAAACTATAATTGTCAATAAATCTTAATAATAATCAAATAATAGATAATGAATAATCTCAGAAAATTTTTGGTAGGTGCGGGAATTGTTTCAGTGGGTGCAATTGGCACAAAAATGGCGGTAGATTATTTTCAAAATCGTCAAGAAGAACAAGTTAGGGATGAAAGTTTAGGAGATGCACAACCTGAATCAGCAGAAGAAGTGGCTTATGCGATCGTAGAATCAAACTCCGTACAAGATTTTTTAGACAAAAGTTTTGGAAATACCGGACGTTATGTGCCAAATCGCCCAGCCAAAATTTTTGATTACCAAGGTAAGCAATACATGGTAATTTGGGCAAAAGATAATCAATTAAATAAAAACCAAATGTTAGCCTTTCTTTACACCGAAAAAGGACGAGATTTAATAGCTAGTGTGGGTTATACCTCCGAAAAAACTGATTATAATTTACATGAATTAAGTACGACTCCCTTCGCCATTAAAATAAATGGACAAAAATTAACATCAGGTAAAGCAGAAACTGATGGTACTGAGAATGTAGATTTTGTATTAGCTTAGTGAAAAATATATAGCAATCCTATTTGAATCGTAGTAAATTAATTTTCAAGACTTCCCCACCAGCACCCTTAATCCCGCAATTCTGAGGGGTTGAGAGGTGAAAAAAACTGTTTTTGCGTAAGTCCTATGCTTAATTTTTATTCCCGAATTTTATCATCAGAAAAATACTACAAAAGATTTAGGATTACTATGTCCATTATTCACTGTTTTTTAACTAGGGTTTTTTTGATAGGATTTGACTAAAACAGGGATAGCAATCCAGCCAACAACGATTAATAAGGCAACAAAACCAAATTGAGCAATAATACTAATAAGTTGGTCTAAAGGGATAATTTTACCGACAAAATAAGATAATGTGACGATAATACATCCCCATACTGTTGCCCCCATAAAGTTATATAGTAAAAATTTAAGATAAGGCATTTCTACAATACCGGCGATCGGGCCTGCAAAAATTCGTAATAATGTAATAAATCGGCCAAAAAACACTGCTTTTGCGGCATTTTCTGCAAATTTAGTTTTTGCTTTTAAGACTTCATCATCCGGAAGACGAAAGAAACGGGATAGTTTTAGTAAAAATTGCCAACCTCCAATTCTTCCTAACCAATAACCACAATTATCTCCCGTCACCGCACCCGCAATAGCTGTAATTAAAACTAACCAATAGTTTAATTCACCACTACCGGCTAAAAATCCCCCCACAATAGTAATGGTTTCTCCCGGAATTGGTATTCCTGTATTTTCGATCGCAATACCAGCAAATACTGCCCAGTAACCATAATGACGAGCTAATTCTTGAATTTGTTCTAATGAAAAAAACTCCATGAAACAGATATTTCCTGATTTATTACCACAATAATTGTTAATGATGATGAGAAAATTATAACGTTTACCGTTCAGCTATCTGTCGTCAGCTAAATATTTATTTATCGAGAAGATTTTTTCAATCTCATTTAATCGTTATGATTGAGAGAATTTATTGGCTAAACGCAAAATTTGCCCTGCCAACATAGCCGCACCAAAACCATTGTCGATATTTACGACACCAATGCCTGTGGCACAAGAATTGAGCATAGTTAATAAAGCAGATAAACCGCCAAAACTTGCACCATAACCAATACTCGTAGGCACAGCAATGACGGGGCAACTGGCTAAACCAGCCACGACACTGGGTAATGCACCTTCCATTCCTGCCACGACAATTAATACATCCGCTTCGGCGATTATATGACGATGACTCAGAAGACGATGTATTCCGGCGACTCCCACATCCCACAATCTTTCTACCTGAAAACCGCATAGTTCAGCAGTTATAGCCGATTCTTCCGCTACAGGTAAGTCAGCCGTACCTGCCGTAACGATCAAGATTTTACCCTGATATTTAACAGAATTTTGCCCAATAGCGGCTATTTTTGCCATAGGATAGTATCTTAAATCATGAACTTGAGTTTGTAGTATTTTAGCTATTTTTGGTTCTAATCGGGTAGCCATGACAATGGGAGATTTTTCTCGCATTACTTGCATAATTGAAATAATTTGTTCGGTAGTTTTACCTTCACTCCAAATTACTTCAGGAAATCCCGTGCGTAGTTGTCGATGATGATCTATCTTAGCAAAATCTCCGATCGGCTCAAAGCTAAAATATTTTAATTTTTCTACCCCTTCTTTTGAAGATATTTTTCCTTGTTCTATTTCCGATAATATTTTTTCTAAATAATTATGATCGTCCATTTTTATAATTATCAATAATAAAACCGATACCTAAAACTTTGTTATAATCGCAATCCATATAACTTTTTGTTTAGATTCAATCTCAATCCTACCACCTAAACTATTTACTATCTCACCAATCCAATATAATGAATAATCTCAATTCTCAAGTTTGGATATTAGCAGGAGGCAGGTTATTATTACAATTCGGTACAGGATTTACTTTATTTTACGCCCCAATTTTCTTTGTTAATCAGTTAGGTTTTTCTCCCACAATGGTGGGTGTTGCCTTAGGTAGTGCGTCCATCTCTGGAATTTTAGGACGTTTTTTAGGCGGAAGTTGGAGCGACTCTCCTTCATGGGGTAGAAAAAAAATTCTCTTATTGTCGGCGGTAATCTCTGCTATGGCAGATATATTTTTAGCTACGGCAGATACTTATGGTTTTTTGCTATTAGGTAACTTGTTAATGGGCTTAGGTATTGGATTTTATTGGCCTCCTGCTGAGGCATTAGTTGCAGATTTAACTATTCCTACTCAAAGAAATTCGGCTTTTGCTATCAGTCGTTTAGCCGATAATTTAGGCTTGGGATTAGGTATTATTATCGGTGGTTGGATTATTGCCGCAACAAATAATTATCGTCTTTTATTTGTCATCGATGGTTTTTCTTTTGTCGTATTTTATGGAGTGATTTATTTCACAATTCAAGAGACTTTTCAAAGTCAGAGAGAATCTCAAAATCAGTGGTATGGTTGGGGAAAAGCCTTACAAGATAAAAGTTTATGGATTTTTTGCATAGTTAACGTTATGTTTACTACCTATATCTCTCAAATTCAAACTACTTTACCCCTTTATCTGACTAATTTTACGGTTAATAATCAATTCTCGATCGCCAACATTAGCAGTTTATTTAGTTTACATATCATTTTTGCTGGATTGTTTCAATTACCGATGCTAAAGATTCTTAATCGAATGACTCGCATTCAAGGATTAACTCTTTCACTAGCAATATGGGGAATAAGTTTTGCCTTGATTTGGTGGACAGGTAATGTGACTCAATATGCTTTTTATTGGGCTATTTTAGGAATTTTAATGGCTTCCATCGCTCTTATCACTTATAATCCTCTTGCTTCTGGCTTAATAGTCGATTTAGCACCAGTTTCCTTACGAGGAACTTATTTTGCTATTAATTCTCAATGTTGGGCAATTGGCTATTTAATAGGCCCTCCTTTGGGGGGATGGGTACTAGATCAAGGTATAATTTATGCTCATAATTTTTGGTTAATTTTAGCTTTAACAGTAATTTTAGGTATGGCAATTTTACAATACTTAAAAATGAATATTGTTCAAAAATAAGTGATAAATAATTACCAAATAGTCTCTAATTTAAGTACAAAATTAGGTAAGATATTTTCTCCTGATAAAGTAAGAGGATGATCTAATATTTCTCTGGTGTTATCTTCTCGATAAATCTCTACTTTTTTATCTTGAGGATTGATTAACCACCCTAATTTAGAACCGTTATCAATATATTCTTTCATCTTGTCTTGTAAGAGTTTTAAATCATCATTTTTCGATCGTAACTCAATGATAAAATCAGGACATAAGGGAATAAATCTCTCTCTTTCTTCTAAAGTTAAATTATGCCATTTTTCTAAGGTTAACCAACTAGCATCAGGCGATCGAATCGCCCCATTTGGTAGTTTAAAACCTCCTGAAGAATCAAAAGCAATTCCCTTGCCATTTTTATCCGTCCAATTAGCTAATTGTTGAATAATTTTAAGATTTTTATTGCTAGTTAATCCTCCAGTGGGTGGCATAATTACAATATCTCCATAGGCATTTTTTTCAAAGCGTAAATCAAGGTTATCTTGACACAATTGATAAAACTGATTATCGGTTAATTTAAAAGAATCAAAATGAATTGTTAAAGGGGAGGACATTTTATTTCACCTTTTTTGATACTCGATGGTTCCATTCTAAATAATTTATGAAATTTCAACATCTTAGGTTATAATATACAAAAGTACGCCGTATCACTAAGATAATGAAAAATTCACAAAAATATATCTTACTCATTAGTATTCACGGTCTAATTAGAGTAAAAGATTTAGAATTAGGGAAGGATGCAGATACTGGTGGTCAAACAAAGTATGTTTTAGAGTTAGCAGAAGCATTGGCTTCTCGTGAGGAGATTGGGAAAGTTGATTTAATGACAAAACTGTTAATCGATTCTCAAGTTAGCAGTGATTATAGTCAAACTGTTGAACCTATTAAGGAAAAAGCTCAGATTATCCGTATTAGTGCAGGAAATGATGATTACATCCCCAAAGAAGAATTATGGGATTATTTAGATAATTTTGCGGATAATGCGATCGAGTATTTAAAAAGTCAAGAAAGATTACCTGATGTTATTCATACCCATTATGCCGATGCTGGTTATGTAGGGGTAAGGTTATCCCATCAATTAGGAATACCTTTGATACATACAGGACACTCTTTAGGACGCAGTAAGCGCAAAAGGCTTTTGGCTAGTGGGGTGAAAAAAGATGTTATTGAACAACGCTATAACATGATTCGTCGTATTAATGCAGAAGAAGAAACTCTTAGTTCAGCCCAAAGGGTTATCACTAGCACTTCTCAGGAGATAAATGAGCAGTATGCCCAATATGACTATTATGAACCGCAACAAATGCGCGTCATTCCTCCTGGTACAGATGTAGAAAAATTTTATCCTCCAGAGGGTAATGAATGGGATAGTAATGTTTTTAAGACAATCGATCGATTTTTAACAGATCCTGATAAGCCTATTATATTAGCCCTTTCACGGTTAGATCAAAGAAAAAATATTCAAACTCTCATAGAAGCCTTTGGACAAAATTCCCAATTACAAGAAGAAGCAAATTTAGTTATTTTTGCCGGTACAAGGGATGATGTAAAAGATATGGACAGTGGTTTACAGGAAATTTTTACAGATTTACTATTAACCATCGATCGATATGATTTATATGGTAAGGTAGCCTATCCTAAAACTATCACCTTAGAGGATATTCAGATAATGTATCGTTTAGCCGCACTTTCTGGAGGTGTGTTCGTGAATCCTGCCTTAACGGAACCTTTTGGCTTAACATTGATTGAAGCCGCCGCTAGTGGTTTACCTATTGTAGCGACAAAAGATGGAGGACCGATCGATATAATTAAAAACTGTCAGAATGGTTATTTAATTGATCCTCTTGATCCTCAAGACATCGGTGATAAAATCTTAAAAGTACTGGGAGAACAACAAAAATGGCGAACTTTAGCCCAAACTGGTATCACAAAGGTGAAAGAATATTATACTTGGGCTTCTCATGTCGAAACTTATCTCAAAGTCTTACAACCTATCATTGATAAAAGTGAACCTTTAGTCCGAATGTCTTCCCAACGGAGACCTAGCGTTTATCATAATGGAGCGATCGTGTCTAGTATAGATCAGAATTTACTCGGCGATCGAGAGTCCTTACAAGAATTAATGAATATTATTCAGGAAAAACGCAAAAACATTAGTTTCTGTATCGCTACTGGAAGAAGACTCGATTCTGCATTAAAAGTGTTAAGAGAACAAGATATACCTCAACCTGATGTCTTAATAACTAGCATGGGTACAGAAATTTACTATTCTCAAGATCTTATCAGAGATACAGCTTGGACAAACCATATTAATTACCTTTGGAATCGTCAAGGAATCGTCACTCTGTTATCAGAATTACCCGGATTAACTTTGCAACCAAAAGCACAACAAAGCATATATAAAATTAGCTACTTTTATGATCCTAGCATCGCCCTTAGAATAGAAGATATTAAAAGTATTTTACATCAAAATGAGCAAACAGTGAATGTAATCTTTTCTTTTGGACAATTTTTAGATATTATACCTATTAGAGCATCTAAAGGCTATGCGGTACGATGGTTTTCCACTCAATGGGATATACCTTTAAATCGCATCCTCACGGCTGGTGGTTCAGGAGGAGACGAAGACATGATGTTAGGTAATACTTTGTCCGTAGTTGTGGCTAATCGTCATCAGGAGGAACTTTCTAACCTCAGTGAAGTAGAACCGATATACTTTGCCGATCGACAATTTGCAGCCGGTATTATTGACGGGTTGAATCACTATGACTTTTTTTCCCTCTGTGAATAATTTTGAGAATGTAGAATTTAGCTTGAATCGCTCTAGCAGACTGTTAGCCGTCAAATTTATTTCCCTGTAAGTTATTGAAAATATCTTAAATCTACGATCAAATATCAAATAAAATCATAATTTATAAATAATGTTGGGTTTCATTTTTCAACCCAATCTACAAAACTAATATCTAATAAAAAAATGATCAAAAAAGTTATTTATACTAAAAATGCACCCTCTCCCGTAGGCCCTTATAGTCAGGCGATCGCAGTACAAGGAGAATTAATCTTCATAGCGGGACAAATCCCCTTAAATCCCGAAACAGGAGAAATCGTCGGGCAAGGTGATATTACTGCTCAAACAACCCAAGTAATGAAGAACATTGAAGCAATTTTGACAGAAGCAGGAGTTAATTGGTCAAATGTCGTCAAAACAGGAGTTTTTTTGAAAGATTTGACAGATTTTGTTCCGATGAATGAAGTTTACGGTCAATATTTTACAGAAAATCCTCCAGCCCGAGCCTGTGTTGAAGTCTCTCGTTTACCCAAAGATGTGTTAGTGGAAATCGAATGTATTGCCGTTAAATAGGGATTGGTGAAAAAATGTTTTGATGAGGATAGGAGAGAGGATTTAAAAGAAGAAAAAGGATATAGGAGAAATACGTACAAATAAAAATATTTATTTAGGGAATAGGATCAATTAATAATGTTCAGTTTTTGAATAAAAATTGTCAAAATGGTATATTTTTTTTACTTAAGATCCATACCATAATGAAGACTCAAAGTATCCATAACGAGCAATATTTTAAATTTTTAAGTCAAAAATAAATCATGTAACGCTAATACAAAGACAAATCAAAATTACCTTAATTCCCTTATTTGTCGAAAAAAGAACTAAGGATTTAACAGAAGAATAATGAACGGGACTGACGGGACTCGAACCCGCGACATCTTGCGTGACAGGCAAGCACTCTAACCAGCTGAGCTACAATCCCATTTGAATTAACTCACATTTCCAATGATAACGAAAAAGAAAAAAATTGTCAAGAGAAAAACAAAAAGTACAAAGGAACCTAAACTCAAAAATTTATGCGATACTCTTGAATTACCTTACCTTAGCTAACCCTTGACAAATAATCTTAGATATATATGGATGGGATACTTTAACTTATGGTAATCAATAACTATGATAATTTTAATGTACAAAGAGGCACAACTTCTGACCTAAGAATAAAAGAATTAATAAGAAGGAATGAGTACACATCGATCGTTTAAGTTATCATCAACTTATGGTAAATCAGTCATGTTTGAACCAGTTTATATTTTTATATTAGACCTTCGTGATAGTGCGGGAAAAAAAAATTAGAAAATTAATAAATTTTGACGAAATAAACAAATTAAGTACGATAATTTTATATTGTCTATAGTTGATTGGCTATTCCCTTTAATAACTATAGCAGTTCTAAATATTCTGTTGCTATAAAATAAACTATGATAAAAGTTTTTTCCATTATTGATATACTCAATTAATAATTAATTTAACATAGTTGTTATAAGTTATGTAAACTTTATTCTTCAATATTTTTTGTAATTTATAAATGATATTTATTGTCAAGAACTTCTAAACATAACTTTATTATTTCTTAATTTTAAAATAGAATAAAAACTTGAAAAATTTTAGAGATCGGTGTTAAGCTGAAGGGAATTTTAGAATATTAATACATATTATGATTCATTCTGTACAACAATCCGTAACCACTACTTTAAGCGAAGATGAGCTACAAAAAATACATGGTTATTGGCGTGCTTGTAACTATCTAGCAGTAGGGATGATTTATCTGCAAGACAATCCTTTACTTAAAGAATCTTTAAACCCTAAACACGTTAAAAATCGTCTTCTTGGACATTGGGGATCTAGTCCGGGGTTAAGTTTTGTTTACGTTCATTTGAATCGCCTTATTAACAAATATGATCTTAATATGATCTATTTAGCCGGACCTGGACATGGTGCGCCGGGTATTCTTGGGCCTATTTATTTGGAAGGAACTTACTCAGAAATTTACCCCGATAAAAGTCTTGATGAGGAAGGAATGCGGAAATTTTTTAAACAGTTTTCTTTTCCCGGTCATATTGGTAGTCATGTTACTCCTGAAACTCCCGGTTCTATTCATGAAGGAGGAGAGTTAGGTTACAGTTTATCTCATGGCTACGGGTCTATTTTAGATAATCCAGACTTAATTTCTGTGGTAATGGTGGGAGATGGAGAGTCAGAAACAGGCCCTCTCGCTACTTCTTGGCATTCTAACAAGTTTATTAACCCAATTCGAGATGGTGCAGTTTTACCTATTTTGCATTTAAACGGCTATAAAATTGCAAATCCGACTATTCTTTCTCGTATTTCCCATGAGGAACTAGAAGCACTTTTTGTGGGTTATGGGTATGAGCCTCATTTCGTAGAAGGGGATGATCCCATGGAAATGCACCAGAAAATGGCTTTTACTCTTGAAAAGTGTATTAATAAAATTAAGGCGATTCAAATTGAAGCTCGTAGTAGTGGTACTCCTAAACGTCCTCGTTGGCCGATGATTGTTTTCCGTTCACCGAAAGGTTGGACTGGTCCTAAATATGTCGATGGAAAGAAAATGGAAGGTTTCTGGCGATCGCATCAAGTCCCGATGGGAGAAATGCACAGTAACGCTGATCATCTAAAACTTTTAGAAGAATGGATGAAAAGCTATAAACCTGAAGAATTATTCGATAAACATGGTCGTTTAATGCCTGAATTACAAGAATTAGCACCGAAAGGCGATCGACGCATGAGTGCAAATCCAATTACGAATGGTGGTTTACTTAGAAAAGATCTCAATTTACCTGATTTTCGTGATCCTATCTATGCGGTAGAAATTCCTGCTCCCGGTGCAGTAGAAGTGGAAAACACAAAAATTATGGGAATATTTTTGCGAGATGTCATGAGGAATAATATGCACAGTTTCCGCATTTTTGGCCCTGACGAAACAGCTTCTAATCGTCTCAATCCCGTTTACGAAGTCTCTAAAAAAGTCTGGATGGCAGACTATTTACCCGAAGATGAAGATGGTGGCGAATTATCTCCTGATGGTCGTGTTATGGAAATGTTAAGCGAACACACCTTAGAGGGATGGTTAGAAACTTATCTTTTAACAGGCAGACATGGTTTATTCCATACTTACGAAGCCTTTGCCCATGTGATAGATTCTATGTTCAACCAACACGCAAAATGGCTTGATATTTGCAAAAATCATGTACCTTGGCGTGCGCCCGTTTCTTCTTTAAATATTCTTTTATCTTCTACGGTATGGAGACAGGATCACAACGGTTTTTCCCATCAAGATCCGGGTTTTGTTGATTTGGTAACAAACAAAAGTGCTGATGTTACTCGTGTTTATTTTCCTCCTGATGCAAACTGTTTATTAAGTGTTATTGATCACTGTTTACGCAGTAAGGATTATGTAAACGTCATCGTGGCGGATAAACAAAAACACCTACAATATCTAACTATTGATGAGGCGGTGAAACACTGTACCAAAGGTATCGGTATTTGGGAATGGGCTAGTAATGACGATATGAATGGGATACCTGATGAACCTGATGTTATTATGGCTTCTTGTGGAGATGTTCCCACGAAAGAATCTTTGGCGGCAACTCAAATTTTACGGCTGGAATATCCAGATTTGAAAGTACGTTTTATCAATGTGGTAGATATTTTTAAGTTACAGGAAGATACTGAACACCCTCATGGTTTATCTCGCAGGGATTTTAGCACTTTATTTACTGAAGACAAACCTATTATTTTCAATTTTCATGGTTATCCTTGGTTAATCCACAAATTAGCTTATCGTCATATTAGTCGCGATCGACTTCACGTTAGAGGTTATAAAGAGGAAGGTAATATTAACACTCCCCTCGAATTAGCTATCAAAAATCAGATCGATCGATTTAATCTTGTAATTGATGTGATCGATCGAGTTCCGAAACTTGGTTCTCGTGCCGCATACTTAAAAGAACGTATGAAAAACGAGATTATTGATAATCTAAACTATGCTCATACTCACGGTATTGACAAACCTGAAATGAATAACTGGAAGTGGCAAGGATAGGAGACAGGTAGACAGGAAGATAAGAAGACAGGAATAATGTATTGTTTGTGAATAAACAAGGTCGTATAAGAAATGCACAAATATTCGCAATTTTTCCACTTGTCCACTTGTCTTGTCTTTCTGTGTCTCTCCTATGGATAGAAAGTTAAAGTCGGCAATCCTAAATCTTCAGCCCATCCCATCATTAAGTTTAAGCACTGAACTGCTTGTCCTGCTTGTCCTTTAATTAAGTTATCGATCGCTGACATAACAATTACCCTTCCAGTACGAGTATCTACTTCAATACCAATGTAATTCAAATTAGTGCCACAAGCCCATTTTGTTTGAGGATAAATGCCATTACCCAATACTTTAACAAAGTTAGACGATCGATAAAAAGCACTATAAATAGTAATTAAATCTTCTGTAACTAATCCTGGATCTCTTAAAGTACCATAAACAGTTGCTAAAATTCCTCTAGGCATGGGAATTAAATGGGGTGTAAATTGCACTTTTACTTCACTTCGGGCTAAATCTGAACAAATTTGCTCAATTTCTGGGGTATGTCGATGTTTACCAACTCCGTAAGCACCCAATGAATTATCAGCTTCTGCTAAGAGTAAATTTATTTTTCCTTGTCTGCCACCTCCAGAAGTACCAGATTTTGCATCAATAATAATGGTTTCAGGTAAGACTAAACCTTGTTTTAACAGTGGTGCTAAAGCTAATAAACTAGCCGTGGGGTAACATCCTGGACAACCGATTAAGCTACTGTTTTTTATTTGTTCTCGATATAATTCTGGCAAACCATACACTGCTTGACTTGCCATTTGATGATCTTTTCTTTCTGTTTTGTACCATGCAGTATAAGTATCTAAATCTTTAAAACGATAGTCGGCAGATAAATCTAATACTTTACATCCTTTTTCTATCAATGAAGGTGCTATATCACAAGCTAGTCCGTTTGGTAGTCCTAAGAATACCACATCACAACGAGATGTGATCGTATCTAGCTCAATGGCTTCAATTTTTGTTTTAACTCGGTGTTGTAAATGAGGGTACAAATCTCCATATTCTTTTCCAGCACTACTATCACCGCCAAGATAAACAATATCAACTTGAGGATGTTCCAATAAAATTTTAACTAATTGTACACCACCGTAGCCCGAAGCTCCTACAATACCAACAGATATTTTTTGAGATTCACCCATGATTTTCTTTATAATTTCAACTTTTGCTGAATTTTAGTATGAAATTAGCTTTTTAGATCGATCGACTTGTTACTATATTTAAGTTTTTAATACTAAAAATAAACCAATTCCGATTATTCCTATACCTGCTACCATGTTTATTTTCTTTATAAGATTAGATCTTTTTAATATGTAACTTGTTTTATTTCCAATTAAAGCATAACTTAATTTTGCACTCCCAACTCCTAGGGTAGCAGTCAAGATAATTATAGCTGTATCGATTATTGAGATGGTAGATAAATCAACAAAAGCAGGAAGAAAACTCAAATAGAAAAAGATTGCTTTAAAATCTCCTAAACTAATAAAAAATCCTATTAAAAAACTGGAAAGAAAAGAAGACTTTTTATTTTCTTCAAAATAAATTGTTGTTGGTTTTGACTTCCATAAACTAATTCCTAACCAAATAAGATAACCGCCGCCTAAAAACTTGATCAAAATAAATAAATTACCCATACTTTCCCATAGGAAAGATAAACCATAAATAGCTAATAAAATAAAAATAATGTCCCCAAATACTATTCCAGCAGTGGTAAAAATACCATGAGTAAATCCATAGGTAACGGATCTTAAAGACACAGCTAATACACTTATACTGGGAATAAAAGCGAGAACAACGATCGTTACAAATAGAGTAAAAGTTGTACTAAAAGTCATAACATATAATAATTATTGCAATACAAGTAAAGATTGAGATAAATAATTTTCGAGAGTTGTTATTGATTGCATCAATAAATATTTAATTCTCATTAATTTTGACTTTAATTTACTTTTGAAAGAATTAAATTCTATTAATTAATGTTACTTACTCATTAGATATAATAGTAAAAAGGCACATTTTTCAGTATAAAAAGAATTTCTAAAGATTTTTCCTAAAGATATTGCTTTATATATAACAATTCTTTGTTGACTGTCGGATTTTGAAGGAGGAGAGTAAGGAAATTTACTAACTAATAAATCACAAAATAATATACAACTAAAATGAATCTTTGCTTATTCATAATAATCCCAAAACTTTAAAATATTACTTTTCCTATCAATAATTTTTGATTATTATAGTAACTTTTGCATTAATGAGGTAAAACATTCTCAGTTTTAAGTGTTAACTAAAAAATTAAATATATCGCTCCTAACTCTGAGAAACGCTATATGCTTCTTTAAAACTTTATTTTTTATAATTTCTATGGATCAATTTATTACATGGCTAGTTATTATTACATCAATTATTTTAATTAATTTTTGGTTAATAAAATATATTTATAATTTAAAACAAAAAAACTTAAATTTAACGATCGAAAAAGATGAATATAAATATCATTTATTTAGTTTAAGAGAAAAAGAAAAAGAACTATCTAATCAAAATTTGTATAATTTAGTAATTCTTAAAGCTAAAGATATAATAATAAATACTCTTGATATAGATAATATTTATAATCAAATTATAGAATTAATTAATGATACTTTAAATATTAATTTAAGCTATTTATTAAAATTTGAAAAAAATAAGCAATATTTCGTCATTCAAAGTAGTAAAGGATGGAATTTAGAAAATAAAACTGATTATAAAATAAATCTTTTTGACCATAATTTTATAGAAATTTTTAATACAAAAAAATTATTTATTATTGATGATATTGAAGACTTAAAAAGAAAATTAGAACATATTGATTATGATAATAAAAAAGCAATAAAATCAGCTATTCATTTCAATATTATTGATCCTATTACTAAAGAAAAAATAGCCATATTAGGATTATATATAGAAGAGAATAATAAATTTAATAATCCAGAAATTGAATTTGTCCAAAATATAATTACAGTTATTCAACAAGGAATTAAAAACATATCTCAATCAGATAAATTAACGTTACTTGAAAGAGCGATTAATAATAGTACAAATGGCATTGTTATCAGTGAGGCAAAAGAAGGAAATCCGATCATTTATACCAATTTAGGATTTGAAAAAATAACTGGTTATTCTGGAAGTGAAGCATTTGGCAAAAATTGTAAATTTTTACAGGGAGAAAATACTAATCAAGAAGAGGTAAATAAACTCAGACAAGCTATAATTAGTCAAGATCAAACTAAAGCTATTCTTTGCAATTATCGAAAAAATGGAGAGCAATTTTGGAATGAGGTTTATCTTTCTCCTGTTTATAATCATTATGGAAAAGTAACTCATTTTATTGGGATTCAAAATGATATTACTGAAAAATATAATATTGAACAAAGTCTATTGAAAAAAACCCGAGAATTAGAACTTTTTAATCGGCAATTACATTCTATTAATAATCTTAATAATATTAATTATGATACGATCGATAATCCTCTGAACTATTATTTAGAAAATATAACAAATATTTTGAATATAGATATATCAATTATTTCTGAGTATTTTGGAGAAAAACACAGAATTATTGCTCTATATAATTATTTATCTAATGATAATTTATTCATTCAAGAAAATCATTTAATTAACGTTTTAGCTCATGAAGTATTAATAGATGAAAAAACTATAATTTACGATCGTAATCTGGATACAAACTCTTTATTAAATTTATTAATACCAGAAGAATTAAATATTACTTTATATTTAGGAACACCGATATGGATTGATAATCAATTTTATGGAGTACTTCATCTTTTTAGATTTGATAATAGTAAATCAGAATCTCCAATTCAAGATACCTTAATTGAATCTATTACTCAAGCTATAGAAAGAATTATTTTAAGAGAAGAAACAGAATTAGAAAAACAACAAATTAATATTGCTTTAAAAGAAAGTCAAGAGAGATTAAATGATATACTTTTTTCCTTAGAAGATGTAATCTGGTCAATTCATCCTCAAACTTTACAATTAACATATATCAATCCTGCTGCAGAATTTTTATTTAATTCTCCCCTGTCTAATTTTTTTCAAAAACGTGCTTATTGGCTAGAGTTAGTACATCCAAAACAACAACAAAAAATTAAAGAAATTTACTCTAATTTATTTAATATTTCCCTATTAGGTGATAATCTCGAATCTCATGATATAGAATATAAAATTTTATTGAAAAATGGAGAGGAAAAATATATTAGAGATCGAGCTCATGTGGTTTATGATGATAAGGGAAAAGTGATAAGAATTGATGGTATCATTACTGATATTACCAATAAAACAAAAATTCAAAAAGCTTTAGAAAAAAGTGAAGAAGAATTTAGACTTATCTTTGAACTTGCTCCTATTGGTATGATGATTACTGATTTAGAAGGCAAAATTATTCAAGTTAATCAATCTCTTTCTGAATTGTTACAATATCCTCTTTCCGATATTATTAATCAAAAAGAAAGTCGTATTTGCCACCCAGATGATCGAGAAAAATGCTCATTATTTAAACAAAAAATAATTACAGAATATTTAGATCAAGATACTCAAGAAAGAAGATTTTTAGCTCATAATAGTTCAGTTGTTCATACTATTGTTAATGCTAGCGCTTTAAGAAATAATCGAGGAGAAATCATCCAATTTATTCAACAAATCATCGATATTTCTGAGCTAAAAATTATGGAGGAACAAATATTTTATGATGCTTTTCATGATAAATTAACAGGATTACCTAATCGTTTTTTATTGATGGATCGATTAAAACAGTTTTTAAATAGAAATAATAAAAACTATAATAGTGTTTGTGCTATTTTGTTAATTGATGTTGACAATTTTAAGAAAATTAATGATAGTTTAGGGCATAAAATAGGTGATGAATTATTAGTTTTAATTACAGATAAAATAGCTGATTGTGTTAGAGAAAATGATACCGTCGCTCGTATTAGTGGTGATGAATTTGTGGTGTTTTTACCTGATATAAATTCTGAAAAAGATAGTTATGAAATCGCTGGAAAAATTTTAACGGCTTGTAAATTTAATATAGCACTTCATGGAAATACAGTTTTTTCTTCGGTAAGTATAGGTATTACATTAAGTTCTTTTGGTTATAAAAAATCAGAGGAAATGATTAGAGATGCAGATTTAGCTATGTATCAAGCCAAAGAAAGTGGACGCAATTGTTATCGAATATTTAATCCAACAATGCACACAGATTTAGTGAAAAGATTAAGTTTAGAATCTGCGTTAAGAAAAGCCTTAGATAAAGAAGAATTAGAACTTTTTTATCAACCAATTATAAACCTAAAAACAGGAATTATTGCGGGATTTGAAGCCTTAATTCGTTGGAATAGTGCCACTCATGGATTAATTTCCCCTGTAGAATTTATTCCCATAGCAGAAGAAACAGGATTAATTATTTCTCTGGGAAATTGGATTTTAGACACGGCTGCTAAAGAAATCAAAAAATGGGAAAATAAATATCCAGAATTAAAATTATTCACTGCTGTTAACGTCTCTAGTAAACAATTACTTAATCCTAATTTTTTAATAGAATTAGATGAGATTTTAGCCACAACTAAAGTTAATCCTTACCTTTTAAAAATTGAAATTACAGAAACAATTTTAATGAATAATTATGATCATGCTAAAGATATTCTTACTAAAATTCAAGAACGTAATTTAAAGATTTCTTTAGATGATTTTGGCACAGGATATTCTTCTCTCAGCTATCTTCACCGTTTACCTTTTAATACTTTAAAAATCGATCGAGCTTTTATTCAACCTTTAATTCATCCTCAGCAAAAAAATCCCATCGTAGAAGCAATTGTTACCTTAGCACATAATTTATCTTTAGACGTAGTTGCGGAAGGAATTGAAACAAAAATTCAAGAACAAATATTGCGAAAAATTAACTGTAATTATGGACAAGGATATTTATATTCAAAACCTATTAATGCCCGAAATGCAGGAGAATTTATTGATCAAGAATTAGAAAAACTAAAAAGAATAATTAACTCCTAAATTGCTAATATTACAACTATTATTCTCAATATTTACAAACTCATCCCCCACTTTCTGTGAGCTTAATTCCTTTTATTAAGTATAAGTACTTAACTTTATCTAAACTTCATAATTTCTCAGTTGTTTTGTTTGAAAATTATTAATTTAGTATAAGTACTGATAACTTTTAAAATAATTTTTTGCTTTCATCGTTAAAATTGATGAATATAGAGAAGATTTATAGATAAAATAGTTATTTATTTAGTAAAATCTATTATTATAAGTACTAAAATAAACAAAAAAAAGTAAATTGTAACGAATATTACTAATTAAAAATTATGAATGAATCTTACATTAATGTTGTTGAAGAACAATCTTTGAATCGTGATGAAAGGGTAAAACAATTGAAAAATACGATCGACACCTTACAGATTGCCGAAGAAATTTCTCGAAACGGTTACTTGATCACTAGTTCAGAATTAGCTGATTTAATGGATATAAACGCCAGTGCTGTCACCAGTAGGGGTGAAGAATGGTCATGGCGTAACTGGATTGTATCTAGGGTAAGACGAGAAGGAAATCAAATTCTTTGGCAATTGGAAAAAATTGAGAAGGTTGGCGAATAAAGAAAATAAAGAAACAAAGATAGAAAGAAAGAAAAGTTTTGCTTTCAACCACAAAGTCTTTTTGTCTTAATTAATTGTATATTTGATGAAGATAAGCAATTATCAATTACTCATTATTAAAAACCCTATGGATTTAATTAATTTACAAAATACTTTAGATAATATTTCTTTTGCGGTACTCTTTGTTACCATGCTATGTTATTGGGTGGGTACAGCTTTCCCTAATTTTACTCTCTTACCAAAACTTGGTACGATGGGAATGATTATCAGTAATTTAGCGATCGCAACTTTATTAATTGCTCGTTGGATTGAAGGGGGATATTTTCCTCTCAGTAATCTTTATGAATCTTTATTTTTCTTGACTTGGGGTATCACTGCAGTACATTTAATCGCTGAAAATATGAGTAGTAGTCGCTTAGTAGGAGTCGTTACGGCCCCCGTAGCGATGGGCATTACAGCCTTTGCCGCCCTTTCTTTACCTTCGGAAATGCAACATAGCGAACCTCTTGTTCCTGCGTTAAAATCTAATTGGTTAATGATGCACGTTAGCGTGATGATGTTTAGTTATTCAGCTTTGATGGTAGGATCTTTAATTGCGATCGCATTTTTAATCCTTACTCAAGGCAAGGAAATTCAATTAAGAGGTAGTTCTGTTGGTACAGGAGCTTACCGCAATGTTAAAAAGTTAAATCTCAACTATAATAGTGAATCTGTCAATTTAGATATTGATAATTTATCGGGCAACACCGCCGTTTTAACTCAACCCTCCACAGAAGTTATTTCTCTTTCTCCCGAAAGATTGAGTTTAATCGATACCCTCGATAATATTAGTTATCGTATCATCGGCTTAGGTTTCCCTTTACTTACGATCGGTATTATATCTGGTGCTGTATGGGCAAATGAAGCATGGGGGTCTTATTGGAGTTGGGATCCTAAAGAAACATGGGCATTAATTACATGGTTAGTATTTGCGGCTTATTTACACGCGCGTATAACCAAAGGTTGGCAAGGAAGAAAACCAGCGATTTTGGCCGCTAGTGGCTTTGTGGTGGTGTGGGTTTGTTATTTAGGAGTCAATCTTTTAGGTAAAGGTTTACATTCTTACGGGTGGTTTTTTTAATGTAACAACCTTAAATTATTCTTCCTAAATAATAGTATTTAAAAGTGTTAGGTTTTAGAGGTTAGGAATTAAAATTTACTATAGCAAATTCCCTGATTTATACAGTATAATTCAACCCCTCTAAATCCTTGTTATGATCACTTAATAAAGGACGAAAACAAATATATAATAAAGTGCCAATTAAAGGAGTCAAAATGATTGAGGTAAATACTTTTTGATTGTCGATATTTCTTTTTTGTAAATCATCACCAATCACAGCAGAAAATAATAGACATAAGAATAAAAAATCTAAGGTCATAATGTGAATAAATTTGCTATTTTTCCATTGGAAAATAAAGTCATTCCAATCTCCTTTGGTAATAGCGATAACAATTAAAATTAAACAAATTAGGGTAAGTAATACTGCAAAAATTCGAGAATCTAGGATTTTAATTAATAAATTTTTTTCCCCTCTAAATTCATGATTCGATCGACGAAAAGCGAAGTAAGGTAATAAAGCAAATGCACCTAAAAAGAAACTACCAATGACAAAAGGAAAGGCTTTAATTTTTTGATTTCTGCCATCAATAATTAACAAAGAAGCATAGATAAAAGGTAAAATTCCCATAATGTTAAATAGGCAAATAATAATAGGATTAATGCCTTCCCATTTACCCGTAGAAAGATTAATTATTAAGTCTAAGGTTTCAGGATTATCCGGTGGTGCGAAAAAGATTGCATAGAAAATAAATCCTAACCAAAGAGATAAAAATAGGATTGTTTTAATCATGTTATTGATGACTTATAAAAAAAGTGGATTGTCGATATAAATATATTAAATTTAGATTAGATCTTGCATATCTATCATAAATTTTCGATGATAGGAGGGAAAAAGAAAAAATGACAGAAAATACCTAATTTTGGCGAATGATTATTTAAAATCCCATACCGATACCTAAACGACTGGCTAAACTAGGAGTAATTGGGATTAGAGTAGTTAAGGATAAGAAAATTAATATTAATCCCCATGCGGCTCTAGTATCATTAGGTTCGGTTAATTCGTTTAGACTAGGACGTTCTAAATCTCTTTGTAAGAATAAAATTACTATCGCCCAATAAAAAGGTA
Organism: Geminocystis sp. NIES-3709; assembly: GCF_001548115.1. Taxonomy (GTDB): domain Bacteria; phylum Cyanobacteriota; class Cyanobacteriia; order Cyanobacteriales; family Cyanobacteriaceae; genus Geminocystis. The sequence goes on along the minus strand of NZ_AP014821.1, from coordinate 2,035,206 downwards.
AAGAGTTAATGGGATTAAGGATACTGACGATACCTAAAACAATTAATGTACCGATCGTAGCACGACGACAGGTTTTTCTACCATAGATTGCTTGAATTATTCTACCGCCATCGAGTTGTCCTGCAGGTAATAGATTTAACGCCGTAATAACTAATCCTAACCAACCTAAAATCATTAAAGGATTTACTGCCACAGATTCACTTTGCAAACTAGAATTGAAAAATAATTTGGCTAAAATACCGACTAAAATTGAACCTTGAAAAAAGTTTGTCGGAATTTCAAAAGTACTGCCACTACCTGACACGACAAAACCTAAAAGTAATATAGTTAAAGACACAACAAATCCAGAGGCAGGCCCAGCAAAAGAAATATCAAACAATACAGTTCGATCAGGTATTAAGGATTCAAAACGAGTAATAGCCCCAAAACTACCAATTTGAATAGTAGGTAAGAAGAAGGGTAAACTAATTTTAACGTTATTTTTTGCCCCGATAATCTGATGTCCCATTTCATGAGCTAATAAAATTATCCATAAACCGATACACAAGGGCAAGACTTCCTGATAACGATTCCAGTTACCCACTAAATCAAATCCCAATAACAATGCGATCGCTTCCATGCTAGTAAAAATAGTAGCTAAAAACAATACTAAGGCTAAATTTTTTTGTGCTAAGGTTAAAGACTTTGGATCATTAGTACTAGGCAAAATAATGATAACGGGTTTTCCTTCGGGAGTTTCTACTAAAAATAAACGATATTTATCTCCTAGTTTAAGAGTTAATTTTTCTGTCAAATGTTGATGAGTAGAATCAGCTTCTCCCCGTAAATTACCTTTTAAAATAACACCCTCTTGATAAGGAATTGTTTCTGTAATAAAAAAAGTATCAATACCAAAAATACTTTTAATTTCTTTTAAATCATCTTCATTTATTGGCGTAAAATCTGGTTGTATTTGTTCAATTTTAATAGGAAACTGATTCTCTTTTATATTGCTAGGCTTATTTTTAGCTAAGGTTTCAGAATTTTCTTCTTCTTTTTCTTCAATAGTTGATCTTAGTTCCTTTTTTAATTTATCTAAAATATCGGAATTAATCTGATTTTCAGCTTTTTTTCTAATTAAATTTCCTAAGTAAATATAAAATCCTGCTGATATAACCAAAAGTAAAATGACAGCAATTAAATTAAGATAAATTCCAGTAGCTAATAAAACAAAAAAAGCCAACCAAGGTGTCATTAAACTTAAAGATTGTAACCAAGCTAAAATGCCTATTTCTCCATAGGGTTTTGCCCTCTTGTAACCCCAGAAAATAATACCTAATGCCACCAGTATAATGGCGATCGTTGTGAAATCTTGTGATAAATTAAACATGATTTATAATGAATAGTTAATATGAATAATCGTAATAAGAACTGATAATTTTCTCTATTATTTCTTGGTATTTGTACTTTAGTACTTTATCTTAATTCACTGGTGAAGGGTGTGTTATAAAGTCTTTAACTGAAACAAAAACTTAAAATTCTTGTTAATCTTCTTTTTTGTTTATCATTCTAAATTCTCCTGCTAGTTATTTAAAAGACTTTGACGCAAGTTACCTTCATTTTCTTTTAACAAAATTTCTGCCTCGCTTCTTGTTTTCTTACTCCAGTGCATCAACAATGCTAATTTTACCTTAGATCCACTAGCTTTTAAAAGTTCGATCGAGTCCTCTCTACTTAAATCCGTTAAATCACTAATAATTCTTAAAGCTCGATCCTCTAGTTTACTATTCGTAACAGATACATCAATCATACGATTACCATATACTTTTCCTAGTTTTACCATTACTCCTGTGGAAATAATGTTCAACGCCATTTTTGTAACTGTACCTGCTTTCAAACGAGTTGATCCTGCTAAAATTTCTGCTCCTGTTAATAGTCTAATATCAATATCTGCATCTATGGGTACTTGATCTTTAGGTACACAACTCATGGCGATCGCCGTTGCTCCTCTTTTTTTTGCTTCCTGTAAAGCACCATGAACATAAGGAGTTGTCCCCCCTGCTGTAATTCCAATTACCACATCTAAACTGTTAATATCTCGATCGATCATAGCTTGAACACCATCCTGCGATCGATCTTCTAAGGCTTCAGAACTTTTTACTAACGCCCCTTCTCCCCCAGCTAAAATACCTTGTACCATAGAAGGATCAGTACAGAAGGTGGGGGGACATTCTGCCGCATCAAGTACTCCTAAACGTCCGCTAGTACCTGCTCCAATGTAAAATAAACGTCCACCCTTATTCAAAGATTGAGCCGTAATTTCAATGGTTTGGGCTAATTCTTCTCTAGCATTGGCGATCGCTTCAATGGTTTTGAGATCTTCTTGATTAAACAAATCAACGATTTCCAAAGCCGAAAGTTGATCTAAATTAACACTAGCGGCGTTAATCTGTTCTGTTAATAAATGACCACGATTCATAAAATATGGATAATTGATAGTTAATAGTTGACAGTTGAGAACTAATTGCTAATCTCTAATCGCTAATTCCCCATTGTTAAAGTAATCCCTCTAACTGACGGCGGATGCGTTCTAATTCAAAAGCCGACATCTCTGCTTCAGAGGGTTCGGAAGATTCAGAAAATTCAGGAGGAGCATAACTACCGTCTTTATTCCAATCTGTTTCAGGAACATTTTTTTCGGGAGGAATTTCTAACATTCCCTCATTAATAAATTTCCATTCATAACCAGCAGACAAACAAAATTCTTCTACTTCATCTTGTTCAATAGCTTCCACCGAAGGGGTTGGAAAATCTTGAGCTTCGAGTAATAAACTATAACGAATAGCATCATCTTCTGATTCAAACATTAACACGAAATCTTCATCGCCTATCTGAATAGTATGGATTCCCTCGTTAGCCGTACCTGAATTATATAATAAAATGTATATCCGCATTTAACTTATTGATTAACATTAATTTTAACTTCTGGGGTTAATTTTAATGTCTCCTATTCTCATTGTCTATGAAAATCTCTTTTACCCATAAAAATTTGATTTTTTCCTAATTATCATTATCTGTAAATTGTGGATAATTTAGCTATTCAGATCTTGTCTCGCAGACTACTTTAATCGATCGGTTTTTAGAGTTGAGATTGAAAGTGAAGAAAAAAGAAGTAAATTTAATTCAAAAAAGTGCAACACTTAAATACAACATAAACAATTTATCGAAATTTCGTTACAACTCTTAATAAAATAGGTTCATGAGATGGTAAAGATTTTGTTAAACTTAGATTTAATCTGAAATTTTACGATCACGGAGTGGCGCTGTGAGATCACAGAGTAGCCCTTGACGATCGAAAAGCAATAAATATAGTTTTTTAAAAAATATTATGGTAACAACAGTACAAAAACCTGAGTACGAAGAAATACGTCCAGGTATAAAAGCACCAGCGAAAGAAACAATTCTTACTCCTCGTTTCTATACCACTGATTTTGATGCCATGGCAAAAATGGATATTGCCGCTAATGAGGAGGAATTACAAGCAATTTTAGCGGAATTTAAAGAAGATTATAACCGTCATCACTTTGTCCGTAACGCTGACTTTGATCAATCATGGGATCATATTGATGGAGAAACCCGTAAATTATTTGTGGAATTTCTTGAACGCTCTTGTACTGCGGAGTTTTCTGGTTTCTTACTATACAAAGAATTAGGCAGACGTTTAAAACACAAAAGTCCTGTATTAGCTGAGTGTTTTAACCTCATGTCTCGTGATGAAGCACGTCACGCTGGTTTCCTCAATAAAGCCATGTCTGATTTCAATTTATCTTTAGATTTAGGATTTTTAACCAAAAGTCGTGACTATACTTTCTTTCAACCTAAATTTATTTTTTACGCTACCTATCTATCTGAAAAAATTGGCTATTGGCGCTACATCACAATTTATCGTCACTTAGAGCAAAATCCTGAAAGTCGTATTTATCCTATTTTTAAGTTTTTTGAAAATTGGTGTCAAGATGAAAATCGTCACGGTGACTTTTTCGATGCAATTCTCAAAGCTAAACCCGAATATTTAAACGATTGGAAAGCGAAACTATGGTGTCGTTTCTTCCTTTTATCGGTGTTTGCGACTATGTATCTCAATGATTTACAACGTTCTGACTTTTATGCTTCCATTGGTTTAGATGCCAGAAGTTATGACAAGCACGTTATCGAAAAAACTAATCATACCGCAGGACGAGTTTTCCCCGTTATCATTGACGTTAACAATCCTGCTTTTTATGACAGTTTAGAAATTTGTGTTAGCAACTGTGAAAAATTACGAGCTATTGACGCAAGTAATTCGATTGCTCCTGTTAAATTCCTTCGTAAATTACCCTTATTCTTATCTAACGCTAGTCAATTTATTCGTTTATACTTCATAAAACCTATTGACTCAGAATCTTTACAAGGTAATGTCCTTTAAGTAAAAATTAGAAATTAAGGTATTTCTTTTTAATCAAATTGAGTATTTTCTTTTAAACTAAAGTCTTCTCTTGTCTTTAAGAAGAAGGCTTTTTATTTTGAGAAATTTTTTTATAATAATCCTCGATAACGAATAAATAGTAAAATTATTGCCCAAGATCCCAAAGCGACTTTTAAAGCCACTAATATATTTAATATAGGAATCATACCCCCACTAACTAATGATCCTAAATCTCCTTGGGGTAACTCTAAGCCAAATAAAGTAATACTTGCTAAGAAAATAAAGATAATTACAGTAATTTTTTCCCATTTAGAGACATTATAACGTTGATAAATATTCTGCATTAATTCAGTGGAAGAAGTAATTACTATTAAGCCAATAGCAGTACCTCCTGCGACTCCTGCGGCAAATCCTCCGCCCGGTGATAAATGTCCTCGAATGGCTAACTCAATAGCGACTAAAGCGGTAATAGTTGAACCCAGTCTTGCTAAAACGATCGATGGCTCATCGTTAAATTGATATACTTTTTTAGAGGGAATTTCATCACTAAAAAGATATTGTATTCCTAATGTTGCGATCGTAAATACTATCACTTCAAAAATAGTATCATAAAGACGATTACGAAAAAGTATTCCAGAGATAGAATTAGTTACTCCTGTTTCTTTAACAATGGTTTCCACAATAGAAAAATTTAATTCTAATATGGAATTAGGAATAATTAACATCTTTAAAAATAGTGCAATTCCAGCGATTAAATAAAAAATTTTCATTATATTTTTTTGTTATTTTTCAAGTAAATTAATATAAGTAAAATTAGAATTTATATTAGAACTTTCTCGGGTAAATATTTCGTATAAACGTTTTATTCTTATCTGAGTCAAATATAATTTATTCTCATTATTCCTCTGAAAACAAATACCATGAACTTCTTTTTCTTGTAAGGCTTTTTCCAAATTATTTAGATCTTCATAACTTACTAATTCTAAACGTAAATAATATTTTGCGATAATAGATTTAAAATTATCGATTAAAGATAAAAATAATTGATCTTTTTCTTCAGTTTTCAGAGTTAATAAATCTGTTTCTAACACACCTAAACGCATCACTAGAGACGATCGAATAGCGATAATATATAATGCCACAGCTAATAATGTACCCATCAAAGCCTCTGTTAAAGCCACATCTCCTGCACCTAATACAGCATACACTAAAGCGGCGATCGCACCTAAAATTCCTCGAATAACTAAAGCATCATAAGGATTAACCTGAATTACCAATAAAAAAGCCGATAAAGGTAATAAAGCAGTAATAATGTAGATAAACAAATCGGGATTATTCATTGACATTTTTACGATTACTAGAGGAATAAGCTAAAACATAACCCAACATGGTATTCCATATTGCTAAAAAAATAATACCTAGAATTAATAAAGGTGATTCTGTGGGAATTTTCCACAATAAGCCTACAAGAATAGCGATCGAACCGAGAGTATCGGATACGGTAAGAGTATGAAGTTTATAAAGAGGAGAACGTTTACTTATTAAATAAACTGTACCCCAAACCCAAAAAATTAAACCTAAAATAAGGCAAAAATAAGTAAGAAAATTAATCATAAATATTAGTAAAAAAAGTATTTTGACAGATTTTAATTAGTCTTTTTGGATTGTTAATTACGTTTAAGTAATTGTGCTAATAACATTAATCCAGCATTACCAACAGCAAGAATTATTATGCCTACAATGCCAATCATCCAATCATCTCTTAATACAGAAACAAATAAGATTAAGATGGCACTTTTAGAAGAAATACTCGCTAAACTTAACATTTTTTGCCAGATATTCTCATTACTCCAAGCCGTATATATTGGGATTAATAATGTCAATATCATGATGATTAAAATAATATTCATCGAGTGTTTCTCCTTAAAATTCTATGAATTTGAAACCATCCTTCTTCACAATATTTTATAACAATAGTTTTGGGAGTAAAAGTAATTAAAAATATGTCTAAAAAAATTAAATTTCTTGATCTATTTACCTTCACTCTTTCAAGAGTGATAGCTTCATGAAGATGGGGAAAAATCATTATTTCTAAGGCTTCAATATAGGCTTGAGGTATGACTATTAATAATTTTATTAACACTTTTAGCCATTTTTCGATCGATTCTTTTTCAATATCAGTGCGAGGCAATAATATAGCGATCAGAATGCCAATAATAATATTTAATAAACTTAAATCAGAAGTTAATAAAAACCAAAGAGTTAGTCTTAATAGTAAAGATAAAATCATTAATTTTAATATTTAATAAATAGTTAGTGATTGATTAGTTATTAGAATAATGCCATATAAAATAATAGGAACCAATACCATAAAACCTACGATATTATCAAATTTTTCTAAAACTACAGGAATTTTTATAACTAATTCTTTAAAAATAAATTTGTAAAATAACCATCCTAAAATAATTGTTATTAAAGCCTTTAAAATTTCTCTTAATTGATAACTTTCATAGTAAATCATATTAAAAATCAGAAGGACAATAATTAAAATAATCACAGATGAAGCCAAATTAAGATTATTATTTGCATCAGATATTTTATGATGAGGTAAAAATATTAATTTTCCAAAATAAATAGCGGTACAAATACCAATAATATTCATCGGTATCACTTGCCAAGAAAGGAGATTTTCTAGGGTTAATACCTTAGCTTCAAAACTAGAAAATAAAGGAAATCCTATAACTGACAGAGAAGCTAAAAATATGGGAATCCATAAGTTTGTATTAATGGGTTCATTTCTCAATTCTTGTATATTTCTAGTGGGTAAATTACCGACACACAAAAATAAGCTACATTTAGCTAATCCATGAGTTAAAGCATAAAATCCACCAACGGCAGGAGAAGCTAAAATAAATCCCATTTGAGAAATACTAGAAAATGCTAACATTCGTTTTATATCTTTTTCTAATAAAGCATAACAAGCACCAAAAATAGCTGTAAATATGGCAAAAATTCGGATAAATAAGTCAATATCTTCACTAATTCCTGCACATCTAATTAATGGTAAAACACTTGCTTTTGTGACAATTCCTGATAATAGTGCCGAGACTGATGTTTCTGATTCTGCATAAGTTAAAGGTAGCCATAATCCAGAAAAGAAAACACCACTTTTGACGAATAATCCTAAAAAAATAAAAACAAATGCTTCGGGGGGAGAATTTTTTAACCCTTCAAAACTAAAGGAATTATTGGCTTTATAAATCAATATTACTCCCATTAAATAGAATAACATTACAATACTGCTAATAAATAAATAACGTAATCCTACCCAAAGAGTTTTATCTGTGCAAGGATAAGCAATTAAAAGAAAAGCTATCATACCAATTACTTCTAATGCGACATATAGACTCATAAAATCTGTCGTTATAAAAGCAGAATTTAAACTACTATGTAAAAAAAGAATTTGTCCATAAAAAAAAGTATTTTTATTTTGTTGCCAAGAATAAATTATTACAGAACTGCTGACGATCGCATTAGTTAAAATAAAATAAATAGTAAGATTATCAACAGTAAAAGTAACTCCAAAATTATCCAATATTTTAAAACTTAAAGATCGATCATATAAAGTTATTAAAAAACTATATATAATGGAAATTAATACTCCAAATAATGCCAAATATTTATCAAATTTAGGGATTAAATAAGTTAAAAAACCTAATAATAAAGGTATAATAATCCAAAGAATAGTTAAGTTTGCCATTAGGTGTTATTTTTCTCTATTTCTTTTGTTTCTAAAGTGGGATTATTTTTTGCTAATTTCATCACCGTTACTAACATTAAAGCGAGGGTAGAAAAGCCAATAACGATCGCTGTTAAAATTACTGCTTGTGGTACGGGATCAGCATAACTAACATTTTTATCGGAGAGAATGGGAGTAAATAATCCTTTCTGAGATGCCATAAGTACATAATATGCGATAACACCAGTACTCATAATATCCATAGATATAGTTTTCATCAGCAAATTTTCCTTAAAAATAATCCCGAAAAATCCGCAGAATATCGTTATTAAAACAAAAACTTCTAATACCATAAATATTTATAGGTTGAAATGGGATAACTTGATTTTAGATGAAAGTAGGTAACAAAGAATAACTTTAACATACTACCAAATATTATTTATATTGATACATTATATTCATAGATAGTTAGACAATTATAGTGTTTAATCTATAACAATTTAATACATAATAGACAAAAAACTATATAAAATATGATAAACTAATTTTCAGGCAATCAAAATAGAATCAGGACTTACGCAAACAAAAAGAGAAAACAACAACGCTTTTATTAATCAATGCCTCTTAATTTTTTTGTTAATGTAGTATATCTAAGTGCTTGATTTGTATAGTTTTCTGATTTATTAACGGTACTTAGACAAAACAATAACAACAATTAAGCTATAATATTTACATTATATTGTTTTTAGGTCAAAATGAAAGAAATCACATCTTCATCAATGCCACCCTGTTTCGAGCGTTGGTGCCAAAAAATAGACCCTGTATTAAAAACAAAAGCACAAAAACGAGAGTTTAGAAATTATTTGGGCGGTTTATTAGGTGATTCTCAAAGAAAAAATCTCACTCAAATTGCCCATAATAATCTTGATATTACTTATCATAAGTTACATCATTTCCTAACAGAATCCACTTGGAATTATGATGAGGTAAATAATAAAAGACTAGAAATTATTGCCTCATGTCGTCAAACTAAAATAAGTCGCTCTTTCTCTTTAATTATCGATGATTCAGGTCATCGTAAAAGTGGCAATTTTACTGACTGTGTGGGACGACAATATATTGGTGAAATTGGCAAAACTGATAATGGTAATATCCGCAGTCACCACCCACATTTATGATGGGGTCAGAAGTTTTCCCTTAGACGTTGAATTATATGAAAAAGCGGAAAATTTCCCCTTGGGAAAAGATGACCCACAATTTCAAAAAAAACCCGATATTGCCTTTAATTTAATTGAAAAATGTTTAAACCGAAATTACCATCCTCAAATAATTTTAATGGATGGGGGTTATGGGAACAATACTAATTTATTAGAAAAATTAGAACAAAAAAATTTAAAATATATAGGAATTATTGCAAAAAATAGATTAGTACAAGTAGTAAAAGAAGATTTGAGAGAGTCTGAAAAAAGAATAGATGAAATAGCTAAATTATTACCTCAAGAGAGTTTTGAAGAAATAAAAACAGGTAAAAATAGAGAAAAAACTCTTTGGGTAGCAACCATAAAAATTAAATTATCAGCCTTATCAGGAATAAAAACCGTAGCTATCGTCATGAATGCTCCCAGTTTTGAAAAGTCCACAGATATTGATTATTTAATGACCAATGAAACAGGAGAAAAAGTCTGTGCAAATTGGATAGTAGAAACTTATACATCAAGAAATTGGATAGAAGTATTTTACCGTGAAATTAAGGGATGGTTAGGCTTATCAGAATACCAAGTGAGAAATAAAAGAAGTTTAATGAGACATTTTATATTGGTATTTTGCGCCGATACTTTTATTCAATGGCATCGTTTGACAGGGGGATTGAGAAGGCAATGGGGAAATAAACCCTTAAATACTTTTGCAGAGGCATTGGAAGCGTTTCGGACGGCAGTATCTTTTCGTTTCTTTCAATGGTTAAAAGATAATGTGGAAGTATTTAGCTTATATAAAGCAAGTTTAGGGTTTATTTGGGCATAATTTTTGTCTAAGTACCGTTAAGCAGATCCTAAAGTAGGCAAAAAAAAAGGTGGGACAATGCCCCCCTTAATAAATTAATTTGTTAAATCTAAAATTTAGTTAAACACCAGCTTTGGCTAATAAAGGATTCTGTCTTTCTGCTTTGATAGCAACCTTTCCTTCTTCATCAATGTCCACGATCGCAGTATCTCCTTCAAGAAGGCGTTTAGATAGAATTTCTTCCGCTAACACATCCTCTAAAAGTCGCATAATTGCCCGACGTAAAGGACGAGCACCATAAGCCGGGTTGAATCCTTCCTCGATTAAACGTTCTTTGAACTTCTCTGTTACTTGTAAGTAAATTTCTTGTTCAGTTAAACGAGCAAATACTTCTTTGAGTAAAATTTCGGAAATTTGCTTGACTTCCTCTTTATTGAGTTGACGGAAAACGATAATCTCATCAAGACGGTTAAGAAACTCAGGACGGAAGTAGTTTTTCAATTCCTCATTGACTAAAGATTTAATACGATTGTATTGAGATTCGCTCTGATCGCTTTCTAGTTCAAAACCTAAACCACCGCCTCCTTTTTCGATTACTTTTGAACCGATGTTAGAAGTCATGATCAATAAGGTATTCTTGAAATCTACAGTACGACCTTTAGAATCCGTCAAACGTCCATCTTCCAGAATTTGTAATAAGAGATTGAAAACGTCTGGGTGTGCTTTCTCAATTTCATCAAAGAGAACTACGGTGTAAGGACGACGACGAACTGCTTCTGTTAACTGTCCACCTTCGTTATAACCTACATACCCCGGTGGTGAACCTATTAATTTGGATACAGTATGACGTTCCATATATTCCGACATATCCAAACGGATCATAGCATCTTCAGAACCGAAGAAATAAGTTGCTAAGGCTTTGGTAAGTTCGGTTTTTCCTACTCCTGTTGGTCCTGAGAAGATGAAAGAAGCGATCGGGCGGTTAGGATTTTTCAACCCAACTCTTGCCCGTCTGATAGCCCGTGAAATAGCTTTTACTGCGTCTTCCTGTCCGATAATTCTCTGATGGAGAGTGTCTTCCATGTGTAAGAGTTTATCTGCTTCGGATTCGGTCAGTTTTTGTACGGGGACACCAGTCCAAGAGGCTACGATATGAGCAATTTCTTCCTCACTAACGACAGGATTTTCACTTACTTGAGGATTTTTCTTCTTGAGATCCGCTAAACCACGAATTTCTGCTTTAATTTCCATTTCTCGATCACGTAATTCCCCTGCACGATCAAAATCCTGAGATCTGACAGCTTCGTCTTTTTCTTTTAAAACCTGTCTCAATTCTTTATCTAACTCTTTGGCTTCGGCGGGCAATTGAGAATTCATTAAACGAACTCTGGAACCAGCTTCATCAACTAAGTCGATGGCTTTATCAGGTAAATATCGATCGCTGATGTAACGATCGGAAAGTTTAGCAGCGGCGGCTAAGGCTTCATCAGAGATTTTGAGTTTGTGATGTTGCTCATAACGTTCCCGTAATCCAAATAAAATTTCGATAGTTTCTTCAACGCTAGGCTCACCTACCATGACGGGCTGAAAACGTCTCGCTAAAGCAGCGTCTCTTTCGATGTGTTTACGGTATTCATCAAGGGTAGTCGCTCCGATACATTGCAGTTCACCCCTTGCTAAAGCAGGTTTGAGAATATTTGCTGCATCGATCGCTCCTTCTGCCGCCCCAGCACCAATTAAAGTATGAACCTCATCAATAACAAGGATAACATTCCCCGCTTGACGAATTTCGTCCATGATTTTTTTGAGTCTTTCTTCAAATTCCCCACGATATTTAGTACCTGCCACCAATAAACCAATATCAAGGGTAACGACTCGTTTGTCTTCTAACAAATCAGGCACATCTTTATTGGCAATACGTTGAGCTAATCCTTCAGCAATAGCAGTTTTACCGACACCGGGTTCACCGATTAACACGGGATTATTTTTGGTACGACGACCTAAAATTTGAATAACACGCTCAATTTCTTTTTGACGACCAACAACGGGATCTAATTTACCTTCCGTTGCAAAAATTGTTAAATTAGAGCCAAATTCATCTAAAGTTGGAGTTTTATTCGATCGACTGCCACCACCCACACCGACAGGAGTAGTTTCAGTTTCTCCTAACATCCGAATAACCTGAGTGCGAACTTTACCTAAATCCACTCCAAGATTTTCTAAAACTCTCGCCGCAACACCTTCCCCTTCACGAATTAAACCAAGAAGTAAGTGTTCAGTGCCGATGTAATTGTGTCCTAATTGACGAGCTTCTTCTAAAGACAACTCTAATACTCGTTTTGCTCTGGGAGTAAAGGGAATTTCTACCGCTACAAAGCCAGAACCACGACCGATGATTTTTTCAACCTCGATCCGAGCGTCTTTCAGGTTAACACCCATTGATTTCAGGACTTTGGCGGCGACACCAGTCCCTTCTCCAATCAAACCAAGGAGGATTTGTTCAGTACCCACGAAGTTATGACCCAGACGACGAGCCTCTTCTTGGGCTAACATGATCACCTTGATCGCCTTTTCTGTGAAGCGTTCAAACATAATTTTACTTTTCTCACCCTATGCCACGTTTAATAGCTGATTTTAGCACAGGATTAAGGTTAGTATGTGCCAGTGAGTACAGTAATTAGTTCGGTAATCAGCATCAACCTCATTATTACCAAACGTGAACTATAAAATTTATTGATCAAGACAGGGAAGAGGGAACAGGGAACAGGCAAAAGGTTTTATTTTGTTAGGACTTTTAAAGCCTTATTTTTAAGGAGTTTTCTCATGGAACGCAGGTATTATTTGATCGTTATACTTGAAATATTGAGTCAATCTTTCGGAATTTTATGACAACAACAATTATTGATTTTTTAAAACTTTTTTTATGTTGATCATATCTTTATTTTTAAATTTCAAAATCATATATTTAATTAAGATTTGTTAAGACTTTTTCATAATAGGTATATATTAAAATACTAAGATCGAAAGATATTTTTAAAATTAATTTTATGTAATTAATATTTTCAATATACTTATATAATAATTTTTAGTTAATTAATTAAAATTTACATAATTTAAACAACTCATGATTGAAAACTATTTTTTATAACAGTTAAAATTAATAAATGTTGTTTATTTATTTTTTCTATTGCTATATATTAAAAACTATTTTGAAGCGTTATTAAATAATAATTTGATTATATTTAAAATTTTCAATATAATTAGTTAACAAATCATCTTTAAGAAAAAGAAAACCCTGAAAGTTATGAATAATTGTCAAAAGTATAAATATCAGGTTGTAACTATCAATTTAGCCCCATTTAATTCCCAGAGTCCTACTACTTTAAGTTTAAATAAAGTCGAAAAAGAAGGAGATTATTTTGAGGTACGACTATCAGAAAATAGTCTATTAGAAATGGTATATATTCCTCAAGGACAGTTTATCATGGGTACTCCAGAAACCGAACAAGGTAGAAGTAAAGATGAAACTCCTCAACATCAAGTATTGATCGAGTCTTTTTTTGTCAGTAAATATCCCATCACTCAAAATCAATATATAGCCGTAATGAATGAGAATCCTTCCTTTTTTAAGGGAGAAAATAAACCCGTAGAAAATATTTCTTGGTTTTCTGCTCAAAATTTTTGTCAAAAACTGTCGGCTTTAACTGGTAAACAATTTCGTCTGTTGACAGAATCTGAATGGGAATATGTTTGTAGGGCTCGAACTGAGACACCTTTTTCTTTTGGTAAAAGTATAACTCCTGAATTGGCTAATTATAAGGCTAGTTATGGTTATGGAGATGGAAAAAGTGGTCAATGGAGACAAGAAACCACCGATGTAGATAGTTTTTATGCTAACGATTTTGGGTTATATGATCTTCATGGTAATGTTTGGGAATGGTGTCAAGATCATTGGCACGAAGATTATGATCGATCTCCTTGCGATGGTAGTGCTTGGTTAGAAACTTCTCCAGATTCTGAGGAAGATTTACCCAGAGTTATTAGGGGCGGTTCGTGGGATGATACTGCTTATTATTGTCGATCAGGGGTAAGATTATGGACTTTACCTCAATTTAAAGGAAAATTAATCGGTTTTCGAGTAGCCTGTGATATTAATGAAGAATTGGGAATGAGAGATGAAGAATAATAAAATTTAGGCTTTGCTGATTTATGCTATAAGTCAATTTATTGCAAGGCGGTTAACGATTAAATCTTAAAAATCCATAAATATTAATTATTATCGATCGTGTTCACTAAATTATTAAATTTCCATTCCCTAGGTTGGCCAAAAGACTTTTTGAGTTCAGTAAGCCCTAATTATTTCAATAGGTAAGTTATCCGTGTCAGCAATAAAAGCTACTTCATAAACTCGATCGCCGATCATCTGTTGTTGTGGCGGTAATAATATCTTTAAGAGAGATACTCCAGAGGGATTTTCCTGACTGGTTTTCTTAAATTTATTTTGCAACTCATCTAACCATATCGGTAAACTAAGTACATTATTTGTCACATCAAAAGAAAGATGATAATAACCCACATAATGTTCATCATCAAAAGCATCGGGAGCAGGTTTTGGTTCTGGTATCTGCATTAACTCCAGTCTTCCTCCTAATCCCTCTAACCAACAAGCTAAAGTATAACCAGCCGTAAATCTTTCTTTTACGGTAAAGCCTAATAACTCATAAAATTCGATCGCTTTCATTATATCCGCCGTGCGAATAGATACATGGTGTAGAATCATGATTTATTCAAATAAACGAAAATAGGGATAACGAGAAGGTGCGCCTTTTTCCTTTTCCAAAATAAAATTAATTATTCCCCAACAAGGTTCATCGCTAGACTTTGGACTAAATTCCACGGGCAAACCATATAGTCTATATATTTTACTATCTTGATCTCCTTGCCAACTATTGCCTTTTTCTAAATAAGAATTAATTAATGAATAATATCGATCGGCGATAATAACTTTAGTAGCACGGTAACCGTCTGTATAGAGTCTATCTAAAGCCTCATGAATTTCAAACCTAATACCATCAGGATGAGTATGTTGCCGATACCATTTACTTTTCCACAAACGCCAATGTCGGCCTGATTGTAAATGTACTAATTCTTTGGTGTTAGGATCTGCTTCAAATGCACCATGACGAGGGCATAAATAACTATCTGTTAAAGTTAATGCTTGTATAACTTCACGACAATGAGGACATTTGATTTCGGGGCCAAAAATGGGATATTGGAAATTGAGATCGGTCATGATTTATTATGCAAGGCAAATATAAAAATTACATGAGTTGCTTTTAATTATAGTTCTGATCTCAAAAAAAATTAAACATACTCAATTGAGAATAATTTTATCCCATCTATTCTTCACTATTCCCTATTTTGTCGTAGCTCCAAATTCATTGATTAACAAATCTTTTAGCACAATTTTGAGATCATCACAGGGGATACTTTTTTCCTTTAATTCTCCTAAATGAGCGTCTTTTCCCACTTTACCGCCTAAAAATAGGTTAACTCCTTCTACCACTTGGCCATCTTTTTTAGCTTTTGTACCCATTAAACCAATATCTCCTGCTTGAGCTTGGCCACAGGAATTAGGACAACCTGTCCAATGAATGCGCACTCGATCGGGTATATTTAATTCAGCATCTAATTCTTGGGCTAATTGTAAACCTCTCTGTTTCGTCTCCACCAGAGCAAAGTTACAATAACGAGAACCAGTACAGGAAATTAACGATCGAGTTAAAGGTGTAGGATTGATAGAATAACGTTGTAAAATAGGTTCACTCAAAAAGGTTTCTACCTTATCATTAGGCACAAAAGGAATAATAAAATTCTGCTCAACGGTTGCCCTAATTTCTCCATTACCGTAAATCTCCGCTAAACGAGCAATCTCAAACATATCTTGTGCCATTAAATGCCCTACAGGAATATGAATCCCTATATAACTATAGCCTTCCTGTTTTTGGGGATGGACTCCTAAATGATCTCGTT
The DNA here is from genome assembly GCF_001548115.1 of Geminocystis sp. NIES-3709. Lineage (GTDB taxonomy): Bacteria > Cyanobacteriota > Cyanobacteriia > Cyanobacteriales > Cyanobacteriaceae > Geminocystis. The sequence continues at coordinate 2,018,989 of NZ_AP014821.1, read as the reverse complement.
TTTCTAAAGTAATTTCATCTTGAAGTGCAGCAAAATAAAGAGATTTACCCAATTTCTTCTCTACTTCTATACGAAAACGATTCATACCCCATTTATCTACTAACCACATTAAACGGGATTTTCCTCGATTTTCTCTTAAACCTTCTGTTAAGCCATTTTCGCTATAAACAGAAAGAATTGCAGCCGAAAGTTCAATTACTTCATCATTAGGATGTACCCATACATCCATCGGAATAGATTCTGCACATCGTTGTGCCGATAGATAACCACCAATTAAAACATTAAAACCAAATTCACCATCTTTGAAAGCTGGGATAAAAGCAATATCATTAATTTCTGCATGAATAGAATTATCTCTAGCACCATCTACAGCAATATTTAACTTGCGAGGTAAATTACTAAATTCATAATTTCCTTGTCCTTTATTTGTAATTAAATCCTGTAACTTTTGATTTAATTCTCTGGTATCGAATAACTCATCAGGATCAATTCCAGCAGTAGGAGAACCTGTTAAGTTACGAACATTATCCATCCCTGATTGAATGGAAGTAATACCTACCGCTTCTAATTGTTGGAAAATTTCGGGTATATCCTGTAAATGAACCCCTCTTAATTGGATATTTTGACGAGTGGTAATATCTGCGCTACCATCTTCTCCATATCGATCGATAATTTCTGCAAAAGTACGCATTTGTTCACTGGTAAAAATTCCGTTAGGGATACGCAACCTTAACATGAACTTACCCGGAGTAACAGGACGAAAAAAGATGCCAAACCACTTTAAACGGACAATTAAATCATCTTCATTCATGGCCTCCCAACCGATTTCGGCAAATTTAGTTAATTCTTCTTTTATATCTAAACCGTGTTTTTCGGCTTTAATTTTCTCTATTTTATTTAATTTAACTTTTGTTTCAGTTGCAACCGTCATGGTTTAACCTCTTTTTATAAAACTTTACAATAATATGAACTAAAATTAAAGATCCTTGTAATAAGGGTGGTCTTGCCTAGTATCTAATACAAAACTCAGAACGATCGTTAGTTAATTTGAGAACAGGTTATAAATTTTACTCTTAATCTTTTGTAACTGTTAATACCGAATACTCGAATAGGAGCAGATATAACATAACTTTTATGTGCTTTTTACATCAAATATGTAGGTTAACCAAATCATAACTTGATTAAGCCTCAGTTCAGGATAAGATTTATTGACGAGGAAAAGTAATAAGTACTAAGTAATAAGTATGGTGGATTTTTATTAATTGTAAAATAGCCCCAGACGTATCTAAGTATAATAATGAGGGAAAACGACAGGCAGAGTTACACTGTGATTATAAGTATTAGAAAAAGTATTGAAACCCTTTTCAAACCCAACATCTTTTCATTTTAGTACTAATATATTTATTTGACTTCAGTATTGAAAGTGGTAAATTCTTTCTCCCAAATAACTTAAGTTAAATATACTAGCGAAAGTCATAACTTAATGTCACAAAAAACAGTTGCCTTTTGCCTTATTCAAAAAATCAACTTATTAACTTCTAAAGAAATATATGCAAGACCAAATTAGTAATCTAAAACATCCACAATATTATTTCAATCGAGAATTGAGTTGGCTAGAATTTAACTACAGAGTGTTACAAGAGGCTATTAATGAAAGAACACTACTTTTAGAAAGACTTAAATTTACAGCTATTTTTAGTTCTAATTTAGATGAATTTTTTATGGTAAGAGTAGCTGCTTTAAAACGACAAATCGAAGCAGAAGTAAGTAAGTTAACCCCCGATGGTAGAACCCCAGTACAGCAAATTCAAGAGATTAATCAACGGTTACGTCCTCTTATTAAACAACAAGTAGAAAACTTTGAATATAATCTCAAAAAAGAACTCATTAATTACGGCGTACATCTCATTAATTTTGTTGATCTGAATCAAGAACAAAGACATTATTTACATCAATATTTTGATAATAACATTTTTCCTGTACTCACTCCTTTAGCCGTTGATCCCAGTCATCCTTTTCCCCATATGTCTAATTTGAGCTTAAATTTAGCTGTATTAGTCAAAAATCCTGATACGGGTGCGGAATTATTTGCTAGAGTAAAAGTCCCGAAAACATTACCTCGTTTTGTCACTTTTCCTGCTGAATTACGGCAAGTTGGCCATAATGAGGATAAAATTATTTGGGTAGGAATCCCCCTTGAGCAAGTTATTGCTCACCACCTAGAAGCCCTATTTCCGGGTATGAACGTTCAAGAATGTCATAATTTTCGTTTGACTAGAGATGCAGATTTAGGAGTGCAAGAAGACGAAGCAGATGATTTATTGTTAGCGATACAACAAGAACTACGAAAACGTCGTTTTGCAGGTTCGGCAGTACGTTTAGAAATTCATCCTTCTATGCCGGAGCATATTCAACAAATGTTAATGCAAGGTTTAGATTTAGAAGAAATAGATATTTATGAAATAGATGGTTTATTGGGTTTAAATGACTTATTTGCTTTGACAAGTTTACCTTTACCAGATTTAAAAGATATTCCTTGGAATGGCGTTGTACCGCCACCTTTTGATCAATTAAGAGAGTTAGAAATGGTTAGAGGAAGTGAAAATAGCGATAGCATTAGTGAGGAATTTTTTGCCATGATTCGCAAGTCAGATTTAATGCTACACCATCCTTATCACTCTTTTTCTGGTACAGTACAACAGTTTATCACCCAAGCGGCCAACGATCGACAGGTTATGGCGATAAAAATGACGTTGTATAGGACTTCAGGAGATTCTCCCATCATTAAAGCCTTGATTGATGCGGCTGAAAATGGTAAGCAAGTAGTAGCTTTAGTGGAATTAAAAGCCCGTTTTGATGAAGAAAATAATATTCTTTGGGCAAGGAAATTAGAAAAGGCTGGAGTACACGTTGTTTATGGGCTTGTGGGTTTAAAAACCCATACTAAAGTTATTTTGGTAGTGCGAAAAGAAAAAGATAAAATTCGTCGTTATGTTCATATTGGTACGGGAAATTACAATCCAAAAACAGCTAAACTTTATACGGATTTGGGCTTAATTAGTTGCAGAGAAGATTTAGGTGCAGACTTGACAGACTTGTTTAATTTTTTGACAGGTTATTCTAAACAAAAAGTATTTCGTAAGTTATTAGTAGCACCAGTAACTATGCGGGATCGAATGATCTCTATGATTGAAAGAGAAGCAAAACATTGTCAAAATGGCGGTACAGGAAGAATTGTGGCTAAAATGAACTCCTTAGTTGATGTTCCTGTAATTGAAGCATTATATAAGGCATCTCAAGCAGGAGTAAAAATAGACTTAATTCTTCGAGGCATTTGTAGCTTAAGACCGGGAATTGAAGGCATTAGCGATAATATAAGAGTAATTAGTATTATCGGGCGTTTTCTCGAACATTCTCGAATTTTTTACTTCCATAACAACGGTGATGAAGAAATTTATATTGGTAGTGCAGATTGGATGGGTAGGAATTTATCTCGCCGAGTAGAAGCTATTACACCAGTAGAAGATCCTAATTTATTAAAGCAATTGCAGGAAATTTTAGGAATTATGTTATCCGATAATCAACAATCTTGGGAGTTACAGTCGGATGGTAGCTATATTCGTCGTCAATGTCAACCCGGAGAAAAAGAATTAAATACTCATAACATCTTAATGGATATGGCGATCGACTCGGTAGAAATCAATTAAATATTTTTGCCCACTATTGATTGCTATGGAAAGGCTATTGACTTTTTAGAAAAAACGTTATATAATTCCCCAAAATGTAGTAAATAGAACATTTAACTTATGAAGGAGGAAGTAAGGTTGGCACGGAAAAGAAAGCGTAAAAGTCGCCGCCGCCTTGAGGGACGAAAAATATTAGAACTTGTACCTCACTACTATATCGAGAGTGGAGAAGATAAGCCAGTAACTGCCGCTAGAAAGCATATCCGAGCTAATGGGATTAAACCCCCTGCCCTTTTAGTAGTTAAAAGAAATGAGCATACTACTGATAGATATTTTTGGGCAGAAAAAGGATTATTTGGAGCTCAATATGTGGAAGAGAATCATTTTCTTTTCCCTAGTTTAAGGGTTATTAAACCTCAAGTAAAAGTAACTACACCAATTTTATCTACTACTCATTAACATTTTAAATAGACAATTATCAATTAACATTTTTATATTAAATTTCTTTGATCATTCTTTTCGCTTGAATTTCATAATTACCACCAAATAAGTTGAAATGGTTGAGAATATGATATAAATTATAAATATTTTTTCTTTGGTTATACCCTTTATCTAAAGACCATTGTTGATTATATCCTTCATAAAAAGTGGAAGGAAAACCACCGAATAATTCTGTCATGGCAATGTCCACTTCTCGATCGCCATAGTAACAAGCAGGATCAAAAATAGTACCCTCTCCACTATGAGTAAATCCCGCATTTCCAGACCATAAATCTCCATGAACTAAAGAAGGTTTCGGATGATGGTTAAATAAACTTTCTCGTACTTTTTCAATAATTTCCTGACTATTTTTAAAGTTACCTCCTCGCCGATTCCCTAATATTAGTTGATAGCCAATTCTTTTTTCTGCAAAAAAATCCGCCCAACTATCTTTCCAATCGTTAATTTGTGAAGTTGATCCGATCGTATTATTAATATACCATCCGAAGGGTTTTTCTATTTTTACTTGATGTAATAAGGCTAATTTTTGTCCCATTAATGGCCATGATCGACTATCTCCACGGCCTAAATTGATATATTCTAAAACAAGATAACTATTATTACCCGATATACCATAACAAATCGGTTTCGGCACAACGATCGTATTTGTATTGTACATTTCTTCTAAAGCGATCGATTCAGCTTTAAACATCTCTATCTGTGATGCACTATTCAACTTCACAAAATAGCTAATATTTTTACCGATAAGTTCATAAGCCTGATTGATACATCCACCACCAATCGATCGATAATTAATTAATTCAAAGTGAGAATTAGTATGTTTAATAATTGCCTTAATAATTTCCGTCCACATATTAACCGTCATTTTAGTTTATTCATAAAAATATTTTTTAAACATTCATTAAAAAACCCCTACCTGAATTAACAAGTAGAGGTTCAAGTATTAGACTAAACTAATTGATTCAAATTAGAAAGTGAAAGTGGTTCTTAAAGTACCAATAATTCCATCTTGGTTACTTCCTTGATTAGTATTACTTACCCAAATAACACCAGGAGTAACGGAAATATTATCGGTTAACTGATATTTGTAGAATGCCTCTACATGAACAGGGATATTATCAGAGGTAATACGAACACGACGAGAATTACCACCACCATCAGTTACAAAATAAGTAGCACTACCGTTATAAGGTTGAACCCCAGCAAAGATACCCAAAACACTACCTTCTTTAAATAAATCAGGGAAGGCAACACCACCACCATAACTCCAAATATCATCGTTACCACGACCGATACGAGTTAAATTAGTATAGTTGAAGAAAGCACTCAAGCTAACGCCATCAGTAACACGCCATGCCACTTGGCTTCCGTAAGAATTACTGATTTTATCACCTTGATCCACAGTAGCACCAGGAAAACGAGCACCCAAAATACTATCTAATTGACTGTTAGATTGGTTTGCTAATTGAGTACCAACTACACCAAAACCACTACCAGCACCGTTACCAAATACAGGACTATCAGCTTTGTGGAAACCGTTAACATAGGTGAAACCTAACGCAAAAGTGTCACTCATGTTAAAGTTAAGTTGACCTAAAATGGAAGAATCTCCATTGAATATACCTTGTCCTTGCTCAGGAGAGTTAGGTGATCCACCCGCCAAATAACCGACAGTAGCAGTACTAGGTCCTAAAAGTCCTTCTAAGAAACCTAAACGATAGCTGAAAGCAACCCCAGAACCACCACCAATACGGTAGATAGGACTTTCAGAGGCGAAAGGAGACAAGGCACCATTACCACCATCGTAGTCTTCAAAGAAGGGATTTAATGTAGGTGCATAGTCGCTGTGGATACCGCCCCAACCTGCTACATAGGTTTTAATTTCAGTATTTTCTCCTAATTTGATGGGTGCGTAATAAGCTAACCAATCGACTTGGACATCGTTATTTGCTCCGGGATATAAGTTGAAAGTCTGATTTAAGGTTGCACTAGGTCCAGAAACACCTCTGTTTGTAGCGGGTAATCCACCAGTACGGAAAGTATTCGTTCCATTTACGTTAAATGCACCTGCGTTACCTGCTGATAAACGAGTGATTAAGGTATCTTCTCCAGTGAAACTGGTATTTAATGCTAAACGAACACGATCAGCAAGAATAGCTTGGTTTCCATCTTCAAAGTTTTGGGTTAAAGCCATAATGACTTCCCCTTTTAATTTGGTGGTGGTGGAGAATTGGTGATCTTCTAAGAAAGCAACTCTACCTTCTAAGTTGTCAACTCTTGCACCTAAAGCGGCTAATTCACTTTCAAACTCAGCCATTAAGCGTTTTAGTTTTTCAATGTCTTCTTTCATTACTGCTTCACTAGCGGCAATTAAACGCTCCATTTGCTGCATACAAGCGTTTAAACCAGCGGCAAATTCATAACGACTTAAAGCACGATTTCCTCTGAAGGTACGATCAGGATAACCAACGATACAACCATAACGTTCTACTAAACTACGGAGAGCTTCAAAAGCCCAATCGGTAGGAGAAACATCTCTAAGTTGAGAAACACTGGTAACTTGATCTTTAGAAGAAGTACCACCTTCGGAACTATAGGTATCTAGCTGATTGATGATTTGCGCATCCACTTCAGGATTCGCTTGAGAGATTTCGTTGGCTTGAACTTGGGAAGTAGCTAACAGACTAGCACCCACTAATATAGGGGTTATTTTAATCGATTGCCAAAAATTCTTTTTCATAGTTTTAGTTTCCTCACACCTTACTTTTTTGCTGTCAGTAATTTTATTAAAAAATAAAGCCTTAACAGTTTCATAATGTTATGTTAGCACGAAAACATAAATTGATCACTAATAAATCTAAAGATTTTGTTAAGAGTTCCTAACTTATTGTTAACCTCTATAACTGGAAAACCCTTTCACCTATGACTAATCAAGGAAAAAGGGCGTTTGCTTTTGAGTGAAATGTGGATTTTCTAGTTTTCCAAAGTTCTGACTGCTGGAAGGAATAATGAGTCAAGACTTTTAACTTTTGTTAATCCAGTCTGTAATCTTTTTCTGATTACACAGCCCCAGCACACAGCCGAGCTTGAATCTCCAGAAAACCCACCATATTACTACTACTATCTATCATGGGCATCACCTCCTGTTCTTCCTGAACGGTTTTTAATTAGTTTATTGCAAATATCGTAACTTATAAAATTTGAAATGACAAGTGCTTAATGAGGACTTTCGCAAAAATAGTTTTTTGCCACCCAACCCCTAACTAAACTATGGTGGGATTCCTGTTTTTATAACAATTTCTAGACTAATGAGGTATGCTTAAATCTTTTAAGAAGGAAGACTTTAATTTTATTTTTGTACCTCGTAACCATAAAAAATGCTATATATCAAACTCAAGTCAAGAAAGTTAATTTCTTGTTGGTTGTATCTGAAACAAGAAAATTTAGTGAACAAAATTTTTATTTACTAATCATAATGTTTATAACTGGATGATTGACTAAATTTATTTCAGTCTGCCCGATCGAAGGATACTGATAATAAGCCATAATCCTAGTAAGGTGGCAACGGCAAAAAGAATGTTACTCAAGAATATTAATTGTCCGGTGGTTGCACCAGTACTAATGATTGCTGCCCCCATAATTAATGAGCCAACAACAATACTAAAGGATAAACGGTTCGCTGAGTCATCGACACTACGCCTTAAGCCTTCTATTTCCCTAATTTGTAGTTGCCATTGGAAAGTTTCTGAACTGAGTCTATCGAGGATTGAATCTATTTGGCGGGGCGATCGTAAAGTAATAGATTTTAAGTCTAAAACTGTCCTAAATAGAGTCTGATAAGGAGTATCACCAATAAATTGACGGCGAAAAAGATCCGTTATGAGAGGTTTTATTTCTTCGAGAAGATTGATATTAGGATTAAATTTTCGAGCAACTCCTTCTAAATTGGCAAGGCTTTTGGCAAATAATCCCATGTTACTAGGTAATTTGATTTTATTCGATCGGGCAACTTCTAAAATCTCGTAAAATACTTCACTAAAATTTAATTGAGAAAGACTGAGGTTATAGTATTTTCTGAGCATTTTTTGATAGTCATTTTCTAATCTTGCGATGTTGGTATGAATAGCATTAGTATCTGACAGTTCGAGGGTAAGCTGAGCACATCTTTGGGCATCTATATCAACGATCGCTAATAACATTTCTGTTAGTAGTTGTTGAGTTTTAGGATCCAGTCTGCCAATCATGCCACAATCGATTAAACCGACTTTGTTGTTATCAAGGTAGAATATATTGCCAGGATGAGGATCGGCATGAAAGAAACCATCAATAAATATTTGTTGAAAAAAAGCTCTAAATAATAGGGTACTAACTTGTTGTCTTGTTTTGGGAGTGTTGGGAATATCAGCAGAAAGAATTGGTTTACCGTCTAACCATTCCATGAATAAAACTTTTTGAGTGGTAAATTGCCAATAAATTTTGGGGATAGTGAGTTGTTGAGAGTCAAACCAAGGACTATTACTCAGATTTTGTCTTAATTTATCGGTAAAGTTGGCTTCTTGATGAAAATCTAATTCTGCAAGTACGGCTTTGGTAAAATCATCTGCTAAGTTAACCACATCATATTCATTGCCAAAGTCAGTTAAGGAGATAATTTCCGCAATCCCTTTGATCAAAATTACGTCTTGATTAACAATTCTATCAATATCAGGTCGTTGTACTTTGATGGCTACTTCTTCTCCTGTAGTTAAGGTGGCTTTGTGTATTTGAGCGATCGAACCTGCGGCTACAGGTTGACGATCGATCGTTGTAAATATTGTTTCTAGGGATTGGTCTAATTGTTGTGTTAAAGTTTGTTCAATTAAACCCCATGCAACGGGGGGAACTTGTGCTTGAAGTGCTGTTAATGCTTCTATGTATTTAGGAGGTAGTAAATCAGGACGAGTACTGAGTAGCTGACCAAATTTGACGTAAAAAGGGCCTAATTGCACTAAGATTTTGCGAAAAACTTCAGGAGGTGGTAGTTGAGGTTTATCGGATTTGCCTCCTGTAAGAATACCACGCATATATTCCCAACCATTTCCCAAGACTATTTCAATAATTTCTCTTTGTCGTGAACTGGTTTGAGTTAAAGAAAACATAAGTTAATTATTAATTAGGAATAAGTAATTAAACGTTAACCTGTTTTGTCTCGATCGAGTAGTGTCACTTTGTAATGTAATGGAATTTTAATAGAAGAAAAATACATATAGCATTTCTATTTAGGTTGTGTCTCAAAACGTAAAGATTTTGTCATTGGTCATTACTAACAAGGATTTGGCTTGATTTTTGATAATCTTTGATTATTTACAACTCATTTAGGATTGCTATAGTTATAAAAGTTAACACTTAAAAATCGATGAATCATCGAAAATTAAATGTAGATCACGAGAAATAATTATTTAATCATCGCACTTCACTTAATCAAAATATCAAAAAACATGAAAACCGATATACACCAAATACTTGAAATATTTACTGAATTTGTTGGTACTCATAATTATCAAAACAATCCTATTTTAAGTGTTTATGTAGATATTGATTCCACAAATCCAGATAATAGAAGAGAACAACCAGCATGGCAAATTGAATTAAAAAACGAGTTAAAACGAATTGAGTCTCAATTAGATCCAGAAGAAATGAAGCGTTGGGATAATCAGAAAATTTGGTCTGAGACGGAAACAATGATCATGAATTATCTACAGAGTGAAAAGCCCACAGGTCGATCGATTGTTGTGTTCACTGATTTTAAAGATATAATCGGTGTTGATTTACCCATACCCATGAAAACGGCAATATATTATGGATTGCCACAAATTAAGCACCTTTTATTTGCTATGGATCAGTATAAAGAATATTCTGCCATCCTTTTCTCTGGTTCGGAAGCGAGAATAGTAGAAGTATTTTTAACTCGATCGACTAATGAAATAAGGATAGAGACAGAACATGAATTGTCTCGCAAATTTGGACGCAAAGCGAATACCCTTACAGACGATCGCCGTGACAGAGAATTTGACGTTCGTTTTATCAGGGAAATGGTAACAGAAATCAATCAATATTTTCTCGATCATTTAGAAGATTCTCGTATTATTTTTGGTGGTAATTTGAAACAAGCAGGAAAAATTAAAAATGCTCTTAATCCCGCCGTTAGAAACTTAGTAGTTGCCATTGAACCGATGGACTTCAAACTTGCCGATAACGAAATCGCTGAGATTGTTCGCCCTATCGCCTACGCTTATGAGCAGGATCATGATGTTACTGTTGTAGAGAACTTGATCTATAAATTTAATAAAAATGCTACTGCGGTAATTGAAAAACAAGGAGTTGAAAAAGCGTTAAGTGAAGCGAGAGTAAAAACTTTAGTAATTCCTTATCCTATGGATACAGAAGAATTTGACTCTCTTATTGTTGAAGTTATTTTATCAGGTGCACAGGTTGAATTTGTTTATGGTGAGGGTGCAGAAAAATTAAAACAGTATGGAGGAATTGGTGCTGAACTATATTATTCTGTGAGGTAAGCTAAAATTCATGTATTTTTCTGTCGGTAGAGACAAGACAGTATGACAGGTGGACAGGGAGAGGGGAATAAGACAAAATCTATATAGTTTTCTATGGGTATCAATCAATAAGACAGGTGGATGTGGATAGGGAAAAGGATTTATTCAGCAAATCCGACTTATGTAAGTTTACTTCCAAGTAGAAAAAGGCTAAATAATGTGCCACTATTCCATAAACTATGTAGAATAATAGACGCTAATAAACTACGCGATCGAGTATAGACTATACCTAAAATAATCCCTAAAGTTGCGAGGGGTATAGTTTCTGCTAGACTTAAATGGGCGATCGCAAAAATAACTCCACTGACAATAATAGCACCCCAAACAGGAAGATAACGAGTGAGAGACGGTAGTAAAAAACCTCTAAACATAATTTCTTCAAAGATTGGTGCCGCAATGGAAGCAGTAATAAAAAAGATTGCTAAGGCGAATTTATCTTGAGATTCTAAAGCGAGAAGTAATAGGGGATTACTACCTCCTCTGCCTTGCCACAATTGTTGATTGAGGATTGAGACAAAAAAAACAGAAGGAATAGCCACTAAATAACCGCCGATTCCCCACCAATACCAATTTTTATTAGTGATTTTAAACCAATCTTGAGGCAACGGAAAAAAGGGTTTTAAGGAAAGATACAACACTAATAATCCTCCCCCTGCCATTAAAAAGTAGCTCAGTAAAACGTATAAGGCTTTACCCTTGATACCTAAAACCGCAGGATTAAAACCACCAATACCAAAAATAATGGGCAATAGTACTTGACTCAGGAAGAAAAAACCAACGATGAAAACTTGCCAAATAATTTCCCAATCCCAAGGAGATTCCCAAGAAATATTATAATTTATAGCAAGAATAGAATCTTGTTTTTTTGTGAGTAATTGAATTAGTAAAAATATAATTAAACCAAAACCAATTATTCCGCCAAAAACGGGAATTAAGCTCAAGGTAAATAATCTATAAATAGCTTTTTCTGCTAAATTTTGTTGTTGATATATTATTTCTTCTACTTTAATTTGATTATTGGCGTTGTTATAATTCTTTTCTAAAATTTTTAGTTTAAACCAACTATCTAATTTATTAGTAATTTTTTCTTCTAGTTTTTCATCAAAATAAGCCTGTTTTACCCAAATATCGCTTAAGGTTTCTGATATATTTTTATTTGATATTTGTTGCCAATAATTAGTCGCTAAATCAAGATTATTTTCTTCTGCAAGAATAATTCCTAATTTCAGATTTAATTCATCTATCAATTTTTCATTTTGAATTATACTTTTTTTTAGTTGTTGTCTAGGGGTTTCTGTGGCGATCGAGTCTTCATTTTCTTTTAATTTATTAAGAGAATCTTGAGTTAAAGTCAAAGCCTTTTCGTAACTTGATCGAGCAATAGAAAGAGGATTTTCACCGATCAAATTCTGACTAATACTACTAATATTTTCTTGTGAGGGATTCCATGAGGAGGCGTTGAGAATCAAATTCGTTTGATATAATTCCAATTGTGCTTGAACTTGAGGTTCACCTAAACTCTGACTAAGGGCAAAAAAAACGCTATACATAGACAGTATAGTTAAAATTGCTAACAGCGATCGCTTCCAATTCATAAAAATATTATTATCTCCAAAAAGTTAAGGGACTCGAAGATCAAGCCCCTAAAAATTAATAGTTGATTGTTGATGGTTAATGGTTGATAGTTTAGAACATTATACAAATACCGTTATTGTTTGTCAAAGAACTCCTCAGAAACCATGAACAATGAACAATGAAAAATGAGCAATGAACAATTGACAGTTTTAATTTCACCTAATACCTAAGACCTTTTTTAAAACATAATTTATCATACTCAAAGTGAAAGAACCATAATTATTTTATTCCGTTTGAAAAATATTTTGAATCATCTGTTTATCCAAATTAACAGCGATCGAGGTTAATTCTAGCACTTCCGATGGAGATAAACGCCACCCCAACGCCCCAATATTCTCTCTAGCTTGAGTCAAATTTTTTGCCCCCGGAATCGGTATTGTACCTTGACAAATACACCAATTTATGGCTACTTGTGCCATGGTTTTACCATTATCTTTGGCGATCGCCTCCAAAGTTTGTAGTAAAGGTTTAATTTTTGGTAATAATTCTTTAAATAAGCCTTTTCTGGGCCCTGATGGCAAATTTGTCAAATCTTGGTATTTCCCAGTTAAAATACCTAAAGTAAGAGGACTGTAAGCAATAATTTGAATGTTTAACTCCTGACATAATTCTTTTAATCCCAACTGCACAAAAGGATAAGTAGAAAGTAAAGAATATTGCACTTGGAGAGTACTAATTTTGACTCCTTTTTCCTTAAGATATTCATAAGCTCGTTGTAAATTTTTCGCCCCATAATTAGATAACCCGATCCCTTTTACTGCTTTTTGGTGATATAACTGGGCTAAACCATCTAATAAAGGCTTTTCTTGCCAAGGAAGATATTTGGCAGGAGACCAGTGCATTTGCACTAAATCGATCGATCTTGCCAATCTCTGAGCAGATTTTTCACAAGCCTTAATCATAGATTTGGGAGTTAAACGCCAAGGATAAACAGCTAGTTTTGTGGCGATCGTAATATCCTGTTGATGATCACCTTGATACTCTTGACTAAATTTACCTAAAAGACTCTCACTGCGTCCGTCTAATTTTCCTGTACCGTAAGAATCTCCAGTGTCGAACCAAGTAACCCCTTGGGAAACGTGCAAGTTAAAAACCTGCTGTAATTGGTTATCCATACTAGGATCATAACCCCATAAAAAACGATTTCCCCACGCCCATGTACCACATCCCATAGGAGACAAAAACAAGTTTTCTCCTACTTTTATTTTTGATTCGATCATATTTTTTTTCATTCTCAATTCTCAATTTTACATTGATCGATCGTAATAGAACAAAACAAATAAACTATAATAGTATCAGATTCAGTAGAGGAGTATTCATTCAAATTAAGATTAAACATTTATGATTTGTCTTTGTAGTCAAATTACGATAATATGAACACGTTACAGTTAATTCGTCACACTTTCAAGAAGTGGCAAAATCAATCTCATCAAACCTTTACTGTAAAAAATTCTACGGGAGAGTTAAATTGTTCCAAATATAGAGACGAAAATAAACCTTTTATATTTCAATGGGTCTATAAAATTCATTCACCAGTAATGGTGTTATTATCTGTTTCCACAATTACCGGATTGGTTAGTTATCGTTTCTACAACCAACCAGAGTTAGCCGTTGGCACTATTTCTCCTACTAAAATAATTGCTCCGGGTGATGGAGACTTCTTAGATCAAAAAAGTACAGAAGAATTACGAAGAAAAACTCGCAATGGTTTATTGCCAGTATTGCAACAAGATTTAACTTTAACTCAGACTATTATTAACAGGCTAAATAGCAAACTCGAAGAAATAGACACTCTTCGTCTCCTAATTAATCAAACTCCCCTCGTTGAAACAAATATCTTACCTTTCTCTACCCAAAAATATTTATATTCCATTTCTGAATCTCAGTGGGAAAAACTCCTCAAAGATATTGAATCGTCTCAACCATCTTTTTCCTACAATGAGAAAATTAAATCATTGTTTGTTTATAAACAAAAAGTTAGTCCTAATGAGTTTGAAAATACTCTCACTAAATTAAAACTATATCGAGACAATTATCAAAATTCCCTAAGTCAAATTTATCAATCTAACATTAGTGATCTTGATGACGAGGAAAAAAGTATTTTATTAGATATAGATTCTCAAACTTGGGAAAAAACCAAAATAGAAGTCAATAATGTGGCGAAAAAAATTCTTACTCAAGGAATTTCTCCCGGATTACCTGATGACATCAAATTTAAAACTGTCGAAATTCACTTAGAAAATCGTCTTCCGAAAGAAGTGAATAATATTGCGGTAAAGTTGCTGTTTAAAAATCTTGACTCTAATCTTACAGTTGATGAAGAAGCTACAAAAATAAGGGCTGAAAGAACTGCTTTATCGATCGAACCTGTAGTTGTTTCTATCAAAAAAAATGAAGTTATCGTCGATGCAGGGGAAAAAATTACCCAGACAGACTTTGTTTTACTCGATAACTTTAACTTAAGTCGTCGCAGTATTAATTGGACTGGAGTTGCTGGTTCTTCTGTTCTAGTAACTTTTTCTGTATTTTCTTTTATGGCGATCGCCAATAGAATTAAAGGCAGACTAAGAAGACGAGATCAAGTACTTCTATGGTTACTAAGTATTTCTGTTCCTGTTATTAGTGTATTTGATGTTGGATATAACTCATTACCAGCATTAGGATTTTTAGTTAGTAGTTTCTATGGGCCTACTTTAGCCTTAACTAATGTAACTATAATGACAGGACTAACCCTATTTCAAACAGAGATGATGGGCTGGGAATACTTAATTCCGTCTTTTGCCGGAGGAATATTAGCCTCTTTGATGGCAAGTCGTCTTCATTCCAGAGAAGAATTAGCCTTACTAGGTGCAGGAGTCGGATTAACTCAAGGAACAACTTATTTCATTGTCCATTTAATTGGTAGTGCTACAGCAGGAACAATCTGGTACACTATTTTACCCGGTGCTATTTGGCATGGCACTGTTGGCTTAACTTATAGTATTTTAGCCCTGGGTATTTCTCCTTATTTAGAAAGATTTTTTGATTTAATTACTCCTATACGTTTAGCAGAATTATCAAATCCTAATCGTCCGTTATTAAAAAGATTAGCCACAGAAGCACCGGGTACATTTCAACATACCATGTTTGTTGCCAGTTTAGCAGAAGCGGCCGCTCGTCAACTTCATTGTAATGTTGAATTAGTGAGAGCCGGAACACTTTATCATGATATAGGTAAAATGCACGATCCTCTTGGTTTTATTGAGAATCAAATGGGCGGTCCAAATAAACATGATATTATTAATAATCCTTACCAGAGTGCAGAAATTATCAAAAAACACGTCAGCGAGGGTATTATCATGGCTAAAAAATGTGGTTTACCTCAAGCTATTATCGATTTTATTCCCCAACATCAAGGCACTATATTAATCTCTTTTTTCTATTATCAAGCAAAAACTCAAGCGGAAGGGGAAGGAAAAAATATTCACAATATTGATGAAACGATTTTCCGTTATGATGGTCCTGTGCCACAATCGAGAGAAACAGGTATTGTAATGTTAGCAGATGGTTGTGAGGCAGCACTACGATCGTTGAAAGATGCGACTCCAGATCAAGCAATGGCAATGATTAACAAAATTTTTAAAGCCCGTTGGCGAGATCATCAGTTAGATAATAGTGGTATAAAATATGAAGAATTACCCACTATTGCAGAAGTTTTTGTCAATATTTGGCAACAATTTAATCATCAAAGAATTGTTTATCCTAAAGGTGCATTGGACTTAAAAATTAGCAACAAATAATTATTTTTTATGAGAACTTCACAGGTTCAATAATATATAATTGACCATTATCAATTAGTAAAATTTGTGTAATTTACATATCATAATAAAATTAAACCTTTAGTACTCTTATTTGTTCTTTTTTTCTTACTAGGTTAAGTTTTTATCAGATTTTTTTTTATATTTCATTTTTATTTAAAATGACTATCAATTTAGATATGTTTCATATTATTAAATAAAATAATATTTATTTTAACCTTTATATTCTCGCCAACGGTAGATTAGATCTTGCTTAAATTCTAAAACAATAACATTATCCTGGCTCTTTTCACTATTAGTTTTTAAGTTATAATCTGACCATGACCATTCTATAAAGGCTTTATTTTTCTCAATAATAATAGAGTGAATTTCAATATTTATATATTTTAAAACGGAGAAATAATCGTGAGTAATTTTTTCAATATCTGCTCTATTAATGATATTATTCTTACTCAAAATAATTATACCATCTTGAGAAAATAAAGAAGCAAAAATAAACGCATTTTTATTTATACAGGCTTGAGTTACTTTTTCAATTAGTAAATGATAATTGTTCATAGATAAAGTTTACTAAAAAAGTACTTTAGTAAATATATAGAAAACAAAATTTTATGTCTTCTATAATTTTTTAAAACATGATAAATGGATATATTTAGAGGTTTAAAATAAGAAAATTGCTCCAGTATTTTGTAAGTTAAAAGTTCTATTTCCTTGACTAATACTGTCTATTTTTCGTACTCTTAACTCAATTGTATTATTTGCAGTAACTTCAACAAAATATTTAAGATTAATTCTCGAACTATTTGGTTCTTTTATGTCAGGATAGATAACGATATAAGCTGGAGGTTTAAAATTTTCCATCGTAGTTTTAGCATCTTTTTCTAGCCTCATAGGTTCAACACTAGCATCTGTTAGGGCATAATCTAAAATAATTCCACTTTCATTAATAATTGTGAGAGTGATAGGTTGTTTCGTATCAACTCTTGCTACTGGTTGCCAAAATCCGGGCTGAAAAGTATCCGCTAATGGTAATTGTGTTTCTGGCGTAGGAGTTTGAGCTTCTGCGATCGCTGGTAAAATAATTAAGTTGGCAGTTGTTAAAACTAAAGAAGAAATTAACATTGATTTGAGCATGATTAAATTTGTCTCCAAGAATAAATAATTGCCGTTATTTTAGCTTAATTTAGAGAAAAGTGATTAAATTGCTAATTGCTAAATATTATTAATTAATTATTTTTAACCAGATTTTCGCTGTTGAGTTTAGCTTCATTTTGACGACGAATTTTAGCGTAAAATTGAATACTTCCAGCCATAACAATAATTAAACCAACAATTAACCAAGTGGCAATATCTAAAGGAAAGCTATTTTTAAATACAGCTAATAAAACAATAACTAATAAAAGTAAGGTAGGGGCTTCATTTAACGCTCGAAATTTTTGTCCACTCCATGTGTTTTCTCCCTTTTCTAGCTGTTTGATGATTCTGCCACACCAAAAATGATAAATCAACAACAAGCCTACAAATAAAAATTTAATATGTAGCCAAGGAGATTTTAACACATCTGTTTCTGTACTAATTAATCCGATCGCCATTACTACGGTAACAATCATTCCGGGAGTGGTAATGATGTTATAAAGACGTTTTTCCATTAACTCATATTGTTGTTTTAAAATACTTTGTGCTGGTTCTGGTTTTTCTTGTGCTTCTGCATGATAAACAAATAAACGTACAAGATAGAATAATCCTGCAAACCAAACAACAATGCCGATGAGGTGAAATGTTTTAAACCAATAATAAGCCATAATTTTCATGAATATTTTTTAACCATAACTAATATAACTGAGTTCAGAGTCAGCAATTATATTCTTAACCTAAAACCTGCAACCTAAAAACTGAGATGTTTTTCACTATGAGTGCAAAATCTAAGTTTAATTGATAGATGAATTTTTCAAAAAACGAACAATAGGAGAATCATCTGGTTTACCTTCACCAAAAATATTCTCTAAGGCTTTTCTCAATGTTTCTGCCATGACTATTTTATTTTCATAAACGACAATTACTCTTGCTAAAGTTGGTACACTATTTTTATCTGCTTCAATATATACTGGTTCTACATATAATAATGATTCTTCGATCGGTATAATTAATAAGTTTCCTTGTATTGCTTTTGATCCTTGACGATCCCATAAGGAGATTTGACCTGATATAATCGGATCTTGATTGATTAACGCTTCAATTTGACTAGGGCCATAAACTAGCCTTTGTTTAGGAAACTGATACAGTAATAATTTACCATAATTTTCTCGATCCGATCGAGCGGCTAACCATGCGATTAAATTAGGGCGAGAAATAGGTGTGTAAGGATGTAATAAAATAAATTCTTCTTTATCTGCAATGGGTAACTTCATAATTAAATAGTAAGGTTGCATCGATAAGACTTCACTACCATAAATTTCTTCGGGTACTTGCCATTGATCTTCTCTGTTATATAATACTTGAGGATCAGTGACATGATAAGTTAATAGTCTTTCTGATTGGGTATTAAATAAATCGATCGGATAGCGTGTATGCTGTTTAATATCATCGGGCATATTACTTAAAGGTTGGAATAATTCAGGGAAAATTTTACTCCACACTTTTATAATGGGATCACTCTCATCACTGATGTAAAAGATAACGTTGCCATCTTCCGCATTAATTAACACTTTAACGGAGTTGCGAATATAGTTAAAGAGATTATCCCCTGCATCAGAGTAGGGATAGTGATCTGATATGGTATAACCATCTATTAACCAATATAAATGATTGGATTCATCATTATTACCTTTTGCTACCACTAGATAAGGATCTCTATCATAATACAAAAAAGGTGCGATCGCTTTTAACCTATCCCAAAGGTTACGGCGAAATAAAATACGGGTTTTTGAGGTAAAGTTATTCGTTAACAACATCCGCCAATCTCTCAGATACAAGGAAAACAAAAATTTGCGCCTAAAGGAATTAAGATAAATTCCCCCGTCTCCATCGTAGGTGTGATAAACATTTTCTTCACCGCTAGGAAAATCAAACTCCTTTACTTTTGTATTTGTCATAATGTAATCATTTGTAGCCTGCCCATAGTAAATACGAGGACGATAAATGGGGATACTATTTCTTACCCCTTCAGAGGATGTATTTAAAGCCCCCGGATCTTCAGGAGTACCAATATCTTTGATAAAGTAGTAGGGTAAGCCGCCGTTATCAACTCTGTTAACAGGAGACATAGTAAAACCATAACCGTGAGTATATACTAAGTGTTGGTTTACCCACGTTTGTGCTTGAGGTGGTAATTGTTGTGAATCTAACTCCCTCCCGGCAATAATTACTTGTTTATTTATGGCTTGATTTTTGCCTGAATCTGTCTTATCTTCAATATTATATCGATCGATGTCAGCATCATAAAACACATAATAAGGACGAATTTGCTGTAATTGACGATTAGCTTGTAAAATAGGTCTAGTGTCCCAAAGACGAATATTATTAATTGTGAGATAATTTTTTTCTATTTCTTTTGCTGTTAAATTACCTTCAGGATCAAAAGTTTTTACCTCAATTTTATCTAAATTAAAAGCGGATCTTGTTTGTTCAATATTATAGATAATATAGGGTTTTTCTAGGGCTAATTCGTTGGGTTGCACGATCGTATTTTGAACTATAATCGCTAATAAAAGTCCTAAGGGATAAAGGGTAAAATAAATAAAAAAAGGTAAAGTTGAAATGGAAATAATTGCTTTATTCTTATGTTTTAAACTATATATAATTTTTGTACTTGATCCTGTAAAAGCCTTAAAAAATAACCAAATTGCCATCAAGAAAGTATAAGTACAAGCGAGAGTTTCTCTTGGTAAACTAATATAAATATCGGTATAACCAGCCCCATAAACGACTCCATCGGTGGATAGTAATAGTAAATAACGATTTAGCCAATGAATCACTGCTAACATTATCATTAATAATCCTGCTAAACCGTATAAGTGTCTTAGTTGATAGCGAGAAAAACCTTTGAATTTTCCATCAGAAACGCTATTATTAGAGAGTAAATAAATTAAAGTTACAGATACGATCGTATAGATGAATAAACCTTGTAACAATAAGCTAATAATTTGAATAAAAGGAATTTTAAAAATATAAAAACTTAAATCTTTATGAAAAATAGGATCTGTTTTATCAAAAGGAATACTGTTAATAAATTGTAAAAAAGTTCCCCAATAACCAGCTAAAATAAATGCAAATAAAATACTATAATAAACCGCAATAATTTTTAACCATAACTGAGTTTTAAAAACCAATAAAATAGCAAAAATAATAATGACAATAATTATCCAACCTTCCTGAGAAAAATTTTTCGCGATATTTTGAAAAATACTAAAATCAAATGGATTAGGTACAGGAGGTTTTAAATTAGGTAATTCAAGGGTAACATAATAAATCTTACTGATAATTCTTGTATAGTAAACAAGACTAATGCTAATTAAAAGAGAAAAAGCAAAAACTATTGGTAATAAATATCTTAATTGTAGTTCAGGAGATTGGGAATATTGTTTATTTTTTGCGTCCTTTGCAAAATTAGCTTGATTTTTTTTGTGTTTTTCTGCAATAACTAAATTACTCCATAAAAACGATAGAGAAATGGTAAAAGTAGTTAACCACAAAAATAATTTTGTAAGAGAAGTATTCCAGAAAGTTTGTAGATAATGAACCTCTTTAAACCATAAAATATTAACATTAATCTTACTAATAATTATTAAACTTAAGTATATTAATATTAATGAACTTATAATAATAAAAATAAGATGTAAGTAGTTTTTATTTTTGATAGATTCAGATTTTTCTGGTGCTTTCATTAGCTTATTCAGATTTTCTCGGCTAATTTTCATCATTAACAGGACTCCCCCATAATTGGGAGTTGGATGCGAAAAAAACTATTTTTGCGAAAGTCCTAATTAATTTATCTTACTACTTTCTGAATATTTCTCTACTTACTTTTTTCTTGTAAAATGGATTTTGAGTATTAAATATTACCTAATTTTGTAAAACATCATCTAATTTAACACCAATAGTTGAATTATTAGAAAATACAGTTCCAGTTTTTTGTGCTAAAAGACGAGCTAATACTTTATCATACACAGAGTCTGATAAGTGAATATACCCAATCTCATCAACGATCGATTTTTGATCTTTACTGAGGTAAAATTCTATAAAACTCTTAATTTCTGGACGTTCTAAAGATGATTTTTTTATATAGATAAAGATAGGACGAGCTAGAGGTTGATATGTACCAGTTTCTACCGTTGCAATACTTGGTTCGATACAACCCTCGCCATTACTAGGATCTCCATCATCAATAGCAACAGGTTTCACTTTAGTTAAATTTTCTTCGAGGTAAGAAAGACCAAAGTAACCTAATGCACCTTTATCCCCACCAACTCCCTGTACAATCAAATTATCATCTTCACTGGCAGTATAATCTCCCCTACTTTCGCCACTTTTATCGTTGATTGCTTCCGTAAAGTAGTCAAAAGTACCAGAATCAGTACCAGGCCCATAAAGGTTAATAGGTTGATCTGGAAAAGTCGATCGAATTTGTTTCCAATTGGCGATCGAACCTTGAGCAGAAGGTTGCCAAATTTTTTGTAACTCCTCTTTTGTCAAACAGACTGCCCAATCATTTTCTGGATTTACTACCACAGATAAAGCATCAAAAGCAACAGGTAACTCTACATATTCAATTCCTCCCTGTGCACATTTTTCGATTTCTTCCTTTTTAATAGGACGAGAAGCGTTGGAAATGTCCGTTTCTCCAGCACAAAATTTCTTAAATCCACCTCCAGTACCTGACACACCGATGGCAATTTTAACTCCATTATTAGCGTCCTGAAAATCCTCAGCCATAGCCTGAGTAATGGGAAATACTGTGGATGAACCATCAATAGTAATATTTCCTGTTAAATCTGTGGTTTCAGGAACTTTTGTTACGGCTTCTGAATTATTTTGAGTGCAAGATTGTAACCCCGTCAGTAAAATTATTAAAGGAAAAGATAACCATAATTTACTGATTTTATTCATTTTAAATTTAATCATTATTTTATGTATTTATTGATACATTTTTTTTATTCTTCGACTAAAATATAACTTATTAATTTAATAATTAAGGTTATTAAAGAATTAAGAATAGATTAAGTTTTAGTTAAATAAAAGTTAAGTAAAAAATTAAAAAAAACTCTTGACAATTGATAATTAATAGTTGAAACTTAATAAGTAATTTACTTTAAAATTATTCTTAAATTTATAATCCTATCAACTCAAAATCATTTCATTATTCTCCATCTTTTTTCTTTTGTCAAGAGAGTTGAGGGTATCTTAAGATAAAATATCATGAAAAATGAAAGCAATATTAATAAATATCAAACCACTTTAAAACAGTTACCTTTAGATAACTACAGAGTAGATATTAAGGTAGCCACAGAAATCGTAGAACAACAATTATTATTAAATCCTAAACTTTCAGGAGTTTTTGTTCTAAAAAATAATCAGGTAATAGGAGTCATTTCTCGACGTAAATTTTTTGAAAAAATGAGTAAAGAATATGCAAGAGATATTTATAGTAAACGTCCAATAAAATTACTCATTGAAAGTTATAATTATGATCCCCTTAAAATACCTTTAAAAACCGAGATAAATGACGCTGTAAAAATTGCCTTAGAACGCAGTGCAGATTTTATTTATGAACCGATCGTAGTTACAAAAAAAGGCGAAGAAATTGGGATGTTAGAACTAAGTATTTTAATTTTATATCAAGCTCAAACCTTCTCAGAAATTAATAATAAATTGTTAGAACAAGAGCAAAATTTGAGGAATTATGCTGATACGATCGAAATTGAAAAACAAAAAGTAAAAGAGTATGCAAATCAATTAGAACACCAACAAGCAGACTTAAAAGAAGCTAATAAATTACTAAAAAATCAAACAAAAGAATTAGAAGAAAAACAAACTCAACTATTTCTAGAAACTCAAAAGGTAAATAATCTCAATCAAAGATTTTCTGATGTAGGTTTATTACTATCAAAAGAAGGAAAAAATACTTTTCAAGCTCTTAGTGAAAGTGTAAAATCCATGATTAATTTTACAGAACAAATTAACGAAATTGGAGACAACTTTCAGAATAAATTTAAAATGGTTAATCAAGCCACAGATTTAATTAATAAAATCAGTAAAAGAGTAGAAAATCTTTCTTTTCAAGCAGGTGTTATGGTAGCAAATTTACCTTCCGATGATGGTAGGGGAATCTCTTTTAATATGATTTCAGAAGAAATTAAAAAACTGAGTTTACAAATAGCAGAAGCTACCGCTAGTGTTAATAGTATCGCTCAACAGTTGAAACCAGAGATCAAGATTTTAGTAAATACTGCCCAAGAAAATAGGGAGGTAGTAAAAAGTTTAGTGCGTAACTCTCAAGGTACAGAATTAGCATTAAATAAATTAAATAATTTAGTAGAAAAAGGACAGGATAATGTATAAATTATCATCTTTTAATTTAACTCATCGTCGTAAATCATGGCAAGAAGTTTGCTTTACAATTTTAGGGTTTATTCCGATTATCATTACCTTCGGTATTTTTAGTATTTTTGTAACTCAAACTTGGGGATTTTTTCAAGAAGTTTCTATTTTTGATTTTTTCACAAGTAAAGAATGGACTCCTAATTTTAGTGATGCTCAATTTGGGATTATTGTTTTATTATCTGGAACTTTTTTAGTAACTATAATTGCCTTAATTGTGGCGATTCCTTTAGGAATTTTAGCAGGTATTTATTTAGCGGAATATTCTCCCAATAAATGGAGAAAAATTTTTAAAATATCTTTGGAATCTTTAAATGGTATTCCGGGGGTAGTTTATGGCTATTTTGCTCTTTTATTATTAACTCCTTTTTTGCAAAGTCATTTTTTTCCTTCTCTTGGGGGTTTTAATGCTTTAAGTGCAGGTGTATGTATCGGAATTTTGATTATTCCCATTATTGCTTCTCTTACGGAAGATGCCTTACTTTCTCTCTCCTCAGAATTACGCAACTCTGGTTATGCCTTGGCGTTGACGAAACAAGAGGTTATTCGTTTAATTCTTTTACCTGCTATCTCACCAAAAATTTTATCGGCTATCACCCTCGCTACTTCTGTAGCCGTAGGAGAAACAATGATTGTGGCGATCGCATCAGGACAAAAACCAAATTTAACTTTAAATCCTTTTGAACCGATCGAAACCATAACATCCTTTATTATTAGGGTAAGTTTAGGAACAGTGGAATTTGATTCTCTTATGTTCAAAACAATTTTTACCGTGGGATTTATCCTATTTCTAGCTACATTTCTTCTCAATACTTTTAGTTACTGGTTACAAAACAAAGAATCAAAATCAAATAATAATCACAGTAAAATCCAAAAAGAAATACTATTATCTAATAATAATAAGTTATCAGAAAAAAGTTACTATTTATCATCATCAAAAAGAGAAAATATTAAACTTAATAATCATCTTCCCCTAAATAGAGTTTTACCAGATAAAATATTACAATTTTTTGGATTTTTTGCTTCTACCGTTGGAGTTATATTTTTAGTTATTTTACTATGGGATTTAGGAGAAACAGGCTTAAATCGTCTTAATTGGACATTTATAACCAGTTTTTCTTCTCGTAGAGTGGAAGAATCAGGTATTTTAGCAGGGTTAGTGGGAAGTGTCTGGCTATTTGTACTTAGCTTAATGATGGTGATTCCTTTAGGGGTAGGAAGTGCTATTTATTTGGAAGAATATCGCAAAAATAACGCCTTAAATGGATTTTTAGAAGTTAGTATTGCCAATTTAGCCGCTATTCCTTCCATTATTTACGGCTTACTCGGCTTAGAGATTTTTGTACGTCTTCTTAAACCAATAACAGGGGGTTATAGTATTCTTTCTGGTGCGTTAGTTTTAACCTTAATGACTTTGCCTACTCTGATTATTACCTGTCGTACTGCTTTAAAAAGTACAGGGAAAACCCTGCGCAATGGAGGTTATGCTGTAGGGATGACCAAAGAACAAGTATTACAACAATTAATTATTCCTTCTGCATTACCAAGTATTATAACTGGGGTATTAATTGCTCAAGTTCGTGCTTTAGCAGAAACTGCCGCTTTAATTGGAGTTGGTGCCAAGGCTTCCGTAAGGTTTTTACCCCCCTTATCATGGGAAGGCTTAACCAGTAGTTATACCACTTTACCAGTACAAATATTCTATTGGTTACAAAATCCAAAGGCGGAAGTTCAATCTTTAGCCGCCGCCGCCATTATTGTTTTGGTGGTGATGTTATTAATTCTCAATTTAATTTCATTATCAATTAGGGAATTTTTCTCTAAATCTTATAGTTAATTTTAGGAGTAATTTATGACTAATGACAACATTATTAAAGTAGAAAATTTAGCTGTTTTTTATCAAGAAACTTCTATTATTGCTGGAGTATTTTTAGATATAAAACCTCAACAAATTACTGGTATTATGGGTCGATCGGGTTGTGGAAAAAGTACACTTTTAAGATGTTTTAACCGTCTTAATGACTTTATTGATGGCATGAAAATTAAGGGAAATATCTTGTTCAAAGATCAAAATATTTATGATCCTGATGTTAATTTAGTACAGTTACGTCGAATTGTTGGAATGCTATTTCAACAACCTGCACCTTTTCCTACTTCTATTTACAAAAATATTTCTATGGCTTTAAAAGCTAACGGTTATAAGAAAAATATTGATGATTTAGTCGAAGATTCTTTAATGAAGGTGGGGTTATGGGATGAGGTAAAAAATCATCTTCATAAAAACGCTATGATTCTTTCTGGTGGGCAAAAACAACGTCTTTGTTTAGCAAGAGCGATCGCAATTCAACCAGAGATTATACTACTAGATGAGCCTTGCTCTGCTTTAGATCCCATTTCTACTCTGGAGATTGAAAACTTGTTATATCACCTTAAAAAAGATTATACCATCATTATGACTACTCACGATCTCAAACAAATTGCAAGGGTTTGTGATGAAGTAATTTACATGGATATAAGAGAAAACGATCGAGGAGAAAAAACAGGGTTTATAGTAGAACAAAATAGTGTTGAAAAGATCTTTCTTAATCCTGAAAATCAAGAAACCTTAGCTTATACTTCTGGGGGAATAATGATGAGATAGTTAAAACGAAAACTTTTTACCATTTAAGTACGGCTTCATCTTTTCCTTTTTCTTGTCTAATTTTACTATCTTTTTCCATCCATTTAATAATTTCTTCTGAAGTTAAATCTTGCAATGAAACTCCTAAATCTTGGGCTATAATTTGTAGCAATTTAAAAGAAGAAATAGTGAGGCGAGTTAAAAATTTTTCTGAGGTAGTAAGTAAGGCTTTTTCTACTTCGATCGATTCATTTTCTGTTAAAAATTGTGGATTTTCAATCATAAATTAATAATTTAAAATTTTTTTAATTATCTTTAAAAACTGACATCAGTATATAAATCTAAGATAGGAAAACATAGCTCGATCGATGATAAATCAACGAGGGTATCTTGTCCACTATTTTCTTGAAATAACCATTGATTTTCTCCTCTTTTAACATAGTTTTCGATCGCATAATCTGATTGATTAATTAATAAATACTGTTTTAAAGTAGGAATAGAACGATAATAATAGAATTTATCTTTTCTGTCATAATTTGCTGTAGAAGGAGATAAAACTTCGACAATTAAACAAGGATTTAATACTTCATCTTTACGATTATTATTTAACATTATTTCTCCTTCAATTACCATAATATCAGGATAAGTAGCTTTTTTATAAGCTAAGACGCATTTAACTTACATTGATTAATTCACCCTTATTCTTAAATTTTTTACTCCAATTAATTACTAAACCTCCTTCATTTAATAAGTAATTTACTGTTTTTTCTAGCTGTTCTTTATTTTCAAAGTTTCTATAAGCTATATATTCCTTTGCCGAATTCCACACTAATTCTATTAAGTTATAATCTGGACTATATACCGGTAAATATTCTAGTCTTATATTCGGTAGATTTTTTTCTATTTTTTCTACTATTTCCTTTTTTTTATGGAAACTTGCGTTGTCTAATATTATGATTATTTTCGGACCACATTCTTTAAAATCTTTTTCATCATTTCCCTTACTTACCCATTCATTTTTTATTTCTTCCCATAACTTTTTTAATTGTTCACAAAACGTTTCTGAATCACCTTTTTTTATTACAAAACATCTTCTTTTTTTATCCGAATATCTTATTCCTCCCATGATATTTACTCTTCCTCTTCTTCTTTCTCCCTTCACCTTTTTTCTTTTTCCTTTTTTCGTCCATGTTTTTCTTCTTATCACCCTTAAAATAAAACCACACTCATCCCAAAACCATACTTGAACTAACTCAGGATTCTCTTTACCTATTTCTATGTAATGTTCTAATTTTTCTTTAAATGCTTTTCTTTGTTCTTGATTTTGTTTGTCTTCTAAACTATATTTTCCCCAAATATAACTATACTTTTTTCTTTTTAATATCCTCACTACTTGTGATTTGCTTAATTTAATTCCTGTTTCTTTTTCCAAATGTTCTGATAATCTTTGCCCCGTCCATCGACCAAAATCATATCCAAAATCTTCAGGATTTTTATCAACTACTTCTAATAATCTTTCAATATATTTATCCGTTGCTTTTGTTTGGTTTCCTTTTCTTCTTTTATCTTGCAATGAATCTACATTATTAGGATTACCATGAACTGCCCAGTAAGCCACCGTTTTGGGGGAACAACCCAAAAAAACTGCTATTTCTTGATAATTTTTACCATCATTCTCTAATAAAAATATTAAAATTCTTTCCCTGACTTCCGATCTCTTTTCTATTTTTAAAGCATCTTGTAGATACTTTCTTTCTTCCTCTGACAAAAAATTTTTAGAAGGCATAAATCACACCTAAGTTTTATCTTTTCTGACTTAAATTATATACCAAATCAATGCGTCTTAGCTTATTCAGGAATATATAAACGTAAATCACTACTAAAAACTTTATAATTGGAATTATTTTTTAGAGCTAATCTTAAGGCAAAAATAAAGTTAATAATAATTTGATTATGGTTAATAGTTCCTCCTGTCATTTCTTGAATTTCTCCGTTATGATATTCATGTCTAAATTCGCTATTTTCTTCTAAACTATAATATTCCTCTAAAGAATAAGTTTTTTGTATTGTTTCTATCTCAGGTTTTGTGTTTAATAAAACCATAATTTATTTACCTCAAAATTAAGTTAATAAACTTTTGTAGTGATGGGTATGGTGGGTAATACCCACCCTAATGTTATCTTAATTCAACCTGAGTTCGACGCAAAAATCTTTGATTTAGGTAAGTTTTAGGCTTCGGAAAGGGTTTTAGATTTATCTAACCAAATCTGATTGAATTATTTAATGAAATTAATCCAAGTAAAATAAATTGTTAATAGTTTTTCCTCAATTATTTAACCTAATACCTAACAACGAATACCTAATGCCTTGCTCTTACCAATAAATCTTGTATCGAACTGAGGTTAATTAACGGCGACGACGACTGCCAAAACTTCCGCTTCTTCTGCTAGGTGTAGTGCGACGAACACCACTAGACTTATTACTACCAAAACTATTGTTACTAGGTTGTTTAGCTTTACTTGATGTACCGCTAGTTTTTAAGTTACTAGATCCTACTCCAGATCCTGTTCCTTTAGTACTATTAGTATTAACTTTATTAATACTAGTGCCTGAACTATTTTTTATTGTTCCCGTAGTGCGCACAGATTGACGATTTTTTTCAACAGGAGGTATAGCATTATTATTAGTACGGTAGCTTTGTACTGCTTGATCATAACTACTACCATAACCGCCAAAACCTGTCAAATTACCGCCTGATTGATACACTGGTGGTACATAATACTGAGGTCTGAATAACATACTGCCTAATGCTTGTCCTGCTAATGCTCCAGCAAAAGGACTCCAGAAACTGGATTGTTGTCTGACGATGACAGTTTCTTGTTGCCCTGTATTTGGATTGGTAACAGTTTCCGTTTCGTTATGTACATACTCAATACGAAAATCTTCGGTAAGGTGCATTATAGCTTCATTTCCGTTGATTTCGACAAAGGTTTGTTGTCCATTTTTAATCTCTTCATCGGTTAACCTTGCCATTTGTAGGTTAGTTGTCCGAAAAAGAGGACTACTTCCTGCAGGAGTATTTAATAACATTAATGTATATTCGCCATCAACATCATTGAAAGTAGCTTGTTGTACGGGATATTGTCCACTAGCAATGTTATTTTTTATGGTGCTAGTATTATTATTAAAAGTGGTGGGATTGTTCGTATTTACACTATTAGATGAACCACAAGCAACAGTTCCAAAACTGAGCATTATGGTCAAAAAAATGGCTACAATTGACTTAAACATTATTGGCTTTATTTTTTAAATTTGTTACTGTTATAGCGGAATTAATTCAGGAAAATTGATTAGTATTTGATCAGATGTAAGTTTTTCTCCTAATCTAGCAGGGGAAAAATGAAGGGCGATCGCTCTGTATTTATTCTTGTAGTTAAGATTAATAAGAGCTTTCAGTCCATCAGTTAAGGCTTCCATATCAGCTAAATCGGTTTCAATTTCCGGAACTTCACCTTCAAAGGCTACTGTGATCATAACAATTATATTATCTGTAACGGGTAAGGATAAAGGTGCGTTTTCCTCTACTTCTTCTAAATCTGGTTGACTAAGATACCGTTGTGCGGAGTCGGTAAATAAATCTGTAACAAAATCTCCAGCATCAGCTTCATCCCAAAATACATCCCCTTCATTAGAGGCACTTTGCCAATAGGTTCGATACTGTAATATTCCTTCACAAGTATTGACTAGGCATTCTCCCATTACTTCCATATCACCATCGGCATCCACCGCCATTCTGGCATTTTGGTTTAATACTCCTAATAGGGGTGCGATTTGATTACCCTGTAAATGGATAAAAATTCTCGAAACTACATATCTAGTTTTACCCACAAATTGATTAAAACGATCGCCTATACTCATTGGACTATTAAAAATGAACATTTATAGTCACTAATTATACTTGAGAAGGAATTAGGTAAAAGAATTGATTAAAAAAATCTAAATGGATTTTACCAAGATTAAATCAATGAATTACAACAGTCAGAAATTAACCTAAAACCTTTAATGTCAAATATTTTGCTTTGGGTAACGTCAGTTAATAAGCTAAAATGCATTGATTTTTTCTTTGATTATTCTATTATTAGATAAATATTGTCCATTGTGATCGCCGTTTTGGGAAAAATTATTTTTCTGAGTAAAATTATTATCACACTCAATACTTTTTTGTTGTAAAAGTTCTAAGTTAAAACGATAACCGACATTACGCACTGTTTGGATTAGATTCGGTTGACGGGGATCAAGTTCAATTTTTTTTCTTAATGATAGCACATGGGTATCGATCGTTCTTTGATTTTCGATCGCTTCAGGCCATGCTCTACGCAATAATTCAGAACGACTTAACGGAGAACCTTGAGCCTGACTTAAGACATATAATAAACTAAACTCTTGAGGGGTGAGATCGATCAATTCCTGTCGAAATTCTACCCGCCTTTGAACTAAATCTATTTTTAAATCTCCAAAATCCAAAATTAAAGGGGCATTATTCACTCGAAAACGTCTCAATAAAGATTCAACTCTTGCCAAAAATTCTTGCATTCCAAAGGGTTTTTTTAAGTAATCATCGGCTCCAGCTTTTAATCCCTTTACCACATCTTTCTCGTTTATTTTTGCTGACAACATTAAAATTAATGTCTGATGAGATTGATATAACCATTGACAAAAATCGATACCGTCACCGTCAGGTAAGTCTGAGTCTAATATTACTAGAGTCGGGATTTGATTCACTAAACTATTTCTAGCTTGTTGAATAGTACCGTACTGATGGGTAATATATCCCACCTGTTGTAAATGCCAACCTAACAGCGATCGTAAATGGGGATTACCTTCGATGATAGAAATATAAATCACTTTAAGAATACCAATGTTATGAATCTTTAATACCTAAGCATAACGAATGAATTGTCAAGATACTGTTACATAGAATACTTATCAAAAATTTTAAATCTAAAACCCTATCATGAATGATGCTGAATATGCCTGTTAAATAGATTTTAGGTTAGAAATAAGATCTATTTAAACTAGATAAATTTAAGATAACAAATTAATAGTATAACATTTTAAATTATAGTATTTCTATAGAAGTTATAAGAGAATAAAAGGTTCATTCTTATCATTTTAAAGAGGGTTAGAGAAGACAATCAAAATCATCATAAATGATTTATGGTTAGTATCTATCTATTTATTTAAGTTTATTCAAAAATTAATCATTTTTTAAAATAATAAATTAGACTTAAATACTATTTTTTAGTAATTTATTAATTAGAAATTAAATTTTGAAGATTTTTAAAATTATAAATCTAATTTTATTTCTTTTTTTGTAAAGGGTAAATCATCATTAATTGCCTTAATTTCTTCTCCTGTGCCAAAATTAATTTCATCAATATAATGTTTTAAAATACTGCTCATTCTACGATTGTAAAAACGGTGCATACTATGATTAGGAGTTGCCGGAAAACCTCGCCTCCTTTTGTGAGAACCACCTGCTCCAGGATCATACATTTTAATACCTTCAGAGATTCCCCATTCGATCGGTTTATAGTAACAAGCCTCGAAATGCAGACAGTCATATTCAGCTAAACTACCCCAATATCTACCATATAAATTTTCTGCTTTTCTGATACAAAAAGACATTCCCACAGGAATATGATCGTCATTTTCTCGATAAGCAACTACTAGCATTAATCTATGACTATAATTAGGATAAAGTTGGTCAAAAAATTGTTTATTTAAGTACTTACTACCCCAATAAAATTTATCACAAGTATTACTATAAAATTTGTAAATATAAGGGTATAAATAATGATTAATCTCATCTCCTACTAGATTTTTTATTACTAATCCAGCCTTATCAACTGCCTTTCTTTCTCGTTTAATATTCTTTCTTTGATCTGAGTTAAATATTTTTAAATAATCATCAAAATTACTAAAATCTCGATCGCACCAAATATAGCTGTGGTGCATCCAAGCAGTAAAGCCAAATTGAGCAATAATAGGTTGCCATTGAGGATCAACAAAAAGAAAATTACAACCAGATAGTTTATTTTTTATGCAAAAATGATCGATCGTATTAACCATCATTTCAGTAATTTTCAACTCGTCTTCTCCTTCGGCAATTAAGAAACGATAACCCACAGCAGGAGTAAAGGGAGTCATACCCAAAAGTTTGGGATAATATTCAATACCTAAACGATAAGCTAAATCTGCCCATTGATGATCAAATACAAACTCACCATAACTATGACCTTTAATATACAGTGGTGCGGCGGCAATTAAATTATTTTCACGCCAGACAGTTAAATGACAAGGTTGCCAACCAGTACGAGGCTTAACACTACCAGAAGTTTCGAGATTGTGTAACCATTCCCACTCTAAAAAGGGAGTTGCAAGAGGTAAAGCCATAAAATCCCATGCAGATTGAGGAATTTCTGCGATTTTTTCATGCCAACGGATGGTATAAGGATAATCAGTTTTTTTGCCAAAAAGTTGCTCAATCATAAAACTTAATCTACTTTGATGAGTAAATTATAGGGGTTTTTTCAAATGTTGATAATTGACTTTCACATATTTCTAATATCTCTTTTCTCTTTAATTGAATCGACTTTTTTAGCAATTCAACTCATGAAATTTCTTCTAATAACGTAAAAACTACAGTATCTGATTAGATTAATCCTTGATAATGAGTTACAAGATGCAATTAGCAAAACAGGCAAAACAATGTTTATTAAAAGTCGAAGTTTAAGGGTAAAAATGGCAATAAATGTCAATTTTTGTGCAATATTGACTAAAAATCATTGTAAATCTCAATATTTAAAGATATGATGGTTGAAGAAATAAAAATATTAACTGTCATCAAAATTTATGGATACTAAATTAATTAACATCGGTTTTGGTAATATTGTGGCGGCTAATCGAGTTATCGCTATTGTCAGTCCAGAATCTGCTCCTATTAAACGTTTAATAGGGGATGCTAAAGATAAAGGACAGTTAATTGATGCAACTTACGGTAGAAGAACTAGAGCTGTAATTATAACTGATTCCAGTCATATTGTATTGTCAGCTATTCAACCAGAAACTGTCGCTAATCGTTTCATTACTAATATTGATAAATCATAGTTAATAGGTTCATAATTTGTAATTTTACCATGACTCAAAAGGGAAAGTTAGTTGTTATTACAGGGCCAAGTGGTGTAGGCAAAGGTACAATAGTTAAGGCTTTACGAGCAAAATATCCTGACTTTTTTCTATCTATTTCTGCAACAACTCGTTATCCTCGTCAGGGAGAAGTTGATGGAAAAGATTATTATTTTTTGTCTCGTGTTCAGTTTCAAGAAATGATTACTAACGATAAATTATTGGAATGGGCAGAATATACAGAAAATTATTATGGGACTCCTCGACAACCCGTATTAAAAGAAATCAACAAAGGTAAAGTTGTTATTCTGGAAATTGAAGTATTAGGTGCAAAACAAGTTAAGAAAAGTTTCCCCTCAGCCACCACAATATTTATTTTACCCCCTTCGATCGAGATTTTAGAACAACGGTTAAGAGGTAGAGGTACAGATTCTGAGGAAGTTATTATTAAACGTTTAACCAAAGCCAAAGAAGAATTAGCCGTTACAGATCAATTCGATTATCAAGTTATTAATGATACCTTAGAAACTACGATCGATTATGTAGAAAGTATTATTAAGGTTGAGTAAAAGAATTTAGAGGTGTCGGGTTTGATCTCTCTTGAAGGAGTTGTTTTTTATTGCATAAGTAATACCAAGAGAGATTTAGCTAAACCATATTTAACTTGAATGTTTTAAGATTAATAATCAGTAAATAACTCCTCACTATTTTTTTTACTTTTCCTTTCATTTTTAATTGTTCATTATGTCCTAGCATTGATACCGGAAACTTCACTAATTCGACGAATATTTAAGACATCACTCATGTTTTTAATTTGATTAATAACATACTGAAATTGGGTAGAATCTTTTACATCAATAGTTAAAGAAATTAAAGCCGGTTTGCCAAAATCAGTTTTGACTCCTGCGTTACTAACGTTAATATTTTGATCTGTTAATCTACCTAAAATGTCTTTTAAAATACCCACTCGATCGATCGTTTCGATTACTATATCAATAGGATAGGTAGCAATACGACTTTTTTTATCACAACCATTCCATTTTACTGGAATTAAACGCTCCCCCGGTATAGTACTTAAATTAGGGCAATCCTGATGATGAATGGAAATACCTCGCACATTGGTAACAACTCCGATAATATTTTCTCCGGGTAAAGGACGACAACATCCTGCAATATGGTACATTAATCCTTCAATACCGCAAATGGGATATTTATTCCCATTAATTTCTTTATTAATTTTTGTGGGAGTAGCTAATAAAGGAGTTTCTCCTAAAGGTTTTTCTTCTGGTTTTTCGGGGTTTTGTAACTTGTTTTCCTCTCGCAAACGATTAATAATCTGCATACAAGTTACTTCTCCATAGCCAAGGGAGGCTAATAAATCATCTACCTTGAGAAAATTACATTTTTGAGCAACTTTTTGCATTGTCTCTGATTTTAGTAGAGATTCTAAACCATTTTTGCCTAATTCCTTCTCTAATAATTCCCTACCTCTGGCAATGTTTTCTTCCCGATGCGATCGTTTGTACCATTGGCGAATACGGTTTTTAGCACTAGGTGTCACCACAAAATTTAACCAATCCAGACTAGGATGACTATTATTGCTAGTAACAACTTCTACTATATCTCCATTCTGTATTGATTGATCCAAAGGACACCATCTTCCATTAATTCTCGCACCTTTCATGTGGTTTCCTATCTGACTATGAATACGATAGGCAAAATCTACCACCGTTGCACCTCTTGTCAAAGGAATAACTTCCCCTTTAGGAGTAAAAGCATAAACATCATCATCAAATAAATTTTCCTTGAGATTATCTACATATTCCTGTGCGTCTTTTAAATCTTGTTGCCAATCTAATAACTGACGCAACCATGTAAATTTTTGTTCATCAGTAGATAAATTAGTATTATGAGAATTTCCTGTTTCCTTATATTTCCAATGCGCCGCAATACCATATTCGGCTATATGGTGCATTTCCTGAGTACGAATTTGTATTTCTAAAGGGTTGCCATTAGAATTAACTACAGTAGTATGGATAGATTGATATAGGTTAGGTTTTGGTAAACCAATATAGTCTTTAAATCTATTTGAAATGGGGCGAAAAGCATCATGAACTACAGCTAAAGCAAGATAACATTCGTAATTAGTATTGACAATAATTCTGATACCTGCAACGTCGTAAATTTGGTCAAATCCTTTATTTTGCGTCTCCATTTTATGATATATTCCGTATAAGTGTTTAGGTCTGCCTTTGACTTCTACGGGATGAATACCTAAATTTGCTAAACGTTCATTAATAATATCGGTTATTTTTTTGATTCTTGCTTCTCTATCTTTTCTTCTTTCGGAGATTAATTCTTTAATGTTATTGTATTCTATCGGATTAAGATATTTAAAAGATAAATCTTCTAATTCCCATTTGAAATGCCACATACCGAGACGATTGGCTAAGGGTGCAAAAATTTCTTTAGTTTCTTGGGCTATTAATCGTTGTTTTTCAGGGGATAAAAAATCAAGGGTACGCATATTATGCAATCGATCGGCTAATTTTACCACTATCACCCTAATATCTTGTGCCATTGCCACAAACATTCGCCGAAAATTCTCTGCTTGTCTTTCAGTTTTGCTAGAAAAATTAAATTTTGATAATTTCGTCACAGCTTCTACTAATTTACGCACATTAGCCCCAAAAAGTTCTTCTATTTGATCAGGAGTAACATCAGTATCTTCAACTACATCATGTAAAAATCCAGCCGCAATCATTTCGCTATCTCCCCCTAAATCTCTCAATAATTCAGCGACAGCGATAGGATGTGCTATATAAGGTTCTCCAGATT
Organism: Geminocystis sp. NIES-3709; assembly: GCF_001548115.1. GTDB lineage: Bacteria > Cyanobacteriota > Cyanobacteriia > Cyanobacteriales > Cyanobacteriaceae > Geminocystis. The sequence goes on along the minus strand of NZ_AP014821.1, from coordinate 1,982,535 downwards.
TTCGATATTGTCCTTCATGTAAGTTGTGAGCAAATTGAAATGATTTACATATTAGGCTATTATGGGGATCGTTTTGGTCGCCGATCAAACAATTATTTAACCAATTAGGAATATGTAATTTTTTGACAGGTTTAGTGTCAGGAATTAGGACTGTTGTATTCATATAATTTGGAAAAAAAGATAAATTTCAGTATTATGAGTTATAATCTTGAACTGCGATGATCAAGTAAAAAAAATTTCAGAAACTAAAATCATTCTTTCAAGAAAATTTAATATTTTATTTTCATTGATAAGACATTAACCCCTACTGTTATTCTTCCATTTACTTTGACAGTTAGGGGGTTGATATTAGTATTAATTAATTTCTTAAATTTTAACTCAATTTAGTGTAAATGTTACCAAAATCACATCAACAAGAATTGTCAATTTGGTTAGAGTTACTTAAAAGTTTTGATCTATTATTTTTTGAAAATAGTAATAATTCTCTGGAAGTTCAACAATCTTGGCAAAAAATTCAAGACTATTTACATACTAGAATTATGATTTTTAACAGTGAAGATTTAACCGTCAATAATCGATCATTGTTTCAATCTTGGCAAAGGGAAACTTATCGTTATATAAGACTTTTACAAACTGATTTTTCCTTCTATCAATCGGCTAAACAAATTAGCACAAAACAAAGTCGTTTTTTGATCATCAAACAGCGTCTTAATGAGGTTATAAATTTAACAAAAAATTACGGCAACTTTCAATAGTTTTTGAGCATTATTACCCTAAATCATTGTTTTCATACTCATTATTATATCGAACTTAGGTGATATAGACTTCAACAGACTATTGATATTTTTTATTATGTTTATAAATTTTTAACATAATCCAGAATATAGACAAATATGAGCTAAATTTAAAGATAGAGTTCCCAAAAATACCTTTTTATGATAATTTTTGGGAGTGAACAAATTGGGGAAATAATTAATAAATTTATCCCTCAAATATTAAAATATTAAGCCTTATTAATTAAAGAAAATTGATCTTATTCTTCCTAATCTGTCGGCGATGGGAGAGGGGAAATAAAAGTTAAATTAAAAGCTGATAAAGTTAATCATACAATGATCCTTGATGGGTTAACAAATTTAACAGAAATTCTGCCTTTAGTATTAAGAAATCTTAGGGCTTTAGAGCATATTTTAAAACAATATAAGGATAAAACGATCGAAGAAAAGTTTAATAATTATCGATTTGCTGATTATAAAAAGACAGTAATTGATTTATTGATAAGAATAACAACCCTTAGAGTTCAAACTATTAATATTATTAGCCCGATGACTTATGATGATAATGAACAAAAGATCGAGATGTAATTATTCTAGAAATAGATGTAGAATATTTGACTTAAATTTAATAATAGACGTATCCTCAAAAATAGTAATTAGACTGGTTAAATAAAATTATTCTCATGTATGAACAACTATCTCACTCAATCTTAAACGAAATTTTAGATCAACTTAAACCAGAAATTACTGATAAAGAACTTAATCACTTTTATACTCGATTAGGTGCTAATTTTTATAGTCTTTTCTCTCTTTTTCAAAAACTCTACGGCAAACGTCACGATTTCAAGTATCAGTTACTAAAGCTAGTAGAAGTTATGGCACGTCAGTATATCATGCGATCGAGCTTACTTAAACAACAAGATTTAGCAAGGGAAAAAGATTTTAACTGGTTTCTCCATCAAAAATGGGTAGGCATGACACTCTATGCGGATGGATTCGCTGAAGACTTGCCCGATTTAGCCAAAAAAATTGACTATTTCACAGAGTTGGGGGTTAATTTAGTTCATATTATGCCTATCTTAGAATGTCCTAAAAATGCGAGTGATGGGGGTTATGCTGTCAGTAACTATCACAAAATTGATGAAAGAGTAGGAGATTTACAAGATATTTCAATTATTGCTAATTTGATGAAAGAAAGGGATATTTTACTCGTTTTAGACATCGTAGTAAATCATACCTCCAATGAACATGAATGGGCAGAAAAAGCACGACAAGGCGATCGAAAGTATCAGGATTATTACTATATATTTAATAATCGAGAAATTCCTGATATGTTTGAAAAAACCTTGCCTGAAGTATTTCCTCAAACTGCACCGGGTAACTTCACCTATGATAAAGAAATGGGTAAATGGGTGATGACAATATTTAATAACTATCAATGGGATTTAAACTATCAAAACCCTGCTGTTTTTATCGAAATGCTGGATATTTTACTATTTTGGGCAAATCAAGGAGTAGATATTCTGCGTCTCGATGCGGTTGCCTTCTTGTGGAAAAAAATTGGCGGTAGTAGTCAAAATGAAGAAGAAGCTCATATACTGTTACAACTATTTAAAGACTGTTGTCAAGTTACCGCACCCGGCACATTATTTATCGCAGAAGCCATTGTTGCACCTTTAGAAATTGTTAAATATTTTGGGGAAGATGCCATTAACGCTAAAGAATGTGAAATTGCTTATAATGCCACCTTCATGGCTTTGTTATGGGATGCAGTAGCCACGAAAAATGCTAAATTGATTCGTCAAGGGGTACGAAATTTACCAGATAAATTAGAACGAGCCACATGGTTAAATTATATTAGGTGTCATGATGATATAGGTTTAGGATTTACTGATGATGATATACTTCAAGTAGGATACGAGCCTCGATCGCATCGTCAATTTTTGCTTAACTACTTCTCCGGAAAATTCGAGGATACCGCCGCTAGAGGCTTATTATTTGGGCAAAATCCGAAAAATAATGATGCGCGTATATCTGGCACATTAACCTCTTTAATAGGCTTAGAAAGTGCCTTAGAAGAAAATAATCAACATAAGATTGATCTTAGCATTCAACATATAGTATTACTCCACGCCATGATTTTTTCCTTTGGTGGTATTCCTCTTATCTACTACGGTGATGAAATCGGCACTCTTAATGATTATTCTTTTATGGGAAACCTCAGTAAAGCTAATGATACTCGATGGGCGCATCGTCCGAAAATTGATTGGCAAAAAGCACAAAAAAGAAAAATTGAAGGCTCGATCGAATATACTATTTTTACGGCTTTACAAAGAATGATTAAGGTAAGAAAAGAAATATCTGCTTTTGGAGATTTTAATAATCGAGAATTAATTAATCTTAGCAACCCTCATTTATTTGCTTTTTTAAGATTAGATATTCACGGAAAAAATCACATATTAGTGATTGGAAATTTTGATGCTAGTTATCAATATCTAAACTTAGCAGAAATGCACCATAATTTATTTCGATTAAATGATATGAATAATAATATTATTATTGATCTATATTCTGGAGAATCTCCTACCATGTTTAAAGATCAATTAGTATTATCTCCATTCCGCTTTTATTGGCTATCAATTAATTAGGCATTAGGTATTAGGTATTAATAAATTTTTTCGTATTCTCCTCGTCACCCTGTCATTCAGTCATCCTGTCTCCTATATAGTATCTCCTTTGATGATATGATTAAAGGATCTATCAAAAGACTGTTAAATCACAAATGATGTCAGATTTTTTACCCATCGCCTATTTTGAAGGCAAATTTATCCCCTTTAAAGAAGCTAATATCTCGATCGCCACCCATGCGTTACACTATGGTACAGGAGCATTTGGAGGATTAAGAGGTACAATTAATCCTAGCAATCCTCAACAAGTGTTATTATTTCGTTTAGATCGTCATTGTCAAAGATTAAGTAATAGTGCAAAATACTTACACTACGAAGTATTACCTAATAAGATTGAAGAAGTAATAAAAGATTTCGTCGGCAAAAATAAACCAACAAAACCTTTTTATATTCGTCCTTTTGTTTATACCTCAGATTTAGGTATTGCACCAAGGCTTCATAATATTGAAAAAAACTTTTTTGTCTATGGTTTAGAAATGGGAGATTATCTTTCTCCCGATGGTATTAGTTGTCGTATTAGTTCATGGTATCGTCAAGAAGATCGTAGTTTGCCCTTAAGAGGTAAAATTAGTGGAGCATATATTACCTCCGCCTTAGCTAAAACTGAAGCCGTTGACAGTGGTTTTGATGAGGCAATTTTGATGAACTCTAAAGGTAAAGTATGTGAAGCTACTGGAATGAATATTTTTATGGTAAGAAATAATAAATTAATTACTCCTAGTTTTGATCAAGATATTTTAGAAGGAATTACTAGAGATAGTATTTTGACTATAGCAAAAAATTTAGAGATAGAAATTGAACAGAGAGACATAGATAAAACAGAATTATTTATAGCTGATGAAGTTTTTTTATGTGGTACTGCGGCAAAAGTTACCCCCGTTAAAAGAGTAGAAAATTATTACCTTCCTCAAGAGAAAAATATTACTCTAAAAATTAAAGAAAAATTAACTGCTATTACAGAAAATAGAGAGCCTGAATATAGAGATTGGATTACTGTTATTGATGTTTAATTAATGGTTAAATTTAGTAATTAACAATTAACAATCAATTCCATTTATAAATACCTTCTTTTGATTCAATAGCTATAAATACATATACTGTTTAGACAAGACAAAATTATTTGCTCCTATATCAATTTTTTTATAGTTGGTCAATTTTTAAATAATAGTTAATAATTCTCAAATTATTTTTATTGTAAAATTATTAAATGGTTATTTAATACGACTCAAAACATAATCTGTTAAATCAATTAAAGATTCTTTCGCAGGAGACTTAGGTAAACATTTTAAATCTTCTAAGGCTAATTGACTATATTGATAAGCTAATGCTCTTGATTTTTCGATACCATTACTATTATTAACTAAATCTAAGGCTTGTTGTAAGTCGCCCTCCTCACTAAATTCTCTCTCTATCAAAATTTTTAAAGAGGGTTTTTCTTCCATTGCAAATAATATGGGAATTGTGAGATTACCACTAGCTAAATCTGAACCTACAGGTTTGCCTAAAACCTCCGCAGAAGCGGTAAAATCAAATATATCATCTACTATTTGAAACGCTAATCCTAAATTACGTCCATAACTATAGATTTTGTTTGCAGTTTCTTCTCCCACATCACTTAAAATAGCCGCAGCTTTGCCACTATTTGCTATTAAAGAAGCGGTTTTAAAATAACTTTTTTGTAAATACTTTTCTAGTGTTACATCTGTATCAAAACAACTTAATCCCTGTTGAATCTCTCCTTCTGCAAAATCTCTAATCACCTCAGATAATAATTTTACTACTTGTAGATTATCTAAATTTGCTAAATACCATGAAGATTGTGCAAAAAGAAAGTCTCCTGCTAATACAGCGATGCGATTACCAAATAAAGTGTTAACGGTTGGTACTTGTCTTCTTAACTCTGCATCATCTACTACGTCATCATGGACTAAACTAGCAGTATGTATCATTTCAGTTATTTCTGCTAATCGTCTATGTCTTGGAGTAATTTCTAATCCTATCATAGTAGCACGAGAGACTAACAGCACGATCGCAGGACGGATTCTTTTACCTCCCGCACTAAATAAATGTTCTGCTGCCGCACCTAAAATGGGATGTTGCGCCTGTACTAAACTGGTTAGGTTATCTATTAGTAATAATAAATCGTTTTCTACCGGGTCAAATAGAGAGGTTGCAGTTGTCATTGATGAGTAGTTTTTTTATAAAAATAGTTTACGAAAGTTCACATATCTTATTGTTATTTTAAGCTATCGTTTCCCTTCCTGAGATCGTCTTAGGATTTTTTTTCCTATAAGTCATTGTTAATATACAGTAAAAATGCTTATTTATCAGGGTTTATGGAAAAAGAAAAAAAGTTTTTTATCTTAATAATTTTATGTCAATTTATGTTATGGTAGAAATGTAGATGACAATCTCTGTCATAGCAAAAATATCAGAGTGTAAATGTCCTTAATACATCTTCTGTAGTAGATAAAGAGAAAACTCTTTTATCTAAAATAAGGAAAAATCCATATACTTAAAAGTTACTAAGTAAGATATACTTGATCGTTTATTATCATGAACTTTCGATTGTGGATTCTTAGGGACAAAAATTTTGGGATAATACATTTTCCAACACTTGTCAGTAATAGAAAATGATTTATCTCGACGGTAATAAATCTGTAAATAAGTATATTTCATTGCCAAATTATTTTGGAAATTTTATTTATTCCATTAATATTTTTGGTTTTGGATTGAATATAACAGAAAGGATTGATATTATTTTATTCTATTTTTTGAATAAAAGTTTCCTTTTTTTACAGTATTTTTTTAGGGAATTATTATGATAATTTAGGTTTTTTCTTTTTTATCATTTCTATCAAAAACCGTTTAACAGTTATGTCATTTATTAATTCTAACCTTTTCATATAGAATAGTTTAGGTGACTTGCATAACTACATTAGGTTTTTCTGTGTAGGCATAAAATCCTGCTCAAAATATGATTAAACTTTTTATTCTTAACTAATCATATTGCTCTATTTTTTAGGTTCGATCGGGCATATTTTTAAAAATATAATATTAATTAATGGAGGATTTATTATTATGCTGATTCCCTTTTTGGTGTTGCTTTATTTAGTAGTAGTTTATATCTTCTTAATCATGGTAGAAAAAAGAAAAAAACTTCCTCCTAATTCTACGGAAAATACCAGATTAAGCTAACTTGTAGATAAGTTTATTAATGAGAATAAATAACAGGTAAGGTAATAGGCGAGGATTTAAAGTCTTTGCCTTAATTTTTCTTAAAAATATACAAAAAAACTAATAGTACATTATATAAAATATTAGGCACTGACGTTAGTTATGCTATTCTTAGTGATGATAATTAATGGTTTTTGTGAGAAGGTAAACCTATAAATATGATTCCTACTATATCTCTTTTAATTGCTAGTTTCTTATTGAGTTTACTATTGGTTTTTCTCATTATCCAAAATTTTAGTAAACAACTGTTAGATATTCCTAACGATCGTAGTTCTCATGTAAATCCAACTCCCAGAGGAGGAGGTTTAGGATTCGTTATTGCTTTTACTATCGGGATAATTGTTATCGCCTTATTACCTGTTTTACCAATAAAATCTGATATATTTTTACCTTTAATCCTTCTACCTTTAACTATAATAGGCTTTTTGGACGATCGATATAATCTTCCTTCTCGTCTTCGTTATGGAGTACAATTAGCCGTTGCTGTTTTTGCTGTCATTCGTTATGGTATTTTTCCCCTACCTTTTAATAACTTAGGCTTGGCTGGTATTATTATTGCTACGATTTTAACGGTAATCGGATTCACTGCACTGATAAACTTTTACAATTTTATGGATGGTTTAGATGGTATTGTGGCAGGAGTTTGTGTTGTACAATTTTCTTTTTTAGCAATTTATTTACAACAATACCAATGGTTGATTCTTGTCTCTACTTTATTAGGTTTTTTGTACTGGAATTGGTCTCCAGCTAAAATATTTATGGGAGATGTCGGGAGTACTTTTTTAGGTGGAGCGATCGCGATCGTGCTACTTCAAAATACTGATAATATTAATTTATCTTGGTCAGCAATTTTTATCACTTTACCCTTAGTGGGAGATGCAATTTATACTATTTTTTGTCGTTTAATTAGGAAAGAAAATATTTTTGAAGCCCATCGTACGCATATATATCAACGACTACAACAATCGGGATGGTCTCATCAAGCTGTAGCATCAACTTATATATTAACCACGATCGTCATAGCTGGACTAATCTATTCTTTCGATATTTATGGTAGTTTATTGAGCTTATTATTAACAATAATTTTGATAGCTTTAAGTGAAAATTATCTCAAATTAAAAGTAAATTATCAATAAGTAACTCGATCATATCTAAGAGCTTTGTTCATAAATTTGATCGAGTATAGATTGGGTGTCATTTTGAGATGATGTAATCACATCTTTTTTTCTTAGTAGGGGAGAATTAGGATCAAGAGTTATAATTCTGCTGATTTCATCAGTATAGAATCCCAAAGCATAAGGATGTTTAACATTTGGTAAAATTTGTATATCATAAAGTTCGGTGACTTCTCCTTCTAACCTCACCCAATCCGTAATTTCGCCTTTTTGTAAATCTATAACCATTAAACCACAGCGAGGCTCTGCATCTTTACCTGTTAAATTAGTTTCTAAAGTTAACCCTGAAAAGGTTTTATCTCCTCCTCTTGGTTTGGATAATCCCACTATGGCATAATTATCAATAAAAGCTAATCCTCGCAAAAACCCAGGACAAAAAGTTACAGGTTGAAAAATACCTTGTTTTTGATCAATATAACCAAAATACCCTGTTCCTGAGTTTAAAACCCATAATTTACCCTGATACCAACGAGGAGAGTGAGGCATCGATAACCCTGTGGCAATAATTTCATTCGTTGTTATATCAATCACACAACCCCCATTATCCCTTCGATCACGCCATCCATCCACTACATCTGAGCGACTACAGGCAGTGACGTAACGAGGTTTTCCATCTACTAAGGCTAATCCGTTGAGATGACAACGATCTTCATTGGTAAGACTAGAAATAAAAGAGGGTTTCCACAAAGGCAAACAACTATGACGATCGCTGACAGTAGCGATACAATTTAAAGTGCTACTTATAAAAATAATTTTTGAGGAATTTGCTGAGGTATCAATAACTAAATCATGAATGTCAATGTCTCCCGTTGTGTAAGCAATACGAGGAATATATAATCGATCGTATCCTTGGTATAATTGTCCTGATTCTAAAACATTATCTAACTGCCAAATTTGATACCTAGAACTAAGATAGATACGCTCACAAGTGCTATAGAGTCCCATGGCTCGATCGAAAACCCTTTCAAAACCAGAGATACCACCTTCATTATTCACTCCTAAAAACATGAGACGAGAACTTTGATAAGTAGTAAAACTGAGACTTATTTGTTGAGATTGTAACCAATCAATAAAATTACGAGAGGCTACAATTGTGATCGTTATTGGTTGGGGAGTTGACATAGATAATGAGAATTTGAGGATAGTCGCTAATTATACTGAAAAATTTGATTGATGAGCAATCTCTAAGCTAATACGCACCTAGTTTGCAATTCTGAACCTTTTACAGCAAAAGATTTAGAGCTAAAAAAAGGAGTATTAAATAGGTCTTAGCTTATCTCTTCTAAAAGGATTTTGAGAATTAATCTACTTAATCAGTAATTGCATAATTGGTTTCAGCTTATTATAATTAATTGCCATAATAAAAATTGCGTGAGGAGTAATGTTGAATCTGATAGTAAAAATAAATCGATCGATTTCAAAATTATTGAAGTCTAAAATTTCATTGAGTTTATTAATAACGACATTAACTTTAATTATTGGTTATAACTTTGCCACTACAAAATCAGAAACCAGTCAAGCTCAAGCTCAAACTATTTCTGTTACTGCTTCTTGGCGACAAGCATCATTTCCCGTAGAGAATTTTCAAGCCTATACTTCTGGTTTTGGGTATAGAACTCATCCAGTTACCAGACAAAGACAATTTCATCAGGGATTAGATTTAGCGGCACCATTAGGCAGTTATGTCCGCAATTGGTGGAGTGGACAAGTAGTTGGTCTATCTGACAACACAGCTTGTGGCACAATGATTAAAGTTCAATCAGGTAATTGGACTCATGTTTATTGTCATTTAATGGGTTCAGTCGAAAATACCTCAAGGGGATTAGTTTTAATCGATCGAAGTGGTGGTATTATGTTATCGCTAGGACAAAATATTCCTGCAGGGGCAAGAATTGGAAGGGTAGGAATGACGGGAAGAACTACAGGCCCTCATTTACACTGGGGTTTGATGTACAATGGTAATTACATCGATCCAGCAGATGTGTTAAGACAAATGTTTGCCCAAAGAATTTAATTTGACTTAGTAACATTTGTTACGCTTTTATTTCAAAAAAACACATAATACAAGAAACCTGCAAGTTAATTTATAGAGAATTTTTATTCAAAAATCACTAAGTTATCTCGATGAATAACAGTTTCTACACCATAATAGCCCAGAATTGTGGAAATATCGAAGGATTTTTGTCCTTTAATTTTTTCTAGTTCATCGTGACTATAATTTGCTATACCTTTACCAATTTCTTGCCCTTCTTGATTAACTAAATCTACCGCTTCGGAAGCACTAAATTCTCCTTCAATTTTGGTAATTCCTGCCGCTAATAAAGACTTCCCTTTAGTACATAAAGCTTTAACTGCTCCATCATCTAAATATATTTTCCCCATCGTGACTAATCCGTTAGCTATCCAACGCTTACGGGCATTTTCCGTTTTGGGTTGAGCGGTAAATTTTGTCCCGATCGACTCTCCTGCTAAAATTCTAGGTATATTATCAGGATTTTTACCATTAGTAATTACTGTTGTCACTCCAGCACTAGAGGCAATCCTCGCCGCTCTTAATTTTGTTACCATTCCCCCAGTACCCCAACCACTACCACTATTAGTTACCTCAACTTGTAATTGTGAAAATTCTTGACTGTTAACTAAATCAATGGGAACAGCAGAGGGTACAATACGAGGATCAGCAGAATAAAGTTTATCTACATCAGTGAGTAAAAATAACCAGTCTGCTTTCACCAAACTAGCCACTAAAGCTGATAAAGTGTCATTATCTCCAAATTTTAATTCCTCTGTCGCTACGGTATCATTTTCGTTGACGATGGGAATTACCCCTAAATCTAGTAACGCATTAAAGGTATTGTTGGCATTAACATAACAACTTCTGTCCATTAAATCTCTGCGAGTGAGGAGAATTTGAGCGATCGGTTGTCCTAAATTATTGAATAAGTCATCATATACTCGGATTAATCTGCCTTGCCCTACCGCAGCGATAGCTTGTTTGAGATTAATGTTTTTTGGTCGATCGATAATATTCAATCTAGCACAACCTACTCCTACAGCACCAGAAGAAACTAAAATAACTTGATAGCCTTTTTGACGTAAGCTAGTTAAAGTTTCCACTAGAGAAGCGATAGTAGATAGAGCTAAATTGCCTGAATCTGCACGAGTTAAGCTAGATGTACCAATTTTGATAACGATGATTTCTGACATAAATGAGGAATTAGAAATAGAGAATTAAAGTTATTCAGTATCAAGATTTGACCAATGAAAGAATTAAAGTCATAATTATTAACTAACTTTCATAAAATTTTATTTAAGTTAACATTTATCAAAAAAAGATCAATTGAATGCACATTGCTTGGCTAGGAAAAAAATCTCCTTTTTGCGGAAACGTTACCTATAGCAGAGAAATTACTAACGCTCTGTTAGATAGAGGCTATCAAGTTAGTTTTCTTCACTTTAGCCAAGAAAATGAAGAATCTAGCCCAGAAAACTATTTAGCAGAAGTTAATCTTCCTTTTCTCTACAAATCTCAAATTTATACTATTCATGCTCCTAAATCTAGTAAAATTTTATTACGATCGCTACAAGAATTAAAACCAGACTTAGTCCATGCTTCCTTAACTCTTTCTCCCCTCGATTTTACCCTCCCGGAAGTTTGTCAAAAATTAAAAATCCCCCTAGTGGCAACTTTTCATCCTCCCTTTGATAGTCGTTGGCGCAATATAAAATCTGGCACTCAATATTTAACTTATCAACTTTATGCACCCTGTTTAGCTAAATATGATTGCACGATCGTGTTTTCGGAACTGCAACGAGATTTACTCATAAAATTAGGAGTACCGGCTGAAAAATTAGTTATTATACCCAATGGAGTCGATAGTCAAAAATATTCTCCGGGTAAATCTTATTTTAAAGAACAATATCCTCAAGAACAAATATATGTTTATCAAGGAAGAATAGCCACAGAAAAAAATGTAGAATCCTTACTAAAGGCATGGAAACAAGCTGAAATGAATGTTAGCGGGAAATTAATTATTATTGGGGATGGTAATTTAACACCAACATTAAAACCTCTATATAACGAAGTAGATGGCGTTATTTGGTTGGGTGCGATTCTCGATGATCAAAAACGCATCGACATTTTAAGAGGTGCAGATGTCTTTATTTTACCTTCTCTAGTCGAAGGCTTATCTCTATCTTTACTCGAAGCAATGTCTTGTGGTTTAGCCTGTGTCGCTACTGATGCTGGTGCCGATGGAGAAGTTTTAGCTCATGCTGGTATTGTCTTAAGCACCCATGAAGTTACAAGCCAATTAAAAACGATTCTACCTTTATTTGTCCACCATCCAGAAATGATAACTTTGTTAGGAAAAAAAGCTCGAAATCGAGTCTTAGAAAAATATACCCTCAATGACAATCTCCAAAAATTAGAGGAACTCTATAGGGGTGGACAAGTGGATAAGTGGAAATAAAATTTCAACAATGTACAATTGACAGTTACCTCTAGCTAAAAGAGAAGAGGATTGAATTAGAAAAAGTCAACCTTTTATCTTTTTTCCCTTAAAAAGAGAAGGCTTTAATTAAACATTTAATGGATTAATTGTCAATTATCAATTGGTAAATAGGCAAAGGGTGAAAAAGTTTTTTGGTGGGGTTAGGAGATAGGAGAAATACCTGAGGGGACGACAAAGCACTCATAATGCAGATTGGATAAGGGAAATAGCCCTCATACCTTGACGATAATAGGAGTGTTTCTGAGGAAATAAAGAGGTTAACTCCTCTAATTGTTCTTGGAAAAAGCAGATTTCACTTAGCCATTTTATGGCATTTAAACCAATAGAAAAATCACTATTTCTTTTATATTTTCTACCTTTTTCAGTCGGACGAACTAGATATTCACTTATTCCTTTTCTTTTAATTTCTTCTCCTATAAATGTTGAATAACTATAGGATAACGTTATTAGTATAATTAAAGAAATTAGTCGTTCATTATTGACTTTTGTACTCTCTAAATTATAACCGCCTAATTTCAAATCTCTAAACATTTCTTCGATGCCCATTCTTTTGGAATAAGCGGAGATTGTTTCCGACATACTTGCTAAATTTGTGAGAATAAACCATGGCTCTTTGCTAGATTTATTTCGATAATTTTTTTTCCACTTTGCTGCTAAATTAATTCCTGAAAATCCCTTCGTTTTTGTAACTTTTATTCCTCGATAATATACAGAGAATCCAGGACATAAACCTAATTCACTTAATCGAAACCATATATCAGATTCTAATTCGACATATTCGCTCTTTTTTAAACGTAGAGATAAATAAACCTGTTTCTCTAGTGATAACCACTTTGCTAAATCTACAGAGCAAAATTCTCTATCTCCTAAAACGATTATTTTATATTCAATTAATAAATTAATACTCGGTTCTAATACTTGTTTTTGTTCTAATAAATTACTGCTTCCTTTTTTATCTAGTAATGTAAAATAAATGGGAATAGCTCTTTGATTATAAACTAAACTTACCATCAATATATTAATATTTTGCCACTGTGTTCTATCAATTACTAAATAGATAACTTTTTTCGATTCCCAATTATTAATAATCCATGATTTTAAAATAGGAAACCAGATAGTTTCAATTTTCCAATTTTCCAGACTTAGAAATCTTTGTAACTTTTTAATTCTACTTCTTAATTTAATCGGATAAGGAAAAAGTTTTGCCATTTCTTCTAACCTAACAGTTTTAAGATTTTGGAGTAAGTTAACTAAAAGACAAAGAGTTAAATATTGAGGTAAATTAAACTGCTTTTTAAAATTATCTTGATAATCTTGGGGAAGTTGAAACATCTTTTTCTATTATTATTAATATACAAACTGAAAATATCTCATCTTTATCCAGATTACCATGTTCAATCCCTTACAGCATAGTCTTTTTAGCTTCATTGTCGCCCCCTCAGGAGAAATACTTATTGCTTATTATTGAGATCTAAAATAGGTTCGATAGATTATTCCCAGTTTCTTTTTATTTGATTAATAGCAAGATTAAATATCGGTTTAATGGATTCCTCTTTTTCCTGATTTAAGGCATTTTCTAAAGGTTCTAAGGTCGTTCGATCGCCTATTTTCATCAAAGCCAAAGCCACTGCTTTTCTCACTTCTGGTTCAGAATCTTGTAAACAGGGAACTAAATCTGAAATTAGAGAAGGCTTATTTACTTTACTCAAAATCGCCGCCGCTTCACTGCGAATAATTGTTTCAGAGTCTTTTAAACAATCCACTAAAATTTTTAATGCCTCATCATCTTCTTTCTCTTGAACTAAACTACCTAAAGCACCAATCACAGCACAACGAACATCCACAGAATCAGAATTCATTGCTTGATATAAATATTCTGAAGCCTGTGAACCAATAAAAGCTAAAGCCCAACTCGCATGACCTTTAATTGTTTCATTTTGTTCAGAATCAGCTATGATTTTTAATAATTCTGGCACTGATGCTTCTCCCGTTCTAGCTAAAGCACCTATGCAAGAGCCTTGCACCACTGTATCTTCATCATGTAAAAGAGCATATACTAAATAGGGAACAGCAGTAGGATCGGCAATAAGGGTTAATGTTTTCGCACTTGCTCTACGCACTACGGGATTAGGATGATTAGCTAAAGCCTCTAATAAAAATGGCACGGCTGGTTTACCAATTATGCCCAATCTTTCTGCAAATTTTAAACGAGTCATACCTCGCTTATCTCCCATGCTTTCTACCATTCTGGCGATCGTATCATGATCTTCAAAATCAAAACTATGGGTAAATAATTTTTCTTCTACTTTTTGAAGTAACTCATCGGTTTCAGTTTCCGATAATTGAATAAAATTAGCAGTGTATTTAACTTCTGTTTTAGACATATTAATAATTACTATAAATTTTTATTTTCAGCTCTTCTTTGTCCAATTATTGATCATTAAGAGAAAGACTGGTTTTCGTATTATTGCGAGTAAAAGCATTCCAAGTATTCAACTCTTGAGGTGGAAAACTTGAAAGAATAGCTAGGGTTTTTTCGTCTAATCCTTGGGCAAAGGAAAAATCTGCACCGGCAATACTATTAAGATTTTCAAAATTAGTTCCTTTTAAATTACAACCTCGTAAATCTGCCCCCTCCAATTCTGCACCCACAAAGATGGCATCTTGTAAATTTGCCCCTGTCAAAAACGCATATTTCAAATTTGCACCACTGAAAGCAACACGAGTTAAATTTGCTTCCGTCAAGTCTGCACCACTAAGATAAGCACCTCGTAAATTCGCTCCTGTTAAATCAACATTTCGCAAATTAGCAGTATTGAGAAAAACTCCACTTAAACTCGCTTGTGGCCCTACGGCACCAGATTTTTTATAATCAAAATTATCCGGCCATTTTGTTTCACTATCATAGTAAGCAAGAATTAATTTTGCACCATCTAAATTAGCATTTGTTAGATTACAACCTTGAAGTAATCCTCGATGTAACAATACATTTTCCAGATTGGAGTTGTTAAGATTCGCATTTTTTAAATTTACGCCTCTTAAATCTGCATACTGAAAATTAGCACCACTGAGATTTGCTTTACAAAAATCAACACCGATAAGATTAGCTTTCGTAAAATTTACTCCCGACAAGTCTAATCCAGATAAATCCATATTTTGGAGATTTGCTTGAGATAAATTTTTATCTTGTTTGATAATAGTTAAAATTTCCGATAAGGAATGAGTTTGAGATAATGACATATTTAATTAAAAATTCAATGTTAGGAAAGTTAACAACTGTATCTAATTATGAAGAAGTTTAAGAATTTAAAGGATGTATTTTGAATCTATAATAAGGTTTTATTAGTAATAAACAAGATTTTCTCTCATTTTCTTAACATTACTAAAGAAAGCAATCAAGCCTATTTTATCAACAAGTTTAACAAAAAACTCTAAAAGTCTATGCAACTAAAACCACCCATGACAATGATGGATTTCTTTCGTAAAAGTGAAGGAACTTGGTTTTCTCAAAGAACTGTACATCATTTTGATACTACTGCTGAACAATCTGGAGATTCTAATATTATTATTGAAGTTTTAGATAAAAATGATACTCGCATCATCAAAGTATGTGAAGAACAAAATATCGATCGAGATTTACCCGTTGGTGGTGCTAGTTTTTTATGGCAGGATAATTTAGACGATCCTAATCCGAACCCGAATTGGGCGGCCATTTTAGTGGATATTCCTGATAAAGAAGATAAAACCCGTGGTAGATTTCTTCGTAATAAAGGTTATGTGGAAGGGATTCCAGTCGTTTGTCAATATAATTTTTCTCCCGATGGTGTCTTAACTATCATCACTGAATATGAAAAAAATCAGGGTATGGAAAGATGTTGGTTTATTACGGATGATTTTCGGGTGCGTGTTAGCACTGTAAAAATGATGAATGGTGTTAACCTTATGGGTTACTGTTCTGAGCGTCGTTGTGTTTCTAATCAGATGTTAAAAAAAATGGCACAGAAATATTCCCTTGTTAGTTAGGGTGAAAAAATCTTTTGATTTGCTTAACACTGTACATTCAGCAACAAGTCTAAAAATCGAAGTTTATAGTAATATCTTGATTAAACGACTAAAAGTAGGCTAATAAAAATGATTTATTCCCTCTTATTGCTAGAGGTTAATTGTGCCTCTGTAATAGGGGTATTATCTCTCAAGTCTAAAATACGGGATGTAACAACTCGATCGCCGGGTTGAACTCCTGAAAGTACTTGATACTCTTGTCCTTGAATATCACCAATAGTAATAGGAACTTGTTTAGCGGTAAGGGAAGTGTCTGACTCTCCTGGTTTCGCTACAAAGACAAATTTTTGTCCTCCCAAACTACTAACTATGTTGGTGGGAATTAAAACACCGGGTTTGGTATCCCAAATCAGACGAGCGCGAACATATTTTTCGTCTTTAAAACTACCATCATTGACAAAGCTAATTTTAACAGTGATAGACTGATTATTCTGATCTGTCAAAGGTGAAATAAAACTAATACTACCTGATACAACTGGGGTATTGTTATCTCCAAGAATTTCTACGGGAAGACCAATTTTTAAACGAGGTAAATTTTCTATGGGTACGTTAACATTGAGAAGGAAATTATCGTTATTAGTAATCGTCGTAAATGTTTCCCCGGGATTGAGATAGTCTCCTACTTTTTTCTTATTAAAATCCCCCACAATACCATCGACAGGAGCAACAATTCTATTAAAAATCAAGTTTTGCTCAATACTACCTTTATTGCCTCTTGATTCATCAATATTGGCTTTTGCTCTATCCATATTAGATTTTGCCCCTTGTATTCTTTCTTGTGCCACTTTTAAATTACTAAGGGCTGAATTAAGAGATTCTTTGGTAGTTTGAACTTGCGATCGTGCCGCTTGGGCGGCTTCTTCTCTGGCGGTTACAGTAGCTTTAGCACTATTCAAGTCTCTAGTTTTATCATCTAAATCCTGAGTGGGTAATACTCCAGAATTTACTAAAAATTTGGATCGATCGAAGTTTATCTGGGCTAATTCTAAATCGGCAGTGGCTCTTTGTAAATCGGCAAGAGCGGATTTGAGGTTAGCCTCCGCTCTACTTACATCAGCTTTCAGTCCTGCTACTTGAGATGAAGAACTATCTCTTTCTCCTTCTCTTTGTTTTAATTCCGATTGTGATTGATTATAGGCAGCAATTTGACTTTGTACATTGGCAGATGCAGCAAATACATCTTCTTGTTGTTGAGTAGGCTCTAATTCTGCAATTAATTGCCCTTGTGTTACAAAATCACCTTCTCTCACTGCTATTGTCATGATTCTACCGTTAATTTCAGGAGCTAAATTGACTCGACTAACGGCTTCTAAAGTCCCAACATATTCTGTACTATCAATTAGTTTTCCTGTTTCGAGGGTTGTTAAACTAACGGGAATCGGTTGAGGGGCTGGAGTTTCGGTTTTTTTTTCACTACATCCAGATATTGCGATCGCAAAAATAGACATAGTAGTAACAATATTTCTGGAGATAAATAGTTTTTTCTTCATAGGAGTAACGAATGATTATTGATAATGGCATAAGCAAGAAGTTAAAACCTCTTAGAACTATAAATCAAATCATCGATCGAATATTAAATTAATTTTGGAGTATTGCTTATTAATGTGATTGTAACCGATACTTTTATGATTGATATTTTACGTTTTGTGTATCAAATTAAGTTAAAGTCAGACATTCACTGTCAATAATTTTCAATTTATCTCGACAAGTACCTATTTCTCATAAGTAACTAAATTACATTCCACCATTCTTTGGGCTAATGTAGAGTAAAGCAATCTACCCCCAGTAATAGAATATTCTGGACGAGGATTAGGAAAATGACCAATAGGTGCATTATCGGTATAGTTAAGATTCTCAATGAAAATAATCCAATCCTCATTTTTACGCCAACCGACACGATTACCAAAACGATTAAAGGCATCATCACTAACCAGTCGCCCTGGGCGATTACCTGTTTCTACATAGATAGGAAATTGCACACTAAAACCAAACCTACCATTAGAATTTTCTTTCCATAGTGTATCGATCGTTTTCAAATTGGAACAAGAAAGATTTTGTAAATCTGAGGGAGGAATCCAACCCACAGATGTCCTACCTGTCGCTTGGAGAATAATACGTCTGGTTTCATCATTTGCCCTACGCCAATTTTGATCTGTTAATAATTGAGTAAGATTAGTAAAATCTATTTTTACATCATTAGAAACAGGAGTGTTTTGAGAATTTGATGGCGTTTGTGCTTGAAGGGAATTAAAAAAATTGCCACTGCTAAAGGTAAGGATAAAACCGAAAAACAATGATTTGAGTTTCATATTATTAGGATTAATTGAGTTTTTAGTTATAGTTTAACCTATGGTACTGATCCGCAAAAAATTTTATCTTAAACCTAAAATATTTTTATTAAAGTGTTCTTATGTTCTTTCTGTTTTTTAGCACTAAATTAAAGACAATCTTTTCCTGAATATGATAAATTGAAAGTAGTGTTAATTTGAGGTTCGGTTCGGTAACAGTGTTTGATTCCAGTCTTGAAAGGTTATTCCTCGTGCAATATGGAAAGATTCATGTCCGTCGTCTCAATTATCTCAGTGTAAATTAAGATTTTGGAGCAAGTTTATGTCCATATATGTAGGGAATTTATCCTATGATGTAACAGAAGAAGATTTACAAGCAGTCTTTGCTGATTACGGTGAAGTTAAGCGTGTATATTTACCTGTCGATCGTGAAACGAAAAGAATGCGTGGCTTTGGTTTTGTGGAAATGTCTAATGATAATGAAGAAGACAAGGCTATTGAAACTTTGGATGGTGCTCAATGGATGGGCAGACAAATGAAGGTAAATAAAGCGAAACCTAGAGAAGAAGGTAATGGAGATAATCGTCGTAAAAATTTCCGTAATTAATCTTTTTCCATTGTTAAAATTATAACTATTTTTAGGCTACTCTTTAAGTAGTCTTTTTTATTCGGTTCAATTCTTTAAAGACTTGACCAACTTTTGAGATGTACTTACTTAAAAAAATAACTTTTATATTAAATTTTTGAAGATGAATTATTTAATTGCAGTATTATCTGATCGTATTCAGGCAGAATCCGCTTACACTATTTTAGAAAAAGGGGGCGTTTCTCTCAATCAATTATCTATTATTGGTAAAGGTTATAAAAGTGTTTCTGATTTTACTTTTCTCGATCGTAGTGCAGAAGGACGCAAAAATGCTATGAGAATGGCTTATTGGTTAATTCCCTTCGGTTTTTTTGGGGGTTTTACCTTTGATGCTATTACTACTATTGATACTTTTGGTTGGGCTGGTGAGCCTTTTAATCATATCATAGGTGGTATTTTAGGGGCGATCGGTGGTGCTATGGGTAGTTTTTTTGTAGGTGGTAGTGGTTTTTTAGAAAATAGTGGAGACACTGTACCATTTCTTAATCGTGTTAATGCGGGAAAATATTTACTTATTATTCAAGGAGATGAATTTATTGTTAATAAAGGGAAAAATATTTTAAGAGGTTTTCAATTGGAAAGTATGGAAACTTATCAACAGTAAAAATTTATTATTTAAAATTAAGATAAATAAGTTTGCATTTATTCATAATTTTTTATATCACATTGGTTTATTCTATTTAAAAGTAATCCCCATCCTGCACTGGCAAAACGAGAACACCAATAAACAGAAAAAGTTTTAGGAATTAACCATGAAAGTGGTAAATGTCCTTGAGGTGCTTCTAAACTAAAATTTATTTTTTCTTGTTTTATCCATTCATTATTGTGATACCAACCAACTTTTTTAGCTAACAATTTATAGTCTTGATTACAGTCTAAATAAATTTGATTAATAATAGTAAATCCAAAATGATTATGACTCTGTTTTTGCCAGAGATTATTGATAAGTATTAAATGTTCACAAGGAAAATTATTTAAGTCATTTTGTGTTAATAAAATATCTTGACGTTTATCAGCACCTGTAATATTTAACATTAATTTTCTTGTTTGTAAATCTGCTAATTTCCATTGATTTTTTATTAGATAATCTTTTAACTTAAGATAATTTAACTTAGTTTTTTCCTTCATTATTTTATAATCAACAATAAATTTAGATCTTGCACCTCAATCATAAATTCTCAGTGACAAGAGGGAAAAGTGACAAGAATTGATTTTAAAATTGCTAAAATTGATTTTTTCCGTTTAGTCTAAGTACTATTTATTATACTGGTACAAAATCTGAGATAAACCTAAATTTTTTATTTAATCTTAACAAAATATTATTATGGCAATCTGTTTAGGAGTTGTAAACAGTCAAAGATTCTCAAAAATTAGCCCAAATCCTTTTTAGCAATGATAAATTACAAAATCTTTCTGTTTTGAGACACAACCTATTTAGGATTACTATATTACTGGTAATATTTTAATTACGATCGCCATTAGAGGTTTTAATATCTAGTATATTTTTACAAGAAATGTTTTAACTGTCAAAATTACCTTTATCAACAGCGTATAATTTTCCATTCAAATACATGACTTCAAACGGCTTAATTCCTACACCTATAAATAATTTAACTATTCTTCCTCATAGTGATCCAATTTTATTTTCTCTGATTATTCCCACCTATAACGAAAGTAAAAATATTCCCAGTTTAGTCACACAACTTACTGAATTATTAGATCAAGTTATTCCTCAAGAATATGAGTTAATTATAGTGGATGATGATAGTCTCGATCGAACATGGAAAGTAGGGTTAGAATTAAGTGAAAAATATCCTTCTCTTAAAGTCATGCGTAGAGAAAAAGAAAAAGGATTATCTACTGCCGTAATTAGAGGTTGGCAAGTCGCCAGAGGTGAAATATTAGGAGTAATTGATGCAGATTTACAACATCCACCACAAACATTATTAAATTTATGGGAAGAAATACAAAAAGGTGCAGATTTAGCCGTAGCTAGTCGAAATGTCGAAGGAGGAGGAGTAAGTGATTGGAGTATCCTACGCCGTTTTTTATCTCGTGGTGCACAAACTTTAGGATTATTTATATTACCTGAAGTAATTGGGAGAATTTCTGATCCCATGAGTGGTTATTTTTTAGTACGTCGCCGATGTTTATTTGGGTGTAATCTTAGCCCCTTAGGTTATAAAATTTTAGTGGAAGTATTAGGGAGAGGTAAAATAGCATGGATTGGAGAAGTAGGTTATGTATTTCAAGAACGTCAAGAAGGGGAAAGTAAGGTAACAAAAAAACAGTATATTGACTATATTCGCCACTTAATTCGTTTAAGGTTATCTTTATGGCAAATTAACCGTTTTATTCGTTTTGGAGTAGTAGGTTTAAGCGGAGTATTTATCGATATGATATTTTTATATCTTCTCAGTGATTCTACCACTTTAGCTTTACCTTTAACTCGTAGTAAAATTATAGCCGCAGAATTAGCTATTATTAATAATTTTCTTTGGAATGATGCTTGGACTTTTAAAGATATTTCTCAAAAACAACCCGGAAAGAGAAAAAAAATTAAGCGATTAATTAAGTTTAATATAGTTTGTTTAGGAGGATTAATTATTAATGTTTTACTATTAAATTTTTTCTTTAATGTGTTTGACTTAAATCCCTATCTTGCTAATTTATTAGCGATCGCTCTTGTAACAATTTGGAATTTTTGGTTAAATTTAAAATTAAGTTGGCGAAGTACAGAAACAAAAATATAGTAATTAATTTACAAAAGGTGTTAGCGGTACTTAAACTAAAAATATTAAACTATGAGTCTCAAATCGTTATAAATCAAAGATTTTACATCGATCAATAACTTTTCCTTTTATACCAAGAGTTTCAGCCGTTTTTATGGCTTTTACCTAAATCTCTTACTCTGACTGTATTTGAAGCTATTTTTGCCCCAAAGTTTTTCAAAGTACCGTTAGGTATTAGGTTAATTTTTGTATGTTTTATTCAGGTATAATTAATTTAATGATTTACGTTGTTTCAAGTAAAATTTATATCTATTTTCTAGTTGATTAAAAGTAAGATTTTTACTCCAATATTCTACTAAACTATGCCCTAAAGCCCAAGCATCATCCTGTGGATTACCGTTGTTTTCAATTAAAAAAGTCCATAAAGATAGTAAATCAAATTGCATTTTATTTTCATTATTAGTGCTTAACAAAGAGAATAAATCAAAGGCTAATTGCAGTTTTCCAATAACAACAGGTAACTGCTCAATAGGAATTTTTTCTGCTAAAAGTAAAGCTAAACGGGGTGAGCCTGTGCTAAGAGTTGAAATAAATTGTAAGACGGGACTTTTAAGTAAAGCAGTTAATCCTTGAGAGGTTGCCATTTGAAAAGAATATTTATCAATAATTTTTGCGGCGGCAATGGTTTTCGCTTCCAAATTGCGGAAAAAACGGGCTAATCGAATTTGTTTGGCAGGAACGATCGAGTCTAAGATATTGATAGCTAAAATGTCATCATGCCATGATTGTCGAGAAGTAAGATAGTCGGCAGTAACTATAGGTAATATTTGAGTGCAAAATTCTCCTAGGGTTTCTTGACGATACTTAACGGCTTCTCGGATTGAGATTTCTTTAGGTAAATTTCCCGTTTGCCAATTATAAGGGGGTTGCCATTCCCGAAGGGGACGCAGTCGATCGACTTGGGTGATAATAGTAAAAATGGGAATCTCCTGCAAATCTGTGTTGAGTTTTTGCAAAAAATCTTTATCCATTTGTAACGCTGGATCAAGAGCAGGGTTTAAAAGTAAGATAATATCAGCATTATGGGCATAATCTAACACCATTTCTTGATATTCTGGACGATTGATTTGCTCATAGCCGGGGGTGTCTAATAGATTTAAAGTATCTCCTGTATTGGTTTCCCATTGATAACTTTTTATATCCGTAGTGCTAGGCAAAACATCCACTTCCGCAGTTTGAGCATTAAACAAAGTATTAATAAGGCTACTTTTTCCTGCACTTGTTCTACCGACTAATAAAATATTAACGGGTTTTTGTTCTATTTGTTCAGGTTTTTCAGCTTGAGTAAGAATTTCCTGTAAAGTGTTGGTTTTGACGGCAGGTAATATATTATTAGAAGACGGAAATTTATCTAGTGGAAGGGTATCACCACCATACAATAAAGCAGTTTGACGGGCAAGATTGCGCAAGGCAACTTCTCTCAATATTTGACTCAGATTGATTAATAATTCTTGATTAGCTTGTTTATTACTTTCCTGACTAGCTAATTTAGCCGCCGCCACCGCAGGATTTATCACCCATTGTGCCCAATTCCATACTTGTAATAACTTTCTAGCAGAGGGTTCCAGTTTGCGGTATATTTGATAGCTTTGATACCCCTGTGCGATCGTAACTTGATTTAAAGCAGGAGACAACTGCTTCATCCACTTATCCATATCATCCACTGTACCTCTAATTAATCCATAGGCTTGCGGAATGTAAATATTCAATAACGGGTATTCTACTTCGGGGTGATATATTTTGGCGATGGAGGTGACTAAATCTTGGCAACGTTGAAAAAATAACTGCAAATCTTCCCAAATAGGGACATCATCTCTGGTTTTTGTGATAATAACTTGTAATGCTTCTTCTAACTTAGGAATTGTCTCGGAATTATTGTTATTGAAAGTTGTATTTTTTAAGTCTTGTTTTACTTCTGTTATGATATTTTCTACATTGGGAAATAGAGGTTTTGTCCATTTCACCAACAACCAACGCCAACCAACAAATATAGCGACAAATATTGCCCATATCCAGTTAATACCCCAAGCGTGAATTTGTAAACCTGTTGCGATTGCAAAAAAAGTAATTAAACCGATAATCGGAGTAGCTAAAATAACCCATTGCCAAGATTTTAAACGAATCATAAAAATATAAATACGGAGATTGATTTAATTATTACTGATAAAATTATATACAACACCAAATGCACCTTAGCTTAACAGAATGAAAGTAGCAGAACCCATATCCGCTTATGATATTGAAAAGATAACATCTCCTCAATGGGTAGAAGTTTTAGTAGATTGTGTGTATGCAGAAGGCTTATATACCTACAAAATAAAGCCTGACACTACCATTAAAGTCGGCGATATTGTTAGTGTGCCTTTTGGTAACACCATTGTCGGTGGAATTGTGTTAACATTACTTTCTCAACCTTCTGAAGATTTGTCGATCGATCAAATTAAAGAAATAGATGATATTATTACCACAGGGTTTTTTCCTGAGCATTATTGGGCATTATTACAATTAACAGCAGAATACTATCTCACGGATTTAATTAATGTTGTTAGAGTTGCCTTACCTCCCAAATTACTAGGCAAATCTCAAAGAAGGGTAAAACTTTTAACCGATAACATCCCCGACGATGGACATGATAATTGTACGGTTAATCAATGGGAAGTTATTAAACTATTAAAACAAAGTAAGACAAGAGATTATAGTTATAGCTTTGTAACCCAAAAAGTCAAAAATGCGAGACAGGCAATTAAAGGATTACTGAAAAAGCAATGGTTAGAAATTTATTTACAACCCCCTTCTAAAGCAACTCCCAAATATACAAAAGTTGTGACTTTTCTCGGAGAAAATGAGGATAGTCAACTCACTCAAAAACAAAGAGATGTCTTAACTATTTTAAAAAATCATCATGGAGAATTACCCCTTCCCACCTTAGTTAAACTCTGTGAATTAAATAGTCATTCTGTGGTTAATACCTTGGTAAAAAAAGGTTGTGTTGTTATTCAAGAAAGAGAAACCTTGCGCCTATTACAAGATTCTTCTCCCCCAAAAGATGAACCTAAAATCTTGACAAAAGATCAACATCGTGCGTTAGAAATTATCAACAGTTTAGAATCTTACTCTACAGTATTATTGCATGGAGTAACAGGATCAGGTAAAACAGAAGTGTATCTACAGTTGATCGCACCTATTCTACAACAAAAAAAGTCAGCTTTAGTATTAGTACCAGAAATAGGCTTAACTCCCCAACTTACCGATAGATTTAGGGCAAGATTTGGTGATAAAGTCTGTGTATATCATAGTGCCTTGAGCGATGGTGAAAGATATGATACATGGCGACAAATGCTAACAGGAGAATCTCAAGTTATTATCGGCACTCGCAGTGCAGTTTTTGCTCCCCTACCGAATATTGGTATGATCATCTTAGATGAAGAACATGATACCAGTTTCAAACAACATCAACCCATTCCCACCTATCATGCGGTTAAAATAGCAAATTATCGAGCAGAATTAGTCAATTGTCCACTAATTTTAGGCTCTGCGACTCCTTCCCTTGAATCTTGGCGACTTGCTACCGAAAACAATCACTATTTAATTTTTTCTTCATTAAACGATACTTCCAAAACTCCCTCCTTATTACGAGAGGTTGAAGAAGATCATTTTCCCCTACAATCAAATATAAAAGGAAATAACTACTACGTCACCCTTCCAAATCGTATTCAAAATCGCCCTTTACCCCCTGTCGAAATCGTCGATATGCGTCAAGAATTGCGAAAAGGCAACCGCAGTATCTTTAGTTATAGCCTTCAAGATGCTTTAAATAAACTGAAAATAGAAGGTAAACAAGGTATTTTATTTATTTCTCGACGAGGACATAGCACCTTCGTCTCTTGTCGTAGCTGTGGTTATGTGATGGAATGCCCTCATTGTGATGTATCCTTATCCTATCACTATACCCATGAGGGAGCAACGGAGTTATTAAGATGTCATTATTGCAACCATACAGAATTGCACCCAAAAAAATGTCCTCAATGTTTCTCTCCCTATCTCAAGTTTTTCGGTACGGGTACACAAAAAGTTTTATTAGAATTAGAAAAGGAGTTTCCTGAATTAAAAATATTAAGGTTTGACAGTGATACCACCAGCACAAAAAATGCTCATCGTCGCATTTTAGAAGATTTTGCCCAAGGAAAAGCAGATATATTAATAGGTACTCAAATGTTAACTAAAGGTATCGATTTGGCACAAGTTACTCTTGTGGGAGTGGTTTCTGCGGATGGTTTGCTATTCCATTCTGATTATAGAGCTTCCGAGAGAGCTTTTCAAACTTTGACCCAAGTAGCAGGGCGCGCTGGTAGAGGTGATGATGCCGGAAAAGTAATTATTCAAACTTACTCAGCAGAACATCCTGTAATTCAAGCAGTGCAAAATCATGATTATTTAGCTTTTTGTGAGAGAGAATTATCAGAAAGAAAGAGTTTAAACTATCCTCCTTACGGCAATTTAATTTTACTCCGTTTTAGTGGTGTTGACGGAGATAAAGTGCGAGATTCAGCCGACTCGATCGCTGATATTTGTGCTAATTTATTATCAGATAATATCGAAATATTAGGCCCCGCACCAGCAAATGTCATGAGGGTAGCAAATCGTTATCGTTGGCAAATATTACTTAAATCTGCGGATAATTTTACAACAGAAATAAAGCAAAAATTATTAACTCTAAAACAATATTGTCATAATTCTGTATCTTTAGTAATTGATGCAGATCCGTTAATAATTGAGTAAAATAGAGGAAATATTTAATATTTTCTATGTATCAAAAGTTAACTATTAAAGCATTTTTAAAGAAAAAAATCCCTCTGATTATTCATAAAAAATACATAAATTAAAGTTAATAATAATTAAATACAAGGGGATGTGCATATTTGTCAGGTTTACAATAATGGGACAATACTAATGAAACAAAACTAGAAAAATCAATTTTAGTAGTTTTACAATCAATTATTACTACTATTTCTTATCTCCTGTCTCCTACCTTAATCAAAACTTTTATGTCGAACTGAGGTAATAGAGGTGCAAGATCTAAATATTACAAATTTTTATTTTAAATGAATATTTCCTGTTTGTACTCTCCATAAACTTTCATAAATTCCCTGTTTTTCTATCAACTCCTCATGTTTTCCTTGCTCAACAATTTTTCCTTTTTCCAGCACATAAATACAGTCTGCATGACGAATGGTGGAAAGTCGATGGGCTATCATTATCGTAGTACGATTCTGTGTAATATGTTCTAAAGATTTTGCGATCGCAGCTTCCGTCTCATTATCTACTGCTGAAGTTGCCTCGTCAAGAATTAGGATAGGGGGATTTTTCAAAATTGCCCTTGCAATAGATAATCTTTGTCTTTGTCCTCCTGATAATTTCTGTCCTCTTTCACCCACGATCGTATCATAATCTTGAGGCAATTCAATAATAAATTCGTGAGCTTCTGCTATTTGTGCCGCTTTAATAATATCTTCTTCTGTGGCATTCGGGCTACCATAAGCAATATTCTCTCTCACACTGCCATGAAACAAAAACACATCTTGACTGACTAAACCAATGGCACGACGTAAATCATACAATACAATATCTTTAAGATTGATGCCATCAAGAGTTATATTACCTGATTGAATTTCGTAAAACCGCAACAATAACTTAACTATAGTACTTTTTCCTGAACCTGTCGAGCCGACGATAGCAATTGTTGAAGTGGCAGGAATCATCAAGTTAAAATTTTCTAAGACGGGGTCTCTTTCGTTGTAAGCAAACGTAATATTATTAAATTGAATTTCACCTTTGACACCGTTTAGAGGTAAAGGTAAATCTCCTGAATGAATCGTCATAGGAGTATCTAAAACATCCATCACTCTTGAAGTGGAAGCCATTGCCCGTTGATATAAATCAAGGGTTTGTCCTAATCCCGTTAAAGGCCAAAGTAGTCTTTGAGTCATGAATACTAATACGCTATAAGTACCCACCGCTAAGTTACCTTTTTCAACTTCCAAACCACCATAGAGTAAAATTCCCACGAATCCGGCTAAAATTACCACTCGAATTAAGGGAATAAATGCCGCACTTAAGGTAATTGCTTTTTGATTACTCCTTAAGTAGGCTTCACTATCTTTACGGATTCGATCTATTTCATAGTGTTCTGTGGTAAAACTTTTTATGGTAGTAATACCAGTCAAATTATTCGCTAGACGACTATTAAGCACACTTACTTTTTCCCTAACATCCATATAACGAGGAGCAAGAAATTTTTGAAATGCGATCGCACCCCAGATAATAATAGGAATAGGAATAATAGTCATCCATGCAGTGTTAGGAGTTAAGACGAAAAAAGTGGCACTAATAACAATTACAGTGGTAACAATCTGTAAAATATCATTAGCACCAACATCCAAAAACCGTTCTAATTGGTTAATATCATCATTAAGAATGGCTAAAAGTCTTCCAGTGCTTCTATTTTCAAAATACTCTAACTCTAAATCTTGAATATGACGATAAGCATCCAGGCGTAAATCATGCTGTATATTTTGGGCAAGATTACGCCATAAACGTTGGTATGCGTACTCAAAAATTGATTCTAAACCCCAAATAACCCCTGAATAAGCCGTTAAAACTAATAATTGTCCAAAAACAGTGTCAACTCCCCCAAACTTAGCAATAACAGAATCTTGACGATTTACCACCACATCTACTGCCGCACCAATTAATACAGGAGGAGCTAAATCAAATAACTTATTTAGAATAGAACAAGTTACCGCTTGATAAATAGAAGTCTGATATTTGTGGGAATATTTGACTAAACGAGATAACGGATGAACAGATTTAGAAATCATGAAAAAGTAGTATTTTTTTGATTTATGGAGTGGGCAATGCCCACTATTTTCAAAATTAGTAAAAAAATTTAAGCTGATTTATCGAAAAATTGATTTAAGAAACCAGCCACAAGAGATAACAAAACTGAACCGAAAAGGGCATCAAAAAAACCTTTAACTTCAAATCCGGGAGTAAAATAAGCTACCAGCCAAAAACAAAGTGCATTCACAACAAACAAAAATAAACCAAGACTCAGAATTGTAGCTGGAAGGGTGAATAAAATTAAAAGTGGTTTCACAATAGCATTAACAAGACCAAACACAAAGGCACCAATTAAAGAGGCTTGAACACTATTAATCACGATACCGGGGATAACTTTAGCTGTTACTATCATAGAGATAGCAGTAACAATCAAAGTGACAATAAATTGTGACATAACTATATTTTCTCTTAAAACTCAAAGTTATTACTATAAGTTAACAGAAAATTAGATTTAACTGACGAATAAAAGACTTTATTCTGTAATAACAAAACATACAAGACAAAATTTATGAAAACAAAAAAAGTGTCCTTAAGCGTTAAGAACTGCTTTTGAACACTCTTTTATTAATATGTAATTCGATCGAGATTTCAACTGTTAACAGCTAATTCAACAACTTTTTGAAAGGCATCAGCATCTTGAATAGCTAACTGCGCCAAAATTTTACGATTTAATACAATATTAGCCTTATCCAACTTGTTAATTAACTGACTGTAGCTAATACCTTGAAGTCTAGCTGCTGCATTGATACGAGCAATCCAAAGACGACGAAAATCTCTTTTCTTCTTACGACGATCTCGGTAAGCATTACGAAGGGCTTTCATCACCTGCTGGTTAGCGGTACGAAATAGCTTAGAATGTGAACCACGAAAGCCTTTAGCTAACTTTAAAATTTTATTACGTCTTTTACGGGCGACGTTACCTCTTTTTACTCTGGTCATTTTTTTTACAATTAAATTTGATGAGGAATAAATTAAATAAACTTAATTTTTTAGGCGTAAGGTAACATTAAACGAACTTCTTTTTCGTCATTCTCATGCACTAAAGCAAGATTACTTAAACGACGACGTTTTTGTTCTTTACTTTTATGTTCTAATAGGTGATTTTTATTTGCTTTACGGCGGACAATTTTTTTCCCACTTCCAGTAATACGAAAACGTTTAGCCGCAGATTTTTTGGTTTTTAATTTTGGCATGGTTTTATCTAAATTGGCACAATTTACTATTATAGCATTTAGGGTTTAATGATCCGAAAATAACCATTGATGGTTAGTTATTTTAAACAACAAATATTTAGAGTTTTACTTCAATATCTACCCCTGCAGGTAAATCTAATTTCATCAAAGCATCGATCGTTTTAGAAGAAGGTTGATATATATCTATAACACGCCGATGAGTACGGGTTTCAAAATGTTCTCTCGAATCCTTATCAACGTGGGGAGATCTCAGCACACAATAAATTTTACGTTTTGTAGGGAGAGGAATAGGGCCTACTGGTTGCGCATTGGTACGATTAGCTGTTTCAACAATTTTGGTACAAGATGTATCGAGTAAACGACGATCAAATGCTTTAAGACGAATACGAATTTTTTGTTGTTGTAATGTGGCCATGATTAATATTTTGTATGTGTGTAAATTTTCAAGGTACGGAAGACAATGAACAGTTAACAAGGAACAATGAACACTTATTACTACTAATACTTGGGAATAATAAGGGTAATTTTGTTTTATCTTTTGTCTTGGTAAAAGGGCTTAAATAGCGACAAAAAGGGGGCGCACAAAACTATCTGTACCCCCTATCATGTCAGCTTATTTTAAGATTTTAGCTACAGCACCCGCACCAATGGTACGGCCACCTTCACGAATAGCAAAACGCATACCTTGCTCGATCGCAATGGGGTTGATTAATTCAACGGTCATTTTGATACGATCGCCTGGCATAACCATTTCAGCAGCGCTACCATCATCAGCAGTAAAGTCACTGATAGTTCCAGTTACGTCAGTGGTACGCACATAAAACTGAGGACGGTATCCGGGGAAGAAAGGAGTATGACGACCACCTTCTTCTTTTTTGAGAACGTAAACTTCCGCTTCAAACTTGGTGTGAGGAGTAATAGAACCGGGTTTAGCTAATACCATACCACGTTCAATATCTTCTTTTTGTACACCACGAAGAAGAACACCTACGTTGTCTCCGGCCATACCTTCGTCTAAGGTTTTTTGGAACATTTCAACCCCGGTAACAGTGGTGCTACGGGTGTCACGAATACCAACTAATTCTACGGTTTCTTGAACTTTAACTTTTCCACGTTCAATACGACCAGTAGCAACAGTACCACGACCAGTGATGGAGAATACATCTTCCACAGCCATTAAGAAAGGCTTGTCAATGTCACGCTCAGGGGTAGGGATATAGTTATCTACTGCTTCCATGAGAGCATGAATTTTATCAGTCCACTCGTTTTCACCTTTTTGGGTTTTGGGATTAGCAGTCATTTGCTCAACAGCTCTTAAAGCAGAACCAGCAACGATAGGAATATCATCTCCAGGGAAACCATACTCAGTTAATAATTCACGAACTTCTAATTCAACGAGTTCTAATAATTCAGCGTCATCCACTTGATCTTCTTTGTTTAAGAATACAACGAGACTAGGTACGCCAACCTGTCTAGCTAAGAGAATGTGTTCACGGGTTTGAGGCATAGGACCATCCGCAGCAGATACTACTAAAATAGCTCCATCCATTTGAGCCGCACCAGTGATCATGTTTTTAACATAGTCAGCGTGGCCGGGACAGTCAACGTGAGCATAGTGACGATCGGGAGATTCGTATTCAACGTGAGCGGTGTTGATGGTAATACCACGAGCTTTTTCTTCGGGAGCTGCGTCGATTTCATCGTATTTACGAGCTTTTGCTTGACCGAGTGCAGATAAAGTTAAGGTAATAGCTGCGGTAAGAGTAGTTTTACCGTGGTCAACGTGACCGATCGTACCAATATTAACGTGGGGTTTCGTTCTTTCAAATTTTTCCCGTGCCATTTTCTTTGTTTTTCCTTTATTTAATGAATTAAATTAATTAATATTACAGAGTACATTATCGGAGACATCAGATTTTAACTTTTGCCTTCTGCTATAGATAACCTCTATTTTTAGCAATAATGGTATTTGCCACATTGCTAGGAACTTCGGCATAATTACTGAACTCCATGCTAAATATACCACGTCCTTGGGTCTTAGAGCGAATATCAGTCGCATATCCGAACATCGCCCCTAAAGGAACTTTGGCTGTAACTTTAGCAATACTATCTTCTGAGTTCATGCCTTCGATCGTGCCACGACGAGAGTTAAGATCTCCCATGACATCTCCTAAGAAATTGTCTGGTACTTCTACCTCAACTTTCATCATTGGTTCTAACAATACAGGTGCTGCTTTTTCAACACCATCCCGAATTGCCATTGAACCGGCAATTTTAAACGCCATTTCCGATGAGTCCACATCGTGGAATGAACCATCAATGAGAGTAACTTTGAGATCTATTACGGGATAACCTGCCATTATACCAGATTCACAGGCTTCTTTGATGCCTTGACCGATGGAGGGGATATATTCTTTGGGAATTGTACCACCTACGATTTTCGATACAAATTCAAAGCCTTTACCTTCTTCTTGAGGCTCGATTTCGATTACCACATGACCATATTGCCCTTTTCCGCCACTTTGACGAATAAATTTGCCTTCGGCTCTTACTGCCTTACGAATAGTCTCACGATAAGCTACTTGAGGTTGTCCTACATGGGCTTCTACTTTAAACTCTCGCAACATTCGATCGACTAGAATCTCTAAATGTAATTCTCCCATACCAGCGATCACCGTTTGATTAGTTTCAGGATCAACGCTCACTTTAAAGGTTGGATCTTCGTCAGAAAGAGATTGTAAGGCTTTGGATAACTTATCCATATCTTGGGTAGTTTTTGGTTCCACTGCCACAGAAATAACTGGTTCAGGTACATATAACGACTCTAAAATGATGGGATTTTGATCATCACATAAAGTGTCACCTGTGGTGGTTAATTTTAACCCGATAATCGCCCCTAAATCTCCTGCCCTTAATTCATCCACCTCGATGCGATCGTTTGCCTTGAGGATAATTAAACGGGAGATGCGTTCTTTTTTGTTTTTGGTAGCATTATATACATAAGTACCTTTAGTCAACACCCCAGAATAAACCCTAATGAATGTTAAACGACCATAGGGATCTGATGCAATTTTAAAGGCTAAAGCGGAGAAAGGTTCATCATCGCTAGAGTGTCTTACTCCTTCTTCACCATCGGGCAAAATCCCTTTAATGGCTGGTACTTCCGTTGGTGCTGGCAAATAATCCACCACCGCATCTAAAAGCAGTTGTACACCTTTATTTTTAAAAGCTGAACCGCACAACATGGGAATTAAAGCACCTGTTAAAGTACCATGACGCAGGGCTAATTTAATTTCTTGTTCGGTAATTTCTTCTTCTCCCAAATATTTCTCCAACAGATTTTCGTCTGATTCTGCGACGGCTTCCACCAGATAGCCTCGATATTCTTGGGCTAATTCCAATATATCTGTGGGAATATCAGCAATTTTGATTTGTTCTCCTAAATCATCTAAATAGATGTGGGCTTTCATGGTAATTAAATCCACGATGCCTTGGAATTTTTCTTCACTACCGATGGGAATTTGAATAGCAACAGCAGGAGCTCTTAAACGCTCTTTTACCTGTTTATATACCTTTAAGAAATTTGCTCCTGTACGATCCATTTTATTGACAAAAGCAATACGAGGTACTTTATATCGATCGGCTTGTCGCCAAACCGTTTCCGACTGAGGCTGAACTCCTCCCACAGAACAAAATACTGCGATAACTCCGTCTAAGACGCGCATCGATCGTTCTACTTCAATGGTAAAATCAACGTGGCCGGGGGTATCGATAATGTTAATGTGATGACCTCTCCAATCAGTACTAATAGCAGCGGCAGTAATGGTTATACCCCGCTCTCTTTCCTGTTCCATCCAGTCAGTCACAGCATTTCCATCATGAACTTCCCCGATCTTGTGAACAATACCAGAGTAAAAAAGTATTCTTTCTGTTGTTGTGGTTTTACCCGCATCTATATGAGCCGCAATACCAATGTTACGGACTTTTTCTAGGGGAATTGTACGAGCCACAGTTACCTCCTTTTACTTAGAGCAATACTTTTCAGGTTATTTCTGCTAAAAATTGACACCGTTTACTATTCTACACTGTTCTTTACAAAACTTACCACTCTTAGGAAAGTAAATTGAAAAAATGTAGATTAAATGTGTCGCAAAATAAAAAAAATCAATTGAGATATTTTAATTATTAATTAATTTGCTTGGGTTGTTGCCTAACTTCTTATAAAAGTCTTAGTAACGATAATGAGCAAAAGCCTTGTTAGCTTCAGCCATTTTATGGGTTTCTTCTCTTTTTTTGATTGCTCCACCAGTTTCATTAGCGGCGTCCATGATTTCGTTAGCCAATTTCATAGACATAGTTTTACCGCTTCTTTTACGAGAAAATTGGATCAACCAACGCAAAGCTAGACTACTACCACGAGAAGTACGAACTTCCATAGGTACTTGATAAGTTGCACCACCAACCCGTCTGGCTTTTACTTCTACTAAAGGGGTAAGGTTTTTGATAGCTTTTTCAAAAGTTTCCATCGCTTCAGTGCCAGTTCTTTCAGCAATGATACTTAAAGCATCATATAAAATTCTAGCGGCGAGAGATTTTTTCCCATCTTTCATGATTCTACGGATGGTCATGTTAACCAAGCGACTGTTATAAAGGGGATCTGGTGGAACTTCCACCACTTTAGCTTTACTTCTACGAGACATTATATTTATCCTTAAAAAATTACTATGGAATTAATTATTTAATCTAGTGATGGATAACACAACAAAAAGGAGAGTTTTAAATTTCTACACCGAAAATTAAATCTCTTTTATTTTTAATTATGTTTTCTTATTCTAGGCTTTCGGACGTTTTGCTCCATATTTAGAGCGTCCTTGCTTTCTGTCTTTTACTCCTGTTGCATCAAGAGTTCCTCTAACTATGTGGTATCTTACACCGGGTAAATCTTTCACCCTGCCACCTCTAATTAACACTACGGAGTGTTCCTGAAGGTTATGACCAATACCGGGAATATATGCAGTTACTTCAAAACCAGAAGTTAAACGAACCCTTGCTACTTTTCTCAATGCTGAGTTAGGTTTTTTGGGAGTTGTAGTATAAACTCTTGTACAAACCCCACGACGCTGAGGACATTCTTTAAGGGCTGGAGATTTAGTTTTCTTTTGAATTAAGGCGCGTTCGCTACGAATTAATTGTTGAATAGTTGGCATAAGATATGCTTTTTATACACCATTTCTGTATATATAAATATAATTTGCCTCTAGTATATCGTACCAGTGACAATCTATGATCTTATCTTATTTTTTGAATGTTTGTCAATTGTTAATCTAATTGCCCTATCAATATTACCAAGGGTGAACTATAAAATTATCGGTAAAGAGAGGAAAAAAGGAATAGAGAATAGGGAAATATGAGAATAATTGATTCAAAACTATTGAATAATAATAGTAGAATTTCTCGCAAAGACCGCTCATGACGCAAAGTATTGTTATAACTGATGATCCGAATTAGATATTAGTTAAAGTTTAATACCTCGAACTCAGGTAATATCGGAAAAAACTAATTTTTTTAGGTTTCATTTCAAGTCTCAATGATTGTTCATAGTAACTGAGGTTATAATAGACTCTAAAGAATTTTGTAAGTAAAATTAGATACTATGTCAGTATTGGCGGCGATCGCAGTTTTAGGTTTATTAATCGTAGTTCATGAATTAGGACATTTTGGAGCGGCAAGATTACAGGGTATTCGTGTAAGTAAATTTTCCATCGGCTTTGGGCCTGTGTTGGCTAAGTATGATGGAAAGGAAACAGAATACGCATTAAGAGCTTTCCCCTTAGGTGGTTATGTGGGTTTTCCTGATGATGATCCTGATAGTAACATTTCTTTAGATGATCCTAATCTACTCCGTAATCGTCCAGTCTTCGATCGTGCGATCGTAATTAGTGCCGGAGTCATTGCCAATCTAATTTTTGCTTATTTTTTATTAGTAAGTCAAGCTATAACTGTTGGCATACAAGATATAAACTATCAACCCGGTGTTTTGATTCCCGAAATTATCACAGAGGTGAATTCCCCTGCTTTAAGTGCAGGATTGCAAAAAGGAGATATTATTCTGGGTATCAATAATCAAATATTACCGGCCGAAGAAACTGCTTTAGAGACTTTAAGAAAAACTATTCAAGAATCTCCCAATGAAAGTTTAAAATTCACGGTGAAAAGAGGTAATGAGACTTTTATTTTACCTGTAACACCAGAATTATCGGATAATGGAAAAGGAAAAATAGGGGTGATGTTAGCACCTAATGGGGCATTTATCAAACGTCGTCCTCATGATATTGTAGAAGCATTTACCGTGGGAGCGGAACAATTTGAACGTTATACAAAACTGACTATACAAGGTTTTGCTCAATTAATTAGTAATTTTCAGGAAAATGTAAAACAAGTAGCGGGGCCAATTGCGATCGTAGCGGTGGGAGCAGAATTAGCCAAGAATGATTTAGGTAACTTATTTCAGTTTGGAGCTTTAATTAGTATTAACTTAGCTATTATCAACATTTTACCTTTACCGGCCCTTGACGGCGGACAATTGGCATTTTTAGCTGTAGAAGGAATTATGGGAAAACCTCTGCCTAACAAATTACAAGAGGGGATCATGCAAACAGGATTAGTTTTATTACTAGGTTTAGGAATATTTCTTATTCTAAGAGACACCGCTAATTTAGCATTTGTACAACAATTTTTTCCCGAATAAAACTATTTATTTATGAACTTGGGGAAGATATAAAGTGAAACAACTACCCTTATTTTCTTCTGAAATTAAGGTAATATCTCCTCCATGAAGTTTAGCTAATTCACGAGAAATAACGAGTCCTAAACCACTACCTTTCGATTGTCTATGAAGATGAGTATTTAATTGAGAAAAGGGAAGAAATAATTTTTTTTGTGATTCTTGACTAATTCCAATACCTGTATCAATCACTCTAAAAAATATACAATTATTCTCCTCTTTTACATCAAGAGTAATAAAACCAGTTTCAGTAAATTTTACGGCGTTAGACAACAAATTCACTAATACTTGTTGAATGCGACGTCGATCGATATAACAATACTTTATACTATCTTCAATGGTGAGAATTAATTTTAGTCCTCGTTGTTCAGCATTAGTTTTTATTAAAGCTAAGGAAGATTCACACAACTCATTTACTAAAATTTTTTCAATATATAAATCCTCTTTATTGGCTTCAATTTTTGATATATCCAATAAATCACTAATTAAATCTAACAAATACTTTCCTGATTGATAAATTGCATCTACATATTGAGCTTGTTTTGCATTTAATTCACCGTATAGCTGTTGCTGTAACATTTTTGCAAAACCTATAACCGCAGAAATTGGAGTTCTTAACTCGTGATTCATTTTTGACAAATATTCACTTTGATTTTCTTTACTTTGATTTAACTTTTGTTTCTGTTTTTCTAAATCTTGTTGTTTAAATTCTAATAGTTTTTCATAAAGATAAATAGCTAGATATTTACCAAGTAAAATAATAACTTTTTTTGCTTCATTTTCTGTTTTATAAAACTTTTCAAAATCTATTAATAAATTTCCAATATATTTTCCTTTAAATTGTAGAGATAATAAATAAAAATAGCTATTATTGTTATGATTAGTTAAATGACAAAAACCCTCAAAATAATTATTGATATTATTATGAAAATTGAAATAAATTTTTCTTTTTAATTTATCTTCTAAAGATTTATTTACTAGAGAAAAAACAGTGGATAAATATTCTTCAGAAGATGTTGTGTTAAAATTTTGATAAACAATCTCACATTGATCAGTATTTTCAGAGAAACTGGTTACAATGAAACTATTCAACTTTAAATAATTAGAAAGTATCTGATAACTAGATTCACAAAAAAAGTTAATTTCATCTGAAGTTTCCAACAAAAAAAGCAAATAATCATGAATTTCGTTGGAATCAACTCTGTCTAAAATTAGGTTGTTTTCCATATTTTTTAAATTTATTTTAGCTAAAAATGGAAGGTAGTCAACAACTTTTAGAATTGACGACGAGAAAATATAGTAATTGTAATAGTTAATAAAAGAATTATGTACAGAACCCCATAAATTAAACTGTTAATTAATTCCCCTGTATTTGGTAAGATATTGTAAACTGCTTCATTTTTTAAGTTTAATCTTTCCAAATCTGGCAGAATTAAGAAAAGAGTTTTTGTTATTCTCTCTATTCCAACATTTTCCGTGATTTTACCTAATTCTAACAGATCTTTACTTAAATGCCCCATTATATACACACCAAAGCTCAAAAGTGTGGCTAAAATAGAACTGGTAAATACTCCGAAAGTCATGGCTATAGCTATCAATAGCATTAATTCTAATAAAATATATGTGATCGCAATTAGCAAGCTTTGAAAGGGATAAGTTATACCCAATAAATTCATTAATATAAAATAAAAGGTAGTCATAGTTCCTACCAATACGAAAAGTACACCGGATAAACCTAAGTGTTTTCCCAAAATAAACTCTGTGGTAGTCAGAGGCTTTGGTACAAGAATTAACACAGTTCGTTTTTCAATCTCTTTATTAATTAATCCTGTACCTACAAAAATTGCTACGATCGCACCTAATAAACTTATAGCACCAATACCTAAATCTAAAAAAATTTTTCCGTCTGCACTGACTGCAATAGGTGGCAAAATGCGAGATGCTAACACAAGTAATAATACAAAGAAACCCAGTACATATAAAATACGATCTCTAATTACTTCTCGAAAACCATTAGTTGCGATCGCTAAAATGCGAATAAAATTCATTTTTTTAAATAACTTAAAATTTAATTATTGTTAACAATCATAAAAGTTCACTAAATACTAACTTGTGAACTGAACCTCGAATTACAAATTATAATAGAGAAAAAGAAGAGTATCCCATTCTTATAAGAAGAGAAAACCATATAGGAAGTGACAACAAGAATTAAATTAACCTGTTTGAGTAAATAGTCCTAAGTCTCCATTGAGATAAGCACAGCGTAACTGTAATATTTTATTCACAGACTCTTTTTTCCATTGTGCCCCTCTGATTTTTATTCTTTCCCTAATTTGTTTTACTCCCGATTCTACCGTTCCACTTTACACGGAACACATTTTTTTTTTTGACAATATTTATAGTTTACGATTCGATGACGATATTTTCTTAAATACTTCTTACAATGATCCTAAACACTGTGCTTGTTTTTGACTAATTGTTATCTTTCCTAGACAACTTTTGAGAGTTCACATTCTTCCACTACAAGGCAAAATTGAAAAGTATTTCTTTTTATTATATTTTGTAGAGGTCTATTGAGTCCGAATACATCTTGTTGGTGAATTTGCCAAACTTGTATTTGATTTTAAGATTTTATCAAAGACTTCTACTTCCTAACGTTTTTGGTAGATGGTTTCAATAGACACAGTTAAGTTAAGTATATTGATTCCTAAGAAAGTTTTTAAGGGTAGTTAAATAAGTTGGAGTATCTTCTAGCATGGGAAAATGTCCTGTTTTGGGAATTTCGACATAATAAATATTTTCAGTATTTAAAAGAGCGGCCGCTTTACCCATATCTGCTGGAATTATCTGATCTTTTTCACCAGAAATGAGTAAAGTTGGTACTTTTATTTTGGCAAATTCTTGGGGCATAATTTCTACTGCTTTTTTACTTACTGACGAGTAAATTGTATTTAAAGCGGCGTTATAATCTGCCAATAAAAAGTCTTCTAAAAAGGCAATACTCATATCTTTAGGAATAGATTGATGTAAGAATCTTGCCATAAACATTTTATCTGCAAAAGGAACTTTTAAAAACCAATTATAACGGAATTTAACCACATAACCACCTACTTTATGAAAAGCAGAAAAAGCAAGAGCATTATAAGTAAAAACTCCATTACAAGTTAAGATCGCTTTGTGGATTCTTTCCGGTGCTAAATTAATAAAAACCGTCCCGATCGATGCACCCATAGAATGAGCATTAAAATAAATTTTATCTAGGTTTAATGTGTCTAATAAAATCAATAAATCTTGAGCATAATCTTCTAATTCATAACCAATATTTATGCCTTTTTCTTCTGTAGATTGACCAAAACCGCGCATATCATAAAGTAAACAGTCATAATCATCAATAATTGCTTTTGCCGTGCTACGCCAATAACGACAAGAGCCTCCCCAACCGTGAATAAAAACCATAACTGGCTTGGGATAATTATTTTGTGAGGGTTGTCTAATCCATTCGTAATAATGATTCACCCCTCTAATATTGATTTTTCCTTGTTGATCCATCGTCATTTTTTAATTATTAATTATTATTAGAAGTTATTGAGACAAAATAAAGCAATTCATGATTTTTCGAAACAATAGAACTAGAGAAAATTTTTAGAAGATAATTATTATCTCATAAGACTTTGATTAATTTTACTTTTTGATTGAATAGATTAATAAAAAACCCCCTACCAAAAAGGCAGAGGGCTTTATTTTTAATTACTTAATACTAATAAGATCCTTTAACCGAACTTACCAGCAGTAGAAGCAATTAAGAAAGCTGCATAGGTAAGAATATAGCCAACAGTGAAGTGAGCTAAACCAACCAAACGAGCTTGAACGATCGAAAGAGCAACGGGTTTATCTTTCCAGCGAACTAAGTTAGCTAGAGGAGTACGTTCGTGAGCCCAAACGATGGTTTCGATTAATTCTTGCCAATATCCACGCCAAGAGATTAAGAACATGAAACCAGTTGCCCAAACAAGGTGTCCGAATAAGAACATCCAAGCCCAGACGGAGAGGTTATTTACACCGTAAGGATTATAACCATTAATTAACTGAGCAGAGTTCGCCCATAAGTAATCTCTGAACCAACCCATTAAATAAGTTGAGTTTTCGTTGAACTGAGCAACATTACCAGTCCAGATACCAAGGTGTTTCCAATGCCAGTAGAAGGTTAACCAACCTAGAGTGTTGAGCATCCAGAACATAGCAAGGTAGAAGGAATCCCATGCAGAGATGTCACAAGTACCACCACGACCAGGTCCATCACAAGGGAAGGAGAAACCAAAGTCTTTTTTATCAGGCATTAATTTAGAACCACGAGCATCTAAAGCACCTTTAACCAGAATTAAGGTAGTAGTGTGTAACCCTAATGCGATGGCATGGTGAACTAAAAAGTCGCCAGGTCCAATGGTGAGAAATAAGGAGTTAGTACCGCTATTAATAGCATCTAACCAACCGGGTAACCAAACATTGCCATAATTAGGATAAGCTGTGGAAGCAACACTATCAGGATTAGATAACAAAGTATCGAAACCGTAGAGGGCTTTACCATGAGCCGCTTGAATCCATTGAGCAAATACAGGTTCGATTAAGATTTGTTTCTCAGGAGTACCAAAAGCAACCACAACATCATTGTGAACATAAAGTCCTAAAGTGTGGAAACCTAAGAAAAGAGATACCCAGCTTAAGTGAGAAATAATCGCCTCTTTGTGTTCTAAGACTCTTGCTAAAACGTTATCTTTGTTACCTTCAGGATCATAGTCACGAACCAAGAAGATAGCACCGTGGGCAAAAGCACCTACCATCAAGAATCCAGCAATATACTGGTGATGAGTATAAAGTGCAGCTTGAGTAGTGTAATCTCTGGCAATGAAGGCGTAAGAAGGCATTGAGTACATATGTTGAGCTACCAAAGAGGTAACCACTCCTAAACAAGCCAAGTGCCATCCAAGTTGGAAGTGCAAAGAATTGTTATAGGTATCATAGATTCCCTTATGACCAGCACCAATCATGCCGCCAAAAGGAGTACCTTGTGGTGGATTATGAGCGGCTAAGATGTCCTTCATACTATGACCAATTCCCCAATTAGTGCGGTACATATGACCAGCAATAATGAAGATAACAGCGATCGCCAAGTGGTGATGAGCAATGTCAGTCAACCAGAGAGATTCGGTTTGAGGATGAAAACCACCTAAGAAAGTTAAAATCGCAGTTCCTGCACCATCTGAAGTTCCGAAAACCTGACTAGCTGTATCAGGGTTTTGAGCATAAACGCCCCAGTTACCAGTAAAGAAAGGAGCGAGTCCAGCAGGGTGAGGTTTAACACTTAAGAAGTTATCCCAACCAACGTGAACGCCACGAGATTCAGGAATAGCAACGTGTATTAAGTGACCAGCCCATGCTAAAGAGCTAACACCAAATAAACCAGCTAAGTGGTGGTTCATGCGAGACTCGGCATTTTTAAACCAAGAAAGGCTAGGACGAAACTTAGGCTGTAAGTGTAACCAACCAGCAAACAAGAATAATGAGGATAGAATTAATAAAAATACTGCCCCAGTGTACAAATCTTGATTATTGGTCATCCCAATGGTATAAAACCAGTGGTAAACACCAGAATAAGCCACGTTTACGGGACTAGATGCCCCCGCTTGGGTGAACGCATCGATCGCACCTTGACCGAAATGGGGATCCCAAATTGCATGGGCGATGGGACGGACGTTTAAAGGATCTTTGATCCATTGCTCAAAATTGCCTTGCCAAGCTACATGAAATACAGTTCCGGAAGTCCATAAGAAGATGATTGCCAAGTGACCGAAATGAGAAGCAAAAATCTTTTGGTAGAGATTCTCTTCGGTCATACCGTCATGAGTTTCAAAATCATGAGCGGTAGCAATTCCGTACCATATCCGGCGTGTAGTTGGATCTTGGGCTAAATCTTGGCTAAATTTGGGAAATTTAGTTGCCATAGCTTTTTTTAGGAATTCTCCTGTTACACAATGAGGGTCAACGATTAAAATACGCTGCTCTATTTTGTTTTTTGCTCTTGCCCAGAGATATTAAAAGGTTAAATTCTCTAGGCAAGTAATTTTAAAGTTGTTTTTTAAGGGGTTAATAGCTTCGTTTTTAGATGAACTATAGACTTCAATCTATTAAGCCTTTGTTTTGAAAACGGCTTTATTGGTTATTTTATAACTTATTTTGCCGACTAAACTCTCACTCGTTAGTGAAAGTTTACATTCTTAACCTACCGATAGGATACGGCAGAGGAAAAATGCCCATGTAGTCACAATACCACCTAATAGATAGTGAGCGACAC
Organism: Geminocystis sp. NIES-3709; assembly: GCF_001548115.1. Lineage (GTDB taxonomy): Bacteria > Cyanobacteriota > Cyanobacteriia > Cyanobacteriales > Cyanobacteriaceae > Geminocystis. Next base: position 1,939,135 of record NZ_AP014821.1, on the reverse strand, counting down.
CTACCGCACGACCTTGAACAATACTCAAAGCACGGGGTTGGATTGCGGGGGCTAATTTGAGTTTATTATGAGCCCAAACGATCGACTCGATTAATTCTTGCCAGTAGCCACGTCCGCTAAATAAGAACATTAAGCTAAAAGCAAAGATAAAGTGACCTGCTAAAAACATGATGCCATAAGCAGATAAAGCTGAACCATAAGAGTTAATTACGTTAGCAGCCTGGGCCCATAAGAAATCTCTTAACCAGCCGTTGATAGTAATAGCACTTTGGGCAAAATTACCACCGGTGATATGAGAAACAGTACCATCAGGTAAGACAGTTCCCCAAACATCAGATTGCATTTTCCAACTAAAGTGGAAGATAACAACAGAGATGGAGTTGTACATCCAGAATAAACCTAAGAAGACATGATCCCATCCAGAGACTTGACAAGTACCACCACGACCGGGTCCATCACAAGGGAAGCGGAATCCTAACTCAGCTTTGTCAGGGACAAGTCTGGAGCTACGAGCATAAAGCACACCTTTGAGGAGGATTAATACGGTAACGTGAATAGTGAAAGCGTGAATATGGTGAACCATGAAATCCGCAGTACCTAGAGTAATAGGCATCATTGCTACTTTTCCACCCACTGCCACAACATCTCCACCGAAGGCATAACTAGCAGTTGCACCAGCAAAAGGAGCAGTTGCACCAGCCGCAGCAGTATGAAGACCTTGAATCCATTGAGCAAAGATAGGCTGTAATTGGATTGCGGAGTCAGAGAACATATCTTGAGGACGACCTAAAGCTCTCATGGTGTCGTTATGAATGTACAACCCGAAGCTGTGGAAGCCTAACCAGATACAGACCCAGTTGAGGTGAGAAATAATTGCGTCACGGTGACGGAGTACTCTGTCTAAGAGGTTATTAACGTTCTTAGCAGGATCGTAGTCACGAACCATGAAGATAGAAGCATGAGCTCCAGCACCGACAATTAAGAATGCACCGATCCACATGTGGTGAGTGAAGATAGATAACTGAGTACCATAATCCGTAGCTAAGTAAGGATAAGGAGGCATTGCGTACATATGCTGCGCAACAATAATAGTCAAAGAACCTAATAAAGCGAGGTTAATGGCTAATTGTGCGTGCCAAGATGTGGTTAAGATTTCATAGAGTCCTTTATGACCTTCTCCAGTAAAGGGGCCTTTATGTCCTTCTAAGATTTCTTTAATGCTATGACCTATACCCCAGTTGGTGCGGTACATATGACCTGCAATGATAAATAATACTGCGATCGCTAAGTGATGATGAGCAGTATCCGACAACCATAAGCCACCAGTAACAGGATTTAAACCACCTTTAAAAGTTAAGAAGTCAGAATAAACTCCCCAATTTAAGGTAAAGAATGGTGTTAAACCTTGAGCAAAGCTGGGATATAACTCAGCCATCTTGCTTGGATCTAGGATAAATTCATGAGGTAAGGGAATATCCTGTGGAGCAACACCCGCATCTAATAACTTATTAATAGGTAAAGATACATGAATTTGGTGACCTGCCCATCCTAATGAACCTAATCCCAATAAACCAGCTAAGTGGTGATTGAGCATGGATTCCGCATTTTGGAACCATTCCAACTTGGGAGCGGCTTTGTGGTAATGAAACCAACCAGCAAAGAGCATTAAACCAGCCATTACTAAACCACCGATGGCAGTACAGTAAAGCTGAAACTCGTTGGTGATTCCAGAGGCTCTCCATAATTGGAATAAGCCAGAGGTAATTTGAATACCGTGGAAGCCACCGCCAACGTCACCGTTGAGGATGTCTTGACCGACAACAGACCAAACAACTTGAGCGCTTGGTTTAACGTTTAAAGGATCGGCTAACCATGCAGAGTAGTTAGAAAATTTAGCTCCGTGGAAGTACATTCCACTCAACCAAACGAATACTACTGCTAAATGACCAAAGTGAGCGCTGAAGATTTTCCGAGAAATATCTTCTAAATCACTGGTTTGACTATCGAAATCATGTGCATCGGCGTGAAGATTCCAAATCCAAGTGGTGGTTTTGGGACCTCTAGCTAAAGTGCGATCAAAGTGTCCTGGCTTACCCCATTTTTCAAAGGAGGTGGGAACGGGATCTTTATCTACAATAACTTTAGCTTTCGCCTCTTTTTGAGGGCTTACTGTCATGAGGAACTCCTCTCTCGACAAAATACTTAAACTACTACATTAACCAAGATGATAATGGTATTTTGTCACCGATGTGGGGATTGCTTAACAATATTTAAAATTTGCTTAATATTCCCTCAGACAGAGTTTTTTATTTTAATGTTTTCTCATTTTAGTCAAGATTTTGTTACTTTTCTTTATGAAAATAGTAAATAGTCATCAATTGGAACTTAATTGTATAAATATTCTGAATTCATGATAATTTTGATGAAAATGAGCTAATTAACTATGATAGATATATAGCGTTTATCTAAATAGTAAGGTACACCTATTTCTTAATAAAAATGGGGTTCGAGTCTGCTCTGTGTACCTCATAAATATAAGAATTGCTATATATAAATAGTTTGTAATATTTTAGAGATAATAATTTTTTTTAAAAGAGAGAATTTAATTAAAATTTATTATTGGGTAATAAAAATTTCGCGAACACATTAGTGAATAACAATTATTCAACAAGATTTTTTATTGTAGTATGAAAATTTGACGATCGCAAGAAAGCTTAGACTATGAAATAAAACCTTTGATAAATAAATATTCTTACATAAAGCCGAAGTTAAATAAAAACAGAGTGAAGAGTAACTGTCAATTTAATCTTAGTTGATAATTGGTAATTTATTTTCTATTCCAGATCCACCGTAAAAATTTTGATCTGGAAAAGATAATAAAACTATGCTTTACGAGAGTAGTACTCAATAACGAGTAGTTCATTGATGTTTAGAGCTACCCATTCTCTTTCAATAACACCATTAACTTTACCAGTGAGGTTATCTTTATCAAATTCTAAATGACTGGGGAGGTTAGCTAAACCGGGGTTAAGTAGATTATTTTTGACAATATTAACAGAACGATCTCTTTTTCTAACGCTGATGACATCACCGGGGCGACACTGATAACTAGCAATATCAACTACTTTACCATTAACCATAATATGACCGTGATTCACCAATTGACGAGATCCGGGAATGGTAGGTGCCATGCCAAGACGAAAAACGGTATTATCGAGACGCATTTCTAATAATTGTAATAATACTTGACCAGTAGATCCAGTAACTCTACGAGCTTTTTTAACATAACGAACTAATTGAGTTTCACTGACACCATAGTTATAACGAAGTTTTTGTTTTTCTTCGAGACGAATGGCGTATTCCGAGCGTTTACGGCGATTTTGTCCATGTTGTCCGGGGGGATATTGACGACGGGCGTTTTTACGGGTTAAACCGGGTAAATCTCCTAAACGGCGTACTACCCTCAAACGAGGACCTGTATATCGAGCCATGTTTACTATTTTCTCCTTATATATTTTTTATATTTAGAGTTTGTAATTTCACAGATAAATCTACAAAGTTACTTTTTTAGGTATAAACCTAAACGGGATTACTCTTGTCCCTTCTATTCCATAGCCATTAGCTTTCGGAATTGTTTTTTTTGGTTTCTTTTAACACCCAAATATACAATTCTACATTAAAAATGCTCAGATTGACCATACTATTATAAAATCTTGAATGATAGTCAAATAATTTCAGTAGATACAAAAATTGGCACACTCCACAAATAAAGAGATTTTTATCTATAAATAAATCCATTTGGGGTATATAAAGTCTAGCTATGTTTCTATATCTTTAATATATCAGGATGTGAAAAATCAATTATTAACAAAAGTATTAAAACTCTTTTAAAACCTAACACCGATAACCTTTTTCAGACAATCTATTTATGACTGCTCTATTGACATTTTTAGCAAGTCTTACATCTTCGGGAGTTTATTTTTTTATTACTATTAATATCCTAAACTGAAGGAGTATGAATTTTTCATTGTCAATTGTGAATTATCAGTTATAAAATTGACTTTAGCAACAAAAATGTTGTTAAACTATTAATAATTACTATATTTTAAAATTAATATGAGTGCTTCCGTTAAAACTTTAGTCAATCAGCCTTATAAATACGGATTTATTACAGATATTGAGTCGGATACCATCCCCAAAGGTTTAAGTGAGGATGTTGTCAGATTAATTTCCATGAAAAAAAATGAGCCAGAATTTATGTTGGAATTTCGTCTCAAGGCTTATCGTCAATGGTTGAAAATGACTGAACCTAAATGGGCGCACGTTGGTTATCCTAGTATTAATTATCAAGATATTATCTATTACTCTGCACCGAAACAGCAAAAGAAAAAATTAGATAGTTTAGATGAAGTTGATCCCACTCTTTTAGAAACTTTTGAAAAGCTCGGTATTCCTTTATCTGAACAAAAACGTTTGGGTAATGTAGCTGTTGATGCAATTTTTGATAGTGTTTCGATCGCCACAACCTTTAAAGATAAACTAGCAAAGGATGGAGTTATTTTTTGCTCAATTTCTGAAGCCTTACAAGAACATCCTGATTTAGTACAAAAATATTTAGGAAGTGTTGTGCCTTCTGCTGATAACTATTTTGCCGCACTTAATGGTGCAGTATTCAGCGATGGATCATTTGTATTTATTCCTAAAGGTGTAAAATGTCCTATGGAATTATCTACTTATTTCCGCATCAATAATGGGGATACAGGGCAATTTGAGCGTACTTTAATTGTAGCCGAGGAAGGTGCATCAGTAAGTTATTTGGAAGGTTGTACTGCTCCTATGTACGACAGTAATCAACTTCATGCGGCAGTAGTAGAATTGATAGCTTTAGATAATGCTGAGATAAAATATTCTACTGTACAAAATTGGTATGCAGGAGACGAAAAGGGGAAAGGCGGTATTTATAATTTCGTCACCAAACGAGGTTTATGTAAAGGGGTTAACTCGAAAATTTCTTGGACTCAAGTGGAAACGGGATCTGCTATAACATGGAAATATCCCAGTTGTGTGTTAATCGGAGATAATTCTATTGGGGAATTTTACTCGATCGCTTTGACAAATAATATGCAACAAGCGGATACTGGAACTAAGATGATCCATATTGGCAAAAATACTCGCAGTACTATTATTTCTAAAGGAATATCCGCAGGAAACTCGAAAAATAGCTATCGTGGATTAGTAAAAATGGGTAATAAAGCAACTGGTGCAAGAAATTACTCTCAATGCGACTCTATGTTAATTGGTGATAATGCACAAGCAAATACTTTTCCTTATATTCAAGTGGATAACAGTGGTGCTAAAGTTGAACATGAAGCCTCTACTTCAAAAATTGGAGAAGATCAATTGTTCTATTTTGCTCAACGGGGTATTTCTGAAGAAAATGCGGTATCAATGTTAGTAAGTGGATTTTGCAAAGACGTGTTAAACGAGTTGCCGATGGAATTTGCCGCAGAAGCTGATAAACTTCTCAGTCTAAAATTAGAAGGCAGTGTTGGCTAACAATTGATAATTGATAATTGACAATAAAAAAGAAAAGATTAACTATTAACGATCGACTATTTTAAGAAACTTTGCCATTAGAACTAAAGATAAACCCTGAATAAAAATAGATGTTATTGTTATTACTAGGAAAAACAAATTAATGCAAGAAGAAACTGGTTTAAACATTCTCGCTATTACTATTTTTACCATTACTTTATCCGTTTTATTGGGGCCTCTTTTTAATCTTTCACCTTATATTCCGGCTGGGGTAACATTTTTATTATTAGGTTTGGTAACTTTTGATACTTTATCATGGAAAAATCAGGGAGTTAATTTATTATTAAATATTTTCGCATCTCAAGAGCAAAAACAACGTATTATTTATCATGAAGCAGGACACTTTTTAACAGCTTATCTGTATCAAATTCCGATAACTGGTTACAATTTAAGCCCTTGGGAAGCAATTAAAAATAGTAGTGTTGGTTTAGGAGGAGTTATATTTGATACCAATTTTCTCAAAGAAAAATATCAAGATGTAAAAGAATTTAATCGATCGATCGAACGTTTTGGAGTTGTTTTAATGGCAGGAATAGCAGGAGAACAATTTATATATAATAATAGTCAAGGAGGAGAAGATGATGTACAGCAATTTCAAAAAATTTATAGCAATTTAACTCTTACTTCTTCTAATTTTCAAATTAAAAAAAGATTAGCTATTTTACAGGCAACTACTATTATAAAAGAAAATAAAGAATCTTATTTAGCTTTAGTAGAAGCAATGAAACAACGCAAATCAATAACAGAATGTCAAGAGATTATTTCTATTTATAAAAGTTAGAATAATCTATGTTTCACAAGTAAAAATTTGTTTGAAATATTTACGAAGCCAAAGGAGAGGGTTTTTAATTTCTTCTTGTTGGAGTAATCCCATTTCTTGTAATTGTTTTTGACAAAGTTGAATTATATTTTGTCGATCGCTTAATTCTTGAATAATTTGTTCCGCTAAAAAAGGATATTCTTTAATTAAATTATGGAAATTTTCTCCATTGATTAAGAATAACCTTGTTAGTTTTGTAGCCTTCATTGTAGTCGGATAAGGAGTATTTAAAAGTAGTGGTAATTCTCCAAAATATTGCCCTTGAGTAAAGAAAAATAAAGAATTTTTAGTTATATTTGTCTCTAAAATTGCCTCAATTTCTCCTTCTAAAATCAGAGCGAAAAAATCCCCGTATTCTCCCTGTTTAATAAGAATTTCTTCTGGATATAAATAACGCTGACTACTCATTTCTATTAAACGGATTAATTGTAAATCATCAAAATCATGAAATAAGTTAAATTTGAATAACAATTCTTTTAAAGACTCATGGGGGGTTAATACTTGTTTTGGGATGTTTTGAATATCCTCAAAAGAATCAACATTTTGTAACCAAATATCTCTTTGAGGAAAAGGAATTTTAATATTATTTTTTCTTAGATTATGTTCAATAACATAGAGTAAAGAACTTTTAATAAAAGGAGTAAGATTAATTTTGTTAACCCATATCCATAAAGCAAAATCTAACGCATTATCTCCGAAACCAAGAAATATAACCTTTGGTGGTGGATTATGTAAAACCTCTTTTATCAGAGAAGCAGACTTTAATAAAACATCCGTCACAAGTAATAAATCACTACCGTAAGCTATACCTATTTTAATTTCAATTCTACCCTGACAATTATCATAATTCCAATTGATAACAGTACTATTTGTTAACTCTGTATTGGGAATAATTAATTCTGAACCTTCAATAGTTTTAACAACGGTACAACGAATCGATATTTCTCTGATATATCCTAACTTTTCTTGAAATTGAATTAGATTTCCGACTTTTAATTTTCCTTCTGCTAACAAGGTAACTCCACTGATTAAGTTACGAGTTAAATCCTGAAAACCAAAGCCGATACCAACTCCTAAACCTCCAATTATTACAGCTAAAGATGTTAAATTAATTCCCATAGTTTGAATAGCTATTATATAACCAATACTGGCGATACTAAAAGCTATAAAAGTGGAAATGACTTCTCTATTACTATCACTAATTTTAAAAGTTAAAAGAATTCTATTTTTTAAAAATTTTTTAGTAAATCTAGCAAAAAGAGTAACTAAAATTAGTAATCCTAGAACTTGCAAAATCCATCCTAAAGAAATACTATTTCCTTTTAAAGAAAATAAGGGATTTGTAAAAATATTATTCAACCATTTAATCATCAATTTTACTGTTTAAAATATTAAATTTATTGGTAATTAATTATTAATTAAAATCGATCAACTGGTAATAAAAAATCAATTTCTGGACCGAATGGTACAATTCCTGTAGGATTAATCGTTTTATGACTTTGATAATAATGTCTTTTGATATGTCTAAAATTCACAGTTTGTGCAATACCTTCTATTTGGTAAAGTTCTCGTAGATAACCCCAAATATTTGGATAGTCAACAATTCGACGAATATTGCATTTAAAATGCCCAACATAAACCGCATCAAAACGGACTAAAGTAGGAAATAATCGCCAGTCTGCTTCTGTAATACGATCGCCTGTAAGATACCGTTGACGAGAGAGTTTTTCTTCTAACCAGTCAAGGGTTTCAAATAGAGGAATTAATTCTTCCTCATAGGCTTGTTGAGTAGTGGCAAAACCACATTTATAAACCCCATTATTGATATTATGATATATACGATCGTTTAAACTATCAATTTCTTGTCTTAAATCTTTAGGATAATAGTCATTTTCTTTCCCACCGATACGATTGAAAGCACTATTAAACATTCGGATAATTTCTGCCGATTCATTATTAACAATAGTGTGAGTTTCTTTATCCCAAAGGACAGGAACTGTTACTTTACCCGTATAATTAGCATCACCTTCCGTATAAATTTGATATAAGTATTCAGCATTAAATAAAGGATCACTGATTACCCCTTCATCTTCGGCAAATGTCCAACCATTTTCCCCCATAAACCAATTGACGATCGATATGGTTATCATATTTTCTAGTCTTTTTAAAGTGCGAAAAATCAAAGTACGATGAGCCCAAGGACAAGCTAATGATATATAGAGATGGTAACGTCCTGATTCTGCCTTAAAACCGCCTTTGCCCGTGATTCCTGCACTGCCATTAGAGGTAATCCAGTTACGAAACTGGGATGCTTGACGAATAAATTTGCCCTGATCTGTAACTGCATCATACAATTGATTAGACCAAACACCATTAACTAGAAGTCCCATAAATTTTATTGTTAATTAGTGATTATTTTTATGACCGGATTTAAAAGAATTGATGAGAATATAATTCTTTAAATTTTTCCATATAAAATAGAAATTATATCCCCATGATGTAGCTTGTTTTGATTAAGTTAAAAAAGGATAATCTGTGTATCCGTGTTCAGCATTATTTGTACCTTGACCATAGATTGTTTTTCCGTCAGTTTCATTCAATGATGCAGAAATTTCTAAACGTGTTACCAAATCGGGATTAGCAATAAAAGGCCGGCCAAAAGACACTAAATCAGCTTTTTCCGAAGAAATTACATCATTAGCTTTGCTTTTATCATAACCCCCATTAGTAATAATTGTGCCGTTATAAAAATTTTTAAAAGTATCTAATACCGACGTAATAACATTACCAGTTGCTAAGTCTATATCACTAGGTTCCATTAGATGAATATAAGCTAAATTATAGTCATTTAAAACATTTAAAATATAGCTAAATAAATTCACCGGATTAGAATCAGATATTCCGTAAAAAGTGTTGCTAGGAGAAAGTTTAATTCCTACTTTTTTATCTCCCCAAACACCTCTAACAGCTTCGACTATTTCTAACAAAAAACGACTACGATTAGCGATCGATCCTCCATATTCATCAGTACGTTTATTAGAGCTATCTTGTAAAAATTGGTCAATTAAATAACCGAATGCACCATGTAACTCTACACCATCAAAACCAGCATTCAATGCATTAACTGAAGCCTGATAAAACTGCTCAACAATTAAAGGGATTTCTTTAATATCTAAAGCACGAGGAGTTTCTAAAGATACTTTACCAATGGGGGTGTGTAAATGTCCAACGGCGGAAATTTCACTAGGTGCGATCGGTAATTCACCATTCAATAAAGCAGGATGAGAAATTCTACCACTATGCCACAATTGCAGAAAAATTTTTCCTTGTTGTTGATGTACTTTTTCGACAACTAATTTCCAACCTTCCGTTTGTTTATCATTATAAATACCCGGACAATTCATATAGCCATGAGATAAAGGGGAAATCATTGTAGCTTCAGTTATGATCAATCCTGCCGTTGCTCTTTGAGCATAATAAGTTCCCATTAACTCTGTTGGAGTTCCGTCACTATTTGCTCTTAAACGAGTCATAGGTGCCATAATAATCCTATTAGGCAAGATATAATCTCCTAAGTGAAAAGGAGAAAAAATATTAAGATTCACCATAAGTGGATATTTGAAGCTAGAAGTTTAAAGTTTAAATCAAAGTGTTTAATTAAATAATATAGCGATCTGAGAGTAATGGAGATAATTAAATTTACCAATTGATAATTGATCCATTCAAGGTTTAAAGCCTCTCTTTTTAGCCAATTGTCCATTGTGTTGAATATTTCTGATTTTTCATTGCCTCTTAAAATACGCTACAATGGTAAGGCTATGTTCAATTCTAAAAATCATGCTTCCTATCGTTGCCATAATCGGCCGTCCCAATGTTGGTAAATCTGCCTTAGTCAATCGTTTGTCTGGAGAACAAGATGCAATCGTTTATGATGAACCAGGTATAACACGAGATCGTACCTATCGTCCGGCATTTTGGCGAGACAGAGAATTTCAGGTGGTAGATACAGGTGGGCTAGTTTTTGACGACGATACAGAATTTTTACCCTTCATTCGTGAACAAGCTAGAGCGGCATTAGCAGAAGCAGTAGCAGCGATATTTGTTGTAGATGGACAAATGGGATTAACTGCCGGAGATGAAGAAATAGCGGCATGGTTGCGTACTCAAAATGTTCCAATCGTTTTAGCTGTCAATAAGTGTGAATCTGAAAAACAAGGATTAATTCAAAGTGCAGAGTTTTGGAATTTGGGTTTAGGTGAACCTTACGCCCTTTCTGCTATTCATGGGAATGGTACGGCAGAACTATTAGATGACTTAATTCAATACCTTCCCACCATAGACGAAATAGAGGAAATAGAAGAAATCAGGGTCGCTATTATTGGAAGACCAAATGTAGGTAAATCGAGTCTTTTAAATGCTTTAACAGGGGAAAATCGTGCTATTGTTAGTCCTGTATCCGGTACAACTCGTGATGCGATCGATATGGTAGTAGAAAGAAATGGTAAAACCTATCGATTAATTGATACCGCAGGTATTAGGCGCAAAAAAAATGTTGACTATGGAGCGGAATTTTTCGGAATCAATAGGGCATTTAAAGCCATAAAACGGGCTGATGTGGTATTATTCGTTATCGATGTCTTAGATGGTGTAACGGAGCAAGATTTAAAATTAGCAGGAAGAATCATCGAAGAAGGTAGGGCGGCCATTATTATCGCTAATAAATGGGATGCAGTAGAAAAAGACTCCCATACCATCTATGAATATCAAAAAATGCTAGACGATCGACTATTTTTCATGGAATGGGCAGAACGAGTTTTTGTGTCCGCCATGACAGGTAAACGAGTAGAAACTATTTTAGATTTGGTTGATAACGCCGCCGAAGGTCATAAAAAACGAGTTACTACCGCAGTAATCAATGAAGTTTTAGAAGAAGCAACTAAATGGCACTCTCCTCCCACTACCAGACAGGGAAAACAGGGGCGCATTTACTATGGTACTCAAGTCGCCAGTAAACCTCCGACGATCGCTTTATTTGTGAATGATCCCAAACGATTAGATAATAATTATCGTCGTTATATTGAAAAACAATTCCGTCAACAATTAGGCTTTAAAGGCACACCATTAAAATTACTTTGGCGTGGCAAACGTCTGCGGGAAGGAGAGAATCTGGGAGCAAATCGTGCGACAAAAGTGTAACTATACTATATGGCTCTTTTGAGTTATTGAAAATCTGAATCTCAATAGGTACGATCGAAGTTTATATTATTTCTTTTATTAAAAAACTTCTGAAATAACTCTATTTTAAGAATCTTAAACTAAGAAAATAGTGTACAAATTTATGTTAGAGTTTACCTAAATATCTGAAAAACTCTTACGGGAGTATTGTTCAGCAGAATCTTGATTGAAAACAATCAGAAAATTCCTTTCTATACATTGGGAAGGTGGGTTGATAGTGCCTAACCACAAGATATTTGTAGAAGATTCTATAAATTATTGAGTCTAAATCTATCTCTATAGAGAAAAGCGAAGAATAAGGAAAAAAGTTGAATGGAAGAATATAATAAGTCAATTTCTTTTTTTGAAGGAAGAGATATAAAAATTAAAGTCGGATTATTAGCACCTCAAGCGGGAGGAACGGTTTTAATTCAAGCAGGTGAAACCGCAGTTTTGGTAACGGCAACTCGTACTAAAGGCAGAGAAGGTATTGATTTTCTACCTCTGACTGTGGATTATGAAGAAAGATTGTATGCGGCCGGACGTATTCCGGGTGGATTTTTACGTCGTGAAGGAAGACCTCCAGAACGAGCAACTCTCACAAGTCGCTTAATCGATCGACCTTTGCGTCCTCTTTTTCCATCATGGTTGAGAGATGATCTACAAATTGTCGCTACTACTCTATCTATGGATGAGGAAGTACCCCCCGATGTGTTAGCTGTTACTGGAGCTTCGATCGCAACTTTAGTGGCTCAAATTCCCTTCTATGGTCCCATGGCGGCCGTAAGAGTTGGATTAGTTCATGATGAATTTATTATTAACCCTACTTTTCGAGAAATCGAAAACGGCGATCTTGATTTAGTTGTTGCTGGAACTCCTGATGGTATTGTCATGGTGGAAGCTGGGGCGAATCAGTTACCAGAACAAGATATTATTGAGGCGATCGAATTTGGCTATGAGGCAATTTTAGAATTAATTCAAGCTCAAAAAGATCTCATCCAAGAGTTAGGTATTGAAATCAAAATCGAAAATAAAGAAGAAGATAACCCTGCTGTAGTTAATTTTATTCACGAAAAAGCTAGTGAGGAAATTAAACAGATTCTATGTCATTTTGACTACGATAAAAATGCTAGAGATGAAGCCTTAGACACTATTCAAGCTAGTGTACAAGAAGCCATTAACGCTTTGGGGGATGAAGATGAAATTAAAATCGCTATAGCTGAAAATTCTAAACTTCTTCCGAACCTATTTAAACAGTTAACCAAAAAACTGATGCGCCGTCAAATTATTGAAGATGGTGTGAGGGTTGATGGACGGAAATTAGATCAGGTACGGCCTATTTCTTCCCGTGTTGGTTTATTACCTGCCAGAGTTCACGGTAGCGGTTTATTTCAACGGGGTTTAACTCAAGTACTTTCGATCGCAACTCTAGGCACATCAGGAGACGCTCAAGATTTAGCGGATGACTTACATCCTGACTTTGAAAAACGTTACCTTCATCACTATAATTTTCCTCCTTATTCCGTAGGGGAAACTAAACCCTTACGCCCCCCCGGAAGACGAGAAATTGGTCATGGTGCTTTAGCTGAAAGAGCTATAACTCCTGTTTTACCACCTCAAGAAGACTTTCCTTATGTAATCAGAGTAGTTTCTGAAGTATTGTCTTCCAACGGTTCAACTTCTATGGGTTCGGTATGCGGTTCAACCTTAGCCTTAATGGATGCTGGAGTTCCCATTACTAAGCCTGTGAGTGGTGCCGCTATGGGATTAATTAAAGAAGGGGATGAAGTGCGTATCTTAACCGATATTCAGGGTATCGAAGACTTTTTAGGGGATATGGATTTTAAAGTAGCTGGTACTGATAGCGGTATTACTGCTTTACAAATGGATATGAAAATTACGGGTTTAAGAATGGAAACCATCTCTGAGGCAGTAAAACAAGCCAGAGAAGCCCGTTTACATATCTTAGGAGAAATGATGAAAACCATTAATACTCCCCGTACAGAATTGTCACCCTATGCACCTCGTTTAATGACCATGAAAATCGATCCTGATATGATTGGTTTAGTTATTGGACCAGGTGGTAAGACGATCAAAGGTATTACTGAACAAACTGGTTCAAAAATCGATATTGCTGACGATGGTACTGTTACTATTTGTGCTGTACAAGCTGAAAGAGCCCAACAAGCCAAACGCATCATTCAAACCATGACTCGTAAACTTAACGAGGGAGATGTGTATTTAGGGCGTGTAACTCGTGTTATCGATATTGGTGCATTTGTGGAAGTTTTACCCGGCAAAGAAGGTATGATTCATATTTCTCAATTAGCAGAACATCGTGTAGGTAAAGTAGAAGATGAAGTTACTATTGGGGATGAAATTGTGGTCAAAATTCGTGGTTTTGATCAAAAAGGACGTTTGAATTTAACTCGTTTAGGTATCCACCCTGAACAAGCGGCGATCGCCCGTCAAGAATCTCAGATTTAGAGATGGGAAGCTAAAACTTATGTAGTTTTCTGTCGGTAGAGACAGGACAGGATGAGAGGATGACAAGTGGACAGGTAGAAGAGTTTATTTATTTTTCATCACTGATTGTAATAAAATCCTTTTTAACTTGGGCAAAACGTCCTTTAGATAAGCTAGAAGTTCGATCAAGGTTAGGTGCATTAATTAACCTTACAACGGCTTCTATTTGCTCGAAATTAGGCATTATTTCTAGTTTTTGGGCTAAAAAAACCTTTATAACCCTTCTTTGTAAACTGAGGGGTTTATCTTTTAATATAGATCGTTTTAAATTATTTTTATCTTCGGTAATAGCTAAATTAAATAATTTTTCGGCTTCTTCCGTTAAAAATTCCACATCACCCCGTAAAATTTCTGCTGTTTGGGTTAAATGTTGCTCAATCTGTGGGTTCAATTCTTTTTTGAGATACGGTATCAAATCAAGACGAATGCGATTACGGGCAAATTTTTTATTATCGTTATATTTATCTTGCCAAATAGGTAATTGTAATTGTTGACAAAAAGTAAGGGTGTCATTACGAGTAAAGTTGAGCAAAGGTCGTACTAGAGTAAGATGATCATTAAGTTGTCTTATCCAATTCAAAGCGGTTAAGCCTTCCATTCCTGCACCTCTAGTTAAGTTATAGATGAAAGTTTCTGCTCGATCGCTTAAAGTGTGTCCTGTCAATAAATAATCAAATTTATGATGAGTGGCAACATTGACGAAAGCCTCATAGCGATATTTTCGAGCTTCTGCTTCTGTTTCGGCAATTTTCTCTTTAGCTTGTTCTAAGTAAAACTCAATATCCCAGTTTTTGGCAATTTTCTCAACATGATTAGCTAATCCTTCATCTAACACCCAACCATGATCATAATGAACGATCGCAATTTGCCAATGCCATTTTGGCTGTAAATCTGAGCATAAACGGGTTAAGCAGAGAGAATCTTGTCCTCCTGATAGAGCAATCAGAATTTTACTGTTTTTTGGCAACAGTTGGCGATCTTTTAATACTTGATGTAGTTTACTATGATAGCCTGTCCATACAAACATTTGAGACTTATAGATAATAACGATTCCCAAATAACGATAAATGTTTACTATGATAGCCTGTCCATACAAACATTTGAGACTCCTCGATCTGTCAACCTATTCACCTCTCCACTTGTATAACCTAAAAAATTATTCAAAATCTATGGACAACCAAGAGATTGACGAGTACTCGCACCTGTAGTAGCATTGATACCATCAGCATATTTACATAGTTTCATGATTTGTTGACTATCTAAGACTGCCTGAGTAAAGTCTGCACCAGTTATTTGAGCATTATTAAAAGTCGATCGTAACATGATTGCCTCTCTAAAAATAGTATTTCTTAAATCTGCATCATTAAAACTGGTGACATAAGCTAAACCGTTGGTAAAATCCGAACCAGATAAATTAATTTTATCTGCCATGACACCGTTGAAAACACTTCCTCTCAAATCTGCATTACTAAAATTTGCATTTTCCAATTTTACTTTGGTAAACTCTGCTAGTTGTAAATTTTGTCCAGAAAAATCTTGTCCACTTAAATCTTTACTTTCAAAGGTTGATGTTACTGCAGTAGAACTAGCCGCCATAGCACGATGAGGAGTAAATAAGATTACTAAACTTAAAATTAAAACAAAAAAACGAATCAATTTTTTCAACATAAATAAATATAAAAACTTAAAGAGATTTGATAAATTTGGTATTGTTCAATGATTCACAAATAATAGAGGATTGCGATACAAGTTTTTAAAAATTCACTATTCACTATTCACTATCTATTACTCAGTAATTACGTTCCTACAGTCCAAGAGTTCATATACTCAATTTGAGAAGGGGTAAGAGTATCAATATTAATACCCATCGCTTGTAATTTTAATCGAGCAATTTCTTGATCTACTTCTGTGGGAATGGAATGAATACCGGGTTGTAAACTGCCTTGATTTTTAACCAAATATTCACAAGCTAAGGCTTGGTTAGCAAAACTCATGTCCATAACGGCACTAGGATGTCCTTCTGCGGCGGCTAAATTCACTAAACGTCCTTCACCTAATACGATGATAGATTTACCATTATTGAGTAAATATTGTTGGGTAAAATTGCGTACTTCTTTTACATCTCTTGACATTCCTTTTAATGTTTCTAAGTCAATTTCAATGTCAAAGTGACCAGAATTACATACCATTGCACCATCTTTCATGGTTTCAAAATGTTCTTTACGGATAATATGCTTATTCCCTGTAACAGTCACAAAAACATCACCAATACTAGCGGCTTCACTCATGGGCATAACACGGAAACCATCCATAGCGGCTTCGATCGCTTTTACGGGATTAATTTCAGTGATAACCACGTTTGAACCTAAACCACGAGCTCGCATTGCGACACCTTTACCACACCATCCATAACCAGCAACCACAAGAGTTTTACCAGCTAAAAGAACATTAGTAGCTCTAATAATACCATCAAGGGTAGATTGTCCTGTTCCGTAACGATTATCAAAAAAGTGTTTAGTATCAGCATCATTGACATTCATGGCGGGGAAGGTTAAAACACCATCTCTAAACATTGCTTCTAGGCGCACAATGCCAGTGGTGGTTTCTTCTGTTGTGCCAATTAAATCTGCAAGTTGATGTTGTCTTTCTTTAATCAAAGTTGCAACTACATCTGAACCATCATCAATGATTACATTAGGTTTATGATCTAATGCTGTTTGTACATGACGGTGATAGGTAGCGTTATCTTCACCTTTGATGGCAAAAACGGGCATCCCGTAATCATTTACTAAACAGGCGGCCACATCATCTTGAGTGGAAAGAGGGTTACTGGCAATTAATACTGCATCAGCTCCTCCAGCTTGAAGTGCGATCGCTAAATTAGCTGTTTCAGTGGTAACGTGACAACAAGCGACTAAACGAATACCAGCTAAAGGTTTTTCAGCGTTAAAACGATCTCTTATTTGAGCTAGAACAGGCATTTCTCGGGCGGCCCATTCAATTCTTTGACGACCTAAACTTGCTAAATTAATATCTTTAATATCGTAATTTAATTTGGTAGGGATTGCAACCATTAGTTGTTATCTAAATAAAACTTTACACTTTTAATCATACCCTACCTCATCTGAGAGAGCTATAAAAATTAGACTTGATTTAATAATTCCCGCTATTCAAATGTCTTAGATTTTAGGAATTAGTTTTGAGAAATTTACTTAAATGATTATGTTTCGATTATTTTTAGTGTTTCATTTTGATTATGATTAAGATCATTTAATAAAAAGAAAGGAGATAATTTTCCCATTTGTTCAAGACCATTAACATCTAAGGTACTATGACATAAAAAGATTTTCTCTGTTACTCTGCCAAGTAAGTCTTTTATAATTCTTGTCAGTCTTTTTTCTTCTGGTTCAATTTCGTAATCTAAAGGTGATAATGGATTGTCGAATATGGTAAAGTCCGATCGCCATGATTTTAAAAAGATGGATGAAGCAAATAATTCTCGACTCTGACTCCAATAACAAGATCCCACATCTAGCCAAAATTGCCAACGGTGATGTTGACGGGATACTCGATATTGATAAATAGGTGCGATCGTAACTGCATTATTTTGTATTTCTTGTAAGGGAGGAATCGTTGTTAATGGAAATGGATTGGCGGTGATTGTACCTTTACGCAATAAAGAGATAAACTGAGCAACTAGATGGTTGGTATTAGTGTTATTCAATCTTTGTTGTACTTGCCAAAAATGTTGTGCTGTTTCCCTAAATTCTCTTATAACAGTTATTTGACTGAAGTTTAATTGAGTTTTATCAGTGAAAAAATACTTGATAATTCGATCGATTACCACTAGAAGATTATCGTCTCCTTTCTCTATTTGAATTTTTGTGTCGTTAACCCAATCTCGAATCTGATTATAGGATTGTAAACTTTTATGACTAAGACGATCCCAACGGCGAAAAGTCTCTACTTTTAACAAAGAAGGCGATCGTAAATCGGGAAGATAACAGTAATCTGCTAATAATCCTCCTCTCACTAAATCAATGTCTTCAAGAGAAAGAATCACCAACATTTCTGCTATCATATCAGGAGAAGATAATCGCCCTAACCCTTGATATAATAAAGGCAACAAAGTTAAAATACTGCGAATCTGTGCTGAAGCAATTAATGGTCTTTGTTCATTTAATACTTTAACCTTTATACCCGCATTTTCGATCATGGTGACTAATGTATAACGAGCAATTTCATCTAATCCGGCCGCAATAACAGCTATTTCTCTGGGTTGTATTTCTCCTGAATGAATAGATTTAATAATATAATCTGCTGTTTCTTGTAATAAGTCTCCTCGCAAATCTGTTTTAATAGTTTTTATTCCTTCAGGAATCTTCTCCTGTAAAAATTCCCCACGAAGAAAATTAAGTACTGATGTTTCTATTTTTGCACCTAAACTATTAATACGACTTTCTGATAAAAATTCTTGTTGACAATGACTAGCTAACTCTTGTAAGTATTCTGGATCTGCATTGTAACCTAATCGAACTTTTCCCGTTTGATTATAAGTAAAAGCACCTATCATGGCATTGTTCAAAAAAAATTCGGCTAAATTTTTAATAATGGCAGGGTAATCATCGACATCATCACAAAAAATTGCCCCGTAATTATTCTTCAAATAATCTTGATAATGGTTACTAGGAAGCAGATAACGCCCATAAAGTTCATATATTAACCCATAGCTCAATAATCCTCTTTCTAAGCACCATTTTCGCCATTGTAAAATTAAATTTCCGATTAATTCAATAACAGTTTTTTCATTGTTGGTACTAATAATATTCGATTCTAAGAGTCGATCGGCAATATTTTCTGATACAACTCCTCCTGTTGCCGCCAAAGGCATTAAGTCAAGAATTCGTCTGACACAATCATATTCTCCTCCAAAAATCCCTAATAATTCCGGTGTCAAAGATTCACGCCATAATTGAGTCGCCAAATCTTGTTCGGTTTCTGGACGTAAACGAAGGGGTAAAATAGAGGGTAAATCTAATTCTTGACAAATTAAAGGATAAAAAAGAATAACATCTTCTCTCATCAATCCAAAAACTGTTCTAATTTTTCCGGGATAACAATGAGGGTTTAATCTTAAAAGAGTGTCTCCCAAATTTTTCTTACCTTGACTATTGGCACATAAAATCAAAGGTTTTTGGAGAAAAGACGCTTTTTTTTGTACCCATTCAATAACAAGAGAAGCCAAACGGGTAGTTTTACCACAAGAACTATTACCTTCTATCCACAAGGATTGAAAATTAGACATAGGACTTAGAATTAGATATTAGTGGTTAGGAATTAGCTAACAGCTAAAAGCTAAAAGCTAACCCACTATGAAATAAAATAATTACACTAAACCTTCGATCGCAGGATGGAAATAAAAGGCTAAAGCAATTACCACATAAGTGGCTAATAATAAAACACCTTCTAACCAATTTGAGTTACCATCAGAACTAATAGAGTTAGCAATTAAGACTGATACCGCTACTGCGACTAATTCAAAAGGGTTAAAATTCAAATCCATCGGTTGCCCAATTACCCAACCAGCGAGAACTAACACTGGTGCTACAAACAAAGCTATTTGGAGACTTGAACCGACTGCCACAGATACGGATAAATCCATTTTATCTTTCATCGCAACAGTTACAGCCGTAGCGTGTTCTGCCGCATTACCAATAATAGGTAAGAAAATTACTCCCGTAAATAAAGCAGGTAAACCTAAAACTTCAGTGGCTTTTTCTAAGGATTCTACTAATAATTCCGATTCCACAGCTACCCCTAGAGTGACTATTAATAATACTCCTACCCATAGCACAAGATTGGGTTTATAGGGTGGTTTTTCTTTATCTTCATTTTCATTTTCTGCTACTCCTACATCGTATAAATAGGAATGGGTTTTCATCGAAAAAAGAAGAGTTAGTAGGTAAACACCAATTAATACGATCGCAACTCCAATGGATAGAGTTTGTATAGTACTATTAGTTAAGCCCGTGGAGGTATATTCTACTGCGGTGGGCAAAAGAAGGGCTATTACAGCTAAATTCATGGTGGAAGCATTTAAACGAGCGGCTGTCGGTTGAAAATTTTGTTCTTTATAGCGCAATCCCCCTAAAAACATAGCAAATCCCATTACTAATAGCAAATTACCTATGATTGAGCCTGTTAAAGTAGCTTTAACAACTTGCACCAAACCACTTTTTAAAGCGATGAAAGCTAAAATTAATTCTGTTGCGTTACCAAAGGTTGCATTTAATAATCCTCCTAAGTTTGGCCCTAATACTACTGCTATTTCTTCTGTGGCAGTTCCCATAAATCCAGCTAAAGGTATAATAGCAAGACCTGCGGTGATAAAGATGACTGCTTCACTCCAATGAAGAAAATGTCCCACGATCGAGATAGGGATAAAGACTAATAAGATAAAAAAGATGAGGTTTTTATTCATTTTTAAACATTTAAAGATATTACTTCTCGAAAAGATAGGTCTAGTGGTAAAGTGCTTAAGTGAAACGAGAGTTTAAAATTCCTGTAAATTGCTTTTTTGTTCTTCATTCTAAATTCTACATTCTTACCCTAGTCTTACAATCTATTTAGGACTGCTATATCATAATAGTGTATATTCAAAAATAATTCTATATGAATGATAAACGAGCAAAAATAATTAAAATTTTATTAATTAGTAATGGTCATGGAGAGGATTTAAATAGTAGTTTAATTGGTGAGGCTTTAAAGTCGATCGATCATAATTTAAGGGTAGATAGTTTTCCTATTGTGGGAGAGGGAAAATCTTATATTAATAAGCAAATAAATATAGTCGCACCTATTGAAGCAATGCCTTCCGGTGGGATATTTTATCTCAACATTATTAACTTAATAAAAGATTTATTGTCTGGACTAATAGGATTAACTATTAGACAAATTATTACTATTAATAAAATAAAAAATAATTATGATTTAGTGGTAGCAGTTGGTGATATTGTTCCACTTTTTTTCGCTTATTTAACAGGAAAAAATTACTATAGTTTTATTGTTTCTACTTCTAGTTATTATGAAGGAAAATTAAAGTTACCTTTCTTAACAAAGTTACTGCTTCGATCGAGTCGTTGTCAAGTAGTCTTTACTAGAGATCAATATACTGCTGATGACTTGCAAAATCAAGGATTGAAAAAAGCTAAATTTATGGGCTATCCCATCATGGATACTTTAAAACCCCAAGGGAAAAATTTGGAATTATCCCCCGAAACTCCAATGATTGCCTTGTTGCCCGGAAGTCGATTACCAGAAGCCTTGAGAAATTTCACTCTACAACTACAGGTGTGCGAAACCCTTGTTAAAATCTCTGAACAAGATTGGGCATTTCGAGGTGCATTAGTACCTAGTATTACAGAAGATGATTTAAAATCGATCGAAGGTTGGCGCTATGAATTAGGGATTTTAACAAAAAAAGTTGAAGAGAAAAATGTTGTCGTGAAAGTTTATAATGATGCTTTCGCAGATATTTTATTACATTGTAATCTCGCATTAGGAATGGCAGGAACGGCAGTAGAACAAGCGGTTGGTTTAGGGAAACCAGTAATACAAATACCAGGAAAAGGCCCTCAATTTACCTATCGTTTTGCTGAAGCACAAATGAGACTATTAGGAAATAGTGTGATGACGATCGATGATGCAGAAAATACAACTTTAATTTGTGAAAAAACTGCCCAGAAAATTATAAAAGTATTAAAAGATCGAGAATTTTTAGCTCAATGTATTGCTAATGGAATAGAAAGAGTCGGTAATATAGGCGGTTCATTAAATATAGCGAAAGAAATTACAGGATTGTTCGATTAGACATCTCTAATAATTGCTAAAACGAGGGCTTGAGCCTTTATCAATTATCAATTGGTAAAAATATACTCGATCGATGGGTAAACTATTAATCACCAAAGGAAATATCGATCGATTTTTGAGGTAATAGAGGTTTAAAAGTCCAGTGTTGTTCTAAATTACGCAGTAAAATATCCTGTTTGTGTCTCAAATCTTCTATATCACTACCATAGTTGATAATAGCAAAATAAACATGGTTTCTCTCCGCCGTGGGAATAACTCCAGCTAGGGCGCTTACTACCGATAGAGTGCCTGTTTTCATGGGAATACCATAGGGTATATTACGATGTTCCACAGTACCTTTTTTATCTACTCCAGCTACGGGAAATAAGTCCCCCATATTAATATCACTACCTTCTAATTGACTTTCTAAAATCATCAACATTCGACAAGCGGCACGAGGAGAAATACGGTTATCTACGCCTAATCCTGAACCATTTTGTAATAAAATTTCTTCTCTAGGTATATTCGTTAATTTTGCCGTAATATCAGCAACTTTTGCTCCTCCTCCTATTTGTTGGGCAAGAGATTCAGCTATTTTATTGTTACTGTAAACGTTCATTAACCGCAATATTTCTCTTAAAGTTAAAGATTCATGGGTTAATAATAATCGACTGTTATCAGCAACTATATCCATCTTCTTTACACTCCCTTTTATTGATATATTCGGGCGTGATGGAGAGTTTTTCATCTCTTTGTATTGTTTTTCGATGATTTGCGACCAATTTTTACTATTTAAGCCTTGTTTTAATAATTCTCCAGACTTAATCGGATTTTCTTCATAATTCATCTGCCAATTACCAACGATAATTAAGTCTCCTTGTACTTGATTAATGCCTAATTGTTGTAATTTATGACCAAGTACGATCGCTTCTTCCCATACAAATAAAGGATCTCCCCCATATTCTACAATTAAATCTCCTTGTAAAATACCGTTATTGATGTTTCCTGTAGTGTAAATTTTAGTTAGAAAACGATGGTTTAAATCCCATGTATTCAAAGATGCGATCGTGGTAGCTATTTTGGTTAAAGATGCGGCAGGGGCTGGTATTTTTCCTTGATTATCTGCTAGAATTGCCCAGTTTGATTGAATCCAAATGCCTTGTCGATTAGTAGCTAAACCTTGACGGGAAAGAGTTTGTAAATATTGATCTACTATAACCTGTACTTGAGGATCTCGATCGGTGGGTATTTGAAAAATAGAGGCTTCATGCCAAGGAATTACAGGTAAAGATGGAGGAGAAGAAGAATTAAACAAAAAAGCCAATAAATGAGAAAAAAACATAAAGATAAAAAATAAGCAACAGATATAAAATTTAATTTTACTAAATAATTTCTAAAATATCATTTGAAAATGAGTGTTGGATTATTTATATTTTCTAATTTTATACTCTAATTATTACTTATAAAATAAGATTGTTGGATAAACTAATATTTTAAATAAAGATAATTAAATTTGAGATTATTAATCATGACTATATCATCTAATCTAACTCCAGAAGAAAAAAAAAATTATTTCAATTATTTTTATGATAAAGCTGGAAGTGAACCGGGTAGCCTTTATATTAATTCTTCAGCTTTACCATCTCATATTACTTTGATAGAATATAACAAGTCTAATGCTTCTAGTAAAGTGAATGTTAAACCTCAAGATTGCCTTTCTTGTATAGATAATGATTTAGTTTCTTGGGCTGATATTCAGGGATTAGGAAGTGAGAATATTTTGTTAGAAATTGGTGAAGTTTTTCAGCTACATCCTTTGATTTTAGAAGATGTCATTAATGTTCCTCAAAGACCGAAAATGGAAGATTACAAGAATCAATTGTTAGTAGTTCTTCACTCCATTAAACTTAATAAAAATCGTAGTGGTTTTCTCTCGGAACAAATCAGTTTTGTTTTAAGTAAAAATTATTTATTAACTTTTCAAGAAGATGAAATAAATGACTTTGTAACTATTAGAGAACGTATCCGATTAAATCAAGGCAAAGTTAGAGAATTAGGTACGGATTATTTAATGTATTTATTATTAGATATGTTAATCGATAATTATTTTCCTGTATTGGAAAATTATGGAGAAAGAATAGAGCATTTGGAAGATCAAATAATTGTAAATCCTAGTCGTGATACATTGCAAAAAATTTATCGTGTTCGGAGAGAATTATTAGCTTTACGACGATCGATTTGGCCTTTGCGTAATCTATTTAATACCTTAATTAGAGAAGAAAATGAGTTAATTAGTGAAGAAGTTTATGTTTATTTGAGAGATTGTTATTCTCATACTATCCAAATTTTAGATATTTTGGAAACTTATCGAGAATTGGCTTCTAGTTCAATGGAATTCCTTATATCATCTATGAGTAACAAAATGAATGAAGTCATAACTTTATTAACAATCATTTCCAGTATTTTTATTCCCCTAACTTTTATTGCAGGAGTTTACGGGATGAATTTTAAGTATATGCCAGAATTAGAATGGCATTGGGGATATTTTGCTGTTTTAACCTTAATGTTTTTGATTGGGATCGTTATGATTTTCTATTTTTGGCGACGGGGATGGTTTAAACTATTTTTGAAAAAAAAGCCGTGAGAAGAAATTTAATAAACTTTTTAGACAAGTCAAGAAATCGGAAAATATTATTTTTCCGAACTATCAACTATCAACTATCAACTATTAATTATTAATTATTAGCTAATGGTATTAATAGCGGCGGTTACTTTTTGAATCACGTTATCAGGCAAGGGAATATAACCTAAATCCGCACTGAATTTTTGTCCTCCAGTTTTACTCACAGCCCAATTTAGCACTTGTTTTAAGGATGGTACTTTTTTAGCATCAGGATATTTTTTATAAGCCAGAATCCAACTAAAGGATACAATAGGATAAGCTCGATCGCCACTAGGATCGGGAGCAAAAGCTCGTAAGTTAGCTGGTAACTGAATTTGCGATAAAGACACTGCCGCATTTTGCAAAGTGGCAGGAACAAATTTACCCGCTTTATTCTGCAATTGTGCCGTTTTTAATCCATTTTTTTTCGCAAAACCAAATTCTATATAACCGATCGCACCATCGGTTTGTTGAATAGTAGCAGTAACACCTTCATTACCTTTTGCACCGATACCTGTAGTCCACTGAACAGTTGTACCTTCTCCTACTTTACTTTTCCATTCAGAGTTAATAGCGGCTAAATGCTTCGTAAAGACTCCAGTTGTACCAGAACCATCAGAACGATAAATCACTTTAATAGGCTTACTTTTAGGAGAACCGATTTGATTCCAATTCTTAATTTTACCTAAGAAAATATCCGCTAATTGCTGACGAGTAAGTTTAACCGTCGTAACATCCTTATTGTTAAAAGCTAAAACTACACTTCCAGCCGTGACAGGTAAAAGTACTACGCCACGAGAAACTTTAGCTATATCTTCATCTTTCATAGCTACATCACTAGCACCAAAATCAACGGTATTTGCCATAAATTGCTTAATACCAGCACCACTACCAACAGATTGATAGTTAACTTGAGTGTTTCTATTTATTTTATTGTACTCGACAAACCAACGTTGAAATAAAGGAGCAGGAAAACTAGCACCAGCACCATTAATTCTAACAGCCTGAGCTTGGGCAGACTCAAAGGGTAACTGACTAGCGATAACACTACCAGATAAACCTGCTAAACCGTACAAAAAATCTCGTCTTCTAATATTAAAATCAGTCATTCGATCGATTACCATAAACAATTATTTACAGCTTAAATTTTAGAACAATTTGTCCTTTATTAAACATATTTAATAGTGTAAAATTTTTTATTTATTTTTAATATGACAATTAGACAGATTCATTCATTTTAATGTGTTTAAAAATACTTTAAGGTTAAGTTTTAATTAAGAAAAGGTTAACATCTTTTGTAAATATTTTATATTTAAGGATTAGTTTTAGGATATTAAAATGTTTCTTTTTAAGGTCGTCAGAATAGGCGCTTTATTAGTAACGTAAGTTAAAATTTTATTATTACCATCTTAATTTTGTGCAAAATAATTGTCTTAATAAGAATAAACGTATTACCAATCTGAGCTTTTTCATCACATAATCTGGATATTACACCAACTATTTATTATTAAAGTATTTTGTATTTTTGACAGTAATATTAACCTGAGTTCAATCTCTTAAACTTTAATTGATAAAGTACAAGGGGTGTTAATCAGAGAAAATTTGTACTAAAAATTCAACGATATATCTAATTGAACAGAAATAAAATGCACTAATCGCTCTTGATCAAATATACTTGGTTAATATTTTCTAAAAGGTTTTAAAATACTAAACAATAAGAAAAAAGATCTTATCTTGAATTGTTATCGCAATATCAAGGTTATGATTTATTCATGGTGTGAAGTGAAGGAGTAAAATGACTGCAAATAGCCAACTTGTTTCCGCAAAGGTAATTCAGAGTTTGGCAAGACGGGGTTTAGTTAATATCTCTCGTCAGCCAAGTAGAGAACAAATTAGAGTTACCAGAGCATTTTTAAAACGTACCTTTGATATTATCTTTTCCGCTTCTGTATTGGTGATTTTTTCACCTTTATATCTGATTTTAGCAATCTTAATCGCTATTAGTTCTCCCGGCCCTATATTTTACGCTCAAGAAAGGGTTGGTAAAAATTTTAAACATTTTAAGTGTATCAAATTCAGAACAATGGTAGTTAATGCCGATCGAGTATTAGCGGATATGTTAGCCCGATGTCCTGAAAAACGTCAAGAATTTGAGGAGAATTTTAAACTAAAAGATGATCCACGTATTACATGGATTGGCAAATTTCTACGCATCACCAGTTTAGATGAATTTCCTCAGTTTTTTAATGTTCTTAAAGGTGATATGAGTGTAGTTGGCCCTCGTCCTCTTGTTCCTGATGAGTTACACAAGTATGGTAGTAAAATGGATAAAGTTTTAACTATTAAACCCGGTCTTACAGGACTATGGCAAGTCTCTGGTAGAAATGATATTCCTTATCCTCAAAGAGTCTTAATTGATGTTTACTATGTTAATCATCATAACTGGTTTTTGGATTTGTGGATTATACTAAAGACCATTGGTGTAGTTATTTTTCCTCAAAATAGCGGAGCATACTAAATTATTAATTTAGGAATTAGAAGTTACGAATTAGGTTTGTACTAATTTTAGTCAAGTCGTGCTATCGGTTTCCATGGAATTTATTTCGTGATTAGCCATAGTAAACATTCTCGATTCTTAACTCTTCATTTTCCTTCTTAGACATTATTTTTATAATCAAGATTTATGGTTAACAACTCTCGGCTGAAAAAATTAATATCCTATTTAAAACCTCATCTCGATAAATTATATTGGGGTATTTCGGCTTTATTTGTTGTTAATGTTATCGGAGTTTATATTCCTTGGTTAATTCGCAATATTTTTGATGATTTACAAGATAATTTTTCTTTAAATACGATTATCAGTTATGTCCTCCTATTATTTATTTTAGCCTGTATAATGTGGGCTATTCGGATGTTTTCTAGGGTATTGATTTTTGGGATTGGAAGACAGGTAGAATTTGATTTAAAACAACTTATTTTTGAGCATTTATTAAAATTAGAACCAGCTTACTTTAGTATTAATACTTCAGGAGACTTAATCAATCGTGCCACTAGCGATGTTGATAATATTCGCCGATTAGTAGGGTTTGCTATTCTCAGTTTAATTAATACTGTTTTTGCTTATGGTTTAACTTTACCCGCCATGCTTTTGATCAATGTTAAATTGAGTTTAATGGCATTGGCTATTTATCCTTTAATGTTATTTACTGTCCAGTTATTTAGCGATAAATTAAGGTTGGATCAATTAGAAGTACAGGAAAAACTATCAGATGTTAGTGAGTTAATTCAAGAGGATATGAGCGGTATTTCTTTAATAAAAATTTACGCTCAGGAAGATAACGAAAAAAAGGCTTTTACTGAAAAAAATCAAAGTTTATTGAATGCTAATTTAAAGTTAGCTCAAACCCGTAATTTATTATTTCCAATTATTCAAGGTATCGCTAATATTAGTCTTTTAATTTTATTATGGTTTGGGACGAATGATATTGAAAAAAGTTTAATTACTGTAGGGGATTTTATTGCTTTAATTATTTATGTCGAAAGGTTAGTTTTTCCCACTGCTTTACTTGGTTTTACTATCACTACATATCAAAGAGGAGAGGTTAGTATCGATCGAATTGATGCTATTATCAATGCCGAACCGAAAATCAAAAATAATGCTTCTGCGGTAACTTTACCCATAGAAAACATTAAGGGAGAAATTCGAGCCGTTAATCTCAATTATGCTTATCCTCATAGTAATTATCTCGCTCTTAATAATCTTAATTTTACGATCGAAGCTGGGGAATTAGTAGCGATTGTGGGGTTAATTGGTTCAGGAAAATCTACTCTTGCTAATGCTATTCCCCGTTTATTAGATATTGATGCAGGACAACTATTTTTAGATGGTATCGATATTACCACCATTAATTTGACAGATTTGAGAAAATCGATCGCTTATGTACCACAGGAAAGTTTCTTATTCTCCACCACGATAAAAAATAATATTGCCTATAGTAATCCTCCAGGAGAAATGTTAGATATAGAATATGCCGCTAAACAAGCCCAAATTCATCCAGAAATCATGATTTTTCCGAAACAATATGATACTTTAGTGGGAGAACGAGGAATTACTCTATCAGGTGGACAAAGACAACGTAGTTCATTAGCTAGAGCATTATTTGCCGATGCCCCCATTCTTATTTTAGATGATGCTTTATCCAGTGTTGATAATAAAACCGCTACCCAAATCCTTGAAAATCTACAACAAGAAAAGGGTAAAACGATTATTTTTATTACTCATCAACTATCTGCTGTACAAAATGCTGATCGAATTTTTGTGATGGAAGGGGGCAAAATTGTGCAATCAGGCAAACATGAAGAATTATTCTATCAAGAAGGCTTATATAAATCCCTTTGGCAACAACATCAGTTACAAGAAATTTTGAGTTGATAGAAATGTTTTTTATTTTTTAATTATTAATCATTCATCTATTGATTAATTAATTTTTTGTCAGCCAAATTTTCCAATCCCACTGATGTTAACAATTCTTCCCACTGTTGAGGTTGAGATTCTTTGACACTAGCCACTAAAGAGATTGTATCTTGCCAAATATTATTATTAGCATAAATTTCCGCTTGTTTGACGATGTCTTTATTTGCTAATAGTTCTTTTTTAACATTATCTTCTAAAGATACTCTTTCTATTATTCCTTTAGTGTAATTACTGGTATTGATTATCATCGGATTACATATTAATGATATTTCCCAAGTATATTTTTTGTCTGTTTCTAAATTAACTTTTTCTCCTACATTTATAGTTACAACTTGATCCCCTTCAGTTATACCCATTTCTTGACTATCTAAAGTGTTGCCTGTCTCATCTTTTAGAACAAACTGCACAAATTTAGCTTTAGTTGGGGGAATATAAACAAAAAATTCTGGTTGAGGAGAAACAGTTTTCACAGAATTATCTTTGCTAGGAGTTAAAGGCATAATAGGAATATTGCCACTCACACAACCTCCTCTTCTTCCTCCTGCCGCAGTACTTTGAGGTGCTTCTCTTTTTGGTGCATTGGGAAATTCGATCGCTTTTACTGAAGAAAAAATATCAACAAAAGGCACGATCGCCATAAATAAGCTAACGAAAATAACTGATTTGCTTTGAATTTTTAACATGGGATTTATCTCCAAATATACTATTGAAGCTCATAATTTGATTTCAGACTTACACACTTCCCCTTGATAAAAGAAAAATGAATATCATTCATAATGCTATCTTTACCCAAAATTATTCTTTAAAAGTATAACTAATGATAAATAATAAACAACAAATGTTCCCTTGAAGTGGGAAAGGTAATAATTATTCACTATTCACTATTTTTTTACAATAACACTTCTCCTTTAATTAATTTTTGGGCCGCATTTAATAACTCTTCCTCCAAATAGGGTTTGGTAAAATAGGCTTTAGCACCCAAATCGGCCGCAATTTTACGATGTTTTTCTGCCCCACGGGATGTTACCATTGCCACAGGTAATTTCGATAAATTCTCGTCCTGTTGCATTTTTGCTAACAATTCTAAACCGTTCATACGAGGCATCTCAATATCACACAATAGGAGATCACAGGGTAAACCATCGACCACCTTATCCCATGCGTCTTGACCATCTCTAGCTTGTTCTACTTGATAACCAGCTTTTTTAAAGGTCATAGATAGCATTTCCCTTACTACCACTGAATCGTCAATAATTAAAACCATAGGAGACGATTTAGTTTTTTTCTTTCCAGTAGAAGTACTTTGTTGTTGAGGAGGCAAGGTTGATTTATTAGCTTTTAGTTTAGGTTGTTTTGTACTACCTGTTAATAAGACTTCTCCTTCCAACATTTTTTTGGTTGACTCAAGAAGATCTGAATCTACATAAGGTTTAATGAGATAAGCGGAAGCGCCCAATTCGGCGGCGATTCGTTGGTGTTTTTCTGCACCACGAGAAGATAAAATTGCTACGGGAATATGATTTAGTTCAGGATCTTCTTGTATATGTTGTAAGAGTTCTAAACCGTTCATTCTAGGCATTTCAATATCACAGAATACAATATCACAGGGTAAGCCCGATCGAAGTTTTTGCCATGCTTCTTGTCCGTCTCTGGCTTGTTCAAATCGATAACCGGCTTTGCTTAAACTCATCGACAACATTTCTCTAACGGTGATAGAATCATCTACGATTAAGATTAATGGTTGAGTTTTGACAGGTTCAGCAAAAACAGTACGATCGTATTGGAAACCTTCTGGCATATCCACATGGACTTTAGTGCTTAAATTACCTTGAGCAATTTCAATTAACTCGATTACATCTCCGATCGCCATAACAATACCATCACTGCGTACCGTAGCGCCTGCAATACCTTTAGGCTTAGGTAAAGGGCCAGAAATTTGTTTAATAACGATTTCTTCTTGGCCTAATACTTGATCTACTTGAATGGCTAATAAATTGTTGCCACCTCTCAAAATAACGATGGGGATTGTTTCGTCTTGAGCATTGCTAGTATATATAATACTTCGAGTAATTTGACGATTATAATTCATCAAAGTACTAAGAGGACGGAAGGGAAGTAGAGTATTTTTCCAAAGAATACATTTTTGTCCTTGAGCATTAACTTTAATTTCACTAGCAGAATAATCTTTGGTATCTTCAATTCCATCGATGGGAAAAGCAATACGGGTATTATCATTCATGCAACATAGTGCTTTTCCAATGCTTAGGGTAAGCGGTAAACGGATAGTAAAAGTTGTACCCATACCGGGGGTGGAATCAACAGTTACACTTCCTCTGATTTCGTTTAATTTAGTCCGAACAATGTCTAAACCAACACCTCTACCTGCGTGACTATCGGCTTTTTCTTTGGTGGTAAAACCTGCATGAAATAGAAATTCGTAAATATCTTGATCTTTGAGATTTTGAGCTTGAGCAGGGGTTATTAATTTGTTTTGAATTGCTTTTTTCTTAATTTTTTGAGGATCAATTCCTGCACCATCATCCGATACCGATATAACCGTTTGAGGCCCTTGTAAAAAGGCTCTTACAGTAATTGTACCCATAGGAGGTTTTCCGATCGACTCTCGTTCTTCGGGAAGTTCAATACCATGAGTTACACAGTTTTTGGTAATTTGTAAAAGAGGATCCCATAAATGTTCAAGAATCATTTTATCGATTAATACTTCTCTACCTTCTACCTTGAGTTTAATTTGCTTGTTATATCCTTCAGCAATTTTACGAATGGGTAAAGGAAGACGATCGGCATTTTGAGAAAAAGAAACCATGCGAGATTTGTTAATTTCCTCTTGAAGCTGAGTTGTCACCTGACGCAAATTTCTGCCTAATTGATCTGTTTCATCCACAAGGAATTGAATATCAGAAGTTGACTCTCTCACCCGTACAATCAACTCCAAAATATCTTGTGCCAGGAGGTGAAATCCCGTAAAACGGTCTAATTCGAGTTCATCTAATTCTGGAGGTTGAAATTTATTGTTTTCTGTAGTGCCTCCATTATCACTATTTCCGAAATAGGTAGATTCTGATCGCCCGACACCACTTTGCGATCGACTTTCTGCTCTTGCTAATTGGGCTTTTACGGTGGCTTCATTTTTTTTACGACTATCAATCAAAGCACCTTCTAACAAACTTCTTTCATAGGTATCTTGCATTCTTGCTCCCACATCACTGAGATTCTGTACATGAGAGAGAAGATTTTCTAAAAACTGTCTTAATTTATCTTGATCTTCCTCAAGACGATTACGACGAACAACCATTTCCCCGATGAGGTTATTTAAGTTATCTAGTTGTTTAACCGATACCCTCATACTTTGCTCAAATATTTTGGGTTGAGTTTTGGCGGGGAGATTATTTTGAGGACGAGTCCATTTTTGTTTTTGTTTACCGCTAACTTGTCCTGCTTGTGCCAATAATTGATCTAAATCACTTAATCCACTGAGAGTGTCTTGATTTTTGGTAGTTTTTTTATTGCTAGAAAATTCTTTTGTTGGTAAATCTTCCACAATATTGCTTAACTCTTGCCAATTAACTTCTTCTACATTACGACGAGAGGAATTAACCAGTTTTTCTAAATCAGCCTGATCATCATAATAGTTAATAACGGAATTGAAAATAATCGATTCTAAATCAGAAAATATGTCTTGAGATTCTATCCACTGAAAATTATTAGTGAGTAGAGTATTTAAGTCTTCAAAATCATCATAAACTAGAACATGGGGTTGTTTGCGTTTAACAGGTTGTAAGATTTGATAGGTATTAAAAGTACCAGTACTGGGAAAATCATCTTCTATTTCTAAATCATCAAGATTATTTAAAATACCTTCTAATTCAGCTTGAGGATCATCAATAATAACTGTACTTCTAACGCTTTGTGTAAATAAATCATCTAGATCATCCCCATCAAAGTTTTCTTGAATAATTGTTACTTTATATTTTTCTTGCGAAGGATTGTCGTCAAATAAATCCTCTAAATCATCAGACACTTCGTCAATTTCACTATGAGCAGAAATGATAACAGATTCATCTTGATCTTCATCTAGTAAAAATTCCCAATCATCAGAATTTTCATGATGACTAATTTCTTTGTCATCTGTCCATTGATCGATCGACTGATGTTCATTGTCATTGTCATCAAATAAATTACTTAGATCATCATCATCAGAATTTTGAACAGGAATATTAAAATCTTCTTCTCCCACAAATACGGCGCTAATGTGTTGATTTTCATCAGCAAAAGAATCATCATCTAACCAATCATCAAGTAAACTATCATCATCGGATAGTCCTAAATCAGCAAAGAATATATCACTATCTTCTTCATCATCTGGAATAGAATCGTTGTTTTCTAATTGTACTGGTTCAGGAATGGGGGGATTAAAGTCGATGTTCGTTTCTCGCCATAAGTCTTTTTGAAGAGTAGGAGTAGGATTATATGCTTCTTCTTGAGCCATTTTGATCTCTGCGGCATCGATATAGACTGTTTCTAAATCCATCAATCTCGATCGAGCGTTAGGTGCTAAAACTTGTAAACTATCTCCGACAAAAATAGAATTAATTTCATTTTTTACCAGATATTCTCCGGCTTTTTTGATTTCTTTAATAATTAATTTAGTCGTAGAGTCATAATCATTTTCTGGATTTAGAATTGCCATTTTTGACGTTTCCATCACTTCTACCCAACCAAAAAGATTTAGTTTTTTTCCTTGAATAGACAAAAAATCACAATGGGATTTGATATGTTCTCGATTACGGCTATTATCTCCTTCCTTGAGGATTTTTAACATCTCGCCGAGACGTATTAGTGTCTGTTTGTAGAGTTTTTGGTTTTGACTGGCTTGTTCACTGGTAATCATAGCTTTTTCTCAAGAAGTTTCGACTCTAAACAATGGAAAAAATAGTATCGCAGTTAGCATTTTGGTCTCAACAGTCACTAAACACTAACTATATGTTTAATAATAGCTATTTTCAAGACAAAATGAACAGTGAATTTAAGGTTTGCTGAAAAAGTTTTTATGAGGATTAAGATCTTTACATTTTATTGTGTCTTAGTATCTTAAATTTTTGAGAATAAATTCTGCGATCGTTAAATCCATAGGAGTTGTTATTTTTAGGTTAGTTTCTTCACCCTCAACTATTTTTACGGGAAAACCACATTTTTCCAACAATGCAGCATCATCCGTTACTTCCCAACCGAAACTTAATCCTTTTTCGTGACACTCTTTTAATAGTTGTACATCAAAACCTTGAGGAGTTTGAGCCGCCCATAAATTTTCCCTTGGAGGAGTATCTGTGACTATTCGATCGTGATTAACTATTTTGATGGTATCTTTAACCGGTATAGCGGCTATTAATCCTTGAGAATGTAATAAAGTTTCAGCACATCGATCGAATAATTCAGGAGTAGCTAAACATCTTGCTCCATCATGAATTAACACTTTTTGCGCGTTGTTAGGTAATGCTTGTAAGCCATTATAGACAGATTCTTGTCTAGTATCTCCCCCTTTAATTAATTTAACAGGTTTAGAAGGGTTAACTAGGGTGATAATGTCCTCAAATAATGGAAAATCGTAAGATTGCCCCATAATTCCAACCCATTCTATACTTTTTGACTCATTAGCTGCGATTAATGTCCATGCTAATAAAGGTTTATTCTTTAAAGTCAATAATAATTTATTTTGAGGACTTCCCATTCTTTTGCCCATTCCTGCCGCTGGAATTAATAAATACATAATCTGCAAACTAACGTACTAAAAATTTAAGATGCAGAACCCGGGACTTGAACCCGGAAGTCCTTGCGAACACTAGAATCTGAATCTAGCGCGTCTGCCAATTCCGCCAGTCCTGCATTAATTGTTTCCTTAGAAATTTTAGCGTATTTGATCACTATCTTGCATACAATCAATTAGATCGACTCGTTCTCACCTCTATTCAAAATAAAATTATTGAGCAAGAGAGGGAATCCCAAATAGTATTAATAATTGTAATAAAGTGTATCAAAATTTGACGATCGATTATTTATAATAATTTATGAGTTTTTGACGGGGTTTAAATTGCTCAATTTCCTTGATTTGTTCGTATAATTTCTTTTCGGCTTCGGTAACTTCTGAAGGTGCAACCACTTGGATAATTATTAATTGATCTCCTCTTTCTCCTCGAATGTTAGGATAACCTTTATTCGCTAATTTTAATCTTTGTCCAGACTTGACTCCCTCTGGTACATTCATTTTAACTAATCCGTCGATGGTAGGTACTTCGATCGAGCCTCCTACAATAGCTTCTGCGGGAGTTAAGGGAATTTCACAAGAAATGTCAGATCCTTGTAATTGGAAAATAGGATGAGGTGAAATTAAAATTTTTAAGTACAAATCTCCCCCTCGAATACCTTGCCCTTTAAGGCGAATTTTCTGACCATGATACATTCCTGATGGCATATCAACTTCAAGCGATCGACCATCTTCTAACTTTATTCTTTCTCTACCACCTGAAAAAGCCTTTTCTAAAGGTAAATCCAATTTAGCTTCAATATCTTTCGGTTGAGAACGGGGAGTAATCGGTTTGACTTCTCTTACAGTACCCGGACTATAATCTCTGATGGGGCGAGTAGGATTAGAAGAAATTCTGGTTTTGCCATTATTGGAACTGATATTATCCCAAAAACCTTGAAAATTTTTAGGTGGTGTAAAACCGTTAGAACGTCCTATTCCACGTTTAGCAGTGCCAAAGAGTTGATTATCATAGAGTTGACGTTTTTGATCATCGGAAAGAACATCATAAGCCTCATTGATCTGCTTAAATTTTTCTTCCGCAGTAGCATCTCCCTGATTTACGTCAGGATGATAACGTCTTGCTAAACTACGAAACTCTTTTTTTATTTCTTCTGGGGTGGCATCCCTTCTTACCCCCAAAATTGCATAATAATTGGTCACTGGTATCGATTGATAAGTAATTAGGAATTAGAAATTAGGAATTAATAACGGTCAAGTATTAACTATCAACTATTAACTGTCAACTGTCAACTTTTTCCCTTCTCACCAGCTTAACTGGTTGCCGTAGTCATTTGAGATTGTAAAAATTTAATGATAGCTTGTTTTTCAATTAGTCCTACCACAAAACCATTCTCTTTAACTACAGTTAATTCTTGTTCTGATTGTTGTTCTATTAGTTTAACTACTTCTAACAATGAAAGGGTATCAATGACAGTTTTTACTTCTGTTTTTGATTTCATTAAATCCGATACTAGAGTATCATTCCATAGAGAAGTACCGATCGATTTTAAGTCATCCACATTCAAAACACCGATTAAAATACCTTCTTCATTAGTCACTAAAAATTTACGCCATTGTTGTTTCCCGATAACATATTCATTGGCAAATTCTCTCAAGGTTAAGCTGTCTTTCACCACTGGGCTTTCAGGTAAAATAGCATCGGCGGCAGTGTAGTGATTTAATTTATCTTCAATTCTGGCAGATTGGGCGGCAGTACCTGCATTTTGTAATAAAAACCAACCGATAAATACTGTCCAAAAATTACCAAAGCCGATGACGTTTAATGTACCTAAAGCACCAATAATAATGGCTGTCCAACCAAAAAATTGTCCTACCATTCCCGCAAAAATTACGCCTTTTTGGGGATTGCCTGTTACTTTCCAAACAATAGCTTTTAAAACATTACCACCGTCTAAGGGAAGTCCGGGGATCATGTTAAACATTGCCAAAATAAAGTTAATCGTAGCTAGTAAGGAGATTATTAAGCTAAAGGCAAGAGGTAGCTGAAAATTGATGGCAATGATGGTAAATAAAGCGAATAAGAGTAAACTAACTAAAGGACCTGCGATCGCCACTAATAAGGCTTGTTCGGGGGTTTTTGACTCTTTTTCCAAGGCCGCTAAACCACCAAAAATAAATAAAGTGATCGATTTAACTTCGATACCTTGTGCCATTGCCACAAAACTATGACCTAATTCATGGGCTAAAACAGAAGAAAATAAAAGTAAAGAGGTGAATAGTCCCAATACCCAAGGTAAGATACCGGGTAATCCTGTTTGATAGGCTAAATCAGTGCCATAGGTTAAAGTCATCAATCCTAAGACTAAAAACCATGAGGGATGAATATAGAAGGGGATACCAAATAAACTTCCAACTCTGATATTTCCATTCATA
This sequence comes from Geminocystis sp. NIES-3709, assembly GCF_001548115.1. GTDB lineage: Bacteria > Cyanobacteriota > Cyanobacteriia > Cyanobacteriales > Cyanobacteriaceae > Geminocystis. The sequence goes on along the minus strand of NZ_AP014821.1, from coordinate 1,901,781 downwards.
AAAATTAATCTCCTATACAAAGTTTGTTAAAATTGCTTTGTGTTTTTTTAGCTCGATCGTTTAATCTGCTTAACTTCTATTGTAGGAGATTGTTAAAAAGTCTAGTTTTTTCAAAATTACGGTAATCTACCAAAAAAAGTTCGGTTAACAGTTGAGACTTGATTTTTTTAATGAGTAATTCCTTATCTCCTAGTCTTCTTAAATTTGCTATTTGCGGACTAAAAAAACAGGACAATTTGCATTTACTCGAATATAATCGGATAAAGAAGTTCCTAATAAACGATCTAAATCAACTAAGTTTTTGGCAACAGAAGGTCGTCGATCGGGAGATCCTAATAGTAACAAATCGATGTTTTTATCCTCAGCTAATTGACAAATTTGTTTGCCCGGTCTGCCACCACTTACAATACACTTAGTGCTAATTCCCATACGTTTTGCTTTCATCAAAGCTGGAGCTAAAATAGGATTTTGTGCCATTTCAGCCGTCGATAGTTCTAAATCAGGACTCATATCAGGATTGATTCTGACTAGGTATAATTCTGCTTCTCGATAGTCTCTGAGCATATATAAAGTTAATTCTAAGGCATATTCAGAAGACTCTGATTTGTCTAGGGCTAACATTACCCGTTTAATTTTACGGACATATATATCATCTTTCACCAGTAACATAGGTCGATCGCTTAATTGAAAGACGTATTGACTCACAGAATTTTCTAAGAAAGACTCCAGACGTTTTAAACCTCTCGAACCCATTAAAATAAGATCAGCATTAACCTCTAGTGCCGTATTACAAACCGTGTCTTTAGGATCACCTTGTTTTAAAATAGTTGAAACCTTAGTGGGATTAATATTAACATTTTTAACGATATCTGATAGTATTTTTCCGCCTTCTTCCCATTTTTCTGCTAAGGCATCCGCAGACGCTTGAGGGGGTATAACATGGAGAATGGTAATTTCACTGTTTTGAAAAGCAGGAATATCTAACAAAGTTTTGAGCATTTCTTGAGTATTTCCATTTCCCGAATCTGCATATAAAATTTTATCTAACATATCTTACAATTTCATTTTTATAAAAGTCTTTATCTCTAAAATACAGCGATTAGGCACGGTCAAATCTAACATTTTGTAAAGAGTAAAGGAAAAAAATAGTTGCTCAAAAAAGAGTAAATCATTATCATAGTTACTAATATTGACTACTACGTTGGTGACTGCCAATCAAGTTTTTTGATCTATACTTGAGTTATAAGGAAACTAATTGAGTTCTCGTAGCAGTAAACCGAGCGTTAGTACTCGGAAACGAAAACAGAATCATTGGTGTCCACCTGGTTATCCAGGTCATAAACTGAGGTAAAACGGCGTAGTGGTTTATAATAAGTAAATGCTATTTTATTAGAATAATTCTTCAATTACAACTAATTGTTTTTAAATTAAACAACATTTAAAGCCCTTTACTTTGGATACTTCTTCAGACTCCTCCGATTCCATTTAATTAATGATTTTAGAAATAATTAAGATTAAACCTCTTACGGAAAAAGAATTAACCCAAGTATTAGAATTAGATAATCTTTGTTTTGGAGGTTTATGGAGTTTAGATGGTTATACAAGAGAGATTGAAAGCCCAAATAGTTGTTTATTAATTCTTACTATAAATTTCGGTGAAAATGAAAAGGTTATTGGTTTAGGTTGTTTTTGGTCAATTGTTGATGAAGCTCATTTAACTATTTTGGCTACTCATCCTAATTTTCAAGGGAGAGGTTTCGGTAAATTAATGTTAGCGAAATTACTGGAAGAAGCAGAAAATAGAAATTTAGAAAGGGCAACTTTAGAAGTAGGAGAAAATAATAAAAAAGCCTTAAATTTATATAAGCAATTTGGGTTTAAAGAGGCAGGAAGAAGAAAAAATTATTATAAGAAAACAGGAGAAGATGCTTTGATTTTGTGGAAAAATTTTGATAAACAAAGTTAGATTATATTTATCAGTAATCTTCACTAAAACTTATAGTTAATTAACCACGATTCGATCGAATCATAATATTAAAACAATACCTAAAAATGTTGACAAAGATAAAACTTTTATCAATGTTAACCTTAGTTCGACATGAAATTATTGATGAAGATAGAGAAAAAGGAACAAGGAATAAGAAACAGTATTTATAATTGAGATAAACTGTTTGTAAATTGATTTTAGAAAATTTTTAACTAAATTTAATTGTTTTTTTCACGAGGAAAATTGAGTCCGTTACGACTTTGGACACTTTATTTTTCGAGGTTTTATATATCGAACTAAGGTAATATTAGGTTATTTACTAATAATTAAAAAAAAGTCAAGCTAGTATAGTATAAACTAAGCAACAAAACTTTAGGATTGTTAATGTTTATTAATATTTATCAACCAACTAAAATCAAGGAATACATAGAAGATAAGCTATTATTTGGGAATAAACTTACCCCAGAATTATTTGCTATTCTGACAGTATATTTTGTGCAAGGTATTTTAGGATTAGCTAGACTCGCTGTTAGTTTTTTCCTCAAAGACGAATTAATGTTGTCACCTGCCCAAGTTTCTGCTCTAATGGGTATTGCGGCGATTCCCTGGGTAACTAAGCCAATTATCGGTTTTTTAAGTGATGGTAAACCTCTTTTCGGTTATCGTCGTCGCAGTTATCTCTTTTTATCCGGTATTTTAGGCACGATCGCATGGTTAAGTTTAGGTACATTAGTTAATAATGCTTGGAGTGCAACTACTGCCATTTTATTTACTTCCTTATCCGTTGCGATGAGTGATGTTATTGTTGACTCCGTAGTAGTAGAAAGAGCAAAAAATGAGTCTTTGGTAAAATCGGGTTCTTTACAGTCTGTAACATGGGGCTGTTCTGCTTTAGGGGGATTAATTACAGCTTATTTCAGTGGTTCACTTTTACAACATTTTAGCAATCATCAAGTATTTTTAGTTACTGCCTGTTTTCCTTTATTCGTAGTTGGCATTGCGGGGTTAATTATAGAAAAGCCGATAGAAAAAGAAGCTATATCTAGCCCATTTAAAAGTCAAATTAAGCAATTATGGGATACTATCACCAAAAAATCAATTTTAGCTCCTGTTATCTTTATTGCCCTTTGGCAAGGTACACCTAGTGCTGATTCTGCTTTTTTCTTCTTTTCCACCAATGAATTAGGATTCACCGCCGAATTTTTGGGTAGAATAAGATTAATAACCAGTTTAGCCGCACTAATGGGTGTATTTTGTTATCAAATATGGCTTAAACAAATCCCTTTTCGAGTGATGTTGGGATGGAGTGTTGTGTTATCTTCTCTTTTAGGCATGACAAGTTTAATTCTTGTTACCCATTTTAACCGTACTTTAGGCATTGATGATCATTGGTTTAGCTTAGGAGATAGTCTTGTTTTAACGGTAATGGGACAAATTGCCTTTATGCCTGTATTAGTATTGTCAGCACGTCTTTGTCCTGAAGGCATCGAAGCTAGTTTTTTTGCCCTTTTAATGTCTATATGGAATTTAGCAGGATTATTATCTCATGAGTTAGGTGCTTTATTAACCCATTGGTTAGGAATAACAGAAACTAATTTTGAACATCTTTGGTTATTATTACTTATCACCAATTTATCCAGTTTATTACCCTTGCCCTTACTGAAATTATTACCTAATGAAGATCCTCAATTACAAATGAAAGTGGATGAGTTGCCTATATCTGAAGTTTATGAACATCATACCTCTGGAGCTTTTTTAGGTCAAGATATTATGCCTGAAGTTATGCTTACTATTAGTAATGGGAGACGAGGTGAAGATAATTAATTATTTATTCTTCTCTTGACATTTGATAAATAGTTGATATACTTTCTTAATCGTTAACCCATAAAATTATGACACCAAGACACTAGAACACTGAAGGAATTTTGAGATTTTAAGGTTACATCGTAACATCAGACGATGACTGTGATTATTATAAGTATCTTAATGATATTTTTTGTTAAAAAATCTTCTTTTGAAAAAATGGAAGGAATTACATCAGTTAAATATTCTTGTTATAATAAGTAAATTTTTAGGAGTTGTGAAGATATTTCTGTGTCTATTTTTAACCATAATTCTCTCAATTCGGAAAATGTAAAAAATGCTTTTCAAGGGGATAATTATTCTCCTGTTTTGGCATTAAAAGAATTAGTTGCCAGTTTACAAAAAGAACAAAATAAAATTCAAAATTTACTTAGTTCTTTAAGTTTTGCTTTGCGTAGTTTTAATAATCTAAATCAATTTTTGGAGTTGACTCCTTTAATGGTTGCTAGGGTTACTGATGCTGATGGTGGTGCTTTAATTCTTTATGGTAAAAATAATAACATTAAGCTAGAACAGATTTATTGTCAAAATAATCAATATAGAGACAAAATTTTTTCTTCTTTTGAAGGGGTTGTTGAAGATATTAATAGTTATCAAAAACAATTAGAAAAAGATATTAATTCTTTACCTCACATAGACTCTTTCTCTTCTTTTGTTCAAGATAAATTTGAAGAAAAATTATCTCTTTTTTTAAATATTTTTAGTACTCCTATTTTAATCAAAAATACTGAAAGAGGACGTTTATATATTTTTAGTCAGGATTCAGAGTATTTATGGACTCAAACTCGTAAAAAATTGGCTCAATTAGTGGCAGATCAAACTGCAGTGGCGATCGCAAATCATGAACTGACAGTAGAATTAAGATCAAAAGAGCGTCAAGATAGAGAATTAGAAATAGCCTCAGAAATTCAATCTCGATTGTTACCGAGAAAATGTCCTATTATTAAGGGTTTACAGATAGCCGCTAAATGTGAAACAGCCAATAGAGTGGGAGGAGACTATTATGATTTTATCCCCGTAAATTATGATCAGTGGAGTGAAAATTCTGCACAAATTGCCAATGCACCCTGCGAACCTTGGAGTATTGTAATCGGGGATGTTATGGGCAAGGGTGTACCTGCTGGATTAATTATGACGATGACGAGGGGAATGTTACGAGCAGAAGTATTAAACCGTCATTCTCCGGCAAGGGTATTAGAGCATTTGAATCGGGTAATGTATGCAGATTTAGAAAATTCTCATCGTTTTGTAACTTTATTCTATTCAGAATATGATCCTCAAAGTCAAATATTACGCTATGCTAATGCTGCCCATAATCCTCCTTTGCTATGGCGTGAGAGAGAGAAAAAAATCCTTCGACTAGATACAGAAGGAATGTTAATTGGTTTACAGTCAAATTCAGAATATAAGGACAAATGTATTAATTTAGAGTTAAATGATATAATTCTCTACTATACCGATGGTTTAACTGATGCGGTAAATCAGAATAATCAAAGATTTGAAGAAGATAATTTGCATATTTCTTTTGATTATGCCTGTCAAAATTACGATTGTGCAGATGATATTCTACATCATATTTTTCGAGAAATACAAAACTTTATTGGAGTTGGTCATAAAAATACTGATGATATGACTTTAATTGTAGTTAAATTTGATCCTAATGATTCGATCGTCTGTGGTGTTAATTATGAAACTGTTGACACAGATACCTCGATCAAGATATAATAAACGATCGTGTCTTAAATCGTGTTCGGATCAGGTAAGAGAAGCAGAAAAATAAACTCTGCTACCTGTACGGCAGTATATCAAAAGGAAATAAATATGACTTACGCAGTAATCGAAATCTGTGGTAAACAACTAAAAGTTGAACCCGGTAGATTTTATGATGTAGATAGAATCGGTGTAGAATTAGATGAAGAATTAGTAATCGATAAAGTATTATTAATTAATCACGAGAATGAGATTCATATTGGACAACCTTACATCGAAGGTGGTAACGTTGGCGGTACAATTATTGGTCATCGTCGTGGTAAAAAGGTTATAGTTTATAAAATGCAACCTAAAAAGAAAACCCGTAAAAAAAGAGGTCATAGACAAGAGTTAACCCGTCTAATGATTAATTCTATTAACTTGGGTGGCAATGTGTTAGCACAGGAATCTATAGAAGTTGTTGAGACAGAAGTTGCTGTTGAAGCATAGATTCAGCTAAATATCTTTAAAGTATAAAATAAATTTACTAGGAGTTAAAATTAATGGCACATAAAAAAGGTACAGGTAGTACAAGAAACGGTAGAGATTCTAATTCTAAGCGGTTAGGCGTTAAGCGTTATGGCGGTGAATTAGTCAAAGCTGGTAATATTTTAGTGCGTCAACGTGGTACTAAAATTTATCCGGGTAATAATGTAGGTATCGGTAAAGATGATACTCTTTTTGCCTTAATTGAAGGTATTGTTACATTCGAGTATAAAACAGCTAGTCGTAAAAAAGTTAGTGTTTATGCCACACCTGTAGCTGAAGTTGCTTAAATTCGATCGATTTTCATCTAATTTACTTGAGTTCGATATGAAATTTATGGGTGAAGATAGCGATTAGCTTTTACCCTTTTTTCCATTAAAGAAGAAGTAATCAATTACTAATTTTGACAAGAAATTTAACTTAACAATAGCTAATACCTACCCTTTCGACAATATTTTTTCATCGAACTTAGATTAATTTCCTTCCAATACTATTTTATTCTCCATTTTATTTGATTAATAATTAGTAAGATTAAAGAATATCTTTGTTTTTGGAGGGATTTTTTTTGTAAATAGGCTCTGCTGAATAAATTATAAACCTATTAAAATCAAAAGTTTTTACATACTACATTAACAAAAAAGTCTGCAGTTTTAGCGATTTTTACTCAACAACTTAACACTTTTGACCTTATTTTTATTAGGTAAAAATATACTTGCTGACTAGATTATAAAACTTAGATACTAATACTAATGGAAACTTTTATTTACAAAGGTAATAATTGTATTAAATTAAATAAGTATTTTGAAATTAAATATTTGTTTTTTATACTTACTGACATCTATCAAATTTCCACATAGAATTGCCAAGAACAATTTCTCTACTGTTATTCATTTGATTATCATACCAATCCCATGACCCTAAACCTGAAATAAAAAGAAATTCTCCTAAGTTATAATTTTCCACACTTTTTAACTGAGAATCAAAGAAATAAGCAGTTATATTATTCTCTGACTCAGTTTGAGGCTCAAGATAAATAGTTCCAAATCCTTGAGAAGTGCCTACTTTAAAAACACCAATATTATTTCGTTTAGGATGATACAATACTACTGTGGCAAAATGTAGGGCAGAGTTAGAAGGAGGATTATTAAATCTCAATTCAAATCCTTTACCATCAACGTCTCGATAAATTTGTTTTGTAATATCGCAACTGGCAAATACTGAATCAATATTAATTATTGTCGTTGTCACAAACATAAAAGCAAAGAGATTTTTAAATTTCATCTTTTTTTAATTTAAACCTTCATATTTAATTTATTTTTGATTAAAATATTCAAAATAATACTATGGAAATCTTAAATCATTTGTGTACAAAAAAATGTGTTGAAAGATATTATATTTTATAAAATTTTTATTGTTTTTTTTACAACTTAATTTATTTATAATTTAGAAATACTCTATAAAAATCGGTGTCATTATATTGCAGAGGGTTGCCCCCAAATAACCGTTTCTCTAGTATAAATTACCATGCCGGGTTTTGCTCCTTTTGGTTTATATACATAGTTAGGTTTAGTATAAATTACAGGCACTCGATCGCTTTCCCTAGCTTGACTATAATAAGCTGTTAAATTAGCCGTATATTGTAAATCTTTATCATCGGGAACATCTCCTGCACTCAAACGTAATAAAACATGAGAACCTGAAATTTCTTGTGCATGAAACCATAAGTCATAATCTGTCGCCGTACGAAAGGTTAAAATATCATTTTGACGATTATTGCGTCCGACTAAAACCTCATAACCTGAAGGAGTTTGATAACATCGAGGATGAGATTCTTCTACTATGTTATTACCACGATATTGTTTATCTTCGATGTATTTTTGACTAATTAATTCACCTTTTATTTCCTGTAATGTAGTTAAATCTTCTGTATCTTGATAATCTAATTGAGTCAAATTTGTGGCAATTTGCTGTAAATAATTAATTTCATTTTCTACCTCTTCTAATAATGGTTTCACAGCCAATTTTGCCCGTTTCAATTTTTGATTTTGTCTATATAAACTTTGGGCATTTTGAATGATATTTTTGTCAGGTACTAAATTAATTTTTACGGGTTGATTGGTAGTAAAATCATTGACAATTATTTCTTTCATTCCTAGTTGCCATTGATGTAAATTAGCCATTAATAAATCAGCTTGATTGCTATAAATTTCACATTGATCAGAGTCATTTAGTTTTTCTTTATATTTATCTCTTTTTATTGACAATTTAGTTAAGATATTTTTAAGTTTTTGGGACAATTGTTGTTTTAATTGATTAAAATTTTCTTGATAAATATTTGTATTGTAATAAAAATTTAAAATTTTGTGTAAGTCTTGATTTTCTACACCATCAGCTAAAACTGTATATCCTTTATTCGTTTCTTTAAAATTAAATTTTTTATTTTCAATAATTTTTAACCAATGTTGCCAATTTTCATACAAATTTTGCCATTCTTCTTCGGTTAGTTCTTGATTTGATTTTTCTGATAAAATATTCGATCGAGTAAGTAAATCTTGAGCGATAATCGGACTAACACCTCGATAGGTTTTGATCAATTGTTTATCAATTCTTCCTGGAATTAAATTGATTTTTTCTCGCCATTTTTCTAGGGATTCTGTTAATTTTGGCGTTTCTCCTGTAAGGGCAGGAGGTAATTGATAAATTTGGCTTGTTTCTACTGTACGCAAACTAGATTTATCCGCAGTAATCTGTTTTGCAACAGTGATAATTTGATCATCACTAGAAGTGAGAATAACATTGCTATATTTCCCCATTATTTCCACATATAAATGATATAGGGGAGATTCATTTGGGCGTTTAGCAAACTGAAAATCTACCACTCTTTCCCAATCTGCAACAATTTTCACTCCAATTAAAGCATAACCGTTAATAAGATGCCGTAACTGTTCACTAAAAGTAAAAGTATCTTTCCCGCGGGGAGGAGGATTGCCAATACAAATTCTACCCCCTTGAGGATGCCATGAAATTGTTAACCATGCTTTTTGATGCAAATTGCGTAAACAAAGACTAATCGTATAACGATCGATTTGATATACTTGCTCTAACCTAGAGGGGATATAACTATTATTGAGTGAATAACAAATAGCAGTAAGAGTGGTATAGTCAACAGGTTGCATAGGAATCAATAATTAATTATGAAAAAGTATCACCCAAAGACACAAAAAAAGGTATAAAGTATTGTATTAATAATTATTGGAACTTGATATTAAGCTAAAACTCATTTAAGTTCCACAGATTTTTTTTTACTTAGAAAGATGATTTATAAAGCTGATATTACCATCTTTTCCACCAGTAATAATCTTATTATTTCTAACAGCTAAAGCAATAATTTCATTTCTGTGGGGTTTTAAAGTGCAAAGACATTCTTGAGTGTTTATATCCCAAATTTTCACACTACTATCCCAACTACCACTAAATAATAATTTATTATCGGCATCAAATGCTAAGGTAGATATAGTTTCAGTATGCCCTATTAAGGAACTGATAATTTCTTTTTTTTGCCAATCCCATAACTTAATTTGTCGATCGAATCCACCAGAGGCTAAAATTTTATTATTAGGGGAAAAAGCAACAGTAGTAACTACTGCATTTGTTTTTAAAGATTTAGCTAATTTACCTGTTTTTAAGTTTAATATTTTTATCCAACGTTCATAACCAGCAGTTGCTAAATAATTTCCTGTTTTATCACAATTAATTGTTAAAATTTTATCACCATAAGTGGTATATTTTAAAACTTCTTCTTGATTATGAATATTCCACATCCTTACTGTTTTATCCTTACTACCACTAACTAAATATTGACTATCCGGAGTAAAACTTAAACTTAAAATTTCATCTTGATGACCAGAAAACCATCCATCGAGCGTAGCATATAAAACCTGTTGAGACAAATTCCAAATTTTAATATTTTTATCCTTTCCAGCTGTGGCCAAATAATGACTATCTGGACTAATCACTACACTATAAATAGCCTCTTTTTGATCAGGGAGAATGCTTACTAATTCACCATTATTTAACTTCCAAATTTTGATAGTTTTATCATTACTGCCTGTCACAAATATTTGACCATTGGAGGCGATCGAAATACTATTAATAGCTCCCGAATGTGCCTTAAAAATCTTTACTCTTTGCCATGATAATTCTTGAGAAGAAGATGGTTTAGAATTAACAAAACTTTCCTTAATTTCTATTTTAATTTCTGATTTATAAGTCTCTTTTTTCTTTGAATAAATAGGCTCATCTTTTTCAACTATCTTAGTACTAATACTTTCCTTTAATTTTAATTCTTTTGCTTTACGCCAATCATTATCTGCTCTTAATTGAAAACCCTGTTTTTCTAAAATTGTTGCTCGATAAATATATGCTTCTCTGTAATTTGGATCAATTTTAATTGCTGAGTTAAAATAATCTAAAGCCTCACTTAAATCATTGACTTCTACCGCCATAACTCCTAAATCAAATTGTACTTTAGGATCTGTTTTTTTCCTTTTAATTCCTGATGAATCTGGTATTTTATCAGAATTTTTATTATCGATAATAACCGCATAAGCCTGAGCAATTTCCTTAAATTTCTTTTCCGCTTCTTCTAATTTCTCTGGTTGATTAATATATCGATCGGGATGCCATTTTTTTGCTAAACTTCGATAGGCTTTTTTTACTTCTTCCTCTGTTGCATTGTCATTTAATCCCAAAATTTGATAGTATCTCAACATTTTATTGTGACTTTACATTTATAATTTTTTTTGTATATTTTAATTACATTTGTGAACTTTTTCTGTTTCCTATCTTCATCAATAATTTTTTAAAACTATTGCAATCCTCTCAATTATTGTAGGTTGGATTGAAGTAATGAAATCCAACAAAATTATTTTAAATTCTAAATTCTAAACCATTATTATTATAAGCTAAGTAATTAGCAAAATGTCGAGCTAAAGGAGGGACAAAAACAAATGGACTGGTAAACCCCGAAAACAATGATAATCCTTCGATTTCCTCTATTTTTCCCACTTTAAAAGGCATTCCTTGAGTAAAGGCAACTTGACAGTTATGCCATTGTCCTTGTAGTTGTGATAGTGCAGGTAAAATCTTCTCGATCGATTTTCTAATCTTCATTTCACTAGCTATAGCATCAATTTTAGCATCGATATTTGTGATAATTTGACTGATTTGACCTAAACAAAAACTACCATCTAAAAATTGCACTGCTCCAGCTTCCAGCACATCTCCTTGTAATATATCATTTGGGCTTTGCCATATCGTCTCCATATAGGAGGAGGTTAATTGTTTTTCAGTGTCAAGGCGTTTCGTTGTAGCCGGCATTACTAACGTACTTAATTTGATGTCTGAGGGAGGAGTTTTAATTAATTGCGCATGGCTAAAATAAATGGGTAAATTGACTTTCAAATCTTGTAGAATTTTACGAGAAAATCCTCCGGCACAAAGGATTACTTGATTACTCAAATAATGATTATTTTTAGTTTTTACTCCTTGAATTGTATCATCTTTTTTTTCAACAGAAATCACTAATTCTTTTTCAATTTTTCCTCCTAGTTTTACAAAGGCTTTTTGATATGCTAATATAGTTTTTTCTGGATTAACATGACCTTGAGGAAATCGTAATGAACCGACTATCCCATTTGGATTAATTAAAGGTTCTAATTCAACAGTTGTGCTAACATCTAATAATTGTGGTTTAACAAAAAAAGATTGATAATTATTGAAAGTTTCGGTAGGATTTTGATTAGGTTCGATCGTAAATAATAAATCTATTTCTCTAAATTCTGTATTTGCTTCTAATTCTGCACTCAATTGACGGTGAATATTAATACCTTCATCACATAATTGATTAGTTAATTTATCACTGCCACACCAATAAGAAATACCACCATAACTATAGACTGTAGCGTTATTAAAAATTTGATCTTTTTCTAATAATAAAACTTGAAAATTTTGTTTAGCTAATTCGTAACTTAATGCCGAACCTGTCAAGCCACCACCAATAACAATAACATCATATAAGGATCTAATTTGAGTCATATAATTAGTTTGAAAAATAAATATAGTTAGTTAAAATAACACTGAGACAGTTAGAGAAATTATGTAAGGTGGCCATTGTGCACCAATCAAGATTTTTGAAAATTTTTAATATTATTAAACTGTTTCATTCTTATTTTTAATGACTATAATTAAAAACCTCCCTTCATACACATAAGGGTAGGTTAGTCAAAATAATTTCTTTAATTAATTATATAATTTCGATCGCCATTTATTTAAAGCTTGTTCACCGATAGTAGAAACTGTTTCTAATTGAGCAACTCTCGATTCTAAATAATGAATTGTTAGTTTTTGTTGTTCATTAATAGTCTTCAAATTAGCTTCTAATAAACGTTGATTCTGCTCATAATTTAATCTTAAGTTATTACCTTCAGTTTCCCACTGTTGGATTACTTCTTTTTGGTTTTTAATTTGTTGATTAAGTTGATTAATAATACTTTCCTGTTGAGATAATTTCTGATTTAAAGAATTAATAAAATTATTTTTATCATTTAATTCAGATCGTAAATCATTATACTTATCTTGAGCTTCTTGGATTTGTTTTTCAAATTTTGTTAACTCATCTTGTAATGATTTATCACTGTTAGTAGATTTGTCAATTTCTTGCTCAAAATAACTTATTTTTTGAGTTAATTCTTCAATAACTTTCGTCTTTATGCTTAATGATTCTTCAACCTCCGATAATTTCTTTAATTCATCTTCTTTAATTTTTAAATTATTATTTAGTTGTTCTAACTGTGTTTTAATAGTAGCTAATTCTGTTTCTTTTTCTATCAATTTTTGCTCATTACCTGATAGTTTATTAATGATATTTTTATCTTCTTTTTTCTTATTTTCTAATTCTGACTCTAAAGTTTTAATGTGTGATTCTTTTTCCTGTAAAGCTGATTCTAAAGATTCATTTAATTGATTTTTTTCTGAAACTAAATTATTCTGTTTAATAACTTCTTGTTCTAAATTTTTTATCTGTTGTTTATGTTGCTCTAATTGTTGACTAATAATATTATTAGCAGTATCCTTATCTTCCTCAATTTTCTTAACTTCACCTGTTTTTTCTGGAGTATTATCTACTAACTTTAAATGTTGACTAGAAACGGAAATATTACCCGTTAAAATACTCTCAAATAATGCTGATTTAGTTAAACCAGTTTCTTTCGTCATTGTTTCTAAAGTTTCTAGTGCTTTTTCTGTGAGAGACACATTAACTTTTGATTTGGGAGTCATTAAACCTGTAGTTGTTCCGGTTTTTCTTCTAGCCATGTTATCTAAATACCTCTGAAAAATATAATGATATTTTATATATTTAGGATATGGTATTATAAATCACATTTCTTAAACTAATTATGCAATAAAACTTTATAAAAAATGAGAAATAAGACATTAGTGATTTTTCTTTGTTAATTATCCATTATTAACGTCTTCTTTCTTGGAGCTTTTTATAAACGTCTCGGAGATTAACTTGATGATAGGCTAGGGCAACTAAGGTATGATAAAACAAGTCAGCGACTTCTCCGGCTATTTCTTCTGGATTATCATCTTTACAAGCCATTACTACTTCCGCCGCTTCTTCTCCTATTTTTTTTAAAATTTTATTATCTCCCCCTTCGTATAATTTACAGGTATAAGAACTTTCTACAGGATGTTCTTTTCGATCGCAAATTAACTTGTATAATTCTGATAAGGTATCTGCTGGTGGTGCAGATTTAGAATGATCAATTTGATGAAAACAGCTTCTTTCTCCAGTGTGACAAGCTACATCACCTATTTGCTCTATACTCAATAAAAGAGCATCACTATCACAGTCATAACGAATAGTTTTTACTTTTTGAATATGTCCAGAAGTTGCCCCTTTATGCCATAATTCGTCACGAGAGCGACTCCAATACCATCCTTCGCCAGTCTCTAAAGTTTTTTGGAGAGATTCTTCATTCATCCACGCCATCATTAAAACTGTACCATCAAGGTAGTCTTGAGTGATAGCTGGTACTAATCCTTGCTCATTGTATTTAATTTTATCAATGGGAATTGATTGAGTAAGAGGAATGGAAGGATTAATAGACATTGTAAAATTAGGGTTTATAATTGACTAAAATTTATCACATCACCATTTTATCAGGATTGGGTGACAAAAGTTCTTCTTAGAATATTTTGATAAACAATCTCTGAACTTCTTTTCTCTACTGCTATCATATTGAGGATTTATTGAGTAATAATAATTAAATGTTTTTAACAAAATACCGTCAGTATGCAGACATCTTCTATTCAATTTGATAAAGTCAAGTATTATATTATTTTTAGTTTTTTTCTTTTATTTTTATCTAGTAGTATCCGTCACATTTTGTTTAATTCTCATGGGTTTGACTTAGGAATTTTTGATAACGGAATTTATCTTATTTCTCAAGAAAAGAATCCTTATATTAGTTTTCGACAATTACATATTTTAGGAGATCATGCCGCATGGATTTTATATCTTATTGCTCCTTTATACTTAATTTTTCCTACTATTTATTGGTTATTTATTGTACAGGCTTTTGCTTTATCAATCGCAATATTACCCATTTGGCATTTAGGAAAATTAATGGAATTAAAAGATGCTAAGGCAAAAACTGTTTGTTTAATTTACATATTATATCCTTTAATTTTTAACGTTAATTTATTTGATTTTCATCCAGAAGTAATCGCTATTCCCTTATTTTTTACCGCTATTTTAGCTGTAAGATTAAATAAAATTATTTGGTTTGTTATCTCAATTATTTTAATTTTAGGATGTAAAGCTGTTTTGGCATTAAATATAACCATGATGGGTATATGGTTAATCTTTTTTTATCGTCAAAAAACTTATGGAATTATTGCTCTTTTTAGTGGTATTTTTTGGTTTATCATAGCTACTCAATTAATTATTCCTACTTTTAGTGGTGAAGAAGTGGCAGCTGTTAGTCGATATAGTTTTTTAGGAGATTCTGTTAAGGAAATTGCACTGAATTTAATTTTAAAACCTCACATTATTTTATCTTATCTATTCACCGAGACAAATCTTGAATATTTATTCTTATTATTTATTCCGGTTACTCCTGTGTTATCAAGGCAAGAATTAACTACTTTAATTCCAGCAATTCCTACTTTATTTCTTAATTTATTGACAGATTATCAACCACAAAAAGATTTAATTCATCAGTATTCTTTGCCCATCATTCCTTTTTTAATTCTAACAGTAATTGCTAGTTTATCCAATCATCAAACATGGTTTAATTCTAATCTTAAAATAAGAATTTGGTCTTTAATTGCTTTTCTTGCTTTAGCTAAATATTTATACTTTTTTCCTAATGCTTTATATCTAAAAAATTTACATACATGGCGATCAAGTAATGAAGCTATTAGTATAATAAACAAAAATGGATCGGTATTAACTGCTCCTCAATATGCACCCCATTTAACTCATCGTGAAGTAGTGGGATTGGCGATCGATAATATTAATTATGATAAAATCGACGAATATGATTATATTTTATTAAATTTAGATAACCCAACAGGGTATAGTTCTAAAGAAGAAATGCAAAAACTAATAGACTTTCTAAAAAGTAAAAATAACTTTAACTTAGTCTTTGAAAAAGATAAAATATTTCTATTTACTCAAAAAAATCATTTATAAATTATTAGATTTGATGGAGAATTAAAAATAAAATAAATTTTCATAGGGAAATCCTTAATATTCTTCTCTATATCTCCACTTTTCTAATGGATATTTTTATGGTAGTTAATCTCAAACTTGAGTTTTTTTAGATAATATCAGTTAGTTAAAAAACTAAAGACTTTTTTTGTCGAATAGCATCAACTAAAGGCTTAAATATAGGGATGAGATTTTCTTGTGCCACCGCTAAACAGGGAAAACTTATCTCACCATAATTCAATCCTATTGTTAAAGGAAAAGCGACTTCCTGCTCTAAATGAACTAAATTTCCCCCTGCTGCCCTTAAGATAGGATAAGCTCCAGCAATATCCCAAATTTTTGGACTAGCTTCGATCGCACCTAATGTAGCACCATAAGCTACTGAAATTAAATCATAGCTTGTTACTCCGGTTATCCTAATTTTGCAAGGAAAATGATTTCTTAGTATATCCAAACTTCTATTGCATAACATAAAAACGTGATTAAAACTAGGTGCATCATGACTAGTATAAATAAGAGTATTGTTGAGAAAAGCACCTTTAGGCCCAGTTAAGCCCGTATTTCCGTAATAATAACCGTGATATGTCTGCTGAATTTGTGGAAAATGAACAAATCCAAACACTGGTATTCCTTGAAAAAGTAATCCGATCGAGATACCCCAAATAGGAATACCTCTGGTAAAATTAGTTGTACCGTCAATGGGATCAATCACCCAACACCATTCTGTCGAAGGTAAAATATGCTCAGTTTCTTCTGTCAACACTCCGTGAGTGGGAAAACATTGCTTGATTGCCTTTCTCAATTCAGAATCCGCCCATTTATCTGCCTCCGTCACCAAACTACCATCCGCTTTACGAGTTGCCTCTAGTTGGGCAAAATCTTCTAATAACTTTTCTCCGATACGGTGGGTTATTTGCCGACAAAAATTATATACTTCCTGCCAAAAATAAATCATCTTTTTTTCCCCGTTGGTTAGATTGACGAATGAAGCCTTTAGTTATCAGCTTAAAATCTACTCTTTCAAAGTATAGCAGTGAGCTATTAGCTATCAACTATCAGTATTTCTCACCCAATATATAAATAAATTTAATGTTTGTACAGTAATCATAAATTATTCCTGAAAAATAATATTCTTCAAATCCTCAATTTTGTGATAGACAGTTTTCTCAAAACGTCTCTATCTTCATCTCCTGACTACTGGTATAATTGACTTTCCGTAACCTGTTTTCATTAATATACTGTGTCTGTTAACAATCCTAACTTATTAATCGCCGCTAGTGGCACTGGGGGACATTTATTCCCCGCTTTAGCTGTTGCTCAACAATTACCTAGTTATAATATTTCATGGTTGGGAGTACCTCATCGTCTCGAAACTTCCTTCGTACCTAAATCTTATCCTCTTTTTACCGTTGATATTGATGGTTTTCAAACTAAATTCGGCATTAAGACTATTCTTGTAATGCTAAAGATGCTCAAGGCGATCGTCAAAACTTATAAATTAATAAAATCAAGAAAAATAGACATAGTATTTACGACAGGAGGTTATATCGCCGCTCCTGCTATTATTGGGGCAAAATTAGCGAAAATTCCCGTCATTTTACACGAATCTAACTATATACCCGGAAAAGTAACAAAATTATTTGGTAGTTGGTGTAATCTGGTGGGCATTGGTTTTAATGGTACAAGTAAATATTTACCAAAAGCAAAAACTCGATGGATAAGTACCCCCATCAGAGAAGAGTTTTTATCACCACAACCCTTAGACTTGAATATCCCTGATGATGTGCCTTTAATTGTTGCTGTAGGCGGTTCACAAGGGGCTATAGGACTTAATAAATTAGTGAGACTATCAGCGCCCTATTTACTAGAAATTGGAGCTTATATAGTTCATTTAACGGGAACACAAGACAATGAAATTGACACTTTGCATCACGATCGATACTTGGAGATGCCTTTTTATGATAACATGGCAGGATTACTACAACGGGCGAATATAGCTATAAGTCGATCGGGTGCCGGTACATTAACCGAATTAGCTATTACCAAAACTCCTTCTATACTAATACCTTATCCTTTTGCCGCTGAAGATCATCAATTTTACAACGGACAAGAATTTGTTAATAGTGGAGCTTCATTACTATTCAGACAAGATCAATTAACCTCAGATTTACTTAGTAAAACGGTGTTGGATTTGTTAAATAATTCTGATAAATTAGCAGATATGGGAGAAAAAGCTAGTAATTTAGCTTTAATAGATAGTGCTAAAATTTTGGCAGAAATTATTGAAAAATTCTTAACTAAAGAAAAAAAATAAGCCTAAATTAATATATGCAAAACTTGACTTTTTCTCTCGCAAAGAGGCAAAGATAATTCAACTATTTGTATTAATATTGATAATTAATAATTGACTATTTATCCATTCAAGATTTAAAGTATCCCCCTTTTAGCCAGAGGTAACTATCAATTTTACATTGTTTATTGTTGAACTAATACTTCCCCCCTAAGAAAAAACTTTTTCAAGTTTGTCTAATTACTAACTTGTTATTTCTTCTTCCCAATCTGCAATCATCATAGCAGGATCAATTAAAGTAATATCAAAAGGATCATCAGGGGGTAAAGAAGGAAAAATATCTCTTTGACAATGTTGATATATTACAAAAACTTGAGGGCCAAAAACAACTTTATCTCCATTTTTCAATTGCTGATTATTAACTTTTCTACCATTCACTAAAATACCGTTAGCACTGACATTATTATGACCATCACCATCTAAAATATCATAATAAGTATAGCCTTGTTCATCAAATTGTCTAACCATTGTCGCATGATGACGAGAAACAAAAGGAGAATGAATACGAATGTCAGACTGTTGTGATCTTCCTAAAGAATATTTACTTTTTCTAAGAAGAATTTCTCGTCTCCCTTTATCATCTTCGACTATTAGTATATGAGCTTTATGAGGTTGGGCTGGAATTGGAGTCATTATTGACACTTAAGTAGTTATTGCAATAATTACAAAGTTTTTGTAAAGTTTCGGTATCTTCTTTTAGTTTATCCCAAAAAGCAAAGACAATTAACAATTAGGTATTATGAGTTAATTTTGAATTCTCCATTTGACGAAATTGATATTTTAGAAGCAAGGAGTTTGTTACTACAATAATTGAACTTACCGCCATTAACGCTCCAGCACTAGCAGGATTCAATAAAATGTGATGATACCTTAATAAACTTCCTCCCGCAATGGGTATAGCAATGAGATTATAACTTAATGCCCAAAATAAGTTCTGTTGAATTTTTCTCAGGGTAAGTTTACTTAAATTAATAGCCGTTACCACATCTTTTAATTTTCCCCTAGTCAAGACGATTCCTGCAGTTTTTATGGCTACTTCTGAACCTTGATTCATGGCGATCGCAAATTGAGCAGTCATCATGGCTGGTGCATCATTCACACCATCTCCCACCATTGCCACTATATTTTCTGACTGTTGTTGAATTTTAGTGATTAAGTCGCTTTTATCGGAGGGAGTTAAGCCACCGTAATAAGTTTTTATACCTAATTTTTGAGCAATATATTGAGCTGTCAAAGGTTGATCTCCACTCATCATGATTACGTCTAAGCCCATATTTTCCAAGGTTTTAACCGTACTTTGTGCATCAGGTCTAGTTTTATCCGAAAAAGTCATTAAGCCCATTAAAACGCTATTTTTTGCTAGATAGACAACGATTTTGCCTTCTACTGCCCGTTGCTCATTTTGAAAGATTATTGTAGGGTCAATTTTGATGTTATGATCATCTAACCACGATCGATTACCAAGATAAAACCAATCTTCTCCGATTTTGCCTTTAACTCCTCTACCTGCACAGTTAGTGAGAGATTCCATGGGGAGAGTATCAAGGGTTAATTGTTGAGATTTATTGACGATAGCTTTGGCGAGGGGATGATTAGTAACGATTTCTAAACTAGCCGCTATCTGTAAAATTTCTGTTTCTGAGAGAGAGCAAAAAGGTATAATTTCAATGATTTCAGGGTATCCTTGAGTTAATGTGCCTGTTTTGTCAAATACGATCGTACTTAAATTCTTAACTTGTTCTAGCACATCTCCTCCTTTAATTAATAACCCATTTTCTGCCCCAGTAGTAGTGCCGACTAAAATCGCTGTGGGAGTAGCTAAACCTAATGCACAAGGACAAGCTATAACTAAGACATCAATGGCTAATTTGAGACTCAAAATCATCCTACTGGTGTGTAATTCGAGGAGAAGATTTGACCAAATTTGTGTCCCCCAAAAGTACCAAAAACAAAAAACTAACAAGGCGATCGAGATAATGGTATAAGTAAAATAACCTGATACGGTGTCCGCCAATTTTTGTACAGGTGCTTTGCGAGTTTGAGCATTTTCTACGGTGTTGATAATTTGACTCAAAACAGTATTTTTGCCTGTTTTTACTGCTTCTAAGATAATCATACCTGAATGATTGATCGTACCTGCCGAAACTTTATCTCCTTTTTTCTTAAATACGGGTAAGGATTCTCCTGTCAATAAAGATTCATCTACGGTGGTTTCTCCTTCGATAATAATACCATCTACGGGAAACTGCTCTCCTGATAAAACTCTAACCCATTCTTGAGGTTTAACTTGTACCGCAGGAATTTCTAATCCTTGATCTTGATTTGAGTTAATTTTACCGATTAAACGAGCAAATTGAGGGCGAATACTTAATAAATCTTCTAAAGACTCGATCGCACGACTTCTAGCTCTTGATTCTAACACCCTACCTAAAAAAATAAACCCTAATAACATCACTGGTTCATCAAAAAAACATTCCCATCCCAAGGAAGGATAAATCAATGCCACACAACTAGCTAGATAGGCACAGGTAGTACCCAACCCGACTAAACTATTCATATTCGGTTTTCTTTGCCATAAACCCTGCCATCCGTTGAGCAAAATTTCTCTACCCGGAATCAATAAACTAGCCGTAGCTAAACCCCAATGAAACCAGATATTTGTTAACCAATGTAAGGAATGAATACCTAAATGGTGCAAATGTCCAATAGAAGAAAAAATTAGTAAAAAAATGGCACTAATTAACTGATATTCCTGAGTTTTGCGTTCTAATCTTCTTTTTTCTTGTATTTTCTCTTGATGATTCTCAAAATCGTCATCGATAACTCTCACTTGAGAAGGAAATCCTACAGCCGTCAATTTTTTTGCTAAGGTTTCTGGTTGTACGATCGAACTTTCATACTCAATTAAAGCAACAGAGGTTATTAGATTGACATTAGCGGAGATAATGCCTTTGTGTTGGATGATTTGCCTTTCTACAGCTTTAACGCATCCTGCACATTTCATTCCATTAACATCGATCGTGATTGTATCAGTAATTTTTGATTCTGGAGGATTAAGTAGAGAAACCATTAGAAAAGATGTTAGGTTTTAGGTAATAGATATTAGGTTAATTTAAAACTGAGGGTTTTATAACAATTATATTTTTAAAATAAATCAAATCATATTTACACTCAGTAAGGGAATAAAAAATACTGTTGAGGTTAAGCAAAAGGCAATAGAAGTTTTTGAAATACTCAAATGATAACCTTGGCGAGTATAACTGATAGCTGAGTGCTAATTGATCATAACTGCTGTAGAAGAGTTTTAGTTTTTTAGTAATTTAAAAATATGCAACTTTTATTTTATGGCTAAAACAAACTTATCTAAACTTATTCAAAAGTCCGAAAGTCCATTCATTCTCAATGGGTAAAGAAATAAGCAAAATTATCTTAACTGTTGTTTGCTCATCTACAAAATTTCAACACCAGAATTTCGCAATAACTCTTTTAATCGAGCAATCTCTAATTGTGCCTCATCAGCCCGTTGTTTTTCTAATTCACTTACCTCTTTATCTGTAGGTAATAATTTCCCATCTAAAGTTTGCCAACGCAACCAAACCGCATCAATTCCTCGATAAACTCCTTGCCAACGCACTAAAGCTAATTGTAATTGTTCACTAATATATCGATTCCGATCATCTAATTTTAAGGGTTGATACCCACCTTTTTCCAAACTAAAACCAGCCCAATCATCAGGATTAAAAGGATCGTACCAAAAATATTCTAGGACTCGTAACCGATTTTGATAAATTAATTTTTTCTCGTTTTTGTCATAATTAGCAGTACTTTCCGATAATAGTTCAATAACCACATCAGGCGCTTTTCCTTCTTCCCATACTACCCAACTTTTTCTTTCTTTTTGAGGTACATCTAAAGCACAAAAAAAATCAGGGCCTTTATAATCATGGTTTTTGACTTGGTTCACACTAAAATAGACAAACATATTTCCACCCGCATACCCATCCTGACGTTTTTCTAACCAAGGGTAAATAGTTTCTAGGAGTAAATCCATTTGATATTTATGGCGTGAAGTTTCCATTTTGTCGTCATCATCAGAAGGTAAATCATCTTGAGTAGGAATGAAAATGTTTTCAGTTAAAGCGATCATGATTTTAAGCAAATACTCTGTATAATCAGTTTTAACATAATCTACTCCTCGATCGAACTAAGATTTTACAATGATGGAAAGAATTTGAAAAATAATTAGGTGATGTGGAGATAGACAAAAACGTTAATTGTTAATTGTTAATTGTTAATTAATATTCAGGTACAGAAGAATCAACTTCTTTACTCCAAGCTGTGATGCCACCTTTAATGTTAATACCTTCAATTCCTGCTTGTTTGAGAATCTGTAAGGCTTTAGCTGAACGGCCACCTAGCTTACAATGAGCAATCAATCGACTTTTCCCTTTTACTAACTCTTTAACTTTGGCAACTCCGTCACCGTCTTCAATATCAGGTAAGGGAATTAAAACCGCATTAGGAATTTTAGCAATTTGATACTCATTAGGATTACGAACATCAATTAGTACATAATCATTAGCATCACTATCAAGTAAAGCCTTTAATTCTGTTACCGTCATTTCCTGTAATTGTGTCGCACTTTTTTCTTCTTCTGCTTTTGCTTGAGGAATACCGCAAAACTGCTCATAATCAATCAATTTCTCGATAACAGGGCGCACGGGATTAGGACGTAATTTCAACTCTCTAAATTTCATTTCCCAAGCATTGAATAACAATAAACGCCCGTTAAGAGTATTTTTTGCCCCTAGAATAATCTTAATAGCTTCAGTGGCTTGGATTGTGCCAATTATGCCGGGTAGTACCCCTAAGACGCCCCCTTCTGCACAAGATGGTACCATGCCGGGTGGTGGTGGTTCGGGATATAAGTCTCGATAATTCGGGCCACCTTCATAGTTAAATACTGTTGCTTGTCCTTCAAAACGGAAGATTGAACCGTAAACGTTAGGTTTGTTTAATAATACACAAGCATCATTAACTAGGTAACGAGTAGGGAAATTATCTGTACCGTCAATGATTATATCGTAAGGCTCAAGAATAGATAAAGCATTTTCTGCACTTAAACGAGTCTCATATAAATCCACTTGACAAGCAGGGTTTATTTCTAAAATACGGTGTTTAGCTGACTCAATTTTGGGTTTACCTATCCATGAAGTACCGTGAATAATTTGTCTTTGTAAGTTGGAAGCGTCAACTACATCAAAATCAACGATACCAATTCTACCGATACCAGAGGCGGCGAGATAAAGAATTAAAGGCGAACCCAGTCCACCTGTACCAACACAGAGTACACTAGCTGATTTAATACGCTTTTGCCCTTCCAAACCTACTTCGGGCAAAATTATATGTCTAGCATAGCGCTCGTACTCTTCTTTATTAAGTTCTATAGCTTCTAAATTAGGATTGAGCATTTTATCTTGATAATTTACCAGAAATTAACTTCTGTTTTTATTCTGCAAGTAATTATTTTAACAAATATAGCTATGAGAATTTATCAGCTCGATCGATTAAGTTAATGATGTAGATTTTACTGTAGAATTGCAATTACCCTTCATAATGCCCTAATATCTAAATAGAAAATAATTTCAGAGAGGTTAAATCCCATTCATGCTAATTGAGTTTCAAGTTGGTAACTTTCTATCTTTTAAAAATAAAGTCACCTTTAGCATGATTGCCTCTGATATTGATAATCAAAATGAGGAATTAGATGAAAATAATCTATTTGTAAGTAAATTCGATGAAAATTACTTTGAGAATATTTAAGATTATCTATTGTTTTTCCTATTGCCCATCTTCTTAAAAACTATATTGTCTAAATTGTTTAATAATGAGAAATAAAATTAATTTGCTGAGTATTATTAGTTTGGGTTTTTCTTTGATCCCGATAAATTTTGTTGTGGCTAAACCTATTATCTATGATTTTACGATCAAGATAACAGAAGGTTCACTTCAAGGTAAATCTTATCAGGGTTTTTTGAGTTATGATGATGGGAAGTTGAAAGGAGAAACAACGGAAATTTTAACAGTTAAAGATGGTTTGAAAGTCTGTCTCAATTTTTTCAATCAAATCTACGATGAAAAAAAAGATGTAGATTATCCTGAATTTCCTCAATTAATTTTTCAAAAAGGGCAATTGGAAATCCTTGATTTTTGGGCGGAATCTCCCTCTCGTCGTTTATGGTGGAATCGAGATGGTTGGGATGTGACTCTTAAACAACGAGAAAATAGTGATTTACCGCTAAGTTGTCCATAGTTATAAGTACTTAGAGTTTGCTGAAAAAGTATAGGGAATGGACAGTTGACAATTCTCAATTCTCCAGAGTTTTATTAATAATGTGATGAGCTAGGGTTAATTTTGTGGTAGTTTCAATAATAGTTTGTTGTTCTTGACGATCGATTAGTATTGCTTCATTAGTATCTGTGGCAAATCCTGCATTATCTTTGTCTATGGGATTCGCTACGATCGCATCTAACTTTTTGCGTTGTAATTTTTCTTTGGCGGGGGTGAGAATATCTCCTGTTTGAGCGGCAAATCCGATTAATTTTTGGGTTGGTTGTTTAATTTCCCCTAATTTTGCTACAATATCGTTAACTTGCTCTAATTTAAGGTTTGAGGGTAAGGATTGCTTACTCAATTTCTGAGAAGAATAATTACAAGGTTTAACATCGGCAACGGCTGCAGCCATATAAGTTATATCCGCTTGAGAAAAATTACTCATCATTGCTGATTCCATTTCTTCGGCGGTGGTGACTGATATAATCTGAATTGGCGGTAATTGTTGTAATAATTGAGAGTTGATGTTTCCTGCCACTAAAGTTACTTTTCCCCCACGATAATAACAGGCGTTGGCTAAAGCTATTCCCATTTTTCCTGTCGCTGGATTACCAATAAATCTAACAGGATCAATGTATTCTCTTGTATTGCCTCCACTGATTAAAATATTTTTTCCGACTAAATCTCGTTTTCCTTGACTACTAATAATAGACTCGATCGAGATTAAAATTTCTTTTGCTTCTGCCATTCTTCCTTTCCCAACTTGATCACACGCTAGTAACCCCGTATTAGTATGTAATAGATGATAACGGGAATCTCGATGTAACTTTTGCCAATTATCTTGTACGGATTTTTGTAACCACATTTGTGTATTCATAGCCGGGGCGACTATAATTGGACAAGTAGAAGCCAAAATCGTGTTAGTCAGCAAATTATCTGCTAAACCATAAACTAATTTACCTAAAGTATTTGCTGTTAAGGGTGCAATAACCATTAAATCTGCCCATTCTCCTAGGGTAATATGTAACGGACGAGAATAAACAGGTTGCCAAAAATCTCGATCGGTATAGGCAGATTTTCGGGCTAAAGTAGATAAGGTTAAAGGGGTAATAAATTTTTGAGCAGAATCTGTCAAAATAATTTCTAAATTTACTCCCCATTTATATAATTGGGAGATGACTTCACATACTTTATAAGCGGCGATGCCTCCTCCCACACAAATCAAAATATTTTTCCGTGATAATGGATGATCATGATTCGTCATAAGCCTCAATGTCCAAGAGATAGAAATAAGGCTCAACTAAATCTTGACGATGAAATGCAATGGCACGCAGTAAATGCCAATCTTGCAATCCCTCAAAGGCTGTACCATAGTCATCCTGCTCAAGCCTAGCGGCAATTTCCGCCACTTCTTCCGCCGTGATACTGGAATAGTCTTCTTCTTTTAAAGTTAAACTTGTCATCGCTTTACCCCTCTCTCAACAGGAGAAACTTATTTTTACCCTACCTTCATTGTAACTGGATTTGTACCACTAACTGTTAAGAATCATTTACTTTTTCTTTAAAGAAGGAGGAATTTCTAAGTTATTTTCTGTCATTAAATCACCATCACTCATAATTTCTCTAGGGTTGCCATCACCAACAATTTTACCTTTATTCATCACAATTACTCGATCGCATACTTCTAAAATTAACTCTAAATCATGGGAAGATATTAAGATGGTTTGACAAGAAGATTGTAGAAAATTAATTAATCTACGTCTTGCTTTTAAATCTAAATTAGCACTAGGCTCATCATACAAAATAATTTGAGGATTCATAATTAAAACCGATGCGATTGCTACCATACATTTTTCTCCTCCTGATAACTCATGAGGTATCCTATTTTGTAGGTGTTCAATCCCTGTCGATCGTAAAACTTCCATTAATTTTTTATCTATTTCTTCTGAAGATAAACCTAAATTTTCAGCACCAAAAATAATATCATCTTTCACAGTTGGACAAAATAATTGATCATCAGGATTTTGAAAAACCAAACCTATTTCGGGATAAAAATTATTTGGAAATATAGTTTTATTAAATAACTTTATTTCTCCTTTATTGGGATTTAAAACACCACAAATTGATAAAAATAAAGTAGTTTTTCCTGCTCCATTTGCACCGATTAAACCAACTTTACTATTGGTACTTACTGTTAAAGATACATTGTCAAATACTTTATAATTATTATATTGAAAACATAAATTATGAATAAAAATAGCCGTCATTAATATTATATTTTAAGAAGATAATTGCGTTGTTTCGGATTTTTAGATAAACTTAATTATCAGTTAAAAGTAGTTAATATTTAAGTTTAATAAATTTTGAATATCGATAATATTATAACAATAATTAATCAGAAAAATAAAAATAATATTTATCTTTGACAAAACCAAAAATTGATAATTATGGTATAATTGAACTAATATTGTTATAGATAAAACCTGCTTAATGAGGTAAATAGTACATGAGAAACATGGGTCATGATCCCTGGGATCAAATTAAAGAGGAAATAATCTTATTATGTGTTCAGTGGTATCTTACAGAAAGATTAAGCTATTCTCAATTGAAAATAGTTATGCAACAAAGAGGTTTTAAACTCGATCCTCGTACGATTAATAATCTCGTTACTGAATATTCTCCTTTAGCGATGAAAAGATTTAAAGAAACAGAAAGAAGACGTAAAAAAGGATGGAGAGTTATACAAATACCTTTTAAAATGCAGGGACGTAAAAAATATTTATATCGAGCTTTAGATGCCCAAGGAAACACTTTAGATTTTATCATTACAGGCAGAAGAAGTAAAGAACAAGCGAAAAATTTTTTTGAAAAAACTATCTCTAAAAATTCTCAAATAAATACAACTAAAATTCTATCAAAAAGAGAGAAAGCCTCTATTCAAAATAATAATTTATTGAGTAAATTTTTTATCATAGTTATACTTTCATCTTTAGGTATTTTTGTGTTTAATCAAGTAGCTAAATATACAGAAAATAATAATCATCAGTTTCAAAATAATTCTTCTGCAAACTTTAATTCATATTTTTAAATTATGTAGAAATTCTATAGGAGTTATAAGATTTTATTCCAGTAAAATTTATCATTTATACATAAAATTATGTTAGTAATGTTAATTGTCATAAAACCATAAAAAAATATTATATTAGTAAATAGTATTACCTCAAATTAATGTTTTTAAAATCTTATTATAAATCTGAAGATTTTTCTCTAAAGTTATTATCTATTAGTTTATTTATTTTACCTTTTCAAACTTTTTTTTCTATATCAATTCTATTCTTTCTTATTTGTAAGTTATGGAATAATAATTATAAAATGATCGTAAAAGATTCTCTTACTAATTACTTTATTTTATTATCAGGATTAATCATAGTTTCCTGTGTTTTTGCTTATAATAAAGGAGAAGCATGGTTAGGAATTGCTCATCTTATTCCTTTCTTTTTCTTATTTTTAAGTTTAAGAACTTTAATTACTAATTATTTCCATCTTTACTATATTATCTTCCCAATTATTTTCAATTCAATTATTATTTGTTTTTTGGGTATTGGAGAAGTTAAATTCGGTTGGCAAACTTATGATTTCATCTATAAAACTTTGGGATGGAGATTAATTGCTTATGGTACACCAGAAGGGCGTATGTCGTCTGTTTTTCCTCATGCAAATCCTTTGAGTTTATATTTAACCACAGCTTTATTTTTTACCTTAGGATTATTAATTGATAGATGGAAAAAAAATAAATTTGATCAGATAAATTTTTTCTTAATTTTTACGTTATTTTTTAACAGTATATCTTTAATTTTAACCAGTTCTCGTAATGGTTGGATGATTACATTTTTAGGTTTTTTAGCTTTTGCTATTTATCTTCAATGGCACTTCATTTTACAGTTATTAACTATGGGTACAATTTTCATAAGTTGGGCATCTTTTGGTGATTTACCCGGACAATCTTTATTAAGAAAAATTATACCAAGTTTTGTATGGGCAAGATTATCTGATCAAATGTATCCCGATCGACCTTTATCTACGTTAAGATCTACTCAATGGGATTTTTGTCTTGATTTAATCAAAAATAAGCCTTTTTTTGGATGGGGATTAAGAAATTTCAGTATTTTATATGAGGAAAAAACCGCCACTTATTTAGGACATCCTCATAACTTTTTTTTGATGATTGGTGCCGAAACGGGATTAATTACTTTAGTGGTGATGATGTTTATTATTAGTAAAATTTTATGGAGAGGAATAATCATATTAACTAAGTTTAAATCAGAAAAAAATAAAACCATAATTTTATTTAGTTATCTCGTAATTTTTTGTGGTTATGTTATTTATAATTTATTTGATGTTAGTCTTTTTGATTTAAGACTTAATATTTTAGCATGGGTTATTTTAGCTTCTATTTCTGGAATAAATAACATATATAATTATAGCTTTAATTCTAATTCGATCGAGAAGGATAATAGATATTAGAAACGATGTTCAAACTCAATAATACCAAGAGTATCTTGCTCAAAATCACTAGAACCTCTTAAGATAGTTTTATCATTAAGACGGTATATAATATTATATTGAGGAGCTAGTTCCTCTGTCAAAATTTTAGTAATAGAAATAGAGAAATTATCAGTAATATCTAAACCTAATTCTGCTCCAAAAGCAAGAGTCGATGTGCGTTTTTCTGAGTTAAATATTTGAGTAGGAAATAACCTTAATTGATTAAAACCAAAGTTCTTTTGTAACTGTCCTTGAACACTTCCTAAAAGAGCAGCACTAGCCAAATTAGCCAACCCTAAATTACTATCTCCTTCCGTAAAATTATCAAAAAAACCTCCCCCTAAAAGAGCCACTATTTCATTTTGACTTCTTTGGGGACTACTACTTAATTCTATATCATCTTTTAAGTTATCACTCCAACCTTTTATGGTTGCTTTTACTCTTACCGTTTGAGCAGTATTTACAGAAGAATTACTTAAATCTCGAATTTCATTAGGATTAGAGTTATCAATTAATTTATAACGATTAGTTTCTGTAACCCTACTTTCTAATTGTAAATCAAGATAGGGATTAAAACCATTTTCAGGAGTAAATCTAGCAATATTATTACCATTTGCTAAATTAAATTGACTGGTAAAAAGATTTAGATTTCCACGAGTTAAATTAATAATTCCGTCAGGTTTTAAGTTACTTAAATTACCATTAATTTTTAAACTACCTTCAGCAGTTAAATCTAATAAAGGTGGTTGACTAATATTAATATTTTTACCTAAAATTAAATCTAAATCATTAATCTTTATATTAGAAATTATGCCCTTGTTTGTTATAATACTTTCCTGATTTCGGGAGTTATCTTTAATCAAAATTTCTCCATTGTATAACTTAATTTTACCACCAATCTCAGGCTTGATCGAGCTTCCAGAAATCGAGACAGTACCTTGAGCATTACCTTGATATAAACTATCAATATCTAAAGCTAAATCATCGATACTAATAGTTAACATATCATTAGAAAAAGTACTATCAATTAGAGGTAAACTTCCATTTATACTGATATTTCCACCACTAAAATTTCCTGTTAAATTAGGTATAGTTAATTGAGAAAAATTAAAAAAAACTTCTCCATTAATATTAGTAATTGATTTATCCGCTAAAATTTTACCATCAATAATACCATCTTTAAACATAGCAATTCCTTGAGTTTCAACATTAGTGATTTGATTAGTTAATTGATAGTATTTTCCATTAATATCCAAATTAATATTACCATCTCCTTTTAACCAATTTAGTTGATTATTTGTAAGAATATTTAATAATCCAAAACCATCCTCTGACAGATTTAGACTAATTTTAAAATTATTATTATTAGGGATTATAGAATTAGGAAATAATTGAAAAGGAAGACTTCCAATAATTATTAAAGGTTGATTATTTTTTGTTAAATTACTGTTAGCTAAAAAATCAATACGAGAGTTTCTAAAGCCAAAACTAGCAGTTGTTTCATCAATTTTAGTCCCATTAATCTTAGAATTAATAATCTCAATATTACCTTTAGCTAAAGGCTTTTCTTCACTGCCACTAATAGCAATATTGGCATTTATTATTCCTTCAATATCTAAAGATTTGGGAATATTGACGACTTCTTTAAATTGAGATATAGAAAAATCAGATAATTTAATTTCACCAGAAATACGTTCTTTGGAATAAGTACCAGTTAAAGATAAAATGCTATTATCACTCTGAATTTGTATAGGTAATAAAGTTAATAAACCATCATTAAAGCTACCTGTTGCTTGTAAAAAATTTCCTTCATGTTTTCCCCATTGCCAATCATCTCCTCGAAAATCAAACTCAGTTTGTAAGCCTTTATTGAAAGAAAAAGAAAAATCTATTTTACCTCGAAAATTTCCTTGCAAATCTTCTAAAGCAGGAATACTAGCATTAATGCGACTAACTTCTTGTTGTGTAAATTCTGTTTGTATTTTGCGGAAAAAAGCTAAGGTATCAAGTAAAGAATCATCATCACTATTAATCGAAGCTAAAGGTTTTAATTCGTTATCAGAAATGGAGACAACTGGAGAGGTTGCCTTTTCCTTCGAGTTATCAGAAGAAATGGAGACAACTGGAGAGGTTGCCTTTTCCTTCGAGTTATCAGAAGAAATGGAGACAACTGGAGAGGTTACCTTTTCCTTTGAGTTATCAGAAGAAATGGAGACAACTGGAGAGGTTGACTTTTCCTTCGAGTTATCAGAAGAAATGGAGACAACTGGAGAGGTTACCTTTTCCTTTGAGTTATCAGAAGAAATGGAGACAACTGGAGAGGTTGACTTTTCCTTTGAGTTATCAGAAGAAATGGAGACAACTGGAGAGGTTGACTTTTCCTTTGAGTTATCAGAAGAAATGGAGACAACTGGAGAGGTTGACTTTTCCTTTGAGTTATCAGAAGAAATGGAGACAACTGGAGAGGTTGACTTTTCCTTTGAGTTATCAGAAGAAATGGAGACAACTGGAGAGGTTGACTTTTCCTTTGAGTTATCAGAAGAAATGGAGACAACTGGAGAGGTTGCCTTTTCCTTTGAGTTATCAGAAGAAATGGAGACAACTGGAGAGGTTGCCTTTTCCTTTGAGTTATCAGAAGAAATGGAGACAACTGGAGAGGTTGCCTTTTCCTTTGAGTTATCAGAAATGGAAATAACTGGAGAAGTTACCTTTTCCTTAGTTTGTTTTTGAGGAGAAGAATATAAGTCATTTGCTTTTCCGTATTGTTTCGGTTGCCATGTCATTGAAAAATCTTTTAACTCAAAGATTTCCCAGCTACGCAAAAAATTCTGAATATCTCCTTCTTTTATTTCTACTTTTCCTTTCACTTGGGGATTATTTCCTAAAGAAGTCAATTCCCCACTAAATAGATACTCATTTTCTTTGTGATTGATTTTTCCTTTCTCAATTTGAATAACATCTCCCTCGGAAAAAAGTTGAGTGGTAAGAATATCTCCTTTAAAATTATTTAATGCAGGTTTTTCGATAACAACGTTAGACGCTATAAAGTTATTGTCTATTAAGTTGACTTTTATATCGGCAGAAAGACTTCCTTCTATTTTTTTTATGTTTTCGGGAAGATAAGTTAACCAAGTTTTCGTTACTTTGTCTAAGGGTATATTATTCGCCGTCACTGCTAAAGTCTCTGTTTCTCTGATGGCTTCAATTCTACTATTATTGTTTTGTATCTCTATTTTTTGAGGTTGGTTTTTGTTATCTATCTCTAAATAAAATTTGTCTTCTGTCGTTGTCGAATCTAGATGTAAGTTTATCCCTTCTTTTGCTGAAGTTGTTAAATCACCCTTCAAGGAAGAAAAGCCTATATTTGCTAATTGAAAATTATTAAGGTTAACTTTTCCCGTTAAGGTTGGTTGAGATATATTGCCGACAAGTCTGCCTTGAAAATCTATATTTCCCTGATAGTTAACTATATCTAATGATGAGGATAGGGGTAAGCTGTGTAAATCTATCTCTTTACCAATAATTTCTAAGTTGACATCTTTTAATGTTTCGGTTTCTATGTCATAATCTATAAATCCTTTTACTAAAACTCGATCGTGCAGGGTATCGTTGGTATCGTAAAGTGATGTTGCTCGATCGAGTCTAGCTTCTTTAATTTCTAGTACTTTACCATTCCAAACAAAGTCGGTAGAAATAGGTTGATGAATAATATTAATACCCTCATTAAAAATTAAATTACCTTTCAAGTTAAGGCTATCGGCTGTTAAATTATTAACATCCCCTCTCCAAGTTATATCTCCTGTTACTCCTCCTCTAAAGTTATCCGCGAAATCAGCTAAAGAGAAATTCCTTAAGTTGGTTTGTGCTATAAAGTTATCATTTTGAAAATTAAAGTTATCTATATCCACTTTTCCTTGAGGTAAAAATAAATTACCTTTTCCTTGAATCACCATCTCATCATTCTTATTTAATACTCCTGCTACTTGCAACTCTCCTTTAAGTCTTCCGTTTTTTATCACCGGCGAAGTCATATTAATAGAAGGTAATTGAGAAAGAGAAAGATTATTTAAAGTCATCTTCGTTTCCCAGTTTCCCTTTTGCAAACTGGTATTATTTAAGATAACCCTTCCTCCTGCCAAATTAAAATTAAATTTTCCTGTTAAGTTAATCTCTTCTGGCGTTATCTCTTCTCTATTTCCTGTCACGAAAAACTCTCCATTTAATAAAGAGTCACTGCAACCAATTTTTTCACAATCGAGATTCGGTAATTGTGTTAACCTTAGCCCGGATAAATTAACTTCCCCTTGCCATGTTTGAGGATTAATCTCGAAATTATTAATCGTTGCCTTTCCTTCTCCTAACTCGATGATGGAATTTCCTGTTAATCGACTTTCTTGCAAATTACGCCAATTTCCAAATAGCTGATAATCCCCATTAACTAAGCCAATCGTCATCGGCAATTTTTGTTGATAAAGAGTTGCTATCTTTTCCCCTTCAATATCTATCCCTTGCCAATTAATTAAAAAACTATCATCTTTTTTACCTAAGTTTATCTTGCCATTACCTATCACTTTCCCACCGATAGTTGGTAACAACTCAAAATTATTAATGATCAATTTTTGAGAAATAATATCCAAGTCTCCTGCGATTTTTTCAAAAGTTATCTTATCGATTTGCGTTTTTCCGACACTGATAATTTTTGTGGCAATTTTGGGTTTGTTAATATTCCCCGTTATCATCAAGTCTCCCCTGATTTTTCCTTGAGTAATTAAATCCCTGGTATCAATTTTTAAACTAGAAAAAACTTTGTCAATCTCTATATAATTTTTTGTTGCAACTTGGAGATTTAGGTGATTATTTTCTATACTTCCATTGACTTTTGCTGGGATTAAATCTAAATTTGTTTCAATATTTTTTAGATTGATAATTTTGTTGCTGATTTTAATATTTCCTTCAGTTTTCGTTAATTTATTTGGAATATTTGGAATTGTTAAATTTACTTGATTAATAAATAAATTTCCTTCAATTTTTTCTAAATTATCTTTAACAAAGTTCAAAAATAAATTTCCACTAACTTTTCCTGAATCTGCATTAACAGGTATATTTAATAAATTATTAACATTGTTTGTCGCTAAATCCTTTGTATTAAGTTTAATCAACCACTCTTTTTTTTGAGGATAATGTAAACCTATGGCAATAATTTTGCTACCATCATTTAGATTTCCTTTTACTTCAAAAATCTGTTGATTTTCTTTGAATAATATATTTCCAAACGGTAAATTAATTTTTGTTAAGTCTTCTTGAATTATTCCTTGACGTTGATTCCCTTTTATGATGAGGTTTCCGTTTTCTAAAGCAATATTATTAATATGAATAGACTTTCCTAAAAAAATATTATTATTATTTTGTTTATTATTTAAGTTAATTTTTATCCAACTATTATCTTTATTTTGTTGTAAAAAACCTTGAGGATTAAGAATATTAATCCCTAATTTAATATCTTGATTTGCTAATATTTGCAAAGGACTAAAATTAATTTCTACTCCTTCAGCTATAATATAATCATTCTCCTTAGTGGTGGTATCAATTCTTGTTTCTCCTAATCTAATGCTTGTGAGAGAAACTGCTTTTATTTTACCTAGTTTAACAGGACGAGAAATATAATCACTAACAGGTTTTTCTATGAGGGGGATTAATTTTTGAGTCAGAAAATACCAGCTATAACTTATTCCCCCTCCCAAGGATAATAGGATGAAATATATAACCCAATGCAAAACATTTTTTCTTTGTGCAATTTGTGATATTTTTCCGTTTTCTTCTGGGTTTTTAGAAATAGAATAGTTTGAGGTATCAATCATAATCTTTTACACATCTAAGATTTGGCGATTTTGATGTCAATAACGGAGTAGGTAAAATTATCTATACATATGGCAAAACTAAAAAAATTATCTTTATAAGTGAAAACAGTAATCATCAAGATACTTTTACAAAAGAGTTTTTAGCTCTTATCACGATCGTATTTCGACTTTTGAAAGATATTTTTTTACATTTTATTGTAATCAATTCTTTGGTAACAAGGAGTTTAAAACTATTGTTTATCTACAATGAATTTTGTACTGATAATTAGCAGGTGTAGAGAAGTCTTACCAACATTATAACCATTGACCATGGAGAACGATCGATTAATCCTTAAATTTTCCTTGAAAAAATCAGAAAAGAGAAAACTATTGCTTCAAACTCGATCATAAAAATCCCTGAATGTATTTTTCAAAACATTAATTTTCTTCAAGTTATTGCTATAAATTTGCATTTATTGATAAAATAAGTTATCATTTATTGAATAAAAAAGTCAATAATTAAAATTCCAGTGTGAGGAGTAAATGTCACTATCTCTAAAAAAAATTTCTCTTGTAGGGATTATTTCAACGTTGATGGCTTCTTCTGTGGATGCGATCGAAGTACCTCTAAATGTCGATAATGAAATGAATCAAGTTACCTCAGTTTCCCAATTAAGAGACGTATCTCCTACAGACTGGGCATTTGAAGCTCTAAGAAGTTTGGTTGAGCGTTACGGTTGTATTGTGGGTTATCCCGATCAAACCTTCCGAGGTAATCGTGCTTTAAGTCGTTATGAATTTGCCGCAGGTTTAAATGCCTGTATGCAACAAATGGAAAGATTAATTGCGGCTAGTGAATCAGTTATGAAAGAAGATATTAATAAATTAAAGCGATTAATGCAAGAATTTGAGACAGAATTAGCCACTTTAGGAGCAAGGGTTGATAACTTAGAGGGGAGAGTCGCCTTCTTGGAAGATCATCATTTCTCTACTACCACCAAACTTAATGGAGAAGTAATTATTAGTTTGGCAAATGCCTTTAATTCCAAAGCCGAAAACTATGATGGCTTAGTCAAAAGTTCAGGACCGGCTAATGAAAATCAAGCAGTATTAGCTAACCGTGCTCGTTTAAATTTTGATACCAGTTTTACGGGCAAAGACAGACTAAGAGTGCGCCTTCAAGCTGGAAATATTCAGGCTTTTAACAAAAATACGGATATGACAAGATTAAGCTACGATACTGATACAAGTAATGACGTGGTTTTAGATGATTTATTTTATCGTTTCCCCATCGGTAAAAAAGTAACGGGTTTTGTCGGCACAAATGCCATGAATATTGATAAGGTTTTTGATGTGGGTAATCCCTATTTAGAAAGTGATAGTACTGGTACTTTAACTCGCTTTTTCCGTCGTGATCCTTTAGTCTTTCGTGGCCCTGAAGGTGCTGGAGGAGGTGTTAAAATTAAACTAAATGACCAATGGAGTTTTAATACTCTTTATGTAGCA
Source organism: Geminocystis sp. NIES-3709 (assembly GCF_001548115.1). Lineage (GTDB taxonomy): Bacteria > Cyanobacteriota > Cyanobacteriia > Cyanobacteriales > Cyanobacteriaceae > Geminocystis. The sequence goes on along the minus strand of NZ_AP014821.1, from coordinate 1,865,343 downwards.
CGAAATGCCTCTAGTCCCGAAGAAGGAGAAGGCTTCTTTAATGGTGCTTTTAGTACAGGAGCTCAAATTGGCTTTTCTCCTGCAGAATCAATTCAATTATTTGCAACTTATCTTTACACTTATGAGCCGGAAGGAACGGTGAATTTGAGTAGTAGTACAGGAAGCCCAAGAGGAGGCAATGCTTTCGCAGGGAGTGCAGCAACTGCTAACAGGGTAGGTTTACAAGGCAGTTGGAGAATTACAGACAAAGTTCATTTCTCTGGTGGAGGGGGTTTTGCTTCCGCCGATAACTTACAACAACAAACTACAGGGGTAGGAGCAAGAAGTAGTACTGATTTATGGACATGGGCTGGTAATGTTTCTTTCCTCGACTTAGGAAAAGAGGGGGCTATTTTATCTCTACTAGGTGGTATGCCTCCTAAAGCCTCTAATGATCGAAATACATCTTATATGATCGAGCTACAGTATAAATATCCTGTCAACGATAATATTTTGATTACTCCGGGTGCCTATGTAGTATTAAATCCTAACCATGATAGTCGCAACGATGCTATTTGGGTAGGGGCCGTTAGAACTACTTTTAAGTTCTAGTTGCCCTACAGTTTTGTTTTTTACACCTTACTTCTATTTTAAGCGATTACTAAAAGTGACGCTCTCACGATCGAGTGTAAAGTTCGATCGTTTTTTTTGTGCTTAAACTAAAATAGGATCCCCGGTTTGAGGACATAATTGATAACTACCTTTTTCCAAACCATGTCCAACCGCAACTCTCTCATCAAAAACGAAACATTCCCCTTCCCACAAACTTTCTTCCTGGGGTATTTCTTCTAAATATTTTAAAATACCTCCTTGCAGATGATAAACCTCTTTAAAACCTTTACTTAACATCAAAGAAGTAACTTTTTCACAACGAATACCACCAGTACAAAATAAAGCTACTTTCTGATCTTTTTCTGGGTTTAAATTCTGTTCTATATAATCATTAAACTCTTTAAAAGAATTAATATGCGGATTTTTTGCTCCTTTAAAAGTACCAATATTATACTCATATTCATTGCGGGTATCTACTAATTTTACATCAGATTGAGAAATTAAATTATTCCAGTCTTTAGGCTTAATATAAGTTCCTACTTGTTTATTTGGATCTGCTTCTTCGATACCAAAAGTGATAATTTCTGGTTTAATTTTGACTTTCATCCGCTCAAATGGCATTAATTCTAGTTCTGTATATTTAATCTCAAAATCTTGATAATCTAACTCTTTTTTTATATTATTAACAACTTTATTTAACCTTTCTTTTTCTCCCACAATATTAGCGTTAATACCTTCATGAGCAATTAAAATTGTTCCTTTAATTTTTTCATTGTTACACCAACTTAAAAATTTAGTTTGTAAATCCGTCAAATTATCCAATAATAAAAAATGGTAAAATGAAGCAAACGTAAAACTCATATTAATTATTTTTTCTACTCAAATAAACAGAAACGTATTTTTATTATACTTAAATCCTGTCTCTACTCGATCGATCTTTGATGAAGGAAAGCAAAAGACAAGAGTATAATAGATGTGCTTTGTAATTAATAACTATTTAGTATTCATTATTAACTATTATGACAAGTTTACAAGTCGGCGATCGAGTCCCTGATTTTACTTTACCCTCAGCAACGGGTGAAAACGTTAGTTTAAAAGACTTTTTAGGTAAAAAAGCTGTAGTAGTATATTTTTATCCTAAAGATGATACTCCTGGATGTACAGCCGAATCCTGTGCTTTTAGGGATAGTTATGATGTATTTAAAGAAGCCGGGGCAGAAATTATTGGTATCAGTAGTGACTCGGTGGAATCTCATCAGCAGTTTGCTAATAAATATCAATTACCTTTTATTTTATTGAGCGATCGAGAAGGTAAAGTGAGAAAATTATTTGATGTACCTTCAACCCTTTTTATTCTTCCGGGTAGAGTAACCTACGTTATAGATAAAGACGGTATCGTGCGTCATATTTTTAACTCTATGTTAGATTTTAAAGCCCATGTGGAAGAGGCATTAAAAACGATTCAATCCATTAATTGATAAGTTAAATATTACTACAGCATTCCTATATGAGCAGGGCGTTTTCAAAGTCGGGGTAAAATTGAATTTTATTTAATCGCTTTAGCTGATTTTATCTATTAGCTTTGTCAATTTATTGCAAAGCGGTTTATTGATGAAAATCATTATCTCGCAAAAAAATAAATTTCATTCCTCATAGCATAACTCTACCAAAGTGAGTTAATTTCCTCCAAAAATATTGAGTTTTTTTCTATTAATTTATTAATTATTAATTAAAAATCTCTGGATTTCATACCCTTTTTGAGAATGAAAATCCCCTGCTATATGAGTCGGGAAAAATAATTATGTTTGATCAGCAGTCAGCTATCAGCTATTAGAATTTAATAATTAAAAGTATCTAATCTAAAATTATCACAAATGATTAACTATTATTTAGAATTGCTATATTATTAAATCCAATTTATTTGTTATGAAAAAGCAAAAAAAATTTTTCTTTTGAAATGAAAATAATATTAAAAAAGCTAACAAAAAATAAATTCTATATTAAATAATTATTAAAATCTTCTTGTATAATACCTGTTAAATTTATTCCATATTTTTTTAACAATCCTCTATAAAATTATTTGTAAGACTTTCACAAAAATGGTTTGTTACTTCCAACTCTTAAGTATGAGGTAATTCTGTTGTTTAATATTAAAGGTATCAAGGTAGTTGGTGCTTAAATCCTGATTTGGCGATTTGCAAACAACTCTAAAATTTTAGTTATTTTTATTAATGATTCAAGAATTTCAATATTTAATAAATTCTAATAATTTAGTAGTATTTTCAATATTTTGTGCTAATTTTAAAAATGTTAACTCTGTCGATATTAATTACTTTTGAACGTAAACACTAATATTTAAAGTTGATTTTATTTCCAATTTATTAGAGACAAAATTATTATCAATATTTATCGTTTTTGTTAAAATTTTTGATGCAATTGTCCTTTCATTTTCTTTTCCTAGATGATTGCAATTGTAATGATATAATCTAATTACTTAAGTTTTTTCTATTAAAGAATTTGTGATTATGTCAACATCGACAAAACTATATGAAGGTAAAGCGAAAATAGTTTATACTACCGAAAACGATCGAGAATATCTAACTTATTTTAAAGATGACGCAACCGCATTTAATGCTCAAAAAAAAGGCACGATCGAGGGAAAAGGGAGTATAAACTGTACAATTTCTTCCGCATTGCTTATTCTTTTAGGCGAGAAGGGGATTGAAACTCATTTTTTGGCTCAAAAGTCAGAAAGAGAAATGTTGGTAAAAGCGGTGGAAATTATTCCTTTAGAAGTAGTAGTGAGAAATATTGCGGCCGGAAGTTTATGTAAACAAACAGGTTTACCAGAAGGACAAAAATTACCTTTTCCATTGGTAGAATTTTACTTAAAAAATGATGATTTGGGAGATCCTCTCTTGACAATCGATCGACTTACACTATTAAATGTAGCGACTCCCGAACAAATATCTGTATTGAAAAAAAATGCTCTTAAAGTTAATCAATATCTGATAGAATTTTTTGCCAGTTGTGACATTACTTTGGTAGATTTTAAACTAGAATTTGGTTTAGATAGGGAAGGAAATATCATTTTAGCCGATGAAATTAGTCCAGACACCTGTCGTTTATGGGATTGTTTGGAACAAGATATAGAAAAAAGAGTCTTGGATAAGGATCGCTTTCGCCGAGATTTAGGTAAAGTGGAGTCAGCATATCAGCAAGTACAACAAAGAGTGTTAACTCAAATTGAAAAACTGAAAAATAGTTAGTATATTTTAAAACAATAATTGCAATTAAATTAAAATTGGTGTGTGGCAGTGAAAAACAACAAAATAAAATCTAGTTCTTTAACCGATAATCAGAATAAATCTCTTGTTAAGTTTCCTTTTGAGATTTTGAAAGGGAATAGTATGTCATCCCTAAAAGGCGGCGCTGCTCGATCAGAATTTGATAAAAAACTGTTTTGGCGAAAAACTCTCGTATTTACTTTACTCTCTAGTTTAGGCCTCGCTTCTCCTATCAAGGCGATGACCGAATCTGAAACTTTCACGGCCTCTATTCCTATCCCTGTAACCCCTGCGGATGAATTAAGTAAAAATACGATCGCATTGCCACCTCAACCTCAACCTCAACCTCTTTTATCTTCTATTCCAATTCCTGTCTTATTTCCAGACATATCTGAGAAAGAAAATTCAAAAAATTTAATTGCACAAACAGAAACAACTCCCCCTCAAACAAACCCAGAAACAACTCCCCCTCAATCAACCCCAGAAACAACTCCCCCTCAATCAACCCCAGAAACAACTCCCTCTCAAACAACCCCAGAAACAACTCCCTCTCAAACAACCCCAGAAACAACTCCCTCTCAAACAAACCCAGAAACATCATCAGAAGAAGCTAGAGTATTAGTTTCAGAAGTCGATATTGTTGGGGTAGATGGAGAATTGAGAGATTTAGTATATAACACCATTAGAACTAATCCGGGACGTACAACTACTCGATCGAGATTACAAGAAGACATTAACGCTATCTATGCCACAGGATATTTTAGTAATGTTAAAGTAACTCCAGAAGATACTCAGTATGGGGTAAAAATTACCTATGACTTACAACCGAACCCAGTTTTAAACAAAATAGAAATCGATACCCTTCCTGCCAAAAGTGACGGACAAAGTTCTTTATTACCCCAAGAAGTAATTGATAAAGCTTTCGCTGAACAATACGGCCGAATTTTAAACTTACGAGACTTACAAGAAGGCATTACCGAACTCAATAAATGGTACACTGATAATGGCTATGACTTAGCGCAAGTAGTCGGAGCACCTCAAATTAGTCCCGAAGGAGTTGTAACTCTTGTTATTGCAGAAGGAAAACTAGAGAATATAAAAGTCAGATTTTTTAACGATGAACAAGAAGAAGTAAATGGTAAAACCAGAGATTTTATCGTTACCAGAGAAATGAAACTAGAACCGGGAGATGTTTTTAATCGTCGCACAGCACAACAAGATTTACAAAGAGTTTTCGGTTTAGGGATTTTTGAGGATGTAAAACTATCCTTTAGTCCGGGTCAAGATCCTTCTGAAGTTGTGATGAATGTTGACGTAGTTGAAGGGAAAAGTGGTTCTTTAGGAGCAGGTGCTGGTATAAGTTCTAGTAGTGGTTTATTTGGTACTGTTAGTTATCAAGAACGAAATTTTGGGGGTAATAATCAAACTCTAGGAGTGGAATTTCAGTTAGGGGAAAGAGAGTTATTATTTGATCTCAGTTTTCAAGATCCTTGGATTGGGGGGGATCCTTATCGTACTTCTTATACAGCTAATCTTTTCCGTCGTCGATCGATTTCTCTTGTTTATGATGGTACAGATACAGAAACCATCCGTACAGAAGTTAATGACGATAGTCCAAGGGTAGTGCGTACGGGGGCAGGAATATCTTTTTCTCGTCCTTTGTCAGACGATCCTTTTACCCCAGCCGAATGGGTTTTGAGTGCAGGAATCCAATATCAAAATATAGAAGTACAAGATGCTGACGGCGATCTTTCCCCTCGATCAGCTGAAGCCTTTGGCAATCAAAAATTAGCTTTTAACAATAGTGGTGTTGATGACTTGATTACCTTGAGATTCAATGCGTCCCAAGATACCAGAGACAATACTTTACGTCCCACCAGTGGTAGTTTATTACTGTTCGGGATGGAACAAACCGTTCCTCTTACATCTATTTTATATAATCGAGTTAGAGCAAATTACAGTTACTATTTACCATTGAAATTGATCAATTTTGACTTTGTTAAAGGCCCTCAAACTCTAGCCTTTAATTTTCAAGCGGGAACCGTAATAGGTGATTTGCCTCCCTATGAAGCCTTTGTTCTTGGTGGTAGTAATTCTGTTCGAGGTTATGGAGAGGGAGATTTAGGCAATGGTCGATCGTACTTCCAAGCTACCGCAGAATATCGTTTTCCCATTGTCTCTTTTTTAGGCGGTGCAGTATTTTTTGACTATGGTAGTAACTTAGGATCCGGTAGTGCTGTTATCGGTAAACCTTCCGAAGTAAGAGGTTTAAGTGGTGATGGTTTTGGTTACGGTTTAGGAGTGAGAGTCCAGTCTCCTGTGGGTCCTATTCGTATCGATTATGCTATCAATAATGATGGAGATAGTCGTGTCCATTTTGGTATCGGCGAAAAATTCTAAGTAATAGGAATTGGAAATTAGGAACTAGAAATAATGAAAACACATTCCCTCTCACAATCTTGGCTAAATCAAGTACCAACCTATATATGGTATATATCCTTAGCGTCGATCGCAATTTTAATCTCTTTACCGATTCTTACCGTTGTTACCAGTGTTTTTGCTGATCATCAGGATATTTGGCAACATTTAAGAGATACGGTGCTAAAAGATTATATTATTAACTCCCTTGTTTTAATGATCGGTGTTAGTGTTGGTGTGCTAGTGATTGGGGTTAGTTGTGCATGGTTGGTAACTATGTGTCAGTTTGTGGGATCTAGTATTTTTGAATGGTTATTATTAATGCCGTTGGCCGCTCCTGCTTATATTCTGGCCTATAGTTATACCAGTATGTTAGAGTATTTTGGACCGCTCCAAATCTGGTTAAGGGATATTTTTGGATGGGAAAGTGTTGATGATTATTGGTTTCCCTCTATTCGCAATATCGGAGGGGCCATCGTGTTGTTAGTACTAGTATTATATCCCTACGTTTATCTCTTAGCGAGAGTTGCTTTTTTAGAACAGTCTGTATGTACTGTTGAGGCTAGTCGATCGTTGGGTTATAATCCTTGGCAAAGTTTCTTCAAAGTAGCGCTGCCTTTAGCTCGTCCTTCCATTGTAGCTGGTTTAGCGTTAGCCTTGATGGAGACTTTAAATGATTTTGGTACAGTACAATATTTTGGTATAAGCACCTTTACAACAGGCATTTATCGTACATGGTTTGGGATGGGAGAAAGAGTTGCTGCGGCACAATTAGCTTCTTTTCTCATGATATTTATTTTGATCTTAATCTTTTTAGAACGTCGATCGAGATCCAATGCCCGTTATTATCAAACCAATGCAATTAATCAACAAATACCCCGTTTTTGTTTGAACTGGTGGCGCAGTATCATCGCTTTTGCTACCTGTGCTATTCCTGTGATTTTAGGATTTGTTTTACCAACTATCTATCTATTAGATTTAACTATTCGTAATCGAGAAGAAACTCTTAATGATACTTTTTGGGATTTGACTAAAAATAGTCTTATCGTGGCGGTAATTAGTGCTATTGTCGCTATTCTCATTGGTTTAATTATGGCTTACGGACAAAGATTGATACCTAATACTATTCTCAATATTTCCGTGCGAATTTCCTCTATGGGTTACGCTATTCCGGGTTCAGTTATTGCGGTTGGTATTCTTATCCCTTTAGGTATTTTTGATAATAGTCTCGATAGTTGGATGCTCAATCATTTTAATATTTCTACCGGATTGTTACTCAGTGGCACAATCGTTGCCTTAGTTTATGCTTATTTAGTTAGATTTTTAGCAGTATCTTTCAATACGATCGAATCTAGTTTAAGCAAAATTAAACCCAATCTGGATGATGCTTCTCGTAGTCTCGGTTATGGGGCATTTTCTACCCTATTTAAAGTTCATTTACCACTAATGTGGGGAGGTATTTTAACGGCTGTAATGTTAGTTTTTGTTGATGTGATGAAAGAATTACCGGCAACTCTAGTTATGCGTCCTTTCAACTTTGATACCTTAGCGGTAAGGGTTTATCAATACGCCTCTGATGAAAGACTGATTGAAGCCTCTGCTCCTGCTTTAGCTATTATATTAGTGGGAATTGTCCCTGTTATTTTCTTAAGTTATCGTATTGCTCGATCGCGTAATGCAACTTCTTAATCAAGAAATTATTTACCCTCAAGGTTATCCAGATAATTATTAAAAATTTTTTTGAGAGAGAAAGAATAGAATTTTAACCTCAGTTCGATATAAAATTATAGATAAAGAGAGGGAATAGGGAATAGTGATAATAATTGATTCAAAACTATAAATTATTGGATATTACTGTACTTTTTAAGGCAAAATTTTCTCTCGAAAATAACCTTTTAATATTTTCTTTTTGTTAAATTTACCATGATTAAAACTGCTATTGGTGACAATATTGATTGTGAGACTTTAAAACATAAATTTTATGAGATAATTCCTGATAATTTTGAAAGCCTCGATCGATTTGAAATTGACTGTTTTAAGGAAGATAATTATTTAGTGATTTTAATTAATGAATCTAATCCTGAATTAATCGATCGAATTAAGAATATATTGGAAGAATATCAAATAGTTGATAATTTTATTATTCGAGATTTTCATGATGCAGAAAAAATTTATTTTAGTAAGATTGAACAAAATTTAGAAGTTTTAAACAAAAAAAATTACTATACATCTCAAAATTTTTCTATAGGTTTTATTATTTCTATTTTAGGAATCTTCTCTTTAGGAATTGTAGGAATTTTTTACTATTTTACTCGCCCTTGCGTATTAGGAAATTGTAGTGTAATTGCAGAGAAAGAAACATCAATTTCTAGTCAATTTAAAGATAAATCTCAAGATTTAACAGAAGAAAATATTAAAAATTTACAATTAAGTTTAATTACGGCAATTAATGAGTTAAAAAGAATCCCTCCTTGGTCAAAATTTCATGAAGAAGCTACTTTTTTTATCAAACAATATGAAAATGAAGTTAATCAGTTAGAGCAATTATTGACGGCTTTACAGTTAGAAAAAGATTCTAAAAGTTTGACTAAAAATCTTCCCTTATCTATTGATGAATGGAATAGAATTAAAAGTTTTTGGCAACAAGCAATTGAGCTTATTAAATCAATAACCATAGAAGATTTACAAAGTTTTAAACAGGAAAAATTAAGTTTATATCAAAATCAATTAACTGTTACTGAAAATAATATCATTAAAGAAAAACAAGCCGAAGAAAATTTAATTAAAGCTCAAAATTTAGCTACAGAAATTGAGAATAAAGAAAAACAAATTACAACACTAACTGATTTAGAAAATATAGAAAAACGTTGGGAAACTGCGATCAAACAAATAGAATCGATCGAACCTTTAACGAAAGCCTACCAAGAGAAAGAACAAATTTTAAATACTTATTTAGCTAATTTGATAAAGATACAAAAACAAATTACCACAGAAAAAAATGCACTAAATATAAAAAATCAGGCTCAAAAAACAATTGACTTAGCCTTAGAATCTCAAAAAAATAATCAATGGACAAAAGCTGTATCTTTATGGGAAAATGCGATAAATTCCTTAAAAAAAATATCTCCAAATACCCTAATCACTAAAGAAATCAAAGATTTAGAAATAAATACCACTAAACAACTAGAAACAGCTAAATCAGAATTAAAACAAGCAATAGTTCGAGAAGAAATTAAGAATGAGTTAAAAAACATTTGTAACAATGGTGAATTAAGATGTAGCTATAGTGTAGATAAGAGTACTGTTAAGATCTTTTTAGCCGAAGAATATTTAAAGAAAATTGCATCCCTATCAAATCTCAACCGTTTGACTAAAAATAATGAACAGGAAAAACAGATAAATACTCATATTGAGCAAGTAGAAAAAAATTATCAATATATTAGTACAAAATATAAAATCCTTGTAGAAGTATATAATCCTCAAAGACAATTAATTATGATTTATCACACACCTATTTAGAATACATTTTATGAAAAAATAATTAATTCAATATTTGTAAAAATTGATGCTGAAAAAAATCATCTATCTCCTTTATAATATTGAGGTCAAAATTTAGGTGAGGATGATGTTAAAAATTAAAACAAATCGTAAAAAACTAAATATATTTATTAACAAAATCAAAAAATCTTATAGTTTGCAAGGTTGTGTACTATTAAGTGCGATTTTATTATTAAGTTCGACTTATGCTGTCTATGCTCAAGATAGTCCTGCTGATTTGAAAACCGTTACAGGAGAACTGAAAGTCGGACTAGATACTCTTTGGGTAGTACTTGCATCTATATTGGTAATTTTTATGAATGCGGGTTTTGCCATGTTGGAAACGGGTTTTTGTCGTCGTAAAAATGCCGTCAATTTGTTGTCTAAAAATTTGATTGTTTTTGCCGTATCAACGATCGCTTTTTGGGTATTGGGATTTGGTTTAATGTTTGGAGATGGTAATGGTATCTTAGGATTACAAGGCTTTTTCTTGGGTGGAGCAGACAACAGTCCAGCAGTGGGAGACGCTTACGAAGGAGTTTATGGTTCTTTAAGTTGGACAGGTGTACCTTTAGCGGCAAAATTTTTATTTCAAGTTGCTTTTGCCGGTACGGCGGCCACTATTGTTTCTGGTGCAGTCGCTGAAAGAATTAAATTTATCGATTTTCTCTTATTCAGTGTCTTATTAGTGGCGATCGCCTATCCGATGATCGGTCATTGGGTATGGGGAGGGGGTTGGTTATCTCAACTCGGTTTTCAAGATTTTGCTGGTTCAACAGTAGTGCATTCTGTTGGGGGTTGGTGTGCTTTAACGGGAGCAATGATTTTAGGGCCTAGACTGGGAAAATATCCACAAGGAGGCGGTATAATGCCTTTACCCGGTCATAACCTAAGTATTGCAACTCTTGGTTGTTTTATTTTGTGGATAGGATGGTTTGGATTTAATCCTGGATCAACTATGACTGTAGGAGAAAATATTGCCTATATTGCTGTTGTTACTAACTTAGCCGCTGCTTCTGGTGGGATTACTGGTACAGTTAGTAGTTGGATTTTAGCGGGAAAACCCGATTTATCTCTTAGTATTAACGGTATTTTATCAGGGCTAGTTGCCATTACTGCTGGTTGTTCTATGGTAAGTTATTCCAGTGCCATTATGATCGGTGCTTTCGGTGGAATCCTCGTTGTTTTTGCCGTTTATTTCCTAGATAGTCTCAAAATAGATGATCCTGTGGGTGCTGTCTCTGTACACTTAGTGAATGGTGTTTGGGGTACGATCGCTGTAGGATTATTTGCTGATTCTATTATCACGGAAAACGAGAACATATCTGGTTTATTTAGCAGTGGGAATTTTAATTTATTAGGAGTTCAACTATTAGGTATTCTGAGTGTTGGGGTAACAATGGTCATTATTAGTACTCTATTTTGGAACTTATTAAAGTTCACTCTTGGTTTAAGAGTTTCTCCAGAAGAAGAATATTTAGGCTTAGATATTGGTGAACATGGTATGGAGGCTTATAGTGGCTTTTTAGACTTAGAAAGTGACATCGGAATTGACGGTAATTAAACAATGGACAATTAACAATTAACAATTAAATACCTCTTCTTTTCATGGTAGAGGATTGATTAAATTATGAAAACAATTTTTCTTGCTTTTTAGGAGAAGTTTTCAAGTAAATAAATCCATTGTATTGACAAAAAGTTTTAAATCAATTCTTGTCACTTTTCCCTTTTCCTTCTCGTTACCGAGAATTTATGATAGAGGTGCAGTGCAATATCTAAATTTAACATAAGTGATTATTTCCTGTTTACTGGTAAGATATATTAACGTTTCAGGTATTGAATTTAGATCACGATCGAAGTAATGGCAGGACATAGTAAATGGGCAAACATTAAACGACAAAAAGCAAGAGTTGATGCTAAAAAAGGTAAAACTTTTACTCAACTTTCTCGTGCTATTATTGTGGCGGCTCGTAATGGATTACCAGATCCTGAAGGTAATTTTCAGTTGCGCACAGCGATAGAAAAAGCTAGAGCGGCCGGTATTCCAAATGATAACATTGATAGGGCGATCGCCAAGGGTGCAGGAACTTACTCTGATGATGAGAATATATTAGAAGAAATCAGATATGAAGGTTATGGTATTGGGGGAGTTGCAGTATTAATTGAGGCATTGACAGATAATCGTCATCGCACGGCGGCGGATATTCGATTAGCTTTTACTAAAAATGGTGGTAACTTGGGAGAAACTGGTTGTGTTAGTTGGATGTTTGATCAAAAAGGAGTTGCTATCATTGACGGTAAGGTGGAAGAAGAACAATTATTAGAGGCTTGTTTATCCGCCAATGCTGACACTTATGAAATTATTGAAGAAAAAGACTATCAAGGTGCAGAAGTTTTCATCGAAGTTAGTCAATTAGAAAATCTAAACCAAATTTTAACTAATTATCACTTTACCGTTAAAGAGTTAGAATTGCGGTGGATACCGAATAATACGGTAGAAATTGTCGATCGAGAACAAATTAAATTTTTGCTGCGTCTTATGGATAATCTTGAGTCTTTAGACGATGTACAAAATGTAACCGCTAATTTTGAATTATGATAAATCTTAGTGAGTTTGCGATTTCCTGTTCATAGTTAATCGTAAATTAAGATTACCTTTTCTTGATCCCTCCACTTTTTAAAATTCATTCTTTATTATTAAATATGAAAAAAAGTCTTAAATTTTTTATAATAGTATTATTAAGTTTTTCTTTTTCTTTAACTAAATTTGCTCCTTCTTCTGCCCAATCTAATGCCCAATCTAATAATGTTCCAAAAGAACTATTAGAGATTGTTACTAAAATAGATTTAGCGGCTAATAATCGTGATGTCAAATTAATTGAACAAAATATTTCACCTAACTTCACGAATCAAGATGGACTAGATTATAAAACTTTTCTATCTTCCCTTGAAAAAAATTGGACAAAATATGATGATTTAAAATATACTACTTCGATCGAATCTTGGAATAGAAATGAAGATCAATTAGTAGCAGTGACAGTAACGAATATACAAGGAAGTTATAATATTAATGAGAAAAAATTTGTCCTTAATTCCCAGATAAAAGCAGAACAATATTTTGCGAATAATCAATTAATTAAACAGAAAGTTTTAGCTGAAAAAAGTGAAGTAACATCTGGAGAAAACCCCCCCAATGTTACCATTAATTTACCAGATAAAGCTCGTCCGGGACAAGAATTTGACTTTGATGTTATTTTACAAGATCCCATCGACTCAGATTTAATTTTAGGAGCGGCTTTAGAAGATAAAATTAATCCAGAATTATATATTAATCCATCTAGTTTAGAGTTAGATTCTTTATCCGCAGGGGGGATTTTTAAACGAGTAAAATTACCTATAACCTCAGAAGATCACTGGTATTCTGTTATATTAATTCGTGCTGATGGTTTAAGAATGATAACTCAGCGAGTTAATGTTGAATAGACTTTTCCCACAATTAAAAATTAAATCAATTTTCATAGAGAAATCATAAATTTTTCCCTCTATCTCTACTCTCGAACATTTTACCAATGACTAATAATCTTATTAATGCTCAAAGTTTATACCTAAGAAAACACGCTTATAACCCTATTAATTGGTGGTATTGGGGAGAAGAAGCCTTAAATCTCGCTAAATCCCAGAATAAACCCATTTTTCTCTCGATCGGTTATTCTAGTTGTCATTGGTGTACTGTCATGGAGGGAGAGGCTTTTTCTGATCAATCCATCGCAGATTACTTAAATCAACATTTTGTAGCTATAAAAGTCGATCGAGAAGAACGTCCAGATATTGATAGTATATATATGACGGCTTTGCAAATGATGACTGGGCAAGGAGGTTGGCCTTTAAATATTTTTCTCACTCCTGATGAATTAGTACCTTTTTATGGCGGTACATATTTTCCTATTGAGCCTCGTTATGGCAAACCCGGATTTTTACAAATACTTCAAGCTATCAACGATTTTTACCATCAACAAAAAGATAAACTAGAATCATTAAAAGAGGAAATTGTCAAGAGTTTACAAGATAATTCTCAAGTAATTTTGTCGGTGGATACTCCCTTAACTTCCGAGTTGTTGATTCAGGGTATAACAAATAATAGCAAAGTTCTCGATCGCAATGATTATGGTTCGCCTCGTTTTCCGATGATGCCCTATAGTCATCTGATTTTACAGGATTCGACGAAAAATGAAAACTATCAAAAATTAGTCAAAAAAAGAGCGATAGATTTAGTTAACGGCGGAATTTATGATCATGTGGGCGGTGGTTTTCATCGTTACACGGTTGATGCTACATGGACAGTGCCACACTTTGAAAAAATGCTCTATGATAATGGTTTAATCATGGAATTTTTAACTAATTTGTGGAGTAGCGGAGTCGAAATCCCAGAAATTAAAATTGCTTGTGATGGTACATTAAACTGGTTAAAAAGGGAAATGACAGCAGATGAGGGTTATTTTTATGCTTCTCAAGATGCGGATAATTTTCCTACTATTAATGATTTTGAACCAGAAGAAGGAGATTTTTATGTATGGCATTATCAAGATTTAATAGAGATTTTATCAGATGAAGAATTAAGTGCTTTTGAAGATACTTTTACGATTACTAATAATGGCAACTTTGAAGGAAAAAATGTTTTACAAAAACTAGAAAATGTATCAATTAATAATATTGTTAAAAATGTATTAGAAAAGTTATTTATTATTCGTTATGGTGAAAGTTCATCAAATTTAACTAAGTTTACTCCTGCTAGAAATAATCAAGAAGCTAAAAGTATAAATTGGAAAGGACGGATTCCCCCCGTGACAGATACGAAAATGATTTTAGCATGGAACAGTTTAATGATTTCTGGATTAGCAAGAGCTTATGGTGTTTTTCAAGATAAAAATTACCTAGAATTAGCCGAAAAAGCAATAAATTTTATTCTTAATAATCAGTGGAAAAATGCTCGACTCTATAGACTTAATTATGATGGAAAAGTAAGTGTTTTTGCCCAAGCAGAAGATTACAGTTTTTTGATCAAGGCTTTATTAGATTTAGCTCAAAATTCTGAAAATAATTCTAGTTATTATTTAACCCAAGCAATAAAAGTACAACAAGAATTTGATTATTATTGTCTAGATCGAGAAAACGGTGGTTATTATAACAATAGTGATGATAATTCTCAAGATTTGTTGATCAGAGAAAAAAGCTATATTGACAATGCTACCCCTTCCAGTAACGGGATTTCGATCGTCAACTTGATAAGATTAGGATTACTAACGGGTAATAGTGAATATTTAGACAAGGGGGAAAAAACCTTGCAACTATTTAGCGAAATTATGACAAAATCCCCAACCAGTTGTCCGAGTATTTTTGTCGGTTTAAACTGGTATTTGCGAGGAAAAACCCTTAAAACCCTCCCAGAGATAAAACAAAAATTCAACCAAAAATATTATCCTAACGTCATTTATCAAATAACAGAAGATTTACCCCCCAATAGTGTCGGTATTGTGTGTCAGGGGTTGTCTTGTCTTCCACCAGTTAGAAGTATTAATGAACTTAATCAATTATTAACATAATTAGCGAAAAAATGCGTTTTAGCTTCTATTGTTTAGTCTCTCTTGTTAATTTTATCGTTGTAACTGATGTTATGGCTCAAAATATTGACGTGACGGAGAAAAGTAAAGAATTTGATCTAGATCCTAGTATTATCGAAAATAGCCCTGTTATTCGTCAGTGGATGAAAGAAATTCCTGATATTTCTGATAAAATTACTCATCAACCAATATTTCCTACTAGATACCGTTTTGGTTATACTCAGTTTCCTTCTAATAATGATTCTGGCGGTATTTTTTTAGGAGTAGAAGATGTTTTTATTGGCAATACTTCCTTGACTTTTAGTGCTAAATATAGTCAAGATCTTAGTAGTAATTCTGACCCTAAAAGCGATCGGTTGTCAATAGGTTCTAATTTACAGTATTATTTGTTCCCATTGGGCAGTTATATTAATATTGCTCCAGTAATAGGGTATCGTTATATAGAAACTGCCGGTTATAACACTGGTGGTGTTAATGTGGGAATCAGATTGGGGTTAATTTTTTCTCCTCAAGGTGCAGGAGATATTTTTATTACCCAAAGTTTTGTTTCTCCCACAGGTAGTAATGAAGTGGGAATCACTGAAATTAATGTGGGGTATGCTTTAACGAAAAATTTACGTTTAGCCACTGAAATTGGTTGGCAAAATTCGATTAAACAAAGCGATTCTCAGGTTAGTGTTGGTTTTGAGTGGATTCCCTAGCAATTAAGAATAGTGATTTGTCATTTATTAATTGTTAATTGTCATTTGTTATTCCTAACAGCTAACAGCTAATTTCCAACACCCAAAACTTAATATCTATTACTTTTTTGGAATGCAAATCGTTAAAAATCCCAACCTAGATAACTATAGTAATTCTCAGCCGTTACGAATAATCGCTATCGGTGATAGTTTAGTGTATGGTTATGGTGATACGGAAGGTGGTGGATGGGTAGAAAGATTGCGTCGCCGTTGGATGGAAAGCGATCGAGATCATGTATTGTATAATTTAGGTATTAGAGGCGATCGTACCAGTCAAGTAAAAGCTAGATTAGTTCAAGAATTTAGCTATCGAGGAGAGTTAAGAAATAAATATCCAGACCTTATTATTTTATCAGTAGGAGTGAACGATTCTCCCCGTTTAGGTCACATTCAAGGAAGAAATTTGAGTAATTATGATCAGTTTACAGAAGATATTAATAGTTTACTTGATCGAGCTTTAGAATTATCTCCCGTGCTATTTGTGGGAATGACTCCTGTTGACGAAACAAAAATGCCGTTTTTAGACTGTTTTTATTATAATCTCAGAGATCAATATCATTACAAAGAAGTAACGAAAAAAGCCTGTGAAACAAGACAAATTCCCTATCTCGATATATTTGATTTATGGATGAGTCGGGGAGAACATTGGCGAGTATCTCAAATGTCTAATGATGGCTTACATCCCAATGTAAAAGGTTATGAGTCATTATTTCACGAGGTAATTAACTGGCAATCTTTAATAAAATTAACAGTTTAATCGATGGTTTTAAACTATATCAATCGCTAATCATTTCTAATTCTTCCCATAGTTGTTCTATTTTTTGACACACTTGTGAAGTTGATAATTTACCATTAGTGTGTAAACCAACCATGTAGTTAATTTGAGAAGTAAATTTCTGTAACTTTTGGTTAGGAATTAAGCCTTTGATATAGTCTTGACCGTGATAAGGTGAAATTGGATAAAGAAAATCTTTTTTAATTTCCTGAACAATTGTATTAACCATTGTTTTCCCTCCACTATTACTATATTTTTTACTTAATTTTATCTTAACCTATTCTTAACCTAACTGACTTTATTAGACCTCTTGCAAAACTAAAATAAACAATATATTTTTGACAATTCGGAGTATGTAAGGAGTGAATGCCTCCGAAAAAACCAATTCACTCACTAGTAATACAATAAATATTCCATGTATTATCAACGAAAGTGTCTATTAACTAAAACTCAATTAATTTATTACAAATTTTCTTCATAAACCATAATTTTTCTTTTTTTACTTAGGCTTCTTTTTGCTTTATTTCATAATTATAAATCCCAGCAATTAAGTTAAATCTTAATCCAAATCTTTTTGTTCTATTTCGATACCTTTGTGATGATATTTTAAATATTTTTAGCTTTCTCTATAACCTGTTCTTCTAACGTTAGTTTTGGTTTTCTTCCCAGTTTTTTAGTTCTTTATTTTTGAGTATTTTTACAAGTAATTGATAAGTTTTTTTTGTGACACCAAATCTTCTTTTAAAGTTTTTGGGTAACAATTTTTCTACTCTTTTTATTTTCATAAGCTAATCTTATGTTTTCTTTGGGTGCGACCACTTATAATAACAAATTATGACCCTCTATTTTTATTTCAACTTAATTTTGCAAGAGGTCTAATTTCTGATTGAAAAAGTAAACAGATGCTGACAAGAAGACAACGAAGAAAATAATAAATTAGTTGATGTCTTCGTAACAAAATTATTCATTTCTGGTGCTATCATCTCCAAAGAAACACCAGAATTCATCATTTCTTGTTTCGCTATTTATAATCGTTGTTTTCTATCTCCTCTATCTAAATTTGCGATCGCAACTATACTGTCACTAAACAAACGTCAGACAAGTAGTCATTCCAAAAGATGATTATAATAATAAGTTAGAAGATAAAATATTTATCTCACCACTTATTGTCAATAAAACTAGAATCATTGATAATTAAAATATAGAGCAACAATTGAGGAAAAAATGTGCTGTTGTCAAAGGGATTTGAAGTTGAAGTTTATACAGGCACTAATGAAGGTGAAGTAATTGGGCTTTCCAGTCAAATTGTTAAAGACTTACAAAGTTTTGTACGAGAGCCTGATAGTCGTAATGTAGAATATACTACTGCTCCTTTGTGTAATTACGATCGACTATTATGTGCCTTATTACGCCCTCGTAAAGACTTACGACAATATCTTCAATCTTTGGGTAACTATACCATTATTCCGGGCAGTACCTTGTCTTTAGGAGATAGTACTAAATTTTTTCGATCAGATCCCGATAATCATTATCATGACTATATTGAGCAAACTTATCACACAAAAATTGTCACCGCCAGTATTCACATCAACGTCGGCATTGAAGACACAGAAAAATTAATTAGAGCATATCGTTTAATTAGATTAGAAGCACCTTTATTGTTAGCTTTAAGTGCCTCATCTCCTTTCTTAGATAACGAAGTTACTGGATTTCACTCTACCCGTTGGCGTTTATTTCCTCAAACTCCAGATAATGTCCCCTTATTTACCAATCATAGTCATTTTATCGAATGGACAAAACAACAATTAATCTTAGGCACGATGCAAAATGTGAGACATTTGTGGTGTTCCGTCCGTCCTAACGGAGACAATCGCCCTTATAATCTAAATCGATTGGAATTAAGGATTTGTGATTTAGTCTTAAACCCCATTCATTTGTTAGCCATAACCGCCATTTTAGAAGCTAGAATCACTCAAATTTTAAATGATGACACTTTAGATCCTTTACAACAAAGTACCATCAATCACGGTAATTTAGAAACGGAATTGTTAAAAATAACCAAATATAATGAACAAGCAGTTAGTGAAAATAGTTTAAATGCTCAATTATATCGTTGGCAAGATGGTAGTCAAATCATTGCTAAAGACTGGTTAGAAGAATTAATTAGCGAATTATATCCCCTTGCTAAAGCTAAAGGATTTGCTTGTTTTTTGACTCCTGCTTACAAAATACTAGAGCAGGGAAATCAGGCACAACAATGGTTACAGCAACATCAACAAGGCTTATCCATCACCGAAATTATCCAAAATGCGATCGTTTCCGTATATCAAGAAGAAAAAGATTTAGAAGATAAGCTGTGTGAACAAATTTTGATGGCATAAAATAATTAGGTGTTAGGAATTAGGTGTTAAAATTTTTACTCTAATTTAACAGTTAGTTACTTATTCCCCCTCTTGACATTATTACTGTCTCTGTGCCATTATATATTTAGTGGCTCAAAGCCATTTTATAAAAAAGGAGGGTAAAAAATGCCCATATTAGTTAATGATTCCCCCATCAAAACCTTTAATTTTCCGGGCGGAGAATGTCATGTTAGTTTATCCCCTGAAGTTATTACCCCGAAAACTATTATTCAAGGAATTCTTAATAGTGCTAATGAAATTATGGCTTTGTTACTTACCGTAGATGCTATTCGGCGTATTTTGCCTAGTGTCAGTATTGAATTAGTTATTCCTTATTTTCCCTATGCTAGACAGGATCGAGTTTGTAATCAAGGAGAATCTTTGAGTGTTAAGGTGATGACAGATTTAATCAATGGTTTAAAGTGCGATCGAGTTGTCATTATTGACCCTCATTCGGATGTTACATCTGCTTTGTTAGATAACTGTCAGGTAGTGACTCAAGCGGATATTTTAGCTCAAAGTGACTTAGGAAAAACCCTTCAGAAAGAAAACTGGGTATTAATTGCCCCGGATGCCGGTGCAGAGAAAAAGACTTTTGAAGTAGCTAAACGTTTATCACAATCTGAACAATATTTAGATGTTTTCTGTGGCAGTAAAATCCGTGATACCAAAACAGGCAAAATTTTAGCCACTACTTTTCATGATGATGTTAAAGGGCGAAAAGTATTGTTAGTCGATGATATTTGTGACGGAGGGCGAACTTTTATTGAGTTAGCAAAAGTACTTCAAGAAAAACAGGTGCAAGAAATTGCCCTTTATGTGACTCACGGCATTTTTTCTAAAGGATTACAGCCATTACGCCCTTATTTTAGCCATATTTATTGTTATCACACTATATTATCTCCAGATCAACAAGATACTAATTTTTTGATCATATTTTCTAATTCTTATACAAGTGTCTAATTAGTCATATTGGTTTAAAAATTAAAAACAAAGTATCTCGCAAAGAAAGGCACAAAGTTTTTGATAAGTAATTATCTCCACTTGATATTGTTATAAAATTATTACACAAGAAAAAAAACCATGAACATAAATCCCCTTAATGCCATAGACTTTTATAAAACTGATCACCGTCGTCAATATCCTGAAGGTACAACGGAAGTTTATGCTAATTTTACCCCCCGCAGTGGTCGTCTAGCAAAAGTTTTAGACTTTGATGATATTCGAGTCGTCTTTTTTGGTTTACAGTATTTTATCCAAGATTACCTAATCGATTGTTGGCATAAAAACTTTTTTGAGCAAGATAAAAATAAAGTCGTTTCTGCTTACAAAAGACGCATGGATACTTCTTTAGGAGTGGACGCAATTTCGATCGAACATATTGAAGAACTCCACGATTTCGGCTATTTACCCCTTAAAATTAAAGCATTACCAGAGGGCAGTTTAGTACCCATTGGCATACCTGTTTTGACGGTGGTTAATACTCATCCTGATTTTTTCTGGCTAACAAATTATATCGAGTCGGTGATGTCTTCTTATCTGTGGAAACCTATCACTTCTGCAACTACAGCTTTTCAGTACAAAAAATTAGTCAAAAATTATGCTATAAAAACAGGAACACCTTTAGATTTTATTCTTTTCCAATGTCATGACTTTTCTTTTCGAGGCTTATCTGGTGTACAAGATGCCATAATTAGTGGAGCGGCTCATCTTACTTCTTTTTGTGGTACAGATACAGTATTAGCGATCGATCTCCTAGAAGAATATTATAATGCTTCCGCAGACCAAGAAATGATCGGCGTTTCCGTACCCGCAACGGAGCATTCTGTTATGGCAATGGGAATGGAAGATGGAGAATTAGAGACATTTCGCCGACTCATTGAAGATTTATATCCTAAAGGTATTGTTTCCGTTGTGTCGGATACTTGGGATTTTTGGAAAGTTATCACCCAATATACTGTTATTCTTAAGAATAAAATTTTGGCACGAGATGGTAAGTTAGTCATTCGCCCGGATAGTGGAGATCCTGTTAAAATTATTTGTGGAGATTCTAGTTACCCTCAAGGTAGCCCTGAGTATAAAGGTGCTGTAGAGTGTTTATGGGAGATTTTTGGCGGTACTGTTACCCCTCAAGGTTACAAAATGCTGGATTCTCATATTGGCTTAATTTATGGTGATTCTATTACCCTCGATCGAGCTTATAATATACTCAAGGGTTTAGAAGAAAAAGGCTTTGCATCGGGTAATGTCGTTTTTGGTATTGGTTCATATACCTATCAATACGTCACTAGGGATAACTTCGGATTTGCCGTCAAAGCCACTAGCGGTGTGGTAAATGGCAAACGGCGAGATATTTTCAAAAATCCTAAAACTGATAGCGGTACGAAAAAATCAGCTAAGGGTTTACTGCGAGTTGAACAAGAGGGCAATACTTTTGTCTTGTATGAACAACAAACTCCCGAACAAGAAAAACAAGGTGCATTAAAAACCGTCTTTGAGGATGGTAAGCTAATTAAAAGCTATAGTCTTGGGGATATTCGTCAACGTATTTCTAGCTACCTTTAATTTTCGGTTTTATAACAAGATTGGTAAAAAGTCTCCCAAAGGCACTCATGTCGCAAAGGTTTTTCCGATAAAGATAATGACTAAAGAAAGTAAGTATAATTCTGAAGTAGAATTTCTTGATAATTACGATCCTACAATATTCGATCGACCTAGTACTTCTGTTGATACTGTTATTTTTACTGTTTTTGCTCAACAACTGCAAGTTCTCCTTGTAAAACGGGCAAACTACCCTTTTAAAAATCAATGGACATTAGTAGGAGGTTTTATCGATTTGGATAATGATCACACTTTAGAGGATACCGCTAGAAGGAAATTAGAAGAGAAAACAGGAGTAAAAACGCCCTATTTAGAGCAGTGCTTTACTATCGGTAATAAACAACGAGATCCGAGGGGATGGTCTGTAACTACCGTTTATTTCGCCCTTTTACCTTATCATAATATTACTCTGACAGCCGGAAAAGGTGCGATCGATATTAAATGGTCGCCTATCATTAAAGATCAAGTATTAGAATCATTAGCCTTTGATCATAGCGAAATTTTGCGTTTAGCCATTGAACGTTTACGCAATAAAGTCCTTTATACTTCTTTACCTGCCTATTTGATGTCTGAAAAATTTACCCTTGGAGATTTACAAAAAGTTTATGAGGTAATTCTCGATCGAATTTTGGAAACAAAATCTTTTCGCCGTCGTATCGCTAAAGCTGATATTTTAGAGGAAACAACAGAAATGCGTCAAGATGCTAAACGCCCTGCAAAATTGTATCGTTTAAAGGATAATATTGATACCTATTTCTTTCTCAGAAATATTGAGGGAGCAATTTTAGAAAAGTAGAATAAAAAATATTATAAATTAGGAATTAGGTAAAAGAATTGATTAAAAAAGTCTAAATTGATTTTACCAAGATTAAATCAATAATCAAAAGCAGTCAAAAATTAACCTAAAACCTAATATCTATTTTGCTTTGCGTAAGTCCTGACTAAGTAACTTTTTCAATGTACTAAAATTTACTTATCTTTTCACCGTATTTTTACTGATACATGATTTATAATAACTATGAGACAATCAAATCTCTTACACTAATATTGAGTGAAATCATGGCTATTAATCGTTTTCAAAATTGGTCAAAACGTACTCAGAGAATGCAGAAAGAATCGTTAAATTCATCTTCTGTATGGGATAATTCAATAGAGGAAGAACAAGAAAATATTGAGCAAGTTAAAAGGCAATGGCAAGAGAAGCAACATCGGGAATTTCAGCGTATTCAATATGAGGAATCTCAGAATCGAAAAATTAAACTGATGATTTCTACTTTGGTGAGTATAACTTTAATAGCGATCGCTTTCCCTCATATTCCTTATTGGTGGGAAAACACGAAAAATACTATTGCAGAATTATTTCCAGAAGAAACACCAAAGACATCTAGTAAAAAAGGTGGATTTTTAGACAAGCTAAAAAAATTACAGGAAAAACAGTCTAATCAAGAAAATAACAAACAAGATAATCTGACAGAAGATAACACAGATAAACAGAAAAAAGGTAGTAAAGCGACAATAGGAGAACAATTAGAGGAAAGTGTAGATAATATAGAAGATCATAATAAAAACTTCCAAAAAGCGATCGATCTTTCTGATGGTAAAGAAGTTAATTTACAGGAAGAGAAATAAAGGAGATTAATTTATGGCTAACTCCATTATGTATCAAGAGGATGGTTATGTTGTCTTAGAAACAAATCAAGAGGAACAATTAATGACAGAATCAGAATTACTTACTAAACTAGAAACATTACTAACTAGTCAGTCAAATTTACCCTCTGATATAACTAAATTTACAAATCTTTCTCAAAAAGCTGAATATGTACTCAATAATTACTGTGAATTTAATGTTGATGACGATCACTATTTACAATGGTATGTTGTACGTTGGGAAAAATAATTAAGTTTACTAAAAAAATATTTTGTTTATCAATGAGTTTTTTGACAGATTTTAAGATTACTTTTGCACCTCTTTCCGTCTCGGAAGTTTATCAATTAGCTGATAATGCGAGTAATGGTGCGATCGTGCTTATGAGTGGTACAGTAAGAAATCAAACAGAGGGTAAACCTGTTAAATACTTGGAATATCAGGCTTATGAACCTATGGCAATTAAAATATTTCAGGACATTAGCGATAGTATTAAAGAAAAATGGCAAGATACTAATACCATTATAATTCACCATCGTATCGGAAAATTAAAAATAGGAGAAATTAGTGTTTTAGTTGCGGTGGGTTGCCCTCATCGAGGAGACGCATTTAATGCCTGTGGCTATGCTATTGACACTTTAAAACACAATGCACCTATCTGGAAAAAAGAACATTTTGAAGACGGTTTTAGTAGTTGGGTTAGTATCGGAATGTGTGAGGAGTTGAGAGATGGGAATTAGGTGTTGATTTAAAATCTATAATTGAAAACCTAAAACTTAATTTTTAACTAAAAATTTTTCATATTTCCCCAAAGCAATTAAGGGAAAATAGTGACGATATAAATGATAATTAATATAAAAATGTCCGGGAAATCCAGTACCGGTAAATTGTTTTTCTTCCCATGTACCTTGATCATTTTGATTAGTCAATAAATATCTTATCCCTTTTTTAATATTATCTTCGGCAAATTTTTCGATCGCATTTCCACCATCTAATAAACCAATTAATGCCCATGCAGTTTGAGATGGAGTAGAATCCCCTTTACCCTTCAATCCATAATGTTTATAACTTTCACAGGTTTCACCCCAACCACCATCGGCATTTTGACAACTTACTAACCAATTAATTCCTTTTTCGATGACGTTTTTCTCGATTCTCGGTGCAATTACGGCTAAAGCTGACAACACTCCCGATGTACCGTATATATAGTTGACTCCCCAACGCCCAAACCAACTGCCATCTTCTTCTTGTTGTCGGATTAAATACCCGATCGCATTTTGAATCTTACTAGCTTTCATTGGTAAATCACAACTACCAACCATTTCTAATACTCTAGCAGTAATGTCCGCCGTAGCAGGATCAATCATAGCTTTTAAGTCAGCATAGGGAAGATAATTTAACCAATTAGCATCATTATTGATGTCAAATGCAGCCCAACCATGATTATGACATTGCATTGTCTCAATCCATCTTAAACATCGTAAAATTGCTTCTCGCTTTAAATTTTCTTGAGGCAATTCTAATTGATTTAACGTCATAACAACTACTGCTGAATCATCCATATCAGGATAAAAACGATTCTCATATTCAAATGCCCAACCTCCGGGTTTTCCTTGGGGATTTTTCACAACCCAATCACCATAGTCAAAAATTTGCTTGTCTAATAACCATTCTCCCCCTTTGACTAAATTAGGATGATTGGGGATTACTCCAGATTCGACAAGGGCGCGTAAACACCAAGTTGTATCCCACACGGGAGAAACACAGGCTTGTACTAAATAATCATCATGGGTTTCGATGGCAAAATTTTCTACGGCATTTAATCCTCGTGCCACCATAGGATCGTTAACGTGATATTTTAAGGTTTTAAGGGCTAAAAGGGAGTTAAGCATCGCAGGAATAATACCTCCCCAATCTCCTGTTACTTCTTCTCTTTCAATAATCCATTTTTCAGCGGCTTGAATACTTTGCTCTTTGAAGGGTACTATATTCCATTCTTCTGCTATTTTGAATAAGTTATCTAATTGTCCCAGTATATCTGTCCAATCGCCATTTAGGGGCATTTCATATTTAACATTTTTGATACCTTCACTATATAACTCATCTAATTTAATTCTCGGTTCGACGGCAAAAATCGGCTTTCGATCGAATACAATTAATAAGGGTACAGTGCTACTTCTTGCCCAACTCGACATTTCATAGATAGTAAAAAGAGGATTGTTGGGTAATAACATAATCCAAGGGGGAATGGAAGGCACTCCACGCCAGTCATAACAACCGATTAAAGCAAGGTGAAATTTAGTAAAAATACGACTTTTGCTGATACCACCTTTACTGAGAATAAATTTTTTTGCTCTTTCTAATGCCGTATCATCTATACTTACTCCCAATAATCTTAATGCCATGTAAGCCTCTACAGATGTACTTAAATCTCCTCCATCTCCATAGTATAATTCCCAACCACCATGACTACATTGTTTCGATCGTAAATAATGTTCTATCTTATGTAAAGGTTTTTGATTATCGATACCCCAAATTTTATAGAGCAAAACAGCTTCGGCAGTAATAGTAACATTAGACTCTAAATAAGCACACCAATGACCGTCTTCTTGTTGTAGAGAAAAAAGATAATCTTGAGCTTTTCTGATGGCCGTGTTAGCTTGTACTTTGTCAATGGTACTAGAATTACTAAAGTTTGCAGTCATGAGAGGTAAAAATTTAAGATTTATTTTATAATTTGTCTAATTTTAACAAAATTGAGGTTACTTTGCTTTTATTATAGTTATCTTCTTTCAAGATTAAAATAAATTTCTTAATTTTATTATATTGTTTTTTTTATTGTGAAAATAATGTATGGATTTTAGCTTGTTAAATAACAATCTTTTTGTTTTAAATATTCATTTTGAATGGATTAATAATTATTCTTTTAAAACCGTTTTATTTATCTCGATCGGTGCTATATTAGGTGCTTTAAGTCGTTATTATCTCACGGTATATTTTTCTCGTCACAGTCAAGTTTTTCCTTTTGGGACATTAATAATTAATATTTCTGGTTGTTTTTTTATGGGAATTATTGCTTTTCTTTCCCAAGAATTGATCGTTTCTATCCCTTTTCAATTATTATTTGTTACAGGATTTTTAGGCTCTTATACTACTTTTTCTACTTATATACTTGAGAGTTCTAATCTATGGCGAAATAATAAAAAAAAACACAGTATTTTATATTGGATAGGTAGTGTTATCTTAGGAATCATTGCTTTAGAATTAGGCATTAATTTAACCAAAGTAGTCTTAATCATAATACAATAAAATGAGTGAACAAAAACTTTCATTTTCATCATTATTTTTTCTTAAACATCCTTTAATAAGAATACCGATAGCTATTAGTTTAGGAGCAATTTTAGGTGCATTAATTCGTTATTATATTATTTTAAATCTCAATCAATGGTTACAATATAACTTTCCATTTGGTACTTTCTTCATTAATATTTCTGGTGCTTTTTTAATGGGTTTTATTGCTCATTTGCATTTCAAAATGGATATTATCTCTCCTGATTTTCGTTATATGTTTATAGTAGGATTTTTGGGATCATATACTACTTTTTCTACCTATGAATTAGAGATAAAGATTCTTTTAGAGAAAGGAAAATTGCTTCAAACTTCTTTTTATTGGTTAGGAAGTATGATTTTTGGAGTAATATTTTTTGAATTAGGCAATTTTTTAGGAAAAAAGTTTCGTAAAAAATCTCCATAATTATTTTGTTTTATCCTCAAACTGATATAGCAATCAGGGATGATTTCTTAAAAATCAATTATTAGAAAAATATATCGAATATACTGATAGTTTTGCCTTTTGCTTTTTTAATTAGGTTTTTCTTATAACTCAAATAATATTCCTATATTTATTAAATTTAATAAAATATCTATTTAAAGAATCCTGCCAATAAGAAGGAGTAATATCTAACTCTTGAGTAATTTTTTTTGTACTCAACACAGAATAAGCCGGACGTTTTGCTGGAGTTGGATATTCTGAAGTAAAAATAGGTAATATTTCTTTCACTTTTAAATCATAGCTTAATTTTTCTGCTGATTTGAAAATATTAACAGCAAAATCGTACCAGCTACAAACTCCTAAATTAGTAAAATGATAGATTTTTTTAATATTTTTTTCTTGCAAAAATTGATTAATTATCTTATTAATAACTAAAGCTATATCTTCAGCATAAGTAGGACAACCAATTTGATCAATAACTACTTTTATTTCTTCTCTTTGTTTCCCTAATCTAATCATAGTTTTGAGAAAATTGCTCTTTCCATAAATACCATAAACCCAAGCAGTTCTCAAAATAATATAATTATCAATATTTTGTTGTATATTTTCTTCCCCTAATAATTTACTTTTGCCATAAACTCCTAAAGGATTAGTTAAATCTATTTCTAAATAAGGGGTATTTGCTTTTCCATCGAAAACATAATCAGTAGAAATATGAATTAATTTTGCTTTAATTTTATCACCTTCTTCTGCTATTATTTTAGGCACGATCGAGTTTATATGATAAGCTAAATCTGGTTCAAATTCTGCTTTATCAACAGCAGTATAAGCCGCAGAATTAACAATAATATTAGGTTTTATTTCTTGGATAATTGTCCTAATTTTATCTTCTTCAGTTAAATCAACTATCGTTCGATCGAGCTTAATTAATTCTCCCATTATTGGTAAAGTATAAGTTAATTCTTTACCTACTTGTCCTTGACTACCAAATAACAAAATTTTAGTCATAATCAATAACAAAAAAAGTATAGTAAATATATTTAAGTTGTGTAACGTTCTATTATACTAAGATCTTGTCTTTACTCTAATTTTGTATCTCTCAATCTTTATATTTACTAAATAATACAAAAACTCTTATCTAAATTGTGAGAATATTATTATCAAGTTAAACTAACTTTATTTTAAAAAGGCTTTTATTGTCCATTGATAAATTTATTAGTTAGAATAAATAATGAAGATTAAAAGCATAATTGTTTAGTTATGAAAATTTTATCGAAAACCAATACTCGATCGAGATTATCTGATAGTTATTCATGGAAGTTAATAATTTTTTTAATATTTGGACTATCTATTTTTTCACTCAATTCTTTGTTAGAAGTTAATTATTTTGTGAGAAACTATCTTATTATTTTAGAAATACAAAGCTCGATCGTCCTAGTTTATTTTACTAATATAAAGTTGAAAAAATTAAAAAGAAATAAACAGTATTTAGAAAATTAGTATTAATTAATTAAAATGAAAAATAGATCAGTTGCTATTATTTTAACTTTCTTTCTAGGTGGTTTTGGTGTTCATAAATTTTATTTAGGACACAATTTTGCAGGAGTATTATACTTAATATTTTCATGGACTCTAATTCCGTCTATACTTGCAATTTTTGATTTTATTGGTTTATTACTAATGTCAGATCAAACATTTAATGGTCAATATAATAATTTAATTAGTAGTTCATTTAATAGCCCTTCTTTATCTTCTAAAAAAGAGAGTATTAATACTTTAACGGAACTTAAAAAACTTTATGATCAAGGTATTATAACAGCTGAAGAATATGAAGAAAAAAGAAGAAAATTTTTGAATTCAATATAAAATTTAAGTCACAAGGTGAAATTATTATGACTTATAATAAAAACTGGTTTGATAGAAATCCTCCTTGGTTATGGTGGTCTTTTTTTCCCATTTTTGGTGGATTTTCCTTAGTTTATGCGGGGTGGAAAAGTAAAACAAATTCGTGGTTATTTATCGGCGGTGGATTAACATTTGTTTCTCTTTTATTTTCTTCTTTATTACCCTCATCAGTATATTTATTTTGGATAACTCAAATCATTATTGCATTTAAAATTAAACAAAATTATTTAATAAAAACTGCACCAAAAGGAGTATTAATTCCTTCGTCAAAAATTGCTCAATTAATAGCAGAATATAGAGGAAAAGTTGATATTAATAATTGTTCTAAAGATGATATAGTTTATCAATTAGGTTTATCCATTATTCATGCCAACGATATTGAATCTTTAAGACATGAAGGCTATATGTTTATGGATATTGATGATTTATCAGAAGTAGCAGGAATATCAGAGAATATTTTAAGACGTATCGAACCTTTAATGGTTTTTGGTTATGATTTGAGAAAAGAAGTTGATGTTTCTTGGCGTAGATTAAATACTTTATCTGTAGATGAATTAATAAGTTATAATATTGACGAAAATAGTGCAAAAAAAATTGTTTTAGAAAGAACGGAAAAAGGACAGTATAAATCTTTATTAGATGTTAGAAAACGTACTGGAATCCCCATTCAAATTTATCGTCATTTGGTATAAAAATTATAAATATGTATCATAAAAATTTATGGGTTTATAGAAGGTATTTATTCTGAAGATTAACACAGAAAAAAGTTATGGGATAAGCTCAATGTTCCATCCGCAAATATTAATCATTTAAAGCAATGGTGGGAGCAAAACGGGAATTTACTTTTAAATATTGCTAGTTCAAGCGATCGAATTAAGAATAATTAATAGAAAATAAGAGTTTACTAAAATGACAAATTCAGATGCACATAAACAAGTAAATCTTGATCGAAATATTATCGATCGAGTTAGTCAATTAAAAGCTAAATTACAAGAAGCTAGTTATGCTTATTATGTATTAGATAATCCCATAATGGAGGACACTATTTATGATCAACTTTATCGAGAATTACAGGATTTAGAAAACAAATATCCTAATTTAATAACTCCTGATAGTCCTACCCAAAGAGTCGGAGATAAACTCGATCGACAATTTAATTCTGTTACTCATAATATACCTCTTTATAGTTTAGAAAATGCTTTTAATTTTGAGGAGTTAAAAAACTGGGAAAATCGTTGGCAAAGACAAATAGAAACTATACCAGAATTTAATTATATTTGTGAATTAAAAATAGATGGATCTGCTATTGCCTTAACCTATGAAAATGGAGTTTTTACTAAAGGCTTAACAAGAGGAGACGGTATAACAGGAGAAGATATAACCCATAACTTACGAACTATTCACTCCATTCCTTTAAGATTAAATATAGATAATCCTCCAGCTATTGTAGAAGTTAGAGGAGAGGCTTTTTTACCCCTCCAAGAATTTAATCGTATCAATCAAGAAAGAGAGAAAAATAATGAAAACTTATTCGCCAATCCTCGTAATGCAACTGCAGGTACTTTACGACAATTGGATCCAAAAATTGTTAGTGAAAGAAAATTACAATTTTTTGCTTATAATGTTTATATTTCCCCTGAAAATAATTTAATTAATACTCAAAAAAAGGCTTTAGAATTTTTACAACAATTAGGTTTTTTGGTTAATCCTAACTATCAATTTTGTCAAGATTTAAACCAAGTAAAAACATATTTAGACAATTGGGAAATGGAAAGAAAAAATTTACCCTACATGACAGATGGAGTGGTGGTAAAAATTAATCAATTCACTTTACAAAATGACTTAGGTTTTACTCAAAAATTTCCCCGTTGGGCAATTGCTGTTAAGTATCCTGCGGAAGAAGTTACAACTACTGTTGAAAAAATTATTGTTAATGTAGGACGCACAGGGGCAGTAACTCCTCTAGCAATTATGAAACCTGTTTCTCTAGGGGGTACGATCGTGCAAAGAGCTACTTTACATAATGTCGATCGTGTAAGAGAATTAGATATTAGAGTGGGAGATACTGTAATTATTCGTAAAGCTGGTGAAATTATCCCCGAAGTAGTAGAAGTCATCAAAGATTTACGACCTAATGACACTCAACCGTACCAAATGCCGACTCATTGTCCTGAGTGTGATTCAATCTTAGTACGTCCTGAAAATGAAGCTGTTACCCGTTGTGTTAACACTTCCTGCCCTGCAATTTTGCGAGGTAGCTTAATTCATTGGGCGGATAGGGATGCGATGGATATTCGAGGTTTAGGGGAAAAAGTAGTTATCTCCCTGATAGAATATAAATTAGTAAAATCGATCGCAGATTTATATAAATTAAAACCCTTTGAAATAGCAGATTTAGAGCGAATGGGAGAAAAGTCTGCACAAAAATTAATTATGGCTATTGAAGATAGTAAAAAACAATCTTTTCATCGGGTTTTATATGGCTTAGGGATTCGTTATGTAGGTGCATCCAATGCTCAATTATTAGCTGATAATTTTAATAATATTGACAACTTAATTAAAGCTACAAAAGAAGAATTAGAAGGAATTTATGGTATTGGAGAGGAGATAGCTAATTCTGTGGTAGAATGGTTTAGCATCCCGAAGAATAAAGAATTAGTTGAAGAATTAAAAGACTTAAATATTAACTTTCAGAGTAATTCTACTCAACACATTAAAGAAAAGAAATTAAGTAATAAAGTTTTTGTTTTAACAGGTACTTTACCAACTTTAAAACGCAATGATGCGAAGAAACTTATTGAAGCAGAAGGAGGAAAAGTTAGCAGTAGTGTTAGTACAAAAATTGATTATGTGGTGGTAGGAGAGGATGCCGGTTCAAAATTAGAGAAAGCACGAAAATTAAACCTACAAATTATTGACGAATCACAGTTATTAGACTTAATAAAATCTACCTGATAAGGTAATTACCCTTAAAATGGTTCGGTTATAACACTTTAACAAAAGTTATAAAAAAGTTATTATTAGTTTTGTCTGGAGGAATATGAGATGATTAAACTATGATTTTATCTGATTATTTGGGAGTTAAGCTAGGAGATATTTTATTAGAAGAAGAAAACCTAGAATTAACAGATTTTGGTGATAATGACTCTAATATTTCTATTAAAGCACAGCAACAGTGGCATAGCTCGATCGTGTCTTTAGAAAAATTATTAATGACGACTATTGAATTAGAAAAAAACAATCCTCAATCGATACAAGGGTTGATAATATCTTCCCCAACTCCCGTTATTCAAGATGTTAAATTAATATCTCATTTAGAAACCGTAATTTTTTCTTCTTGGGGTTGTTCTAAAATGGCATTAATGCCTTCTCATTCTCAAACTTCTTTCAGTAAAGTATCTTCCTTTATTGATGTTTCTTTAGGGGTAAATGATACGTTAAATGATGAACAATTTACCCTCGTTTTAACCGATAAATTTTCCTTCGTAATGGTTAAATCTATGGATAAAAATAATGAAGGAAATTTTCACTTTTCTTTTAATCCAGAAATTATTAAAAAAATATGGTTTTTACTTAAAGCAAGACTGATTCTTAGTAAAAATTATCATAAAGAATATTTAGAAGAATTATTTACTAGATTTTATCCCACTATTCCTGATTATAAAATCGTTACTCAATTTAGTCGTTATCTATTACAAAATATTTCTTCACAGGAAAATCTAATTTCTGAAAATAACAAAATTCCTCGTCAAAGTAGTAGTATTTCTCTGAAAAAAACTCCCTTACCTCCTTATCCAGAATTTGAGTTATTACAAGCATTAACTCATGAAATTAGAACTCCTTTAACTACTATTAAAACCCTAACAAAACTGTTGTTAAAAAGGGCAAAAAGTACTCCTGAATTAGTTAAACATTTAGAATCGATCGAGCAAGAATGTACAGAGCAAATCAACCGCATGGAATTAATTTTTAGAGCGGCGGAATTAGAGTCAAAATCTTCTCAAAAATCTGAGGTTAAATTAGTCCCAATTTCTTTAGAACAAATTTTAAATCAAAGTATTCCCAATTGGAAAAAACAAGCAGAAAGACGAAATATAATTCTCGATATTATTATACCAAATAAATTACCTCAAATTGTTAGCGATCCGAATATGTTAACTCAAATTTTAACAGGATTAATGGAAAGATTTACCCGAAATTTACCAAGTGGCGAACATTTTAAAGTGTTAATTTTACCAGCAGGAAATCAATTAAAATTACAGTTTTTATCGGAGTCTAATGTTAATAATGAACAAGTAAAATGCTTAGGAAAATTGTTACTTTTTCAGCCAAATACAGGAAGTTTATCTTTAAGCCATGATGTCACTAAAAATATTTTCCATGCTTTAGGAGGTAAATTAATTATTAAACAAAAACCTGATAAGGGGGAAATTTTAACAATATTTTTACCCTTAGGTAATAGTTTTCAAATTAGTAAATAAAAAACTTGTGGAAAAATTATTCTTAATGGTTTAAGATGTAGTTTTTCGATGGTGATTTTCATTTATGTTTAAAAAGAAGTTTCGTTTTAGTTACATCCTCGTAATTTTTTGTTTTTTGACAATTATTTTATGGGGAAAAACTGTTGTTGCTTATAATTCTCAAGCCGATCGAGATTCTATTATACCTAGTTTGATCGAGTCTAAACAAATTATTGCCCAAGACTTTGATAAAGTAGAAATTAAGACTACTCCTCTCAAAAATAATATTTATATGTTGCAAGGAGAAGGAGGAAATATAGCAGTTTCTGTGGGCAAAGATGGAATATTGATGATAGATAGTGAATATGCTCCATTATCAACTAAAATCATGGCGGCGATCGAGAAAATTAGTGATCAACCCATTCGTTATCTAGTTAACACTCATTACCATTCCGATCATACAGGAGGCAACGAAAATTTTGCTAAGGCAGGTGCGTTAATTATTGCCCATGAAAACGTACCAAAACAGATGAAAATAGCCCATTCTTTCCCTATTTTATCTCTGGAAATGCCTGTTGCTCCTACGGATGCTTTACCAAAAATTACATTTGATGACACTATAAATTTTAATGTCAATGATCATCAAATTCATGGTTTTCGTGTAGCTCCAGCTCATACAGACGGAGATATAATACTTCATTTTGTTAATGAAAATATTGTCCATACAGGAGATTTATTTTTTAACGGCATTTATCCTTTTATCGATATAGGAGTGGGCGGTTCAGTACAAGGTATGATTTCTGGTATTGATAAAATTTTACCTCTTTGTAATGATGAAACCCTAATAATTCCCGGACATGGCCCTTTAGGTAACAAAAAAGAATTAATAACCTTTCAAGAAATGTTAAAAACTGTTAACCAAAGAGTTAAAGATGGTATCGCTAAAAACATGACATTGGATGACTTGATAAAAGCTAAAACCATTGACGATTTGCAGGAAACTTGGGGTAAAGGATTTTTCAATTCTGATCAATTCTTAACTATTACATATCAAGGCTTAACTAAAAATTAGGAACAATTATGACTCTCTTAGCTTCTCGTCGTGATAAATTATTGCGAAAAAAGGTGTTAGGCATTAGGTGGTAGATATTAAGTTAAATTTAAACTGTTAATTGATAACAATTACATTTTTTAAATGCTTAAAACTAGATAGATTAAGGTTTTTATCGATTATTTTCTAGTAATTTATCAGAACTACTGTAGAAGAGCCACAATTATTAAGAAACGTCCCCCTTTTCAAAAAATTTGGGGGATTTTTAGATTATCAATTACAATAAAATCATTATTAGCTAATCTCAGTGAATTTAAAATTATAGGTAAACAGAGGGAAAGAAAACCGACAAGATTCGTCTGACTTGCTTTTTATTTCTGAATTTTATCGATCGAGTTAAGTATAATTTATTCAATTATGTAGCAAGAATTATTTAACTATATCATTTTTTGTTTTATAATATGTAATTCATAATATTACTTATACAAAATATGTCTTATTATTATATTACTAAAGTACCTGTATTTAGTGTTTGTCAACTAAAAAACTCTTGGCTTTGGGTGGCATGGGACAATCAGGAAAAAGCTAACGAATTTTTGCTTAAAAATAGTAAATCATCTCTAACAGATTGTTTATTTTATAGTTATGTATCTTCGAGACAAATAGCCTTACAACAAGCGGCTAAAATCTTGGGTAATCCTTCTAAAGAAATTGATAGTAAATTTGCTTTAGAATTAGCACAACTTATTATCACCTCCAGTAATATAAATAATCAAAAATCACAAGAAAAAAAAGCAGATAAACAACAAGAAAAAACTGAGATAAATTCTATAGAAAAAGATTTAGAGAAACTTAATTCTTTAATAGGATTAAAAGAAGTAAAATCAACGGTACAAGAATTAGTAAATATTGCCAAAATTGCTCAACTCAAGGAAAAAGTAGGGTTAAAATTACCTCAAATTACGAAACATTTAGTATTTACAGGAAATCCGGGTACTGGTAAAACTACCGTAGCAAGAATTTTAGGTCAAATATATCAAAAATTAAATATACTTTCAAAAGGACATTTTGTCGAAATTGATAGAACAGATTTAGTCGCCGAATACTTAGGACAAACAGCACCAAAAACCACTAAAATAATAGAATCTGCTTTAGGTGGAATCCTTTTTATTGACGAGGCTTATTCTCTTGTACCAGAAGATAAAAAAGATATGTTTGGACAAGAAGCAGTAAATACATTGTTAAAATTGATGGAAGATAATCGAGATGATTTAGTTGTTATTGTGGCTGGATATAAAGAAGAAATGAAAAGATTTATTCAGTCAAATCCTGGTTTAAAATCTAGGTTTTCTAATTTCGTAAATTTTGTAGATTATACTTCAGAAGAATTAGTAAAAATATTTGAATTAATGTGTAAAGAACACGGATATATAATTGATAATCAAGTAAGAGAAAAAATCCTTAATTTACTAGATGAATTTGAACAAAAAATAGGACAATTAGGCAATGGTAGATTTGTTCGTAATATATTCGATCGTTGTATTGCTAATCAATGTAATCGTCTAGCTAATCTTTCTAACCCTACCAAACAAGATTTAATAACTTTTAAAATTAATGATGTTATTTTAGCTTCAAAACAGTTACATGAATCTCTACAGTACTAAAAATATAGGTATAGATGTTTTAAATTCTCCTAAATACCTTTTTATTATCTGAGTGAAGTATAAAATCATTGATGGAGATAGAGAAGAGGCAATAGTGCGATTAGGAACAATTATTGAGAGATTTCCCCCTTCTCAAAAGGTTGGGGGATTTTTAGATTATCTTAAATTACAATCACATCATTATTAGTTAAGGCTAATCCCCCCTTTAAAGTAGCAACCTGTACTTCCGTAGTTCCTCCGACACCATCAGCATCATAATAAAATGCA
Organism: Geminocystis sp. NIES-3709; assembly: GCF_001548115.1. GTDB lineage: Bacteria > Cyanobacteriota > Cyanobacteriia > Cyanobacteriales > Cyanobacteriaceae > Geminocystis. Next base: position 1,828,610 of record NZ_AP014821.1, on the reverse strand, counting down.
CCATTACTACTATTGTAGATTAAACGTTGAGTACCGGAATTTGCACTCGTTATTCCTGCACCACTACGGAATTGATTAGCCATTAAAGTCCCTGTACTTAAACTAAAGCCACTACCACTTAAAACGATCGAGTCATCTACTACACTGAAATCTGTAATTCTATCAATGTCTTCTGAGGGAGAGTTAAAAAAGAAGGAATCAATACCACTACCTCCCGTGAGAGTATCATTACCATTACCCCCTGTTAAAATATCATTACCACTACCAGCCGTTAAAATATCATTAGCATCTCCTCCCGTTAAAGTATCATTACCACTGCCACCATCAAGAATGTCGGCAAAATTGCCTCCGATAATACTATCATTGCCACTGCCACCTAAAAGAGTATCAGCAAAATCTCCTCCCATAAGAGTATCATTACCACCAGCACCACTGATATTATTTTTAGTATTGGTAATTCCCATAAGGTTATCAGCGATTCCACTACCTGTAGTGTTAGTAGTTGTCAAAGCAGATACTGTAAGCTCAAAGGTATCACTAACAAACAATGTTCCCGTATCTGTCGCCGTTACCTTCACACTAAAAGGGATAGTTGTTATATCTGATGGGGAGGGAGTACCACTAAAAGTACGAGAATTGCAATCAAAAGACAACCAACTAGGTAAAGCATTACCATCATCTAAAGTGGCATTATAAGTTAAAGAGTCTCCTTGATCTACATCATTAAAAGTATTAACATCAAAACTAAAATCAAATAGGTTATATTCTGTAGCTGTTTGATTAGGAATAACATTAGCAACCGTAGGAGAATCATTAATAGGATTAACAGTAACGGTAATAGATTCACTATCGGTTAATGCACCCCCTGAGCCAGTATTACCCTGATCATTAACGCTTAGGCTAATAATCTCTGAACCAGAGAAGTTAGCATTCCCTTGATATGTCAAGTTGTTCAAATTCAAAGCTGAGTTGATATTGGTTAAATTACCACTAAAGGTGACGTTACTCGCCCCATTACCTGTGACACTGGTCAAACCTGAAGTACTACCGAGAGTGAGGATTCCTGACACGGCAGAAAGAGTGACAACAACATCACTACTTCCAGCATCCACATCCGCTAAACTAATACCTGTAATGGTTATAGGTGTATCTTCATCGATACTTTGTGAACCCGGAACAGTTAAAATGGGGGCTTCGTTAACGTTATTGACATTAACGGTGAAAGGCTCACTGTAGATTAAAGGATTACCACCATTGGCATCAGTCGAGGTAATGGTAATATCATAGGTTGATTTAATTTCAAAGTTTGGACTCGCTCCGATAAAGAACAGTTCAGTTCCATTCTGAATAGCAAAATTGGTGGTATCGTTAACGATTAAAACATTATTATTGCCACTAGCATCAGGATCAGTAATAGTAATATCTCCGATTTTAACACCTGCACCAACCACAACGTTTTCCGTAATAGTGTTGCTAGAAAGGATTAAATCTGTAGGAGCTTGATTAGCTGGAGCTGTGGTAATAGCAATACTCCAGCCACCGGTCATAGTACCAGAATCTTCTAGGGTGTCATCAACTATATAAAGTTGCCAAGTTCCATTTGGATCTGTTCCATTGAAAGCGCCTAAAGTCGAAAGATAAGGGCCAGAGGGGGCCGAAGCGGGAAAAGTATCACTTGGCGAGGAGTTAGTAGGTTTATAAGTACCAGTAGTGATTTGAGTTGCATCTGGCAAAGATGAGGCGGCGCTGTCGGAGAAAGTTAGAGTTACACCCGATATATCTGGATTTCCCCCTGTATCAGACATGAGAATCATCTTAACTCCAGTGGGTGATACCAACAAAATATCTATATCATCGGGAAATGTATGACTAAGATTATTAAGAGTGACTTGAACAGAACTAATATTTCCATCAAATCCACTTACCACGATACTTGACGGATAAGGATTGGACGGAGAAGTATTTACAGTTGAATCAACAGGAATTGTGATGTTAGCAGTGTTAGAAAATGTACTAGGAGCTGATTGTTCTATAGTTAGAGTCTCTCCATTCAAGACGATCATGCTAAAATCATTTTCCGTGGAGATTCGGTTTAAGGTTTGGACAGATAAATATTGTCCTGTTAGTAAGGTTGAAAATAATTCCCCTTCATCCCCAACGGTATCTATCTCATTAATTTGTGTATCAATAAAGTGACCGATTTCCTCTAAAATTACAGCGTTAACGGCATCGTCTGAAGCATTGGCAAAGAACGAATCGGAAAGATAAATGGTATTAGTACTGAGGGCATAACCACCTCTAGCATTGCCTAAAATATCATTGTTGAGGATTTCGATCGTGGGTAAATTGCTAAAGTCTTGATTTAACCATTGAGTCTTAATATTTTCTGCAAGGGTAAAATTATATTCAGAACCAAAAACTCGATCGAATTTTACCCAAAAATCTTCTGAACCTGCGAATTGTTGTAATTGTTGATAAACAGTACTGAGATCATTAATTAGAATAGTCATAATTTTTTCTAAGGGTGATTGATAAAGGGAAAAACAAAAATAGATTGTTAAGATCAGGTATATTAGTCAAAAAACATCTGTAGCAGAAATTCCTATCGATAAAATTTAGGAAAGTCAACTATCTGAATATCTAAAAAACTTAAAGGGTATTTGGAAATATTTTGTAGTATAGCAAGAATATCGTAATAAAGATTATCAAAAGAGGTTAGCTACTTTTTTTTAGGGTTTTAATACTTTTTTATAATTAATTAACTAACTAAGCTAAGACATTCTTGACTTATACTTTTTCATTAGTGAAAATTACTCAAATTTTTATCCATGAGCCATTATCACCACTCCTATTTTGAACAGTAAACTTAGATAGGTTTTCGTTTACTAACGATTAAGAAAAATTGCTATATTTTATTTTTTTCAGGCTAAAGTTTTATGAATTTATCAAGTATTTTGCGTTCGGTTAATCAAAATATCTAAGTCCTACAAGATACTGATTTTTTTAACTATTGATTTAACTTTATATTAATATTATATCTGATAAAAATTATTTAAGTGAATTAGTTAGTTAAACCATTTATAAAATAGTCATTAATACTTAAGTTATCAGCTTATTTTTAAATTATTTATTAGAAAATATCTATTATTTTTGGAGAATTATAACTACTCATATTAAATCCGTTTAAATACTTAGATGAAAAATAAAATTAAGATTTCGAGATTTCCGAAATTTGATGTAAGGTGAGTTAACCTAAACCTTAAAAACATAAAGTTTTAACACCAATAGTTAACCGAAATTTCTTACTCAAAAATAATTAAATTTAGTAAATAATTGCCTAAAATCAATAGTATCTTTTTTTATTTTTTAGTAGTTATCGATAAAAATTTGAGTAAAGTTACTAACAATTTGATGAGACGAATTAGTTTGTTTTATCTTCTTAAATAAAGTTTCATTTCTAATTATCCAAACTGTTGACATTCCTACAGATAAGGCCGCATTAACTTCTGTTTCTATATCGGATAAAAAGATAATTTCATGAGGATTTAATTTGAGAGAATTAGCAATATTTTGATAGGAGTTAAATTCTTTTTTATCACCAATATTAGTATCAAAAAAACCAGAAAATAAATTTAGTAAATTGCCATATTCTGAGTGTCCAAAAAACAATTTTTGAGCATAAACTGAACCAGAAGAATAGATATAAATGGGAATTTTTTGGCTATGCCAGAAAGATAATTTTTCATAAGCGTCATTGTAAATATGTGATTGATAATCGCCATTTTTATAACCTTCTTCCCAGATGATGCCTTGTAAATCTTTTAATGGCGTAATTTTTCGATCGACTTTTATCCAATGTTTTAAAATGTTACTAATTTCCAAAGGCGTATAATCGTTCAAATTTTCTAATTTTGCTACTTCTAAAACTGATTTTTGAACTGATTGACTATTCCAATTTTGAGACAAAAAACTTTCTATTTTCTTATAAGCATAGGGAAATAGAACATCATGAACAAAACTAATAGAACTTGTTGTGCCTTCAATATCCGTTAAAATTGCTTTAATCATCTTATGTAACAGTGGTATTTTTTGAAAAAAAAACTTCCCATAAATAAATTATAGGAAGAAAATTAAATTGATTGAAATAAGCTAATAGGTAAATAATTATTTTATTAATTAGTTTTTAATACAGGTGCTAATTTAATATTTTTTGCTAAACCGAAAAACTCTAAAAATTTAATGGTAAACCATGTTAAATCAAGTTCCCACCATTGTAAGCCGTGACGGGCAGAATATTGATAAGCATGATGATTGTTGTGCCAACCTTCACCGAAAGTTAATAAGGCAACCCACCAACAATTACGAGATTCGTCATTGGATTCGTGACTTTTATAACCAAATTTATGAGTAGCGCTATTGACAAACCAAGTAACGTGAAATACTAACACTAAACGAAGGAAAATACCCCACACGACTAAAGAAATTCCTCCCCACCAGAATAGGAGTAAACCGAGAACAACTTGAACGGGAATAAAATATTTTTCACAGAAGAGATAAAAAGGATCGTCTTGAATATCTTTTGTATATTTAGGAACGTGTTGATTAGCTGGATTTTTAATAAACATCCAGCCCATATGACTCCACCAAAAACCTTTGTTAGAATCATGGGGATCACCTTCATGATCAGAATATTTATGATGGATACGGTGTAAACCTACCCAAGAAATTGGCCCGCCTTCACAGGCTAATGCACCGCAAAAAACTAGAAGATACTCTAACCATTTTGGGGTATCAAAACTACGGTGAGATACTAAACGGTGATACCCTAATGTTATTCCAATACAAGCGGTTAACCAGTATAAGAAGGCTGTAACTCCTACGGCTTTCCAACTAAAATTACTAGGTAAAAATGCAAATAAAGCTACTAGGTGAATAGTAGCCATGTAAATAATAATATGCCATGCGAGAGGCGGTTTTTCGGAAGTTGTAACTGTCATTTTTTAGAGGTAAACTATATTTTTTTTATTTTACTATTTTGTCCTGTTTAAAAAGTTAAAATTTTATTAATTTTTTAGATTATAACCTATGGAAAAATCCATAAAACAGAGACAAAATTACTATGGTTATCGATCGTCAAAGACCAAGTTAAAATATTTTTGATTGGATCATTCAGATCATTACCCTTAAATTATAAACTATAAATTGAGATTGATAATTATAATTTTTTTGATAAATCTCAAAACCTTATTTGAATTAACTTTGACCAATTTGAACACCATTCAAATTCTTAAGATTACAACAAAAAAACTTAACTAACAGATTCTAAAATGAAGATAAATTTTTCGATTCCTTCTCTAACACAAATCCAAGAAAAAGTAAGAGAGATTAATGGTGAATCTTTAGAAATTCTCGAATGGAATCAGATTGCCCCTTGGAAAGATAGGATTAGCAAAGCAGAGATGAGAAATATTCCCTTCTACCTAGTTATTCCCAATACCAAGGATATGTTATCACAGTTATTGAATGTTTGTGACGAACATCTACTGCCAATTTTTCCTTTAGGCAACGCCACCAAGATAAATTGGGGTAAGTTACCCGATCGAGCTATGCTTTTTGTAAGTACCCATAAAATGAATCGAATCATTGATCATGCGGTAGAGGATTTAACGATAACAGTTGAATCAGGCATGAAAATAAAAGATTTACAGCAGTTTTTGGCTTCAAAAGGTCAATTTTTGCCGATCGATCCCTGTTTTCCAGAATTGGCAACGATCGGAGGAATTGTAGCCACAGCAAATACAGGAAGTTGGCGACAAAGATATGGAGGAGTAAGAGATTTATTACTAGGTATATCTTTTTTGAGGGGAGATGGCAAAGAAGCTAAAGCCGGTGGTAGAGTTGTTAAAAATGTAGCCGGTTATGATTTGATGAAATTGTTTACAGGTTCTTATGGTAATTTAGGAATTATTACAGAAGTAACCTTTCGTTTATTTCCCTTGCCAGATAATTCTCTTACTCTGACGGTGACAGGAGAAAAAGAGTCCATTTATCAGTTACAAAAAGCCGTTTCCGCCTCTGGATTAACTCCTACTGCAGCCGATTTATTATCACAATCTTTAATAAAAGCCTTTGATTTAGGTTCGGGATTAGGGTTAATATTTCGTTTTCAAGGCATCTCAGAAGGTATCAAACAACAGTCATTTCAAATTATGGAATGGAGTAACAAACTTAATTTATCTGTAAAAATTTATGAAAATCAAGAAGAATTAAAATTATGGGAAAATTTACCACCAAAAACTTATCAAGGTAATGTAGTTTGTAAAGTGGGTATTTTACCAAATAAAGCAGTTTATTTAATAGATAAACTAGAAAATTATGGATTAATTAATATTAATAGTGGTATCGGTAATTTATCTTTTTCAGATAATATTAAAAGTCATCAAATAATTAAATTACGGGAATTTTGTCAAGAAAATAATGGATTTTTAACAACTTTAAATTCTCCTTTTAAATCTCAAATTGAACCTTGGGGTTATACAGGTAACGGATTAAATATGATGCGTACTATTAAACAAAATTTTGATCCTCATGGCGTATTTGTCGATCGATTATAATTGTGGTATTAGGTATTGGGTGTTAGGTATTAAGCGTTAGGTGTTAGGTGTTAGGTAATAGCTGATAGCTACCTAAATAAAAGATATTGAGAATTGTTAATTATTAATTGTTAATTGTTAATTGTTAAAATTTATACACATCTTCGATAACTCTAACCCATCCTTGAGCTAAAGACTGCAAAATTAAATCACCTTTTTCTTTTGTAGCTACGGTAGCATCTCCCATAACGCCACTGTCACTAATATCTTTTGTTAGCCATGAAAAGGGTAATTGACCTTCCATCGATAATAGACTATCGGGGGCAAGATTACGAGGATATTCTTTTATCGCTAAATCCATTTTCACTCGATCAGGCAATAAAGCCAACATCAAACTTGTTTCGGCATCTCCTGCATGAATACCAAACTCTTTTTCTTCCTCTGTTAATAACTGATTCGTAATATTTGGAACTCTCCATGTAAAGAAAGGAAAAACCCAGAAATCTGGATATTTTTGGTGTAAATCCCTTGCCACTATTTCCATGATTTGCGGTTGTCCTCCATGAGAGTTCATTAAAACTAATTTACGAAAACCAGCTTGATAAATACTAGTGGCAGTTTCTTCTATCAGGGAAGACAAAGTATTTGCTGATAAACTAATGGTACCAACAAAGCCTTCATGTTCATTGGATTTACCATAATAGAGGGTCGGCATCGCAAAAGCTGGTATCTTAAGATCTAACATCGTTAAAGCCTTGCCTAAGACTCCTTGACTAATAGCAGAATCGACTACCAATGGTAAATGATAACCATGTTGCTCGATCGCTCCAATAGGTTGAATAATAACAGTATTGTTTTTATGGGGCATTTGTTTAATTTCTTGCCATGTCAGATAAGCAAAAAATCTATTTGGGGGAATAAAACCGTGAATCATTTTAGTTAATAGTGAATAAATTATCCATTGTTAATTATTAATTATTCATTCTTCATTGCAGATTGTTATAATGATTATGCTATTAGTAGAGAGGGAAATAAGTGGCATTATCACATCAACTGATTGGCGACGGTACACAATTACAGAGACGTACTAGCAAAGTAGCCCAAGATGTACTCAGAATGGGTGCATTAGTGGAGGAGTCTTTTCGCTATTGTCATAAAGCCTTATTTGATGGTGAATTGGAAGCGGTAGAAATTATTAAAGCACAAGATCGAGAAATCGATCGATACTATCGAGATATTGAAATGCACTGTGCCAGTATTTTAACTTTACAAGCCCCTGTTGCTCAAGATTTGAGAATTTTAAGTGCTTTTATGCAGTTAGTGCGAGATTTGGAAAGAATCGGCGATTATGCAGAAGATTTAGGGGAAATTGCCCTTAAATTAATACTTTATCCTCCTCATCCCTGTATGCCTGAGTTGGCGATTATGTCTCAACAAGCACAGATTATGTTGGCTAAAACTATGGTAGCTTTAAGTGAACTCGATCGAGAGGCAGGAGCAAAAATTAAACTCTTAGATGACACCGTTGATAATGCTTATGAACGATTATACAAACAATTGGCTTACCAAAAAGACGTTAAGGGAGTCGTTGAGCCGATCGTATTACTTACCCTTGCTATTCGTCATTTAGAAAGAATGGCTGATCACGCTACTAATATTGCTCAAAGAGTATCATATATTGTGACGGGTCATCGTAATTAATCAGAGCTTATTTCCTAACATCATCTTTTATCATAAGTTCGATCTTCGTGCCCTTTAGTGCTTTTTAACGACTAAAGTTGTCACTTCACCACAAAGGGAAAAAGTACCTTTTTTTTTAAAAGAGGGTTTTAGAGGGATTAATCTGCTAATTTTAAAATTCTAAACTTCAATTAAATTAACACTACTAGGATTAGGTAATGATTCTCCAGTCGCTTCATAAGCCAAAATTAAAGACTTTAAGGCCTCCTCACCATTAGCTACTGCTTCGGTGTAAGTATTTCCGTGAGTACGCCATTTTTGCCCGACAAAATCAGGAAATCCCACTAAAAAACAGTTATCTTCACTACTCCATTCAATCACCATTTTATATTTATATTTACTCATTATTTTTCCTCTTTTTAACTTCTAAAATAGCTTGTTTAATTAATTTTTCTTGATATATTTTGGCATCAGCACTATCATTTCCTGACACCGTAATTTTGCCCTGATAATTTTCATGTATCCAGTTAGTATGACTACTTTTGCCCAGCACTTGTTTAAAACCAGCTTAAATTAACATTTTCTTCAATTCTCTCACTTTTTTGGGCATTGTCTATATTATAGAATCCATTTGGTATTTTGCCTAGAATCATTATCTAGTAAGTATTGTAGAAAATTATGACGATCGACTGTAGCACTTATTGCGTAAGGGTTTTAAAATAGATCTCAAAATTGGTTCTATAAATAGGGTTTTTAACTATGATAGTTGTAGGTTTAATGAGTGGAACTTCTGTCGATGGCATTGATGCTGCCGTTGTCGATATTCAAGGAGAAGGTTTAGATTTAAAAGTAAACTTATTAGTAGGACAAACTTTTCCCTATTCTCCTTCTCTTCGTGCCCAAATTTTAGGAGTTTGTGAAGGGGAATCCCTCTCAATGACACAACTGGCAAAATTAGATCATGACATCGCCCTTGAATTTGCCCAAGCCGTTTTGAATATCATACCAAAAAACACTAAAATTGATCTAATTGGTTCTCATGGTCAAACAGTCTATCATCAACCTCCCCACAAAAAAGAGTTAGGCTATAGTTTGCAATTAGGTAGAGGAGATGTCATAACCCACTTAACCGGAATAAAAACTATCAATAATTTTCGAGTGGCAGACATTGCTGTGGGAGGGCAGGGGGCTCCTCTTGTGTCTAAAATTGATCTATGCTTATATAAGCATCATCGTCATAACCGTTGTTTACAAAATATTGGCGGTATTGGTAACGCTACCTATTTACCTTCAACTCATACCCCCCAATGGCAAGAAAAAATTATTGGTTGGGATACGGGACCGGGCAATGCTTTAATAGATTTAGCAGTACAAGAATTAACAAACAATCAACAAACATTTGATTTTAACGGTAATTGGAGTAGTCAAGGAAAACCATGTCAACCACTAATTAAACAATGGTTAAAACAAGATTTTTTTCATGAAAAACCACCAAAATCCACAGGTAGAGAATTATTTGGACATCATTATTTAGCTTATTGTCGTCAAGATGCACAAAACTATAATTTAAGTGATGCTGACTGGTTAGCCACTTTAACAGAATTAACGGTTGCTTCTATTGCTGATAGTTATCATCGTTTTTTACCATCTCCTCCCCATGAAATTATTTTAGCAGGAGGTGGTAGTCGCAATAGTTATCTCAAAGAGCGTTTAAAGTCTTATCTTCCCGATACTAATTTATTGATTAGCGATGAATTAGGTATTAATAGTGAATTTAAAGAAGCGATCGCATTTGCTATTTTAGCTTATTGGCACGTCAATAACTATCCGGGTAATTTACCTACTGTTACTGGTGCAACAAAAGAAGTTATTTTAGGACAAAAACACGACTACTAAGCTGAAACTGACTTAAAATCACATACACTATTACAAATCAAATTGAAACTATTTTAAAACCTAAAATCACCTGAGTGAGCTATAAAATTTATCGGTGAAGGTAGCGATTAGCTTTTAGCTTTTAGCTGTTAGCTTTTTTTCAATTAAAGAATAATTAATCAATTACTAATGTTGACAAAAAATTTAAGTTAACGATAACTCATAGCTACCCTTTCGATAATATTTTTTCATCGAACTGAGGTAAAATCTAATACCTTATCATAACCCTTTTAACATAATGTATTTGGAACTGGTGTATATAAAAATCAATTATTTTTTTATTTAATAAATATGAATTTTGGTCAATCTTTAGGTTTTTTATCTTTTCTAATTTCTCTTTATATACTTTGGCAAATACGACAGTTATTATTATTAATTTTTACTGCTATTATATTTTCTGTTGTTTTAAATAGATTAGTAGTTAAACTAAAAAAATATAGTTTTACTCGCTATAAAGCAGTCATTATAATTACTATTATTGCTGTTATTATTTTAAATTTATTATTAATTTTAATTTTTCCTCCTTTTCTTGAGCAATTTGAATTATTAATTAATCTTTTTCCTAAAGTAATAATAAAAATAAATGAATTTATTAATAACTTTGATTTTGGAGAATATAAAGAACTTATACCATCTATTAATCTCGAAAAAATATTGAATGATTATGGATTTTCTACTTCTAAAGTATTTAATAATTTTATAATTTTATTCTCCAATTTTTTCAATGTAACTTTACAATTATTATTTGTTGTTATTTTAACAATAATTTTCCTTTTAAATCCTCAAAAATATCGCTCTTATTTTCTTAAAATATCTCCCTCTTTTTACCGTCGTCGTGTTGATGATATTCTTAATAAGAGTGAAATTGCGATCGTGAGTTGGTTAAGTGGCATTCTTCTTAACTGTATATTTATTGCCGTTTTAAGTGGTGTTGGTTTATGGGTTTTGCAAGTTAAATTAGTATTAGTTCATGCTCTTTTAGCTGGATTATTAAACTTTATTCCTAACATTGGGCCTACCTTAAGTGTGGTATTTCCTATAATGATAGCAGTGGTCGATTCTCCTTGGAAAATTATCCCGATTATCATTTGGTATTTTATTGTTCAAAATATAGAAAGTTATTGGTTAACTCCTAAAGTTATGGCGGATAAAGTATCATTGTTACCTGCTGTAACTCTTTTTGCTCAAATATTTTTTGCTACTTGTTTTGGTTTACTCGGATTATTATTAGCACTTCCTCTCACTGTCATTGCAAAAACTTGGATTGAAGAAGTACTATTTTATGATATTTTGGACAAATGGACTAATGAACCACTAATAATTAATGATCAAAAATTAATAGTTAATAATGGGGAATTAATAATAGATAATGAAGAATAAAAATTATCTGTTTTCGATCGTTAAATAACCGATTAATTTATAGATTAGTTTAGCCGCAGTAAATTCGGAAACCACAGAGTCTTTAGTCGGTGCTAACTCCATAATATCGCATCCAATAACCTCAAATTTAGCAAAAATTAATCTCATAAATGCTAATAGTTGATACCAATTTAACCCCCCCGGTTCAGGTGTTCCAACTCCGGGCATTAAACTAGGATCAATTCCATCTAAATCAATGGTAATAAATACTTTTTTTGTCTTAATATTATCGATCGATCTTTCCATCCAATCAGAATTATAATAAATATCTCTAGCCCACATCACAGGGATATTTTTTTCTTTAATTAAACTAGCTTCTTCTTGACAAATAGCACGAATACCGACGGGTAAAGTAGGCAATCCCAATTCTAATACTCGACGCATCACACAAGCATGATTATGAATCGAGCCTTCAAATTCGTAACGCATATCTCCATGAGCATCGATTTGAATTACCGTAAAGGTTTCATCTAAACTTTGTTGGTAGGCTTGAACAACCCCCGTAGTGATAGCGTGTTCACCTCCCAAAGCAATAACAAATTTTCCATCTTGAATAAATTGCTTTACGGTATCCGTAGTAACTTGCAACATTTCTTCGGCTGTGAGGAGATTATTAACTCTTGTATCAGCAATATAATTAGAGGTAAAAATAGAAGTTTGAAAACAGGTTTCTATATCTAATTCCTCATCGTAACATTCTAATTGATCTGAGGCAATTAAAATAGCATCTGGCCCATGTTCACAACCTTTACGATAAGTAGTTGTCGCTTCGTAGGGAATGGGTAAAATGACTATTTTTGCTTCTTCATAAGTTGATTGAATTTCTGACTCTAAAAATTGTTTCATTATCGTATTTTTCTTCAAAAATTTACTGTAATTTAAGTTTTATTCAAAAGAATATTTTAGCATATTTTCGTTCTAAATTAATATTTTTTTTAGCCCTAATTAAATTTTAAAATATTAATAAATTTTTAGAAATTAATTTGATTAAACAATCATTATTCTTAATTATTACCTACTTTTACCACAGAGCCTAAAAGACACATAAACGCAGTACCTAAATGATGAATTTCCAGAAAATTAGCGGATTCTGGGGCAGGTTTATAAATTTTAAAAGATTTCATTATTCCTAAAGTAGCCGCACTTTCTAAGGGGCCAATAAAATCAGTTTTTCTATCTAAAAAATAATCTTTATTAATCCAATATTTCATCTGTTCATTAGTGAGGAAAAAACAACCCGAATGAGGATTTAATGCTCTACGAAAAATTACGACATTATTCATGACTTGCCCCTTTAATTCTGGTTCATCATTAACATTTTGAAAAGAAGCTGTAACTCTTGGTAATAAATCTCCATCAATATAACATTTTCCAGTATATTGATTTAGGCTTAATTCGTAACGATTAGGGAGTAATAATTTGTGAAAATCTGTGACATTATTAAACCAATTTAGTTTAGTAAAAAAATTTGCATCTCTAATAATTAAATCATCTTCTAAGTAGCAATAATAATCATATTTATCTATATTTTCTTGTAGAATTTTATGACATTCAAACCCTAACAAAACAGGTTCTGCATTAGTTCTATTATGTTTAAACAAATCTTGAGGTAAGGGAAGTTGATTAATTAAATGATTTGTATCAGTGGTGCATATAACAATATCAAGAGTACTGTTAGATAGGGTATTTGCTGGAATGGTAATTCTTTCTCCTACTTTGATCATCAATTGTGGTTTTCCAAATAATTGTTGTAAAGATAAAATAGAATTACTTAATGCTTCTATTCTTGGTTGGGGATTTCTCTGAGATCCATATTTAGCGTTTTGTTCTTGTTTAAAAAAATGAGGAATTGTAACTAATATTTTCATGATTTTTAAATAAATATATTAATATATCGCAATCCTAAATCACCTCAGAGAAAATAGGGTATTTAGTATTAGGGAAAGAATTTTCTCAAAACTTATTTTACAGCAGTTTTCATTTATTTAAACCATAGGAGTGCATTCTCCTTTGCGACTTTGCGAGAGATAAAAAATGTAGTTTAACCTGAGTAAACGATAAAAATAGGTGAGGGCTGACTTGGAAAACAGGCAGATTGTATTTTTTGTGAGTCAATAAAATTATTTTTAAAAGGCATCAAATATTAGGAATTTTTCTACTTGTCCAGTTGTCTAGTTTTCATCATTTTCTTTATGTCGAACTGAGGTTATTTTATTCATTGGAAAAGCGTTGTAATATTGGAATCATCTAAATCAATATCTTTTGCCTCTTGCGTGACTTCTTGGAGAAGTCTAATGATTAAGATTCTGGCTCTTCTTCATCGGTTTGATTTGTAGGAATTGCAACTACGATCGCTTGAATTACTTTACTGACACAGATGATTTCTAAGCCTAAATCACTAGGATAAGTTTGACCTTTAGGCACGATCGCCCGTTTAAAGCCTAATTTCGCCGCTTCTTTTAATCTTAGCTCCATTTGCGATACTAAACGCACTTGTCCTCCTAATCCGATTTCTCCGATTAATACTGTACGAGCATCGACTACTCGATCGCGAAAACTAGCGACAATGGCAATTGCCATACCTAAATCTGCGGCCGGCTCTTCTACGGCCAAACCTCCAGCCGACGCTACATAAGCATCTAATTTTGACAGAGGAATACCGACTCTTTTTTCTAATACTGCTAAAATTTGTTGTAGTCTATTATAATCAACGCCTGTAGTCGATCGACGAGGAGAAGTGTAACTGGTAGGACTAACTAAGGCTTGTAATTCCACTACGATCGATCTAGTACCTTCACAAGAGACAATCGTAGCTGTACCGGGTGCTTGTTCATCTCGGTTACTTAAAAAGAGTTCTGAAGGGTTCGTCACTTCATCTAAACCGTGATCTACCATTTCAAAAATACCAATTTCATGGGTAGCACCAAAACGATTTTTTACAGATCTTAACAAACGATGGGAAGCATATCGATCGCCTTCAAAATATAATACTGTATCGACTAAATGCTCTAATACCCTAGGCCCTGCAATCGCACCTTCTTTTGTAACATGACCGACTATAAATAGAGTAATACTTTCTCGTTTGGCTACTTGCATCAAAGCAGAAGTACATTCTCTTACTTGAGAAACTGAACCGGGAGCAGAATTAAGAGTGGAAAGATGTAGGGTTTGAATACTGTCAATAATGGCAACTTGAGGTTTTAGAGATTCTAACTCTCGCAATATTTCTTCTAAATCCGTTTCGGGTAAAATATATAAGTTAGTTTCGATCGAGAGATTTTGATTACCATTAGTCAAATTATCTTTTATCAATCCTACTCCTAAACGAGAAGCCCTTAATTTGACCTGTTGCCCAGATTCTTCGGCGGAAACATACAAAATACGAGGAAAACGTATTGCTAATTGATTAGCTGTTTGTAACAATAAAGTTGATTTACCAATACCCGGATCTCCTCCTATGAGTACTAATGAACCCGGAACGATTCCTCCACCTAAAACTCGATCTAATTCTTGATAACCAGAATTCATACGGGGCTGTTCTTCTTCTGTAATATCAGAAAATTTTACAGAAATTCGAGGTTGTGCAGGGGTTTCTTTTTTTGCTTGGCTACGATTTTGAGATTGCCAACCGGCACGGCTAAAATTACCATTACTATTATTATTGTTATTAGAAATTTCTTCTTCTAAAGTACCGTACACACCACAACTAGGGCATTTACCAAACCACTGAGATGATTCTGCACCACAAGCATTACAGATATAAACAGTTCTGGTTTTTCCCATAATATTTTGTATTGTATAATTTCGTTCTTACACCATAATCTT
This sequence comes from Geminocystis sp. NIES-3709, assembly GCF_001548115.1. Taxonomy (GTDB): domain Bacteria; phylum Cyanobacteriota; class Cyanobacteriia; order Cyanobacteriales; family Cyanobacteriaceae; genus Geminocystis. Next base: position 1,813,158 of record NZ_AP014821.1, on the reverse strand, counting down.
ATCAAAAAAATTTTTTTTGCTTAGTATATTAAGGTTTCTAACATCTTTTGTTCAAGAAGATTTAAAAATTTGTTGGGCTTTGAGTAACGTTTGAATTACTTGTTCTGAATCCATTAATCTTTTTAAAACTACTTGACCAATATTAGAAGATTCTCTTAAGGTTTCACTGATGGGGATAACTTCTACCATAAGTACATTATCTTCTACTTCATTTAACCACAAAACTTGATTATTTTCGATCGTGCCTAAAGGTAAAGATTGGATATGAGGTTTTCGTCGCCAAACCGTCTCATTCCAAATACCTCCTCTTTCCCAAATGCGATTATAAGTCCATCCTTCCGCCAAAAAAAAATATTTCATAATGATCGATCGTTAAGTGTTCATGATTAATAATTCGTTACATTTTACTGTACATTTTTGATAGAGGAATCTAACTTGCTCAAAAATCTTTAAAATCGCCATTAAATCTACTTACTAAATCCTTTTTTAGTTTTATGAGAAGATGGTTTTTTTAATTCTCCTGTTTTTATCCACTGTAAATGTTGGTTTAATAAATTCTCTAAATTATAGTTTTTAACGATCGTTTCCCTTGCTTTCGTCCTAATTTTTGCCATAATATCTGGATTATCTAAAGCATATTCTACTCGATCGGCTATCTTTTCTGGAGAGAAAAATGGTACTAATAAGCCATTATAATTATCTTGGATTAACTCTTTGACTGGAGCAGTATCCGAAGCCACCAAAACGCAACCTGTAGCCATGGTTTCTAACATTGACCATGATAAAACAAAGGGACGAGTTAAATAAATATGGGCAGAAGAATTTTGGATAACGTTGAGGTATTCGTCATAACCGAGTAACCCCGTAAAATGCACTCGACTTAAATCAAGGGGAAATTTTTGTAACATTAAATCTTTATAATTTTGACCTTCAGGTAATTGTTTACCATAGGCAACTCGATTTTGACCAACAATGACAAAATGTGTATTAGCACGACGTTTTTGTAAAATGCTGATGGTTTCAATTAATTGAGGAAAACCCCGATAAGGTTCCATGCCCCTACCTAAATAAGTTACTATTTCGGAAGCATTGCTTAAATCAAGATTAATTCTGGGTATCACCAATTTAGTATCGGCATTGGGCTTAAAATATTCTGTATCGACTCCATCATGTAAAACCGTGATTTTCGATCGCAATTCGGGAGGAAATTGTTGTCTTTGCCATTGAGTGGGAGATAAACCTCGATCGCAACTATACAAATCGATTAAAATAGGGGCATTTTTCACCCGAATTCTAGCTTCATCATCAGCAGTAAGAGGATCACTAGGATCGAAGTCAGCATCACTACCATGTGCATTATAAAACCATTCAAAGTAACAGAGAAACTTTGCTCTAGGGAAAATATCTTTAATAAATAAAGTAGGCCCCCATCCCGAATGACCATATACAATATCAGGATAAAAGCCTTGTTTTTTCAATTCCGTAGCGACACGATATAATCCTTGTCCTTGTAATACAGCATTTTCCAACGTCCTAACATAATGATGAGTTTCCGCTCTTGCCTCTCTGGATACCTCATAAATTATTTTCTTAACTCCCTCTATTTGACCTTCCTGACGCTTTGTAGCAAACATTACCTCATAATTGGGATCTTTACCCATTTTCATTGCTAAATGACGAAATTGAGCGGGAAAGTTAGGATGAATGAATAATACTCTAGTTTTTTCTTGTACCATGACAACTATTAACAATTAATAATTAACAATGAACAATGAATAGTGAACAATTGTCAATAACTTCCAAAATGTGGAATTTACAAAATTATAGAGATATTGTGATCCAGATAACTATAAAAATTAGTAAGCTAAGACGCATTGATTTGGTATATAATTTAAGTCAGAAAAGATAAAACTTAGGTGTGATTTATGCCTTCTAAAAATTTTTTGTCAGAGGAAGAAAGAAAGTATCTACAAGATGCTTTAAAAATAGAAAAGAGATCGGAAGTCAGGGAAAGAATTTTAATATTTTTATTAGAGAATGATGGTAAAAATTATCAAGAAATAGCAGTTTTTTTGGGTTGTTCCCCCAAAACGGTGGCTTACTGGGCAGTTCATGGTAATCCTAATAATGTAGATTCATTGCAAGATAAAAGAAGAAAAGGAAACCAAACAAAAGCAACGGATAAATATATTGAAAGATTATTAGAAGTAGTTGATAAAAATCCTGAAGATTTTGGATATGATTTTGGTCGATGGACGGGGCAAAGATTATCAGAACATTTGGAAAAAGAAACAGGAATTAAATTAAGCAAATCACAAGTAGTGAGGATATTAAAAAGAAAAAAGTATAGTTATATTTGGGGAAAATATAGTTTAGAAGACAAACAAAATCAAGAACAAAGAAAAGCATTTAAAGAAAAATTAGAACATTACATAGAAATAGGTAAAGAGAATCCTGAGTTAGTTCAAGTATGGTTTTGGGATGGGGCGTTTAAAGTGGCGAACTAAATTCGCCACACAGCCCCTCATGAATGTGGTTTTAGTTTAAGGGTGATAAGAAGAAAAACATGGACGAAAAAAGGAAAAAGAAAAAAGGTGAAGGGAGAAAGAAGAAGAGGAAGAGTAAATATCATGGGAGGAATAAGATATTCGGATAAAAAAAGAAGATGTTTTGTAATAAAAAAAGGTGATTCAGAAACGTTTTGTGAACAATTAAAAAAGTTATGGGAAGAAATAAAAAATGAATGGGTAAGTAAGGGAAATGATGAAAAAGATTTTAAAGAATGTGGTCCGAAAATAATCATAATATTAGACAACGCAAGTTTCCATAAAAAAAAGGAAATAGTAGAAAAAATAGAAAAAAATCTACCGAATATAAGACTAGAATATTTACCGGTATATAGTCCAGATTATAACTTAATAGAATTAGTGTGGCATTCGGCAAAGGAATATATAGCTTATAGAAACTTTGAAAATAAAGAACAGCTAGAAAAAACAGTAAATTACTTATTAAATGAAGGAGGTTTAGTAATTAATTGGAGTAAAAAATTTAAGAATAAGGGTGAATTAATCAATGTAAGTTAAATGCGTCTTAGCTTAGTCATACGTCTATTTATCTAAATTTGAAGCAATAAGTTATTGTATTGTTGTAGATCTTCAGTTGATAAAGGCTCAATAAAATCACTTTTTGCCAAGATTTCTGGGGACATTTTCGGGATTTTGGGATTACTTTTTCCCTTTAATTCCAAGGGTGATATTCCATTGGTAAATAGATTAATTTGTTTTGCTGATTTGGTTTCCCAACAAAAGTTAATTAAGTCTAATATTTTTTTCAATTTGTCTTGCTCATTTTTTTCTCGTTTCGGTTTTACCCATATATCTGTCCATAATGATGTACCCGATCGAGGTATGATTGCTTCAATATCTCTATGGGTTTCAACTATTGGTAATATATCTGTTGACCATCCTACTGCTAACCATGTATCTCCCAATATTAAAGGTTGTAGATAATTAATAGAGTCATAAAATTTAACCTGTTGATGTAAACTAGCTAATTGTGATCGAATTTCGGGAATAGCGTTAATATTAGGGGTGTTGTAAGAATGTCCTAATTTTTTCAAGATTAAGCCAATAATTTCTCTCGGTTGATTCAACAAAGATATGCGGTGTTGAATTTGCGATCGCCACAAATCGTCCCAATCCTGCGGTTGCCATCCCAAAGCCTCAAATTTATCCTTACGATAAGCAATCATGGTATATCCCCAACGATAAGGCGCACCCCATAATTGTCCATTAGGATTTAATTTTCCTTCCCTATCTCTTTTCATCAGATTTTGAAATCGAGGGGGGATACTATCCCAATGACTCAAATTACTTAATTCCAAAGGTTCAATTAATTTTTTGGCGATCGCATCTTTTAACCAAAAATCACCCAATGTCACTAAATCATGGGGGGAGGAGTTATTTTCTTTTTTTTCCTGCCATGTTATCAATAATTTATATATATCATCGATCGTTAACTGAGGTTGAAAATTAACAATACCTAATCTTTTAGACTCTTTTTGCAGTGATGCAATTAACTGTATAGGAATTGAGTTTTGAAGTAAAGATACCTGAAGATCATATTGACTCTCACAACCTGACAAAAGAGAAGCAAGGGATATACTACCAATACTCCACAAAAAAGAACGACGATTCATGAATAATTAGGAATTAAGAATTGGAAATTGAGAATTAGCTGTTAGAAATTATTCGGAATTTTTAACATAACCCATCTTGTCATAAATTAGAAGGCTAATAGCTAAAGTCAGCAGTCAGCTAAAGTAACTATATAGCAATCCTAAATCATTCGAGAGAAATCAAACAATATTCTGAAATTCTCACATTATTATTAATACTAACTCCTAACTTCTTCCTCATCAGTATATTTTATCGTTAGTGCCAGATGTGAGTAAAACCCAATTATTAAATTAATCAGGAATAGTGAGGATTATTATCTATTAGACCTTAGCATAGAAAGAAGAAAAAATAAATAGAAATCGCAAGAGGGTGATAGTGATATGTCAGAAAAAAAGCAAGAATTGATTAATTTACAACATCAGATAACTAAGCTGTATGAGACTGTTAAAAAATTGGGAGAGTATATCGGTTGGGAAGAAGTTGAGACTCTTTTTTCCTCAGAGTCAGATTATCATGATAATTTGTCAAAAAATCATCATTGGGAGAAAAAAAACGATTCTCCGCCTAATTTGACATTAATTAGCAATTCCCATAGTAATAAACATCATCATAATAACCTTAATTCTCATCAAGATATTTTAATTGATGATATGTCAATGTACTCTGAGTTATCCAATTATTCTCAATCAGATAATAATATATCCTGTGAAGAACAAGTATATCGCTTAACAGCCCAATTAACGGCGGCTTATCATCGTATTGCTTCTCTTGAAGATCAGTTGTTAGCTATTCGTAGTCATGAGCCCACTAGAAACAATGGTTTCTATCATGCCCAATAATTCTTGTTTATTGATACCCAGTAGATGGGATGCGATCGCACAGCCACCAGCGCCAACTCCCTCCTTAACAAATCCCTGTTCAAATGCCTGTAAACTAGGATAACAAGAGTTACTAAAATTCAATTTAGTAGCACATAAAGATACATTACTAATGATTTTACTCAAACCAACGGTATCTCCAGTAGAATCTTCTGCTACCCAACGGGTTGTACCGACGATGATATTATCTAAATTGGCATCTTGATAGTATCTTGTTTTTAAGGCTTGAATCAGGGCAAAAACGGCTAACATTTGCGTACCCCCTGCTAACATAACTCCGGTTTGTTGACTGGCGGAAAGTGCGATCGAGGCCACGACTATTTGCATCGGATCTCCGATAGCTGATATAATCTCGAAGGGATCTGGGTTAGTAGAAAAATTGGCGTTTTTTAATCCTTTTTGTACCACATCCCATTTTTGTTGATGGTTGCATATTGGATGACTACTATTAATCTTTCCTTGCGCAGAAATACCTAAAGCAGTTAATACCGCCAAGGCAGTAGTTGTACCTCCTACCACACATTCACTTAAAATAATATAACTCGGGTGAGAAGTGTGCCTTTGTGCTTGGGCTTTTTCACCTAACAATTTTCCCCAATATAACCCTTTTTGATAAAGATGCTTGACGGTAGATAAAGGTAACGCTTTTCCTGTAGAAACGCAATTAGCAGGTTTTCCTTGTAAATCAATAGTAGTAACAGAGGGTTGTTGTAATAAACCACTATTAAAAACATAAATAGGCAGATTAAACCATTCTATTACCGATCGACTAATAAAAGTCGGAGAAACTCCCACAGCTAGAGAAGGCAAGGGAAATACGGGATTAAGAGTGACTCCGTTAACTAATAATTCCGCATCCGCTAAAGCAGTATAACGACGAGACTCAGGAGTTTTTCCTGCGGTAGAAATTCCCTCTAATAAAGCAGTCGCCGTAAATCCTAAAGTACAAGTAAAAATAGGAAGACAACCAGTATATCTACTTAACCATTGCTTTCCTTTTTCAATTTCTGTGTAGATTTTAATATCATCATTTCTAAAATTATTCATTATAAATATAGTGTTGAAATATTGGAATAGAAAGCCAAAAACTCGATCGTACTTAAGGTAATTTTACTGCTGTAAAACCTTTTGCTACAATAAAAAATAATTGTAAATTCATCAATTCTTCTTTTTCTACTACTTTCTATTTTCCCAAAATTTTCTTCCCCACTTTTTATTTATGGAGTGAATATGGGTAATAATAATCAGTTATGGAGACAAGTTTGGTCGATCGCACTTTTACAGGGGGTGATTAGTTTATCATGGCTAATTTATCGTTTATATATCCCTCAATTTTTTAAATCTTTTGGATTTTCCTTAGCAGTAATTAGTGCTATTTTTCTGTTAGAAAACTTCTTAAGTGCCATTACTGAACCTCTATTTGGTTTTTTGTCTGATCGAGTAGAAAAATCAAAATTAACCCGTTTACCTATCATTATTTTAGGGATTATTTTATCTTCAATATTATTTATTTCTTTACCGATTTTAATAGTATTTAAAGGATTTACTTGGTTACTACCAATTCTTGCGGTAATGTGGGCTTTGGCTATGACAATTTTTCGCACTCCAGTGATGGCATTACTAGGAGAACTAGCGGTGTCCTCTAATTTACCTTTATCTCAAACTATTAGTACTTTAGTCGTAGTTAGTGGAGTAATTGGTGCTTTTCGAGTAATTATCACTCCCATCTTACTGGATTTAGGTGCAGTTTTTTGTTTTTCTCTTGCCTCTTTTTCTTTATTAGGTTCAGCACTTTATTTGAGATGGTTATTTTTCCCTTTTAAAGTAGTTAATTCAGAAAAAAAATCTTCCCTATTACCCTTTTTTACCTCAATTTCTTTAGTAGGAATTGGAGTAAGTATTGCTATGGGAATAAGAGTTTTATTACCTTATGTTAATAACTTTCATGAGAATAAATTAACAACTTTATTTATTTTATTAATATTAGCATTTATGGCATTACCTACAGGTAAAATAGCTTCTAAACTTAATTCAAAAGTAGCCTTATTAATAGGTTTATTTTTCTGCATCATAGCTTTATTCTGCTTTAATATTTCTCTACAATTATTTGCCATGATAGGAATTTTAATTGTCTTTTTTGGATTTAATTTTCTGATGAATGGCACGATCCCTTATGCTTTATCTGTCTCTAATATGGGACAATATGGTTTAGCAATAGGGTTTTATTTTGGTGGTTTTAATTTAGGAATGGGTTTATTTGATTATTTTTTCCCTACTTTCAATAGTTTATCGCCATTAACCAAATTAACGATCGGGTTTTTCTCTTTTTTGTTGGGTTTTATATTAGTTTTAGGGGAAAATTCTAACACTGAATAATAGGTAAATCCAATTCAATTAAGGTTTAATCAAGTTAATCATTTCTAGTAACTCCATCTACAACAGGGCGAATACCTGTACCTCCAAAGGGTGCGGCATTACCATCCCAGTTAAAGTCACTGATGCGTAAATTAACTGAGCCAATTTCTAAGACAGGATTATAACGAATGATAATATTATGAGTACGACGACTATATTCAATAAAATAATCGGTACTGATTTCTTGATTAGTTTTCACGTTGATAAAACTTTGTAATCCTGCTCTAATAGGCCCATAGAGTTGTTGGGTCAATCCTAATGATAACACTTGATCATCCGCAAATCGATCGAAATAGAATGGGGATTGATCACCCCTAAAACCTTGACTAAAACTTACATTAAAACCAGTATAGTCAAAGAAAGGATTGGAAAAATGTCCAAATTGTCCTTGTAATCCTACTGTTGCAGTAAGAGTGGGTTGAAGATCCCCGTTACTGTAATAGCTACTTACCCCCGTTAATCCTGTATTAAAACTGAGATAAGGTGCTACTGGAGTAGAAGTATATTTTAAGCCTTCTTCTGGGGTTGCCGGGAGAGATTGCCCACTCCATAATAAAATGTTTCCGTTTAAGATCCCTGCGGCTTGAAAACGGGTAAGATTAGTTAGATTATCTCTGGGATTCTCTCCTAATAATTCTCGTCGATCGGTATCAGCAGTAACGTTTTGAATCGAACCTTGATAGACGAAACCGAAACTAGATTTTCCAATTTGATAATAGGGAGAAGTTGCTATAAGTCCATAACTTTGTTGTACGGTTTGAAATCCTAAAGAACCGTTAAAAAGTCTATCTCGATAGTTGTATTGTAAACTTGTATTGTAAGGTGCTTGGAGATTACCTATTTTATAGTTTAATTGGACAGTGGCTCGAAGACGATTATCAATATTATCTAAGTCTAAGCCTGTAAAGTTTAGGATTGAAGTTAAGTTGGTTCGATCGTTAAAATCCGTAATTAAATTAGCTACTAAACCATAACTAGAGGGATTAAATAAACCTCCATTATCATCAGGGTTAATGGCGTTATCATCCACAAAAGAATCGGGGAAAAATGCTCTTTGTAATAGGATTTGAGGGGTAAGGGTAAAAATGGTTTTCTCGTCGGTGTAAATTTCAAAATCTCTCTCGATATATAAACCCCCTAAGTCTTCTCCGTCAAAACCAATGGAGAATAATCCGGGTCTGCGATCGCGTCGATCGAAAATCAAGCGATCTTGAAATAAAGGAATCGAAACTCGTTGATCAAATACTAAACGAGAATTTGTGGTGGTTAATTCATCTTGAAAAGGCGATATATTCCTTAATTTGGCAGTATCCGCCCTAATTTCAAACTCTGGAGGAGAAAAAGGATCATTAGTAATACGAATATTAGTCGCATCCCAACTATCACTATCAAAGTCCACTCTTTCTGCCTGAAAACGAAAACGATTAACTTGTCCCCCTGTTGAAACACTTCCAGAAGTTTGATCCCCTTGTACTAAAGAATATTCTCTAATGCTACCTACGGCAAAACTAAAACCTTCTGCTGACACCACTTTTCTTAAGGGTTGATTTACTTCAAATTGCCAACTTAGAGGTTGTTGAGGTAAAGGATTATTGGCGGTTTGTCCTCGAAAATCTTGACTAAGACTGGGTTGATATATTTCACCATTGGCGTTAAATATGACTCCTTGATCTTGTACAAAGTAATACTCAAAACGATCGCCTCGTAAACTTTGTTCTCCTCTTTCTAAAGTCACATTACCTTCGGCTACAGCAATACGATCGACGAGATTAACTAATACTTGATCAGCGATTAAAATACCATTAGAGAAACGAATAACAACATTTCCCCTAGCTTTAATAATTTGTTGTTGATCTAAATATTCCTGCTCGTCAGCCAAAATTTCTACCACATTGAGAAGATTAGAAGGAGAATCATTATTAATGGAATTATTTTGTACAACTTCAAAAGAAGATGAACGTAAATCAAAATTGAATTGATGAGACTTACCTTTGCGTGAGGTGGTAATTAGTCTTTTAGTGGTATTGAACTTCAAAGTTGATTTTGTATCTATCCTCAAAGATGATGAATTATTCGTTGTTAAACTCAGAGGTTTTCCTAATTCTTCAGCCTTGATTTGAGGTGGATTTTCTACGGGAATAGGTATCGGATTAAACTCTGTATTTTTAGAGGATAAAGTTGCTTGAGAGATTAAATGTAAAGATTCTGAGTCAGGAATTTTAGGTTCAATTACTTTGGGAGATGATTTTTTTTGAGCAATATCCACAGAAGATTTTTTATTACCATCCTCAACATTACTAATATCAGGACTTGATAAGTATTGAGAGATGTCTGTAGAAGAAGATTGGTTATTTGTATTTTCGTGTTTGATTAAATCTTTCTGATGAGGTAATAAAATATTTTCTTCTTTGGAAAAAGGCTTATGTTCGATACTAGGCTCGATCGAAATAGTATCTTCATCAGCTAGTATGACGGATGAGGAATTATGGTCAAATTCTGGCAATTCAGATCCATCAAAATTATAGGGAGTCGTGACAATTAATAGACTGCTAACAATAGGAATCATCTGTTCAATACTAGCTAACTTATATAAACGAAAAAGATAAGTATTAAAACTTATAGACTAAGTATAATTGACAATTGGCCGTTGACAATCATTGCTATATTAGCTTGATCTGAAAAAATTGTCAGAATGTCTTAAGCTAAGACGCATTGATTTGGTATATAATTTAAGTCAGAAAAGATAAAACTTAGGTGTGATTTATGCCTTCTAAAAATTTTTTGTCAGAGGAAGAAAGAAAGTATCTACAAGATGCTTTAAAAATAGAAAAGAGATCGGAAGTCAGGGAAAGAATTTTAATATTTTTATTAGAGAATGATGGTAAAAATTATCAAGAAATAGCAGTTTTTTTGGGTTGTTCCCCCAAAACGGTGGCTTACTGGGCAGTTCATGGTAATCCTAATAATGTAGATTCATTGCAAGATAAAAGAAGAAAAGGAAACCAAACAAAAGCAACGGATAAATATATTGAAAGATTATTAGAAGTAGTTGATAAAAATCCTGAAGATTTTGGATATGATTTTGGTCGATGGACGGGGCAAAGATTATCAGAACATTTGGAAAAAGAAACAGGAATTAAATTAAGTAAATCACAAGTAGTGAGGATATTAAAAAGAAAAAAGTATAGTTATATTTGGGGAAAATATAGTTTAGAAGACAAACAAAATCAAGAACAAAGAAAAGCATTTAAAGAAAAATTAGAACATTACATAGAAATAGGTAAAGAGAATCCTGAGTTAGTTCAAGTATGGTTTTGGGATGGGGCGTTTAAAGTGGCGAACTAAATTCGCCACACAGCCCCTCATGAATGTGGTTTTAGTTTAAGGGTGATAAGAAGAAAAACATGGACGAAAAAAGGAAAAAGAAAAAAGGTGAAGGGAGAAAGAAGAAGAGGAAGAGTAAATATCATGGGAGGAATAAGATATTCGGATAAAAAAAGAAGATGTTTTGTAATAAAAAAAGGTGATTCAGAAACGTTTTGTGAACAATTAAAAAAGTTATGGGAAGAAATAAAAAATGAATGGGTAAGTAAGGGAAATGATGAAAAAGATTTTAAAGAATGTGGTCCGAAAATAATCATAATATTAGACAACGCAAGTTTCCATAAAAAAAAGGAAATAGTAGAAAAAATAGAAAAAAATCTACCGAATATAAGACTAGAATATTTACCGGTATATAGTCCAGATTATAACTTAATAGAATTAGTGTGGCATTCGGCAAAGGAATATATAGCTTATAGAAACTTTGAAAATAAAGAACAGCTAGAAAAAACAGTAAATTACTTATTAAATGAAGGAGGTTTAGTAATTAATTGGAGTAAAAAATTTAAGAATAAGGGTGAATTAATCAATGTAAGTTAAATGCGTCTTAGCTTATGTAAAGACGTAAAAGTAAAAGATTTTTCTCATTTTTCACCGTTGAAATCATTTCCAAAAAAGGAAAGTCAAAGACGAATCTATTCTTCTCTAAGGATAATTCGCACGGTTATCCCTGAGGGGGCGACAATTAAGCTAAATAGATTATGCAGTAAGAGATTGAAGATGATAATCTGTATAAAGATGAGATATTTTCAGTTTTTATAGCGTTTCTTAAAAGTATGAGGTACAGTTTTTTTATCCAATTTACCATTACCTATTCCCCGATACTGATAATTTTTGTACCTCACCATAACGAGAATTGCTATATATTAATTGCTATAGATAAAACTAGCTGAAACGATTATCAGATAAAAGAAATAAAAAATGCGGACGGAGAGACTCGAACTCTCACATCAGAGATACTAGAACCTAAATCTAGCGCGTCTACCAATTCCGCCACGTCCGCTTACACAATATACTATGATAACAGTGTTAGAAAAATAATTCAAGGAAAGAATTAAGCAATCCAGTCTCAATGGAAACTTAATTAATGCTTAATTCATTACTGTTTCTTTAGAAATATCTTTGCTAGTTAAGGGTTGTCGTTTTGATTGTTGCCCTTGTTTACTGGTATCTGATTCTACTTCTTGACTTAGGGTAATTTTAATTTTAGGGCCAGAACTTGCCAATCTTATGATCATCCCATCTTTTACCAAAACTTTATTAATTTTTTTACCGTTGATGAAAGTACCATTTGAACCTAAATTAACCAAAGCCCAATCATCTCCTCTAGGTCTAATTTCGAGATGATGACGAGAGACAACAGCACTATATAAGACTACATCATTATCATTAGCCCGTCCAATTCTTATTACTGAATTAGGTTCAAAGTTCCATTTTTGAACTGCAACTGATTTGAGAGGATGTAATAGAGTTAAGGTAATCACCGACGTTTCATCTGAGTAAAGATTGCTATTTTGGTTGGTTATAAGTCAAAGATAAGTTTGTTTACAAGTTTGACTCGATACACTCTCATATTTTACCTGATTTAGTCATTGATGAGTAATTAAAACAATTAATAATGAATAATTATCCACTATTGATGTTTCATTACTGACTATTATATTATTCTGCCCAATTTTGGGGTTTTAAGAACACTTCATATAATTCTGCTTCAGGGGTATTCGGTTCTGGTTGATAGCCGTATTCCCAACGCACTAACGGAGGTAATGACATTAAAATGGATTCTGTTCGTCCATTAGTCTGTAAACCAAATATTGTGCCTCGATCGTAAACTAGGTTAAATTCTACATAGCGCCCTCGACGATATAATTGAAACTGTCGTTCTCGATCGCTATACTCCATATCATGACGTTTTTCAGCAATAGGCACATAAGCGGGGAGAAAAGTTCTACCACAGTCTTGAATAAAAGAAAATAAGTCCTCCCATGTGCGATGATTTTGAGGTGGTAAGGAATTACTATAAACTGCCGCAGATTTATCTTTATGAGATCCTTTGTATAACACTCCTGTCCCATCTTGATAATCAAAGAATAGACCACCAATACCCCTAGTTTCGTTGCGATGTTTGAGGTAAAAATATTCATCACACCAGCGTTTAAAGACAGGATAATATTCAGGATTATGTCGATCGCAGGTCTGTTTAAAAGTAGAATGAAAATGTTTAGCATCCTCAGCAAAAGGATAATAGGGTGTTAAATCAGCACCACCACCAAACCACCATACAGGGCCAGCTTCAAAATAGCGATAATTAAGGTGTACTGTAGGAATATAAGGGTTTTTAGGATGCAATACCATAGATGTACCCGTGGCATAAAAAGAATGTCCCTCAGCTTCAGGTCTTTGTTGTAGAATACTAGGGGGTAGATTATTACCCCAAACTTCAGAAAAATTGACTCCACCCTGTTCAAATATATTACCATCGGTCATCACTCTCGATCGACCTCCACCACCCTCTTCTCTTTGCCAACTATCTTCTTTAAATTTACCCTTGCCGTCTAGTTTTTCTAACCCAGTACAAATTTCATCTTGAAGAGTTTGCATAAATTGACTAACTCTGGCTTTTGCATCCTCTGGAGGTAAAGTAGGTGATTGATTAACGTTAGTTTCAGATGTGGTTGCGGTGTTCATATAAAAATTTATTAAAATAACTTACAATTTACCAATCTAAACTGTGAGAGTATCATTAGACTATGATTATTAGAAGATCTTAATATTCTGCAACAGAAAAAAGACGAGAATACTAGAATACTAAAGAAAAATCTATTAATTCCTAATTGCTCATTCCTAATTCCTAATTGTTTATCATGATTCTAAGTTTTTCTTTTAAGTTATTGGCGGGGGGAGGTAAATTATTATGTCAATTTTCCTTTTATAAAACTTATCGGGTAGTTAGTAATGTCCCTGTTGATATAGTGTGGCGAAAATTAATTAATTTAGCGGATATGTCATGGCATCCTCTTTTTTCTCAAACTGATTTACCTAAAGGTTTAATACCCAAACCGGGCTTAATTTTTCAAGCCGTTACCCGTTTAACTCCAATTCCAATTCGGATTTTTGTAGAGAATGTAAAACCGAGAGAATTATTAAGTATCCGTTTGTTAGCTATTCCGGGAATAGAACAGCGCATCACCTATCAGATAGAATCGACTTTATGCGGTAGTTATATCTCTTATTCAATTACTTTAAGGGGGTGGCTTTCGCCTTTTATCTGGTGGCTAATTAAACCCTATTCTATACGGGTAGCTGATGAGTTAGTTAATGCAGCTGCTAAGTTTATTTAGGTATGATGCAAAAATCTTTAAATTTATAAAGGTGTTTCTGCTTTATTTCTATTTCGTTTTAACTTTGCGACTACCTTTTGTTAAATAAGCAAGGAAAAAACCAACTATTCCTGTCATACCTAATTGCCAAAAGTTGGGTACGATCGAAGCTGTTAAAATCAAGAGAGTAAGAAGAATAATATATTGACGTTTTATCTTCATTTTTTGTTACTAAAACCAATTTTCGTTATATTCTAACAATTATAGTTGGCAGAATATAATTTAGATTTGAAATTAGGATGGGACAATTAGACGTTAAACCGAATATTCGCACCTGTGGTATTAATCTTAATCATTGGTATGTGGTAGCTAGTAGTGCTGAAGTAAAAAATACGCCTATCGGAGTTACTATATGGGGAAAAAATATAGTACTTTTTCGCAATGAAAAAGGGGAAATTAAGGCTTTAGACGATCGATGCCCTCATCGTCAAGTAAAATTAAGTGATGGTCAAATAGTAAACAATAACATTGAATGTGCTTATCATGGTTGGCGTTTTGATGGTGATGGGAAATGTTCCTTTGTACCCTATCTAACGGAAAAACAAAAATTACCTAGTTGTCAATTGAAACTTTATCCTGTGAGAGAATTTGATGGTTTTATCTGGTTATTTCCGGGTGATGGTGATAGTGAAAAAGTTAAACCGATGGGATTGCCAGAGTGGGAGCATCTTAATTATATTGGTAGCATGACAACTATTAAGTGTCCTGGACATTTTTCTTTCCTGATTGAAAATTTAATGGATATGTATCATGGACACTTACACGATAATTATCAGGCTTGGGCTTCTGCTTCCTTAAAGAATATTACCACAGAGATCGATCGAGTTGACGTATTATATGAGGCTCAAAGTTATTACCGTATCGACAAAATCTGGTCAATTTTTCAGTTATTTTTTCCTGCATTACGTCGTTTGCATCCCGAACCTTTAACGGTAAGCTATGTTTATCCTCATTGGAGTTCTACTTTAGGTAAGGATTTCAAGATATACTGCTTATTTTGTCCTATAGACGAAACTACAACTAAGGCTTATCTAGTTCACTTTACTTCTTTAGAGGCTTTTTGGCGCTTACATAAATTACCCGTTGCTTTTCGTCGTTTTCTCAAAAATAGTCTTTTTGGTACAGCTAAAGGGTTATTGGATGGATTAGTGCGTCAGGATGTAGCCATGATAAAACAAGAACAAGAAGCGTTTTTAAATAATCCTTTTCAGCGTCTTTATGAACTTAATCCTGCGATCGCACAAGTACAAAATTTGATTATTTCCCAAGTAGTAAAATACTAATGAAAAATCAAGGTTTTGAGGTTTTTTTTGTGTAACACATATATAAATAAGCTGGTTCTTAAAAAAATAAGTGAAAAATGCTAGGTTTTTGAGTAATAATTGATAAAACTGCGCACTTTTTTGTTCATATAGTATGCAGAAATCCTTAATTTTAATAGTCTTCTGATTTATTCAGCAAACTTTAATTAAGAAAAAACATCAAAAAATTAACCTCTCCTTAAAACAGTATTTGGTGGGCATTGCCCACCCTACAAATTGTAGCAATGTTAATTAAAATTACTATAACTCACAGCAGACTCTAATTATTCTAAGATTTCACACCATGACTATCTAAAACGGCTTGTAATTGTTCTTCATCATCTTTACTTAAAGAAGTGCGTAAAACTTTACCACCATATTTGCTTACTTCGTCTAAAACTTTATCGGGGGTTACTTTTTTGATAAGGATAAATAAAGCGGAGGTATCAGGTTGTAAGGTTTCTCCCAATTCTTTCATGAAATTGTCATCGACTCCAATATCACTTAATGCACCACCAATCGCACCTGTCGCCGCACCCACTGCCGCACCCAACAAGGGTACAAGAAACAAAGTACCGATTAATAATCCCCAAAAACCTCCACTAGCGGCACCTGCAGTAGTTAAGTTAACGGCTTGTTTGAGTTGGATTTTTCCATCACTATTTTTGACAACAACAGCGGCATCTTCTAATTCGATTAAATGTTCTCTTTGTAATTTAGCAAGGGTTAATCTTACCTCTTCGGCTTTGAAAATGTCGTCGTAGGCGATCGCAATTAAAGTACTCATATAGATTTTCAAAATTCTTGATAGATCAACTCTAATTTAACAGAGTTCAGAGTCGGTTATTTAAAATAAAGTTTTTAAATTGACAAAAAAGTTCAGGATTACGCCAACCTTTGCTTACTTCTTCTTCCATAATTTCTAAAGAATGATCGATGGAGTAAGATGATTTATAAGAACGCTCACTGGTAAGTGCATCATATATATCTACCATCTGAAAAACTTGGGCGAGATAGGGGATATTCTTTTGGCTTAATTCATCAGGATAACCAGTACCATCCCATTTTTCATGATGATGACGAATAATTGTTAATAAATTGGATCTATTACTTAAAGGTTGGCAAATTTGTTCACCGATGATAACGTGTTGACGGATAACTTCTTTTTCTTCTGGAGTAAGAGGGGTTGATTTTCCTAAAATATAATCGGGAATACTTACTGTACCTATGTCATGGAGATAAGCAGCAGAAACAAGATCTTCTATATCCGTATCAGATAATTGTAAATATTGACCAAATTTCATTGCTAAATTAGCTAATTTTAACGGAGATTGAGCAGTATTAATTGATCGTTCTTCGATCGCCATAGCGAGAGAAAATAAAACTTTTTGAGTCTGATTTAATCCTTCATTGAGGCGTTTTTGTTGGCTTAAAATTTTGAGTTTAGGAAATAATGAATTGTGATCTAAAGGTTTTAAAATAACTTCTTCCACACCAATATTAAAGGCTTGTTTCCATAAATTCGGCTCATCGGTAACAGACATCAAAACAATTGGAATATATTTAGTTTGAGGTTGTAATTTAAGCATTTTTGCTACTTCAAAACCGTTGATTTCTGGCATAACAATATCCATTAAAATAACGTCAGGTTGATGTTCAAAGGCTAATGTCAGCACCTCACGACTATCTAAACATTCGATCGAGTTATAACCTTCATAGTGAATTAAATCAACAGCTTGTAAAAGACTTAGGGGTTGATCATCCACCACCATTATTTTACAGGAGTTGGAAACAGTGGAAAGAAATCGTCCTTGTCGGTCTAATGTTGAGATATTATGACAATTACTCATGATCAACAACCTAATTTTATAAATTTTGTAGATATAGTTCCCCAGTCATAGAGATTTTTTATCTATATCCATTGTCAGTTATTAATCTTCGATCGACATCAGTTAAATTACGCAAATTTTCGGTTAGTGTCAAGAAATGAGGAATGTTCGTTTTTCTCAGGGGCTTGAGTAGGTTTTCAAAAACCAACCAATAATAATACCAATCCCGACAAATCTGACTATTTGCCAAAAAGGTTCATTTAAACTGCTCCATTTAAACAATTCACTCTCTAGTCGTATTTCTATTTGTGTTAATTCTTGTTCTAAAAAATGCAGTTCACTTTTAAGGGAATCTTGAGTATTATTTTTCTGCAATTCTTTGATTTCTTGTTTTCTTTGTTCTAATTCTTCTTTTCTAGCTCGATCGAGTATAATTTGTTGATGACGTTCTTTTATTTTTTCAAGAGAAAACTCTATATTGGCGATGGCATCGGTAATATCAATTTCTGGGGAATCGGATTTAGTTTCGTGGTCAGACATTCTACAATAAAAACAAGATACTAAGGAGAATTATAACAAGATGAGTTTAAATGTAGAATCAAAATCTGTAACGAATATGAGTGATTTGGAATTGGCACAGTTACTCGCAGAAAAAATGACAATTAGTTCTTATGATTGGCATAAACTCAAAAATAATCGTAAAGCACAAGCATTACAACAATTAGCATCTAGTTTAGTCTATTTGCTCAATGACGAGCCAGAAGAAGCCTTACAAAGAATTAATCAAGCTCAAGGTTGGCTTGATCGTAGTATTAACCCTTTACCTTGTCCTACTCATGGTCATAAAAAAACTCATGGGGATGTGAGAGAAGAAGGTTTAGGGAATTTATGAAATTGTTTACAAAGTTTGACTTGAGTACCCTGATTATTCCATAACACTCGATCGAATATTTGATGTAATAAACAAAGTCCCCTACCATTTTCCGCCTCTTCTGGAGGCAAATCAAGTTTTTCTAAAGGGCAACAACAATCTCTGATAAATCCATCACCTTGATCACAAACTAACCAAGAATATTCTCCTCGACAATAAGAAAATTTAACGATTACTCTTTTGCTAGGATCCAATTTATTGCCGTGTTTTGCCGCATTCACTAGGGCTTCCTGTAATCCCAATCTAATTTCTGGGTGTAATTCTTTCGGTATTTTTTCTAATAATAAATCAAGAACTGGACAAAGATATAAAGTGGAGGCGAAACTAACAGTTTTCCAATTACTAACATTAACAGGCAGTGTAATAGAAATCACGTCATTAACTCCTGATTTATAGATAGTGAAATTTTGAATAACATCATAAAATATTAAAGCATTACTTACTGTTATCCAATGAATTTACAGAAAACTAAATACAACATAAGCAGTAGTTATAAATACTTAAGATTCAACATAGGAATTATCTTTTAAAATTTGCTCCTATCAATAATTATATCACAATGATTAACCTCATTAGAAATACTTAATAATATTGTGTAAGGTGTAAAGTTTAGAATGTAGGACTAAGAATTGACTTAAACCGCCCTAAAATTGATTTTAGGTGTTCGTACAATAGTTGTTATGTACTGAAATAAAATGACAGTAATAAACTTGTCCAAAATTGACAATAGGGAAGTAATATTTAAACGTAACGATCGTTGATATAGCAACTATTCACAAAAATTTTAGAAAAACAAAATTCGTGATGAATAAAAGTTTAAGAGTAGTAACGAACAAAACTTTACCCAGTAATGAATATTAAATTTAGTAAATAATTACCTAAAATCAATTTTAACCTGAGTTCGAGAAAAAACCCTTGATGTAGATAGGTTTTAGGATTTAGGTTCTAACAATACTAAATCTGATTGAATTATTTAATTAAATTAATCTAAGTAAAATCAATTGTTAACAGTTTTTGAACAATTATTTACCTTATACCTAACAAGTAATACCTAATACTTTGGTATTACCCATACATTTTGCATCGAACTGAGGTAATTTTAAGACATTTTATCTCAACTATTAATACTATTCCTTACCTTCGCCAATAATTAAATCAATCTTCCTGTCTTATCTTCCCCTTCTCCTAGTCCAATTTTTATAAGCCCTCTAAAGGTACGGTTAAAAAACGAGCTAATTGGGCACCTTGATTTTCCAATTTAGATAAAGAAATAGGTTCACCTACAGGAGTTAAAGGAATATCTCTTTTTGGCTTAACCCTCAAATATAACGTTCTTTTAGGATTTAAACCTTCTTTAATTTCTGCCCTAATTGCTTGAATATCGTCTAACTCATAAACCAATTCAATACGGCGATTTTTTCCTAAAAATCCCACACGATAAATAGTTACTTTGCCTTTTTCTTTATTAAACTCATTGTAACCACTACCCACATTAAGAAAAATCATTACCCATAAATATAAGGCTAGTAATGTACCCGCTACGCCGTAAAAGGTTAAAGCAATACCTTGAGGAACAAATTGAAGGGTAGAAGTATCTGTTAGAGGGAGGAAGCTAGTGTGAAAATAACTAGACAAACCAGCTAATAAAAAACCGATACCACCGATAGAAACGACACTAGCCCACCAAAGATTACTAAAACGTCTTGAACCAATAATTTCTTGACGTAAAACAGCGTTATTTGTATCCATTAGTTATATATAAAATTATTCTCATCAAGATCAAATTTTAACTTACATTGAGATAAAGTCAATTTTCCGAAGGAACTAGATTTGCTGAATAAGATTATTTTTAGCTTATGTTTTGCATTATGCTTAAATAAAGTGAATAGTTTGCTATGCCATATAATAATACAATGGATTTGGATTTGCCCTAATTGCAATAATAACCATGATGGAAATGTAAATGCGACAATTAATATCCAATATGAAAAACTGCAAATAGTAGGAGTTTCTAGTTCTAGGTTTTTTCGGAATCTAAGACTCACTCAAGATAAAATACCTCTGAAAAGGGAGTAAAACCGATCATTTTATTTCTTAAATTGTTTAATTTGTCCAAAAAGATTTTTTATCGATAATGTTTAATAAGTTAATTTCGATCGTGCTTTCATTTTCTTTAGTTAGTGGGGTACAAATGCCTGTATTAGCTGGAGAAATTTTGGATCAAATCAAGAATACTGGAGTTATCAAAGCCGGTTATCGTCAAGATACTCCTCCTTTTGCTTTTTCTGATAATCAGGGAAAACCCATCGGCTATTCTTTAGATATTTTAGAGTTGATTCGCTCGGAAACAGAAAAACAACTGGGAAAACCAATAAAATTAGAGTTAATTGAAGTTGATCCCAATAATCGTTTTGAAAAAATCCAAAATGGTGATATTCAGATTGAATGTGGTTCAACTACCATAACATGGGAAAGAGAAAAAATTGTCGATTTTTCAGTGAGTTATTTTGCTAGTGGCACACAAATGATTGTTACTCAAGGAAGTGGTTTTGCCAACAGCAACTCTTTAGCCGGAGCAAAAATTGGGGTAATTCCCAACACAACTAATGAAAAAGCGATGAAAATCTTTGCTAAAGATGCTCAATTAATTTTTGTTTCCAGTGAAGAAGAAGGATGGCAAAAATTACAAAAAGGTGAAATAGATAGTTTTGCTGGAGATGGTATTTTATTACAAGCCTTGAAAAAACAGGCGGATAACCCGAAAAAATACGAAATTGTGCCAGAATTTCCTTACATGATAGAATCTTATGCTTGTAGTCTTCCTGAAGATGAATCTCGATGGCGTAATCTGGTTAATTATAGCATTGTCAAATTTATGCAAGGAGTTGTGACAGATACTCCAAGTTCCATTGATATTTACGATCGATGGTTTGGGGAAAATGGTAATACTCCTTATCCCATAGAAACGATGTCTGATTATTTTCAAGGCATCATTAACGGTTATGAATGGATTGTAATTGACGAAAGATATTAAGAATTGGGAGTTAGGAATTACGAGTTAGGAATTAGGAATTAGGAAATTTTACACAAATTATTTAAGACTGCCATAGCCGATAATGAGTTGATTAAGACACTTTTATATTGTTTATTCCCTATTTTCTGAATTGTGGAAAAATTGTAATAATTTATTTATCCTAACTATCCCGTTTGTTGCTATATAATTTAAAAAATTCTCGGTTAAAAGTCAAAATTTATGTAATTTTTTAGTTCCCCTTTTATCCAATTACATTAAAAACTTATTATGAAATTATCTCGCCGTTATTTTGCACAAATACTAGGTATTAGTGGTTTAGCAACAACTTTCTATCCTCTTGCTACAAAAGCAGTTAATAATTCTCAGGATTTACAAACAAAAATTATTAATCTTTTTTCTTCATTACCCGGACAAAAAGCGATGGAAGTTTTAGCAATAAAAAATAATACTTCTTGGAAAGTTTCTTTAAATCCTGAGATGTCGCTTTTTTGTGGTAGCAGTTTTAAAGTCTATGTTTTAACAGAATTTTTGCGACAAATGGAGGCTGGAAAAGTAACATTTACGGATAAACTCTCGATCGATGATAACGTTAGAACATTATCTAGTCCAGTATTTGAAGAATTATCAGGAAAAACAACTGCTTTGATTGCCTTAGAAGCGATGATGATGCACAGTGACAACACAGCAACGGATATGATTCTTCATCATATAAATCCTGAAAAAGTAAGACAATTAATAGAAGAAATAGGTCTCAAAAATACCATAATTCCTGATAGTACTAGAATCTTTTTTTCTTATCTTTTAGGTGCAGATAATAACATAGATTTAGGTTGGCAAAAAATCTCTCAAGAGATCAATAATTTGAAAAATCCCACCAGAAATATTATTAATAATCGACAAACGATGATGTCTTCTCCTCAAGATTTTGTCAACTTTTATGCTGAGGCTTTGCAAGGAAAATTTTTTCAAAAATCAGAGACATTAACCGAATTTAAAAGGATATTAAGCCTTCCTAATATTATTAATAAATTTATCCCTGAAGGGGCATTAGGCTACGTTAAAGGAGGAAGCATTAGTTTTACTCCCCAATATGCTTTATCGATTGCAGGAGGGGTACGTTTTTCTGAAAATCATTGGGCTTATTACTCATTTTTAATCAATTGGGATGATTCAACGGACAAATTAGAGCCAGAAATTGCTAACTCTTTTCTCAAATCTATTTCCCAGACGATGACTCTAGTAATGAATCATTAGAAATAGTTCACTCTTTAATGACAATTTCCTCTAAATTAGCGAGCTCAAAATTAACTTGACTAATATTAGCATTGACTAAATTCGCTTTAGTTAAATTCGATCGAGTAAAATTAGACCAAGAAAGTTTCGCACCTGATAAATTAGCATGGGAAAAATTAGTCATTTTAAGACTACTCCAAATCATCACACTATCGTAAAAATTACTATTTTCAAAATTACCATTAGCGAAGTTACCACCACTTAAGTTAGCGTGACTAAAATTCGCATGAGGTGCAATTATACCCACTCCATTAACTCCATTCATTTGACTGAGAGATAAATTAGCCCCTTCGAGGTTAGCATTCATCAGAATAGCATTAGTTAAATTCGCCCCTTGTAAATTAGCACCCTGTAAATTAGCATCCGTCAAATTAGCACGACTTAAAAGACAATTAAGCATTTTTGCATGACTGAGATTAGCTTTTTTGAGGTTGCTATCATGTAATAAACTACAGGTTAAAATGGCATAACTAAAATTTGTTTCCGTAAGAATAGCATTGCGCAAACTACTATCTGTCAAATCAGATTTTTCTAAATTAGCGGCGG
Organism: Geminocystis sp. NIES-3709; assembly: GCF_001548115.1. Lineage (GTDB taxonomy): Bacteria > Cyanobacteriota > Cyanobacteriia > Cyanobacteriales > Cyanobacteriaceae > Geminocystis. Next base: position 1,789,992 of record NZ_AP014821.1, on the reverse strand, counting down.
TTAAATTAGCTTGAATTAGGTTAACTTCTTTTAAATTTCCTTGAATTATCGCATTAGTAAGATTAGCTTCTTTCAGGTTAGCTTGAGGTAAAATACAATCAACTAAGTTAACATCTCTTAAGTCTGCTTCTTTGAGATTGATTCTACTTAAATTGATCTTACCTAGTGTTTGCCCCTGAAGATCTACTTTCTGAAAATTTGTTTCTCCTCGATGATATCTTTCGATTAATTCTTGAACATCCATAATTGATTTAACTATTGTCCATTAAGGGGGTAATTTTTTTGATAATAAATTTTGCTATTCTTTCCGCCGCACCTTTATCTCCCAATCTTTTTTTTCCATTAACGGCGATGGATTGCCATAAATCTGGTTGTGATAACAACTCTTGTAACTTTTCTGCTACTTGTTCCGGATGGTTAACTAACTGTAGAGAAATGCCTAATAAACGGCTTTGATTTTGAGCAAATTGTTGATTGTACTGTGCTCCATTACCCGGAAAGGCGATAGCTGGTTTTCCTAATCCTACAAATTGTTCTGTGGCTGTACCAGCCATAGCTATAGATAAATCGCAATAGTTCAAACATTGGGCGTAAGCGTTCTGAGTTAAGATTAATTTTACCTTTCTCTTAGTAAATAACATTATCTTACGATCGTTAATCGGTATATTTACGGATTTTATTGTCTCCTCTTGCCATTGTTGATTTTCTAATTTTACAGTAAAATCACCCAAATTCAAAGAAGGTGCGATCGCTGTTATAAAAATTAAGTCTTTAGATTGACTATTAATAATACCATCAATAGCCGTAAGTATTAATTCCCAATTATCTATACATTCAGGTAATCTTGAACCGGGTAGTAGTAAAATTCTTAATAAATGTTCATCATCGACAGGTAAGGCAGATATAGTTAAATCATCCATCATCGGATTCCCAAAGTCGTAGGCAGAAATACCTTCTTTTTGCAGTGCTGTTGTTGTAATAGAATCTCTTGGAAAAACCCCAAAACAACGTTTATCCTTCATTAACCATTTTTCCCAAGGGTAATAGATTGAACCAAAAACTCGATCGATTTTAGAAATATTCGGTAAAAAACCTTCTTCATCTCGTAAATAATATTCAGATTTAGCAGTACCAATAAAGCTATAATTTGCTCGACTTAACCAAGCGAATAAAAGAGGTAAAATATCTCCTACCGCTAATATATAACCTCCTTTTTTTGCCCAAGATTTAACAGCATTAAACTGAGTTAAAGTCAACCCAATTAAACCATTATTAACATCTTTCCATAATTGTTTATTATCCATATAAATAAAACCACCGGAAGGCATTTTTTTTACGGGAGCAATAAATGGTATATTTTCTTGAACATAAGCAAAACCTTCTCCTACTAATGGTAAAGATACGATCGAGATATGAGGATTAATTGCTTTTAATTTTTTAATAACTTTTAAGGCAATAATATCTTCTCCATGACCATTACTAATTACTAATAATTTTACTAAATTACTCATAAAAATTTGATCGAGTTTTTGATACAATAATTTTATCTGAAGTGATGGATAACAATTTTATCTCATAATTAATAATGATAACGACATTGAATAATAATAATTTCATCGTCTAAAATCTGATAAATTAAGCGATGTTCTTGATTAATACGTCTTGACCATAATCCACTAAAATCAAATTTTAAGGGTTCAGATTTGCCAATACCATCATAAGGATTCCTTTCTATATCTTTGATGATTTGATTAATTCTTTTTAAAGTTTTTTTATCTTGATTTTGCCAATACAAATAATCATGCCAACCGTCTTCCAAAAAGGAAATTTTCATAATTATTATTCATCTTCGATTAACTCATGGCTTTCGTATTTTCCTTGTTTTAATTCTCCTAATGCTTTGTAAAGTCGTTGAGCATTTTTTGGACTTCTTAATAAATATAATGTCTCTTCGAGAGAACTATAATCTTCAAGAGACATCATGACAACAGGTTTTTCTGATTGACGAGTAATGATAATTGGGGCATGATTTTCGCAAACCTGATTCATTACATGGGTAAAATTTTTTCGGGCTTGAGTATAAGTGATTGCATCCATAATGCTAAATGACTAATTTTATTTTTAGTTTACCATTTATGTACTTATACGGTTAATTATAGCCGATTGAAAAGATTACTTCGTTGCCTCGCAATGACAGAATACTTATTATATTAATGCTTTAACCCTTATGATTATCAACTTGTGTAATAAAAGATTGAACTAACTCAACATTTTCTTTACTACCTAAAATCACAGGGGTTCTATGGTGAATTTTCTTTGGTACAATATCTAGTATTCGGTTTAATCCATCGGATGCTTTGCCCCCTGCTTGTTCAACAATAAAAGCTAAAGGCGCAGTTTCATATAATAATCTTAATTTGCCTTCAGGTTTGTCTGTTGTACCTGGATATAAAAATACCCCCCCTTGCATTAAGATACGGTGAATATCTCCCACTAATGCACCACTATAACGTCCTGTATAACCATAATGACGGTGAACATAACGGATATAATCCCTAATAGACTCATTCCATTGCCAAAAATTACCCTCATTAACGCTATACACAGAGCCTTGATCTGGAATTTTTATGTTTTCCTGTGCTAAGATAAACTCCCCCAAACTAGGATCTAAAAAGAAAGAATGGACACCTTTACCCATAGTATAAACCAACACGGTTGCAGGCCCATAAAGTATATATCCTGCGGCAATTTGTTTTGATCCGTCTTGTAATAAATCTTTGGCTTCCCCGTCTAAATCTTCTCCTTCCTGTTGTCGGATGGCAAAAATCGAGCCGACATTTAAGTCAATATCTACGTTGGATGAGCCATCGATCGGATCGTATAATAAAGTATAGCGACCAATAGGACAATTTTCAGGAATATAATAGGGTTTTTCCATTTCTTCCGAAGCGAGACGACACACTAAACCGCTTTGTTTAAAAACGGAAATAAACACCTCATTGGCATAAACATCCATTTTTTTGACGGATTCTCCTTGTATGTTGCTTTCTCCTGTAAATCCTAACACTCCTTCCATTAAACCCGCACGACTAAGACGACGAGCAATTAATTTTCCTGCCAAAGCAATGCGACTCATTATCGCACTCAAATCTTGAGCATCGGCAGAAAAACTCTTTAGTTGTTGTAAAACGTGACGAGATAAAGTGGTACAATCTCGATCGAGACTAAGTTCGGGGATAATTAATTCAGATGAAACCATATTTTTTTATAACACGAAGCTATCAGCTATCAATAGTCAGCAATCATTTAGTTTGCTAGTCTTAAAATTCCACTGACTACTCAATTATAGTTTAACTACCGAAACAGGCTCAATTAAAAAATTACTAGCGGTTTGTGCTACATTTTCTCTTACCCTCATAGGATACAAATTAACTAAATTATCCTTAACAAAAAAATCTCTGACGATTAATTTTTCTCCCATATTAAAATTAGTTTCATAGAAAACCTCTTTAATTCCTGCGGAAATAATCAACTTTAAACAGGCAATACAAGGCTCAAGAGTAACATAAATAGTTGCCCCATCCGTAGCGATACCGTGTCTAGCTGCTTGGGCGATCGCATTTGCTTCCGCATGAACTGCTCTTGATGGTAAAGTTTTACTAGCATCACAACTACTTAACCCTTCATAACAAAAACCTTGAGCTGTACAATGAATTGAACCTGATGGAGAGCCATTATAACCTGTTGCCAACACTTGACGATTTTTTACAATAACTGCACCCACAGGAAAAGCCAGACAAGTTGAGCGAGTTGCTGCTAACTTTGCCATTAACATAAAATATTCATCCCATGTTGGTCTATCTTTTTCTCGATCAAACATTAAAATAGTGAATAGTGAATAGTGAATAAGCTACTACGAATCTAAGTTGACTGGTGAAGGTAGGCAATAGGCAAAAGGCAAGGGTTAAGAGTTTCACCGTTTTTTATTAATAGAAAAAATGTAAGTTAAATGCGTCTTAGCTTAATGAATAATGAATAGAAGAAACTTTTAATTATTAATTGTTAATTGGGTAAGTGCTAAATCGATATTATCACGAACCGATCGAGCCGACTCTTGTAAAGCATCTATTTCTTTAGTAGTAAGATTAATTTCCAAAACTTGCTCAACACCACAATATCCCAAACGACAGGGTACACCCAAGAAAATATCATTTAAACCGTACTCCCCTTGCAGATACACCGCCGCAGGTAATAAACGAGACTGATTTAACAATACTGACTCGATCATATAATAAGCAGAAGAAGCAGGAGCATAAAAAGCGCTACCAGTTTTCAATAATTTCACAATTTCTGCACCACCATCCCTTGTGCGTTGCACTAAACGATTAATAGTAGATTCATCCATCAATTCCGTAATAGGAATACCGCTTACGGTACAATAACGAGGTAATGGTAACATTAAATCTCCATGGCCACCTAATACCATTCCTTGTACATCATTAAAAGATACCCCCAATTCCATAGCAATAAATGCTTGTAAACGAGCAGAATCCAAAACCCCTGCCATGCCGACAACTTTTGATGTGGCTAAATCAGTCGTTTTCCACACCAAATAAGTCATCACATCCAAAGGATTAGTAATTACCAAATAAAGAGCATTGGGAGAGTAATTAACGCATTTTTGAGCCGCTTCTGTGACAATTTTCCCATTAATTTTCAATAAATCTTCCCGATTCATCCCCGGTTTACGGGCAATTCCTGCGGTTATGACAATCACGTCTGAGTTAGCTGTATCCTGATAATCGTTAGTGCCAACCACTTTGCGTGTGTGTAATTCTAAACCCCTTGCTTCCATTAAATCAAGGGCAATGCCTTGGGGTAAGCCTTCGACAATATCCAACAAACAAACATCTGCAAGATTATGCTCAACTATTCTTTGTGCAAGAGTCTTACCCACATTTCCAGCCCCAATGATGGAGACTTTGGGGAAATTTTTAATATGACAAGCTGTCAGAGGTTTAGTCATAATTTATTCGACTATTTCCAATTGATCTAATTTGAGCCATACACTAGGAGTAGGAGTGTAAAATCTAACTAAAGCATATTCTTCATTGAAGTCTAAAACTTCACCTTTACTCTCGAAAAGATAAGAGGGGAAACGATTATCACTAGCTTTAGCTTCCAAACTATTTACTAATTTTTCACGAATAGCTTTAACAAATGTACCTTTTTTGATTTTACCTGCCATAACAGTAATGTTAACCCTATTTATATTAATCTTTTAATAATTTTGACATAAAATGCTCATTAGAGTATGAAAATTCCAAAGAAACAATTGAGAATTATCAACTCTCAACTGTCAACCGTCATTTTGCTTTATAAGTAGAAACAATATGTAACTCTTTTAATTGTTTACTATCTACTTCTGCTGGTGCTTCTGTTAATAAACAACTGGCTTGTTGAGTTTTGGGGAAGGCAATAACATCTCTGATAGAATCTTCTTTTGCTAATAACATTACCAGTCGATCGAGTCCATAGGCAATCCCCCCATGAGGTGGTGTACCATATTCAAACGCCTCTAATAAAAAGCCGAATTTGTTTTTTGCTTCTTCTTCAGATAAGCCAATGGTAGAGAAAACTTTTTCTTGTATTTCCCGTTGATAAATTCTTAAACTTCCTCCTCCAATTTCGACACCATTTAAGACTAAGTCGTAAGCTAAGGCACGGGCATTGGCTAAGTCGTCTAAATCTTCAGGATTTGGTGCGGTAAAAGGATGATGTAAGGCTTCGAGGCGTTTCTCATCAGCATTCCACTCAAACATAGGAAACTCTGTTACCCATACTAAGTTCATTTTATCTTCATCAATCAAGCCCAATTGTTCCCCTAGAACTAATCTTAAGCGATCGAGAGATTTATTGACTATAGTGGTTTCTCCTGCACCAAATAGGAGTAAATGTCCTGCTTTAGCTCCAGTTTTGTCTAATAATATCTGTTTTTGCTCAGGAGTGAGGTTATCTTTTATAGCACCAATGGTGTCGATTTCTCCATTTTCCCTAACTCGAATATAAGCAATACCTTTTGCACCGGCAATGGTGGCTTCTGTAAATAAGTCGCCCCCTGGTTTAATTCTGACGTTAGAAATTTTGTCGTTGCCATCTGGAATTGGTAAAACTTTCACTGTACCGCCTTTTTTGATAGCATCAGCAAATACTTTAAATCCCGAATCTTTCATGATGTCCGACACATCTACTAATTCTAAACCGAAACGGGTATCAGGTCGATCGCTACCATATCTATTCATCGCTTCTGCGTAGGTTAGACGAGGGAAAGGACGAGGTAAATCAATATTTTTGACATTTTTGAAGATATGACAAATTAAGCCTTCGTTAAGCTCAATTATCTCATGCTCTGACATGAAACTCATTTCCATATCTAGCTGAGTAAATTCTGGTTGTCTATCTGCTCGTAAGTCTTCATCTCTAAAACACCTTGCAATCTGATAATATCGATCGAAACCTGACACCATCAACAACTGCTTAAATAACTGGGGTGATTGAGGTAAAGCATACCACTGCCCTTCATTTACTCGGGAAGGCACTAGATAATCTCTCGCTCCTTCGGGAGTCGATCGAGTTAGTACAGGAGTTTCAATTTCTATGAAATTTTGTTCATCTTCAAGGAAACGACGCATTGCCTTAACCACTTGATGGCGTAATATTAAGTTACTACTCATGCGTTCTCGTCTTAAGTCAAGATAACGATATTTGAGTCTTAAATCTTCTCTAACGTTTTCATCTTCAACGGTGGAAACTTGAAACGGCAACTGTTTAGCAACACCGTTAAGTAATTCTATCTTTGTCGCATAAATTTCAATTTTCCCTGTAGGTAATTTGGGGTTAAGGGATTCTCCCGGACGTTTAGATACTTTTCCGATAATTTTTACTACATATTCACTGCGTAAACTTTCTGCATTCTTGTAAGATTCTGGAGTACGGTTCGGATCGCTGACTATTTGCACTACACCAGATCTGTCTCGTAAATCAATAAAGATAACACCACCGTGATCCCGTCTTCGATCGACCCAACCAAAAAGAGTTACAATTTCATCTAAATGTTCGAGGCGTAAGTCGCCACAATAATTAGTTCTCATAATAAGTTATTTTTTATACCATTACCAATATACAGTTTTTCGACTCTCCAACAAAGTCATACAAAGTTCGGAGTTAGGTGTTAGGTGTTAGCTTTATAATTGCCTCAGTTAAATACAAGAAACCCTTTGATGAATAAGGTTTTGGGAGTAGTAATTGAGACTTATATACATCTAAATCATTTGTGATAATTTTAGACACTTTTAATTAAAGTGATTAGCTTTTAGCTGTTGGCTTTTAGTCTTTAGTCTTTTTTCTATTAAAGAATAAGTAATCAATTACTAATGTTTATCAGAAATTTAACTTCACAATAAGCTGATAACTAATAGCTAATTGCTAATTAACTATTTTCTTAATTTCAGTAAGATAACCTAATCTTCAGCAAAAATATAACGATACAATTCACTAGGATCTGGTTCTGGACTGGATTCTGCAAATTCCACCGCTTCTTGAATAGTTTCTTCTACTTTTCGATCGATTGCGTCTAGTTCTGCTTGAGTTACAATATTATTCTCAGTTAAGTATTTAGCAAATTTAATGATAGGATCTCTAGCATTCCAAAATTCTTTTTCTTGGGGATCTCTTAATTCATCAGGATCGGCTAAAGAATGCCCTCTAAAACGATAGGTTAAGGCTTCTATAAGGGTGGGACCTTCTCCTGCCCTAGCACGTTCGATCGCCTTTTTAGCAACATCTCTGACGGCTAATAAATCCATCCCATCTACTTCATAACCTTCCATATTAAAAACACTAGCTTTTTTATAAATTTCTGGTTGAGAAGTCGCCCGTTCGTGAGCCATGCCGATCGCCCATTTATTATTCTCTACAACATAAAGAATCGGTAGTTTCCATAATGCGGCCATGTTCAGACACTCAAAAAATTGACCATTATTACTAGCACCATCTCCAAAAAAACAAACCGTTACTTGATCAAAATCTTTATCACCTAAAGCTAAACGACGATACATACTTTGATAAGCCGTTCCTGTGGCGACGGGGATTCCTTCTGCGACAAACGCATAACCACCTAACAACTTATGCTCTGCTGAAAACATATGCATTGAACCACCACGTCCTTTACTACATCCTGTCGCTTTCCCAAAAAGTTCTGCCATGACTTCTTTTGCAGGAACTCCACTACTTAAAGCGTGAACGTGATCTCGATAGGTACTACATACATAGTCATAATCAGGTTTGAGAGATTTAACAATACCGCTAGATACTGCTTCTTGTCCGTTGTAGAGGTGAACAAATCCGAACATCCTACCACGATAGTACATTTCAGCACACTTATCTTCAAATAAGCGACCTAAAACCATATCTTCATAATAAATTAAACTTTCTTCTTTACTAATTTGAACTGTGGAATAATCAAATTTAGGCAGAGTTCTTTCTTTTGTTGTCATAGTTCTTTACTTTAATTATTAATAATTTATTATTAGCTATCAGTGAGTAATTAGCAATGAATAATTAACCATTGAGCAGAATATCTAATGGTTTCATTGGTTTATTTTTTTGTCGATTTTACAAAATCAATTACGGTTTCATGGGTAGAAGGTATATTGACTATAGATTGAATTTTATCGATCGAAACCTCATAACAAACAGGAGGAATATTCAAATTTACTGTCACCTTACTTTTAGTTAAATCAATAATCTCCTGTAATTTAACTAAACTATTACCACAAAGATTAAAAACTTCCTTAGTATATCCCTGTTTGATAATCTCCATGACGATTTGTGCGGCTATATCAGTGTGAATGTACTGCAATTGGCTTTGTGGATGCAACCAAAGTTTGTCCTCTTGCAAAATATCAAAAATGGCGTTTTTTTTCAAACCTTCTCCGACAAATCCTCCCATACGAAAGATTAACCAGTCTGAATGACAGTGACGCACACATTGTTCAGCTAAATATTTATGAAAACCATAAGGACTTTGTTGTGAAATGTCAATCATCGTATCTTCTTTTGTTGATTCGGGAGTTGAACAATCAGGATAAACGTCACAAGAAGACAAAAATATATACTTTTTCGCTGGAAAATCTATTAACGATCGTCGCACAGAACGGACAGACTCATCAAATTCTAGTAAAGGATTTTCTTTAGCCAAAAATTTCTTGGAATTACCATTAGCGTTGATTAATAAATCACATTCTGTACCGATATTATCTTGATAATTAGCTCTATTTATGATTAAATAATCAAGACTATTTTTCTGACAATAACGAGCATAAGCTGAACCAACAAAACCTTCTCCACCAATAATAATAATTTTCAAATTAGAGTCTAATTCCATCGGTTTGATTTTCATAATTTTTACTTAACCATGTAAAAGTTTTTTCTAAACCTTCTTTTAAATTAGTATCACAAGATAACCCTAAAGAATTTAACTTAGTAACATCAAAAATTTTAACCATTTGTCCATCAGGTTTAGTGGTATCCCAAGTTAATTTACCTTCAAAACCAGTAGTTTCTTTAACTAATTCAGCTAATTCTTTAATTGGTGTAGTTGTACCAGAAGAAATATTGATCGGCTCACTAGAATCATAATTTTCAATAAAATAAGGTATAACTTTTGCCACGTCTTGAGCATAAACAAAATCTCTTTTAGGAGTACCACTTCCCCACATAGAAACTTCTTCTAATTGATTTAACTTCGCTTCATAAAAACGACGAATTAACGCAGGTACAACATGAGATTCATTATTCCGAAAATTATCATATTCCCCATATAAATTACCCGGAATTAATACAACAGAATTTAAACCATATTGAGTACGATAAGATTGAGAAGCAACAATACCCATTTTTTTTGCACTAGAATAACCAGCGCTTTCTTTTTGAGGATAACCTTGCCACATTTGGGACTCATCAATAGGAGAAGTAGCAGTTGCAGGGTAGCTACACCCTCCCATTGTGTAAATCATTTTTTTTACATTAAATTTGGCGGCTTGTTCAAAGACCAAAGCAGTTAAAAGAGTGTTACGATAATAAAAATCTGCAGGGTAAGCTCTATTCGCTCCAATTCCCCCTGAATAAGCAGCTAAATGTATTAATATTTCAGGATGTAAGTCTTCAAACATTTTGATAACTTCAAGAGGATTCATCAAGTCATAATTTTGAGAGGATAAACCGATGATTTCTGCTTGAGGATATTCTTTTTTTAGTTGAGGTAATAGATGTCTGCCTAAAAAGCCACTCGCGCCAGTGACGACTATTTTCATACTTTAATGATTATTTTTGAGTGTGTAACAAATTCTAATCTAATATACCTGACTTTGGGATTAATCTAAAATGAGTCAAGGAAATTTCAGATAGAAGCAAAAACTCACGTTTTACCTATTCTCGCCAATTTATCTTGGAGTATGTGTGAGTTAATAACTAATGTTACGCACTTTTAGCAAAATCTATAAATAATTCGACTTATAATTATTGTCAATAAAAAAATTGTTTCAATCTTAATTGAAATAACTATAACAATCTTCAAAGAGTCGTAAATTGATTAGGTTATCAAAAAACAATAAAACCGTTATAAATCTATAATTTAACATCTGAAACCTAACATTTTCAATTATATGTATTTTGTCAAATAACTGGTATTCAAATAATCATGATAGCTTTTGTACAGATCAAATCCAGCTAACCTTACTTTAAAATAAGGGGGATGATAGTATTGATCACTAGGATATTTTTCCCGAAAATTAATAATATAAGAGTAAGTTTTTTCCCATTTACTTAAATAACTTAAAAAAAGTTGAAATTGTGAATAATATTGTTCATATTTATAGCTGAGGGTTATATATTGCAAAATTCCAGAAATAATTAAAAAATCTTCCCCTTCTTCTTTTTTTATTTTGATAATTTTAGTGGCGATTTCTTTTAGTTCATTTTCGTTATTTTTAACTAACAAAACAAAACATTTTAGTTCCTCAATATCATGTTTTATATTGTAATCAATAAACTCTTTAATTTTTTTCAGGAGTTCCCATTTCTCAATTCTGTTAATTTTAATCTGATAAAAGATATTTAACAGGTGAGGAGATTCGGAAAGAGCAAATAAATATTTTGTATAAACACTGATGGTTACTTGTTCTTTTTCTTGATCAACTTGTGTCTGAAAATACTGTTTTAACTTTCTTAATTTTTCTTGAAAAATTAGCTTATTAGGTTGTTGTTTAATTAATTCAAGACATTGATGATAAAATTCTAAAAAAGTGCTATCATTATATTCTTTTTCTATTTCATTTAATTTGATAAAAACATCTAAATTATCTAATAAAGGTTTAAAAAATTCTTTACCTACTATAAAATAATGTTTTTTATGCTGATAATATCTATCTAAATAACTTTGAATTCTCGCATAAGCCAAAAAATCTTTACTGGCAAATTTCTCGTTGAATAAGGCTTTAAGAGTTAAATTAATATTTTCTGTTTTTTCGATCGCACTATTATAAAGAGTTAAATATTCTGGGGGAATATTAATGCGCAAAGATTGACCGAAAAGATAATCAATGAGAGTTTTTTCTCCCAATAGGGGACGATTCCACCAAGGTTTATCCAATTTCTCCTCTAGTGTTAATTCTGCTTCCATAATCTCGTCCTCATTTTGAAGAATATTTCTCTATATCCACGATCATAATGTCTTTTTTTTATTAAACAATCAGTATATTTCGGTATTTTTCTGAAAAATGTTATTAATTATAATTTTGAGTGTTTACCTTTTTTTTAACTACTTAGATGTTTTCTTTTAAAAGTTTATTCTTAAATAAAACTGATTAAGTAAGATTTATTCTTAAAATTAGGTATCAAAGGAAAAAAATTTTTTAATAAGGATGAAAAAAAGATTTTTAAGTAATAAGTAATAAGTAAGAGTTAATAGGTAAGAACTTATTCAATGATGGGTAGATAGAAAAAATAAATATTGATACAATTAATTTTGCTATATTAGAAAGACTATAACATACATTTGAAATTCAAATTTTAGGAGAATATTTTTTTAGTAAATCGTATCTTTTTTTCTAAGAAATGTCTTTAAATCTTTGATTGGTAAAAAATTTAAGTATGATATAAAAGATTTAACCCGATCGAATTTTAATATTCATGGAACAATTTTTTAAGGCAATTCCCGATAGTCCCCTCATTACATTTACAATTCTTTTATTGGTAATTGTCACCATTCCCCCCATTTTTGAAAAAATTAAGTTACCGGGGTTAGTCGGTTTATTGGTAGCTGGTGTTATTTTTGGTGGCGAAGGCTTAGGATTACTCGATGAGAAAAGTGAATCTGTCAAACTATTAGCTGACATCGGCAAAATTTATTTAATGTTTGTCGCAGGGTTAGAAATTGATTTGGATGACTTCCATAAGAGTAAAAATCGTTCTCTGACTTTTGGGTTTTGTACTTTTATTGTTCCCCTTATAATTGGTACTTTAATCGGTTTAACCTTTAATATGGGATTAAATTCCTCTATTTTACTCGGTTCTCTTTTAGCTTCTCATACTCTTTTAGGTTATCCGATCGTAAATCGCTTGGGAGTTGTGGGTAACGAAGCGGTGGTGATTACCATTGGAGCAACTATTTTTACTGATATAGGCGCTTTATTGGTGTTAGCTATCTGTGTATCTATTCATGGGGGAGAGTTTACTGTCGGTACTCTTATTTTTCAAATCGGAAGTTTAGTTTTATATTGTGCTGGAGTATTGTGGGGCATTGATAAAGTAGGAAAGGAGTATTTTAGACGTACAGGAGATGAAGAAAGTAATCAATTTTTGTTCGTGTTATTGGCAGTATTTTTGGCTTCCGTCGGCGCACAATTAATCAATGTAGATAAAATTGTTGGTGCATTTTTGGCCGGTTTAGCCATCAATGATGTAGTAGGAAAAGGGCCGGTTAAAGAAAAAATTGAATTTGTCGGTAGTACTTTATTTATACCTTGTTTTTTCGTCTCGATCGGGCTTATTCTAAACATATCAGGTTTTATTTCAACTTTAAGCCAAGAATTTGCTCTTACCGTTGCTATTGTAGGAGGATTATTTATTGCAAAATTTTTAGCAGCACTTATCCCCAAATTACTCTATAAATATAGTTGGGATCAATGTTTAACAATGTGGTCATTGTCATTACCTCAAGTAGCGGCAACTTTAGCGGCAACTTTAGTCGGAGTGGAAGCGGGTTTATTATCGGATGCGGTGTTTAATGCCGTAATTGTGATGATGTTAATCACTTCTGTGACGGGGCCTATTTTAACCGGAAAATATGCTCGTAATTTATTTCAGCCTGATGTCGATGTTTCTTTGATCCAACCTGTCAATATTTCTGAAAAAGAAGAAGTATCCGTCATAGGATCTCAATCTATTTTTACCGTGGTTGTACCTATTTCCAATCCTCAAACGGAAAAAATGTTGATCGAAATCGGTTCAATTTTAGCTCGTTCTGAGTCGGGATTAGTGATACCTTTATCTATTGTAAAAGCTCATGTCCATATGGATGAGCCAGAGTTAAATATTGGATTACGAAACGGGAATAAACTATTAACAAGAGCAATACAATATAGTGAGCCATTTCAAGTATCTGTTAAGCCCGTTATTCGTATTGACGATGATTTAGCGGAAGCTATCAGTCGCACAGCAAGAGAAAACCAAGCTAATCTAATTGTGATGGGATGGAGTGCTAATAGTACCATTCAAGCTCGTTTATTTGGTAATTTAATTGATAATGTATTTTGGTCTTCTCATTGTCCTGTGGCTGTCATGCAACTTTTAGATGATCCTATTAATATCCATCAAATTCTTGTACCTGTTAAAAATATAGATCAAAAAACTCTTAATACCATTCGTTTTGCGTCTATTTTTGCCAGTAGTAATAAAGCTAGTATAACTCTGCTTCATGTCCACGATCGAAAAGTTACTAAAAATCAAATTGACATCTTTAAATCTGCCTTAAATATTGCTATTGAAAAGATAGCTTCTCAAATATCTGTTACAATCAAAACATTACGTTATCCAAATCCTGCCCAAGCCATTCTACACACTGCGGAAAAATATGATTATGATCTTGTTATATTAAGATCTGTCCGCCGTCGTACTGCTGGAGGTTTAGCCGTTAGTGACGTTACCACAGAAGTAATGCAACAAATTACTCGATCGGTTATCATTTTTGGCGAACCACAATAAGAAGCAATGAGTAATAAGTAGTGAGTAATGACTACTTCAAGAATTTTGAGTTCAATTTATTACACGGTGAATTTATTGATTAATCTTTAACCGTTAATCCTTAATCCCTAACCCCTAACTTCTAATCCCTAATTGTTATGATTCCGAGAAAGTTAACCCTTAAAAATTTCTTAAGTTATCGATCGACAAATCTAGATTTTAATGGGCTTCACACTGCCTGTATTTGTGGTGCAAATGGTGCCGGAAAATCATCTCTTTTAGAGGCTATTACTTGGGTTGTTTGGGGTAAAACTCGTACCGTTAGTGATGATGATATTATTCATTTAGGAGAGAAAAATACAAGGGTGGACTTTGAGTTTATTTATAATAAAGAATATTATCGTATTATTCGTACTCGTCAGCGTAAGGGAAGTGGGACTTTAGATTTTCAAATTGTTAGTAGTAATGGTTATAAATCTTTATCAGGAAAAGGTTTAAAAGATACCCAAGATAACATTTTAAATTGTTTGAAAATAGACTATGATACCTTTATTAATTCTGCTTATTTAAGACAAGGTAGAGCCGATGAATTTATGTTGCGAAAACCAGCAGAAAGAAAAAAAATTTTAGCGGATTTATTAAAATTAGAACAATACGAAAAATTGGCAGAATCAGCAAAAGATTCAGCTAAACAATATAAAATTAGAAGTGAAGAAATAGCTCGAAATTTAGAAGATATTTTAAGTCAACTAGAAGAAAAACAAGCTATAAACTTAGAATTAGAAAATACTGAAAAAGATTTACAATATCTTCAGCTTAAGGAAGAAGAAAAATCTATTAAACTTAAAGAAATTAATTTACTTCATAGTCAAAGAGATTCATTGCATGATCGAGTATTATGGCAAAGGAATCAATTGGATAATATTATTCAACGTATCAAGACTTTAGAAACGGAAAAAATGGGCGTTGATGAGGAGATTAATAAGTTAAATATTATCCTCGAACAAAAAAGTATTATCACGGAAAAATATCAAGACTTACAAGATTTAAGAGTTGAAGATCAGCAGTTAAACGATCGATTTCAAATTTATCAGAATTTGTTGACTAAAAAACAGAAATTAGAAGAAAATTTAAGGGAAGAAAGTAATAACTTAATTCTTAATATTCAAAAAGAAAAAACTAACCTTGAAAACTTAATCAAACAACAGGAAGAACTAGAAAAAATTGTTATAAAAACAGGAGATTTAACAACAGAAATTCAAGCCCTAAAAATGTGTCGAGAAAGATTAAAACAATTAGATGAGATACAAAAAGATATTGTACCTTTTTTACAACAACAACAAAATTTGAAAACTGCTTTAGAAAGAGAGTTAGCAAAATTAGAAATGGAATTAGAAAGAATTAAACAGGAGGAAATGAATTTACACGTAAAATTAGCAGAAGTTCCCAAAAAAAGACAAGATTTTTTTAACTTAGAAAAACAACTTAAAGAATTAGAAAATAAAAAAAATTATCAAAAAAGAGTCCAAGAAAAAGGAGAAAGTCAAAAAAGTTTAATTGAAATTTATTTGAATAATCAAAAAACTATTGAAAAACAAATAGAAAAATTACATCAAAAACTTGATATTTTAAATCAAGATCATGCTGTGTGTCCATTGTGCGATCGAGAATTAGACGACAATCATTTAACTCATGTAATCATGAAAACAAGAGAAGAAGAAAAACAGTTAGAATCAGAATCTTGGCATTATAAAACAGAAAAAAGAAACTGTGAAAGAGAGTTAGAAAAATTAAGGCTTGAGTACGGAAAATTAAATCAAGAATTAGTCAATGAAAATATTTTAAAACAAAGTTATATTAAATTAGAAAATCAATTAGATTCCATTGAAGATATATATAATCAATATGAGAAAAATCAAGCAGAAAAAGAAAAGTTAACACAGTTATTAACTAGCGGTAATTATGCTCCAGAAATTCAACAACAATTATTAGAAATTCAAAACACGATCGAATCCTTTAATTATAATGAGAAAGATCATGCTTTATTAAGACAAGAAGAATCAAATTTAAGAAAAGTAGAATATCAACAGTTAAAAATAAAAGATGTCCAGAATGACTTAAATAAATTATTGAAACGAAAACCAGAATTAGATAACAAAATCAATGAGTTAGAATTAGAGTTTAAAAAACTTACTGAAAATTCTTCTTTACAATTAAAAATTAATGAAATTAACAGGGAAATTCAAGAGATTAATTATGATAGTAATTATCATCAAAATATTCGACAAAATTTACAACAATTACAATCTTATGAATTTCAATATTTACAATTACAAGAAGGAAAAAAACAACATCCTCAATTAGAGAAAAAGTTACAACAATTAACCACTAATTTAGACAACTATCAACAAGAAAAATTAACTACCGAAACAGAGTTAAAAGCTATTGAAGAACAGTTATCTTCTTTGAAAGATTATAGTTTAGAGTTACAGACTTTACAGCAACAATGGGAACAATATCGCAAAAATATTGATGATTTATTTAGAAAAAAAGGTGGTTTAGAGCAGTCTTTAGCTACTTTAAAAGATAGAGAAAAAGATCGACTAAAACTAGAAAAAATTTTAGAAGAATGTCAGAAAAACTATAGAATTTATCAGGAATTAAGTATCGCTTTTGGCAAAAACGGTATTCAGTCTTTGATGATTGAAAATATTTTACCTCAGCTAGAAACAGAAGCAAATAATCTTTTAGCTCGTTTGACAGGAAGTCAGTTACATGTTCAATTTTTAACCCAAAAACCGAAAGCCCGAAGCAGTAAATCTGCTTCTTTGAAAGATACTTTAGATATTATCATAGCCGATAGTCAAGGAACTCGATCGTACGAAACTTATTCTGGTGGTGAGGCATTTCGCATCAATTTTGCCATTCGTTTAGCAATATCCCGCATTTTAGCCCAAAGATCTGGCACTCCCTTACAATTACTCATTGTAGATGAAGGTTTTGGTACTCAAGACAGCGAAGGATGCGATCGTCTTATTGCCGCTTTAAACGCCATTGCGGAAGACTTCGCTTGTATATTGACCGTAACTCATATGCCTCAATTTAAAGAGGCATTTCAAACAAGAATCGAGGTATATAAAACCGAAGAAGGCTCAAAAATTAGACTTTCTACCTAACTTTAAAATATACTTTGCTATAGCCTATTAATTATTTATCAATATGTCCATTCTTTTTACTGATTTTTCTCCCCTCAATTTTATTACTGTTACTGAAAAAAATGCTATTCAATTACAATCTTTAGTTAAAATTAGTGAGGGTATTTTATGGTTACCAGAAAAGTTAAAAATTTCTGAAAAATTGGTAAATTTACAGCCTAATTCAACTCTAAAAAATACGAAATATTATCATGAATCTTTGTCTCAACATTTAGCTAACATTTGGGAAAATTCTGAAGGTATTATCTTTAGTTTAACGATCGGTGCAGTAGTTCGTTTAGTTTCTCCTTTATTGACAAACAAAAAAAAAGATCCAGCAATCATAGTTATCGATCCTCACACTAAATATGTTATTAGTTTACTCGGTGGTCATCAAGCTAATGCAGATAAATTAACAGAATTAATTGCTCATCAATTAGATGCAAAAGCAATAATTACCAGTGCATCTTATAATCTTAATTTACCCTCGATCGACACTTTTGGCAATATATTTGGTTGGCAAAGAGGAAAAGGAAATTGGACAGAAGTTAGTATAAATATTGCTCGTAATTTACCTACTTTAATTAGACAAGATTTAGGTTTAAATTGGTGGCAAAATTCTTTACCTTCTTCTCATCCTTTTATTTTTGAAAATACCAAAGATTCTAAATCTATAATAAGAGAAAATACAGAGAAAGCAATGGTATATATTGGAGCAGAAAAACCTCCTAATATTGATATTCCTTGTGTGAGTTGGCATCCTCGTATTTTGTGGGTTGGTATCGGTTGCGAAAGAGATACTTCTCCCTCTTTGATAGAATCTGCGGTTACACAAGTATTGGATAAGTATAATTTAGAACGAAAATCCATTGCATCTTTAGCTACGATCGATCTAAAAAAAGATGAATTAGGAATTTTAATGTTAGGAAAAAAATGGGGTTTAGCTTTACATACCTTCACGGCGGAAGAATTAAACTCAGTAGCGGTGCCTAATCCATCAAGCATTGTTAAAGAAGAAGTTGGTACACCTAGTGTAGCCGAGGCATCGGCTTTAAAATCGGCACTTTTGCCTAATTTAAGAGAAAATCAACAAAAATCACCTCATTTGATTGTGCCGAAACAAATTATACGTCAAGAAGGGGAAAAGGGTGCAGTAACAGTAGCGATCGCTCGATCAAATGTAGAATATAATCCAAATAAGGGTAAATTATATCTTATTGGTACTGGTCCCGGAAGCATTGAATATTTAACTTCGGTGGCAAAAACCGCCTTGAGGGAAGCCGATATTATCATCGGTTATAGTTTATATATTGATTTGATTAAAAGTTTATTACGTCCTGAACAAATTATCGAATCCTCTCCGATTACTCAAGAAAGACAAAGAGCAGAAAGAGCGATCGAGTTAGCAAAATGGGGATTGAAGGTAGCAGTAATTTCTTCAGGTGATTGCGGTATTTATGGTATGGCAGGGCTTGTTTTAGAAATTTTGCAAAATCAGAACTGGGATGGAAAACAGCCACCTGTAGAAGTATTTTCTGGAATAACTGCAATGCAAAGTGTGGCGGCGAAAATTGGTTCACCGTTAATGCACGATTTTTGTGCCATCAGTTTGAGTGATTTATTAACCCCTTGGGAAGTTATCGAAAAGCGCATCACCGCCGCCGCTTCTGCTGATTTTATCACGGCTATTTACAATCCTCGATCGCAAACTCGTACTCAACAAATTATCACGACTCAAAAGATTTTCTTAGAATATCGTAAACCCCATACTCCAGTAGCGATCGCTCGTTCTGTTACCAGAGATGACGAAAATATTATTATAACGACTTTAGGAGAAATGTTGAACCACTCGATCGATATGGTAACAACGGTGATTATCGGTAATAGTAGTACAAAACGTTATCATGATTTACTAATTACTCCCAGAGGCTATTTAGCATCCCCTGAATTAAGCAATGAACCATAAAATAATCTGAATGAAATCTTAAGTTATTACTCAGCTTACATTCTACTTTTTGTAACAGGAAAATTATTAATTCCCCACAAAAATACTATTATTAGTTAGGGCTAAACCAGTATTTAAAACGGCAAGACGTAACCCACTAGCAATTCCACTACCATCTTCATCGAATAATAAAAAGCCTGTTGAACTATTATAGATAAAACGTTGATCTGTGTTTGTTGCTTCAGTCCCAATCACAAACTGATCTGAACTGAGGTTAACATTGGGGGTTAAATCTCCTCCAAAACCTGATGCAGAAATCACAATTTTATCATCCTGTTCTACGGAAAAACTAAAAATTCTGTCTATTCTTTGACTAAGATTATTAAACACAAATCGATCGCTTCCAACTCCTCCTTTTAAGAAATCTTTATGTTTCCCACCGATTAAAATATCATCTCCATCACCACCAACTAAAACATCATTACCAGCAAATCCTTGCAAAGTATCATTACCAGCAAATCCTTGTATGGTTTCATTTCCTGTTCCTCCCACAAGGTTATTATTATTCTCATCACCTAGAATTAATAAACTATCATCATTGATAATACCTCCTTCTCCTTGACTTTTTGTGATGGTGGCGTTAGTGGCATTGGTAAGATTAACAAAAAAGGTTTCATTACTTTCAGGGGTTACATCACCATTAATCTCGACGGTAATAGTTTTAGTGGTTTCATCCGTGTCAAAAGTTAAAATACCACTTTGGGCGATATAATCTTTTCCTGCCAGTGCCGTACCATTAGCCGTCGCATAATTAACAGTAATAGGATCAAACGCAGTATCTGTGCGAGTCACAGTAAAAACAGCATTAATCGTACCACTATTACCTTCGGTTATACTCACATCATCAATGGCAAGGGATGGAAAATCATCATTAATAATAGTACCTTGTCCTTCACTTTCCGTTATAGTTCCATTAGTTGCATTAGCAAGATTAACGAAAAAAGTTTCATTAGCTTCTACCGTTGTATCACCATTAATCTCGACGGAAATAGTTTTAGTTGTTTCATTATTAGCAAAGGTTAAAGTACCCGTTTGAGCAATATAATCACTTCCAGAGTTAGCGGTATTATCAGCAGTCGCATAATCAACAGTAATACTTTCAGTATAACTCCCAGAAACAGTCACGGTAAACACGGCGTTAGTAGTTCCGCTATTATCTTCAGTAATAGTTACATCATCAATGGCAACACTTGGTGAAATAGAAGTTAAGTCAAGAAAATAAACCTGTCTTGTCGTGCCATCAGAGCCAAACCAAACAATATTATCTCCAGATATTCGAAGACCAGAATCATTAGTATCATTATCAGTTAACTGAGCAATGGTAGTTCCATCATAAAAGAAAATTTCAGAGTCATTACCATCATCACCTTGCCAAACAACATTATTACCTGATATTTGAGGGGAAAAATCATCAGTATCATTATCGGTTAACTGACTAACCGTAGCTCCATCATAAAAGAAAATTTCACCATCATTACCATCATAATCTGCCCAAACAACTTTATTTCCTGATATTTCGGGAGGAATCTCGCCATAATAATAATTATCGTCTAATTCAATCGTTGTGGTTCCGTTATAAAAGAGAATGTTTGAATCGTCAAATCTATAATTGTACCAAGCAATATTATCACCAGATATTCGAGGAGAATAATCATAAAAATCGTCATTGGTTAATTGAGTAGTAGTGATTCCGTCATAAAAGAAAATTTCTGAGTATGCGTCAGTATAACCTTCCCAAACAACATTATTACCTGATATTCTTGGATTATCATCCCAAAAATCATTATTAGTTAACTGAGTAATAGTTGTTCCGTCATAAAGAAAAATTTCAGCATCTTGATCGTTACCCCCTTCCCAAACAATATTATTACCTGATATTTGTGGAGAAAGATCATTAATATCATTATCAGTTAACTGAGTAATAGTAATTCCGTCATAAAGGAAAATTTCAGCGTCTGTATCGACATATTGCGACCAAACAATATTATTACCTGATATTTCTGGCTCCTCCTCATAAATATTATTATTGGTTAATTGAGTAGTGCTAGTTCCGTTATAAAAGAAAATTTCTAAACTTGTACTACCTTGTTGTTGCCAAAGAACATTATTACCAGATATACGGGGGGTATAAAGTTGATCCCCACTACCTATTACTTTCACGCTATTTTCGATATTTAATTTGATCATAAATTTTGTCACCACCTATAATGGAGGTTTTATTTTTTATTCATCAACATTATATCCTCTAGATCTATATATTAAAGTAAGTATTTACACTGGTTTATTGATCAAATTTTAATAATCATAATTATATTTACAGAAAAATATATTATAAGTTAACCATTCTTTGTAAATTAAAATAAACATCTTATTTAATAAACTTTTTAAAATACACTTTAACCATTTACGATCGTTGTTATGACTATCATTAACGTCTTGAAGAATTTTATTTCTATTTTTTAAAATCAACATAAATTTAAACAAAACATTCCTTTAAAAATAATGAAACTATTTATTATTAACATACTAATTCTAAATAACTTATAACAAAAAATTGATTATTAATTCTAAAATGTTAAAATGGTTATTGGTTGTTAAAATTTAACAATCAACTCCTTTTGATGACTTCTTTTTAGACAACCTAAATAGAATTGTTATTTTATATAAAAATTTGTAAACTGTTTTGTAATAAATCTTTAGAGATTAAAATATTAATGAAAAAGATGAGATTAGGATAAACTGAATAAAATAAAGCAAATTACATCAGAAAAATCGTGCGGTTAAAACAAGTAATTATTGCCTATAAAGCGGGAGATAAAAATAGTAAAGCATGGGCGGAAAGATGTGCAAAAGAATTGGAAGCCCGTCAATGTAAAGTATTATTAGGACCTAGCGGTATTAAAGACAATCCCTATCCTGTCTTTTTAGCTTCCGTTACTCAAACGATCGATCTAGGAATTATATTAGGGGGTGATGGTACTATTTTAGCCGCCGCTCGTCACCTAGCACCAGAGGGCATCCCCATGTTAGCGGTGAATGTGGGAGGACATTTAGGCTTTTTAACTGAACCTTTAACTCTTTTTCAAGATACAGAAGCTCTTTGGCATCGTCTCGAAAACGATTTATATGCAGTGGAAAGACGTATGATGTTAGAAGCTCAAATTTGGGAGAGAAATAAACAAGATATTGAACCCATCAGCGATCGATTTTTTTGCTTAAATGAGATGTGTGTCAAACCTGCTTGTTTAGATAGAATGCCTACTTCTATTCTGGAAATGGAAGTTGACGGAGAAGTAGTTGATCAGTATCATGGTGATGGTTTAATTGTCTCTACTCCCACTGGCTCAACTTGTTACACTGCTTCTGCTAATGGCCCTATTATACATCCGGGGATGAGTGCGATCGCTGTTACCCCTATATGTCCTTTAAGTTTATCTAGTCGTCCTCTATTATTACCACCTCGATCGATTGTTAGTATTTGGACACTAGGAGATTACGAACTGAATAATAAATTATGGATGGATGGAGTATTAGCCACTGCTATTTGGCCTGGGCAATGGGTAGCAGTTAAAATGGCAGATTTTCAAGCTCAATTTATTATTTTAAGAGAGTCCCATTCATTTTATCAAACTCTCCGAGAAAAACTACAATGGGCAGGTGCAAGAGTTTATTGTGAAAATAATCATCGCAATTAACAGTTAGATTTTTTTCAAATAATTGTATCCATATTCAAAATTTTTTTTGTGATAACTCTATCATTAATTACCTCAATCCAAGATAAAATTTATTGGTAATGATAAGATATTGGGTATTAGTTATTAGGTGAATAATGGAGAACAAATGCGTAATAATTGATTTGACTCTGATTAATTTAGCCAATTAATTGATGAAAGTCATAAGAAAATTAACCTCAAACCTACAACCTACTTATATCAAACATTCTTGGATCGAACTGAGGTATTAATTACTTAAATATGTAAATAATTAGGACACAATCAATGGTGAAATACTTATCAAAACCTTTCTTAATGGGTGCAACATTTTTGGCGATATTACCGATGGCTTTACCTGTCAAAGCAGAATACTTACCAGAGCAAAGACCGGGATTATGTAAAAATAAAGTTATGTACAGATACAATACAGATATTTCAGATGTACAAATAACCATGAAGAATATTACTGGAGAAAAAATTTATTGGTTAGTACAAAGCACTGGAAGAACAGGACATTGTATCTTCGATCGAAGTCATAATGTGATACGATTAGTAGTAGATAATCAGGAGCAAAATTTACCCGCCACGGGGGCAATTTACTGGAACTCTCAGTCTAATCAATGGATTGCACCAGACGGAGGTGTTTGTCATAGTTGTACCCCTGAAAATGGTTTTCCGACTCCACCCCAGATGATGAATGAATTCTTTTATCTACCTAATGAAAAATTGTGGTATGATGCCGATGGTCATTTATGTTCTAGTTGTACTCCACAAAATGGATTTCCGATTAAATAGGAGTTAGAAAGTGTGGCTTGTTTGAGATAAAATTTGACAATTTTCCGTCAAAAACTCCTTGGATTTCCCAGATTAAGACATTTACATCCACATCCTAAAAAAGTGATTTTAGGTATTTTACCCTCGCAAAAATCTGATAAATCAAATGGGATTATAATGACTTCAGATAAGAACGCAAATTTAATTGTATATTTGATCAAGACTAAGAATTTTAATTATCTACTATTCTTATTGTTCCATCTCGATCGATTAGGTTAAATATGTCATGTCAAATCAAATTCAGTGGGTTAATGCCTTATCTACCAACGCCTCTCTTGAAAAAGCGATTGATGAAGTCGTCACAAAAATTCAAGCTAAGTTAACAACTCAAGCCGATATAGGTATTGTTTTTATTTCTTCTGCTTTTGCTAGTGATTATCCTCGATTAATGCCCATTTTGTTAGAGAAATTTCCCTTGCCTTGTGTTATTGGTTGTGGAGGAGGAGGAATTATTGGCATGAAAAATGATTATCAACCAAAGGAAGTAGAAGGAAATCCTGCTTTAAGTTTGACTGTTGCTAGTTTACCTGATGTGGAAATTACTCCTTTTTATGTCAAGACACAAGATTTTCCTGATTTAGATAGCGCTCCTGATGAATGGTGGAATATGATTGGGGTAAGTATGGAAAAACAACCTAATTTTATTTTACTATCTGATTCTTTCTCTACGAAAATTAATGAATTATTAGAAGGGTTAGATTTCGCTTATCCCGGCACTATTAAAGTTGGCGGTTTAGCTAGTGCGAGTACTATGGGGGTTGGCAGTGGTTTATTCTATTTTAATGGACAAGAATCTGATCGATACTTTTTTTCTGAAGGTACTGTGGGAGTTGCTTTAAATGGTAATATCATGGTAGAGTCGATCGTAGCTCAGGGTTGTCGTCCTATTGGTAATATTTTTCAAGTTACTCAAGGAGAAAGAAATATTATTGTAGAAATGACAGATAATGCGGGGAATACTGACAACCCTCTAAAATTACTAAGAAAATTAATAGCAGATCTTAGTCCTGAAGATCAAGAATTAGCACAATATGCTCTTTTTATTGGTATTGCTAGAGATGAGTTTAAATTACAACTAAAAGCAGGAGATTTCTTAATCCGCAATCTTGTTGGGGTAGATCCGAAATATGGAGCGATCGCTGTAGGTGACAGAATTCGTCCGGGGCAAAGAATCCGTTTTCATTTAAGAGACGCAAAGGCTTCCGCCGATGATTTAGAAACTTTATTAACCAACTATTGTAACGATAAATCTGACTCTCGTTCTTCTGTGGGCGCATTAATGTTTTCTTGTATGGGTAGGGGAGAAGGTTTATATGGCAAACCGAATTTTGACTCTCAATTATTTCTCGATTATGTCACCGATATTCCCATTGCTGGTTTTTTCTGTAACGGTGAAATTGGACAAGTCGGAGGTAACACTTTCCTACATGGTTATACTTCTGTTTTTGGTATTTTTTCTCAACCTTAAATTGTTAAGCTAAAAACTTTTGATGTGAGTATTGATAAAATTGCTATATTTATGATGAATAAACTTTTAATTTGTACTGATTTAGATCGAACTTTAATTCCTAACGGTAGCGTACCTGAATCTCCTCAAGCTAGAAGTTTGTTTGCAGAATTTGTTTCTCAACCTCATATTACTTTAACTTATGTAACGGGTAGAGATAAAAAATTAGTACAAAATGCGATCGAAGAATATCAATTACCATTACCTAATTTTGTTATAGCTGATGTGGGCTCGACTATTTATCATATTGAGAATAGTCAATGGTTGAGGATAGAAGATTGGGATAATAACATAGCGATAGATTGGCAAGGAAAAAACTCCAGTGATTTAATTCCTCTTTTTGAAGATATTAAACAATGTCAATTACAGGAAAAAGAAAAACAAGGATTACATAAATTAAGTTATTATATGTCCCTTGATGAAGATAAAGAAATTATCCTCACTAAAATCAAATCACGATTGGAAAATGAAAGTTTAAAATCTAACTTAATTTGGAGTATAGATGAAGAAGAAAAGACTGGATTATTAGATATTTTACCTCAATCTGCAAATAAATATTATTCGATCGAATATTTGATGAAAAGTCAAAATTTCACCTTAGAAAATACTATTTTTTCAGGAGATAGTGGCAATGATTTAGATGTGTTAATTAGTCCGATTAAATCAATTTTAGTTGGAAATGCTTCTATCGAAGTCAAAGAAAAAATTAAATCTTATATCGAAACAATAAACTTAACAGATTCGATTTACATAGCCAAGGGTGAATATTTAACCATGAATGGCAATTACAGTGCAGGAATTTTGGAAGGAATTGCCCATTATTTTCCAAGGGTGAACTATTAAAATTATAGTAGAATTTCTCGCAAAGACAGCAAAGAAGCCAAACATCATTGTAACGGATTATCTGAACTTAATATAAGACATCGAACTCAGGTGTTATCGGTTTGCCATGTTTTAATACCTGCTTTTAAACCAGCCCAAAAACTACCACTTTTTATCTGAGCAATTTCTACTTGTTGTTTTGCTGTTACTAATGTTCGATCAATTTTTTTTACTGCCCCAGAAGCACTTTTTACACTATCTTTTACTTCCGTACTTAATTCTGTTAACTCTAAATTAGTCGCTTTAATTGCTTCTAAAGTATTAGGAAATTCTTGACTCAAAATATCAAATAATTTTTCTGCACTACGAGCTGCTCGACTCAATTCTTGGGCAACAGGAATAAGAGTAACTAATACCGCAGTTAAACTAACCGCTACTAAACAGATAGAAAATCCAAGCCAAAAAAGTGGTTCAGTCATAATTTGAGCAGAAGACAGGTTTTGAAAAGATAGTACAAAAGGAGAAAATTAGAAGTTAAGTTAGGAAGTAAGAGTTAATCAATAACCCACCATGTAATAAATTACACAGCTAACAGCGTAAGTCTGCTAAACCGACTAAAAATTATTATTTATTACTCATAGTCTGTTCTTTTTCTTTAGTATAATTTTGACTAGCTTCCACTCCAGCTACGATCGCATTTTTAAGACGATTAAGAGTATTATCCCATTTTTTTAGGGTAGATTGAGAAAGACGATTAGTATTTAATTGAACAGTAGAAGAAATATCCTGTGCCATTTCGGGTAATGCTTGAGCAGTTTTGCCTAAAATTTTACGATTTTCTTGTCCATTACGAGGACTAAACAATAGAGTTGCTATTGTTGCAATCGTACTACCCACAATTAAACCCACCATAAAATTAGCGTTTTTTTCTTCTTGACTCATAAAAAGTGCCTTTCTCCCACACAATCAAAAATAACAGTTTTTATAATTTTACAAGGGCATCTTTCAATAATGGTGGTAATTGTCGCATAATTTTACCCTTTTCTCGATCGATTCCCACTAAAGTAACTCTACCACTAACATAAATTAAAGGACAATCCGGTGAAGTAATTTGATAATCCCAATGAATTCTTACTCCGTGAACTTGATCCATTCGGGTTTTAACAATAGCATGATCTCCCATTCTGATAGATTGATGATAGCGCAGATTGACCTCAATCACAGGCAAATCACAACCCAAACTAACTAAATCGGCATAATTGATTCCGATGGATCTTAAACATTCTACCCTTGCTTCTTCCATCCATGTCAAATAATTACCATGCCAAACAATTCCTGCATAGTCAGTATGATGAGGATGGACAATAATTGGATACTCGAACCATTTTTCCGTAGTAGCTCGAAAACTATGATCTAATTCAATGGAGCTAGTCGGAGATAATTGAGGTGGATGTATTTGAGGCAATTTACTCTCCTCCGAATGTAATTTCACTAATTAATTATTGACTGTTAACGGTCAACTGTCAACTCAGTCTCCAATATTTTTACTATTACATAACGGTACTTAGACAAAACAATAACAACAATTAAGCTATAATTTTTACATCATATTGCTTTTAGGTCAAAATGAAAGAAATTACTTCTTCATCAATGCCCCCATGTTTCAATCGCTGGTGTGAAAAAATAGACCCAGTCTTAAAAAC
The DNA here is from genome assembly GCF_001548115.1 of Geminocystis sp. NIES-3709. Taxonomy (GTDB): domain Bacteria; phylum Cyanobacteriota; class Cyanobacteriia; order Cyanobacteriales; family Cyanobacteriaceae; genus Geminocystis. Next base: position 1,761,913 of record NZ_AP014821.1, on the reverse strand, counting down.
AAAGGCACAAAAACGAGAGTTTAGAAATTATTTGGGCGGTTTATTAGGAGATTCTCAAAGAAAAAATATAACTCAAATTGCCCATAATAATCTTGATATTACTTATCATAAATTACACCATTTCTTAACAGAGTCCACTTGGAATTATGATGAGGTAAATGATAAAAGATTAGAAATTATTGCATCCTGTCGTCAAACAAAAATTAGTCGATGTTTCTCCTTAATTATAGACGATTCAGGTCATCGTAAAAGTGGAAACTTTACTGACTGTGTGGGAAGACAATATATTGGTGAAATTGGCAAAACTGATAATGGTAATGTTATAGTCACTACTCACATTTATGATGGTGTGAGAAGTTTTCCTTTAGACGTTGAATTATATGAAAAAGCCGAAAATTTCCCTGAAGGAAAAGACGCTCCACAATTTCAGAAAAAACCAGACATTGCCTTTAATTTAATTGAAAAATGTTTAAATCGAAATTATTGTCCCCAAATAATTTTAATGGATGGTGGTTATGGAAACAATACTAATTTATTAGGCAAACTAGAAAAAAAGAATTTAAAATATATAGGAATTATTGCTAAAAATAGATTAGTAAAATTGGTAAAACAAGATTTTATCGAGTCTGAAAAAACCATAGCTGAAATAGCAAAATCATTACCCCAAGATAGTTTTGAAAAAATAAGAATAGGAAAAAATCGAGAAAAAACTCTTTGGGTAGCAACGATAAATATTGAATTATCAGCTTTGTCGGGAATAAAAACTGTAGCTATCGTCATGAATGCAGATACTTTTGAAAATTCCACAGATATTGATTATTTAATGACTAATGAAATAGGAGAAAAAGTGTGTGGAAATTGGATAGTAGAAACTTATACACAAAGAAATTGGATAGAAGTATTTTACCGTGAAATCAAGGGATGGTTAGGGTTATCACAATACCAAGTGAGAAATAAAAGAAGTTTAATGAGACATTTTATCTTGGTATTTTGTGCCTACACTTTTATTCAATGGCATCGTTTGACAGGAGGTTTAAGAAGACAATGGGGGAATAAACCGTTAAATACTTTTGCTGAGGCATTGGAAGCGTTTCGTAATGCTGTGTCTTTTCGCTTTTTTCAATGGTTAAAAGACAATGTGGAAGTATTTAGTTTATATAAAGCTAGTTTAGGGTTTATTTGGGCATAATTTTTGTCTAAGTACCGATAATAATAATCTCTCATATATTAAAGTTATTGTTGAGATAATTTACTCATTTCTTTGTTATAAATTTTCCAAATACCATTCTCTTTTTCAAACCAATAAGTAGCAGGTTGAGAATAACTTTTTGGTCTTCCATTACATCCAGCACTACTTGAACCATTTAAAGTTAATTTTTCTGATACTTTAACTGTTAAACTGGGTCTTATACCCTGATTATCAAAAGAAATAACATACTCAATATTAGAATAATCATAAGTATAATAACATCCATTTTGTTGCAACCAATCTATTGAACCTCCTGATTTAGTCGTTTTATCATATAATTCCCCTGTTGCTAATTCAGCGACTAAATCTTCATGAAATCTACCATCAAACATTGTTGATTTTGCCTCATACCATCTTTAAATTACCCGGTATTTTTTGACAGCCAGTATCGTGATCAAATCAATTTCAGCCATTTGAGCCGAATTATTGGAATTTTGAATATTATTACCAGTGCTGATATTTTCTTGTTTATTACAGGCGGTTATAATAAATACAATAATTACCAAAAATTTTGAAAAATAAAATCTAAATAAAACTATAATATTCTATATATTTTCAACTTTTATTGATAAACTTTAGTCGGTTCACCTACATAAGCATTTGGGATTTTTTCTGATATAAACTGTGCAAAAGATAACGCTTGATCTTTACTTAAAAAAGATGCCACTTGAATTATCTTATCTCCACTTAATTTATCCCTCTTTTGATAAGAGTCTTGACAAAAATTATTTATAGCAATATCTAAATACTCTGGATTGTAAGGAATATTAACAGGGTAAAAATCAAGAGGATATAGGGAAGAATCTGAGGGTTTTTCATCACCACAACTAGATTTAGGAAAATCAGTTAAATTCCATCTATAATTATCCTCATTATTATCACTTAAATTATTGTCTTGATTTAGACTAAAACTAATTTGAAAAGATTGTGAACCTTGAGGCAAATAAACCTCTATTAAATACCGGCCATCAAGAGGTAAATTAATATCATTAACTAATTGATTATTAGGGGCGTAAATATCAATACAAATATTATTATCTTCTGTTTTATATTCCAGCTTATCTCCCGCCGAAGCGGTGAAACTAAAACCGATTTTTTCCCCTTGTTTAATCATTCCGGACTGTTTGATCGTACCATCATTAAAATCTAATGATTTAACCTTATCTTCCGTTAATTCTACCTTATTTTGACTCAAACAATCATTAAGATTATTAGTTTCATTATCGGAGTTATTATTATTTTGACAACTAGAAATCAATAAAAAAGTAACTATTACTAACCATTTATACATAACAAAAATTTGCCAAATTTTCTAGGATAATCTTCGGTTTAAGAATACAATAGTTATTGTACCAGTATAAGAAAACAAAGATATAATAAAATATTAGTTAATTTGTCATAATAATATGTATGGAATTAATAATTAATTTTTCCGATAGCTTAAGCAAACAAAAAATAAAACAATTAACTGCAAAAATACAAACTTTATTAACAAGTGAAGTACTAGATTTAAACATTGAAACTAAGTTAAAAAGTTCTAATGATGCTTGGAATAATTTAGATTTTGATAACCTTGTTGTTGATACAGGAATTGAAGATTTTGCTCTCAATCACGACTATTATTTATACGGAATGAATAAATAACAAGCTGGATTTACTATTCTTTTAAAATAGTTTCTTCCTTTTTCCTAATTCCTCATTCCTCATTCTTCTAGAGTTTTTTGTTTTAAAAATTTACCCCAAAAATAGAAGGGTAAAACTCCAAATAAACCCAAACTAATTAGGGTAGAAAAAAAGATTAACAAACGAATATTTAAAGGTAGTGTACGCCCAAAGACAGGTATTGTATAAAGTTTTTCATCAGACTTAACAGATATAGCTTCTACTGTCACTTTATGGGTTGCTCCTCGATCGGGATTAGGATCAATATAAGTAATTTCGTACTCTCCTAATAAGGCATTAAGAAATAATTGGAGATTTTCAGCAATATCTTGAGCATCTCCTGAAAATTCAGCGATTCCTCCTGTTTTTTTGGCAATTTCGGCTAATCTTTGTTCATCGACAAATTCTTCCTCTGACACTTTTCCTTTATTGATGTCTTCACGGGTAGCAGGTTTAGGTAATTTATATTTTTGTGCCAATTGTTGAGGAGTTAAACCATAGCCTAATGTATGAACAATTATGTTGTTATAATCTTCTAATTGTTCCAGTAATTTGGCAAAATCTTGGGCTTCATTGGGGGCGTTATGATAACCGTCTGAGACTAAAATTATTGATAATCTAGGTTCTAATTTTCCTTTATTTTGTTCTTCTTCCGTGAGATAAAAACGGCTATCTTCTGGATTTCCTAAAAATTTTATAGCGGTTTCTAAGGGTTGATAAAGATTAGTTGATGCACAGGGTTTTGTACTTGCTAAATAGCTTAAAAAGTTAGTTAATTTAACATCATTAGGGCTTAAAAAATTGTCTAATTCTTGTTTAGTGACTTTGAACCCTTCACATTTTTTGTTTCCCTCTCCAAAAGGCACGATCGAAACTTGAGTATTTCCGCCTCTTTGGGCTAAGATTGAGAGAAACTCAGTAGTAGCTTCCATCGCCCCTTCTAACTTCGTTTTACCACTACTATCAGGAGTTAACATACTCCCAGACATATCTAACAATATCACAATCCATGCTGGAGGTGGCTCAGATTCTTCGGGGGATTTCCAATTTTTGCGCTCAATCTCAATGTCATTTCCCTCTACTTCTAGCTTGAAATCTTTATGAGATAATCCCATTAAAGGTCGATCGCCTTCTCCCGTTACCTTAACTCGAATAGTAACTTGATCATCATTAACAGTAGTGCGAACAATATCAACTTTTTTCGGATTTTTTCCCTGTGCAGAAATAGGGCTAATTAAGGTGATAAAAAATAAAAAAGCTAAACTAACCTTGGGGATCGAAAAAGCGGTTATAATAGACGAAACGGAAAATTTTTTCATGATTAATAATAATAGTATTTTCTGAATTATTTTCACCTTTTAAAATAGAGTAAAATGTAACTAAATAATTATGTTTTAAAACAATATTTTTTTTAGTTTTTAAGTCCTCACCATTAATAGCAATATGATTAAAATATAAAACATGGGGAATTAATATAGCTTCCCTCGATTTTATTTCAATAGTAGCTACATGATCAGGTAAACTAGGGATGTAAATATGACAGTCATTATTAGAGCCTATTTTGAAACTCCCTTTTGACGGTAGTTTAATAGATAAACCCTCCTCAATACGATCGAGACTACTATCACTAACAAAAGTTAACACAGATTGATCAATACGAGGATAATCTTTACTAAGATTGATGGATTCAGGGGAAATTTGAGCAAAAATTTGACTAACATATTCAAAACCACTACCTGCCCTAAGAGCGACTAAATAACTAGGAGAACTCGTTAAACTAAAAGTTAAGCCCAAAAACAAGCCTAAAACGCTAAAACCGATAGGATCTTCTGCTAAACGGAGATTTTTCGGCATTTCTTGTAAAAATACTCGCACCACTTCAAACAAAATAGCGGCCAAAAAACTTGCCCCCATAGCACCACCAATACTAGCAATTAAACGGTGAAGAAATCGCTTTTTATCCCCAGCTTCTACCGTTTCCCAACGCCATGTTAACCCCTCTGCCAAGCCAACAGCAACCCCAATTAATAACCATCCGACAATTCTCACTATCACCGCAGGAATTCCAAAAAAAGGTAAAAATAAAATTTGTGCGATCGCACCTGAGAATAAACCAATAATTAATCCTAATCCCAAAGCAATTAAGACGGGAAATTTTGCCTTTTTTAAACACAATTTTGGACGAGTAGGACTAGAGATAAAAATTTCATTTAACACCATGCCAATGGCTAAAGAAATAGCAATACACGGATATAAAATCAATTCAGGAAAAGAAGAAAATAAACCTAAATCCGTAAGAAAAAATTGTCCAATATTCCAGCCAATTAAAGCAGAAGTAATTCCTGCAATTAAATATAAATAAATACGCATAAATTATTGTGCAAAAATATAACAAAAACAAAAAACTTATTACTAATATAGTATATAGAAGTTCTAATCATTATAATATACAAATTTTAAATTTAAGCCTTCCAATTTTAGGGATTTACAGGGCGAGAAATTTACCTCATTAGTTTGAGACTTGCTATATATAATATCTATAAATTAATCATAAATAATAATTGTATAAGAGAAGGAGGAAGAAAAAATTCTTAAAATGACTAAAAATATCAGTTAAATTTAGTAAATAAATTGAAGCAATGAAATTCTGTTAATTTTAAATAAATTATTTATATTACTCTCTAGCTTTATTGACAATTTTATATCGAACTGAAGTTAATTGAATATAGGTATAATTTATTTAGAAAATATAAGCAAAAATGTTCGATTTTTCGATAAAACTTATCAAGTTGAAAAAAATCAAGACTTTAAGCCAATAACTTGTAATTGTTTTTTCAACACAGTCGAATAAAGAGAATTTTGCTCGGAATATAATTTTATAGCTTGTCGATAGTTATTTATTATATCAATAGATTTTATTTGATCATTATCTAACTTTTTCTGACTTAGTAAAACCCATGCTAAGTTATGATATAATTCTGGTAATTTATTATTAGATTGAACGGCTTTTTCTAAATAATTTTGAGCTTTTGTCCATTGATTTTGAAGAGCAAACAACATTCCTAAACGATAGTAAACTAAATAATTATCATTAAATTTTTGTTCATATTGACTATAACAATTAATGGCATTATCTCTTTGATTTAGTTTTTCATAAATAATTCCTTGATTGATTAAAATCCAATGGGGAAAATCAGCACAAGAAATTGCTTTTTGTAAATAATTCATCCCCTCATTTAACTTATTTTCTTTGGCAAAATACCATCCTTTTAATCCCCAACTATAACCACTATTAGAGATTTGTTGACAAAAATCATCAATTTTTCTAACTACATCTTGAGCATTTTTCGTGATAACTGCCTGTTTTAAGGCTAAAATTAGTATAGGATAAATCCATTCTTGGACTTGCTTACTCTTATTACTATTAGATTGCTTACACTTAAAAATAGCCTGAGTAGCGGGGGGAATGGTTGCCTTCCATTGTCCTTGTTGTGCTAAAATCCACGCCTTAACCCCCAAAGAAAAAGTACAATTACTATCTAAAGATAAGGCTTCATTAATTACCTTTTCGGCTTCTTGATATTTACCTAACTTACCTAACCCCCAAGCTAAATTACTCTTAATCCATGATTGTTGTGATGCTAACTGAGAGGCTTTTTGTAAATCCGATACTGCTTTTTGCCAATTTGCTTGACGACAAGCTATTAAGCCTAAAACTCCGTAAATTCTACCATCGGAGGGATTTAATTTAATTGCCTGATGGGCTGTAATTTCGGCTTCTTGAGGGTTAATATGAATTTGCACTAAGGCTAATTCTACCATCGCTCGATCGTTATTCGGTTCATTTTGTAAACAATTTTGATAGGCTTTTATGGCTTCTATTAAATTATTTTGATTAACAAAATCTTGTGCTTTTTTATGGAAAGGAGACAGAAAATTTCCTTGTAAAGCCTTAATTAATTCCTCCGCAGTTTGGAATCTTTCTTCAACGTTAATACGCATTCCTATTAAAATAATATTCTCCATTAAAGAGCTAATTTCTGGGCGTAATTGACGAAGAGAAATTAAAGGATCTGATTGTTTTTTTTGATAAATTAATTTTATCCTCTCAGGGGCTTCTATTGGTAATTTTCCCGTTAATAATTCATACATTGAGGCACATAAAGCATAAATATCTGTTGCAGCAAATCGTTTTCCTTTAGTGCTATATTGCTCATAGGCTGCATATCCTTGAGTTAAAGTAGTACTCATAGTACTTGTCATCCCATCAATAAATTCTTTAGTTGCACCAAAGTCAATTAAAATAGGATTATCTTGATTATTAATAATAATATTTTCTGGTTTTATATCTCTATGTAAAAAATTATTTTGATGAACTACTTTCAATGTTTCTGCTACCTGAATAAAATATTTTTTAACTCTATTTTCACTTAAAATGCCGTCATCTTTTAAAATTTTTGATAAGGATTTACCCTCAATAAATTCCATTACGATATAAGCGGTATTATTTTCTTCAAAACAATCATAAATTTTGGGAATATTAGTATGAGTACACTTTTTTTGATTATTAGCTTCTAACTTAAACTTATGAATTTGTAATTGTTTTTCTTTAGGTGAAGTATTAAAAGACCAAATTACATTATTATCAACTCTAGCAGATTTTTCGGGCCACAATTCTTTAATAGCAACTGTAACATTACTGGTTAAATAAATTCCTTTATAGGTAATACCAAAACCGCCTTCTCCGAGGGTTTCTAATATTTGATAACTCCCATTTAATAAAAAGGTATTTGGTTTTAAATGATGAGGAGAAAAACCACCAGTATTTTTATCTTTTTTTATGTCATTATCGGTATAAAATTCTAGTAGAGAATAACCACAAATTTGACAATTATTTGTACCGATAGAATTATTTTCTAAACAGGCAGGACATTGAATCATGATATTTTATTTTGAGATAAAATTTAAAAGTAAAGATAGTCTAAAAAGCAAAAATTTCTCATTCATTTAAAGTATATTAATAAAAAACATATTATAAAAACTATTTTCAATTTAATAAACTACATTCTCAAATTTTTGTGGAGAGTGCATTCCTCTACTAACTTATAGTATTAATATTTTATTAAAATTTATAGGATTCGATAGAACATTTTAAGACAAGAATAGTAGCATTATCAGATGCACCTTCATTTAAAACTTGTGTGATAATTTTATTAATCGCTAAATCGAGGTTATTTTCCTGATTAAATATGTCTAAAAACTGTTGATTAGTAAAGTAATCCCAGACTCCATCAGTGCATAGAATTAAGAGATCATTATTTTCTAAAATGAGAGATATTTTATCATTATTTTTACTTAAATCCTGCACATAACCACTGGTTAAAACTGATTTTGAACCCAAAGATTTAATTAAGACATTTCTATCAGGATGATTGATACTTTCCTCTTCTGTAATTTGTCCACTAGCTAACATCATATTAACTAAAGAATGATCTTCACTGAGCTGTTTTATTTCTCCATTTGTGATTAAATAAATACGACTATCCCCTACATGACTAATCATTAATTGATTATTTATTCCTAAAATTACACTTAAAGTCGTACCTCCATCTTTTACCTGTTGATTAATATTTTTATTAGCTTGATTAAAGATTTCTATTAACCATTTTTGTTGGCTTTCTTGACTGTTTAAATCAAAATCTATAGGTGTTTTTAATAAAGTTTGAATAGCTAATTTACTGGCTAATTCTCCATCTACCATTCCTCCCATCCCATCAGCAATTCCTGCTATAACAATATTATTTTGATTAATTTCTTGCTCTTTAATTCCATAGCTGTCTTCATTAACTAATCTTTTTTGAGATAAACCTAGTATAGATTTTTTCAGAATTTGCCATGAGATTGTTTTATGTCTTAAAGCATTTCTTGTCTCAATTAGGATTTGTAATAGTTGATTTAGGGAGTATCTTTCTTCCGGAATAGGAGATAGAGAAATTTGCAAAATTTGGTAAATTCTGGGTATTAAATTAAAGGTTAAATTTTGAGTATTTGGTAACTGATTATTGTGAAACATTTGATACATTAGGCTACCAATAACATAACTACTCATAAATTGATTAATCTCTTTACTGTAGCTTAATTCTGGTGGGCAATAATTGCCTAGTAACCCTGTGTTTAATACTATTTCTTGAGGATAAATACAAGTTAAATCATATAACTTAATAGGAGTTTCGATCGAGATATAATCAGGAGATAAGTTAAGAGAATACCAACCATTTTGGGATAAATAAAAAAATCCTTGACAAAGGATGACTAACAAAGATAATTTTTCTTCGTCACTATGAGATTGAGTTAACCAGTGAGTAAGAGTATTTTTTTCCGGTGGATAAGGAGTAAGAATTAATAATTTGGTTGATGATTCTTGGTTGGTAACTTCAATTTCGGGATAGTATTCTTCTTCTAAATAATCGTCTTCTATTTTACCGTCTTCTTTTAAATAATTATCTTCTATTTTCTTTTTTTTCAACTCATGATGATGATTATCTTTTTCATTGATAATAAAATCCTTTGTTAATTCATCATCTTTTTCTTCTTTGTTTTCATCTTCTTGATTATCTATTATTTCTAAATTTTGACTATTAGTCAAAAGTGAATTTTCTTTTACTTTTAAATCGGAATATAAATTAAGAAAATAATTTTCTTCTGGGTTGGATAAATTAATAATGACATTTTCTAGGGTAATATTTGCCCATAAATCGCTAATCATACCATAATTATTAAGTTGATTTCTGAGCTTAATTTCATGAGACAAATTACTTTCAATATCACCTATTCTGAGTAATCCGAGGGATTGATTTAAGGTTAATTTTTCAGCTTTGACTACCTTTACTTGATAATAGTGAATTTGGTTATTTAATACTCCTAAATATTTAATAATTTCTACTTCAATATTATCTAAAGTTATAGTTTTTCCCGTTTGAATTGTGACTAATTGCATTAATTTTTAGTGAATATTTCTATAGTAAGTAAGGTGTGCTGAATAAAGACAAAAGCTATTAAAATCAAAGGTTTAGACATACTACATTAACCAAAAAATCCACAGTTTTAGCGATTTTTACTCAAAAACTTAACACTTTTGATCTTATTTTTATTAGTTACAAAAATACTTGTTGAGTAGATTAACAACATCAAAACCTTGATTTTTTGATATTTCTTCTATCTCCTGTCTCCTAACTCCTACTCTCATAAAAAGACTTTTTCAGCGTACCCTAATTAATAGTTAATATTGAGTCGCTTTAGCCGACTTCGGCTATTAGCATTAAAATAAATTTCAATGTGAGTGATAATGATATTGATTATTTAAGTGCCGGTTATTTCTCTAATTTTGTCATCAGATAAGCCCTCATCTAAATCAGTAGTTGACATTTTTACTGTTTTACCCTTAGCCCCCATTTTAACAGTTTTACGAGTGGTCGAAGAAATTTTACGGGTTTTGCGTAACTCGATAATACCTTCATTGAGGGATTCCAACATATCCTGATTACCAATTCTAACGGTAAGACGACGAGCTGTTTCCATTTTTTGCTCTGCTAATTCGGGGTTAGTTTCCGCTAGTCGTGTAGCTTCATCGACAATACTGCTAATATTTCGTTGTTGAACATAGCCCATTACTTCTTGATCAACGTCGGCAGTTCCACTCTGTCCTGCTAAAAATTGGACTACAATATTCTGGGGAGGTAATTCTCCTCGACGATTTTGGGCGGGGACATCGTAGGTTAAGCCCAATTGTGCTATCCTTACCCTAGAACTGGCTCTACTGTCCACATCAAACTCAAGAATAAAGATGGTTTCATCGTTGCCTATTGCTGAACCAATATGATAGGGTTGGTGTAGTAATGGAAATTCTGCTTGTTCAGGATATACTTTTGTTACTCTTTTTAATTCAACTCCTTTGACGGTTTTGACAGTCATGGCAAGGTTATTAATAACTTCATTGATGGTATCTTGATATTCTTCAAATATTGTTTCTGGTACTTTCTCTACTGGTATTTGTGTGCCTTTTGCTTCTTTTTCGACAATATGATAAAGTCGCCCTGCAGTTGTATCACCTAAGTTTATTAACAAATCTTCGTTATATTCTCCTATGCCCAAAGCTGTAATAGGAATACTATTTTCTCCAAATTTTTTCGCTAATTCTTGACACTCAAATTCATCAAAAGTTTGGCCATCTGTAAAAATAATTGCTCTTTTACTTGTCATGAATTGACTTTGTAATATCTTTAATGCTTTTTCCATACCTCTCCCCATGCAAGTACCACCGCTAAATTCTTTCAACCGTGCGATCGCATTTTTTAAGTCTTGTTTTTGAGTAGCCGGTGTTAAGGGAAGAAGGATAGTAGCCTGATCATCAAACTGAATTAAGCAGACTTTATCTTGTTGATTAAGTAAACCTGAATCGATTAAATTATGAAGAGATTCAATAACAATATCAATCTTACTTTTACCTCCAGTTACCTCTCGATATTGGTTGCCATCAATAGAGAGAATATTACCTGTAGGTTGAGGATTTCCCGATACAATTTCATACATTGAACCACTGGTGTCAATTAAGATACTAACAGCAGTATTAGGACGACTATTCGCTACTTCTTTTGTAGGGCGTAATTTTAACATGATAAAAAGTTTTTGATCAGGAGTATCCGCCACTAAAAATTCTCGATGAAGAGTAATTGTTACTTTTAAAGGGTTGTTTAAATCCATATTTTTTTAGAGAATTGATAGATTAACTTGACAGTCATGAGTTTAGCCATTTTCTTAAAAGCTAACTAATAAATTATAGTAATGAAAAAATCCTAATCAAAGATTATAGCAAGAAATCTAAAACTTTTAATTTTTAGTAAAAATGCCTAATTTCTAAATAAGATTAATAAAAATTTTAAACTGTCTATTTATTTAAAACAGAAACTAATTTACTGATAAAATTTAAAGATAAAAGATACTAGATAAAGGGGGTAAAACGCCTTCTGATGGTTCAATGTTTTCTAAATCTGGACTGATTAAATTAGGAATATCTTGATTACCTAAATCTATTAATAATTTTAATTTTTCATCAAGGATTGATTTTAATTGAAGATGAATAGGAGTTGAACGATAACCCTCTTTTATATCTTCTATCCAAGTGTTAATTATTTGCTGTAATTGATAGTCATTAAGAATAGTAGAAGACTGATTTTCTAGTTGTTTTTTCATACTGGCAGTAATTTCATCCTTAAAAATAACTTCGGGATTATCTTCTTGGTTTTGATTTAATTGCAAACTATAACTATAACTATGATTATCCTCTTTATTAATGATTGTTAATGTATATTTTACCATTACTTATAATTATTTTTAACTATTTTGACATATGATTCAAGAAAAAAATTGATAAGGTTATCTATAATATAAGGCTTGGATAATCAATAAGATTAAAATTGAGTAAAATAATTTTACAAAATAACATTTGGATATTGATCAATTTCTGAATATTTCATTCCTAGTTTATCAAGAATCTCAAAACTTCCTAACCTTAATATAGCAATAGATGAGGGTTGAATACTATTTAATTCCGACAGCCATGGAAAATTAAATAATTATCCAAATGTAATGTCGTTTATTATTGGGTTTTTATTTCAATGGCAATATTACCTAATTTACGTATATCACCACTTTTTAATTCTTGAGTTAATTGTTTCATTTTTTGTCCGTGTTCCTGATCAAAGTTAATAAAAATTTGCTTATTTTCAAGGTATATTTTAGCTGTTATAGGGGTATAACCTTGAGATTTTGGTAAATAAATATGGGCTTTATTACTACTGCCTAAAATCACTGGTTGACTACCTAACGATACTGTTTTTTGCTCGTTTTCTCCATAATGTACAATTAACCATGCGTCTCGAAAAACGGCTTCAATTAAGACTATCATTAAACCAATTAAAAAACCGATAGAGGCTAATCCGAAAATACGCCCAATTATTTCTCCTGCAATTAAGCTAAAAGCGATAAAAAGACAACCCCCAATTATTCCTCCTAAAAACCCTCCTCCTAACCCTCGAATTTTGTCTAAATTTGGGATACGAAAACTTAAACCAAATCCCAACAATCCTCCCGCTATACCCCAACATATTAGCCTTAATGTCTCCGTTGCACCTAATAAGCTAAATATCCCCTGTGCGATAGCTCCAGCGATTAAACCTGATACTAACCCCGGCAATAGCGCAGATTTGAGGCTTTCTCCCCACCTTATGCCTCTTTTTAAGTAGCAACTATACCCTAATAATAGACTAAGGGCGATCGACAGTCCAATAATGGCAAACCAAAAGCCTACGGTTACCACTAAAGCCATGAAGATAGTTTGATTTTCTCCTACCAATATAATATCACCAATGATACTACCGATCGCACCACCCATCGCCCCCCATAAACCGAGTTGTAAAGCTTGTTGAGAGTTATCGAGGATATTTTTGAAAAAATTCTTACTGGAGAAAGGTTTTGTGAGAATCATGATTTATTTCAAAGTATTTTTATTTTATTTTTGCCCTTCACTTAACCATGTAAAATACTCAATAACAGTATCGGGAATAACGATCGATCTTAAAGTTAAAAACCTTACTATTTCTATGGATAAATTTTGTTATTAAGAGCTAAATTTATATTATTACGGTTAAGAATTTCCTCTCATTCTTCTTGATTATAGTCGTTATATTGAATGGCTCGATCGATAATTTCTAAATGTTCTTGTTTGATATTCGCCCGTCTGGTTAAACCTTTAACCGCTGTAATAATTTTATCTCTTTCTATGTTCATACATGAAATACTGTTAGTTTTAATGATATTTTATTATAATGCATTAAATTAATGTATAGTGTTTTTAATAATTTTGAGGTACAAATAAAACAAGTCTTTTTTATTAAGTAGGGCGTTTTCAGAGTCGAGGTAAAATTATATTTTATAAGTTCAATTTATTGAACGATAGCTGTTAGCTTTGTCAATTTATTACAAGGTAATTTATTTTAATCATATCAATCATTTAATATTAAATTATAGTAAAAAAAAGAGGTGAACTTTGGGAGTAATTTATATCGGCGATCGAATCGCAGGAAAAACACATTTAGCGTTAGAATTAGCCAATCCACAAGGTAATTATGTCAAGGTAATTCACCCCGATTATCAACATCTAAAAAGTTTATTATATGATCATAATTTACATTCAACAAAACCCACAGAAGCGGATAAATCATTCTATGATCAATATCTCAATATTAATGTTCAATTACCGACAGGAAACAAAGAGATTAATTCCTATTGGTTAGATACTGGAGGGGAAATTTGGCGAAAATATTGGCAAGAAGAAAATAAAGCAAAATGGCAAGAATTTTTAAATACAATTAGACAAAGTGAAGGTATTTTATTAATTCTTCCTCCCTATCGTCAATTAGTAACTAATCATCCTAATCCCGAAGAATTTATCACCCAAAAACAATGGTGTAATCGATTCCAAAGATGGGTTAACTTTTTTAAGTATGATTGCCCTAAAATTCGCCATTTATTATTATGCTTAAACAAAGCTGATTTATTTTGTAATGTACAAGAAGAAAGTAATTTATTAGGTTATATACCTAACCGCTCTCATTTCAATTGGCAACAAAGAAATGAATATATTTATCAGCGTTATTTTACCCCTATTCATCCTCATATTAAGGAATTAAATCAAAGTATTTCTGGTTTATCAGTTCGTTTTTTTATTACTAGCATATATAATCGCAATTTGCTAGAATTACCTTGGATATATTTAGGCAGTTTTTTATCAAAATAAGAAAAAATTTTATGGGCAATATAGTTGTAATCGGGCCACGTCGATCGGGCAAAACTACATATTTGGCTGCATTATCTTATTTACCAGCCTTAAGAAGTAGGAAAGGAAAAGAAAGTAATTTTAAAATTCAACCCCTCAATGATGAATCACGAGATTTAGCCGAAAATGCTGAAAATATTATTGTAGAAGGGGCAAATTTTGAGCCGACAACTGTTAATGCCGGTGGAGTAGATGGTTTGCCTTATTATTCTTTTCAATTACAAGTAAAAAAAGGATTATTAAAAAAGCCTGAAAATATCCAAATAAATGTCAGAGATTATCCTGGAGAAGTTTTTGAAAAAATCGCAGATAGAAATTTATCAGATGAAATTCATCAGGAATTTATAGACGAATGTTTGATGAATGATGTCAATGGTTGTTTAATTTTATTTACTCAATGGGAATATGGTACAGATAAATTTTATTATCGGGTAATGAGTCAATTTATTAAACTGATGGACGAAAAAAATAGGAAAAATAATTTAAAATTAGCTGTGGCAATGAGCAAGTGTGAAAGGGGGGAATTATGGGCTGGCAGAATCGATCCTGAAACTGACTTATTTGAGATTCATTTACCCCGCACAAAAACCATTTTAAAAGATAGTATTAACCCGAAAAATTTACGATTTTATGCCCTATCAACCTTCGGAGTTTTACACAAAAATGATCCTCGTCCTAATAGAATAGATCAAGCTGGTTCAAATAGTTCAGAATCGGTTTTAAGAGAGCCAAATAGTTGGCAGCCCTATAATTTAATTGATCCTTTATACTGGTTAAGTAAATAATTAAATTTTACAATTATTATTATGAATACTAAAGAAATTATCCAAAATAAATTAAATAAATTAAATAAACAACAATTGAGTACTATTTATTAATTAATTTAAAAATGAGCAAAAAATTTGTCTGAATCTTTAACATTAATGGAAAAATTACAACAAATTAGTATTTTTGAAGATGGTGATTTTTCTCAAAATATAACGATTCAATTAGAGAGATTTTGATGAATAAAATTTTTATAGATATTCTTTATTAAATTGCTTTGACGAATCTTAAAAATCAATATAATCAGAATGCTTTATTTCTAGTCAATGAATATAATAAGAGTAACTTTTTAACCGCTGATATTTTTTTATTAAAAGTAGGAAATTCTTTAATCAAAAGTCATAAATTTAAGGCACTTACACTTATTAATACCTTATTAACTTTCCCAAAAGTAGAAATTATTAATTTTGATGTTAATTTATTAAATAAAGCCTTAATTTTATATGAAAAATATCAAAATAAATCATGAAAATTAGTTGACTTTTGTTCTTTTATTGTTATGAAAGAAAATAATATTAATCAATCTCTAACTTTTGATAGTCATTTTACACAAGCAAGATTTTAAGCATTAAGGAGATAACTTTTTTATGTTCAAAAATATTATTAATAAACTCAAAAATAAATCAGAATTTACCCAAGAAAATGCTAATATTAGACTCATCGGCGATCGACAATCGGGGAAAACAAGCTATATGGCATCCTTAGCCTACTATCCTAACGCCAGTCAAGACAGTTTTGTACAAGGGATAATTCCCATTGGAGAAAATGCAGAAAATTTAGTAAATTTAGCTCAAAATATCCTTGAACAAGGATTAGCATTAGCACCAACTTTTTTAAATACAAATATAGATGAAGTTAAAGATTATACCCTAAATATCACCTTAGCAAATCAGGTAAAATTAACGATTAATTGTAAAGATTATGCAGGAGAATTTTTTGCTGATTTAATGTTTAAAATAGGAGATTCTCTACTTGATGATTATTTAGATGACTGCCTTCAAGCAACGGGAATTATGCTGTTAATTGACGGCACATCTCACCGTAAAGATAGCGAATATGCTCAAGGATTAGATAAATTTTTAGTAGCTTTAAATCAAGCAGATTTAGGGCAAGAAAAAAGAAGAATTGCGGTGACATTTAGTAAATGTGAGCAATCAGAATTATGGATAAATCGTCAATTTGCCGAGAAAATAGCTAACAATCGTTTTCCCCAACTTTATCGACGTTTACAGGCATGGCAAAAATTAAACATAGGGGAAGTATGTTATTTTACTACCTCCGCCTTTGGAGTCTTAGGGAGTCAATTTCCTGAGCCCAATTCCCAGAAAATAAGTAGAGGTAGAGAAGGCACAAAATCAATCATAAAAAATCCTCGCCGTTGGCGCCCTTATGGCTTAGTATCGCCTATTTATTGGCTTTGTACTGGTAAACGTAACCCCAAATTGGAGGAGTAAATTATGACATCTACGATAACCATATTGTGTCATTGCGAGGCACGAAGCAATCTCCTTTTTTCTTTGATACAAATGCGTAAGTTCAGTTAATCTTAATGAAACTTGAATAAAACTATGACTAGACAAATAGAAATTCACGAATTTAGCACTGGTATTGTTATCGAGACTAAAGCGGATGATAGTTGGTTTTCCAGAGGATTTACGGGGAAATACATGAATCAAACAATTGATCCTCTTCCCAATCCTATCCAAGAAGCTATCAGTAATCGTCTGTTTGCCATTGCCGAAGGCGCATTCACTGACACCTCCGCCATTATCGGTAGAGAGGTAGAGAGTAGAGGAGAAATTTGGTCTGTAGTGGCGGTTGTAACTAAAGCTATTGATGAATCTCGCAGTTTTTCTGCTTATCGTTATTTTGCTGTAGAAGGAAAAGGCAATCTTAATAAGATTTTGCGATTTTTAAAGGAAAATCCCCTCACCTTTAACCCATTTGATGTTAAAACCATCGGCAATCCTCATTTAATCATAAATAACCCTGAAACAAATGTACCTCTTGATAATTTTCGGGATTTATTGACGGATAGCTTCCCTATTATTGTACCCCTCGATCGAGTTTATTCTCCCATGATTGTTAATGCCATAGCGGAAGAAATGGCAGGAGATTCTATTACAGCTTGGGCATATAACGTACAAGCATTAGAAAAACCAGCTAGTTTTTATGTAATTCAAGCTAGTGATGAGAAAGCAGAAGCAATTATTCGCAAAAGTTTAAGTAATCAAGTAATCGTAAATCGTCCTATTTTTGAAGAACAAAAAATCAAAATCGCTATCACTACTTTATGTAAAAAAAATAAGATTAAAGTAGAATATATCCAAACCTTAGAAGACGCTTTAAATAATCCTGATATTAGCGATAAATTTTGGCAAAATATTTTTAATGGACAAGGTTTAAAACAAGCAAAATCTCAAGGTATTTATAATGATGAAATAACGAAACTTTTTACCCTACAGGCGATCATTTTACCTCATACCTTACCAGAATTTATAACATGGCTAAAAGACATCAAAAGAGATGATTTATTAACTACATCTAATAATTTTCAATACGATATATTAAAACTGTTGACTAATCAATTTCGAGCAGAATATATAGTGGGAAGAATCGAGTTAGGAGTTATTTTAATTATTCCTTATTTATTCAAAGATCAGAGTTTAATTGAACAGGTAATCAGTTTATTAAAAACAGAAAAAAGTCTTTGGGGTTATTATTATATTAATGAGATTAGGAAAGAAATTGACCATGATTTAAAGTTAATGAAAAGTTATGCAAAACAGAAACTATTAAATCAGGATTCACCCATTAATAACGAAACAATATCACCTCCAATAATAGGGAAAGAATCTCAATCTGTTGATTTTTCCAACAAATCTTTAGATACTATCAATGATGAATTTCAGATATTTAAAGAAGATTCATGGATAAATATTAGAGATGAATTAGCTATTGCTTGGCGCGTATCTTCTAATCATAATAGATTTAAACCTATCCCTAAATATCAAATATGGGTACGATTATTTAACGGCTTGAATGACAGTAAATGTGCGTTATTTTTTGCCCATATTGCTTATGATAAAGTACCGAAAGATATTTTTAACAAGGTAAAGCCTGTTAGATTTGGGAGTAATTATCATTGTACAATTTATGATGTTAATACAACTAGAGAAGTCGGTATTGTTGAACAATTTATCTTAGAATTAAACGAATTATTAAATGTAAAAATAGATATGAAACTCTGGAAAATTATTATTTTAGTTATTTTTTGCGGATTAAGTGGTTTTTTGCTTCGTGCCTATTTATTAACTTCTACCATAGAAAAATCTATTAATAGTTTTATCAAGGAAGAAACAAAATCTATTACGGATAAAAAACAATTAAAAATAACAAAAGCGGAAATCAAGGAAAATATAGAGAATACCTTTGATACCAAAAATAGTAAGTTAATTAAAGAGGTTTTTAAATGTTATCCTAATGTCGAAAAATGTGAAGTCAAAAATAAATCTGGTGAGCAAAAAGAAGAACAAAAAGAAAATAATTAACAAAATAATAATAAATTAAAGTAAAGATATTATAAGAAAGAGTAAAATGCTATCAAATACAGATGATCAAAAAAGTCATTTTAATCATGGTCTTGCCTATTATAATTCAGGAGAATATCAAAAGGCGATCGATTCTTATAATATAGCCATTGAATTAGATCCTAGTTATACCAATGCTTACTATGGTCGTGGTCTTGCCTATGATAATTTAGAAGAATATAGAAAGGCGATCGATTCCTATAATAAAGCCATTGAATTAGAACCGAATGATGCCGATGTTTACTTTAATCGTGGTCTTGTTTATGAAAACTTAAAACAATATCAGAAAGCGATCAATGATTATAATAAAGCGATTGAATTAAATCCTAATGACGTTTCCGCTTACGATAATCGTGCTTATGCCTATACTCAATTACAAGAATATGAGAAAGTGAATAGTGACTATAAAAAAGCCATTGATCTTGATCCAAATT
The DNA here is from genome assembly GCF_001548115.1 of Geminocystis sp. NIES-3709. Classification (GTDB taxonomy): domain Bacteria; phylum Cyanobacteriota; class Cyanobacteriia; order Cyanobacteriales; family Cyanobacteriaceae; genus Geminocystis. The sequence continues at coordinate 1,742,260 of NZ_AP014821.1, read as the reverse complement.
ATATCTTAGTCGATGAAAATATAGATATTGTTTACCCTAAATTCATGGATGAAATTAAACAACAAATTAATACAGCAATTAAAGGTTTAACTAGACGGGTAAAATTAAAACTTGAACACATTGAAATAATTGAAAATGCCTTAGCTAATCCTGATATTAATAACGATATTTGGGAGAAGTATCTCAACGAGAATAATACAAAAATGGCATTAAAAGAAAAGATTTATTCTTCTGAAATGATTAAACTATTGACTTTAAGAGCGATAATTTTACCCTATACTTTGCCAGAATTTTTAAGATGGGTTAAAGAAATAAAAAAAGAAAATTTATTAAACATATTTCATAATTTTCAATACGATATATTAACAATATTAACCCAAAAATTTCGCTCAGAATATATTGTCAAAACAATCGAGTTAGGAGTTATTTTAATTATTCCCTCTTTATTTAAAGATGAGAGTTTAATTGAACAGGTAATCAATTTATTAAAAACAGAAAAAAGTCTCTGGGGTTATTATTATATTAATAGTATCAATCAACAAATTGATCATGATTTAAAATTAATGAAAAATTATGCTAAACAAAAAAAATTAGATAGTGATTTTCAGATATTTAACCATGAGTTATGGGGAAAAATTAAAGATGAATTAGCTATTGCTTGGCCTGTAGCTTCTCATCATCATAGATTTAAACCAATTTCTAAATATCAAGTATGGGTAAGATTATTTGACGGGTTAAATGAGCGTAAATTTGCCTTATTTTTTGCCCATATTGCTTATGATGAAATCCCAAAAGATATTTTTAACAAGGTAAAGCCTGTTAGATTTGGGAGTAATTATCATTGTAGAATTTATGATGTTAATACAACTAGAGAAGTCGGTATTGTTGAACAATTTATCTTAAAATTAAACGAATTATTAAATGTAAAAATAGATATGAAACTTTGGAAAATTATTATTTTAGTTACGGATGTTAGTTTGGGAGAATTTTTTTGTCGTGTTTATTTATTTCCCTCAAAACTAGAACAATCAGCTAACAAATTAATTGAAAAAGCATCACAAGAAAGTAACTTTAATATAACGGCTAAGAATATTACAAGTTTAATTGATGAATTAACAAAAAAAGCTCCCAATAACCAGAAAAAATATATTGATAATTTAAAGAAAATACTAGGTAATAATAACCTTGATTATACTGTTTTATCTGATTCCACTAAACAGAAAAAAGATGTAATAAATAGTTGGGTAAATGCTATTTATCTTTATCAAGCTAAAAATATTGATAAGGAGATAAAACCAGACGGAATTATTGATAAGGGAGACAAAACAGAGGAAATTAAAAAAAAAGAATTACAACAATAAACTTTTTATGAGTATAAATATTTATAAAAATAATGACTGATATTGAAAAAGAAATAAATACTGCTATTAAAGGCTTAACTAGAAGAGTAAACTTAAAAATTGAACATATTTACGTTATTGAAAATACCTTAGCAAACTTTCAAGTTGACACTCTTACTAACAGTGACATTAATAACCAAATTTGGTATCAATCTTTAAATGGTAATAACACTAAATTAGCTTTACAACAAAATATTTACACCTCAGAAATGGTAAAATTACTAACTTTAAGAGCAATAATTTTACCTGATACTTTACCAGAATTTTTAGATTGGTTACAACAGCGAGAAGGAAAAAATCAAGAACATTATCAATACAGTCTTGACTTTCAAATTAATTTGAGTAAAAATTTATCCGAAAAAACTCCTTACCTTTTAGCAAAAGTAAATGAAGGGGTAAGATTAATTATTATCGAATTAGTAAATAAATCTTATCTATTAAAAACAGTTATTTGGTTGTTAAAATACCAAGAAAATTTATGGGGAAAAGCCTATCAAGATGATGTTAGAATCTCCTTAGAAAATCTACTGGCATTTATTGCTCATTTTCCTGAAAATACATCTAATTTTCAACTCTTTACAAACGAAGAATATCAACAAATTAGACAGTATAAGAAAATAAAAATTATTCCTAGATATAAAATATTAGGTGATTTATTTGCTCAATTAGATGATAAATCTATTCCTTTAAGTATTTTTTTTTATCAATTATCTTGTGGAAAAGTTCCTAGTAAAGTTTATCAAAAAATTAAACCTAATCTGGGTAAAGTTTTTAGTTTAGAAATCAAAGAAAATATAAATTTTATTCAAAAGATTCTAAGAATTATTCTTAGTTTTAAATTTAAAAATCTTAACTTTTTCCGAAAGGAAATGCTTTATTGTTTTGGTAGGATGATAATGTGGTGGCTAATTGTTTTTGTTTGTGGTAGTATCAATCCTGCACTGATTTATTTAGCCATAATTGCTAATTTACCTTTGGTAAGTTTTTATCTGATTGGGGGAATTTTAGTCAATTTTACAGAGTTATTGTTAATGAAATTAGATTATTATGAACCTTCTGATTACGATCTTATTATGCAAATTTCTGTAATCGCTTACTTAATAATTTTGCCCTATTTACTTAACTATATTTATCGTTATTTAATTTTTAAAAATAGGAAAATAGGATTTAGAATTGCAGAATTTTTTTTATGGTTAACTCTTCTTTTTATTATAACGTTTATATTTAGTTTATTTGTCGAACTGAGGTGATATTTTCTTAAGGGCAAGAAGGTTTCATTTTCAAAATATAAACCAAAGATTGATATTATATGTTGAATTGTTGAATTAAATAATGTTTTCTTGAAATTTTTAACCCCACTTTTACATCTATCCCCCCATTACTTCTCTATATTACTGCCGTAGTTTTGTTTCTCCCACAAATTCCGATTTCTACTATTTCTTTTTATTATCAACGTCTCATAACTTTTTAAGTATCTGTTTCCTCTGATAAACAAACGGATAATTTTAACAAAAGTTAACAAAACATAGTAGAATAATGACACTAAAAATTAAATCTTATTTAAAAAGAATATGATAGCGGATCAATTTCCTTGGCTTACCGCAATAATTGCCTTACCCTTAATCGCCGCACTGGCAATTCCCATCGTGCCTGATAAAGAAGGTAAAACCCTTCGATGGTATGCTTTAGGAGTCGGATTAACTGATTTTATTTTAATGTGTTATGTTTTCTGGCAACACTACGATACAACTAACGCCAGTTTACAACTTGTTGAACAATATAGATGGATTCCTCAACTGGGTTTGAGTTGGGCTGTGTCAGTGGATGGTTTATCTATGCCTTTAGTACTTTTAGCAGGATTTGTAACTACTTTATCAATGTTTTCTGCTTGGCAAGTCGATCGAAAACCCCGTTTATTTTATTTTTTAATGTTATTGTTATACTCAGCGCAAATTGGTGTATTTGTTGCTCAAGATATTTTATTATTATTTATCATGTGGGAATTAGAGTTAGTTCCCGTATATTTATTAGTTTCTATTTGGGGTGGACAAAAAAGACGTTACGCCGCTACAAAATTTTTACTTTATACAGCGTTAGCCTCAATTTTTATCCTCATAGCTGGTTTAGGTATGGCATTATATGGCGGTGGAGAAATCACCTTCGATATGGTGGCATTAGGATTAAAAGAATATCCTATCGGGTTAGAAGTTTTATTATACGGTGGTTTATTAATCGCCTTTGGTGTCAAATTGGCAGTTTTTCCCCTTCATACATGGCTACCTGATGCCCATGGTGAAGCCTCCTCTCCTGTATCCATGATTTTGGCAGGAGTTTTATTGAAAATGGGTGGTTATGGCTTAATTAGGCTCAATTTAGGCTTATTACCAGAAGCCCATGTTTATTTTGCTCCCTTACTCGTGATTTTAGGGGTTGTGAACATAGTTTACGGCGGTTTTGCCTCTTTTGGTCAAACCAACATGAAACGCCGTCTAGCTTATTCTTCGGTGTCTCACATGGGTTTTGTATTAATCGGCATCGCTTCTTTTACTGATTTAGGTATAAGTGGTGCAATGTTGCAAATGTTGTCTCATGGTTTAATTGCCGCATTATTATTCTTCCTTGCGGGGGTGACGTACGATCGAACTCATACCATGTTCTTAGATGAGATGGGAGATATAGGAAAAGCAATGCCCAAAGTATTTGCGTTATTTACAGCCGGTGCCATGGCTTCTTTAGCTTTACCCGGTATGAGTGGTTTTGTCAGTGAATTAGCAGTATTTGTGGGTTTTAGTAATAGTGATGTTTATGATTCAACGTTTCGCACAGTGGGAGTAATTTTAAGCGCCGTGGGTTTGATTGTAACCCCTATTTATCTATTATCGATGCTAAGACAATTATTCTACGGCACAGATAAAGTTCAAATGTGTATTATTGGGGATACTGAAGAAAAAGAAAATTTCGATAATGATCCTGCTGTATGTTTTGGTACTAACTGTGTCTTACCGGGTGAAGCCGTTTACGAAGATGCAAAACCACGAGAGGTATTCATTGCCGCTTGTTTTCTCGCATTGATTATCACTGTTGGGTTGTATCCAAAATTAGCTACTCAACTTTATGATGCGAAAACCGTAGCAGTTAATGTGGAAGTTCGTCAATCTTATACAGAAATGGCTCAAAGTAATTCAACCCCAGTATATTCCATTGCTTTTGATAAAGGTAAAGAATAATTTGGAAGAATAAGTAATAAGTTTTTGACAAAATTAAAGGGGAGTTTAAAAAATTTTTTTTCATACTTTTTAGTTCTGATGAACATACTTTATTAAGTAAAATTAATCATATTTCGATCGAAACTTGAGAAAAAATTTAACTTAAGAAAATATGTATTATTTTAATAATGAAATAACCCAAGCTGTAATAATTATTAATAATATTATTAGTTCTAGTATTTGAAAAAGAGTAGGTAAGGTTAGCCACTCTTTTTTTATATATGTTAGCCAATTTTTTTGGTAATCCTCAATCTTTTTTCGGTATGATTTCCAGCTATCTTTTTCTCTAATCTGAGATTCAATCATTGATAGCAGTAGAGGATAGCCTCCGATTTTTATACTCATAAGTAAATGTAACCCAACGGCTAAAGTTATGATAATAAGAGATATTAAATGTAAATAGTACCAAAAATGATTTAATTCTCTTTTTGGCAACCATTTTTCATCCATCATTTTTCCTGTAAATACTGAAAATGTTAAAGCAAAAATTATAAATGTATTAGTGATGCGATGAAGAGAATACCACCAAATAGGCTTATTAATTAATTTTAGTTGACTAATACTATTACTTTGAATAAGTTTTTTATTTCCAAAATGAAACACATAGATAACAAAAAAGGGTAATATTAACATTGCAAATAAGCCAAAAGTTCCATGAATTCCCTCTATTTCTTGCCAATCAGAAAGCCATAATATTTTACCCCATCGTCCATCATAAGTGTTGTATGTCCAAAAAGCGGTTATCATTGCCAAAATGACAAATATCCCCTGAAAATTATGAATAATTCTTAGTAGTAATGGTTGATATGGTTGCGATCGTTTTTCAAGCATAATGTGAGAAAAAGATTATTGATTGAAATATAATAACCTTAAATCATTGATGAAAAAAAAATGTTGATAAGTTTCAGTTACTAAATTTTATAAGAGTTTTTTTTAATAATTTAATTAATTTACAAATCATTCAGACATACTATCGTTAATAAATTAAATTTTATTATGTGTTTTTTTATATTAAACAGAGATTGAATATTGTATGAATTTTACATTCGACATTCTAAAATATCTCGGATTAAATCGCCTAAATTGATAGGGTTAAAAGGCTTATAGATAATACCTTTTGCTCCTAATTTTTTCCAGTGAAATTGTTCATCTGATTGTGCCGTTAAAAAGATAACGGGAATAGATGCAGTTTTTGGATTTGCTTGTAGCTTTTTGATGATTTCATCTCCTTTATTTTGGGGCATTAAATAATCTAATAAAATTAAATCTAAATCATCTTTTTCTATGGCTATTTTTAATCCCTGTAAGCCAGAATTAGCACTAATAACTTGCCATTGATTAATCATTTCTAAGGACATTTTAATTAGTTGTTGAATCTCTTTACTATCATCAATAACTAAAATTGTAATAGTACTATTATTGGTAAAAATTTTCATCATATAATCTAAAAAATTAAGTAACTAAATGTGATAAATTAAATCTCTTAAGATGGGTCATAATTCTAGGGTATAACTCTAAATCAATTTTAGACTTACTGATAAAATCATCTGCTCCAGCTTCAACAAATTGATTCATAATATCAGGTTCGAGATTTCCTGTTAAAAAAATAATTGGTATATTTTGTAAAAAAGGATCCTTTTTGATAATTTTACAAATGTCTAATCCATCTAATTTTGGCATTTGTAAATCCAAAATAATTAATTGAGGTTTAATTCTTTTTATCTCTTCTAAAAAAATTTCACTATCAGAAATAATATTGATATTAATGGGCAATCTATTACTAATTAATTTCTGTTTTAAAACCTCTGTAAATCTAATATCATCATCAATAACTAAAATGTCATAAAGAGGCGTAATATTAGAGGTGCTGTGATTATTAGACAAAATATTAAAAATATTTTCCCATAAAACATCAAGAGTATTAGTTTTATTTAAAAAAGCACTTATAGGATATTTTGAACAATATAATCTGTTCTCTAAAGTATCATTTTTACTATAAATTATTGTCTTAGTTTCTTCTTTTTTTTCTTTTAAAAAGTTTAATATATCAGTTAATTGATCAGATGAAGATTTTTCCCAGTGAGTTTCTAAAATTACCACGTCATATTGTCTTTCTTTGAGATATTTTATCCCAAATACGATCGAGTGAACAAAGTGAAAAACCACTTGAGGATTATCCATAAAAAGGATTAGATTATTAGCTATTTTTATATCTTCATCAATAACGAGTATTTCTATTTTATTTTTAGGCAATATTTTTTCTTTTTTTTCCTTTTTAGGAATACATTGCTTTCCATTGGGAAATAAATTTTTTTCTAAGGTATCAAGTAATGTAAGTATCTTGAATTTTACTTTCTTATCAGATAAATTATTCTGATTTTCTTTTAATAAATTTTCTATATTTTTAGAAATTTTACTAGCCGTGTCGAAACCAAGACTTCCTAAAAAACCAACAAAATTATGGGCTATATTTATAGCTTTATTAATATCTATATTATTATTACCCTGTATATAATTAGATAATTCCTGACAATCTTTACTAACGGTTTCTTGATTATCTAACCACATTTGTTTGATTAAATTTTGAAATTGATTTTCTTTATTTTCTCTAATATTTTTTTCTAATAAATCAGAAATTTTATCTATATTTTTTTTATTATTATTAAAAGATTGATGTTGTTTTTCTGATCTTTTTTCTCTCTCTTGTTTTAAACGATAACCCATACCATATAGAGTTTCTATAAAGTTTTTATCTAATCCTACTTCTTCTAATTTTTTTCTTAAAGATTTAATATGAGTTCTTAAAGTACTATCCGTTGGTGTGGTATCAATTTCCCAAAGTCGATCGATAATTGATTGTGTATTAAATACTTTATTAGGAGTTTCTAAAAAAATTTGTAAAATTTTAAATTCTGTGGGAGTTAAATGTAAATAATTATGATTATATATCACTTTTTTTTCTTCAGGATACATAACTAAATTATTCCATGTTAGATTACAAAGTTCAGTCTTTTTTTCACGTCTTAGTAAAGCTTTTACTCTAGCTAATAATTCCTCAAAATCGAAGGGTTTAATTAGGTAATCATCTGCACCAGATTCAAAGGCTTTAATTTTATCTATTTTATTATTTAAAGCAGTAATAAATAAGATGGCAATATCTACATTATTCGATCGTAATTCTCGACAAATATCAATACCATTTTTTTTGGGTAACATGACATCTAATATTAAAATGTCATAACATTGTTTACTCAGTTTTTCTGCTATATTAAATCCAGTATTAACTATTTCAACTACGGCTGATTCATTAACTAAATAGTCATGTATTAGTTTTCCTAAACGTTGATCATCTTCCACTAAAAGAATTTTCATAATTTTATCTTGCTTCTTAAATGCTTTAAAATTATTACATTTATAGTAAAAACCAAATTTGAGAAATAAATGTTATTCTCCACTATTAGTATTTTTTCCTCTAACTATTATATCCCTCATGGACATTGTTATTTATGGCAGTCTTCTCTCGTCTGGCTACATTTACTTTCAGATATGTTTATAGGGATAGCCTATTTTTCGATACCTTTTATGTTAATTTATTTTGTGCGTCAAAGAAATGATATTCCCTTCACTTATATATTTTTACTATTTAGCTGTTTTATTCTATTTTGTGGTTTAACTCATGTTATGGGAATAATAACGATTTGGTATCCCCTTTACTGGTTATCTGGATTAATTAAAGGATTGACAGCGTTAGTGTCAGTTTTGACGGCTTTTGAGTTATTTCCCATTATTCCTATGGCTTTAGCGTTACCAACACCAGAAAAATTAAGTATTCTTAATCAAGATTTAGAAACTCGTATTCAAGAAAAGCAGGTAATAGAATTACAGTTAAAAACTTTAAATCAAGAATTAGAGGAAATAGTAGAAAAAAGAACTTTACAAATAAAAAAAATTAATGAACGACTTAAATATAAAATAAAATTAGAGCAATTAATTACTTATATTTCTAGTTTGTTTATTAAAGTTTCTACTAATGAGATCGAAGATAAATTTAATATTTCTTTAAAAAAAATAACTGAAGTATTAGCCATTGATCAAAGTTATTTATTTCTTAAAGGATTATCTACTACTAAACTTGGTCAAGATCAGTATTTTTATGGTGAAAATACAAAAAAAATTAATTGTAACAATGAATTATTGTTTTTAATAGATATTTTAAAAGATTTTAATGTAGTTTATATCAATAACTTGGAAAATGATAAAAAATATAATTTCTTAAAAGAATCTTATATTCTACAAAATAATATTAAATCTCTTTTAGCATATCCTTTGATTTATGGGGATTCCTTTATAGGATTTTTAATGTTTATTTCTATTAAAAAGCCTAAAAAATGGGATAGAGTTGATTTGATTTTTACAAGATTAATTAATGAAACATTTGTCAAAGCGATCGAAACTTATGGAATGCAAAAAGAGCTAAAAACTTGGAATAAAGAATTACAACGATCGAATGAAGAATTAGAACAATTTGCTTACGTCGCTTCCCATGATTTACAAGAACCATTAAGAACTATTAGCAGTTTTTCTGAACTTTTAAAAGAAGAATATTATCATCAAATAGATGAAGAAGGACAACTATATTTAGATTTGATAATGTCTGCTTCTAATCGAATGAAACAGTTAATAAAAGATCTCTTATCTTTATCAAGAATTCAAACTAGAGGACAGGAATTTTCTCTAGTAAACTGTAATGAAATTATTCAAGATATTTTAGAAATTTTACAAATATCTATTAAAGAAACAAATGCAGAGATTACCTATAAACAATTACCTATAATAATGGGAGATAAATTTCAACTGACTCAACTATGGCAGAACTTAATCAGTAATTCTCTGAAGTTTCATAGCGATCGACCACTAACAATCAATTTAACGGTACAATCTTTAATTGATCAATGGTTATTCTGTGTCGAAGATAATGGCATTGGTATTTCACCAGAGTTTCAAGAGAGAATTTTTGTCGTCTTTCAGAGACTACACACCCAAGATAAATACAAAGGCACTGGTATTGGTTTAGCTTTATGTCAAAAAATTGTTACTCGTCACGGTGGTAAAATCTGGGTAGAATCAGATCTAGGAAAAGGATCAAAATTCTTTTTTACAATTCCAAAAAGCTTTGTTGCATAAATCAGAAAGTGTCATCCCAAAATTAGATAACATAATTATAGTTTTTTATAAGTGATAAAAATATGCAGAATGTCAGTTTATAATACTCAAAATACAAATTAAGATGATTAAAAACAAAAATGTTTTGATTATTGGTGCAACTGGAGGTATTGGAAATGGTTTTGTACGTCAGTTAATTAAACAACCTGATGTTAAATATATTTTTGCTACTTATCGCTATTTTCAATCTTCATTAGAAAATTTATCCTCGAATAAAATAATTCCCCTTAAGGTAGATGTCACCGTTGAAAGTCAAATCGAAGAAGCCATTAGAGAAATTCGATCGAGAGTACAAGAGTTACATTTAGTAATTAATTGTGTCGGGATTCTTCATGAAAAAGAATTACAACCAGAAAAAAGCCTTAAACATCTTAGTAGTGATAACTTATTACGATATTTTCAAGTAAATACTATTCCCACAGGTATTTGGGCAAAACATTTATTACCCTTGTTTAAACATTCACAAATCAGTGTTTTTGCCGTTATTTCCGCTAAAGTTGGCAGTATTGAAGACAATTATTTAGGAGGATGGTATGGTTATCGTCTCTCCAAAGCCTCTTTAAATATGTTGCTTAAAAACATTTCGATCGAATATAGTAGAGTCAGTAAAAATACGATCGTTGTCGCATTACATCCCGGAACTACAGATACTCAATTATCTGCACCTTTTCAAAAAAATGTTCCTACAGAAAAACTTTTTTCTCTTAATCTTTGTACTCAACAACTATTATCTGTAATCAATAATTTAACTATTAAAGATACTGGTAAATTTTTCTCTTGGGATGGCACTATTTTACCCTTCTAGCTCAGGAAAATTTTATATAACCAAGAGAAAATAAATTATTCATAACTTTTATCAGTTACTAGATTTCTTGCAAAATTAAGTTGAAATAAAAATAGAGGGTCATAATTTGTTATTATAAGCCGTCGTACCCAAAGAAAACATAAGATTAGCTTATGAAAATAAAAAGAGTGGAAAAATTGTTACCCAAAAACTTTAAAAGAAGATTTGGTGTCACCAAAAAAACTTATCAATTACTTGTAAAAATAGTCAAAAATAAAAAACTGGGAAGAAAACTAAAACTAACGGTAGAAGAACAGGTTATGGTTACATTACAATATTTTAGGGAGTAAAGAACAAAAAAGGATAAATAGAGAAAGAATAGTAATACTGACAATTCTGGAAATGACTGAAAAGCTGAAAGTGTTAAGAATCAAGACATATGCTTAAATGAAAATGCTCTAAATATTTTTAATTAACCATGAGATTTCATCTGGCTAACATAATTCAGCTTTTCTTTGTCAAATTTAGTAAATTATTTCGCTCTCATAAAATTGAAGCATTTGAAGCAATTATGATTTTAGCAATTAGTCATGCTTATGGCTGTTTTAATCCCAAACAATTAGCAGATTTGCTTGGTGTTAGTCACCAAAAAATCTATACAGAAATTTCTTCTTGGACATTATATAAACTCCGAAAAGTTTTAAAATTAATGATGATTAATGTTGCAGTGGAACAGTTGCAAATCATCGAACAAAAAAGTATTGTTACTCAATCAAGAGCAAATATAACACTTGCGGTAGATGATAGTGTTATTGACAGAGTAGGAAAGAGATTACGTTGTACATGGAATTGGTATAGTGGACGTTGGAAAAAAGTGGTAAATGGACAAAATATATTAGGAATAATATTAACAATTAAGGGAAAAGCAATACCAATTGGATTAATATTTTGTTCTAAACAAGGAAGAAAAAATACAAATAAACCGAGTATATTAGTTGGGATGTTAAGACAAATTAAAGAAGAATGTCTCAAAGAAAATATAGATATTACTAAATATCCAATTACTCTGGATTCTTGGTATGCATCAAAAGAATTAAAAGAGCAATTATCTGAACTAGGATTCACCAAAATTATTATGGCTGGAAAAGGCAGTTATGTATTTGAAGGAGAGAACTTTAAAGGCAAAGGAAGTGAAGGTCAAAAAAGAGTAGATTATCAAGAAAATCAATGGGGAATTGATGTACCTTGTGTGAGACAAAAATTATCAAATCCAACTTTTGGAACTCTCAATTTATTGTTTTTTCAAAAAAGTAATAGTAATTGTTATTTGTTGATAGATTTAAGTAGTATATCATTGAGAGGAGCGGAAATATGGCGGACATGGACTGCACACAATATTATTGAACAGTTTTGGAAAATTTTAAAATCGGTGCTAAAAATTGCCGAGATGAAATTAAGGAAACAAGGAATTTATACAGGATTATTAATTAAGATAATAATGTATTTAATGTTATTATCAATACAGTTTATGGCAAATTTTCGTCGTTTATCATTAACGCAAATAATGAGAAAAATTCAATCATCAACTCGACTAACAGATGTAATCAAAGAGCATTTTCAGCAGGATTTTTTGGGGATTTCAGCAATTGTATAGCTTTTCAAGGTTCTTGGAATTATCAGTAATAGAACATGTTAATCGAAAGCTAAAAATATTTAAAATATTATCACAAAGGTATCGAAATAGAAGAAAAAGATTTGGATTAAGATTTAACTTAATTGCTGGGATTTATAATTATGAAATAAAGCAAAAAGAAGCCTAAGTAAAAAAGAAAAATTATGGTTTATGAAGAAAATTTGTAATAAATTAATTGAGTTTTAGTTAATAGGCACTTTTATCAGTAATATATAAATATTTATTATACTATTAGTGAGTGAATTGGTTTTTTCGGAGGCATTCACTCCTTACATACTCCGAATTGTCAAAAATATATTGTTTATTTTAGTTTTGCAAGAGGTCTATTATTCCCGTATTTGAACAGGCATAATTAAATAAGTCATTTGTAAACCACTAAGAGGAGTGATAATCACTGGTTGAGTTGCCCCATTCAACTGAAACTTAATATCGTTAGCTGATAATGCTTTTAACCCATCCATTAAATAGCGAATATTAAAACCAATATCAAAGCCTTCTCCCGTTATTTCTGCCGACAAAGATGCTTTTGCATTGCCTAACTCTTTAGCCTCCACCGATAAAGTTAGTTCATTACTATTATGATCTAAATTAAACTTAACCATATTATTTTTTTGATCTGCAAAAACCGAAACCCTCTCTAAACTATCAATTACTTGTTTTCGATCGACAATCATTGTTCTTTCAAAACTTTTAGGAATTAATTGACCATAATTAGGGTAAGCACCCTCCAACTTTCTGCTAGTAAGATGTTGATCCCCCAACTCAAAAACAACTTGTCCTTGATCTACATACAAAGCAACAGATTCATTGTCTTTCTCACCAGAAATAATCTTCTCTAACTCCCTTAATGCTCTAGCAGGTATAGTAATATTAAAATTCTGTTCTTCCGTTAAAGGTGAATCAGTTTCCTCGGTTTCATCTTCTTGTTTTTCAGCAGTGGTTTTAACAACAGCTAAACGGTGGCCATCCGTGGCCGCAAATTCCAAACTGTCTAACTCTCTGGTAAGATGAACCCCTGTTAATATTTGCTTGGTTTCGTCACTACTAGCAGAAAATAAAGAACCTTTTAACCCCTCAATCAACGCAGTAATGGGTAAGAAAAAGGCTTCCTCTTTCTCGACTATCGGCAACTCAGGAAACTCGTCTCCCTTTACTCCTCTTAATTGAAATTTACCAGATAAAGAGTCGATCGCAACTAGAGGATTTTCATCTAATTCATCCTCATCATAAGATAAAGTAATCTCCCCTTCTGGTAAACGAGCAATAATATCATTTAATAACTTAGAAGGTAAAGTAATCATACCCCCTTCTTCTACTTCCGAGGCAAAACTGGTACGCATTCCTAAACTTAAATCAAACCCAGTGAGAGTAATTCTGTTTTTGTCTTCATCCGCTACTAACAAGATATTACCTAAAATGGGATGGGTAGGACGAGAGGGAACGGCACGACTAACTAATGATAAATTATTTTTAAGATCTACTTGAGAACAAACTATTTTCACTACTATTGAGGTAATATTTCTATTGTACTAAAACATTTTAACTCTTTTTTAGCTCAGAGAAACTAGAATACAGTAAATAATTGGCGATCGAAAGTTTACACATATTTTTAGATTCTGACAATAAAATTTGAAAATCAATAACCTTTAAATGCTGGTTTTATCAATAATTTATCTGATTTACCTCGTTTTGTTAATGAAAATCTATAAAAGCAATTCGATCGAGCTACATAATTAAAAGTCATTTATCATAATACAAATAACAAAATAACTTTCACATTGTTATGATAAATATTAAGTTTTGTAAAGTATAAAGAAAAATGATAACACGATCGCAAATTACGATTAATTCATGGCAAAAACTAAACCCTATTTGGCAAGGAGGGGAAGAATTAGTCAAAATCGGCTTACCTCATAGTCAATTAACTCCTGCATGGCAAATACTTCTATTAGGAGATGGTTCACCGACAAGACATTTAAGATTACTTACCAGTGAGACGATTGAAGTAGATGTAATTGATATGTCTTTGATAGGTAATAATTTAGATAATGCACCTAAAGATATAGAAAAAGTACCTAACCCCAGACTCAGAAGACAAGTATGGTTAAAAACGGCTAGTGGACAAAAGTTAGCCTATGCTACTTCTTGGTGGGAAGCTAGTCATGTTGACGAATATTTACAAAATCGTAGTTTGCCCATTTGGGAAAGTTTATCTCGACTACATACAGAACTATATCGAGATATTCAAGGAATTTATTATGGAGAATCTAAAAGTTTAGAAGAAGGTTTTGGAGAAAAAGGGCCTTTTTGGGGAAGACATTATCTATTTTGGCATTCAGGAAAGCCTTTAACTCTTATCTATGAAGTTTTTTCTCCTTATCTATGCAAATATTTAGGAAATTTGAACCATTAGACTTCTCCAAAAATTCAAAATAAAATCAGTTTCTATTATTTAGCTTAACGGAGAAATAATAACAAACTTTGTATAACACCAATAATAAAACCTAAAATTCCACCTAAATTAACAATCGCTTGTAATTCACTCTTTACAATACTTTGAGTTGCTTCTTCCAAATTCTCTGGAGAAGTTGCTTTTATTCTCTCAATAATTACTTGATCAATGGATAAAATAGGGATGGCTTCTGCTACAATTTTCTCTAAATCTTCCTCTAAATAACGTTCTAAAATTAAAGCTAATTCTTCACTAATTAAACCTAAAGAACTATTAACTACCATAGAAGCCTGTAAACGATTTATAATTAATACTGACACTTTATCCCAATCGATCGAAGTACTAAATTCATGTAAAAAAATTGCTCCTTTTTCCTGTAGATAATCTCTGACAGCTTTATTGGTAGTTTGTCGTAATTGTTTAACCGTTGCTACAGGTAAATTTTGTAAAGAAAAACTAAGAAAAAACTCTTTTAATCTATTTCTAATTTCCAAAGATAAAAGTAACTCTTTTATTCTTGTATTAGCCATTTCTTGTTCATCTAAGCAAAAAGTGCGCAATCGACTTAAGGCATTTTTTACACCAAATAAATTAGCCACAACCCAATAAGTACCACTGGTTTTTTCTCGAAAACCCTCATCAATTACACTAATATTTCGATCGGTTAAAAAATTAATTAAAGCCTGACGTAACAAATCTGGGGCAAAAATAACTTGTAATAGCCAGTCAGATAATTGTCTAGCCTGAAGTTCAGTTAATTTAAACTCTAATAAAATTCGGTCAAAAATTTGATCTATTTGATTTTGTAAAAAGTCATCTTTTCTCGCCAAAACTTTTAATAATTTCGGTAAAGAATCTCCTATTAAATCTCTTAAAATATCAGCTAAAATTTTTGCACTTTTTTGTTTTTTATCTTCTTTTATCTGCTTTAAAGCTAACTGTAATAACCATAAAATAGCCCCTTTTACTCTTTCAGTTTGTAATAATCTTTTAGCTAATTTTTGTAATTCTTCTGGAGTCAGCAAAGAATTCATAATAGTATCAGAAACTTTTTGAGCTAACCTTTCCTGATTACGAGGAATTAATCCGGGTGTAAAAGGTAATTGTTTCTGAAAAAAATATAAAGGTTTATAGGGGCGAAATAGCATATTAATAGCTAAATCATTTGTAAAATATCCTATAATTGAACCCGTTACAGGAGGGAGAATAATTTGCCACCAATTACTAAATTCTAAAGGCATTCTTAACAATGACAATGAACAATGAACAAATTCAGCTATCAGCTATCAGCAGTTAGATTTCAGTAAGCAAAAATGCAAAACTCACGAAGCAAAATATGGAGAAGATTATTAACCGTTAATTTTCTTTTCATCTTCTCTTTTTTTACTTTTTAAACTACTATTTAGTTAATACCAGAACTCCCATTATACCACCAAATAAAGGGTAATGTACCGCCTCCTGAAACCCAGCATCTAAAGCTAAATTAATTTGAGTTTTACCATCAGGAAAACGCTCTAAACTCGGATAAATATAAGCATATTCCGCTTCTATCCCCAAAAAATCCGCTAATCTTACTACAACATTATCTAAATACCATTTTTGACTACTAGCTACCCAATCCGCCTCCGGTTTATGAAAATCTAAAATAGCCACTTTTCCCAAAGGTTTCAATACTCGTCTAATTTCTCGCAAACACGCAGGTATATTAACTACGTTTCTTAAACCATAACCCATCGTTGCACAATCAACATAATTATCATCAAAAGGCAAATTCAATACATCCTCTTCTAACCATTCAATCTCACTGGATAAGGATCTATGAGCTTGTTTTATCTTAGCTTCTGCTAACAATTGAGAGGAAAAATCGACTCCAATAACTTTACCCTTTATCATCTGTTTTGCCATTAAAAAAGTTAGATCACCAGTACCACAACAAAGATCTAATGCCACTCCCGAAGAAGGAGGATTACTCCATTTTACTGTCATTGCCTTCCAAATATGATGAATACCAAAACTCAATCCATCATTCATTTGATCATAAACTGGTGCAATTTGATTAAAAAGAGTTTTAATTTGTTGAGAATTGGGAGAAAAAGACATTTTTTTGAAAAATTGATAATTGACGGAAGGTGCAGATCAAATTTTAACAAAATATGCTATTATGATGTATATTAGAGTTTAGCAATAACTTTCTATTCACCGTTGCTCATAATTCTATTGGCAAAAAATCCCTCCTAAACGAGATTTTCTCAGAACCTGTAGATAGTTTAATGCTTTCTCGTTTTATGGGTGCAGGATAATAATGCTATTCTTTCAACCATATATTATAGTTTTAGTAAAAGTAAAAAACTTTATGCCTACAAAGCAAGTCATTCACCCTATGGTGAAGTTGCAACAAAAAGTATCCTCTCTTGTCAATTCACAGATTATTCAACCTAATGATAGCATCGGTAAAGTAGCGTTATTATTTGGTAATGAATGGTCTTTTTTAAAGTCAGAGTTATTGGCTTTTGGATTTTCTATGCAAGATCCTGTAAGTGATTTACTTGTAGTAGAAAAATGGGATGAATAATCTCCCAAATAGTATTAAAATTGTAACATACTATGCCAAGAAAAATTTAAGGACAATTATTTCTCTTTAATTTTATTTGTCCTTTTATTATTAAACATCGATCGAATTTTAAAATTAAATCAATTTTAATCTCGAAATCGTTAAATTAATATAGTTTATTGTTATTTTCTCTCGTATAATAATACCTATTCTACAGTAGTTATTATAAATTACTAGAAAGTAATCGATATAAACCTTAGTTTATCTAGTTTTAAGTATTAAAAAAATACAATTGTTTGTTATAAATTAAGAGTTTTAATTTAACCTATAGCAATTTCTACCCTTATGAGGTACGCTCAAATCCTTTAATTAGGGAAACTTGAATTTTATTTTTGTACCCCGTAACCATGAGAAACGCTATAATATCTACCACCTAACACCTAATACCTTTTTTATGAATGTTACTACTTCTACTGTTAATATTAGTGGAGATTTATTGATTCAAGGGTTTTTAGCTGAACCAGAAACTACAGAAATCATACCTGCGGTGATCGTTATCCAAGAAATCTTTGGAGTCAATGATCATATTAAAGATGTTACTTGTCGCATTGCTAAAGAAGGTTATATTGCGATCGCACCGGCTATTTATCAACGTCAAGCACCGAATTTTGCGGTAGGATATAGTTCTGAAGATATAGAAATTGGTAGAGTTTATAAAAATCAGACGAAAGCTGATGAATTATTAAGTGATATACAAGCTACGATCGATTACTTATATCAATTACCTAATGTCAAGAAAACAGGTGTCGGCAGTATTGGGTTTTGTTTTGGTGGTCATGTAACATATTTAACAGCAACTTTGCCTGACATCAAAGCGGTAGCCTCATTTTATGGGGCTGGAATTCCTAGTTGGTGTCCTAATGACAAAAATTCCACAATTACTCGGACAAAAGATATAAAAGGCAAAATTTATGGTTTCTTTGGAGAAAAAGATCTTAGTATCCCCCAAGAAGATATTGATCTTATTGAAACAGAGTTACAAAAGTATAATATTCCTCATCAAATATTTCGTTATTCTAATGCAGATCATGGCTTTTTTTGCGATCGAAGATCAAGTTATCACAAAGAATCGGCAAAAGACGCATGGGAAAAAGTGTTGGAATTATTTACTTGTTTGAGATAAATCCTTAGATTATCCTAAAAATTTTGTTGGGTTAATTTTCTTTTAATTTGTTAAAACTGTTTTTTAATTTCTACAATAGAATATAAAGTTTTGTAACAATGGAATCGTCTTCATCATCGTGAATTTTCTGAAAACCTTTCAAAGTTTGGAAAAAAGCAAATTAATCAATCTATTAATCTTATTTTTCTGTGCATTATTTTTCTGGACAAGCATAACCTGTTTATTACCCACTTTACCAGCTTATATTCAAGACATTGGCGCTACGGCAAAACAAGTGGGTTATGTGATGGGGTGTTTTGCTATTGGTTTATTATTATCAAGAGTTTGGTTGGGAAAATTAGCAGATGAGGGATTAAGTCAGTTAATCAGAGGTGTAAATATAAATTCGGCAATCATCAATTTTTCTGTTCGCTTTTTTCGTCGATTTATCGGTAAATTAGTTGATTATCCTAGTCGAAAAGTCGTGATAATTATTGGTACTTTAGTGGCAACTTTCGCACCCATTGGCTATTTTCTCTTAAATTCTTTACCTGAGTTGATGGTAATTCGTGCTTTTCATGGGGTTAGTATTGCGGCTTTTACTACTGGTTATAGTGCTTTAGTGGTAGATTTGTCTCCACAAAAACAACGAGGGGAATTAATCGGTTATATGAGTTTAGCTGTACCGATTGGTATGGCTTTTGGCCCTGCTGTGGGAGGTTTCTTACAAGAATATACTAACTACGGAATACTATTTTCTGTGTCTGCTAGTTGTGGTGTTTTAGCTTTTATTTTAGCTACTCAAATTCGAGAGTTTGATTTTTCTCAAAACCATAAAAGAGATTCTATTCGTCTTAAACGAGATAAACAAAAAGATAGAACTTTTAAACAAATAATATCAAATGCTTCTTTTCTAGTACCTAGTCTTATTCTTTTACTTATTGGTTCTTTATTCGGTACATTAGTAACATTTTTACCTCTTTATTTACGATATATTGGTCTTGATTTCAATGTGGGTTATTTTTATACAGTAGCCGCGATCGCATCTTTTGTAGTTCGGTTTATTTCAGGACAAGCATCCGATCGATATGGTAGGGGAATTTTTATTAGTATCAGTATAGTGTGCTATATCTTTTCCATGAGTTTACTGACATTTGCCCATAATAGCAATATTTTACTATTATCTGCTTTATTGGAAGGAACTGGAGCAGGAATGTTAGTGCCAATTATTTTAGCTTTAATTTCCGATAGGTGCAGTGCCACAGAAAGAGGAAAAGTTTTTGCAATTTGTGTCAGTGGTTTTGATGTGGGAGTTGCATTAGGTGGGCCAGTATTAGGTAGTTTATTATTAGACTTAGGTTATCGATTTTTATTTGCGGTAACTGCCATTTTCGCAATAATAGCTTTAATCGTTTTTATGGGTTTTTCTAACAAAGATATACCTAATTCATGGCGTTTTGCCTTAGGTTATGTAGAAGATTTATATGCCGTTAAGTAATTAGAGATTCGGAGTTAGGAATTGGAAATTAGAAATTAGGAAAATCTACTTTTATCATCATTTTTTCCTTAATTCTTGTAAGAACATGATAGAAATATTAATGTAAAAACTAATATCGAAATCCTTGTTCAATACCACATTTCATCAAGAAATTTTTTATCTACTGAATTTATAACACAAAAACCTTTAAGGCATGGGGAATAACTTTAAATTTAGCTGGAGTGATAGTAGTTATTTCACCGTCAGTATTAATATTATAAGAGTCGTGAGTATAAACTTCGATCAATTTGCCTTCAATACTTCTTACCCAGTTTAACTGATGATGTTCTCCTTTAGGTAAATGCCAAATTAAAGGAAAAATCTGCCACCAGTGTTCTAATTCGATACTATATAAATCAAGTCTTTGATCGTCAATAGCTGCATCGTTGGCGATCGCCATACCACCACCGTAATATCTACCATTACCGATCGCAATTTGAATAGTTTTAATGGGAAAACATTGACCATCAACCTTAATAGTAGCCCGAAAAGGACGAGTAGAGCCAATAACTTGTAACGCAGTGATGCCGTAGGCTAAAATTCCCCATCGACGTTTTACCCCTCTCGACAGTTTTTCCGTAATATCGACACTTAACCCCATACTAGCAACATTAAAAAAATATTTACCATTAACCCATCCTAAATCGATGGACTTAGTTTTTCCTTTTCCGATAACATCACAAGCCTCTTTCATGGTTAGAGGTAGATTTAGAGTACGGGCTAAATCATTTGCAGTGCCTAATGGTAAGATACCTAATGGTAAATTAGTCTCAACTAAACTATCTACTACAGCATTAAGAGTACCATCGCCTCCTCCTACAATTACGAAATCTATCTGATTCTGATATTCTCTCACCACCATCCCTAATTCATCGGGATGTTTAACTGGTTTAATAATCAATTCCATATCATGGGCATAAAAATATTCTACGGCTAACGGTAAAGACTTTTCTCCTTTTCGAGAATGACGGTTAATTAACAATAATGCTCTTTTACTCATGACTGTTAGATTTTTCCAATTAGATTTTCTTAATTTTACACATAATTTAGGAGTTGCTGAAAAAGTGCTTTAGCGGTACTTAAACTAAAAATATTAAACTATAAGTCTCAAATCCTTATAAATCAAAAATTTTACATCGATGCCAAAGGCACGCAGAGCGCACGATAACTTTTCCTTTTATACCAAGAGTTTCAGCCGTTTTTATGGCGTTTACCTAAATCCCTTACTCTGACTGTATTTGAAGCTATTTTTGCACCAAAATTTTTCAAAGTACCGTTAGTAAGAATATAAGTTTAAGAAAATATTAAGATTATTTATTTTTTTCAACAAATATCTTTTCATGAGAGATAATAAAAATCAGACTTAAGTTTCAATATCATTTTATTCTCATTTTTAATTATTAGAATTTAGTTTTAAGATCGATCGCCACTGCAACCTCAATTATAAAATTTTTAAAATCTATCAAATCTTGTTGAAAAAGTTAGTTATATTATCAATATTTTAATTATTTCCTTACATTATTCGTTCAAAAATTGATCGTTTTTCCAAAAAAAAACTGTAATTATTATCTACTTTACCCCAAAAATTCTTATGAATATACAATTAAATTATTCCATAAATTCTCTTAAACAAAAAGTACGTCAGTTAGTAAAAAAAGGATTATTAAGTCGCCAACAACCAATTTATACTATTTGTAATTTTATTCCTGCTAGAGAATGGCATAAAATAGAAATCGAATTAGAGTTGAATGGTTACTTACTCAGAGATCATCTTATTGATTTAATGCAACCAGAAAAATGGGATAATAATTAAGATTAACTATAACGATCGTAAATGATTCCGTACGTGATTTAATGGAAACTCAGAAAAAATATAGTGACTTACATGATGTTAAGATTTGGAGAAAAGCATAAATTAAATAAAAGATGAGTAATATTCACCTTAAAAAATCTCTGTTCAAGATAAAATTTTTTCAAAAACTTGTGAAATTCGTGTTTGAAAACGCTCACTATGTTTAATTTTTAAAAATGGTCTAATCATATCCAATTCTAAGTTTTTTTTCTTTTGTTCAGTTATTGATAACCCTCGATCGTCTATAATTTTAACAGCTTTTAAAGTACCTAATTCAATCTCTTTTTTAACCATTAATTCTGATATTCCCGCCGCACATTGAGTATCTTCTAAAATTGCTTTAATCATCTCCCCTGTATTTAAAATTAAGGTGGTTTTTAATATTTTCGGGTTAATTCCCCACTTAATTAAAGCTTCTTCTAACCTTTGCTGTGTACCTGATCCCGATTCTCTCATAATCCAATCCGTATTTTTTAATTCAGTCAATTTTATTTTTTCTTGTTTAAACCAAGGATGTTGTCTGCCCACAATAACTAATAGTCGATCGCTACCAATTTCTTCTTGGTGTAAAATATCATTAAAACTGGATTTTACTTCTCCTTCAATTAAGCCTAAATCAAATTTTCCCGCTTCAGTTCCTAAACAAATTTCTTCACTATTTGCTAGAGTACAATTAATACTAATTTGAGGATAATTGCGCTGAAAATGACTAATTTTTTCGGGCAACCAATAATTACCAATAGTTAAACTAGAACCAATTTTTAACTCTCCTCTTTGTAAATTATTTAATTCTTTTAATGCTCTTTCCGTTAATGCTACTTGATCTAAAATTTTAAGTGCTTCTAATTTTAATAATTCTCCAGCTTCCGTAATTTCAATATGTCGCCCTAAACGATGAAATAACTTGACACCATATTCTGTTTCTAAATTTTGAATAGCCGCACTAACGGCAGGTTGAGTAATATATAAAGTATCAGCGGCACGGGTAAAGTGTAAATGTTCAGCAACGGCAAGGAATACCCGCAATTGATCCAACGTCATTTGTGCCATATTTTAAACATAAAATTTAAGATTAAAAAAGAGGGATAAACCCTCGACAAAAGTTCATCGTCAGAGCTTAGTCCTCAAAAAGTATTATTTATTGCATTATTAAAGAATTAGAAATCTTTCGCAAAGGTGCAAAGACACAAAGAAAAGTTTTTTAATTATTCTGTAATTGTGCAAGAGGAAAAAGCTATGATTAATCAATAGGTGCATTAGCTACTTGTGCATCAATTTCTGTTTGAGTCACATTAGGAATTGACAAGGTTGTATCAGTGGCATCAACGACTTCAATTAAGGCAGAAGGAGCATCTAGTAATAATTCTCCCGTGTCAGGATTAGTACTGATGGTTAAATTTGTACCGTCAAGAATTCTAACTGCCGATGGTTGACCATCAGGAAGTTCTAAAGATGCGACATTAACATCGTTAGGAATATAAACGGCTTCACAGTCCCAATTATCATCAGTTTCCTGCCCATCACCTAAGTAAAATAGAGTATTAGGAGTTGCTTTTTTTTGATTACGTGCGTAAATGGCAAGATTTTTTCCCGTTTCATTACGGCAAATTCCCCAATCTTCAGAGGTTTCTAAAACATATTTTTGAAATTCTAATTCGCTAATAGCCTGTTTTAATTCTTCTGGAGTATATTCTGTTTGTTGAGGATCTGATTTTAGAGTCAATAAAGCATTCAAATTCTCTACCACAATGGGATAATCTGGACTTTTTTCGGCGATTCTATCGGCTAAAACTGGAGATGCAATTAAAAAAGTTGCAATGCACAACAAACTTACTAGCCAAACTTTTAATTTTTTCATCATTTTCTCCTAATCTATAAGGTTATTTACAAGAAATCAAAGAATGTATTTTTCTGATTTTCTATGTACTATAATTTTACGTTATTTTATTTTTAGAAGTAATTAGTTTTTTCTATTTATAAAATAATTTTAGTTTATTTTAGTCTAAAAAGCAATTAAATAGCAATTGTAATTGTTTCTTAATATTTTTTCAAATGTCTTTTAAGATAATTGTATGTTTATTGGGTCGATCGATCAGACCTTTTTGTTGAAATAATGTTAATAACCTAGTAACAGTAACTCTAGTTGTACCAATAGTTTCTGCTATTTCTTGATGAGTTAATCGGACATCAATTAAAATACCATTTTTCCTCTGTTGACCAAACTTATTACCTAACCATCTCAGTAGTTGCACTAAGGCTTCATTCACAGGACGATAATGTTTTATAGCCATTAATTCTTGTAATTCTTGAGCTTGATTGATTAAGCCTTGATTAATTTCTGTTTGTTGATGTAAAGATAAGTAACTAACTTTGACATCAGTGATACATTGTATTCTGAAAGAATTAACTTTAGAAACCAAAGGGGAAATTATATCTCCTTCTCCCCATAATCCAAAAACAACCACTGTGCCATCATCAAGCCAACGGAAAGTCCGAACAATTCCCGATTGAATTTGCCAAAAACCATCTTTGCGTAGAGGTAATAATGAACGTTTTTGGTATATAGCTTGGTGTTGTTTCAATGTTGTTAAAGAAAATGCGTCTCGTAATATCATTGCCGTCATATATTTACACCTTTTTTTATTGATGACTTTCATTTTTGCACATTTTATTTTAAAATGTATTTACTTTCATCTTTAATATTTTTGGGATTGTATCATTTTGGGTATTGTTTTTACCAAAAAATAACTTGAAATGTTCAATCTACATTATTTAATTATCATTTTTATTTATGGGTTGAACAAAAAAAACCGTTTGATTTTTATGGATTATCCCTTCTACAGTGAAGAAAAGAAGAATTAAACTTATTGATCTTCAATGAAGGAATAACTATGACAGATTTTATTACCGCTATTATTAAAGCGATCGCCACTTTTACTGTTACGAATCTTGATGACATTATGATTTTGACCTTATTTTTTGCTCAAGTAAATGTATTATTTCGTCGTCGGCAAATTATTATGGGTCAATATTTAGGGTTTATCTTGTTAGTTTTAGCTAGTTTACCGGGATTTTTTGGGACTTTTTTCCTTCCAACTCATTTCCTCAAAAGTTTAGGAGTTATCCCAGTGATTTTAGGAATAATTTATCTTTATAACATGGGACAATCAGATTCTGATAAAACAGAAAATTTGTCGATAAATCATGATAATTCTAACTGGTTAACTCGTTTTCTTTCTCCTCAAGTTTATGGGGTAGCGGCAGTAACGATCGCCAATGGGAGTGATAATATTAGTGTTTATCTACCTTTATTCGCTAGTACTACTGTTCAAGATTTATTGATTACGGTAATAACTTTTTTCGTATTAGTAGCAGTATGGTGTTTAATTGCTTATAAATTAACGAATATAAATGCCATTTCTGATCTTTTAACGAGTTATGGAAATAGCCTCGTACCTTGTGTTTTAATTGGTTTAGGAGTTTATATTGTTCAAGAAAATCTCTGGTTATCATCGTTAGCCTTAATAGTTAGTTATTTATGGGCTATCAATCTCGAACAAAATCGACTTTCAGAAGAAGACTAAACTCAAAGATAGACAAAAATGACTTATAAAAAACTTTGTCTTGATTTACGCATTTGCTCCCTTGATACCACAATTTAGGGCTAAAATAGTCCTTTTTACGTCTTTGCGAGAAATTTTCTTCTAATTCTTTAGATGAACTAAATACAATATATAAATATCATGTTGTTTACCAAGCCGACAAAAGAAACCTCAGCTACTGCAAAAAAATTAAACCCCTCTCGCACCAGAGATCATTTAGCAAACGAACGAACTTACTTAGCTTGGATGCGCACTTCTGTAGGATTAATGGGCTTTGGGGTGGTAATCTTGCGTCTTCGTGCTTTTCATCCTCCCGAATTACCCCGCCCCGGTATTGGTTGGAAAATGGGTTTAGTTTTTTCTGTGGTGGGCTTACTTACAGTTTTACTCTCTACAATGCAATATTTTATTGTCCGTCGTGATATTGAAGAAGATACATATGAACCACCAGATCGATGGGTAATTCTATTTAGTTTGGCGATCACTCTTTTAGGTACAGGAATTATTTATATTGTTTTTACAACTTCTCCTGACCCTAATGATATATTAGTAATGTAATAAATACCAACTACAAATATCAAAGAGAATTAAATAGGATTTCCGATTCTAAAGTAATTACAAACAAGTCCATTTAAAACATCGATCGCAATTCATCTATAACATGGGTAAATTTTTGGTTAAATTGTTCCAACCCTTGCATACTATTACGAATATTGTTTAATTGTTCTTGAATGGGATGTAAACCCTGCTCTAAAAACTTCATTTGAGATTCAATTTGAGCTACTTCTTTATACAATTGCAAATATCCTTCTTCCTCTTGTTGAAATTGATTAAATTGTTCGTCATACTGTTGTTTTTGTACGGAAACACTTTGTTCAATTTGAGTAGTACTTTGTCTTAAAACATTGACTTCTTGAGCAAGTTTATCCCTATTATGTTGAATTAAACTCCGTTGAGTTTCAATTTCTCCTAACATTGGTCTAAGATTAACCGTTTCGGCAAAGTCCACGTCCATTACTCCTTTACGACGACTCAAAATTTTGAAATGTTCATTAAGCATTTTTTGTTGTTTCTTTAAAGTTCTTCTTTGTCCTACTAAAGTCTCATTTAACAACTTCATTGCTTCTTGTGCGTCAGCTAATTCTGTTTCTAAAGAAAATTTATCAACGTCTGTAGCTTGATCCAGTTTGCTTTGAACTTCTTTTACTTCATTGGCTTGTAAAGTCAATTCTTCTTCTTGTAAGTTGACAAAATTAACCAGTTTTGCTGTCTCTTGTTGTATCTTGTTCACTATTTCTTCTAAATTTCCTAAAGGCATACTTTCTAAGCCTTGAAAATCTATATCCATATCATCGACATCATCAGCCAAGAAAGAAACTTCCTGGTCTAATCTAGCGATCGCATCTAAATATGTATTGAGTTGTCGTAAAGAGGTTTCTTTTTCCCTTAACAAACTTTGATCTGATTGTAAACCAATGATCGCTTTTTGTAAGTTATTTTGTAAAGACTGTACCTCTTGGCGGCGTTGTTCAATATTTTGTTTTTTCTGTGTTAATTCTACTTGTTTTTGTTCTAAAGAACTTTTTATTGAGTTCACACTTTGCCAATAATCATCCAACAACTTCTGTTGATTATCAACACTAAAAGAAATCTGTTGTAGATTATTTCTCCCTAAAGAAGCATCACCAACATCTCCTAAAATAGAATTTAATTTACTTTGCATTTCTACTTTTACAGCCTGATTTTGAGCAATTAAGCGTTGTTGTTCTCTTAATTGTTCCCATGCTCCACTCAAATTTTCTTTTTCTTTTTCTAACTGAGCGAATTCATCTTGTTGCTGTTGTAATAGCTGTTGTACTTGATCTAACTCTGCTTGTCTTCTCGCTATTTCCTCTCCTTGTATTTTTAAGGAAGTTTTCCATTCTTCAATTTCTGTTTCTTGCTCTTTGGATTTTTCTAGAGTGCGAGAAAGATGACGGAGATAGTTAACAACACGATTTCCTGCCAATTCAGGAGAACCCTGTATTTGTTTATTATTATCTACATTGAGAATATAAAGAGTTCCTTTCCCCGTTTGATCTGCAATGGTATCACTAATGACAATTTCTTCTCCTGCCACTGCATTCCACGTTTGATCCGTTCCTTGAGAAGCCAATAGTTTTAGCTCTGTTTTAAAGCCACCAACGAATCCTCTATTTTGACTTTTTACTTCTGCCAGATATAACACAAATCTTGATCCCTTTATGGTTAATCTTTAAACAATAGTTACCTTAATCTTGACAATTACCCTGACTAAAAGTCTATAAGGTATTCTTTCCGATCTTTTTTTAGGTTACTTAATCAATATATCTCAGGTTTTCAACCTTACGATCGTAACACTAGGGGAAAAAAGGAAAAAAACTGTTATGAGGTGCATCACCCCTAACAATGAGGTTAAGTCATGTAAGACAAAACTCGATAAGAAATTCTTGTCTTTCAAGATTTTAGTCGCAACTATTAACCTGTAATTATAATAGCATATTTTCATGATGGCTCAATATATTAACTTTGAGCTCAAATAATAACAAAGTTTTTCAAGATAAAATTTTATTTTCGTGAATTTCTATGGCACAATGAAAACCAATAAAAAAAATTAATACCGATCCTAATTTTAGCGATCGATTATTTTATTAGCTAAATATTTATTTTTTATGATTTACGATAATTTTATAGTATAAATTATGACTTCTCTTAGTATAGAACCGATGGAGCAACAAAATCGATCGAGATTATCTGACTCTATTCTCATGGCTAACAATCTATCCAAGAGTTTTGGAGGCTTAAAAGCGGTGAACAATGCCAGTATAGAAGTAAAATATAACAGTATAACGGGCTTAATAGGTCCGAATGGTGCAGGAAAAAGTACCCTATTCAATTTATTATCTAATTTTTTAAAAGCTGACACAGGAAAAGTTTTATTTGACGGCAAACCGATTGAAAACTTAAATCCTCATCAAATAGCTAGACAGGGTTTTATTCGCACATTCCAAGTAGCTAGAGTATTATCCCGTTTAACCGTGTTAGAAAATATGTTGCTTGGCAGACAAAATCAAACAGGTGAAAATTTATTATCCGTAATAGTGAATCAGGGTAAAATCCGCCAAGAGGAAAAAGAAAATCGAGCTAAAGCTATGAACATATTAGAATCCGTAGGATTAGCAGAAAAAGCCTATGATTATGCCGGTGCATTATCAGGAGGACAACGAAAACTCTTAGAAATGGCAAGAACTTTAATGACGAATCCTAAATTAATTTTACTGGATGAGCCGGCCGCAGGAGTTAATCCGACACTTATTAATCAAATTTGCGAACATATCGTCAATTGGAATCAACAGGGAATTTCTTTTCTCATCATTGAACATAATATGGATATGATCATGTCTCTTTGTAGTCATGTTTGGGTACTTGCAGAAGGAACTAATTTAGCTGATGGTACTCCTGATAAAATACAAAGTGATGAAAGGGTTTTAGAGGCTTATTTAGGGGGATAAATTTAATATTAATTTGACTCAATCAAAATCTTACAACTTAGATAAAATTGCTATACCCATTTTCTAACAAAAAATCTAAGGTTATATTTTCTTGAGGGGACTTTTTATCAAGACGATGACTAATTAATCTGTCCACATATTTTCCTAATATGTCACTTTCTAAGTTAACTTCATCTCCTGATTTTAGTAAGGATAGATTTGTTTGTGCGTAGGTATGAGGGATAACAGCTACTTTAAACCATTTTCCGTCTCGCTCGCATTCCGCAATAGTTAAACTAATACCATTAACCGCAATACTAGCCTTAGAAACAATGTAAGGTGAAATATAACTATTCCATTGATTTTCAAGGTGTGAAGGGGCAAAAAAAGTCATTTCCCACGCTTTTTGACTATTTACGGATTCTAATAAACAACCAATACCATCCACATGACCACTAACAAAATGTCCTCCTATTTTACTACCTACCCGCAAAGAAGTTTCGAGGTTGACTTTTCTATTTTTTTTAGTACTTTCACTTAAAGTAGTACGTTGTAAGGTTTCAGGAGATGCCGTAGCTACAAAACCTCCAGAAACAATTTTTTCCACGGTTAAACAAATACCATCAACAGCAACACTATCACCGATAGCTAAATCTGTACAAATTGAATCTTGAGCATTTTTATCGATGTCAATGGCGAATAAATCATTCCCCAAAGCCTTGATATTACCAATTCCCTGTATTAATCCTGTAAACACAAATTAGTAAATAATTAAATTTATTATTTTATTTATTTTCCCGAAATCTCTTTAGCGGCGAAGATTCCACCGATAAAACCGAATAAATGCCCCAACCATGAGACATGAGGATTAGAAGGCAATACCCCCCAAATCATGCCACCATAGAGAAACACAACTATTAAGGATAGCGCGATCGAGGGAGTATTTTTTTGAAAATAACCTCTCAGTAACAAAAAACCTAAATACCCAAAAATTACACCACTAGCACCAACAGTAATAGAATTGGGATTAGCAAATAACCATACACCTAAACCACTTACAACGATCGAATATAAAGTTACTGTATAAAAATCTTTGGTGTTTTGCAACATCACCAACCATCCTAATACAGCAAAAGGAAGAGTATTAGCAATAAGATGAGTAAAATCTGCATGAAGAAAGGGTGCTAGAATTATACCTCTTAAACCGACTACTGTTCTGGGAATTATACCAAAATAATCGAGACGGGCATTGAAAAAATATTGATCAACAATTTCTACAATCCAAAGAATAGCGATAAAAGTACCAATAATTGAAAACTGGTTTTTTAACTCTTCGGTGAATGCTTTAAAACTACTTTCACTCATTAATCTTGTCCTGATTAAGTTACTTTCTCCATTTTATATCGATCGAAAGAAACATCTCCATATTTCACTGTCTCCATTCCCACAATACTAAAACCACAACGGGAAAAAACAGGTTCAGAAAAAAAACTTGCCTCTGTGTAGAATCTTAAAATTCCTTGGGTTATGCCTTTTTCTACCACATAAGTTAATAATTGAGTACCATAACCTTGACGAGTAAAATCCGGATGAATATAAAATGAGGTAATGTGTCCATCAGATTTTAAACCACAAAAACCGATTATTTTCCCTTTTTCTTCTAGTAAATAAGTATTAGCATTAAAAATAAAATTATAAAACTTAGGAATATTATCAGGGGAAGATGACCAAGCTATAACTTGATCTGGAGAATATAAACTAGGAGCTAATTTTTGGACAGTATCACGATAGATTATTCTTAAAATCTCAAAATCAGTTTCTACAGCTAAACGAAACATTCACAATAAAAATAAATCAAAAAATTAGACTTCCTTAAAGAATAATTTGAGCAAGGGTGTTATTAAAATTTTCCATTTTAACTTTCCTCATGATAAGAAGAATCTGGGTATTCGTGGTAATTATCGCCAGCGGATAAAGCCTTTTCAAAATCCATTCTTTGTTCTGCGTTTCTCAAGAAATAACCACTCATCATGGCAGAAGCTAATAAACGTCCCAAATTTTCTCTATTAGTACTAACCATCACTCCAAAATGTTCCGAAGGTAAATTACCCAACATCCCCATAATATTACGTTCCATTACTTGAAACACCTCCTGAGATTGAGGTTTAGAAAGTTGATTAATAGTATCTGGACTTAAAGATTGCAGATATTCTAAAAAATTATTATCCCCTTCAGACTGATTAAAAAACTTATTATTTTGGTTGGATCTGTAATTCACTGTTTTTCTCCTTATATTGTCAATATCAGCACTAAAAAATAATTAATCGAATAATTACAATGTATCAATTTGATTGGTTAATGTGGTTGAGTAAAACCGAACTTATAAATTAGTTTTCTCCCTAATTCTAAATGTCTTGTTTCATTCTCTCTAAGGTTAAGTGCATTTGTTGAAACATTTGTTCGGGGGTTGTACCAAATTGATTTAATTGGGTTTTTAGCTGTTCGATCGTCATTCTAGCCATAAAATCTTCTGACAGTTCAAATCTTTTCATAAAAATACGATAACGTTCCATCATATTTTCCATTTTATCGATAAAGATTTTTTTACCTTCTCGATCGAACTTACCAAATTCACTACCTAATTTTGTTAATGATTGATAATCTTCAAATAACTGTTTAGCTTCTTGTTGTACGACTTCTGAATCAAAAAATCCCATTTCTACCTCTTTACCACAGTATATATATTATATAAAATAAAACTTTTAAATTTAACCTAACATAATTATAAAATCGTCAAGATTGTCTTTTAAATACGGATTTCCGTAAACTCGAAATATGATGGCATCTAAAATTACTGACTTGTTGAATCAACCAAAAAAAAAGACATTGGCAATTATTTTGGCTTTAATTGGTAGTTTCACTCCTTTAGTTGGCTTACACAAATTTTATCTAGGACAACCCCTATGGGGAGTAATTTATTTTTTGCTTAGTTGGCAAAGTCCGATAGCTCGTATTGCTTGTGCGATCGATGTTGTATTGTATTTAACCCAAAACTTTGATTTATTGAATCTAGGATTTAACTCCATAACAGAAACAACACCCCAAATAACAGGGAATCCCCAACAGGTAACAGAAATTGCTACAGCTATCAGGGAATTAGAAAAATTGCGTCAAGAGGGTTTAATTTCTGAGTATGAATTTGAACAAAAACGTCGTCAATTATTGAGCTGAAAAGTATTTAAGTAAAATGGTAAAGATAGGCAAAAGGCAAAAAATAAGAGTTTTATCAATTTTTACTCATATTAAATTATGCAACTTTTATGGGTTTGAGTTTATACCTAATTTCTCATTTTTCGTTAATTTTTGCCCATTCTTGGGGTTGTAAGAAATACTCTGTCAATTTTGCTTCTGGGCTTCCCTCTGATGGAGTATAACCATATTCCCAACGAGTAAGAGGTGGTAAAGACATTAAAATAGACTCTGTACGTCCATTCGTTTGCAATCCAAAAATAGTACCTCGATCGTACACTAAATTAAATTCTACATAACGTCCTCGGCGATATAATTGAAACTGTCGTTCTCTGTCTCCATATTCTATGTTATTACGACGTTCGACAATAGGAATATAAGAAGGTAAAAAGGCATCACCACAACTTTGAGCAAAATTAAATAAATCTTCCCACGAATGAGACACACGACCCACTTTTTCGCTATACTGATGAGCTAAACCAGTATGATCTGAACCGCCATAAAGGATACCTCGATCGTCTAAATAATCAAAGAAAATACCACCAATACCTCTAGCTTCCTGACGATGTTTTAAGTAAAAATATTCATCACACCAACGTTTAAAAGTAGGGTAATATTCAGGATTATGCTTGTCACAGGCTTGTTTTAAAGTTTGATGAAAATGAATTGCATCTTCTTCAAAACCATAGTAAGGAGTTAAATCTGCACCACCGCCAAACCACCATACAGAACCTGCTTCAAAGTAACGATAATTGAGGTGTACAGTAGGTACATAGGGATTTTTAGGGTGTAATACCATAGATGTACCCGTAGCGTAAAAACCATGACCTGCGGCCTCGGGACGTTGTACTAAAATGGAAGGTGGTAAAGTATCTCCCCAAACTTCAGAAAAGTTAACACCTCCTTGTTCAAAAACGTCACCATCACGAATTACTCTTGTGCGTCCTCCCCCACCTTCTTCTCTTTGCCAATTGTCTTCATGAAATTTAGCTTTTCCATCTACTGCTTCTAAGCCTTGACAAATTTTATCCTGTAATGTTTTAACAAATTCTCTGGCTTTTTTTCTGGAATTACTAGGGAGTAAATTGTTTTGGATTCCTATTTTTTCTTGAGTTAATACCGTCATCAATTTATTTTAATAGTGATTTTGTTAAGGTTTATATAAATTACTCTATAGCGATTAATCGTTTATTGCCAAGATAACTTATTAAAACTTTACAATATTAGTAAAAATACAATTTGAAGAATTCTCTTATCAAAAAAAATAAATGAATTTCATTAGTTTTATCAGCAATGAGCAAAGTTATTTAATAAACAAAAGATAGATAGAAAAAAGTTAAGTAATGTAAAGATTCTTGCTGATTATTCTCCTTATAATTAAAATAATAAAAAGAAATATAGCGATTAAGTGATAAATAAAAATGACTGTAACAACTATCAAACCGATTAAGAAAACCGCCGTCAAAGAAACCCTTTTAACCCCAAGATTTTATACAACAGATTTTGAAGCGATGGCAAATATGGATTTATCTAGTCAGGAAGAAGAATTGAAAGCGATGATTGCGGAAATGAAGAATGACTATAATCGTAATCACTTTGTTAGAGATGAAGATTTTGAAAAAGATTGGAGCAATATTGACGAAACGACTCGTACAGCTTTTGTTGACTTTTTAGAAAGATCTTGTACTTCAGAGTTTTCGGGTTTTATTCTCTTTAAGGAATTATCTCGTCAATTGAAAGATCGTAATCCTTTATTAGCGGAGATTTTTCATTTAATGGCAAGGGATGAGGCTCGTCACGCTGGTTTTATTAACAAGGCAATGAGTGATTTTAATATTTCTCTTGATTTAGGTTATCTAACTAAACATAGAGTTTATACTTTCTTCAAACCAGAATGGATTATTTATGCTGTTTATCTTTCAGAAAAAATAGGTTATTGGCGCTATATTCTTATGTATCGTCACTTAGAACGCAATCCTCAATACCAATTTTATCCCATTTTCAAAAAGTTTGAGCATTGGTGTCAAGATGAAAGTCGTCACGGAGATATTTTTAATGCACTACTTCGATCGCAATCTTCTATGTGGAAGGGATGGAAAGCAAAATTATGGTCAAGATTCTTCTTATTGTCTGTTTTTGCTACCCATACTTTAACAGTTCATGAAAGAGCCGATTTTTACGAATCTGTGGGTTTAGATGCAAGAGAGTACGATCGAGCCGTTACCAAAAATACTAATAACACATCAGCTAAAGCCTTTCCTGTTATCTTGGACACCGAACACCCCGAGTTTTTCTCTCGTTTGGAAAGATGTTCCGACTATAACCTACAATTATCAAATATAAGCGAAAGTACAGCACCTTCGATCATTAAATTTTTGCAAAAATTGCCTCTACAAATTGCAATATTCTGGAACTTAATTTGTTTGTATCTAATCAAACCGATCGAAACAGAAGAATTAAGAGGAATTGCCCGTTAATAATAAATAAAATAGGAAACAAATTTTTAAATCTTAATTACCTTATCTTTATAATTGTTTTATCTTCTTTTTATACTTGATTTTCTATCAAATTGTTTTTTGTTTTACAACTGATGAAACCAAAATTGGATCATTTATTCGGAGATTATTAATTTTTAACAAAGAAATTGATACCTTTACTTGAAAAATAAGTATCATTTAAGTAGAAAGACGATAATAAAACAAAATAACAAAAAAGAGGCAAATTATGAATTTAAAAAATCTTCAATACTTCACAACCATAGGTTTAGGACTATTTTTAAGTGCTAGTGTCAAACCAGTTGATGCTTTTAGCTTAAATAATAATACTGAATCTCCGTCATCTTCTACCACATTAATTAGTCAATTAGAAGGTCATGACACTTATAATGGTGGTGAACAAATGGAATGGAGTGACTATTCATTAGGACGAGTCATTGGAAAAAGTGGCGGAATTCTCTTTATTCAGACTGAAGAAGGAGTCGTTTTTCATAGTGAGGGCGGTTTTTGTCCCGGTTCAGATGTATTAGTACAGAAAACAGAAGATGGAAGATACCGTTTAGTACAAACAGGTCATCCCCAATGGATTAGTAGACTTAAAGCAAAATACGGTTGGAAACAAGTCGCATCCACTGGCTCACTCAATGAGCGTACTGCAGCTATTTGGGCGGAGATGGAAAAGTCTAGTACTACTACCAGGGAAATTCCTCCTCGTGAAGTAATGGCTCCTACCAATACCTATACGCCAGAGCCACAAGTTGAACAATATAATCAACCTGTTCGTGGATTGTGGTAATTTTCCGTTACAATAAATCTTAATATATTGACAGGCTTTGGCACGATAAAAATCGATCGAGTCAGAGCTTGTTATCCTAATAGGTAGGTTATCTTAAGTTACCACAAATGAAATCGAATCCTCTTGATTGTTTTCTGGGCAAAAAATCCCTTCTTTCCCTTATTACATTGGGTTTTTGTCTAACCAGTGTATCTTCCAGTTTCGCTTCTGAATCTACTAAGACATCAACAAATGAACTACTACAAGTAGATTTACCTTCCTTGCCTCCCTTAAAAAACGCTAATGCTTACCTATATCTTCCTGATGAAGTAATCAATATTAAAGTTGTGCTGCGACTAGGAGCAAAACAAGTTCAAGTTTATGAACAAGATCAATTAGTTGCCAGTTACCCTGTCGCTGTTGGGAAAAAAGGTTGGGAAACTCCTCAAGGTCAATTTCAAATTATTCAGATGATCGAAAATCCCTCTTGGGAAAATCCTTGGACAGGTAAAATATCTCCTCCTGGCCCTAATAATCCTTTAGGAGAAAGGTGGATAGGGTTTTGGAGTGACGATAAAAATTTTATCGGTTTTCATGGCACTTCAGGAGAACATTTGATCGGTCAAGCTGTATCTCATGGTTGCGTAAGAATGAAAAACAGTGACATTAAAGAACTTTTTAAATTAGTCTCTTTGGGTATTCCCGTCACAGTTGTTAAATAATAAATGAGGACTTATATACTAAGCATAGGAATAGTTTGATATTGATAAAGTTCAGTCAAGAAGATAAGGAAAACACTGAAGTTTACTCAACAAATTACAATATAATATTAGATTATTACCTTGTTAAGTGTATATTTAAAAGTAGCATATATGTATCAAAAATAAGTGACAGGTTGTAAATTTATACGAAAAATGACACGACCAAAATAGGTAGAAATACTGCCATTTTACTTTTACAAGAACTCCGAAATCACACTAATACTATCCCTTTAGGGATAACAAATAGTCAAAAAGCTGATTTATAACTAATATTAAAGCGGGTAACGCGATTCGAACGCGCGACATTCACCTTGGCAAGGTGACGCTCTACCACTGAGCTATACCCGCAGTTGATACATTTAATATTATGTCGCAGAAAAAAAAAAAAGTCAAGGTTTTATCCATAAAAATTTTAGCTTGAAAAAAAAAATCTAGAGATTAACGCAGAAGTTAATTGGATTGTACAATAGAAACTTTAGACGATCAGAGTTAAAAAAAATATTGAGTAATGGATATTAAAGACGGCTTTGTAGGAACTATTGGTAACACTCCTTTAATTCGCTTAAATAGTTTTAGTGAAGAAACAGGGTGTGAAATTTTGGGAAAAGCGGAGTTTTTAAATCCGGGGGGTTCTGTGAAAGATAGAGCCGCACTATATATAATTCAACAAGCGGAAGCTCAAGGATTATTGAAACCCGGTGGTACAGTGGTAGAAGGTACTGCTGGAAATACTGGTATTGGTCTAGCTCACATTTGTAACGCAAAAGGATATAAATGTGTAATAGTCATCCCTGAAACTCAATCTCAAGAAAAAATGGACGCTTTAAGAACTTTAGGGGCTGAAGTACGAGCAGTTCCTGCCGTGCCTTATAAAGATCCAAATAATTACGTTAAATTGTCTGGTAGAATTGCTCAAGAGATGGATAATGCTATTTGGGCAAATCAGTTTGATAATTTGGCAAATCGTCAATCTCACTACGAAACGACGGGGAAAGAAATTTGGGAACAAACTGATCATCAAGTGTCTGCTTGGGTAGCGGCTACAGGTACAGGAGGCACTTTTGCGGGGGTTTCTTTGTTTTTGAAGGAACAAAACCCCAATATTAAGTGTGTTGTGGCTGATCCTCTTGGTAGTGGTTTATACAGTTATATAAAAACTGGACAGATCAAAATAGAGGGTAATTCTATTACTGAAGGCATTGGTAATAGTCGAATTACCGCTAATATGCAGGATGTGCCGATCGATGATGGGATTCAAGTTAATGATCAAGAGGCTTTAAGAGTAATTTATCAGTTATTACGCAAAGAAGGATTATTTATGGGAGGATCTGTTGGGATTAATGTAGGCGCGGCGGTTGCTTTGGCAAAACAAATGGGTCCGGGTCATACGATCGTAACGGTTTTGTGTGATAGTGGCGCTCGTTATCAATCCCGTCTTTATAATGCTGAATGGTTAGAATCAAAGGGGTTATTTATTCCTTAACAAAATTTAGCAACGGTAAGAGTTTGATCCAGATTTAGAATCATTTTAAGATTCAAAGAAAATTTATTTATTATTCAGATTAATTATGCAATTTATTCGTCAACAGATAGTTCCTCTAGTAACAATTTTAATCGCCTTATTTGCTTTGGTGGTGGTTTCTGCTCGTAGTTTTATTGATACTGATTTATCATCACCTGCACCGATCGAATCATTGACAACAACTTCGCCATCGGAACTCAAAATTTAGTTCCCTAAAAATATTGATAAAATTAGATATTATTTATAACTTTTTTAAAATTTATGAAAATTATTTTCTTAGTATTGTTTGCTATGAGTGGCTTATTGGTGGGATGCGATCGTGAAGCGTTACAAGGATTAAACTTAAAAATTAATACAGAAGTAAAATCAGATTATGACAAAGAAGATACTGAAATAGAAGAGGTTGAAGAAGTAAAAGATAATATTGGTGAATCATCTACTGAAACAGATAATAATATTTCTTCTGAAGTAGATCCAAATCCTCTTGAATCGAAAACGGAAAATAACCCTTCTCAAAGCATTTCGGAAAACAACACAGAAGTAACCAACGGAATAGAAAAAGATCCTGATGAACCGATGCCATTCAAAGAAATTAGTAATTGCTCAAAATCAGGAATTACCGCTAAAACTAATGAGATTTTTTATGCCGATAATTCTCATCTTAAATCGATCGATTCAAAAGACGAAAAACAAATGAAAATATGGAAAAAAATTTATAGTGAGGTCGAAAAAGAATGTAATAATTAAGGGTTTGGAGTTCAAAAACTAGAGACGGGAGAAAATTTATTCATTCCTAATTACTCATTATTTATGGTAGAACCAATCATCGAATTAAGAGGGGTTTGTAAAGCCTTTGGAGATAACATTATCTTAGATCAGGCTAATTTAAAAATTTATCCTAATGATGCTTTAGTGATTATTGGGCCTAGTGGTACAGGAAAATCGACTATTTTAAGACTAATAGCTGGTTTAACAGAACCTGATGACGGGGAAATTTATGTCAAAGGAGAGAAAAGAATTGGCTTGATTGAGGATCATCGAGAACTCATGGCTATAAGCATGGTATTTCAACAGGCCGCTTTATTTGATTCCTTGACGGTTAGGGAAAATGTCGGGTTTTCTTTATATGAACATTCTGGACTCTCTCGCAGTAAAATTGGTGAAATTGTCGATCGAACCTTAGAAATGGTGGGATTATCTCCAGAAACTGCTAATCTTTTTCCAGCAGAATTATCGGGGGGAATGCGAAAAAGAGTTAGTTTTGCAAGGGCGATTATTTTTAACCCTGATAAACCAGAAGAACGACCGGAAGTTGTATTGTATGATGAACCCACCGCAGGACTTGATCCTATTGCTTCAACAGTAGTAGAAAACTTAGTACGCAGTTTACAAAAGAATTTTTCTAGTTGCAACTCTTATGTTATGGTTAGTCATCAAAATAGTACTATTCGTCGTACGGGGGAAAGATTAGTGTTTTTATATGAAGGCAAGTTTCAATGGGAAGGTCATATAAATGAGATTGATACCACTGAAAATGCTTTGGTTAGACAATTTTTTAATGCCAGTACCGAAGGGCCTATCAAATAATTGGTAATTGACCATGAGGTTTTAAAATTGAATATCATTAAGTTGATATAATACAAATCTCACAACTCATCTAAAACTGTTATATATTTATTAGTTCTTCGTTGTTAATTAAATTTTTACGGGATGATATGTTATGCGATCGAGATTATTTAGAGAAGGTGCAGTGGGTTTATTTTTGTTATTAGGATTAGTTGTTTTTGGAGGAATAATATTTTTTCTCAAAGGTTATAAGTTCCAAAATAATACTTATCAATTAAGTTTATTATTTGAAAATGCGGGAGGACTAAGAGAAGGGGGGCGAGTTTTTTTTAGAGGCGTTGGTGTAGGTAGAATTGTCGCTATTAATCCGGGTAGTAACGGGGTAGAAGTCGTTACGGAAATTAACGGAGGATTACAAATTCCTTCTAAGGTAAGAGTGTCAACTACTCGATCAGGATTATTAGGGGATGTTAGCGTTAATTTAATTCCCGAAAGTGAGCTTACAGAAGAAGCAAAACAAATTAGTCCTTTAAGCGAAGATTGTTCTACACAAAATTTAATACTTTGTAATCAAGAGAAAATCAATGGTCAAGCTAGTCCAGATTTAGTAGAAAGTTTAAGTCGTTTAGCCGATCGTTTTAATGATGATAGTCTTTTTGATAATATCAATAATGCCGTCTTAAATATGGATAAAGCCGGGACAAAAGTCTCTCAATTAACTGATGAAATGTCAGAATTCACCAGAACTGCTCAAAAAGATTTAGCCACAATTTCTAAAGCGGCTAACCAAGTTGGAGATACTGCACAATCTTTCTCTACTACAGCAGATTCTCTCTCTCGTACGGCGGATGTAACGACTGAACAGATTAAACTTCTAACAGAAGATTATCGTAATATTCCCGCAGAAATTACGACACTGACTAATAATCTTAATCAAGTTATCAATGATAATCGATCGAGTCTTAGTAATGCGATCGCCAGTTTAAGCGAAACCACTAAAAATGTTAGTCAATTAGCGAAAAACACGGATCAATTAGTCACCAGAGTTAATAATACTGCCGATGTAGAAAAGATTGCTAAAAATATTGAAACCAGTAGTACAAACTTAACAGAAATAAGTAATAATCTCCTCGCACTTTCTAAAGAATTAAATAATCCCACCAACTTAGTAACCTTACAACAAACCCTTGATTCTGCTAGAGTTACCTTTGCTAATACTGCTAAAATTACATCTGAAATAGAAGAATTTACTGGAGATCCTGAATTTAGGAGAAACTTGAGAAATTTAGTTAATGGATTAAGTAATCTTGTTTCCTATACGGAATTTTTAGAAAAACAAGTAGAATTAGCCACTTTATTAGAGGAAATCGATAATTATGAATCACAAATGAAAAATGATCAGTTAATCGGCAAAATCTATAAATAATTAAAAGTGAATAGTGAATTTTCTCTAGTATCAACAAACCATCAATTACCCTATTTGAGTGCGATCGTAGCCATGAGTGTAGATGGTAAAATTAGCACAGCATCCGATAAACCAGCTAGATTTAGTAGTAAAGCAGATTTAAAACATTTAGAAACCCAAATATCTGGGTATGATGCGATCGTTTTTGGAGGGAATACTTTACGAGCCTATGGTACAAGTTTAGTGATCAAAAATCCGTTTTTATTAGAAAAAAGACGAGAAAATAATCAACCATTACAACCATTAAATATAGTTTGTTCTCCATCGGGAAATATTAATCCAACATTGCCTTTTTTTTGTCAATCTTTACCTCGTGGATTGTTAACGACAGATAAAGGTTTAATTCATTGGCACGAAAAAATTAATACTTTTAATCAAGAAAATGATAATAACTTTTTTCAAGAAATATTTACATTTAATTATCCTTTTAATTGGAGAGACATTTTACAACAATTACACTTTTTAAACTATAGAAAAATCGGTATTTTAGGAGGAAGTAAATTAATATCATCTTTGTTAAAAGAAAATTTAATTAAAGATTTATGGTTAACTATTTGCCCTTTAATTATTGGCACAAAAACTGCTACCAATTTACTAGATAACAATTTACTTAATCGATCGATCAATCTAACATTAATAGAAGTAAAACAAATAGATCAAGAAATTTTTTTGCACTATCTCGTTAAATAGATCTTGCACTTCTATCATAAATTCCTAGTGACGAGAGGGAAAAGTGATAAGAATTAATTTTTTCTATTTTGTTTTGTTGGTATTATTGTACTGATGCAAAATCTGAGTTAAATATGGATTAGTCAATTCTTCATAGATCGTTACATTCTTT
Organism: Geminocystis sp. NIES-3709; assembly: GCF_001548115.1. Classification (GTDB taxonomy): domain Bacteria; phylum Cyanobacteriota; class Cyanobacteriia; order Cyanobacteriales; family Cyanobacteriaceae; genus Geminocystis. The sequence continues at coordinate 1,700,555 of NZ_AP014821.1, read as the reverse complement.
GGAGAGTGTAGAGGTGTAATGGTAAGCTAAAAAATGCCCTTAAAATAAGAAAAAATATATATAATGAGCGATTTGCCTTGTCTATTGCGGGTTGCCCGTGGTGAAATATTGGATCGTCCTCCGGTATGGATGATGCGTCAAGCTGGACGTTATATGAAAGTATATCGTGATTTAAGAGATAAATACCCCGGATTTAGGGAACGATCGGAAAACGCTGATTTAGCAATTGAAATCTCTTTACAACCTTGGCGTGCTTTCCAACCGGATGGAGTAATTATGTTTTCTGATATTTTAACTCCTTTACCCGGTATTGGTATTCCCTTCGATATTATTGAGAGTAAAGGGCCTATTATTGATCCTCCTATTCGTAGTTTAGAGCAAGTAGAAAAATTACATCCTCTTAACCCTGAAGAATCTTTACCATTCATTAAGACTATTCTCAATACTTTACGACAAGAAGTCGGTAATCAATCCACTGTATTGGGTTTTGTTGGTGCACCTTGGACTTTAGCCGCCTATGCTATTGAGGGTAAAAGCTCAAAAAATTATGCTGTGATTAAAAGTATGGCTTTTTCTGAGCCTGATATTTTACATAAATTTTTAGGTAAAGTTGCAGATGCGATCGCCGTTTATGTCCGTTATCAGATTGATTGTGGAGCTCAAGTTGTACAAATGTTTGATTCTTGGGCAGGAGAATTAAGTCCTCAAGACTACGAAACCTTTGCTTTACCGTATCAAAAAAGAGTTGTTGAACAAGTTAAAGCTACTCATCCTGATACTCCTTTAATTCTTTATATTAGTGGTAGTGCCGGAGTGTTAGAAAGAATGGGACAATCAGGAGTTGATATTGTCAGCGTTGATTGGACTGTTGATATGGCAGAAGCGAGACAAAGATTAGGTACACAGATGAAAGTTCAAGGAAATATTGATCCGGGAGTCTTATTTGGTTCACCAGAATTTATTAAACAAAGAATTTATGATACTGTAAATAAAGCAGGAAAAGGTGGACATATTCTCAATCTTGGTCATGGCGTGTTAGTAGGTACACCAGAAGAAAATGTCAGAGTCTTCTTTGAAACAGCAAAACAAGTAAGATATTAAATCAATTAACAATTAACAATTAACAAAAGAATTTAAAATCAATTTTTGTTTATAAATAATCAATTTTATTCCCATTTTTCCTATCTCCTATCTTTATTACTCCTGATTAACAAATGACTAATCATGAGTGACAAATTCCCCATAGCGCCAAAATGTTATAATTGACGACTAAATCTACGACAGCTATCCTGACGCTAAATCCATGTTTAAACCTTTATCAGATCTCGTAAAATCCTTTGGCAATGAATCGGGTAATTTGTTAGCAAATCGTTATCAATTGATTAATCAAATCGGTAAAGGTGCTATGGGACAAGTGTACAAAGCGATCGATAAATCATCGGGAGATAGTATTGTCGCCATTAAATTTCTATCTCAGGCATTATTAGATGAAAAAATGCGATCGAGATTTGAGACAGAAGCGAAAATAAGTGCTTTATTAGGAGAGCAAAGTAATCATATTGTAAAGGTAAAAGACTATGGTATCGGCACCGATCAAGTTCCCTTTTATGTGATGGAATATTTAGAAGGTGATGATTTAGATCAATTAGTCAAGAAAAAATCTCTTTCCCTTGCTAAATTTTTGTTCTTAATTCGTCAAATTTGTATCGGATTAGAATGCGCTCACAACGGTATTTTAGTTAATGGACAACTAGCCCCTATTATTCATCGAGACATAAAACCTAGTAATATCTTTTTAGCACGAGATTTACAAAAACAAACGATCGTTAAAATCTTAGACTTTGGCATTGCCCAGATTAGTGATCCCGGACAAGGTACGACACAACAACACTTCATGGGGACTCCCGAATACTGTTCTCCCGAACAAATGGCAGAAGAAGAATTAGCCCCCACATCAGATATATATAGTTTGGGAGTGTTAATGTATCAAATGTTAACCCAAACAAAACCGATAGAAGCAGAAAATCGTACTTTTCAATCATGGTATAAAGCCCATCAAGAAAATATCCCAAAACCTTTACCTAGTTATTTACAACTGCCTTCTAATTTAGAATCTTTGATCATGAAATGCCTTTCTAAATCACCTCTTGATCGACCTCAAAATATGGGTGAAATTCTTAAAGTTATTACTCCCTTAGAAAGAGAATATAATAAACCAAATACAGAAGAAAAATTACCTATTTATTCTACTGTTAAACCTATTAATAATAATGAAATTTTGTCATTACAGGAAACTTATTATCAAAGTCCATGGCCTAGTGATAAACCCCGTAAAAAAATAGTTTTTCCCTGCTTAACTGAGGCACAGGAAGGCGCATTTTCTAGTTTATGGACAATGTTAGAACCTAATGAAATAAATATGTTTCAACCTAAATTAACCCTTTGTTTTAACCATTTTATGTTTCAACTTAATCCTCATCCGATGATTTTATGGGTTAACTTACTATACAACCGTAGTAATGAACCGAAATGGTTGCCTTGTTACTTAGATTTAAAAACAGAAATTGGTCATCAAATTAGTAATAATTTAGTAGATAAAGGCTTATATTATATTCTTTTATTTGAACTTAAAAAACCAGATAAATATAAAGAGTTATTAACGGTTAAAATAAATGAAGAAAAAAATAAACAATTACAGAGTTTTATTGATAAAAGTTTATCCATTAGAGGAGCAAATCAACCAGAATTAAGTAAAATTGCCTTAAAAAAACAATTTGAATCTGTGAAAAATACAATTTTAGCCGCTATTAATAAATCAAAAATTTAAGAAATACTTTGATTGTCAATTGTTCACCCCCTTACTATGATATAATTTGAGAGATTTTAACCCTATAAATTAAGCAATGGCACAGACACGCACAAAAATAGCAGTGGATGCAATGGGCGGAGATAACGCCCCTGATGAGATTGTTGCCGGTGCAATTCGTGCCGCAGCAGAACTTGAGGTAGATATACTATTAGTCGGTGATCCTGATGCAATTCAGGCACAAATAGAAAAACATGGTAACACTGTCAATAATATCGAAATTGTCCCTGCGGATGGTGTTGTCTCCATGGAAGAAGAAGCTCTTGTGGGAGTCCGTCGTAAACCGAACGCTTCCATCAATGTTGTCATGAATTTGGTTAAAGAAAAACGAGCTGACGGAGTCGTTTCCGCCGGTCATTCTGGGGCGGCTATGGCGGCGGCTTTACTGGGATTAGGCCGTATTAAAGGAATCGATCGTCCTGCTATTGGTGCTGTATTTCCGACAATGTACGCCAATAAATCGGTTATTGTCCTTGATGTAGGAGCAAATGTTGATTGTAAGCCTAAGTATTTAGAGCAATTTGCCCTTATGGGGTCAATTTATAGTAAATATGTATTAGAAGTTGAAAATCCCAAAGTAGGTTTAGTCAATATTGGTGAAGAATCGAGTAAAGGTAATGAATTGGCGAAAGAAACCTATAAATTATTAAGTAATAATCCCAAGATTTCTTTTGTGGGTAATGCAGAGGGAAGAGATGTATTGTCAGGAGATTTTGATGTCATCGTCTGTGATGGTTTTGTTGGGAATGTTCTTCTGAAGTTTGCTGAAGCAGTTGGAGGAATTATGCTACAAATTATCAAAGAAGAGTTGCCTTTCGGTGTGAGGGGTAAAATTGGGACGGGGATTCTTAAGCCTAATCTTAAACGTATCAAACAACGTATTGATCATGCTGAACATGGAGGGGCATTACTCTTAGGAGTTAATGGTGTCTGTATTGTCAGTCATGGTAGCTCTCAAGCTCCTTCTATTTTTAATGCCATTCGTATTGCAAAAGAAGCTATTGGGCATGGTGTTATTGAGAGAATACAAAATGATCAAAGTCTCGATCACGAAGTGGCGCTGCGCGATCAAGCCAAAGAGTTAACAGTTGACAGTTGACAGTGAACAGTTGAGAATTATTATATTGTTATTTTTTGCTAATTCCTAATTACTAATTATTAAAGGAGTAAATCATTGGAGCAGGGAAAAAAAGGCGTTACTATTATCAGTAGTGGTTCAGAAACGACTACACAAGTGTTGGATAATCACGATTTGAGTAAAATAGTTGATACCTCTGATGATTGGATAAAAACCCGTACAGGTATCAGAAAACGTCATATTTCAGCTACTCATACTCTGGGTGATTTAGCATCTATAGCAGCACAAAAAGCCATCTCTAATGCTGGTTTAACTCCTCCTGACATTGATATGATTATCCTTGCTACTTCCACCCCTGATGATTTGTTTGGTAGTGCAAGTCAAATACAAGGCTCGATCGGTGCGACTAAAGCCGTTGCCTTTGATTTAACGGCGGCTTGTTCTGGTTTTGTATTTGCTTTGATTACGGCTAGTCAATTTATCCGTAACGGTGTTTATGAAAATATTGTTGTCATCGGTGCTGATTGTCTTTCTCGTTGGGTGGACTGGAATGATAGAACTACTTGTGTATTGTTCGGTGATGGAGCAGGTGCAGTAGTCTGTCAAGGTAGTAGTGTTGGCGATCGTCTTTTAGGATTTGAAATGTGTAGTAATGGTAAGTTGAATAACGCTTTAAATTTAGCTTATGAAGGGAAAATAAAAGATATAGGACATCATAAACAGGTGAATCAAGGGGGATTCGGTAAGATAACCATGAATGGTAGAGAAGTTTATCGTTTTGCCGTCAATAAAGTCCCAGAAGTCATCGAAAAAGCCTTATTTAGAGCGGATTTAAGCACTGAGCAAATAGATTGGTTAATTCTGCACCAAGCCAATCAAAGAATTATTGAAGCGGTTGCCGAAAGATTAAATATTCCCTCCTGGAAGGTAATTGCTAACCTTAGTGAGTATGGCAACACCTCTGCCGCTTCAATTCCCCTCGCATTAGATGAAGCCGTTAGTCAAGGAAAAATTCGCAATGGCGACACGATCGTTACTTCTGGATTTGGTGCGGGTTTAACTTGGGGCTCGGCAATTTTTAAATGGGGAAGTTTTAAGGAATGAGTAATTAAATCGCTTCAGCAGACTTGTTGTGTTAGCGTTGAAATTTATTTCAATGTGGGTTACTGATTAACACTTATTATGAATACGAAGATTGACTTCTTGATTGATAGTCATTTAACTTAAGATAGAGACATTTATCTATTGCAATAATTTCTAATTATTTCTTTATCACTCTACTTTAGACTAATCAAATATTCCACAACAATAATCAAGGTAACAAAAATTAACTTAATCCCTTTTCCTATAGCAGATAACGAGTTGATTAGGACGTTTTGAGATTCCTCTCTATGCTCGGAATGACAACTATAGATTTTGAGAATGTCTTAACTAACCCGTTTATTGATATATAAAAATTTAGATTTTGTATTATTGTTACCGAAGTGAAAAGTGCTAGCATGAAACGGCAACTTTTTGATTTTATAAAATATAAAAGTTTGTGTATATTCTAAACCTTAATATGAACTTTATATCTTTTTTATGGTCAAACGATCACTTCAGGTATCCCCTTCTGGAATTCAAAAGGCTAAACGAGCATTTGCCTTAAAGGGTTGGACACAGGAAAATTTGGCCGCAGAGGTGAACTTAAAGACTCGTCAACCAATTTGGCGGTTTTTCTCCGGACGGCCCGTTGATCGCTATACTTTTACAGAAATTTGTGCAATACTCGATTTAGATTGGCGAGAGATTGCGGATGATCCGCCGATGGAATTTCTTGAGCCCGGAGAGACTGCTCCTTTGAATATTGATAATCTGGTAAAACAAGTGCGATCGCAACGCAGGGAAACCATTCAAAACCAGTGTGGCATCTTGCAGTTATTAGATATCAACCATCCCGTCAGCATTGATGAAATCTATGTCGATGTTAATATTTTGGAAGAAATTGCCAGTCAACAGTGGTTTGAGATTGCTGATTTACAAAAATTGAAACCCACTGAATTCGATCGCTTCGGGTTAGGAGATGTTGAGCAGAAACAAATATCCGGAATGCAGGCTGTCCAAACCTACTCCAAACTCAGGTTACTGGGTAAATCAGGGGTGGGCAAAACAACCTTTTTGAAACATCTTGCAATTTTGTGTGATCGAGGCAAATTCGCCGCCCATCAAGTGCCGATCTTTATCCCTCTCAAAGATTTTGCCGAAGAGTCTAGGGATAATGCCAAGTTTAGTCTCCTGAATTACATTCATCAAGAGTTTCTCATTTCGGGAATTTCAAACCAGTCTGTACCTGAAACTTTAGTGCAAGAAGGTAGAGTCCTGCTATTGTTAGATGGCATGGATGAGGTTTTGAAACAGAACATGACAGAGGTTATTAGGGAGATTCGCAAGTTCTCGGAAAAATATCACAAAAATCAGTTTGTGGTAACTTGCCGCACTGCCGTACAAAAACTGCAACTACAAGGCTTCACCGATGTAGAAATTGCCCCCTTTACCCAGGCTCAAATCACTACCTTCGCACAAAAGTGGTTTGCCGCATTCACTCAAAAGACTTTTCAATCTGAGCAGAATAAGTCGGCTCAGTTTATTGAGAAGTTGAATTTATCGGAAAACTGGCAGTTTCGTCAACTGGTTACCACACCTCTGTTCTTGCATCTCGCTTGCTGGGTATTTCATGGTCAGGAAAAATTTCCCGCCAAACGTTCTGATTTTTATAAGCAAGGGCTAGACTTACTACTGAGTAAATGGGATGAAACTAGAGGTGTTGAACGAGACGAGGTTTACCGGGGATTTTTATTGCCACAAAAACTGAGATTATTGAGTCAACTTGCCGCCGTTACTTTTGAGCAAGGACAGTACTTCTTTGAGCAACGGGTTATTGAACAATATATTGAGGACTATCTACGGAATTTGCCTAGTGTAACCTTAGAGCCAGAGGAGTTTCAACTCGAAAGTGAGGCAATCTTGAAATCGATTGAGGCTCAACATGGGTTACTGACAGAACGGGCAAGAGGAATTTTTTCCTTCTCTTATCTTGTGTTTCAAGAATATCTCACCGCTCGAAAAATTGTTGCCAGTTATAATCTTCGGGCATTAGAGCAAGCCCTCGGAGGACTGGTCAGTCACATCAGTGATCCACACTGGCGGGAAGTCTTCTTGTTAACGGCTGCCATGTTACGAAGTGCGGATTCCATGGTACAGTTGATGAAGCAAGAGATTGATGCTTTAGTCGCACAAGATCCATACCTACAAGAATTTTTGATATGGGCAAGCGAAAAATCCCAGACGATTCCATCCCAGCCTAAATTTGCAACCTCACGAGCGTTTTATCTTGCCCTTGCTAACTCATCTCATACGGCCGCTAATTTTGCGTTAGCTACCACTCTCGATCAGGGAATGTTTTTAGATGCGGCGTTAGATAACTTGTTGCTAGAGTTTGCCATCGATCATAGTCAAGATTTTGCCTATGTCAATGCTTGTAGTGAGGCTCTCAACAACATTATGAGGATGGTTCTGGATGTTGGATTTTATAAGTCTGTCCAACAATTAAAAGACCAATTGCCACCTCCGAGTCAAAACCAAGAACTGCTTCGGACGTGGTGGAAGACGCATTATTCTGCTTGGGTGGAACAGTTAAGGAAAACGATCGCCAAATATCGAAATATTAACCATCCCTGGCAGTTTAGCCCTGAACAACAGCAAGTGCTGCAACGCTACTATGATGCTAATCAACTCCTGATCGATTGCTTAAATAGTAACTGCGAAATCACAACGGCAATCCGCCAAGAAATTGAAGCCACGTTGCTGTTACCTCAAAAGGAACTAGAAGATCGGGAATGGCAATAGTTCCACGGAGTAGTTGGCTATTGTTCCTGTTGGTCAACTTAACATTGAAACTAAAAATATTGGGAGTCAGGACTCATTTGTTACAAATTATAAACTTCTCACACAATTTAAACAAACTGGCTTAGTTTAACCCCTAATTGTCTAATTCTTATTTGAAATGACTATAATTTCATAAATGATTTAGGATTGATATTCTTCATTAGACTCCCGTTTGTAAGTATAGACATTGCGAGCCCCTACACTTGCACCAATCACCGAAGCTGCTAATCCCAAAAGAGAGCCAAAAGTAAAAGCCCAACCAGCTTTAGCCCCATTGTTAGCAACATCTCTTGTTTGTTGCTCGCTTAAGGTTGGCATAGAATTTTGTGTTCCAGATGAAGAATTAGGATTTGTGGGCGTAGAGAAATCAGAAGGCATATTTCTGGTTCCATCAGGAATAGTGATCCCGCTCTTTTGCACTTGGTTAGCGATATTTTCCGCATTAGCCGCAAATAAGCCAAAAGTACCTGAAACGCCACTTGCTAGTAGCCAAGAACTTATAACAAGGGTTGTTGCCCAAAGAATCACACCGTTAAGCATCGCAGTCTTATTATTGACGGAACCATAGGCTCGTGCAGTTATCCAACTGCCTAAAAATAAAGAAATGAACAGACTAATAATTGTCCAGATGCCCACAGCTTGAGCCACTTCACCCGCATTTGAACGAGGTGCGTCTGAACCTGCAATGTTGGTAAATCCTATCGCAGCACCTATTGCACTTAGCAATAACTGGGTACTGATTGCTATAACTAATCCTGCAATGATTGCGCCCCAATGAACACGATCGCTGAATTGTTTAACATTGGTAATTTGTCGATCTGAACCAGTTTCTAAAGGTCGATTAGTGTAAACCATAATATTTGCTCCTGTAATTAAAAATAAGTTGATAGAACTTACGGTAGTGTAAGTTCTCAGAAAATCTAGTGAGAAGCAACTGCTAGTCGCTGATCCTGAATTTTGCTTTTGGCAGTTTTGAAGTCTGTGGCCAGTTGTTTTTGTTGTTCGTCACCTAAACTGTTTTGAATAAGAGGGAACATATCCTTTTCTTCTTCTGACACATGGGCAGTTACTGCAATCATTAAACGCTCTATGGCAGCTTTAAATGCGACTGTATCTTCACAATTCATGGCTTTAATCTGTTCAAGCAGTTGCTTCATTTGTGCTTGTTCGTCATATAGTTGCTGAACATCCTGATAATAAGGACGTACAACAGGATAGACAACTTCTTCCTCCGCTTCGGAGTGAGCAGACAAGTCTTGGTAAACCTGTCCAAAATATTCTTGTAGTTTCTGAGGATTGTTAGTTGCGTTAATCTGATCTAACAGGGTACCTACCTTAGTGTGATCTAAACGAATCAAGTCACAAATAGTTATTTCATTATCACTATGACTCATGATGCCACCTGCAATACCACTCAGGGCGGCTAGGGTATCCTGTACCCTTGACCATAGTCCACTGTCGGAAGGCTTACCCGTTAGTTCTAGAGTGCTAAGAGATTCCATCATCCCTTTAAGTTGTTCTTCATGCCCACGATTTTCAAAGTTAACCGCATTTAGAGGGGCGATCACTACGGCAATATCCGCACCAACTACTTGGCCTGCTTTGTGAACGAGAATTCCTGATATGGCTTGGGTATGCTTAAGCAGTTCATGCTTTGCCACCTTTTCAAATAAAGAAATCTCTGAATCTTGCATCATGTTCTCGATCTCTTCGATTTCTTTCTGCATCGAGGGTTTAGGTTCAGCTTTAATGCCATACTGAATGATCACGGTATCTATAATACCCAAGTTCTTTTGATCGTCTTTGAGAAAGCCCTGTAAACGGTCAGAAATTTCTCCATCTTGACAAGCCCGGATTAAAGCTTGCTCGTTAGCAATCAGCAGATTTTGAGTCGCTTTCATGTCTGCTAATTTGACTGCGATCGCTGTCCGTTTGTTATCTTCTAATGTTATCGACATTTGGGATTATTCCTTTATAGTTAAGAGATAGTGTTCTCTAGTGAAGATTCTGGCACTGTAATGTTTGATTTTTTGAGTGATTTGATTAATTTGATTTATTACGAAACAAAGTGTAACAAAATCACGGTATTTTCTTGGACGCGATTAGGACTAGATAAAAGGTTGGTGCAATGAGGGGCAAACTATATCTAAAACATTTATTATACAAGGCTTTTATAAATTACCTGAGTTAGATAGAAGAAAATAGCCTTAAACTCTTAATTTATATAAGTTTTGGGCTTATACTATTTTTTACTAATTTACAATTCTTAATATATTAACAGTTCTACCCAGATTAATAAGTTAACGGTACTTTGAAAAATTTTGGTGCAAAAATAGCTTCAAATACAGTCAGAGTAAGAGATTTAGGTAAACGTCATAAAAACGGCTGAAACTCTTGGTATAAAAGGAAAAGTTATCGTGCGCTCTGCGTGCCTTTGGCATCGATGTAAAATCTTTGATTTATAACGATTTGAGACTCATAGTTTAATATTTTTAGTTTAAGTACCGCTAATCGGACTGGAAACCCTCGCCGTTAAATCTCTAAATTAAACTCATATCTTGCACCTACTCAAAAATTGACGGTTAGGAGAAGTAATGAGTAATAAGTATAAGAATTGGCACTAACCATAAGAGAATTGATTTTTTTATCTTTGACTATTAGGTATTAATGTACTGATGCAAGATCTCAGTTAAAGAAAAACTCATATTAGAAGGAAGTTCAGCACTTATGCACTAAACTTGCTATTTTTATTGCCGTAATCCTTTTAAAGTTAAGATTTGAAACTTATTTATACAAGATATACGTTCTCATAACATATCAAACACTATGTAAACCACCCAGATGTCATTCTATCAGAAGTAACAGGACTAAATAAATCTAGTAAATTTTAAAGTAACAATAATGCAAGCTAACAAACTACCGATTAAAGAATCATTTGATGCTAACGAGGCTTTGACACGGCCCGTTTCACCAATTGACGCAGAAACAGTGAAATTGTACGAAGAACGTCTGATTATGGATAAAGACCGCACAAAAACAGGTGAGGTTGCAATTGATAAGCATATTGAATTAGAAACCGCTCGCGTTTCCATGCCAATTGAAAAAGAGCATATTGTGATTGAACGGGTTCCTATGAGTGCTGAGAAAGTTGCCACCGACAATGTTGATGCGTTTCATGACAATGAAACTGTTCGGATGGAAGTTTACGAAGAAACTCCTGATATTCACAAGGAAGCCTTCGTTCGTGAGGAGGTCACGATCCGAAAAGAAGTGACTCAAGAAACCGTTAACGCGGAAGAAACCCTACGTCGGGAAGAACTCGATATTGATACCCAGGGTCGCCCCGTTATCGATAATCGTTCTAATCAGACTAAAAAACTCCGCCGTTAGAGCTTTACGACTGGCTACAATGTATTTATTACACTACAATTAGTCATCTGAAAAAGCAAGGCTTGAGCGATGCTGGGCCATCGCTTCTGGAATCGCTCGATTCAGTCAAAAGTTCCTGCTTAGTAAAGTTAATCTCGCTAAGCTAAAACGCACCTAGTTGGCAATCCTGAATCGCTGACAGTAAGAGATTTAGAGCTAAAAAAAGGAAGATTAAATGCGTCTTAGCTTATCTATTTTGAGAATTGGAGTTTTTCAGATAGATTACAGGGGCAAGTCGCTCTTTTTAAGGGGGATTTAGGGAATGCTATAAGTTAAGTTTTGTATCGTATTAAATGAATTTAATCAAGTTACTCAGGAAATCAAACAACTGCCTGTCAGAGTAATAACAGAAGGAGATTCGTTAACTCGACTCAAGTGAGCGGTTCTCAAATTCAACTTCAATCTATTCAATTAATTCAATTAAGGATCAATCAAATTCTTTTTTGGACTATAAAAAAATGATTTTACTTAAACCATTTTAAATACATAATCGCTCAGTACTTCACTCACAATAAAATTAAAGAGATTTATTCATGGAAACAATCAATATTGGACTAACGAATAAACAGCGTCAAGGGGTAATCAATCTGCTTAACCAAAGTTTGGCAGACACCTATGTGCTACTAGTCAAAACCAAGAAATATCATTGGGATGTTGTGGGTCCACAATTTATGACTCTGCATAAGCTATGGCAGGCTCATTACGAAGCTCTCACTATCAATGTTGATGTCATTGCAGAACGCATCAGAACCTTGGGTGGGTATCCCGTAGGAACGATGGAAGGATTTCTCAAAATCTGTTCTCTAAAAGAGCATCCTGGTAATGTTCCTAACTCAACTGAGATGGTATCGCAATTGCTAGAAGATCATCAAAAAGTCGTGCGGAATTTGCGTGAACAGGTTGAGCAATGTAGCAAAGAGTTTAAGGATGACGGAACTGCTGACTTTCTTACAGGTTTGATGGAGCAACATGAACAGACAGCTTGGATGTTGCGTTCTTTTATTGAGGGAGAAGCACTTGAAGCAAATGGCTTGAAGCCTAAGCTAGACAAAAAGGCAGTAGGGGTTTAGCAAACTACTCGCTTTGAGTCTCAGAAAATGTTAAAACACGGAATTACTGAGGAAAATAACTCATGATATTAACTGTTGATCTATTGGCATTGCTCAGAATGAGAATTTCTGAATTGGATCGAAGACTAGCGTTGCACTATGGCGATCGCTACGACAAAATTAAGCATCAATTCGACGGAGCAAAAAAGTGGTATCAAACCACAAAATCTGAAGCCCAAAGCAGCAATACGATTCCACTAGAGCAAAAGCAAGAGGAGATCACAGGCCAATTTGCTAAAGTTGGAGGAAATACTGCCCGCCAAGAAGAAGTTATCAAGCAGAAATTAAAAAAACGGTTGGACACCATAACCAAGGGCTGAATAAGCTAAGACATAGTTTAAATACTTATTAGCAATATAGGCATACTTTAACTTTGCTCAGTACAAGTTTTGCCTGTAACAAGGTTGATCTTTACGATAAGTAATTTAACTGCACAATAGCTTATCTATTTCTGTCCTTATTCATTCATTAAAACTCGGATTAAAAACCATGAAATTACTATACATAGTTCTCGGCATCCTGATTCCCCCTGTCGGTGTTTTCCTAAAGTTTGGGATCGGTTCAACTCTATTTATCAATATTGCACTAACCTTACTGGGTTGGGTTCCAGGCAGTATTCATGCAGTTTGGGCGATTGTTAAACAAGATCAAGAGCTTAACAAAACTGTTTAGAAATAAGTTGTTAATCATCTAAATTGCATACAGGCCATGGCTTAAGCCCCTAATTACAGAGGTTTAAAAAAATCACTATGCAATCTAAAGGCACAACAGCTTAAAATCAGCATTTCTCAAGCAAAACTCATTTCTTTCAAGTCGTTTATTGGATTAAAAACATGAATAATATTATTGGATATTTCTTTACTACTTTAGCAACAGCGTTAGGTTTACTAATCATCGATTTACTTGTGCCAGGAGTAAACATTGCCAATTTTCCGAGTGCATTAGTCGCAGGGGTTGTCATCGGATTAGTGAATTCTATCATTCGACCAGTGCTTTCCATACTATCACTACCGATTAATTTCTTGACACTAGGGCTATTTTCCCTGGTAGTCAACGGCTTTTGTTTTTGGTTGGCATCTTTGTTAGTCCCTGGTTTTGTTGTAAACGGCTTATTAGCATTCATCTTTGGACCAGTTATCTTGTCATTTGCCAGCACTTTCCTAAATAACTATTTTGCTGAAAAGAATATTGATCAATCTCCTTCTTTAACCAGCAATAAGTAACATCCTTTGAGTTTTGTCGGCGGGAAGTCAGCAGGGGAGGTGATCACCCAGCATCGCTTCTGGAGTCGCAGTGACATACTCTCGACAATAACAGCTTAATCTCGCCCGCCTTCTATCTGTACGGCTACCTCAACTGCCGACTCTCCTTCTGCAAGGATTAATTTAAGATCCGGTGCTGGAACTAATTATAAAAATCAAGGTAATGGTTTAGTCGATGTTTTCTTCTTTATTTTTATCACAAGATTTTTGAGGAAATAAAAGCAATTATTTTATTTAAGTACCGATAGCTTCTGACTGCTAAAGGAACTCAAGAATTAATTATTCATTCCTCATTCCTAACATTTATTTTTGACGATAAAACACCCCTATTCCATTATGTATTCTTGCAGCCGTTGCGGACGATCGATCGATAATCTCACCACCGAGATACATTTGTGTTGAACTGCCACCATCTAAATTTAACGCCGATACAGCACCTATTTTTTGTAATAATTGAGCAAACTCAGCTAAACTCGCACCATTACCACCGACTCGATTATGTACGGCTACTAATAGAATTCTATCTTGATTATCTACAGCGATGGCACTTCGAGAAGCTTTTTGGGTGTTAAAGGCTTTACTAAATTTTTCCCCTTCTCCATTTAAGACAATTTGATTATTTAAAAGTAAAAGAGGGCCCGCACCTATAATATAAGGATAATTAGCAAAATTTGCGGGAATAGTACCAGTATTTAAAGTGATTTGGTCATTTATACTTAATTTATCTGCCCAACTTTTTGCACTCCTAAACACTAAAAGATAATTTCCTCGTTGAATGGAAATAGAATCTCCTCCAGCTTTGCCACCAACAATCTTATCCTTGACGATGTTATTCTCCACCATAACAATAATTTCATTATCACTGAGAGTGGTATAACTTCCCCCCCAACTATCCGTATAACGGGCAACTCCTGCTTGAATATAACCGCTATTGATGTAACTGTTAATAAAACGATCGCCCTTATTAGTGGTAATACTTTCTTCTATCATAATTCGATCGAATTGTACTTCACCTATATCATTCCATGCCATAATTCCACGATTTAAAATAGGGCTAGATAACCAATTATCACGGTTTTTAATTGCACCTAAAGGTAACTGATTATTACGGTTAAAAAACCCTGCATTAATAGCCGCCATAACTTGCAAATTTTGGGAGGTAGTCTTTAGAGGTGCCGTTCCAATTACTGTATTATTATTTGATAAAATTGGTTTTAAATCTAAGTTAAAACTTTTTAAATTAAGGGTTAAAAAAGATACTAAAAATGAACTATTATTAGTTAAGTTAACATATTGTCTACTTAAAAAAATATCATTATTCCAACTAATATCACGAGGGGTAATAGCAGATGGTTTTATATCTACTAATAAAAGACTTGGATTAGCCGAAGTAACTTTTATATTATTACCTAGGGGCAAATTAATATTTATTACAGTTTTATTATCAGGATTTGTAACAGTAAATAAACTATTTTTTGGCTTAGGTTTATCTTCTCTTATTTCGTCTCCTTCCTCCTCTTGGAGTCCAGAAGTATCTAAGGGTTTAAAAGGTTTTATTGTATCAAATAAAGCGGAACTAGCTTGAGCATGAATCGTAATAATTCCTTGATCTTTTCCTTGACTAACTTGAAAAAAACTAGGCTTATCTAACTCAATAATAATTTTTTTACCTTGATTTTGTGGTACCTCATAAACCTTATTAACCTGACTAATAGGAAGATATAACTCTAAAATATTGTTATTATTATTAATTTGAATAGAAGTTGTTTTTGTTAAATTAGTTATATCTAAATAACGAAAAGGATTAAGAAATTTAGCAGGTAAAATATTGTGATAATTAAACCATTGAATAGGTTGTTTTTCTGGGTTAGTGGTACTCATTAATTCTATACCTAAAATAGCTTCCGCACTCATATCACTAATTCCTGTGTGAATTCCATCATCTTCTTGCCACTGTATCCAAGGAAGGTTGAGATTTTTTTGATTAATTAAAACATTTTTTCCTTGACTAATAATATTTAAAGGTAATGATTGAGCGAATACTGGATTTAAAAATTTACCTGTAATTAATTGAGGAATACTACCACTAAAATTAACAATAAAAACTGAACAAAAACTCAGTAATAAAAATTTAGATTTAACAAGTTTTTTCCACATATTTTTTAAGAGTTTTTAAAAATGGTATAAACAAAATAGGGTTTATTTAAACAGTCTTTCAGTGAGGTAAGAGCTTAATATATTAACCCCCTACAGAAATCTAAGTAACAAAAACGAAATAAAGTACAAAAGTTTGGTGTTAGAGATTGCTTTGTACCTCGCAATGACTATCGACTTCTGATGACTCCAATAAAATTATGATAGTTTCATTATTTGCTTTTATTATTGTACTTACTGAAGACAAGAGATCATAAAATTTAAAACAGTAATTCTGAAATGCTGACTCCCCAAGGTTATTGGTTAAAAAATGTCCATATTCCCACTTGCTTAATTAACGAAGAAGGGTTTATTCGTCAGACAAGAGAAAATTTATCTCTATGTGATATACAAATTCACAAAGGCAAGGTAACTCAAATTATTCCTTCCCATGTTGACACCATCGGCATTGATTTACAAAAAAGTATCCTTTTACCTTGTTTTGTGGATATTCACACTCACCTTGATAAAGGACATACATTTGAACGATCGCCGAATTTACAAGGAAACTTCGAGACAGCCTTAGAAATGGTGAAACAGGATGCAATATATTGGAATGAAGAAGACTTATATCAACGGATGAATTTCGGTTTACAGTGCAGTTATAGTCATGGTACGATCGCTCTTAGAACTCATTTAGATTGTCATGATACCCAAGCCGACATTAGCTTGACGGTATGGCAACAGTTGAGGAAAGAATGGCAAGATAAGATTACTTTGCAAGGGGTGTCTTTAGTAAGTTTAGACTACTTTCTAACGGAAGCGGGGGTAAAACTGGCGGATAAAATAGCAGAAGTGGAGGGGATATTGGGGGGAGTTGCTTATATGAATTCCGACATCGATAAGCAACTAGAAAACATCTTTCAATTAGCCATAGAAAGAAACCTCGACTTAGATTTTCACTGTGACGAAAACGGTGATATGTACTCAGTTTGTTTGCAAAAAATCGCTAAAACCGCCTTAAAATTTAATTTCACCAATAACATTCTCTGCGGACATTGTTGTAGCCTTTCTGTACAACCGCAAGGAGTAGTACAGAAAACCATTAACCTAGTAAGAGAAGCAAACATTAACATTGTTAGTTTACCCATGTGTAACTTATACTTGCAGGATAGACAAGAAAATATTACTCCCACTTGGCGAGGGATAACGAGGGTAAAAGAATTAAAGGAAGCAGGAGTTAAAATTGCTTTTGCTAGTGATAATTGTCGTGATCCTTTTTTCGCTTTCGGAGATCATGATATGTTAGAAGTGTTTAACCAGTCGGTAAGAATTGCACATTTAGATACTCCCTATGGTGATTGGATTGCGTCAGTTTCTCGTATTCCTGCGGATTTAATGGGGTTATCTTCTTTCGGTAGAATTGGGGTTAATTTACCTGCGGATTTTATCATTTTCAAAGCTCGTTATTTTAGTGAATTATTATCTCGTCCTCAATGTGATCGAATTTTGATTAGGCATGGTAGGATAGTCGATCGAACCTTACCTAATTATCATAATACTAGATAAATTATGACATTCTAGTTGATAAAATTTGGAATATATAATTTAGAAAAAAGTGTGCAATTTTGATAATTTTATTCAAAAACTTGACTTTTTATTTTTTACTTTTGCTTCCCATTTCATCCTAATTTCATATTTTTTTGACACTATAAAGATTAATAAAAATTAGGTCAAAAGTGAGGTTATAGTTCATCATGAGCCAATACAGACTCAATAGACGCAATTTCCTGCGATTTTCGGGAGGGGTTGCAGGTTTTTATGTACTTCATCAAGTTTCGCCTATTTCTGCTAAGAATAATTATTTTGAGGAGGAGATAATTGATTTACAAGTAAGTGAAACAGAAGTATTAATTGGGGATCGAACCTCTCAAGGTAAACTGGTAAATAGTAGACTACCCTCTCCTACCATCAGACTGAGAGAAGGGCAAAACGTAAGGATAAACCTTACTAATAATCTTAATGAAGATACTTCTATTCATTGGCATGGTTTAATCTTACCAGCAAATATGGACGGAGTGCGGGGGGTAAGTTTTCGGGGGATAAAACCGGGGGAGACATTTACCTATCAATTTCCAGTTAACCAAAGTGGTACTTACTGGTATCATAGTCATAGCAATATGCAAGAACCGTTAGGGATGTATGGTGCTATTATTATCGATCCTCTTGAGCCTGAATCAATAAAGTATGATCGAGACTATGTTATAATTCTCTCAGATTGGAGTTTTGAGAATCCCCACGCTATTCTCGCCAATTTGAAAAAAATGCCTACTTACTATAACTATCAAAGACGTACGGTTGCTAATTTAGCAGAGGATTGGGAATGGAAACAAATGCGCATGGATGCCTCCGATATTGCTGATGTGACGGGGGCAACTTATACTTATTTACTGAATGGTAAAACCAGTAATGACAATTGGACGGGTATATTTAACAAGGGTGAAAAAGTTAGATTAAGATTTATTAACGCTTCAGCCATGACTTTTTTTGATGTCAGAATCCCTAATTTACCGATGATAGTCATACAAGCAGACGGGCAAAATGTGCAACCTGTGACGGTAGATGAATTTAGAATCGGGGTAGCAGAAACCTATGACGTGATTGTTGAGCCTAACACAGAAGATGCTTATACTATATTTGCAGAAACAATGGATCGTAGTGGTTATGTTAGGGGTACACTAGCGATAAAAGAAGGATTATCTGCTGAAATTCCTCCTCGAAGAGAGCGCCCCTTGCGTACAATGGCTGATATGGGAATGGATCATGGTTCTCATGGTAATCATAATAGTTCAAGTTCAGGCTCGATCGAGCAAAGTAGTCACAATTCTTCATTATCGAACCATAATAACCATCAACCCTCATCTTCGACAAATATAGATCATAACAATCATAATTTGTCCTCTTCAGATCATAATGCTCATAGTGGGCATAATATGTCGGCGATGGAGCAAAATAATCATAGTAGTCATGATATGTCCAATATGTCAGGTATGAATCATAGTAATCATGATATGTCCAATATGTCGGATATGGATCATAGTACTCAGGAGATGAGGGAAAATGAAACTATAGATTTTTCTTGGCAACCTAGGGGAAAAGATAATAACGGTATTGGTAATGCGGCAACACCAATGATGGTAAAAAATCGTTTAAATGAGCCAGGTATTGGTTTAGAAAATGTTTCCCATAAAGTATTAGTCTATACTGATTTAAAGAGTGTAAAACCCTTAAAAAATAGAAGAAAACCAGATCGAGAAATAACTCTATATTTAACAGGAAATATGGAGCGTTATATGTGGTCATTTAATGGCAAAAAATACTCAGAAGAAAAAGAAATAAACTTTAATTATGGAGAAAGATTAAGGCTAACTTTTATAAATGATACCATGATGGAACATCCCATACATTTACACGGAATGTGGATGGAATTAGTAAACGGCAACGGCGATTATCAACCTCGAAAACACACAATTATTGTGAAACCTGCCGAGAAATTATCCACAGAAATTGATGTTGACGCAAAGGGAAAATGGGCGTTTCATTGCCATTTAATGTATCACATGGATGTCGGAATGTTTCGTACTATTAACGTTATTTCCTAAAAAAAAGGAATTAAATAACTTAGTTAACTCAAATAGTGATTGCGAGGCATTATCAGCAATCTACTATAGCAAACTTTTGTATTTTATTTAATCTTTATTATCAAGAATAATTTAATCCTAAAAAACCTTTGTCTTTTTCTCTTTGCACCTTTGCGAGAAAATAATCAATCTTTCTTAAAAACTGACAACAAATGTTATCATTAAAACTTACTAAATTTTTAGTTCGATCGAGCCTGTTATCTTTATTAATCTTAACTTATTTTACCAATGAAACTAAAGCGGAAGAAATAGACAAGGCGATTATCAAAAAACCTGTAGCTATTGACATATTTATTGATGAAAATAACAACCAAGAAAAACAACAATTTTTTCAACAATTTGAGCATAATGACTACTTAACTCAAGAAAAAAACTTTACCTTTACCCAACATAATCATAACCAAGAAAATGATTTTGGTGAGCCTATTCATGATAATCAAATTTATCATAAAATTCTCTTTGATCAATTAGAATATCAAGTTAATGATAGTCAAAATATTTTCAATTGGGATATTCAAGGATGGGTAGGAGGGGACTATCAAAAGTTATGGGTAAAAACCGAAGGTGAAGTGAGTTTAGATGATGGAAATGGCGAGGCAGAATTGCAACTTTTATACAGTAAACAAATTTCTCCTTATTTCGATTTTCAAGCTGGTTTAAGATATGATCAAATTTATGGACATAAGGGAAATAGTAGAGGTTTTGTTGTCATCGGAGTAGAAGGATTAGCACCTTATTTTTTTGAAATTGATAGTGGTTTATTTATTAGTTATCAAGGAGATATTTCCGCAAGATTTAAAGCTGAATATGAATTATTACTATCCCAAAGATTAATTTTACAACCAAAAATCGAAACTAATTTAGCCATCCAAGAAGTAGAAGAATTTGGTATTGGTAGCGGTTTTAATAACTTGGAATTAGGTTTAAGATTACGTTACGAAATTAGTCGAGAATTTGCACCTTATATTGGTGTAAGTTGGAATAAACTTTTTGGAGATACAGTTAAATTTACTGAGAAAGAAGGGGAAAGTAGTGATGATGTGAAATTTGTTACGGGGGTGAGATTAATGTTTTAAATTACTATGATTATTTATCATAAAAGGTGGGCAATTCTCACCTACTTTTACATCTTAATGTTGATGATCCTCTTCGTGATTTTCTTCTTTATCTTCTCCTTCTTTTTTGTCATCATCTTCATCTTTTTTATCATCATTATCTTTTGTAAATTGAGTCGGATTATTTATACATTTAGACTTATCTTTTTCTCGACAATGAGAATGCCCTTCATGGCTTAAAACTGGAGAAATATTTACGGTAAAATTAAAGACAAATCCTGTTAATAATAATAGGCTAATTAGTAATTGATTCATGAGGTTGATTATTTATTTTTAAAACAATGATGATGATTATAAATATTAATTATGAAATCACCATGAAAAATTATTTCTGTCGCTGAATTTTCTTAGACTTTGTCTTAAAGAGGTTAATAAATTTATGACTTTATTCCATAATCAAAAACAATTACGCAGTTTGCATAGAAAATTAGCACCCATAATGATTTTACCAATATTAATTACTTTTTTTACGGGTGTCCTTTTTGAATTAGCCGTAACAATGGATAAAACTGATGATTTTATTTGGTTATTATCATGGCATCGAGGTAATTTTGGTTTAATTAATTTAGAAAAATTTTATCCTTTTCTCAATGCCTTTGGTTTATTGATATTGGCTATATCAGGGATTAATTTATGGTGGCAAAATAACTTTAAAACCAAAAAGAAAAATATTTCTTCTCCAGATAATTAACCATTAATTTTATAATTTATCATTAGTAAAAGTTATGCGAATCTTATTACTAGAAGATGAAAAAGATTTAGGTATTGCCATTAAACGATCGCTCTTGGGACAAAATTATGTGGTAGATTGGGTAGAATCAGGACAAGAGGGATTATATTTATTAGAAAATCCTAATATTAATTATAATGTCGGTGTTTTCGATTGGTTACTACCAGATTTATCAGGCATTGATTTATTGAAGATAATTCGAGCAAAAAATAACCATTTACCAGTGTTAATGTTAACTGCTAAAGATACAATGACAGACAAAATTACAGGTTTAGATGCGGGGGCAGATGATTATTTAATTAAACCTTTTGAAATGTTAGAATTATTTGCCAGAATTAGGGCTTTATTGAGACGAAATCAAGAAATAAAACCTCAACAATTAAAAGTAAAAAATTTAATTTTAGACTATCAAACTAATACAATAAAAATAGAGTTAAAGTTGGGCAAAATAGAGATGATTCCGTTAACGAATAAGGAGTTTAATCTCTTAGAATTTTTCATGCGTCATCCTCAACAGATTTTAACAAGAGATCAACTTTTAGATCAATTATGGGAGATTGATTCTGATATTATTAGTAATGTGGTAGCCGCTCAAATTAGGTTATTAAGAAAGAAACTTAGTCAATATGAATGTGATGATTTAATCGAGACGGTTTATGGATTAGGTTATCGTTTAAAACTGGATAATTAATAACGATTATTGAGTATAAATTCACTTATTAATTACACTGATCAAGGTTATAATCTGATGTTAAGAATTTACCATTGCCTCTCCCAACCAAGCTCAAATTATGTCCTCGCTATAGATAAAATTTAGTGAATAATAATCATCTTTTTAAGAAAACTCAATTATCTTTAACTTGTTGGTATGCTAGTATTTTTTCTGGGATTATTGCTTTGGGTACATTGGGCGTTTATGAATCGATCGTCCATGCCCATTATGTTACTATAAATAATGAATTAAAAACTGTTGCTGGTACTTTCCATGATACCCTTGAACCATTATTAATTGAACCAAATAAATTAGATAAAACCATTAAAAATATTCTACCAGATTTATGTTTAGTTAAGGAAAAATGCAAAGAAAAATATCATAAAAATAGATATATAACTAGATTAATTCAACAAGGAAAATATTATTTTAAATTTTATGATTTATCCGGTAATTTATTAGGAAATGCGGGAATAAATATTGATAAGTTATACTTTATTTATCTTGAAAATGAATTAAAAAATATTAAAGATAGTCAACAGATTAATTATCGTCAATTATCAGTATTATTACACACAAAAGATAATCAAGAATGGGGTTATTTACTAATCGGTAGGAGTTTAGAAGATTTTGATAACTATGTCAATAATATTAAATGGTTTTTATTACTAGGTTTACCATTATTAATTATTTTAGTGATACTTGCTAGTTGGTATTTAGCAAAAAAAGCGATGTTACCAGTCTATAAATCTTATCAACAAATACAGCAATTTAGTTCCGATGTCGCCCATGAATTGCGTACACCTTTAGCGGCAATTAAGGCAACCATTGATAGTGTCATATTAGCGGAAAAATTATCCATCAAAGATTATCAAGAAATATTGCTAACAATTAATCGACAAAATCAAAGAATAATTAATTTAGTCAATGATTTATTAACTTTAAGTCGTCTTGATGCCATTAATGAAAATAAACATATAATAGAAAAAACTGACATTAATTTACTTGATTTAATTCATGATTTAACAGAAGAATTAGCTTTTTTAGCTGTCGAGAATAATATCAAATTGCAACAGAATATTCAGAGTCAAGAAATTATAATTATTCGAGGAAATGAAGCCCAAATTTATCGATTATTAAGCAATTTAGTTGTTAATGCTATTCAAAATACTCCTGAACATGGATTAGTTACTATCTTGTTATCGGTTAATAAAAAAGAGGTAGTAATTAAAATTATAGATACTGGAATCGGGATTAGTGAAGAAGATAAACCTTTAATTTTTAATCGTTTTTATCGAGTCGATAAATCTCGTAATCACCATCAGGGAAATAGTGGTTTAGGGTTAGCTATTGTCAATTCGATCGTACTATTTCATAATGGTAGAATTGAGCTAAAAAGTAAGATTAATCAAGGAAGTATTTTTAGTGTTTATTTACCTAAGTCATAAAAAATATCATTTCATCTTCATTTGATATTTTTGAGTAAATATATAGCATTTTTTTAAATTATGAGGTACATTTTTTCTATTGCCTCTTGCCTTTCAACGACAATTTTGTACCTCACCAAAATGAGAATTGCTATAAATAGGAATTGCACTTATTGAGATAATCGGTAGTGTGACTCTATCGTCTCATAATTCAAGTTATGCTCATGAAACCCATGAAAATCATCGCAACAATTCCACAACCATTAGTGTATGGAATAAGGCAAGGGTTAACGATAGTAGTCATGTTGGTTTCATGATGGACTATCCTGATCGACATTTTCGGTATATTATGCGTAAAATGATAATGTAAGATTGAATGCTGTTTAATTCTATCTCAATGATAAACCCTGTTCACGATACAATCACATAAAGAGAAATTTTATATTAATTCAAGAATCGATCGTGACTGAACAGAAAAGTTATAAAGATACCGTAAATTTACCGCAAACGTCCTTTGACATGAGAGCCAATGCCATCAAAAAAGAGCCAGAATTGCAGGAATTTTGGGTAAAAGAGCAGGTTTATGAGAAATTAGGTCAAAACAATCCTAAAGATCTTTTTATCCTTCATGATGGACCTCCTTACGCCAATGGTAGCTTACATATGGGACACGCTTTAAACAAAGTTCTCAAAGATATTATCAATAAATATAAGTTATTACAAGGTCATAAAGTTCGCTATGTACCGGGTTGGGATTGCCACGGACTGCCAATCGAGCTTAAAGTATTACAAAGTTTATCCAGCAAAGAAAGAGAAGCATTAACCCCCATTACCCTCCGTCACAAAGCCCGTGATTTCGCCCTCAAAGCTCAACAAGAACAAGCTGAGGGGTTTAAACGATATGGAATATGGGGAGATTGGGAAAACCCCTATTTAACCCTCTTACCCGAATACGAAGCCGCCCAAATCGAAGTATTTGGCAAAATGGCATTAAACGGCTATATCTATAGAGGGTTAAAACCCGTGCATTGGAGTCCAAGTTCACAAACCGCCTTAGCCGAAGCTGAGTTAGAATATCCTGAAGGGCATACCTCTCGCAGTATCTACACTAGTTTTAAGGTAACGAAGTTAGGCGAAAAGGCTCAATCTTTGGCAGAATTTATGCCTAATCTCGAAGTAGCAATTTGGACGACAACCCCTTGGACAATCCCCGGTAATCTTGCCGTTGCTGTCAATGGTAATTTAGACTATGCAGTGGTAGAAGTAATCTTTCCCAATCTTCCAGCACAAGGAGGCTCTGAATGTGTTATTCCTGCCGATTTTGAGGGAAAGTTTGAAATTCCCCCTTCAGAGAAAGAAACTTATTGCCCTCCAAGATTTCTCATCGTTGCCAAAGACTTAGTCGAAAGTTTAAACAATACCCTCAATTTTTTGTTAGTCCTCAAAACCGTTATCAAAGGTGCTGATTTAGAATTATCCATCTATAAGCATCCCCTCTTTGACAGAGAAAGCCCTATTGTCATCGGTGGTGATTATATCACTACGGAATCTGGTACAGGTTTAGTACATACTGCACCTGGTCATGGTTTAGAAGATTATATCACAGGACAAAAATATAACTTGCCTATTCTCTCTCCAGTGGATGATAAAGGGAATTTTACGGAAGAAGCGGGAGAATTTCAAGGGTTAAATGTGTTAAAAGACGCAAATCAGGCGATTATTGAGGCTTTAACTGCAAAAGGTAGTTTATGGAAGGAAGAAGCCTACGCCCATAAATATCCCTACGATTGGCGTACTAAAAAACCGACTATTTTCCGTGCTACAGAGCAATGGTTCGCCTCTGTCGATGGTTTCCGTGACTTAGCATTAAAGGCAATTAAAGAGGTTAAGTGGATTCCAGCACAGGGAGAAAATCGTATTACTCCTATGGTGGGAGACAGAAGTGACTGGTGTATTTCTCGTCAACGCAGTTGGGGTTTACCTATTCCGGTGTTTTACGATGAGGAAACAAACGAACCTTTATTGAATGAGGAGACGATTAACCACGTTAGAGATATTATCAGGGAAAAAGGCTCTGATGCTTGGTGGGAGTTGTCGGTAGAGGAATTGTTACCCGAAAGTTATCGTAACAACGGCAAAACTTACCGCAAGGGTATGGATACTATGGATGTCTGGTTCGATTCTGGTTCATCTTGGGCGGCAGTTGCCAATCAAAGAGAGGAGTTGAAATATCCAGTTGACTTGTATTTGGAAGGCTCAGATCAACACCGGGGATGGTTTCAGTCTAGTCTTTTAACCAGTGTAGCAGTAAACGGCATCGCTCCTTATAAAACTGTGTTAACTCATGGTTTCGTTTTGGATGAAAAGGGTACGAAGATGAGTAAATCATTAGGTAACGTCGTCGATCCCAATCTTATCATCAATGGTGGCAAAAATCAGAAACAACAACCACCATACGGAGCAGATGTACTGCGTTTATGGGTGTCTTCTACAGACTATTCTGGGGATGTGCGCATCGGAGATAATATCATCAAACAACTTGCGGACGTTTATCGTAAAATTCGTAATACCGCTCGATTTTTATTAGGTAATTTGCACGATTTTAACCCGGCAAAAGATGCTGTTAGTTATGAAAATTTACCCGAATTAGATAAGTATATTCTCCACGAAACTCATTTAGTTTTTAGCGAAATTACCGAAGCCTTTGAGAATTATCAATTCTTTAAATTTTTCCAAAAAGTACAAAATTTCTGTGTAGTTGATTTATCTAATTTTTACCTCGATATTGCGAAGGATAGACTCTATATTTCTGATCCTAATTCTCCCCGTCGTCGCAGTTGTCAAACTGTTATGGCAATCATTCTCGAAAATCTAGCAAAGGCGATCGCACCAGTATTATGTCACATGGCAGAGGATATTTGGCAGAATCTCCCCTATAAAAACCCTTATAATTCGGTGTTTGAGGCTGGTTGGGTTAAATTAGAACCCCAGTGGGTAAAAAACCCTGATTTACTATCAAAATGGGGACAATTACGCAATATTCGTACGGGAGTTAATAAAGTTTTAGATGACGCTCGTAATCAAAAGCTCATCGGTTCATCTTTAGAAGCAAAAGTATTAATTTATGATGTGGAAGTTAAGCTAACGGAAACTATTACTAATCTTAATCCTAGTATTGCTTTGAATGATGGTAACAGAGTTGATGAATTGCGTTATCTTCTCCTTGTGTCGCAAGTGGAGTTAGTTAGTGAGGAATCAGCGTTGAATGATGGTCAATATCAAGGAGAAATTCAGCTTAATGATACTACTTTGAAGGTAGCAGTTTTAAACGCTGAAGGTCATAAGTGCGATCGATGCTGGAATTATTCTACCACAGTGGGTACTTTTAGCAATGAACCTTTGATCTGCGACAGGTGTAAGGAAGCCTTGACGGGTAATTTCTAAACAAATGGGGTGGGATTTTCTCACCCAGTTAACGCCAAAATTTAATATGACTGGTATTCAGAAAAAATAGTAAAAGATTCTCGTGAAAGTTTATTCGCAAAACATATTAATGGTACTCCACAAGTAAAAAGATTACTCAAAAAAGAAGGTAAAGCTCATGTTTTTAATGATTTAGAAATAATGGAAAGAGTGATAAAAGCTATCATAGAAAAAGGTGAACAAACAGGCATTGAGGATCAGAATGATTATTATGAAAGATATGGACTTTATTTTTCTCAACTCATAGGCTATCAAATTAGAAACGATGATACAAAAATTCTTCTTTATTATGCTGAAATAAAAATTATTAAAAATTATTAAAGAAACAAATATTTATCATGTTATCCCAAGAATAAAACCCCGTAATATTAAATAATAATTGGCAATTTGTCGAGTTGTGGATTGATACAATTATTTTCCCACCTCGAATTTTAATGTTAATAGGAGATAATGAAGGAAAGTATCAAGTTTATGATCCTGCACAACAGTATAAATCAATATTTTCTAGTAATAATTATGAGGATATTAATTCGTGGTTATTAGAGGATGAATATCAAAAAGTAGATGGTAAAATTGTAGCTAATGAGTTTATGTAATAAACAGGATGAGTTAACTATGATTTTTATTATTCCGATCATTATTGGGGCATTGGCATTAGTTACTGGTGGTGTTGGGGTTGCCGCAGGTGCTGATGGTTTATCAAAAATGGATGATGCAAAGCGAATTGGTGAAAATGCTAAAAAGAAATATGAAAATAAAAAGCAAAAAACAGAAATAATAATTGAAGAAACAAACAACTTAGCAAAAGAATATGGAGAAACTCAAATTGAAATTCATTTAAGAACAGTTAAGAGATTTATTGATTTCATTGAAAGAATTGGTCAGAATGCTTCTCTAAGTGATTTGAAATTTTTGGAGGGATTCGATGGATTTTCTCCTGAAACGCTACAGGAATATAAATTAGAGGTTTTAAAAGCTGAAAAAATAGCTACAGGTGGAGCTACGGCAATAGGAGCCGGATATGCGACAGGGCAAGGGGCTATTGCATTAGCAGGATTATTTGGCACTGCGAGTACAGGCACAGCCATTGGCGGATTAAGTGGTGCGGCGGCTTGGAATGCGACTTTAGCATGGTTAGGAGGAGGCTCTCTTGCTAGTGGTGGTGGTGGTATGGCTTTAGGTAGTGTAATGTTAGGCGGAATTGCAGTAGCACCTGCTCTCATGGTGACAGGTTTTATATTGGGAGGACAAGGAGAAAAAACCTTAACAAACGCAATCGAATATCAAGCAAAAGTTAATGTTGAAGTAGAAAGATTAGATTCTTTAGACAATTTTTTAGCACAAGTGCAAACAAGAATTAAAGAATTAGAAAACCTTGTTAATAACTTGAATCAATTAGCTATAGAGAATTTATCAAAATTAGAATCAACAATTTTTGTTTCTGATGGTTTTTTGACTCGCTCTGAAAATATAAATTTGGAAAAAGTAAATTTTATTCCTGAAAGAGATGCCCCACAGTTTCAAAAAGTATATTTTTTAATAAAAGCCCTTGTAGAGATTTTAAAAACACCTGTTTTAGACAGCCAAGGAAATCTCAATGAAGCGACTTTCAACATAAAAGAAAAATATTGTAACCTATAAAAAATAGTAATTTGTATATCGATAAAATGGTCAAAATTTATGAATAAATTTCAAGGATTCCCAAATGCTAATTTAGTTTTTGATGAAATGATAGAAGTAATTAAAGAATATTTAAAAACAAGAGAAATAGAAGAAACAAAAAGGGTAGAAATAAAGGCAATAGAAAATATTACTATTCAAGAAATAAAGGCAAAACGTGAAATTTTAATAAAGTATTTAGAATTGTCTTTTGATGAACGATCGAATAACTTTAAACGACTATTTGACACCGTTGATTCTGCTATATCATCTCACGATAATCAAGTTCTAGCTTTAACATTACATTCTATTATTGAATTGGCAAAATCAAGCCCTTTTAAAGATCTTGTTAATTTATCTAATGTTCAATTGGCACTAAAGGATAGTGATCATATTTGGGAGTTATAATAATAAAAAAAACGGGTGTGAATGATGGTAACAGGGTTGATGAGTTGCGTTATCTGTTGTTAGTTTCTCAAGTGGAGTTAGTAAGGGATGAATCGGCTTTAAGTGTTAGTCAATATTTCGGTGATATTCAGTTTGAGGAGAGAGATTTAAAGGTTGCTGTGATTAATGCTGATGGTCATAAGTGCGATCAAGCAATGCGACTTTGTGATCGATGCTGGAATTATTCTACCACAGTGGGAACTTTTAGCGATGAACCGTTGATTTACGATCGAGCAATGCGACTTTGCGATCGATGAAAAGAAGCCTTAGAAGGTAATTTCTATAGGTTAAGATGAAAAAATAAAACTAGGATTAAAATAGTTAAATTTCTCCATTTTTACTTATAAACATTGTTATTTTTATCAGAAAATTAATTACTATTTATATAGTAATAAAGTTAAAAATTTTTTTGTATATTTTAGTTGAGAAGGGAGAAAAAACTATCATCTAAATCATAACCAAAAATTTGAGCCATCGCTTTTAAACGAGAATTTCCAGTAATATTATTTTGGGTTAACCAACTATGAAGAATAAAAGTTTTTTGCATCACAAAAATATCTAAAGCCTCTTGATTATATTGTATTCCCTCACTACGGTTAAATTGATGAGGTACAAGCATAGCAGTATATCTAGCTAACTCTCCCTCTCGCCAATTAAGACAAAAAGGCAACCAAGGATAACAACTATCTAACGCAATAAACCAAAGTCTTACTTCTGGAATTTCTGATATCTCACGAGGATCATTTTCTTCTCTAGGATAATCAAGATTGAAAATTAATTGTTGCTCTAAACTCAAAATTTCTTGGCGTTTTTCTAAGTCTTCAATAATCATTTTTACAGGGGATAAATCTAATGTACTGATCTGACTTTGGTTAATAAAAATGTTAATACTCATGGAAAAGTTAATAGTTAATAGTGGATTATGAATAATTTTCCATTCCTAATTTTCAATTATTCCATACAGGATGAGAAAATAAAGCGTTAATTACTCTTACGCCTCGTAGTTGATTTGACAGAGGTAAATGTCCATTAGGTGCGCTCAAATCCCAGATAAATTCTTGTGGATATTTTGTCCATTTGTTACCGGATTTCCATTTTAATTGAGTCCATAATTGGTTATAATCTTTTCCTAATGACAGCCACATTTGACGCTGAATTTTATAGCCAAATTTGCCTTCGGAATATACTTGCCAAAGTAAATCGATAGTGGTTAAATCAGTGACAGGAAATTTTTCTACTTCCGTAAAATAAACCCATTTTCTTTTTATGGCAGTTTCTCCTGCTAATTCACATAATTTTTCCCTTGTTAATATATCTGCTTCTTGATATTTTTGTTCAATTAATAATCTTTGGAGTTCGCTATAATCAATATTTTTTTCAGACAATAATGTAACAATTCCTTTGGAAAAATAAAGATTTAAAAACTTCTTATTTTCTTCGGTGTTATTATTTTTTAATACTTGATAGATTTTTCCTGTTATGGGATTTACTTGATCTTTATTATTAAATAAAAAGTCTCTTAAAATTTGATAACCGTCTTCTCCTTGATCAATTAATTCACCAATTAAAGGTATTTTATTTTTATCAGGTATTTGGTTCAATTTATCTTTTAAAATTAATAAATCATTCATCTTTTTGTTGTAACAAGTTATTATAGTTTTTAAATATAGCGATGCTATTTGAATGGTAAAATTCCTGAGATAATATTTTCTCTTTTATAGACACTATCTTTATTTATACCACTTAGAAGACATCTTAAACTCATCTGTTTCAGCTTTTAATGTTGACAAAAGCAAAAGTCAAGATCTGGAAAGAAGAATATTTATAGATAAATTGCTACCATAAAGTTTTAAACGCTTCATTAGATAAGCAATACTTTCATAATTTATTTACATGATATGCTAGTTACTATATTGTAGTATTAATTAGTTAAATGTATGATTTATTGATATACAAAATAGGTCTAAATGGGGATAATTAATTAATCAATCAAATATATACTGAACATTTATGGCTTTTGTCAAAGACCTGATAGCACATTAATGATTATCTAACCATTGTAATCGATCGATGTGTTTAAAAATTATTTTTGTTGCAACAAAGTAATTAATAAATCGGCCACTTTACCGCCTGATGCCGGATTTTGTCCTGTGATAATTCTTTTATCTTCTATGGCAAAAACAGCCCAAGGTTCAGATGCCTTTTCATAAATTGCACCTCTGGCAATTAATTCCGTTTCCGTTAAAAATGGAACAATATGATCTAATTCTACTTGTTTTTCTTCTTCGTTAGAAAATCCTGTTATCTTTTTATCTTTAATGAGTAATTGTCCATCTGACAATGTAATATTCAACAATCCTACAGCACCATGACACACAGAGGAAATATATCCCCCTTGTTCATAAATTTGACGACTAATTAACTGTAAAGCCTGATTATCGGGAAAGTCCCAAATAACTCCATGACCGCCTGTATAATAAATAGCAATATAATCATCAGGATTAACTTGATCTGGTGTGAAGGTATTACCTAGACGATTCATAAATTCTTTTTTCTGATACCATTCCCAATCAATAGCTTCTGCTAAAGCTAAACTGTGAGGATCGATCGAAATGTAGCCACCCAAAGGACTAACATAATCTATCTCATATCCGGCGGACTCCATTTTTTTGACAAAATGAACTGCTTCCCCTAACCATAATCCTGTTGCACGATTTAAGTTCGGATATTTTGAGACACTGGTTAAAACTACTAATACTTTTTTCATGGTTTATATTTTTTATAAAATAAAATTAAAGAGATAGATATAACTAAATAATACGGCGATCGAAGCCCCAATTAAAGTATTTAAAATATTAACTATTTCATTAGTTAACCAATTAAATTTAGTTTGCAAAGTTGCCCCAATTACACTCTCTAAATTTGTGGCAATAAAAGCAGATATTAAACAAATAATCACTCCCACAAAATCAATCATGTTAATTTGCCATGCTAATACGGCGATCGCAATACTAGCCATCATACCTGCTAAAGTACCCTCAAGACTAACAGCACCTTCTGTACCTCTGGGTACAGGTTTAAAGTTAGTAATGAGAAAAGTGCGTTTTCCATAGGCTTTACCAATTTCACTAGCACAAGTATCTGATAATTTAGTGGCAAAACTAGCCACATAACCGATTAAACAAAAGGATTGCCAAGGTGGAGAGAGAAAAACATAACCTAAAGAGCAAATAGTCGCAATTAAGGCACTACCCCAAACATTTTCTGGCCCTCTTTGCCCAGATCTTTTTTCTGCAATACCTTCTGCTTCTTTTTGTTTTATTCCTACCTTAGTAATTCCTGAACCTACTAAGAAATAAAACATCACGATGATATAACCTTGCCATTGTAAACTCCCCCATACAATCACCCCTAAAACCCAAGCATTAAGATAACCCATAACAGTTAACAATTTTTTGGGAGAAATTAATGCAATAATGATAAGAATACTATTAATAATAATGGCAATAATCCAAGAATTAGAGGAATCAAAATTAAGATTTACCATAAAAGAATTAATAAAAAATGGGGAATTAAAAATTAATAACTAATAATAAAAACTTGAAACTTAATAACTTATTAATTGAGAGTTTAAATTTAACCTAATACCCTTTCCTATATCCAACACCTTTTTTAAAAAATGATTTATTCCACTGTGGGTTATCTTTTGCTGTACTTTTACTTAATTTAGATATATCTGTGAGCTTATTACTTATTACTTTATTTATCTTTCTTATGTTCTCTATTTAACCCAATACCTAATGCCTAATACCTACTCCTCATAAAAAGACTTTTTCCGCACCGCCTAATTAAACAGTGGCTGGTTGAGGTAAATAACCCAGTTTTCCCAAACCTTGTAATACTTTATTGACGCTTTCGTCTAATTCTTCTAAATCAGTACGACACTCAATTTCAGGATTTAGGGGAACTTCATAGGGATCGCTGATACCTGTAAACAATTTAATTTCACCCGATCGAGCTTTTTTATATAAGCCTTTGACATCTCTATCTTCACATACTGCTAAAGGAGCATTTACAAAAACTTCAACAAAATTACCAATTTTGCCTCTGACTTCATCTCTAATATCACGATAAGGAGAAATGGCAGAGACAATAACCATAACTCCATTGCGAGTCAATAAATGAGAAACAAAACCAATACGGCGAATATTTTCATCTCTGTCTTCTTTACTAAAGCCTAAGCCTTTGGTTAAGTTTGTACGAACTATAT
Source organism: Geminocystis sp. NIES-3709 (assembly GCF_001548115.1). GTDB lineage: Bacteria > Cyanobacteriota > Cyanobacteriia > Cyanobacteriales > Cyanobacteriaceae > Geminocystis. The sequence goes on along the minus strand of NZ_AP014821.1, from coordinate 1,667,210 downwards.
CTCCATCTAATACTTCAACTTTGTAACCTTGTTCTCTTAATTGTTTCTCCACTTGTTGACTGATGGTAGTTTTACCAGCACCACTAAGTCCTGTAAACCAAATTGTTACGCCTTTTTGTTCCATTATTTTTACTATATAATTAATTATTGGATTTGGATTTTAGAATCGATCGCATTAGGACGATCGTAATTAGTTGATTAAAACCGTTTATATCCCTAAAGTATTTTACAACCATCGGTGAATAGTGAATAGTGAATAAATAGTAGGTTTTAGGTATTGGGAATTAGGTATTAGGTTAAATAATGAAAAATCAAGGCTTTGAGGCTTTATAAATACATATATCAATAATATAATTTTAAAGAAAATAAGGTCAAAAACCTAACACTTTTGATACCATTCTCTCGATAAAGTGTTTCTGTATTTTTTATTAATATGAGAATTGAGTTCTTGATTTATAAGTACTTCTCCTAACTCCTCTCTCCTACCCTCACCAAAAAACTTTTTCAGCACTGCCGAATTAATAATCGCTATCCGCCACGCATATCCCTTTACATTTAATACCATTAGTAGCGGTGCGTTTACAATGATTACAAAGAATCGGATTATCCGTCATTTCTTGACTAGATTCACTATTTTTGATGCTATTATTCTTATCGGTTTCTACGAAAAAAGTCATGATATTTGCAGTTCGATTATTTTTAATAAATCAATAAGTTATTATATTTTCAATATTTGTGAGGTATATTTCCTCGTTTTACCTAACATCTAAAAATTAATACAAGTAGCTAAAAATATTATAGATTTTGACTTAAGTACAATATAGCTAATTTTAAGTCTTCTTTAGTGGTATGTCGATCGAAACTAAAGCGAATACCTTTTAATGCTTCCGTTTCCGAGTAACCCATTGCTAATAAAATAGGAGAAGGTAAAGACTTTCCACTGTTACAAGCCGAACCTGCACTTATTGCTACTCCTTGTGAACTCAAATATCTTACAATTTTTCTCCCTGTAATATCTGGAGAGGGATGATTAATAATAAAACTGGCATGGTGAGGTAAACGAGAATATTTATCGCCAGTAAGCATCAGATAAGGACATTGAGATAAAATTAAATCAATAAAGTAGTCTCTTAATTCCGTTAATCTCAGCGCTTCTGATTCTATTTCTTTTTGTGCTAAACTAGCGGCCAATCCTAATGAAACGATCGATGGTAGAGCTTGTGTTCCACTGCGTAAACTATTTTCTTGTCCTCCCCCGTGAAAAAGAGGATTTAATGATATTCCTTTTCTTAAATATAATGCGCCTGCTCCCTGAATACTGTAAAATTTATGACCAGAAAGGGATAATAAATCAACCTCTAAATCTTCTACATCCACTGGTAAACGTCCTACCATTTGTACTGCATCGCTGTGAAATAAGGCTTTGCTATAGTTTTTAGTTATTTCTACTAATTTTTTGATAGGTTGGATTGTGCCAACTTCACTTTGCCCATAGATAATAGAGACTAAAACAGTATTAGTCTGCAAAGCATTTTTTAAATCTTCAGGGTTAACTTTACCTTCTCTATTCACCGGTAATCTTGTTACTTGCCAACCTTTTTTTTCAAGAAAATATACCGGACGTTCGATCGCAGAATGCTCCACACTAGAGATAATGATATGTTGAGGATCATTATAATTAGATGTGATACCAAAAATCGCTAAATTATCAGCTTCTGTGCCTCCCGAAGTAAAGATAATATTATCAGGAGAAGATGCGTTAAGTAGATCTGAAATTTGCCATCTAGCTTTTTCTAAAATCACTGCTGCTCTTTCCCCCCAGCCATGTAAACTAGAAGGATTACCCCAATCTTCCGTTAAAATTTTTGTGACTAATTCGATCACTTCTGGACGAGGTGCAGTGGTTGCACTAGAATCAAGATAGATGGACATTTTTTCACAGTTGATAATTGACAGTGGCTCGATGTTAAACAATATTAATATTGTACCTTATCGTTCTTTACATCAGTTTTGAGTCGAATGAATCAAAATAGGCAATTAATCCTAGTAATATAGTGTGTTCTAAAGATTCTAATTATATACTAGATAACGAGTTGATTAGGACGTTTTGAGATTCCTCTCTATGCTCGAAATGACAACTATAGATTGTGAGAATATCTTAACTAACCCGTTTATTACTATAGTTTATCAAAATGAAAAACCCTGTAACTTTTTTAAAAGCATATTCCTATCAAAATCTTTCCATGAAAGAAAAAACCTCTCACTTTTAGGCAGAGAGAGGAGTGGTTAACTGTTGTTTTTCAACTAAATAAGTTTTTTGAGTAACTTTAAAATTTATCTAGAGTAAAAGATTTCAGTATCATAATAAAAATGAACAAAAATAGAAGTTTTAGATAAAAAAGTTTTTTACTAAATCCTAAAAATGTTATTAATTTTGACTATTGATATTAATTTTGACAAAATTTTCTAATCTTTACCAAAAGTTAATTACTTAGCTTCACCCGTAAGTTTTAATAATAAAAAACCCCAAGCTAAACCAATTAACACTACGGAAAAACAAATAATTGCACCGTTAAATAACATACTTTCAGCCGTCATGAATTTATCCCCTTTATTATTTAATAAACTATTAGTACTTTCGAGTTGTATATTTTAGTTCAAAATAATGAACAATAAATGATTATAACAAAAATGGGTAATAAATTGTTGATTATAACCTTCAAGAACCTTCTCAATTCTGAAGATAATTTATCCCGCCATATTCATCACTTTTGTTAGTGTAATTCTACCGAAATCTTTAAAGAAGAATAGGCTCGATCGATAAAACCTTTACCTCTTAAGTATCCCGTATTTGCACCCGGACAGATATAATTTAATGTATTCTCAGAAAATCGATCGAGTAATAAATTAACACTACGCAACTGTCTTCGCCAATGAAAGGTTTTTTTCAACTTTAAAGCAGTAATCCCTTCTTTTGTGGGTAATAAATGCCGTCCACTAAACAAAACCCCACCATAACCACCATAATATAAACAAGAAGATCCGGGAGAATATCCTGAAGTCCAAATTAATTCGCAATCATCGTAAATGAGATAATTTTGTGAAAAGGTAATAGGGTTTAAATTGGGTAATAAATACCCTTCTTGTTCTTGAATTAGTAAATCACAATGGAGATCATTTTGAATAGATCGAACATATTTACTAATGCCATCTCGATGGGTGAAAAATAGATATTTTACGCCCCCATTTTCAAGACAAAAATCTCGATTAACTTCATGCCATGAAGGACAATCAATTAAAATATTTCCTTTAGGATGAATGAGTAGGTAAGAAGTACCTCCTAAAGTATCTCGGTTCGGAGAAAAAGCAAAAATATTGTCTAAAATTAGTTTAGGGGATTTATAAATATTACTCCTTTGATTCGTTTCTGGAGGTTTTTTTTCAGTAAAATTAATATTAAGGTTCATCTGACAATTTAGTAGTGATTTATTTCTTTTAAATTCGATCAATTAACTTCAATTTCGCCCTTATATATCTACCTAAATCCTTTAAACTCGATCGATATAAGATAACAGACAGCTATATTATTATAAATTAAACATGGAATTAATTATTCTTTTTCTCTTTCTCAGTACCCTTAGTTACATAGTAATTAAAAGAAATATCGCCAAAATAACGAAAACCCCCACTTGGTTACTATGGTTAGCTTTAATGATTCCGCCTTTAATTTGGGTGGGATGGTATCTGACTAATCCGAAAAATTCCATGCCTAGTATTTTAGTCTTTTTGCCTTTGATTCTCTCGCCTATACTTTATATTTGGCTAATTGAAATTGGTAAAATATCTCCAAAATCTGCTGATTTAGAATCATCTTCTCAAACTCCAGAATTACAAAAAACCGAAAATCCACCTTCTGATTCTTCTAAAAATAATACCCCGATTCCTCCCATTAATTCTCAAGAAGAAAAAGCCTTAAGAGATTGTTTTCCTTGGGGAGTCTATTATCTACAAAAAATCGATTATCTACCTCAAGCAATTCTTTGTTTAGGGAAATTAATGACAGCACCTGAAAAAGCCTATCCGACTATCAAAAATAACTTAGAAAAAGTTTTTGACGATCGATTTTTGATAATCTTCCAAGAAACCTTACAAGGGCAACCTTTTTTTGCTTTAGTACCTAATCCTCACTCTACAACGGCAAAAACACAATTACCTCAAGAAAAATTAACTCGCCCCGGTATAGCCTTAACTTTATTAATATTAACTTTATTTACCACCACAATTATAGGTGCAGAAATTGCAGGAGTAGAAGTAACAGACTTAGAAACAGATCCATCTTTAATTTTACAAGGATTACCTTATAGTTTATGCTTAATAGCCATTTTGGGGATTCATGAATTGAGTCATTATCTTTTTGCCGTTTACTACCGCATTAAGACAACTTTACCCTATTTCATCCCTATTCCTTTCTTTTTAGGTACTTTTGGGGCGTTTATTTCTATCAAATCCCCCATGCCTAACCGTAAAGCAGTGTTTGATGTGGCGATCGCAGGTCCTTTAGGGGGGTTTTTAGTTACTATACCAGTTCTAATTTGGGGTTTGGGATATTCTCATGTGGTAGCCATGCCGGATCAAATTAATATGCTCAACTTTGAAGCACTAGATCCTCGTTTTTCGTTTTTATTGGCTGTTTTAAGTAAATTAGTTATGGGAAGCCAATTAGTGGCAAATAAAGCCATTTCCTTGCATCCTGCCGCCGTTGCCGGTTATATAGGATTAATTATAACTGCGTTGAATCTAATGCCCGTAGGACAATTAGACGGCGGACACATAGTTCATGCTATGTTTGGACAAGGAAAAGCTCTTATAATTGGTCAAATAACCCGTGTTTTAGTGATCATGTTAGCCCTAGTTCGAGGAGAGTTTTTATTATGGGCGATTATTTTAATATTTATGCCTGTAACAGATCAACCAGCATTAAATGATGTCACAGAGTTAGATAATGGTAGGGATTTCTTAGGTTTATTCGCCTTAATTTTGCTCATTCTCATTTTATTACCTCTTCCCTCCACCGTTGCACAATGGCTTAATCTATAAGTTTTGTAAGCATTATATCACCAAGGGTGAATTATCAAATTATCAGGAAAGAGAAGGAATAGGGAAAAGTAATAATAATTGATTCAAAACTATAGCAAATGGATTTATTTATTGATTAAATTTAATACCTATGATTGGTACAAATTTTGCCTGATTTTTACAAGAAGTCTAATAATTATAGAATTAAAGTTTTTTGTCTTTTTTCAAACCAATGGGATAAGAAGGGGGAATACCTTTAATACGAATGATTGCATTCATTACCTCTTTGACAATAGGGGCGGCCACTGTTGAACCATAAGTATTTGCTCCTTGAGGTTCATCAACTACTGCTAATATTACATAATTGGGATCATTTGTCGGTAAAATAGAGATAAAACTGGTGATTTTTGCATTAGCTTGGTATCTACCTCTACCATCATGTTTTTGAGCCGTGCCTGTTTTCCCGCCGATGTGATAACCGTCTATTTGAGCGGCGGCACCTGTACCGTTGGCAACGACAGACTCCATCATTTTGAGAACACTATTGGCAGAACTTTCAGAAAATAGTTGTTTTGTCTCTAATTTAGGGATGGATTCTAATTCCCCGTTGGTATTTGCTAATCCTTCGATGACATGGGGTGTCACTAATTTACCTCCGTTAGCGATCGCAGCGTGTAATTGAACTAATTTGAGAGGAGTCAAAGACAATCCTTGTCCAAAAGCAGAAACCGCAGGTTCAATATCTCTGGCGGTGAAAATTTCCTTAGGTTTGAGATACCCTGTCGCCTCAAAAGGTAAATCTAAGCCCATCAACCGATCTATTCCCAATTCTTGCAATCTTTTATAGTATTGAGATCGGTTAAGTTTTTTGATTATATGAATCATTGCCGTATTACTAGAAACTTCCATTGCCTTAGTAACGCTTACCCAACCTTTTCCACTTTTCGAGGCATTGGCAATAGGCCAACCATCAATTACAGTACTTGCCGCATCTAAAACTATTGATTGATCATTAATGACTCCTTCATCAAGAGCGATCGCCACATTTACTGGTTTAAAAGTAGATCCAGGTTCGTAACTATCAGTAACAGACCAGTTTTTATATAAAGAAAAGTCGTAAAGAGAGTATTTATTTGGGTTGTAGGTGGGTTCACAGGCTAAAGCGACGATCGCACCAGTATGAACATCCATGACAATAACCGCACCTCTTTTAGCATTAAACTTTTTGATTTGATTTTTTAGGGCATCTCTTGTCGCTCTTTGTAATCTTAAATCAAGAGTTAATTTTAATTGCAGATCATCTAATTCCACGATGCCTTGGGGTAAAGATGCAGGAATAATTGCACCTTGTCCATCTTTTTTGACTTTCAGAAAAGAAGTCATTTGTACTGTAGAGAGATCTCTTTCTAAGAGTTTTTCTTGACTATATTCTACTCCTGCTTGACCTGCATGGTCTGTATCGACATAGCCAATTATATCTGCAATCAATTCTCCTTGAGGATAAAAACGGGCATAACGTCGTTCGAGATCAATTCCTTCTATATTTAGTTCTTTAATTTTATTACCTTGATCTTCGGTAATAGTTTTTCCTAATAAAACCCCAGAATCCTTACTATTTAATAATTTTAAAATTTCATTTTGATCTCGATCGGTCAGTATATTTGCTATTTTTTCTGCTACTACATTTTTATCTTCTAATAACATGATGGGGTGAACATATACTGTATAAACCACCTTGTCTAAAGCAACCACACTTCCCCGACTATCAATTACCGATCGACGGGGAATATAAGGACGAAAATTATAAGTTTGCTGTTGTTTAGCCTGTGTTGCTAAATCATCACCTTCTTTGATTTGTAACTGATATAGTCGCCAGATTAAACTCGACGCACCGAAAACTAAGACCAACCAAATGATCAACAATCGCACTAAGGTGTCCACATTTAAGGGACTAAATGAAGATTTTTGGGAAGGAGACTTATTAAACCAACTTTTTTGAGAAGAAGATTTATTTGAATCTAGTTTAAAGACATTCATCTTTGATTAGTAAGCAATGGGGGAAATTTTCTCGATCTGCTTTGGTTCAGAAGAAGGAGACGTTTCTAATTGTATCGGTTTTGGAGTCGTATCTGGTAAAAAAATCGGTGGTTGAGAAGAATCGGGATTTACTAAACCTGAGCCAGACTGTTTAGCTGATTCTGCCAATTGATTTTTAATTATTTCATCTGTAAAACTAAACTGACGTTCTTGTTTTTGCAGATCTTGCAACTCATGATATTTAGTTGTCCATAATTTGGGAGCATAAACTGTTATTCCATACATCACAAAAGCTATCACTACACTTAAGTAACATAATGCAGAAGAACCATGACCCAATATCATAAGACTTTTGAGCCAGAAAGGTTGATTTTGTTTCTGACTATGGGGTATTTTCTCAAGAGGACGTGAATTGATAACAGTTCGGCTTGGATATTTCCGATGAACAGATTTCTGCCTTGATCTCAAATTACGATCGGAAAAAGACTGTTTCTTTTCAACTTCAACGTTACTTTGTCTGCGAGGCGGAGAATCTTGGACTAACATACAGATAATGTGAATTAGATAGAGACTAACTAATATTAACAAATATAATAAAAATAGTTAGTTTTTTTTGGGGAAAATTTTAAAACACCTAAAAAATGATTAACTTTAGTCTTCGATCGATTTGTCACCATAGATGATAAATAATAAGTATTCTTGATAAGAATTGATATTTTCTTTATTTCAGTCGATTTTTATTTAAACGATGTCTTTTTAACTTTATTGACTATAAGTCTATTGAAATAAATTTTTGATTATAAAGGCTCATAGCTTTTTCGACACCATCTTTTAAACAGACATTAATAGCATCGTGGGTTAATATTTTTAATTGATCAATTACTTTAGTTTCTGTGGTGGAAAACTTACCCAAAACATGACCAATAGTTTCTTCTTTTCCCTCTGATTTACCGATACCGATGCGAAAACGGGGGAATTTTTGCCCTCCCACATGAGAAATAATCGATTTCATCCCATTATGTCCTCCTGCTGAACCAGATAGCCTTAATCTAATTCTCCCGAAAGGTAAATCCATGTCATCATACACCACTAAAATTGAGTCTGCGGTTAATTTATACCAGTCTAACACGGCTCTTACAGATTGCCCCGATCGATTCATATAAGTTAAAGGTTTTACTAACCTAATTTTACGACGATTTGGTGCTATTCCTTCACAAATTAGAGCATTAAATTTAGTATTTTTTTGCCAAATAAAACCCCATTTTAGTGCTAAATAATCTACTATTTCAAAACCAATATTATGACGAGTTCGATCGTACTTTTGTTCAGGGTTTCCCAAGCCAATGATAACATCTGGAATAACTATATTTTTTTCATTCATTGAAATTTACCTTAGTTCGATGTCTTAAACTTTAATTAATAACTGTTTAGGGGTGTTAATAAGAGACAATTTGTAAAAAATAAAAGGGGCTCTCCTACAGTAGTTACGACAAATTAATAGAAAATAATTAATATAAACTTTGATAGCTATAGCTTTGACTCTTTTAAAAATGCAATTATTATAAATTAACAGTTTGAATTTAACCTAATACCTGCTACCTGATACCTGACACCTTTTTTTAGACATAATTTATCATATTCAAAGTAGAAGAGCCATAAAAGGTATTAAATTTAATAAATAATTAAAGTAAATAAATTACTAATTGCTAATTATTATTCATTCCAACTACTACGCCATGCTGATTCTGCTTGGGCGATCGAGTACTTTTGTTTTTTCTGTTGATACTCATTATCAAGATCATCTAATTTTCTAAGAATATTATTAATTTTTTGTCGAATTAAATTTAAACTAGGATCATTAAATTCTATTTCTGTTAATCTTAGACAAATAGCCACGATAGGAGTTATATCAACATTATTATCAGATTTATCCTCTCTTTCAATTAATAAACTCAAGAGGTTGGGCGCACCACTTACAATGGAAGTATTTTCCTCTGCTTGTAATGCCATTTCCAAAATTTTACTCGGTATTTTGTTTGGTAAAATATGAGCATCTTGTAAATATTTATTTGTTTGATGAGAAATATTGGTTAAACATTCTTCTAAACAATCTTCAATATCTAATTGAAACTTAATTAAATCGTGAGGGTTTAACTCTTCCTCCTTAGCTAAATTATTTTCACTATTTTGAGCTATTTCTAAATCTACTAAGTTATTATCTTTTGATATTTGTTCTACAGAAAAAATACTAATAATATGATTATAAAAATCTTGAATAACCTGATTATTACCTACCTCGATCGATTGAAAAGCATTAAATAAATTATCTTTAAATGTATTTTCTAATCCCTTTATTCTTCCTTGTAAATCATACCTTTTCTGATAACTCAAATTTAAAAAAGCATCAGGATACTTTTGCGTACAAATCTGATAAGTTGCTAGGGTTAATTGACGCTTAACAACAACGCTTAAACTCTCCAAATAATCTCGATATAAACCCTGTAAATTAATAGCTAAATCTTTAATTTTTTCACTTAAAATGGTCAAATCATTGCGTAACTGTTTGATTGACTTACTCATTCTTATTGATAATTTGAAAGGTAATAATTTGAGTTTTGATGAAGAAAAGAAATGAATGATAGGAGAAAACTAGGAAGTTAGAAGACTATAAAAAATTATTTTCTCCTAATTCCTAATTTTTAATTATTTTAACCCTGCTTGTGCCGCTACTTCTTCCGCAAAATTGGTTTCTTCTTTTTCGATGCCTTCCCCTAAAACAAAACGGGTAAAACGACGTACTTGGATATTTTCACCAATTTTAGCCACTTGTTGAGTAATTAATTCTTCCACGGTAATACCTTGATCACGAATATAGGGCTGACTGAGTAAACACATTTCCCCTAAACGTTTTTGGATTCTACCCTCAACAATTTTCTCTTTGATATTAGCAGGTTTATTGCCTAAGTCATCTCTACCCATTTCAATTTCTTTTTCTTTGACAACGATGTCTTGAGGAATATCCGCAATTTTAATATATTCGACATTAGGACAAGCCGCAATCTGCATAGCGATATTTTTCGCTAAGGCTTGGAAATCTTCACGACGGGCAACAAAATCAGTTTCGCAGTTAACTTCTACGATAACACCGATTCTACCACCAGTATGAATATAACTTTCCACAATACCTTCAGCAGCTACTCTACCGGCTTTTTTCTCGGCAGAGGTGATACCTTTTTGACGTAACCATTCAATGGATTTTGCAATGTCACCATCATTTTCCACGAGGGCTTTTTTGCAATCCATCATTCCTGCGTTAGTCTTATCTCTAAGTTCTTTTACTAATTTAGCTGTAATTTCTGCCATAATACTTATATTTTAATAAAATTATCTTCAATAATCATTACATGAATTGAACCGAATACTAACTTGAGTTAGGAAATGGAGTTAGGAGAGATTTGTTAATCAATAACCCACCGTATAATAAATTACACGGGTATCGTTATAACGTTCAATAAATTGAACTTTTTTATTCGTTGTTAATTATTTATTAATTCTCCATTGTCCATTTCCTATTTCCTAATTATTTACTCTTCTTCGCCACTATCACCATCTTCGTCATATTCTTCATCTTCGTAATCTTCATCGTAGTCAGGTTCACCACTAGCTAAAGATTCTTCAAATTCGTCGAATCTGCCTTCTGCAACAGCCTTACCATAACGCCCTTCATAAATAGCATCAGCTAATTTACCAATAATTAGTTTAATCGATCGAATTGCGTCATCATTAGCAGGAATAGGAAAATCTACTAATTCGGGATTACAGTTAGTATCTAACATTGATACAACAGGTAAGTTAAGTTTTTCACACTCTTTGATCGCATTATGTTCTCTGCGAATGTCAATAATTACCACAATATCAGGAACACGACGCATATCTTTGATACCGCCAAGATATTTTTGTAGTTTACTCAACTCACGACGTAAAACAGAGGCTTCTTTTTTTGGCCTTCTGTCTAAAGCGCCACTTTCTTCTAATTCTTCTAAATCTTTAAGACGTGCGACTCTGGACTTAATCGTTTCCCAGTTAGTTAGCATACCACCTAACCAACGTTGATTAATATAGAATGCACCACAACGAGTGGCTTCTTGGGCTATGATACCCGCCGCTTGACGTTTAGTACCAACAAAAAGAACTTTTTTGCCACTTTCGGCCGCTTTTTTGACATAGTTGTAGGCTTCATCCATTAATTGTGCGGTTTGCACTAAATCAATGATGTGTACCCCATTTCTAGCGGTGTAGATGTAGGGTGCCATTTTAGGATTCCAACGACGAGTCTGATGGCCAAAGTGTACACCAGAATCTAATAGTTCTTTTAAAGTAACTACTGACATTTATTATTCTCCTTTATTTTCGGGTTTATCCTCCATCCGGGTTAGTTCTATTTCTGAATTTAGAAACACCCGACATCCCAGATGTGCGAATTTTGACAACTTTACTAGCTTATCATAAGATCAAATTTTTTTCTACTCTCCACAAAATCTCTTGAAAAGAAAGTATTTTTTTGTATTGTTAAAGTATATCATCTAATTTTAAATTATCAATCTAATTTTAAACTTAGATAATTAAGATTTTCTTTTAACCATAATGTATCATTTTTTCGATTAGTTTTGATTTCCCAAATATTGATGCCTTTTGTCGGTAAATTTGTTAATAGTTTTTGTAATTGTTGCCAATTACTTATTAGTTTATAATCTATATTATAGGTTTGAGTTAAGTTAGAGAAATCTACTAATTGAGGGGTAGCAAAATACTTTTCAAAGAGGTTATTATTGTCAGCGATCGGTAACATTTCAAAAATTCCACCACCATTATTATTGACCAAAATAATTGTTAAACTTCCCTCAAAATATTGATTGATTAAAAACCCATTAGTATCATGCAAAAGAGCTAAATCTCCTGTTAATAAAATGGTAGGTTTATTTTGATAAGCAATACCTAAAGCACTGGACAAAGTACCATCAATTCCATTTGTACCACGATTAAAATAAATTTGTCTTTGAAGATTGTTTTTTTGCCAAAAGAATTCTGCATATCTCACCGACATACTATTAGCAATGAAAATAGGAGTTTTTAATGGAAGATATTTTGATAACATCCATGATATTTTTGCTTCAAATATTTCATCATTTCTTTCCATAATATTATTAATTTTAAGGGTTATTTTTTCATCGATCGAAATCCATTTATTGATATAATCTGAGACTTTTTTCTCTGTCTGTACAGTAAAATGTTGAATAATATTTTCTGGATTAATTCTGATGTGAATAGAATTACTATGCAGCGCATCTAAATTATCATCATGAGAAGTAAGAATATAGGTTGTAATTTTGTGTTTGTTTAACCATTCTCTTAAAATTTTACTCGTAGGATATTCACCAAATAAAATAACAATCTCAGGGATTAATTGACGTGCATATTCAGAATTTCTTAAAATAGCATCATAGTTAATAATTAAATGGTTATTATTTTGATTATTATTTCTTATCGGAGATAAAGCCTCTCCTAAAATAGGAAAGTTTAATATATTTGATAACAGCTCGATCGACTGGCAGTATAATAAAGAATTATCCGAAGAATCAACACCTGCAATAATAATGCCTTTATTGTATTTTTGCCAACGTTTGATATGGTCATTTAGATCTAGATTATAGTGAGAAAAACTATGATTATTAAAGATAAAATTATTAAATAATTGTTGATAAATAAAACTTTGATTTTCTTGACTAATATTTAATTCACAAACAGGAGCAAGAGGTTCTCTAAATGGTATATTAATATGAACAACTCCCCTAGACGAAAAATAAGATTTTTCCCATCCATAGATAATGTTTTGCCTTAAATAAAATAATCTATCTAAATCGAGAGAAGGTAAGGATAATTCTGTATGCCAATTAGGATAATTACCATATAAATTAACTTGATTTATAGTTTGTCCAGCATGACAATTTCTTAATTCAGGAGGTCGATCGGCGGTTAAAATAATTAAAGGTATATTACTATATTTAGCCTCGATAATTGCTGGATAAAAATTAGCTCCAGCCGTGCCAGAAGTGCAAACTAAGACAGTAGGATAATTATTTTTTTTCGTTAATCCTAAAGCAAAAAAACCGGCAGATCTTTCATCTAAAATTGGGATGGTATTAATGAGAGAATTTTGAGCAAATGCAAGAGTTAAAGGAGTCGATCGAGAACCTGGACTAATAACAGCATTTTTTAAGCCTAATTTAGCTAAAGTTTCTACTATTACAGAACTCCAAATAGTGTTAATATTACGAAAATCTAAAAACATTTTATAAAAAAATTAGAGTTTATTAAAAATAATATTGAAAAAAAAAGTTAATATGAAAGCTATTATAAAAGATAACATTCTTTACATCAAAAAAGAAGACTTACCTCAATATCAAAAAGGAAAATCTATTGTCAGAAATAACTATTTTTGGGCATTAAAATCTATTAGTGATTATGCACCAATAAATGGTGATTGGGAATTTAGTATGGAAGTTTGGATTGCCTTAAATCGAATGTTATTATTTTTCACCAATTCTGGATATTTAGGTTATCGAGAAACCATGTTAGAATTTAGCGATGACACCCTAATTCCAGATATTTTACGATCGAGTTCCACCAAATTATAAAATAAAATTGTTATGGCAACATTTCTGCGTCCTCTAAGTTATAAATATCAATGGTTATACGATACTATTGCCAAATTGGCAGCAATTCCCGTTGGTGGTGAAACAAAATTTCGACAACTAGCACTTCAAAATTTACAAATTACCTCCAATACTAAAATACTAGATTTATGTTGTGGAGCAGGACAAACTACCAAATTTTTAGTCGCCTATTCTCAACAAGTTACAGGATTAGATATATCAAGTATTGCCCTCGAAAAAGCAAAAAAAAATGTTCCTCAAGCAAAATTTGTAGAAGGATTCGCACAAAAAATGCCGTTTTCTGACAATTATTTTGATATTGTTCATAGTAGCGTCGCTTTACATGAGATGACGACAGCAGAGTTAGAGGAGATTTTTCAAGAAGCCTATCGAGTCTTAAAACCTCAAGGTATTTTTACCTTCATTGACTTACATAAACCACAAAATTTATTATTTATACCCGGATTAACTTTATTTATGTGGTTATTTGAAACAGAAACGGCATGGCAATTATTAAAAACTGATTTAGCAAATAAACTTTCTGATACCGGTTTTTCTATCCTAAAAAATCAATTTTATGCTGGAGGAAGTTTACAAGTTATTCAATCAAAAAAACTTAAAAAAAACTGAGAATTAGACAACTAATTTTTTATTCTATTTTTAATGTCCAACCTTCTTCTATTGGTTCATAGCCAATGTCAATTTCTTCTTTTTCAATTAAATCTCTTACTTGTTGAAAAACATCTATTCCAGTGGGTCTAACAGCTACTATAACATACTCTTTATCTTTCTTATTTTTAATTTCTTTGATAAAATTAGAAAATTTTGTACTTTTATTTAGTTCATTTTTAGAAACAAATTCTTTACTTGGATAAATGACGATTCCATCTTCTTTACATTCAATATAACGAGGTTGTTTTTTCTGATTTACTCCTCCGCCTTCACTTTTAGCAATAATTGTTACTTCTGGATTGTTGTTTAAACTTTCGGTACTAATAACAATAATTAATAAAATTAAACTGCCAATAGTACAAGCTAGAATTGATAAAAAAGGAAATAATTCTAATTCTATTCTATTCGATTTTGATCGTCTTCTCATTTTTTTTCGCTAATAAATTATAAAACTAAAAAATTTAATTATCATCATTTTTTATTTGAAAATCAGAGATAAAAGTATAACTAAAGCAAAGAAAACAAGAGAAAGTATATAGTATTTTGTTAATTTATCAAAATCATTTCTTCGAGATAAATTACCATCTTTTAAAATTATTTGATTTGTTTCTTTAATACTATCAATTAATTCTACTTGTTTAGTTTGAATTTCTTTTAATTGATTAATAAATTCAGTCATTAACTTTTTTGCTGCTTCTTTAGCATAAATTTCAGCTGGGTTAATTAAATCTTGAGGAGTAGGTAAAGCATCTCTTATGGGCTGAATGAGCTCTTCTTTTGTAGGTAATTTATTATCAATGGCATCATTAATATTTTTTATTAAAGTATCAGTATTTAATATGGATTGTTGAGGGTGATTATTCTCTATTAAACGAGGTAAAATATGATCATTAATATAAATTTCTGTTGCCAATAATAACTGTGATTCCATTCTCTCTATTAATACTAAAGGAATCATTACCATAACGCTTAAAAAAAGTGCTAATAAAGTAGTGTCAAAAGCAATCGCCAACCCAGTAGTTACAGTAGTAATACCTTCTTTAATTTGTTCTATTTCGGCGGAGTTGTCAAGAAAACCATTAAAACCATTGACAGCCTGACTAATACCTAATACTGTACCAATAAATCCTAACAGGGGAATTGCCCAAACTAAAATTCTTGGCAGGGCGTAGGAAGATTCGGAAGAACTAAGATAAAATGAACTATCATCTAAAGCTAATTCCGTGACAATTTTGCGACTTCCTGAGAGAATATAAGCATTTAAAATTCTGCTTAATCTACCTGTAATCATGCTATAATTTCGAGCAAAATCTTCGTGGAGATATTGTAATTGCTTAGATTTATGATTTTCAAAAGAAATTTTTTCTGGAATTCCTATATTTTTTAAAATGTTTTTTTCTTTAGTAATTATCAGATATTTATTAATAGTAATTATTACTACGATAGAAGCAAAAAATATCGCTAAATGTTGAGTAAAACCTCTTTGATATAATAAGATTCCTATATAAGATTCTTGAAAGGGTAAAAGAAGAAGATAAATAATAATTGTTGATATTAACCCTCCAATCAAAACAGTAATCAAGTTAATGTCTAATTCTTGACGATTATTACTTTTAAATTGAACCATAATATAATGTGGATATTTTTTACTTAATTTTTTATTTTACAACTTATAATGACATAAAAAATCCTAGTTGAAAATAAAATATAATTGCAAGGCAATCTTTACTATTTTAATAAATAAGTATTAATAAATTATTCAGTATTAGTGATCATTTTAATCAAATTATTGATGATTCTTTCGGATTTTATCGGAATTACTTTTTTTCCTTGTAATGTTTCTTGAGTTAAAATATGATGGATTAAAGTATTAACAAAAATATGGGCGATCGCTTCAGAATCTGCTAAGTTTAAATCAGCACAATCATCAAAATATTTAATCAAAATATTCATAGCAGGTTTAGCCACATTTTCCAAAAATAATTCTCCTAATTCTGGATAGGTTTTAGCTGAAGTAACGATAACATGAACAAAAGCCAAATATTGTGGATCATTAACCTCATTAACAATTCTTTCTGCTAATTCTTTTAAAACAATTTCAGGCTTTCCTTCTAAGGATTTTGACCAAACTAACTGAAATTTTTTAGTTGTCACTTCATAAATTAAAGCCTTAAATAATCCCTCTTTATCTCCAAAATGAGTATATAAAGTTTGCTTAGAAACTCCAGCAGTTTGAGCAATTTTGTCCATACTTGTGCCTAAATAACCATAAGTTAAAAACTCAGATAATGCACCTTGTAAAATTTGTTCTATTTTAGCTTCCGTTTTTTGTTGATGATAAGTTAAAGTCATTTTTATTTTTCAATAAATAAAAAAATTAGTATTCAAAAAATTAATTCTTCAAAATGGGAAATATTAAAAGTAATTGGTTATTTTAACAAAAAAGACATCAAATGAAAATGTAAAATTTCTAATTTATAAGAGGTTAGAAATGATTAATAGCAATCAGTAGAAAAGTTTCGCAAAGCATTTTTTATACCTTTTGATAATCTTTGTGTCACAACTCAAATAGTATGACAATAAATTTAATGTTAGTAAAAATTGATGACACTCTTATTTGCTATTTGTTGCTTCTTGCTTCTTGCCTATTGCCTACACCCAACATTCTACTTAGATGCGCCTGAGCTTAACATATGTACCATAACTTGTAAGTATATACATACTATATTGAAAAAATATCTCTCATCGTTTTTTTATCATTTGAATGTTATAATTCTTAATATTAAAGGTCATACTGTACAGTCTAGTCTAAGTATAGGGAATATGGGCGAATCAACATCGTTTCTAGGAAAAAATGGCAAACAAATTACTATCTTTACTAGCATTTTAGGTGCAGTGATAGTTACAGCTACGGGAATATATATTTTTCAACAATCAGGAGTAAAAACGACTCCTCCTCCTGTCACTACACAAATAACGCAAAAATCAGTCACCGCCTTGGGTAGAATTGAACCTCTTGGAGAAATTATTAAAGTAGCGGCTTCTCCTACAATGTCTGGTGCAAAAGTTAAAACCTTATTAGTTACTCAAGGAGATATAGTAAAACAAGGGGATATTATCGCCATTACTACTGATTTTGAAACCAAAAAAGCAGAATTAGAAACGGCGAAACAAGAGGTAAAAGTTGTACAGGCTAACTTAGCTATTGTACAGGCTGGAGCAAAAGAAGGTACAATAAAATCCCAAGAATCAACGATCGAGCGGTTAAAAGCAGAATTAAATGGAGTAATAGCCACAGATAAAGCCAAAATTTCCCGTTTAAAAGCCCAATTATCCGCCGAAATGACTGAAAAAAAAGCAAATATTCAAAGATTAAAAGCGGAAGTAAATAATGCTCAATCTGAGTTACAACGTTATCAGGAATTAGCCAAAGATGGGGTGATTTCCGAGTCGAATTTAGATTCAAAACAGTTGACTTTTGACACCACAACTCAAAGTTATCAGGAAGCCAAAGCAAGTTATGAGAAAACCATTACCACCGTTACGGAGGAAATTCGAGAAGCAAAAGCATTAGCTACTCAAAGGGTAAATACCCTCACCAAAGAGATTGCCGAAGGAGAAGCAAAATTAGGGGAAATTCGGGAAATTCGATCGGTGGACGTAGTACAAGCTCAATCACAAGTAGATAAAGCGATCGCCTTAGTTAAACAAGCAGAGATAGAATTAGATTTAACCACCATTAAAGCACCTACAGACGGCACAATTATCGAGATTTTAGCAAGAGAAGGAGAAAATATTGATAACGGAATAGGAGTGGTTGAAATGGCAAATACAGATCAAATGTTAGCCATTGCAGAAGTATATGAGAGTGATGTTAGTAAAATTAAGTTAGGACAAGAAACAACCATTAAAAGTGATAATAATAGCTTTAAAGAGACTTTAAAAGGCAAAGTTATTGAAATAAGCCCAAAAATCGGAAAAAAAGACGTATTAGAGACAGATCCAGCCGCCAGTGTTGATGCACGGGTGGTAGAGGTAAAAATCGCTATTAATCCTGAAGATAATCCTATTGTTAATCAATTAATTTATGCTCAAATAATTGCCGAAATTTTATTATAGATTTGAGAATTATCTCGCAAAGACGCAAAGGCACAAAGTTTAAGTTTTTTATCAGTAATTATCGAAATTTTTAACTATCAACTATTCCTTATCCATCCATGAAAATACCTTTAGCTTGGTTACAATTAAGTAGAGAAAAAATCCGTTTATTAATCGCTTTAGCCGGGATTGGTTTTGCAGATATTTTAATGTTTATGCAGTTAGGATTTAAGTCTGCTTTGTTAAATAGTTCCGTTAGATTACATGAAAAAATTGAAGGAGATGTATTTTTAATTAGTCCTCAATCCGATGCTTTAATTGCCATGAAAAGTTTTTCTTCTCGTCGTTTATATGAGGCTTTGGGAGTAGAAGGAGTAGAGTCAATTAACCCTATTTATATCGGTTTTTCTATATGGAAAAATCCCGAAAATAAAAATACTCGTCAAATTATGGTAGTGGGTTTTAATCCCAAAGAAGGTGTTTTTAATTTATCGGGAGTAACAGAAAATTTTGATCAATTAAAATTGCCAGATGTGGTATTATTTGATGATCAGTCTCGTCCAGAATTTGGCAATATTTCACAACTTTATTTACAAGAAAAAGAAGTTAAAACGGAAATAGATAGCAGACAAGTAAAAGTAGGTGGATTATTCACTGTTGGAACAACTTTTGGTGCTGATGGAAACCTCATTACTAGCGATTTAAACTTTTTAAGATTATTCCCAAATCGCAATAAAGGTTTAATTGATATTGGAGTTATAAAACTGGAGAAAAATACTGATTCTTTAACAGTTATCAATAGTTTAAAACAAAAATTAAATGGTGGTGATGTGTTAATTTTATCGAGAGAAGAATTTTTGAATTATGAAAAAAACTATTGGGAAAGTAGTACTGCTATTGGCTTTATTTTTACTCTTGGTGCCGGTATGGGTTTAGTGGTGGGTATCGTCATTGTTTATCAAATTCTTTATACTGATGTGGCAGATCATTTACCCGAATATGCTACTTTAAAAGCTATGGGTTATGATAATTCTTACTTGTTAATTCTCGTTTTTCAAGAAGCAATTATTCTCGCCTGTCTTGGTTTTATTCCGGGTTTTGGTATTTCAAGTTTCCTTTATTATCAAGCAACAAAAGCTACAGGTTTACCTATTCTTATGACAAAAGATTTAGCTTTATTAGTATTTATTTTAACAGTTATTATGTGTTTTTTATCCGGTTCGATCGCTGTTAATAAATTAAAATCGGCGGATCCTGCGGATATATTTTAAATCATTAGTAATAAAAAATCTAGTGATTCATCACATTCTATTTTATGATGGATAATTAGAATTAAACGTCAGTAAATTATCAAAATTAGATTCAGTTTTTACTTATGAATAGCTCTCAAATTCCTCCCCATATTCAGCTAATGCAAATGATTTCTGGTTATTGGATTTCGCAATCAATTTATGTAGTTAGTAAATTAAATATTGCTGATTTACTCAGAAATAAGCCTTTATCCTGTCAAGAGTTAGCTAACCTTACAAATACAAATCCTTCCGGATTGTATCGCTTAATGAGAAGTTTAGCCAGTGTCGGTATTTTTTCTGAAATTGACTCTCAACATTTTACGATGACTCCTTTAGCTGAGTATTTATGTATTAATCATCCTCAATCGATGAAAGCCACAGCTATTATGTTAGGAGAATCTCCTCACTATCAACCATGGGGAAAAATGTTATACAGTGTGGAAACAGGAAAACCAGCTTTTGACGAAGTTTTTGGTATGGATGTCTTTGAATATTTTAAGTCTCATCCTCAAGATGCAGAAATTTTTGAAAATTCCATGAATAGTTTTTCTTTTATTGAAGAAAAGGCGATTTTATCATATTATGATTTTTCCCCTTTTAACACGATCGTGGATGTAGGTGGTGGTTACGGTGAAATGTTAGGTTCAATATTAGAAAAATATCCTAGTAGTAAAGGTATTTTATTTGACGAAGAATATGTAATCAGTAACTGTCAACCAACCCTAAAAAAACACGGAATCTCTAACCGTTGTCAAGCTATCAGTGGAAGTTTTTTTGATTCCATACCATCAGGAGGAGATGTTTATATGTTAAAGCATATTATCCATGATTGGGATGATGAAAGAGCCATAAAAATACTCAAAAATTGTCAAGATGCAATGACACATAACAGCAAAATTTTAGTCATGGAAATGATTGTAAACGATCGAAATTTGCCATCCTCAGCTAAAATGTTAGATCTTAATATGTTAGTTATGTGTCCTGGCGGTAAAGAAAGAACAAAAGAAGAGTTTGAACAATTATTTTCTCAAGCTGGTTTAATTCTTGATCATATTATTTTTACTAACGAAGATATTTGCATATTAGAGGGAATTAAAATGTAAAATAATTATTATCCATTATTGTTATTAAGCAGTAACATTTATTTCATGATAAGTTAACTTTTAATAATAAAAATAAGGTAATTTTATGAGCAAAATATTCTCTAAAAATTAGTGTATTGTCATCAATATAATCGATCATTGTCAATAAATTAAAATCTTCAGATCCTGTAGATATATTTTTAATCATTAATCACATTATATTTTAGGGTTAATAATTAAAATCAAATGATAACAAATTGTTAAAATTCGATCGATTTTAAACCATGAAAATTTTAGTAAACTGTCTAGGTTATCAAAAAACAATTAAAAAATTATTGATTAAGTAAGTAAAATTCCCTCTGTAATAATTACCGATTCACCCCTAACTTTAATCTGGATAATTTTATTATCTTTTTTAGTCGCACTGGCTATAATTTTACTAGGACGATTAATCTCCAAACCTTGTTCAATTAACCATTGCCAATTACCATTTTTTTCAGGTTGGTAACTTGCTAAATAACCAGCAAAAGCTGAGGCAGCCGAACCTGTCGCTGGATCTTCTGATATATTTAAACTGGGTGCAAACATTCTTACTCTCCACTCAAATTTATCCATTTGATAACAGGGATAGACATGGGGGGCAAAATGATTAGATAAAGTTTTTTGCCATGCTGTTAAGTTTAATTGTGCATTACTTAAAGCAGAAAAACTGTTCAGGGGAATAATAAAAAATGGCAAACCGCAGGAAACAGCTTGAGGTGCAAATTTTTCGCTTAAGTCTTTTTCCGATAAGGATAAAACTTCTGCCAAAGATTCTTTTGACGGAATATCTCGAAGAAATTTAGGAGGATTAGGTGCATTTAATTCTGTAGCGATTACTTCATTATATTTGGAGTAGATAGTAACAGGAACATTACCAACCTCTTCGTGTAAAACAATTTCAGTGGTATCAGAAGTTAAATGAACCATTCCTAAATATCCTAACAAAAAAGCTGTACCGATCGTCGGATGCCCCGCAAAAGGAATTTCTCCACCGGGAGTAAAAATTCTCACATCAAAGTTAGCTTGAGGATTGCTAGGAGAAAAAACAAATACTGTCTCAGAGAAGTTAAACTCAATGGCGATTTTTTGCATTGTCTTCGACGATAACCCTTCTGCATGAGGAAACACTGCCAATTGATTTCCGCTAAAAGGTTGACTGGTGAAAACATCAAGAGTATAAAACTTCATAATCTATAATTAAAATGGTTAGAAATTTGAGAACATAAGGTAATAGAAAAATTAAAAATGTTTAATTCTTATCAATTTTCATCATTTTTAGAGACAAAATTATCCTTATGATATTATTATAAGACAAAAAGACTTAGATAAAATTACCTGTAATGTACTTCCACTAAATAGAAAAATGTGATTAAAGTTAGGAACTAAAAGTAATAATATAGAAATACATAAGAAAAATAGGGTATTTTCAATTACGAAATAGGACTAACAACTTAGGCAGATAGACAAAAATTATTTATAATCAATAGGATTGCTATATTATTTGAGATATAGTTTTAAATTAATTGTGATCATGAAAAGCCTTTTTAAATTAACTACTCTTATTCTTGTTACTCCTTCTCTATTTACTTTTTTGTTTCCTTCTACTGCTCAAGCCAATAATCAATTTGATGTTTGTCTTCAAGAGTTAACCACTACAGGTATTCCTGTTGAACAAGCTCAAACTGGTTGTGCAGATGCTTTAGTACCTAGGGAATTATCTACCTGTGTTCGTACTATATCTAGTGCTACAGAAATAAAAGCGATCGATGCCCTCAAAAGTTGTTATCAAGTAAGAAGACCATTAGATTTAGGAAGTTGTGTTGTTAATATCAATAAACAGTCACTAATCGCTAATAATAAAAGTAACCTTCCCAAAACTACTAGCAATACGACAGAAACAGAGGAAAAAACTCCTATAGAAGAAACCATGACTACCACTTCTGTATCACCGATCATGATGGCGTTAAACACTTGTCAAGCCAGTCTTTTACCCTTAAGACATTCTGAATGTGTAATTGCTTTATCTCGAACTCCTCAAGTAGCAAATGCCACTCAAGCAATGGAAACTTGTTTAAGTGCTGAAGATTTTCCTAGAGATTTATTCCCTTCTTATCAATAAGCAGATTTATATACTTAGTACGGGAATAATTTGACATTGATGGTGGCTAGGTTTTAGGGGTGATAGCTTTAGGTTAATTTTGCCAAATCTGTTTAATTATGTACCTAATACCTAACAACTAATACCTAATACCTTGCCCTTTGCCATAAATTTTGTCTCTTTTGTCTCGAACTGAGGTGTTATCGTTTCCAGACATATCAATTATGAAAGTAAAAGTACCTACAACATCGAGTTATAATGGAATGTTGGCAAAAAATTGATGGTGAGAAATACTATTAGCCAATTAAATCTTATAGTAAATTTTAAATTATTATGACTCAAGATATTCGCATTCTTATGTGCGCCCCTGATCACTATGATGTTGATTATGTGATCAATCCCTGGATGGAAGGTAATATACATAAATCTAGTCGAGAACGTGCCGTAGAGCAATGGGAAAAACTTTATGGTATCATAAAAGAATACGCTACTGTGGACTTAGTTACGCCCCAAAAAGGTGTCCCTGACATGGTTTTTACCGCTAATGCTGGTTTAGTCTTAGGGGATAATGTGGTTTTAAGTCGTTTCTATCACCCTGAAAGACAAGGGGAAGAGCCTTTTTTTAAAGAGTGGTTTGAAGAAAATGGCTTTACCGTCTATGAATTACCAAAAGATTTGCCCTTTGAAGGAGCTGGAGATGCTTTATTCGATCGAGAAGGGCGTTGGTTATGGGCAGGTTACGGATTTCGATCGGAATTAGACTCTCATCCTTATATTGCTAGATGGTTAGATACGGAAGTTTTATCATTACGCCTCATCGATAACCGTTTTTACCATTTAGATACCTGTTTTTGTCCTTTAGCTAATGGTTACTTACTCTACTATCCTCAGGCCTTTGATAGCTATTCCAACCGTCTTATTGAAATGCGTGTACCCGAAGAAAGACGCATCATCGTAGAAGAACCAGATGCAGTAAACTTTGCTTGTAACGCAGTTAATATTAACGATGTGGTAATCATGAACAAAATTACTCATGATTTAGAACAAAGTATCACAGACAAAGGTTTCAAAGTTATTCAAACTCCCTTAACAGAATTTTTAAAAGCAGGGGGCGCGGCAAAATGTCTTACCCTCAGAGTTACTGAACCCATTTTAGATGACGTTCATGCTAACGTTACTGTTACCAGTCGAGTGATCAAAATGGAAGGGCATTTACTCGATAGTGGCTTGATGAATCGTGCTTTAGATGTTGTTGTTAAAGAAGGTGGTAGTTTTAAAGTTCTTAACTTTGATTTAGGAGTTGAAAGGCAAAGTCCATCTACGGCGGAAGTGCGTATTTCTGCACCATCAGTAGAAGTGATGGATGATATTATTAGCCTTCTGATTGATTTGGGCGCTATGTCACTCCCAGAAAAAGAGTCTGATGCTAATCTCGAAACAGTGGTTAAAGCAGGGGTTTCTCCTGATGATTTTTATGTAACAACTATTTACCCCACAGAAGTTAGAGTCAATGGTTATTGGGAAAGAGTTAATAATCAACGCATGGATGGTGCGATCGTAATTGAAGAAACTGAAGAAGGTTTTACCGCTAGTTGTAAATTATTGCGTGACTTGGAGGTAGGAGAAAAAGTAGTTATCGGTGTAGAAGGTATCCGTACAGTACGATCGCCTCAATCCAGAGAACAACGTAACCAAACCCAAGAATTTAGTTTCATGAGTGGGGGTGTTTCTAGTGAGCGCCGTGTAGAGTTATTAGTTGAACAGATTGCATGGGAAATGCGCCATATTCGTGATCAAGGGGGTAAAGTTGCCGTTGTAGCTGGCCCTGTAGTTATCCATACTGGCGGATCTGAGCATCTTTCTCGTTTAATTCGTGACGGTTACGTTCAGTGTTTACTAGGTGGAAATGCCATCGCCGTTCATGATATGGAACAATCTATCATGGGAACATCTTTAGGAGTCGATATGCGCAAGGGTACTCCCGTAAGTGGTGGTCATCGTCATCACCTCAAAGTAATCAATGTTGTTCGTCGAGCAGGAAGTATCACCGATGCGGTAAATAAAGGACTCGTTACCAAAGGCATTATGTATGAGTGCGTAAAAAATAATGTTCCTTTCTCTCTAGCCGGTTCAATTCGTGATGATGGGCCATTACCTGATACTCAGATGGATTTGATCAAAGCACAAGAAGACTATTCTCGTCTTTTAAAGGGTACGGATATGATTATTATGCTTTCTACTATGCTTCATTCGATCGGAGTAGGCAACATGACACCATCAGGAGTAAAAATGGTCTGTGTGGACATCAATCCTGCGGTAGTAACGAAATTAAGCGATCGAGGTTCTGTGGAATCCGTTGGGATTGTCACCGATGTAGGATTATTTCTCAGCTTATTAACACAACAGTTAGATAAACTAACTAATCGCTATCAATTAAGTGTAAATTAAAGTTTAAGGTGGGTAATACCCACCACGAACGAGCAGTGTGCCTTTGACATCAAATCTTTTAACAAGGACTATGAAAAGGAAAGAAAATCCAAGGAACAAATACTAAAAATAACCAAATTATTTGTACCCAATTAAAAGTAGTAAACTGACTCGAATCAGTTAGTAAATTGTCAATTCGTTCCTCTAAACGACAATTCATAAAAGGGCATTCCCAATTAAAAGTAAGAGGATTTGTTTGATTAATAGTTGCCTTTGTTACAGTTAATAATGCTTCGGCGATGAGTAAAGAATCAACTGTTTTAGATGCGGTATTATCTGCTCTTAATTCTCTCAAAAGTAATAAATTATTCCATAAATTTTTATTATTAGGGAGCCAAAAAGTAAGTCTTTCTAAATAAGAAAACCAGAAAAAAAAGAAAGGATCTTTATGAGCTTTATGGGCAGATTCGTGAGCAATTACAGCTTGTAAATGTTCTATTGACAAAAGTTTAATTAACCCTCGACTAACCACTAATTGGGAATTCCAAAAACCGACTTGAGCGGCGTAAGGGAAAGAGGTTTCAATAATTTTGATGTTTTGACCATCAATATTTTCTAAAGGATATTTTTTAACTAATTGAGACAATTTATAAAAATCCCACATAATTTTTATCAAGGTTATCACCGCAAAAACTAAAAAAGATTCAGCTAAATAATAACTAAATTTACTAGCTTTTATGCCCCACATTTCCCCATGATAACCCATTAAAAATACTGTCAAACAAGTCATTAATAATAGTAAGGGTGGGAAAGTAAATAAAAATAGTGATAAACCCCATTTTTTTTGATATTTTACCCTTTTTATCTTACTAATCGATCGAATTGTATAAGCAATTAATAAAGCAGAAAAAATTAGCATAAAGTGCATTATTTATTTTCCTCCCTTTGTTGACGAATTTTAGTTAATCGATCGGCAATAGCTTGTATTTGTTCTACACTAGCAGTATCAAGACTATCAGCAAAAGAAGCTACCACATCTGGATTACTAACGGCCAAAAAATTATTTAATTGTTCGTAAGATTGAATTGCTTTGGCTTGTTCTTTTGAAATGAGGGGATACCAGTAAAAAGCACGACTTTTTTTGACATATTCTAACCAACCTTTTTTTGTCAATCTTTGTAAAACCGTCATCACAGAAGCATAAGCCAATTCTCGTTCAGGATCAGCTAAAATTTTTTCATGAATATCTTTTGCACTAGCTGAACCCAAATTCCAAATAATCTCTAAAACTTCTTGCTCAAGAAAGCCTAAAGATAATTTTTCTGGTCTATATTTTGGTAAAAAAGACATTTATATTTACTTACTATCGCAACAACTTATTTTAGTTTACGCCAAGAAGAATAAACAATAAATAAATTTTATTCTTTCCTTATAGGTAAATACTGATTAATTCATCTTACTTTTATCCGCAAAACCTATTTAAACCAGTAATTTGAGATTATATCTTAGCGTAAATT
Organism: Geminocystis sp. NIES-3709; assembly: GCF_001548115.1. Lineage (GTDB taxonomy): Bacteria > Cyanobacteriota > Cyanobacteriia > Cyanobacteriales > Cyanobacteriaceae > Geminocystis. Next base: position 1,640,156 of record NZ_AP014821.1, on the reverse strand, counting down.
CTACGCAAAAAAGACATATCGAGATTACCAAAATTGACACTAAAAGCAACATTAACTTTTTCTAAACTTCTCACTAACCAACCGGCTCCTTGTCTTGTAAAGGATTCATAATGATTGAATAAAATCGAAAATCTTTTTTCTAGGTAAGGTTTAACTTTACTACAAAGTAACACTAATTTTAATAAAAGTCCGATGGTTTTAGTTGTACCCATATTACTAATCATATCCATAAATACTAAATGACTAGGATTTTGAGGACTATCCACAATCAAATAATTAAATAATTGACTATAGGTACGCATTTTCAAAAACTCATCAGGTTTACTGTTATGATATTTAGGGTATAACTCCTGTAACTTATCATATAATCTTTTATTGAAACTATTTTTGCCGTATTTACCGTCAACAGATTGAACTATATACTCATATAAATCATCTTTAAATAATTGATAGTTACGAGTATCGTTAGTATGGGTTAAAAAACTACGAGATAATTCTTGATAGGAATAACCATTTTCTACTTTGCCGACATAATGTTTCAAACTTTTTCCCAAATCTCGATCGCTTAATAGGGTAGGATTAGTAACGGGTTTAATAAGACGATCGTTATTTAACTCCTCCATTTTTGCCCGTCCTGCTTGTGCTACCCTAATTTGATAGGTGACAAACTTGGATAATTTCGACTCGAATTGTTTTTCTAACTCTGTTTTAACTTTATATACTGTTTCTTGCTGTTCTGTGCTACTATCAGCACCTAAGAGACAATGATCATAAAGATAGGGGTATCGGGTTATTAAATTGCCGACAACTTCTTCTTTTTTACCCGGATTAGTTTTTTTATTGTGACTTTCACTGACGATGGTTGCTAGACGTTTTAATTGTTTATAATAGTCAGTCTGCAAAAATTCTCTAACTAATTGATTCATCCTACTTGAGTAAGATTGTCCATAGCCTCTACCCATTCCCGAAGGTAGTAAATCAAACAATTCTACAAATTCCACCACATAACCCTGAGTTTTGGGATGTAACTGCCAACGATTAAGAAGAATATGACAACAACGATTTAAAATTGCGGGGAAAGTTGTTGAAGCATTTTTATTTCGTATAATTTTAGCTAAGACTTCTAATATTTGAGGATTATCGTAATTTCTTGCCTGAATAAATAAATAACGAAATCTATCTAGCACTTGTTGTGGCGACTGACTTTTGACGCATTCTAACAAGTGATCATAAAGATACTGTTCTGTGGAAGTATCTTGATAATTATGACGTTCTGATAGAGATGAGATATTCACGGCAGTTCATGGTATGGTATATTTTGGTTTATATTTATTTACTATTTTAAAGCAATCATTCGATTTTGCTTTCTGTTATTTTACTTAAATTTTAGTACATATTCTGCATTTTTCTATCAGCTAAAATACTGAATTTTTTATCTTTTTTTTCTATGAAAGTTTTTGCAAATCTTCAATCTATCCGTGAAATTACTGAGGCAAATGATATTAATATTCCCGACAACATTCTAACACAAGAATGTAAGGGAGTGAGTACAGATACTCGTAGTCTTAAAAAAGGAGAAATTTTTATCGCTTTAGAAGGTGAAATTTTTAATGGTCATAATTTTCTAAATCAAGCAATTGACAAGGGTGCGATCGCATTAATTACTAATCAAAGTTATCCTTATTTAGAGTCAATTAAAATACCAGAATTTAAAGTACAAGATACTCTTCAAGCCTATCAAAAAATTGCTCATTGGTGGCGTGAAACTCTTGATATACCAGTAATAGGTATAACAGGATCGGTAGGAAAAACGACCACAAAAGAGTTAATTTCGGCGGTATTAAGTACTCAGGGAAAAGTATTAAAAACAGAAGCTAATTATAATAATGAAATTGGTGTCCCGAAGACTCTTTTACAAATAGATGAAACTCATGAATATGCAGTAATTGAAATGGCTATGAGAGGAGAAGGAGAGATCGCCTTATTAACAGAAATTGCTAACCCAAATATTGGTTTAATTACTAATGTAGGAACTGCTCATATTGGAAGGTTAGGTTCGAGAGAAGCTATTGCAAAAGCAAAATGCGAATTATTAGCAAAAATGGACAATTCGGGGGTAGCAATTCTTAATGGTGATAATGACTTATTAATTCAAACTGCTACAAAAATATGGAAGGGAGAAACTATTACCTATGGTTTAAAATCAGGAAATTTTCGAGGAGAATTAGTAAATAATCATACTCTCAAAGTGGATAATAAATTATATCCTCTACCATTGTTGGGGGAACATAATGCTCTTAATTATTTGGGTGCGATCGCTACTGGTAAAGTATTAGGTATCGATTTATCTGTTTTAGAACGGGGAATAGAAGTTATTTTACCAAAAGGAAGGGCAAAACGCCATCAATTAGGGAATGATATTGAGGTATTAGACGAGACTTATAACGCAGGGTTGGAGTCTATGATAGCGGCATTACATTTGTTAAAACAAGCGGAAGGACAACGGAAAATTGCAGTTTTGGGTACAATGAAAGAATTGGGAGAATATGCAACTCAACTTCATCGACAGGTAGGGGAGACAGTGAAATCTTTAAATCTGGATATGTTGTTGATTTTAGCAGATGAAGATGTCACCAAAGCTATGGCAGAAGGTTCGATCGGTGTTCCCACAGAAATTTTTAGTAATCAAAATGATTTATTACAACATTTAAGAGAAGTGGTTACAAAAGGCGATCGAATTTTATTTAAAGCCTCTAATTCTGTAGGATTGAGTAAAGTTGTTGATGAATTTATTAAATATAGCAATCCTATATGAGTCGTGAGAAATAATTATGTTTAATTAGCAGTCAGCTATCAGTGATTAGCAATTAGCTATTGTGAAGTTAAATTTCTGATCAACATTAGTAATTGATTACTTATTCTTTAATGGAAAAAAGGCTAAAAACTAACAGCTAAAAGCTAATCCCTTTAACTAAAAGTGTCTAAAATTCCCATATTTTTAAAGGTTTCTTACAGCTCACTCAGGTAAATATGATTTTTAGTTCATTGTCAATTTAACTTTTAATCCATCTTTTGGGTGGGGTGTAGGAATCAGTTGCATGGTTAAATCCTGATTTGGAGATAATTCCCATTGATAATTTTGGGTTAATAAAGAGGCAAAAACCCGCATTTCTAATCTTGCAAATTCTTTTCCAATACATTCTCTTAAACCACCGCCAAAAGGTACAAAACCGAATTTTTTTTGTTTCTCGACGGAATTTTCTGGAGAGAATCGATCGGGATCAAATTTGTCTTTATGATGGTAGAGAGTCTTATCTTGGTGAGTTTGGGCGATTTGATATTGTACTGTCCAACCTTTGGGAATATGATAACCTTGATAGGAAAAGTCTTGAATCGCTTGACGAAAACCACCGCCCACGGGAGGAATTAATCGAAGTACTTCTTTTAAAACTTGTTCTAAATAAGTCATTTCTTTTAATTGTTCTAAACTAAAAGGAGGTTGATAATTTAGAGTTTTTTGTTCTTGTCGAATTTTAGCTAATACTTCCGGGTGTTGTGCTGTTAATAAACAAAAAGATGCGATCGCAGATGTTAAAGTTTCATGACCTGCAAATAATAATAATAGTACTTGATCTTTTAATTCTTCTAAGGTTAATCGATCGCCATTTTCGTCTTCTGCGGTCAATAATAGACTGAGAGCATCAGATTTAACATTACCCTCTTTTTGTCTTTGTTTGACAATCATCTCAATTTCTTGTAACATTTCTTCACGACATTTCAGCGCTTTACCAAATTTTGTCCAAGGCAAATCAACAGGGATACTAAATAAACCTTCACACCATTCCTCGAACAAATGGCATAATCGAGTTTGAGAGCAATTATCGACTCCCACAAATAGTTTTGTGGCAATATCAAAGGTATAGTTTCTCAATTCAGGATACCAAGTAAATTCTCCTAAAGTTGCCCATTTTTTGAGATAATTTTGTGTGATAGTCTCAATAGTCGGCAAATAAGTAGCTAATACTCGTGGCTGGAAGGCTTGAGCTAATATTTTTCGCCTAGAGGTGTGAAAATCGCCATTTTTGACAGATAATGATGTTTTTCCTAGTAAAACTTTAGTGGTTTTAGGCCATGTTGATACTACATATTGATTCTCATGACGAAATAAAAACTCATTGGCTTCTCCTCCTATCATAGTTACAGTGGGATTACCAAAAATATTGATTTTAAAGATATTACCGTATTTAGCAATTTTTTTTTGATAAAAATTTCGATCGAACAAAAAATTTAGAGTTTCACCGATGAAAGGTAACGCAAAATCTCCCGGGGGTAAAGGTAATGATTGTAAATCAGATTTCTCGTTCATAGTCAATAAAATATTGGTTAATTACAAGTCATTTTAATTATACTGTTATTGACATCACCAATATATTGTTTAAGAGATGAGCATAATAGAATTTGGAATATATAGCAATTCTTATATTTATGAGGTACTCCAGAGCAGAGTCAAACCCATTGCTATTAAGAAATAGGTGTACCTTACTATTTAGATAAACGCTATATTTGAAAAGATAATTGATTTTATTCAATTCATAACAAGTTATCAATATCGATCGTAAATTATTTATAATCAATTAAATCATAACCTCAAATTCATTTAATTTATATATGCTTAAATTATTCATAAATTACTAAAAGTTTTAGGTATTATTTTTATTTTAAGTAAATTTATTTATAGCGTTTCTTACAATGATGAGGTACAATTTTGAGATGAAAAAATTTAGACGATATTAACATTAATCTAATGCGTCCCTACTCTTTGGATTTAAGACAAAAGATTATTCATGCTCGTGAAAAGCAACAATGCTCCATTCGTCAATTAGCTAAGAATTTTGGTGTGGCAAAAAGTTTTGTACAAAAGATAATCAAGCAGTATCAAGAAACTGGGGATCTCAAACCTCGTCATTCAGGGGGAAGACCCCCCAAAATAAATCCTGAACAAACGGTTGTCCTGTTAGAAATTATCAACGAAAATAATGATGCTACTCTCTGGGAATTAGCCGAGTTATTTGAGAAAAAAACTGGACTTAAACTCAGTACATCGACTATTGACAGAATCAATCGTAAATTTGACTATACTGTCAAAAAAAAACACTGTATGCCACAGAAAAACATAGTGAGAGAGTTCAACAAAAAAGATCTGAATATTGGGATAAAGTGAGAGAAATTAATGAAGAGGACTTAATTTTTGTGGACGAATCGGGAAGTAATTTAGCAATGCTTCGCCTTTATGGCAGGGCAAAAAAAGGGTACAGAGTCAGAGGAGAAAAACCCCAGAAAAGAGGGGGTAATGTTTCTATAGTGACGGCAATATCCTTAAAGGAAGTAGTAGCATCAAGAAATATTTATGGTTCTGTAGATGGATTAAGCTAAGACGCATTTAACTTACATTGATTAATTCACCCTTATTCTTAAATTTTTTACTCCAATTAATTACTAAACCTCCTTCATTTAATAAGTAATTTACTGTTTTTTCTAGCTGTTCTTTATTTTCAAAGTTTCTATAAGCTATATATTACTTTGCCGAATGCCACACTAATTCTATTAAGTTATAATCTGGACTATATACCGGTAAATATTCTAGTCTTATATTCGGTAGATTTTTTTCTATTTTTTCTACTATTTCCTTTTTTTTATGGAAACTTGCGTTGTCTAATATTATGATTATTTTCGGACCACATTCTTTAAAATCTTTTTCATCATTTCCCTTACTTACCCATTCATTTTTTATTTCTTCCCATAACTTTTTTAATTGTTCACAAAACGTTTCTGAATCACCTTTTTTTATTACAAAACATCTTCTTTTTTTATCCGAATATCTTATTCCTCCCATGATATTTACTCTTCCTCTTCTTCTTTCTCCCTTCACCTTTTTTCTTTTTCCTTTTTTCGTCCATGTTTTTCTTCTTATCACCCTTAAACTAAAACCACATTCATGAGGGGCTGTGTGGCGAATTTAGTTCGCCACTTTAAACGCCCCATCCCAAAACCATACTTGAACTAACTCAGGATTCTCTTTACCTATTTCTATGTAATGTTCTAATTTTTCTTTAAATGCTTTTCTTTGTTCTTGATTTTGTTTGTCTTCTAAACTATATTTTCCCCAAATATAACTATACTTTTTTCTTTTTAATATCCTCACTACTTGTGATTTGCTTAATTTAATTCCTGTTTCTTTTTCCAAATGTTCTGATAATCTTTGCCCCGTCCATCGACCAAAATCATATCCAAAATCTTCAGGATTTTTATCAACTACTTCTAATAATCTTTCAATATATTTATCCGTTGCTTTTGTTTGGTTTCCTTTTCTTCTTTTATCTTGCAATGAATCTACATTATTAGGATTACCATGAACTGCCCAGTAAGCCACCGTTTTGGGGGAACAACCCAAAAAAACTGCTATTTCTTGATAATTTTTACCATCATTCTCTAATAAAAATATTAAAATTCTTTCCCTGACTTCCGATCTCTTTTCTATTTTTAAAGCATCTTGTAGATACTTTCTTTCTTCCTTCCTCTGACAAAAAATTTTTAGAAGGCATAAATCACACCTAAGTTTTATCTTTTCTGACTTAAATTATATACCAAATCAATGCGTCTTAGCTTAACTTTTGAGGCTTTTGTGATCAGAGATTTAGTGCCCAAATTATGGGTGGGAGCTTGTGTAGTTATGGATAATGCAAAAATTCATTTAGGAGAAACAATTAGAAAGGAAATAGAGAAAGTGGGGGCATCATTGGTGTATTTATCACCCTATTCCCCAGATTTTTCACCCATTGAAAATTTTTGGTCGAAAGTCAAAAATCAGATCAGAAAACTAAAACCGAGAAATTATCATGATCTAGTAGAGGCGATTGGAAAAGCCATGGAGCAAGTAACACAGTTAGATATGCACAATTGGTTCACCCATTGCTGTTACTGTACCTCATCATTCTGATAAATGCTATATATTTAAAGGTATGTGAAAACTAGAAAATCCTTCTAATATAGAAAATTAATTTTATATCAACACTCTAAATATTTACATTTAACTAAGTAATAATAATATGGACTATAAAAAATTTTTAGAACTATTACCACAAGTTTATAATTCGATCGAACAAGAATCAATAGAAATTACCAACGATCGATTTTTTTTATTGTCGAAACAATTAGAAAGTAATATAAATCATTATTTTTTAAAATTATTAAATACTGCCGTTATTTGTTTAGAAGAAGCTGAAATTTATTGTGAAATAACTGATAATTTAGGAGTTAGTTTAATTTCTAGTTTAATGAATTCAGAAACTATGGGCTATGGAATTATTGAAAATAATAATATTAACTTACAAAAAATAAATCATAATTTAACTTCTTTTAATTGCTTAGATCAAGTATGTATTTATGAGGGAGATATTAATAATTTTTGTAATGATTTAAAAGCCTTACAAAGCGATGATAAAATAGGAATTTTTTATATTGATGGTGAAAAAAGCTACCGTACAATTCTCAATACTTTAATGTCAATTAGACCTTTTTTAGCCGAAGAAGCGTTTATCATTATTTCTCATATAGAAAAACAGGAAACTAAAGATGCGATCGATGATTTTCAAACTTATAATAATACAACCAGTATTCATAAACTTTTAACAGTTAATAAAGATACTAAATTATATCCCATCTTAGAACAAGAATTAGTAATTTTACTTTGGCAAAATAACCTTATTTATAAACAAATAAATAAGATCAATAAACAGGGATTAATTAAACTAAATGAAGGTAATGAAAAAAATAAAAAATTATTACTTCATGTTGGATGTGGTACCTATCGAGAAAATGCTTTACCTCAACAATTTCGGAGTGAAGAATGGTTAGAAATTCGCCTAGATATTGATCCCAACGTTACACCTGATATAATTGGCACAATTACTGATTTAAGTGCATTATCAGATAACAGCGTAGATGCAGTTTTTTCTTCCCATAATTTAGAACATATTTATAATTTTGAAGTTCCCATTGCTTTAGCAGAATTTAAACGAGTTTTGAAACCAAAAGGTTTTGTTATGTTTGTGGTACCAGATATGCAAACTGCTGCCGAATGGGTAGTTAGAGGAGAAATGGAAGATACTCCTTTATATCAATCTCCCGGAGGAAATGTCCCAGCCCTTTGGATGTTTTATGGTATGGGTACAACTTATCCCGGTATGCCTTATATGGCACACAAAACAGGTTTTACAGTTCAGAATTTAGAGAAAAAATTACAGGAAGCCGGTTTTACTAATTTAGAGTTGATTAGACATTCATTTGATATTGTTGCTTATGGCTATAAAATTTGATTTACAAAAGTGAATAATCAATTAATAGAAAAAAGTATTGAAACTCTTTTAAAATCTAAAACCTAATACTCTTTTTAAAATCTTTTGATAACCTTTTTCCCATAGCTTAAATCGTATTATTATAAATACAACTTAATATTGAGGATTATTTTCTCTTAATTCCTTACTACCTATTTTTTTGTCATAGATTGTGCAAGTAGTGATATATTTATTACTTAATTATTGATCATTCACTATCATCTATTTATGCGTATTGCCCTATTTACCGAAACATTTTTGCCTAAAGTGGACGGCATTGTTACCCGTTTAAAACATACCGTTGAACATTTACAAAAACAAGGAGATGAGGTATTAATTTTTTCTCCTGACGGTGGTTTAAAGGAATATAAAGGGGCAAAAATTAACGGTATTAAAGGTATTCCTCTACCCCTATATCCAGAATTAAAATTGGCAATTCCTAACCCTTCTATTGGTTTTTCCTTACAACGATTTAAACCAAATTTAGTTCATGTGGTTAATCCAGCTGTTTTAGGGGTAGGAGGAATTTTCTACGCAAAAAAATATAATATTCCTTTAGTCGCTTCCTATCATACTCATTTACCACAATATCTCCATCATTATAATTTAGGGGCATTAGAAGGTATTTTATGGGAATTACTTAAATTAGCGCATAACCAAGCAGAATTAAACCTTTGCACTTCGACAGCAATGGTGGATGAGTTAGTAAATCATGGAATCGAAAGAGTTGATTTATGGCAAAGAGGAGTTGATACTGATTCTTTTCATCCGAGTCTAGCTTCTGGAGAGATGAGAAATAAACTATCTCAAGGTAATCCCGATGCACCTTTATTATTATATGTGGGTAGAGTTTCTGCGGAAAAAGAGATTGATAAGATAAAACCTGTTTTAGAGAGTATTCCAGAGGCTAGATTAGCGATCGTGGGGAATGGCCCCGCTAGACAAGAATTAGAGGCTTATTTCGCCAATACTAATACTAATTTTGTAGGATATTTACATGGAGAACAATTAGGAAGTGCTTATGCTTGTGCAGATGCTTTTATTTTTCCCTCCTCTACAGAAACTTTAGGATTAGTCTTATTAGAAGCGATGGCGGCGGGTTGCCCTGTTGTTGCCGCTAGACGGGGGGGGATTCCAGACATTGTCACCGATGGAGTTAATGGTTATATGTTTGATCCTGATGATGCTCAAGGTGCGATCGATGCTACTCGTCGTTTATTATCCCATAAAGAGGAAAGAGAACAATTAAGACAAAATGCTCGTTTAGAGGCTGAAAAATGGGGCTGGAGTTCAGCAACAGCTCAATTAAGAAACTTTTATCAAGGGGTGCTATCTAAAAATAATCTTTCTTTGGTTGCTTAAAAGGGAATTAGGAAGAATACTTATAATTAATGTGTTTAGTCTAATCGTTGGTTTTAGGTGGTGTTTCTTATACATTTTTTCTTACTCAAAGTTTTAATTCTTCATTATTTAATTTAACCTAATACCTATTCTTCATCAGAAGACTTTTCAGCAACCTTTATATAGTTATAAACGAGCAATTTTAGCTTGATATTCTTCTTTTGTAATAACACCATTATCTAGGGCTTCTTTTAGTTTTGCAATTTTATTTTTATTCCGTTGTAAATGTCTTTCTTGTAATATTTTTTCTCTTGTATTTGCTTCTAAATCATGGAGTTTTTCTTCATATTCATCTTGATCTAAAATTCCCTGAGAAAAAGCCTCTTGAAGTTTACTGATTTTTCCTTCAATCACAAAATTAACCTCATAGTCATCTATTTTTTTTTCCAGAAAAGCCTTTTTTCTCAAAAATTCTCCCTCTGTTAAAATTTCATCAGTAAAAGCAATTTCTAGTTTATTAATTTCGTTTTCTAATTCCTCAATTATCTGTTTTTGATTAGGATTTTTAACCACATTATTGAAGGAAGAAAATTCTCGATCGACAACATTAAAATTTGGCTTATTATTAGCAGTTGAAATACCAGGTTTTACTCGACAATAATTTAGATCATTTTCTATATAAGAAATTAATTCACTTTCCAAAACTAATCCCCAACCAGCACCAGCAATACCTGTCATAATCGTAAATCCCCCAGTAAATATACCAGCAAAACCAGCTCCTGCAATGTTTTGAATCCATTTTCCTCGACTGGTTTCTATAATAAATTCCCGTTGATTAGCAAGTTTATCTTGAGAGGGATAAATTTTAATTTTAAAGGCTAAATTCGTACCTAATAACGTTCTAATTGTCCCTGTTTTTCTCGCTTGGATTGAATAAGTATCTGGTTTTTCAACTCCTTCTACTTCATATTGTTTTCCTTTAAACCATAAAATAATGGCTTTATATATATTTTCTAAATCCTGATTACTGCGATAAATAAAATAGTTTTTTGACATAATTTTACTGGTTTAATAATTAAAATAAATAATAAGTAATTAATAGTTTTAATTTAACCTAATACCTACTAGGTAACATCTAATACCTTTTTATCATTCTCAAAGTGTTGTTATCTCTACATTCTATATTTTATTCAAATATCGATCGATAAGTATAATTGCAACAATATCATCTACAGGACGAGGAGGAGTCCTTAAACCTTTCGGTATCAATCGATTTAAACCTTTGGGGGGATACATTTCCCAATATTTTTCTCTGGCTTCTACAGTACTATTTTTTTCATCTACTAACGCTATCTCAATAAATAAGTTTAAATTATCTTTTAATTTCTGTTGCCATTGTTTAGAAGTGGTTTGATTGCCCATTACTAACCTATAAGGTTTATACTTATCAATTAGCTCATTTATGACAACGATCGCATCTTCACTGGATATTACTTTACTATATAAAATTTTTTTATTATTTATTACCGCTAAACCGCATTTATCTCTACCCGGATCAAATCCCAGAATCATAACTATACTAAAAAGTACTTTAAATAATAAAATAGAAAAAGAGTGGGGAAAGAGGCAAAAAAATTAGCACCCTCCATCAAGGAAAAAGATTATTAGCTCGACCCCATAATTAAACGCATAGTAACATATATTGAACAAGGTACAAAATCTTAATGCTTGACCAAATTTTACACCCTTCTATTGATTTTGGTATTGAAACTGCCTTTATCTTGATCATTTTGGTAGCTTTAGAAGCTGTTTTATCCGCCGACAACGCTATCGCTTTAGCCTCTATTGCCCAAGGATTAAAAGACGAAAAACAACAAAATTACGCTTTAAATATTGGATTATTAATGGCTTATGTCCTAAGAATATTATTAATCGTGACGGCGACTTGGGTCATTAAATATTGGCAATTTTCTTTACTGGGAGGCTTGTATTTATTATGGTTAACTTATCAGTATTTTTCTAGTAATAATGATGAACAAGAAGAAGGTGCATCTAAACTTAATTTTAAAAACTTATGGCAAGCTATTCCGATGATTGCTTTTACTGATTTGGCTTTTTCCTTAGATAGTGTCACTACCGCCATTGCCGTTGCTGATGAAATCTGGTTAATCATTGCAGGTGGTACGATCGGCGTAATTGCTTTACGTTTTCTGGCACAATTATTTATTCGTTGGATTGAAGAATTTACTCATTTACAAGATGCAGGATTTATTACCGTTGGTTTAGTGGGTTTAAGATTAATTGTTAAAGTAATTTATCCCAACATTGTACCTCCAGAATGGCTTATGATTAGCGTTATTATTGGAATGTTTGTATGGGGATTTTCTAAAAAAAATGAAGTTCAACAGAATCCTTAAATTATATATTTCGATCGTATCAATCTAAAGTCACAGGCAGAAAACAAGAGTTGATAATGTAAAATTTAGAATTAAAAACCCTTAGTTTTAAGTGGTTACGAGAATTTAAAACATCCGTTTTATTTATGTAGTTCACCACTGGAAGATTAGGGATTTTTCTTGGTCTGATTTAAGTGAAATAGTAAAAATACATGAACAAATTAACTCGATCGACTTCTATTTCTATCAGTAGTATTGCTGTGGTTACTGTAACGGTATTATCAATTATTTTGTTATGGCAACTAAGAGGGTTATTAGTCATTTTAATGATTTCTGCCGTCTTAGCCGCAACTTTAGCTCCGATTGTTGATTACGGCGAAAAAATTAGGATTCCTCGATGGTTGGGAGTAATTTTAGCCTATTTACTAATTATTTTACTGATTACCGTGGCAGGTTTAATTATCGGGCCGACAGTAATAACTCAAATTCAGCGATTATTACAAAAATTACCAACCTATTTAGACATAATCACCACCTTAACTCAATCTTTGATCATTCGTTTTGGTATTACTGAGCCAAAAGCCTTAAACTTAATTGATCAATGGTTAGATTTACAGGGTTTAACCGCATGGGGTGTAAAATGGAGTCAAAAATTGATTGTTAGTTCTCTAGGACTAACAAAAGGTATTGTTGGGGGTGCTTTAAATGTTATTCTTTCTATCATCTTTTCTGGATATATGTTGGCAGGTTCAAATAAATTAATCAAGGATTTTGTTAGTTTATTCCCTACCCCCTGGGATATTCGCCTAGAAAATCAGTTTCCCCTAGTTAGCGATCGTATGGGAAAATATATTCAAGGTAGAATTTTAGTATCCCTAATTTTGGGAATAGCCATCACCATCGGCTTAAAATTTATTGGTATTACAGAATTTGCTTTGGGTTTAGGCGTAATTGCCGGTTTTACTAACTTAATACCATTTTTTGGCCCCGTTTTAGGTTCCATTCCCGCTCTAATTGTGGCGATTGCACAAAGTGGATGGACGTTTTGGTGGGTATTATTACTATTTGTGATCATTCAAAACATAGAAACTTATGTATTAGATCCCTTATTAGTAGGTTCTAGTGTTAAAGTACAACCTCTATATCAATTATTAGCTGTATTAGGAGGAGTGCAAGTATTAGGCATTCTTGGAGCTTTAATTGCACCCCCTTGGGTTGCAGGTGCCGGAGTTGTCTTAGAAAATCTCTATCTAAAACCGAAAGAATCCTATTCTCTCAATAAATTAGAACCATTAGACATCCCAAGATAAATCAAAAAGAACTAAGATCAGATCGTTCTCTAATTAAAGTTCTAAGCTTGATTCCGACTCCTACTTATCAATTTTTCCATCTACTGATATTCTAAATTTTTAATAAATACGAGTATTACTATCCACAAAGGTTTCCCAAGTTTGATGATTAACCCGGATAGCTGTTTCAAGGGTAGGAATATTGGAATACGGAGTAGAACCTTTAAAAGTAAAAGTCCATGTGTTATTATCACTAACTACGCAATTCACTTGATCTATTGAACCGAACATCGATGCTTCAGCTCGATATTGTGTCAATCCCCCATTCGTTGCTTCTCCAGTCTGACGAGCTAAATGTACAGCTCGGCCTAAAGCAGTAAGTTCTTCCATTGGATTATTACTATCTTTAGCTTGAGTAAAACAATTGTTTATCGACTGTGCATTAACAGGTATCGCTTGACCTATTACCAGAATAGAACTCAAAACAAAAACAGATTTAATTATTTTCATGATTTTAAAAAGTAATATTTTTTAAAGATTTTTTACTTACAAGTATTTAAAAATTATGATTTTAAAAAGTATCTAAACTTTTAGAATATATTTATTTATATTCCTATCACTATTTTCTATTATCACTACAAAATCATTGCTGATTCTTCGCAATAAATTTTAAATTTATAAATAAAATTATTGGTGTTTATCATTAATTAATGAACATGATTTTTCTAACAGTCAAGAATATATATTACTGACAAAAATATTTTCAGCTTTTATATTAGACATCTTTATTTAACAGTGATAGAATAACTGTTTTAACCCTATTCTTGGGAATAATCCTAGATGTCTATTAACTAAATCAATAAAATTATGATTAAAACAACGACAGATAAAGTTTTATTAAAGTGTAAAAATTATATTGTTTTTGTTTTATTAATTAGTTATTATTTAAAGGATTTATTCACATCACATCATGTTAGAAATAAACTTTGTTATTATAGAAGAATTGTTTAAGTGATCTCTTTTTTGAAACTCGATCTTAATTCAGATTAGTTAAGTTATTTTAACAATCTTGCTTCTGTTCTTATTATAGATCTTTATTTTTTTAAATTAATAAATAATTGACAAAAAAGATAAACCTTAATACTTGTTTAACATTTGAAATAAAAATTTTCAATTTAACTTAGTGTCGAAAGGTAATTCGTTTAGAAAAAAAATAATTGATAAGTATTGAGTGATTGATGTTGTAATTGTATAGGCAATGATTAGTGCTATAAAGACGATTCCCCATTCTCAACCTTCATCAAGATTAAATTAATCCCTTTGCTGAGTATAAATATTTAGTGCAATAGACGAAAATGGTAAGCTGAGACACATCTAAGTTATCATATCATTACAAAAAACTAAATATATAAGGTAACGTAAAATTTTGAAAAGTCGTCTCATTCTTAAAGAAGCATTATTATCAGAAATAAAAACTCTAGCCCACAAGAGAAATATCAATCCTCAATATCCCATCACAGATTTAATGTTATCTCCTTCAGAAAGTGATTATGTTGAAAAAATAACTAATAATTTAGAAACCTATAATCCTTTCCCAAAACTATTACTTTATGGGGTTAATCTCTTAGATGGAATTTGGCAACTACACTATTCCACGGCTAGGGAAATTCGCTCTTTAAATCAATTACCTTTTGGCTTTAAATTAAAACAAGTTTATCAAATAATTGACACTCAAAAAGCCTCTTTTTTTAATATCGCTTTTGTGAAAGATTCTACAGGATTAATTAGTGGATATGTGAAAGTAACAGCTACTTTTAGCCCTAAAATTGCAGAAAACGAAGTTTTACCAAATGATATAATTAATGTCAATTTTGAAAAAAGATATATTTCTATTAAGAAAATTTTAGGTATTAAAACATCTATATTCGATCCCATAAAAGTATTTAATGCTAGAAATCCTCAAGGAAGAATTCCAAGTTTAAAAGTAACTTATATTGATGAATCTTTACGCATTGGTAGAGGAGGAGATGGTAGTTTATTTATACTATCAAAACAAAAGTCAATGGTTAATGACTAATTAAACACAGTATAAGTAAAAATTATATATTTTGAGGTTTAATTCTCTCTAAATCGTCTTCATAAAAGAGAAGTATTACTCTTTATATAGAAAATCAATAGGTTATTAAAGTTGAATAAAAATAATCATAAATAAACCTATAAGAAATTTATATCATTTTATCAAAAATTTAGTGACATTTATTGATATATTGAGCTAAAATTTAGTCTAAAAATAACTATCATTCAATTAATGTTCAGAATAGTAGATTATCGTTTAGTTCGATAGTTTACCGTCCAATTTTAAGAGTGTGACGAGTAAAAAGGAAATTGTATCCATGAATTTAAAATTAGTATCGCAAAAATTGCCTCAAACAGTTCTAGTGCTTGGTTTAGGGTTGATCATCAATCCTAGTTTAGCCAAAGCGGCTACCACTGCCACCGCAACAGAAAATTTAGATCTTTCTCGCCCAACTTTATTAGTAAGTAAGGCAGAAGAAGTGTCTATCTTAGTAGAAAACTCTCAGACTATCAATTCTGAATTGAGTCCTTCGACTTCTATTTCTATGGTTGATAATATTGAGCAGAATAGCTACACGATCGCCAAAAATGAAAGGGTAACAAATATTGCTAATCAAGCTAAAGCTAATCCTTCTTTAGGCAATATTAAAACTGATAATTTAGTGGTTAATAGGTTAGAGTCTCCAAATTTGATTGCTCAAAATTTTACAAACTCTTCCTCTCAATCTACTTCCTTACCCATTGCAGTAGAATTACCTTATCAGCCTTCTAGTAATAGTCAATCCATCTCTATACCTATTCAGGTGGAAAATGAACCTCCTACGACTGTTAATAATTCTGTTGTCGTTAATAATCCAATAAATATACCTGTTGTTGTACCCACTAATGAGGGGTTTGCAAGACAACAGACTGAAACCAACATCTCCATCAAGAATGTAGAACAACCTACCTTGATTAGTAACACGTCTAATGTAGTCGATCGTAATTTTCAACCTAGTAACAACAGAATCATTAATCCTTCCCAACTAGAAAATACTGAAAATTCAACAGATCAAGATTTAGTTAGTGTGATCCCTATTCAAGTAGAGTATTACAATCCGATGATCACTCCTTCCGCAGGGCAAATGGTTTCACCGGATTTACCTCAGATAAATTCTCCTGAACCTTATCTTCCAGAAGGCGATCGTCCATTTAACGGCTATATTTGGCCTGCTAAGGGAGTATTTACTTCCGGTTATGGTTGGCGTTGGGGCAGAATGCACAAAGGTATAGATATTGCGGCTCCAGTAGGCACTCCTATTTTAGCGGCTTCCGATGGAGAAGTTATCACTGCCGGATGGAACTCTGGTGGTTTTGGTAACTTAGTTAAAATTCGTCATTTTGATGGTACAGTCACCCTTTATGCTCATAATAGCAAAATCCATGTACGTCGAGGACAATTTGTTCAACAAGGACAACAAATAGCTAATATGGGTAGCACTGGTTTTAGTACCGGCCCTCATTTGCATTTTGAAATTCATCCTAGAGGGGAAGGTGCGATTAATCCCATCGCTTTATTGCCGAAAAAATAAAACTCAATGTTAGTGGGGAATTTTGAAGTTCTCAGTTTCTTTCACTTTTCCCCATTTTCTATTATTTCCTCTTTTTTATTTTCATCAGAAGAATTTTAGGACTTGTCGATCGATTATTCATCAAGATAAAAACGGTAGAAAAAAAATCCATTTTTAAACTCATGATCATCCGTAACATGATGAATAATTTTTAAGTCAATTAATTCTTGTCCTAATCTAATTGCCTCTGATTTTGACAAAATATACCGTTTTTCCATCCATTCGATCGCTTCTGAACCGACAAAACACTTATGATAAGTGGTTAAACGATACTTTCTATCTTTTATTTCTAAACCTTCTTTTCCTCGCAAATCATTGACTAATGTGATGATGCGTTGGTCATATATTTCTACTAACTTATTATTCTCTAATCGCATCAAATTATTTTTTAAACAAGACTCTAAAGTATTCCAATCATTGTCAGGATGATTTTTAAGCCAATCTTTGGTAATTTCAAAAGAATCTATGGTGGAGAGTTTAAATCTCATTAATAATAGGGCAAATACCTTTTGTTTAGCCGTTTCGATATTCATCATTTAATTAGCTCGATCGGTGTTTTTAACTAAACATTATTCTATAGATAAAATTCAAGTTACAATCACTAATCTTTTGTGATTTATGGTAAAATTTACTATAACTAGGATAAAATAGAGATAATAACTTACTCTTACAGGATAACTTTTAATGGTGTTTACTGCAAATATTGCTCCCTCATCCATTCCTCAAGATTTATTTAGCTCGATCGAGCAAATGAAAAAAGAACTAAATGCGGTGATTTTAGCCCATTATTACCAAGAAGGAGATATTCAAGACATAGCAGATTATATCGGGGATTCACTAGGATTGTCACAACAAGCGGCAACGACTTCTGCTGATGTAATTTTATTTGCAGGAGTACATTTTATGGCAGAAACCGCCAAAATTCTCAATCCTGATAAATTAGTATTATTACCAGACTTAAATGCGGGATGCTCTTTGGCAGATAGTTGTCCAGCCGATAAATTTGCCGAGTTTAAAGCCCAATATCCCGATCATATTGTTATTTCTTATATTAATTGTAGTGCTGAAATCAAAGCCTTAAGTGATATTATTTGCACCAGCTCGAATGCTGTTAAAATTGTGCAACAAATACCGAAAAATCAACCCATTATTTTCGCCCCCGACAAAAATTTAGGACGTTATGTGATGGAACAAACTGGACGAGATATGGTTTTATGGGATGGTAGTTGTATTGTTCATGAGACTTTTTCTGAGAAAAAAATTGTTCAGTTAAAAGTCCAACATCCTCAAGCAGAAATTTTAGCTCATCCAGAATGCGAAACTGCTATTTTACGTCATGCAGACTATATTGGTTCAACTACTGCTTTATTAAAATATGCCTTACAAAGTAATTCTTTAGAGTTTATTATTGCCACAGAACCGGGTATAATTCATCAAATGGAAAAAGATGCACCCCAAAAGTTATTTATTCCTGCACCTCCTGAGAGTAACTGTGCTTGTAATGAATGCCCTTATATGAGATTGAATACCCTCGAAAAAGTTTATTTAGCGTTGAAAAATCGGACTCCCGAGATTAATATTCCTGAAAATATTCGAGTAAAAGCCTTAAAACCGATTCAGAAAATGTTAGCTATGTCCTAAAAAGTTGATGAAATAATGGAAAATTAAGATTTATTTCTTCGACATTTTTCTGAACAGTATTTGACTTCATCCCAACATTTTGACCATTTTTTACGCCATGTAAAAGATAATCCACAAACAGAGCATATTTTACTGGGAAAATCTGATTTTTTTCTTTGTTTTACCATAATTACTTTATAAAGCTAAGAATTAGACTAAACACCTTGATTTATAAGTATTTAACCTAACATCCAATACTTAACACCTTCTCCCCACCAAAAAACTTTTTGAGTAAACTCTAAATAGGGTTATTGTTTTATACTATCCACCAAAAGAGAATACCTAAACCAATTATTGATAAGTGTTGTGGTATAAACGATCGAAAAGATTGACGGGATATTTTTTGAGAAAGGATTATGGCACAAATTACGCCAAAAATTAAACTAACTCCTTGTAAAAATGTAATTACTGCGGGATGAGCGACAAATATGGGCAAATTGCCGCCATTTAAGCCAAAAGTCGCCATAGTTAGGGGTAAAATACGACCACCTTCTCCTAATCCTAACGGTAGATAATAGGCAAGATTAGCCATTAAAGCCAATGGTAAATAGCCATAAGCTAATTCCACAAAAGAGCGACATAAAGTCTTTTTATTCCAATAAAATGCTAATTTTATGATTCCGTAACCCATCAAAGGCAAAATCACAGGTAAACTTAAGATTACGATCGAAAAACTTAAATGTATCCAAAAATTAGTTAAATCTAACCCCAAGCTGAGAATAGTATTAATTTCAGGTAATTTGTGTAAAAATACCGTATCGAGTAGTAGAAATAATAAGGCAACTTCATAGAGACGTGGTTGATGAGTTGTCCATAATTCGATACCCGGAGGGCGAAGATTTAATTTAACAGAACGATGGGGACAAGCTTTTAAACAAGTCATACATAATACACAATCACGATTATCTTGTAATTGGGCAGGATGGGAATATAAAGGACAACCGTTAGTTTCTAATCCTTCTCCTTTTTGTGGGCCACCTTTATAACATTGATAGGTAGTACATTCTGCCGAGCAAGTACCCTGTTGAGCACGTAATTCTGTCATAGAAAGTTTAGCAAACATTCCATTCATCCCACCGATAGGGCAAAGATAACGACACCAAAAACGTCTTTCAAAGATAGCTGAACAAATCATCGCACCAGCAGTAATGAGGAGTAACAAACAAGCAGAAAGATAAGCAGTATTAGGTAACTCCCAAAGTTCTTCCCATAATAAAATTAAGGTAAAAAGACCAAATAAAAACCATCCGCCCCATTTTTCGGCCGTCTCTCGAGGCCAAGATTTTAGTTGATGATTAGGAAATAACCAAACTGATAATTTTTGAGTAACTTCTCCATAAATCATAAAGGGACAAACAGAACACCACAACCTCCCCACAAAAGGAAATCCGATGAGAATTAAAGGCCACCACCACGCCCAAAATAGATTGAGCGCAAAGTTTTGATCACGGGTTTGAGGACCAAAAAATAAAATGGCGATGATAATAGGAAAAGCAGTTAAAGTAATACCATAGTTAATTCGATCGGGCCACCAAGCACTACGAAGAAAGTACCGTAAACGAGGATAAGCATTGAGTAAGTTAAGGCGAAATTGTTGTTTTTTGCTTTTAGAAGGCCAGATAATTTCTTCTGTTAATTCACTTTCTCCTGATAATTGCACGATCGCCCGTTCTGTAAGATTTTGTAACTCTCGTAAATTATTAGGAAAATCATACCCTTGTAATTTTCTTAAGGCTTCTGGTGTAATGTGGGGTTTATTGATTCTTTTTCTACGAGAAATGATACTTATATAATAATTAATTTGATCGGCTAAATCACTTTTTCTAACTCGTAAAGGGGGAACTTTAATGAGATGAGAAACGAGGCTATTAATCGGGCTAATGGTTTTTTCGCTGATGAGAATTAAACGTGCTTGACAAATTTTTTGAGCAGGAGGAGTACTCGATCGATTGACAGAAATATAAGTTTGAGTTTTCAACAATTGTACAACGGGATTTAACAATTCTGAGGGCAAATCCTGAATATTATTCAAAATTAAAGTACCCTTTCCCAATGCCTCAATTAGTCCAAGTTTTCCGCCTTCTCGTCCAAATAATTCAGATCCACTGGCTTGTAATGTACCGCAATCAACTTTGATGATCGCTTCTCGTCGAGTGGATGAACTATAATGAATCAAAGCCGCTAGATTATCTTTTTCCAATCCGGGCTCACCAAAAATTAATACTGAACCTTGATCATCTGTGGCTTTTTTCACATCTTGTCGCAGTCTAACTGCATAACGACTTTTGCCGATAATGCCTCGTTTTGCTTTAGTGATAAGATAAGGACGTAAAATACTTTGTCTTTCTTGTTCAAAGATTAGTTGAGATGATAATTCATCTATTTCTTGGGCTAATTGTTGCGAAAATATTTGACTAACTTCAGGATATTGTTGTATTAAATCCCTAAATTTGTCGGTGCCAAGATACAAAAATTTTGCTTGTGTTAAAGTTTTAACGGTATTTTTTGCCGGTTGTTGTAATAAAATTTCTTTTAAATTGACGATCGATCCTGTTAGTAAACAATAGTTTTCAGTTTTTCCCTGAATTTCTACTTGTCCCTCTTGTAAAATATATAATCGATCGATCTGTTCATCAGAAACAACGATAATTTCACCAGCGTTAAAACTGATTTCCTGTAATAAAGGAGCGATTGCCCTCAAAACTCGATCGGGTAACATACTCATATTGTTTATCCATTAACAATTTAAGAATTAAGATTATTATTTATTACTTTTTATTTCAAAAATCTTAGTTTTGAAAATTGACCCAAAATTTCCCTTAACCGTTAAAGAATTACTATTTATTTTATCTGAAAAAGTCTAAACCAACTATTTATAGAATAACACCGAATCGCTTTTGTCAATTTTTGAACGAGATGTCTAATGGATTCTATAATTCTTCGACAAAATAACAACTTTGTTTCCTAAATATCCAAATACCGATCGGTAATAAACAGACACTTAATAAACAAAGATAAACTAAATTAAATAAAGACGGAAATTCACCATAAATAATGATAGAACGATAAGAATTAAGTAAATGAACCATTGGATTTAAGTAAAGTAAACTCTGATATTCTGGTTTTAGAGTATTTATATCGTAGAAAATTCCACTTAAATACATTAACATCTGTAATAAGATGCTCACAGTATGTTGAGTATCTCTAAAAGTGACATTAATGGCCGCTAAAACACAACCGATACTTAAAATCAATGTAAATTGTAATAACATCAAAAAAGGTAAAAGAAAAATAACAGGTTCTAATGGTACGGATTCCCATAAAATAAAGAAAAATAAAATGGGAATTGCTAATAATAAATGAATCCACTCAGTAATAACAATAACAATAGGTAAAATATTAATAGGAAAATAAGGTTGTTTAATCAAATTGACATTCTGAACGATGACTCCAGTACATTGACTAACGCTATTATTAAACCAATTCCAAAAAAGTAAACCTGTAAAAACATAGGAAGTAAAAAAAGGTAGTTTTACGGGTATGATAGAACGAAAAACAAAACCATATATACACAAGGTTAATAAAGGTTTAATTAACATCCATAATATTCCTAAACTAGAACGTTTATAAAGAATTTTTATGTTTCTATCAACTAAACAATAAATTAAATCCCAACGATATATTAGATGTTTATTTAATGAAAAAATATCCCCTTTACTATTTTTATTCATTACTAATTATTCATAAATTCCCAAGTATTTGGAGGACAAATAATAGCATTAGTTTTAATTGTAGAATTAATGGTTAATGAATTAATATTACGATGATGATCATAAATATACTGAGTCTCTGATTCAACCAAAAATACATTGACAAAATATTGTCCTTCACTTAAATCTAATCGTGCAAAGTTAATGGTAATTAATTCCTCTCCCTCTTTGATAATTTGAGAAAAACTACTTCTTACTTTCTCTACCGCACAACAAATCTGTCCTTCATCATTACTAATATTTAATTTAATCACAAAATTATCAACTATTTCTTTAACCTCATATCGAATCCTAACGGTTAAATATGAACCTGTTTCAATTTCACTATCAGGAATAAGTGTAATATTAGTAATAGAAATTTTTTGCTGATTTTCGTAGTTAAATATGTCATTTTGTCCTTTATTTTGATTATGAATAGAGGCTAAATATTGTTTGGCTACATCTTGAGCAATACCATAATTCATTACTATACCTTGATTTAACCATAAAGCACGATCGCAAAATTGTTGTATTTGTGCTGGACTTTGAGAAACATAAACAATAGCACAATCATTATTTTTAAGTTCAAGAATTTTATTTTCACATTTTTGTCTAAATTTTGTATCTCCCACTGATAAATGTTCATCAATCAAGAGTATGTTAGGTTCAGTATGTATTGCTACAGAAAAAGCTAAACGCATTGTCATACCTGAACTATAAGTTCTCAGTGGATTATCAATAAATTCCCATAATTCGGCAAAATCAACGATCGCATCAAAACGTTGTTTAACTTCTTTTTTCGTCAAACCAGCAATAATTCCCCCGACAAAAATATTTTCTCGGCCCGTCAAATCAGGATGAAAACCTGCCCCTAAATCTAATAAAGCGCGAACTTGTCCATTAACCTGTATTTTTCCTTTATCGGGTTTGCCGATATTACCAATTAATCTTAATAAAGTTGATTTTCCTGAACCATTTTTTCCCATGATGCCCAACATTTCCCCAAAATTAACCGTAAAATTAACATCTTCTAAAGCCCAAAATGTTTCCGATGGTTTTAAATGTTTAAATCCTGACAATACTGATTCCATAATGGTTTTAGGCTTATTTTTATGGTGGACTAAATATTGTTTTCCGAGATTTTCAATAACGATCGCATGGTTCATAAGCACTTGATACATCTAAAGTTGAGGAATGATAGTAGGAATTAGCTTTTAGCTTTTTCTAGGCTTTGTTGCATGAATTAATAAATAGTGAATTTTGTTTCAACAGGTGCGACCACAAACCTTATATTTATCCGTTATTAACTATATAGCTATCTGGTTTAGCAATTTTTATCATTCTATTTAACAACAGACATTGAACAAATAACTCTACTGCCTGATTGTCAAAATCTCGACTACTTACTTTGCCTCCAAATATTGTTTTTAACCTAAACATTGTTGTTTCCGAAATAGAACGTCGATGATAGCCACTTTCTTCTTTCCATTCTTTTCTTCCTATTTCTTCTATTCTTTCAATATTTTTATTTCTGTCCCCATCCATATCTGACCATTTTTGAGCATTTTTTTGTGGTGGTATTATTGCTTTTGCCCCTCTTTCTTCTATTGCTTGATAACATTTTCTTTTGTCGTAAGCACTATCGGTGGATACTTGCTCTATTTCTCCCTCGATGATTTCTAATAAACTCTCCAGCACATCACTGTCATGACAATCATTTGTCGTTACCTCCGCTACTAGAATTTCTCCTGTTTTTTCATCTACTGCTAAATGTAATTTTCGCCATGTTCTTCTTTTACTTACACCATGCTGTCTAGTTTTCCATTCCCCCTCCCCATAAACTTTCACTCCCGTCGAATCAATGACCACATGACGTGAACCGGCGGTTTTCTCTAGGGGCAAAGCTACATCTAGTTTTTTTGTTCGACGAGAAACGGTACTATGATCTGGTACAGGTAAATCAATTCCCATCAAGGAAAAAAGTGATTCAAGAAAACCCTCGGTTTGTCTGCCAGGTAATTGAAACAAAGATTTAATCATGAGAAAAGTGAGTATTGCCTGAGAGGAAAAGTAATAACTAGCCCCTTTTCTTCCAGATTTTTCTGTTACTAACCAATGAGATAGTGCCTCCTCAGAAATCCAAAATGTGAGACTACCTCTTTGTTTTAAGCCTTGATCATATTCCGACCAATTTCTCAGATGATATTTTTGTTTCATAGTCAATGTTTTTATCTTGAGACCATAGGAGATGTTATTATTTTATACGCAAAAGGAGTTGAATCTATCATTCATGCAACAAAGCCCTAAAATAATATGACTTCCTTTTTGGGAATGAACAATAAAATCAATTTTTTCTAAAGCCCTAACACACTTTTTCCCAGAAATAACGGGTAATGAAGGCATAGCTAAATTTTGATTACCTCATAACGATCTTCAGGGATTAATTCCCCATCCTGAATTAAAGACTCAATATAAAGTTCCATCGCTTCTTGTATATTAGAGATTGCTTCTTCACGAGTTTTTCCCTGACTGATGCAACCAGGTAAACTAGGAACTTCAACTACATAGTAACCATCTTCACCCAATGATAAAAGAATTGTTCTGTTAATTTTTGGAGGAGTTTGTAACATTTGATTTAAACAAAGTTGCTGAAAATAAACCAGATTTGATTATAGTCTATATCTAATGGATAAACTATTCGGCACATTTCTACAGACGATCGAACTCCCTATAAACGATCGAACTGCCCTCATCTTGTCATTGCGAGGTAACGAAGCAATCTTTAAACTCAAACTCTCTAAAAAACGATGCCAAAGGCACGCTGCTCGCCCGAACTTTTATTACCACACCCTTGGTTTAAATTTCTTATCATTCAAAATAACCACATTTTCCCCAGATTGAGCCAACACATATAAACCTTTACGATAAGCATAACTTCCAATGTCATCAGGTACAATCATTCCCGCCACTGCCCCTAATGCGTTTACATCTCCATAACGGGGCATTAATTCTTTAAATTTACCTAACCTCTCTAAATGCTCATCCACATCTGTTTGAGAGAGTTTGCTTTTGACTTCCACTAAAATCGCTTCGGTTTCATTAACTACCAATAAATCAATCTGTAACCCACCAGTCGCCCTTTTTACCGATACATCAGGGAAAAACTCATGGACATCAATACCTCTTTCTTGAAATAGACGAACTACAGCAGGACGCACTTGCCATTCAACAAATTCTCCTAAACGATTACCTAATTTACCGATTTGCTCATCGGTTTTTTTACTTTGTTCTTTTAGTAGTCTTTCTGTTTCTCGAAAACGTCGATCGGTTTCTTGAAAACGTTGATTGGTTTCGGCAAAACTGTCCTTAATTTCTTGAAAACGATGATCGGTTTCCTGAGCATTTTCTTTTAAAAGACGTTCAGTTTGCTGAAAACGACGATCGGTTTCTTTTTGAGCCTCAATTAACTCTTTTAATAATTGCCAAACTTCTTCTGAGGTGGTTGTCATAAATTAATTACTCTAAAAAATATGCATACTTAGATTATAGCAACATCGATCGCTAAAGAGGGTGCTACACGATCACTAAAAAGTGGCACTTCGTGATCGAACCCTCCGTCATTATGGGGTTACAAAGCAATCCCCAATAATCAAAACGCCCAAAATCAATGCTGAGGGAAATCAATGTGAACAAATTAAAAAAATTATTACAATTTCGTGATCTGAGGGACAAATAGTTTATTACATTTCTGAAAAAAGTGTTAGGGTTGTAATTATAGATCTTGAGTTACTGTAATAACTAAATTATGACTCAATTAAGTCAAGCTATCGCCCAAGCTGAAGCACTCCTGCTGAAAGCCTCTCTCAATCCCAGTCTCAATACAAACTTAACTACCGCTTTTGGACATAAGCTAAGACGCATTTAACTTACATTGATTAATTCACCCTTATTCTTAAATTTTTTACTCCAATTAATTACTAAACCTCCTTCATTTAATAAGTAATTTACTGTTTTTTCTAGCTGTTCTTTATTTTCAAAGTTTCTATAAGCTATATATTCCTTTGCCGAATGCCACACTAATTCTATTAAGTTATAATCTGGACTATATACCGGTAAATATTCTAGTCTTATATTCGGTAGATTTTTTTCTATTTTTTCTACTATTTCCTTTTTTTTATGGAAACTTGCGTTGTCTAATATTATGATTATTTTCGGACCACATTCTTTAAAATCTTTTTCATCATTTCCCTTACTTACCCATTCATTTTTTATTTCTTCCCATAACTTTTTTAATTGTTCACAAAACGTTTCTGAATCACCTTTTTTTATTACAAAACATCTTCTTTTTTTATCCGAATATCTTATTCCTCCCATGATATTTACTCTTCCTCTTCTTCTTTCTCCCTTCACCTTTTTTCTTTTTCCTTTTTTCGTCCATGTTTTTCTTCTTATCACCCTTAAACTAAAACCACATTCATGAGGGGCTGTGTGGCGAATTTAGTTCGCCACTTTAAACGCCCCATCCCAAAACCATACTTGAACTAACTCAGGATTCTCTTTACCTATTTCTATGTAATGTTCTAATTTTTCTTTAAATGCTTTTCTTTGTTCTTGATTTTGTTTGTCTTCTAAACTATATTTTCCCCAAATATAACTATACTTTTTTCTTTTTAATATCCTCACTACTTGTGATTTGCTTAATTTAATTCCTGTTTCTTTTTCCAAATGTTCTGATAATCTTTGCCCCGTCCATCGACCAAAATCATATCCAAAATCTTCAGGATTTTTATCAACTACTTCTAATAATCTTTCAATATATTTATCCGTTGCTTTTGTTTGGTTTCCTTTTCTTCTTTTATCTTGCAATGAATCTACATTATTAGGATTACCATAACTGCCCAGTAAGCCACCGTTTTGGGGGAACAACCCAAAAAAACTGCTATTTCTTGATAATTTTTACCATCATTCTCTAATAAAAATATTAAAATTCTTTCCCTGACTTCCGATCTCTTTTCTATT
The DNA here is from genome assembly GCF_001548115.1 of Geminocystis sp. NIES-3709. Classification (GTDB taxonomy): domain Bacteria; phylum Cyanobacteriota; class Cyanobacteriia; order Cyanobacteriales; family Cyanobacteriaceae; genus Geminocystis. The sequence goes on along the minus strand of NZ_AP014821.1, from coordinate 1,612,603 downwards.
TTTAAAGCATCTTGTAGATACTTTCTTTCTTCCTCTGACAAAAAATTTTTAGAAGGCATAAATCACACCTAAGTTTTATCTTTTCTGACTTAAATTATATACCAAATCAATGCGTCTTAGCTTAGTAGAGTTGTTAAATGAGGGTAATGATACGGTTCGATCGACTATCACCTATACTTTAGGAGCAAATGTCGAAAATTTGGTGTTAGAAGGCACAACAAATATTAACGGTACGGGAAACACTCTCAATAATAGTCTTACGAGCAATAATTTCAATAACCTTCTAACTGGTGGAGAAGGAAATGATACTCTCAATGGCCGTGGTGGTAATGACACTCTCACTGGTGAATTAGGAAATGATAGTCTTATGGGAGGTACTGGGGGTGATTATTTCTGTTTTAATTCCGTTAATGAGGAAATTGATACTATTACAGACTTTAGCGTTAGTGATGATACTATTTTGGTTCGTCATAATGGTTTTAGCGGTGGTTTATCCTTGGGTACTTTACCAGTAAATCAATTCCGTGTCGGTTCATCGGCAACCACATCTTCTCAACGTTTCATCTATAACTCTAGTAATGGTGCATTTTTCTTCGATTCCGATGGAAATGGTGCAACGGGGGCAATACAAATCGCTACTTTAAATACTGGATTGGGGATGACAAATCAAGATATTGTTGTAGTTTAATCGTTATTAGATAATGGGCTTAGAGCTTGTCATTATTTAACCTAAAACCTAACACCTTCCCTCATCAAAAGACTTTTTCAGCAAACCCTAAGTATTTGTGCTTAGTGCAAAAATTGGATGCTTCCGGAATAACTATCTATCTATTTAACAATCTCAACCGAAGTAATTTATAATTTTTCAAGTTTGAGAAAAGTCTAAGGAGAAAAATTAAAGAATGGAAAGTTATCAAGTAAATAGCTCTAAAGTTGTAGCTGAAACTATCGATGGTGAGGTTGTAATCGTCAATTTAGAAAAAGGAGATTATTATAGTGTCGTTAAGTCCGGAGCAAAAATTTGGAATGCAGTAGAAAGAGAACTTTCGGCGGAGAAAATTCTAGCAGAAATTTTGGCACAGTATGATGGAGACACCGAAACTATTGCTAGGGCAGTGACAGGATTTATTGATATTTTAAAAAATGAAGGATTAATCTTAGTTAATTTCGATCGAGAAACGGTTAATCAAAATGAGGAATTAATAACCGAAAATATAGAAAAAGTAAGTTTTGATTTGCCTACTTTAGAAAAATATACGGACATGGAAGAATTACTATTATTAGATCCTATTCATGAAGTTGACGAAGAGGCAGGATGGCCTAATATTAAAACGGAAAATCAACCCGTAGAAAATTAAAATAATGATTAAAAATTTGGTAAGTGCCATTATCCCTGTTTATAATGGCGAAAAATATTTAGCAGAAGCCATCGAAAGTGTATTAAGACAAAGCTATAAACCTTTTGAAATTATTGTCATTGACGATGGTTCAACAGATAAGACAAGTACGATCGCACAATCTTATCCACAAGTACGGTATTTCTACCAAATCAATCAAGGGCATGGTGAAGCCAAAAATACTGGTATTCATCAAGCAAAAGGAGAATATCTCGCTTTTTTAGATGCTGATGATATTTGGATGCCCGATAAATTATTTCAACAGGTTACTTATTTAGAGAATAATCCGAAAGTAGGTTACACAATCTGTCACATGGTTAATTTTCAAGATGGAGTAGATAAATTTCCTTCGTGGGCAATAATTACAAGTAGTCAAGATTCAAAAATTCCTGCTTATATTACCAGTGCTTTGGTAGTTCGTAAAACCGTAATGGAGGAAGTCGGTTACTTTGACACTAAGTATAAACATGGGAATGATTCTGATTGGTTTTTTCGGGCAAATCATTTAGGAATAAAGATGAACATAATACCTGATATTCTTTTCCGTCGTCGAATACATTCCAGTAATTTATCTTACCAAACTAAAGAGATGAAGCAAGAATTATTTCAGATTATCAGAGCATCGATCGCTCGTAAACGTATTCAGAACAAAATCTATGACCAAAATTAATCCTTTAATCAGCGTCATTATCGGTGTTTATAATGGTGATCGGTACTTAGCCGAAACCATAGAAAGTATTTTAGCTCAAACTTATCAACCCATTGAAATCATTATCGTTGATGATGGTTCAACAGATCGCACTGCCGAAATTGCTCAAAGTTTTTTACCCCAAATTAAATATTTCTATAAAACCCATGATGGTATTAGTGCAACTCTTAATTATGGAATAAATCTTAGTCAAGGAGATTTTATTGCTTTCCTAGATGCCGATGATTTATGGATACCTGAAAAATTAAACCTTCAAATGGAAGTATTTAACACTGAATCAGAAATAGATGTAGTATTTGGTAATGTTCAACAATTTATTAGTCCTGAATTAGACGAAGCAGAGAAAAAAAGTCTTAAAATAAGAGTCGAAATAATACCGGGTTATTTTAAAGGAACAATGCTAGTTAAACGTGAAGTATTTAATTATGTCGGTTTATTTAATACCTCTTTAAAAGTAGCAGATTTTATTGATTGGTACTTAAAATTAAAAGACAAAAATCTGAAAACATCTATGCTCACTGAAATTGTCACTAAAAGGAGAATTCATAAAAATAATATGGGAATTAGAGAAAAAGAATCACGGAAAGATTTTGCTAGAGCAATTAAAACATCCCTCGATCGACGTAGAAATCAAAAACAAAATGATGAATAATCTTTTACTCTCCAAAAAGATCGAAGAAATACAAAATCTGGAAAATAGTTTACAAAAAGAAAAAGAGCTTTTACAAGAAATTCCTCATTTAGAAATTACCTATGAAGATCATTTATTACCCACAGAACACCATCAGGAAACTTTAAATATAATTTTTGAATATCTAGGAGTTAAATGTTTTCCCGTAACGGCAAAATTAACTCGTATATCAACAGATAATCTCTCCGATTCGATCGAAAATTATGAAGAAATTTATAATGCTATTAGTCAAACTAAATATGCTCATTTTTTAGAGGAAAATTAAATGATAGCAAATATTTATAATCATCAATTTTGGCCCACTCATGAACAACAATTATTATTAAAAGCATCACTATTAAAAGGTGAAAAAGCCATTAATGCCTATCGAGAATGGATTAATTTAGTAGATATTGATACTTTAGACTCTGAATCTAACTCTTTATTAGGACTTTTATATCGTAATTTAATTGATAATAAAATTGAAAGTCAACATTTGCCAAGATTAAAAGGCATTAATCGTTATAACTGGACTAAAAATCAACTTTTTATATCTTCTTTTTTTAAAATAGCCCAAGTTTTTGCAGACTTCAAAATTGACTTTATTTGTTTTGATGATTTAGCCTTAGTAAGTAATGATTATCAAGATTATGGTAATAAAATAATTAAAAATATAGGAATTTTAATCAAAGAAAAAAATTTAGAAAAAGCTAATAAAATTTTATTAAATCTAGGTTGGCAAACTCAGAATAATCAAGTTTTACATAATGAATTAATGTGGAAAAATGATCAACAACAACTTCTCTGTTTAAAATATAGAATTTTTACAGTTGAACCTCAAGAATATATAAATGAGCAACTCTGGCTTAATACAACTGAACAAAATATTGCTAAAATTCCCACCAAAATTTTAAATTCAGTTGATCGTTTTTTAATCAGTTGTTTAAAAGCTAATCAAAACTATAATCGCCTATCAGCAACTAAAATAACTGATGCTATGATGATAATTAAAAATCATTGTAATTGGGTTGATTTAGTGAATAAAACTCAGAGGTATGAGCTAATTATTCCAGTGAGAAATATGCTCTGTTTTTTATCAAACATTTTAGAAGTAAAAATTCCTGATTGGGTTTTATCTAGTTTATTTAAAATGCCAATTTCTGATTATGAATTAATCAATTATCGTATCCCTGCTTCCCATCGTGAACTTAAACTTAAATCACTATTTTTAAGAATAGGAAAACTATTGATAAAATATTAAATTTTACTATGAATTATTTAAGTAAAAAATTTTTGGTTAGTATTATTATTCCTACGTACAATTGTTCTAAATACATTATTGAAGCCATAGAAAGTGTTTTTAGTCAAAGTTATCAAAACCTAGAAATTATCGTTATTGATGATGGCTCAACGGATGATACTAAAACCATTATCGAACCCTATTTAAACCGAATTTACTATTTTTATCAAGAGAATCAAGGGGCTTCTAAAGCTCGTAATCTTGGAATTGAAAAAGCGAAAGGAGAATTAATTGCATTTCTGGATGCTGATGATTTTTTTTTATTACCTACAAAATTAAGTGAACAAGTTACCTATTTTGAAACAGAGCCTTATTTGGGTATTGTTCATAGTGGTTGGCAAATTGTTGATGAAAATGGTAATAAGATTAAGGACAAAAAACCTTGGCAAGATTTTCCTAACATGAATCTTGATATTTGGTTATTGAATGGGCCTCCTGCACTTCCTAGTGGGATGATGTTTTCTCGTGATTGGTTACTAAAAATAGGAGGATTTGATAATAGTTTACGTCAGTTTGAAGACTGCGATCTGATTTTAAGATTAATGTTAAAAGGATGTAAAGCTGTTTGGTTAAAAAAAGTTACTCTTGCTTATAGACAACATAGTAATAACACAACTCTTAAAACTCAACAAAGGGCAGAATGTGTGGAAAAAGTGTTAGATCAATTTTTTAATTTACCTGATGTTCCTTTAGAAATTCACCAATTAAAAAATAAGGTTTATGAACATAAATATACTTGGTTAGCATGGACTTTTTATAATGTGGGTAATTTAGAACAAATGGGAAATTATTTTAATAAAGCATTAAGTAATTCTGATTATTCTCTCACATCTAAAATTAGTATTTGGCTTAATTTTTTAGAAGTTACCAGTAAAGAAGAAAATAAAGAATTTAACCGAACACATTTAATTATTTCCCAAGAATGGCAACAGCTAATTAAAAATCTTTTAAAACAAGAAACTCGTCAATATTTAGCGAAGAAACAAAAAATAAATATAACACCCAAATATTAATTAAAAAATAAAATTAACTCAATCATGAATAACCTAAAAGAACAACCTTTTCTCAGTGTTGTTATTCCTACTTATAATTGCTCTAAATACATTATTGAAGCCATAGAAAGTGTTTTTAGTCAAACTTATAGTAACTTAGAAATTATCGTTATTGATGATGGTTCGATCGATAATACTAAAACGATTATCAAACCCTATTTAAACCGAATTTCTTATTTTTATCAAGATAATCAAGGGGCTTCTAAAGCTCGTAATTTCGGAATTGAAAAAGCAAAAGGAGAATTAATTGCATTTCTGGATGCCGATGACTTTTTTTTATTACCGACAAAATTAAGTGAACAAATAGCTTATTTTGAAGCTCAATCTTCTCTCGGTTTTGTTCATAGTGGTTGGCAAATTGTCAATGAATTTGGGAATAAATTACAAGAAAGATTACCTTGGCGACAAGTTCCTGAATTTAATCTGGCAAGTTGGTTACTCTATAATCCTGTACGCCCTAGTGCGATGATATTTAAACGTAATTGGTTAGTAAAAATTGGGGGATTTGATGAGGAATTACGTCAATCTGAAGATTTTGATCTTGGTGCGAGATTAATATTAGAAGGTTGTGAAGGTAAATGGTTAAAAAAAGTTACAGTAGGATATAGAAAACATGGCACAAATACAACTAATAAAGTTCAACAACAAGCAGAGAATTTATTAAAAGGACTTGATAAATTTTTTAGTCTATCAAATTTTCCTCCAGAACTTTTGCCATTAAAAGATGAAATCTATGAAAGTAAATATATTTGGTTAGCATGGAGTTTTTATCAAAGTGGTGATTTTAAGAAAATGGTGGAATATTTACAAAAAGCAATGGATAAATCATCTCATTCGCCCTCTCAAAATTTTCATATTTGGATTAAATCTTTTAACTATATCAGTAAAGAAGAAGGTCAAGATTTCGATCGAGATTACTTAATAAATTTACCTCAATGGCAACAATTAGTAAAAGAGATTTTGCGTGATTCAGTTCGTGAACATTTAGCTCTGATTAAAAAAGTTAAATTAACACCTCAGATTAAATAATTTTTAAGTCAAATATTAAATTTATAGCATTATGAATATTAAAGAAATTAATGGTTTATTATGGTCTTTAATTGATCAGCAAAAAATCGACTCTAATTCTTCATTACAAGAAAGCGATCGTATTGCCTTTTTTCAAGCTGTTTATATTAGTTTTCAAACGGCGGAAGCCGTTACAGGTTCAATTAAACGATTTTATGATATTGGAGGCTATATCGTCTGTTTACGGTTTGCCGGTGAAGGTTTAATACAAAAAATTACTTCTGCCATCGCACATTTAGAAGTCCAATCTGTCAATAATCCTGATTTTACCGTTTGTTTGTGGGATAGTGTTTCAACAAATACAAAAATGTCTTTCTTAGTTAACCTTCTTACAGAGTTAATTCAAGTTAATTGGCCAGAATTTTTAGACACAAGAAAAGAAATTAAGGAGTTTAATAGCGATCGTATTTTAGCCGCTTATCATATTGGGCCAAATATTCTCAGTTTTTTTGATAAACAAGCAAATTTAGCAGTTTATTGGCTAGAAAACGCCAATCAAATTCCTTACTTTGAACATGGCTCACCTTTACAAACAATTCTTAATTGGTGGACTCAAGATCATCATCGTCAATATGTCCATGCTGGAGCAGTTGGCACAGCTAAAGGAGGAGTACTAATTGCGGGGAAAGGTGGTTCAGGAAAATCAACCTCCGCCCTTGCCTGTCTCAATTCTGAGTTAACTTATGCCAGTGACGATTATTGTCTCATTGCCCGAAAACCTGAGCCTTATGTTTATAGTCTTTACAACACCGTTAAATTAAGAGGTGCAAATGATTTTCAAAGATTTCCTCACTTAGTGGATTTAATTACTAATCCTAACTATTCACAAGAAGAAAAAGCAATGATTTTTTTACATCAACATTACCCAGATAAAATAGTTAAAGGTTTTCCCATTAAAGCCATTTTAGCACCGCAAATTATGGGAGGAAAAGACACTAAAATTAAGCCAACTACCCCCATGAATGCCTTAAAAGCCCTTGCTCCTAGCACTCTTTTTCAACTATCAGGAACGGGAAAAACGGCGTTACAAACTATGTCTGAATTAGTCAAAGAAGTGGACTGCTATATATTAGAACTAGGCACAGATATTTCTCAAATTCCTAAAGTTATTTTAGATTTACTATCTTGATATTTTCTTTACAATATAATACTTTCAGATTATTGTAACTTTTAATTAAAACTATTACAAAAATGAAAACTGTTTTTATTATCGGTATTGGCGGTCGTAGTGGTACAAATTTCCTTCAAAGTTTGCTACTTTTACATCCGAATTGCACTAAATATAGTAAAACTCCTCCCGAAGATTGGTTAATCGCCGATAGTTCTTTTTTAGTTTCCTATGCAGAAACTGTCTCCTCTCGTTTAGAAAATTATTGGCCAGAAATCAAGAGAAATGAATTAAGAAATCAATTACTTTATTCCTTAGGAAAAGGTTTACTTGATACCATTACAGGGGATGATCCAGATAAATTTTATATTACTAAAACACCCTCAACACAATGTTTAGATAATTTCTTTGAGTTATTTCCCGATAGCAAACTAATCATTTTAATTCGCCATGGAAAAGATATGACAGAGTCTCGTGTCAAAAGTTTTAATTGGGATTACCAAAAAGCAATGGAAAACTATAGAGATAGTGGACAAAGAATTCTTGATTTTCAACAACAATGGAAATCTAAGTCTAATAATTTTCTGATTGTTAAATATGAAAATCTGGTTAATCATACTAAGATCGAGTGCGATCGTATTTTTAATTTTCTTGGACTCCCACCAAACTTAGTCACGGAAAAAGCCTTAAACTCATTACCTGTAATTGGTTCATCCACCCATAAAGGAGACAAAGATTATGTACATTGGGAACCTATTTACGATAAAACTGGTTTTGATCCTTTAGCGAGATCATCTAATTGGACAGAAGAATTACATCAGCAATTTGAGGAAATTTGCTCAGATGTATCAAAAAAGTTAGGATATGACTTAAATTCTCCTCAACCTCAGATAAATACCCTCGAATACGAGACAAAAATAATTCCTCAATCAAATAATCAAACACTTAGAGATAAACTCAGACAATTTTGGTTTTTTCTTGGTGACAATCCAAAAACTAGATTTTGGTATCGCCGAATCCTCGAATTAGCAACAACTATTAAACCGAATATTATCGGTTCAAGAATACCATACTATAACGAAACTAAAAACGATCGATGGATAGCTGAATATGTATTTCCTAATAAAAGAAACGGTTACTTTTTAGAAGCAGGTGCCGCAAATGGAAAAACAGGTAGTAGTTGCTATGTTTTGGAAACAGAATATAATTGGCAGGGAATTTGTGTTGAGCCCCATGACGATTTTTTTCAACAGTTAAAAATTAATCGCCCTCAAAGTATCTGTGAAAATATTTGTTTAGCAGATAAAACTGAAAATGTGACATATATTGAAGGGGATATAGAAACAGTTAGTGCTTATTTAAGTGGCATTCAAGCTAATTTAGAAGAATTTAAGTATCAGGGTGCAGAAGTAGTGGCAAAAGGGCGAAAAGTCCAAAAACAAGCAACCACCCTAGAGGCACTTTTGAGAAAACATAATGCACCGAAAGTTATTGATTATGGTGCTTTTGATATTGAAGGTAGCGAATTAAAAGTTTTAGAGCATTTTCCCTTTGATGAATATACCTTTTTAGCTTTGAGCTTAGAGTGTGATTACCAATTTAGATTAATTCTTAACAAATTATTAACCTTCCATGGATATAAACAGGTAAAAAATCCTTTTAATCATAATATGCCGTGGGAACAATATTATTTACATCAAAGTTTATTGAAAAATTTTTAGAATCTAATTTTTTTTAATTTTTCAAAGATTCAAAGATGCTTAATTAATTGATAATCAAAGGCTTGAAAATCTCGCCTAAATAGTTTATTAACAATTTCAAGAGATTCACGATCGTAATAGCTTAAGTAATTTTCTCTTTCTGGTTTATTACTATTAAAAATTTGATGAGGTAAAATTGAAGGCATTTCTATATCGATTCCAGAATCTGATTAATTACTGTTTTGCTATTGTTAATTATATTTTGAGGATAATATCTTCTGGGATAACGATAAAAATTATTCCAAACAGATAAAATCCAACTATAAGGATTTCTGACAAAAGTAAATAAAAAATAATCGTTAATATTAATTCCTAAAACATCTATAGCATTTATCAGAATGATGAGGTACAGTAACAGCAATGGGTGAACCAATTGTGCATATCTAACTGTGTTACTTGCTCCATGGCTTTTCCAATCGCCTCTACTAGATCATGATAATTTCTCGGTTTTAGTTTTCTGATCTGATTTTTGACTTTCGACCAAAAATTTTCAATGGGTGAAAAATCTGGGGAATAGGGTGATAAATACACCAATGATGCCCCCACTTTCTCTATTTCCTTTCTAATTGTTTCTCCTAAATGAATTTTTGCATTATCCATAACTACACAAGCTCCCACCCATAATTTGGGCACTAAATCTCTGATCACAAAAGCCTCAAAAGTTAATCCATCTACAGAACCATAAATATTTCTTGATGCTACTACTTCCTTTAAGGATATTGCCGTCACTATAGAAACATTACCCCCTCTTTTCTGGGGTTTTTCTCCTCTGACTCTGTACCCTTTTTTTGCCCTACCATAAAGGCGAAGCATTGCTAAATTACTTCCCGATTCGTCCACAAAAATTAAGTCCTCTTCATTAATTTCTCTCACTTTATCCCAATATTCAGATCTTTTTTGTTGAACTCTCTCACTATGTTTTTCTGTGGCATACAGTGTTTTTTTTTGACAGTATCGTCAAATTTACGATTGATTCTGTCAATAAGCTAAGACGCATTTAACTTACATTGATTAATTCACCCTTATTCTTAAATTTTTTACTCCAATTAATTACTAAACCTCCTTCATTTAATAAGTAATTTACTGTTTTTTCTAGCTGTTCTTTATTTTCAAAGTTTCTATAAGCTATATATTCCTTTGCCGAATGCCACACTAATTCTATTAAGTTATAATCTGGACTATATACCGGTAAATATTCTAGTCTTATATTCGGTAGATTTTTTTCTATTTTTTCTACTATTTCCTTTTTTTTATGGAAACTTGCGTTGTCTAATATTATGATTATTTTCGGACCACATTCTTTAAAATCTTTTTCATCATTTCCCTTACTTACCCATTCATTTTTTATTTCTTCCCATAACTTTTTTAATTGTTCACAAAACGTTTCTGAATCACCTTTTTTTATTACAAAACATCTTCTTTTTTTATCCGAATATCTTATTCCTCCCATGATATTTACTCTTCCTCTTCTTCTTTCTCCCTTCACCTTTTTTCTTTTTCCTTTTTTCGTCCATGTTTTTCTTCTTATCACCCTTAAACTAAAACCACATTCATGAGGGGCTGTGTGGCGAATTTAGTTCGCCACTTTAAACGCCCCATCCCAAAACCATACTTGAACTAACTCAGGATTCTCTTTACCTATTTCTATGTAATGTTCTAATTTTTCTTTAAATGCTTTTCTTTGTTCTTGATTTTGTTTGTCTTCTAAACTATATTTTCCCCAAATATAACTATACTTTTTTCTTTTTAATATCCTCACTACTTGTGATTTGCTTAATTTAATTCCTGTTTCTTTTTCCAAATGTTCTGATAATCTTTGCCCCGTCCATCGACCAAAATCATATCCAAAATCTTCAGGATTTTTATCAACTACTTCTAATAATCTTTCAATATATTTATCCGTTGCTTTTGTTTGGTTTCCTTTTCTTCTTTTATCTTGCAATGAATCTACATTATTAGGATTACCATGAACTGCCCAGTAAGCCACCGTTTTGGGGGAACAACCCAAAAAAACTGCTATTTCTTGATAATTTTTACCATCATTCTCTAATAAAAATATTAAAATTCTTTCCCTGACTTCCGATCTCTTTTCTATTTTTAAAGCATCTTGTAGATACTTTCTTTCTTCCTCTGACAAAAAATTTTTAGAAGGCATAAATCACACCTAAGTTTTATCTTTTCTGACTTAAATTATATACCAAATCAATGCGTCTTAGCTTACTGCTTGATTATCTTTTGTACAAAACTTTTTGCCACACCAAAATTCTTAGCTAATTGACGAATGGAGCATTGTTGCTTTTCACGAGCATGAATAATCTTTTGTCTTAAATCCAAAGAGTAGGGACGCATTAGATTAATGTTAATATCGTCTAAATTTTTTCATCTCAAAATTGTACCTCATCATTGTAAGAAACGCTATAATTTAATTAAAGATGTTGATAATTTTTCATGTTGTTCGTTAATATGCCAAGTTTTTTGCCATCTCCAACCTTCTTTTTTAGGTATTTTATCCCTAAATTTTTCTTCTACATAGGGAGAAATTAATTCGGTAATAGTTGATCCCCCTGTTTTAAAAATGTGGATATAAATAAATTTTTTTGATTCTGATACGATCATTTTGATTCTTATATTAATTGATAAACTGCACTTTCCTCGAAACTTTTAAGAAAATAATCCCCACTAAGTTTAGCTCTTGTGGGACAATTTTTGAGATAATTATGAGTATCCCAAATTAAAGAAGTATTCATTGCTTTTTCTCCTGCTTCTGCTAAATTATTAAAGTACATCGGATAATCTTCACCGAGATACTCAACTACAGCAGGTAATGGATTAACTAAAAGAGGAGTCGCCCTAGCAATACACTCAATTACCGCATTATTGGCACTAGCATCATACAAGTGCATAAACACAATATTTTCTGATAAAATTTGATCATACCTCTCGTTACTAACATGGCTTAATTTATGAGTGTTTTGCCAATAAATATCTTTTTTGATAATACTTTCTTGTTTTAATTCTTCAGTAATTAAATTATCAATAATGTTTTCAGAATATATTGAAAATTTTGGTACTAAAATAATTTTTTCATAGTTAAGATGATTATTTTTTGCGATCGGTAATTGATAAATAGCAGATAATTGACGCAACCACCAACCTACTTGAATAATCTTTTTTTGATCATTAGCAATAAATTTCCCAAAATCGAACTGCACTTGAGGAATTTCTGTGGGAAAAATCAAACTAGACACGGATTTTCCTGTATATTTTCTCAACCATTTTGCTAAATATTCGGATAGGGTAAATAAGCCAATGCAACTATTTAGACTATCTTGCCAAGTTGTTGTTGTAAAAAGTACTTGAGGAGAGTCTTTTGAATGTAACCAATGGGGTATATTCGGTGGATTATGGAGGAAACCAACCCAAGGTTGTTGGTAAGGAATAATCCCTTTTTCTTTGGAAGTGCTTAATTCATGGAACACTCCATCTTGTTTCATTTTAGCTAACATTTTGGAACTTCTCACTTTTTGATCGTGACATTCCCAGATAAAATTTTTTTCCAAAAAGCCATCAAACAAAATACCATTAGAATTATGTAGTGGTATTAGAGATTTTGTTGCGAAATCCCAACCACTACGGTGACAGTGAAATTGTCCTTGTCTCGCTAAATTAATTTTGCCATGGGGATTATCGGCAAGATTACTAATATCTAAATAGGGTAAATGGACAGTATTAATAGATGCCTCTTTTTCTCGTTGAATACTGGATATTCCCAACATTTTATAATAGTTCCATAAGTCAGTTTCATCAAAATTGATTGTTAAAGCTCGATCGTAATATTCTAAAGCTTCTTGTTGTTTCCCTAGTTCTAAAAATAAATCTCCTAGATATTGATGAGCTAATAAATTATGGCGATCGATTTCTAATACTTCTTGATAACCTGCCATCGCCCTTTCTTTTCTGCCTCGATGTTTCCATGCGGTGGCGATTTTTAGTTTCAACTCTAATGAATCCGTTTCTATTCTCATAGTTACTTCTCCTTAAATAAAATTTTTTCAACGAGGGTTAAGTATTTTTCGAGCATCTGTTTTTCTTGGAATAATTTTTCTGCTCTTTGTTTACAGGCAAAACCAATTTCTTGACGTAAAGTAGAGTTATTTGCCCAAAGCTCAATAGTTTCCACCAACTCTTGGATGGTTTTTTGAGAATCAATTTTGGGGCTAGTAATAAGTTTCCCCGTATCTCCTAATTCTTCGGGAGTACCACTGATAGCCGTAGCGATAACAGGTAATCCTTTTGCCATTGCTTCCATCACCGCTAAAGGCATTCCTTCTACTTCTGAAGGTAAAATAAATATATCTGACGCATCTAATAAATTAGGTATATCTTCTCGTACACCAAGAAATTTCACTTGTTCACTAACTCCTAATTTTTCTGCGGTTTCTTTTAATTGTTTTTCCCATTGTCCACTTCCTGCCCAAATAAAATAAAGTTTAGACCAAATTTTCTTGTTTTTTAGCTGTTGAATCGCACTTAGTTGATAATGGTATCCTTTGACGGGATCTAAACGAGCAGTAGTACAGCATACGATCACATCTTGAGGAATACCCAAATCTTGACGGATTCGTGAGCGATTTTCAGGATTTGGGGGTAGAAAAAATTGTTCCCCTCTGCCGTTATAAATAACCGTACCAATTTTTGAGGGTAATTTAAAGAGTTGATAGAGTAGGTTAAGATTATCTTCTGAAACGGCGATCGTTGCTTGAGATGCAGTGTAGATGGAAGGTAATCTGTCTAACAATGGCGTAAATTGCTCTACCCAGTCAGGATCGGCACAATTTTCGATGATAATGTAAGGAATTTCTAATTGCATTGCTATTTCTCGGGCGGCTAGGCAGGAAATAGGGCAACTATTGCCAAAAATGATTAAATCTGGTTGATTTCTAGCAAAAATTTCCACCGGCTCAGAAGGCTCTCTAATGGCACTTGGTACTCTACTAAGACCTACATTATAAGAATAAATGTTATCTGGTTCTAAAAAGATATGCTCAATGCCTAATTTTTTTCTTTTTTGTACTAAATATGTGTCGCTTTTATGGGTTACGCAGATAACTTTGTACCCTGCTTTTTGCAATCCACAGAGTAAGGAATGATTTACTTGTTCTGCTCCGTAAACTAAGGGATTATCAGTATAAACCATAATTTTGAAGGTCTTTTTTGGATTTTTAACCTCATTTTTAGTCAATTTTGCTAAAATTCGATGACTATAGGTTTTTTTTTCCTGATCTAACAGTGATACTTGGCGGTAATGATCGATCGCCTTTTCTTTGTTACCCTGTTGTAACATTAAGTCAGCAATCTTTAAGTGAGCTGGGAAATAATCGGGTTGAAGGTTTAATGCTTCTTGGTAAGATGCGATCGCACGATCAATTTTACCTTTAATCTGCCATACTTCACCCAAACGAAATTTTTGACTAGCGATATTAAATGACTGAGTATTCATTAATCTTTCTTTTTAATTTATTTCTACTTCCATAACACCTAAATTCACCAGTTGTTGAGAATTTTCTAATTTTACGGAATATTTCGGATTATATAAAATTAATTCCTCATTTTTATCCATTTCTTTTGCATATTCTTGATATTGCATTGCTCCTCCACAGTGTTGCTTTCTTACCACTTCTTCTCGAACATAATTACCAAAACTATGAAAATATTTAAAATGTAATAAGCAACCGCTATCATTAGCAATCTCTTGAGATTCAAAATTAGTCCAATGTTGCCCCCCTCCAATGATTACTTCAGGGTTATATTTAATTAAAGGAACTTTACTTAGATAATATTCTCCTTTTTCCCCAAAAACTCTCTGTCTCATCCCACCAAAATAAGCCTTTTGATTATGATATGGATTATAAGGATCTTCATTCTCTTGGCAAGTTTTATGATAGAATTTTCGATCAAAATAAGGACAAGCATCTAAAAAATTTTGACCCTTTTCATAGTAAGTATCTCGAATCGGTTTATCAGAATACATATCTAAAAGAATAGTTTTAAATGCTTTTTTTTGTTGATGATCTAATTGTTGACATAAATCAATAATAGTTTTTTGTTCACAATCAGGATAATAAAAAATTTCATCAGCATCAACTATTAAACACCAATTATTAATCTCATATATTCTTAGTAATACTTCTATCCAAGCCGTTCCAAAATTACTTCTTTGATAAGAATCCTCTGACTGCCATAAATAAACATCTGGTTGTTTTAATAAATAATTTGCCGTTTCATCCGTTGAATTATTATCAATAATAAAAAACTTCCTGATTCCTTTTTCTCGATAATAAGCCAGAAAATAAGGTAATCGTAAAGACTCATTTCTCACAACCACAAAACATAAAATATCTGCTGAATTAATATTAATTTTATACTCATCTTTTCTAGTTAGTTTATAATAGTCTAATAATTGGTCTTTCTTATTTTGAGCTAACAGACTATTAACTAAATTTTTATGAACTTCTGAGTAATTAGGGTTGATATTAATGGCTTGATTAGAAGTCGAAAAAGCCTCCGATAAGTCACCTTTTGCTAATAATAATTTTCCCAATTCTATATAGGGTAATACCAAATGCTTTCGCAGTTCTATTGCTTTATGATAACCAGCGATCGCTCGATCAATTTGCCCTCTTTCCTGCCATATTTTCGCTAATTTTAATTGAGCTTGACCAGAATTAGATAAAAGTTCTATTGATGATTGTAAAGGCATCATTAATTTTAGAATAATAGCTTATCATAAAGTATTATATCTGGTTATAGACTCAAGGAAATTAAAGATAAATAAAATATTCTCAATTTTATGACATCCTCTCAATTTAAAACGCAATTAATCAACAATATTTGTCCTGAAACTGAACTACTATTGCTTTGTATTTGTCCTGAAATAAATGAATGTAAAACTATAAGAATTACTCTCTTAACGACTAAAAAAATTGATTGGAATTATTTGCTAATAATTGCTGAAAAACACAGATTAATGCCACTTTTATATCGTAATTTAAATAATATTTGCTCTCAAAATATTCCTAAAAATATTATCAAATATTTGCGAAAAAGTTTTTTAGAAAATAGTAAAAGAAATTTAATTTTAACCAATGAGTTATTCAAAATTTTAAATCAACTCAAAGAAATAAATATTAAAGCCATTCCCTATAAAGGTACAATTTTAGCTAATTCTATTTATGGTAAACTATCTTTAAGACAAGTTTATGACTTAGATTTAATTATTGATAAAAAAGACCTGATTAAAACTGAGAAATTATTATTATCTCAAGGATATTATATCAAAGAAAAATTAGACCAAGAAGAAAGTTTTTTTCGAGAAGAAGATCAGATAGAGATTGATGTACATTGGGAATTAACACCCATATATTTTCCTTTAAAATTTGACTTTAATTATTTTTGGAAAAATACAAATAATATTGATATAAATGGAAAATTTTTTTTAAATTTATCCCCAGAAAATTTGTTATTTATTCTCTGTATTCAAATTGCTAAAGATTGTTGGGAGAGAAGACAAAAAATTGAATATTTAGCCAAAGTTTGCGATATTGCTCAATTAATTTATACTTATCCTAATTTAGATTGGTCACAAGTTTTAGCTCAAGGTAAAAATCAAGATGCTCAAAGAATTATACACTTTGGATTATTTTTAGCAAAAGATTTATTCGACATCAGTTTACCTTTACCAATTCTACAAGAAGTTGAAAGAGACTCTGTTGCTATATCTTTAGCTTATCAAGTTTGTGCTGATTTATTTAGCAAAGAAGATCATGAACCTAGTCCGATAAAAAACTCTTTTTGGGATGTAAAATTAAGGATTAGACAGCTAGTTTTTTACTTGAAATTAAGAAAAAGTATTAAGTATAGAATTAGTTACTTTTTTGAAATATTAAAATTAGTATTTAGTCAAAAGAAACTTAAATCTTAATGAGTAATTAAATTGTGGAATAATTTTATGAAAACTATTATATTTTAGCAAAATAGTGTTGACAAGATTTTGTATTAAAGCAACTTTGGCAACAACTAAAGCCTTTATGGACATTATGACTTCGTGATCGCTAGTCAATCATTATCAAATTTATTTATACTTCTTTTTGAAACCAAGTTGCTGTTATTTTTAATCCCTCATCTACAGTATAAGGAGGTTTCCAATTTAACATTTTACGAATTTTGCTACTATCCACTTGTAATGAACCTAATAGTCGATCGCCTACATCCCCTTTCCCAATCATTTTAGTACCCAATTTCAACAAACTAGGGGGAAAAGGTAAAAGTAACGGTGATTTACCCATTGCCTTACCAATACGCCGAATTAACTCAGGAGTTGATAAATCTTCACCATCACTAATAATAAAAGTTTGATTTTTAGCTTGAGGGTGATCAATACAAGTGACGATCGCATCTACTAAATTGCCCACATAAACAAGACTACGACTATTTTGAATAGCACCAAGAGGAAGAGGTAAACCTTTCGCTGTTAAAGCAAGTAATCGTTCCATATTACCCGGATTATTTGCTCCATATACTAAAGTAGGACGTAAAATCGTCCATGTCATACCACTATTTTGACAAACTTCTTCTATACCTTGTTCTGCTTTCAACTTACTTTTTCCGTAGGGTGTATCAGGATTACATGGTGAAGATTCATTAATAACAGTATCGCTTAAAGTGGTGACAGCACCGATCGAACTTAGGAAAATCAAATGTTTAACCCCTGTTTCCACACATTGACGAACCAGATTTATCGTACCATGATTATTTATTTTGTCAAATTCTGCCTCTGGATTTTCGGCGGTGTCTTTAAGTATATGTGCTCGGGCTGCAAGATGAATTACTATATCAATATTTTCTAAAGCACATTGCCAATTAGTACGATCGTCAATACTTTCAATTCTTTGATAGCTTAATCTCGGACTATCAGATGTCAATGTACCCCTCGAAGTTACACGCAGTTGGTGATCTGTTTTTTCTTCTAAGTGAGAGATGAGATGTTTACCAATAAATCCCGTTGCCCCTGTGATCAAAATTGAAGACATAATAGTTTAATTGATTTTGCTATTTACCATAAAAATAATTGGTTAATTGATAATTCTAAATCTGGAAAAGATTGAGGTTTAATTATGCCTTCAGAAACAATTTTTTTAATTTGATAATTGCCATTTTCAGGAGTCAAAAAAATATGAACTTGACGACTATTAGTATCGGCAACCCAATACTCTTTTATACCTTCTTGAGCATAAATTTTTTTCTTGTCATTAAGATCGTAATTTAAGGTTTTATTCGAGACTTCAATTAACCAGAAAATATCTTGAGAATATGGGTGTCTATTCTTGTACTGATTGGTAGGAAGTTTTACTATAGCAACGTCTGGCTCAGGTTCAGAATTTGTAAAGGTGATAGGATGTGCTTCTCTTACTAATGCTAATCCCTTCAAAACGTCACGAAGATAATCTGAACTATTTATTGCTACATAGCTATGTAATGGACTTTCCGGAGGCATCTCTATCAATTCTCCGTCTAATAATTCAACATTTTTATTCGCTAATACTCCATTGTCAATCAGATTATGATAATCCTCTAACGACCATTTCATTAAGGTTTTCATAAAGGTTCTATTCAATATTTGATTTCGATCGATATAATACCCACATTAGCATAAAACCTTTTGATATTCTTTTAAAGCACGATCAACTGTATATCGCTTTAAATAAAGTTTATGAGCATTAATTCCCATGTTTTTTACTTCATCAGGAGAATGAGATAATTCGATTAAAATATCTGCTAATTTTTGTGCATCTCCGCAGAGAGAATTGATACCACATTTTTCTGTTGTCACCATTTGCTCAATGTAAGATCCTTGTTCTGAAATAGATACGATCGCCCTTCCTGAAGCTAACATTCCATATAGTTTACAGGGAGCAACTACTGATTCTGCACCTTTGATTAAACTAACTAAAGAAACATCACAAGCGGTTAAAGTTTGCGGTAAAAGTTCTCTGGATTGAAAAGGTAATAATAAAAGATTTTGAAGGTTATATTGACTTTGATAATTTTCTAACAATTTAAGTTTAGCACCATCTCCAATAAAAACAAATTGAATATTTACTTGTTTTTCATTTAGAATTTTGATGGTTTCTGCTAAAGTTTCAATATCATGAAGACGACCAATATTTCCAGAATAAAGTGCTGTAAATTTTTCATTTAATCCATTTTTAATCGCAAAAGGATTTGTTTTTTTATCAGAAAGAGGTATGTTTTCGATCGCCCAATTTTCTATTATTTCTAAATTATCTAAATCTAAATATTTAGACTGCATTAATTTTTTCATTGATTCACTTAAAATAATCGTCTTTTCAGAATATCGACAGATCAGATAAATCAACTTATTAAAAATAAAAATTAACTTACTTTTTGGCTTAATAATACCACTAAGTATTGCCGATTCTGGAAAAACATCTTGCAATAAAAAATAATATTTACCACTTCTTAAAAATCTAAATACCATCCCAATAATTCCAGCATAAGGAGGATTAGAGGCAATTAATAAATCATCTTTTCTATTTAATTTAAAAGTTACATAAAATAATGCTCCTACTAAAAAAAATACTGAGCTAATAAGTTTACCAAAAATACTTTTACTATTCTGAAATGGATCAGGCGATCGAACTATTTGAAATGGTTTTATTTCTTGGTGATTAGACGGTGTACCCGTATAAACTTTTAGAGGGATATTTTCACGAAACAATCCATCTGCTAGATCAGTTAAAAGTTGAGATGTGGAAGCGTGACTAGGATAAAAATATTGAGAAATAATTACAAGCATTTTATAAATAATAAAAAAATAAATTAACAATTAAGCAGTAAATAAAAGTGATCACTTTATAGAGTTTATAAGATTATTTATCACATTATCATCTACTTCATATTGGAATAAATTTAGATAACTTTCTAATTCTGAAATATCTTTTTCCCACCATTTAATTGATAATAATTTTTCTATATTTTCTTCAGAAAATCGATATTTAATAACTTTAGCAGGACAACCAACAGCGATCGCAAAAGGTGGTATATCTTTAGTCACAATAGCATTAGCACCAATAATAGCACCATCACCGATTGTAACTCCATCGGCTAAAAGAGTATTGACACCAATCCACACATCACTACCAATAAATGTTCTCTCAAACTCAGTAAATTTTTGTGATTTACTAACTATTTTTTTCAATGGATTTACGAGGGAATAAAAAATAGGAGATGTCGAAATAAAATTTGTGGGATGTTTGCCTAAACCAATTTTAACTCCACGGGCGATCGAACAATAATTTCCGATTTCACAATTATTAATTATACATTGATGAGAAATATAAGTAAAATTGCCGATTTTTGAATCAGTAACTCTGGAAAAAGAATATATACGACTATAATTACCAAGAGTAGAATTGAAAAAAGACGAAACCATTGATATTCGATCGAAATATTTTATTTTTTCCCTATTAATAAATGCTTTTAAAATTTTCATAAATAAATAGATTAATTATTTTAGTTTTTCTGTAACTTATATTCTAAAAAAATATTATATAGCGTTTTTGAGATTTATGAAGTACATACAAAAAACTCAAGTTCCTCTTTTTAACTCAGATTTTTATTGGTGCATTTATACTAATAAAATAAGAAAAATCAATTCTTCTCACTTTTGTCTTCTCTCTTTTCCCTTTTTCTTCTCGTCACCGAGAATTTATGATAGAAGTGCAAAATCCAAATTTTAAAACTTTAACTCATTCTTATCAATATCAATCAAATCTTTGGCATTAATAATTTTTATGTATAGAATTGAAGTAAATTGATTTAAAAAAAAATGAGTAAACAAATTGACGCAGAAAGAATAATCCGCTCCCATGTGCTTTGGGCTATGGGTGGAGGACTTATACCGCTACCATTAGTTGATTTTGCAGCTGTTACAGCAATTCAACTTGAAATGTTACAACAATTAGCAAATCTTTATGAAGTAAATTATTCTCAAAATGTCGGTAAAACTTTTGTTTCAGCACTTACCGGCACAACCTTAGCCAGTTTAGGAGCAAGTATGCTCAAAGCCATTCCAGGCATTGGGAGTGTTGTGGGAGGAGCTTCTATGTCTGTAATGTCAGGGGCTTCTACCTATGCAGTCGGACAAGTTGCTATTAACATCTTTTCTAATTCAGGGTCACTACTTGATTTTAATATAGAAAATGCAAAAAAAGCCTACGAATCAGCATACAAAAAAGGAAAATCTTATGTTTCTGACTTGGAAGAGAATAAAGACGAAGCCGCTAATGTCTATGAATCCTTGGAAAAATTAGGCAAATTGAAACAACAAGGTATTTTGTCAGATGAAGAATTTGAGACCAAGAAAAAAGAATTATTAGCTCGAATATAACAAAATCTCAATTACACTAATCTTGTATATTTTATTAAAAAAAGGGCTAACCAAATTTAATTGATTAACCCTTATATAATTTTAAATACACTTTTAGTAAATAAACTCCATTATTTGAGAACCAACTTAACGTTAGCGTTTTGTAATCCTCTTTGTTTTACTTCAGTTAAAGTTTTATTTACTGCATATTTTTGGTTAATGGAATTTATCAATTCGGTTTGATTGTGTTTTTTAGCAACACCCCAGAGATCAGCGATTAAGTCAAAGCTACCATCAGCATTGCGAGACCAACCGAGATCGTATTCTCCTTCTAAAACTGCGACAATATCAGCACGAAGATGTTGACCATTATAACCACGAACATCTGCATCGGTTTTGACACTGATACCTAGATCTCGTAAGGAATTGGTTAAAATTTCGGCGGAATTAATCTTGGTGCGTAAAGTGCTAAAATGAGACATTGGAATTTCCTCCTAAGAGATTAAAGACAATTGATATATAGATAGATGCACTTAGAGTGCTTGAAATTAATTAGCCCTAAAGCTAATCTTTCCCCGATATAGAGAAAGCCTGTTAAAATTCCATGCGTTGATATTCCGCAATGGACGCTGAAGCAGTCCTGGCTCTTTGTCTCGCCCAGTCTCGTAGTGCTGTTACCTGCTCAGTCATAGTACGGGACAGAGGTAATGTAGATTTTATTGCGGCAATTATATCGAATTGGTTAAACTCTCGCTCTTGAGCGAAAGCCTCATACATAGCGGCGATAATTGCTTGTTCAATCTCTGCCCCCGAAAAACCTTCGGATGTCTTAGCTAATTCTTCTGTATCAAAACGGGTTGTATCTGATCGACGTTTAGTAAGATGTATCCTAAAAATAGCTTCACGTTCAGAAACACTAGGTAAGTCCACGAAAAAGATCTCATCAAAACGACCTTTACGCAAGAACTCACTAGGTAACTTTTCGATTCGATTCGCTGTTGCCATCACAAACACAGGAGAAGTTTTTTCTTGCATCCATGTTAGAAATGAGCCAAAAATACGACTAGATGTACCACCATCAGAATCTGCCGATCCTGCTCCTCCCGCAAAAGCCTTATCTAATTCATCAATAAATAATATTGCTGGTGAAATAGACTCAGCAGTTTTTAAGGCGCTGCGAAGATTTGCTTCGGATTTTCCTACCGTTGAACCGTCGTAAACTCTACCCATATCTAATCTTAGTAGAGGTAATCCCCAAAGTTTAGAGGTGGTTTTCGCGATGAGAGATTTTCCACAGCCCGGCACTCCTAAAATCAACATTCCTTTCGGTTGTGGTAATCCATAGGCTCTCGCTTTTTCGCTGAAGGCTTCGGAACGCTGTTTCAACCAATGTTTGAGTTCTTCTAAGCCCCCCACACTGTTAATAGTTTCGTCCTCTTCCATATAGTCAAGGATACCGTTACGCCGAATAAGTTGTTTTTTCTCTGAGAGGACGATTTCGACTTCATTTTCGCTTAATTGTCCCGCTTTGATTTGAGCTTTTCGATATACTTTTTCTGCTTCATCTATGGTTAAACCAAGAGCCGCTCTGCGTAATTTTTCTTTGACTTCAGGAGATGGTTGTTTGCTTTTGCTTTGCTTTAAAGCTCTTCCCAATACTTGATCTAGCTCATGAGCTTGAGGTAAGGGAAAGTCCAACACCACTAAATCTTTTTCTAGTTCTAAAGGTGTTTGTTGATAGGGTGACATTAAGATAATGATCTTATCTGTTCCTTTAAAAGTAGCGATCGCATCTCTTAACCAACGAGTTACAGGAGGCGATTCTAAATAAGGATGTAAGTCTTTGAAAATGTAAACCCCTGCTTCTTTTTGTCTGATTACCCATTCGATCGCCGCTTCGGGAGAAACGGTATTATGTTGTACAGACTGACTACCTTGTTGACAATACTCAACAATTCCACGAGTAACTGTCCAGAGATATACTCGGCGGTGTCCTTGAGATGACGACTCATTTACTATAGTTGCTATGGATTCTTCCGCTCTATCTTCTTCTGAAGTTACTAAATAAATCAGAGGATATTGAGCTTTAATGAGAATGTTTAACTCTTCTTTCATAGGGTCGATCCTCTCTTGGATTTTGCGGTTGGCGGTAATCACTGATTTGTCTGTTGACCTTTATCAGCAGGGGATTAACTCCTCTTTTCCTTCCTTATTTGCTGTGATTTCACTACATTCACCAATGAGGGGAAATTCTTCATCCACTATACTCGGTTGATTTTTTAGAGAAATCATCTCTCCGTCACGCATTACCATTGCGGCATCACATTCGGGGCAAACATGGACTTGATGAGTTTTTCCGTAACTCGCTTCTACTTCCTCTACTGTGTCTGGGTGTTTCAGATAAAAGCTGATGGCTTTCTCTACTAATGCTGACATAGAATCAGTATCGATCGCTGCTTTAACTTTAAGTTGACGATGCAGTGTTGGTGGAAGATAAAGAGTAACTTTTTGCTTTTCTTGCATATTCGCTTTTATTTGATATGCCCAAGTGCGATATTCATTAATTTAACTTTTTTTTTTTCTACTGTCAAGGAGTTATCCCATTTTAATGGCATTTTTGTTACAATTCTTAACAATGTTATCAATAATTTAAGAAGAGTAGTAACTCAGGGAATTTTTTTAGATCGTTTTCGCAGATTTAGGCTATTAGCTTTGTCAATTTATTACAAGACGAGTTATTGATTTCAGATAAGAAATTTATGTCACTATAGCTGTTGTATCACTATCCGCCAAAAAAATAAATTTCATGACTTACAGCGCAAGTGTGCTAAAGCGACTAATAAAGAGTTTTAGTTTTAGATAACGATAAAAGATTGATTTGTTAAGGCTAATCGAGGCTTTAAGCTAGCAATCTGTACCTGTGCATTACCCCCCACACCATCATCATCGAAGAATAAATTACCCGTAGTTCCATTGTAAATTAAATGATGATCTCCTGTAGTGGCACTTGCACCGATGACAAATTGACTTGAACTCAACACTCCTAAAGGTAAACTAAAAGAACTACCCTGAAGGACGATCGAATCTTCTCCCACTTTAAAATCAGTAATATTATTGATGCCCTCACTAGGAGAATTAAAACGGAAATAGTCAACACCACTACCACCTGTTAAGGTATCATTACCCATACCCCCCACAAGAGTATCATTACCGCTACCGCCTAAAAGAGTATCGTTGCCATTGTCCCCTTTTAAAAGGTCATTACCGCTACCACCATCAAGAAAATCATTACCGTCAAAGCCTTTGAGAGTATCATTACCACTACCTCCCTTCAGGGTATCGGCAAAAACATTGCCAGAGATGGAATCATCACCACCGGCACCGTCAATGAGATTTAATCCGACGCCTCCAGAAATAACATCATTACCACCAGAGGTATTAACTACCACAGTTTGTAACTGTTGAATCACGATGTCAAAGGTATCCTCTGCCGATAAACTCCCCGTATCCGTTGTCGTCACCTTCACGGAAATAGTGCCAATGTCACTGTTAGTGGGTGTACCGCTAAAAGTACGAGTATTCGTATCAAAACTTAACCAAGTAGGAAGATTACTTCCATTGGCTAAAGTAGCACCATAGGTAAGAGTATCCCCGTCGGCATCGCTAAAAGTATTAACGGGAACAATAAAATTAAAGGCAATCTGTTCAAAAGTACTTTGATTAGGAATTTGATTAATTAATTCTGGAGTATCGTTGACATCATTAATCTCGATCGACACGGTTAAAGTATCCGATAATGAACCACCGTCGGTGGCAATTACGTTAATGTCATAGGTGTCTTGAGTTTCAAAGTTGGGAGACGTAATAAAACGAACTTCTCCTGTAGTGGAATTAATGGTAAAGTCACTAGCATCTGTTCCCCCTAAACTCCAAGTAATGGTATTGTTAGGAGAAGTGGTGTCTGGATCTGTAGCCGTTGCTTGATAAACTACTGTAGTCGTGGCAATATTCTCATTCACGGAGGCAACATTAGTAGAAGTGATGTCAGGTGCTTCATTTACGTCTGTGACAGTGATTGCGACATTTTGATTGACATTTACAGTACCATCATTAACGGTGACAGTAATGTCATAGATGTTATTTGTACCTGCATCCAATGGATTTTCAAAATTCGGGGGATTGATGAAAGTAACCGATCCACTAGAGCTATTGATGTTAAACAGGGAAGCATCTGCTCCTCCTGTAATGCTATAGGTTAAGGTATCACCACCGTTGGCATCGGTAGCAGTGACGGTAAAGACGGTAACTGTATTATTTTCCGCAAAATTGAAAGCTGAACCACTGGTAATCACTGGGGATTGATTAGAGGCAGCATTAGTGATAGTGATTAGGGCACTAGGATCTGCATTGAGGATAACCGATACATTATTACTACTGTTATTGCCAGTAGCGAGGTCAACTTTGCCGTCTCTATTAAAATCCCCCACTGTTATCCCTCGAGGACTATTACCAACAGCTAGGGTGGTGCCTATACTAAAGTTTCCTGTACCATCTCCTAACCGTATCGATACATTAGCACCAGTCTGATTAGCGGTAGCGAGGTCAAGTTTGCCGTCTCCATTAAAATCCCCTACTGTTACCGATGTAGGCGCTGAACCAACAGCTAGGGTGGTGCCTGTACTAAAGCCTCCTGTACCATCTCCTAACAATATTGATACATCATTGCTACCTTGATTGGCAACAGCGAGGTCAACGTTGCCGTCTTCATTAAAATCCCCTACTGTTATCGAGAAAGGAGTAGTACCAACAGCTAGGGTGGTGCCTGTACTAAAGCCTCCACTACCATTTCCTAACCGTATTGATACACTACTAAGACCATCCGGACCACTTTGATTGGCAACAGCGAGGTCAAGTTTGCCGTCTTCATTAAAGTCCCCCACGGTTAACGATCGAGGTTGGAAACTAACAGCTAAGGTAGTGGGGGTACTAAAGCCTCCATTCCCGAGCCCTAACAATATTGATGTATTAGCACTATTGGCATTGGCAACAGCGAGGTCAAGTTTTCCGTCTCCATTAAAATCCCCCACTGTTATCCCTCGAGGACTATTACCAACAGCTAGGGTGGTGGCGGTATTAAAGCCTCCTGTACCATCCCCTAATAATATTGAGACATTATTACTATCTCGATTGGCAGTAGCGAGGTCAACGTTGCCGTCTCCATTAAAATCCCCCACGGTTAACGAGTAAGGACCTGCACCAACAGCTAGGGTGGTGGCGGTACTAAAGCCTCCACTACCGTTTCCTAATCGTATTGATACGTTAGCACTACTGACATTGACAATAGCGAAGTCAACGTTGCCGTCTCCATTAAAATCCCCTACTGTTATCGATCGAGGAGCACTAACTACGGCGAAGGTAGTCTGAGGTTTAAATTGGGCGGTGGAGTTGTTACCGAGGATGTAATCCGTTCCTGATGTAAGGTTGATTTGTACCGTTTCATTCCCCTCTGTATTTCCATCGGTTAAGGCATTGAGGTTGAGGGTAGCAGTGGTTTGTCCTGCCCCAATGGTAAAGGTATTATTGGTTGTATTGACATTAGAGATACCTGCCCCTGCCGTCAAGGTAAAGTCATCATTGATGGTTGCAGTGCTACCAGTCACATTGAAGTTAACTACGATGCCTCCAGAGGGTGCAGGTCGATCGAGGTTAATGGTAAAGGTGCTAGAATTTCCCTCTTGGGTGGGAGTCGTTCCTCCCGTCATGGTGACAGTGGAAGTGGTATTAAGAAGTACAGATGCGTTTGAATTACTATAGTTAACGGTGACGATGTCTTGTTTGCCATCTCCGTTAAAATCTGCCACTGACAAAGAACGAATTATTGTTGTCGGTGTAAAATTTTGGGCAGTAACAAAACTACCATCACCGTTTCCCGATAAGATAGAAACAGAACCCCCTTGAGCAACAGCGAGATCTTGTCTTCCATCTTTGTTAAAATCTGCTATGGTTACATCTTGTACAGAACCAGTAAAACTGCCAAGAGTCGTACCAAAAGTAAACCCACCATTACCATCACCTAATAATATTGATACATTTTGACTTAAATCATTAGCAACCGCTAAATCTTGTATTCCATCTCCGTTAAAATCACCTATTGCTGGAGTTCTAGTACCATCCCCAAGGGTAATATTGGTAGGAGAACCAAAACTACCATCACCATTGCCTAAAAATATGGATATTCGATCGCCACTGTAACTACCACCGACAAGATCAAGTTTACCATCACCATTAAAATCTCCCACTGACACGAAAACAGCATTAGTAGCGAGAAGATTAGTAGTGCCTGAAAAACCACCACTACCGTCACCTAATCGTATTGAGATACTATTCCCTCCGCTATTAGCAATGGCAAGATCCTGTTTTCCATCTCCATTAAAATCTGCTACGGTAACAACTCGAGGATTAGAAGGGGTACTTATAGTAGTTTGATTTGTGAAACTACCTGTACCGTTCCCTAATAATATTGATAAAGTTCCAGCGTTACGATTACTAACTGCAATATCTTGTTTGCCATCACCATTAAAGTCTCCTATGGCAAGGGATTGAGGATTATCACCAACGGCTATCGTATTATGATTTGTGAACCCTCCATTACCGTTGCCTAACAAGATAGAGATATTATCATCTGATTGATTTGCAACGGCAAAATCTAGTTTTCCATCTCCATTAAAGTCTCCCACTCTAACGAATCGAGGCTGATTGCCAACGGTAAAATTGGTGACAGTACCAAAGTTTGCCTGTTCTATTTCTGTGGCTTTCCCTTGAATGATAATGGTGGCGGTGTCGTTTTCCTCTCGAATATGCTGTAATTGCGTCTCACTCAGGGTAACTCCTCGTACTATAGCTGAAAATAGCTCTCCTTCGTCTCCTTCGGTGTCAAGGGTGTTGATTTGGGCATCCACATAGTGACCGATTTCTTCTAATAATACTGCGGTAATTTGTTCTTGAGTGGAGCTATTAAGAAACAACTCTGAAATATAGATAGTGTTTTTACTGAGGGCATAACCTGCTACGGCAGTACCTAAGACATTTTGAGAGACTGTTTCTATGGGAGGTAACGAGCTAAAATCTTGGTTTTCCCATTGATCCTTGATATTTTCGGCTGTGGTTCGATCGAATTGTGAACCAAAGATTAACTCAAAATCTGTCCAAAAATTAATGGATGTAGCGAAATTTGCGAGTATGTTCTCTAGGATACTTACGTTCATCAGTTGTTATTCGAGTTCGATCGAATAGGTGTTTTATTCTAGTTTATCATTTTCAGCGTCGATGCAGATATAATTTTATGATGTTCGATCACTAAAAGTGGCACTTCGTGATCGCCTAGTGCCGCCGAGCAGCGATCGATCGAGGTTAATATAATTATAGGTATGGTATCATTACCCGCCAAGAAATAAATTTCATGACTTACAGCACAAGTCAGCTAAAGCGACTAATGGAATTTTCTGATAATCGCTTCAGCAGATTTAGGCTATTAGCTTTGTCAATTTATTGCAAAGCGAGTTATGATGTTCGATCTATTTCTATCATTTCAGGTGGTTTTTGTTGTTCATAAATATCCCACATTTTTTGATAGGCTTTTTCTAAATGACGGGTGAAAACAGGGGTATCAAAGAGGGGATAAGTAAGGCGATTTTTAGCAAGTTTTTTCTTGATAGCTTGTAATTTACGGCTCGATCGAGCTAAAGTAATAGCTAATTTTTGATAGTCTTCTAAGTTAGTGGTAATTAATTCGGGTAAACCAATGGCAGTTAAAAGACTGGAAGCCACACGGGTAGCAAAGGTTTCACCCTGCCAAGTAATTAAGGGTAATCCCGCCCATAAACAATCACTAGCTGTGGTGTGAGCATTACAATAAAGGGTATCAATGAATAAATCCGCTAATCGATGACGAGCTAAATGTTCGGCTTTGGGTACATAACCACAGAAAATAAGCCTTTGGGCATCAACTCCCCTGATGGTGGCTTCCCGTTGCAAATTGCCTTGAGTGGTTTTATCCCCAACTAATAACCAAAGTACGCTATTTTCTACCTCTTTGAGAATGTTCATCCACATATCAAAAACCACAGGCTCAATTTTATATTTATTGTTGAAACTACAAAACACAAAAGCCGATTCAGGGAGGTTATATTGTTCACGGGTGATGGGAGTATCTGCGATAACTTGTTGATTGTCGTTAACTTGATAGCAGTGGGGAAGCAAAACTAATTTTTCCGTAAAATCTTCCGCAAATTCAGGAGGGGTTATAATACGATCGCTAATTAAATAGTCCATGAAAGGCGCTCCCATAGTACCGGGAAAGCCTAAATAATTAACTTGAATAGGGGCTGAACGTAGTGCTAATATGGCGGTACGAGAACCATGAGTATAGCCGTTGAGATCCACTAAAATATTAATACCATCTTCATAGATTAATTTAGCGCTTTCTTCATAATCTAGTTTGGCGATGTCTCGAAATTGATCCACTGAAGCCATGATATGCTGACGATAGCTACTCTGATCATTAACTCCACTAGAATAGGCAAAAATTTCAAAATTAGTTTGATCGTGATGATTAAAAAGGGTTTGCATTAAATGACTGGTGGCATGATCTCGAAAATCGTGGGATAGATAGCCAATCCGCAGTTTACCCTTAAGAATGGGAGAGTGTTGAAAATTGCATTCAAGGCGTTTTTTTCGCCATTGGGATTCAAAATCTTGTCCGTGACTCATGGCAATTTGCTTTAATTGTTGCCGAGTCCAAGGTTTATAAACGCTCTCAAATACAGGCATAGTAGTTATTTTCTTTTGCTCTATTTCTTGTTGACTGACACGCCAAAGGGTTTTTAAATCTGACTCTCGATTTGTCCAATCACAAGTACCCTCCCTCAGACAAAATAAACGGGTAAAAGCCTCTAGGGAATTAGGATCTAAACTTTGCAGTTTTAAATAAACATTTCTTAATTCTTCCACACTAATTTTATTTTGATGTAAAAGAGGAGATAGGGCAGAACCTAGACACTGATAGGCTTTGGCATAGTCTGGTTTAAGTTCGATCGATCGTTCAAAACATTTAATGGCTTCTTCTATATGATCTTGTAATCTTAAAACATTACCAAGATTAACTAAGGCTTCGTGATAGATAGGATTTTGTTGTAAGGCTTGTTGCAGATATAATTGAGCTTCGGGAAGTTTATTCTGCATTTGTAAGGCTAAACCGATGTTGTTATAACCATAGGCATAACTAGGATTAACTCGAATAGCTGATTTAAAATACTCGATCGCCTCATCTATATTTTCATCGGCAATGGCTAACAATCCTAAACTGTTATAAGCCTGTGCATATTTAGGATTAAGATTAAGGGCTTTTTGATAAGCAATTTTAGCTTGATCTGATTGTCCAATATTTGCCATTGTCACCCCTAATTGATACCATTGCTCGGCGGTTTTGTTTTCTAAAAGTTCTCCCCCTTTCAAAGTCGGTATTTTTTGATCTTCTGGGGTACTAGAACTTATGTTGATTTTTTCTTCAACACCCATCAAAGTCTTGTTTTCTCGTTCGGTGGGGGTAAGAATGTTGACTTTTTCTTCAACTTTTGGTGAATTGTTAAACCAAAGGGGAGCTAAATCGGGACGGTGTTTTTCGATCCAGAGACGAGATTCTTGGACACATTTTTGATAATCCATGCCACAGGTTTGACTGCCTACATGATGAACATAGGCACGGGAGATATAATGTTTTAAACCGTTCGATCGCATTTCTAAACACTGAATATCATCTGAAAACCAGTTGATGGGAGGAAAATCAATCCAAGCACGGCGAGAAATCCATGCAAAAATAGGAGCTATGACAGATTCTTCGATAACTTCATTTTCCCAAGGATAACGAAGATAGTTATTCAGGATTTTGTCGGTATAACGAATATTTTGTCTTCCTCTGGCATAGTCTGAACGACTGGCAACCCATCCTAATGATGTCGATCGTAATTTTTCAACATCTTCCATCAAATATTGCCAACTATCAGGAGTTAAAACAATATCATCGTTAGCAATAACTACTTCTTGATGATCTTGAAAAGCCTCTTTGACTGCATAGTTATAAGCATCACCAAAATTAGTACTTTGATTGGAAAAATTAACCGTCTTATGTTTAGGACATTTGAGATTTGAACCTGATATATAAATTGTTACATCAGATGGGAGATAAAATGTGATAGATGCAATTAAAACGGGTAAACATCGAGCATTAACAGTACAAATTACGATCGCAGCCATTTACAGTAGTTATATAATAATTTTAATTTTAGTGTAGTGGGAGAAATGAATTTTATTAGCTATTCGATCAAAGTTCTATCAAATTCATAATTACTATTTTTTAGTTTATTCTCATATCTTGTACCAATACATAAAAACTAAATAAAAGGTGGCAGGTAGTCGGTGTCAGGTTTAATGATTTTTGACTATTTTGAAGGTTGAGGCAACAATTAAGAGTTTTTTTTGCAGAATAGCTTAAAGTTAATTGTTTTTTCTTAACCTAAAACCTGAAATCTAAAACCCGAGATGTTTTTCACTATGAGTGCAAGATCTCAGTATTGATAAATACTATCGAGAATAGATGGATATTCTTTCGATAGAACCCATTTGGGATCCTTAAAACTAATTATTAAGATGTCAAAAAATAAAGGGGATTATGTAGATTGTAACCTATCAATAACTGTTAAATATAAAAAGGAAAAACGGGAAAGGAATATTATGTTTATGTAACTCATAAACAATACCTTCACCGAAAAAAGATCATTAAAAGTATCTCCTGTCAAATTTTTCTTCCACAGATAAGGATAGTTTTTCTCTTTTTTGGTTATTCCGTAGATTTATCCCCCATTGAATTATGTTGGTAAAAATTCAAAGAATTTCTTCGCCAAGGAGAACCTCGAACTCAAGAAGAATTAAACCATAATATTAGCGAAGCAATCGCTCAAATAACAGAAGATGAGATTTTTGGTTGGTTTGCACATTGTAGTTTATTCATTTGAAAACCGCTGTAAGTATCGCTATGTAATTTAGGAAAATTCTAATTCTTCTTGATTTTTTTCTTTTATTCCAAGATATATTTTTTCGAGTTCTGTTATAAATGTTACAGATTGTTAATTACTTTCCTCAGAATTTTTTAAATTATCCCTCATGATTTATCTTTATATTTAACAGGTTCAATAAAGAACCAAAACGTTGTTTAAAAAAAAATATATTGAAGGAGAGCTGAATGTTAGACGCTTTTTCAAGAGCGGTTGTGTCCGCCGATAGTAAAACTGCTCCCATTGGTGGAGATGATTTAAACCAATTACGTAGCTTTATTGCTTCAGGTAATCGTCGTCTTGATGCCGTTAATGCTATTGCTAGTAATGCAAGTTGCATGGTATCTGATGCTGTAGCTGGTATGATTTGCGAAAATACTGGGTTAATCCAAGCAGGTGGTAACTGCTACCCTAACCGTCGTATGGCTGCTTGTTTACGTGATGCTGAAATTATCTTACGTTATGTAAGCTATGCCTTATTAGCAGGTGATGCGTCCGTATTAGACGATCGTTGTTTAAATGGTTTAAAAGAAACCTACACTGCTTTAGGTGTTCCCCTTCAGTCCACTGCTCGTGCAGTTGCTATTATGAAAGCTCAAGCCGCTGCTCACATTCAAGATAATCCTAGCGAAGCTCTTGCTGGTGCTAAACTTCGTAAAATGGGTACCCCTGTGGTAGAAGATCGTTGTGCAAGTTTAGTTGCTGAATCTAGCAGCTACTTCGATCGTGTAATTGCTGCTCTCAGCTAATCAGTCTATCTATAACCATCTTTTGACGGTTGTTCATTTACCTAATTGGTTTGTTCCATGTCTGAACCTGCCAATACGATAAAAATTCAAGTTCACTTAAGTCAAATTTAGAAATACAAAAGATATGAAGTCTGTTATTACCACAGTTGTTGCCGCTGCAGATGCTGCCGGACGTTTCCCTAGTACCTCTGACTTAGAATCTGTACAAGGTTCTATTCAACGTGCTGCTGCTCGTTTAGAAGCTGCCGAAAAATTAGCTGCTAACCTCGATGCAGTTGCTAAAGAAGCTTATGATGCTTGTATCAAAAAGTATTCTTACCTCAATAATGCGGGTGAAGCTAATTCCACCCCTACTTTCAAAGAAAAATGTGCTCGTGACATCAAACACTATCTACGTTTAATCAACTATTCTTTAGTTGTTGGTGGAACTGGTCCTCTTGATGAGTGGGGTATTGCCGGTCAGCGTGAAGTTTATCGTACTTTAGGATTACCTACTGCTCCTTACGTTGAAGCTCTTAGCTTTGCTCGTAATCGTGGTTGTGCTCCTCGTGATATGTCTGCTCAAGCATTAACTGAGTACAATGCTCTCCTTGATTATGTAATCAACTCTTTATCTTAATTTTGATAGAGTAAATCGATTCTTGGTATTAAGTTCCTAAGAAAGTTAATTCCAGAGTTTTTAAATTAATAAAATAAAAGACTCTTTAAATATCTAAAAGACTCTTGGCTTAATAGTTTACCGTAATAGGTTAAGCTAATAAAACAAGGGTTTTTTAGTTTTTGGTCAAATTGTATTTTGGCTTATCAACTCAAAAATTAACCTGAATTTTACCCCTATAAAAACTGTTTTTAAATAAAAAAATTCAATCTATAAATATACGGACTAAAATCCTATTTCTATAGGAGATAAAATGGCTAACTTTTTTCAAAAATTAATTTATTAACTTTAAATTTATAAATATATGGATTCTTTTTTTGAACAATTAAAACACCCTAATCCTAATTTAAGAGAAAGGGCGATGCTTGACATTGCTGAATTTCAAGATGAAAATACTATTCCTCGTTTGATTAGTCTTTTAGGGGAGGAAGATGTAACTTATAGACGATCGGCAGTTAAAACTTTAGGGGTTATTGGAGTTACTGCGGTACAACCGATTGTTGATTGTTTGATGAATAGTGATAATGTGGTAGTAAAAGCCAGTTGTGGTAAAGCCTTAGCTCAAATTGCTGTTAACTATCCTGATGAGCCTTTTCCTGAAGTCGGAATGGAGGCATTAAAAACGACTGTTGATGATCCGAATCCTGTGGTTAATTTGGTTTCAATTATGGCTTTAGGGGCGATCGGTTCCCCAGCTTTGGATATTTTAATCGAAGCGTTACAAACAACGGAAAATATCTCTGTATCGGTGGCGATCGTTAATGCACTGGGTTCTATTACCGAAGATAAGGCAATGGAAGTATTAAAAACTTTAAGTGAAGACGAATCTCAAGATCCTTACATTAAAGAGTCGGCGATAAGTGCGTTATCTCGTTTGGAACAGGTAATTAAGTTTAAGTCAGTTAAGTATTCTCGGAAAAAAGATCAATAGAAATTAGCAATTAGCAATTAGCAATTAAAAACTATTAACTATTAACTAATTCTGATGGATAAACGTTTTAGCAGTCTTTTTTCAATTACCGAAGATCAAGCCATTAAATTATTGCAAACTCCTCTTGAACAACTGGAAGATCCTAGCGATCGCTATGCTGGTGCTTCTCATCTAGTATATTTTAAAAGTGAGCGTAGTATTCAAGCCTTAATCGAAGCGATCGAAACCTGTGATGATCAACTTTATAATCGCATTACTAGAAGAAAAGCGATCGAAACTTTAGGAAAATTCAAAGCAAATCAAGCCTTAGAAGTTATTTGTCGTTGTTTAAATGATGATGACTGTTATACCGTTGAAAATGCTGTTTGGTCGATCGGACAAATTGGTACTAAAGATGAAAAAATTTTGCAGGAAATTACGGAATTATTAAATAAATCGGATCAAAATTATCGGGTTATTATTCAAAATTTAGCTAAATTAAACTATCAACCAGCTACTGAAGTTATTAAAAAGTTTATTGATTCCGATGATCTATGTATTGCTAGTTCTGCACTATCAGCTATCGCCATTTTAACAAAAGATCAAAGTCAGGTCGATCGTATTGTCGAATTTTTGCAATCCGATAGTGTTAATGTAAGACGAGCTTCTATTCAAGATTTAATGGATCTAAATTATTATCCTGCTATTAGTGAAATTGCCTGTTGTCCTGTTTCTCTGGTTTTTCGTTTACGGGCAATTCGTGCTTTAGGAGAAAACTCCATCAATAAAGGATTTAAAACTTTTGCAGACATCGAGCCTTATTTAGATCAAGTTATTAGGGATCATCCTTCTGATTTAAAATTAGTTCATGAATATGATCAAACTCCTAATATCGAATTTTTGATTAATGAATTGTATCATACGGATTTTGGACGATGTTATCTTGGTAGTAAAACTTTGTTAGAAAATTACTCTGATGTTTTACCAGAAGCGTTGATTAAAACCTATAACGAATTAGCTCATAATGATTATGGGGGACATTATCATGTCATGAAACTATTTGGATGGTTAAAATACCAACCTGCTTACGATTTGTTAGTTGAATCATTACAAAATCAAGCTCCTCAATTTCAAAAGTCTCGTGGAGCGGCGGCGATCGCATTAGCAAATTTAGGAAATAAAGATGTTATTCCCTTATTAAAAGAGAGTTTAAAAACAAATATTTTTGATCTTAAATATGCTTGTTTAATGGCTTTAAATCAATTAGGAGATTTTGAACTACAAGATATTTTAATTAACGAATCAGACTTTTTAATCAAGGCAAAAATAAAATAATAATTATCACAAAATTTTATGTTAACAGAAAGAGCCAAACAATTAATTCCTAAAGCGAGAATTTTCAGCACGGCTAGGGTAAAAAGTATTTATCCTGAATCGGTAATTAATATTTTTCAAAAAGCTGATGATGAAGGTAAATATTTGAGTGATATTAATATTCAAGAAATACAAAATCTTTTACCCGATATAGAAAAAAGTCTCACCAAAAGCAAAATATTAAGAGATAAAGTCGATCGAATAGTAGGAAGAGCAAGGGAAAAAGTTTTAATTTCTTTCCCTTCTATTATTGAACCGGGGGGAGAATTATATCCTCCCGAAAGAGCGTTAGCTTGTTGGCGAGATTTTTGGCATTTTTTAAGGTGTATCAGCTATGGTATAGGAGGTGAAATAAAAGAATTTATCAGTCAAGAAGGACTTGAAAATATGGAGTTATTATACCAAGAATTAAAAGTTCCATTACCTGCTATGATTTTAGGTTTAGAAAATTTAAAATATTTTAGTTTAGCGGAATTTTCACCGGAAGAAAAAAATTATATTTCTCCTTATTTTGATCATTTAATTAACGAACTTAAAAAATTTACTAATGGATGATTTATTGTTAATTATTAATTGTGGCATCCAGAACAGCTTTAACAACTCGAATATCTTGATCTTGTTTTAATTTGCTTAAAGCATCTCTAGCTTTAGGATCAGAAAAATTACCTAATGCTAAAGCAACTTTAGCCCGAATACGCCAAGAGGAATCATCTACCATCTTTAATAATTCTACTAAGGCAGAATCTTCTTTAAAAGTACTCGTTAATTCCCCTAAACCTCTAATAGACGTTTCCTTTACCGTATAATCATCCCCTGCAATGCCACATAGACAAATGTCAAATAATTCATCAGGGCATTTAAAATCCATGAAAACAGCTAAGATACTAAGACGAACTAACCAACTATCATCTTGATGAAAAGCCTGTTGTAAATGAGGAATAGAAATTTCACCAAAAAAAGAGAGAGAATTAGAGGCTTCGGCTCGAACATTTGTATCGGCATCAAATTTGAGCATTTCTAATAAAGTGGCTAAAGATTCTGGACTTTTCTTCCTTCCTAAACCCATAGCAACAAAAGAGCGAACTAAAAATTGCTGATCTTTTTTAAGTTTTATTAGTAATGGAATGGCAACATCCGCAGAATAATCTTTTAATGCGGTAACA
This sequence comes from Geminocystis sp. NIES-3709, assembly GCF_001548115.1. Taxonomy (GTDB): domain Bacteria; phylum Cyanobacteriota; class Cyanobacteriia; order Cyanobacteriales; family Cyanobacteriaceae; genus Geminocystis. The sequence continues at coordinate 1,575,129 of NZ_AP014821.1, read as the reverse complement.
GCATCAAGTCTATCTTGAAAATCTTGAGAGGTTAATTTAGTTTCTATTTGACTAATATCCATTTCAAAAAAAAATTTTTTTAAAGTTTACTTTACTTAAGATTATCTTATTTGGCAAGATATTAAGTTATATTCATGATTATTATAAAAAGAGGTATTTTACCATGTCAGAAGTAGCGAATCTTTCCCCTTCAAAAGAAGAAATTGGAGAAGTGATTACAGAGTTAGAACAGTATCGAGAGAGACTTGTAAATGATATATTACAGTTAGGTAAAAAAATTAAGTTGTCTCAAAAAGCGGTAGATAAAAATATAACAGAACATCCTGAAATAGCACATATCGACAAAATGTTGGAACAACTTCGTTCTCAGATTTAATGTTATTAGAACTCCTGCCGACAGAATCTTTGATTTATTTGTCGGAGGATTATTAGCTTAAATTTAGATCTTGTACCTCTATCATAAATTCTCGGTGATCAGAGGGAAAAGGGAACAGGGAAAAGTGATAAGAATTGATTTTTAGTGTTTTATTTAATTAGTACTATTGTACTGATGAAAGATCTGAGTTTAACCCAATCTACTTAATTCTACATTCTCGGAATCAAACTAATTATTTGTGCTAAACCCTTAGTTAGATTATCCATGCTATAATTCTCTATACAACGTTGCCTTGCTAAATTACCTTTACTCTGGGCTTCGCTATAGTTGTTCAAAATATTTTTAATTTGTAGCTCGATCGAGGTATGAGATTCAGGTGGAACTAAATATCCTGTATTCGATAAAATATTGGGGATTTCTCCTACCTGGCTTGCTATAATCGGTTTTGACATAGCCATACCCTCAATTAACTCGAAGGGAAATTTTGCAACGGTGGTTAAACTATCTCTTGGTGTCACCATGACAATATGACTCATGGCGATAAACTCTGGCATTCCATCAAAGGGTTGAGGCAATATTTGTACAATCCAACGTCCCCATTTTTTTTGTAAATCATCAACATAGGATGATTGATTTTTGTTACCGCCCACTAATACTAATTTCAAATCTTCTTGATTCAAAGTGTCTAAAGCCTTCAGGATGTCTTCTATTCCTTGATCTGGTTTTGCTGTACCTGTAAACATTAATATTTTATAATCGGATAACCCGTATTTACCAAGAATAGCTGTGCGATCGAATTTACTAGGATCAAATAAATCTGTATCTTTCACATTAGGTAGATAAGTACCACCATAACGATATTCTAAAAATTTACTGCTAACGGTGATACCATTTACTTTTTCGATCGATTTTTCTAACCACTTAATATATAAAGGATAGCTCGGTTTTTTCAATGCACTATTACTAGACAAAATATCATTAATTATATTTCCTTGATATTGCCAATCATCGCCACCAAAACTTCCCATTTCCCAATTATCAATATCTAAAATTATCGGTTTTTTACTACGCCATGCCTTAACTAATCCGATACCTAAACTGCTTAATTGTGGCTTAATTACATATAAAATATCTCCATCAATTTCTGTCATAAAATCGAATGCCGTTTTTATAAATTTAGGCAAATTAACCCCATAAAAATAGGTAATTGGCAAAGCATAAGGAGGCTCTGGATATATTTGCTCACCATATAAAAAACCAAAAATATTAACTTGATAACCTAATTTTTGTAAACCTTGAGCGATCGTGTAACCCCTCGTTGTACCTTGAGATGATAAATCGGGAACGATTACTGATACTTTAGTTTGATTGGTCATAAGTTTCGATCGAGTTAAGTTTTGATAGTAAAAAAAGACGTTAAAATCTTTTATAAATATAAAAAAGACAGTAATAAATGTTATTATTAATTTAAAATAAAGTATATTTTAATCCGTAGTTTTACTCTGTATTTTTCTTAAATAAGAATCTAATTCTTCAACACTTTGAAAAACATCAGAAATAGGTACAACTTTCACAATATCAAAAACTTTTTTCACTTGAGGAGTAGGATTAATAAAATAAATTTTTCCTTCTCTCGATTTCATCATTTTTCTAGCTTTTGCAAAAATTCTTAATCCGGCACTAGAAACAAAATTTAGTGTTTGAAGATCAAAAATAAGATTCTTGATATTAGTCTTCACTTTAGTTGTAATAAATTCATCAAGTTGAGGTGTTGTGACGGCATCAAGTTCTCCATTAAGAATAATGCAAATAGTAGTAGGTTCAGTTAGTTTACTTTGGATTTCTAATGTCATCGTTTTTGATCTAACAATTTTGATTTGAATAAATGGAAGTTTTAAACTATAGAAGTTGTTATATTTAGATCTTGCACCTTTATCATAAATTCTCGGTGACGAGAGGAAAAAGGGAAGAGGAAAAAGTTAAAAAATATTGTCGAAAGGGTAGCTATCAGATATTATTAAGTTAAACTTTTGGTCAACATTAGTAATTAGATTACTTATTCTTTAATTGAAAAAAAAGCTAAAAAATAATCCCTAAGAGCTAATTGCTACCTTCACTCATAAATTTTATAGCTCACTCAGGTTAAATTTTTTCTTTACCCTTTGATATAATCTACATTTTTTTAGTAATATTTTGATGGATCGTTAATATATTTTTACCGTTACGATAGATATAATCAATTTCCTGTGCCAACTCTTTAACTAGATAAAAACCAAGTCCTCCTTCTTCTCTTTCATCATCCATAGATAAATCAGGGGGATCAATTTCTGTCAGAGGATTAAAAGGTTTACCACTATCTTGGAAAATTATTGTTAAAGTTTTGTCTCTAATCTCAAATTCTAAATCAATGACATAGGGATCTTCATTATCTCCATAATTGATGATGTTAACCAAAATTTCTTCCACAATAAGTTGAGTATCTTGGATCGATTCCACTGTGATAAACTCTTTTTGTAGCATATACCCTATTTGGGGCTTAACTCGATCGAGTTCGGTTAATTCCTTATTAATGGTAATTTTCCATTGCAAAACATTAATCTCCTGAAAAAAGGGGTTTGAGGGATGATACTGAAGCACCAGTAAAGTTAAATCATCAGATTGGGGGGCTTCTTTGATAAACTGTTGATGATAATACTCGATGGCATAAATTACTCGTGCAGGATTATAAAATGAATTATTTCTAAGAAGATCTATTAGTCGCTCACTAGAAAAAAATTCTCCTTCGATGTTCATGGCTTCGGTAATACCATCAGTATAAAGTACAATTAAATCATGAGGCTTCAATAAATATCTATGCTCTGGATAAAAAGCATCTTCTTCTATTCCTAAAGGTGGCCCAGTTTCCAATTCTAAAAAATTAACTTTTCCTTCTCGTAACAGTAAAGGTGTGTCATGACCACCACTAGCATAGTTTAAAATACCTGTTTTTAAATCTAGCACGGCACAAAACAAGGTGACAAATAAGCATTCTTCATTATCGATGCACAATTCATGATTAACTGCTTGTAAAATTTTCTGGGGTATATCTGTCATTTTTGTAACAGTACGAATAAGAGTTACTGTTCGTGCCATTAATAATGCGGCAGGTACTCCTTTATCAGCTACATCTCCAATAATGATACATAATCGATCGTCTCCGAGAGAAAAGAAATCATATAAATCACCTCCCACTAACCTCGCTGGTTGGAATAGTGCTGATATTTCATAATCTAAATTAGAACCATCTATTACTTTAATTGACGGTATCATCGATCGTTGTATTTGAGCGGCAATGGATAGTTCACTTTCCATTTTTTGCTTGGCGGCAGTGGTTTCTTGTAACTCCTGAATATAGGTTTTTAAAGCTAAAAGCATATGATGAAAAGCCTTTGTGAGTCTGCCAACCTCATCCCGCTGACGAGTAATAGGTAATATAGTATTAAGATTACCTTGAGCAATATTTTCTGTACTAACAATTAAAGCCCGTAAAGATTTGGTTGTCTGTCGAGATATAAAAAAAATGACCAAACACATTAAAATCATATCCTTTGTCATGGATAAGATAATTGTCCAAAGATAGTTTTGACGAAATAATGTCATTTGTTTCTCAGAAATAGCAATACCTAAAGCCCAAAATGTTTTCGGTAAAATGGTGAAAATGAGAGTGCCTTGAGAATCTGTAAAAATTTGAGAAGTATTTTTTTTCGATTTAAACTCAGGTACAGTGCTATATTCAGGGGAAAACCAAGATAATGATCGTATGTTTTTCGAAGGACTCACCAACCATTGGTGTTTAGACAAATCAATCACAAAAGGTTCACCGATGGGAAAATGATTTATTTTATCGACTACATTAAGTTTACGAATGACTAAGGGTTCTAGCCAGTCTAAACTAATCTCTATGGCAACATTTAGTTGTGGTATTTTTGTTTGATTTGAATTTAAGTGATGGCAATAAATTAAATTTTGAGATTTAGAAGTTAACCAAACATGAGATGAATTACTATGACAGGAGTTGAGTAAATCGATCGAGTCATTACTTTTTAATTCTGTTAAAGTTTGAAAATTGCGACGCAAACCAAATAATTGATCATACTCTCTATTAACTTCAGAAAAACGACCAATAGCAAAGGTTTTGATGATTGACTGTTCTGCCATTAATCGATGTATTGATAATATGCTATCCTGATCAAATTCCCTTGACCCAAAAGAATCAATCACAAATTCACTATTCTTCTGTACAGATTCTAATATTCCCTCAATTTCCACCGCTACTGAATCAATTCGAGATTGAGCTACATCAGTCATCCAAGTAACGACTCCAGATTGTACAACCTGACGCATTTGCGAGTAAGACAAACTATAAATCAATAAAGCCGCAACAATACAACCAAAGATCAAACGATGGGTTATACTTCTAAATTGAAACTTAGGGAACATAGTGAACTCTAACCTATACTTTTCGGTGATTTTTGGATGATCGATCGATACCATATCATTTTTATTCTTAAATTCTCAACTCCGAACTCATTTTTTATTCTTGCTGTTGAAAAATTACGATAAACTAATAGTACGTCTTGAGATGAACAATCAAAATTAACTCACGGTCGAAAGGAGAGTGAATGAGCGTTATTTATTGCCTCAACCCCCACTGTGACAACCCACAAAATGATACCAAAACCAAAAAATGCCGAAGTTGTCAATCGGACTTAATTCTTCATAAGCGTTATGTCGCTATCAAAAAAATTGGTAGGGGTGGTTTTGGCACAACATATTTGGCTGTGGACATGGCACAAAAAAATCAATATTGTGTAGTTAAGCAGTTAGAATTGTCAGCGAATAATCCTGAAGCCCATCGTACTGCTTTGGATTTGTTTGCCAGAGAAGCGAAAACTTTAGCAAAATTGGATCATAAACAAATACCCAAACTATTAGACTACTTTGAAGAAAACGAACAATTTTATCTGATTCAAGATTTTGTTTTAGGTAAAGACTTAGAAAAAGAAATCAAAAAAGGTGGTATTTATCAAGAAAGTTCAGCTAAACAGTTTCTCCGTAAAATGTTGCCTGTTTTACAATATATTCACTCTCAAAAAGTTATTCACCGAGACATCAAGCCCGGAAATATATTACGAGAAAAACAAACTAATCAACTATACTTAATTGATTTTGGGGCAGTAAAAGAACAAGCTAGTACTCAATTAATGAATCAAAATCCTCAAAGTGCCTTTACCAAAATTTCTGTAGGTACCATGGGATTTGCACCTCCCGAACAATTAGCTATGCGTCCAGTCTATTCTAGTGATGTTTACGCTTTGGGAGCTACCTGTATCTATTTATTGACGGGAAAAGCGCCAAAAGATTTATGTGATAATAATACTGGAGAATTGGCTTGGGAAAAACACACCAATGTTACCGCAAACTTTGCCAAAGTGTTAAATAAAATGTTGGAATTAGATGTCCGTAAACGTTTTATTTCGGCTGATGAAGTAATTAAGGCTTTGGATTTAGTACCCTATGAGCAAGAATTAGCTGGTGGCATGGTAAATTTGAGTTCAGCTAAAGATACTCTTAATAGAGATACAATTACAGATGAAGATGATGAAGTTACGATCGCCAGTTCCACCTCTCAAAATCTAGCGGAAGCCATTAGAAAAAGAAAAGAAAAACAAGGAAGTAATACACCCCCCCCAAAAGCATCAAATGTTTTGCCTCCTTCCCAAGCAAAAGTTCAACTAACTCCAGAAGTGATTGTTCAAGATTATCGTCAAGGAAACCGTAATTTTAGCCAACAAATATTAAGCGAACTAGATTTACAAGGATTAAAATTAGCAGGGGCTAGTTTTTCCCAAAGTAAATTAATCGGTGTAAATTTACAAAAAGCCAATCTTTACCGTACTAATTTTTATAATGCCAACTTAGCTCAAGCCAATCTTAAAGAAGCAAATTTGCAGAGGGCGGAATTATATCGAGCTAACCTTAAAAACGCTGATTTACAGGGAGCGGATTTAACAAATGCCAATCTAACCAGTGCTATTTTAAGAGAAGCCAATTTAGGAGGAGCGAACTTAAAAGGAGCAAAAGTTGATGAAGAACAATTAAAAAGTGCTAAAACTAATTGGCGTACAGTTTTGCCTGATGGTAAACGAAAATGGTGGTAATTAATGAGTAATTAAAAAGGTAACAATTATCAATTATCAATTGTCAATTATCAATTATCAATGATTAACCTATGATTATTAGCTACTGTGTAAATCCTGATTGTAGTGAACCCAAAAATCACCCAAAATTAAAACAATGTAATGCTTGTGGTTCTAATTTAATCCTTAACCATCGTTATCGGGCTATTAAAATGTTAGGAAAAGGGGGTTTTGGAGCGACTTTTGTTGGAGTTGACTTAACAGTGGTAGGTAATCCTCTATGTGTAATTAAGCAGTTACGACCTATGGCAGAAGATGCTCAAGCCGTAAATACCGCTATTAGTTTGTTTGAAAGAGAAGCCAAAACTTTAGGTAAAATTAATCATCCTCAAATTCCTAAATTAATGGATTACTTTGTTGATAACGATCGATTTTATCTAATTCAAGAATTAATTAATGGTCAAAATTTACAAAGAGAAGTCAAAACCACAGGAGTTTATGGAGAATTAGCTTTAAGACGCTTTTTAGAAGACATCACTCCCATTCTTAAGTATCTACACTCGGAAAGAGTTATTCACAGAGATATTAAACCAGCGAATATCTTACGACAAAAAAAAGATGAAAAGTTAGTATTAATTGATTTTGGAGCAGTAAAAGATCAAGTTAACACCCAATTAGCAAAAACTTTTGGACAAACAGCCTTAACTAAATTTTCCGTCGGTACAATGGGTTATGCACCCCCTGAACAATTAGCTATGCGTCCTATTTATTCTAGTGATATTTTTGCTTTAGGGGCAACTTGTGTTTATTTGGTAACGGGTAAATCTCCGAAAAATTTTGCGATCGATCCAGATACAGGAAAATTACTCTGGCAAGAAAATGTTAACATCAGTTCAGCGTTAACTAAAGTTATTGACAAAATGTTAGCACAAGATACCAAAGAACGTTATAAAACTGTCGATGAATTAATTGAAGCCCTTAATCTCCAACCCTTTCAACAAAGTTTAAGTCAAAATATTAATAAGACTCCCTCCTCTCAACATAATGTGAAAGATTCCAACATGGGGGATGTGACAATGGCTGATGCAACCAATAGTCAGTTAAGCCAAACTTTATCCGCAACTGCAAGACTAGAAAAGGCAATTCAAGACAGAAAGAGTAATAATGCCAATAAGATAGCATCTATTAAATGGGATACAGAAAAATTTCTCACAGCTTTTAACAACGGTAAAAAAGATTTTAGTGATCAAAATTTACAAGGGTTAAACTTAGTGGGTGGTAAATTAAATAAATGTATTTTTCGTTATTCTCAGTTACAAGGAGCTATTTTTACAGAAGCAAGTTTATCTCAAGCTAATTTTTATGGTGCAGACTTAAGTAATGCCGACTTAACCAATACTAATTTAGTGCAAACTTATTTTTCTAAAAGCAATTTGGAAAACGCCGATTTAAAGGGGGCAAATTTAGGAAGTGCAGATTTAACCAATGCTAATTTAACTAATGCTAATTTATGTGGTGCAAATCTAAAAAATGCCAAGGTAAATCAACAACAATTAAAATCTGCTAAGGTAAATTGGAATACTATTTTACCTGATGGTAGTCGTCGTTGGTGGAAAATGTTTTAAAATTATTAACAATGTACGGTAACGTACAGACAAGAAAGTAATTTTATATAATTGTTATTAATAGCAAGTTTTTTTTTACACTTTGATTAATAAAAATTCAATTTCCCTCAATAGATCTCTTGCAAAATTATAATGAACATAAAAAGATGATAGGATAAGACAAAATATTAGCAATCGCCTTTAATTTAATTAAAGAAAATAAGTGCCTTTATACAGTTAATCATAATTCTTGCTTATATAATTCTCAACCTAGGAAAGTAAATACCCATTGGCGATAAAATACACAAATTAATTTACTGGATTCTTTAATATAGTTCTTAAATAATAGCTATGTCTTTTTTCACTATTTCATAGTTATAAATTCCCGCAATTAAGTTGAATCTTAACCCAAATCTTTTTCTTTTATTTCTATATTTTTCTGATAGTATTCTAAATATTTTAAGTTTTCTATTTACATGTTCAATTACGATTCTTTGTCGATTTAACTCTCTATTTTTTCTTTTTTCTTCTTGGGTTAACTTTCTTTTTTTTGTTTTCTTTTTTGGTATTTCGCTTAATTTATGAATTTTTTCTATACCTTGATAACCTTTGTCTACTAAACACTTTATTTTTTCACTTAATGGTAATCTACTGTTTTTAAAAATTTTAAAATCATGTTCTCTTCCTCGTCCATTTACATAACAAATTATTTCCAAGGTATCTTTATTAACTACTAATTGTGCTTTAAATGTATGTTCCTTCTTTTTGCCACTATAGTAAATTTTTTGTCTTTTTTTTGGTCTTTCGATTGCTATTTCAGTAACATCTATTAATACTGCCTTAATTTCATTCTCTTTTTTTATCAATTCTTTTTTACCACCTAGGGAAAAATAACCTGATTTGAGCAAGATTTTTTCAATTTTATGAACTGTTCTACAAACCGTTGATTCTGAGATATTCCAGTACTCTGATATGTGAAAATAAGTTCGATATTCTCTCAAATATTCCAAGGTTACTAAAATCTGCTCGGACACTGTTAATTTGCTTTTCCTTCCTCTTTTGTGATTGTTTTGTTCTTTTTTGACTATTTCTACTAAAAGATTATAGGTTTCTTTTTTTACTCCAAATCTCCTTTTAAACTTTTCTGGCTTTAATTTTTTTATTCTCTCAAGTTTCATAATTAAATCTTATACTTAAGGTATCCTCCATCGCCCAAAATTATAGATTATTCTGGTTAATCCTATCTCGTATTTAATTTTGCAAGAGGTCTGATAAGTTACTTCGCACTTTATCGGAGTCTGAATTTGAAAAAATCGCGCCACATTTACAAGAAGTTACCTTAACTTCCGGCACAATTTTACATGAAGCCTATGAGCCTATTCAAGTAGTCTATTTTCCTCTAACAGCAATGATTTCTTTAGTTTCTATCATGGAAAATGGATCAACTACAGAAATTGGTTTAATCGGGAATGAAGGAATGATCGGATTACCAGTATTTTTAGGTGGCGAGTTTACTATCAGTCGCGCGATCGTACAAATGTCGGGAAAAAGCCTAAAAATGAAATCCAGTATATTAGTTCGTGAATTTAAAGAAGGTGGTGCATTACAAAAAATATTACTTCTCCATACCCAAGCCCGATTAACACAAATTGCCCAAAGTGCCGCTTGTAATCGACAACACAAAATTGAAGCAAGATTAGCTCGATGGTTATTATCAGTATATGATTGTGTTTTGACTAATGAATTAGAGTTAACCCAAGAATTTATTTCTAATATGTTAGGTGTGCGTCGTGCGGGAGTTACTATTGCCGCCAATACTTTACAAAATAGAGGTATCATCCGTTATAACCGTGGGAGAATAGTCATTCTGGATCACAAACAACTAGAAGAAACTTCCTGTGAATGTTATCGAGTAGTGCAAGATGAATTTATGCGGTTACTTGGATCTCGTCGAGGCTAAAGATTAAGAAAATATAACAATGTACTATAACGTACCGACGAATTGAGAAAAAATCGCTACGATCGAGTTATAGCATTTCCTAGATTTATGAAGTGTATCTTTCTAGTTTACCTAACATATAAAACTAAGAACTTTGTAACTTTTCAGTCTGAGAATTGCTATTAAATAAATTTTCGATCGCTTTTCTAATAAAGGAGATAAAAGTCATGTCTTATCAAGTTTTTAATTCTACTTTATCCATTGTCAAAACAGAAGTCGATCAGTTTTTAAAAGATTATACGATCGATCACCCTTATCGACAAGCGTTATCTTTTCCCTATTTTCGTCAAAAATTAATCGCAAAAGTACTCAATAATATTCCCAATAATCATATTCTCATTGATGAATGTCATAGTTTTGTAGATGATATTAGTTTTTGTATTGGTTTGCTAGAAGAAAAATTACTAATTACAGCAAAAATTAATGAACAAATATCCCATATTGTTGAAGAATATAATCAGTTTAATCTTACTCATAACCCCGACTATCACCCTAAAGAAAACGCTTTAGCTAAGACTGCTCAACTATCATGGTGGATTAGAATTGATACCATTAAACCTGATATGACTTATTATTTTGGCTCTTTTGATAACTTATGGGAAGCCAAAGAAAATTGTAGTGGTTATATTGAAGATTTGATAGAAGAAAAAGCTGAAGGTATAACTTTCGATTTTCAATATATAAATCCCCCTTCGTTAACTATTGATAATGATATAGAAGATTTACGGTTAGAAAATCAACAAATATGGGAAAATTTATGGGATATTGAAGTTAAGAAAAAATACTATGAAAATTTATTCTTATTCTCTCCTGATAGCTGTTTAATCCTCGATAAAGATGGCATTATTAGAGTTATCAATGATAGTGCGGTAAATTTGTTTAAAACTCCCAGAGAAAAATTAATAAATAAATCTTTAAACTGGTTTATTAGCCCTCATAGTTTAGCAAAGTTTTTAGATTTTCTTCAATCATTCAACAACGAAATAAATCCAGACAAAACACAATCTTTTTTCTCCCTAAAATTCTCACTGCCGGATGAGTCTTTTATTATCGTCAGTATTAAAGCATCAAACATCAAAAATTTGGAGAATGATATTATTGGATGGCATTTATCCCTTCATGACGTAACTAAATTACAACAAACTCAAAATGAACTTTTCCATCAATCCCGTTATGATTCTCTTACAGATTTACCTAATCGTCGCTCATTATTAGAGTTTTTGCAAAAGATTCTTAATCAAGAAGAAAAAAATCATAGTAGTAGATTTGCCGTTTTATTTTTAGATATTGACAAATTCAAGGACATTAATGATACTTTTGGTCATTTAATAGGAGATAAAGTTTTAATTACTTTGGCGAAACGATTAATAACTTGTGTGAGAAATATTGATCATGTAGCTCGATTAAGTGGTGATGAGTTTATGATAGTTTTAAGTCATATTAATTCTTCCCAAGAAGCCAAAGATTGTGCTTATCGCATACAAAAATCATTATCTACTTGTTTTCATGTTAGTGAAAAAAAAATCATGATTAATGTCAGTATTGGTATTGTCATTGGTGATTCAAAAACCTCTAATTTATCTAATCTTTTATCTAATGCAGATATGGCGATGTATCAAGCAAAATCCAACGGAGAACTTTTTTCTATATATCCTTATTAATAAAAGTTTAACAAAAAAGTCCTAATCCTTTGTAAAAAAACTCTGTCTCCCATCTTTATCAGTTAGTATAAAATATACTAGCTTCAAATTATAGTGAGAAATAATAAAATTTTAGAGAATCAAATACTAGCGTCCATATCTCAAGATGAATATAAAATACTATTTTTCAATCTGGAAAATGTTTCTTTAACATCAGGGCAAGTGATTTATAAGCTACATCAGGAAATTGAATATGTTTATTTTCCCCTACATTCTATGATTTCTCTGGTGTCAATTCTATCGGATAAAAGCACCACTGAGATTGGTTTAATCGGAAATGAAGGATTTGTGGGACTTCCTGTATTTTTAGGGGGAAATCATGCCACCAGTGATACGATCGTACAAATTCCTGATAGTGCCATGAAATTGGATGCTAAAATATTTTTAACTGAATCTCATCGATCGGGAGAACTTCAGCGAATATTATTATTATATACTCAAGCTCGACTGACTCAAATATCTCAAAATGCTGTCTGTAAATGTCATCATTCCATTGACAAACAATTTGCTTGTTGGTTATTATTTGCCCATGATTCTGTTAATCAAGATGAATTACCCTTAACTCAACAATTTATTGCCCAAATGTTAGGAGTTAGACGATCGAGCGTTACTGAAGTAGCTCAAAAGTTTCAAAAAGCCGGTATAATCCGTTATACAAGGGGACATATAACCATATTAGAAAGAATTATTCTCGAATCCACTGCTTGTGAATGTTATAAATTTGTCAAATCAGAATTTCACAGACTACTCAACTTCACTTAAAAATTTTCTCAAAAATCACAAAAGTTTAAATTAAATTAAAATTAATTTTGATAATATAACCCTCTATGGATAAGACTTTTGCCTTTCTATAGATTCTTTTTTGTCACTTAAATAAGAATTTCAAAAAAAATTATGAAAAAACTTGACAAAACTTTATATATCCTTTAATATAATAACTATAGTGAGAAATCGCTTAATTCGTACCTCGAAAATATCATACACAAATAAAGAAATCATAAAAAGATGACTACCACTTTACAACAACAACAGTCTTCCACTTGGGAGCAGTTTTGTCAGTGGATCACTTCTACCAACAACCGCTTATATGTAGGTTGGTTCGGTACTTTGATGATCCCTACCCTCTTAACTGCTACCACTTGTTTTATTATCGCCTTTATCGCAGCTCCTCCCGTTGACATTGACGGTATTCGTGAGCCTGTAGCTGGATCTTTGTTATACGGTAACAACATCATCTCTGGTGCGGTTGTTCCTTCTTCCAACGCTATTGGTTTACACTTCTACCCCATTTGGGAAGCAGCATCTTTAGATGAGTGGTTATACAACGGTGGTCCTTACCAATTAGTAGTATTCCATTTCTTAATCGGAATCTTCTGCTACATGGGCCGTCAGTGGGAATTATCTTTCCGCTTAGGTATGCGTCCTTGGATCTGTGTTGCTTACTCAGCACCTGTGTCTGCTGCAAGCGCAGTATTCTTAATCTACCCCATCGGTCAAGGTTCCTTCTCTGATGGTATGCCTTTAGGAATCTCTGGAACCTTTAACTTCATGTTCGTGTTCCAAGCAGAGCATAACATTTTAATGCACCCCTTCCATATGTTAGGAGTAGCAGGTGTGTTTGGTGGTTCTTTATTCTCCGCAATGCACGGTTCTCTCGTAACTTCTTCTTTAGTTCGTGAAACCACCGAAACCGAGTCTCAAAACTATGGTTACAAATTCGGTCAAGAAGAAGAAACCTACAACATCGTAGCGGCTCATGGATACTTTGGTCGTTTAATCTTCCAATATGCGTCCTTCAATAATAGCCGTGCGTTACACTTCTTCTTAGGTGCATGGCCTGTCATTGGTATTTGGTTCACCGCAATGGGTGTAAGTACCATGGCATTCAACTTAAACGGTTTCAACTTCAACCAATCTATCTTAGATAGCCAAGGTCATGTAATTGGAACTTGGGCAGACGTATTAAACCGTGCAAACATCGGTATCGAAGTAATGCACGAACGTAATGCTCACAACTTCCCCTTAGATTTAGCAAGTGCAGAGCCTGTATCTGCTCCTGTAATCAACGGTTAAGTTTGATTATTAAATAAAATAATAACTGAAAAGCACTCTCTATTAATTTAGGGGGTGCTTTTTGGTGTTTGCGTTAAAATTTAAGAAATCCATGATAGTTGTAGGAGAAAAAATATTGACTATCAAAATTTAGAAACTCTAGTGTAATAACGAAAATGAGATCTACTTATTCCTTGTTTCTAATTCCTCGTCTCCCCAATCTGTTTCTTAAAAGTTAAATCCGTCTTAGTTTACTTAGCCATTAAGTCGGCTTGATACTGTCAACGGAGAACGAAAAATCTTTAATTTTCAATCCTTACAAAAATTTTTCATTCTCGTTTTAATCAGTAATTATTTTTAACTAACTGCTAAAGTTGTTAACAGTAAGGAAGTTAATAGTAATAATGCAAGAGTTCCCCATTTGAGATAATTACGTTGCTGTTCTGGAGATGGATAATTACTATAGTACATCTGGGGTTCACGGGCATAATTATTGAGAGTTCCTTCTTCGTTGATGGTAGTGTACATAGTTTATTTTTTTCTTGATTTGTTACTCTTCTAATGTAACGAAATATTGCAAATACTTGACAAAAAAAACTTTAGTAAATTCCGAACATTGACTTACGGTTTACTCTTACCTATTGCCGATGCTCAACATTTTACTCAGATGCGTCTGAACTTAGGAGAGAATAAGAATGTTTAATTTTTATATTTTCTCCCCTACTCTAAAATTTACTTCCAACCTGCTCGATCAAGTATTTTAACTGCATTAGCTAAATTAGGGCCGACTCCAGTTAAAGAACTAGAAGAAGATCTAAATGTACCAAAATTCTTTAATACAGGATCAATTTGTGCACCTTTGACTACAGGATATTCAAAGTTTCCTTTGGCAAAATAATTTTGAGCACTAGGACTGGTTAAATATTCTAAGAACTTGATTGCCCCTGCTCTATTCGGTGCATTTTTTAACACTCCACCACCACTAATATTAGAAAAAGCTCCACTTTGTCCTTTACCTTGATTGGGGAAAAACACTCCTATTTTACTAAATATTTCTTTCTTTTTAGCATCGGTAGAATTAGCATAACCGGCTAAATAATATGTATTTGCAACAGTTAGATCTGCAATACCAGCTGCTACAGCTTCAAACTGATCTCGATCGCCCCCTTGAGGTTTACGGGCGAAATTAGCTACAATACCCTTTGCCCATTGTTCAGTTTTTGCTTGTCCATCAATACCCAAAAGCCATGCAGTTAAAGATTGATTATAGATATTGGTAGAAGTACGCATAATCAATTTCCCACGCCATTTAGGATTAGCTAAATCTTGATAGGTAGATAATTGACTAGGGTTAACTTTTCCTTTTCTGTACATAATGACTCGAACTCTTGTACTAAATCCAAACCATTGATTTTTGGATGTATCTCGAAGATTTGCCGGGATCCTTTGATTTAAAGTAGAAGAATTAACTGGAGAAAAAATACCTGCCTGTTGTGCTTGCCAAATATTTCCTACATCTGCTGTCAAAAAAATATCCGCAGGAGAGTTACGTCCCTCACTTTTAATTCTTTCTAATAACTCCTCTCCTTTTCCTTCAATTAAGTTGACTTTAATTCCTGTTTGTTTTTGAAAATCTGTATATAATCTGTTATCTGTATTGTAGTGACGAGATGAATATAAATTAATCTGTTGTCCCCTTTGGGCAAAAGAAGTTTTTACGCCGGTAAATTCTGCTAAAGCTACTGCTCCTAAAGCACCGCCAGCTCCTAAGAATAATCTTCTGCTAACTTTGTTCATTTAATTTCTTTAACTATAAAATTTATCATTAATTTCCTTAGCTATTTTAACAGTATTGAGAATAAATTGCACTAATTCTAAAAATATTTGCCAAGTATGACAAAAGATTTTATTTGACAAGTTAACTTTTTTATGATTTCTAAACAAAGAATTAAACATTTTAACTAGGTTGTTTTATTTTCTATATTCTCTGTTGAAGAAAAAATTAAAATTTAAAATTAGACTATTTCCGAAAACTGACGGGAAATAAACGGTATGATGTTACGATTTTTACTGTTTTCTTTTCCTTCAGTAAAGACAATCAGAATGTAGGGTTTTTTGTCTTGGATTTCAATATAGGCACAATCATGTCGTACTGTAGAAGTCCATCCTGCTTTTGACCATAAATTACTATTATGAGGAAGACTTTCTCCTAAAAAACCATTAATTTGGTTTTCTTCTTCATTTTCTCCTAGAGTTTTACGATCGACATCTCTTTTTAATAAATCCATCATTTTTTGAGAAGCCATAGAAGAAACTGCAACCCCTCCAATGATACTATGGAATAATCTCGCTACAGCATTTGTCGTTAACATATTGCGATTATCGTAAATTTCTCCTACAAACATTCTTTCTCTACCGTAAGGGCCATCACTCCATGTTTTTTGGTTAACATTAATGGTAGATAATTCTTCCCATCCCAAAGATTGATAATATCGATTTACGATATTTCTTTGATACTTCCATGTTTCAAATGGTCCGATCGATAATTCAGCACCAGAAGTAGTCCCACTTAATACATCAACAACAAAACTGGTAGCATCATTACTAGAATCCACAATCATATCTTTTATACCACGATTCAACTCTGAAGATTCTGTAACCATTCTTCCTTGTAACCATTCATAAATAGCAACCAAATAGAATAATTTAACAACACTAGCGGGATAAATTGTTTCGACACCCCTATAACTAAAACCCTGTAAGGGATATTGCCAAAATTCTTCTGGAGATAAAGCACCACCAGTATTAACTATCACAGGCTCATCATAGACAATCCAAGTCAAAGCGATCTGATTTTTTGCTAAAGTTGGGAATTTTTGCCATGTAGCGTTAAGAATATTTTCTGCTTGAGTTGTTAACGTTTCGTTGGTAGAGAAAAAAACCATTTTAGGAGTTAGGAGTTAGGAGTTAGGAGTTAGGAGTTAGGAGTTAGGAGTTAGGAGTTAGGAGTTAGGAGTTAGGAGTTAGGAGTTAGGAGTTAGGAGTTAAAAATTAACCACAATAACCCACTGTGTAATTTATTATTATACGGAAACCAATAGTAAAAATCTCTCTTAGGGACTAAATTACTCATTCCTCATTACCCATGATTGCTAATTCTACAGTTTCACAGAGAGAATTAAAAATAGGAATAGAAATAGGATATTTCGACAATTTTGATTTGGTTTCTTCTCCTCTACCTGTTAACACTAATACAGGCTGACAATTCGCATTTATAGCACATTCTATATCACTGGGCGCATCTCCGATAAAGTACGATCGAGATAGATCAATATTGTGTTTTTGACTATAATTTAACAATAGATATGGAGATGGTTTGCGACATGGACAATTATCAGCAGGTTGATGAGGACAAAGAAGAATATCCTCGAATTTTACTCCAAATTGCCCATATTCATCTAAGATTTTTTGATGTATAGCAATGACATCATCATAATTAAAATAACCTCGGCTAATACCCGATTGATTTGTCACGATAACTAATTTATATCCTTGGGTTTGCCAAGTTTTTAAGGCTTCTTTTGCCCCTTGAGAAATATGTACTTGTTCTGCTTGACTAAGATAAGGAATATATTTTATTACCACTCCATCCCTATCTAAAAATAATGCTTTCATTTATAAGTTGACAATTAAGAGTTGATAGTTGATAGTAAATGATTAACTATTCACTATATTATTATTCACTATTCACTGATTTATGACTACTTATTTATTGATTAGTGTAAGCCTTGTTCTTGTTGCTTATATACTCGGCTCTATTCCCACAGGATATATAATAGCTCGTGCATTGAAAGGTATTGATATTCGAGAATTTGGCTCCGGTTCTACTGGTGCGACAAACGTACTCAGAAATGTAGGGAAAGGGGCAGCGATCGCTGTATTGTTAATTGATATGATCAAAGGAGTATTAGCAGTATATTTAGTCAAATTAACTTATATTTACTTCGATATATTACCAATTCAGTGGCAAGGATGGTTAATCGCTATAGCTTCATTAATAGCAGTTATTGGTCACAGTAAGTCCATTTGGCTTAACTTTTCTGGTGGAAAATCCGCCGCTATTAGTTTAGGTATTTTACTGGCAATGAATCCGGTGGTAGGATTCGGTACTTTTACTATTTTTCTGACGATTTTAGGCATTTGCAAAATAGTATCTTTGAGTTCGATCTCTGCGGCGATCGCCGTTAATATATTAATGGTTATATTTAACCCGACTATACCCTATATAAGTTTTACCATTATTGCAGGTATTTATGTAATTGTTCGTCATCGTACTAATATCGATCGAATTATAGCAGGAACAGAACCTCGCATTGGGCAAACTGGATAAAAATTAAACAAAAAAGTTGGCATTAAAAAAAAAGATGAGCTATAATTAGTAAATGTGAAAACAAATGGGTCGATGCCCGAGTGGTTAATGGGGGCGGACTGTAAATCCGCTGGCTATGCCTACGCTGGTTCAAATCCAGCTCGGCCCACTGCCTTTGTAGCTCAGTGGTAGAGCACACCCTTGGTAAGGGTGAGGTCACGAGTTCAATCCTCGTCAAAGGCTTTCGTGTGAATGTCCTTGCAATGGTAAATTACAGGTATTGTCGAATAACATTTTATCTGTCATCTTAACGAATTAATTGTCGTCTTAACAAATTCCTGTCGCTGAATCATCGTTAACAAATTAAATGTCATTTTATGATTGAACTCGTGACCTCTTTCAATCCACATATATATCTATTATAGCTATTTTTGTATTTTGCAGTCTTATAATGATCCTTTCGATCGCACAGAGAAGTAAATTCATCTGCAACTGGGGAACTCATTATATAAAAGGAAGTAAAAGAACTTTCCTTTCGATCGCACAGAGAAGTAAATTCATCTGCAACTCTGTAGTTTTTTTAGTCTTTTTTCGTTGTAACAATAGCTTTCGATCGCACAGAGAAGTAAATTCATCTGCAACTTATCAATTCCCTATTCGTGCCGATGGTGAAATAACTACTTTCGATCGCACAGAGAAGTAAATTCATCTGCAACGGAGTAGTTACCCAAGCAGGTGCTTATTATAAACTAACTTTCGATCGCACAGAGAAGTAAATTCATCTGCAACCCCCCTTTTTGAAACCTTTGCTAAGACTAAATCCTAGAAGCAGTTTGCGAGGGATTATAAATGAGAACTATCTGAAGTGGATTCCTCCTTGGTCGGAGGTGGTTCAGTAGCCACCACTATAGTAAACCTATACCCCTATTACTGGGTGCGCACCTTATTCTTTATCGTGAGATAAACAGCATCAGGGTGGACAGCTACTAGGGTCAGAAAGCAAGTCCGAAGACAAACTAACCCACATTTCACACAGCACAGAGGTTCAAAGAACATAAACTGCGGTGCTATTATGTAATCAAATTGTCAAGGTACAAAAATGAGCAAATAGAACGGAAATAATATTCATTTACCCAAAACTAAATCCCTAGATTGCTCTTGAGGACTACCCCTTATAGGTTGTTTTCTCTCCTCTATGGATATAGAAAGTCTCTTGGCTTGATTTTGAAGACCATCGATGAAAAGACCATAACCCCATTGATGAACGCTCATACGATAGGTTTTAGCGTACTTCTTCTGAAGATCGACCGATAAGGGAATCTTTTTCTCAGCCTTAACCTTTATTTCACTCTCAACAATCTCTCGGATATGGTCTAATTTAGGAAGAACAATATTTCCTGCTTGATATTGAGTGGCTAAATCCATCACAGCACCAACCAATAAATCATTAAGATATTTTCCCTGATTAGAATCACCAAAAGAAACAGATGAAGATTGCCGTTGATTCACATGACGCTGATGGGCTTGACGTTGCTTTTGTACCTTATAACGGTTCAGCAACTTATAATTCTTGCCCAATAACTGTTTAGTACTACGATAAGCAATAACCTTCTGGGTTGCCATATCAACAATACTAACCGTCACAGGATGTTTTAAGCCTAAAGCCACCCCCACGATAATATTAGGATTTCCTTGATATTTTGCCCTGCTAGGGCGAAGGAAAGACTCATGTAAGTTCTTCTGACTGGTCTTTTTCCGTTTAAGGCACTGCTTTTGATTATCATTGAGAGAAGGTTTCTTCTCCATACTTTGGATAATATTAGTAACTTGAGTTAGTTTCTCCTCTCGAACCTCCTGTGTACCTTCAAGGGTTAATAAACGAGTATCAATAGCACAATGAAGGTGTAAAGTATTCTTATTCCATGATTTACCCTTACTCTCATTGGGTTTCCAGACTAACATAGCCGAACGTAATAGGAACAAACCGCTAGAATGCTTATTCTTACCACTCTTCTTGATAGTTTGATCCTGAAGAAACTGTTGGAAATAATGTAACTGTCTGTTATCGCAATAAACCTTAAAAGTTAATTTGCCTAGTCCATTAAAGCGAAGATTCAAACGCCCTTGCTCGTCAAGACTCCAGACAAGATTCTCATTAGTTTCATAACTGACTGGATAAGGCAAAGAATTACTATCTGTAAGGATATACTTCTGCCATAATTTAGCCTCATTTTCATCTTTGGGTACATTTTGAGAAGCAGTGATAAGAGTATTTAACCATTGTTGCTCACTTAAATTTCTTCCTTTCGGTAGTCTTGCTTCAATCTGTTTTTCTAGTTTTTCTATTTGTATCTGCGTCTTACGGTAAAGTTTCTCAAATTTATCCCTATGCTCAGGTTCAGTTGGTATCTTCTGGTTATGCTTGATTAAATAAGTGATAGCCGTCTTTCCTAAAATGTTACTGCTTTCACGATGGTGTTGAAATAAATACTTATGCTTTTCTTCTGTCTTTTTATTAGATATTTGGTTGAGAATTATCTGAGCTTGAGAGCGAATTTCAGTTAAGGTATGTCCGCTATTTTTGACTAAATCTTGGTCACTGTAAAGCATAGAAAAATAATAGCGTTTACCATTGAGTCTCAGCTTGAGCTTATGTTGTGACGCTAACCAAGAAGCAAAGATATAATTAACTTGATTAATAGCTGATTGATAAAAATTACTTGGTAATCCTGTGAAGGGTCGAATTTGTTTAAGAGTAGCACATAAATCCTTGACAATATTAGAGGGCATCTTTCCCTTATCCTGCCATTGAGACAAATCAGGATGCTCCCCCACTTGTCTTATCAATTCTGTCATCAGTGGGGTATATTGTTCCGCCATATATTGCCAGAGCCTTTGGCGGGTTTGTTCAGGGGCGATTAACTGGCAACAAATAGTTTTAATTGTCATAACTTTAAAATAACATATTGTTTTTCTAATTGTCAAGGTTTTGATAAAGTTGATTGAGAAAATATTGTCTTCAAGTTGTACAATAATGATTATGGATAAACAGTTTTTTACTAGCAAAGAAGCGGCAACCATTGCAGGATTAACTTATCGTCAGGTGGAATACTGGCGTAAGAAGGATATTATCGTGCCAACTGTTAACACTGAAGGTAGTGGTCACAATGTCTATTATTCTCTGTGTGAGTTATGGCAGTTAGCCTTAATGGGTTATCTGTTAGATATGGGATTGGACTTTCAAATTTGTTGTCAGATATTAAATGAATTTAAAGAGCGTCATGAAGAATTTATGAAAGATCCTCTGGATTTTTCCCCTCTCAAATATACTCTGTGTCCAGATCCCGAAAAGGGTTTTACTCTCAAACATCTTTCTCCCATTGAAATTACTCAGGCTTTATCAAGGGGTGAGAGTGTTCTTCTGTTATGGACGGAGAATGTTAATCAAAGGCTGATTGAAGGTTTATCCCTCGTTTTAACTCCTAAAAAAAAACCTTTGTTGACAAGGAAATGAATGAAGCAGAAACTAGAGCTAAGTTAATTGATCCGAGTTTACATCGAAGGGGATGGACGGAAAATCATATTCGTAGAGAGGAAACGGCAGGAAGTATCGTTATTATTGACGATCGACCCCGTAAATTGGGTAAGGGTAGAGTTGACTATATTTTAAGGTTAAGATTGTCCGATACCACTCAACCTCTAGCGGTGGCAATTATCGAAGCGAAGGCGGAATATGCACCGCCAAATCAGGGTTTAGAACAAGTAAAGCGTTATGGCAAGTTGTCTAATGTGCCTTTTGTTTATAGTTCCAATGGTCATTTATTTGTCGAATATGACGCATTTACGGGAAAAACCAGTAAACCTAAACCGTTGAGTCAGTTTCCTACTCCCCAAGATTTACAAGCTAGATATGAACAACACAAGGGTTTTAAGTTAAATGCAGAAATAGCGAAACCGTTATTAACTCCCTATCGTGGTGGGGAAGCGTCAAGACGATATTATCAAGATGCGGCAATTCGAGCGGTATTCGAGAAGATTGCTTCTTGTCATGAGAGTAATGAGGCTTTAAGGGCTTTATTAAGTTTAGCAACTGGAGCGGGTAAAACCTATATTGCAACTCAAATTCTATGTCGTATAGCAGATGCTGGACAGTTAAGACGGGCTTTATTTATTTGCGATCGAACGGAATTAAGGGATCAAGCTAGTGCGGCGTTAAAGGGTATTTTTGGGGACGATGTGGCGGTGGTGTCGGGTAAGAATCCTCAGAAAAATGCACGGATTTTAGTGGCTACTTATCAAACTTTAGATGTTGATACCGATGAAGGAACAGGTAATTTCTTAGTTAATCATTATCCCGAAAATTACTTCAGTCATATCATTATAGATGAGTGTCATAGATCGGCGTGGGGTAAATGGTCATTAGTGTTAACTCGTAATCCTGATGCGGTGCAAATCGGTTTAACTGCCACTCCCCGTAAGTTAGAGACTACCGAAGACACTCCCGAAGTGAGGGAAGATTTACAGATTACGGCGGATAATGTACGTTATTTTGGTGAGCCTGTTTATGAGTATGATATTGGTCAGGGTATTGAAGATGGTTATTTAGCGGTTTGTTCCATTCACCCTCGTAACATCAATTTAGATTATACGGGTATAACTATTGAGGAGATTTTGGCACGGAATCCTGTGGATAGTATTACAGGGCAACCCGTCACGGAGGAGGAGATTCGAGAGCGTTATGAGTGTACTAGCTATGAGCGTCGCATTGAGCTTCCTGATAGGGTTTTAGTGATGTGTCAAGATTTATTCTCGGCTTTAGTACAAAGGGGCAAACCAGAGCAAAAGACTGTTATTTTCTGTGTTAGTGATAAACACGCTGATGAGGTGGCTATTACTATGAATAATATTTATGTTGATTGGTGTGGTCAAAATAACCGTCAACTTTTGTCTGATTATGCTTTTAAATGTACGGCAAAAAATTCGGGTAATGATTATTTACCAGATTTAAAGGAGTCTTCGAGAAGTCATTTTATCGCTACTACCGTGGATTTGTTGACGACTGGGGTGGATGTGCCTCCGTTGGAAAATATTGTTTTTTTCCGCTATATGCGATCGCCCCTCACTTTTTATCAGATGATTGGTAGGGGTACAAGGTTACATCCTCCTTCGGGTAAGTTGATGTTTCGGGTTTATGACTATACCAATGCGACTCGTTTATTTGGGGAGGAGTTTTTGACGAGGTTATCTCCCCGTAAGGATGACAAGACAAGTGATCGAGTTAAGGAGAAGGGGGGGAGTTATAATGTGGAATCTCAAAAAATTATTACGGTGGAAGGTTTTGATGTACGCATTACCGCAGGGCAAAAGTCCATTTTAACGATGGTAAATGGTGAGACAATTCCTGTGAGTGTGGAGGAATACCGAGAAAGATTAGGGAAACGGTTAATTGAGGAGGTGTCCAATATTGCTCTATTTCGAGAGATTTGGATTAAGCCTAATAGTCGTAATCAGTTAATGAGTATTTTACCTGATGGGGGGCGATCGCCTCTAGTATTAAGAGCGGTGTCGGAGTTGGAAGACTATGATTTATTTGATATTTTAGGGGAATTGGGTTATGGTATTCAGTTACGCACCCGTAAACAACGGGCAGAAGCCTTTGAGTATAAGCAAGAAAAATGGTTAGAAATGATGCCAGAAGCCACAGTAGCGACAATAAAAGCCATTACGGCTCAATTTGCTCAAAATGGTACGGAAGAGCTAGAAAACCCTAAATTATTTCAGTTGCCAATGGTGAAAAAAGCAGGGGGAATTGGTGCTTTAAAAGAGTTTGGCGATCCTAAAGAGATATTATTAGAGACTAAAATGAGGTTATTTGCTGCATGAGTAAGGATAATAAGAAGTTACCTGATGGTTGGCAATGGGTTAAATTAGTTGATGTTTGTGAAATTAATCCTCGTCGCCCAAGTGATATAAAAAGAGAGGATAAAACCCCGACAACATTTGTGCCAATGTCGGCAGTAGATGAAAAACGAGGAATTATTGCAGATGCGGAAGTAAAACCTTATATCGAAGTTAAACGAGGTTATACATATTTTGAAGAAGGTGATGTCTTATTTGCCAAAATAACTCCTTGTATGGAAAATGGCAAAAATGCGATCGCAACTAATTTAATTGATGGTTTTGGACTTGGTACAACAGAATTTCATGTAATTAGGTGATTTCTGAAAAAGGATCTACCCAAAAAATCAAAATTTTGCGATAATCATAGCTGTACAATAAAGATAATTGGCGTTACGTTTAATGGATCAAGCTATTGAATTAACACAATCTCAGATTGAAGATATACGAATGGCTGCAAGTAAAATGTATGGTGCTTTTCGCCGCTCATTTCAAGCAGAAAGAATTTGGGGATGGGGGCGAGATAATGTTCAACTTGGTTTGGAAGAAGAACGTACTGGTATTATTTGTTGGGAGCAGGTCAAATTTGCCGAACAAAAAAACTACTTGACAAAAGAACTAAAATGGTTTTTGGTTAACTAAATTAATCTTAATTCTCTTATTTTCTTTAAAAATGATCCCTGAACAACAAGCACAACTGAATCTACATATTCGAGCTATTGCCAATATTCTTTATCAACAATCTGATGTTAATCAACTTCATAATTTGGCTACTATAGAAGAAACTATTCGAGAACAAACCCTTAAATATATTACTCCACAAATAGGATTTTTTTTATCCAAAACATCACAAACACCCAATCGGGAAGAACCCGAAACATCAGAAGTATAATTGGGGAATTACCCATTACTGAAAAACAAGCCATTAGATTAAATTTAAAAACAAATCAAAGAATTAGTCCTTACCTGGAGAAAAAAGAGAAATACTTGATTGGTATCATTTGATGGAAAACTTAAACAAAATGGGAGGAAGTAGGAAAAGATTAAAGGAAGCAGAAAATTTGCTTTGGTGTGGGAAAATAGATGAAACAATCACATTAATGTCACAGGTGAAGAAAAAAAAAGCAGAAAATTTCTGTAACTATAGTCATTAAAAATAAGAATGAGACACTTAACTGTCACAATAACTGCGGATTATTTCATCTAAACTAATATCTTCTTTACTATACATTCTTGCCCTTTTTAATGCACTAAAATCATGTTCAATATCATTAAAGTCAGGAGAATAAGTTGGCAAAAATATCACTTGATGCCCTGCATTTTTTACTAACTCTTTTATTTTATTTTTTCTATGAATTGGTGCATTATCCATGATCAGTATTGAAAATTCTTTCAGGGATGGTAATAAATATTTTACAAGCCACCCTTCAAAACTTTCTGCATTTAAACTTCCTCTGAAAATCATTGGTGCAATAAAGTCTCTTTCTTTTTTTCTTCTTCCTGCTACTAAACTTTCTCTTTTTCCTCGTTTTCCTTGCTTATTTCCATAAATTTTTTTCCCTTTTTTTGACCATCCATAAATACAACTACTTTTTTCTTCAAACCCAGATTCGTCAATAAATACAAGACTTTTGATGCCATGTTTTTTTACTAATTCTCTTATTGTTATTAAGTATTTTATTCTCTCTGTACTATTTCTCTCTCTATAGCGTAACTGTTTTTTTTTCTAGTAATCTTCATTCTTTTAAAAGCATAAGATATAGCGGGAACTGTTACTCCAAACTTGTTTGCTCTCTCAATTAATTTATCATCGGGATTTTCTATCACATCACGGTATAATGCTGACCAATTTAATTTGCGATGTCGATATTTCACGATAGTTGGTTTTAAGTTTTCTCTGGTTAACCAGCGATATATTGAAGCTCTTGATACCCCGAAAATTCTACTTGCTTTAGTTACACTACCTTTATTCTCTACATCGTCAATAACCTTTTCTCTCAATTCTAAATTATGATACATTATAGTATTAGTAAAATCTGAATATTTGTTGATTTTAATTCTATCACTAACTGTCTCAGTGTTATTTTAAATAACTATATTTGGAGACTCATAGAGAGCGGATTGTTAACTACGGTTATTATTAGGAAGAACAAATTTGTTCTATTGGTTCAGGAGCGGTAGAATCAACGGTAAAGCAAATAGATAGGCGACTCAAAATTTCAGGTGCACAATGGAACAAAGAAAACATCGCTCAAGTACTCAAACATAGATGTGCATATCTCAATAATTGTCTTTAAGCAGTCAATAGTACTTTTGTTTCGCATAACTGACTTTCTCCCTGTAGAAACTATGTTAGCTTGGGCAAAAACCATGACATGGAAAGGATTAAGACCAATTGTTAACTTCAGTGAGAAAGTATATGAAAAAGGAATCTCTTTAACAAAAAAAGAAATGAAAAACATTGAAATGCACTTGGAACGTAATCCAGACTTGCCAAAATGGGATATTCTTATCCGATCTTCTTAGCGGGTAATTTCTTTCTAAGAAATCACCTTAGACCAACTCAACTTATTGATGCTAAATACGTTCACAACTTTATTAGACAACCTAAAATATATCAATTAGCTAGTGAACATTTTACTGGTTCTGTAGGACAAAAAAGAGTACCGAAAGAATTTTTAATTAACCTCCCAATCCCTTTGCCGCCAATAGATGAACAAAAACGCATCGCATCGATATTGAATGAGCAAATGTCGGCAGTGGAAAAGGCAAGGAAAGCCACCGAAGCTCAATTAGAATCGGCTTTAGCTTTACCCTCTGCTTATCTGCGATCGTACTTCCACAGTGAGGAGGCTAAATCTTGGAAACAAGTTAAATTAGGTGATGTTTGTCAAGAAGATAAACAAATTATAGATTCAAACACATATCAATTATTATCTCTTACCTACATTGGTTTAGAACATATAGAAAGTCAAACAGGGCGAATACTAAAACAACCTTCAGAAAGCATAAAGAATGAAGGTATCAGCTCAACTTATGTTTTTAATTCATCTCATGTTTTATATAGTAAATTACGTCCTTATCTAAATAAAGTTGCAATACCTAATTTTGAAGGTAGATGTACAACAGAATTAATACCTTTTTTACCAAAAGATGGAGTTGATCGCACTTTTTTAGGATGGATTTTTAGAAGACAAGAGACTGTGGAAAGAGCAATGTTGGGTAAAACTGGTTCAAGAATGCCAAGAGCTAGTATTCTCAATAAACCATTAACTGAGGTAACTAAAGAGGATAGACAGATAGCTAAATCAGCTAACTTTGGGCTGATTTACGGCGCATCGGTTAACGGATTTAGAGGCTATGCTGAAAGTAATTACGGCATAAGTTTAAGTGAAAAAGAAGCTAAAACAATTATGGATAACTTCTTTAAATCCTATAGCGGTTTAGCTAATTGGCATAAAAAGACTAAATCAAGAATCTACAATGGGGGGATTAATGAGACTAGGACATTATCAGATAGAATCAGATATTTTGATAATGCCTCACCTCAGCAAATCCTCAATACTCCCATTCAAGGCACGGGGGCTGATATGGTTAAACTTGCCCTCGGTAAACTGGTATCAGCCCTTAAACCTTTTAATGGTAAAGCTCGGATATTGGCAACGGTACATGATGAGATTATCTTAGAGGCTCATGAGTCGATCTCTTCTCAAGTTGCCTCGGTATTAAGTGAGACTATGGTTAACTCTGGTAAGGAATTTCTTAACAGAGTACCGATTGAGGCTGAGGCTAGTATAGGGGATAATTGGAGTGATAAGTAAAAATAATAGTCTAAAATTAAGAGGTAATAATAAACTTTTGTTGATTTGGTTTTATCTATTTATTGATGTCCTTCTATTATCTTAATTTCTTCTTTTGTTAATCCATATAATTTATACACTAATTCATCTATTTCTTCTTTATTATTGGTTTTTGTTTGAGGTTTTTTCTTTTTTATTTCTAGTATTTCATCTACTAAATTTATTATTGTTTTTTGTTGCTCTAGTGGTACATAAGGTATAGGAATATTTTTTAAATAGTCTGGGTTTAAATCTATATTACCTACACCTCTTATGTTGTCAAGTAGATAATTACCTAATTTTGAATTTAAAATTCCTAAAATAAATTTTATATTAATTTGTGTAGAAAATTGTTCTAATTGTTGCCGAGAATAATTACTAAATTTTTTTACGTTATTATCAATACTTTTATTTTGAACACCTATTAAGTTGCACCACAAAACTGCTATTCTAATTGTCTGATCACAAAATAAATTATTATTATCATAAGTGGCTTTTATTTTTCCTATTTTATTAATTAATATTTTTTCATTTTGATATAATTCAGGAAAGGTTGGTCTTCTTATTAAGTTTGGAACTCTATTAGTATTCCATTCTAAAAAACGAATTAAATTAATTTGATAAGAGTCAATATTTTTTGCCTCAATATATTGTTTTTGATGAATTCCAGATTGCGTATCACTAATTAAATCTTTTTTTTTGAAAGCACCTTTAACTCTTTTTTCATCCGCATTTAATACCATTCCTACCGATATAAAACATACATCACCTAAATTTTTGAATTGTTTTTGAGAAAAATTAAAAGTTTTTCTTGTTTCTAACTCAATAACAGAATTCGTAGTTAAAATATTATATTTGTCAACATAAAAAGTTTTATTTATTTTATAGTCTTCAGGTAAAGAAACTTTTATTTTGTAATCACCTTTATATTCTTTTTTTCCAAAAACAATACAATTATTTACAGTAGCAGTTTCAAATACTTTAATGCTATGCAAATTAACAATTTCCAGTAATGTATTTTCTTTAATAATAAATTCTCTGGAAAGTTTAGCGTAATTTTGATTTAGGTAAGGATAAGGAATAATTAAAGAGCATAAACCTCTATTTTTTATTAACTGAAAACTTTCTTCAATAAAAGCAACATATAAATCCCATTTTTCCCAGAGAGTTTTATATCGATTACTTTGTAAAATTTTTTGTCTTAATTTCAATATTTCTTCTCCTGAATTTGCACTGATATAAGGGGGATTACCGATAATAAGATCAAAACCGATAAAATCACCCTTTTCATTCAATACTTCTGGAAACTCAAAACGCCATTCAAAAGCGTTACGATAAATAACATTATTTGTCTCATCTTCTATTTCTTTTTTTAATTGATTAATCTCGTTGTTTAAACTTTTTTCTGTGGTTTCACGGGCTTTTTTATCATCGTCTGATTCAGGCAATAAAGAAGTTTGATTTTGCAACTGATATAACTGACTTTCTTTTTCTCTCAATTTCTTTTCAAGGGGAGTATTACCTGTCATTAATGTGTTAAAGTTATCTTTAATTTGCTTAATTAACTTAACAATTTCTTCCTTTTCTTGACGATTTTGAGGATTATGATAAGTTTTAATCGCTTGTTGATAATCGGCAATGGTTAAATTAATTTTTTTCAAAGCTAAACTCAAATCTGAGTTTAAATCAAACCGACTAATTAAAGAATTACCACACTTAATATTAATATCAATATTTGGTAAGGTTTCTAACTCTTTGGTGTCACGATGATAATAAGCATTTTTTAACAACTCAATCCATAATCTTAACCGACAAATATTCACTGAATTAAGATTAATATCAACTCCAAATAAGCAATTTTCAATAATAGTTTTCTTCTCATAAAATAAAGTTTCTTGGATGCGTTGACTAGGGGCATAATTAGGTTTATAACTATATAAATCCCCATCCTCATCTTTAATAACTAATTCATCATTTTCTACTTCTATCGTATATTCTTTAATGCGTTTTCCTTCCCTATCTTGCAGAATATTTAACTTACTTTTTAAGGCAATAATTTCATTTAAACCAGACACTAAAAAATGACCTGAACCCACCGCAGGGTCACAAATTTTGATACTATTAATAATATTATTAGCTTCTTTTCTGACTTCTTGATCTTGATATTCAATTAATTCTTGTAAATTTTCAATATTAGTACCATTCCAGTTTTTTTCTTGATTAAATTTTTCAATAACTGCCCTTGTGATAGTTTCCCGACACATATACATAGTAATAAAACCGGGGGTAAAATATGAGCCGTCTTGATAACCGTTAATCTTCTCAAAAATTAACCCTAATACTGAGGCATTAATTAAATTCTTTCTTTCTGCTTGAATTTCCTCTTTACCTTCACTACTGAAATTATAAGCCGATAAAAAGTCAAATAAATAAGTTAAGGTGTTTAACTCTCCTGTTTTCCTTCTGCCTTGATTATCTTTTAAAACAGTTTTTGTAAATAACGGTAGTTGATAATCATTGTTTAAGTTAGCAATAAATAAAGTTTGATTTTCTAATTCTGTTATCTCAAATAAGGAACTATTCAGGTACGGAATATCATTAAATTTAGCTTTAATATCTGGGTTTCTTTCTTCATTTCTTTTCGCTAATATTCCCAAAAATAAAGTATCTAAGTCATTAGATCTCTTGCAAAATTATAATGAACATAAAAAGATGATAGGATAAGACAAAATATTAGCAATCGCCTTTAATTTAATTAAAGAAAATAAGTGCCTTTATACAGTTAATCATAATTCTTGCTTATATAATTCTCAACCTAGGAAAGTAAATACCCATTGGCGATAAAATACACAAATTAATTTACTGGATTCTTTAATATAGTTCTTAAATAATAGCTATGTCTTTTTTCACTATTTCATAGTTATAAATTCCCGCAATTAAGTTGAATCTTAACCCAAATCTTTTTCTTTTATTTCTATATTTTTCTGATAGTATTCTAAATATTTTAAGTTTTCTATTTACATGTTCAATTACGATTCTTTGTCGATTTAACTCTCTATTTTTTCTTTTTTCTTCTTGGGTTAACTTTCTTTTTTTTGTTTTCTTTTTTGGTATTTCGCTTAATTTATGAATTTTTTCTATACCTTGATAACCTTTGTCTACTAAACACTTTATTTTTTCACTTAATGGTAATCTACTGTTTTTAAAAATTTTAAAATCATGTTCTCTTCCTCGTCCATTTACATAACAAATTATTTCCAAGGTATCTTTATTAACTACTAATTGTGCTTTAAATGTATGTTCCTTCTTTTTGCCACTATAGTAAATTTTTTGTCTTTTTTTTGGTCTTTCGATTGCTATTTCAGTAACATCTATTAATACTGCCTTAATTTCATTCTCTTTTTTTATCAATTCTTTTTTACCACCTAGGGAAAAATAACCTGATTTGAGCAAGATTTTTTCAATTTTATGAACTGTTCTACAAACCGTTGATTCTGAGATATTCCAGTACTCTGATATGTGAAAATAAGTTCGATATTCTCTCAAATATTCCAAGGTTACTAAAATCTGCTCGGACACTGTTAATTTGCTTTTCCTTCCTCTTTTGTGATTGTTTTGTTCTTTTTTGACTATTTCTACTAAAAGATTATAGGTTTCTTTTTTTACTCCAAATCTCCTTTTAAACTTTTCTGGCTTTAATTTTTTTATTCTCTCAAGTTTCATAATTAAATCTTATACTTAAGGTATCCTCCATCGCCCAAAATTATAGATTATTCTGGTTAATCCTATCTCGTATTTAATTTTGCAAGAGGTCTATTAAAGTTAGCAATTTTTTCTTGCTGGAGAAAAGTATATTTTTTATCATTATTATTATAGTTAACTAATTGGGCTTCTAACAGTTTTAAAAATAAAATACGGTTAATCCAAGTAATTACTAATTCTAAGGCAACTCCGAATAATTGTTCTTCATACTTAGTACCAAATTTATCTAAATTAGTTAAATTACTTAATTTATTATAAAGTTCTAAATGATATATAGCAATTCTTATATTTATGAGGTACTCCAGAGCAGAGTCAAACCCATTGCTATTAAGAAATAGGTGTACCTTACTATTTAGATAAACGCTATATAACATTTTCAAGTAAAGAGCCTTCTTGTCTATTATTACTTGGTAAACGCTGAATTAATTTTTTATTATCTCCTACTTCTTCCAAACCAATTATGTATAATAACTCATTATAAAAATCTTTATCTAAACTATTACTATCATTAATAAAAGGTAACTTTAATAAATGCTTAGGTGATAAAAATTTATACAAAGGAATTAACGAGAGATCGCTTTCTATATCTTGATTATCTTGAAGTTTATTTTCAGATTCTTTCAGGTTAAAATAAGTACAATTATTTTTAAGTTCATCTTCCCATTGAGCAATATATTTACTAGCAATATTTTCATAAAAAAATGGTCTATTTTTGCTAGGTAATCGCCCTTCTTGAAAGTCTTTAAAATCTTTGATTAACGGCTTATTTTGACTAAATAATCTTTGAAATAAAGTGGCATCAAAAATAAACCAATTATAAATATCAGTGATAATTAAGTGTTTTAATTTAAAATTATTTTCCTCAACTGCGTCTTGTAAATAATAAAAAAGTAATTGCTGTAAAGATTTCACATTAAATTTATCAAGAGTTACCATTTCTGTGGAATCATCAGGTTTTTTAGTCTCAATAATTACCCCAACTGGACTATCCTGATCACCATTATGAATCACCAAATCATTTCTATTTTTGGTATTAAGATAAGAATTAAAATTATGAATAGCAAAAATCTGGTTGAAAAAATCTCGTAAATTATTTTTATGATGTTCTTCTAGTTCTTTAATTTTATTATCAGTTATGTTTAAAAGTGCAGTTAAATATTCTTTAAACTTATTAATATCTTCTTGTGCAATTGGTACTTTACGAAAAGCAGAATTTAACGCTTGTTTAATATTTTTAGTCATGATCTAATCAAGATTTATTTATAGGTTGCAGTTAGTCATACCAAATTAATATTTTTGCCGTGACTATTATATTTTCTGCAATTACTAATATTTTACTGAAATACCACCATTTACCTCAATTAGCAACAATTTTTAATTTTTATCCTGAAACACCGAGACTAAGCTAAGACGCATTTAACTTACATTAATTAATTCACCCTTATTCTTAAATTTTTTACTCCAATTAATTACTAAACCTCCTTCATTTAATAAGTAATTTACTGTTTTTTCTAGCTGTTCTTTATTTTCAAAGTTTCTATAAGCTATATATTCCTTTGCCGAATGCCACACTAATTCTATTAAGTTATAATCTGGACTATATACCGGTAAATATTCTAGTCTTATATTCGGTAGATTTTTTTCTATTTTTTCTACTATTTCCTTTTTTTTATGGAAACTTGCGTTGTCTAATATTATGATTATTTTCGGACCACATTCTTTAAAATCTTTTTCATCATTTCCCTTACTTACCCATTCATTTTTTATTTCTTCCCATAACTTTTTTAATTGTTCACAAAACGTTTCTGAATCACCTTTTTTTATTACAAAACATCTTCTTTTTTTATCCGAATATCTTATTCCTCCCATGATATTTACTCTTCCTCTTCTTCTTTCTCCCTTCACCTTTTTTCTTTTTCCTTTTTTCGTCCATGTTTTTCTTCTTATCACCCTTAAACTAAAACCACATTCATGAGGGGCTGTGTGGCGAATTTAGTTCGCCACTTTAAACGCCCCATCCCAAAACCATACTTGAACTAACTCAGGATTCTCTTTACCTATTTCTATGTAATGTTCTAATTTTTCTTTAAATGCTTTTCTTTGTTCTTGATTTTGTTTGTCTTCTAAACTATATTTTCCCCAAATATAACTATACTTTTTTCTTTTTAATATCCTCACTACTTGTGATTTGCTTAATTTAATTCCTGTTTCTTTTTCCAAATGTTCTGATAATCTTTGCCCCGTCCATCGACCAAAATCATATCCAAAATCTTCAGGATTTTTATCAACTACTTCTAATAATCTTTCAATATATTTATCCGTTGCTTTTGTTTGGTTTCCTTTTCTTCTTTTATCTTGCAATGAATCTACATTATTAGGATTACCATGAACTGCCCAGTAAGCCACCGTTTTGGGGGAACAACCCAAAAAAAACTGCTATTTCTTGATAATTTTTACCATCATTCTCTAATAAAAATATTAAAATTCTTTCCCTGACTTCCGATCTCTTTTCTATTTTTAAAGCATCTTGTAGATACTTTCTTTCTTCCTCTGACAAAAAATTTTTAGAAGGCATAAATCACACCTAAGTTTTATCTTTTCTGACTTAAATTATATACCAAATCAATGCGTCTTATCTTATTACCTCTTAATCAATCTTGGTTTAGAATCAGTAAAAAAAGAAGATTTTAGGATTGAGGCGATCGCATCTAAGGATAGTTTAAAAGAGGCTCTGGGCAGTATAGGCAACTCATGGGCTGATAAATAATCCTTGACTTATAGGTAGGGGTATTTAATCGGTATTTATCCCCTCACAATTTTTTTTAAAATAACCATTAACTATATATCAGTATCAAATCTCTAAATTATGCAATCCCTGAAAATATTTTGAAGATTTATTTATATTCTGATATTGCTGATAGTATCAGATATTAGGTATAATAAATAAAGTAAATGATATATCAGATAGAGAAGGTTTTATGGGAAAATTTAAAGATGAAAATGTAATGAGAGTCGATGTGAGGATACCCTTAGAATTTTACTCCGAGATAGAAAATATAGCGATCGCCACGAATCAGCCCCCTACTCCGAAAAGTAAAAATACCGATAACCCTAAACCGATCGTAACTCCAATAATTCTCAAGTTAATGGAATTAGGATTAGGAGTAATAGAGAATGAAGGTATTGAGGTATTAGGAGAGAATAATATAAAACCCTTACCTAATACCCATATATCAGACAAGATTGAGGATAAACTTTTTAAGAGACTTGAGGCACGATTAGAGCAATTATTAGAGGCAAGGTTAAGGGCTGATACAGAGGAGATTAAAGAGGATAGCGATAACTCCGAATCAATTACTGAGGATATTAAAAAGGATAACTCCGAGATTAAAAATAGTCTAGTTAACGAGACAATTACCCCAGAAATAATGATTGAGAATGAGGTTATTGAGAGGGTATCCAGTGGCAATGAAAATAATGAATATGTTAAAAACCTTAATGCCATTGAAGTTATCCCAGAGGTAGTAATTGAGGATAAAGAAGTATCAGCCCTAAATAACGATGACATTCGAGAGAATGAGTTTGAAAACGGATTATTTAGTAAGGGATTAGGCAATCGATTAGGCTATAAAGGACATTCTGAGGTATCCAAAAAATTTAAGGATTTAAGTAAAGAAGATTTTATCCAGTGGACAAAAGAAAAGGATAAAAACGGGATCGGCTGGTATCGCAACGAAACCGATAATAAATATTATCCTCAAAAATAAATTTTAATCTAATCTCCAAAGTCTATGTAAATAAACTATTACAGCCCATCAAGTGAGAGGGTTTTTTATTTTCTTTTGATAATCAGATATTATATCAGTTAAATTATCTGATATAAAGTTAAACGATAAAATTAGGCGCGCGGTTTTGAGGATATTAAATTAAAAAGGGAGTTAAATTAACACATAAAAAATATAGCGGTAAAAATTATCAGCCGTTATAACTGAATATATCCGATAAAAATAAATAGGTATATAACCTATAAAACTACTGAGGTTATTATGTACACCCCTAAAAATAAAGAAATTAAATGTACTTTATACGATAAATCAGGAAAAATAAAAAACTCTATGAGTAATAAGAATGAGGATAATCAAGTAGATAAAGAAGCTCTCGAAATATTTGAAAGAGTATATAAAAAATACGAATATGTTTTTCAAGAATTAGCTAAGTGATTAATACCTCAGAACCAAAATGGTTAAATAAAAGCACTATAGTTGAGATACATCGTAGTTTAATAAGTAAAAGTGGTGGTACTGGTGGCATTTTGAATAACAATGCTCTGGAATCTACTCTAAATAAAGCCAAAAACAGTTATTACTATGAAAATAATAACTTTATACCACAATTAGCTTGTATTTATGCCTACGGATTTATCAAAAATCATTGTTTTATCGATGGTAATAAGAGAATTGCTTTAGCAGTAATGACAGTATTTTTGGAACAAAACGGGGTTATTTTTAATGGGGATTTAGAAGATACCCTAAAAGTGTTTCTAAAATTAGCTGAAAGTTTAGAGAACCAAGAAAAGAGTGTAAATGAACTCACACAATGGCTAGTTAAAAACATCAATAATCTGACTAAGTAACTTGAAATACAGTTACTTTTTAAAATCATTCCAGATTCCGAGAATAAATCTTTTCATACTCTATTGACTTTTCTAAAGTCTTTAGGTATAATATCTGATATATCAGTTTATATCTGGTTAATAAAAAACTACCTCGGATAAAGGTAGCTAATAACATACTTAATTACTATTATGACAACTTTAACCTTTAATCGCAGTCGCAGTGATTTGGGGATTTTACCTATATCCACTATTACCCCATTGAATCAGCCCGTATCGGATGTTTACTCTGGTTTAATTGCTTCTGTCCATAAAAAAACTACCCAAAGAACCTATAAGCAAGGGATTAAGCATTTTTGCCATTATCTCCTCACTGGGGAGGTAGTAAAGGGAATTAAAGTTAATCTTTCAGAGTATCAGATTAAAACTGTTATATCAGATTATTTAAAGTTAGAGGCTTTTACTGCTAATGCTTACCTCGGTACTTATCGCAATGCACTTCTTGAGGCTGATTTAAAACCTAACTCTATCAATGTCAAGATTGCCTCGGTTAAAGCGCTCGTTAAATATGCCTTCGATTATGAGCAATGTAATTTCGTTTTGGATAAGGTTAAATCTTTGTTACCAGAGGTTTATCGTGATACCAAAGGTACATCTCCAGAAAATATTAAGTCTATGCTTTCATTTCCTAACCTTGCCACTATCAAAGGTAAACGAGATTATGCCATATTCCGATTACTCTGGGATTGTGCATTAAGACGAGGTGAGGTTAATAGTTTAAATATTGAGGATTTTGATGAGTTAGAAGGCACTCTGAGAATTAAAGGTAAAGGTAAATTGAGCAAAGAGGTTATTTATTTATCCTCGGAGTCAGTAACTGCTATTAAAAATTGGCTTTCAGTTCGGTATCAGCCATTACCTCAATCCCCTCTCTTTATCTCTTTAGATAATGCTACTAATGGACATCGGTTAAGTACTAAAACCATTTATAACCTAGTTAAAAAGTATTCTGGAGAGGTAATTAATGGCAAGGTTTTATCCCCCCACCAAGTCAGACATAGTTCTATTACAGCCGTTTTAGATGCTACTGGGGGTAATGTGAGACTTGCTCAAAAGCATAGCAGACATAAAAATTTCGATGTTTTGATGCGATATGACGATAACCGAGTATCTCTCCAAAAAGAGGCTGTCAACATCCTTGCTAATATGGTTAGCTAAATTTTCAGGAGTAAAATTAAGGAATAAAACATAAAAAAACCTAAAGTTTTTCTTCATTCCTTTTCATAAACCCTAAGCAAAGTTCGATCGATCTTAGATAATCCTTACCGTCAAACTTACTAGGATTATCCAAAATATACTCCAGTCGATCAAGCGCCTTGCTTACCAAGTTATTTAGCTTAGTATCAGCCTCGATAAATAATTGCTTTTGCCATAACTTCAATGTTTTAGTGAAAATATCTAACTGTAACCATCGATAAATAGTTGACCTTTCTATGTTGCATTCAGTGGCAATCTGATTAATATTTACCCCAGATACCATTAAGGTTAATGCTTTTTGCTGATTTGGAGAGAGCCGATCCATATTTTCCCATAACTCCTCTTTCTTTTGATACCGGCTGATCTTTTTTAACTTCTCATTTCTATCTATTACAGCCTTATACTCTTTATATTTCTCATCTTCTATTAAGTAACCCTGTCGATCGTACTTAACCTTATACTCTGGTAACAAACTAAAATCTAACCTACCCTCTGGGGTAAAGTCATCATCGCTGTAACTAAACTCTATCTTTTTATCATCATCATCAAAATTAAACATCTTATTACTTATCTGATATAAAATAGTATATATCAGATATTATACATTATTTACAACTAAAATAAAAATATTTCCTATAATGTAAGATGTAACCTTAAAAAAATGTTTGGAGAAGGGGAGGCAAGTAAAGATAGTTTAATTTAGCTGATTTACCTTCTTTAAATTGCACTCAAAACCTAATTAAAATTATGGCACAAAAAACCCAAAAAGTTGACAAGGCACTTGAGGCACAATGGGCAAAACTAAAAAAAGAGGATACCGAACCCTCCCCAGAGGTTACCCAAAGCCCTAAAAACTTCTATAACGAGGCTTTTGGAATCTTTGAGAAGATAGATGAATTTGGTAATAAATCTACTGATATATACATAGAACACGATTTTTCAGACAAAGAATTACTTGATTTGGAATCGGATAATCCTAAATTAGATGCACTTTCAATAGTTTTAAATTTTTTCTTATCGGAAAAAAATGATCATCCAGCCGATCCAGAAAACCTACTTAGTTCGATCGAGGACTGTCTTAAATTACTAACTTCTTTTCAAGTACTGGGGGAGTTATTAATTCCAGAATTTTATCAAAGTAGTATTGAATTTTGTAGTAAATTTAAAAGTAATGGTGAAGGTAATAAAACAAAGTTAGATTTACAATTTAACTTATGTAAAATATATACTCTGAATGCTATAAAAAGGGGGATAGAAAAAGTAAATGTAACGGCTGTCAATGAGGGAATGAGTTATGAAAAATATGAATTAGTTTTAAATTCTTTAGCTCCTATTAATTATTTAATTCAGCCTATACCTCTCGATAATTTAAACTCTATTTTAGAGGGAATTAAAAGAGTTTTCCCTGAGTTTATAATCCCTAAATTTAAAAGTAAAAAGAGAGTTAAACCTAGTAATAAAGCATTTAAAGAAAAGCATATTGAGCCTACTCCAAATCATTCTACTTGCATCGATATTCTTACTTTGTTAATAAAATCTTTTCAGTTTACAGATAACTCAAATATCTCTGAATTTAACCGAGTTAATCATAGTAATAAAAAGAATAAATTTGATGCTTATACTGAGTTAGCAATCCCTAAACCAGAAAATATTGAAATAGGAGATAAAACATTTTACATCATAAAAGGATTTGACTGGAAAGACATAAAAATTTTAAGATTAATCTTTACTGAGGCATTAAAACATAATGGAAAATTTGATATTAGTTTTAGATATGTTTTAGAGATTATAGGAGAGTTAAAAAATGGGGGAAATACCTTAAAAGAAAAGTTTGAAGATTTAAAAAAAAGATTTATAAAATATAGATCAACTTTAATTAAATGGAAATATATTTTAGGGAAAAAAATACTAGGGGATCATATTAGTGGAGAGGATATTTTCTTATTAAATTTTGAGAAATTTTACGATGTTTCTAGGGGAAATACTTTGTATGATATTGGAGTAGCTAATGTTAATTTAGGAGATTATTTTGAAATTAATCGCAGTTTAATTAAGCAATTTACCAGAATACCTAAAGAATTATTGTTAATAAACACCTCTCACCATTGGCTGTCATTTGCTATTGCTGAAAAAATTTGCGTCTTACTGCGAACTCAAAAAGAGCATATTTTAAAATCGAGATCAGCCTATGGAGTGCCTGTTAAATTGAAAGTTAAATCTTTACTAGATGACGTTCTTACTCCAGAGGAGTTAAAAGGTGCTTTAGATGACAGTAGAAAAGGGCATAAGTTAAAAAATAAAATCCTAGGAGAAATTAAATATTTAGAACTTAATTTGAAATGGCAATTTAACTGGATCGGACTGACTGACAATATCAGTTTTAACGATTTCTACAATAATGTTTCGTTTGAGACAATCACTGACTCCGAGTTAGAATGTGCGATTTTAGGAGAAAAATTGATAACTGAGGTTGTTACCCCTAAAGTTAAATCTAATGTAACTATTAACGATCTCATTAAAGCTCTTGAGACTCATGCGCATACTCGAAAGGTTAGTATTCGTAAACTAACTACCCTCACCTTAAATAAAAAACATCCTTGGTTACAAAAAAGATTAGATCCAAAAAACGATTTATTCGGCAAATTAACTCAAAAAGAAATAGCGGTACTTAGACAAAAATTATGCCCAAATAAACCCTAAACTAGCTTTATATAAACTAAATACTTCCACATTGTCTTTTAACCATTGAAAAAAGCGAAAAGACACAGCATTACGAAACGCTTCCAATGCCTCAGCAAAAGTATTTAACGGTTTATTCCCCCATTGTCTTCTTAAACCTCCTGTCAAACGATGCCATTGAATAAAAGTGTAGGCACAAAATACCAAGATAAAATGTCTCATTAAACTTCTTTTATTTCTCACTTGGTATTGTGATAACCCTAACCATCCCTTGATTTCACGGTAAAATACTTCTATCCAATTTCTTTGTGTATAAGTTTCTACTATCCAATTTCCACACACTTTTTCTCCTATTTCATTAGTCATTAAATAATCAATATCTGTGGAATTTTCAAAAGTATCTGCATTCATGACGATAGCTACAGTTTTTATTCCCGACAAAGCTGATAATTCAATATTTATCGTTGCTACCCAAAGAGTTTTTTCTCGATTTTTTCCTATTCTTATTTTTTCAAAACTATCTTGGGGTAATGATTTTGCTATTTCAGCTATGGTTTTTTCAGACTCGATAAAATCTTGTTTTACCAATTTT
The DNA here is from genome assembly GCF_001548115.1 of Geminocystis sp. NIES-3709. Classification (GTDB taxonomy): domain Bacteria; phylum Cyanobacteriota; class Cyanobacteriia; order Cyanobacteriales; family Cyanobacteriaceae; genus Geminocystis. The sequence continues at coordinate 1,534,211 of NZ_AP014821.1, read as the reverse complement.
ACTAATCTATTTTTAGCAATAATTCCTATATATTTTAAATTCTTTTTTTCTAGTTTGCCTAATAAATTAGTATTGTTTCCATAACCACCATCCATTAAAATTATTTGGGGACAATAATTTCGATTTAAACATTTTTCAATTAAATTAAAGGCAATGTCTGGTTTTTTCTGAAATTGTGGAGCGTCTTTTCCTTCAGGGAAATTTTCGGCTTTTTCATATAATTCAACGTCTAAAGGAAAACTTCTCACACCATCATAAATGTGAGTAGTGACTATAACATTACCATTATCAGTTTTGCCAATTTCACCAATATATTGTCTTCCCACACAGTCAGTAAAGTTTCCACTTTTACGATGACCTGAATCGTCTATAATTAAGGAGAAACATCGACTAATTTTTGTTTGACGACAGGATGCAATAATTTCTAATCTTTTATCATTTACCTCATCATAATTCCAAGTGGACTCTGTTAAGAAATGGTGTAATTTATGATAAGTAATATCAAGATTATTATGGGCAATTTGAGTTATATTTTTTCTTTGAGAATCTCCTAATAAACCGCCCAAATAATTTCTAAACTCTCGTTTTTGTGCCTTTGTTTTTAAGACTGGGTCTATTTTTTCACACCAGCGATTGAAACATGGGGGCATTGATGAAGAAGTAATTTCTTTCATTTTGACCTAAAAGCAATATGATGTAAAAATTATAGCTTAATTGTTGTTATTGTTTTGTCTAAGTTCCGATAGAAGACTGTTTAAACGAAATCGAAAGACTTACAAAAAAAGATTAAGGTTTAAATTTATATCGTCAGTGGTTCTATGTTACGAACCATTAAATTAACCTAGTAAAAATAGGTTACAGACCTTACTATGTATAGGTTATAAGGTGGTTCTCAAAATGACGCAAACTGGTGATGAAATGACGCAAACTGGTGATGAGACATTTTTGTAAGCCTTACTGTATAAAGGTTTCAGCCTTAATGGTTCTCGCAAAGTATTTAAAAGTATTAACTGGGTGGCAAATCTCCTAAAGTCGATTTGCCACAATCAGAAATAAGAAAGAGTAACAGCCCGTACTTAAAAGTTAAAGGAAAATTGCAAATATTTAATTTCACTTTAAAGGGCTGATTATTCCAAAAAAGCAAAAAAAAGCGCGCCTCCGATTTTTTCCGAGCCGTGCAAGTAATAAGTATCCAGTAAACCAAAGTAATAGGTAATAAGTATGCAACTCAACTTTATTGAGGATTTAATGCCTCAAAACTCATTTAATGAGCAATCCCCCCAAAAAGAAATTAAAACCGATTTAAGACGTGTTTTTAATGGGGGGTATTGGATCGAGATTGATGAGGAGATCGAACCGAGTCATTTATCTTTGGATATTTGGAGTTATTGCGATAATCCCAAAGATTTGGAGTAAGGAAAACAAGATCGCCTCTGGAATCAGGCAAGAAGGCGATCGCACAAACTTGAAATTAAATTAGATATTAACCATGAAAGACTTAATAAGGGAATACTACCGATTATTTGTACATGAGACAGCCCAAAAGTATACGATCGCGCAGCGTGCCGTTGGCATCGCTCAAATATCAGGAAACGAGGTTAAATACCCTCACCAATTCATTTATAAGCAAGTAGAGGGAAAAGAAGAAACAGAATACAAATACTTAACCGAGGCTGATTTAGTGGCAAGTATTGAAGGTAAAAAGTCACTGGGGATCATTCTCACTCAAGAGAAAACTAATATTACTAAATCAGGATGTATCGATATAGACATCCCCAGAGATTGCAAAGATTTGAAAGAAGCTCTAACCATAGCTCAAAATATCGTAAAAAAAGGCTCGGAGTTAGGAGTAAATCTTTATATTGAGTACTCAGGTAATAGAGGCTTTCATATTTGGATATTTATTGAGAGGGCTGTAACTCATACCCTCGTTAAAAAGGTTTTAGAATCGATCGCACTCCGAGCTAATTTTACCTCTCAAGAAATTTACCCCAAAGATGTTAACTCCAATATCAAATTACCTTGCACTACTCATCTAAAAACTAATAAAAGATGTGGATTTATTAGCCCTAATTTTGATGTTAATAACCCAGAAATAAATTTAGAAATTCAAGGGGATTTAATGGCAAAATTTGAAGTTACAGCCCTTGATAAGCTAATTAGTATTAGTGAATTAAAAACTGATAGCTATGGTGATCCTCATAGTTGGGATAAAGTAACTTCTCAAAGTAAAGATAAATCTCTAAATGAGTCTCGGAGTAAAGATGAATCTCTAAATGAGTCTTGGAGTGAGGATAAATATTTTAACGAATCTCGCAGTAAAGAGAAGATTAAAGGGTTATTAGACTCTCTGGGGGATCATCCTAGCTGTATCAAATTCTTACTAGACAATGGTGAGCCTCTCGGAGTTGACTATAACCAAGTCAATTTAACGTTAATTCGGTATTGCTTAACCAGAGGTTTTGACTTGTCTAAAGCATTGCCATTAGCTGAATTAGTGGCAAAAAATACCCCAGAAAATCACCCCACATCAAAAGATTATCGAGGCAAGGTAAGTAATTTTAAAAGTGCTTTTAATTCCTGTAAACGTAACTCCGATAACTATAAATTTCAATGTAGCTATATCCTCTCAGGTATCAAAGAGGGGGAGGCACATAAACGAGGCTGTATTGGTACAAAATGCTTAGTACATAAAAACCATAACCCTAACTATCAATCTTCAAACGGTATCGATAATAAAAACCGTACTCCGAATAACTCACATACTCCTAATAATTATCAATCTACATACTCAGAAAGTAACTCAAAGGCTGATACTGCTAACACTCCTAACAACTCTAACAATTCAACTCAAGGAATATCAGACAGTCTCGATTATGTCAAAGTATCAGCCCTTATCTTTCAATCTCTCTTAAACCTAACGAGCGAGGGTAAAGAAATTGTTAAATCCCAGATACTCCGAGAATGTGAGAGGCTCAAAAAAGATTATTTATCTCAAGTATCAGTTAACTTATCAGACAGTATCAGATTAACTGAAAGTGAGGTTATAGGCTATTTACTCCAAAACCCAGAGGCAATTATTGATTACTCCGATATTTTCCCTCAAGGATTCAATTGTACTATTAGTAAATTTGACTCAATAGCTGAATATTTGGATAATCTTTATAGCCTCAAATTACCCTCTCAAGAGACGATCGAGGAGTACCTAGAGGAGATTAGAGAAAAAGGAATAAAGAAGGTAGCAAGTAAAAAGTTTAAGGAATATCAGCAAAATTTGAATGAGGATAAGGCTGATTCAAGTATCGAAATTTTATCGAAGTCGATCGAGGATACCGAATCATTGCTAAAACAATCATTATCAGATAAAAACCTATTACCAGTATCAGATAAGTTAGGAGACTGGATCAATAATTTATTTGATGAAAATTACGTTAATATTCCTACATTCTCAAATGACTTAAATTACTTGCTCAATGGGGGATTAGGTAAAGGTAGGTTATATGTTTTAGGCGCACCCCCAGCTAATGGTAAATCTACCCTTACAGCCCAAATAGGAGATAACGCAAGTATTCAAGGTTATAAAGTAGGTTATGCAAGTTACGAAATGAGCGCCGATCAATTATTCCTTACTGGATTATGTCGCTCTGGGGGGATAAATTCGAGTAATCTTGAGGCAAAATTACACTTAAAAAATAGTGCCTTTGCTGAATTAGTATTAAAGTCTATCGAGCAATATAACGAGAGTTTAGGAGAGAATTTACACTTAATCGAGTGCGATGATAGTTATACTCCGAATCGATTATTAGCAATCATTAAAAAGCTAAAATTAGACTTATTAATAGTGGATTATTTACAATTATTATCCTCTGGAGATACTAACCTTGATAACAACTTTAACGAGACATTAAAAGTAAGTAAAATTGCCACTGAATTAAAACGAATTAGTAGAAAAGCTAATATTCCCATTATTGCCATTTCAGACATTAATAAAGAGGCATATAACAAGGCAATGAAAGGGGGAGATTTAGATATGTCAGCCCTGAGAGATTCCTTTAAAATAGCTCATAGTGCTGATTGCATAATGCTTTTGATGAGTTATGACAATACCGAAACTAGAAAAAATGATGAAAAATACCCCAGTGAAATAAAGATTACTCAGTTAGGAATATTAGAAGAAAAATTCAGAGATAAAAACCCAAATATTGCTCAAAAAATCCAGAATTTAGCACATAAATTTAGACTAGAAAAAGATAAGGCTGATACTTATTCTCGGTTAATTATTGCCAAAAATAGGACAGGTAAATGTGGAGATATTTTATTTAGATATTCAAAGGCTATTCATTACTTTGAGCCTCTCAATTACATAACCGATAACTTAAATGATTATGAACAATTTTAATTAAATAGGAGTAAAGCAATGGACAACAAAAATAAAATTAATCCAGATATTAAAGATAAAGTATCAGTCTTTTTAAATAAATTAACTCCTAGTAAATCCAAAGGCACAAAAAAACAAAATATTCCTGATACCGAGCCTAAATTAGATCAACCTCTTACTCTGAATACCCCAAATAATCCTCTTACTCCGAATACCCCAAATATTGCTCTTACTCCGAATAATCCGAATACCCCAAATACTCCGATAAATCAAATTGATGATACTAAAAAAGCTATAACTGATATTAAATCTGATACTATACCAGATAATTTAGCCTATAAAGATAAGTTAACGATTTCACAGAATAATAAATTAAATGAGATTGCGCAGAATAATGAAGTAATCGACTGGTTTACAGCCCTTGAGGAGATAAAAAATTGCTTATTCCATTACTACGATTTAATAAATGAGGCTGATAGAGTTAAATGGTTTAGAGAATTTACGGGTTATGAAGGTAAATTAAAAAATGCGCCTACTGAGTTACTTGATCAATAAGTCTCCCGTTAGAGTACCAAAAGTATAACAAGCACGAAAGCGGTTGTAAACTTGCTCATCCTTTTTGATTACTGTATCCAGTCGCTCTGTTCCCACTAAAACCACTGCTATACCTAAACGATCATATATATCTCTGACATCAGCAAATGTCTTCGGTTTTAAACGATCTGCCTCATCAATAATTAACATTTCTACTTGACAAGTTTTCAGCACATTGTATGTGCGATCACGAATGTCACTAACAGTACCCTTAGTAATTTGATATTTAAGATGCTCAATAATTACTTGAAATAAATCCCTAGAGCTACACTCTTGAGGGGGTTGAACATAAACTACTGGAACTTTCGGGGCTTTTCCTTGCTGTTGCTCTGGTTTATGTCTTAATCGAAAAGAGTTACAAGCAACAGTTTTGCCATTTCTCGATTCCCCTACCACACGACAGCACTGACGAGAATGACGTTTATTCTCCAGCCAATCATGTAGTATTTTAACCACTTCCAATTCTACAAAACTTGGCTTTCTTAGCCTTTCAATCTCATTTTGAAGATTATTATCCTCTAGTTGTGATTCAATAGCACCCAAGTTATTAGCAATAATTTCCGCTTTAGTCATAATTACTTACCATCCATAATTATCAATCATTTCTTCATAGTCATAAACATTTACAGACTCATTCTCCGTTTCCACGAGTAAATCTGGCTCATTTTCCTTTGAGTTCTCATCTTTTCCTATCGGCTCAACCTTTTGAGGTGATAATTGTTGTTTGAGTAAATTTTGTTCTTCCTTCTGTATTTGCCTACGGCTCTTTTTCTCCTTAACAATCAACTCTCTGGCTTGAACTTCAGATAAAATGGAGTTATTCGTTATTGATTTACCTTTTTCTCTGATTTGACGGGTTATTTCCCTTGCTTCATAAAATGAGAGAGACTCCGACTCTAAGTCTTGAGCAAAAGCACGACAAAGAAATATCTCTTTACCTTCATCCTGTTTATACACATAAATCGTTGTTATATCACTAGGATCATATCTAAGGATTACTTGTTCCCCCCCATAGCCCGACAAATACTCTCCTTTATAAGATAAATTATTGAAATTTATATAACCTCCTTGATAAACCGTACGGCGAGTTTGTTTCATTAAACATAGATCCAATTCTCGTTCCGTTGGCAAAGAAGGTATTACTGTTAAACCTGCTTCCCACCTCTGATAACGAGTTTGTCCAGTACGCTTATCCAAACTCTGATTGTAATTATTAACTATATACTGAACTACGAGCTTATGAAAATCATTAAGAGTGAGACAAGCACTTTTTTCGGCTTCTTTTGGTCGTTCTTTGATATTTGACCCAGTATATCCAGGCAAGGTAGATAGCAATTGTGTATTAATAGTGCCAAAGGGTCTTTCCACGATACCACCTTCAGAAGGACGAGAACGAAACTTCCAGGTTATACCTAGCTGAGAAGCTATTTGCTGAACATGATGAGACTTAAAATCCGTACCACTGTCAGTAAAAATATACTCTGGTTTACCATAAGTTCCCCACTGTTCATGTAATTGATAGTCCGATGGATAATCTTTGGGCAAAATAGCATGACGAAGGGCTAAACCTACCACCATTGAACTGGGAGCATCAAAACCAAGGTTTATGCCTACAATACAACGGGAATAAGTATCGATTACGGTGGTCAACCAAGGACGTTTAAATATCTTACCAGAGCTATCAACCAATAAAATATCTGCCTCTGTATGGTCACATTGCCAGACGTGATTACTGTATTCTGGCTCTAAAATTGTGCCATCTTTTGTCCTCAAACTTAATTTACTACCTTTCCATCCAGGGTTACGAATATTTTTCTTCAAGGCTTGTTCATCGATAATTGTTTGAAGAATGCGATAAACAGTCATGTGACTGGGTACTTCTAATCCTTCTTGTTTAGCTTTAACTTGTGCTTTAACCGCAATCTGAGAACGATTAACTTTGGTTCCTCCCCGATTCCCTTCTAAGTACCTAGGCAAAATTAATTGTATATTTTGAACCAAAGTTTATAAGAATATTTTCTACTCCTTTTACTAAATCTAAATAACTTTTATAACAGGAGTTCTCTAACCATTTATATTTCATAAATCTCCACAGTATTTCTATTTTGTTTAATTGTGGTGAATAGGGTGGTAGAAAGAATATTTTTAATCCTTTTTTTTCCCATTCTTCTTCTTTATTCCAGAATTTTTTATTTTGGTGAATCGAGGCATTATCCATTACTAATACTGTTTCCTTCTTTATTTTTTTACTCAAGTTATCTATACAAGCTATCACGACATCACTATTGATTGATGACTCAAATACATAGCTTTCTAACTCATTATTTTTTTTCATAAATCCTAACACATTTAATCTTTTACTTAGGCTACTTTCTCTTTCTATTTTTCTCCCTTTTTCTTGCCATCCATAAGGTAAACAAGGTACTAAACTAAATCCACTTTCATCACCATAATATATATCTATTTTTCCTTCATTTTCTGCTCTTTTTAGTTGCTCTAATTGTCTCTTTTTTTGTTGGTATAATTCAGGGCATACTTCCCCTTTTACCCTTTTCTTGAACCGATACCACCCCATGCCCTTTTTTTTTGCTAATCTTTTTATCGTATCTTTGCTTATTTTTATCTCCCACTCATTTTCTATTTTTTCTTGAACTATCTTTAAGGTTTTTGGATGAGATTTTATCCATTCTTTTACTTTTAATTCTTGTTGCTCATTTAAAGTTGATTTTCTTCCTCTTCCCTTCAAGCTATATAATCCATTTAAACCATTTTTTTCCCAATTATTAAGCCAATTATAAATTGTATTTCTACTAATATTTAATATTAACATTATTTGAGTAATTTTATAACCTTGATAACTTAACAAAATCGATTTTGCTCGATGTCTAACTTGATAGTATTTACTTTTTTGTTCAATAGTCTTTAATAACTGTTGTGTTTCTGGAGCTAATCTGGTAACAAATCGCATTTTTTATCCTTGATTTACTTATTTTTCATATTTTTAGCAGATTTTAAGCTACATTAATTATTTTTAAATATAAATAAAACTTTTGTATATTACTTTTTGATTTTATTAAATTTATTTTAATGTTATAATTATACAATTAATTCTGCCCACTTACTTATATACTGTTTTTTAATGAAATCAACTAAAACTTTGTCGATACGATGTTGACCTTTATCCGTTCTTTGGGTTGAAAATAGACTGTTAATTCCCTCCTCTTCCCATTTTTTAACCATGCGTTGCACTGTTCGACGAGAGCAATTTAACTTCTGACTCACTTCATCTAACTTTTTCCCATAAGAGATGCGATCGCAAGGTTCCATTAAATAATTGATGAGTTCAATCCTCCTCTGGACATCTTCAGGAATATCAACAGGGATTATATTTTTTTCTTTGCTCATAAATATTATTTATAAAAACATAATGTTATTTTAACAAAGTTATTGAAGGATGACAACTATTATGTTATAAATTTTGAAAAGTCAAATCAGAAGAAATGACAGTCAATTTGTTAATGTTCAGAATAATGACAAGTAATTTGTTAAACCTATCTTCGATGATGAGGAGAGGTCAAAGACGGTTATAATTGTTTAGGGAAAAGGATTTAATGCGGAATTATTCCCATGACAAATAAAGTGTTAAAGCGACAGATAAAATGTTATTCGACAGGTATTATCTAAACTCTTCAAATATACTTGTTGTCCACTAGTTTTAATTTCTTAGAGATTTCTACTATTTCATGATAGTCAAATTTGACGGAACTAACTTCGTTAATTAAATGCATTGTACCAAAAGCAGTATAACCTAAAATGACAAGTTAAAAAGGTTAGACCAAAATCACTTGTAGAGTAGGTTTTTGATTAATATTTTCTTAATTTAATTAGAGAACATTGTTAAATCATTTCAGACTAAACTTTTCAGCCACTGACTTTCAGATTAATTTTTCTCGGTGCAAGATGAGTGAAAACATGTTCTAGTCGGCTCTTTAAATTCTGGTTTTATCGCATAAATATTAACAATAATCAAATTTGTTATACTTTTTAATAGTTATAAAAATTACAGAAAAAAATGTTCAAAGATTTTTCTTATTTAATTTTACCATCCAAAAATTTGTTTAAGAATAGTTCATACCTGCTGAATGATTAAACCTATTGATAATAGGAGTTCTATTTTTATTTTCTTTGTTTAGTTAGATAAGTGTTGATTTTTTCGTTACAAGAAATTAATAAATCTTTACAAAAATATTAATAGTAAAAGAAGCAAAAAATAAATAAAATTATAGAAAATTTAAAAAGTTTTTAAGAAAGACTCTTAATTTGGTAAAGTAGATCACGATAAATCTAACTATGCTTATTCTCCATCCTAATCTAATAGCAAGAAAGGAATACTAATTTAGGAATAAGTACAACTTAAGATTAAAAATTTAAAGGAAATTAACAAAGAGAGGTTAAATCATGAGGTTTCGCAGCCTATTAGTAGCTTTCTTAATCGTTTGTTTAGGGTTTTTAGGTGCTTGTAGTAGTAATACGGCTCAAGCTTATGATCCTAAATCTATCACCTATGATGAAATTCTCGGTACTGGATTGGCTAACAAATGCCCTGAAATTTCTGAGTTTACTCGTGGTACGATCGCTATTTCTCCCGACCAACCATTAGCACTCGTAGATCTGTGTTTAGAACCACAAGAATACTTTGTCAAAGAAGAACCCAGCAACAAAAGAAAAGAAGCCGAGTATATTCAAGGGAAACTCTTAACCAGAGATACCACCAGTTTGGAACAAATCAGAGGTACTCTTTCGGCAGATGAAAACGGTGTTTTAACTTTAACAGAACTAGACGGGATTGACTTTCAAATTGCGACAGTACAATTACCGGGCGGAGAACAAGTACCCTTCTTCTTCACTATCAAAAAATTAGTAGCACAAACAGAACCCGGTTTCACTTCCGTAAATACTTCTGCTGACTTTGTGGGTGAATTTAAAGTACCTTCTTATCGTGGAGCTTCTTTCTTAGATCCTAAAGGTCGTGGTTTAACCAGTGGTTATGATAATGCCGTTGCATTACCGGCTGGAGCTGACAGTTCAGAATATACTCGTAGTAACGTTAAACAAGCTGATAGTATGAATGGAGAAATCTCCTTACAGATTACTAAAGTAGATCAAGAAACTGGAGAAATTTCAGGAGTATTTGAAAGTGAACAACCTTCTTCTACAGACTTGGGTGCAGAAGATCCCGAGGAAGTAAAAATTCGTGGTATTTTCTATGGTCGTTTAGAACCACAGGTTTAATTTATAGTGTATCGTTGATAGTTGACAGACAATAAAGGAAAGTAATAGGCAATAAGCTATAGTTAAAAACTTATTACTTATTACTTTTTCCTGATTCCGAACTCATTATTAATTGTAAAGATGTCCCTACTTGATTGGTTTGATAATTTAAGAAAGTCTGAGCCAGAAATAAAACCGCAACAAGAAAGAGAAATTGCTGATGGTTTATGGACTAAATGTCCTGAATGTGGCGTTTTGGCTTATACCAAAGATTTACAGGCTAATAATATGGTCTGTATTGAATGTGGTCATCACATGAGAATTTTTAGTGATGAAAGAATTGATCAGTTAATTGATACTGGCACATGGCAACCTTTAAATCATCATCTTCAACCCACCGATCCTCTTCATTTTCACGATCGAAAAAGTTATAGCGATCGACTCAAAGAATTACAAACAAAAGTCCCTTTAACTGATGCAGTACAGACAGGAACAGGATTAATAGACGGTTTACCTCTGGCTTTAGGAGTAATGGATTTTCGTTTTATGGGGGGTAGTATGGGATCGGTAGTCGGAGAAAGATTAACTCGTCTCATTGAATATGCCACTGTTAACGCATTTCCTGTTGTGATTGTTTGTGCTTCTGGCGGTGCAAGAATGCAAGAAGGAATGTTAAGTTTGATGCAGATGGCTAAAATTTCTGGTGCTTTACAACGACATCAAGAGAAGAAATTATTATATATCCCTGTATTGACTCATCCTACCACTGGAGGAGTAACGGCAAGTTTTGCTATGTTAGGAGATCTTATTTTAGCCGAACCGGGTGCTACTATAGGTTTTGCCGGAAGAAGAGTTATTGAACAAACTTTAAGAGAAAAGTTACCTGAAGGTTTTCAAACTTCGGAATATTTAGTACAACATGGTTTTGTTGATGCGATCGTTCCTCGCACTCAGTTAAAGAAAACTTTAGCTCATTTAATTAGTTTACATCAACCCTTTTTTCCTATTAATCAATTAACCGATTGTTATTAAAAAACTGATAATTTAATAACGTTGAACAAATTTTGATAAGTTAGAAAGAAGATAAATATAGAAAGAGGGAACAAATATGACTAAGGCAAAAGACGTTCAAGTTAGTGCGGTAGGATTAAATACAAGAGTACTTCGTTCTCGTACATGGGATCGCTTAAAATTTGAAGTAGAGTATGGGTTAAGTAGAGGAACTACGGCTAATTCTTTTCTTATTGAAGGAGAAAAAATTGCATTAATTGATCCACCGGGAGAGTCTTTTAGTGATATTTTTCTTTCTGCTTTAAATCAAAGAATTCCTTTAAATTCGATCAATTATGTTATTTTAGGTCATGTCAATCCTAATCGTTGTGTTACTCTTGATAAGTTATTAAAAAAAGTTCCTAATATTACTTTTATAACTTCAAATACTGGGGCAAAATCTTTACAAACAATTTTTGAAAATAGTTATGCTGAATCAGTTACAGAAAAATCTTTAAATATTATTTCTATTAAAAATGATTATGAATTAGACTTAGGAAAAGGACATATTTTAGAATTTATTACCACTCCTAATCCTCGCTATCCTGATCAACTTTTAACCTTCGATCAACAAAGTAAAATATTTTATACAGATAAGCTATTTTCTGCTCATGTTTGCGGAGATCAAATATTAGATGAAGGTTGGAAAATTTATCAGGAAGATAGGCGTTATTATTTTGATTGTGTCATTGCTCCCTATGCAACTCAAGTAATTAAAGCCTTAGAAAAAATATCTCCCAAAAATCCCCATATTTACGCTACTTCTCATGGCCCTTTAGTAAGATATGGTTTAACGGAGTTAACGGGATTATATCGTCAATGGTTAGAAAATCAGCAAAATCAAACCTTAAACGTTGCCCTTATCTATGCCTCTGCTTATGGTAACACTGCGGTTTTAGCTAATGCGATCGCTCGTGGTATAACTAAAGCAGGAGTAAGAGTAGAATCAATAAACGCTGAATTTGCCTCCAGTGAAGAAATTAAAAATGGTATTCAACAATGTGACGGATTTATATTTGGATCTCCTACATTGGGAGGACACGCTCCTACCCAAATTCAAAGCGCTTTAGGAATTGCTTTAGCTAATGCGGATACCAATAAATTAACAGGAGTTTTCGGTTCATTTGGCTGGAGTGGAGAGGCGATCGATCTGTTAGAATCAAAATTCAAAGATGGAGGTTATCGCTTCGGTTTTGATACTATTAGAGTTAAATTTAAACCGACAGAGTCAGTATTAAAAACCTGTGAAGAAGCAGGTACGGATTTTGCTCAAGCCTTGAAAAAACGTAAAAAAGCCCTAAAACCGAAGGAATCAGTAGCAGGAAATTCTCTCACTGCCCGTACTGAACAGGCTTTAGGTCGTCTGGTGGGTTCTTTGTGTATTGTCACCACTCAACGGCAAGAATTGAAAGGGGCAATGGTGGCTTCTTGGGTATCTCAGGCAACCTTTAACCCCCCCGGCTTTACTATTGCAGTGGCAAAAGAAAGAGCGATCGAGTCTTTGTTGCCTACTGGCAGTCAATTTGTATTAAATATTCTTCAGGAAGGCAAACACGTCGAACTAATGAAACATTTTCTAAAACCTTTTGCTCCGGGGGAAGATCGTTTTACGAATATTGAATGGCAAGAAGCAGAAAACGGGAGTCCAATTTTATTATCTGCTTTGGCTTATATTGAATGTGAAGTTAGTAAACGTCTTGAATGTGGAGATCATTGGGTAATGTATGCGATCGCCAAAAATGGGAAACTCCTTTCTGATGCCGGTGTCACTGCCGTACATCACCGCAAATCAGGCACTCATTATTAGTGAAGAATATTAACCTCCGTTCAACACGAAATTTATGGGTAAGGTATTAGGTATTAGTTGTTAGGTATTAGGTCAATAATTGATCAAAAACCATTAACAATTGATTTTAGTTAGATTAATTTAATTAAATAATTCAATCAGATTTGGTATTTTTAGAACCTAAAACCTAAACCCTAAAGCCTAAAAATTACTCACATCAAAGATTTTTTCGTCGAACTAAGGTAATTTCTAATTCCTCATCCCTTAACGGTTAATTTAAAATTTGCATACGAATAGGTGCAACACCACTACTTTTTACCCCGATAACTCTGGCGGCCCCTGCTGACAAATCAATGATACGTCCTCGTACATGAGGGCCTCGATCGTTGATACGCACTACTACAGAACGACCATTTCTCATGTTAGTTACTTGTACTCTAGTACCAAATGGGAGACTACGATGGGCGGCAGTTAAATCATGTTGGTTAAATCTTTCCCCACTGGCAGTTCTACGACCATGAAATCCGGGTCCATACCAAGAGGCTATACCTTGGGCCGCCTTACGCAGATTTTTGACAGCAACAAAACTCCCCATTTTACTATCAGCTTTAACCACCTGTTTCCCCTTAATTTCTGTCAAAGGTGCCGCATTCCCCATTAATCGGCGAAGACGGTTAGTTGCTTGTAAAGCGTCGTGGGAAAGGTTTTTAGTTGCATCTGGGAGAATAATATTTTTGTTAACTCTGACTAATTCTTCTTGCTGAAACTTCAAAGAATAATCTTTGGAGGTGGAGTTCCAACTAATATTGATTTCGTTAGCGTCAATAGATTGATTTGATAGTTGATCAAGGCGAAGGGCTAATTTTGTGGCTTGTTCGATCGCGCTGTGATTGGGAGTGTCTAAAAATGTAAGAAGGGGAATGTTTTGAAAATGTAAAGTGACAGCGTTTCTGTTTTTGATTTGATGGGGATACAGTTTAACGGTAAGAAATTCTTGTACAGGGGTGATAGAGGTACGGGCAATTACGTTATTTACAGATGATAATGCTGTGTCACCTTGTTTTTGGTAATTATCAGCTTTGACGTTAGGAGCGAATAAAAATCCAGTGATTCCTAATCCTAAAATAGTTGTTAAAGCCGATACGACAGCCTTTTTCCAAGTGTTGTTACGCATAATTTTTCTAGTAATTGAATACGGAAAACCTTTAATGTTAGGTGTTTCGGTGTCTTTACTCCTCGTAAAATTTAATAAAATAATTTTTTTTGGTACTTAACTTCAACTAAATTAACACAAGGTTTTTCTCTCATGGTTAAATATTTCTTATTTATAGATAAATGTAATATCGAAATTAATTATAATTGTTGACAATATTAAAAAAGATCGTAATAATTATAAGTTTATTCTTTTATAAAACTATGATTAATGTTTTGAAAAACTAATGAATAAATAGGATAATTGTATTGTTAAAATCGAGCATAAGAAAAATTACATCAAAGTAGAACAAATTAAAAATATATAATAGAAAAAAGATGAATAGCTGAATAATGTTGTTGACTCGATCAGGCTATTTTAGGGTAGATAACAAAGTTATAGGGTGATATATTCAGAAAAAATGAATTTAATACTGAAAAATCTAACCACGAAAAAACAATGGCAAATTAGGGATTTTTAATAATTCAAAAATTAAATAGTAATGATATGATTTGTGATTAAAGTATCAATTTTGATCAAGAAAATCCTATAAGAAAATTTGATCAGTTTAACAAGTACAATTTAATCGATAGAAAAAAATTATCTAAAGGAGTTACCAAAATATGGATTATAAACAGGCTGGAGTTGATGTGGAAGCGGGTAGAGAGTTTGTCAAAAAAATCACTGATAATGTGGCTAGTACTTATAGAAAGGGTGTTTTAGGAGGATTAGGTGGTTTTGGTGGTTGTTTTGAAATTCCTGCTGGTTATCAACAGCCTGTATTAATTTCTGGTACAGATGGTGTGGGTACAAAGTTAAAGATTGCTCATGAATTAAATCATCATGATACTGTAGGTATTGATTTAGTGGCGATGTGCGTTAATGATATTTTGACAAGTGGTGCCGAACCCTTATTTTTTCTCGATTATCTCGCCACAGGAAAATTAGACAGTAATCAATTAGCAGAAGTTATCAATGGTATTGTCATCGGTTGTAAAGAAAGTGGGTGTGCTCTTTTGGGAGGAGAAACAGCAGAAATGCCGGGATTTTATAAATTAGGAGAATATGATTTAGCTGGTTTCTGTGTGGGAATTGTCGAAAAAAGCCAAATACTTGATGGTAGCAAAGTTGAATTAGGAGATGTTGCGATCGCTTTAGCTAGTAGTGGCATTCACAGTAATGGCTTTTCTTTGGTGAGAAAAATTATTGAAACTCAGGGTTTAAGTTGGAATGACAAACCGATGGAATTGGAAGGAAAAAGTTTGGGAGAAGTTTGTTTAACCCCCACTCGTCTTTATGTTAAGCCTGTTTTATCAGCTTTGAAGTCAGAATTACCCATTAAAGCAATGGCACATATTACGGGAGGAGGAATCCCTGAAAATTTACCCCGTTGTTTACCTAAAAATCGATCGATCGAAGTAAACTTAAATAGCTGGATAATGCCGACTATTTTTCAGTGGTTAGCTAAAACTGGTAACGTTAATCAAGAAGATATGTTGAATACTTTTAATTTAGGTATCGGTTTTGTTGTGATTGTACCTGAAGATAGTGTTACAACAATAAAAGATCATTTTAGTAACTATGATATTGATACTTACTCCATCGGCAAAGTAATTGAAGGAGAACAAACTATCGTGTTTAAATAATTCAGAGTATAAAACATACAATGAAAAACCTTTAATTGTTAATTAGCTGAAAACTTTTTCCAAAATCATAAAAATAATGAGTGAATCAGAAATTTTAGAGGATAAGATTGAATTACCTCCGATAAAACCTTTAAATAGTAAAGAACAAATAAACTTAATTAAAAAAGGTGATATTGTACTGATCACTTTACCATCGGTGAATAAAACCGAAGCGAATCAATGGCAAAGAATTATTGACGATTTTAAAATCCGTTTGCAGAAAATAGATAAGTCTTGGCAATTAGGTACAAAAGTCCATTTACAAAGTCAAGATAGGTTGCTAGATACCCGTCAAATCAACGAATTTAAAACTATTTTAGAACAGATTGGTTTAATCTTAAATCTAATTATTACTCGTCGTCGTCAAACGGCAGTAGCCGCTTCTAGTGCGGGTTATTCTGTACAGCAAGACACTTTTACGGGAATTATTAATTCTGAAGAAGAAACGGAAAGTACTCAAGATTTAGCTGAACCATTATACCTTAAGACAACCATTCGATCGGGTGTAGAAATTTGTCATCCTAGTAGTGTAATTATTTTAGGAGACGTTAACCCCGGTGCAAATATTTTAGCGGGGGGAGATATTTTTATTTGGGGAAATTTGAGAGGAATTGCTCATGCAGGATATATGGGTAATCGTCAAGGGTTAATTATGGCGTTGAAATTAGAAGCAACTCAATTAAGAATTGCTGATTTGGTGGCAACAGTACCAGATAACACTCCTGATATAGCGGAAGTTGCTTATATTGGAGAAGAAGGCATTAAAATTCATTCTGCTCAAAATTTTCACCGTTTCCATGAGTTTATCACGACTAAAAATCATTGGATAATGAAAAACTAATAATAACCTTTGGGCATTGGAGGGCGATCGCAATAAATAAATAGTTTCCAAGAGACTTGATAAATCATCAGCACTGATAAGAGCAATATCTTTATGCCCACGACGTTTAATAACGGCAATACTACTATCATTTTCTATCTTATCAAGTAGATTAGCTAAATTTTCCCGTGCTTGAGTATAACTGGTTTTTATTGAGAACATTTTGAATCAACCTGTCCAGTAAATGTGTACATTAATTTATGTTTCTAGTTTACTACAAATATTTAATAAATGGCGACTAAGCTAGTTTACATCCTAAGTATAATGGTGAAAGGGAACAGGGAGGAAAACAGTGCGATTCGTTGGATGCTAATCACAATTCTCCATTCCTTTTTTACCAAAGATTTTTTACACAAATGATTTAGAATTTCTATGTCGCAAATGGAATTAATCAAAAGAATGCAAGAAGGAGACTTTTATCCCCATAGGATTACACTTCCGATTCAAATAGTACAAACTCATTGCTCGAACGTATTTTTAACGGGAAATTATGCTTATAAACTTAAAAAAGAGGTTGATTTTGGCTTTTTAGATTATTCAACTTTAACAAAAAGAAAGTATTTTTTAGAAGCTGAATTAGTAATGAATAGTTCCATTGCTCCTGAACTATATTTAGAGGTAATTCCTATTAGCTTGAAGCATCAAAAATTGTTTTTTAATGACAACTCAAATCCTGTTGATTATGTTTTAAAAATGATTCAATTTCCCCAAGAAAATCTTTTAATTAATGTTTTTGAAGCAGGAAAATTAACAGAAAATAACATGAAAGACTTAGGTAAATTAGTTGCTCAATTTCACAAAAATACTCCCACTAATGAATATATAAATAATTTTGGTTCAGTAGAAAAAATAGCAGAATCTATTAATCAAAATTATGCCCAAACTCAAAAATATATTGGTATTGCACAAACTCAAGAAAAATACTTACAAACAAAATTTTTTACTGATAATTATTTGATCATCAATAAACATATTTTTGAACGCAGACAAGTCGATCGTAAAATTAGAGAATGTCATGGAGATTTACACCTAAAAAATATCTGTATTTGGCATGATAAAATACTCCTTTTCGATCGTATCGAATTTAGCGAGTCTTTTCGTTTTGTGGATGTAATGTATGATGTGGCTTTTGTCGTTATGGATCTTGATTCTAAAGGAGAAGAAAAATTAGCTAACGTTTTCCTCAATACCTATTTAGAGCAAACTGGAGATTGGGAAGGCTTACAAGTTTTACCTTTATATCTCAGTCGTCAAGCCTATGTCAGAGCGAAAGTTACATCATTTTTATTAGATGATTCTGCTCTTTCTAAAATTGAACAAGAAAAAGCTCAAAAAACTGCTGAACAATATTATAATTTAGCTTTTAAATATACTCAAAAATCTCTAGGTAAATTAATTTTAATGTCTGGTTTATCGGGATCAGGAAAAAGTACTATTGCCAGTAAAATTGCTAAAAAAACTAAGGGAATACATATTCGTTCTGATGCAGTAAGAAAACATTTAGCAGGAATTTCTTTAGAAGGAAAAGGAGAAAATAATCTTTATTGTGCTGATATGACGAACAAAACTTATGAACGTTTATTATACTTAGGAAAATTATTAATAAAACAAGGATTTACTGTGATTTTAGACGCTAAATTCGATCGAGTTTGTTTACGTCAACCAGTATTAGAATTTGCCCTTAATGAAAACATTGATTTACAGATTATTTACTGTACTGCTCCTCTAAATATTTTGCACGATCGACTTAATGAAAGAAAAGACGATATTTCAGACGCAACAGCAGAATTATTATTCCAACAAGAAAAGATGTTAGAACCTTTTACAGAAATAGAAAAACCCTTTGTAAAAACCATCGATACCAGTATAAATTAGGAATGAGAAATTAGGGATTAATAATTTCAACAACTCTTTTAAATAAGTTTTTATTAATTGTTCATTGTTTAGGAAGGGTGATGTACAATTAGTTTTGCTTAGTTATTATTGATATTTATTCCATTAAAAATAGTTTTTATGAGTAGAGTTATTGTTATTACATCAGGAAAAGGTGGTGTTGGTAAAACCACTATTACTGCAAATCTAGGTACTGCGGTGGCACAATTAGGCAAAAAAGTTTGTTTAATTGATGCAGATTTTGGCTTGAGAAATTTGGATTTATTGTTAGGATTAGAACAAAGGGTTGTTTATACCATTATTGATGCTTTATCTGGAGAATGTACTTTAGAAAAAGCGATCGTAAAAGACAAAAGAACTCCCGGACTAAATTTATTACCTGCGGCACAAAATCGTACTAAAGACGCTATTACACCAGATCAAATGAAGGAAGTTATCGAACAGTTAAGTCCTAGTTTTGACTACATTTTTGTTGATTGTCCTGCGGGAATTGAAATGGGTTTTAGAAATGCCATCGCCGCCGCTCAAGAAGCCTTAATTGTCACCACTCCAGAAGTTGCGGCTGTTAGGGATGCCGATCGAGTAGTAGGCTTGTTAGAAAGTGAAAATATGAAAAGTATTCGATTAATTGTCAATCGTTTACGACCAGAAATGGTACAAATGGATGAAATGTTAAGTGTAGAAGATATTTTAGATTTATTAGTTGTACCCTTAATTGGTATTGTACCTGATGATAAAAGAATTATCACTTCAGCTAATCGTGGTGAACCTTTAGTAATTAGTGAACAAGAATCTCTCCCCGCTATCGCCATCACAAACATTGCCCGAAGGCTTGATGGTATAAATGTTCCTTATCTCGATTTAATGGCTACTCAAGACACCCTTTTTACCCGAATACGCCGTTTTTTCAGTTTTTCAAAAAAATAAATCTTTTATCTATTATTAACCCCATTAAATACCACGAGTTGAAATGTTATGTTTAAAGATATAGTTAATACTATTAGCACTTGGAGTACTGCCAAAAAAAGTCGTTACCGAGCTAAAAATAGATTAAAGTTAGTTATTGCCCACGATCGAGCTGGAGTTAATCCTGAATTAATCGATAAAATGCGTCAGGAAATTTTGGAAGTGGTAAGTCGTTATCTTGATGTCGATCTCGAAGAAATGGAGTTCTCGATTCAAAGTAACGATCGTAATACTTCATTAACTGCTAATTTACCCATCAAAAAAGTCAAAAGAACTCCGGATACGATATAAATTGTAAGTAAAAAGATAGGAAAACAAAAAGACAAAATTAATAAAAAATGCTCAAGTCCTATTTGTCATGAGCAATTACCCATGCGATCGCTGGAAGCAAAATCATACTTGCGATCGTAATTAAAGAGACAATCCAAATAATATGAGTATATTCAAAAGACATAATGCTAACCCCTGTAAAATTTTATGACACTGTTGTAACAAAATCTTTTCTTTGACAAATGACCTGAACTCGTCATTACAGTTAATTCTTGATGATTTTTAGTATCTTGAATGAGAAATATATGTAGTTTGACTTTTAATACAATTAATTAATGATTTTTGATGAGAAGATACTACGAGTTAATATTAACTGTTACACTGTAATTGTAACTAATCCTAGAGATAAATCAATATTTTCGTTACAAAACTATGTCAAAAGGATATTTTTCTGATATTTTTTCTAAGACCAAAATATTCATAAAATTAATAGCACATGAATTTAGATTTCTAAATAAAATATTTTCAACAATAAACACTTACCTCTCGTCACCGAGAATTTATGATAGAGGTACAAGATCTAAATTAAACGAAGAACAACCCAACACCCACCGAATAATAAATATTGACAATATTGAGTTATCATGCTTGTGTTCATGGAACCCATCTCAAAAAACAACAATTACCTTGCTGTTCTATAATCTTTGCACCCAAGCGATGGTAAAATCGAAGTCCGTCGGTATTTCGAGCATCAGCATTCCAACCAAGATGACTACAGTCATTTTCTTTGGCAATTTGAACTAGTTGAGCCATTAATGCGGCTCCAGCACCTTGGCTTCTCATCTCATCATCCACGTACAAATCGTCAAGCCAGATGCTTGGTTGACCTGTAAACGATGAATACCGAAATCCGTACAATGCAAAGCCAACCTCACGTTCTAAAATCTCTGCAAACAAAACGTAAGAAAAGGGGATGACTCCAAAAAGTGTTCTATAGAGCTTATCCTGAGATACTTGCAATACACCAGAAAAAGCACCAATATTTCGATCAAATTCTGATTTCTTCTGAATAAATGAGAAAATTAGTGAGACATCATCAGGAGTAGCAGATCTAACTTTCATAAATTTACGTTGGGTTTAGTTCTTTATGGTCTGAGCTATAAATTAATTGGTCAGAATCCCCATTAATCAATCAATAATTTAACCTTAATGTGCAATTATAACCCACATTCTGCATATTATTTTAGAAAACAATCATATGCTAGTGTTTTTGTTTAATATATTTATAATCAATACATAAATTGAACATTTTTTGCGAAAGTCCTATGATTATTAATTTCCAGTTATTTAGTGGTCGCGAAGAGAGACTTTAAGTGTTAGGCATGAAAATTGTTTGTTTGCAATTTGTATTATATGATCTTCAATTAATTGAATTATGTCATAAATCCTTTTACAATAAGTTGACAAAGCTAATAGCGGTACTTAGACAAAAATTATGCCCAAATAAAGCCTAAACTAGCTTTATATAAAGTAAATACTTCCACATTGTCTTTTAACCATTGAAAAAAGCGAAAAGACACAGCATTACGAAACGCTTCCAATGCCTCAGCAAAAGTATTTAACGGTTTCTTCCCCCATTGCCTCCTTAAACCCCCTGTCAAACGATGCCATTGGATAAAAGTATAAGCACAAAATACCAATATAAAATGTCTCATTAAACTTCTTTTATTTCTCACTTGGTATTCTGATAAGCCTAACCATCCCTTGATTTCACGGTAAAATACTTCTATCCAATTTCTTTGTGTATAAGTTTCTACTATCCAATTTGCACAGACTTTTTCTCCTATTTCATTGGTCATTAAATAATCAATATCTGTGGAATTTTCAAAACTGTCTGCATTCATGACGATAGCTACAGTTTTTATTCCCGATAAAGCTGATAATTGAATATTTATGGTTGCTACCCAAAGAGTTTTTTCTCGATTTTTTCCTATTCTTATTTCTTCAAAACTATTTTGGGGTAATGATTGTGCTATTTCAGCTATGCTTTTTTCCGACTCGATAAAATCTTTTTTCACTAATTTTACTAATCTATTTTTAGCAATAATTCCTATATATTTTAAATTCTTTTTTTCTAGTTTTTCTAATAAATTGGTATTGTTACCATAACCACCGTCCATTAAAATTATTTGGGGACGATAATTTCGGTTTAAACATTTTTCAATTAAATTAAAGGCAATATCCGGTTTTTTGTGAAATTGAGGATCGTCTTTTCCTTCAGAAAAATTTTCTGCTTTTTCATATAATTCAACATCTAAAGGAAAACTTCTAACACCATCATAAATGTGAGTAGTGACGATAACATTACCATTATCAGTTTTGCCAATTTCGCCAATATATTGTCTTCCCACACAGTCAGTAAAATTACCACTCTTACAGTGTCCTGAATCATCGAGAATTAAAGAGAAACATCGACTTATTTTAGTTTGACGACAAGATGCAATAATTTCTAATCTTTTATCATTTACCTGATCATAATTCCAAGTGGATTCTGTGAGAAAATGGTGTAACTTATGATAGGTAATAAGCTAAGACGCATTTAATCTTCCTTTTTTTAGCTCTAAATCTCTTACTATCAGGGATTCAGGATTGCCAACTAGGTGCGTTTTAGCTTATCAAGATTATTATGAGCAATTTGAGTGAGATTTTTTCTTTGAGAATCTCCTAATAAACCGCCCAAATAATTTCTAAACTCTCGTTTTTGTGCTGTTGTTTTTAAGACTGGATCTATTTTTTGACACCAGCGATTAAAACATGGGGGCATTGATGAAGACGTAGTTTCTTTCATTTTGACCTAAAAGCATTATGGTGTAAAGATTATAGCTTAATTGTTGTTATTGTTTTGTCTAAGTACCGATAGGGAAAATCGGCTAAAGCAATTATTTTAAATCATCTTTTGATATTTATTTTTTAATGAATTATAATACACTACTTAAAATCAATTAGTTACGCATATATTTTGACAAGCCATAACCTTATTTAAGTCGTACGGAAATGGTTTTTTCACGGGTTGATAATCTTTTGGGTGACTTTCTCCATGACGCAACACAGCATTAACTAATAAACAAGGTTTGTCATTGAAATTAATTGCACTGTGGGGGATGCCGATAGGTATTGTTACCACTTGGGGATTATCTTCTGTTAAATAAAGATACTGATATTGCCTATTTTGTAAAATTACTAAGACAAAACTACCTTTAACTACTAATAATTGATCCGTTTGAAAATGATGTACAAATAAATCATCGATAGTGTGGGGAGGAATTTGTACCAACATGGTTTCATGACTAGATTGAGGAGTATAAAATTGAGACATTCCTCCTTGAATTGACTCTAGTTTTTTTAGTTCAATTTTTCTTTTTAATGTCATCTTTTTTCTTTCACCTCTTGTACTTTCTTCCAGTATAACAAAACTAAATGTAAAATAATGTTGCTAAATTTACTTAAAAGTACCAAACCATGATATAGGAATGAATCATTGACAGTTGAGCATTAACAATGAATGATTAACATAATTGTCAATTTTCAATTAATTTATGGATTTATTACGATCGCTTCCCATTGGATTATACTTAGAAAAACCCTTAACATGGTTGCATAGACTCGATCCTCGAGTAAAATTAGCATGGTTAATGAGTCTTATTCTTTCTCCTTTATTAGCCAATCCTTACTGGCGTATTTTTTTGGTATTATTTTTATTTTTAATCACGATTTTAGCCTTAATTCCTTGGCGAGTGCAAAAAAAACAGATGAGTTGGTTATTATTTTTTTCTTGCCTTATCTTGATCATGACATCCTTTGCACCCGATGGATTTAATATTAGTTATCAGCCGAGATTACCCAGTAGCGATATTTCTATCAGTCAACCAACAGATTATCAATATATAATTTATCAATTAGGTAATTTTAAAGTTACGAGAAGATCTTTAGATTTAGCCATTAGAGTTAGTACTTTATTTTTTACTTTAATTTATAGTAGTAACTTATATTTATTGACCACTGCACCCGAACAAATTACTGCGGGAATAGAAGAATTATTATCCCCTTTAAGAAAGTTTAAATTACCCGTTACAGAGGTAGTTTTAACCTTAACTCTTGCTTTAAGATTTATTCCTTTAGTATTAGAAGAAATCCAAAATTTAATTCGATCGATTAGCACAAGAGCGATAAACTGGAAAAAATTAGGTATCAAAAAAAGTTTGCAAATTTGGTTAATTGTTGCGGAAAGACTCTTAGAAAATATCTTATTAAGAGCTGAACAAATTGCGATCGCAATGGAAATAAGAGGATTTACAAGTCCGAATAAACATCAAGTACAATGGCATCAATTAAAACTAAATATATATGACTTTTTAGCTCTTTTATTCTTATTCTTATTTTGGTTTGGAAGGATAACAATAGGAAATAACTAAATTCTATAGGTGGAGGTAGCGATTAGCTCTTAGCTCTTAGCCTTTTTTCCATATATATTAAAGTTTATATCGAGTATTTTCGAGTCTCCCAGTCTTCTAGTCTTCCCTGTTTCATCTTCTTGTCTTTCCCTTATCTTTTCTAAAGAGTTAGAGAATGACTATCGTTTTCGATTAATTTTGCTAAATCCTGTAAAAATCCTGCCGCATCTGCACCATAAATAGTACGATGATCACAAGTTATATTGACAGTCATTTGATTTTTTACACCAAATAAACCGTCTTTATTAGCTACAACTGTAGGACGGACACCACCGATCGCCAAAATAGCCCCAGTGCCGGGAGGTAAAATAGCGGTAAAGTCATTTACTCCAAACATTCCTAAATTAGAAAGGGTAAATGTACCTGTGGTATATTCATCGGGTTGTAATTGTTTGGCACGCGCTCGATTAACCAAGTCTTGCCAGTTACGCGCTAAGGAGTAAATATCTAATTGATCAGCATTTTTAATAACAGGAGTAATTAAACCACCATCAGGCATAGCCACCGCTACGGCAATATTTATACCTTCGTTATATTTAATACCTTTATCCGTAAAACCTGCGTTAACGACGGGATGTTTTTGTAACGTCATCGCCACTGCTTTGGCAAGTAATGCCGTCATAGTGACACCTTTTGATTTAATTTTGCGATAAAGAGTATCTAACGCATCTGTGGTGATAGTGTAGCTAACTTGGAAAGTGGGTACTTGTAAACTAGCCATCATGTTGCGAATAACGGCTTGTTGTAAAGTGTTGAAAGGAACTGTTTCTCCTGCTAAATTATTAACAACAGGAGTAGGGGTAATAGTGGGTTGAACCTTTGTAGGAATACTGACAGGGACAACAGGTGGCATTTGAGGCGTTTTGCCAACGGCTTTTTCCACATCTTCCGCAATAATACGCCCATTAGGTCCAGTACCGATAATATTACTTAAATCGACTTTTAATTCTTTTGCTAGTTTTTTCGCTCTAGGAGAGACAATTATTCTACCGTTACTTTTTGCAGGGGTTGCTACGGTGGTGGTTACTCCTATTGGTTGAGGTTCAACTATGGGTTTTACTTCTGGAGTTGGTGCGGGAGTGGTAACGGTTTGCCCTTGACTAGCTTTTTGTTTTGCTGTTTCGATTTCTGCTTCTGTCTCTGCAATGTAAGCGATCGCCTGACCAACGGGGGCTTCTTCTCCTGCTTGTACTAAAATAGTGGCTAAATAACCAGAATAGAAGGATTCTACATCCATATCCGCTTTGTCTGACTCCACGACAACAACGGTTTCTCCTTTTTCAATTCTATCTCCGGGTGCTTTCTCCCATGAAACAATTTTCCCCTCAGTCATGGTTGAACTCAGCGCCGGCATAAAAATATCGTGAATCATTTTAATTTACAATTTATTTTATTTAGTCATCAAACTTCTAATTATAATTCCTAATTGCTCATTGCTCATCTTTCATGGTTAAAATTGATCTGGTAATATTTAGATTCAAATACATTTACTATGCCTCCACGTTGGCCTCGTCAACCCGATCGACAAAATGACCCAGACTATCGTAAGCTAGACGATCGCATGAATTTTGCTGTTCATGTCGCTTTATTTCTTGCTTGTAATTCTGGGGTGTGGTTTTTTCACCTTTTTAATCATCCTGAATGGTTATGGGCAAATCAATTTAGTGGTATTTGGGGAGCATTTTTATTGATTCATTTAATTTATATTAGCTCGATCGCTGATTATAGTCATTAGCCGTTAGGAATTAGCAATTAGCAATTAGCAGTTAGCTTAAATTACCAAAATTTGCAAAATTATCACAAAAAAATTATAAAAATATTTGACTTATTTAGTATATCCTAATTAACAATTAATGAATACAAATTTAGACTTATCAAAAATAGATGCGATCATGTTTGATTTGGGCGGAGTTATTATAGATGTGGATATGGAAGCTCCTTATAAAAAATTATTGACGATGAGCGATCGTAATCAAAATGATTTATTAAAAGACTTAAGAAATATTGCTTATCAATACGAAATAGGTATAATTAACGATCGTGAATTTATTAGTCAAATTAATCATGTTTCTGGCTTAAATTTACCCCCTATAGTTTTGGAAAATTTATGGAATGAAATGTTAGGTTATGTGCCTAGTTATATGGGAGATTTATTAGCAAAAATTCAGAAAGAAAAACGCACTTTTATTCTTAGTAATACCAACCCTATTCATATTCGTGAAGTGAAAAAAAGATTTCAACAAGCTATCCCTAACTATACATTTGAATCTTTATTTGAAAAAATCTATTATTCCTATGAAATAAACTTACATAAACCAGATCTCAAAATTTTTGATTATGTTGTCAATAACTCTAAACTAAATCCTTCTTCTACTCTTTTTATAGATGACAATAAAAACAATATTATTAGTGCTTTAAATTATGGGTTAAACGTTATATACATGAATCCCTCTATGACTCTACCAAAATTATTTAAAGATTACTAAAATCGATTGAATTCAAAAATTAGTAAAAAGTTGCAAAATTAAAATTCATAGATCAAATCAGCAACGCCCATTTTATTACTATTTGCTTTAATCTAAAATTCAAAGTTCTATGACTATAAGTAAAAAAATCATCGCTCATAATATAAAACAGTTAAATTGAATAGGACGGAATAATTATTACGAACGAAATAAGGTGAAACACGATATTGACCATAGACAAATGACAAATGGTGATAGACAATTAATAATTGACCTTAGCAATAGATATTTAATTTAAAGATGAAGCCGATTATATTTAGTTTAGGAATTGTCATCGTCTGCGTTGGATTTTTGATTATTTCTCTTATTTTTAGTAATAATAAACCACAAGCGATCGCTTCGGAAACAGGTACAAATAATGTTACACTAACTCAGAATGTATCTGAAAAATCATCTTTGATAGCAGATGCTAATAAATTAAAACCTCAAGGAAATATGGACATAGATTTATCAACGGCACAAACTTCCGCCACTGGATTAATGTATATTGAAAACACTGCTGGAGAAGGTGTTACCCCTCAACGAGGACAAAAAGTCACCGTACATTACACAGGTTATTTAGCAGAAGAAGGCTTTAAAAGAGGCAAAAAATTTGATAGCTCTCTCGATCGAAATCAACCTTTTACCTTTACTATTGGTGTAGGACAGGTTATCAAAGGATGGGATGAAGGAGTAGCAAATATGAATGTAGGGACAAAAAGTACTTTAATCATTCCTCCAGACTTAGGTTATGGAAGCAGAGGTGCAGGAAATGTTATTCCGGCTAATGCAACTTTAATTTTTGACGTAGAATTATTAGGAATTAAATAGTTAGGAATGTTTAACATCTCCCACCTTAAATAAATTTCAAAGCGAATAGCTCAAGTTTACTAAAGCTAAATTTAATTCTCCATTTTCCATTTTCATCTCTTGGGAATTTTGCTCAAATCATGATAAGTCAAAAAAAAGCACAAAACTGGAATTATTGGTTTATCTTACCTCTTTATCCTTATCGACAGCGCCCAACTTTAAGGGAAGAAATTGTTAAGGATACTATCTGGACATTTGAGCAACCTCACGGTTTATTATATGCAGTTGTACCAATTCGCATGACGATCGTAAAATTGGCAAAGGGTGGTTTACTGGTATATTGTCCGATCGCACCAACTCCAGAATGCGTTAATCTTGTAAAAGAATTGGAAAATGATCACGGAGAAGTTAAATATATCATCCACTCTACCAGTTCAGGATTGGAACATAAAGTATTTGTTGGGCCTTTTGCCCGTTATTTTCCCCAAGGGGAAGTTTGGAGTGCGCCTAGTCAATGGAGTTTTCCCCTCAATTTACCTTTAACATGGCTTGGTTTTCCTTCTCGACGCACGAAAATATTACCCCCCGATTGTCAAAAATCCCCTTTTGCCGATGAATTTAACTATCAAATTTTAGACATTGATTTAAGTCCCGGTTCTTTTGTTGAAGTTGCACTGTTACATAAGCCGTCTAAAACTTTATTAGTCACTGATACTGTCATTAAAATACCTCAGTATCCTCCGAAAATTATCAAATTAAATCCTTTTCCTTTACTTTTTCATGCCAGAGAATCTGCTTTAGATAACCTTCAAAATAATAACGAAAATCATCTTAAGGGTTGGCAAAGAATCTGTTTATTTGCCCTTTATTTTCGTCCCAGTATGATAAACACGATCCCCATCAAACAACTAATTCAAGAGGCTATAAATGCCCCTAATCGCTCTATAAACAACTATTTTGGCTTATATCCTTTTCGTTGGCGATCGCATTGGCAAAAATCTTTTGAAGCTATCAAAGAAAGAGTATTAGTTGCGCCAATACTAGAAACACTAATTTTACCTCAAGCTCCTAAAGAAGTCATTAAGTGGGCTAGTTATATCGCTACATGGGATTTTAAGCAAATTATTCCTGCCCATTTTTCCTCACCAATCGAAGCAACACCCTCAGAATTTCGTCAAACTTTCTCTTTCTTGGAAAATAAATCTTTTTATCCTAGTGGGCAAGATCAAATTTACCAGCAAGATAGTACTTTTATTAAACAATTAGAAAGTCAACTGATTAAACTAGGCATTGCAAAACCACCAAAAATCTAATTTAACCTCAGTTCAACATAAAACTTTTGATAAAAGTAGCAAACAGGAGATCGTTGTAAGAATTAATTTAAACATTAGTCAAATTGATTTTAGATAATTATTTACGCTTATTTAATTCTTTTGTTAAGATTGAATGTGCTTACCTAACACTCTTAAACCCTTATTAATAAATAAAAAGGTTTCTAACATCGGACTTGGGTAATTTAAAGAATTTAGAATTTTAAAATATACTGGTTTTTAAATCCCCTTAATAAGCATTGATTAGAAATTAAACTAATGTTACACTTGTCCAGTGTATTCTGATAAAACTTTAGACCTTTTACAATAACTCAGAATTAATACGTTTAAACTTTTATGATTTGTAATAATTATTTATAAATTATTGATTTTAGACGATCGTCTTGGTATTTTTAGTGGAGATATTACACACTGGGGGATAGTATTAAGATCTCAAAACCATTCAAATCAACTATTCTGGATTTTTATTAATTTTTTTAAACAAACACTTGACAAAATGGTTTTACTTTAAAAATTTTTATTAATGTGATAGTACATATTACTAATTATTAAACAGTTAGATCTTCTAAAGACACTGCTTTTGTAAGATATTTGTTATGTAAAATAAGAATCTTCTCGCCTTTAGGTACAGGAGTGGCTAATTCCCATATCAGTTAACCAGTTAACCAGTCAATCACTCATTGTTAATTGCAGATTATGACGAAATATTATATATTTTCTCAACTTCCGAATCCTATTACAGATCCTGTTGCTGTATTTTTAATTATGATGGGCGTATTATTAATTGCACCCATATTATTTGAAAAAATTAAACTTCCGGGTATTGTGGGCTTAATTGTTGCGGGAATTATTATTGGCCCTCATGGGTTAGGATTATTAGACAGAGATAAGACGATCGTGCTTTTTGGTACTGTTGGACTATTATTTCTCATGTTCATGGCAGGATTAGAAACCAGTTTAGATGATTTAAAGGAAAATGGTGACAAAGCAACAATTTTCGGTTTAGCTACTTTTGCCGTACCGATGGCTTTAGGTACTGGTGCAATGTTATTCATTGGCTATGATATTTTAGCGGCTATTTTAGTGGCTTCTTGTTTTGCATCTCATACCCTTTTATCTTTACCTATTGTTAGTAAACGAGGATTGATGCGCTCTTCCATGATGACGGTGACGCTGGGCGGTACTTTAATTGTTAATATTCTAGCGTTATTGGTATTGACGATCGTGGTGAGGGCGAGTGAAGGAGGATTAACCCTCGGTTTTTGGTTATATTTAATTCCCGCTTTAGCTATTTATACTTTTGCCACTCTTTTCGGTGTACCTAAATTGGGTAGGTGGTTTTTCCGTACTTTTGGACGAGATGAAGGTGCAGAATTTACTTTCGTGGTACTGACTTTATTTATGGTTTCCTATGGGGCTAAATTAATTGACATTGAACCTATTATAGGTGCTTTTTTAGCAGGGATCAGTATTCGTCCATTGATTCCTCAATTAAGTCCATTAATGAATCGTATTCAATTTATCGGCAATACTTTATTTATTCCCTTATTTTTGTTGTCTGTGGGAATGTTAGTTAATCCTGCTACTTTAATACAAGAACCTCGATCGTTTGTGGTTTCTGGAGTTATGATAGTAGTTGCGATCGTGGCTAAATTTATTCCCGCTTGGGGAGTAGGCAAATATTTTCAGTTTTCCTTCCCTAATATTATGGTGATGTTTGGTTTGTCTGTAGCTCAGGCTGCTTCAACTTTAGCCGCTATTACTGTAGCGTTTCAAATCAAATTAGTCGATGAGTTAACGGTTAATGGTACGATCGCCATGATTCTTGTTACTTGTATTGTTTCCCCGTGGGTTACGACAAGATGGGCTGATGAAATTAAAGCAGAAGCATCTTCAATACCTGAAATTTATGATACCACGAACCAAGCTCTTACAGAAGAAGAAAAACCAGTTTATCGAGTAGTCGTTCCCATTTCTAACCCCAATACTGAAGATAATTTGTTAAATTTGGCTTTACTCTTAGTTAATGCCACCAAAGGTAAACTATTTCCTTTACATATCCTTATTGATACTGATGGTGCGATTTCTCAAGCAGAAAAAACCCGTCAAGCACAATTATTAGAAACGGCGGAAATGATTGCCCATGCTACGGCTACGGATGTTCAACGTATCGCTAGAATTGATAGCTCGATCGATCAAGGTATTATTCATGTCTATCAAGAGTGTAATGCAAATATTATCATCTGCGGTTGGAAAGGATTTTCTACTTACCAAGACAACTTTTTTGGGGGGATCATCGATAATGTTATACAAAAAGCCCCCATACCCGTTTTAATCACCCGTTTTACCGAACCTATTAAAACGACTCAACGAGTTGTGTT
Source organism: Geminocystis sp. NIES-3709 (assembly GCF_001548115.1). Lineage (GTDB taxonomy): Bacteria > Cyanobacteriota > Cyanobacteriia > Cyanobacteriales > Cyanobacteriaceae > Geminocystis. Next base: position 1,502,709 of record NZ_AP014821.1, on the reverse strand, counting down.
AGCTATCTCGGACTTTCAGTATAATTCTCCTAGTTTTACCCAAGCCTTAAATTTAAGCAAAATTCTTGCTGATCAACTTCAAGCTAATTTACATATTATTTTAGTATCCTCTAGTAATTCGGGGATAGTAGTAGATAGTCGCTTAACAGGAATTTCTTTTCAACAACTAAAAGGCAATTTTATTCGCCGAGTTTTACAGGAAATGCAACCTGATGATTTCTTATTATTAATGTCGATCGATGATTACAAAATCGTTGGTAGTTCCACATTAGGTTCTATTCCCGAAACGATAGCCCGTAATTACAGACGAGTTTCCATGATGATTATTTGCCTAAAAAGCCTTTGATAGTGAATTTTCCTAACAGCTAAAGGCTAACAGCTAACTCCTAATTAATTCTTATTGTTCAAAACTACGAATAAAGGATTCTTGTTTGAGTGCCACAAATTGGGGAGTTAAAGGGGGTAAATTTTTAGGATCGTTAAATTCTACGTCATAGTCCCAATCTCTGTTAGGAGCATTATAAACCGTTCCGGTACCTGGCCATTTGCCACTAACATAAAGGGGTGTTGAAATACTAACAAAAGATCCCCGATAAGCCCAAGTTTTACCACTCCAATTTTCCATAAAACGAGGATAATTTTCTAAACCGCCATTGTAATCCGATCCGTTCGTAATATCTGTTCCTGCTAATACTGCCGCATTAACATTTGTATTTGTGGCAACTGTGGTAGATCCGTTTATATTACATCCTAATGCTCCAAGATGGTTAACAGTTCGATCGTTATTTAAACAGGCATTAGAAATAGCGTTAAAAGAATCTGCTAATACAGAAGCCGGTTGTTTATTTGCAGTATTGTAGTCCCCTTGAACATAAACAGCTTGATCTGATGCCACCGTTAAACCAGTAGGATCTAGTTGGGAAGTTGTTTTTGCTAAACCAAATACTTGTTTTCCTCTTACTAAGACAAAACCATAACGACTTGTTTTAGTTTTGGCATTGGTATAAGTATCACCATCAATAGTCGCATGAAGCACCATTCCTTCTTGTGAATTATCGATCGCCGCTAAACCGAGTCTTTGGAAAGAATACTGAGGGGCGTTATTATCTACTGGTGCATGAAGATAAAGTAATTCTTCTGTCGAGTCTAAAGTGTTCCCATTTTTTAAATAAACTCCATCCCGATTCCAAATAGCTAAACTTTCAATATTCAACTGTAAAAGTCGCATATCTCTAGCTTCCCTAGCATTGCGAAAACGGAAAGGTGATAAGTGGGTTGCATCATCTCGCCCTACATCAATTAGAGGTGCGGCGACAAAACAACGGGCAGTATTCGCAACTGCTGTGCCGGAACCAGTACCAGTATATTCTGCTAAACCAGCTATTTGTTGGGTTGTCATATTATCTAAATTACTTACAGCATTATTTCTTGAAGTAGCAGTAGTAAAAGCAGTCTGTAATTTGTTATTATTTTTCAAATTGGCAGTATTTTGAGCAAAACTACCGTATAAATTTGTATCATAAGGTTTTACATCCTCGATCGGAATCGATAATAAAGAATAAAGTAAAGGTGCAGTTTGAGATTGTATTTGCTCTTGAATATACTCTTGAGTAACTTCTCTAAAGGTATTTTTTTGCACTGTGGTTAAACCATTCCACCAAGTTAGTATTGATCCAGATAAAGTTGCTGGAGTACAGGCATGATATGGAGAATTACTAGGAATACTGGCTATATCCGCACCTACCATTACTGGTTGTCTTAAACTATCTAATTGATTGGCATTGAAAGTTCTCGCAACGGGAGAAGTGATAGGTTGTCCACTGCTATTCGTTCGATCGACTACACTTACCTCAAAAGACATTTGTTTCAAATAATTCATTTGCCCATTAGGTGCGGTTGCTTGAGGCTTGAACTTGATACGAATATCTCCCTTAGTATAATAATCTCCTGTAGTATTTAAAATACTAGGCGTAGGAATAGAAACAGGGGCATCGGTTTGGACTTGCACTTGAGTACCCCATGCTGTTTTTATTCTAGTCGGATCCATAGCATTTGTTGTTTGAGTTGTACTACCAGTTCCGTTGGATAATAAATTCAGAAGAGTACCTAAAGCATTGGCAATTTTTACTTTACCATCAGCAAATTTTGAATTATCAGCCGGTTTGAAATTAAAAATATCTTGAACAGTGGTTACTTGACCTTTAATATTTAAAGTAGCATTACTTCCTAAGTATAAATCACCATTGGTATGAACCGGCCCATTAAGAGTCATATCAGCACCGGGGAAAATTTCTAAATCCCCCGTATAAAAAGCGGCAAACTGAAACATAGGGATTAACCGACTCAGTACATCCATCTGCAAAATAGCAACAGCTTGTTTTCCATTCTGAGTAGCGGCATTATTATCTTTAAATCCTAGAGAGTAAATAGAATGTCCATATTCAAGCATAGTTAAACCCTGAAAAGCATTTCCTCTAGGCACAATTCCTACAGTAGCGTCTCCGTTATTTTTTGCTACTACATAAGTCGTTACTGAACCAGGACTTCTTTTCGTATCAGCTGCACCTACCTCGAATTTATCACACTGAAAATCTCCAGTTCCATCATTAGAAGTATTAGAATCAAAACAGGCAGTTGATGATGTTGGGCTTGTACCTTCAGGCTGTTCATAGTTTAAATAGGCTTCTCGAAGCAGATTGGCTCTCAAATTTAATCCTGCTTCAGCACCATAAAATCCGCTATTACTATCTACTGTAGCAGAAGTGTTATATTGTTCAACTCTACTGGTTTTAGCATATAAAGCGACTAACCCGGCTAAACCAACAACAACACCAATGGCTAAAACTAATACATATCCTTGTTGTTGACTGGAATTTTGTTTGAGTAAAAAAGTTAATAATTTTTGCTTGAAGGAACGATCGATAGGTTTCATAATTTTGTAATATGGTGATTAACATTAATAAGAATTAAAAATAAAAATTAAAAACTGAGTCGGTTGCGAGGGAAAAATTGTTGTGTCAAACTCAAGTCTTCTTGGGTGAGAGTACCAGTACTTTGATTGTTGGTATTTTCTCCAGGCAATATTTTAGCCGTGACATCGATGGTTTTTATTTGCGCCCAAGAGTATTCTGTGGCTGGATCTGGGAAATTAGGACTACAATCAGTGGTTACAGTGGGGGGTATTTTTTTACAGACATACTGTGTTCCTCCTGCTTCTTTTTGTAAAATAGCTTTTATTTCTAATTTTTCAACATCTTCAGTAATGTCAAAAGTTTCAGAATTATTGACAATTAACTGTAATTTTTCGTCTTGTACTCGAAAACGTCTTTCTTCCATCAGATAAATAAAACTACCGAAAGGATAATCTCTTAGCCAAGTATGCCCTCCAGTTGTAATATTTACTTTTTCAGGCTTTGTACCTGCTGCCGGAGTCATAGCAGTGCCACCGCTATCTTTTGTTTCTTCTCCTGTGTAGTTAAAAAACTCTCCATTTCCGTTGCCATCATAAATATAAGCTCGAATACTACCTCCTTTGTTTTGTCTTAATCCTTGCCAGATTTTGACAGTATCAGGCCAACCATCTTCTGGTTGAAAATCATTTACCCTACAAGTAGTATCCGTACTAATATTGTCGATAACGTTAACAATACTCGTTGTTCCTGCTGTGATACTTTGACAAACATTTAAGGATGAAGGTACAACTGCTTTTCTAACGATAATTTCAGAAGTTTTTACCGTTGTACTTCCAATATTTTGTTCAGAAATTTCGATCGCCGGTAATTTGGGATCAGAAATTAATCCTTCTCCTGTTTGTTGAATATCAGGGCCTATGGTGGTAAAAATGGTTCTTAATCTTTGGTTTGCATCGACTTTAGCTTTATCACTGATAAAAATTTGCCTCATGCTAAAAAACCCATTGAAGGCAAAACCGAGAATAACGCTTCCGATTAATAATGTGGAAATCGCCTCCATCATGGTGAATCCCAGAGAATGGCGATCGAAAAGCGTGCCTTTGGCATCACGAAGTGGTGTTGGGTGATCGGGCTTACTGTAAAGTAGTAAAAATAGTTTGAACTGTATAAACTTTTTCATTGTTTCTTTTTTTATCTAAAACTTGGACGACAATATATCGAATGTTAGAACCTGTCGCAGTAGGACAAGCTGTAACCGTATTTTGAGCATCAATAGTTGGCTCGTTATTGCAGACATAAACATCCGCATCGTAACTATAACCAAAGCTACTTCTATTGGTAATCTCAGTTTTACCTGAAGCAACAGTACCAAGATTATTACTAAGTCTGTATCTCAAATCGTCTAAAATTTCTTTTGACACAGAGACTGCACCTGTTTGAACTTCTTGTTTTAAATTTTGAATTTTGAGTACAACTAAAAACTGTAAATTAACGGCAAAAGCGATACTTAAAACCAAAATCGCTGTTAAACTTTCTAAAAAAGAAAAACCTTTTTCTCTATCTTTTTTCCGAGTGAGAAAGTAATATTTTAATTTATCAATAAAGTAATTTTTCATTATAAAAGTCCCATATTTAATAAAATCAATAGTTATATTAATTAGTTTGAATAGCACCGCCTTTTAAAACCGTTAAAGTTTCACCACCACCATCGATGGTACTGCTAATACTTAAAGTCAAATTAGGTTGTGAATCCCCTTCTTTATCGTAAATATAAGCAACTCCTCTACTGTTAAAACACAAAGTCCAATCAGGGATATTTGAAGTAAATATTGCCTTTTCTGGTAACGTTAAATCATCCGCTTGAAAACTGCCGTCTGCTCTCCAATTATCGGCTAATTCCACTGTCTTATCGAGATTTTGTGCTGATCCTAAAGCAACTCCTAACTTAATTATGGAATTGGTTTTATCTATCGCTAATATTTCATTACTTGTCGAGTCACTGCCTACTTTAATGCGATCGCCTTCGACAAATCCACTGGTAGAATAAACTTTTAATTCTGTATCTGTACTGGTTGCCGCTTCTCTCAATTTAGTAAAAGATTCACATCCTCTCGTATTTGCTATTTCGATCGTGAATTTACTTTCGGGATTGGTGGAATCTGGGATTAATCTTATTGCTGAAGTGGTAGAAATAGCACGCCCTCTAGTTTGTTGTAAAATTCCTTTAATTTGCGTGGTACCATCACTTGTCGCACTAGAGTCATTAAACAAAAGTCTTGGTCCTGCTAATGCCCCAATAATACCCATAATAGTCATGAGGCAAAGAAGTTCTACTAAGGTATAGCCGTTTTTTTTTGTATGGTTTAAAAGTCTAAATAAATTTGTCATAATTGTTAAGAGAAACTCCAAATATCCCCCATACCCCCATTTTTATAGTCTCTTTTTTGAGAGAATTTAAACACAGTATAAACTTTTATAGGATGAATGCTATCAGTGTTAATACTGATTTTTGTTATAAACTTTTAATAAAGTTAATATAAAATTTATACAGGTTTTAGAAACAATCTTCATCATATTTTTATATTGTAATTACTATACAAATTTTAAAAATAATATTAAATAAATAAAGAATTTTAATAATTTAATTTATGAAATAAATTTAAAAGTAATTGTTTATAATCTATAAAAGATATTTTTTTATACAAGTATTGTCATATATGTCAAAGTGTTTATTGTAAGAATATGACAGATAAATATTTAAAAACTTAAAATGAGTAAAATTTATAGTATTTTGTAGATTTACTATATTCAAAGTATAATTACTTAGAGCTTTATAAAAAGATAAATTTGATAAAGTAGCATTAGTATTCACTAAAAATGTATCTAGTTTGTCGAAAAAGAACAGGATTAGGATGTGACGTTATTAGTAAGAAACTTAGCTTAGGCAAAAATAGTTTTTTACTCCGCCATATTTGGCAAGGCTATTGCAGAAGTCTTATGATAATAAAATGCAAATTAAATGTGTCTGAACTTAACTTATTTTTATTTTCTTTTCAGAATCTTCATTTAGTAGGAAATATTTTTTTCTGTTTTCAGAATCTGTATTTAGTAGCGGATGCGAGGATCAATTAAAGCATTGATTATATCTATTAAAATACTGGCAAAAACCACAATTACGCCAAAAAATACCATAATTCCTTGTACCGTGGGATAGTCTCTGAGGGAAATTGCCTCATATAGTCGGTTACCAAGTCCGGGCCAAGAAAATGTAACTTCTGTCAATACAGCACCCCCTAATAAAGCGGCAAAAGTTAATCCCATAACGGTTATAACAGGTATTAAGGCATTTTTAAGAGCGTGATTGATTAAAATTTTATTTTCTTGAATACCTCTTGCTCTAGCGGCTTCTACATATTCCGATCGAAGGGTTTTTTTTAAGTTTACTCTTACAATACGTTCAAAGATACCGCTTAATAAAATTCCCAAGGTGACGCAAGGTAAAATGAGATAATATATTGCGGTGAAAAATTGTCCAAAGTTAAGGCTTAAAAGACTATCTAGGGTATATAATCCTGTGATGGCATCAGGGGAAGGCGTACCTACAGGAAATCTAGTACCGAGAGGAAACCATTTTAATTGTACGGCGAAAATTAGTTGTACAATCATCCCTACCCAAAATAACGGTAAAGAGTAAGTGATAATACCGAATAGTCTTCCCCCCACATCAAATATTGTGTTAGGACGGGAAGCTGATATAATGCCAATAGTTACCCCCACTACGATCGCTACTAAAATACTGAAAAAGGCTAACTCTACTGTGGCAGGGAAATATTGTTGAATAACATCCCACACAGAAAGTCCCCGACTACTTAAAGAAGTACCAAGATCAAAATTGAGTATTTGAAGTAGATAACGAAAATATTGTACCCATAGGGGGGCATTTAATCCTAAATCTTCTCTTAAAGCCTGTTTAGCTGATTCAGGCGCTCTGGATCCTAATATAGCATCAGCAGGATCTCCCGGAGTTGCTCTTAATAATAAGAAAACAATCGTAATAATTGTCCAAATCATTAATGGTGCTAATAAAAGACGTGCCAGAATATAATATTGTAAGGATTTCGATCGAGACATGATAATAGTAGATAGTTAATAGTTAAGCTCAGATCCATCTAAGTTTACTGTGAGGATAGACAAGGGGTAACAGATAACAACAAATAAGAAAGAGTTTGATCAATTAAGGGATTTAAAACCCTTGTTATTATATTAAACCCCTATATTAAACTATGCAACCTGACTGCATTTTAGCTTACCACGAATCAAATATATAGCAATCCTAAATAGATTGTGGTAAATCACCATAGTAATAAATTTTAGAAAAATCAAATATTTGAGAAAATATTGTTTTATAATCTATTAATCCTTGACTATTATTTTCTATTTTTATGAGTTATAAAAAATGGTACATAGTGATAAATTTTTGATATTTTTTCTAAGATTTTTCTTTTAAAGATTTTTTAAAATTAGGGTCTCTTGAATAAATTATAAACCTATTAAATAAAATTAAAGATTTCTATATACTACATCAACAAAAAACTTTGCAATTTTAGGGATTTTTACTCAAAAACTTAACACTTTTGACTTTATTTCTATTAGTTATAAGTGTACTTTTTAAATGGATTAACAACATCAAAACCTTGATTTTTTTAATATTTCTTCTATCTCCTCTCTCTAACTTCTACCCTCATAAAAAGACTTTTTCAGAACCTCCTAATTAATTAAATTATTTTGATTATTAATTATTATTGATGAATTTAACATTTTCTCAGAATTTAGAAACTTTATTAAAATGTTTAGCATATAAACCTTTAACTCTTTCAGAAATTCTTATAGAAACTTCAGAAAGATAGTTTTGTTTAACAGTCCATATTTTAGGTTTGCCTTTTCTATATTTTTTGGATTAACTCTTCATTGACTTTTAGCAAATAAAGAATTTTTAATATTATGAACGATATTTCAAGTATCATAGCCGCTTCAGTTTTTGTAACAGTTATTGGATTAATTATGTCTGAAAAGTTACATCTAACTATTGCCGCTTTATTAGGTGCATTAATACTCATTTTTACCCATACTCTTACCCTTAATGAAGCTGTTGAGTATATTAGCAGAAGTCATGCTACCTTAGTTTTATTCTTTGGAGTAATGGTATTAGTTAGAGCATTTGAGCCTACTAAAATTTTTGAGTATTTAGCTACCCAAATGGTAATTATTGCTAAAGGTAGAGGTAATGTTTTGTTATTGGGTATTATCGGTATTACCACTCCTATCTGTGCTGTTTTACCCAATGCAACAACTGTAATGCTTTTAGCCCCTTTAATTCCACCTCTAGCCCAAGAAATCGGTGTTAATTTTGTCCCCTTGTTAATTTTGATGGTTTTTGTTGCCAATAGTGCAGGATTAATTACTTTAGTAGGAGACCCCGCTACTTTTATTGTTGGAGATGCAATTAATATGACTTTTCTGGAGTATCTCCAACGGTTAAGTATTGGGGGATTAATGGCGGTGATAACAGTGGCGATCGCAACACCTCTACTATTTCGCAAAATCTGGAATACTAAATTTACTCATCTTGAAGACTTACCTCAGCCCCAAGTAAATCATCCTAGAATGTTAGCTTTAGGAGCTTTAATTATGAGTTTTGTGCTGGCATTTTTCATTTTTGGAGATTCTTTAGCGGTACCAGTTTCACCGGCGGCAGTAGCTTTATTAGGAGCGGCTTTAGCTTTATTATTAGCTCATCACAGTAAAATTGATACGGTTCATAATATCCTTAGAGATGTAGATTGGAGTACTTTGATTTTCTTCATGTCTATTTTTGTTTTGATTGGTGGTTTAGAAAAAACAGGAGTCGTGACAAGTTTATCTGGATTATTAGCGATCATTTTAGGAAAAAATATATTTTTAGGTTCGATCGTGTTGATTTTTGTGGTAGGACTATTATCTAGTGTTGTACCGAATATACCTTTAGTCGTGGCAATGGTACCTTTATTAAAACAATATCTTGTCAATGTTGGTTTAGTGGGAACAGAAGTACTTGATCCGAATTTTGCAGGACAATTTCCACCAGAAGTGTTACCTTTATTTTATGCCATGATGTTTGGAGCAACTTTGGGAGGAAACGGTACTTTGGTTGGGGCATCTTCTAATATTGTAGCGGCAGGTATTGCTCAACAACACGGCAAAGAAATTTCTTTTCGTACTTTCCTTAAATATGGATTACCCATGATGGCAATACAACTGATAGTGTCAGCTATTTATATTGGATTATTTTTTATCTTTTAACCGTAATGTTACCTAATCAAAATACTTTTTCAGGAAGATATAATCTCTAACTTTACTGACTTACTTATAATAGTTAATCAATAACGATAAATTCAGAAATATTAGAGGAGGAGAAATGAATTCTAATCTCAAAAATGGAACAGCACATAAAGTGACAAAAGGAGTTCCCGATCTATTAGATCCCAATATTCTCAAATCTGCTAGGGAAATTTATCAGACCTATTGTTATTTTCATGTTAAATTAACTAAATCTCCTATTGGTGTGGCGATCGATCGAAAAACCCACAGAGGACAATTATTATTTACTAAAAAACCTATTTTATTACCTTGGGAAAACTTTATTCCTATCAGTCAGATAGAATCGGAAACATAATATACTTTATCTATAATTAGGATCTGGTCAAAAAGTATGAGTGGTGAGGGTAGAAGATAGCAGTTAGGAGATAAGAGATTATAAATAAAGAACTCAATCTTCGTATTAATAATTAAGTATAGAAATATTTTATTTAGAGAATGGGATCAAAAGTGTTAAGTTTTTGACCTTATTTTTTTTGAAACAAATTTGTTTTTTATATCTGATACAAAGTCTCAAAGCCTTGATTTTTTTTGTTATTTAACCTAATACCTAATGCCTAATACCTTCTCCTTATCAAAAGACTTTTTTATCACACCTTAATTATAAATTGAAAAGTTACATTGAGTATCAAGAGCTTTTGCTAATATTTTCATATACTTTTGATTATCGATGACGTAAGAACCAAATCTCTCTAAATGGGGGTTTTGCATTTGTGCATCAAATACGACAAATTTTTGCGATCGTAAATGTTCTACTAATTTAACCATTGCTACCTTGGAAGCATTGGGAATATTAAAAAACATCGATTCACCGATAAAAGCACCTCTAATCACAATACCTAAAATGCCCCCTGCTAATTGATCTCCTTTCCACGTTTCAAAACTATAAGCCCATCCTGCCCGATTCAATTGGGTATAAATATAAATCAATTCATCAGAAATCCAAGTAGTATCTCGATCGGCACATCCTCGACAAACTCCCAAAAAATCTTTATTGATAGCCACAGAAAAAGTATTTTGATTCAACACCCGTTGTAGAGATTTAGGGTAGCGAAAACGATCGTCTAAGGGAATTAAAGTTCTTTGGTTACTAGAATACCATCCTAATTGTTGATTGTCGTCGGCCATCAAAAAATTACCGTGAGCATAACCTTGAATAATAGACGGAATATCTATCATAACTGATGAACTAAATATATATAATTTCTAATAAAGGAAACCTATATAATATTTAATCATGTCTCAACCCATTCCTCCTATTGTCTTACCCCCCGTCGAAAATCCAGAAATGGAAAAAGCATGGCTAGAAACCAATTTACGTCAATGGTTAAATGAAGAATTTGTCCCAGAACTTATTAATGATACCATTGCGGCAAGAGCATCTCAAATTTTTATCCGTCAGAGATTAGAAGGAGAAAATGATCTCGGTTCTCTTGTTATTGCTATTGTTACAGAAATGCAGTCTTTTGACTTTCAGAAAAGTTTTTATAGTGAGTTTGCGATCGCCAATGCCGTGAGTGATTTAATTCTTAAAAGTATGGGTATTAACACTTGTTGTGGAGGATAAAAAAAGAGATTTTTAAAATTAAAATTTCGATCAAACGAAAATGAGTAAAATTGTATTAATTACAGGCTCAGCAGGGTTAATTGGTTCTGAATCGGTTAAATTATTTGCTGAAATGGGATTTGATGTTGTCGGTATTGATAATAATATGCGTCAGGTATTCTTCGGAGAAGATGCTTCTACGGAATGGAATAAAAATTATTTATTGAATACTTATAAAAAAAACTATACTCATTATGATATAGACATTCGAGATCAAAATGCGATCGAGGCTATTTTTGAAAAATATAGTAGTGATATAAGCCTCATTATCCACACGGCGGCACAACCTTCCCACGATTGGGCGGTAAATGATCCCCATACTGATTTTACCGTCAACGCCAATGGTACACTAACTTTATTGGAAAGTACCCGAAAATATTGCTCCCAAGCCGTTTTTATCTTTTGCTCTACGAATAAAGTTTATGGCGACACACCAAATTTTTTACCGCTTCAAGAAGAAGAATTGCGGTGGGAAATCGACTCTAATCATCTCTATGCTAAGGGTATTGACGAAACCATGAGTATTGATCAAACAAAACATTCTCTTTTTGGTGCGTCTAAAGTTGCCGCTGATGTTTTAGTACAAGAGTATGGACGCTATTTTGACATAAAAACTGCTTGTTTTCGAGGAGGATGTTTAACAGGTTCAAATCACTCTGGCACTAAGTTACACGGCTTTTTATCTTATCTGATGAAATGTGCCATGACGGGCAATCATTACGAGGTTTACGGTTACAAGGGTAAACAGGTTCGGGATAACATCCACAGTCATGATTTAGTTAATGCCTTTTATCATTTTTATCAAAATCCTCGTAAGGGTGAGGTTTATAACATTGGTGGTAGTCGTTTTAGTAACTGTTCTATGATAGAGGCGATCGCACTTTGTGAGGAGATTACGGGGAAAAAGATGAATTGGAGTTATAGTGAAACTAATCGTATGGGTGATCATATCTGGTGGATTAGCGATGTGAGTAAGTTTCAAAGTCACTATCCTAATTGGCATTTCAAATATACTGTCAAAGATATTCTACTGGAAATTTACACCAATAACCTCGATCGATGGTGTTAACCTTAACCCCTTTTAAGTCAGACTATGAATAACAACATATTATCGGGAAAAGTAGTTAAATTTTTGTTAGGGGGTGGTATAGCTACCGCCATTAATTTACTGTTGATTTTCCTCCTTATCGACAAATTAGGTTTTGATACCCCATTTTTACACAATGTTGCTAATATAATCTCGATCGAACTTTCCCTGATTGCTAGTTTCTTTATTTATCGCATCTGGGTATGGCGTGGCGGTAGTTGGAATTGGTTTAATGTACTTTTCAAACAATTACCTCTCTATCATGTATCTGCGGGAACGGCGATTATAACACGGGTGTTTTTTGTGTTTCCCGTATTGGATTGGTTAGGAGTTAATTACGCCGTTAATACTGTGTTAGGGGCGTTAATCAGTGCTTCCCTAAATTTTATCATCAGCGATCGATTTGTCTTCTCTAAAAACAAAAATCAGGGCAAAGAAGCCTATTTTCCCGAAGCCTTAACCCCCGCTTTAGTTGAGGATATTACACCCCCTGTTATTTCTCACGAGGAAAGGCATAAAATTAATTTACTTTCCCTTGTCATTCCGGCCCATAATGAGGAAGATTGCATCGTCAATACCATTAATAATATCAGTCAACACCTCGATCGAGCCGAGATTAACTATGAAATTTTAGTAGTTAATGACAATAGTAAGGATAATACCGAAAACCTTTTACAAGGATTGCATGAACAAAATTCGAGAGTTTGCTATATCAATAATTACTATCCCAATGGCTTTGGTTTTGCCGTTCGCTGTGGTTTAGAGAATTTCAAAGGCGATGCAGTAGCGATCGTCATGGCAGATAATTCTGACAGTCCTGAAAATATAGTTGACTATTATTATAAAATACAAGAGGGTTATGATTGTGTTTTTGGTTCAAGATTTATCAAGGGCGGCAAAGTTATTGATTATCCTTTGTATAAACTAACCATTAATCGCATGGCAAACCTGTTTATTTCCGTACTGTTTGGCTTAAATTTCAATGACACTACTAATGCTTTTAAAATGTATCGACGAGAGGTGATTCAGGGCATATCCCCCCTACTTTCTCACCATTTTAACCTTACTGTAGAACTTCCTTTAAAGTCCATTGTACGAGGTTTTTCCTATGCCATTATACCTATTACATGGAGAAATCGATCGGCAGGAGTATCAAAATTAAAGTTAAAAGAAATGGGTAGTCGTTACCTTTTTATTGTGCTTTATACATGGCTAGAAAAATACTTATCAAGAGGAGATTATCGTCGAAAAGAGATTTCTGTAAGTTTAAAATCTAATAATTAAAACTATGAATAATAGCTTAACAACTCAAGAAAAATATCTCGAAAAACTTTATAATAATCGTTTCGATCATCAACAAAGAAAAGCTAAACTACTGCTATGGAAAACCCTGATTAAAGACTTTTTACAAAAATATGTTAATCCTAATGGTATTATTTTAGACATTGGAGGAGGGTACGGAGAGTTTATTAATAATATCAAAGCACAAGAAAAGTTTTTAATCGATCTAAATCCTGATGCCAAATTATTTGCTGATGACAATGTCACGGTGTTAAATATGAATATTTTAGACTTAAATGATCCCGAAAAATTTAACCATAAATTTGATACTATTTTTGTCTCTAATTTTTTTGAACATTTAGCTAGTAAAGAAGAATTAATAGAAGTATTAGTCTTTTGTTATAAGATTCTCAATCCCGAAGGTTCATTATTAATTATTCAGCCCAATTTTAAGTATTGTTATAAAGAATATTATGATTTTATTGATCATCAATTACCGATAACTCACATATCCTTACAAGAAATATTGGAAACAATTGGCTTTAAATTAGATGTGTTAATTCCTCGATTTTTACCCTACTCTACTAAAGGAAATCCAAGCTCCCCTTTACTATTATCAATCTACTTAAAAATTCCTTTATTCTGGTCAATTTTAGGTAGTCAAATGTTTATTAAAGTAATTAAACTAGCTAATTAACTACATTTAAAAAATATAAATTAATTTATAATTTATGTCTAATAAACAATATTTTTTAGAAAAATATTTAACTAATTATTCAAATAATAAACTTAAAAACATAGTTTTCTATTTGTTTTTATTTATTTACTCCACATTAATAATTAAATACTTTATTGTTGATAAAATTTTCTCACAATATGTTTTTTCAGAATGGCTTATCAATTATAGTGGTGGATTTGTCAGACGAGGTTTAACTGGTACGATTCTCTTTTATTTGAATGAATCATATCACTTAGATATGTACACAGTTGTTGTTATTTTTAATTATTTTATTTTCTTACTATTTTCCATTATTTATATTGTAAAAGTTAAACAATCATTTAAGGTACTTAACGGAGAAAATTTAGTGGTTTTTTTGTTTTTACCTTCTTTAATAATGTTTCCACTTAATGATTTAACAATAATAGGAGAAGTATTAGGTAGAAAAGAATTTTTTTTCTTTTTAGGAATATCAATTAACTTATTTTTTATTTCTAAAGTTGTTAAAAATCTACACTTTAGCTCGATCGATGAAAATAGTCAAGAGTCAAGGAAACTAATTATTAATAAATATTGTTATGATATTTTCTTTTGTTATAATTTATTATCTATTCCTACGGCTTTAAGTCATGAAGCAATTATATTTTTAGGAGTTCCTTTAAATATGATAATTACAGCTACTTTAATTGGTTTTAATTATTCTAAAAAAATAGTATTAATCAAAACTTTTTTAATTTATTTACCAACTATTTTTGTTTCCTGTTTAGGTTTAATTTTTAAAGGTAATGAGCAAGTTGCTTTAGATATTTGTCGATCGTGGGAAGAATATAATTTAGCTTCTGATTGTATAAATAAGCTACCATTAGTTTTATCTTTTTATAATGTATCAACAATATATATTATCAAAGACATTATTAGAGTTAATGTTTTAGAAAATAACGGTACTAGGTGTCTAAGTTGGATATTTACTTTTCTCTTAAATGGAATTATTTTAATGAGAACTTCAGAAAATATTATTAATAAGTCTGTAGAAAATATTAATCAAAAAATAGAGATAAAAGATAATCAAAATTTATTAAGTAAAAATATATCAATCAATTTTAGTTTTAAATATATTTTTATTCCTTTTTTATGTTCTTTTATACTTTATATCATTGCCTATGATTGGGGAAGATGGTTTTTTATTACAGTAATAAGTTATGCTCTTTGTCTTCTTACACCTAGCTTAATTAAATTAGAAATGTATAGTTATCAAAATAATAAATGGATATTAAATTTATTCTCACCTATTTATAATATTTACTCAAAACTAATGTCTTATTTTCAAACAAATTTTTCTATACAGAAGCATTTTAGGATTTATTCTATATTGCTTATATATACACTTATTTTTATGAGAATCACTTACTATGGAATGACAGCAAAGGATTTATTACGAGGTTTAATACCTAACTTTATTTATCGTTTTCTAAAAGATATTATTCTTTCTTAAATATCTTTAAATTTTAATAATAGACTAAGTTTAATAAACATTTGTCATACCATATTAAAACCCTGTTTCAGAGAATTTAATAAATAATTTAGTCTGAATTTTTAATCTTAAATAACTAAAAAAATGACAAAGCAAATATTAATTACAGGTGGTGCAGGGTTTGTGGGAAGTACTCTAGGCTTAGGATTAATTCAAAAACATCCAAATTGGCAAATTACTGCCATTGATAACCTCAAGAGACGTGGCTCTGAGCTTAATTTACCCAGACTAGCAGAGGCTAATATTCGCTTTATTCACGGGGATGTGCGTAATAGTGAGGATTTGGACGCAAATTTATTACAACCTGATTTGATTTTAGAATGTTCGGCTGAACCTTCCGTATTAGCAGGATATAATTCTCCTAAGTATGTGTTAGAAACGAATTTAGTTGGCACAATTAATTGTTTGGAGTTGGCAAGGCAGACGAAGGCGGATTTTATCTTTCTCTCCACCAGTCGGGTTTATCCTATTCGTTATCTCAGCAATTTGGCTTACACGGAAACAGATACTCGTTTTCAGCTTAATGCAACTCAGGAAATTATTGGGGCTTCTGGTTATGGTATTGCGGAGAATTTTTCTTTAGATAAACCTCGATCGATCTATGGTACAACGAAGTTAGCGTCAGAGTTATTAATCACTGAATACGCTGATAGTTATGGTATTAGAACTTTAATTAACCGTTGTGGAGTCTTGACAGGTCCTTGGCAGATGGGTAAAGTAGATCAAGGAGTTTTTGCTTTATGGATGGCGTTTCACTACTTCAAAAAACCCTTAAAATATATTGGCTATGGCGGTACTGGTAAACAAGTTCGAGATTTTCTTCATATAGCGGATTTATTAGAGTTAATCGATATACAAATTAACCGCCTAGATGAATTTAACGGAGAAACTTTTAATGTTGGTGGTGGAGTAGAAAAAAGTTTATCCCTGTTAGAAACTACTCAAATTTGTGAAGAAATCACCGGTAATAAAATCTCTATTACTCCCGTTACTGAAAATCGTCAAGGAGATATACCAATTTTTATTACGGATAGTCGAAAAGTAAAGAAAAGCACTAACTGGAAACCGAAAAAAGATGCAAAAAATACTCTGACAGATATATTTGAATGGATAAAAGAAAATGAGTCTCAAGTGAGTGATATTTTTACTTAAACTCTCAACTTTCCATAAAATTGACTTTGATAATAAAAGATAAGTAATGGGAAAGGAGGAGACTAGGAGAAAATTTATTAATTCCTAATTCCTCTAATTTTTTATTAATTATCTCACTTTTACAGGTCGATCGAAGTTACGTTTGGGTTTTCCACCACCAGTAGCACTGTAGCTTTGTTTACGTTCATAACTACCACTGCCACGACTACCATATTTACGTCCAGCAGAAGAAGGCTTACCTTTACCACCAATATTAGGTTTCAAAGATGATTCGGTAGGTACTTCCCAATCTTGTTGTAACCATGCAGGGCAATTGGCATCATATAAAATTTGTAAAGTTGCTGCAGCGATCGCACTAGGCTCATACTCACCATGTAACTCTTTAATTAAAGGTAAGAAAGAAGCTAACCTTTCACCAGCAAGAGATTCCTTAATTTGTTCCGTGAGTTTTTGCATCCGTTTGGCTTCAACTGTTGAACGATTGGGGATTTGCTCAATTCGGATGGTTTGATTCACACGACGCTCTATTTGACGTAATAAACGGCGATCGCTCGGTTCAACTAAAGCAATAGCTTTACCCTCTTTTCCAGCTCTTCCTGTACGCCCGATACGGTGAATATAAGTCTCACTATTATCAGGTAAATCGTAATTGAAAACGTGGGTTAAATCAGAAACATCCAAACCTCGTGCCGCAATATCCGTAGCCACTACCACTTTAACTTTACCTTCACGCCAACGCTGAATTAAACGTTCCCGTTGTTGTTGGCTTAAGTCACCATGATATTCGTCAACACTTTGACCAGCTTCTTGTAACTTTGCTGTTACCTCAGAAGCAGTACGTTTTGTGCGTACAAAAATAATTGCTGTTTGGGGATCTTCTATTTCTAAAATAGGTTGAATCGCCTTTACTTTTGACCAACCACGAGGCACCATATAAACGACCTGATCTATACGGGAAGGAGTATCTTGGGGTTTTTCTCCTGTAATGCTTACAGGATCTCTCATGAACTCGTTGACTAATTGCTTAATCTCTCGAGGCATAGTAGCTGAAAAACAAGTGGTTTGACGACCTTCGGGGGTAGTTGCTAAAATTTGCTTAACATCATCAATGAAGCCCATGCTTAACATTTCGTCAGCTTCATCAAGTACCACATATTTTAAAGAATCTAACTTTAAATGTTTGCGATGTAATAAATCAATAATACGTCCGGGAGTACCGACTACAATATGAGCACCTTTTTCTAAAAAGCGAATTTGACGCTCCATAGATTGCCCACCGTAAACGGTTAAAACATAAATACGTTCTTTACCAATCAAATCTTTAAGTGCTTCTGCTACCTGTTGAGCTAATTCTCTAGTAGGGGCTAAAATTAAGGCTTGAACCTCTTTAGCATTACGATCAATGCGATCGAGGATTGGTAGAGAATAGGCAGCAGTTTTACCAGTACCAGTTTGTGATTGTCCCACAACATCACGACCTAAAATTAATTCAGGGATAGCTAAAGTTTGAATCTTTGTGGGAGTAGAAAAACCAAGATTTTCTACTTGAGCAACGAGAGATTCTGAAAGTCCTAAACTTGCGAAAGAAGTTGTCATCTGTATGATTAAATATGAATTGTTTAACTTAAAATGTCTCGACAGATGAAGGGGAAAACAATCACGAGAAGCAAAACTGGTAATGGTAAGGGTTTGATATTAATGATATACACCTGACTAAAAAATTTCATAATTGATGAATTATGGCATTAGTCCTTACTTTTTTGTTCATACTTCTAAGGATACTCTTCCTTTGAGATACAAATGAGTAAACGGGTTAAGTTTTTTTCAAGTAATTTTGTTTCGTCTGACAGTTTCTCTTTACCAAAGAGGAAAAGATTTAGATGCGATAATTTATTAAAGAAATTTACCGAAACACGGCACTATTTTAATAAATAAATTACTTACAAGGTTTACTAATTTATCTCAATTTCACCATAGAGATCATAGACATCGGCGGAAGTAATCCTGACTGATGTTATTGAACCTAGATCTGCTACACCTTGAACATAGACTAAACCATCTACTTCCGGGGCAAAACGAGGTGAACGACCAATCAATTCTCCTGTCATGGGATTTTCTTGCTCAATTAATACGGGAACAAGTTTACCAACTTCCGCTTCATTTTTTTTCGCGGCGATGGGTTGTTGTACTTCCATTAACTGATTTCGACGAGCTTGTTTTATCTCTTCGGGAACTTGATCGCCTAATTCATAAGCCTTTGTTCCTTCTTCGGGAGAAAATGTAAACACACCCACATGATCAAATTGATGCCTTTTAACAAATTGTAACAAATGATCGAAGTTTTGTTGCGTTTCTCCCGGAAATCCCACAATAAAAGTGGTTCGCATGATAGCATTCGGTAAAGCTAGTTTAATACGATCGATAATTCCATCGTTAACCTTGCCTTGCCAAGGGCGATTCATGGCTTTTAAAATATCAGGATGAGAATGTTGTAGGGGTAAGTCTAAATAGGGCAATACATTGGGAGTCTCAGCCATCGCTTTGATAACTTTATCCGTCAACCCCGTAGGGTAAGCATAATGGATTCTAATCCAAGGAATATCTACTTTGCCCAAAGCTCGTAATAATTCCGCTAATTTCGGTTCACCGTATAAGTCAACGCCGTAATTAGTGGTGATTTGAGAGATTAAGATTAATTCTTTTACTCCTTCATCGGCTAATTGTTGTGCTTCTTTGACAATAGATTCAATGGTGCGCGATCGTTGATTTCCTCGTAAGTGAGGAATAATGCAGAATGCACAACGATAATCACAACCCTCTGCAACCCTAAGATAAGCCACTCCTTCGGAAGTCGTGCGATAACGGGGGATATTCTCATCTGCGATAAAAGTTGGTTCCGCCGAAACCGCTTTTACCCTTTCCCCTGTTTCTACTCGTTCAATAATTTCGACAATATTTTGGTAGTCACCCGTACCAACTAAAGCCACAGCTTCAGGTAATTCTGCTAATAATTCTTCTTGAAAATGCTGTGCCATGCAACCAGAGATAATAATTTTTTTCTGGTTTTCTGCTAATTCTACTAAAGTTCTAACGGATTCTTGACGAGCAGATTCTATAAAACTACAGGTATTAACAATAACATAATCGGCTAATTCTTCGGTATTATCTATTGGGTAGCCCGATCGTGCTAGTAATCCGAGCATATGTTCAGAATCAATCCGATTTTTTTCGCATCCTAAGTGAGAAACGGCGATGGTTGGCTTATTGCCCATATTCAACGATGATGTAACTTTCCTACAACGATTATTTTATGAGTAGCCTATCCATTGTAACAGATTTTGAAACTTATTGCACGAAAAACCAAGAGATAATTGTTGAATCAAAAGTAGAAAAGGATTCGGTGTTAAATTGTCTAAATTGGTTGAGAAGTTACTGATAATTGGTGAGAGTTGCCTAGTTTTTGTAAATCGAAATCAATGATTAGTCTTTGATCATCTTTAAAATAAGTTAACTTTCGATCGATTAATTCTTGTACAATTTCTTTTAATTCTTCTTGTATAGTGGAATCATCGCCAATTACTTCCTTTGAAAACAATATATTTGTTATATCTTCTCTTTCTTCCTCTGAATATAGAGAGGCATTCCAAGCAACAACTCCGATAGTAAATAGTTTTTTCTTACTACTCAAATCTGTTGTCAAGTGTAAGTAAGGAGACATAAAATTTTCTAGGGTTTTTGACATTTTACCCGAATCGATCGATGATAAACTCAAATCATGAGATGATGATTGATAGTTTTTGTGTTCTAATCTTTTTAATTCTCGAAGGAATTTAGAATTTTTACCC
This sequence comes from Geminocystis sp. NIES-3709, assembly GCF_001548115.1. Taxonomy (GTDB): domain Bacteria; phylum Cyanobacteriota; class Cyanobacteriia; order Cyanobacteriales; family Cyanobacteriaceae; genus Geminocystis. The sequence goes on along the minus strand of NZ_AP014821.1, from coordinate 1,482,163 downwards.
ATTTATCCCTAACTTTTTTGCTCGTTTTCAGAATAATCTTAATTTTATGTTTGACATTAGGATAATCGATCGTTAGAAGTTTTGAACAACTATTGCTATAGTAATCAATATAGTAACAATAAGCTAGTTTTGAGTAAAATTGTTTTTTATGAATATTGTCGATTCTTTTTTTTTATCTATTAATTATGAAGTATTTTTTCCAAAGATTTTAACTCATATTAAAGAATATTTAAACTGTGAACAAGTTTTTATTGCTCAACTGAATTTTGAAGGAGAACAAGAAAATATTATTGATTTTCAAGGTAATATTTATAGTGCTTTGTCTAAAAATGATCAAGAGCGTTATCAAATTTATCAACCTGTAGTATTTTATCTAAATGAAATCAAAAATGCTTATTATACTCATCAAGATAAATTAACTTTTAATGATGATACGAGTCCTTTAAAGAGAGCCGAATTGGCATTTCCATTAGTCATTAAAACTCCAGAAATTAAAAGTCTAACAAAAATTAATATTTGGGGAATTTTGTTTATTTATGATTATAACTATTTGAGAAAATGGAAATCAGAAGAAATAAAGAATATTCAAAATATTGTAGATCAATTAATTATTGGGATAGAAAAAAATATTATCTATAAAAAATTACTTTCTTTACAAGAAGAATTAACAAATTGTCAAATTTTAGATGAAGTAACTGGATTAGCTAAATATAACAGTTTTATCGATTGTTTAGATTATGAGTGGCGAAGGTTAGCAAGAGAAAAACAACCTCTTTCTTTAATTTTAATTGATATTAACTATTCTGGAGAATTAATCAAAAATCTTAAAAAAGAAATTGCAATAATTATTCAAGAACAAATTAAACGGCCTACAGATTTAGCCGCTTGTTATCAAGGTAGTCAATTAATTATTATTTTACCAAATACGAGTAATGATGGTGCATTGTGGATTAATCAACAGATTATGAATAGAATTAATCAAGAGGTGAAAAATATTTACGATTGTGAGTGTAAATCCAGTATTATTACTCAAATTCCCCAACCAGATGATAATTATTATGATTTATTAATGTTAATAGAATCACCTTTAATTAAAAAACAAAATAATGAGAAAATATATAATCAAAACTTAACTTAAATTTTTATTTTTTAGTATTTTTTTGAAAAACTAATTCCTCAATTCGTGAATATTTGTAAATGAAAATCCCTTAAGGTGAAAGAAAATAGCACTATAGAAAAATAAGATTTTGATTTGCTCACTTACGGAGATATGATTCTATGAAATTAGCTTACTGGATGTATGCTGGACCTGCACATATTGGCACTCTCAGAATTGCTAGTTCTTTCAAAAATGTTCATGCAATTATGCACGCACCCCTCGGTGATGATTATTTTAACGTAATGCGATCGATGTTAGAACGGGAAAGAGATTTTACCCCGGTTACTGCTAGTGTAGTCGATCGAAACGTATTAGCAAGAGGTTCTCAGGAAAAGGTTGTTGATAATATTGTCCGCAAAGATAAAGAAGAAAGTCCCGATTTAATTGTACTTACTCCTACTTGTACATCTAGTATTCTACAGGAAGACTTAGAGAATTTTGTGGCACGAGCACAAATTGACTCAAAAGGAGATGTATTATTAGCCGATGTTAACCATTATCGAGTGAATGAATTACAAGCCGCCGATCGTACTTTAGAACAGATTATTCAATACTATATCAACAAAGCACGGAAAAAAGGTGATCTTGTTACAGAAAAAACAACAAAACCCTCTGTTAATATTATTGGCATCTCTACTTTAGGTTTTCATAATAACCACGACTGTCGAGAGTTGAAAAAATTAATGGCAGATTTAGACATCGAGATTAATCTTATCATCCCTGATGGTGCTTCTGTTCTTGACTTGAAAAAAATACCCCAAGCATGGTTTAACCTTGTACCCTACAGAGAATTAGGTTTGATGGCGGCGAATTATTTGCAGAAGGAATTTGATATGCCCTATGTAGATATAACTCCGATGGGAGTGGTAGAAACTGCCCGTTGTATTCGTAAAATTCAAGAAGTAATTAACGCTCAAGGTGCTAATGTTAACTATGAAGACTTTATCGAATATCAAACTTTGTATGTATCAGAAGCGGCATGGTTTTCAAGATCGATCGATTGTCAAAATTTAACAGGTAAAAAAGCCGTTGTTTTCGGTGATAATACTCACGCTGTTGCTATGACCAAAATTTTAGCACGGGAAATGGGTATTCATGTCGTCTTAGCTGGTACTTATTGTAAATATGATGCGGATTGGTTTCGTCAAGAAGTGAGCGAATATTGTGATAATGTTTTAATTAGTGAAGATAATGGAGAAATTGCAGATGCGATCGCAAAACTCGAACCTTCGGCTATATTTGGAACACAAATGGAACGTCATGTAGGCAAAAGGCTAAGTATCCCCTGTGGAGTTATCGCTGCACCTATTCATATTCAAAACTTCCCTATTGGTTATAAACCCTTCTTAGGTTACGAAGGTACTAATCAGCTGACCGATTTAGTCTATAATTCTTTTACATTGGGCATGGAAGATCACCTATTAGAAATCTTCGGTGGTCATGACACGAAAGAGGTTATAACTAAAGGTATCTCCGCAGATTCTGACTTAAATTGGAATCGAGAAGCACAAGGAGAATTAAATAAAGTACCCGGATTTGTGCGAGGAAAAGTTAAACGTAACACCGAAAAATTTGCCCGTGAAAGAGGCTTTAATGAAATCACTCTTGAAGTAATGTACGCCGCTAAAGAAGCTGTAGGTGCATAATTAATGAACAATGTACAATTAACAATTAACATTGTAAAAAAATCATGAGTATTAAAAAACTACCTGATAATGTTATTAAATTGATTGCGGCAGGGGAAGTAATCGACTCTTTAACGGCGGTGGTAAGAGAATTAGTTGAAAATAGTTTGGATGCAAAAGCGAGTCGCATTGTTATTTCCCTTTATCCCGACTCTTGGAGTTTGCAGGTTGCTGATAATGGAGAAGGTATGGAAGAAGAAGATTTATTAATGGCAATTCAACCCCATACCACTAGCAAAATTAACTCTACCGATGACTTAACAAAAATTCAAACTCTCGGTTTTCGGGGAGAGGCTTTACATAGTATCGCACAACTAGCAGACTTAAATATTACCAGTCGAGTCAAAGATAGTTGCGGTTGGGAAATTATAACCCATCAAACTGAGATAATTAAATGTTATCCAAAAGCGATCGCGGTGGGTACAATTATTCATGTTAGTAATTTATTTGCTAATATTCCTCTTAGAAGACAATTAAATCCTTGTTTCAAAAAACAACTTAAATCTATCCAAATTTTAATTTCAGATTTGGCTTTATGTCATCCTCAAGTTACTTGGCAATTATTAGTGGACGATCGAGTTATTTTAGCAATTAGTGGTAATAATTATCTCAAAAAAATTTTTCCTCAATTGTTAAAAACTGTCAAATATTCTGATTTAGAAGAAAGAGAAATTAAGATTAATACTCCTAATGAAAATAATATTTCTATCCTAAATTTAATTATAGGATTACCCGATCGAATTTCTCGCCCTCGCAACGATTGGGTAAGAATTGGTGTTAATGGAAGAGTAGTTAAGTGTCCAGAATTAGAGTCAGCTATTTACTCTAGTTTTCATCGTACCTTAGAACGCGATCGTTACCCCATTATTTTTTTGCATTTACAAACATCACCCCAACAAATTGACTGGAATCGTCATCCGGCAAAAGCAGAAATTTACTTAGATAATATTGAGTTTTGGCAAGAAAATATTAAGCAAAATATTGAACAAATTTTTAAATTAACAGATAATAATATTTCGGCAAGATTTGAGAATAAAAAACTAGAAAATATATTTAAAGTTGCTGAAAATAGAACTATTTATAATGTTGACAATTCATCACAAACAATAGCCGAAAATAAAAATGGTTTGGGGTTAATAGAATTACAAGTTATCTCCCAAGCAAGAAATACTTATATTATTGCAGAATATTCCCACGGAATTTGGCTAATTGAACAACATATTGCCCATGAAAGAATATTATATGAACAACTTAAAAATCAGTGGAAAATAGTATCCATAGACAACCCTATTATTTTAAATAATTTACGAAAGAAACAAGTAGAAAATTTAGCTAATTTAAGTTTAGAAATAGAGTCTTTTGGAGAAGATTTATGGGCAATTAGAAGCATCCCTCAAGCCTTATTAAATCGAGACGATTGTTTAGATGCTTTAATAGAATTAAGTTGGGGAGGTGATATAGATTCTGCTCAAGTATCGATCGCCTGTCGTACTGCAATTCGTAATGGGAAAAAACTAACTATTTCAGAAATGCAAACCATCGTAAATGAATGGAAAATAACAAAAAATCCTCATACTTGTCCTCATGGAAGACCAATTTATTTATCATTAGAAGAATCATCATTATACCGATTTTTCCGTCGTCATTGGGTATTGGGAAAAAGTCACGGAATTACAGAAAAATAAAGGTTATTTTAATTATTAATTATTCTAATTTTTTGGCTTTAATTTTTACATTGAGTTACAATTATTATCGATAGTTTCTAAAAGTAAAAATAATGCACAGTTTATCAATTCCTACATGGATTGTTCATGTTTCGAGCGTAATCGAATGGATTGGGGCGATATGGTTTGTATGGCGTTATGGAGAAGTAACCAAAGATAGTAGTTGGTATTGGTTAGCCTATGGAATGTTACCTGCTTTAATTAGTGCGATGTGTGCTTGTACATGGCATTTATTCGATAATGCAGAGTCATGGGAATGGTTAGTAACAATTCAAGCCTTAACTACTGTTATTGGTAATATTACTTTATGTTTAGGAGGGTGGAAAATTTGGCAATCTTCTTTAATGAAAAATCCCTAAAAATTGAATTGATTTCTAATTATAAAATGGAGTTAAATTTTGCCAGTTATTAATACTATAATCTTCATTATTATTGATTTTAATACTCGTAATTTCTAATAAACTTTCTGTTGTAAATGCTAATTTATCGGGAGTGGTAATGTGGTTAAATTTATCATTATATTTATCTTGATATTCTTTTAATATTATTTCCCATTCTTTCACTTTAAAAACTCGATCGACTATTATATTTAGTAAGTCTGTTTTTTTATCAAAAAATTGATAAATTGCCCCAAAAACTTCTTCAGAGTTAGCTTTCATTTCCACAGCGATAAAGAAACTATTTAAGTTTTGTTTACTATGATACCAAGCTAAAGATTCTAAAGTAGAAATTCCAAAAACAGGTATATTTAATTGTTGAGCTAAGGTTTTTGCTGTTACTATTCCTATTCTAGTACTTGTAAAACTACCTGGGCCTTTTGCTACGGCAATAAATTCTAAATCTTGCCATAAAATGGGGGGTAAAAAATCTCTTAATTTTTCTTGTAAATTATTGGCTAAATCCCTGCCTAAATCCCATGATTGAAAACGAGATAAACCTTGATTATTAATAATAGCAATACCTAATTCTCCAGAAGTTGTATGTAAAGCTAGTCCTTGTTTCATCATTTTATGGTGACTTAGTTTCAGTTTTATTATTAGTTTGGGGAGGATTATTGGGAGTAGGAGTAACAGGTAAATTTTCTTTATTGGATTGAGTAATTTTTTTGATTAATTCTTGATGTTGTTCATTTAATTGTTTAATTTCTTTTTTTAAAATTTCTATTTCCAACTGCATATTATTATCTATACTTCCCTGTTCTTTTATTTGTTGTAATAACTGATTATATAACAGTACTTGTTCATCTTTTAATTCACCAATTTCATTAATTAATTCATTTTTGATATTCTCTATTTTTTTATCATTTTCAGAGAATAAATTAAAAGACATATTATTCAAAAAAAGAAAGCCTGTTAATGAACCAATAACTAATAAACCTAAAGCTCCTAATCCCCATAATTGATATTTATAACTAATAATTAGTTTATCTAATTGTGCTAACAAATTCAAAGATTCTTGATCATCTGGTTGAATTTCTAAACATTGTTTTACTCTGATTCTAATTTGTTCTTCATCTTGAGAATTATGTTTATCTTTCCATCTCCCTAAATAAGAATTTATCAGTAAATGTAACATTGGCAAATTAAAAGGATTAAAAGCTAATGCTTCTTGTAGTTCTTCGATCGCATCATCCCAATGACGAAGACTTGAGTAACCTTGTGCGCGAATAAAATGGGCTTGAGATTGTCGTTGTGCCGACTGTATTTCTTCATCGCTAATCCCTAATTCTGAGGCAATTTTTAATAAGTCTTGATTAGTGGGAATTTTTTGTCCTAATTGACTTAATTCCGTCACTCTTTGAATATAATGTTCGATAGCTTGATTCGCATTTGCCAGATTTTTTGAGTCAGCCATAGTTAGAGAATTTTTTGTGGGAATAAAAACATATTAACAGAATGTAGAATTTAGAATTTAAAAACCTAATTTTCGGCAGTTATAAGAATTAAAAATATTCATTTTATTTATAGACTTTACTACTGGAAAAAATTAATTAATTCCTCATTCCTGATTTGTAATTCCTCACTAATTCCAGTGCCATTTAGTTATTCCGCCGGGAGCATCAATAAGAGTAACACCTTTTTCTTTTAGTAAGTCTCGGATTCGATCGCCTTCTTGATAGTTTTTTGTCTTCCGTGCATTTAATCTTTGTTCAATCAATGTGTTAATTTCTTCCTCCAAAATAGACGAATTAACAGACTCTATACCTTCAAAATGAGCCTCTAATCCTAATACTTGGGCTAAACTAACTAAAGTATGCCATTTATCTCTCAATTCTTGACTCGATCGAGTAGTTTTACCCTGATGAGTTAAAATATTTCCCTCCTTACCCAACTCTTTCGCTAATTCAAAAAGGATAGCTAACCCCGCCGCAAAATTAAAATCTCGATCGACAGCTTGACAAAAGTTATCCTGAACTGATTTAATAATTGTACTCTGGGCTTCTTCTGTCCAATTTAAGTTATCTCTATACTTAGTGCCAAAAAGTAACCCTTCCACTAAAGTATGCCAACCATTAGTTACAGCCTCCAGAGCTTCATCTGTGAAATCAAGAGGTTTACGATAATTCGCCTGAAGAATGAAAAGACGAATTGCCATAGGGTCATATTTTGCCAATAAATCCCGAATTGTGATGAAATTACCAAGAGATTTGGACATTTTCTCCCCATCAACCTTCACCATGCCATTATGCAACCAATAACGAGCTAAAGGTTTCTCTGTCACCGCTTCAGATTGGGCAATTTCGTTTTCATGATGAGGAAAAATTAAGTCATTTCCGCCCACATGAATATCGATTGTTTCCCCTAACATCTCCCTTACCATAGCAGAACATTCAATATGCCATCCTGGGCGCCCTTTTCCCCAAGGAGAGTCGAAACTCGGCTCATTTGGTTTAGCTGATTTCCACAAAGCAAAATCAAAGGGTTGTTGTTTCATCGCTTCACTTTGATTAACTCTACCACTTGCCCCCGTTTGTAAATCCTCTAATTTACGTCCTGATAACTTACCATAATCTTTAAACTTACTAACAGAATAATAAACATCCCCCTGAGTTTCATAAGCAAAACCTTTTTCTTCCAATTCCCAAATTAATTTTTTGATACCATCAAGGGTATGAGTGGCACGGGGATAAGAGTCTGCTTCTTTAACGTTTAACCGTTGCATATCTTCAAAATAAGCCTCAATAAAACGCTCAGAAACTGCCTCCATGGTAGTATTTTCTTGTTTTGCTCGATTCAGAATTTTATCGTCAATATCTGTAAAATTTTGAATATATTTAACTTGATAACCCCGCCACTGTAGATAACGTCTAACTACATCCCAAATAATACAAGTACGAGCATGACCTAAATGACAATAGTCATAAACGGTAATACCACAACAGTACATATTAACCTTCGGAGGATTGAGAGGGATAAAGGTTTCTTCTTGATTGGTGAGGGAGTTGTGTAAAGTTAGATTCATTGACAGCAGTTGAAAGTGAATAGTTGATAGTTGACAGTGAATAATACTATTTTCTGTCTTAACAATCTCCACAAATTAATAAAAATAGGGCTATAGCCCTTACTTACAGACTATTAAATTTTGTAGAAAAGTCTATAGTTTAATTTTCTATTGTTGATTGTTAATTGTCAATGACTTCGGGAGATGGTGATTCTTGTTGTTTTTGCATTTCCATCATTCTTTTTAACTGTTGCTGTTTAAAATCTTCGGCGGCAGAATCCAAACTGCGATTAGTATCTTCTGCAAAATCTTCTCCAGTACGACTATTTAAAAAATTGGCGTTATGAATTAACTCCATAGGGTTAATTCCGTTGCCATAAAGAGGATTTTTTTCATTACTTTGGTACGGTTGAGGTTGTTGGGCATTATAAATACTTTGAGCATTCACTGAGTTATGAGTGATGGTAACCAATCCTAAACTAAGAATTGTGATAGTTAAAAATTTTTGATTAATGATATTTTTCATGGGTTTATATCTCTAAATTACTAAGAATAATGACTTTAAATAATAGATTTTGTTTCCCTATTTTTATGTTTATCTAGCAGTCAGCTATTAGCAATCAGTTATCAGCTATTGTGAAGTTAAATTTATCGTCAATATTAGTAATTGATTACTTATTCCTTAATAGAAAAAAGGCTAAAACCTAAAAGCTAAAACCTAAAAGCTAAAACCTAACAGCTAAAACCTAATCACTTTAATTAAAAGTATCTAAAATTCTCACAAATTATTTATCAATGCTATAGAGTTTTGATAGTTATTGCCTACGATACAAATAAAAATAAAAGAATTTTATCTAGTTTTTTCTAAGCAAAACGACGACTTAATAGCGGTTTTATGGAGAGTAAAATTGTCACATCAAAAGCAAATAATAATGATAAAACAGTAACAAAATTAAGATCTCCCCAAGGTGTGTTCATTACTATACTAACAAAACTCCATTCAGAATTTTGATATATATATCTTATAGGTTCAATGGCATAGGTTAAAGGGTTTAAACTAGCTATGATTTGTAACCAACCTGCCATAAATGACAATGGTGCTAAGGCTGTACTCGCAAATAACAGGGGTAAGTTAATTACAAAAATCACTGCTATTAATTCTATATGACCGGGTAGAGCAAAAGCTAATCCTAAACTTAATCCTGTTACTCCTAGTACGATCAAAAATACTATTAAACCGATCGCCACTAATCCCCAAACACTAGGTAAACCTGCACCAATAAAGGCACTTGCCATAACAATAACTGCGGTTTGAATGAAACTCAGAGTTATGATATAGATGGTAGAAGCGGCAACAATGGAAAATCGAGAGGCTAAAGGTGCTACTAATAGTCTATTTAAAAAGCCAAATTCTCGATCGAACATGATAGGTAATCCAGCGTTTAATGCCCCAGAAAAAGCAGTAAAAATGATAATTCCAGGAGCTAAAAACTGCCCATAACTGGAGTTATTTCCGAATAAATTATTGGGAGCATTAAAGAATAAAGCACCGAATAAAATTAACCACATAAAAGGCTGAATAACTCCAGCAATAAGAGTGGAAGGGCGACGTTTTAATTGAATAAATAACCTTTTACTCATTGCTAATGTTTCTTGTAAAAAATTACTCAAATCATTAGATTTTATTTCTATTTCTGTAGAATAGTTAGGAGATAATACTTCCTTAAATTGATTGTTAGATATAGTGTGAGTCATAATAATTATTTATTTGATTTAAAAAAGATGAAAGATGAAGTCTATAAAATTGTTTCGTTAAAAATGTGGTTTATTCATTGGAAAAGTGCTGTAAGAGATCTAAAAATTTAATTCCTAATCCTTATTTCATTGCTTGTTTTTTCTCAGCTTTCAAATCCCTATGAGTCGATGCTTCGATTTCTGCATCCATTAAGGTTTTCCCTGTGGCGGCTAAATAAACGTCGTCTAAACTAGGGCGAGATTGACTGATACTAAACATAGGCAAATTAATTTCTGTCAATGCTTGTTCTATTTTACTAATAGGATTACTATTTGGGGTGACTATCAGATTAAGAGAGTTTCCTTGCACTTCGTTGATAATAATATTTTCAACAAAGGGGAGTTGCGATAATTTCTGTTTGGCAGTTTGCGCTTCTTCTAGGGATGTAAATTCTTTTATTTTTAGAGTAACACGATCGCCTCCTAAACGATCTTTTAAATTAGAAGGGCTACCTTCGGCAATAACTTCACCTTGATTGATAATAGCCAATCGATCGGCTAATGCGTCTATTTCTTCTAAATAATGACTGGTAATCAATACTGTTGTACCAGCTTGTTTGAGTTGACGTAAAAAATCCCAGACAATGCGACGACTTTCAATGTCCAAACCGACAGAAGGCTCATCTAAAACTAACACTTGGGGTTGATGAAGTAAACCGGCGGCTAAGTCAAGTCGTTTCCTAATACCTCCTGAGTATGTACCTGTTTGTCGATCGCTATATTCTTGTAATCCTAAAACTATCAATAATTGTTCTATTCTTTTTTGAGCAAGTTGGGGAGGTAAATGATAAAGGGAGGCTTGTAATTGTAACAATTCTTTACCTGTCAATACTTTATCGATCGCTACTTCTTGTGCTACATAACCTAATTTTCGTCTAACTTTTTTCGGTTGAGAGATAGCGGAAATACCATCAATGAGAATATCACCAGAATCAGGTTGAGCAAGAGTCGTCAAGCAACGAATAGTAGAAGTTTTTCCGGCACCATTTGGCCCTAATAAACCGAAAATCTCTCCAGTTTTAACCGAAAATGAGATATTTTTGAGAGCTTTTACTTTACCATAACTCTTTTGTAAATTTTGAATACTAATTACATCACTCATGTTAGTCAATAGTGAATAGTGGATAATGGACAGTCAAATGATTATTCTAACCGTCCTAGTAAAATGTTAATCTGAAAGTGGATTTAGTTAATATTAAGAGAAAATATTATGTTTGAAACTTGTTTAATTTGTACGGATTATACAGACGGCTTGCAAAGACTTTTATCTTATGTGGATTCTTTAGCCGAAAGCGGTTTAAAGGAAATTACTTTTTTACATAATGTGCCTTTATGGGAAGAAGGTCAAGTGCCTAGGGTTGATGAAGAAAAAATTGCGTTAATGAAAGAGAAATTTTCTTCTAGCTTAAAGTCTCACGATGATAAAGTCAAAGTTAATTTAGAAATAACCTCTGGATTAGCAACAGATAACATCTTAAAAGTCATTAACAAATATCGCCCTGAGTTTGTTCTTTTAGGAACTTCTTTAAGAAGTTTGACAGAAGACAGGATTTTTGGTTCTACAACTATGAGTGTGATTGAAAAAATTAAAATCCCCATTATGATTTTACGACCTCAATTGATCTCTGTATATACTTCCGAAGAACTTGATTTGCGGTGTCGTCATTTGAACCGTTGTTGGTTAGTTCCTTGCTATGATGTAGATAAAGCTCGTTATTTGATTGAACAAATTAAAAGTTGTGCTAGGGAAAAATGTTCTGATATTCCTCATAAATACATAATTTTAGCAGTAATTGATGATGTTTCTAGGTCTGATATAATTGTTCAAAATAGAGTAAAAGAAGTAGAGACAAAGTTGAATGAAGTTAAAGAGGATTTACAATCCCTTGGTTTAGAGATAGAAGTTATGGTAAAAACAGGTAATCCTATTGTTGAAACCCTTGACGTAGCTTTAATAGAAGATATTAGTGCCATTGCGGTGACAGACGATCGAGAATATGGTTTACTAGATTGGACAATTCCTAGTTTTACTCAAAAAGTATTACATCGCAGTTGGTTTCCTATTGTTTTCTTCCCTTTTAACAAATAGGCATAAATCTTATTTTCCGATGCAAAAACGGCTAAAAATACGATCGAGGACTGATTCTGTTACATCATCTCCTGTTATTTCCCCTAATGCTTGAATAGCAATGCGTAAGTCAATTGTCCAAAAATCGAGGGGGAGTTTATTATCAATAGTTTCTTGTACTTGATTTAAAGCTATTTTTGCACGAGTGAGGGCGGCGGCTTGTCTTTGGTTAATCGCAATGTCTAAATCTTGGGCGGTGGTTTCTCCCTTTTTAATTGTTGTGATAATGGCATTCTCTAAGGCTTGTATGCCTTTGTTTAGGGCAACTGCGGTAGTAACTACTTGAGAGATATTAGAGGGGTATTTAATCGTTTCTGAAGGGGCTATATCAATTTTATTGATGACAAGAATTAGGTTTAATTCTTGAATTTGTTGATAAATTTCGTGATCTTCTTGAGTCCATCCTGTACTAGCATCGATGGTAAATAAAATTAAATCTGCTTGTGATACTGCTTTAAGCGATCGTTCTACACCAATTTTTTCGACGGTGTCTTCTGTTTCTCGAATTCCGGCGGTATCTAATACTTGAATGGGGATACCTTGCACCACTAACTGAGATTCTACCACATCTCTGGTTGTTCCGGGTAAGTCCGTGACAATGGCTCGATCGCTTTTACTCCAAGCATTTAAAAGGCTGGATTTGCCGACATTTGGACGCCCCACAATAGCTACTTTAATACCACTGCGTAATAATTCTCCTTGATCTTTGGTGGCTAAAATCCGTTTAATTTGAGCTAGACTATCTTCTAAATCTTGTTTAATTTTTGTTTCATCAAGGGGAGGTAAATCATCCTCAAAATCAATTCTTGCCTCTACTTCTGCCAAAATATCTAACAAAGAATGACGCATTTGTCGAATCGGTTGAGCTAATTTTCCTTGTAAACCAGCTAAAGCAATATGAGAGGCTTGTGGGGATTTTGCCCCGACAATTTCGGCAATACTTTCCGCCTGAGTTAAATCAATTCTACCATTTAAAAAAGCTCTTAGGGTAAATTCTCCTGCATTAGCAAGTCTTGCACCTTTTTCTAAGCATAATTCTAGTACTTGCTGTACTGGTATAATTCCTCCGTGACAGTGAAATTCGATGACATCTTCTCTCGTAAAAGAGCGAGGAGAGAGCATTAATAATACTAAAACTTCGTCAATAATTTGACTTGTGTCGGGATTTTTAATATAACCGTAAAGAATTTGATGGGATTCCCATGACGGTTTACCTTGGGGGATAAAAATTTTTTGAGTAATATCTAACGCTGTTACACCACTTAATCTGACGATGCCTATACTACCCTGATTTGGGACAACGGCGGATGCGATCGCTACGATCGTTTCTTGTTGAATTATTGTTTTCACTATCTTAATATTAAGCTAGGACTGTTGGGGTAGGCAATAGACAGTTAGCAATTAGCAGTTAGTGGTTAGTTATTACCTATTAACTGTCAACTGTCAACTGTCAACTGTTAATTTAGCTTTGTTTGTTTAAGAATTTTTGTGCTTGAGAGAGGGCTAAAGCACCAATATTGAATACTGCCCAACCACCAGCAACACCCAAAGGCAATAAAACAACTAATAATCTCCAGTCCATATGTTTATACTCCTGTTTTTATAATTCTCTTTATTAAAAAAATGATAACATTTGTTGCAATCATTAAACGGAACAAGAAAAAATTAACAAATTTCTGGTAGTTGATCTATTTTTTCTTAACTTGCTTTCCCGAATTGTCGATCGTAAACTTCATCTTCTTTACCTGTTTCCAATTTTAAATTAGAACGGGGATAAGATACACATAATAAAGCATAACCTTCTGCTTGTAGTTCAGGAGATAACCCCATACCTTCACTTTGTTCTACTTTTCCACTAATGATTTTAGCGGCACAGGTAGTACAAACTCCAGCATTACAAGAATTAGGTAAATTAAGGTTTTCTCCTTCAGCAATATCTAATATTTTTTGATCTTCAGGTACTTGTATAGTATAAGTTTGACCGTCATTAATAATTTCTACTGTATAAATATTAGTCATAAAATGGTTTTGATATTTTTTCACAATCCCTGATTATACCAGAATCAGATTAAACACTTAACTCTAATAGTTGATTATCTCAGTTTTGATTCCTTGAGTTTGAAGTTTTTGAGATTGTTTTATCGCTTCAGTTTCTGTCGTAAAAATACCTAGTTGAATTTTAACATCTTTCTCAATATTAATAATTAAGGCATTGGGAACAACTTTTTTAATACTATTAAAGTTATCCATATTTTGATAATTTGTAACAAGAGAATATTTTATTTGCTTAGAAGGTGTAGGGGTTGAAGGATTAGAAGCAGGAGGTTTTACTGTTACGGGGAGTAAACCAGAATTATCATTTAAGGAAGGAGAAGGCAATAGAATTTGATTTTTAGTGATTTCATTCAATAATGCCGTTTTTAAATTGGGATAAGGTGATTTATTTTTTAGCTGAGTTGAATTATTAACATCGGGTAAGGAGATAGGTAAGGGAGGTGGGTTATTTTTGGTAGGAATTGATGATGATAATTCTTGGACATTATTGGGGTTATTGTCTGATGCTTGATGATTAATGTTATTAATATTTTGGGGATTTTGGTTATTCTGATTGACAATAATTTCTTTGTCTTGATTGATAAAAATAAAGAGATTTGCACCAAAAAAGATGATTATTGCCATTATGCCCCAAGGAGTTAAAATTAAATCTAGTAAGGATGTTTGATCTAGTTTTGAAGGGGAATCCAAAAGACGGGAAGCGACAGAAATAGGTTCTTCAGATTCGATCGTATTGGGGTGATATACTAAAGAGGAATAAGAAGGGATAAAATCTTTTTCGGGGGGAATATCTGAGATAACATCGGGAATCAAAACAGAATCTTGATTAAGACTTTGTTCAAATTGAGTTAACTCTGATCCTAAATCCAAATCGAGAGTTTGAATAATTTTTTTGATTTGAGGATGAACTGATATTATTTGATTCATAAATCAATGACACTTTACTCTATAGATAAACTATTAAATGTTATTCTTTCTCAACCCCAATGGGAAAAACAAAGAAAATTTCATGAATTAACGAAATGTTGGTATCAAGTTGTTAACCATAAGGTAGCACAACACGCCCGTCCTGTTTCTTTTAGCAACGAAGTTTTATATATTGCCACTATTAGCTCAGCATGGGCGCAAGATTTAAACTTACAAAGACGTTCTTTAATTGTTAAAATTAATCGTCGTATGGACTCACCCATCGAAGATTTAGATTTACATTTTGCTTCAGTTAAATGGTATCAAAATAAGACTATCTCAGTCGATCGAGAAGATGATAGTAATGAACATCCTAGCATAATTATTTCGGATTCTCTCTTAAATTTACTTCCCCCTGATAACCCTGAAGAAGCCTTACAAAAATGGTTTAATACCATCAAAAAAAGAGCAAATCAATTTACAATTTGCCCTCTGTGTAATACTCATTGCCCTGAAGGAGAATTAAAACGTTGGGGTTTTTGTGCTATGTGTTTTCAAAAACAAGCCTCTAATAGTTGATAGTGAATAGTGAGTTGTTGATTAACTTCTAACTTTTAACTTCTAACAGCTAATTACTAATTACTAACTCATGTCTTTATCAGAATATCTCTCCAAATCTTTAAGTACCATAAAACGAGCCAATTGGTATCGTCAAGAAAAAACCATTACGGGGTTATCTGGTGCAGTAATTGAATTGGAAGGAGAAAAATTAGTTAATTTTGCTAGTAATGATTATCTTGGTTTGACTTGCGATAAGCGTTTAATGGACGCTTCGATCGAAGCTATTTACAAATATGGTACAGGAAGTACAGGATCAAGATTATTAAGTGGGCATCGTAAATTACATGAAGATTTAGAACACTCGATCGCAATTTGGAAAAAGACAGAAAAAGCCTTAGTATTTAGTTCAGGATATAGTGCTAATATCGGTACAATTTCAGCATTAGTGAATCAGAAAGATTTAATTTTAGGAGATGAATATAACCATTCTAGTCTCAAAAATGGGGCAAAATTAAGTCAAAGTCAAGTAATAGAATATAACCATAATAATTGTTTAGATTTAACTCAAAAATTAGACAAAAATCGCTCTAATTATCGTCATTGTCTCATTGTTACAGACAGCGTTTTTAGTATGGATGGTGATTTATGTCATTTACCTGAATTAATAGATATTGCGAATAAATATGATTGTTGGTTATTGATAGACGAAGCTCATGCCACAGGAATTATAGGTAAAACGGGGGCGGGATGTTTAGAGCATTTTGGCATAAAAAATGACAATATCATTCAAATTGGCACATTAAGCAAAGCTATTGGGAGTTTAGGCGGTTATGTGGCAGGTAGTGAGGTTTTAATCGACTTTTTACGCAATCGTTGCCCAACATGGATTTATACCACTGCTTTATCTCCTGCGGATACGGCGGCGGCATTAAAGGGTGTTGAGATTATTCGTAATGACTCAGAAAGACGATCGAGTTTATGGCAAAATATAACCTTATTAAAACAAGAGCTTAATTCATTAAATATGAGCTTTTTCCCTTCTGAATCAGCTATTTTATGTTTAAAGTCAAAAACTGCCGAATCTGCCCTTAATTTGAGCTTAAAACTACGGGAAAATGGTTTTTTTGTTCCCGCTATTAGACCGCCGACAGTACCCACCAGTCGCCTACGTTTTTCGGTGATGGCAACTCATCAATCACAACATTTTACCACCCTAAGAAGTTCGATCGAATGTCATATCTAATTAGCAGTAATTAGCGATTAGTTATCAGCTATTGTGAAGTTAAATTTCTGATCAACATTAGTAATTGATTACTTATTGTTTGATGCAAAAAAGGCTAACAGCTAACAGCTAATCGCTTTAGTTTGATCATTCTTTGACAGAATAATTAAAGGGAAAATTAGTTTGTAATTGTATTAACTCATCTCTATGTGCTTGAATAGTAATTAAAGTATCGGTGGACTGATTATTTTCGTCTAAACGAAAAACTACTTTTTCTACTTTTCGTGCTCCTTTCCAATAGAAAAAACCAGCCAAGGGAGAAAAGATTACTAGCCATATAAATAAGTAAGTTTCTGTGGAAAATAACATAGACAAAACTAAAGCGAAACAGAATAATCCACTACCAGCTAAAAGACTTAAAAAAACTGTTAAAAAAACACTTGGAGATACTAAACCTTCCAGACTAACTTTATTAGTTTCAGGCTCGATCGAGATTACTTTATAAGATCTTGTTTGAAAATAATCTCTCAAATAACTTAATATATTATCTTGGTTATCTTGACAAGCAATAGTAACAATTTCAGTACGATCTTTGATGCTTCCTCTGATGAAGAAAAATAGCCCAATCATTAGTAAAATAGTTAATAAAAATGTAGAAGTCATGGTTAATAATGAATGAATAATTGATAACTAATTAAAATAAATTTATATAGCAAACTTAAATTATTTATCTAAAAAAAATGATATTGAAAAATATTAAATCATATTACGATCGAGAGTGTAACTGATTTTGATGAGATTTATAGTAATTATGATATTCTGAACGATAATAGCCAGTATGATCATTATATTTAATGCCATTTCCTACAATACCTAACAAGGGGACATTAGATATTTTTAACTGTTCTGTAACTTGTTGTAAGCTATCTCGATCGCTCTTACCCAATTTCACGACTAAAATCAAGCCATTCGTATTAGGTGCAATAATTTTAGCATCGGAAAAGCCCAACAAAGAAGGACTATCATAGATAATAAGATCAAATGTTTGGGAATTTTTCAATTGTTGTACAATCTCTTGCATTTTCTGGGAGTATAGTAACCTTGTTGGATCGGGGGGTATTTCTCCAGCCGTAATTACAGACAGATTATCCCATTGAGGTACATCTTTTATTACTGATTCTAAATCTAATCCTGTGGCTAAGAGATGACTTAAACCGTTGTCATTATCTATATCTAAGAGTCGGTGTAATTGAGGTAATCTTAAATCAGCATCAATTAAAAGAACTTTTTGCCCCATAGCCGCCGCTGTTTGTGCTAAATTTAGACTTATAGTGGACTTGCCTTCTGTGGGATTAGGTGAACTAATTACTAAAGAATTGACGATCGAGTCTGAACCTAATAGGCGTACATTAGTGTAAAAGTTACGAAAAGACTCTATCCAATAGGAAGAAGAATATTCTTGAGGTTGAGGAGTTTTTGACATCCAACTAACACTAGAATCGGAATTAAAAGAAGGCAATGCTTTACGTATCACATCTTCTACAGAATTGATATTTTTATGGATGGGAATTTGTCCTAAAATCGGTTGCTTAGTTAATTCTTTTAGTTGAGGTAAAGAGTGAATTATTCCGTCTAATTTATCCACAATATTAGCTGTAATTGAACCTAATATCAAACCGCCAATTAAACCCATTATTAAGTTGTTTACAGGTACCGGATAAATGGGTTCTTCTTTTACTGATGGAGGACTTACAATGCGCCAATTTAGGGTTTTTTGTGCTTGTTCTAATTCTAGTTTTTCTCTGGTTTCAAGGAAACGTTTTAAACTGTCAGTATTTGTTTGTATTTCTCTCTGTAAATCTGTATATTTTCTCGTGAGAGTAGGCATTTGTTTTAGACTTTTATTTAATTCTTCTAAAGCCTTTTTTAGAGCGTCAATTTTTGTTTCTAATACCTTTATTTCATTATTTTTTGAGAGCATTTCTTCTATTAACTTCGAGCGAATTTGATTAGGAGATGATACTTTTACTGATTCTCGATCGTTAATTTCTCCAAACTGTTTATTTAAAATTTTTTTTCTTTCTTCTTCTAGTAATTTAATCAAATTTTGTTTCTTTTCATTTAAAGTGATCATTTGGGGACTTATATCAGTAAAAACGGCTGATTTTGTCGCTATTTCTAATTCTAATTCTTCCAATTCTTTTGCTAAACTTTGATACTTAGACGACTCACTTAAATCATTAACCGCAATAGCTTGTTCTGGAGTTAATTGCAATTGCTGTTGTAAATTATTATAAGTAGATTGAGCCTGTTGTAATTGAATTTGACTTGATAAATATTCTTGTTCTAAACTAGCTAATTGTTGTGCTAATTCTGTAGCTTTGGCTTGAGGATCAATAAAATTATATTGTTGTCTTAAATTTTGTAAATTAGTTTGTAAAGATATAACTTTATTTTCTAATTGAGGTACTTGATTCCGAACAAATTTTAAACCTTCATTAACATTATTTTTACTGTCAGCCAGATTTTTAGCTAAATAATTATCGGCAATTTTATCTAAAACAAATTTAATTTTCTCAGGATTTTCATTTTGAAATGCAACTTCTATTATCTTCGTATTTTCTAGTTGTTTAATGGTTAAATTCTCTAAATTTGGCAGATTTATATCATCAAAAACATCGGGATATTTAACAGCAACTTCTTCCAAAATTGGTACCAAAACACTAGGGCTTCCTAATATTTCTACTTCGGTGTTATAATCGACAGCAGTAGGAGAAGAATTAGAAAAATTACCATTGATACTATTATTATTGTTATTGACATCGGATTTTTCTTGCTGTTTTTCCACTAATAAAAGAAATTTACCCTGAAAAATAGGGGATTGTTGATAAGTCCAATAAGCAACTCCTGCAGTGACACCAAATGTAACTGTTAAAAATATTAACCAACGTCTTTTAAAAACTGAAAAAAACTGAGAAAAACTATTATTTTCTTCTATCTGTTCATCTTTTTTTTGATTCATCATAGATAAAGAAGGAACAAAATTATTATCTATTTTTTGATAGTTAATCTCATCAGAATTAGAATTATTTTTCTTAGCCATATTTTAATAGTGAATAATGAATAATTATTAATTTCTATCTCTTAAGTTTTAATTTATTGGAAAATACTGAATATATTAAGAAAAGGAAATGTTCGACCAAGAGGTGCTAATATCGTTCCCATTGTATCGCTAAATTCTGTCATCCCGTTACGTCCTACCATAATCACATCATTATTTTTTAGGATGGGGTTACTTTCTTCATTCACTCCTGCGGATAGATTGACAGATACATCTCTTTTTGTTGCTGTACCATTAGAGTTAATTCGTACTAATTGCACTACTCGATCGTTCGCTCGACGTTCATCAAATCCTCCAGAAGCTAAAATAGCAGTATTAAGAGAAGTATTAGGCGTGATTTTTAATACACCCGGATTTTTCACAGATCCTACCACATTAACGGTGATTTCCTTGGGTGAAAAATTTGCACTGGCAATGGTTTGGGCTTCGGTGGCAGATAATTCTTCCGCTTTTGGTACGATAATGGTATCTCCATCCTGTAAAACTATATCTTTGCCTATATCTCCGGTTTCTAACATTGCTAATAGATTAACTTTAATATTTAGTTCCTGACCATCTCTGGTGATACGATTAACAGTTATATCCTGAATATTTGCCATGTCTCTAATACCGCCACTTTGTTGTAAGGCGATCGTAAGTCTAGGAGGTGCATTGTCAATAGGAATAGTATAAGCACCCGGACGATTAACTTCCCCTACAATGGTAACGTTAGGAGGTTGTGAGTATTTTATACCAAAGTTAGCATCAGCAAGTTGACGGGATTCTCTGGGGTTAATTTTTTCTTGCTTAGGAATAACAATAACATCTCCGTCCTGTAAGTCAACATCTTGTTTTAAATCCCCTTTTTGTAGTAGTTGCCAAAAGTCAAGAGTATAAATTTTCTCTCCTTCGGTTTCCTGTCGTCTTAGTTGAATTTCTCTCACGTTGGCAGATACAGTTAAGCCTCCTGCTTTTTCTAACAAGTCTGTTACTTTAGGATTTTTTCTCTCCCCTAAGTCTGGGTTAAGAGTATATTTACCGGGGGTATTTACTTCTCCTGCGATCGCTAAACGTAATGGTCTTTGTGCTGAAAGTGTAACTGTGATAACAGGACGTTTAATATATTTAGCGTATTCAGTAGTTAAAAGTTGATGGACTTGTTGTACTGTTTTATTGACAATAGAAAAAGTTCCGATAAGGGGTAAAGAAATCGTACCATCATTAAGTACCTTCACTTCACCACCTTGATCTGATAAGCCATACACACTAACGTTAATTATGTCACCACTTCCCAAAGTATAGGCTTTCGTTGTCGGCAAAATATTAGAGGAGTTAGCTGAATATAAAGATTCACTTTGCTGTGAGTTCGGAATTTGTGCTAAAGTCTGGTTAGATAAAAATAAGACGATCGGGATGTTTAGAATAAGAGTTAATATAGTTTTGGTCTTCATAAATGATTAGGAATTAGCTTTTAGCAGTTCATACACGATAATTATACTTTTGAAATTGATAACTTGATTTTTTGGAATAAAACAGGAGTTTTGGGGTAACATAAAGTTATTACTTTTTCCAAAGATTGCAATATTAAAATTTATTTTTTTGAAGTAAGTAATCGATCGAAAAATAACATAAATTGTTCCCAAATTGATAAAATGGCTAATAAACAAAAATTTCCTCATTTATTAGGTTCAAAATGGACTGCAAAACAAAAAACATGGGGATGGCGACATTTTGAAGTCATTAATCGCAAGAATGAGGATAAGTGGGTATTTGCCGAAATGAAATCTTCCTGCGATGATAGTGTAAGATTTTGGATCAATGCTAAACAATTGAAGGATAGAGATTTATGGACTCCCGGATGGATTACCTTAGAAAGTATTAAGCAATCAACTACCTCCTGATTCCGAGATAAAATCAATCACGAAGTGACGTTGCACGATCGAGTAGTACTATTTTGTTGCAATCAATGGTTATTATTTAGGAACGACGATAAAATGGTTTTTTAACTACTATAGCAGGATATAATTTTTCTCTAATTTCTATAGTTAATTTTTGTCCTATTTTACTGTAATTATAAGGTACATAACCCAAAGCAATCGCTTTATTTAAAGTTGGGGATAATGTGCCACTGGTAACTTCTCCCACAGTTTCATTATTAATCAAGATAGGATAACCATGACGGGCGATATGTTTTCCTTCCATCTTGATGGCAACTAACCGCTTCTTAACATTTTCTCTTTTTTGTGTTGATAAAATCTCTTTGCCGACAAAGTCATGATTGAGATTCACTATCCATCCTAAACCCGCCTCTAAAGGAGTTATTTCTTCATTCATATCTTGCCCATAAAGGCACATAGCGGCTTCTAAACGTAGAGTATCTCGACACCCCAAACCACAAGGAGTAACGTTATTATTCAGAAAATATTGCCATAATTTTTGAGCAATGAGAGGAGTCGTCATAATCTCAAAACCATCTTCCCCAGTATAACCAGTACGGGCAATAAACACCATTTCATTATCAATAGTAGTCGTCAGATGTCCAAAATTGGGTATAACAGTTACATCTTCTTTAACAAGAGGGTTTAATATTTGAAAGGCTTGTTTTCCTTGTAAGGCGATTAAGGCGAAATCTTGAGTGTTATCTTTTAGTTCAATATCTTGAGTGTTGAGGTTTTTTCTTAACCAAGCCCAGTCTTTAGCTGTGGTAGAAGCATTTACTATTAATATTCCTGATTCGATATTATGATCATTTTCATTTTCTCCTTGATAATAAAAAATAATATCGTCAATAATTCCTCCATTATGGTTTAATAAAACTGTATACTGGGCTTTTCCTTTCTCTAAATTACTTAAATCTGATGGTACAAGGTAATTTAAACTCGATCGTAAATTTTTACCCTGTAATGAAAACTTACCCATGTGAGAAATATCAAACATTCCAACGGATTCTCTTACCGCTAGATGTTCTTTTTTTAAACTGCTATATTGTAAAGCCATTTCCCAACCTGCAAAGTCAGTAAATCTAGCATGGGATTTACAAGATAAAGAATAAAGAGGAGTGCGTAGTAAATTTGATAATTCTGTCACTGTCATTGATAAATATAACTGGACTAATAATCCATTATTATCTCATGAAGTCACTATCCATCCAGTAAAATTTCTCCTTCTGCCACTTTTTCCTGTAACTCACGCCAAAGTTGAACTTCTTCGGGAGTAACTATATTATCTTGATAAATAGCCTTTTTTATCATCTCACTTTCTGCCCGAGATAATCTGCCATCAGCCAAAGCATTATTAATGATTTTTTTTATTTTGTTAATATCGTCAGACATAATGTAAGGACTCCAAAAATTTATTTTAACTCACCAATATTTTATCTAAATTCATTGAAAAACGATATTAATTTTTTATTCTTCATTGAAAGTTTTACTAGGGTGAAAAATTCTTGTCATAACAATATCACTAACCACCAACGCAATTAATCCTAAACCGTGAAAAATGACATAAAAAAATTTGTCAATCTTTCCTGCAAAATTCTCCTTGATGATGAATAAACAGAATTAATATTTTCATAAATTAGTTATTTTTTCAGCTAAATGATAACCACTTAAAAAAGCTGATTCAATCTTGCCATTTAAACACCAATCACCGCACACACCAATATTTTGATCCATATCTAAATAATATTCTTGATCGAGCATTGTGAGTTCATGATTTATGGATTGTTGAGGAATAGCATAACGCCATAAATGTAAAGATTCATAAAGAATTTTATTAAATTTAATCTCAAAAATATCTTCAGTGGTTTTTTTCAAAATTTTCCCTAATATTTCTCTATTTTGCTCTAAATTTTCCTCAGCCCATAAAAAATTGGACTGAATCACCATCGCACCATTTTCGCCTCGTAATGGCTTACTATCATTTACGGCAACCCAACCTAGTATCGGATGTTGAAACTCTATACTATCAAAAGAAATATTAAGTTTTGTTTCAGGAATTATCATCAAACTAAAACAAGGATACATTTTCAATCCTTCGATCGAGTCTGCAATAATAGTATGGGATTTTAATAAATCGAAAGTTTGTATTGGGGGCGCCGTAATAATGACAAAATCATAGCCCAAATATTTTTGATCATTTTCATCAATCAATGTCCAAGATGTCGATTTTTCAAGATGAGTAATTCTGGTTTCTAATCGTACCTTTAACCCCATAGCAATATTCTTGCATAAATTACTCATGGCGATCGTTGGTACATAACGAGAATTTTCTAATGATATAGAAATAAATTCTCCATCCTGCCAACAGGCAAATTTTCCCCCCCAAGGAGTGATAATAGAGCTATATTTTTGTAGAAATTCTCGAAATAAAAAGGTTTTAACAGTAAAATATTGGGCACCATGATCAATATATCCCCATTGTGTCCTACGGCTAGACATTCTACCACCGACTCCTCGGCCTTTATCAAAAATATCGATAGAAAATTGTTTATTTTGCAATAGTTTGGCTATGGTTAATCCTGATAATCCAGCCCCAATAATAGCTATTTTTGTTGTCATAAATTTTAATTTTTAAAATAATTAATATAGTTATTATTTGTTAGTAATCAATTTTTTTAGAAGAATAGGGATCAAGATAAAATAAGTTGTTTTACACTTTAAATAAGTATTTACTAGATCTTTTGTATATTAATTATGAGCCTCAGTGATAAAATTTAGTTTGATTTTGAATTTTAGATAATATTAAGTAATGAAAAAAATCACTAATTTTTGTTAAGAGTTTTAGTCATATAGTATTTTTTATTTGATAATGAAACTAAGGGAATCAATATGTTTGGAGAAATAAGATCATGAATATCATCAAAATGTTAGAAGATATTACTAAATATTTAACAGAGGGGTTTGTTCGTATTTTTAGTCCTTCTGAAGAATCTTTACCTGAAATTGGTGTACAACCCTATGAATCTGCACCTTATAATAAAAATTCTTCTATTTAAAATTAAATCTTTAAATGAATAAGCGATGAATTGTCTTGTCGTTTATTTTATAAAACTTTTACGGAAGGGGACTTAAACCCTTCTGAAATGTTATTGAAATAAATTCATTTTTTCTTAGTAAAAAAAATAGGACTGAGATTAGGATCAACTTTATAAGTATTTTTTTCCATAACTTTACGAGTTAATTTAGGATCGAAAGTTGTGCCAAAATCTTCCTGTAACTTTTCTACCCTCGGCTTTATTTTAGCTATTTCTGCATCAATTTCAGATATTTTCGCCTGTTGTCCTAAATGATAAGGCAAAAGTTGTTTAATACTAAAAAATGCCAAAAATGATATTCCTAAATTAACAAATATTTTCAAGCTGATCTCGATCGTTTGTTCAATATTCGCTCTTTTTTGCTGTATTTGTTCTTTTTTTAAAGCCCTATTTGCGATAACAGATTCGGGGTGAAGATTATTTCTGAGTCTGGTTTGGGTAAGAGGAATGTTGGAATTCATGGGTTATATTAACTAAAAATGAACTGTTAATGATCAATTACTAATGTTAACTAATTGTTGTTGAATGTGATTAATCCTTTGAGAAATCATCCCCCAATTGTCATCAAAAATTAACTTTTGGGGAAATAAATCTGTTGATAGTCCAATGGCGATCGCACCTGCTTTGATATAATCGGAGGCATTCTGTATTGTCACCCCTCCTGTGGGAATTAAGGGAATATGAGGCAACGGTGCTCGAATATGTTTTATATAGTCAATTCCCCCCATGGTAGAAATAGGAAAGACTTTTACCACTTTTGCACCATGATTAAAAGCATGAATAATCTCTGTGGGAGATAATGCACCCGGAATCATGGGAATATCCTGATTATGAGCTAAATTGAGCAGATTTAAGTCACAATGAGGAGTAAAACAAAACTGTATCCCCGCATCCATTGCTGTCACTAAATCTTGATAACAAAGAATTGTACCAGCACCAATATAACAATTAGGTAATTCTTGTCGGAGGATAGAAATTAATTCTTGTGGTTGGTAGCTATTCCAAGTAATTTCTATCAGTTTCACGCCCCCATTTGCCAAGGCATGAGCTTTTTTTATCGCTATCTCTCTATTACTCGATCGAATAACACCAATAAGACGATAACTTTGTAAAATAGACAACCAATGATTCAACATGAATTAATTAAGGCAATTTCTGAGAATAAATATACCATTTTGAAAGACTTAACTCCTTTTATAAAGGTAGGAATTATTGAAAATCATCTAAAAATTTTTAATTGTAGATTTTCTATACTCTTTTCTCGTAAAAAAATTTCTCCAACAAATAAAAATTGATTATTATTCATCAATAACTAATAATTGATTAGTAGTAAATTCTTAAGGAAGAAGCAACGTGAAAATACTGGTGCTATCATGGGAGTTTCCACCGAGAATCGTGGGAGGCATTGCGCGTCATGTAGCAGAATTATATCCTGAAATTGTTCAACTAGAGCATGATGTTCACATAATTACCCTTGAGTTTGGCAATGCGCCAAAATTTGAAATCGTCGAGGGTATTAAAATTTATCGAATATCTGTACCTCACAATGACAATTTTTTTCAATGGGTGGCAAACATGAATGACATTATGAGAGTCACCGCCGAAAATTTAATTAATAAAATTGGTACTTTTGACCTTATCCATGCCCATGATTGGTTGGTAGCCGATAGTGCGATTCCTGTCAAGCATCATTTTAAAATTCCTCTGATTGCAACTATTCATGCTACGGAATACGGAAGACATAATGGTATTCACAATGAAACTCATGCTTATATCGCCAGTAAAGAAGGCACTTTAGTTTATGAGGCTTGGCGAGTAATTGTTTGTAGCGGTTATATGCGTCATGAAATTCATCGGGCTTTAGGTTGTCCTTGGGATAAAATTGATGTAGTTTATAATGGTATTAGACCAGAAAAAAAAGTTCGATCGTCTAACTTTGACTATTGGGAATTTAGGCGAAAATTTGCTGATGATGATGAAAAAATTATCTACTATGTCGGTAGAATGACTTATGAAAAAGGGGTTCATATATTATTAAACGCCGCACCAAAAATATTAGACACCCTAGAAGGAAAAGCAAAATTTGTGATTATTGGTGGAGGAAATACTAACTACATCAAAGACTTAGCCCATAATTTAGGAATATGGGATCGATGTTATTTTACTGGTTTTATGTCCGATGATGATCTTAACTTGTTTCAAACAGTTGCCGATTGTGCTGTTTTTCCTAGTTTATATGAGCCATTTGGCATAGTTGCTTTAGAAAGTTTTGCCTCCCGAGTACCAGTGATAGTTTCAGATACAGGAGGACTTCCTGAAGTGGTAAGACATGGACAAACAGGAATTGTTACCCAAACTAATAACCCTGACTCCTTAGCATGGGGAATCTTAGAAGTATTATTAAATAAAGATTATGCACAATTACTGGTAGAGAATGCCTATCAAGACTTAAGTAAGCGTTTTCAATGGAGAAAATTAGCCGAACAAACTGTTGGCGTATATGGTTTAGTTTTACATCAACGACAAGGAATAACTTGGTAAAAATAATTAACAATTAACAATTATTTACTATCTATTATTAATTATTTATTATAAATGTTTGTTCCCTTAATTAGTGCCTTAATTGCCATTATAATTATCTTTTTTACAGTCTTGACTTATAAAGGAAAAATAGACTTTTTATCTCCTAAATTATCAGAAGTAGGAAAAGATAATAAACTTGTTTGTATCGGTTTAATTCTGATTTCTTTTGGTTTTCTTTTAGGATTAGTCGGTTATGGATTTAAGTTTGGTGGAAATTTTCGTTATTGCCGATTTTTATTAATGATTATAGGTTTTATTTCAATAAAAATATCTCTTGCTAACAATTTAGCAAAATTACCACAATTACCTAATTTTATTCAATTTTTTATTAATTTAAACGCTATTCAAAGTTTAAAAATATTTGCCGGAATTATTATTAGTTTTTTATTTCTTAAAAGTCTTGTGGCAGTGGATTGGATTAATGGAGATACTTGGATGTATCAACTGCCTTTTGCGGCTCGTTTTTGGGGTTTAGTTTCTCCAGAACATTATATATTTGAAGCTGAGAGAGAACCCCTATACAATACTTCTACAATGTTACCTAATATTTTACAAGGTTTTTTCTGGTATTTATTTGGTATTAAACGCCCTCAAGGAGCTAATTTAGTAAGTTTTCTTAGTTTAATTGGTTATTTTATTTTTCTTAAAAATTATTTAAAAATTCCTTATTATTTATCAATAATTACTATCTTGGCAGTACCTTTAATTCATATAGCTTCTACCAGTTGTTATGTTGATTTGATAACTAATGTCGGTTTTTCTATTACTATTATTCTAAGTTATTTATTATTTTTAAAAGAAGATTTTATTAATTATAAAAATATCTTTATATTTATACTAGGAGGGTTTATTACAGCCAATAGTAAATATTTATTAGTTCCTCCTTTAGCCTTACTTATATTTATTATTTTTCTAAGAATATTATGGTTAATTTATTTTCGTTTTAATGCTGTTAATAAAATTAAAAATATTGTCACTTTAATTTTTGCTACGATCGGGACAAATATTATAATATTTCTTACTTCTTTTAAAAATTTACTGTTATATCAAAATCCTTTTTATCCTTTAAAAATAACTATTTTTGGTCATGAATTAAATCATACTGTTGTCCCTAGTGATGACTATATGTCTGCAAAAATTCAAGCAATGTCTTCTATTCAAAGATGGGTTTTTTCTCTATTAGAAATAGGAGCTTTTGACGATCGAAGACCTTGGAAATGGACGATCGCAATGGACTATGTACCCCTTGACGCAGATACTTTTGGCTTAGGAGGATATTTTGCAATTTATGTTGTATTTAACGTGGTTTTATTTGGATTTTTATGTAGAAAAAATACTCCTGAAACAAAGATAGCTTTAGGATTCGTAATTGTGATGAGTATACTTACTCCTTTTCTTCCTTTTTCTTATCAATTAAGATACTATATGTACTGGATAATAGTGTTAATAACTCTTAATTTATATCTATTATTACAACAATATGAAATAACTAAAAATTCATGGATAAAACCACAATATTATGGATATGTTGGTACAATAATTATGATGATTTTTATGGTTTCAACTCGCTGGGATTATACCTATCCTAATGCTATGTCTCTGGATAAATTTATGAATAATGATAATCGTGTCAATCCAAATGTTATTGCCATATTAGAAGAAAAAAAAGAGGCTTGTTTAGTAGGTTTTACTCCTCTTACTTTTTTATATAATTCTCAATTTCATGATGGTAAAAATTATTCAGTGAAAGCTGAGTTTAATTTAAGTAAAGAAGAAGTAGAGAAAAAATGTGGCGATCGAACTATAATCTATAAAGAAAACTAATTTATTTTACCTGCTTTAACTTCCGATTTTGACACAACTCGATCGCCAATTCAATAGCGGAAATCATGCTACTAGCATTGGCAATACCTTGACCAGCAATATCAAAAGCGGTACCATGATCAGGAGAAGTACGAACAAAAGGTAAGCCGATCGTCGTATTAATTGCTTGATCAAAAGCCATAGATTTCACGGGTATTAAACCTTGATCATGGTATAGGGCTAAAAAACCATCAGCAGTGGCAATATTTGGGTCGTGATACCATGCCTGAGCAGGTTTTACCCATAAAGTATCAGGAGGAGTTAACCCTGTTAATTTTGCTTGAGGATAGCGTTTTCTGGCACTTTCTAGCCAGTCATTTAACCATTCTTTTTCTTCAGTACCTAATTTACCGTCTTCTCCACTATGAGGATTCAAACCAGCGATCGCAATATGGGGATTAGTTAAGTTAAAATCTTCTCTGAGAGTGTGAATAAGCAAATCTAATTTTAAATTCATCAGAGGAGGATTAAGACTGTCAGCAACTGCTTTTAAGGGAATATGAGTTGTCGCTAAAAGAGTGCGTAAAATCCACCCCGTATGAGGAGACTTAGCCACAAACATCATGCCAAATTTATCAACACCAGATTTTTTTGCTAATACTTCTGTTTGTCCGGGATAATCATACCCCGCTTTTTGCCACAAAGACTTAGCAATAGGGGCTGTGACAATACCATCAAATGTACCCCCCAAAGTCAATTCGATCGCTTTTTCTAAATATAAAAAACTAGCCTTACCCGTGTGAATATTCCCCTCTCCCCAATTAAAATCAGGAAATGTTATCATATCAAAAATGTTCAATATTTCAGGATGTACGAGATTAACTTTAGTTTTATTGTGTAAATCATGATAGGCTTTTTCTAAACAACATCGAGAACCGATTATCGTTATTTCCGTTTGATGAGAAAAAAAAGGATTAGCTAAGGCTTTAAGGATAACTTCTGAACCAATACTAGCCGGATCTCCTAAAGTTATAGCAAGGTTAATTTTATTATTATGTTTAAAAATCATTTGTGGAACTGGATACTCTACTGATTAACTTTTATAAGGATGTTTTGTGACTATAGAAAATCTCTCTCTGATTCAAATTTTGGCTATTTTATCCGCTTCCGCCGCCGGTGGTATGAGAATTGGTTTACCTCTATTAATTATTGGCATAGTACGCCTTGATCAATTATGGAGTAATATTCCTTTTCTATCATCGATCGATCCTCAAATAATTATTGGCATTTTAACAAGTTGGTCATTATTTGAGTTACTAGGTACAAAAAAACTTATTGGTTTAAGAATAGTACAAATTATTCAACTTTTATTGAGTCCTTTTGTCGGCGCATTTATGGCTATTGGTGTAGCTCGTTTAATTGATGTACAAATTACTCCTTTATGGTTATTAGGTTTAACAGGAGGATTATTAGCCTTAGTCTTAAAATTAGTTTTAGTGGGGTGGTTTTTTCGCTTAGGTAGAATTCCTATTATAGTGATTTTTATAGAAGATTTTTTATCCGCAGGATTAGTCATTTTTGCTCTCAAATCTCCACAAAATGGTGGTTTAATTGCTATGATGTTACTCTGGTTGGCTTTACGTAGTTCCACTGAATGGAAATATCGATTTAAAAAAAAGAAAGATAACTATGTTTAATTAGCAGTTAGCTATTAGCAATTAGTTATCAGCTATTGTGAAGTTAAATTTCTAATCAACATTATAGTCATTTAACTTAAATTTGAGACACTTTATCAAGCTAAAACCTTTATTTAATAGGGCTAACAGATTTTGATCTTGTTTCATTCTTAAGTTAATCAACTATAGTAATTGATTAGTTATTATTTAATGGAAAAAAGGCTAAAAGCTAATTGCTTTAATTAAAAGTATCTAAGGCCATTTCCAAGAAAGAATTTACCCATCTTCTTTATAATTTCCTCTTTGTGTTTTGGGGGCTAGGGGGATTTAGCAGGTATATTTATTATTAGAAATCACCTAAAATTCTAACAAATGATTTTATTGTTAAAGATAAGTTATTATTAATACAAAGATTGAGTTCTTAATTTATAAGTATATTTATAAGTGTTTCTCCCAACTCCTATCCCACCAAAAAACTTTTTGAGCAACCCCTAATTATTAATTTTTTTACCTTTCTTTATTTCAATAATTTGAGCTTCTTCTAACAAATTATTATCAAAATAATTTAAGTGTGTAGTGGTGATAAAAGTTTGAAAACGGTTTCCCAAAGAATCTAATAATTGTTGTTGCCGTTTTAAATCTAATTCTGCCATCACATCATCTAATAATAGTAAAGGTGGTTCACCTATAACTTGTTCAATTAACTGCAATTCTGCTAATTTCAGTGACAATACTAATGTTCTTTGTTGTCCTTGAGAACCATAATTTCTGGCAGTTGTATCATTAATAATAAAATCAATTTCATCTCGATGAGGCCCCACTAATGTCATACTCATAGCAATTTCTGCATTACGTTTTTCTTCTATTTGTAACTTGATATTGTTATGTATTTCCTCAATATCATCTTTTTGATAACATATATTCGGGAGGTAAATAATTTCTAATTTTTCTGTTTTATCACTAATTTGATTGTGCCAAAATTTAGCAAAAGGTTCTAATTTATTTAATACTCTGCCTCTTCTTCTCATCACTCTACATCCATTTTCTATCAATTTATCATCCCATAATTTTAACTCTAATTCTTGAGAAGATGATAATTCTTGATAACTATTAATTCCTTGTTTTTTAAAATTTTTTAATAGTGCATTTCTTTGTTTTAAAACTTGATTATACTGCTTAATAATATAAGAATATACTGGTTCTAATTGAGTTAGAAGATTATCTACCCAATTTCTTCTACATTCAGGAGAACCTCTCACTAAATCTATATCTAAACTAGAAAAAAGAACTGTATTAACAACCCCTAAAAAATCTAAATTTCTAGTCAATTTTTCTTGATTAATACTTAGCTCTCTTTTACCCTTAAAAGGCAACATAATTTCTAAATTATAATCAGAAAATTTACGAATAACATTGGCAGTAATTTTACTATAAATTCTATCTTTATAAACTAAATCTTGATCTCTATTAGTGCGATGACTTTTTAATGTAGATAACAACTCGATCGATTCTAATAAATTTGATTTTCCCTGAGCATTATTACCAAGTATAATAACCTTATTACTATTGAAAAAAATTTCTTCCTCAATATAATTACGAAAATAACTTAGCTTTATACTTTTTAAAAACATTATTAAATATCACAAAAAAAACATTAATAATTGAAAACGTCTAAATCCTTAAATCTTCAGCTATTTTTATAATCATTAGATAGCATACCATATTCCTATTTATTTTTTATTTATATCTTTTCTTCTTTATTTATCTTATTTTTGAAAGGAAAGATAAAGAAATTTAAAAACCTCTTACAAAAATGAAATTAAAATAAATTATAGATAGAAAATCATTAATTTTATTTTCTATTACTCAGTATCTATTTATTATAAAACAAATTCTCCAATTATCTTTAATCTTATAAATGATTTAGACCTATAATCCCTAAACAATTTAAAAACTAATGACGTCATTAGCTTAAAAATGTGATATAAAGCTCTTAACTGTTGATTTTTATAAATTCTCTCATGAACAAGAAAAAGAAGTTAGTATCTATAATTTTGTGCTTAGCAACAATTATAACAGTTTATCTGATCGATATTCCCAATGCTCATGCCTATAGTAAAAATGATATTTCTCAATTAATAGAACATAATAAATGTATTAAATGTGATTTATCTAATTATCATTTTACTAAAAATAAATTTAATTTTGAAAAAGCTAATTTATCACAATCTAACTTGCATAAAACTAATTTCAAAAATTTAAACTTATATAAAACTAACTTTTTTGAAACAGATTTAAGTTTTGGCGATTTGGAAAATATTAAAGGAGTTAAAAGTGAATTTAAAAGAAGTGATTTAACCTATGCTAATCTCAAAAATAGTAATCTTAATAGGGCAGATTTTACTCAAGCAAAACTGATTCATGCTAATTTAAGTCATAGTATCTTAGAAAAAGCCAATTTTGAAAAGGCTAATTTAGAATCAGCTAATTTAATTCAAGCCACTTTAAATGGTGCAAATTTTACGAAAGCAAATTTGAGTAAAGCAGATTTAGACTTAGCAAATCTAAGTAGTAATAGTAAAAGTCATTCTACTAACTTCAGTGATGCTAATTTAACTCAAACACAAATAGTTAATGCGAAAGCACAAAAAGTTAATTTTAATAATGCGAATCTTTACCAAACAGATTTTGACGGTAGTGATTTAAGTGAATCTTTCTTAGAAAATGCTAATTTAGCTGAAGCAAATTTGAGTCATGTAAATTTAAGTAATGCTCATCTCAGAAAGGCTAATTTAATCAATGCTTCTTTAGTTTATGCTAATTTGAGTAATGCTGACCTCAGAAATGCAAATCTTGAAAAAGCGAATTTAACTGGGGCAAATTTAGAAAATACTAGACTTAAAGGTGCAATTATGCCTGATGGTAAAATTCATCAGTAAAAGCTCTTGATAAACAAAAAATATCAATAGATTATCTACAGAATTTTAAATCCCCTGTATCTTGTTAAAAAGGGGATTTATCGGTAATTTATATAATTTAATTAGGCTTACTATTGTAAATATTTAACGAATAAAATTACTTACCAACCATAATAAACAAAATGTAAATAAAGAGGCAAATTGTTCAGATTCTAAACTGACATTTAGTCCAGTAGCCATGAGAATATTTAACAAAATATTTGCTATACATATACCGGCAATAAAAGTAATAAAAGTAATCCCGATCGATCTCCAAAACATTTTTTGTTTTTTATATAAAATATAAAAACTTGTACCAACTCCTACAGTTAATAAAAGAGGTAACATTGATAGATTAGTGTTAAAAATACTAACGACAATTAATAATAAAAAAATAACCCCATTAAAAATAAGATCTTTATAAGAAGGTTGATCTAACAAATCATTTAACCAAAGAAATATTTTTGGGTTAATTTGAGTATTAGAAACAGAAGGAGATTTTTGAGTTTCGATCGTTTTAATCTTTTCAGGAAACCTAATTTGTTCGGGTACTTTAATTTTTCCTTCTTGTCTTAATCTTAATCTTTGCATGATAATTGTATCATAAGCTATTTCGATACTTTCTAATACAAGTGAATCATTTTGATGTTGTTCTTTCAGATTTTGTTTTGCTACTTGTATTTCTTCAAAAGAAGCATTTTCTGTCACCCCTAATTGTTCATAAGGATTTAACTCACTCATTTTTAAATTATTCCTCCAATTCGTAATAATTTTAACTATAGTCAAGAAACTTACTCAATTTATACCACCTAATTAATTAGTACCAAAGCAAAATTCTTGATATATTAACAAAAGGTTTAAACCCCTTATGTAAAATGTTTGATAAAAGTAAAATCGATTATTTATTTTTCATACTTATTCATTATATTGAATTTAGAAGTCCTAATTGATTGTGATTTTAAAAAATCTAAGGGATAATTATTACGCTTTAGTAAAGTCATAACATAATTTCATCTGGTCTTAAAACTTATGACTTCACCATTAGAATTAAATACTTTTGAAAATAATCCTTCCTAAAAAATTTAACAATCATATTTTTATGACCGATACTATAATGTTAAGGTTGCAGACAATCTATGATAATTTTGATGATTATCATTTCCTCATTCCCTTATTGATGTACACCTCTGCCTAAAGTTATCATGGAAGTCGTTTCAGTTAAAATTCTTGTCGTTGATGATGATATTGCGATCGCAAATTTAATCACTCGTTTTCTTAAACAAAAACAATATCAAGTGGAATTTGCCAATGATGGTAAAACCGCTAGAGAGATTTTTCAGCGTTTTCGTCCAGATTTAGTTATTCTCGACATTAATTTACCCGATACACTTGGCTATAATCTGTGTGAAGAAATGCAAAATAATAACGATGTTTTTATTCTCATGCTTACCAGTCGTACAGACGTTGAAGATAAGAAAAAAGGTTTTTTGATAGGCGCAGATGATTATTTAACCAAACCTTTTGACTTAGAAGAATTAGAGTTTAGAGTACAGGCAATTCTGCGACGAAGAAGATTAGTTAAATCGGAAGAAATTAATCTTATTGAATTAGGAGATTTATTAATTAATCCAGAAACAAGAGAAGTAAAATTTCAAAATCAAAATCTAATATTTACCAGTTTAGAATTTGATCTCCTTTACTTTCTCGCCAGTAATCCCGGAAAAGTTTGGCGTAGAGAAGATTTAGTTGCCAACGTATGGCAAAACAATCCGATCGGTGATAATAGAGTTGTAGATGTTCATATTGGGCAAATTCGTCGTAAAATCGAATTGGACTCAAATAATCCCCGTTATATCACCACTGTTAGAGGTGTTGGCTATAAATTTGACTATAAACCGGAATAAACTTTTTGCATTTATTCACAGTTTTACTTAATACCTAATCCAATATGGTATAATCAAAGATTGCAGTATTTAAACTTTTAGAAAAAAATGAGCTTAACTCAAGAAAAAAAACAAGAAATTATCAGTAAATATCAAGTTCACGAAACTGACACCGGATCATCTAATTTACAAGTAGCTCTACTAACCGAAAGAATTAGTCAACTCACCGAACACTTAAAAGTAAACAAAAAAGATCATTCTTCCCGTAGAGGACTTTTAAAATTAATCGGTCAACGCAAAAGTTTATTAGGTTATATTAAAAAAGGAAGTCCTCAAGCATATCAGGACTTAATCAAACAATTAGGTATTCGTGGTTAACAACAGTCGGAAAAATTACTATGCCATCTTCATCTAATCGTAACTCTTTACCTTTTGAACCCAAAAAAAATAAAAAAGTTGTTAAAAAAGCAACTAATAATACTCCGATAAATAAATCTGACAAAAATTTTCAAGAAAAAAAAGAAAGTGCATCCTTACGAGAAATTCCTGAAGTTGTCAGTAAAAGAATGATTCGGAGAATGGCTATTTTTAGCGGAATGCCTACAGGTTTAGGTATTTTTTCCTTCTTTGCATTTTATTTTGTAGTAAAACAAGAATGGTTTAAAGTACCTAATACCGCCGTTTTACTGGTCAGTATGGGTTTATTTGGGTTAGGTGTGTTAGGTTTAAGTTATGGCATTCTTTCCACATCATGGGATGAAGAAAGAGTTGGTACTTGGTGGGGTTGGTCAGATTTTACCCTCAATTTTAGCAGAATGACCTCTGCATGGAGAAACGCACGACAAGAATCTATTAATAATAAATGATTAGTTATTTTGTGTGATTTATCTCTAAGAAATTATAAATCTATCAATAGACATCTCCAATTACGAAATTAAGGGCTGAAGCTCTTACTAAGAAACTATTAAAACGGTTTGTTGGAGAACTCTAATAAATTAAAAATTTAACCACAACCAAATATCAGCCTTAGCACATTTATTAGTCAAGGTAAATTAATTATGATCGTTGTAATGAAAGTGGGTACTCCCGAAGCCGAAGTTAATCGTGTTGGAGAGGAATTAACCACATGGGGATTAAGCCCAGAAAAAATTGTTGGGCAACATAAAGTAGTTATTGGTTTAGTGGGAGAAACCGCTTCCCTCAACCCTGAGCAAATTCAAGAAGTTAGTCCTTGGATTGAGACAGTTTTACGAGTAGAAAAACCTTTCAAACGTGCTAGTTTAGATTATCGTCATGGACAACCTAGTGAAGTTGTTGTCCCTACTCCTAACGGTAATGTTACTTTTGGATTAAATCATCCTGTAGTTATTGTAGCTGGTCCTTGTTCAGTAGAAAACGAAGAAATGATCGTAGAAACTGCCAAAAGAGTAAAAGCGGCAGGGGCAAAATTTTTAAGAGGAGGTGCTTATAAACCTCGTACCTCTCCTTATGATTTCCAGGGCCATGGAGAAAGTGCTTTAGAATTGTTAGCGGCTGCTAGAGATGCTTCTGGATTAGGTATTATTACGGAAGTAATGGATACCGCAGACTTGGATATTATTGTCGAATTTGCTGATGTTATCCAAGTTGGTGCAAGAAATATGCAAAACTTTTCCTTATTAAAAAAAGTAGGGGCTCAACCTAAACCTGTTCTCTTAAAAAGAGGAATGTCTGCCACTATTTCCGAATGGTTGATGGCCGCTGAATATATCCTTGCCGCCGGGAATCCTAATGTCATCTTATGTGAAAGAGGTATTCGCACGTTCGATCGAGAATTTGCCCGTAATGTTTTAGATTTATCTGTAATTCCAGTATTACGATCTTTGACTCATTTACCAATTATGATTGATCCTAGTCACGGTACTGGTAAAGCAGAATATGTGCCTAGTATGGCTATGGCCGCTATCGCTGGTGGTACAGACTCTTTAATGATTGAGGTACATCCCAATCCAGCTAAAGCCCTATCTGACGGCCCTCAATCTTTGACTCCTGATGCTTTCGATCGATTAGTTCAAGAATTATCCATAATTGGTAAAGCAGTCGATCGTTGGGAGACACCCGTTCCTGTTTTAGCATAAGATAGGTTGACAAAAAGACCTATGAGCAGTATAGTAGAATTTAAGAATTCCTAATTCCTAATTCCTAATGTTTTCGCCTCTTTTATCCAAGTGTGTACTAGGGAAAGAGGCGGACACAAATCTTTGTTTCTCAAGGTACCTACTTGTAATCGGACAATTTGCCTGTGTAACTTGAATGTCGATGCTTGACTCAATTCACTGCAAGACAAAATTCCCGAATGTAAAATCAAACCGCAATATTTACTCCCTACACTTTCAAGACGGGATAGGTCAGCTAAAGCAGTCCATTTTAAAATATTTTTAACATTTACTCCCATTTTTAAGGCTAATTCTTCTTGTTTTTGACGATCAATTGTGCATTGAAGTAAGGCGAAATTAGTATTGATACCAAGAGATTTAAGATTTTTCACATCTATAGGGCTTATACCCGGTAAATTTTTTACATCGATCGAAGAAAACTCTACCATTCTCGCCACTCCTCCGTGATGTCTTCATTTTCATTATTAAAACCAAGTAAGACACCAGCCTTAATTATATACTCACAAATTCCTTCTCTTTGATCTGTTTCAATTAGTTCTTCTCCAGCTTTTTGATTTAATTGATTTAGTTTTATAACGGTCATCTTTACACATTTCATCGCAGAATTTTTATTCTCTGTTTTAGAAAGAGCCAAAAGATGTTCTTCTAAAATACGGTCAAATTCTTCCACATCAGCTTTCGTATAAGCTGGATTATCATCATTTACTATATAGTCCAACATTCCTTCAATTATTGAATTTTTTATTAATTGTAGTTCCTGATTATCTTTGAGTAACATTTTAATTAGGGTCTGCTGAATAAATTATAAAGGTATTAAAATCAAAGGTTCCTACATACTACATTAACAAAAAAGTGCACGGTTTTAGGGATTTTTACTCAAAAACTTAACACTTTTGACTTTATTTTTATTAGTTACAAATATACTTATTATCTGAACTCGAGAAAAAATCCTTGATGTAGCTAGGTTTTAGGTTTTAGGTTCTAAAAATACCAAATCTGATTGAATTATTTAATTAAATTAATCTAACTAAAATCAATTGTTAACAGTTTTTCCTCAATTCTTTACCTAATACCTAACAACTAATACCCTGCTATTACTCATACATTTTGTATTAAACTGAGATACTTATTAGGTAGATTAACAACATCAAAACCTTGATTTTTTGATATTTCTTCTATCTTCTGTCTCCTATCTCCTAACTCCTACCCTCGTCAAAAGACTTTTTCAGTGCACCCTAATTAAATCTCTCCATTAAATTTAGATCTTGCTCCTCTATCATAAATTCTCGGTGACGACAGACAAAAAGGAAAAGGGAATAGGAAAAAGTGACGAGAATTGGTTTTAAAATTCCTAAAATGGATTTTTCCCGTTTTGTCTTATTGTCTATTAAAAAACATCTTGCCATAAGTTCTAATAAAAGATAGAATTTTTAACATAAAATTAAGATCATAGGGTAATTCTATTCAAAATTAATTTTGAGACAGAAAACCCTCAACGGTTATAGTAAACTGGATCTATCCCCAATTTAGTAAAAATCACATTAATAGGAGGAGCGTAGTCGATGGGACTACCTTGGTATAGAGTACACACAGTTGTAATTAACGATCCGGGTCGTTTAATTGCAGTGCATTTAATGCACACCGCATTGGTAGCAGGTTGGGCAGGATCTATGGCTTTATATGAATTAGCCATATTTGATCCCAGTGACGCTGTGTTAAATCCCATGTGGAGACAAGGAATGTTCGTATTACCCTTTATGGCACGTTTAGGGGTAACAGGATCTTGGGGTGGTTGGAGTATCACCGGAGAAACTGGCATTGATCCTGGA
This sequence comes from Geminocystis sp. NIES-3709, assembly GCF_001548115.1. Lineage (GTDB taxonomy): Bacteria > Cyanobacteriota > Cyanobacteriia > Cyanobacteriales > Cyanobacteriaceae > Geminocystis. The sequence continues at coordinate 1,442,466 of NZ_AP014821.1, read as the reverse complement.
TTTTGGTCTTTTGAAGGTGTGGCGATCGCTCATATCATCTTATCTGGATTACTTTTTTTAGCGGCTGTATGGCACTGGGTATTCTGGGATTTAGAATTGTTCACTGACTCCCGTACTGGTGAACCAGCCCTCGATCTACCTAAAATGTTCGGCATTCACTTATTCTTATCTGGATTACTATGTTTCGGTTTTGGTGCATTCCACCTAACTGGATTATGGGGACCTGGAATGTGGGTATCTGATCCTTACGCTTTAACTGGACACGTTCAAGCCGTAGCGCCTGAATGGGGACCTGCCGGTTTTAACCCCTTTAACCCCGGTGGAGTTGTTGCTCACCATATTGCGGCGGGGATCGTTGGTATTATCGCTGGTTTATTCCATCTCAGTGTTCGTCCTCCAGAAAGACTTTATAAAGCCCTTCGTATGGGTAACATTGAAACCGTACTATCTAGCAGTATCGCCGCCGTGTTTTTTGCTGCTTTCGTCGTCGCTGGAACTATGTGGTATGGAAATGCTACCACCCCAGTAGAATTATTCGGACCTACCCGTTATCAATGGGATCAAGGTTACTATCAACAAGAAATTCAGCGCCGAGTAGAAACAAGTATTGCTAGCGGTGCTACTGCGGAGGAAGCATGGGCGGCAATTCCTGAAAAACTAGCATTCTATGACTATGTTGGGAATAGTCCTGCTAAAGGTGGTTTGTTCCGTACTGGTGCGATGGATAAAGGAGACGGTATTGCTCAAGGTTGGCTAGGTCATCCTGTGTTCAAAGATAAAGATGGTAACGAATTATTTTTACGTCGTCTTCCTAACTTCTTTGAAACCTTCCCTGTAGTTTTAACTGATGCAGATGGAGTTGTCCGTGCAGATATTCCTTTCCGTCGTGCTGAATCAGCTTTGAGTATTGAACAAACTGGCGTTACCGTTAGTTTCTTAGGTGGAGACTTAGATGGTAAAACCTTTAGTGATCCCCTTGATGTTAAACGCTACGCGCGTAAAGCACAATTGGGCGAACCATTTGAATTTGATACTGAAACTCTTAACTCTGATGGTGTATTCCGTACCAGTACTCGTGGTTGGTTTACCTTTGGTCATGCTTGTTTTGCTTTACTGTTCTTTTTCGGTCATATTTGGCATGGTGCTCGTACATTATTCCGTGATGTATTTGCAGGTATCGACCCCGATTTAGATCCAGACCAAGTAGAATGGGGATTATTCCAGAAAGTGGGTGATAAATCTACTCGTCGTCCAGAATCTGCATAATTTTTGCATAACTTATTTATGGGAAATAGAGAGGATTTCGTTTTCTTTCTATTTCTCTTTAAAATAAAAATTACAATATAGAGAAAATAAAATGGAAAGTGTTGCTTATATTCTCGTGTTGGCTATGATGATCTCAGTATTATTCTTTGCTGTAGCATTCCGTGAGCCTCCTAAAATCAACAAGTAAATTCATCGATGACTAAGGAAATTCTTAATTATTTCCTCCTTAGTTACTATCTAATTAAAAAGTCTTTTTCATATATATCTTCATTGAGTCTCTGATTTAGTTAAGATATTAAAGAAAGAGGCTTTTTTTCGTGGAATTATCGCAAATTATAGTCTTACTCAATGACATTAGTACACTTTCAATCAGTAAACTAAATCATAGTCTTGATTATGTATAAAAATTAATAGTCCTAACCTAAATCCGTAGTACTATATCTCTAAAGCAAATGTTGCGTAAAACGTTTCTACAACTCTTAAATCAGGTTTTGTGGGTAATGCCCATCCTAATTATACTTATTAGCGATTAAATTAATTTTAAAAATATGTTATGTCCTTCTTGTAATTCTGATAATAGTAAGGTGTTAGAATCTCGCACTACGGAAAAAGGACAGAGTATCAGACGCAGGAGGGAGTGTTTAGATTGTGGGCATCGTTTTACCACTTATGAAAGAATAGAGTTTGTACCGATTACAGTAATAAAAAAGGATGGTAGTACAGAATCTTTCGATCGATCTAAAATATTAAGAGGAATAGTAAGAGCCTGCGAAAAAACAGGTATTGAAGGGGATAGATTGGAAACATTAGTCGAAAATATTGAGTCGCAGATAGAAGAAAATTCCATGAGGGAAATAACAACTCAATATATCGGTGAATTAGTATTAAGTTATTTAAGTAAACTTTCTGAAGTCGCTTATGTCCGTTTTGCTTCTGTTTATGGTAAGTTTACGAGTATTGATGATTTTGTTATTATTCTTCAAGAAATGCAAAAGGAATAAAGTCTTACTAGAGTTGAGGATATTTTTGAATAGTGCTTGTTTAAATTATGCTATGCCAAAATTATTACAAGACAAAAACTACAAAAATCATTAAAAAATATTAGGGAAAATTGGTAATTATCCTATCAAACAACAAAAACTCACTGTAAATAAGTGTTAAAAAATTAGCTAATTTTCAGTAATAATTTAAAACAAAATTCAAAAAAATGTCTTGTATATCAAATGAGTTAAAACACAAACTATCAAATCCCTTAAAAATTGGGAATGTTACAATTAACAGTCGAGTTTTACAGTCTCCTCTTTCTGGGGTAACAGATTTAGTTTTTCGTCGCCTCGTAAGAAAATATGCACCTGAATCAATGATTTACACGGAAATGGTAAGTGCCACAGAAATTCACCATCTTCAACAGTTACCAAAACTAATGGAAATCGATCCCCATGAACAACCTATTAGTATTCAGTTATTTGACTGTCGTCCTGATTTTATGGCAGAAGCAGCCCAAAAAGCTGTTCAAGAGGGGGCAAAAACGATCGATATTAATATGGGATGTCCTGTTAACAAAATTACCAAAAAAGGTGGTGGCTCTCGTCTATTGCGTCAACCAGATGTTGCCATGGCGATCGTAAAAGAGGTCAAAAAAGCCGTTGATGTGCCTGTTACGGTGAAAACTCGTTTAGGTTGGAATGATGAAGAAATCAATATCTTGGATTTTGCCCAAAGAATGGAAGAAGCTGGAGCAAGTATGATAACTGTACATGGACGTACCCGTGAACAAGGTTATACTGGTACTGCCCGATGGGATTTAATTGCAAAAGTTAAGGAAGTATTGACGATTCCTGTTATTGCCAATGGGGATATTTTTTCGGTGGATGATGCTATTCGTTGTCTTGAGATCACGAAAGCAGATGGGGTGATGTGTTCTCGTGGCACTTTAGGTTATCCTTTTTTAGTGGGACAAATTGACTATTACCTCAAAAATGGCAAAAATATTATTTTACCTACTTTAAAAGAACGTTTAGATTGTGCTAAAGACCATTTAATAGGATTATGGGAATATAAAGGACAAAGAGGAATTTTTCAAGCCAGAAAACATCTGTCATGGTATTGTAAGGGTTTTAGTGGTGCCGCAGAGTTACGCGATCGATGTTCTCAAATTAACAGTCTTGAGGAAGGGTTGAATTTAATAAATCAAGCAATATTAGGAGAGATAACAGACATGGGTTCTATAAAAACTATAAAAAAAGGAGGTACAATAACCTCCCATATATAAATAACTGATTTGTAAAAATTAGAAATACATACCAGCTTCTTGTACTTTCTCGATTTGTTTTTTCTTCAGAACTAAGAAAATTTGAGATAACATGATACCAGCGATAAACACTAATAACCAGAGAATACGAGCAGGACTTTGTAATACAACTTCTGTGTCTTTTTGTCCGAAACCACCCACGTTAGGATTATTTGTTAATGCTTCACCAGTAGTAACTTCTTGACCTTCGGCAACAATTAATTGAGGGCCAGCAGGAATATCCACAGTAGCAGTGTTGCCATCTTCGCTAGTGATAGTAACGGTATAACTACCTCCTTCAACTTCATCAATAGCGGTAACAGCACCAGTTACAGGAGCTTTGAACACGTTATTGTTACTTAATTGTCCAGTGGGGTAAACTTGTCCTCTACCTCTGTTTGCACCTAAGTGAACGGAATATTTACCAAAGTGAATGTTAGGATTAGTCGCCGGATCTGGAGATAATACAGGAAAGACGATTTCTTCATAATTGTCACCGGGGAGAGGGCCAACAATCACCCAGTTGTCTTTACCTTCACGATAGGATTGGAAATAAGCACCATTGACTTTTTCTTTCATTTCTTCAGGAATACGATCGTCGGGAGCAATTTTAAAACCATCGGGTAACATTAATACTGCACCGACATTTAAACCGCCTTTGCTTCCATCCCCTAATACTTGTTGTTGAGAATGATCGTAAGGAATTTTTACCACTGCTTCAAAAACGGTGTCAGGTAATACTGCTGCTGGAATTTCCACTTCCGCAGGTTTAGAGGCAAGGTGACAGTTAGCACAAACTATACGACCAGTTGCTTCTCTGGGAGTCATTGGAGCAGTTTCTTGCGCCCAGAAAGGATAGGCATTAGCACTTTGGGGTAATAATAAGTCACTGGCAAGGAATAAACAAACACTCGCAATAGACACAAGGATAATTTTGTTTATTTTTTTTGCCATATTAGCTAAAAAAGAATGATCTCTCATTGATATTTTTTACAGTTATTGAATTTTATCTAAATCATTTAAAACTGATATGTTGTTAATTGTTTATTGTTGGTAGTTTAAGCCCACCAAGGATTTGAGCCGTCACGGAAGTCGGTTTCTTCCCAGTTAGTCAAAACGACTTTATCATCGGTGACATTGGCATGAACTAAAGCTAAAGAAAGAGGTGCGGGGCCACGAACTACTTTACCTTCGTTATTATATTGAGAACCGTGACAAGGACACATAAATTTATCTTCTGACGCATTCCAAGGTACAACACAACCTAAGTGAGTACATACAGCATTGATGCCATAGGATTCGATCGCTTTGTCTTTTGTAACAACGATATAAGTAGGATCACCTTTTAAGCCTTGGGCTAAAGTTCGATCGCCAGCTTGATGATTAGCTAAGAAGGCACTAGCGATAATATCATTACCGAGTTTATCTTTAGCGGTAATACCACCACCAGTACCACCACTAGATTTAGGGATAAAATAGCTAACCACGGGATATAAAGCCCCAGCGGCTACTCCGGTAATAGTACCAAAAGTCAGTAAATTCATAAACTGACGACGGCCCATATCGGGTACATCAGCATTTCCTGTAATTTGAGTCATAACTAAACTAGATTATGTAATTGATTACTTTGGTTATCGTTTTACAATCAACTCAAGAACCTTTATGTTAAATAAGGTTAATTAAAGTCATTATCTAATTATTACAAAAAATGAACCTTTTGCAGAATCATTCAACTATCTTTCCTAAAATCGATCGTTAACATAACGATATATTTATCTGAACATAAAAAAATCACTATGACAGGAAAAGACTTAAGAGAACTAATTTTTAATAAGTGGGGATATTGTTATGATGTACAACTTATCAAAATTAAAGATAAAATTTATTTTCAGGTGATGTGGAAATATTTAGAACAAGCCTCTTTTCATTGGACTGAATCTGAGTATGCTCAACATTTAGAACAAGTTGCTAACTATATCACCAGTTGGGGAGTCATCAATCAAGTGGAAAATGGTATTTTGGAAGCAAAAAGTCGTCCCCGTTTAGGTAAAGCCGTTAGTATCTCTCTTGATTTAGGGGATCGAACTTCTGAATGGATTTTATAGTTTGAGATTATCAAAAAAAATGTCAGATTTGCACAATCATCAGTATTGGATGAAGGAAGCCTTAACTTTAGCCATAAAAGCTGGAGAAGAAGGAGAAATACCCGTTGGCGCAGTAATTATCGATCGACAAAACAAATTAATATCCTCTAGCTATAATCAGAAAGAAAAATATCAGGATTGTACTGCTCATGCCGAAATATTAGCCATTCGTGATGCTTGTAAAAAACTAAGTACGTGGCGGTTACATGAATGTACCCTATATGTAACTCTTGAACCTTGTCCCATGTGTGCCGGAGCAATTATTCAAGCTCGTCTTAAAACTTTAATTTATGGAGTTGATGACTTTAAAACTGGAGCTATTCGCACGGTATTAAATATTCCTGATAGTGATGCTTCTAACCATCATTTACAAGTTTTTGGGGGTATCAAAGAAACTGCCTGTAGAAGTTTATTAACATCTTGGTTTGAATCTCGTCGCTAATTTTTTCGTCATTCATGAGAATAATTGCGGTACAATTCCCGATAATCTTAACTTCAAATAGTAATATTAAAAATAAGAATAAAAGTGCAAAGAAAAAAGACTTTTCCTAAAAAAAGTGAAAATTTGAAGGTTAGTATTTTGTTGTATAGTGTTCAAAAATATTATGAATAAGTTTTTATTTGGTGACGCAGTACCTTGGTTTGAGTGTAAAAGTAGTAGTAATCCCGTATTTAATTTTAATACTGTAGCAGGTCGTTATGTCGTGTTGTTTTTTTTTGGATCTGCACAAAACGAAAGTATCTTAAAGGTTTTATCTTTTTTTTGTCAAGAAATTCGAGATAAATTTAATGATTCTGATGTGTGTTTTTTTGGTGTTAGCGTTGAACCTCAAGATTTGGAATTAAATCGTATTCAAGACATTATTCCGGGTATCCGTTTTTTTTGGGACTTTGATTTTCAGGTTAGCAAGTTATATGGTGCATTACAAAGCGACGAAAATAATATCATTATCTATTCTCCCTTTACTCTTATACTTGATCCTTCATTACGGGTAATTGCTAATATCCCTTTTATTGATGGTGATATTCATAATCGCACGATCGAAAATATTTTAAACGAATTACCTTCTGTTGATGATTATGCAGAAGTACCTTTATCTGCTCCCATTTTAATTGTACCTCGTGTTTTTGAAAGAGCGTTTTGTCGGCAATTAATCAACTTATATAATCAATATGGGGGAAATGAATCAGGATTTATGCGAGAGAAAGATGGTAAAACGATCGGGGTTCAGGATAATACATTTAAAAAACGAAAAGATTATACTATTGAATCAGAAGAAATTAAAAGTGAAATACGAGAACGTTTAAGCAGAAGATTACTCCCACAAATTAGTAAAGCCTTTCAGTTTCCCGTCACTCGCATAGAAAGATATATAGTAGCTTGTTATGACAGTAACTCTGGAGGTTTTTTTCGTCCTCACCGAGATAATACAACAAAAGCAACAGCTCATCGTCGTTTTGCCGTAACTATCAATTTAAACGCAGAAGAATACGAAGGAGGAAATTTACGTTTTCCTGAATTTGGTAATAAAACTTATCGAGCGCCTACTGGTGGGGCAGTGGTTTTTTCCTGTTCTTTACTTCATGAAGCTACTCCCGTTACGAAAGGAATTCGTTATGCTACTTTACCATTTTTATATGATGAAGTAGGAGCAAAAATAAGACAAGCAAATCAGCAGTTTCTTGCCAATCAAGTTCTTAATCTTAATAACTAAGGTTTAAGTGAAATTATCCACCGATTTGAGACATGGTACGTTGATAAATATTAGTACCAGATTCTCTTTCTTTAAAATTAATATCAGGTTTAATTAGCAATAATTGGGCAACTTTTTCTCTGATTTTTTCAGTTTTAATACCTTCTCTTAATGCTTTTTTTAGATCAATTTGTCCTGTTTCATTCAATAAACAAGGTCTTAACCAGCCATCCGCCGATAAACGAATTCTATTACATCGATCGCAAAAACATTCTGACATCTGAGAAATAAATCCTAAAGTACCTTTGCCATGAGGAATTTTAAACACATCAGCAGGGCCATTTCCACTAATAAAACTTTCTTGTAAACCCCATTTATTTTTTATTTTTTCTCTAATATCAACAGAAGGAATCCATGCTTTTTCCGCAAATAATTTACTATTTCCGATCGGCATAAATTCGATAAATCTAACGTGCCAATTCTTATCAATTGTTAATGCCGCTAAATCTAAAATCTCATGATCATTAACATTCGGAATAATTACTACATTGAGCTTTAATGGATTAAATCCTACTTCATAAGCCTTTAAAATTCCAGACCAAGTTTTTTGCCAACGACTCTTACTATTATTGCCAATAATTCGATCAAAAGTGTCAGAATTAAGAGAATCTAAACTAATATTAATACGTTTTAAACCAGCTAAAAATAATCCCTCTGCTTTTTCCTCTAATAAATAACCATTGGTTGTGAGAGATAAATCTTTTGTTTCTGATAAATTACTTATTTCATGAACTATTTCTATTAAATCTGCTCTTAATAAAGGTTCACCTCCCGTTAATCGAAATTTAGTAAAACCTAGAGGAATAAAAACTTCTTGCAATAAAATTAATAACTCTGATTTTGTTAATAATTCTTCAGATAAAATATAATCTAATTCCGAATCATTTGGCATACAGTACTGACACCGAAAATTACATTTATCTATCAAACTAATACGCAAATAATCTACTTTATTCACTTAAAAACAGTATGAATTATAAACAAAAATTAACACTCTAAATTATAACTTTTGTCTCGATTGCTTAACTTGATTTGTAAAGTTAAATATTTTTATATCGATCGAGATTGTTAATTTCCTTAATCTATGAGCCTTACAAGTTAATTGTTAAAAAGTGTTAAGAAAATTAAGCAAAAGTGGACTTAATACTGCACAATGATCCACGAAGACAAATTAAACATCTTCCAAAAATAAGTAAATATTACCTTTTTCGGTTATACTTACTAAAGAAAAAACTATCAGTACGATAGGGATTTCAAAATTTCAATGCCAGTTTAATTAATATTCTGGTTTAATTAATAAATACTATTTAATATTTTGTTTGGAGGAATCCATCAATGAGTATCGTCACGAAATCTATCGTGAATGCTGACGCAGAAGCACGTTATTTAAGCCCCGGTGAGTTAGACAGAATCAAAGCATTCGTTACTTCCGGTGAAGCTCGTTTACGCATTGCTGAAACTTTAACTGGCGCTCGTGAACGTATTGTTAAAGAAGCAGGCGATCGTTTGTTCCAAAAACGCCCTGATGTTGTTTCCCCTGGTGGAAATGCTTATGGTGAAGAAATGACCGCTACCTGTTTACGTGACATGGACTACTATCTACGTCTCATCACTTATGGAGTAGTAGCTGGTGACGTTACTCCCATCGAGGAAATCGGTTTAGTAGGCGTAAAAGAAATGTACAAATCTTTAGGTACTGACGTAGGTGCAGTTTCTCAAAGTGTACGGGAAATGAAAGAAGTTGCAACTGGCATGATGTCTTCTGATGACGCTGGTGAAGCCGCTTCTTACTTCGATTATGTTATCGGAGCTATGCAATAGGTTTTAGCAAAAATCCCTAAACCCTATTTGGTGCTAAATAATTTTAGTCCTGCAAAAAAAATAAGCAAAACTTTATTAAGTAGAAAGGAAAACAACAATGCAAGACGCAATTACTGCTGTAATCAACTCCTCCGATGTACAAGGTAAATACCTTGATGCTAATGCTTTAGGTAAATTAAAAGGCTACTTCCAAACTGGAGCTCTTCGTGTTCGTGCCGCCAGTGTAATTAGCGCTAACGCTGCTACTATCGTTAAAGAAGCTGTAGCTAAATCCTTATTATATTCCGACGTAACTCGTCCCGGTGGTAATATGTACACCACTCGTCGTTATGCCGCTTGTATTCGTGACTTAGACTACTATCTCCGTTATGCTACCTATGCTATGTTAGCCGGTGATGCTTCTATTCTCGATGAGCGTGTACTCAACGGTTTAAAAGAAACCTACAATTCTTTAGGTGTACCCGTAAGTTCCACCATTCAAGCAATCCAAGCGATGAAAGAAGTTACCGCTAGTTTAGTAGGTGCTGATGCTGGTAAAGAAATGGGTGTTTACTTAGATTACATCTGCTCTGGTTTAAGCTAATTTGTTACTTTAATTGAGTAATTAACGCTTAAAACTTAACTATAGGTTAGGAAAGTCCGGAGTAAGTGCTAGTTTAATTAGACTATAAGTAGATTAATTGATTTAGTATTGACTCTCGACTCCTAACCGTTGTTATAAAAATTTTTTTAACATAAACTTTCCCATTTATTTACATTCTAAGTAATTAGATTACAACAGAAATTAATAGTTTCGATCTTGAAATATTGTTGCTCGATCGATAAAAACTAATTTTTACAAAAAAGTTTAAAACGAGATTTAATCATCAAGGAGATAAATCCCCATGAGAATGTTTCAAGTCACCGCTTGTGTGCCTAGTCAGACCAGAATTAGAACTCAGAGAGAGTTACAAAATACCTACTTTACGAAATTAGTTCCTTATGATAACTGGTTTAAAGAACAACAAAGAATCCAAAAAATGGGTGGCTCTATTGTAAAAGTTAAATTGGTGACTGGTCGTCCCGGTACTAATGCTGGTTTATTATAAGTAAATATTACGCTAAGATAATATTCTAAAAATGAGGGTGAGAATTAAAAATTCTGCTCTTATTTTTTTGCACAAATTTTGAATTATATGAAATAAGAAAATTCTTTCACTAAGCTGATGAACACAAGACAACTGGATAATTAGACAGGTGGAAAAATTGCGAATATTTGTACACTTTTAATACGACTTTGTTTTTTTTCACAAATAATAAATTTTTCCGCCTCTGCCTGTCAGCAAGAGTCAGTCAACACCTATTCTTATAGTTCACTCAGGTAAAGATCGGGTGATAAGTATCAAGAAAAGTTATTCTTTATAATATTGGTTATAGTCGTAGTAACCATATCCATAGTAACCACCCATATAATTTTTAACTCCATTAGCTACCATTCCTAAAACGGACATTTTCGACATTTGTAGATCATTAATTACTCTTTTAACATTAGGTCGATGGGTTTTACCTAAACCGACGATAAAAACAAGGCCTTCTGTAAAGGGAATAAGAATCTTAGCATCAGAAAAACCCATTAAAGGAGGAGTATCGTAGATAACAAAATCAAAGTTTTGTCTTAATGTTTTCATCAAAGTTTGCATTTTTTGAGAAGAGATAATTCTTGTGGGATTAGGTGGTTTAGAACCAGCACTAATAATAGATAAATTTTCGATCTTCGACTCTTGAATTGCGTCATTGATTGGAACATCATCTGCAATTAAATTACTAAGTCCTGTTGTGTTTTTAAGCCCTAAGTATTGGTGTACCTTTGGCTTACGCATATCTACATCCACAACCAAAACTCTTTTGCCTAGCATTGCGGCTGCTCTTGCTAAATAAATACTCGTGGTTGATTTTCCTTCACTAGCTTCTGCGGCACCAATAACAATAGAACGAATGGAGGTATCCGAACTTAAAAGATTAATATTTGTATAAAGGGAAATATAAGAATCAAGATTAATAATCTCATCCTGGTCATTTTTTTCTTCTGAAGATTTTTGTGCAAATTTAAAAGTACCTTTCTTTAATTTTCCTGTTTGTCTTTTACTCATTAATTCCAACTTGCTATTGTAAGGAATAATTCCTAGACATGGTAAATCAAGAGTATTTTGTAATTCTTCAACAGAATGAAATGCTGAGTCTAATTTATCAACTAATAGACCAATTAGTCCACCTACACATAAACTTCCAAAAGCGATCAAGCCTATTTTTCTTGCAGTACCAGATATATCTTTAATAAGACTATCATTAATAGGAGTAAGTAATTTCCATGGAGACGCCTGTTTTGCCACTTCTATTTGTAAATTTTCGTTAAGTGCTAAAAGACGATTTAAACTGTCATTAGCTGTTTTTAATTCTCGTTGAATTTGATAATATTCTTTATTTGTCGTCGATAAAACATTGATCTCTTTATTAAATTTTTGGTTTGCGTCATTAAGACTATCTCGTTTAGCTTTTAGTACGGCAATTTCACTATTTGTATCAAAAAATTTCTGAGTGATTGCTAGATTATTAGAAATAGAAGTCAAAAAATCTAAGGACAAATTTTCTGCTTTTGGACCGAGAATCTTACGAGTTTCGTTATAGAGTAAAGACACTAATTCTTGTTTTTTTGCATTTAGTGATCTTAGTGTAGGATGCTGTTCCCCTAGTCGGATGCTTTCTAATGCTATTTGACTTTCAATATCTTTAATTTGGGAAATGAGTTTAGAGTAATTTTGTTCCTGATTTAAACGAGTTACAATTACCCCTTCTTCGGGAGTCAAATCTAATTGACTTTGGAGATTCTTTGCGAGTTGAGTCATTCCATCAAGTTGAATTTCCGTGTCTTCTATTTCTTTATTCAGAAATTCACTCTGTTGTGCTAAGACATTATTTTGAGTTGCTGGATCGATTAAGTTCTTTTCTTTTTGAAAACTCTCTAATTGTGATTCTAAAAGTGCAACTTCTTGAATAACTCGATTAATTTGTTCTTCAGTAAATTCTTGTGCCTGACTAAGATTACTTATATATTCTTTTGCTTGATAATCTAAGTAACCCGTCATAAGATTATTTAAAATAAATAATATTTTTTCTTCGGATTCGTCTTTATAACCTACTTGAAGAATTTTAGTTTTAACAGCTCTTTGAAGAGTTAGGTTTTGTATTAAATCCCCTTTTGTTAGATCTGGATAGCGAGATTTAATATCTTGAAAAATAGGATCCATTACGGAAGGACTTTTCAATACATCAATTTGGCTATCATAATCTAATTCGCCCGTATTCCACTTTTGTTGAGAAAGATCATTTAATAGATCTAATTTATTTCCGTCGCTGCTTAAAGGTTCGACTAAGAGTTTAAATGTTCCTTGATATATGGGTGGTTTCAGTAAAATCCATGTTGATAAAATTGTTCCTAGTGTTATGGCGGTACCAAATATTATTAAGCCCCTTCTTCTGAAAATATTAAGTAATTCACGAAGATTAAATTCTTCTGTGTCCTCACTCATACCGGAATTTAGATTAATCAACTTACCAAGTTCTTGAGTTTGAGGTGATATGCTATCTATATTGTTTTTGGGGTTGTTTAAGTACATATTTAAAAATTTAGTATCTTAAGGGGTATTTTATTTAACGGGTGGGATCAAGATAATCGTAAGCAAATTATATACTAACAAGAGATAATTCATCTTTATTCGATCGTGTTTATCGAATATTTTATTCAGATTTTACACTTTATTTGAATTCATTGATTATCCTAGAGAATAAAAAAAGAGGTAATATTAATAATAATTAAGTTTAACAGTATTTTAATTGATTTTATTAATTTTTTTTAATAAGATTAAAAGATTTGAGTTTGACAAATATTTTAATAACTGTAATTATTACGATACAAGAACTTCTTTTAAGGGATGATTAAATTCAGGCACTAAAATTTTTAATAGTTTAACTACTTCCTCTGAGTTTTTTTCTTTAGCTTCATATAATAAATTTTCTAAGTTTGTTTCTAACATTTCCCAACTCAACATTGGTTCATTACCGTAAAATATTTGTGGATGCTGAGTATTATTACTATTATTTTTATCTATTAGTAATTCTTCATAAAGTTTTTCTCCCGGTCTTAAACCTACTATATTAATGGGAATATCTTTTTCTGGTATTAATCCGTTTAACTCTATCATTTTTACAGCTAAATCATAAATTCTTACAGGATTCCCCATATCTAGTAAAAATATTTCCCCTCCTTTTGCCATAGCACCAGCTTGAATAACTAAACTAACGGCTTCTGGAATAGAAATAAAATAACGAGTTACATCTTTATGAGTGAGTGTGATCGCTTTTCCTTCACTTATTTGTTTACGAAAACGAGGAATAACAGATCCACTACTGTTTAATACATTTCCAAAACGAACGATCGCAAATATTGTTCCGATGTTATTTTGAGCGGCTAAAGCCTGAATTAAGAGTTCTGCAACTCTTTTACTCGCACCCATGACGTTTGTTGGTCTTACGGCTTTATCAGTAGAAATTAAAACAAAATTTTTCACTCCACAATCAATAGCCGATCGAGCAGTAATCAAAGTTCCAGCAACGTTATTATAAACGCCGATCGAAGGATTCATTTCTACTAAGGGAACGTGTTTATAAGCGGCCGCATGATATATCGTTTCAATTCTATGTAGTTTCAAAATACTTTCAAAATGTCCTTTGTCTGTGATATTACCTAAGTATGGGTAAATAGGGACATTTAAGTTTTGTTCTCTTAACTCCATATCGATCGTATAAAGAGCCAGTTCATTTAATTCAAACAATACCAGACATTTTGGTTGTAGTTGAGCTATTTGACGACATATTTCTGAGCCGATCGAGCCTCCTGCTCCGGTTACTAATACTGCTTTATCCGTAATGTTTACCCTTAATAAACTTTGATAGGGAGTAATTTCTTCTCGTCCTAATAATTCTGTAATGTTAATATTTCTGATTTGAGAAAGAGACGCTTGATTAGATAATAACTCCCCAAAAGTGGGAATTGTTTTAAACTGAACGGGTAATGCTTTTAAGTGTTCGACGATTTCTTTACGTCTAGGAATAGTTAAATTAGGAATAGCAAAAATAATAGTTTGAAAAGATTCTTCTTTATACAATGATTCTAAATAATGGGGACTATAAATAGGAACATCTTGAAGAACTCTTCCTTGCATTTCTGGATTATCGTCAACAAAAGCCAGTAATCGATACTCTGGATTTTGTTCTAAACTTTGGGATAATTGATAGCCTGCTGAACCTGCACCATAAATAACTAATTTTTGTTTTTCTGTAGAATCAGACTCGAGAATGGTAAGAGATTTAATAACAGATCGAATCGTTAAACGTAATGCAGTAACCGCAACAATCGATATTAGTCCGTCTATGATAATAACTGATTCACTAATAAATCGATCGGCAAATAAATTAATTAAGAATACCCCGATAACAGAAGTAAATAATACTGATTTACTAATTGTTGAAAGGAAGCTCAAATCTGTGTATTTGAGAACAGGACGATATAAACCAAATAGTTGAAATATTACAACTTTAAAAACTATATACCCTGTTATTAATGGAAGAAAAAGAGCAAATAGTTCTAAAGTGTGCCCAATATTGTAGAGGATAGTAAAAGCTAAAAATATAGAGAAAGTTGATACTAAAAAATCAAGACAAGACAAAATTATTCGTTTTTGATACCGAGATAAATCACCATATTTAGGTGTAAACAAAAATAATAGATTCCAAATAAGCATTTTATTATGTTAGGTTACGAATATATATTGTTTATATTGAGTAAATTATACTATAGACGATAACAGACGAAATGTATCAGAGATAGTTTCCTTGATTTTTACCTTAGAAAAGTTAGTATTAAAAAACTATAATCGATTTTCTTAACAACAGATAAAAATACTCTATATATAGTGTTTTAAGGATAAAATTAGCATTTATAGTACTATAAGTAGTTTTTTGGTTATGGGCAATATTGAAATCAAGTTTTTTATTGACAGATTTTAATCCCTAACTTATACTGTTCGTAAACTTTTGTTAAGTTTATCAAAAAAAAATTATAGTAAAAATAATCATTCTTAACCTTTTGACTTAAATTTAAAATCTTTTTTAAATCAGCATAATTTTTAGAAAACTTACTTAAAATAAACTATAACAATTCATTCTATCTATATTTTTATCAATCCTTATCAACTAAATCCACTTATAAGTGACTTCACTTATAGAATAAGTTAAAAGTTAGTTCGTATTTCAGACACTTATGCCCATAAAGAAACAAGATCAAAATAAAAATATAAATAGTTCTTTATTTAAAGAACTTAAAGATTTGTGGAACTATCTAGGTAATCGTCGTCGGGTTCAACTTTGCTTATTGTTAGTATTGATGCTGTTATCTTCTTTGAGTGAAATGATCAGCTTAGGAGCAATTTTCCCCTTTCTGAGTGCGATGAGTAACCCTCAAGGATTATTTAAAAATCAACAATTACAATTTGTCTTTAGTTTTTTTAAAATAGAAACCCCTAAAGAATTAGTGACATTTTTGGCGATCGGATTTGTTATAGCAGTGATATTCGCTAATATTTTACGTTTAATAACCCTACATTTTCGCATTCGTTTAGCGGCGGCAGTTGGGGGTGATGTCAGTAATGAAATTTATCATAAAACTCTTCGTCAACCTTACAGTTTTCACGTTAACCATAATAGTAGTGAGTTAATGCAAACCGTAACAGGAGATACGACTGCTTTGACTAGTGCGATTCTTATTCCCTTTGTTGCTTTTTTAAATGATGCTTTACTTGTGCCAGCCCTAATCGGAACTTTACTTCTTATTGACGGAAAAATAGCTGTGGGGACTACCGTTGTATTGGGTGGTGCTTACATTATCATTTACCGTACTCGTCAACGTTTACTAAAACGAAATAGTAAAGTTATAGCCCAAGCAGGAGAAAAGAAAATTAAAGTAGTACAAGAGGGGATTGGTGGTATTAGAGATGTGTTGTTGAACCATAGTCAAGATTTTTTTGAGAAAATTTATATAAGTTCAGAACGAGCTTACAAAAAGGCAACTGCTACTAACTTAATAATTTCTCAGTCTCCTAAGTTCTTTATAGAAGCATTAGCTTTATCTTCTATTGCTTTATTGGCAATGAATTTAGGACAAAATGGAGATTTTAGTAAGGTAATCCCAGTGTTAGGAAGTCTTGCTCTCGGTGCCAAAAGACTATTACCTGCTTTACAAGAGGCTTTTGCGTCTTTAGCAAAAATGCAAGGTTCAAGAGCTGCTTTAACAAGGGTTTTAGTGGCTTTACAACGACCAGTTAATTCTTTAAATCAAAATGAATTTACTACTCCTTTACCATTAAATAAAGAAATAAGATTAGAGAATATCTGGTTTAGTTACGGACAAGAAACTGATTGGGTATTACGGGATCTTAATATGACGATCGCCGCTAAAACAACTGTAGGCTTTGTTGGTAGTACTGGAAGTGGTAAAAGCACGACGGCAGATTTAATTTTAGGCCTTTTACAACCTCAAAAAGGAAAAATTTTTATTGATGACATTCCCCTTGAAAAAGAATGTTTATATCAGTGGCAAAAAAACATTGCCCATGTGCCTCAATCTATTTTTCTGAGTGATGGTAGTATTGCTGAAAATATTGCTTTTGGTATTTCTCACGATCGAATTGATTTGGAACAAGTGCGAAAAGCCTCTCGATTAGCTCAGATAGATGAGTTTATTGAAGGTTTACCTGCAAAATATGATACCTATGTAGGGGAAAGAGGTATTAGACTTAGTGGAGGCCAAAGACAAAGGATCGGTATTGCTAGAGCTTTATATGGTAATGCTTCTGTGATTGTTTTTGATGAAGCCACTAGCGCATTAGATAATGCTACGGAGCGTGAGGTAATGGCGGCGATCGAAAGTTTAAGTCATCAGTTCACCATTATTTTGATTGCTCATCGACTAAGTACAGTAGAAAAGTGTGATTGTATTTTTGAATTGAGAGAAGGTAAACTTATTAACCAAGGAAATTACTTATCTTTAATGGAAAAATCTCTCAGTTTCCAGAATATGGCTAAACTATGATGCCCTTAAAATCAACATACTTATTGTATTGATCAAAATAGTTATTGAAATTAATATTTTTCTGTCTAAAATAGACTTTAATTTTTGTTTTCCCACTAAATAATAGAGATGAATCAATCATCAAAAGGATTTTCCCATACTTGGGGGTTAGGGGCGAAAAAAACTATTTTTGCGAAAGTCCTAAATCAAATTAATAAGATCAACAGACACAATCATGAAGATTACTTACGTTAGTGATAACCGAACTGGCTCAAATTGGGGATGTAGGGCGACGAGTATTGCACTGTCGGAAATTCTACAAGAAACATATGAGATTCAAAATACCATTTATCGAGATGACAAATTTAGAAAAGTGATAGTTGGTTCAATTTTTTCTTTCATAGATATTGGAGATTCAATTTTTCCTCCTTCTATTGCCAAAAGTCTTTATTCAGGCGGTGGTGGAAATATTATCAAAAAAATCTTGAGAATGATTGATTCTTTCTTTGGTATTAGATCAGATTATGTGGGATTATCTCCTCAAGAAAGTGCCAAAAAATTAATCCGTTATAAAGATAAATCTAAAATTCTAAAAGAAATTTATCGAAAAGTTAATGAGTCTGATGCGATCGTTATCAACGGAGAAGGAGATTTAATTTTTAATCCCAATAGGAGAACAGTTTTATTCCTCCTAATGGTTATTGAACTTGCCCATTTACAAAACGTACCAATTTTCTTTATCAACGCTATGGTTTCTGACTGTCCGAGATTTGGCCGGGATGAAAAAATGGTAAAAGCCGCAGTAGAAGCTTTGAGCAAGTGTAGTGGTATTGCCCTTAGAGACAAAGAATCTGTGGCGACTCTCCATGAGATTGCACCTCATCTGAAATCTACATATATTCCTGATGCTTTATTTTCATGGACAAAATATTGTTCTTCTGAAAATATAATGCAAATTAAATATGGTAGTGCTATTCTTCCATATCAAAAAGACTATTTATGGGGCAAATATGACTTTTCTAAACCCTACATTTGTCTTGGAGGAAGTTCTTTAGCAACTAAAAATCCTAAATTAGCGATCGAATCCTATGGAAAATTAGCCCAGAAACTATTAGAGTTGGGTCAACCAGTTTATATTGTGGATACTGGAGATGGTCAATTTTTGGCGGAAGTTTCTAAAATTACGAAGATCCCTTTAATTCCTATTGAAATTCCGATTCTTATGGGAGCGTCTATACTATCAAATGCTAGTTTATTTGTATCAGGTCGGTACCATCCATCGATTATGGCTTCATTAGGGGGAACTCCTTGTATTTTCTTAGGTTCTAATTCCCATAAAACTAGAAGTCTTCAAGAAGTCTTAAATTATGACTCGATCGTAGAATATCCTGCAATTCCCACAGATCAAGATATTGAAAAAATAGCACAAAAGGCTAGACAAATTATCGATGCTGGAAAAACAGAAAGAGATAAAATACAAACTCAGGTTTTATCATTATCCCAAGAAAGCAAAAATATCGTTTCCTTTATTCGTGATTCCTTGGCAAAGTAAACTTATCCAATTTGTAAAAATTGATTATGAAACAAATATACTCCATGACAAAAAGTTTGATCCCAAAGGGGTTAAAGAATCAGTTAAAAAAAATTGTATTTGGAGATCCTCAAGATCAAAAATACTGGGAACCAAAAACCATACTTCCTAATGCTGAAGATTATTATCGTTTTTCTCATGTGGCGGCATTTACTCGCAAAGGTGGTAATGCAGGAGATATTTTGTTACCTGTAGTTTTAAGAGATTTATTTATTAATCACGGCAAAGGAATAAATTGGACTTCTATTAATGCACGTCATAGTGTAACAGAAGAAACTGTCAAAAAAATCAATTATTCTCAAGGGCTAATTATTGGTGGTGGGGGATTATTTCTTCGAGATACAAACAAAAATGATATTAGTGGTTGGCAGTGGGCTTGTTCAATGGAACAAATAAAAGCCATTAACGTTCCTATCTGTGTTTTTGCAGTCGGTTATAATCGATTTCGAGGACAAGAAGAATTCGATAACATTTTTACTGATAATTTACGGACTTTAACAGAAAAATCTGTTTATTTAGGGCTTCGTAATAAAGGAAGTATAAATGCTATTCTTCAATATTTACCCTCTGAACTTCATCATAAGGTAGTATTTCAGCCTTGCATGACAACTTTAATCTCAAAAATATATCCTGATTTTTTCGATCGTGGAGAAAAATCGTCAAGAGATTTTATTGCCTTAAACTGTGCATTTGACAGATCTGATTTACGATTTGGTGACAGAAAAGAGCAATTACTTAATGATATTGCTACAGGGATTTTAGAGTTAACAAAAACTACAGGACTTCCTCTGAAATACTATGCTCATTATCTCAAAGATTTAGAAATGGTTGAAGTTCTCAAAAGCCGAAACTTAAAATTTGAAGTGTGTGACTTGAGTAAATTATCTCCTCAACAAATTATTGAAGCCTATAAAGCACCAGCTTTAGCTTTAGGAATGCGTGGTCATGCTCAGATGGTACCCTTTGGTTGTCAGACTCCTATTTTATCTCTTGTTTCTCATGATAAATTACAATGGTTTTTAGATGATATTGGTCAATCCCATTGGTCAGTTGATCTCAAAGAAGATAATCTTCCTGAAAGAATTTTAGCCAAAGGAACTGAAATTTTAAATTCACAATCTGTTGTTTTAGAAACCATTAAAGAGGAGCAAGAAAAGCTCTGGAACATTTCTCAGACAAATATACAACGTTTTCTTGAAGTTTTGGAAGTAAAAAATTGAGTTTAATTATTACTATAATCCCAGCTCGTGGTGGTTCTAAAGGTATTCCGGGTAAAAATATTCGTTTATTATCGGGTAAACCTCTTATTGCTCATTCCATTCTGGATGCTCAAGAAGCACAATTAGTCGATCAAGTTTATGTAACGACTGATGACCCAGAAATTACTACTGTATCTCTAAACTATGGAGCTCAAGTAATTCAACGTCCCCCAGAATTTGCTACAGATATAGCATCATCGGAATCAGCTCTCCTTCATGCCTTGATAGAAATTGAGAAAAGTGGTGTTAGTCCAGAACTGGTAATCTTTTTGCAGTGTACATCTCCCTTGCGTACTGGTTTAGACATCGATCGAGCCATTGAACAACTAAGAAAAGAAAATGCTGATTCACTACTTTCTGTTTCTCCTACTCATCGGTTTCTTTGGCATAAAATTGATGATGTAGCACAATCAATTAATTATGATTATCGTCACCGTCAACGTCGTCAAGACATAAATCCCCAATACATGGAAAATGGATCAATTTATATCTTTAAACCTTGGATTCTAAAACAACTAAATAATCGATTAGGGGGTAAAATATCATTGTTTATTATGGATGAAGAACAAAGTCATGAAATAGACTCTTTACATGATTTTGACTATATAGAGTTTTTATTTAATACCCAGTCAGTTTAAAAATTAATGAGAAAAATGATTATAGACAAAAATTTATCCAAATATATAGTCTTTGCTGAAGATGACATTATTACAGCCTTAAAAAAAATCAGTGATAACAAAAATCGCATTATTTTTTCTGTAACTGAAGCAGGTGTTTTAGAAGGAATCCTTACAGATGGAGATTTTCGCCGTTGGTTGGTACAACAAGATACCATTGATTTAAACCAACCTGTGTCAAAAATTTCTAACAAAAATTATAAATATCTTGATTACACAGAAGATCCTACAAAAATTCAATCTAGTTTTTCCGATCGAGTCGAATTTATCCCTCTTTTAGATAAAAATCGTCATTTAGTTGCCATTGCGCGTAGTAAATCTGATGACATTCGCCTTGGAGACTTTATTATTAATTCGGAATCTCCAGCTTTCATTATTGCTGAAATTGGTAATAATCATAACGGTAGTTTGGACTTAGCAAAACAGTTAATAGATCAGGCGATCGCGGCTGGTGCCGATTGTGCCAAATTTCAAATGAGAGATCTCAAATCTCTTTACCGTAACTCAGGTAATGCCAATGATGCTAGTGAAGATTTAGGATCACAATATACCTTAGATTTACTCTCTCGTTTTCAACTTTCCTCTGAAGAATTGTTTAAGGCTTTTGACTATTGCTATTCTAAGGGAATCTTACCTTTATGTACTCCTTGGGATTTAGAAAGTCTCACTTTACTAGAAAACTATGGCATGAAGGGTTATAAAGTAGCATCAGCAGATTTAACTAATCATGATTTATTAACCGCTTTAGCGAAAACGGGTAAGCCTTTGCTATGTTCAACAGGAATGGCTACAGAAAAAGAAATTAGTGAGTCCGTTAAACTTCTGAAAGAATTAGGAGCAATGTATGTATTGCTTCATTGTAACTCTACTTATCCTGCTCCTTTTAAGGATGTTAACCTTAATTACCTAGAAAGATTAAAAGAGATTGGTGATTGTCCTGTGGGTTATTCTGGCCATGAACGGGGAATAAATGTAGCCATTGCCTCGATCGCAAAAGGGGCAAAAGTGATCGAAAAACACTTTACGTTAGACAAAACAATGGAGGGGAATGATCACAAAGTAAGTCTTTTACCCAATGAATTTCATTTAATGGTGGAGGGAATTCGTCAAGTAGAACAATCTTTAGGAGAAACAGGGGAACGTAAAATTAGCCAAGGAGAACTAATGAATAGGGAAACCTTAGCTAAAAGTTTAGTAATTAATTGTGATCTTCCATCGGGAGAAATAATTACAGAGTCTATGATTGAAGTTAAAAGTCCGGGTCAAGGATTACAACCTAATCGTAAAAAAGAACTAATTGGCAAACGAGCTAAAAGAAACTTGAAAGCTGGTGATTTCTTTTATTCCAGCGATTTGGAACAGGAAACAGTACAACCCAAAAATTATAAATTTAAACGTCCTTGGGGGTTGCCCGTTCGTTATCATGACTTTAAAACCCTTCTTGATAAAACTAACCCTGATTTATTGGAGTTTCATTTAAGCTACAAGGATTTAGAGCAAAATATTTCTCAGTTTTTTGATCAGCCTTACGATCTGGATTTAGTTGTTCATGCGCCAGAATTATTTGCAGGAGATCATTTACTCAACCTTTGTTCTGAAGATGAAACCTATCGTCAACGTTCGATCGTGGAAATGCAAAGAGTAATTGATATTACCAGACAACTAAAGCCTTATTTTAAAAAGTCTGTTCGTCCTTGTATCGTCACTAATGTGGGCGGTTTTACTTTGGATGCTCCTTTAGAACGATCGCAAAAGGAGAAACTTTATGAGTTATTAGCTGATAGTCTTTCCCAGCTAGATGCTACTGGTGTTGAAATCATACCTCAAACAATGCCTCCATTCCCTTGGCACTTTGGTGGTCAACGTTATCATAACCTTTTTGTCGATCCTGAAGATACAGCCAAATTTTGCAGTAAATATAATTATCGAGTCTGTTTTGATATATCTCACTCAAAACTAGCTTGTAATAATAATAATTGGTCATTCAAAGAGTTTGTAGAGCAAGTTGGCCCTTTTGTTGCCCATTTACATATTGCAGATTCTGAAGGATTAGATGGGGAAGGTTTACAAATTGCGGAAGGAGAAATAGATTTTCCTGCTTTTGCTGAAGACTTGGATAAAACAGCACCCCATGCTTCTTTAATTCCTGAAATTTGGCAGGGCCACAAAAATGAGGGAGAAGGTTTCTGGATAGCGCTAGAAAGATTAGAAAAATTACTTTAGACAAAATCGATCGATAAATTTAGAAAGTATTTTCTTCGTCTAAATTTGAGTATTAATAATACAAATTTCTTTATATACTCAAATTTCTTTCTTTCAAGAAAACAGGACTTACGCACCACCTCCTTGATCTGTCAAGGGTTAAGAACAAATAAAAACTTCCCCATACTTAGGAGACGAAAATCCTTAATATTTTTTTGTATAAACTCTAAATATTTATTGCAAAAATGAGACCAAACACTTCCATTTTGTTAGAGAATAAAGCATTTTTATTGTTTTTTTTATTAAAGATAATTCAACAATTTAAAAAGTTTACTAACATAGATAAACTTACAGAGTTACATAACTTAAAAAAAGTAAGTTCGATAGATATTAATAAATATAAATCAAGTGATACTCTCTTTATTCTAGGCAGTGGTGCATCCATTAAAGAATTAGGAGAGAAACAATGGGAATTGATTCAAAAACATGACTCGATCGGAATTAACTTTTGGTTAATTCATAAATTTATTCCCACATACTATATGTTTGAACTTGGCAAAGATTTAGATAGATTAAATACCTTTCTAAAATTAATAAATCTAAAAAGTGATGATTATAAAAATGTACCTTTAATATTTAAAGATATTGATAATGATCTTTTTGATATATCTAAATTTCCTGAACAAGTTAAAAATAATTTATATGTTCCATATAAACTTGCTATTCCTGGATTTAGTCAAAAAAGTTTTACAAAATCCTTAAAAATAATTAATTTTTTAAAACTACAAAACAAACAAAATTTATTGTTAGCAAAAAGAGCTTCCATTACGGAGGCAATATCCTTTGGGCTAAAGTTAAAATATAAAAATATTATTCTCTGTGGAGTAGATTTGAATACTGTGGAATATTTTTATGAAGACAAAATATATGAAGAACAAAATCTTCCCATCCCAAAAAAAGTTCAAACAGGATTAATACACAAAACAGCAAATCCTAATGATCCTAACTATGGTGATATAACTATTAATATAATTTTATCAATGGTCAATAATTACTTATTAACTCCAAATGAGGTTAATTTATTCGTTGGGTCTAAAACTTCTGCATTGTATCCCATGTTTCCTTGGTATTTTGAAAATAAATGATTTCTTAATTTGATCATTATTAACTATTATTTAGTTTATGACAAATGATTTAGCTGTGGTATCGTTAAACGTCAATTAATAAAAAAATGATAATAACTCTTTATATCATACTACTGACTTTCATTATTATCTATGATATTGTTAGAAAGCCTTACGTTCCTTTTGACTACCTTCGACTTTTTCACATTTTCTTTTGTCTTGAGTATATAATTACTCCTATTGTTTTACTTATTTATCCTGACGAAGAATGGCGATTTGCAATATTTGCTCCAGAAGGGAAATATTCATTAGCTGTATTTGGAGTCATTTTACTAGGTTATGTCGGAGTATTTCTCGGTATGAAATATTCTAAACCGAACAAAGTAAAGGGAAGTATCTTAATTTTAAAGTGGAGATTAAATGAAAAAAAGTTTCTTTTTATCGTAACAATGCTGTTATTGTTCGTAATCATGAATCTTTTTATATATTCCCTTAGTTTTGGTGGCTTAGTAAATCTAGCTATTAGTGGGTATCTTATTCGTCGTGGTACTTTAATCGATGAAAGTGGAATCTTTGTATACTTTAAATTTTTTGCTGAAGGTTTGCCTTGGATTACATTATTGTTGACATCCTTTTGTATAAATTTTTCTTCGGGAAATATGAAGAAGAGTCGAGGATTTTCAAATACTGTACTTACAGCTTATATACTAATTACAATTTCTTTGATATTTAGTTTGATATTCGCTCTTGGTACAGGGGGGAGAGGAAATCTTATTGTAACGATACTACCTTGTGTTTATTTATTGATCAATAAATATCGTCGTTTTTTCAGTGTAAAACAAATAATTCTCGTAACTGTTACTCTTCTTCTCGCTTATTGGGTAACAATTTATGCTCGTCCTTATATGTATGCTTTAGGATCAACTGCAATCAATAAAGGTTCATTTGCTCTCAATGACATCACTGCTTTGGCTCAAGGTTATATAGAAAAAGCATCAGGAGAAAATGTTGAATCTGATTTTAAAACTTCGATCGTGGGTTTCTTTTCTAATCTTGATCATACAGTTACGGCTACATACCTTGTAATGTCGAATCCTGAACATTTTAACTTTCCTCGCATTTTTCTTGATTATTTCAGAGCACTTATTAGTCTTATTCCGGGAATACATTATTCAACATTTGATCTTTTTCATGTTACTAAAAACCCTTCTATGTTAGTAAATGATTTTTTGGGATTTGGAAGTTTAGTTCCTCCCGGATGGATTGCAAATGCTTATGTAAATGGTTGGTATCCTCTGGTTTTTTTATGGGGATTTATAGCGGGATATATAGGTGGCAAAATAGAATATACAATACGAATAAATATTGCGATCGCACCTTGGATGGAAGGCATTTACATATTTATGTATTTTTATTGGAACTTAATTTTCTTTCATGGAGAATCTACGAAGTTGGTGTTGTCGAATATACCTTTTGTCATTATTATATTCACTCTACTTCAGTGGCTTACTATAAGTAAAAGACATTATAAAATTTTTAAGACCGGTAATAGAAAAGTTATTATCGCCTAATTTTTTTAGATTATATGTGTCAGCTTAAATAAGTTCACGAAAAAATTTATTATTAATGATGATTTATTAAAACATTAACGTTAATGAAAAAAAAAGTGATTATCGTCTCAAGTTCATACCCTTCTCCTGAAGTGCCTCATGTGGGTATTTTTGTCAAAAACATAGCTGAGGGTTGGGTTGAAATGGGAAGTGAAGTAGTCGTTATTTGTCCAAAAAGCATATTTACTTCTAAAAAAATTTTTTTTGAGTCCTTTTTTTTAAAGCCTTATAAAACTGAAAAAGGAATAATCATTATTAGACCACCATTTTTTAACATAAGTAAACTTTTTTTTTGTAATATAATTCTTCAAAATAATATTACTCAATTTCTTTTTGAATTATCTTGTTCATGGGGTTTGAAATACATTTCTTTTCGTCCTGATTTTGTTTATTGTCATTTTTTGATAACAGTTCAAGGGGCTTATAAAGTGGCAAATACTCTTAAAACATTTTTATTTGTAGGGTGTGGAGAATCTGACATAGGTAATGCGATTGACAAACTTACTACTACTGGGAAAAAAATAGTTGTAGAGTCACTTAGTGGCATAATTTCTAACTCTCCTGTTATTTCCGAAAAATTGTACTTGGAAGGGTTAATTAATAAAGCATCTCTTTTAACTGTTCCAAATCGGGCTGATCCGATTAAATTTTTTCCGATCGATCTCAAAGAAGCTCGGAGAAAGAAAAAAATAGATATTTCGGATTTTGTTTTGATTTTTGTTGGACAATTTATCCCCAGAAAAGGATATAAACAGGTTTTAGAAGCGATAAAATTAATTCCCAATATCAAAATTATTTTTATCGGTAAAGGAACTCCCCCACAAATTTCGGAACAGATTATTTTTGCAGGTTCTGTTTCCCATGAGGAGTTACCACAATGGTTAGCTTGTGCTAATATTTTTGTTTTACCAACTACTGGAGAAGGATGTTCTAATGCTATATCAGAAGCTATGGCAATGGGGCTTCCTATTATTAGTTCTAATTTACCAGAAATTTCTTGTCAAGTTTTCCCTGACTCTTCTATTCTAGTTGATCCAATGTCCATTGATGAAATTGTCAAGGGGATTAATTTAATAAAAGATAATTATGATGAATTTCAGTCTAAGGCGATTAAAAATGCTCATTCTCTTCCTAAAGAAAAAAGAGCTGAAATAATTGGTAAATGGATTGTAGAAGAAATTAGTAAAGAAGAAAAAAACTAAACTATGAAAAATTTACTTTATATATTAAGAAACTTTCAGTCGGAAAACTATGGTGATCTTTTGATTAATGATTATCTTATTGGTCAACTTTCTATTCATAGTAGAGTGGATATTTTGTACCTAAAAAGTAATTTTGATCTTTTACAGCAAATGACTTGTTTACAATCTCCTAATGTCAAATTAATTGAATGGGATAAAGAATTTGATCGAAAATTTTTTCTAAGCGTACTACTGAAAAAATCATTCTACCAATATATTTGTCTTATTCCGGGTCATTCTCGTTATCAAGGATTAAAAAGTCGAATTGTACAGCTAAAAAATTCATTTATTTTATTATTTTTACAATCTTTGGGAATTAAATGTATTTGGGTATGTAAATCATTAGATACACTACCTGCCCTAGAACAAGTCTTAGAAAAATTTATCTCTAAGTATATTCACAGATATTCAGTAAGGGATAGTCTAACAAATATTAATAATCATTTAAATGCAGAAGTGTGGCCCGATTTAGCATTTTTGATGCCTCCAAATGAACAGAAAATTAAATCCTTATCCTCAAAAATAATTTTTTCGTTTCGAGGAGACAGAGGAGAAGTAAGCGAAAAAATAATAGAAAACTTTTGTTCGATCGTGATTCAAAAAACCTTGGAAAAAAGCAACTTAAATGAAATTATTTTTCTTGGTAATGTAACTCTGGATGTTCCTTTTATGAAAGCATTATCTGATAGAATCAGACAACAGTTTTCTATTACTGTAAAGTTAGTCGATAATCTTGATTTAATCAACATAGTGAATCTCTACGACGAAAATTCGTTGGTTTTTACCGATCGTTTACACGTTGCTCTTCCCGCAATGATAAATAAAACTCCAGCGTTTCCCTTTATTGATTTATCATTGGACACTAAAATTTTAGGTATTTACAAAGATATGGGATGGGATGAATTTATTATTCCTCGCCCTACTAGTGTTGATCAGTTATCTGAGCTTTCTAATGTAGGAGAATTACATAATACTAAAATGTCCGAGGTTGTTCAAACAATAGAAAAAGTGAGAATTAACTTAAGTTCAAAAATAGCAAAAATATTCTCCTAATCAAGAATTAAGGTAAAACTCATTAATATGTTTGTGGAGCAAAAACGTTGTAGAATAAATGTCAAATTTTGTTATAAAGACATTTTATACCCTCGATATATTTTCAAAAACTAACTTGATTATGACACTTGCTCCGATCGCACTTTTTGTTTATAAAAGACCAGAACATACTCGAAAAACATTGGAAGCATTAAAACAATGTCCAGAATTTACACAAAGTCCGGTGTTTATTTTTTCTGATGGAGCTAAAAACGAAGAAGACTTAACTGCAGTGGAAGAAACAAGACAGGTAGTACATTCAATGATGGGTAAAGAGGTTAAAATTATTGAAGCCAGTCAAAATAAGGGTTTAGCAAATTCTATTATTGATGGTGTCACTCACTTAGTTAATGAATTTGAAAAAGTAATTGTTTTAGAAGATGATCTCGTAGTTAGTCCAAAGTTTTTAGAGTATATGAATAATGCACTAGAACAATACAAAAATGAAAATAGTGTCATGCAAATTTCTGGATATATGTTTCCTGTATCGGAATTAAAAAATCAAAATGAGGCACTATTTTTACCTTTTATATATTCATGGGGCTGGGCTACATGGAAAAGAGCATGGGATAAGTTTGATGAAAAAGCAGAAGGTTGGGAAATCTTAAAAACTGATAATGAAATGCGCGATCGTTTCAACTTAGATAATAACTATAGTTTTTTTGACATGATTAATCGTCAAATGTCAGGAGAAATAGATTCTTGGGCTATTCGTTGGTATTGGAGTGTTTTTAAGCATAATGGTTACATACTTTATCCTCCTATTAGTTATGTCACTAATATTGGATTTGATGGTAGCGGTACTCATGGGTCGTGGTATGCTAGTTTACGTTTAGGACGTAGTGAATCTCAACCATTTTTAGTGTCAATAACATTGCCGAAAAAAGTTGAAATAAATCAACAAAAATATAATTACGTCAAAACTTACATGAGAACTTTACAGCCCACATGGATTAAATTTCTCAAAAAATTAATGAGTCCTGAGTTAGTCTTACAACTAAGAAACTATACAAAAGTTATTAAAAGTAAATTACCATAATTCTATATGCTGTAAGTTAAAAAGAAACTAATAACAATAATTCATTTATCAATAAGTTTATCTCATTAATAATGCCGTTAAAATCCTTATTCGCCTTTAACCTCTGAAGGGTTGTGATTTTTGAGAGTTAAACCTAACAATTTTTTCCCAATTAATCATTCCTTCATCACAGAATTCTTGAACAAAATTAAAGGTGAATTTATTAATAACTTTTGCATAAGCAACTAAAAAGGCTTCGTTTTTCTCTTTTGCTTTATGCCCTAAAGGTTCAATAATATCAATATATAAATTTTCATTCTCAGAAATAAAGTACCAAAATTCCTGTCCACAATATTTAAAGTAATCACCCTTATCTGGGTTATTTTCTATACCATAACAACAACCATTAATAGCAATTACTCTCATATTTGTATTTTCTGATTGTAAAATATTTTTTGCTGATTGAAAATTATCTTTCATCTTTTTTATTTGGCTACTATTTCCCCAATTTGGTCCTGATTTTATTTCTACAATATATGTAATATCATTTTTAACAAACTCTAAATCAATACCTTCTAATCTTCTTGACTTAAAACCATTAAAAACTTTTTGGCAAACAAAAATTGCTAAACCTTCGATAAAATCACCGAATAAAGTTTCTTCCTGTGACTGTAAAAAAGCATCCAATAAATTTTTAACAAAATCTTGTGCTGTTAAAATATTTTTTGCTTTGTATAGATAAGGATTTTTTCTTTTTAAAATTTGTTTAAGATTCAGCTCTTCTAGTTTTTTGATTCTTTTCTGATGAAACTTATCTATATTTCCTTCTACATAATTAATAATGTCTTCTTTTTTTAGTAAATTGGTCATAATAATAAATAACTAACAGGGATAATTTCTTCCTTAATCATTTCATAATATTCTGGTAAAATTTCAATACCTATCGAGTTTCTTTTCATTTTTTGTGCTACCATTAAAGTCGTTCCTGAACCTGCAAAAGGGTCTAAAATAGTATCACCTTCTTGAGTAAAGAGTTTAATAAACCACTCTGGCAAACTCTCAGGAAAAGCAGCACTATGATTTTTGTTATTGCACTCTGTAGCTAAATGAATAACATTAGTAGGGTAAACAGTTTCTTTGCCTACCCAATTAGAGACATTTTTGCCAAATCCACTACCATTTTTGGCATTATCACGAATTTTATCGGTTTCGCTTAAGTTTTTTAAACGCCCTGTCGCCCAATCACCAATTGGTACTTTTACCGCATCCTGATACATATTAAATTTTTTTTGCTTGTTGAATTGTAGCAATCTTTCCCACGCATCTCGAAAACGATTTGACCATTTTCCAGGGAAACAATTTTTTTTATGCCATACAAATTCTTCTGTCCATAACCAACCTTGTTTTTTTAATTCTAAAATTAATTCTAAAACATAAGTGCTTCTTTCTCCGTTAACAACCTTCTCTTTTATGTTTAAAATAAATGTGCCGTTGGGATGCAAAACACGCAATAATTCTTTACCGATAGGCAAAAACCAATCAACATATTCTTTGGGATGAATTCCACCATAAGTATTTTTTCGTTGATCTGCATAGGGTGGGGATGTAATAATTAAATCGATCGAATTATCAGGTAATTGTTTTAAAATATCCTTGCAATCTCCTAAGAAAATATCAGTTTTTACCTTTAACATATTTTAATTTAATTACTTAATTGACTATTGATATAAACAGTGTTATTGAACAATTTATTGATACCGAAAACAACTATGATATTGATTAATATTATCATTTTCGATCATAATAAAAACATAAGTCCTAGTAAAATGTTGTCACAATGACTGAAATTGTCACGAATAAAGCCACCAGAAACTCCCCTCACGAGGATTATCACCCCATCAATCGAGGAGATTTAACCCCCATGTATCAGCATTATGTGGAGGTGAAAGAGCAATATCCTAATTCATTATTACTTTATAGGGTAGGTGACTTTTTTGAGTGTTTTTTTCAAGATGCCGTAACGATTTCTCAAGAATTAGAGTTAGTAATAACCAGCAAAGATGCAGGGCAAAATGTTGGTAGAATCGCTATGACAGGCGTACCTCATCATGCCCTCGATCGATATGCGAGACAATTGGTAGAAAAAGGTTATGCAGTGGTAATTTGTGATCAAGTAGAAGATGCTGCAACAGCGGCGGCGGAGAAAAGAATTGTTAAACGGGCAATCACTAAATTATTAACCCCCGGTACAATCACTGAAGACGAGATGTTACCCTCCAAACAAAATAACTTCTTAGGGGCTGTGGTGGTAGCGAAAGAATATTGGGGTTTAGCCTATGCAGACATCTCAACAGGGGAATTTTTCACCACCCAAAGTAGGGATTTAAACGCTTTATCTACTGAATTACTACGTTTACAACCAGCAGAGATATTATTTCCCGTTAATGCTCCCGATATTAATAGTTTACTACGTCCCGGTCAAAAATCCGATAGTCTTCCTGATTTTCTTCCTGATTGCTTTTGTTATTCGTTGCGATCGCAAAAAGCCTTTGACATCAACGAAGCCAAGCCCAGATTATTAGTGGAGTTTAAACTCAAATCCCTAGAGGGTGTAGGTTGTGAACATTTACCCTTAGCTATTCGTGCGGCGGGAGGATTACTAGAATATGTACAGGATACTCAAAAAGCGAATCAAGTACCATTACAACTTATTCGCACTTATAATATCGCTGATTATTTAGTCTTGGATAGTACCACGAGACGAAATCTCGAAATCACAAACACAGTGAGAGATAACACCTTTCACGGCTCTTTATTGTGGGCTTTAGATAAAACTTGTACAGCTATGGGTGCAAGGGCTTTGAGACGGTGGTTATTACAACCATTAATCAATAAGTTAGGAATTATTGCCCGTCAAGATACCATTGCGGAATTGATGGAAAATCTGCCCTTGAGAGAAGAAATTAGGCAATTATTTAAGAATATTTACGATTTAGAGAGGATAACGGGGAGAGTGGGTGCAGGTACAGCAAATCCCAAGGAATTACTTAATTTAGGCGATTCTTTAGTGAAATTAACCTATTTAGCGGAGTTAGCCAAAGAAGGTAATTCACCCTATTTTCAGGCTTTGCAAAATGTGCCTCCTGAGTTGGAAGAATTGGGGAAAAAAGTCTTAGATACCATTGTCGAATTTCCGCCCCAACACGTTAAGGAAGGGGGTATTATTCGGGATAGCGTAAATCAGCAGTTAGACGATATGCGCAGACTGATTGATGGTGATAGGGAATGGTTGGCAAATCTGGAAGTGACGGAAAGACAACGCACGGGAATTACTAATTTGAAGGTTGGTTATAACAAAACCTTCGGTTATTATATTAGTATGCCTCGATCAAAAGCAGAATTAGCCCCAGAAAATTATCAACGCAAACAAACATTATTAAACGAAGAAAGGTATATTACTGCTGAGTTAAAAGAAAAAGAAAATCGCATTTTAAATGCTAAAGATGATTTAGCTAAATTTGAATATGAAATATTTGTTAATTTACGCTCTTTAGTAGCAGAAAAAACGGAAGAAATTAGAAAAGTTGCCCGAGCAATAGCGGCGATGGATGTGTTATCAGGACTAGCAGAATTGTCTGTATATCAAGATTATAATCGACCTGAGATTACTAATGACAGAGTTATTAAAATTAAAAATGGTCGTCATCCAGTAGTCGAAAAATTATTAGGTTTTGGAATGTTTGTTCCCAATTCCACTAATTTAGGTTCAGAAAAAATGCCCGATTTAATCATATTAACAGGTCCTAATGCCAGTGGTAAAAGTTGTTATTTGCGTCAAGTCGGATTGATTCAATTAATGGCACAAATAGGCAGTTTTATTCCCGCCGAAAGTGCTAAATTATCTATATGCGATCGAATATTTACGAGAGTAGGAGCTGTGGATGACATCGGTACGGGGCAATCGACTTTTATGGTAGAAATGAACGAGACTGCAAATATTTTAAACCATGCCACTGATAAATCGTTGGTATTGCTTGATGAGATTGGAAGGGGTACAGCTACTTTTGACGGTTTATCTATAGCGTGGGCGGTTGCGGAGTATTTGGCGATCGAGATACAATGTCGTACAATTTTCGCTACCCATTACCATGAATTAAATGAATTAGCGTCTATCCTTGAAAATGTTGCGAATTATCAAGTTACGGTAAAAGAATTAGAAAATGACATCATCTTCTTGCATGAAGTCAAAGCAGGGGGGGCGGATAAATCCTACGGCATCGAAGCTGGAAGACTGGCAGGTTTACCAAAGGTAGTAATTAGCCGTGCAAAACAGGTAATGAGTCAAATCGAAAAACATAGTAAAATTGCGATCGGTTTAAGGAAAAATATCAAAAAATTAACTCCTTCTAAACAAGAAAATACAGAGAAAATAATGAACCAATTAGACATATTTGAATAGTTCGTAGTTTGCCCTTTAAGGCTATTAAATTAAGGCTTTAGGCTTAACTACAAACCTTGTCTAATGAAAGTATGCTAAAGTAAATATGGCAAATATAATAGGGTTTGCTGAATAAAACACAAAAAGATTCATCAGTATTAACAAACAGAAAATAAGATAAGTTTTTGTTGATTTTTACTTGTCATTTAATAATCTTTTGTTATTGTTAGCTTTTGATGATCGTTTATTTCTGAAAATAGACACAAAAAAATCACCACTACCTGCCGATACAGGTAAGATAAATGCATGATTAAAAATGTTAGTGATATAACTGTCATTGATGTTGATGGCAGTTTTGTCATTATTTTATTTAACCCGTACCTTCTTTTTCCTTCCCCTAATTTTCCTTCCACTCTATTTCTGATTTTTTCATTTTCTTTTGCCTCTCTTTTTTCCTCTGCACTTACATTTTTCTTCAGTCTTCCCAATGCAGTTCCATTCATTTTTATCCCTTTTTCCTTACAATAGGCTCTATTTGCCCTTCTGCATATTGCATCTACATGAATTGTTGCTAGATAAGTACCTAGGCAAAATTAATTGTACATTTTAAACCAAAGTTTATAAGAATATTTTCTACTCCTTTTACTAAATCTAAATAACTTTTATAACAGGAGTTCTCTAACCATTTATATTTCATAAATCTCCACAGTATTTCTATTTTGTTTAATTGTGGTGAATAGAGTGGTAGAAAGAATATTTTTAATCCTTTTTTTCCCCATTCTTCTTCTTTATTCCAGAATTTTTTATTTTGATGAATCGAGGCATTATCCATTACTAATACTGTTTCCTTCTTTATTTTTTTACTCAAGTTATCTATACAAGCTATCACGACATCACTATTGATTGATGACTCAAATACATAGCTTTCTAACTCATTATTTTTTTTCATAAATCCTAACACATTTAATCTTTTACTTAGGCTACTTTCTCTTTCTATTTTTCTCCCTTTTTCTTGCCATCCATAAGGTAAACAAGGTCCTAAACTAAATCCACTTTCATCACCATAATATATATCTATTTTTCCTTCATTTTCTGCTCTTTTTAGTTGCTCTAATTGTCTCTTTTTTTGTAAGTATAATTCAGGGCATACTTCCCCTTTTACCTTTTTCTTGAACCGATACCACCCCATGCCCTTTTTTTTGCTAATCTTTTTTCGTATCTTTGCTTATTTTTATCTCCCACTCATTTTCTATTTTTTCTTGAACTATCTTTAAGGTTTTTGGATGAGATTTTATCCATTCTTTTACTTTTAATTCTTGTTGCTCATTTAAAGTTGATTTTCTTCCTCTTCCCTTCAAGCTATATAATCCATTTAAACCATTTTTTTCCCAATTATTAAGCCAATTATAAATTGTATTTCTACTAATATTTAATATTAACATTATTTGAGTAATTTCATAACCTTGATAACTTAACAAAATCGACTTTGCTCGATGTCTAACTTGATAGTATTTACTTTTTTGTTCAATAGTCTTTAATAACTGTTGTGTTTCTGGGGCTAATCTGGTAACAAATCGCATTTTTTATCCTTGATTTACTTATTTTTCATATTTTTAGCAGATTTTAAGCTACATTAATTATTTTTAAATATAAATAAAACTTTTGTATATTACTTTTTGATTTTATTAAATTTATTTTAATGTTCTAATTATACAATTAATTCTGCCCACTTACTTATGAGGTTTTCAACGAAAAAACTCATTTTCCCCTGCACCTTCAAAAGTAATCTTGAGGGTTCAATCACTATTTAGACAAGGGTTGTAGTTCTCATTCAGCAAACCCTAAGTTATTAACCAAATTATCAGAGGTAAAGTTGCAAAACTCATCACTGTAGAAATAATAATAGTTCTTGCTACCATTACAGTATTTCCTCCAAATTCTTTGATCATTATTACTGCATTTACTGCTGTTGGCATAGCTGTTTGTAAAGTTAATGCTTGTAAATCTAGTCCTGTTAAACCGACTAATATTCCTATACCGTAAGCTATTATAGGAGCGATCGCTAATCTGATAAAAGTCGCCCCCATTTCTCCGACACTCACCTCTAATTTAGTATTATTTAACTGCATCCCCAAGATAATTAAAGCAATAGGAATAGCAGAAATACCTAACCATTCTAAACTTTTGCCTAAATTAAAAGGTAATGTTATATCAGCGACATTTAAAACAATACCAAATAACATTGCCCAAATTAGAGGTAACTTCCATGTAACTTTTAACCCCATGAGAAAACTATCACCCTTCAAAATTCCGGGCAACATCCCAAATAAGACAATACTGGAAAAAATCATGTAAATTATTGCTCTTTCTAATCCTTCGTCTCCCAAAGCAAAAGCGATGATTGATAACCCCATATTCCCGTTATTTGGGCAAAGGGTAATGGCTAACAATCCCTTACTATCATTTTGGGATAGTTTTAATAATTTACCAACAACGAAAACTCCACCATAAAGAATTGCCGTTGTCAAAATATAAGCCAACAATATTTTAAAAGCACTTTGTGCGGATATTGTTGAACGATAAAGACCATCTGCTATTAATGCTGGTGCTAAGATATAAACACTAACTTGAGATAATGTAGATTGATCTAATTTTAATCTTTGACCTGCTATATAGCCAATAGCGATAATTAATCCTACTGGTAAAACTGACGATAATATTATATTCACGGCAAATAGTGGAAGATTAACAAATAGAAATTAACCTCTTTTTTCAGTCTCAGATCTTTCACCAAGAAAAATTGATATGAAAGTCAGTGGCTTCCAAGGTTAGTGTAAGGTATTTTTATCTAGGGCGTGTCATCAATTAAGCCAAATAACTATTGCCGCTAGATAAATACCACCAAGAAAATTTATTTTTCGTTTGTCATATCTGGTGGAAATCCCTCTATACTGTTTCAACCGAGCAAAAAAGTTTTCAATTAAATGTCTTGCTTGATATAAATATTTGTCATATTCTCGTTGTTTTTTTCTATTCTTCTTTGGAGGTATAACTACTGTTTTACCTTGTCTTTCGAGTTTTTCAATTACTCTCTCATCGGCATCATAACCTTTATCCCCTAATAAAGTATCTGTTTCCAAATCCTCTAATAAAATATCTGCACCATCCAAATCACAGTTTTGCCCTGGTGTAAGGAAAAAACCTGTGGGATTCCCCAAAGCATCTACGGTAGCATGTATTTTTGTACTTAAACCACCTTTACTGCGACCAATGGCTTCTTCATTTTTATCCCCCCTTTTGCACCTGAGCTATGGTGATGTGCTCTGACTATAGTTGAATCAATCATCGCATATTCATTATCCGCATCCCCCGCCAAAACTCGAAAAACTCTTTCCCAGACACCTTTTTTATTCCAACGACTAAAACGAGTATGAACCACTCGAAAATCACCAAATTGATCAGGTAAATCTCGCCAAGGAATACCCGCTTTATACCGGTACAAAACCCCTTCCACAAATAATCGAATCGGTTATCTCTAGCTGTAACTCCTACTGTACCGTGACGACCGGGAAGCAGGTTTTTAATTCTATCCCATTGATCATCTCTTAAAGCATAACGATTCATTTTCTTAGCACACCCTATTTTCGTGAAAAAACTACTTGAAAATATATTTTACCTGTTTTTCAGTTCTAATTGATGACACGCCCTAAGATTAACTTAAATTTCCATGAGTTGACTTTTATCAATTAAAAAATCTAAAAATGTTTGAGCAATAACTGATAATTGTTTCCCTGCTAAATAGGAAATATACCAATGTTTAGGAATAGGGAAATTTTGCACATCAAGAATCGTTAAATCTTCATGACAGGCAGAAGTTAAAGTATGTTTTGATAACACAGAAATTCCTAAACCACCTAAAATAGCTTGTTTAATTGCTTCATTACTTCCTAATTCTAAGCGCACTTTTGCTTTAATATTATGTTCATTAAATAATTTTTGTACTGCTTTACGAGTACCTGATCCAGATTCGCGCATAATGAAGGGATAGGGTTGCAAATTTTCTAAAGGTATTCTTTTATTATTAGCTAAGGGATGATCTTTGCGGGAGATCGCTACTAATGGATTATTAATGAAAGGTTGACTTTTGAGATCAATTTCTTCAGGGGGTTGACTCATGATGTATAAATCATCTTGATTATTCAACATTCTCTGCTGTATTTGTTGATGATTAATTACTTGAAGTGCAACATCAATATCGGGATAAAGTTGACAAAATGAACCTAAAATGCGAGGAATAAAATAGGCTGCGGTGGTAATGACAGATAAACGCAATTTGCCTTCTTTTGTGCCTTTAAAGTCAGCAATTTTCATCTCAAAGTTATCTAACTCCGTAAACACATCCTGACAAGTCGTCAATAATGCTTTTCCTGCTTCCGTGAGATAAAGTTGTTTCCCGATTTGCTCAAATAAAGGTAAGCCAACAGTCTTTGTTAATTGTTTCACTTGACTTGATACCGTTGGTTGAGTTATGTCTAATTCTTCTGCCGCTTTGGTAAAACTTCCTAAACGGGCAGTAGTTTCAAAGACTTTTAACTGATGCAATGTTGCGTGAATCAAACATTAATCTCCTTTATATATTTATCTTTCTTAATAAATGGTACATTATAGATAGATAAAAGTCAATACTTAACAATCTCATCGAAGTTGTGGAATTTTGGTTAACTAAAAATTTAGAATTTGCAATGTAGAATAATACTGTTTTTTTCCATGGGGGATGTTGGTATAATGATTCGGCGCTATAATTTTTGATTATTTATGAGTAAAAATATTTTAGTAACTGGTGGTGCAGGATTTATTGGCTCAAATTTTGTTAACTATTGGACAGAAAATCATCCTCAAGATAAAGTTATTGTTTTCGATGCCCTTACTTATGCTGGAAATCTTCAAAATTTAGCTAACTTACAAACCAATCCCCATTTTTTATTTATTCAGGGAGACATCTGCGATCGAGTCTTAGTTGATAAAATATTAGAAAGAGAGAAAATCACTACTATTACCCATTTTGCCGCCGAATCTCATGTTGATCGGTCGATTTTAGCACCTTCAGCTTTTATTCAAACCAACGTTATGGGCACATTTACTCTTCTAGAGAGTTTTCGTAATCACTGGGAAAAACAAAACCAATCCCCTGATTATCGTTTTCTTCATGTTTCTACTGATGAAGTTTATGGTAGTCTAAACATAGATGATCCCCCTTTTACCGAAAAAAATGCCTATGCTCCAAATAGTCCTTATTCTGCCTCAAAAGCAGGAAGTGATCATCTAGTCAGGGCTTATTATCATACCTATAATATACCCACAATTATTACCAACTGTTCTAATAACTATGGTGCATATCATTTTCCCGAAAAATTAATTCCCCTCATGGCTATCAATATCCTCTTAGGAAAATCTCTCCCGGTTTATGGAGATGGTCAAAATATACGAGATTGGTTGTATGTTAAAGATCATTGTCGTGCTTTAGACACAGTTTTACACCAAGGAAAGCAAGGAGAAACTTATAATATCGGTGGTAATAACGAAGTAAAAAACATTGACTTAGTAAAATTAATTTGTCAAATTATGGATGAAATTGCTCCAAATTTACCTGTTAAACCTTCTCATCAACTAATTACTTTTGTAAAAGATCGACCCGGTCATGATCGACGTTATGCTATTGATAGCAGTAAACTGCAAAAAGAACTAAATTGGAAACCATTTGCAACCCTTGAAACAGGATTAAAAGAAACCTTGCAATGGTATGTTAATAATTCTCAATGGTGGCAACCACTACTATCAGAAGACTATCAAAAATACTATCAAAAAAATTATACTGTAGAGTAAATAAAATAAAGAAGTAGGGTGAGCATTGCCCACCAATTCTACTACTATTTAGTGAATAGTGAATAACGAATAGTTAGTGGTAATTATAACAGATTGATAACAATAAATGAAACAATTTTTTGAATTTGAAGCCGATTTTGTCGCTTCTCTGCGTTGTATCCCTATGATAGTGAGATTTAAATTAGATACTTGCGGAGTTAAATTAAAACTTCATCATTGGTACAATTTTAATCATCTCGAAAAAGAAGTGCTAATAAATAAACCCTGTGAAACTTTTACACAAATTGTTGAATATCGTCAATACTTAAGAGATTTAGTTTATGAAAAAACTAAAGAATATCCTAAAGATTTAGAAATATTATCTAATCCTGAATGGCTTAATATCGATATAATACCAGATACTATACAGAAAAAAGCTAAAGAATTTGATTATCAGTTAACCTTATTTCAATGGCAAAAACTAACACCTTTACAACGATTTGCTTTAATAAAATTAAGTCGCCCAAGTCATGAAAACAACAATTTTTTACCCGCTTTGAAAGAATTTGAGTTGGTTTCGTAAACTATGTTAATTCTTGTGAATTATAGCAGAAGGCAAGAGACAACTAATAAGAGTTTCATCAATTTTTACTAATATTAGACATCGCCATATTTTCTAAAAATGCGGCTGAAATGCTTATTCTAGGGTTTTAAAATCGTAATTTTTGGAGAAGTCTATTAAACTATGCAACTTTTATGGGTTTTATAGTATTCCTAAATCATTTGTGATAATTTTAGATACTTGTAATTAAAGGGATTAGCTTTTAGCCTTTTTTCCATTAAAGAATAAGTAATCAATTACTATATGTTGGCCAGAAATTTAACTTCACAATAGCTGATAACTAATTGCTAATTGCTGAGTGCTTAATTAAACATAATTATTTCTCACGAATCTATAGGATTGCTATACCTTATTTTCATTTGTAAATCTAAATAGGTTTCAGGTTAGTCAGTTAAGTTGAAATTGAGAAATAAAATTGAAAGAAAGACAGTTTACAAGTCAAAAAAGAGGTTCGTTTTTATAATATTAACTTATCAAAACAAAATTGATCCTCTACTATTTATTACTTCAAAACAAAAAAATGTTGTTTCCATCCAAAATATTGTTTCCTTCTATTTCCTATCTCCTAACCTAAGCAAAATATTAGAACTAAAATGGGATTGCCATATTTACTGAAATTATCAATATAAAAATTATCTTAAATTATATTCTTGACTTCCTTATTAAAAAATTTTTTATTTGTTTAAACATCCAGATGTCTTAAATATTATCAAATATCTTTACGAAATTACTAATTAATATCTTAATCCTCAAGAATTTACGAAAAATATCATTATAAAGATAAATTAGTAAAAAAGACTCTGAAAATCATAGTCAAAGATTATGTTTAGAAAAAAAGTAAAATTTGACTTTATTAGTATATTATGGTTAATGAACAAAAATTTAAAAACTATTTTGTATATTGACTCAAAATAGGCAGTTTAAAAATTAGGAAAATAGAAGTAAATGGCAAACAAAAAGCAACAACCTCTTACAGGAAAAGAATTACTCAAAACTGTAAAAAAATTGGGTAATGTTTCACGAGAAGTAAAAGCGATTGAGTGTGGTTATTATACTTTGACAGATAATGATCAAAAAAGAGTTAGTATGGTTAAATTTCTCAATGCTTTAATAGAAGCAGAAGGAATTAATCTCGATAATGAAACTACTGTCGATAGTAAAAAAAGAGGCAGAAGTGCTAATTTTCGCATTAATGTACAATCTAATGGTAATCTTTCGATCGGTAAGGCTTATACTGATAAAATGGGTTTAAAACCGGGAGATGAATTTGAGGTTGTATTGGGAAGAAAAAATATTCATCTCAGACAATTAAGCGATTAATTGAATTTTCTTAACCTCTTTTTGAGATGAGGTTTATAAGCATTCAGGCAAAAAGCAAAAGGGAATGAAAACATAACTTTTAACTTTTTTTTGATTAAAAATAAGTTTAACTATTAGGTGAGTAATTATAACTATTTTCTCTTTTGCTAACGACTGATTGCTAAGACTTAAATGAGTTTATTGAGACTTTTTTTCTCCGGGTAGTGTGCGACTAACTTTAGCCGGTAATAAAATTTTTTCTTGTTGACGATAACCCACAAAACGAATGTAAACCATTTCATTTGGGATTAAATTTTCTTCGTCACTATAATGTATTTGAGGATTATATGAGACTTTTTCCCAAGGTTTGCCAATAGATTCTATTCCCCATTGTATTAATACTTTATCTAAGGGTTTTAGTAAGGTAATCACATTTTTGGCAGGTAACTCTGGTTTTAGTTTTACCATGATTTTGGCAGTAGGATAGTTGGCGAGTAATGTTTGTAACGACTCAAAAGATTTTTGTTGCCAATCTCTAATTAATTTTATCGGTAAATTTTCTATTTCTTGATTTAATTCCAGACATTTTTTTTCTAATCTTTCTATCTGGTTTTCCAAATTATCAACTTTTGTTTTTGATTCTTGCTCAGATTTTTTATATTTATCTTGATTGTATTCTAATCGATCGCTGACAGTTTGTAATTCTTCTTGTAAGGCTTTTATCTTTTCAGTAGCGAAAGCTAAATTATTAATTTTAATTTCTAGTTGTTTTTCTAATTTTTGAATTTTAGTTGAATCACGAAAAGAGGAGTCAAATGAAGGTATTTTTTTTGAGGAGGAGGAATTATTATTATCTCGTCTTAGAGTAATTAAAAAGCCACAACTTCCTAACCATAACAAAATCCCTAAAGAAAAATAACTTAAATCTATCATGATTGGTTTCAATGATCATAATTTATTGGTTTATCAATTTCTTTATTATAGGGATATAGGGATAGTCAACACAGGAAAAACTCTGTCATCTTAGTTAATTTTTTCTTGTCTGAAATCGGGGATAGTGATTAAATTTATTCCTTCATAAATATAGAATACCTCTGTTATTTCTCCTGATCGAAATAAAGGAATTTCAGTTATTTTTTTCCACTGTTGAAAATATTGACGGTACTTTTGTTCTAATTCTTTTTTTGCAAATCGTTGCGTTGTAATATATAATCCCCGTTTTCTTTTAAGATTTTCCAGGGGATACCAATAGTTAAATCCACGACTATCATCACTAAAACAAGTTACAGGAATTTCTGTTAAAGGTGCGATCGCCATACCAATGTAACCTCCGAGATAATATTGATTGGTAAAAATAAAATCTGCTTGTTGTAAGGCTTGGGAAAATTCTGAGGAGTTTTTAAAGTTTGATCGTAATTGTATAATATCGATTAATTCCGTAGAAGGATCATTTTGTGGTGCAATTAAACCAGAAAAGAAAGCATTTTGATTCGGTTTTTGAAATAACCCCATACTAAAATGAGATAACATCACAAAAATAATAGTATTAATAATTAGAAAAGAAAAGAAAAACCAACGTTTAATTAGTTTGGGATATTCTTTAGCCCATTTAGTGCAATAATTACCTAAAATCAGAGTTAAAAACCAAAAACCGGGCATTGCCCAAGTAGGCAGAATTTGTGTCACAGCCCCTAAAAGAGTAAAACCAATAATTAAAGGTAAACAAACCCATAAAATTAATCGATAACGAAAATTAAATTTAACAGTAATTTCTTCCCAAAAAGTAACCCCCCCAATCCACCACAGAGGAAAACCAAAACTAGGAAATAAATAACCAATACTAACTAAGGCAACTACAATTGTATTAAAAGGATTAATGGTGATAGTAGATGAAGCGGGGGAATCAAAACGAGTCGAAAGTTGAAAACCAAAAGATGCCCAATCATTTTGCCAATTCCAATATAAAAGAGGAAATAAAGTAATAATAAATACTAGAAAACTTAAAATTAACCAAGGAGAAGAAAAAACTCGCCTATAGGGATAATTAAAAATACAAAATCCGACTAAACCTAAAGCAAAAATAAACCCATGATATTTACTTAAACAAGCTAATCCCAAACAAAAACCTATTAAAATAAGA
The DNA here is from genome assembly GCF_001548115.1 of Geminocystis sp. NIES-3709. GTDB lineage: Bacteria > Cyanobacteriota > Cyanobacteriia > Cyanobacteriales > Cyanobacteriaceae > Geminocystis. The sequence continues at coordinate 1,398,855 of NZ_AP014821.1, read as the reverse complement.
CGATAACTAGGTTTATAGGTAATTTTATTTTGAAAAGGAAAAAACTCATAAGATGCAAATAATAGTGTTAATGTTAGAAAAAAAATTAAGGGAACATCAGGTAACGTTAAAACCCCAAATGCGACTGTAAAAATGGGAATTGAAGACGCTATGAGTAATGTCATTAACCCACTTTCGTGATTAAATAGGTTTTTTCCTATTAAGTAAAGAAAATATAAACTACCTGTCGTGATAATTAGTGTACCAAAACGAATGGTAAATTGATTAACTTCTCCTGTTAACCATACTCCCAAACCGGTGGTTAAAGATACTAGGAAAGGATGATCAAAATAACTCCAGTCTAAATTTTGCGTGTAGAGATAATAATAAGCCTCATCATATCCTGGTTGTAAATATAGGGCAATAATGGCTCTAATGATTAAACCAACTACCAGAATTACAGTTATCGGATAGGATAAGATTGACGAGTTTTTCGTTTTGATCATTAATTCTAGTTATGAAATCGTCCCTGAATAAAGTTAGTATATAGTTTGAAAAAACTTGTTTTTGGTAACTCTAATCTTGATAAGTCCAATTTATCATTTTAAGTTGAATGCGCACTTTTAAACTATCAATAATGGATGTTTATTTGGTAAGAGAGTTGATGAGTCCCTTTTTCTTTGGTGTAGCACTTTTTTCTGCTCTAGGTGTTGCGATCGCAACCTTATCTGATTTAAGTTATAAAATTGTTAACTCCAACTTACCATTAATCTCTGCCATCGAAATATTTTGCTTAAAAATACCTGAATATATAGCCTATGCTTTACCCATATCACTTTTATTAACCACTTTAATCACCTATAGTCGTTTAAGTAACGATAACGAATTAATTGCCTTGAGAAGTACAGGAGTTAGCCTTTTTCGACTAATTATTCCAGCCTTAATTTTCAGCTTATTAATTACTTTTTTAACCTTTGTTTTTAACGAATTAATTGTTCCAAATGCTAACTATAAAGTTACCACTATTTTAGTGGATAAACTTAATGAACAAAGAAAATTTTTATTGAGACAAGATATTTTTTATCCTGAATATATTCAAGTTCAAGAAGAAAATGGAAGAGCAACAAAACAACTAAAAACATTATTTTATGCCCAAGCATTTGACGGAGAAAACATGAAATCTGTGACTATTTTAGACACAGAAAAAAAGACATTAAATAAAGTAATAATATCAGAAAAAGGACGCTGGAATAGCAGATCTCAAGTGTGGGATTTATTTAATGGAGTAATCTACAATATCAAAGAAACTCCCTTAGCAGGGAAAGAATATTTTTTTAGACAAACGCAAATTTCTTTATCCAAAACTCCCTTAGAATTAGCTTCTAAAAGTCGAGATCCTTACGAAATGAATATTGCACAATCTCAAGAATATATTAGATTATTAAGATTATTAGGAGATGAAAAAACTGTTTTAATGTTTCAAGTCAGGACTGCTCAAAAAATTGCTTTTCCTTTTGTTTGTATTATATTTGCTTTAGTTGGATCTTCTTTAGGTTCTCGTCCAAATAGTGCCAGTAAAGCCACTGGTTTTGGTATCTGTGTAGCCATTGTTTTTGGTTACTATTTTATCGGTTTTATGATTGGTAGTTTAGGATTAATTGGTGTTATTTCTCCTTTCATGGCAGCTTGGATACCGAATATTTTAGGTTTTTCGATCGGCATTTATTTACTATTTAAACCTAATTTTGCTTAAGAATAATGAATATAGCAATCCTAAATGATTTGTAAACAATTAATAAATGACCAATGACAGGGAGCATCCCATTTTTGCACTAAGCACAAATACTTAATCTTGCTTTCGCTTATCACAACAGAAGTAATACTTATGATGATTTAGGAGAATATCAGAAGGCGATCACTGATTTAAAGAAAGCTAAAAATTTATTTATTCAACAAGGAAACACGGAATTTGTGAAACTAATAAAAGACACAATACAAAAAACATTACAAAGAATATGATGCCATTGATTGTTAAGATAAATTAATTTACACTAATTGGTTGAGATAAAATGTTTTCTTTTGACTTTTCTGCCCCTCAAGTTCAAGCCTCTATTATTTCGGGGGGGTGTTCAATTATTAGCACAATTATTGCGGCTATTACTGCTAAACTTATTGGTCAGGTTATAAGTAACAGACGTAAACTTCAAGAATATTTGGACTTAGCGATAAAGGACATTGCTTTTTTACTAGAAGTTGAAAAGTTACATTGCGAAAGAAATAAGGAAAAGTTAGAAGGATCACAAAAAAATAAAATAAGACTTTATGTAAGACGATCAGGCTATTCATTTTCAGGTAAATTTACCCCCGGTAGAGTAAAAGAAACAAAAATAAATACAAATAATTCTTTGGCCAAAAAATGATGAATATATTGGGGAAGGATGGACTCAATAAAAACGCTGTTAACACGTATCCGCTAAATTTTAAGAATATGTACAATAGATACCAAATGGGTTCTATAGAAAAATTAACAACAAAAGTAAAGTAAATGAAGAAGAAATAATCTTTAGGCTTTGAGACACAACTTAAATACGAATGCTATGATCAATTACTTATCCATTTTGGACCTGCTAATAAAAATAATTCACTGTTACCAATAGGGTTAGATAAATCCCATAATTCAACACCGATAATACCACTTTTTTTTACTATTAATTTTCCTTTAATTTCTCCGAAAACTAATAATTCAACCCAATTTCCCAAATCTGGTTGATGCCCTACCAAAGCCAAACAACTATTTTCTCGATAATCAGAATTTTGTAACCAGTTAATCAACTCTAAAATATTACCATCGGGAGTTAAAGCAGAATGTTCTATAATTTCACTACTTAATTTTGCCTGTTTAAGAAGAATTGCTGTTTCTTTTGCTCTAGTATAAGGACTTGTTATAATAACATCAAATTTTATGTCTAAATAAGATAATTTTTGAGCTACTTTTTGAGTTTTAGTTATCCCTTTAGAGGTTAAAATTCTATGGGAATCATCTTTTTCGATCGATCTCAATTCTGCGATACCGTGACGGATAAAATATATAATCATATTATAAAACTATTAAGTTAGTAAAGTTGACAATTAATTGACATAAAAAATTAATGATTTAAGTTATCTTAAAAGAGCAAAATCTGATATTTTGTTTGACAAATCTATTTTTAAAAGTTTTACTTAATTTCCATAATTACCTTAACTCAAAAAGCCTTTAATTAGTCTGGATTATATCGGTTTTTATTAATGATATTAATAATTTTTTTAGTTGAAACAATATGATGATTTATCCCTAATTCTTCGGGTTTAATACCTAATGCTAAACCCACTAATTGAGGTAAATGTAAAATAGGAATATCTAATTTTTGATTTATTATTTTAGCAACTTCTGGTTGACGAGAATCTAAATTAAGATGACAAAGAGGGCAAGGTGTAACAATACAATCTGCACCTTGATTTATCGCATCCAATAAATTATTACCTGCCATCTGAAAAGATTGTTTTGTAGCGTAACTGGACAAAGGCCAACCACAACATTTGATTCTACCTTCATAATAAACGGGAGTTGCTCCTAATGCAGTAAAAACACTTTCCAAAGATTGAGGATTGAAAGGATTATCAAAAGGGAGATTTTTTTGAGCGCGTAACAAATAACAACCATAAAAAGAAGCACATTTCAATCCTGTTAATGGTTTAATCACCTTGGCTTTCAATGCTTCTAAACCATAATCCCCCACTAAAGCCCATAAAATATGTTTTACTACCGTTGTACCCTGATAAGGAGAGCAATTTTCTTTTTCTAAAAAACTATTAACCTTACTCAAATAATCAGGATTATCTTGTTGTGCCTCTTTTAGTCTTTCATCCACATGACCAATTACCCCTTGACAAGTGCTACAGTGGGTTAATAAAGGTAAATTAAGAGATTCTGCTAAGGCAATATTACGAGCATTTACGGTATCTTCTAATAATTGAGAATCTTCTTTGTAAGTTCCAGAACCACAGCAAGAGGCTTTCTTCAACTCGATTAATTCAATGTCTAAAGCGCTACTAATAGCCATAGTAGCAGTATGTAACTCTTTACACGCACCTTGAGAAACACATCCCGGAAAATAAGCATAACGAAGCATAGCACAAAAGTTGATAGTTGACAGTTGACAATTCTCAATTCTTAATTATCAATTATCAATTATCAATTCGACCTTCTCTTTACAAATCTTGATAATAAATGCACACTTCTCATAGTATAAATAGATTTGACTGGAAATAAAAATCCTGTCATAAAAAATGATTATTAATTAATTCTTAGAGACTTAAGTAGGTAGGCTCAACTCTTTACCTTATAAGCTCCTAAGAGATTAATAAGTGTACACACTTAATAGCTAACCGTATCCGATTAAACTTTTCTAATTGGTATTTATTACTACTTAGTTTATTAAGTTTTGTTAAGAAAATTAAATTTAAAAATTAACACACTCGTAAAAGGAGACTATTAGATGTCTTTACAACAAAGCGCAAATTTGGGTATCAGTTTATTTGAAGAAGCATCCATTGTAGAAAGAAAACCCCATGATTCTGACGAAAGAATTTCTCAGATTATCAATGCCGTTTATCGTCAAGTAGTCGGAAATTCTTATATCATGAGTAACGAAAGAGTTACAAATGCAGAATCTCGTTTCCGTAATGGACAGTTAACCGTCAGAGAATTTGTTCGTGCGATCGCAAATTCCGATTTATACCGTCAACGTTTCTTTGAAACTTGTCCTCGTTATCGTTTTACTGAACTCAATTTTAAACACTTTTTAGGACGTACTCCTGAAAATCAAGATGAAATGAGATACCATAGCGATATTTTAGACACTCTCGGTTACGAAGCTGATATTAACGCTTATATTGATAGTGACGAATATACCGAAGCATACGGAGATAATATTGTTCCTTACTATCGTGGTTATAAAACTGCCAACAATCGTACAATGGTAGAGTTTACCCATATGTTTGCAATGCTTCGTGGTGCAGCTAGTAGTGATGTAGGTAAATCTTTACAATCTCCTGTAATTCATAAAAGCGTGTTAACTCAAACCCCCTTATCAGTAATTCCTCCTTCTGGTGGTTCGACTGGTGGTGGTTGGGCTTTCCAAGAAACTCCTTTAACTTCTGCTACCCGTCAGGGTGTAGGTGCTGATGAAGATGGTGCTATTTACCGAGTAGAAGTAACGGGCTACCGCGCAAAAGTTTATAATGCTTTTCCTAAATATCGCCGTCCTAACAAAGTTTATATGGTTCCTTTTAGTAAATTATTTGAACTTTATCAAACTTTACACAAACAAGGTGCAAGTATTGCTAGTGTAACTCCTGTTAATTAAGATATACTTTTTTAATTAAAACTTATGAGCAAGGGGATTAAACCCCTTGTTTTTTATTGAAGTTGCTGTATTAAACAAAATATTTCCTATCAAAAGACTTTTTTGTCTCTAAATTAACCAAACTGTTCGCTAATTTCAAGGTTAAATAAAGTTTGTAAAGTCTGTAAAGCCTTGCGCCGAGCTTCAATATCCTGTTGAGCTCGTAACTGTACCATAGGATCATGTAGAATTTTGTTAACAATACCTCTGGTTAAGGCTTCTATTACTTCTTGATGTTTTTCGGCAAATTCTGAACCTAATCGGGATAAGGCTTTTTCTAATTCTTGTTCTCGAATTTCTTCAATTTTACTGCGTAAACAGCTAATAGTTGGCACGGTTTCTAAGGATTGCCACCACAACTCAAAAGCCTCGATTTCTTCTTCCAATAATATCTCTGCTTCTCTTGCCATTTCTCGACGACTAGCGTGATTTTGAGCAACTACCGCTTTCAAATCATCAACATTATAGGAAATTATAAAATCTAATTCTGCCACATCACTGGAAACATTGCGAGGGACAGAAATATCCACTAACATGATCGATCGAGATGCTTCTATATTGGAGAGATTATTTTTATCAAGAATAGGCACCATTGAACCAGTGCTAGTAAACACTATATCTGATTCCCTCACCACTGTCATCATATCTTCGAGGGGATGAAGCTGTAAGCTAACTTGGGGAAACTGTTTGGCGAGTTCTTGCGATCGACTGGTAGAACGATTTACAATAGCAATATTATCAGCCCCTTTTGAGGCAAGATGTTGCACTAATAACCGAGACATTTTTCCCGCACCAATAATTGACACTTTTTGAGAGGATAAGTCATCTACTTTGGTATCCACTAATTCCACCGCCGCCGAACTAATAGAAACAGCACCAGTACCTATATTTGTTTCTGTACGCACCCTTTTTCCAGCGCTAATGGCTTGTTTGAAAAGTCGATCGAGTAGTCGTCCCATACCTTGATATTTTGTAGCTAATTTATGGGTATTTTTGACTTGGGCTAAAATTTGCCCTTCCCCTAATACAAGGCTTTCTAATCCCGCAGAAACTCGCATTAAGTGACGAATTGCATCTTGATGTAATAAAATAAATAGATGTCGTCTTAAATGGTGTAAAGACAGATGTCCTATTTCTGCTAAAAATTGAGTAATTTCTTTAACTCCTTGTTCCGTTTCTTTTACCACAGCATAAATTTCAAGCCTGTTGCAAGTACTGATAATACCAACTTCTTCGATATGAGGGTAACTAAGAAGATGCTTTATCGATTCTTCGATTTTGGCTTCAGGAATACTCAATTTTTCTCGTACTTCAACGGCGGCGGTTTTATGGGAAAGTCCGACTACAATAATATTCATATTATGTTCTGATGTCGAAATAAATTTTGTTTACTATAAAAAATGCTTTTTAAACAATTTTAATCATTACTGATATTGCAATGTTTGGCAATTTGTTCTTAATCTTTTGCAATGAAACTTCATATTAATAATTAGGGTTGCCGAAAAAGTTTTTTGGTAGGAGTTAGGATAAATACTTATGTCAATTGTCCATTATCCATTGTTGAAATATTATATATTTTCTTTCTGCCTTTTGCCTTCTGCTATATATTCATCGTCAAGGAATTAAGCGCATCGATCGATCTATTAGCGTATGCTTGATAACGTTCTCGTTTATTGCGTATTTTTTGAGGAAAAGTGGGAATAATACCGAAATTAGGAGGCATAGGTTGAAAATGTTTAGCATCGGCACTACTGATAAATTCAAATAAAGCACCCATCATGGTAACGTTGGGGAGAGTTAAAGGAGGTTTATTCTGTGCCACCCTTACCGCATTTGTACCAGCTAACCAACCTCCGGCGGCGGCGGCTGTATAACCTTCTGTACCGATAATTTGCCCTGCCCCAAGGAGAGTCTCTCGATATTTAAACTGTAAAGTACTTTTTAATAGTTGAGGTGCATTTAAAAAAGTATTTTGGTGCATTACTCCCATACGCACAAACTCTGCTTTTTCTAATCCCGGAATCATGCGAAATACCCGTTGTTGCTCTCCCCATCGTAAATTTGTTTGAAAGCCTACCATATTCCATAATTGTCCTGCTTTATCTTCTTGACGCAGTTGTACTACGGCATAAGGACGCTTATCTTTATTTTCTTTGAAGTCTCCCAAACGAGCATCAAATAATCCAATTGGTTTCAAAGGCCCATATCTCATGGTATCTTCTCCTCGTCTAGCTAATTCTTCTATGGGCAAACAGGCTTCAAAAAATGTAGCATTTTCTCGTTCAAAGTCTTTCAATTCCGCCTGTTCAGCTTGGCGTACTTCTTGCCAAAAATGCAAATACTGCTCTTTATTCATGGGGCAATTCAAATAGGCAGCTTCTCCTTTGTCGTAACGGGATGCAAGGAAAGCAATATCTTTATCGATGGACTCTCCTACTATGATAGGACTTGCCGCATCAAAAAAGTTAAGGTAATCCATCCCTGTCAAATTCTGTAATTCTTGGGCGAGGGGAGGACTAGTGAGAGGGCCTGTCGCTAATACTACAATTCCGTTGGATGGTATGGTCTTAATTTCTTCTCGTTTAAGAGTAATTAAAGGATGATTTACAAGGGTTTGAGTTAGTTCTTGACTAAAAACACCTCGATCGACAGCTAACGCTCCTCCTGCGGGTACTTTGTGGTTATCAGCAGTTTGTATTACAATAGAGCCTAATTGACGTAGTTCTTGATGTAGTAAACCAGCCGCTCGATCGACGGCATCTGCACCAAAAGAGTTACTACAAACTAATTCTGCTAATTCTTCGCTATGGTGGGCTGGACTTTTAACAATGGGGCGCATTTCATATAAAGTAACGAGAATACCTGCTTTGGCAATTTGCCATGTGGCTTCTGTACCTGCTAATCCTCCTCCAATAACCGTTATAGAATTATGATTCATTATGATAGATAAATTAATAAGTTTGATAAAATAAAAAGTTAGTGATAAAACTTTCATTGCTTAAAATTTTAACAAATTAATGAGGTTTTATAAATTTAATTTTGGTTATATTTTTATCAAAAATGAACAACTTTGAATCTAAATTAGATGAATCTAAATTGACAAAACCAATGTGGTTTTTATGGCTATTATCTGCCGGTTTAATTGCCTTAGATGGATTTGATTTTTTTATTATCGGAATTGCTTTACCTTTTCTCGAAAAAGACTTTAACCTTACAACTACTCAAATAGGCTCGATCGCTGTTTCTGCTATTATTGGATCTTTAATTGGATCACTCACATTAGGAGGAATTACCGATAAAATTGGCCGACAAAAAATGTTATTAATTGATGTCTTGATTTTTATTATTTCTAGTGCTGGAACTGCTTTAGCTTGGAATGCTTTTTCTTTAATTTTTTTCCGTTTCTTAGTAGGAGTTGGTATTGGTGCTGATTATCCCATTAGTGTGGCTTATATTACTGAAAATGTGCCTTCTCGTTTAAGAGGAAGAATGGTTATTGGTGCATTTACTTTTCAAGCAGTGGGAGCTTTATTTGGTGCTTTAACAGGTATTATTATTATCAATATTTTTACTCAAATTTTTCCTAATTCTCTTGATATTTTGATTAAATATGGATGGAGAGCAATGTTAGGTATTGGTTTATTATTAGCTATTTTTGTCGGGTTTTTACGGCTACAATTTCTTTTAGAAAGTCCTCTATATTATATTGCTAAAGGAGATTATAAAAATGCTGAATTAGCCGCTAGAGAATTATTAGAAACGGATATTATTGTTAACTCAGAAAGTGATCCTCAACCTGAAGAAACTAATCTTAATTATAGTTCTTTATTTTCACCAAAATATATTAAAAATACTTTATTAGCATCTATTCCTTGGTTTTTACAAGATATTGCTACCTATGGTATTGGTATTTTTACTCCCACAATTATTGCGATTTTAGCTTTTAATAATCAGGATAATTTTATTATTCGTCAAATACGATCGGCTCAGGGTTCAGCTATAGTAGATTTGTTTTTGATAATAGGCTTTTTAGTAGCAGTTTTATTAGTTGATAAAGTAGGTAGAATTCCCTTACAAATTATTGGTTTTATTGGTATGGCTTTAGGATTAATACTATTAGGAATAGCAGGAGATCCTAATATTAATCAACATCCTAATTTTATCCTAGTTTTTAGTGGTTTTTTAGTGTTTAATTTATTGATGAATGCAGGACCTAATTCTACAACTTTTTTACTTTCTGGAGAGATTTTTCCCACTTCTATTAGAGCTACTGGTGCAGGATTAGCGGCAGCGATCGCAAAAAGTGGAGCAGTATTGGGAACTTTTTTATTACCTATTTTAAGAGAAGATTTAGGAGTATCTAATTTACTATATATTTTAGCCTTCAGTTGTTTATTAGCTGGAATTTTGACTTATTTTTTGAGAATTGAAACTAAGGGAAAAACTTTAGAAATTTAGTAACTTAGTATCGTTTATAATTATTTTTTATTTATCTCTATTTTGTAAAAATAAACTTCATTTGATAAAACTAATAATAAAATACTAAATCTTTTTAGAATAAAAACTTAAAAAGTTAAAGTGATTAAAAATTAGCTATAGTTAAGCAATAAAATGATCGTAATTTTAAAAAATAATTTATGAATTTGACTAGTTTATACTTAACTTCTATAGCTATTATCATAACAGGAGCAATATTTTTACATTTGCTTCCTTATTTCGGTGAGATGGGAGTGAAAATTGGTGACTTTTTTTGCGTAGCACCTGGTATTGATATTATACTTAGCTATTTTATGTTATTTCCTCTATTACTAGGTACGATCGTATCACAATGGAATGGAGTTGGGGTTGCATTAGTTGGGGAAATTAGTGGACTTTGGATTTGGATTTTTGCTCATGAATGGAAACATAGGAAATCACCCCAAAAAGCAAAAATTTCTACTACTCTTAGTCAAATCTTTGGCAAGTGGCGTAATCACCTAGCAGTCTGGATTACAGCTTTAGCTATACCTGTTTTTTGGGGAGTAAGGTTGGCGGAAATTGTGGTATATCCTCCCTTAACAAAATTGGTAAACCTACCAAAATATGATGCCAAAGAATGGGTTAACGTTTCTCGTCAAAAGTTTCAAGGATTAGTCGGTTATGATTTAATTTGGTGTTTATATTGTGATTGGATGACAGGAGTTTGGTCATTAGGTACAGAAATGTTACGAAATGTAGAATCTTTCTGGTGTCCTATCCGTTTTTATTCTGATAAAAAATGTGAGAATTGTAAAATTGATTTTCCCGATATTGAAGACGGTTGGGTTTCTGCTGATGGCACGATCGAAGATGTTACTAAAGTTTTACAAACAAAATATAGTATAACCACTAATTCTAGTTGGTTTGGTCATAACGATCGTAAAAATAGGAATTGATCAAAAAATCACTTAACCGATAAGAGTTAAAATATCATCTAGTTTTTCGAGAAAAGTAATAGATAACAAGTCAGACTTTATCGTAACATCAGATTTATGACTTTCATCAGTGTATTAATGTCAATGTTACCAAAAATTATCCTCGATCGAGCTGAAAAACTGACAGAATCCTCATCGATTAATCTATTTCAGCAAATTAAATTTACTCCTATTAATGTCTCTTTCACTCCTTCTCCCATTCAAACAAGTTATGCCGTAGTAGGAGAAAAACAACCTCCCATTATTTTACTTCATGGTTTTGATAGTTCTTTACTAGAATTTAGGCGTTTAATACCTTTTTTGAGCAAAAATCATCAAGTTTGGGTATTAGACTTACTAGGGTTTGGTTTTACCCATCGTCAAAGTTCGCTCGAATACTCTCCCAACACAATCAAAAGCCATCTGTATCAATTTTGGCAGACAATGATTCAAAAACCCGTTATCTTAATAGGTGCATCTATGGGAGGTGCAACGGCAATAGATTTTTGTTTAACCTATCCCGAAACAGTAGAAAAATTAGTATTACTCGATAGCGGAGGATTAACTAAACACCCCATTGTTGGAAAATTTTTGTTTCCCCCATTAGGATTTTTAGCCACAGAATTTTTACGAAACTTAAAAGTAAGACAAAGTATTAGTGAAATGGCTTATTTCGATCGAAAATTAGCCCATGAAGATGCTTTAACCTGTGCCGCTTTGCACTTAGAATGTGACTACTGGAATAAAGCCTTAATTGCATTCAGCAAAAGTGGCGGTTATGGTTGTTTTGCCAGTGAATTAAGTACCATTAAACAACCAAGTTTAACTATTTGGGGAGAAAATGACAAAATTTTGGGACTAAAACCTGCTAACAAATTTCAAGAATTAATTCCTGATAATAAATTAATTTGGGTTAAAAATTGCGGTCATGTACCACACTTAGAAAAACCAGAAATAACCTCTAATTATATTCTCGATTTTGCCAACACCTGATACACTTAAAGAAAATTTAAAGATTTTGTTACAATTAATCCCAACTTAATTATATTTAATAGTAACCATGAGTAATAAAGAAGTCGTTATTTCCCCTTCTATTCTATCGGCAGATTTTAGTCGTCTTGGAGATGAAATTAAAGCTGTAGACGAAGCTGGTGCAGATTGGATTCACGTTGACGTTATGGATGGTCGTTTTGTACCCAATATCACGATCGGTCCCTTAATTGTACAAGCAATTCGCCCTTATACCAAAAAACCTTTAGATGTTCATTTAATGATCGTTGAACCTGAAAAGTATGTAGAAGATTTTGCCAAAGCAGGAGCAGATATTATTTCGGTTCACGCTGAACATAATGCGTCTCCTCACTTACATCGTACTTTATGTCAAATTCGTGAGTTAGGCAAACTATCTGGAGTTGTACTTAATCCTTCCACTCCTTTAGAATTAATTGAGTATGTTATTGATGTTTGTGATTTAGTTTTAATCATGAGTGTTAACCCCGGCTTTGGTGGACAAAGTTTCATCCCTACCGTAGTTCCTAAAATCAGAGCTTTACGTCAAATGTGTGACGATCGAGGTTTAGATCCTTGGATTGAAGTTGACGGCGGTTTAAAAGCAAACAATACATGGCAAGTACTCGAAGCAGGTGCTAATGCGATCGTCGCTGGTTCAGCCGTATTCAATGCCCCCGATTATGCTGAGGCAATTTCTTCTATTCGTAACAGCAAACGCCCTCAATTAGTTACTGCATAAATAAGACATGAGGAATGAGAAATGAGGAATCAAATAATATTTCTCCTCTTTTTCTCTTTCTCTATTCCTATAACTCAGCCGTACGTCCTTTTTGAGGGAAAATACCAGAAGGTTTAATTTGTAAAAAAGTAATAATCATAATAAATACTAATACCTTCGCCATGCTAGTATTCGCAAAGAAATTAATAATCTCCATGAATGAAGATCCGACATTTTGAGACATAAGCACTAATCCAATACTACCAGAACCGACAATATAAGATATAGTACCGATCGACAATGCCGCAATAATAGTACCAAGTAAATTACCTACTCCGCCAACAACCACCACCATAAAAGCATCTACAATATAATTTTGTCCTGTATTAGGCCCAACAGAACCAAGTAAACTGATAGCGACTCCTGCAATTCCGGCTAATCCTGAACCTAAAGCAAAAGTTAAAGCGTCAACGGTAGCAGTAGGAATACCTAAGCAAGAACTCATAGTGCGGTTTTGGGTAACGGCTCTAATTTTTAAACCCCAATCTGATCCATTCAAAAACCAATATACCCCAACGATACAAAGAATAGTTAGGACAATAATAAACACCCTTGCCATGGGAAATTGAAATGCGCCCAGTGGGATTCCACCTCTTAACCATGCAGGAGCAGTTACATCAACGTTTCTCGCACTAAACCAGGCTTTCGTTAAGGCTTGATTTTTAGAACTGTTAATTAATATTCCCGTAATAATAGCGATCGCACTAGCTAAAGGTAAAGTAATGGCGATGAATTTAGCTCGAATCTGTTCCCAATTGCCTTGACGGGATAAAAACCACATTCCGCCAAAAAATAATAAAGAGAATACCACTATACCGATCGTCATTGACCAGTTTACACTTCTTACCAATTGACGGAGAATTAAGCTAACCCCCCAAGTTGCCAAAAGGGTTTCTAGTGGCCGCCCATAAAGAAAACGAATTACACCTCGTTCTAAAATTATCCCTGCGATCGCCGCTACTATAAAAGCCACAGGAATAGCGACAATAATATAAAAATTAAACCAAGGTTCACCCAAAGGCTTAAAAATATTTTGCACAACAAAAGTTGTATAAGCACCTAACATCATCAATTCACCGTGTGCTAAATTAATTACTCCCATCAAACCAAAAACGATGGCTAATCCTAGGGCGGCAATTAATAGAACTGAACCAATGCTTATACCATTTAAAAATCCTTCTATCAGAGGTAACATTTTTTCACTTTAATTAATCTTCTCATGGATTATGACCATTAATTGGAGTTTTTGTTGGTATCATTAATCACAATAAGTAAGCTAAAACTCATCTAGGGTTAGGGAAGAGGGAAAAGAGAAAAGTTAAGGGTTTCACAGTTTTTTTATTGTTAGAAAAATTTAACCTAATACCTAACACCTTCAATCTCAAATATTTTGCTTTGTTTAACCTCAGTTATTAAAAATTATTCGCCACCAATAACGACATCTTTAATACGCAAACTAGGGCCACCACAGCCCACCGGTAAGCCACTTTGTCCTCCTTTACCACAACCTCCAGATTCATCCCAATAAAAATCATCCCCGATCGACTCTATATTTGCTAGAGTTTTAAAAACATTACCTGATAAAGTAACATTTTTGACGGGTTCAGCAATTTTACCATCTCGAATCATCCATGCTTCCCCGGCGGTAAAAGTAAACATTTCTCCGTTTGTCATACCTCCAATCCAGTTAGTCGCATAAACTCCTTCCTTGATATTCGTAAATAAATCTGGTACAGGAGTTTTTCCTCTGGCTATCCATGTGTTAGTCATACGCACGATCGGTGGGTAGTGATAGTTTAAACATCTAGCATTACCAGTGGGTTTTTCACCTAATTTTCCCGCAGTTTCCCTTGAGTGAAGTCTTCCCACTAAAACACCATCCTTAATTAACTGAGTGGTGGTAGCTGGTGTACCTTCATCATCATAATAATAACTGCCTCGATGACCTTCTACCATTGCACCATCAAAAATTTGTAAATATTCTCCCCCAAACTTACGTCCTATACTCATTACTTCTAGTAAGTCGGGGTTTTCGTAAGCCATATCAGCTTCAGACAAGTGACCGAAGGCTTCATGAACAAATAAACCTGTTAAAATAGGGTCAATTACTACCGTATATGTACCCCCATTGACAGAAGGGTATTTTAGGGCATTAACGGCTCTTTTTGAAGCATTTGCAACGATATTATCAAGGTTGGTTAAGTCTTCATAACCTTTTCTTGTGCCTGTGGTTTCTCTTCCTGTTTGCACAGATTTCCCATTTTTGGCGATCGCACTAAATCGCATTTCACAGTCAATCCACGATTGCTCAATCATCGTACCTTCAGAAGTGGCGAGAAGAATAGTTTGTTGACTGTCACTATAACTAACTAAACTGCTGGTAACTTTTTCATCAACTTGGCTTAAAATACGGTTATATCGATCGCATAGTCTTTTTTTGTCACCAAGAGAGATTAAACGAGGATTTGTACCGGTTAAAGGCAATTGACAAGAGATTTGAACAGGATCAACAGGTGCTAAAATAGTCTCGTCATCTCCAATTAGCAAGGCTGAAGTAATGGCATCCTCAATTCTCAGAGGTAGTTGAGTTAAGTCATTGAAAGTAGCAAAACCCCAACCCCCTTTATAACACGCACGAATTTGTCCACCTAAAGATATTCCTTCACTCAGGCTTTCTGTTTGATTATTTTTGATAACAATATTGCTACCTTCTCCTTTTTCAAGACGAATACTTAAGAAATCAACTCGGTGACGATAACGGTTAATTAAATCGGATAGTAAATTACGATAATCTAGCATGGATAGTAAATATTAATTTTTATTGTCAGAACTTGGTTGTAAGTTAGTGGTAAGTTGACGAGCTTTATAAAAAGTTTCTAAACTATGAGTATCACCGACAAAACGCCAATGCCAAGGCTCATAACTAATACCTTGCAAATTGTCAGGAGTAAAGGATAGCTCAAAACTATATTTAGCGGCATTTTGACTTAACCATTTATAGGCAGAGGTTTGCTCAAAATTAGTATTTAAGTTTGTTGCTGGTGCGTTGCCGTCTCCAATATCGATCGCATATCCTGTATGATGTTCACTATAACCCGGAGGGGCACTAACTTCAGCTCTTTTTGAGGTAGGTTGTTTTCGTTGCTCTTTTACTTTAAAAAAAAGATATTCTTGATCTTTGATCGATCGAAATCCTGAAATAGGGGCTAAAATAATACCTTGCCTCCTAGCGTCTGTTTGCATTTGTAAAAATTTATCGGCGGCTTTTCCTCTTAACTGAATACCACCATCACGAGTTATCGGTTTTAAGTCACTTTGGGGAGCTTGTTCGTAAGGTAAATGCCCTAGAATGTTATCTGGTAAGATTTCCTCCGGATTAGATTCCGTTGGTAACTCATTTTCATTTTCTACCACAGGAGGAGTATTGTTAACATTTTCCACTGGTTGAGGCATTGGTTGAGAATTACGATTGAAAAAGAAAAAAATTCCTGCCAATAGAACAATAATACCGCTTACTATAATAATACCAATCTTATTTGTAACGATCGAACTTGATTTGACAGTTTTGTTAGCTTCCCTTAAAGCAACTGGAATTTCATCCATAGACGCTGAGATTTCTTTACTTGGTCTTACCTATTTTAGCCTTTTATGGAGCAATCATCATCAATTAACTAAGTTTAAGGTTATCTTCAGCTAAATTTCAGGTAAACTAGCTTTAATAAACAATTAATGATTGAAGGTATTTTCAATTTATTATTTAGACAGTATTTTAGGATTAAATTATATGAGTTATGATATAGAAAAATCGGTTTTAGAAAGATATGAAGCAGGAGCAAAAGAACATCAACCAAGTTTATGTTGTCCCACTGAATATGATAGTAGTTTTTTAGAGATTATTCCTGAAGAAATTATAGCAAAAGATTATGGTTGCGGTGATCCTACACGATACGTTAATGAAGGTGAAACTGTCTTAGATTTAGGCTCTGGAGCAGGAAAAAACTGTTATATTATTGCTCAAAAAGTTGGTCAAAATGGTCAAGTTATTGGAGTGGACTTTAATGATGAAATGCTTAATTTATCTCGTAAATATCAAGAGGAAATTAGTGATAAGTTAGGTTATCAAAACACAAACTTTATTAAGGGTAAAATTCAGGATTTAAAATTACCTTTAGATAAAGTTGAATTATGGTTAAAAAATAATCCTATTAACAGTTTAGAACAACTACGAATTTTTGAAGCGAAATGCGATCGACTTAGAAAAGAAGAACCTCTAATTAAAGATAACTCGATCGATGTAGTGGTGTCTAATTGTGTTTTAAATTTAGTTAAACCAGAAGATAAAGAACAATTATTTGATGAAATTTATCGAGTTTTAAAAACAGAAGGAAAAGCAGTTATTTCTGATATAGTTTGCGATCGAGATTTAACCTTAGAAATGATTAATGATCCCGAATTATGGAGTGGTTGTATTTCAGGGGCATTTAGAGAAGATTTATTTATAAAAATGTTTGAAAATGTGGGATTTAATCAAGTAGAAATTTTAGCAAGACAAACTGAACCTTGGCAAGTAATTAATGGTATTGAATTTCGTTCTGTGACTGTAAAAGCCTATAAAGAAAAACCAAAACAAAATAAAAAAATTGATGATAATAAATCTTGCTGTCCTCCCAAATCTTGTTGTTAAAATAAGGATAATAAACTGTCTAAAATATCTTTTTTGAAAAATTTTACTAATTATTACTGAAATTAAAACTTGAAAAGTTTATTAAGAAATAATGCTAATTACTGAAAAAATAACTAATTTTGCTGACAAAATAAATCATAGCTTACCGAAAGAAAAAATAACAGTTTTACAAATAAACTTAGGTAGAAAATGTAACCTAGCTTGTATTCATTGCCATGTAGAAGCATCTCCAAAAAGAAAAGAAGAATTAACCCCAGAAATTTGTCAACAATTAGTAAAAATAATTAATAAATTTTCTCAAATAAAAACTGTTGATTTAACGGGAGGAGCGCCCGAAATGCACTATGGTTTTAAGGAATTAGTAGAAGCAGCTCGAAGTAACAATAAAGAAGTGATTGTTCGATCGAATTTAACTATTTTTTTTGAATCTAGCTACGAATATTTACCTGAATATTTTGTTAAGAATCAAGTAAGAGTTGTGGCTTCTTTACCCTGTTATTTAGAAGATAATGTCGATAAACAAAGAGGCAATGGAGTATATAATAAATCAATTTTAGCCTTACAAAAACTTAATGAACTTGGTTATGGAATAGATTGTAGTTTAATTATTGATTTGGTATATAATCCTCCTTTACCTAAGAATAATAATTTCAGGTTAACTCCTAATCAAAAAAATCTTGAAAAAGATTATAAAAAGTATTTAGCAGATAATTTTAATATTTATTTTAATAGCCTTTTAACGATAACTAACTTACCAGTGGGAAGAACTAATTTTTACTTAGATAAGTATGAAATAAAAGATAATTATTTACAATTTTTAGAAGCTAATTTTAATTATAATACTTTACCTAATCTAATGTGTAGAAATCAGTTATCTATTGATTATTTAGGCAATATTTATGACTGTGATTTTAATCAAATGACAAATACTTATTCTTTAAGTAATAATCAGAAAAGATTAACTGTAAGTCAGATTTTAAAAGAAAATAATCTTGATCTAATTAGTCAAATTCAAACACCAAATCATTGTTATGGTTGTACCGCAGGAAGTGGGTCAAGTTGCGGAGGTTCTTTAACAAATGTATAATAAGTTATCATTAAAGAATTTCTTGATCTATAATTTTAACTAAATTAATAATGGGTTTAAAGGCGGTTTTATTTGATTTTAATGGTGTAATTATTAATGATGAGACAATTCATCAAAAATTAATTGATGATTTATTATTAAGAGAAAATTTACGTCCTTCTGGTTTGGAATATCAACAAATTTGTTTAGGGAAAAACGATCGAGGTTGTTTACGAGATATACTGGCAAAAAGAGGTAGAATCGTCTCTGATGAATATTTAGATAAACTCATTCAAATAAAAGCACAAGCCTATTATGAAATTATCAATAAGATACCTGAATTGCCCATTTTTGACAAAGTAATCGAATTTATCCTTCATCTTCAGACTCGTCATTTGTCCCTCGCAATTATTACAGGAGCGTTATACAAAGAAACTGAATATATCCTAGAAAAAATCAATGTGAGACAGTATTTCAATGTTATTGTCACAGGAGAAGATATAAATATGAGTAAACCTTCACCTGATGCCTACTTGTTGGCATTGAGAAAACTTAATCACCTTAATCCTGACTCACAACTTCAACCATCACAATGTCTTGTAATAGAAGACACACCTGTTGGCATCGAAGCCGGTAAAAATGCAAGAATGTCGGTTGTTGGGGTAGCTAATACCTATCCTTTTCATCTATTGCAACGACAGGCTAATTGGTGTGTAGATCATCTCATGGAGTTGGATTTAGACTGGATCGATCGAACTTTGGAAAAACCTTCTATTATGTTAGAATAAAAAGTTATGTTGGGGTATTAGCTCATTTGGTAGAGTGCTGCGATCGCACCGCAGAGGTGAGGGGTTCGATTCCCCTATACTCCATATCCTCTAATTGTACAGTGCCAAATTAATTGTCATCCGTGACAAATTACTGTCATTGTACCAAATTAAGTGTCGTGATGACAAATTCTTGTCATTGAGGTGGTAGTGACAAATTAATGTCGTTGAAGAAATTATAAGGTGAGATCGCAGCACTCCTTTCAATCTATCTTGAGTTGATTATACCCTATTTATTTAATTTAGGTGCGATCGTAACAGATCCTGCACTCATTTCACTTACCGCAGTAGGCACAATATCTGCCCCACATAAAAAATTAACTAAGGTACTTTTACCACTGCTCGTGGTGCCAGTCGTCGCTAAAATCAGGGTAGGATGGCGCAATTCATCGATTAATACCTCTAAAGATTTCTGTAGGTTGTTAGAGAGTTCCTCTATTTCACCATGATAGGATTCTGGTAAATGCTGGATGATCTCCGTTTTGAAGTTATCCCAGTAACCTGCAAGGAGGTTAGCCTTGTTTTCTAATGATTGGAAGACTTCATAAATTTTTTTTGCCATCGCTTTTATATTCCGTCCGAAATCACTTAAAACTTTATTGTATTCAAAATTCTGAATGTGTATTAAAAAAACACAATATTTATCATGAATATATTTGACAGGGAAAAAGCGACACTTAATTTGTCATTTCACTTCACAAGGAAAATGACACTTAATTTGTCTTCAATCAATAAAGTGACATTGAATTTGTCAGCACTTTCATGGGAGCGAAAATGAGAGAAAACAGCTATAATGATTATTTAGTAAGAGTTATAGTCGATGACAGTAATTTGTCATCACGTCATTTAATTTGGCACTGTACACCTCTAATTCTTGTCTTATATACGTTTCACTCAGATCTTGCACCTGATTAAGCAAAAATCAAAACCTTTACTATTTAACCATAGTCTTAGAAACTGTTTGAAAAGTATTGATGTAGAATATGTCAGTCAACAACTGAATGAAAATATGACGAAAATATAATACAATCTTAGGTTATCTAAAGTGGTTTTTGGTTGCTATACTAGCAAAATATAAAATTTTTATTAAATATTCTCTAATTAAAAACCTACATACTTTAAGATGCCTGTTCAAATTATACTCAATGAACGCCATCGCAAAATTTTACAGGCAACCGTAAAACATTATATTGCGACTGCCGAACCTGTTGGCTCAAAAACTTTAATCGATGAATATGATTTTAGTGTCAGCTCTGCTACAATTCGTAATGTGATGGGTAAATTAGAAAAAGCAGGTTTTCTTTATCAACCCCATACTTCTGCTGGTAGAATACCTTCTGATTCTGGTTATCGTGTCTATGTTGATCAATTAATTGATGTGGAAAATACCGTTAAATTTCCTCTCGATCGACTCTTAAACTCTACCATGAAAACTGTTTATGGTCGTTACGAAATTTTATTTCAAAAAATTACTAATATTTTAGCTGATTTAAGTGGTTGTATTGCTTTAATTACCTTGCCTCAGATTGCTAGTAATATTCTTTATCATTTACAGCTTTTAAGATTAGCTAACAATAAAATTATGTTAGTGATGGTGATTGATAATTACCAAACTGAATCTCTTTTACTCGAAACTAATCAATTAAAAATTCCCCACGATGATGATTTTAATGAGATTATCGATCGAGAATTAGAAATATTATCTAATTTTTTAAATCATAAGTTAAAAGGAAAATCTTTGACTGAAATTAGTGTTTTAGATTGGAGCGAATTGAATAATGACTTTTTAATTTATGCTGATTTTATCAATGATTTATTAAAGAAAATAAAGTTAAATTATCGTTTATCAAATAGTACTCCTATTTTTGTACAAGGGTTTTCCAAATTAGTACAACAACCTGAGTTTTCACATATAGAACAAGTAAAGATTTTATTGAATTTACTAGAAAAAGAGCAAGATCAGCTTTTATCTTTAATTTTTAACCATACTGAATACAATGATTCTTGGCAAAAAGTAAAAATTACTATTGGATCAGAAAATCCCTTAGAATCGATGCAGTTCTGTAGTCTAATTTCTGCTTATTATTATCAAGGAGAATCCCCTGTTGGTAGTGTTGGTATTATCGGTCCAACTCGTATGGCTTACGAACAAGCGATCGCACTGGTAGAATCCACAGCAAATTATTTATCAGGACAATTATAGATTAAATTTATCGATACTCTATTAATATTTATTAGATATTAAAATTTTGATTTTTTAACTATTTAATTTCCTCCTAATTCGGAGGATTAAGATTATTGTTAAAATAAGATTTTGGGACTAAAAGAGAAAAGTTTTCGAGAGTTGTTAATATTACTGAGACTTTTATTAAGAGGCATTTTACGGAAATTATGGCCGAAACTGTCCACTTGATACACCATTGACTCATTTAATTCCAAAGCGGTTAGCCATCCTTGTCCATGATGATAAACTCCTGTATCAATGTCAATCCATCCTTGACCGCCGACTAATTGTCCTGATTTAACACCATTGAAAGTAAAAGTAATCGTGTGACCAATAATAATTGTTTTATCTTCAAAATAAGGTTGAGTGCTACGATGAAACGATCGACGAATCCAGCAGAATTGTTCAGAAGATTGTTGATCAATAGGAAGATGAGGATCAACTCCTGCATGAACTAACCAATAATCCCCTAAATCAAAGTATAAGGGTAAATTTTTAATCCATTCTATGTGTTCTTTGGGGGGAGTTTTATTTCCATAACTGGCGATAGTCGTGTTACCGCCATTTTGTAACCATCCGTGAAAAATCTGTTGATTGATTTGTTCCCCTCCTAAAGCATCTAGTAACATAATTTCATGGTTGCCCAAGATACATTTATAATTATTATCCATAACAAATTGTACTACTTGAGCGCTTTGAGGGCCACGATCGATCAAATCACCGAGAAAATAAATATCATCCTCTTGAGTGGGAGATATTTTATCAAATAATTCAGATAAGGCATCATAATGACCATGAACATCTCCGATTACGAATCTTTTGTTACTCATTTGCAATATGTTAATAATTTTAAATTTTTATGTACAGATTTGATAACTTCAGTTTAGCTAAAATTATCTTATTATGTGTTCATCATGACGAAAAAAAGTGTCTATTCATACTAAAATCAAACTCCTACATCAATCGACTAATCATTTATGGTTACAACAGGCTTTAAATAACCTTGATATAATTTTGTTAGATCATTCTCATTGTGAAAGAAAAGCGGCAGGAGTGGCAGTTAATCTTTTGTTCCGTTATCCTTCTCATGAAAAGTTAATTCACCAACTAACGGGCATTGCAAAAGAGGAATTAGAGCATTTTGAGCAGGTTAACCAGTGGTTACAAAAAAAAGGTATTTCCCTCGCACCTTTAAAGCCGTCTCCCTATGGTGCAACTTTGAAAGAAGCGATTAGAAGACACGAACCCCATAGGTTACTAGATTCTCTCTTAGTATCTGCTTTAATTGAGGCTCGATCTCACGAAAGACTAGGATTATTAGCCGATAACTGTCAAGAAGAAGATTTGGCTAAATTTTATCGAGGTTTAATGGCTTCGGAAGCAAGACACTACGGTATTTATTGGATATTAGCAACGGAATATTTCGATCGAGTTATGGTAGATGAAAGATTACAAGAATTAGCACAATTAGAAAGTAATATACTTAGTAATCTTCATCCTGAGCCTAGAATCCATAGCTAAGGTTTTTGAAAAAACGATGATGATGATGTGGGGATTAGAGTGTGGGTATCAGCTTAACGACATCCCATTACCGTTGCAGTATAAGTTTTACCTAAAGATTCTAACCCATTAACAAATAAATTAACCTGATAAGGTTGGGAATTTGGACGGGGAGAGGATTTGATTTTTAAAGGTTTATCGGCAGTGATATTAACTCCTTCTTGATTGAAAAATTCATCAGCAGTTTGATCATTATATTTGAGATACATTCTTATCTTAAAAGGGCCATTATCCTTAGAACTAACTGTCACCAAATAATTACGAAAATTGTTATTTTGAGAAGGTACTGCCCAATCAGTATTCCAATTATTACTGGTAATATTAACTCCAAAAAGACTAGGAATTGTAGGTTGGGAAACACTTTTAGTTACAGTACTTCCCTCACCCCCCACTAGAGGAATGGGAGTGCAAGTTTCAGCTTTCACGGGAATTTGTAAACTCAAAAAAATAGTTAAAAAAGATAAAACGGGAAAACGACAACCCATGAGAATATAACCTCTTTAATTCAAAAATAAGTTAGTTTGATTCATTTAATTGTTAATAGGAATTGCACTTATGGGGTTATCAAATTGAGATTCGAGGTTAAAACCACGATAAGCGGTGATATATAACTCTTTCAAATCTTTAATCAGAGGATAACGGGGATTCGTGCCAGTACATTGGTCATCGAACGCTTCTTCTGCTA
Source organism: Geminocystis sp. NIES-3709 (assembly GCF_001548115.1). Taxonomy (GTDB): domain Bacteria; phylum Cyanobacteriota; class Cyanobacteriia; order Cyanobacteriales; family Cyanobacteriaceae; genus Geminocystis. Next base: position 1,375,165 of record NZ_AP014821.1, on the reverse strand, counting down.
AATTATCCAATGCAGAGTAAAAAACTTCATCCTCGATCGACAATACCTCTTTAATGGTAGCAGGAATACCTACTTCTCGTTTCAGATTTTCGATCGCTTCCACTAACTTCTCAACTTTTTCTTCCTCTGTGACACCACCTAAGTGTAAATAATCAGCAATTTGAGCATAACGGAAAAGAGCGTTAGGGTATTTATATTGAGGGAAAATCGCTTGTTTAAAAGGTGCATCCGTAGCGTTATAGCGAATCACATTACTTATCATCAAAGCATTGGCTAAACCGTGAGGTACATGGAATTGTGAGCCCAATTTATGGGCTAAAGAGTGACAAATACCCAAGAAAGCATTAGCAAACGCCATCCCCGCAATTGTCGCCGCCGAATGAACTTTTTCTCTTGCCTTAACATCTTTTGCTCCATTATGATAAGCACTAGGAAGATATTTAAAAAGCAAACCGATGGCTTTTAAGCATAAACCACTGGTAAATTCTGTTGAGTAAATGGAAACATAGGCTTCTAAAGCGTGGGTAAGTGCATCAATACCACCAAAAGCAGTCAAACTTTTAGGCATATTTAATACTAACTCAGGATCAACGATCGCAATATTGGGAGTTAAAGCATAATCTGCTAAGGGATATTTAATACCAGTTTTATCATCCGTCACCACCGCAAAAGGGGTTACTTCTGAGCCTGTACCCGATGTGGTGGGAATAGCTACCATCATCGCTTTAGTACCTAGGGTGGGTAAATCATAAACTCGTTTACGAATATCCATAAAACGAGTGGCGATACCTTCAAATTCTATTTCTGGATGTTCATAAAGTAACCACATAATTTTCGCCGCATCCATAGGCGAACCACCACCCACTGATATAATTACGTCAGGGTTAAATTTATTGAGTAATACTAATCCTCGATGAACGGTACTTAAAGAAGGATCAGGCTCTACATCATAGAATACATCATATTTGATGCCCATTTGCTCTAAAACATTTTCAATTTTTATCGTTACTCCTAAGTCATAGAGAGGCTTGTCGGTAACAATAAAAGCACGATGTTTTCCTGCCAAATCACTCAAGGCAACGGGAAGACAGCCATATTTGAAATAAACTTTCGGTGGCACTCTAAACCAAAGCATATTTTCTCGTCGTTCCGTGATAGTCTTAACATTGAGTAAATGATGCACCCCCACATTTCCACTGATAGAGTTACCTCCCCAACTACCACAACCAAGAGTTAAAGAAGGATCAAGGCGGAAATTATATAAGTCGCCAATAGCCCCTTGAGAAGAAGGAGTATTTACTAATACTCGACTGGTATCCATTCTTTCTTCAAAATACTCGATTAAATCTTGTTTTTCAGGACTAATATAAATACAAGATGTATGTCCTTTTCCGCCAAATTCAACTAACTTACTTGCTTTTTCTGTGGCTTCTTCAAAGGTATTTGATCGATACATTGCCAAAATTGGCGATAGTTTTTCATAGGATAAAGGTTCATCAAAACCGATATTTTCTACTTCAGCAATTAACAATTTACTATCATGAGGAATGGTAATATTTGCTAATTGAGCAATTTTTGTCACGGATTGCCCTACTATGTCAGCATTAATTCTACCATCTTTGAGAATAATATTTCTTAACTTGTCTAAATCATCAAAATTAACAAAATAAGCTCCTCTAAGTTCAAATTCTTGCTTAAACTCATCATAGATGTCATTTTCAACGATTACTGACTGCTCAGAGGCACAAATCATCCCATTATCAAAGGTTTTACTGAGCATGATAGAAGATACCGCCATTTTAATATCGGCACTTTTTTCGATAACCGCAGGGGTATTTCCTGCACCAACTCCGAGAGAAGGATGTCCTGAAGAATAGGCTGCTTTTACCATACCTGGACCACCGGTTGCTAAAATGAGCTTAATCTCAGGATGTTGCATTAAGGCTTGGGATACTTCTAAAGTTGGCTCATCTATCCAAGCGATAATATCTTCAGGCGCACCGGCAGCAATGGCGGCATCTCGGACAACTCTGGCGGCTTCCACAGTACATTTTTTTGCTCTAGGATGAGGAGATAAAATAATAGCATTACGAGTTTTTAAAGCTAAAAGAGTTTTGAAAATTGCAGTAGAAGTCGGATTGGTGGTGGGAATAATTCCTGCAATTATGCCTAAAGGTTCGGCTACTTTTTCAATGCCATATAATTCGTCTTTTTCGATAACTCCACAAGTTTTTTCATCTCGATATTTGTTATAAATAATTTCAGAAGCAAAGTGATTTTTTATGACTTTATCTTCAATAATTCCCATACCTGTTTCACTACAAGCTATTTTTGCTAAGGGAATACGGGCATCATTCGCGGCTAAAGCAGCTCTTTTAAAAATTCGATCGACTTGCTCTTGGGTAAAATAAGCGTACTGTTTTTGAGCTTTTTTAACCTTAATAATTAACTGTTCTAATGTGGCTAAATTATTAGTAATTTCCATTAGTTAATCATCCTCTCACTAAATTTTAAATCAAGAAATTGAGAGACAAATTAACAGTAGATACTCACCCAACTCAATCTCTTTATAACTCTATTATAAACTATATTTTTTGTCTGGTTATATTTTTAACAATTAGCAATAAAATATCAAAATTTAGTAAATAGGGGCTGAGGAAAAAGTCTTTTGATGAAAACAGAGAATTGATGAACAATTAATTCCTAATTCCTAACCTACTTAAGTTACATTTTAGTTATTACCTCTCTTGGTTGTTCTGTGATTATAGTTTTTAGTGTGTCTTCATGAAATACGATCGAGGGAGTACCAAAACTAAAGGGTTGATGAAGTAATAGATAAAGACAGGGAATAAGGAATAAAGTTAAAAGAGTAGCTAAAGATAATCCTGAAAATACAACTATTCCGAGAGGTTGCAAAAATTCTCCTCCGTCACCAGTACCTAACGCAACGGGAAACATCCCTAACACTGTGGTAATAGTTGTCATAAAAATTGGTCTTAATCTTTGGGATGAGGCTTGAACAATAGCGACATAACGACTAGGGATTTTTATATTAGGGTTTTCCAGTTGTTTTTCGTAGATTTGATTTGCTGATTCTATCATGACGATCGCATTATTAACCACAATCCCAATCAATAAAACTGCTCCCACAATTACTGTTGCACCAATAGGAGTGTCAGTGACATATAAACCAATAATTCCTCCACATAAAGCTAAGGGTAAAGTGAACATAATCACGAGAGGATCGATTAAAGAATTATACTGTACTGCCATGACTACAAACACTAAAAAGGCCGCTAAACTGCCTAGAATTGGTAAAGATGCTTGTAATTTGTCGTTACTTTCTTCTGCACTACTTGGTAAAATACGAATACCTTGAGGTAAATCAATCTCATCTAATATACTTTTTACTTCTGCAATACCAGGGCCTAATGACGTACCTTCAGCTAAACTTCCTGCAATGAGAAATACCTGTCTTTGATTAATTCTTTGAATTTGGGAAGGAGCTACTCCTGTGCTAATACTTGCCACATCTCCTAAACGAATAAGACGATTATCACTACTGAATAAAGGTACTTCCAATAAGGCATTAACATCTTTTACCAGAGTAGGATCTAATTGTACTCGAATATCAATTAATCGATCGCCTCTTTGTAATTGAGATATAACTAAACCGCTTATAGTTGTTTGTAAAGAATCTTGAATATCAGCAATATTGAGGTTTAAATCTCCTAATCTTTGTAAATCTGGAATTATGGTTACTTCTGGTTGAGGAGCATCGGCATCAGGACGAAATCTGACTAATTTTGCCTTTTCATCAAGGATTCTGACTACTTGCCTTCCTGTTTCTTCCAACAGATTTTGATCGTTACCCTGTAAAATAACGTCCACATCTGCACGAATGGGAGAATTACTGAGAATTAAACCTCGAACTGTACCCGGAGTCAATCGTACACGAATATTAACTAAGTTTAACTTGTTCAATTCTCGATCGAGATTCAAAATATAATTATCAATGTCTGTACCTGATTTAACTGTTATATTACTTGAACCTCTTAAAACGTTTTCATTGACATTTGTCCCAAATAATGAACCTCCAGAGGTTGTAAAAGCATAGTTCGTTTCTGGTTGTTTTAAAATAACTTCATCGATTAATTCCATTACCTTGCGATTAGTCGCTAAGGTTGTATTAGGAGGAAATTGCACATTTAAGTTAACTTGTCCTGTATTAATAGTCGGTAAAATTTCTTGGGGTATTTCTTGGGCAAGACTTAAGCTACTACCACCTAAAAATAAAAATATTGCAATTATTACTACCCAACGAATTTTAAGTAAAAAACTTAATATAAAAGTATAAAGATAATTACTTGCGTCAAAAGCCTTGTTAAACCATGAAATGAGGAAAAAGTGCTTGATTTGACTGGAAAATTGGATGGCTAAAAGACGAGATGCCAACATGGGTACAATAGTTAAAGCTACCACGATCGAAGCCCCGACGGCAAAACTGATGGTTAAAACTAACTCATTGAATAGTAAAGAGATAAAACCACCAATCATCAAAAATGGTAAAACTGCCACTAAGTTAGTACTGGTAGAAGCAATTAACGCAGACTCAACTTCCGATGAGCTTTCGATGGATTGAGAAATAATTTGACGACGATAAATACCCTTATCTGGATGAGGATCATGAATGAATTTTTCCGTACCTTCTACCATAGTTTCTAGCATCACGATCGAGTTGTCAACCACAATACCAACCCCTAAAGCCAACCCACCCAAACTGAAGATATTTAAGGTTAAGCCAAACATTTTCATCATAATTACTGCCGCTAAAGTTGCTAGAGGGATAGATATGACGATAATAATAGTTTGACGAATAGAACCTAAAAATAATAATACAGAAATAGCGGCTAAACCCGTACCAATTAAACCTGAAAAAATTACGTTATTAATGGCGTTAGTAATAAAAATAGACTCATCAAGAGTCGGCAGTAAAGTTAAATCCTCTGGGATAATATTTGCCTGTTTTAACTCCTCAATTTTTGCTTTAATTAATTCTACTACTTCGATCGTATTAGCTTCAGGCTGTTTTTGAATGCTGACTTTCACCGATGGAGTAGTATTAAGAGATACGAAAATACGTTGATCTTGTGAACCGTCAATAATCTCTGCAAATTCTGTCAAATAAACTCGACGAGAAGAATTAGGTATGGCAAAAGATAAATTATTCAAATCCTGAGCATTTTTAAACCTACCGATAACTCTAGTTAAAGGCTCATTATTTTCTCCTAATAAACGTCCTCCTGTTATATCCTGATTAGAATTTTGAATATCGTCTAACACATCATTTAAACTTAATCCCAAAGCCTGTAGCCGTTGCAAATCAATCTGTACTCTAACTTCTTCTTCAACCCCTCCCGATACATTAACAGAAGCAACTCCGGGAATAATACTTAACTCTCTAGCTAATTCTTCATCTGTCAGCACTCTTAAATTAACAATATCTCTAGTATCAGAAGTAACAGCAAACTCATAAACAGGTAATTGAGAGGGTTCAAATTTAAACAAACGGGGACTTTCCAAATCATCTGGTAATCTTCCTCTAGCACGGTTTAAAGAAGCCGTTGCATCATTTAAGGCTCGATCAATATTACCGCCTACACGGAAAAATAAATCTAAACTAATTTGATTTTCTGATGTCTGAGAATAAACTAATTCTACTCCTTCTGTGGCCGAAAAAGCCTCTTCTAAAGGACGAGTAATTTCTTCCACGGCAATCTGTGGGGCGATACCATCCGTATTGACTCTAACTCCAATACGAGGATAAGTTATCGATGGTAATAAATCGACTTGAATAGTGGAGATAAAAAAAACACCTACTACCATAACCGCTAAAGTTAACATGATAGTGGCGATATGACGGCGGATAGATAAACCCGTAATGCTAAATTTTTGATTTGATGAAGATTGCATTATAAGAAATTAAGAAATACAAAGAACAATTAACAATGTACAGTTGACAGTTATCTCTATGTGAAGACTGTTTGGGGAGATCGTAAGCATTTATAATAACTTTAGACTGAATTTCTCAAAGATAGGTTCGATCTTTTATTTCTTTCTATTTTTCTTCTTGTCTTCCTGTCTATCTGTGATAATTTCTCAACAGATTATCTACCGATGCCAACGTAACGGAAACCAGATTTTTCGATCGCAGTGCGATCAAGAAAGTTACGACCGTCAATCATAAGACGATTTTTGACTAATTTGCTCATTTTATCTAAATCCAGTTTCAAAAATTCCTGCCAATCAGTAACTAAAACTAAAGCATCACAACCATCCGCTAACATTTCGGCATTGCTTTCGATAATTACTCCAGAAAGTCCATGACTAAGACCAGTTTGAGATACGATGGGATCATAGGCTTTTACTTTAGCACCAAGACGATTCAATTCTTGAATGATATTTAAAGCAGGTGCATCACGCATATCATCTGTATCGGGCTTGAAGGTTAAACCCAGTAAGCCAACGACTTTGCCTTTGAGAATTTTTAACTCATGTTGTAGTTTTTCAATAATAATAACCCGTTGACGTTCATTTACTTTAACGGCGGCATTCATCAACTCCGTTTCGTAACCATAGTCACTAGCGGTATGAATTAAAGCGGCTACGTCTTTGGGAAAACACGAACCTCCCCAACCAATACCTGCCTGTAAGAATTTACTGCCGATACGGGAATCTAAACCAATACCTTTAGCTACTTGAGTAACATCTGCACCTACTCGATCACAAATATTTGCTACTTCATTAATAAAACTAATTTTGGTGGCTAAAAAGGCGTTAGCGGCATATTTAATCATTTCTGCTGAACTTAAGTCGGTGACAACCACAGGTACAGGAGAAAGACTGCTATTTTCAGAAAATTTTCGATCGATTAAAGGTTGATATAATTCCTTCATCATATTAATCGCTTTGTCTGCACTACCTCCTAATACAATACGATCGGGATTAAATGTATCATAAACAGCACTACCTTCTCGTAAAAACTCTGGATTACTAACAACATCAAAAAGAGGAGAAGTTTCTTCTGTCATGGTAAAACCCTCTCCCATTACTTGAGTCTGTTTTTCCTTAAAACCGTCTAAAACAATCATTCTTACCCAATCTCCAGAACCGATCGGTACAGTTGACTTATTAACAATTACTTTATAACCACCATTGAGATTATTACCGATACCCCTAGCTACAGCCTCCACATAACGAGTATCGCTTTCTCCAGTGGGTAAAGGAGGAGTACCAACGGCGATAAATAAAATTTCTCCATGATTAACACCTGCTCCCAAATCTGTAGTAAAGTTTAACTTACCACTGTTCATACAGGAGTGCATTAACTCAGACAATCCGGGTTCATAAATGGGAGATTGTCCTTGTTTCATTAGTTTAACTTTTTCTTCATTATTATCCACACAAATCACATCATGGCCTATATGAGCTAAACATACACCAGTAACTAAACCAACATATCCAGTACCGATAACACAAACTTTCATAAACATCTCCTTGATCATAAATTGTGAATATTTTAAACTCTTTATAGACAAGATATATGTTTTAAATTCAGAAAACTAATTTTAGTTGAGTTTGAACTAAGAGAATTAGTTATCGAAAAGGTTATACTAAATTACTTATTCTCAATAATCAATCCATTACATGACTTATTCATCTTTAGCTAAATATCTCGCTTTTATTATTAGTAGTTTTAGTTTGGTTAGTTGTAATTCTTCTCCTCCTTCCACTTCTGTTAGTGATAATGATAAGATACTAAAGATGATTTATTGGCAAGCACCTACAATACTTAATCCTCATCTCTCCACTGGATTTAAAGACGCTGAAGCTAGTAGAATTACCCTGGAGCCCTTAGCTACTTTTAACCCGAATAGTGAGTTAATCCCCGTCTTAGCCTCAGAAATTCCTACAGTGGAAAACGGTGGCATTGCCAAAGATGGTAAGTCGATCGTGTGGAAGTTACGCAACGATGTAAAATGGTCTGATGGACAACCTTTCACCGCTAAAGATGTGGTATTCACCTATGAATTTATTACCAACCCAAAAGTAGGTAGTGGTAATGCAAAAGAATATAATAATGTGGAAAAAATAGAAGTCTTAGACGACTATACTGTTAAAATTATTTTCAAAGAAGTTAACCCTGCATGGGATTCAGTGTTTGTCGGTAGTGCTGGAATGATTCTCCCCAGTCATTTATATAGTAAATATAACGGAGAAAATGCTAGATCTGCCCCTTATAATCTTAACCCTATTGGAACAGGGGCTTATAGTGTTGTGCAATTTAAACCGGGAGACTCCGTAATTTATCAACCGAATCCCCATTATCGATACCCCGAAAAACTCAGTTTTAGTACGATCGAAATTAAAGGAGGAGGAGATGCTACTTCCGCCGCTAGGGCTGTTTTACAGACAGGAGAAGCTGATTTTGCTTATAATATACAGGTAGAATCAAATATTTTGCAAGAATTGATTCAAGCAGGAAAAGGTGAATTAATTACTAATTTCGGTTCTCAAAGTGAACGTATTTTATTAAATTATACCGATCCTAATCGATCGACACCAGAGGGGGAAAAATCAAGTTTACAGTTTCCTCATCCTTTCTTAAGTGATAACAATGTCAGAAAAGCCTTAGCTTTAGCGGTGGATAAAAACACGATCGTTAATCAACTTTATGGTATAACAGGAAAACCCACTAGCAATTTTTTACTTGCACCTCCTCAATACGTTTCTGATACTCCAGTCATGGAATATAACATCGAAAAAGCGAAAGAATTATTAGATAATGCAGGATGGAAAGATAGTAATGGTAACGGTATTCGAGACAAAAATGGTGTCGAAATGAAAGTTTTATTTCAAACTACTGTTAACCCCTTGCGTCAAAAAACCCAAGAAATTATTAAACAGAGTTGGCAGTCTTTAGGCATAGAAGTAGAATTAAAAACGATCGATGCGAGTATTTTCTTTTCTAGTGATCCTAGTAATAATGATACTGTAGAGCATTTTTATGCTGACGTGCAAATGTTTACAACAGGAAATGGAAATCCTGATCCGACTCCCTACTTTCAAATTTATACTTGTGAAAATATACCCCAAAAGAGTAATAATTGGTCAGGAAATAACTACTCTCGCTACTGTAACAAAGAATTCGATCGACTTTTAGCTACTGTCACCACAGAATTAAACCCTCAAAAAAGAGCCTCTATTTTTAAAGAATTAAATGATATGTTAATTCAAAATACAGCAGTAGTTCCGATCGTTCATCGTGCAGATACTGTCGCTATTACCAAAAATTTACAAGGTGTAGAATTAACCCCTTGGGATTTAAAAACATGGAATATTGCCGACTGGAAAAAAAGTAACAATTGATCTCACCCGTTAAATGAGAGATTATATTTTTCAAGAAATGATAGAGTTTTTTTAACAATTTCTTAAATATGCCTCGACAAAGTTATTTAATTCCCCGTCTAAAACATCATTTACTGCCGTTGTTTCAATATTAGTGCGTAAGTCTTTAACCAGTTGGTAAGGATGAAAAACATAGTTACGAATTTGATTCCCCCATGCCGCTTCCACTATATCCCCTCGAATTTCAGCAATTTCTTTCGCCCTTTGTTCTTCTAAAACGATTAATAGTTTACCCTTGAGTATGGCTAAGGCTTTCTCTTTATTTTGTAATTGCGATCGTTCTTGAGTACATCTTACGGCAATTCCTGTGGGAATATGAACAATTCTCACCGCAGTTTCTACCTTATTCACATTTTGTCCACCTTTACCACCTGCACGAGTAGTAGAAATATCTAAATCTTTATCAGGAATATCCAAATTAATCGCTTCTTCTCCTAAACTTGGCATCACATCCACCCCAGCAAAACTCGTTTGTCTTTTACCGTTAGCGTTGTAAGGAGAAATTCGTACTAGTCGATGTGTACCTTTTTCACCTTTTAAATAACCATAGGCATATTTACCTTCAATTTCTACCGTTACGGATTTTATTCCTGCCTCATCCCCTAGAGATATTTCCGCTAAAGTAACTCGATAATTTTGCTTTTCTGCCCAACGGGTGTACATTCTCAATAGCATTTCTGCCCAATCCTGAGCATCTGTACCACCAGCACCAGCATTAATGGTTAAAATAGCACCCTTTTGATCATAAATACCACTAAGTAGCTTTTGCAATTCCCATTTATCTAACTCACGAGTCAAATCAGCAATATTTTTTTGTGCTTCAGTGAATAACTCCTCATCTGCTTCTAATTCCAGTAACTCAATAATTGCCTTTGTATCCTCTACATTACCTTGCCATTGATAAAGTTGGTCTAAATTCGATTTTACATCGTTTAAGTGTTGTAAAGTTTGTTGTGCTTTGTCTCCATCATCCCAAAATTCTGGTTGAGAAGCTACTTGCTCTAAATCCGTGATTTGTGCCTTCAGATTAGGTATGTCAAAGATAGTCCTGAGTTTTACTCAGGCGCTCACTGATTATGCTAATATCTCTCTTTAAATCCGATAATTCCATATTTATCAATACTTTATGTTATTTTTATCTTCCTGAAATTTATATATCTAGCACATAATATACTAAATTTTATTATTACAATATTCGATCGATAATAATCTTATCAAACAAAGTGCTTAATTTAATCACAATAAAGCTAAAACAATACTTTTTAAGAAATAAATAAAAGATAAAAATTTTTTCCCTGCCAAAATTTAATTTAGGATTAAAAGCAGTTAACACCAATTTGTAAAAAATATATAGCGTTTTTCATCGTTACGGGATATAAAAATAAAATTAAAGTTTCCCTGATTAAAAGATTTGAGCGTACCTCATAAGAGTAGAAATTGCTATATTAAATTTCACCCCCCCAAAAAGTACCATCGTAACGACGCAGAGGACGTACTGCACGAATTTTAACATCTATTCCGTTGCGTTTTAATAATAATTCTCTTGCCTTTGTCAAAGCACGAATTTGCGGTGATGAGGGATCATAAGATATAGTTTCTCCAAATACTTGATAATCTCCCGGATGTTTTGTACGATAAGCAACGGTAATTTTATTAGTAAAAGCTCTAGTTAATTTACGATCTTTGATATAAAGTAACATCATTCGATCGTCTATAGGATGATAATTAGGCGGAATAAATGACCATAATGGTGCGACTTTAAAAGCCTTTTTCGTCAAAAAATAGCAACTGGTGTCAATAAACCTATCAGGATGAGTGAAAGGACATTCCCCTAAAGGGCTACCATCAATACGAGTAAACAAGCGATTAGACAAGCATATAGCGGCTTTGGTTTTTTTATGTAACTCAACCAGAGAAGCTATGTGTTCGGGATGATACCAATTGTCACTATCAAGATAAGCAATGGCATCAAAACCTTGGGCAATAGCCGATAATGATCCAATGGCACGGGGAGTATCTCCAAAATCACCATGACCTTTTTCTAGGATAATATGTTGAGCATTCCAATCACGAATATAATCTTCTGGAACACCATCAGCGACAAAAATATGAGTACAGGGGTGAGTTTGTTGTATTACACTACAATGACATTTTTCCATCCATTCCCGTGGAGTTTTATAATAGGGAGTAATAACGGCAACTTTCATAAAAAATTAAGGTTATTTCACTTTGAGTATGATAAATTATGTTTTAAAAAAGGTGTTAGGTATTAGGTGAAATTAAAACTGTTAATTTATAACAATTGCATTTTCAAAATTCTATAACTCTTATATAAATAGAGTTTTAAGTATTATTTGTTAATAATTTATCGTAACTACTGTCGAAGAACCAAAATTAAGAATTTTCATAATTAATTAATAGTCCATTTTACTGGATCAACATTATAATATTTACTAACTTGCTCATAAAGTAAAGGATGATAAGCTTTTAAAAGTCTAGGTTTGAGAAAAAATCCTTCTGTTACCACTGCAAAAAATTCCGCAGGATTGAGTACACCATAGGCATCTATAACTGTTGGTTGTTTATTCTTCACGGCGTGACAATGATTATAATATTCTTGGGCAAAAATTTCTCCCCATACAATACTATCTTGTAAATTACCTAAGCGAGGCATTCCTGTAGCGTTGCCAAATTCTTGATCTAGTTGATGGGCAAACTCGTGTAAAATCACATTTTCTCCCTGAGAAGGAAATTGAGATTGTTTTGCTACTTCTGTCCAAGACAAATAAACTACTCCATCACGACCGCTTTTATTGCCCACAGAGGACAAACCTAATAATATTACTGGTTTTTCTTCTTGATTTTTACTCTCAATAACGATGTCAGAATAAATATAAATGTATTTAAGATAGGGAAAATAATTACGTATATTTTTTTCATCACCTAATAACAATATACAGGCTTGAGAGGCGATCGATAATTTAACTTCTGTGGTTATGGTAAAACCATTTTGACCGATAATTTGTTTTTCTGCTAAAAAAACTTTAATATAATCCTGTAATTCTAATTTTAAATTGTTAGGTAAAATTCGATATAAATAAATATTATTTTCTAAAAAGTTATGCCAATCAAAAGAAAAATTAACTTTTTTTAGATTACTTCTTCTAATTTTTACTTGATAAGGAAAGATAATGTAATAAATAATAATAAAAATTGTAAACAGTAAAATTAATAAAAATTCAGTCATAAACAAAAAATGACTATGTATTATTAGTGACGATAACAGTCCCAAATAGATTATGTCAAAAAGTATTAGATTTTTAAAAAGTATTAAAACTTTTTTCTAATAATTGACGGTTCACATCCTATTTAGAATTGCTATATTTTACAAAAAATTCCCTAGTCTTATCATCTTAAGCATCAAAATTACCTAAGTTGGATGCTAGAAACCTTATTATTAATAAACCTCAGTTCGATGCAAAATGTATGGGCAATACAATACAAGGTATAGGGAAAGTTTTAAACCTACGGTAAGACGCATTTAAGTTGGATATAATTTGAGGAAAAATAAATAAATCCTTTTCCCTATCCACCTGTCTTGTCTCTATCTACAGAAAACTACATGAGTTTTAGCTTAATTTATGGGTGAATTGCTTGATAATAGTCTCTTGTACCTTTAGCTGACATAGCTTCATTTAAGCGGTTAAGGGCGTGAATATAAGCAGATGTACGGGGAGAAACGCCAAATTCTTGAGCTATCCTCCAAACAGCTTCTGTTTCCTCAATCATTCTTACTTTTAATCTTTCTTCAACTTCGATCGTACTCCAGTATAAACCATTGCGATTCTGCACCCATTCAAAATAACTAACTGTCACCCCCCCCGCATTTACCAAAATATCAGGAAATACTTTAATACCTTTAGACTCTAATATTTTATCCGCAGAAGATGTAATGGGGCCATTAGCTACCTCAAAGATATATTTTGCTTTGATTTTGTCAGCATTGTGTTCGGTGATTTGTTTCTCTAAAGCCGCAGGAATTAATACATCCACATCTAGGGTTAATAATTGTTCATTAGTGATTACTTCATGTTCTATAATATTGCAAACACTGTCTTTACAGTAAACTCCTGTCACGGTAGGATGACTTTTTTTGTATTGGCGAATACTTGGTATATCTAATCCTTGACTGGCATAAATGCCACCTTGAGAATCGCTCACAGCGACTATTTTATAACCAGATTTTCCTAATAATTCTGCTATTTCAGCCCCCGCATTACCAAATCCTTGTACTGCGATCGTTGTGTCTGTGGGCATTTGACCGAATTTAGGTAAAATAGTATTAATGACATGGAATGCACCTGTTGCCGTCGCTGTATCTCGTCCTTTACTACCACCCATTGTCAAAGGTTTTCCCGTAACAACTCCAGGGGAAATACGACGGCGAATAATACTATATTGATCCATCATCCACCCCATAATCATCTCATTAGTATAAACGTCTGGGGCTAATATGTCTATGTCTGGGCCAATAAAATCGGCGATCGCCTCAATGTAACCTCTACTCAATCTTTCTAATTCTGCTTTGGATAATTCTTTCGGATTAACGGTAATACCGCCTTTTGCACCGCCAAAGGGTAAATTCAATAAGGCACATTTGAAAGTCATCCAAAAAGCCAAAGATTGCACTTCATCAAGACATACAGAAGGATGATAACGGACTCCACCTTTACCGGGGCCTCTTGTATCATCATAACGTACCCGATAACCTTGAAAAATCTGCAATGAGCCATCATCCATACGCACTGGAATTGAGACACTGAGACTGGCTTTGGGATATTTTAACCGACAAAACGCATCCTCAGAAATCAAGACATATTTTAACGCTTCTTCTAGTCTCACACTGGCATCGGCTAATAAAGACTGAGGCATAATTTTGAACTCCTTTTGATCCTACTTCTATTTAATCATTTTTGACAGATCGATCGTATAAATTGATACAATTCTTCTTTTATCTGTCATTGAGAATAAACATCGCATCTCCAAAGGAATAAAAACGATATTTTTCCTTAATGGCTTCTTCATAGATACTCATTAATTTTTCTCTTCCAATCAAGGCACTAACTAACATCAATAAACTAGATTTAGGTAAATGAAAATTAGTAATTAAACCATCTATCACTTTAAATTCATAACCCGGATAGATAAATAAATCAGTTTTACCCGAAAATGGTTTTAATACTTTCTGATTTTTATAAGCACCTTCTAAGGTTCTGACTACTGTTGTTCCTACTGCAATTACATTTCTCCCTGCTTTTTTTGTCTTTGTAATCAAGTCAACAGTTTTCTGATTCAGTTCGATCGATTCATGGTGCATTTGATGAGTTAAAATATCTTCAACTTCCACAGGGCGAAAAGTGCCAATACCCACATGAAGAGTTACAGTCGCAATGTTAATTTGCCTTTTTTTTAACTCTCTCAATAATTTTTCGGTAAAATGTAATCCTGCTGTGGGTGCAGCGATCGCACCCTGTTTTTCAGCATAAATAGTTTGATATTGTTGAGGATTAGCTTGAGAATTAGTAACATAGGGGGGAAAAGGAATATTACCTATCCTATCTAAAATCTCCCAAAAAGATTGAGATTTGGACACCTCAAACTGTAAAAATCTACCCCCAGTTATATCATCCTTCCCGATAACAATTGCTTTTAAATCATCACTAAAAATAATCTCACTACCCAAAGAAAAGCGTTTACCCGGTTTTACCAATCCCAACCAACAATTATTTTGTCTTTCTTCCACTAATAACACTTCAACTTCTGCCCCTGTAGATTTTTTTCCATACAAACGAGCAGGAATGACACGAGTATCATTTAAAACTAACAAATCTCCGGGTAACAACAAATCAGGCAGGTTACAAAAAATAGTATGCTCGATCGTGTTATTGGATTTTACTGTTAATAAACGAGAGCTATCCCTTGGAGTGACAGGATTTTGAGCAATTAACTCTGGCGGCAGATAATAATCATAACTAGATAGTTGTCTATCAAGATTCATTTCGCAACTTTCTAATCCGAAAAAATGAGAATTATTTTTTGATCTACTGATGCTGTTCAAACGTAAACAATTTTATTTAATAATGCGGATGGCGAGACTCGAACTCGCAAGGCAAAGCCACACGCCCCTCAAGCGTGCGCGTATACCAATTCCGCCACATCCGCAAAAGCTGAACCATAAAATATTATAACTTATTTTTTAATACATAGCAATAGTAGAAAAAGAGAAAACTGATAATTCCTCAGAAAAGTCTGCAAATCTTAACTTGGCATTGGTGAATCAGACTCTTATTGATACAATAACCTCTTAAGTCTTATCGAAAGTAAAGTAAATTGTATGAGTCGTGCTAATAAAGTAGTTTTAGCGTATTCTGGAGGAGTTGATACCTCCGTTTGTATCCCTTACTTACAAAATGAATGGGGTGTAAAAGAAATTATTACCCTAGCGGCAGATTTGGGACAAGGAGAAGAGTTAGCTCCTATTCAAGCAAAAGCTCTTAAGTGCGGTGCAGTAGAGTCTTTAGTGGAAGATGCGATCGAAGAATTTGTGACGGACTATGCTTTCCCCGCTATCAAAGCCAATGCCTTATATGAAAATCGTTATCCTTTATCTACTGCTTTAGCCCGTCCTTTAATTACTAAATTATTGGTAAGAGCGGCAGAAAAATATGGTGCTGATGCTGTAGCTCATGGTTGTACAGCAAAAGGCAATGATCAAGTTCGTTTTGATTTAGGTATCACTGCGTTAAATCCTAATTTAAAAATTCTTGCTCCTGCTAGAGAATGGGGTATGAGTCGAGAAGAAACTATTGCCTATGGAGAAAAATTTGGTATTGAATCCCCCGTGAAAAAATCTTCCCCCTATAGTATCGATCGAAATCTTTTAGGTCGTAGTATTGAAGCAGGGCCTTTAGAAGATCCCATGACTGAACCCCCAGAAGAAATTTACGCTCTAACTAAATCTATAGCAGATGCGCCAAATGAGCCTCAGTATGTAGAAATTACTTTTGAAAAAGGTATCCCCGTAGCCATTGATGGTGACGCATTATCTCCAGTTGCTCTCATTACCAAACTTAATGAAATTGCTGGAAATCATGGAGTGGGACGTTTAGACATGATTGAAAATCGAGTAGTTGGTATTAAGTCCAGAGAAATTTATGAAGCACCAGCTTTATTAGTATTAATCAAAGCTCATGAAGATTTAGAAAGCCTTACCCTCACCAGTGATGTTACCCATTATAAACGCTCTCAAGTTGACTTAATGTACACTCGCTTGGTATATGAAGGTTTGTGGTATGGTCCATTGAAAAGTGCTTTAGATGCTTTTATTGATCAAACTCAAGAAAGAGTTAGCGGTGTTGTCAGAGTTAAATTCTTAAAAGGTAATGCGACGATCGTGGGGAGAAGATCACATTATTCTCTTTACACTTCTGATTTATCTACTTATGGTAGTGATGACAAATTTGACCACAAAGCCGCCGAAGGATTTATCTATATCTGGGGATTATCTTCCAGAGTGTGGGCCGAAAAAACTAGATCTTAATACTGCTCGATCGTTTGTAATATAAAATTCTGTACGGTGGGCAATGCCCACCATTGAAAATAAATTGTGGAAAATCAGACAAAAAATAATGGAATGGTCACCAGAAGCTGAGGCAAAATTAAAAGAAATACCATTTTTTGTTCGCCCTGCGGCTAGGAAAAAAATTGAAAAATTTGCCATTGACAAACAAGAAACATTGATCACTGTAGAACTATATTTACAAGCTAAAGCCAAATTTAATTAAATCTACTCAATAATTTAAAAACAGTAGTACAAGTAGAAAAACTATATTTTTGGAGTTATTTTTATTCTTTCTTTCCCCTCTTAACCTTTTTATCTTTATCGGTAAACTTTTTATCTAATGAATTTATCATTCTCATCGGTATAGACGGGATTAGTAAATCTAGCATATAATATATATTGCTGTTTTTTTTATTAACTAAATTTAAGGAGGAAAAATCGTTGAGTAAACATACATTAAATGGCACAAGACGTAAACAAAGAAGAACCTCTGGTTTCCGTGCGCGTATGAGAACCGAAAATGGTCGTAAAGTGATTCAAGCTCGTCGTAGTAAAGGTAGAAAGAGATTATCAGTATAACTTATTGTTAAGTTTTTATTTTTTATTTCTAATAAATCACTATCTCTCATTTTTTATTGTAATCACTATAAATTTAGGTGGGACTACCATCACGACATAGACTTAAACGGCGGTGGGATTTTCAATCTGTTTATCAACAGGGTATTCGCCGCTCTAGTCTCAATCTTATTATTCGAGCTTTGCCCAGGACTGATAATTCTTCGGATTCATCTATTGATACAAAAATAGGTATTTCTATTAGTCGCAAAGTTAGTAAAAAAGCTGTTGTTCGTAACCGCATTAAAAGACAGATTAGGTCCGCATTTCGGGATTTATTACCGAAAGTTTCCTCTGGGTGGCTTATTGTTGTTATTGTTAAACCGTCAGCTCAAGAATGCAATTATGAACATTTTTTGAGAGAATTAGAACAGTTATTTATTAAAGCGGAAATAATTCATGGGCATTAGAGAAGATGTTTTTTATGAAGGTGGCCCTCATATTGGGGATCTCATTTTCAATATTCTATTAGCTTTTACCGTAATTTGTCTCCCTCTTACTGTTGGGGCGATCGTCCGTGCTATTTGGTTAAGATTTCGTATTACCGATCGACGAATTTCCATTACTGGCGGTTGGCAGGGTAAAGACCGTACTGATATTATTTACTCAGAAATTGTTAAAGTAGTCAAAGTTCCTAGAGGTTTGGGCTTTTGGGGTGATATTGTCGTAACTCTCAAAGACAGAAGCCGTTTAGAAATGCGTGCTGTACCTCGTTTTCGTGAAATTTATGATTATATTACTGATCGAGCCGCCGACAAAACTGGCCGTCCTAAAGATGTGATCGCACAGTAACAATGAACAGTGAACAATGAACAATTAACAATGAAAAGCGATCATTATCAATTAATATCTATTAAGAATTAAAAAATATAGTAAATTTAAAGAGATTACAATGGATTTTGGTATAGGTTTTATATCAACTAATATTATGTTGCCAATCCTAGACTTTTTCTATGGGATTGTGCCTAGTTATGGTTTTGGAATTATTGCTCTTACTTTAGTGGTGAGATTCGCCGTTTATCCTCTTAGCGCGGGACAAATTCGCAACATGAGAAAAATGCGCATTACTCAACCATTGATGAAACAAAGGCAAGAAGAAATACAGAAAAAATATAAAGATAATCCTCAGAAACAACAAGAGGAAATGGCAAAAATAATGCAAGAATTTGGGAATCCCTTGGCAGGATGCCTTCCTTTATTATTACAAATGCCCATTTTATTTGCTTTATTCGCAACTCTTAGAGGATCACCATTTTCCGATATTAACTACACTGTAGATGTGCAAATTTTTCCTCAAGAACAACTTGAACGTATTGTACCTCAACCCTTCAGCACTACGTCTCAAAACGTATTCATTAGCGATGGTGTACATAATAAAATTTCAGCTATTTTACCTACGGGAAATAAATTAACTGTTGGGGAAACTGAAAAAATTGAGTTTCAAACTATCGAAGGTAAATCACTACAAGATTTAATGGCTCAATATCCTGATAGTAATCTACATCCTCGTTGGCTTGTTACCAAAGGAGAAGAGAGAGTTATTGTAAGTGAGAATGGGGAAATTACTGCTTTAGGAGTCGGAGATGCCACCATTCAAATCACCATACCCGGTATCGCCGCCGATAAAGGTTTCTTGTTTATTAAGGCATTAGGCAGAGTGGGTGCAACCAATCCCGATGGTTCGATTAACTGGGATATTGTCGGTATGATCATTTTCTTTGGCGTGAGTATTTATCTTAACCAAGAATTATCCGGTGGTAGTCAAAAACCTGCGGGAAATGATCAACAACAAACGGTTAATAAAATTACTCCGATAATCTTTTCGGGTATGTTTTTATTCTTCCCTCTTCCGGCAGGAGTTTTAATGTATATTGTTCTTGCCAACATTTTCCAAACTATTCAGACTCTAATTTTAACCCGTGAACCTCTCCCAGAGAATATTCAAAAAATATTAGATGAACAAGAAAAAGCCGCCAAAGGTAGAGAAGTGATTCCTTTTGAGAAAAAAGCCACGAAAAAGAAAGAAAAAACGTCATAATCAATCACAATTTTTATATCAATTATGGATGAACAAATCCAACGAGGTCAAAAATGGCTGGAAACTCTCTTAAAATTAATGGGAGTTCCTGCTAATGTTAACTTGAACAGATTCGAGCAAAATGGAGATCAAATTATTTCCTGTTGGCTGACTATTGATGAAAGTACTTTAGATTTATCTAAAATTGAAACCCTCACGGGGAAAAAAGGAGAAACTATTGATGCGATTCAATATTTAGCTAATGCCTTACTTAATATTGGTGTTGAAGATGGTTCTCATCGTTTCTTTACGGTAGAATTGAATGGTTATCGTCTTCGTCGTCAAGCAGAATTAATGGCGATCGCACAAAGAGCTGCGGAAAAGGTGCGTATAACTGGAGTACCTGAAGAAATACGTTATCTATCATCAGTGGAACGCCGTCAAATTCATAGCATTTTGGAGAAATCCCCAGATTTATTCACAGAAAGTCAGGGAAATGAACCTGATCGACGTTTAGTGGTTAAATTAAGAGAGTAGTTAACAGGGAATAATTAGTAATTCCTCAATCAATCTATTCCGTTAGACCATGTTTTAAGGCAAATCTAACTAATTCGGTACGACTATTCGTACCAGTTTTACTAAACAGACGACTAACATACTTTTCTACATTTCTGACGCTAGTTTCTAAGGTTTTCGCTATTTCTTTATTCATTAACCCCTGGGCCACCAAGTCTAAGACGCTTTGTTCTCTTGGGGTTAGATCGATCGCCATGGGAGGTTCGGTTATAGTTAGTTTAGAGGTGTTTTCTAGCTTATCTTTGATGTCTTTCACTTCTCTAACTAATTCATCTAACTGTAGATTACCACCAGTATTTTCTTTTTGTAACTTTTTCTTTTCTAACAGATTTCTAACGATCGCTTCTAACTCATCTACATCAAAGGGTTTTGGCAAATAAGCGTCACATCCTGCCGTATATCCTTCAATTCGATCGGTTGTCATCCCTTTAGCTGTTAAAAAGACGACGGGTAAGTTGCGAAAACGAATATCATCCCTTAATTGTGCCAAAAATTGTAAACCATTAACCTCTGGCATCATAATATCTGAGATAATTAAGTCAGGAACATTGTGTTGTAATTTTTCCCATGCCTCTTTAGCATTACTTGCCACTTCTACTTGCCAATTTTCATTGTCATCTAAATATGCTTGTACTGATTCTCTGATACCGGGTTCATCATCTACTAACAATATTTTGTCAACTTCTGCCATAGGATTATCTACAATAAATTTGATTGAGCAAGGGAATCAAAATCACAAAAATATATAATTATTTATAGTCAATTTTTGCTTTTGAAAACGTTTTAAAAATATATAATTATTATGACATCATATTGGCATTTATCCCAAACTCATTTAAACATTTTAGAAACTTGTCCTCCTCTATTTCAAAAAAGCTATTTACAACAATTACAATCTTTACCCAATTTAACGAGAGAAGAAAGTAAAGAATGGGGGAATTTATTTCACTTAAAAATGCAACAATATTATGGAGGATTATCTTTAGATCAAATACTAACCAATGATCAAAACTTAAATGAATCTTTGAAGGGTTTAATTTTTGCTGTTCAAGATCTGGCTGAATCTTCAGATATTATTAGTAAAAAAGCCGAGTACCAAGTCAATTATACTTTGAGAAACTATTTTTTTACTGCTATTTATGACTTGATTATTTTATATCCTAATAAAGCTCTAATTTTTGATTGGAAAACTTATTTAAAACCTCAAAATGAAAAAACCTTAGTTAATCACTGGCAAACTAAATTATACTTATACATTTTGGCAGAAAATTTTAATTATAAGCCTGAGCAAATTTCTTTTACTTACTGGTTTGTTAAATTACCAAATAAAACACAAAAATTAGTTATTAACTATAATCAATCTAAACACGATCGAACAAAACAAGACTTAAATAATATCTTAGATAAACTTGAAAGTTTAACCTATCAGTATATAGAAAATAAAATAAATTTTCCTCATCATAGTAAATGTCAAAGTTGTCCTCATCGTCATCTTTTTTCAGAGTTATCTAATGAATCAGATTTAGAAAAATCAGTACCAAAATCTTTCGATGAAATTATAAATAGTTTTTGATAGTCTTCAGGATTATTACAATTAAAAAGTGTTTGTTTATTTTCTACTTTTAATTCTTCAACAATTTCTGTTTCTAACCATCTTTGAAAAGATCTATTTTTTCTCTCGATCGAGTTTAGCAAAGAATTTTGACAATTACCACGATAAAAACCGCATAAACATTCCCAACCTTTATTATTTTTTGGTAGAATTGCCATAGTTTTTTCATTTACATTTGGTAAATAATTAATCCATTTTTTCAACTCATTTACTGTTAAAAAAGGTAAATCACAAGCTAATAATAAAATCCAGTCACTTTTGACATAATTTAAAGCCTCTGAAAAAGCAATTAAACCCCCTTGAAAAGATGATGATTCAGAAATAAAATTGCATTGTAAAGGTAAAATCGATCGATATTTTTCGATCCAAGGAGTAACGACATAAACTCGATCGGTACACTTTTGTGCGATATGATAAATTTTAGCTAATAAAGGTTGTCCATTTATATCTAATAAAGCCTTGTCTTTTCCCATACGAGAACTTTTACCACCTGCTAAAATAACTGTTGTAATTTTCATTAATTAATTTTTACAATTATCCTAATTTTCTTACTACTGAGAAAGACCAAATTTTTAGTTATAGTTATTTTGTAAAAACAAAAAATCTTATACTATTTATCATAATTATAAAGTATAAATTTAAAATTTAAGTCCTCAATTATAGGGATTTAAAAGGGCAAAAATATAACTCATTAGTTTGGCATTTGCTATATATCAATTATTAATTACTTATTTTTCATTAAAATCATGGCTATTAGAATAAAAATTGCTCAAGATAAAGCTAATTTAGTGCAAAGTTTAGTGTTAAATAACGAGAATCCTCAAGGAGTATTTGTTACCTATGCTGATGTGATAGCATTTGCGGCGGCATTAGGAAAAAACCATAAATTTAGATTACCATTAGACTCGATCGCAAAAGAACCCTCTCCTATAAGTTTAGATGTTTTTAGTAGTCGTGGTTACGATGTTTTAATAAAACTTTTAGCTATCATAGAAACGGGTAATCCGCAAATTATTTCCAGTTATGACAGTACGGCGGAGGAAGAAAGAGTTAATATTTTTGAAGAATATGCTAATGGTGGATTAATGAAATTACAAGAACAATTAAGAGGTTCTGTTGACTATAGTGAAAGAATTTTACTGATTTTAAGCCATATTAAAAATCAATCATCTGATACTGTCACTAATTTTGATTTAACTAAATTTTTGCCTTAATTAAGAATATAACAAAGTTATGCTTTGAGATTATGAAATTTTGTGTATTTTTTGACAAATAAATGCTTTTTTGTTGATAATTTTATAAAATTAAGACACAATTCTAATGCTATCTTAAAACAGCCTCGATTATCGAAAGAATTTTAAAATAGATAAAATAATTTAATCCTCTACTATTTATTATTATGCGCACGATCGCCGAAATTAATGACAAAATCCTTAATGGTAAAGCTACAGTTTGGACGATCGAGGAATTAAAAGCCAAGGTCAAAAAATTAGGTATTAAAAAAACTTATGAAAAAGTAGATGTAATTTGTACTGGCACATTTGAACCAATGGAATCCTCTGGGGCGATTTTGAACTTGGGACATACTGATCCGCCCATGAAAATCCGTAAATGTTGGCTTGATGGTGTTCCCGCTTATGCTGGATTTGGGGCGGTGGATCTTTATTTAGGTGCTACAGCTTTAAGTGATTATGGTTCAGCTAATGATTATGATAATATTTCAAGTAACACTCCCGAAAAAGGTGGTTCTCATGTCATTGAAAGTTTAATTAGTGGGAAGTCTGTTACCATAAAAGCTATCGGACAAGTTACAGACTGTTATCCTCGTGCTTCTTTTGAATCGAGCATTACAGTAGATATGATTAATCAGTTTTATTTATATAATCCTAGGAATTTGTATCAAAATTTCATTGTAGGTGTGAATGGTGGCGATCGAACTCTATATACTTATTTAGGCCCTTTATTACCACGTTTGGGCAATGCTGTATATAGTAGTACGGGAGCAATGTCACCGTTATTAAATGATCCCAATTTAGAAGTAATAGGTATTGGCAGTAAGATATTTTTAGGTGGTGCGCAAGGTATGATTGTATGGGAAGGAACACAACATTTCCCTTTACAAAAAAGACTGCCAAATGATACTCCCATTGGCCCTGCTTCCACTTTAGCCTTAATTGGAGATGCAAAAAAAATGACAAGAGAATGGGTGAGGGGTTGTTATTTTAAAAACTATGGCCCTTCCTTAATGTTGGGAGTAGGTATTCCTTTCCCCGTGTTAAATGAGAAGATTATTGAACATTGTGCGGTAGAAGATGAAGATATAGTCGCCCCAGTAGTGGACTTTTCTATACCAAGAAGAGTACGTCCTAGTTTTGGTTTAGTAAATTATGCTCAGTTGAAACACGGAAAAATTAAAATCGAGGGACAAACCGTGAGGGTAGCATCTATAGCAAGTATGTATTTAGGGCGACAAGTAGCCGAAACGTTAAAAAAATGGATTTTAGATGGTAATTTTACTTTATCAGAACCCGTTGCTCCCTTACCTGTTGATCGAACTTTTGTTTCTCAAGACGGAGTTATTTAAAAATTAGGATTTAGGGATTAGGTATTAATTGTTAATTATTGTTTGATTTTTAATTGAAAAACACTTAGGAAAAAGCTAGAAAAAATTATCTGTAAACCTAATGCGATCGAAGTGACAGAAGGAATAACTAAACGCATTGTTAAGACAGGATTTAATAAGCCAAATCCAGTTGCTTCCCACTGAAACAGAGCAAAAATTGAAGTAATTCCGCCTAAGATAAATAAAATTATTCCGAGTATTAAACCTTGTTCTAAGGTAAATCGATCGAGGAGTTTAAATAACTTTTTATCAGGAGGTAATAAACCTTCTTGCATAGCATAAACCTTAGTAAAAATTGCAAAATTAACTAACTGAAATCCAATAATAATAGCAGTAGCAGAATATAATAAACTGTGAACTCTCGGACTAGCCAATAAAACAATGGTAGCAACCAAACCCATCAACATTAAAAAAAATCCGGGATAGAGAAATAAC
Source organism: Geminocystis sp. NIES-3709 (assembly GCF_001548115.1). Lineage (GTDB taxonomy): Bacteria > Cyanobacteriota > Cyanobacteriia > Cyanobacteriales > Cyanobacteriaceae > Geminocystis. The sequence goes on along the minus strand of NZ_AP014821.1, from coordinate 1,350,198 downwards.
CAACGAGGGCTATATAATAATAAAAATCTTAAGTGTCGCCAACCATCACGCCATGTACGCAAATGGGGTTTACGAGAACGACCATCAGGAGATAAAGTAGTTGGTACTTCGGTTATTTTTAAGCCGTTTAGAGTCGATTTTACCACCATTTCTGAAGCAAATTCCATACCCGTAGTGCGTAAGTTTAGATTAAGAATAGCTTGTTTACGAAATCCTCTTAAGCCACAATGAAAATCATTACAAGGACTCTTAAAAAACAGTTTTCCTAATCTTGTTAATACAGGATTGCCTAAATATTTGTGTAAAAAAGGCATTGCACCTTCCTTAATACCTCCTTTAAAACGATTCCCCATCACTAAATCATAACCTCCTCTCAATTTCTCTAAGAAAGGATTTAATCCAGTAAAATCATAGCTATCATCCGCATCCGCCATGATAATATATTCCCCTTTAGCGGCGATAATTCCTCCCATTAAGGCACTACCATAGCCTTTTTCTTTCACCTTAACTAATCTTGCACCCATTTCTAAGGCGATTTCTTGTGATTTATCTGTACTCCCATTGTCAGCAATAACAACTTCCCCTTTAACCTGATATTCTTGTAGATACCATTGAGCTTTTTTGATACAAGTAGCAAGGGTTTCCGCCTCGTTTAAACAAGGCATAATAATTGATAGTTCGAGGGAATCCATGATTTAATTGATAATTAACAATGATTATTTTTACATATTATTTGAATTTTGTACAAAAAAGAAGAATCTCTGATGATTTTTAACTGAGTTAATAAATATTTTTACTAAAACTTATAATTAATTTCTATGATGAATAAATCTAATGTTAATCTCGGTATTTTTTTCGGATTAAGTTTTCTATTTTCCCTAATAATTCGATCGAGCTTAAAAGCAGAAGAAATAACAATAATTATCAATCCAGATAATGGAAATAAATACTTTTTAAGTCCAGAAATGTCATGGGAATCTGCTCAAGAATGGGCAAAAAAAATAGGCGGTAATTTAGTTACAGTAAATGATGAAAAAGAAAATCAATGGTTAGTAGAAACTTTCATAAAACCTGAGACAAAATTTTTATGGATTGGTATTAATGATATAGAAAAAGAAGGAAATTTTATCTGGATTAGTGACGAGAAATCAGATTATTTTAATTGGGCTGACGGTGAACCTAATAATAACATAGAACAAGGAGGGGAACATTTTGGAGCATTAAATGGTGTTGCAAATCCTTTTAATCGTCCTGTGGGTACATGGAGTGATGCACCTGCTCATGCTAAACTTCAAGGTATTGTAGAAATCTCTAAAGATCGTCAAATATAAAAAAAATATAACGCTTATGTCTTAACTTGTAGCTGTATGCTAGTATTAGGGTGCATAAATCAATCAGGTGCATTACTTTATGACTTTAACACCTCATACCCCAGCTGTCAAAGCCGCCGCAGGTTTTCATGCTTCCCTCTCTACAGAAAAAGATAAGTTTAATTGGGAATTTTTGTTTACTCGATCGATCGAATTTCGTCAGGAAACTATATACTTTATCATTGTCGATCGATTTTTGGATGGAGACGATCGAAATAATCCCGGTTTTAATCCTAATTTATATGATCCATCTCGACATTATTGGGGAAAATATTGGGGTGGAGATATACAGGGAATCATCGACAAACTAGAATACCTTAAAAATATGGGTATAACTGCACTTTGGATTTCTCCATTATTTGAGCAGGTGGAGTCTCTGCAATTTAATAACGCCCCCATGCACGGATATTGGACAAAAGACTTCAAACGTATCAATCCCCGTTTCTTAGCCCAAGGAGAAGAAAATTCCCTATTTCAATGTACCGCATTAAATCGATTAGTAGAAAAAGCCCACAATTTAGGTATTAAAATAATTCTCGATATAGTTTGCAATCATAGCAGTCCAGACGTTAGCGGAGAAAAAGGTAAACTCTATGATGATGGAATGTTAATTGCTGACTTTTATAATGATACGAATAATTGGTATTATCACAATCCCGAAATCACCGATTGGCAGAATGAATATCAACTTTTATATTATGAAATGGCAGGTTTAGCCACCTTTAATGAAAGTAACATTGAATATCGTAACTATATCAAAAGTGCCATTAAACAATGGTTAGATATTGGTATTGATGCCTTGAGAATCGATACCGTTAAACATATGCCCTTATGGTTTTGGCAAGAATTTATGGGAGACTTGAAAACCCATCGCCCAGATTTATTTGCCTTTGGAGAATGGGGTTTTAGTAATCCAAAAGATGGTAAATCTCCTCAATTTGCCAATGAATCAGGAATGTCTATTTTAGACTTTGGCTTATCTGGTGCAATTCGTGAATGTTTAGCCAAAAATGCGTCAGGGGGATTCCATTTAGTGCAAGAAGTGTTTAATCTTGATTATCTTTACAACACCGCCACAGAATTAATTACCTTCTTTGATAACCATGATATGCCTCGTTTTGGCAGTCTCAACCCTGATGGTAATGCTTTACGATTAGCGGTGGCTTTAATTATGACTTGTCGAGGTATTCCTTGTATTTATTATGGTACAGAACAGTATTTGCATAACGATACTAACGGCGGACAAGATCCCTATAATCGCCCTATGATGGAAAAATGGGATACTGACACCCCTATTTATCAAGATTTAAGTAGGCTATCCAAACTCAGAAAAATTAATCCAGCCGTTTCATTAGGTAGCCAAGTTGAAAAATATATCAACGATGATATTTACTGTTTTTTGAGACGTTATCGGGATTTTCGTTGTTTAGTCTGTATCAATAAATCCTATACTCATCAAACCATTCAATTAACTAACACTGAATTAGTGGATGATGAATATTACTGTATGTTAACAGGAAGTTCGATCGAGGTAATTAATGGAAATATTCAAAATTTACAATTACCCCCTCAAAGTGTTCTCGTTTTTAGTCATATTGGTAATAAAGTTAAAGGAAAAACGATCGTCAGAGCTCAAATTAACGGTATAAGTACTAAACTAGGAGAATCTATCATTGTCACAGGAGACTGTCCCGAATTAGGCAACTGGGATATTACAAAAGGATATAGACTTGAATATATTAACCCGAATACTTGGTTTGGAGAAATTTCCTTTAACGAAAGTGCTGGTAAAGCTATTGCCTATAAATATGCCTTAGTAAAAGATAATCATGAGGTAATCAGAGAGAAAACAAGTATAAGACGTTGGATTTTAGCAGAAGAAGGTATTGCTAAATGGGTTGATATTTGGAATATTCAATAAAGAATTAGCAATTAGAGTCATCCATAAAAATAAGGATCTACCTAAGTTCGATGTAAAAAATCTTAAAAAATAAGGCTTTAAGAGTAGTAACTAAACAAATTTTCTTCCTCTCTCGTACCTTCACCGACATTCTGTATCAAACTCAGGTGATCTATATTTTTTCCCAAAGTTTTTGGGGGAGAGCCAATTATCTGCCATAATTGGAAACTGAAGAGTCAACTAATGCTTAGTAGGGTGACTTTTTTTGATTAAGATTCAGGAAACTTGACTGTAATAAAATTACCTTTCACTTCGATTTTACCCCCTAATTTATTTATTTCTTCTCGTGCAATTTCTCTAGTTTGCTCATCTCTTGCATTCAGAAAAATAGTTAACCATGCTGAACCTGTTATCTTACGATTATCCGGTTCTTTTTGTAAAAATTTAACCATACTTTCTGCCAATAATGCACTATTTAAACTACTTTCTGTGTTTTCCTGCCTTGCCCAATCGGCCGCCATTGTATAAGAATATTTTGCTCCTTCAAGATCATTCAAAAATAAAATTTGTAAAATACCTTTATATAGCCATAGTTGATAAGCTAAAGTTTGTGTCGGTTTAACTTTTTCAAGGGCTTGAGTAATTAATTTTGCACTAACTTGAGGTTTTCCAGCAAATAAAGTTGTAGCGGGTTCGAGTAAAAAATAGGCGGAAACAAAACGAGGATCTCTATTTACAATGGTTTCAAATTGTTGTGGCAAAAGTTCATAACCAGTTATTTCTCTCGCCTTTGTATCTCCATAGTACTGAATAAAGTTCAAGTAAATAAAATCTGCAATTAAATTATCAAAACCTAAAGAGGGAATTTTTCCCATTAGAGTTAACTGCAATTTTTCTTTTTTTTCAATTTTTCGATATTCATTATCTGAGATTTTTTCATCTGATATTTTCAAAAAAGGACTTTGCAATGAAACAATTCCCATTACTGAGATTAAGATTAATAGGGAATTAATTAACCATTGTTTAATTATTATGTCCATCATCTCACTTTCTCATTAACTCCACAATTATTTCCATCAATGGGTGGATCAATTTGTAACTCGGCATCAATTGATTGACAAATTATAACTTGATAATCTCCTGAGTTTACAAAGACTCCCCCGGAAAACCCCCTAGTCCCATCAATCGCAAAATTATTATTTACTAACTGTATTGTTGTGGAATTAGGAGTGTTAACAAAAATAAAATCATCTATGTATTTATTGTCAATGGTTATATTTAACTGCCGTAAAATATCTTCATAATTCACTGCATTTGCAAAAGTTCCCTTTTCCCAATGATAAGCCTGTTGAGACCTATTTATTGTTCCTATGGCATTCTGAAACTCTAAATTTCTTGCTTTTCCCACCTGAGTTAAAAAGTTAGGTATGGCAATAGCAGACAAAATTCCAATAATAACCATAACAACTAAAAGCTCAATCAGAGTAAATCCTTTAGTGTGAGTATGAGAAGGACGATTAAGTGTAAGTATTTGCCCATATAAAAATAGTTTTTCCATCGTCTTTTTCCAATACCATAAATTTTGTTAGATTATTTCAATCTGTATTGTTAATATTTAAGCCAGATGGATTAGTTCCACCTGGCTCAGAAGTTTTACTTCTTAAAGATTATTTGAAGCACTCAAATTAGGGATTTTATCTTACAACAACACTGTTGGCAGGACAAGCATCAACAATACCAGAAGGGGTTAAGTTAGTGGGAACAGCTAAAGAGTTAGCGATCGCATCACTTTGACAAATTACCTGACCATATTGACCTGCGGCATGAGCGATACCACCGGAATAAGCACGAGTACCATCATTAGCCGAGTTAGTATTTGCAGGTGCAACAGTTGCACTAACACCAGAAGAAGCAGCAATACCAAAGTTAGGGCCGTTGGTGATGTATTCAGTAGGGATAACAACTCCTAAGTTGGCAGTAGTAGTAGCAAATGCTTGACGCTCGAAGTGATAAGCCTGTTGAGAGCGGTTAACGGTACCAGTTGCATTCTTGATTTCAGTCTCTCTAGCTTTACCAACTTGTCCTAATAAGTTGGGGAGAGCAACGGCGGCTAATACACCGATAATGATTACTACCACTAATAGTTCAATTAAGGTAAAACCTTCACTGTTAGCTTTTTTGTTGCGGAGGTAGGATAAATATTTTAAAGTTACTTCGGGTTTCATAATTCTTTTCTCCTGTGAGAGTTTAGATTTAAAAGTTTGTTTTTTCTTCTGACTTCAACTTACCCACGATCGATCATAAACCTATCACCTTTGTCTAAAATTTTTTATTTGCTTGAATATGTTTAATACCTGAGTTCGATGTCTTAGTCTTAAACTTTAATAAATAAGGAAAAAGGAGTGTTAATCGGACAAAATTGGGACAACTCAGAGATTTTAAATTTAACAAGCAATGGAAATAAATCAATTATTTATAGTTTTGAATCAATCATTATTACTTTTCCCTATTCCCTATTTCCTTTTCCCTCTTTTTACCAATAGTCTTATGGTTCACCCTTGGTACTATAAATTGAGAATAAGAGAAACTTAATCATGACGTAGCAAAAAAAAGAATTATCAACTATCATTTATCTCTGATAAGTATTTTTAAGATTCATGAACACCAGTACAAATTCTAGTGCGATCGAAAATGAGTTAAAAAAGTTAGTGGGGGAAATAAATTGTTTAGCAGAAGAATCCCAAGAAAATATTTTTGATACACTTTTAATCCTTCGGGAATTGGAATCGTTACATCGCAAAATCCGACAAGAAATGTTTGAACCTGCTTTACCAGACACTCGTCACCGACTTTATATATTGTTGAGACATTTGGAAGAAGTTGGCGGTTGGCCTTATATTGAAAGAATGAAAATTAGAGATATTTGTCAAAAATTGCTCCCCGATGAACGAGAAGTCCGTCAATAAATTTACCATTTATCTACGAGAAACAGAAAAACGATGAGGTTTTTGTATTTTCATAATCCTTCCGTTGGCAACAGCTTCCACTAAGCCAAAGACAATAAAATTAGTTAATAAAGATGATCTACCATAACTAAGAAAAGGTAAAGGTATCCCCGTAATGGGTGCTAATCCCATTGTCATGCCAATATTAATAATTGTTTGAAAGGCGATCATCGCTAATACTCCGATAGCTAATAATGACCCAAAATTGTCTCTCGATCGCAAGGCAATCATGATCAATCGCCAACAAATTAACCAATAAATCAGAATAACAACTATACCACCAACAAAACCAAATTGATCTGCGATCGCACTATAGATGAAGTCAGTATGTTGTTCAGGCACAAAATTAAGATGAGTTTGGGTAGCATCAAGAAAACCATTACCATAAATTTTACCAGAACCAATAGCAATTCTGGACTGTATTAAATGATAGCCTCCTCCTAGGGGATCTTTTTCTGGTGTCAGAAATAAAGTTAGGCGATCTTTTTGATAAGGTTTTAGTAAATCCCAGAGAAGATGTCCTAATTGCCCTGCGGTGTAATTAACAAAGAGGGTAACTAAAGCCCAAAGAGATTTTAAATTATGGGGCAGAGTAAACCATGCAATTAAAATCATGGAGATGATAAAAATAAGCCAGATGGGAAAAACTATATTAAACAAAAAAGCCGATATAAGAGGGGATAAAATCAACAAAATCCAACCTAGATTCGCATTTGCCCAATACAACATCGTTAAAGTAATTGCTCCAAATACTAATCCTGTGCCTAAATCTGGTTGAATCATAATCAATGCCCAAGGCAACGCTACCGTAGCCACAATAGGAAGAAAATTAGGTAATTTTGAGGCATCTCGGTAATGTAGTAAAGCGGCTAAAGAGATAATTAAAGTAACTTTTGCAAACTCAGAAGGTTGAAATTGAAAACCCGCTATATTAATCCAACTTTGCGCACCATTAACGGTTTCTCCGGCAAAAATCACAGCGACTAATAGAAAATTCGTAATAGCATATGTAATCCAATGATACTTTAAAAGCAATTCATAGCGATAGTTTGATAAAGCAAGTAATACGATCGAACCAATAACAACCATAATTAATTGTTGTTGCCAATCAGTGCCTTGTTTATAAATTTGAGTACTATAAATAATTAAACTACCGAAACTACTAATACCAATAATTAAGGCAATCAGAAACCAATCAAGATTTTTTTTGTCATTCACGTTTGCTAATTGAGGAAATGGAAAATATTGTTAATTATCTTAATGCCATAATAGATACTTTCGCTGCGATTTGTTGAGCTATTTTTGTTAGTGCTATAGCAGAAGCCGATTCTGGATTGCCTATCACAATAGGAATACCACTATCCCCCCCTTCTCGCAGAGAAATTTCTAGGGGGATACAACCTAATAAAGGTACATTTAATTCTTTAGATGCTTTTTCTCCACCACCAGAGCCAAATAAGTCATAATTACGATCGGGCATATCAGGAGGTATAAAATAGCTCATATTTTCCACTAATCCGAGAATATTTGTACCTAACTGTTCAAACATTTTTAAACCTCTACGAGCATCCTGTAAAGAGACATTTTGAGGCGTCGTGACAATTACTGCTCCGGCTAAAGGTGCGGCCTGTGCTAAGGTTAATTGTGCATCACCTGTACCGGGTGGCATATCAACAATTAAATAATCTAATTCACCCCAGTTGACTTGATACAAGAATTGGCGTATGATACCGTTTAACATAGGGCCTCTCCACATTACAGGCTGATCGGGATCGATTAAAAAGCCCATCGAAACCATTTTAATACCATGATTAAAAGCAGGTTGCAGAATATCACCACTAGGAGATTTTTCCACCTCAATAGGTACATCATTTAAACCTAACATTGTGGGAACATTTGGCCCATAAATATCCGCATCTAATAACCCAACTTTAGCGCCAAGTAGAGCAAGAGCAACGGCAACATTGACGGAAACAGTACTTTTCCCGACTCCACCTTTACCACTGGAAATAGCAATGATATTTTTAACTTTATTCACCGATTGCCTATCAGGTAAAGATTTTTGTTGAGGAGTTTCGGCGGTAATTTCAATGGAAACAGATTCTACGCCTTCTAATTTTTTAACGGCTATCTCACAATCTTCTCGGATAAACTCTCTTAATGGACAAGCAGGAGTCGTCAAAACGAGAGTGAAACTAACATTACCATCTTTTACCGCCACATTGCGGATCATATTCAATTCTACTAAACTTTTTTGCAATTCAGGATCTTGAACGGGTTTTAATACTTCTAAAATTGATTCGGTAGTTAACATAATTTTTTATATTAATTTTTGTTTATAGCCTTTTATCTATCAATAAACTTTTATTTATTATTAATTATCAATGTAAATTGATCAACCTGATAATACCTGAGTTCGACATAAAAAAATGATGAGAATAGGAGTTAAGTACCAAAGCAAAGTAGATTGTATATTTTAAAATTAATGAAAATAACTCATAATCTTTGTTGTCTCTTGCCTTTTGTCTTTCAGAAAGTAAACATACAATTAATTTTGCTTATCTACTTAGAATATAGGGGATAGTAGGAGAAATTAACTTAAACAATACGATTCTCAAATTTATCTATTTACCTGAGTTTAATGCAAGAATCTTTAGATATGGGCAGGTTTTAGCCATGATAGTTTTAGGTTAATTTTTCAATTTTCGTTCAATTATTGAATTAAATTAATCGAGTGAGAAATCAATTATTAATAATTTTTTATCAATTCTTTACCTAATTCCTAACACCTAATTCCTAACCCTTAAAATCTCATATCTTTATTAATGTTAATTATTAAGTATTAAAGGCTGACGGTATAAGCATCTGTAACGCCCGGTACTTTTATAATTTCTTCTAAGATACCTTCAGGCAAAGGATCATCAATAGTTAACACCATGACGGCATCACCACGCACGATCGTACGTCCTACTTGCATACTGGCAATATTCACATTGAAATTTCCTAATAAAGAGCCTATTCTACCAATAATACCGGGCATATCTCTATGTAAGGTAAACAACATATAATTATTCGGCGGAACGTTCACTGGATAAGCATTTAAGTTGGTAATTCGAATTTCACCGTCATTAAGTAATGCACCTCTAACGGAATGAGTCCCTTTTGTACCAGTAGCTTCTAAGTAAATGGAGTTACTATAATCTCTGATAGTTGCATCTCTGGAATCGATAATGTGAATACCCCTCTCTTTAGCTTCGATCGCTGCGTTCACATAGTTGACTCTCTCTCGTAATGCTTTTGAAAGTAAACCTTTGATAGCGGCAATCACTAGAGGTTGACTACTATTTTCTGCCAATTCTCCTTCCAATTTTACATTAAAACTCTCCACTCGATCGCCAGCTAATTGTCCCACAAGGTTGCCTAAAGTTTCTGCTAAACGCATATAAGGACGTAATTTTTCCATCACATCGGGACTTAATCCGGGTATGTTAACAGCACTCCTAGCTGGTAATCCTAAGAGAACATCTCGTATTTGTTCTGCGACATCGATGGCCACATTAACTTGTGCTTCGGCAGTAGAAGCACCTAAATGAGGAGTCAAAATAATATTACTACCTAAATCTCTTAACTTAGACTCTCCCAAAGGTTCGGAGGAAAATACATCTAAAGCGGCACCTGCAATTTGACCATTAGCTAAGGCTTCATATAAGGCATCTTCATCAATGATACCGCCACGAGAACAGTTAATAATGCGGGTAGTGGGCTTCATTTTTGCTAAGGCTTCAGTATTGATGAGGTTAGCAGTTTCTTTAGTTTTAGGTACATGAAGAGTAATATAATCAGATTCGCTGAAAATAACATCTAAATCTACTAAAGTGCAACCTAATTGATTAGCTCTTTCTTGAGATATAAAAGGATCGTAGGCTAAAATTTTCATGCCCATCGCTTTTCCTACTTTCGCAACATGAGAACCAATTTTTCCTAAACCTACAACTCCAAGAGTTTTTTTGTACACCTCCGAGCCCATGTAGTTTTTTCGATCCCATTTTTTCGCCTTTACGGATTGGTTAGCATCGGGAATATGACGAGAAAGGGATAACATCATCGCTAAAGCGTGCTCGGCGGCAGCGATCGTATTTCCTTCAGGAGAATTAACGACAACAATACCTTTACGGGTGGCAGAAGGAACATCCACATTATCAACCCCTACACCAGCACGACCAATAATTTTTAGTTGAGTTGCGGCCTCAATGACTTCGGAAGTAACTTGAGTACCTGAACGAATCATTAATCCATCGTAATTACCGATAATTCCTGCTAATTCTGTCGGGGATAATCCTGTTTTTACGTCAACTTCTGCTACTTGAGAAAGAATTTTAATTCCCGCTTCATCTACGGGATCAGACACTAGAACTTTTGCCATTGTAAAATTAAATATAGGTTTCTATTTTATCTTTTGCGATACACAGTCAAGGATTATCGATCGCACATAATGATTTTACCATGAGTCCATGCTAGAAATCTTAAAATTATAGGATTAAACGACTTTCAACAATGCACAATGAACAATTGACAGTTAACTCATCTAATTTACAATCCTAAATTGATTGTTATACTATTCATACCCTCTAGGAACATTTACAAAATACTCTATGATTGTTTCTCTAAATAATTTTTTAGCTTTATGGAGATAGTCTTATAAAATGAAATTTTCCGATAGTATCAAAATGGCTATTACTACTTTACTAGCAAATAAAATGCGTAGTAGTTTGACCATGTTAGGGATTATTATAGGTAACGCTTCTGTCATTTCTATGATAGGAATTGGTCAAGCCGCACAAAAATTAGCATCGGATCAATTTGAGTCTTTAGGTGCGAATGTTCTGTTTGTCGTACCGGGAAGTCGAGAATCTCGTCGCACAACTTTTGACGTGCCTAAAACCCTTGTTTTACAAGATGCTGAGGCGATCGCTACTCAAGTTCCCAGTGTGATAGAAGTTGCCCCGCAAATTAATTCTCGTTTTTTGGTTAGTTATGGTAATAAAAATAATAATGTATCAGTTATAGGTGCTACTCCTGAATTTTTAACAGTTCGTAGTTTTGACGTCTCTAAAGGAAGGTTTATTAGTTCTTTAGATTTGAAAAGAAATAATAAGGTTGTGGTATTAGGATCACAAATTGTGGATGATTTTTTTCCCCATGTAGATCCGATTGGAAAGCGTTTAAGAATCAAAAACGTTTCCTTTGAGGTCATTGGTGTTATGGCATCAAAAGGGTCTTTTTTAGGCACAAATCAGGATGATATTTTATATATACCCCTGACAACTATGGCTAACCAAATTGTTGGAAAAACTTCCGAGTATGGTTTAGAGCTAAGTTTTATATCTATATCAGCTAAAGATGCACAAGATATATTTGCGGCCAAATTTCAAATTGAAAATTTACTTCGTTTAAGACATAAAATTATTGGGGAAGATGATTTTCGGGTGGAAACTCAAAAGGATATTTTAGATATTGTGGGAACTGTTAGCAGTGGATTAACGATGATGTTAGGTGCGATCGCTAGTATTTCCCTGTTAGTAGGAGGAATTGGAGTAATGAATATTATGTTAGTGTCTGTAAGTGAAAGAACTCAGGAAATTGGTTTAAGAAAAGCGATCGGTGCTACAGAAAATAATATATTATCTCAGTTTTTAATTGAGTCCATCATAATTTCAGCAACGGGAGGATTATTTGGGACAATGTTAGGGGTTGGAGCATTAACTATTATCGGCATAGCCTCGCCTTTGCCTACTACTATCTCTATGACAACGATTCTTTTAGCGGTAGGAGTTTCAGGCGGTATTGGATTGTTTTTTGGGGTTGTTCCAGCACAACAAGCCGCAAAATTAGATCCTATTGTGGCTTTGAGAAGTGCTTAACGGTACTTAGACAAAACAATAACAACAATTAAGCTATAATTTTTACATCATATTGCTTTTAGGTCAAAATGAAAGAAATTACTTCTTCATCAATGCCCCCATGTTTCAATCGCTGGTGTGAAAAAATAGACCCAGTCTTAAAAACAAAGGCACAAAAACGAGAGTTTAGAAATTATTTGGGCGGTTTATTAGGAGATTCTCAAAGAAAAAATATAACTCAAATTGCCCATAATAATCTTGATATTACTTATCATAAATTACACCATTTCTTAACAGAGTCCACTTGGAATTATGATGAGGTAAATGATAAAAGATTAGAAATTATTGCATCCTGTCGTCAAACAAAAATTAGTCGATGTTTCTCCTTAATTATAGACGATTCAGGTCATCGTAAAAGTGGAAACTTTACTGACTGTGTGGGAAGACAATATATTGGTGAAATTGGCAAAACTGATAATGGTAATGTTATAGTCACTACTCACATTTATGATGGTGTGAGAAGTTTTCCTTTAGACGTTGAATTATATGAAAAAGCCGAAAATTTCCCTGAAGGAAAAGACGCTCCACAATTTCAGAAAAAACCAGACATTGCCTTTAATTTAATTGAAAAATGTTTAAATCGAAATTATTGTCCCCAAATAATTTTAATGGATGGTGGTTATGGAAACAATACTAATTTATTAGGCAAACTAGAAAAAAAGAATTTAAAATATATAGGAATTATTGCTAAAAATAGATTAGTAAAATTGGTAAAACAAGATTTTATCGAGTCTGAAAAAACCATAGCTGAAATAGCAAAATCATTACCCCAAGATAGTTTTGAAAAAATAAGAATAGGAAAAAATCGAGAAAAAACTCTTTGGGTAGCAACGATAAATATTGAATTATCAGCTTTGTCGGGAATAAAAACTGTAGCTATCGTCATGAATGCAGATACTTTTGAAAATTCCACAGATATTGATTATTTAATGACTAATGAAATAGGAGAAAAAGTGTGTGGAAATTGGATAGTAGAAACTTATACACAAAGAAATTGGATAGAAGTATTTTACCGTGAAATCAAGGGATGGTTAGGGTTATCACAATACCAAGTGAGAAATAAAAGAAGTTTAATGAGACATTTTATCTTGGTATTTTGTGCCTACACTTTTATTCAATGGCATCGTTTGACAGGAGGTTTAAGAAGACAATGGGGGAATAAACCGTTAAATACTTTTGCTGAGGCATTGGAAGCGTTTCGTAATGCTGTGTCTTTTCGCTTTTTTCAATGGTTAAAAGACAATGTGGAAGTATTTAGTTTATATAAAGCTAGTTTAGGGTTTATTTGGGCATAATTTTTGTCTAAGTACCGTTAATAATGAATAGTTCGTTTTTCTAGTTAAACTTTTCTATTACTTACCTTGACTACAAAACAATTATATAATTGTGAAAGGTATAATCTTGTGCTACTATATGATTCTTTGAAATACAATCTTCCTAATCTTCTAGTCTCATCCCCATCAATATCAGCCTGAGTGAACTATAAAATTATCGGTGAAGATAGGGAAAAGTAATAATAATTAATTTAAAATATAGTCAAATTAATTTTAGATACTGATTTACTAAATTTAATTCTTTTTGATGAGGAAATTTAGGTAAACTATTGCCCTTAAACCCTTATTTTTCATTGTTTCTTACAGCTCACTCAGGCAATATCAAATTATCTTCCCTAAAAGTCCAACAAGGCTTCTTCTTGATGGGTGAGAATAACACAATTTGACTCGGGAAAAGTTCTGCAAGTTAATAAAAATCCTGCATCTTCTTCTTCGGGTTTTAAGAAAGCATGATCATGAATAACTGAACCTTTTACCAATTTAGCGGTGCAAGTGACACAAACCCCAGCGTTACAGGATAAAGGTAATTCTATACCGTTAGCATTTGCTACATCACTGATATATTCATTTTCCTTTACATTTAAAACTTTTTGTTCTTGATTGGGAAAAATTAATGTTACTTTGTAAGTTTTAACAGCATTATTGGTTTGAGTCTTAGTGATAGCCATAATTTTTTCGATATATTTGGGTTGATAAAAAATTTGATAAATTAAAAGTCATTAAAAGTGGTGATTTAAAAATTGGTGATTTAAAGCTAAATCGATTAAGAGTTACTTATTTTCTTTCTTTACCGGTAAATGAAATACAGTATAGCTCAGCTTAGATTGTTTGAAAATCTATAACAGTTATAAGAATGGAAATATCACTCTTATAACTGGATAATTTCTTAATCATCTTTTCCTTGCTATATATCAACAATTTACAAGTCTAATAAAGCGTCTTCTTGATCTGTGAGAATGACACAATCTGATTTGACAAGAGTTTTACAAGTTAACAAAAATCCGGCTTCTTCTTCTTGGGGTTTTAAAAACGTATGATCATGAACGATCGAGCCTTCTAAAAGTTTAGCCGTACAAGTGACACAAACTCCAGCGTTACAAGAAGATGGTAATTCTATACCATTAGAGATTGCTACATCACTGATATATTCATTCTCTTTCACATTTAACACTTTCTGATTCCCATCTGGAAATATCAATGTTACTTTGTGAGTTTGCACGGCACTTTTTGAGGGAGTCATGGTAATAGCCATAATTGTTTCTCCTGAATTTTTTAGGTGTTTTGATCCTGTCTTAGAAATCAAGAATTATCCTGATTTTTCTTTTAAACCGAGAGTTGACAAAGAACTAAATATTCTAAATTAATTTCATTATTTTGAGTATAAATACTTAAAAAATCTCGGTTTCATCGATCGTAAATGAAAGTCTATTTAAACTACTTTTAAAAAAGCAGTTACATCAAATTAACTTTCTTGATTGTTGTATCTTTCCTTTTATCTTTTGCCCACCTTAACCGAAAAATTGAGATACATTTAAGCTGAAAAGAATGTTTTCAAAGCAACATTGCACCTTGTATAACTTATCATTAAGCATTGATGGCAAGGCTTTCAAAAAAACAAATCAAAAGGAAATTGATTAGGACTTTTTTTTATCGTTTCAAGTTATACATTGGTTAAGAATAGTAGTGATTATAACAGAAAAAAAAAAAATTTCAGATTATCCGAAATTAACTTAACAAATATTAACTTATAGTATTTGGGATCAACTATTTACCATTAATTATTGATTGATTATTGACTAATGACGCTTAATCTCACAGTTTGACCATTTTCTAATTTATCACTACTTCTGACTACTATACGATCGTTTAAACTGAGTCCATTCAACACTTCTACTTTACCATTTTTAGATTGTCCTAAGGTAACTTGTCTCGAAATAACTTGTACATTATTCTCTTTTTTGTCTAAAATAAAAACTGTTTTTGATAGTTCATTTCCCCTAGTATTATTAATTTTTAAAGCAGTTTCAGGAATAAGAATAGGGGGATTATTATTGTTAGAAAATTTAACTCTTGCCAATAAACCACCACTAATTTTTTGATTTGGATTACTCAATAAAATTTCGATCGGAATTTGTCGGGAGTCTCTTTCGGCGGCAGGAGATATTCTATTAATTATTCCCGTAAATTTTTGTTCAGGAAAAGCATCTAAATTGACGTTAACACTTTTACCTAACGTAAGATTTTCTAAGTCTAATTCTGACACTGCAACGGTTATTTTTACTTGACTAAAATCTCCTATTTTAATAACTTCTCCTCCGGGTTGAACTAAATTTCCTTGTTCTGTTAATTTTTCTAATACATAGCCACTACTGGGAGCTTTTATTTGAGTATAATTAAGTCTTTTCTTCTCTTCTTGAATAACCGCTTTTTGACTGGTAATTCTCCCTTTAGCTGTTTCTACGGCAGCTTTTTTTACCTTTACCTGAGAAGCTGAAGATTTAACAGTTTGTTCAACAGTTTTTGCTTGTGTTTGAGCTAATTCTACCTCTCGTTTAGCGATCGCACCTTCGTTGTATAATTCCTCTAATCTATTAGCATCCACTTGAGCTTGAGCTAATTGTACCTGATTCGATTTAACTTGAGCTTGAGCAGAAATAACATCGGCTTCGGCTTCAACCACTGCGGAGTTAAGGGAAGCTAATTCAGCTTCGGCTTTATATAATGCCGCTTTTAAAAGAGTATCATCTAATAAAACGATAACTTGACCTGTCGTAACTCGATCGCCTACATCTACTGTTAAGTCTAATATTTGCCCTTCAGCTTGGGCTCGTAATATTACCTCTTTAATCGGTTCAGTTGTACCAATATATTCTCTAGGTTCAGTCAAAAACCCTGTCGTTACATTAACTACATCCACAGAAGGGATCCTTGAAATCTGTGATACAGGTTTTTCTTCTTGTGCTTCGGTTTTGGTTTCAAAGAAACATCCCCCTAAAGGCAGTAAACAGAGAAATAGAAAAGTAAAACTACCCCATCTCAATATTTTTTTTTGCGTCTTTCCGTCTTTGTGAGAGATTTTCCTAGATATATTTGATAGGCGAAATAAATTGATTGTCTTGGGACATAGCATAATTTTAGTGGGATAAATATAAAGATTTATAAATAAAAATTCTGCTTCATTGTATCATAGGAATATTTAAACTAGGGGTGAAACCACAAATTATGGACTTTAACTTATTATTTAATCTAGCAATTTTTTTTGTATTACCTTTTTGGTTACTGATGATTTTTGTTCCAAATTGGGAATTTACGCAAAAAATAATGAAATCTTACTTAATTTTTTTACCGTTAATTTTTTTATATATTTATTTGTTTATAATCAGCTTAAATCCAGACTTGATCGCAACCTTATCCAATCCACAACTATTAGATTTAGCCAAAGTATTTAGTGATCCTACAGTAACATTTGCAGGATGGGTGCATTTTTTAGTATTAGACTTATTTTTAGGTAGATATATTTATTGGCAAGGACAAACAGAAAAAATTTGGACAATTCACTCATTAATTCTTTGTTTATTTGCAGGGCCTATAGGCTTTTTATCTCATATAATAACTAGGATAATTCAAACTAACTTAAACAAAAAATTACAAATAGTTACTAGAAATATTCAAGAATAAGTATTAAAGCATTTGGTAACAGATTAAATCTATTGATCAGATGATAAATTCCTAATTTTCAAAAAATTTGATTATGATAGAAAGACATTTGATTTTGTTTAACCGTTATGCCGTACGAACAATTAAACCTTTCTACTCCTAAACCGATACTATCATGGGCAAATCATGAACTAGGCTTTCAAGAAACTCACATGGCAAAAAATGTGGCTTCTTTACCCTTTGTTTATAAACACGTTGCCTTAATGCCTGATGTACACTTAGGAAAAGGTGCATTAGTCGGCTCAGTTATAGCGACGAAGGATGCGATTATTCCTGCGGCTGTCGGAGTAGATATTGGCTGTGGTATGAGTGCAATCAAAACACCATTTATAGCAGATCAGCTAGAAGGGAAATTAAAAAAAATTCGATCGGAAATTGAAGCAAATATACCCGTTGGCTTTAACGAAAATAAAAATACAGAAACCAAAGTTACTAACTGGCAAGGTTGGCAAGACTTTAAAAATTTACATTCAGGAGTACAAAGATTAGAAGGTAAAGCTATTAAACAACTTGGCTCGTTAGGTGGAGGTAATCACTTTATTGAACTATGTTTAGATACAGAAGGACAAGTATGGTTAATGCTACATTCAGGCTCTCGTCATATTGGCAATCAATTGGCAGACTGTCATATCAAAACCGGAAAACAGTTGGCAAAATTAGCTAATTTAAGACTACCTGATCCAGATTTAGCTTATTTTGTGGGTGGCACTCCTGAATTTGACGCTTATTGGCGAGATTTGCAATGGGCACAAAATTATGCTCGTTTTAATCGAGATGTCATGATGAGTCGTTTTAAAGCCATCGTCGAAAAACATTTGAATGGTGGTAAATCAACAAAATCTTTATTAACAGTTAATTGTCATCATAATTATGCAGAAAAAGAAACCCATTTTGGCGAGGATGTTTATGTAACTCGTAAAGGTGCTGTAAGAGCCATGGAAAATGATTATGGCATTATTCCGGGATCAATGGGAGCAAAATCTTTTATTGTTAAGGGTAAAGGTAATCATGAAAGTTTCTGTAGTTGTAGTCATGGTGCAGGACGAAAGATGTCTCGTAGTAAGGCAAAAAAAAGTTTTGATGTTTATGATTTAATTACCCAAACAGAAGGAATTGAGTGTCGCAAAGATCAAGGTGTTATCGATGAAATTCCCTGTGCTTACAAATCGATCGAAGAAGTAATGAATCAACAAACTGATTTAGTGGAAGTGGTAGCAACTTTAAAACAGCTTATTTGTATTAAAGGATAGGTAGGTGGACAGGTGGAAAAATTGCGAACCCTCACCGCTCATACTTTTTCAGCACTGCCTAATTGTTGACGGGGGCTTCTCCTCCTTCTAATCCTAACTCTGCTAACATGGCATGATCATCTTCGGGGGATTGTCCTAAAGTAGTAAGATAATTACCGATTAGCATGGCATTTATCCCTGATTTTAAGCCTTGACGTTGCCATTCCCCTAATACTGCTTCTCTACCACCAGCATAACGTAATATTTGTGTCGGTAAAATAAATCGAAAAATAGCGATCGCTTTCACCGCTTCCAAAGAAGTTAATTTTGTTTCATTACCAAGGGGGGTACCTTCTCTGGGATTAAGTAAATTGATAGGTACAGATTCCACTTCTAATTCTCTTAGAGATAGGGCTAAATCAACTCTATCTGTCCATGTTTCCCCCATGCCCATAATACCCCCCGTACAGGCCTGAATACCGGCTTTCTTAAGGTTTTTAACGGTATCTACTCGATCGTTCCATGTATGAGTGGTAACAATTTTATCGTAAAAATTAGCAGAAGATTCTAAATTATGATTGTAACGAGTAACACCTGCTTCTTTTAAGGCTTGAGCTTGTTCGAGGGTTACTTCTCCTAAAGCACAACAAGGTTTAACATTAGTTTCTGTGATAATTTGTTTAACAGTAGCTAAAATTTCCTCGAATTCGTTATTTTTAGGGCTATTATACTTTAATCCTCGTCCTTGAGACACTAAACAAAATCTTTTAGCCCCTGCCGCATCGGCCGCTTTGGCATATTCTAATATTTCTTCTCTCGATTTTAAGCCATATACAGGGGAATCTTTGCCTTGATGATGTACCGATTGAGAACAAAAACTGCAATTTTCTGAACAATTACCAGATTTAATATTAACAATACTACATAAATCTACTATATTTCCACAACGGGCTTGACGAATTCGATCGGCATATTCACATAACAATAAGATATTTTCTTCTCCTTCGATGTCAGTAAGGGTTAAGGCTTCTTCTCGATTGATATAATTACCGTTAATAATGCGAGTGCTTAATTCTTCTAACCACTGATTCAATGTAGCTTTTTGGGTTGTTTCTGATTTATTAATCGTATCTATCACCAAAATATTCCCCTTTCTTCTGAATAAATAACTATGTAGAAATTATATCAGCAAGAGTTCCCCTGACGTTCAATAAGACTTGTTTATTTCACGAAAGGAGAAAGCAGTTGGTATTATTTGAGTAGATTATGAAAACTGATTTAGCAAAATAACCTTAGTTCGATGAAAAAATATTGTCGAAAGGGTAGCTATCAGATATTGTTAAGTTAAAGTTAAATTTCTTATCAACATTAGTAATTGATTACTTAATTCTTTAATGGAAAAAAGGCTAAAAGCTAATCGCTACCCTCACCCATAAATTTTATAACTCAGGTAAAATAAAAGGTATTAGCCATTACTCTAAACTGTACAAGTTATTGTAATTGTGCTGTACGAATATTTAAGTCTAGTTTCTGATCCGATCGCACGATCGAAAATTTAAGAGTTTTATTCAAACCGCTATTTTCTACTAATTTTTGTAATTGGTTCGCATCTTTAACTGGTTGATTATCAACTTTTATAATTACATCTCCTCTACGAATACCTCCTTGTTCGGCAGGAGTATTGGGTAAAACTCTAACCACTAAAACTCCTTCTAATTCTGGAATTAAAAAGACGGTATTGGGATCTTGATTATTCTCTCTTGCTAATTCAGGGGTTAATTTGACCATCTGAATACCAACGTAAGGATGAGGAACTTCTTTTCCTTGTGCTAAAGTCGATTGTAGTTCTTTTGCCACGTTGATAGGGATAGCGAAACCAATGCCCATCGCATCAGCACGAATAGCGGTATTGATACCGATGACATCCCCCCTTGCGTTCAAAAGAGGGCCCCCTGAATTACCCGGATTGATGGCGGCATCGGTTTGTAAAAAGTCAATTCTTTTATCTAAAATACCTACTTCAGAAGAAGGACGGTTAAGGGTACTAATAATTCCTAATGTCACAGTATTATCAAGCCCGACAGGATTTCCTACAGCGATCGCCCAATCTCCCACTTTTACTCCAGAAGAATCACCAAGAGAAGCAACGGGTAAGTTTTGCCCTTGAGGATTGATTTTAACTACAGCTAAGTCTGTTACTTGATCTGTGCCTTTGACTTCTCCTTGAAATTTACGCCCATCTTTGAGAGTAACCGTCACCTTATCAGCACCACTGACTACATGGGCGTTAGTGAGAATTATGCCTTGGCTATCGATAATAAAACCAGAACCTTGCCCTGTAATGGTTCTTTCTTGAGGCATACGATTACGCAATTGATCTCCAAAAAATTGACGGAAAAAAGGATCATCAAAAATAGGATCAAGAGAACGGGTAATCACCTTTTCTGTATCGATTCTTACTACTGATTTACCTGTTTTGTCCACTGCTCTAGCGACAAAACTATCCGCAGTAATGGGTACATCCGCTTGAGCTAACACATCAGCACTAGCTTGTTGAGCCATGAGAGGATGAATACCACTGAAAACAATAATTACACCGACGAAAAGAGCAAGGAGGTGAGAAAAAAATTGACGAATGGATTTATTCATATTCATAACCTTAAAAAAGATGTAAAGATTTGATACTTTTCTTATCACTAGACGTAAAGAAGTAAGATAATAGTTTCGCAGTTTATAATCATTTATTGTAAAGGAGAAAATTCCTTTTCTTGGGGGAGTGTAACAGTAGTGTTTTCCCTATCTCGATCGAGCAATGATTATAGACCAAAAATATATAAGTCTTGATATGATAGTCTTTGGCTTTGATGTCAAGATCCGATTAAGATCATAAATAAAAGTTAATCATAAAATATTGTTTGGGAGAAAAAAATGTTACTAGACGCTGTAACTAATTTAATTAAAAATTATGATGTCTCCGGTCGCTATTTAGATCGTAATGCCCTTGATTCTTTAAAATCTTATTATCAATCTGGTACAACTAGACTTCAAGTAGCTGCCATGATTAACGCCAATTCTCCTGAATTAGTTAAAAATGCTGGCCGTCAATTATTTGAAGAAGTACCCGAATTAATTCGTGCTGGGGGTAATGCTTATACAACCCGTCGTTACTCTGCTTGTTTAAGAGACTTGGATTATTACCTTCGTTATGCTAGTTATGCTTTAGTAGCTGGTAATAATACTGTTTTAGATGAAAGAGTATTACAGGGATTAAAAGAAACTTATAATTCTCTTTGTGTACCGATCGCACCCACTGTCAGAGGTATTCAAATTATGAAAGAAATGATTAAAGAAATGGCATTAGAAGCAGGAATGGACAAAACTGACTTTATAGATGAACCTTTTGATCATCTTACCAGAGAGTTTAGCGATATTTCTGTATAAATCTTTCAATAGTTGACAATTAACAATTAACTATCTCTACATTGTAAGTTACGACTAAAGAATACAAATAATACTTTGCAATTAATAACTTATCCAGTAATATCAATACCAAAGTTGAAAAATTACAGGGTAAAATAGAGGAACTTGATACTGAAATCGATGGCTTAGAGCAAAAATTAGAAACTAAAATCGATAAAAAGTTTAGTGAAGTTGAAAATCGTTTTAATAAAATAAACTAAATACTTCTTAAATATTGTAATATTAGGATTTTTAGTTATCATCAGAGTTTTAATGATGATTTCTTAACGATCGTTGCCAAATTTATCTTTTTCCCTAATCCTTAGATGTTGTTTTCCCATTTTCGTGGTGGAATTGAACTTAGTTTAGTTATTATATTTGCTTTGATTTTAGCCTTGATTGGAGAGGCTTTGGACTTGCCGATTCCTTGGTTATTAATACCTGTAGTTGTTGGTATTATCTGGTCGATCGTTAAAAATGATAGTTCATCTATTCCAAAACCTTTTAACATAATTGGACAGGCAATCATAGCCATGTTTACGGCAAGTCGTTTTACTCCCGATACATTAATTGGTAGTCAAGAATATTTTTTTCCTTTAATTATTTGTATATTTATAACCAGTATTTTAAGTTTATTTAATGGATATTTAATTTATAAATTTGCTGATATTGACTTTCCCACCAGTTTTTTAGGATGTATTCCGGGTGCTGGTCATACTTTAGTCGCTATGAGTGAGGAAATGGGCGCAGATGCCATCGTCGTTGCTGTGTTACAGTATCTTAGGATTATGATGGTATCAGTAATTGTGCCGATCGTAGTTAGTTTTTTTAGTGATCAAAATTTTTTAAATGTTACTAAAATAGTTTCAAATAATTCACCATTATCCTCCCTACCCCTTCCTATAAACCTTCTTATTTTAACTTTATCAGCAATATTAGGAGTAAAAACAGGAAAATTACTCAAAATACCCTCAAGTTTGTTTTTAGGTACATTTATCAGCAGTTTACTCTTATTCTTATTTTTTCCTTATGAAATAACTATTCCTCAGTCAATTTTTCAAGGAGGATTACTATTGTTAGGGTTATCGATCGGTGTAAAATTTGAAATACAAACTGTGCAAAAATTATTAAAAGCAGTCTTATTAGAAATAATTTTAGTATTAATTTTAATTACTACTTGTTTCGTGATAGGTTATTGGTTTCATGTTGTCACAAAAATTGATACTTTAACCGCTGTATTAGGTTCAACACCAGGAGGATTAAGTGCCATGATGGCTACGGTTATTGAATTAGGGGGAGATTCTGGTTTTGTCTTAATGATGCAAATGACTAGAATGTTACTGATTTTACTATTGATTCCTATTTTTGGAAATTACTTATTATATTTATCCAAAAAATAAGTGAGGATTCATCATTTAAAACTCGTGATGGTTTTGATTTGGATATTAGTTACAGTAACCATGTTTGGCAGTGTGACCATACTAAAGTAGATGTATTGTTAGTTGATAAAAATCTGAAGCCCTACAAAAGATAAAATTATGTTTTATCCGACTAATGTTGAAAAGACTAGCAGTTTCCTAAGATACCAAATGGGTTCTATATCTATTGTGTCCAATGTCTTTAATAATTCAGCTATGTTATTGACAGAACTATATTATACAAAAATAATAATGTAGGGTGGGCAATGCCCACCAAAAATTTTAGAAATAATCCTGTAAAGCTTTAACCTGTAAGGGTTCATGCTGTAGTGATCGAATTGCTTCCACCGTTGCTTTAGCCCCGGCGATCGTTGTAATAATCGGTAACTTGTAGTCTAAAGCCGATCGACGAATTTTACGTCCATCAGTTTGGGTTTCTTCCTCACTGTTAGGAGTATTGATGATAAATTGAATTTGTTTATTTTTAATAGCATCAACTACATGGGGACGACCTTCGTGTAACTTTAATACTAATTCCACATTTGTGACTCCGTGTTCGAGAAGTACTTTTTTTGTACCTTCAGTCGCAACTATATTAAAACCCAATTGTACTAAGTCTTTTGCTACAGGCACGATCGCCTCTTTATCCCTGTCATTCATGGAAATAAATACTGTTCCCGAAGTATGAACAATTACTCCAGCTCCTATTTCAGCTTTAGCGAATGCCTTACCAAAATCGCTGTCTATGCCCATTACTTCTCCTGTACTCCGCATTTCCGGACCTAGTAAAGTATCTGTACCAGCAAACTTATTGAAAGGCAATACAGCCTCTTTAACAGCGACGTGTTTGGGTATTATCTCCTCTGTTGCGCCCAACTCCTCAAGGGTTTTACCAGACATAACCAAAGAGGCAATTTTTGCTAAAGGTCGTCCTATGGCTTTCGACACAAAGGGTACAGTACGAGATGCACGAGGATTGGCTTCGAGAATATAAGCAGTATCTCCTTGTACTGCATATTGAATGTTCATTAAACCGACTACTTTTAAAGATTGGGCGAGTTTTACGGTCCATGTACGCAAGGTATCTACAATAGAGTCAGAAAGGGTAATATAAGGAATTGAACAGGCAGAATCCCCAGAATGTACCCCTGCTTCTTCAATATGCTCCATGATACCACCGATCACGACTTGTCCTGTCATATCACAAATAGCATCAATGTCCACCTCGATCGCATTTTGTAGGAATTTATCGATTAAAATAGGGTGATCTGGTTCAATATCCACCGCATATCTCATGTATTGTTCCAATTCTGTATCGTTATAAACAATCCGCATACCCCGGCCACCAAGAACATAAGAAGGACGCACAACTACAGGATAACCAATGCGATTAGAAACCACCTTTGATTCTTCAAAACTTCGGGCGATACCGTTGGGGGGTTGTTTAATGTTTAATTCGTGTAAAATTGCCTCAAATTTCTCTCTGTCTTCTGCTGTATCGATCGAGTCTGGAGAAGTACCCCAAATTTTGGTTGTAACAGTAGTATTAGGATCAGCGAGATAGTTTTTCAAGGGTACAGCTAATTTTAGCGGTGTTTGTCCACCAAATTGGATAATTACGCCTTCGGGATTTTCTGCTTCGATGATGTTTAAAACGTCTTCCTTCGTTAACGGTTCAAAATAAAGTCGATCGCTAGTATCATAGTCAGTAGAGACAGTTTCAGGGTTAGAGTTAACCATAATTGTCTCAAAACCTGCGTCTTGGAGAGAGAAAGAGGCATGACAACAGCAATAATCAAATTCTATACCCTGCCCGATGCGGTTAGGGCCACCACCTAAAATCATGACTTTACGTCTATCGGTGGGGATACTTTCATTTTCTCCTGCTTCATAGGTGGAGTAATAATAAGGGGTAAAGGCTTCAAATTCGGCGGCACAAGTATCGACTAATTTATAAACAGGTAATACTCCTAAAGATTTGCGGAAACTTCTTACTTCGTCTTCCGTTGTCTTGGTAGCAAAGGCAATTTGGCGATCGCTAAAACCGTGTTGTTTAATAAAACGCATTTCCGCAGGAGTTATATTTTTTAAGGTTGTGCGTCTCATATATTTCTCAATATTGACGATTTCCTGCATCTTATCTAAAAACCAAGGATCGATCGCTGTTAATTCGTAAATATGTTCAACTGTCATCCCCAATCTCAAGGCATGATAAACGCTAAAAATTCTCTCAGGGTTAGGAGTGCGTAATTGAGAGCTAATTTGTGATAATGTGGGTAAAGTCTCATTTTTATCACAACCAAAACCAAAACGTCCCGTTTCAAGAGATCTTAAGGCTTTTTGGAAAGATTCCGCAAAAGTACGTCCGATGGCCATTGCTTCCCCTACAGACTTCATTTGGGTTGTCAATACGGGAGATGAGCCGGGGAATTTTTCAAAGGCAAAACGGGGTATCTTAGTTACAACATAGTCAATAGTCGGCTCAAAAGATGCAGGGGTTTTTTTAGTAATATCGTTGGAAATTTCATCTAAAGAGTAGCCAACAGCTAACTTAGCGGCAAATTTGGCAATGGGAAAACCTGTCGCCTTCGATGCCAAAGCAGACGATCGAGATACGCGAGGATTCATTTCAATTACAATCACATCCCCATTAATAGGGTTGACGGAAAACTGAATATTTGAACCACCAGTTTCCACTCCAATTTCTCGAATAATTGCTTTAGAATAATCTCTTAATCGTTGATATTCCTTATCAGTTAATGTTTGGGCGGGAGCAACGGTGATAGAATCTCCAGTATGTACTCCCATCGGATCAATATTTTCGATCGAACAGATGATAACAACATTATCCTCCAAATCTCGCATTACTTCCAACTCATATTCTTTCCAACCAATAAGAGATTTTTCCACGAGAATCTGAGACATGGGAGAAGCATCAATCCCAAATTTAGCCATTTCTTCGTATTCTTCTTGATTATAAGCAATACCACCTCCAGTACCTCCCATCGTAAAAGCAGGGCG
This sequence comes from Geminocystis sp. NIES-3709, assembly GCF_001548115.1. Taxonomy (GTDB): domain Bacteria; phylum Cyanobacteriota; class Cyanobacteriia; order Cyanobacteriales; family Cyanobacteriaceae; genus Geminocystis. The sequence continues at coordinate 1,323,785 of NZ_AP014821.1, read as the reverse complement.
TATAATAAGAGGATAAGAGCCAATTTCTTCTGCTACTGCTTTAGCTTCCTCCCAATTGTTTGCAATACCAGAAGGACACACAGGCACACCAATTCTTGCCATCGCTTCTTTAAATAATTCCCTGTCTTCTGCCATTTTGATAGCAGGTAACTTAGCCCCAATTAACTCAACTCCATACTTATTTAATACCCCAGATTCTGCCAAAGAAACAGCAGTATTTAGAGCAGTTTGTCCTCCCATTGTGGGTAATAAAGCGTCAGGACGTTCTTTAGCGATTACTTTCTCGACAATTTCAGGGGTAATAGGTTCAACATAGGTACGTTCAGCAGTTTCAGGATCGGTCATAATAGTGGCAGGGTTAGAGTTAACTAACACCACTTGATAACCTTCCTCTCGTAGTGCTTTACAGGCTTGAGTACCAGAATAATCAAATTCACAGGCTTGTCCTATGATAATTGGTCCTGAACCTAAAATAAGTATTTTGTTTATATCTTCACGACGTGGCATAGATTTATCGCTTTAATTCGTTAGTTTATCTCGATCGTCCTTGAGTATGGGAATCGAAGTTATTAATCCTCAATCCTTTCATCATAAAGGGTGATCTCGATCATTTTAATCTAATCAGTAAATAAATTCTGTTTTTGTTTGTCTAGTTTTCTTGACAGTTGACAGTTAAATTTTGTAATGCCTAATTTCTAATTCTTATTTATTGTTAATGGTTTCTTAACCAAAAATACTGTTAAACCTGAGACAATAAAATTTTAGTATTTCATTATTTTATTTTATGTTAGAACCTAGTGATGTTGTTGATTTATTTTTTAATCATGTCAAAACTCTCGACTTTCAAGCCGGAGAAGTTATTTTTACCGCAGGAGAAAAAGGCGATCGAATGTTTGCATTGATGAAAGGTGAGGTAGAATTATGGCTAAATGATGGAGTTGTCGAAAGTATCCATGAACATGATGTCTTTGGTGAGGGTGCTTTAGTACAATTAGATCATACTAGGGTGACTACTGCGATCGCCAAAACTGATTGTAAATTAGCAGAATTAAACAAAGAAAGATTTTTATTTTTATTACAAGAAACGCCTTTATTTGCTTTGGAAATTGTGAGAAGTTTATCTAGTCGTTTGCGAAAAATAAAGCAGAAAACCTCAATTTAAACCATGAAAATATTAGTTCTTAATGCTGGTTCAAGTACTCAAAAAAGTTGTTTATATGATATTATTTCTCCTAAAAATATAAATCTTCCTCCTTCTCCTCTCTGGGAGGCAACGATTGATTGGACTCTCAATAATAGATATGGACTATTGAAAGTAGAAGCCAACGGCGAAAAAATCACCCATGATTTATCAGTGGATAATCGTCAAACTGGCATTAAGACTATGTTAGAAACCATCATTGATGGTAAAACAAAAGTTATTAAAAAATTAACTGATATAAATGTAGTTGGTCATAGAGTAGTACATGGCGGAAATAAATACTCTCAGGCAACTATCATCACTCCCGAAGTTAAAGCTGTAATCAAAGAATTAATACCTTTAGCACCTAATCATAATCCTTCTCATTTAGAAAGTATTGAAAGTATAGAAAAGATAAATAAAGAAATTCCTCAAGTAGCCGTTTTCGATACTGCTTTTCATACAACTATCCCTGATTATGCCAAAATATATCCTATTCCCTATCAATACTATGAGGAAGGGATACAACGTTATGGTTTTCATGGTATCTCCCATGAATATGTATCTCAACGGACAGCAGAAATTATCGATCGACCTTTAAATAGTCTTAAATTGATTAGTTGTCATTTAGGCAATGGTTGTTCCATAACTGCTATTAAAGAAGGTAAAAGTATTAATACCAGTATGGGCTTTACTCCTTTAGAGGGGTTGATGATGGGTACTCGTAGTGGCTCGATCGATCCTGCCATTGTTACTTATTTAATGAGAAAATACGGGTATGATGGAGATACAATCGATGAAATTTTGAATAAAAAATCAGGATTATTAGGAATTTCTGAGATTTCTGGAGATTTACGGGGGGTTTTAAAAGCCATGGAAGAAGGGGATATAAAAGCTAAATTAGCTGTAGATATTTATATTAATCGTATCCAAGAGGTAATTAGCAGTATGTTACCCTGTCTTAAAGGATTAGATGCCTTAGTTTTTACCGCAGGAGTGGGAGAAAATTCCCCTATTATTAGGGAGAAAATTTGTGAAAAATTTGATTTTTTAGGATTAAAATTACATCACAAAAAAAACAGTCAATTCTGTCAAGATACCAATATCGCTACAGATAATTCTTCTGTCAAAATTTTAGTCGTACATACTCAAGAAGATTGGGCGATCGCCAAACAATGTTATAATATTATGAATTCTCAAAGTTAATCATTATCTAAAATTTCAGGTAGTAAAGGTTAATTTTAGAAGTATCTAAAAGTTTGATATTACGATCGAACAACGTAAAATAATAATTTTCTCAGATCTTGTGTCAGTACAAAAATATTAATAATATAAAACGAGAAAATCAATTTTAGGAGTTTTAAAATCAATTCTTATTACTTTTCCCTCTCGTTACCGAGACTTTATGATAGAGATGCAAAATCTAAATTAACTTAAAAATTTAACAATAAAATTAATGCAAAGAAGACAGTTTTTAAGCAATACGGGTATTAGCGCCTTAACTTCCGCTACCCTTGTTTCTTGTCAAAGTCAAAATAATTCTACTGTTACCACTAATAGTTTACCAGAAATAAAATGGCGGATGGTGACAAGTTGGCCTAAGTCTCTGGATACTATTTTTGGTGGTGTTCAAGGTTTTTGCGATCGCATTAAGCAAATGAGTGGAGAAAAATTCCAGATTACTCCTTACGCCGCAGGAGAAATTGTACCCGGATTGGAGGTATTAGATACAGTACAAAATGGGAGTGTTGAAGCTGGGCATACAGCTAGTTACTATTATATTGGTAAAAATTCTGCCCTTGCTTTCGCTACAGGTTTACCTTTTGGCTTGACTGCTTCACAGCAAAATGCTTGGTGGTATTATGGAGGTGGTTTAGATGCGATGCGAAAGGTTTATAGTGATTTTAATATTGTCAATTTTCCTGCAGGAAATACAGGGGCACAAATGGGGGGATGGTTTAAAAAAGAAGTCAAATCCCTTACTGATTTAAAAGGTTTAAAAATGCGTATTCCAGGATTAGGGGGAGAGGTTATGTCTAAATTGGGCGTTAATGTACAAGTTTTACCAGGAGGAGAATTATTTTTAGCCCTTGACAGAGGTGCGATCGATGCCGCAGAATGGGTAGGCCCTTACGATGATGAGAAACTAGGTTTAAATAAAGCAGCACAATACTACTATTATCCCGGATGGTGGGAACCAGGCCCCACTTTAGAAGTCTTAATAAACAAATCTGCATGGGAAAAATTACCTCTAGAATATCAAAGCATGGTTGAAACCGCAGCAAAAGAAGCAAATATAACGATGTTAGCAAATTATGATTTTGTGAACCAAAAATCCTTAAAAACTATTATTGCAGGAGGTACAAAATTAACTCCTTTTCCTGAAGATGTTTTAACAGAAGCACAAAAAATAGCATTTTCTATCTATGATGATAATAGTAATAAAAATCCTGCTTTTAAAGAAATTTATCAATCATGGTTAGAGTTTAGAAAAGATACTTTACAGTGGAATACCATCAATGAATTTAGTTTTAGTAATTTTTTAGTTAATCATAAAAAATAGTTATAACAATTTAATTTTAATTCAAGGTATCACAACTCATAAACTTCTATCGATGTTGGGTTACATTATTACTAACCCAATCTATAAATAGGGTGTGCTAAATAAATCAGAAAGCTATAAAAATGTAGGATTGAAACCTAAAACGTTAACAAAAAAGTGCGCAATTTTAGGGCGTATCATCAAACAATGTGGAAGTATTTAGTTTATATAAAGCCCGTTTAGGGTTTATTTGGGCATAATTTTTGTCTAAGTACCGTTAAGGGGAATATTTCGATAATAACTTATTTGATCAAGATTTGTACCCATCGCACCATCAAATACTAGCACGGGTCGATCCGTATCAGATATGCTTCCCAGCATACGCAATGCCACCGAAGGTAATCAATAACTTTTCCTTTTATATTTAGTCTAAAATAGAAATAGCTAAAAATTATCGTCATTCTATAAAAATTACCATATATTAATGAGTTTTAGACCTAGAAAACAGTTTGGACAACATTGGTTAAAAAATCAACAAGTCCTTGATCAAATTATCATTTCTGCACAATTAAATAAACTCGATCGAGTCTTAGAAATAGGTCCGGGTTTAGGAGTTTTAACGGAGAGAATTTTTCCTTATGTAGATAAATTATTAGCAGTAGAAATTGACAGAGATTTATGTAAAAAATTAGTTGCAAAATATGGGAAAATCGATAATTTTTTGTTATTAGAAGGAGATTTTTTAGAATTAAATTTACCAGAAATTCTACTAACTTTTCCTAATTTTAATAATTTCAATAAAGTTGTTGCTAATATCCCTTATAATATCACAGGTCCGATTATTGAAAAATTACTCGGTACTATTAGTAAACCCGCCGAAAAACCTTTAGAATCGATCGTATTATTAGTACAAAAAGAAGTTGGCGATCGACTTGTAGCAGTTCCGAATAATAAAGTATATGGTGGATTAACTGTTAAAGTTCAATATTTAGCAGATTGTGAAATTGTCTGTGAAGTACCGGCAAAAGACTTTTATCCACGTCCGAAAGTTGATTCTGTGGTTGTGAAAATAACCCCAAGAAACTTAGAAAAACCTGCCCATAATCCTAAATTTTTAGACAGTTTAATTAAATTGGGATTTGCCAGTAGAAGAAAGATGTTAAGAAATAATTTAAAATCGATTATTGAACCAGAAAAATTAGGAGAAGTTTTAACGAAGTTAAGTATCAATGATCAAGCTAGAGCAGAAAATTTAAGCCTGTCTCAATGGATAGACTTAAGTGATAATTTAGATAAAAAATAGTTATTTTATCAATGCACTTTTTCTTCGTCATTTGTTTCTAATTTACTATGTTTAATACTAGCTTTGATCGAGCTTTCAAAATCATTAATTACTTGACAAGGTAATCCTTTTAATTGTTCTTTATCTATCAAACAATTTGGTGATGGAGTTCTTAAAATCCACTCAATTTTTCTAATCGGTTGAGATGATTTATTTTTTGTGTTTGTTTGTACAAATCTTAATCCAGTAGCTCGATCGGCTCTATCTTCACTACGAGAAAGTTTTTTAATCATTTCTTTTTGATAAAATTGTCCCATTTTTTGAACGAAAAAATCTGATAAATTCCACTGATTAATAATATTAATTAATACAACTTTTATTTGTTCAGTGTTAAATATATCTGAAAAGATACTGTTAAGATTTTCTTCTTGAATTTCCTTATTTTCTGAAGATATTAAATAGTAACTATGGATTTTTTGTTCTTGATTAGCTAAAGAATTAATTGTAAAAATCCCTAAATCAATGCTATTAGAAATAACAGCTAAATTACTATTAATATCTAGTTTTATACAAGAATAAGTAGCTTTCTTTTCTTCAATATTTTCCGATAATGAATGATTATGAATATCTTTAATATTTTCTCTTGTTAAAGAGGTTAATAACTTCGGATGGCGATTCAAAGCATGATCATTTATTCTGATTTTCCCATCTAATGCCATTACTTCACCGTTACTATTTACCCCTAAAGGGTTGATTTCGATCGCATCCAAATCGTATTCCATAAATAAATGATACATTTTTTCAATGATTTTACTCACGGAAGCGATGGCATTTCCCGTCAATCCCATTTGCTTAACCAAGCGACGGGCATAAAAAGGAGAAAAAGCTCCATCAATAACCCCCGTTTGCAAGTTTTCTAACAAAATATTGATATTAATACCACCATAAGCTGAACCTAGTAAAACAGGTTTTTTAACGCTATAATCAAGCATAATTGCTAAGAAAAGCTCATTTTCTGCATCATAACGAGCCTCTGCCAAAATTACTTCAGGATACTCTCCCTCAATAGGTAAATTAAAAATAAACTGAGAAGCTGCGATCGCATCTATGGTATTTTCCACAAACTTAACACCTCCCACCAATGCCCTACCACTAGCTAACACTTGAGATTTTAAAACAATAGGATAGGGGATAAGTAAATTTTTTAACTCCCTTGCATGGGAAATTGATTGAGAAGGTAGTACTGGAATACCTACCTGTTGAAATAATAGTTTAGCCTGATATTCTAGTAAATCCATGATGTTTAATTGATAATGAGGAAAAATACTGCCTATGGGGTAAAAGAAAATCAATGATTTGAGAAACAAAAACGATAATTGTTATAGGAAAAGAATAATAAAATCCTTATAAAATTTCCGTCATAGGTTAAAACTTCAGCTATTCCTAATTATTTTAATAGCCCAAGTCAACGGCGATACGATGGGCGCAACTAAACCCAGAAAAAGCGACGGCATTTAAACCCTGCCCTGGAAATGTGCTGTCTCCCACACAGTAAAGATTTTTGATAGCAGTGCGATTAAAAGGCATTGATAATAAACCATTGAGTCTTTTGGCAGGAATGGGTCCATAAGTACCATTAATTCTACCTAAAAATTTTCTGTGGGTGCGAGGTGTACCAATTTCCATATAGTCTAAACCTGCATCTAATCCGGGGAAAATAACTTCTAAACGCTCAATTAATCTCCCCGCAACTTCTTCTTTTTTACTCTCGTATTGGGTGGGGGATAATTCTTCCCAATATTCGATCGAGCTTGGGGTAAAGGCATGAATGATATGATAACCTTCGGGGGCAAGACTGGGATCAAGTAAAGTAGGTATAGAAACAAAAATTGTGCCTTGCTCTGCTTCTAAGTTGCGCCAGTTTTCCAATATAATATGATGACATTCAGGATGATGGGCTAAAACTTTGGCTTCCACTCCTAAATGAAGACTTAGAAAACTAGGTGATTGACGATAATTTTTCTGCCATTTTACTTCTTTTTTGGGTTTTTTACTTTTGTCGATTAACTTATCAAAAGTATCCCAACGAGTAGCATTAGAGACAATTCTTTTGGCAAAATATTCTTTGCCGTTGGCTAATCTAACTCCTTTGGCTTGATTTCCTTCGAGGATAATTTCGGTTACTCTTGCTTGATACTGGATTTCTCCCCCTAACTTTTCTAATCCTTGTGCTAAAGTTTCTCCTATTTTACCTACTCCTCCTTTAGGATAGTTTATTCCTCCATAGTGTCGATCGGAAAATACCATTCCGGCGTTAATCATGGGAGTTAAATCAGCAGGTACAACCGACCAACAATAACACTCCATATCGATAAATTTAAGCAATTCAGGATTTTTAATATATTTCCTTGCTACATCACCCACATTTAAAGGTAAATATTTGACTAAGCCAAGACAGGATAAAGGGTGTTGAAAAAATACTCTAGTTAAGTAACGAATTTCCTCTAAAGATAATAACTCCATCGAGTTGAGACAATTAAAAACATACCAACACTCATCATAAAAACTTTTTATACCTTTTTCTTCTTCAGGAAAACGATCGTATAATTCTTGTAAAAACTTGTCATAATCTCTATGAACTTTAAGATCGAGGTTATTGGGTAAATGATAGTGAATTTGTACTGGATCGGCGATCGTCTCCATTTTTTGATTAACAGCATCTAAGGCACGGGTAAGTAAGTTAGTAGTACCATTTTCGCCAAAACCAAAAATCATGGAAGCACCCACATCAAAACGGTATCCTTCCCGCTCAAAATACCCCGCACTTCCGCCGGGGATAGTGTAACTTTCTAATACTAAGACATTGATCCCTTTTGAGGCTAATTGAGTTGCTGTGACTAAACCGCCAATACCTGAACCAATAACAATGACATCATAATGACTCATAATCTCGATCGTTGATTTCTCTTATATCTCGCTTTTATAAGTTTAGCCTTTTGTTGTGCCAAAAAAATAATAGTTAAGAGAATTGAGAATTAACAATTAATAATTAACAGAAAATAACTACTCAAATAAGAACGTAAGTACAATACCATTGAATGACTTATATTCATATCCATTGCGCAATGCTGACATTGATAACAAGTGATGTTCATTGTACATTGTCAGGAAAGTCATGAGATTTAACATCCCGTGCAAAATGAGTAACAGAATCAAAGATAATCTCTTTCAAGTTCGCATAAGGTTTCGCAAAAGGTGGTAATTTAGGAGATAATCCCAACAAATCCGCCGTTACCAATACTTGCCCATCACAATTATTTCCAGCACCAATACCGATAGTAGGGATTGATAAATTTTTAGTAATCTCACTTGCTAATTCTTCGCTAATGTGTTCTAGTACGATCGAGAATGCACCAGCTTTTTCTGAAGCCATGGCTTCATTAAATATTTTTTCTTGGGCAAAAGGTGTAATTCCTTGTTTTTTATAACCGAGCATTTTTACTGATTGAGGAGTTAAGCCAATATGTGCCATAACGGGAATACCGATTTCTGTCAAACGGCTAATAGTTTCAATCATCGCAGGATAACCCCCTTCTAATTTTACTGCTCCTGCTTCGGTTTCTTTGATAACTTTTCCTGCCGACTTAATGGCTTGAGTAATATTCGTTTGATAGGTTAAAAAAGGCAAATCACACACCACTAAAGCTCTTCTAACTCCTCTACAGACGGCTTTTGTATGATGAATCATTTCATCTAAGGTAACGGGTAAAGTGTTAGGATGTCCTAGAGCTACCATTGCTAAAGAATCTCCCACAAGAATTATGTCAATTTCTGCTAAATCTAAAATTTGTGCGATCGCATAATCCCAAGCAGTTAAACTGACGATAGGACGTTTTTCCTGTTTCCATTGTTGTAATTTTTCGATCGAAACCCGCATGATATTGAGTAGATAATGGGTAGTGAGTAATTTGTGATTCCTAATTACTCGTTGTGCTAGATTAGAGAAAGTAGTTGTGATGGTTAACACAATTACTGTTGTAGGACTTTGCCGTTGAGTTAATTAAACAAATGAATAAATTATTTCCGAAGATTATTTTCTCCACTGGCTTCTTTATTATTGGTATCGCCCTCGGTATTTGGGGCAGTAGAGAATTCACGGCTTCTCGATCTTCCCTTAAATCCCCTTCTGATGATAGCACGATCGTTCCCGTTACCAATATTTTTGGGGTAAAAAAACCACCTTCCACGGAAAAAAACATTAATTTTATTGCCGAAGCGGTTGAAAAAGTTGGATCAGCAGTTGTTAGAATTGACGCCAGTCGAGAAGTTGCCCTTAATGTTCCCCCTAATTTAGATCATCCCCTTTTTCGTCATTTTTTTACAGATCAAATTCCTGATAATCCTATTGAAGAAGGTACAGGATCTGGTTTTATTATCGCTGATGATGGTTTAATTATGACTAATGCTCATGTAGTAGAAGGTGCAAAGGTTGTTTCTGTGGTAATGAAAAATGGCCAATCTTTGGAAGGGCAAGTTTTAGGAGTTGATACCATGACGGATGTTGCAGTGGTGAAAGTGAATGCTCAAAATTTACCAACTATCAACTTTGGTAACGCTAATGATTTAATACCCGGGCAATGGGCGATCGCCATCGGTAATCCTCTCGGATTGGATAATACTGTTACCGTAGGCATTATAAGTGCTTTAGGTCGATCGAGTGCGGAGGTAGGAGTACCAGATAAACGGGTTAAATTTATTCAAACAGATGCCGCTATCAATCCGGGTAATTCAGGAGGCCCCCTTTTGAACGCTCAGGGAGAAGTTATCGGTATTAATACCGCTATTCGTGCCAATGCCCAAGGATTAGGTTTTGCAATCCCCATTGAAACAGCTTCTCGTATAGCAGAACAACTACAAAAAACAGGCAAAGCAACTCATCCTTATCTTGGGATTCAAATGATTACCCTCAATGAAGATATAATTAAAAACGGTAATATTCCCCAAAACTTAGGTTTTAATATTAAAGAACATATTGGAGTATTAGTTGTTAAAGTTGTCCTAAATTCTCCAGCACAAGAAGCAGGTTTTTTAGCAGGAGACGTAATTCTTAAAGTAGGGAATCAACCAGTATTAACTTCTTTGGATGTTCAAGAAAAAGTAGAACTTAGCAATATCAATGAAATATTAGAAGTAGAAATTAGCAGACAAGGCAAAACTCAAATCATCAAAGTAAAACCTCAAGACTTTCCCACTAATCCTTCAAACTAACAAATTAACTATGACAATCGTACCTTTTACTTGGCAAGAATTAGAAATACTCACCGATTATAAACTCGATGGAGTTAATGGGTTAACAAATTCTCAAGCCGTTTTAAGACTTTTTGGTCAATCAGAAGAAGAAGTAAGAGTAACGTTATATAGAGATCATCACGCATGGTGTCCGTATTGTCAAAAGGTATGGCTATGGTTAGAAGAAAAACAAATCCCTTATCGCATCAAAAAAGTTACCATGTTTTGTTATGGGCAAAAAGAAGCATGGTATAAACAAAAAGTACCTTCAGGAATGTTACCGGCTTTAGAATTAGACGGCAAAATTGTGACAGAAAGCGATGATATTTTATTAGCTTTAGAAAAGGTTTTCGGAGTCTTAGAATTTGGAATGCAACACCCTAGAGTAATTCCCCTCAGAAAATTAGAAAGATTATTATTTAGAGCGTGGTGTAGTTGGCTTTGTTATCCCAGTGTTTTCCCTTTTCAAGAAGAAAATAATCGTAGGCAATTTATCGAAATTGTTAAGCAAGTAGAGGAAGCCTTACAAGAAACCGAAAGTCCTTATTTTTTAGATAATTTTAGTACAGCCGATGTGATTTTTACTCCCTATGTGGAACGCATGAATGCTAGTCTGTATTACTATAAAGGTTATTCTCTGAGGCAAGAAAATCTTTACTTTTCTCGTTGGTTTGATGCCATGGAAACTCGATCGACTTATAGAGGAACTCAAAGTGACTTTCATACCCACGCCCATGATTTACCTCCTCAAATGGGAGGATGCTATGAAAATGCCACAGAACAAGCTAAAATCAATCAAAAAAAAGTAGATCAAGGTGATTGGTTTACCTTACCTGATGTTACTTACCCCGAACCCGAAAATTCTCGTCAAGAAGCCTTATATAGAGTTTTAAAACATCGAGAGAATATAATTAAAGTTAATCCTTATCCTGATAAACAATTACTTGATGAGGCTTTGCGTTGTGCTTTAACCTATATGATGACGGAAAATTCTTGTACTCCTCCTGATAATACAGATATAGCTTTACGTTATTTACGCGATCGAATTAGTATTCCAAGAGATATGTCTATTTATGCGGGAAAAAGGTTGCGTAGTGCTTTAGAATTTACCGCTCAATTAGTCGGAAATCGTCAGCCTGAACCTTTACCCTTACGCCACAGGCGAGATCAAGATCCCATGAATTTTGCCGTTTACCCTCAAAATCCTTATCTTGTTGATTGATATATTGATGTAATTAGCATGCAATACATTGATGAAAAAGTGTACAGTTTTAGCATTTTTGACTCAAAAACTTTACTTTTTCTCTCGCAAAGACGCAAAGACGCAAAGATAATTCAACTATTTGTAATTATTTAACCTAATAAGCTAAGACGCATTGATTTGGTATATAATTTAAGTCAGAAAAGATAAAACTTAGGTGTGATTTATGCCTTCTAAAAATTTTTTGTCAGAGGAAGAAAGAAAGTATCTACAAGATGCTTTAAAAATAGAAAAGAGATCGGAAGTCAGGGAAAGAATTTTAATATTTTTATTAGAGAATGATGGTAAAAATTATCAAGAAATAGCAGTTTTTTTGGGTTGTTCCCCCAAAACGGTGGCTTACTGGGCAGTTCATGGTAATCCTAATAATGTAGATTCATTGCAAGATAAAAGAAGAAAAGGAAACCAAACAAAAGCAACGGATAAATATATTGAAAGATTATTAGAAGTAGTTGATAAAAATCCTGAAGATTTTGGATATGATTTTGGTCGATGGACGGGGCAAAGATTATCAGAACATTTGGAAAAAGAAACAGGAATTAAATTAAGTAAATCACAAGTAGTGAGGATATTAAAAAGAAAAAAGTATAGTTATATTTGGGGAAAATATAGTTTAGAAGACAAACAAAATCAAGAACAAAGAAAAGCATTTAAAGAAAAATTAGAACATTACATAGAAATAGGTAAAGAGAATCCTGAGTTAGTTCAAGTATGGTTTTGGGATGGGGCGTTTAAAGTGGCGAACTAAATTCGCCACACAGCCCCTCATGAATGTGGTTTTAGTTTAAGGGTGATAAGAAGAAAAACATGGACGAAAAAAGGAAAAAGAAAAAAGGTGAAGGGAGAAAGAAGAAGAGGAAGAGTAAATATCATGGGAGGAATAAGATATTCGGATAAAAAAAGAAGATGTTTTGTAATAAAAAAAGGTGATTCAGAAACGTTTTGTGAACAATTAAAAAAGTTATGGGAAGAAATAAAAAATGAATGGGTAAGTAAGGGAAATGATGAAAAAGATTTTAAAGAATGTGGTCCGAAAATAATCATAATATTAGACAACGCAAGTTTCCATAAAAAAAAGGAAATAGTAGAAAAAATAGAAAAAAATCTACCGAATATAAGACTAGAATATTTACCGGTATATAGTCCAGATTATAACTTAATAGAATTAGTGTGGCATTCGGCAAAGGAATATATAGCTTATAGAAACTTTGAAAATAAAGAACAGCTAGAAAAAACAGTAAATTACTTATTAAATGAAGGAGGTTTAGTAATTAATTGGAGTAAAAAATTTAAGAATAAGGGTGAATTAATCAATGTAAGTTAAATGCGTCTTAGCTTATCCAATAAATATATCCAGAAATTGCCAAAAAAATCAGAATAAAATGCTCCCCGAAAATATCAAAAGAAGAAAAAGAAAAAGCGGGGAAATCAGGATTTGTGGTGGTAAAAGCAAGGTGGGTAATAAAGAGAAGTAATGCTTGGATGAAAAGATGTAAAAGTTTAGTTAAAAATTTCGAGAGAACATTATTTAATTCTACGCAAAAAATCAATCTTTGCTTTACTCAACTGATGTTAAAACGGTTAGCATCAAATATATCTGTTTGAATAGCACCATAGATGCCAAATCGGTTCTATAAAATTACTATTGCCTCTTGTCTATTACCTTTCGCCTTTTGTTATAACAGATATTTACCAACAAGTTAAATTTAAACATAATTTAGTAGAGGAAGTAAAACATGGTAGCCGTTACCGATATACAATCCACAATTACCCTAGAGAAGTTTTTAACCCTTCCCGAAACCAAACCTGCTAGTGAGTATATCAATGGAAAAATAGAACAAAAACCTATGCCTCAAGGACAACATAGCATTATTCAAACAACTTTATCAACAGCTATTAATCAAATCGTAAAACCCCAAAAAGTGGCTTTAGCTTTAACTGAATTACGTTTTACATTTGCAGGACGTTCTCTTGTACCAGATATATCCGTTTTTAATTGGCATCGCATTCCCAAAAATGACAAGGGAAAAATTGCTAATCGTTTTGAAACTTATCCTGACTGGGTTATTGAAATTTTATCCCCTGAACAATCCGCTAATCAAGTGATTGGTAAAATTCTTTTTTGTATTAATCAAGGAACACAAATAGGATGGTTAATTGATCCTGAAGATGAGTCTGTTATGATATTCAAATCAAATCAATTCCCCGAAATAAAGTCAGGTGAAGATATTTTACCAGTGTTAGAATCCCTTAAAGATTTTGAGTTGTCGGCAAAAGATATGTTTAGTTGGTTAAATATTGAGGATTGATGATAAATCAATGATAACTTATACGATCGCAAATTAAAATCAAGGAAAAATAATCATTATTAAACCCCCACAGTTTCATCTGCTGGTTAAATGGGTTTTAGCTTATTAAGTATTAGGGGCAAACAGCAGTACCTCTGTACAAGTTTTAGGTTTCCTTTTAAAAGATTAATTAAAATTATATAAAAAATGCCTAATTTTATGTCCAATTCTACCGTTTTATCTCCTTCAGATGCTGTTAATCTCCTCAATTATACCTCAAATAACGATATATCAAGGTTAAAGATTGAAGCTGATCGAGCTAGACAAGAACAAGTAGGAGAAATAATAACTTATGTTATCAATAGAAATATAAATTTTACTAATATTTGTGAACAGCATTGTAGTTTTTGTGCTTTTAGACGAGATGCTGATCAAAAGGGTTCATTTTGGCTTAATTTAGATGATATTTTAGCAAAATCTGCCGAAGCAGTCGAAAAAAAAGCAACAGAAATTTGTATGCAAGGAGGTTTAAATCCTCAAGCTCAAATAGAGGGTAGTAGCTTAAAATATTATCTGCAATTAGTGAAGGGTATTAAAGATAATTTTCCCCAATTACATTTACACGCTTTTTCTCCTCAAGAAGTGGAATTTATCGCCCGTCAAGATGGTTTAACCTATGCCGATGTTATTCTAGCTTTCAAAGATAATGGTGTAGGTTCAATGCCCGGTACTGCCGCAGAAATTTTAGATGATACGGTGAGAAAAATTATTTGCCCTGAAAAAATTAACTCCCATATATGGTTAGAAATTGTTTCTACTGCCCACCGTTTAGGTATGCCAACGACAAGTACAATGCTATGTGGTCATATCGAAACTTCAGGACAACAAATATCACATTTAAGTAAGATTCGATCGATACAAGAAAAAGCCCTTGAGAAAAATTATCCAGCGAGAATAACAGAATTTATTTTACTACCTTTTGTAGGAGAACAAGCGCCAAAACCCCTCAGAAATCGAGTGGGGAAAGATCAACCTGACTTACAATCAAGTTTAAAATTAACTGCTGTTGCTCGTTTGTTTTTAGGGGATATAATACCCAATCATCAACCAAGCTGGGTTAAATTAGGTTTAGATGGAGCATTACAGGCTTTAGAATGGGGATGCAATGATATTGGTGGTACTCTTATGGAAGAACATATTACCACCATGGCAGGAGCGAAAGGAGGTACTTGTTTAGAAGAAACCACAATTCAACAAGCTATTTTGTCTTTAAATCGTCCTTATCATCAAAGAAATACGTTATATCAATGGTTAAATTAAGGCATACTAGCAATCAAAGGACAAATATCTTGAGTTTCCCGATAATTTAGATTTAAGTCATTCATCGCCCAACTTTTTTTATATTCTTCTAATTCGTTTTTAAATGAGATCATTTCGTGAATTTGTGTCTCTAATTCTTGAATTTTTTTATGCAATAATTCTTGTACTAATTGACATGGTAATTCACCGTAATCTCGAATCTCGATAATTTGTCTAATTTCCTCTAAAGAAAATCCTAATGATTGAGCTTTTTTAATAAATTTTACTTTTTGAACAGCATCAACAGTATAATGACGATAACCGTTATTTCCTCTTTCTATGGGTTTGAGAAGTTTAAGAGTTTCATAGTAACGTAAAGTACCCACAGAAACATTAGTTTGTTTTGCAACATCCCCAATTTTAAATAAAGTTTTTGTATCCATAAGCTATGAAACCATTAATTTGCATATTTTAATATTAATAAAACTCTCATAAAATTACCCTATATTTTTTCCTACTTAGTGGAGAATTACTTAAATAAAAAGAACATTTTAAGTTACCTTAAGTACTGCAAATTTTCTATTATAAATTTTAAATTTTACTTATTTTAATGGTGGCATAAATTAAAAAAATAATCCCAATATTAATACACATATCAGCAATGTTAAAAACGGGAAAATTGATTAATCGAAAATCAAAAAAATCAACCACATAACCGAAGAAAAATCGATCGATCCCATTACCTAAAGCCCCTGCTAAGATAAAACCATAGGCTAATTGTTCAATTTGAGACAATTTTTCTCGCCATGCAAAAATCATTAATCCTACACTGACAACTAAAGATAACCACCGTAACCAACCTGCCCCCCCTTGAAAAAAACTAAAAGCTGCACCTGTGTTTTGTACATAGGTTAAATGAAAAACCCCTTCCCACAGAGGAATCGTATCTCCCACATTCTCAAAATTTATGACTACAAAATATTTGGTAATTTGATCTAAAATTAGGGCGATAATTGCTACTATCCAAAAATCCTTATTTTTAATCATAGTTCGGATCTCGTTAACTTTTGTAAACATTGCTTGACTTTTATTAGATTTTGTGGTAATAGGAAAAAAAATTAGTACAACAAGATAAGACGAATAAGAAAAG
This sequence comes from Geminocystis sp. NIES-3709, assembly GCF_001548115.1. Classification (GTDB taxonomy): domain Bacteria; phylum Cyanobacteriota; class Cyanobacteriia; order Cyanobacteriales; family Cyanobacteriaceae; genus Geminocystis. The sequence continues at coordinate 1,307,494 of NZ_AP014821.1, read as the reverse complement.
CTATCACTGACACGGCACAAATTAAAGCTAATTGGGAAGGAAAAGGAGTAATAGAATACCAGTTAATCGCATCCCATAAGTAAGTATCGCTTAAAACATTGCCAAAAAAAGGCGTTATGAAAGTGTAGAGGAGAAGATAAACAATTCCGCAAAGATGAATGACTAATAATCCTAAAAAGGCACTGATAGCAAATAATTCTAAACGACGTTTCCCCGGTAGCACCAAAAATCCGCATAACCATGCCCCCGGAATAAAACCGAGAATATAACCAAAACTGGGATATTGAAAATACTCTACACTACCTCCCTGATAGAAGACTGGTAACTTAAATAATCCCATGATGACATAGGAAATTTGAGCATAGGCGGCGGCATTTTTTCCCCCTACTAATCCAGTAAAAAATACTCCTGCCAATTGATAGGTTATACCTAGAGAAGAAGGTTTTAAATTTTCTAAATCATTACTGGTTATGGGCAAAACCACAAATACTTCGACAAAAGTACCAAAGATAGTCAACATTAAACCAATTAATGCCCAAAAAAATTCATTAATAGGTGATATTTTCGGCGGTGGTAAGCTATTATTTTTCACTGATTCAATAGAAAGTGGTAAATCATGGACTAAAGGCAAGAGGTTATCAATAATTAAATATCATCGATCGACTGTCAACTGTCAACTATTCTGCTAAGTTTACATTTGTTTGTCTTGTTACATTTACACTAAACCAAGTCAGAGATAATATATTAGGTTCGAGATAAAAGAGTAATTGTTCATGATTGGTCAATAAATACTTGGGTTAAAACACATGAAACCTTTAATTATAGTGTCTGCTTTAGGTTGTACGGGTTATAAAATTTATAATTTGTTAAAACAACAAGGTGCTAATGTGGTGGGAATAAGCGATCGAGCTATGGCCACTCAAATGGATGATAAAATTATAGTAGGTGATTTGCGATCGACTCAAGTATTACTAGAAGCAGGAATAAAACAAGCCTGTACCATTGTATTAGCTAGTAGCGATGATGGTTTGAATGTGGCTATTTTGACTCAAGCAAGAATCTTAAACCCGAAAATTCGTATCGTTAATCGTATTTATAATCATACTCTCGGTGCAAGGTTAGATTACACTTTAACGGATCATTTTAGCATGAGTGTTCCTTCTTTAGCTGCTCCGATTTTTGCTTTTGCCGCCTCAGGAAATAAAGCTATCGGACATTTAAAATTATTTGAACAAACATGGGCATTACATGAAGAAGTGATTACCTTAGAGCATCCTTGGTATGGAGTAAGTTTAGCTCAATTGTGGAATAATCTGGATCAGATGTTGATCTATTACCTACCAAGAAATGAAGAAACAGATCTAGTTTCAGCAGTAGTTAACGATCGAGTTTTACAAATAGGAGATCATTTGATCGTAGCAAATAAGGCGAAAGGAAAACAAAAACGATCCTTTTTTCTGTGGCGATGGTGGAAAGTTGTCCGTAATATTAATACTTATAAACAATATGCTCAGTCGATGGTGATGGTGACATTAACCTTGTTAACCTTAATTTTGTTGGCTACTTTTACTTATTTATTTGTTAATTGGGAAATTTCCCCAGTGGATGCTCTTTATTTTAGCGTTGGCATGATCACCGGTGCTGGAGGAAAAGAAGAGGTAGCGGAATCAGCACCAGATATTATTAAAATTTTCACCGCCATTATGATGATTGTGGGTGCTGGTATTGTAGGTATTTGTTATGCCTTAATCAATGATTTTGTCTTGGGTAGTCGATTAAAACAATTTTGGGATGCAGCAAGAGTACCAACGAAGCATCATTACATCATCTGTGGTTTAGGAAATGTCGGTATGGAAGTTGTGCGAGAGTTACATCAACAAGGCCATGAAATCGTAGTAATCGAACCTGATCATAATAACCGATTTTTGCACTCTGTTCGATCGCTTAATATTCCCGTAATTGTAGAGGATGCCTCTTTAGCTGATACCCTTCAAGCAGCCAATATTGAAGGAGCAAATGCCATTATTGTCGTCACAAGCAATGATATGATTAACGTGGAAATTGCCTTAACCGTCAAAGCCTTAGCACCAAAAACCCCTCTAATTTTAAGAGTACAAGATAATAAATTCGCCGAGTCTGTTAAACAAGTATTTCAATTTGAAAATGTTTTATCTCCCACTGAATTAGCTACTTATTCTTTTGCTGCTGCGGCATTAGGAGGCAGAATTTTAGGTAACGGTATGACGGATGATTTATTGTGGGTTGCGATCGCCACCATGATTACACCGAATCATCCTTTTTCCGAAAAAATTGTTCGAGAAATGGCAACTCAAGCAGATTTTGTGCCTCTTTATGTTGCCAGAGGAAAAGAGAATATTCACGGTTGGAATTTATTAGATACTCAATTAATGAATAACGATGTTTTATATTTAACAATTCCTGCCACAAAATTAGAGCAACTTTGGCGAGTATCTCCTTCTTCTCCTTTGCTAATACATTCATGAACTAATCTAAAATGCATTTAACTCAGATCTTGCACCAAGGAAAATTAATAAGCTAAGACGCATTTAACTTACTTTTTTTCCAGTAATAAAAAACTATGAAACTCTTAACTGTTGCCTTTTTATTACTTTTATCTCCCCAATCGATCGATTTTTTCAAGGAAACTAAATAGCTTCAAAAGCAATACCTTCTAGGGTAAAGTTTTGATAATTTTGAGTAATGACATTTTTTTCAGTTTCTTCCACGAAGATATAACCCCCCGCTTGAGTTTGGAAACGGTAAATATCATTAGTTTGATCCGAATCTGCATCATAGGTATAAAATGCTAAACCTTCTTCGACAAAATTGGGATATTGTGCTAAGATACTTTCTCTTTCCTCTTGTCCTACATAAAGATATGCACCCATTAAATCTTGATTGCGGAAACGATAGATAGGAATTAACTCGTCATTAGCTTCAAAAGAAACCTTGAAGGCTTCTCCCTCCTCAATAAAGTCGTAACCAGTGGCTAAGATGCTTTCTCTTTCTTCTTCCCCTACATAAATATATGTACCAGAACCAGTACTAAAACGATATACAGAATCATTCAACAAAGTATCAGGAGATGGTGTGAGGATTTCCACTGCTAAAGAAAAGTCTTTTGCGGTATCGGTAAGTTCATCATCATCATAAATAGGTACACTTACTATAATTATCGATTCCCCCTCTTTAAATTCAAATGTTCCAGCCGTATCTTGATAGTCAATTCCAGCTTCTGCTAAACCGTCTAGGGTTTCATAGCCAATTTTAAGGGTTTTAGAAAGATCACCAGTACGCATAATCTGAAAGTCCATTATTGGCGTTTCTCCTTCAATAATTACCTGTTGAGAAATAAAAATTTCGGGAGTGTCAACAAAGATAAAAGTATCATCTTCGTTAGAGGATGCCATATCACTAGACACAGCAGAGGGATTACTGGTAGAGAGAGGATTAAATTTACTTACTTCCGAAGCAATATCACGCACTAACTTAACCGTCGTGTCAGGAGAGATTAAGATTCGAGTTTCTCTAAAGGTATATTCATTATAGGTAAAGCCGTAGTTATTAATTTGTCCTTGCAATGCAAAATTACTGGTTAGATAAATAGTATCTTGATTATCGGCGTTAATGACGATCGAGTTGGTATCATTGGAAAAGTTCAAAATGCTTTTGTTGTCTAAGGCAATTTTATTTGCACCATGAGCGGTTATATCAATGATTTCCATGTTATGGATACCTTGTTTGATGCCTGAGTGAGTTAAATCCCAATTGTGGTTTAATTTGGTCAATTTTAGGGTATCAATACCTGCTCCACCATCGATTCTGAAGTAGTTGTTATCTTTTACCATGATGATGTCATCTCCTGCACCACCATAGAGAACATCTTTACCACCATTGCCGATTAAGGTGTCATCTCCCGTACCTCCGATTAATCTTTCTCCTGTGGGTGTGCCTTCTAACACGTCAGATGTGATCGAGCCTACTTGATGGGCGGATGCGGTAAAATCACCACCGAATAAGACATAGGAGAGATTAGTGTTGTTTTTAGGCGTACCAATAATTAAATCTTGGAAACCGTCACCATTGACATCTTGACCACTACTTACAGAAATACCTGATTCTGATTGAGGTAATCCATTAATTTTAAATCCCTGTAATTTAGTGAGATTATCAAGGTTAAGGGTGGTATTAGTTGCTAGTTTATCATTACCGTAGATGACATATCCTGCACCTTTTTTGTTTGTGACACTAGGTACACCGATAAAAATATCCCCGTAACCGTCACCATTGATGTCTCCTGCACCACTGAGAGAGATATTGGTTAAATCTTCTTGGGATGTCAATAGAATATAGGAATTATTCCTTTCACTACCGAAGAAAAGATAAACCCCATTAACTTTTTTGCCGTCTTGTGCTTTTTTCAAACCGGGTGCGCTAATCATCACATCGCTATAACCATCACCGTTAACATCCCCAATGCCTTGAATGGATTTGCCAAATTGTTGGGGTGAAGGGGTAATAACTTCAATTAAGGCGGAGGATTTGTTCGACTGATTACCAGTTCGATCAGAAATGAACACATAAAGACTATCTTTGAAAATCTCTAAGACTGGAGTAACTTTCGTGATGACATTGTTACCAGTAGCATCTTTTAGACGAGTAAAATTACCCCAACTGCTACCTGTGGTGGGATTTTTGCTACTTATCACATTCACGGTATCATCGCCATTACCTTTAAACGCCATGTAAAGGGTATCGTCTTTGACGGCTAAACTAATTCCAGCGTTAGTGGATTGATCTGCAATGGTATAACTACGCCAATTATTCCCATCACCACTATAGACGACTCCGATTTTATTTGCTCCATCACGATAGGCGACAAAGATGTTGTCTTTAAAAACAACGGAGGCAATTTCACTGCTAGAAGCGGCTCTAGTTTGTGACAAGATATTAGTAGATCGATCGCTCCATGTATTTAAAGGAGAGTCAGAAGTATAGTAAAGAATGGGATTTCTAACACCATCAAGACTATCTCTTAGGGGATAAAAGGCGTATAATTTCCCCTTAAAATTAACTAATGCTACCCCTGTTTGAGAACTTAATAGAAATCGAGATGATATACGCTTACTCTCACTCCAATTTTGATTACTTGTAATCTGTAAGCCTTGAGAAAGACCATCATTTTCATAGAGTAAATAAAGATTATTATTATAAACGGCGGGAGAAGTCCGTTGTAAGGTATCTTGAGGAATATTCTCCGATGTCCAAGTAGTACCGTTTTGTGATTTATAAAGTGTAATTGTACCTGAACGTTGACGAGAAAATAAGTTTAGTTGATTATTAAAGGTAGTAATGCTAAAGGGAGAGAAGTTGTTATTGAAGGGTAAGAAGTTTTCTTGATAACGAATAGTATCTAACCCCATAGTAATAGAAGGATTGAGGGTGGCGTTGAGAAAATTTCTTCTTTGGGCGTTACCGTAAATAATATTAACTCGTCCGTTGTTATTATTATTGGCACTGTTACCAAGAATTACATCGCTGTAACCATCGTTGTTTAAGTCTCCTCCCGATGCAATATAACTTCCACTACCTAAAAGAATCGGGCTTCGGGGAGAAATAGTGGGAGTATTATTATTACCAAAGGAAACATAGGCTTCATTATTACTATTTAAAATAATAACGTCTGCGAAACCATCACCATCGACATCTCCTCCTGATACCACTTGAGTAATAGTGAATCGTTGACTAGGATTAGTACTTTTAGAGAAGTCCACTAGAAGTCTTCCCTGAGTATAGTCGATCGAGCCTCGAAAACCCAAATCCCCACTACCTTCAATTAAATATAATTTAGATTCACTCCATGCTACTAAATCGGCTAAACCATCACCGTTATAATCTCCGATACCTACCACATTTAAGTTACCACTACCCGTATTTTCGATGGTTAACTCATTTCTAGCGGTGAGAGATAAATCAACTAAATCAGTAGAATTGCTACCGAATACGATGGTAGTTTTTTGAGAATTACCCCCAGAAATCATTTCTGCAAAACCATCGCCGTTAATATCTCCCACTAAGTCAACAAAATTACCATTTCCTGTTAAATTGGGATCGATAACTAAACCTTGATCACTCTGTAACTTACCTAAATCAAGACTTCCCTCCTTACCTAACTGTTTTTTACCATAAGCCAAATAAACTTCATTGCCATTTAAAGCCGACAGCAATAAATCATCGATGCGATCGCCGTTTAAATCACCAATATTAGGGGAAGGGGTAGATAAATCTTGAGGGCGACGACCATTAAAAGCAAAAGTGTTAATATTTGCAGTGGTATCAACTAATTTATTATCTTTATAACCGATGATACTGTTAGTATTTCCGGGGGCTAAAGAGAAAATGAAATTACTATTTTTCGATAAAATGGGATTACGACTATTAGCAGATGTCCCAAAAAGAAGATGTGTTTGCCCTGCACTATAACCAGCTTGAGGGGAAGAAATGAATAAATCCATTGCCCCATCTTGATTGAAGTCGCCACCATCACCCACGACGCTTCCTGTTTTTCCTCCTAATTCACCTCCCACAATGGTTAAGTTACTTTGCCAAGCTAAAGCCAAAGGATTAGTTTTACCGTTAAACGAGCTAAAATCTCCTCCTGCTAGTACATAGGCAACCCCAGTATTTTTTAATTCATTGGGTGCGCCAATCACCACATCATCAAAACCATCATTATTGATGTCTCCCGTGACATTGACACTAAAACCAGCTTGAGGTTCTTCATGAAAAACAGATGTACCATCTAAAACAATACCATTGCTAGTGTTTAGCCTATTTTCTGTTAAGTTGTCTTCAAAAGTAGAACCTCTGTTTAAGAAACCCTTACCAAAGAGAACATACGCTCTACCCGTTTTCAGAGCCATGGTTTTACTAGCATTTTTCCCAAAGGGGTTACTTAAATCTGGTACAGCAGGAGAAACTTTTAACAGGCTATTATAAATAACACTGGGGGCTTTTTGGTTATAGAAGAAGTCATTAAATGTCACAGTTTGAGTGTAACCGGGGGAGCCGATAACTAAATCCGAGTAACTATCATTGCTATTAATGGATTTAGTGGAAATATCAACGGATGTACCTGCTAAAGATCCCCACACTACATCATTCCCGTTTATATCTTTAACTGTGCCACCAGTGCCAGTAAAAACTAATTTTTTATTAGTATTGTTAAAATCACTACTGCCATAACGTACATAGACTGCTCCTTTGCCGTCGTCATAAAGAGGCGCACCAATAGCTATATCTGCTCTACCGTCGTTGTTTAAATCCCCTACTGCTAAAGCACTTCCTCCTTTCGCACCATTGCCAAAACCTGTTAAAACAACTCCCGTATTTCCTAAGTTATTTAAGTTAATAGTGGAGTTAGTGGTGATTTTACTGCCATCGATAATGTAAACTTTACCGTTACCGTTATCACCATCGGGAGAACTAATGATTAAATCAGGGATTCCATCTCTGTTTACGTCTCCTGACACTAAAGCATACCCTGCTCTTTCTCCATTACTTCCGACAATTCTTACTCCTCCAGTGGGTACTTGATTGGGATCGATTTCTCCATTAAAGTTTTGAGATGAGTAAATGAGAATGACACCATCACCATTATTAAAGTTAGGATTACTAATAACGATCGAATTTGTATTATTCAAGAATTTACCACTGGTCATCGCATAACCTAGATTAGCTTCTGTAGTTTGCCATAATTTACCACTATTGATAGCACTTAATTCGGTGGTTTCGTTGTCAAGAATAAATCCTTTGCTAGTGAGTTTTTTCCCTGATGAATAATCAGGGTTAGTGGGATTGGGTAATAAATTAAAGGTTTGGTTAAAAGTTCTACCATTGGCAAAGGTGACAGAAACTTGATAGGGTTGATTGACACTAGAATTACTAGAGTCATAGAAATATAAATCAAAGGTTTCTTTTGCTCCCATGAGAGTATGATTAATGGTATTTTGAGGAGAATCATTGACTAATTTTTTCCCTTGAATGACTGCAAGACTTTGTTCTGAATTGCCTCCCACTGTCCATGTTTTTGAGTTCCCTGAAATGGTAATATTAGTGATGATTTGATTCGGATTACTCAGGGTAATGGAAAGACGTTGATCTGCGATACCATCAGGTTTTAAGCCATTGACTGAAACTAAGTCGAAAAAGGGTTGTCTTTCAATTAAAGGTATGGTAGGAGTAAGCTCTTTTTGCGGTTCAAATCTAGTACTTTCTCCCCATGATTGCCCATTATAAGTGGCATAAAATGTACCGCTACTTTGTTGATCATTTGGTTTGTTGTAACGGGTAGAATAATGACTGGTAATGCCGTTAGATTCGGGAGGATTGTAACCGATGACATTACCTTGAGCGTCAAGAATGGGAGGATTTTCTAACCCTAGCACTTTATTATAAAGGGCTACCTCGTCGATCGAACCTCGTAAATTTTGACCAACTTTAACGCCACCATCGGTAAAATCAACATTCCCAACTTGTTCTTGTTTGATTAACTGATTATCAATGTAGAGAGAGGCAACGGGAGTGATAGAATTATTTTGTGCATCAACTCGATTATGTTGATAGGTTGCCACCACATGATACCATCGATTAGTTTGTAATGTACGGCTAGAAAGGGTTTTACCACCGATTTGATAATTTAAAACCCCTTGATTGTTGGTTTTGAGACTCCATTGATTAGACGGAATGAATACATTATTAAAGAAATTACTAGAGGGGGTAAGTTGATTATTTTCAATTAAAGTACGATTACTAAAAGTAGGCGCTACAGAACCTTGATGAAGGGTTTTGACAATCTGATTATTTCGATCGAGAATATAAAGCCCACCATCATCGGCTAAACTTAGATAACCACCGCTATTATTATCCGTTTCACTACTCCATACTGCTTCCGTGTCATTCCCTTGTTGATCTAAAAGTTGAGGTGTTTCGTAAAGAACAAAGTTACCATCAGACTGCATTAAGGCTTGAACCGCAGGGGTTGTATTGTCTGATTGCCAAATTACTTGATTATTAGGATCAAGAAGATATAATACTCCTTCGGGAATATCGTATTGTTGAACGGTGGTTTCATCACTTAATCCTAGTACATATTGACCTAGAGTTTGACTTTGAGCAATAATCATTTCTCCCGTGAGGGAGTCAAATTTGAGCCATGATTCAAAACTATAACCGTTTTGGAAATCTTCACCACTGACAGGAATGGCTAAATAACCGTCACCTAAAAATTTTACTGCGGAATCTCGATCACCTTTGGAGTTACTGGTGTTAAATAATGCCCCTTGTTGACTAAATCGGAAGGGTAATGACTGATTTTCTGGTAAAGGATTAGTATAACTACCATTTCCTAATGCCCCTTTTGTACCTAAGTTGGAGGCAAAACCCTGTTCAGATTCATTGAGACGATAATAATAAACGGGGTTATCTGCTAATACTGCTGAATTGTAATTGAGTTCGATCGAATCTGTCCAATAAATCGCCGGTTGATTGCCAAAATTTTCCACAATAATTTTCTCGACATCTAAATCATTTCCTTGAGCTACGCTTTGGATACTATTCCATGCTCTTCCTCTCCAAGTAGTAGTATAAATAGTGGATTGTTGTGATTGTTCATTTACCCAAGCTAATCTTAACGACCCATTGGGATCTAAGCCAAGGGTAGGAGTTCGATCGACTCCTTGGTTAGATACAATGACTTGGGGGGTACTCCAATTACTCCAACGAGAACCAGTGACAACAGAACGACTAGAAAGACTATAAACTAGATCAGTACTTAATAAGGCTTCTCGAACTTCATCGCTACTGCTTTGAGGCGTAAGATTTTTACCCTCTTGGCTATAACTCCACACCACCATACGATTAATTGTATAGTTGCCACTGTCAAAATCAACTAGATCAGGTTTAACGGGAGTTTTAGTTCTGGTATCAGTATAGAAAAACAACACCGTTGGCTCAAAATTAAATCCTTGAATAAGATTGCCATTTTCTACATTGATTGCACCGATATTTTGCCAACCACCCCCCGAATCAAAAGTTGACACCATGACACGACTGACAACATCAGTCTGTGACTCAAGGGGAATATTGCTTTCTCTACCATCGGCAACCCATGCCAACAAAATATCTCCACCATCACTAAAAGCTAAAGCAGGGGAACTATCATCAACTAAATCTTCAAATTTATCGGGCTTGATCTGCTCCCCCTTGGTAGCCACTGGAATACCCAAATATAAACTATCATCTCCTGTGCGTGGCTCATAGTTCAAAGTCAACACTCCAGATGTATCATTATCATCTACAGGGGTAGAAGAATTAAGGGTTAATGATTGATTTTCTGATACAAAAACTCCTTGAGCTGAAGCAGGGGTAGTATTAGCTAATTTAAAAGGGATTTTCAAACTGGTACTATAGGAAGGTGCCCATTGCCCTTTCCATCTAAAAAATTCTAATGAAAGTTTAGCAGAGGCTAAAAAACGAGCTAATATTGATATTTCTGTGGAAGGAACAAGTTTAAACTCAATACCCGCCTCTAATTTTCCTATCCCCTCAACATTAGTCTTAATCGAATTTCCTAAGGCTTTTCCCTTACCCTGATATGATAATTCTGCCCCGACATTAACACTCGCTCCCGTGAATTTGTAATTGGAAATGTCCTTGAAAACAGAGGAAACCGTATCTCCAAATCCATACCCGTATATAAGTGTTGATAATGTTGAATACATTGCTTGGGCAACATAAGTTCCTGTAACCCACTTCTTGCTCTTAGCATCAGAGTTAAAAATAGAGGAAGGCAGTTTATTATCTTTTTCCTTTTCCTTGACAAGTTTTAAAGCACTATTGACTATGGAATAAGCCGATAAAATTTCTGCAAATTGAGAACCCTGTATTGTGGTGTTTTTGATTTTGATCTCTCCCTTTTCATTTTTTTCAAGAAAAAGGGGCGGAGTAAGGGCATTTCCCTTATTTTCCCAAGCTAAATCAAAGGAAATACTATAATTAGGAGCAGTGACGGTGACGGTAGCAGAGGCGAGAGCGCCTCCTATAAGACCTTTTGGGGGAATATTATACTTAATGGAATAAACTGTTCCATATTCCATGCCAAGGATGAAGTCAAATCCAGTATATTTGAGTTGCTCATCAAATTTAAGCTCCATAGAAACATCAAAACCAAAAGTACTTCTTACTTCTGTTTCCAAGGCATTCAAGGGCTTTTCCTTATCTGGGACTAAAACACGAGTATCTTCAATTATCTTTTTTATTCTGGGATTTTCATTTAAGTTGGTGGTTTTGTCTTCATTGCTTCCGTCTGAACCAACTCCAAAACTTGTCTGGATTACATATTCTTTGGCTTTTGTCTGAACATTATATTGCTCGATCGCACTTGTCGTTCCTCTTAATTCGATACTTGTATCAGTACCGGGTAAAAATGATGGTGCAGGTAATGATCCGCCAAATAGTTTCACAAAATCCTGTAAGTTAAAACTAAAAGAAGCCTCTCCTCCCAAGGGAATATTTTCAATTATAGATAACTCTGTGTTTTCAACATCTGGTATAACTCCCGAAGGTTCAGTATTAATACGCCCTGCGGTAGCCACCGCTTGAATTGTGGGCGGTAATGGTTCATAAACTGGGGCAACGGCTTCTTGAATCTCAAATGTAAGGGATTGATTATCTCTCCCTTGAGTAACTAATTCTAATTGATTATCTTTTAGTTGCAGATTGAATACTTGACTATAAATATCTGTATCGGCTTCTGAGTTATCTGCCGCTATTTTCTGAAAGGCAATGAGGATACCGGGGGGACGTTGTCTGCCTCCAAAGGCTATAGTTTCAGGGGTTAAAGCAATATCTAAATTTTGATGATTAATTCTATTTCCTTCTTCATCGATTTCTGGTAAGGTGATCGGTACGGTTTCAGACCATTCTATTTTTCCTTGAGCGTTATACTTCCCGATAACGGCGAATAAGGAGTTACCGAGTTCCCAAACAGCGACTAATCCGGGGGCATATCGTATTGCTCCGTTAGCATCTTGATAGGGGATAAATCTGCCTGTGAGTAGCTTTAAATTTTCTCCTGATATGGGGGTAATGGATTTGGCGTTATTCCATTGGTTGGTATCGTCATCAAATGTGCCGTGCCATAATTGCCCATTTTGCACCCAAACGGAATGTTCTACTCCATCACCTGAAACGGCGATCGCAGAGTTAGCACCGTAAATATTATCCATGTATTTTTGTAATCAACAAAAAAAAAGGTTATTTTGATTATCATATCTCACCTTCGACATAAAATTATTGGTGAAGAAGGTCTTAAACTAAGGTCATTTGTGAGATTGTTAAGCCCGATCGCTCTTTGATGGTAAACCCTGAGAGGAAAAAGTTTTATCGATCGCTTTCTGTCTGAAAAATCATATATTAGTCCCATAACACCAAAATTAAAATTAATGGTAGAAAAATCGTTATACTAAAAATCGATAAAGCAAATTGACCAAGTGCTGAATGATTCTAAGCTATTGTCTAAATCCTAATTGTTCTGAACCACAAAATCACCCTAGTCTTAAGCATTGTCAAAATTGTGGTTCTGGATTGATATTACATAGTCGTTACCGATCGATTAAAAAAATTGGTAAGGGCGGATTTGGTACAACTTTTCTAGGGATAGATTTATCATTACCGGGTAATCCCTTTTGTGTTATTAAGCAATTACGACCATCTTCTAATGATCCAGAAACTTTTCAAATGGCATTAGAATTGTTTGAGAGAGAAGCGAAAACTCTAGGAAAAATTGATCATCCCCAAATACCTCGATTATTAGATTATTTTGAAGATGGAAAGCATTTTTACTTAGTTCAAAGTTTGGTTAAAGGTAAAAATTTACAACAAGAAGTAAAACAAAATGGCATTTTTAACGAGTCTCAGGTGAAGGCTTTTTTAAAAGAAATATTGCCTGTTTTAAAATATATTCATGGCATAAAAATGATCCATCGAGATATAAAACCTGCTAATATTCTTCGACGAGAACAAGATGGTAAATTAGTTTTAATTGATTTTGGAGCGGTAAAAGATCAAGTTAATACTCAATTAGCTAATAAAAATTATGGTCAAACGGCTTTTACTCAATTTGCCGTTGGTACAATGGGTTTTGCACCACCAGAACAGTTAGCTATGCGTCCAGTATATTCTAGTGATATTTATGCCATTGGTGCAACTTGTTTATATTTAATGACAGCAAAATCACCGAAAGATATACCCTCGGATGAGTTAACGGGAGAATTGTTGTGGGAAAAACAAGTTCATCTGAGTGCGGGATTTATCAAAATTTTACGCAAAATGTTAGAAGTTGATGTTCGTAATCGTTATAAATCGATCGATGAAATTCTAACAGATTTAGAGATAGTACCTTATGAGGAGCAACTAGAACAAAATTTATTAACTCATAACAAGTCTATCCCTACTCAGGGAACAGAACCCGACACCGGAGACAATACTTATGTATCAGCAACATCTCGTTTGGCAATGGCAATTAGGGCAAGAAAATCTCGTCAAGGAAGAAGTAAATATGTAGCACAAGTAACGGCTCAAAGTATTTTAACTGCTTATGCACAAGGGAGAATAGATTTTAGTCAACAAGTTTTCAATCATTTTAATTTTTCGGATTCTAACATACCTCATATCAACTTCCGTAATAGTAAACTGATTCAAGCTAAATTTGAAGACTGTAATTTAGAAGGAGCTAATTTTTATAATGCTAATTTAACAGGTGCTATTTTTACTAAAGCAAATCTTAAAAATGTTCATTTTTTCAAAGCAAATTTACAGGGAGCAAATTTACAAGGAGCAGATTTAGAAAATACTAATTTAGAAAATGCTAATTTAGAAGATGCTAATTTATGTGGTGCTAATTTAATTAATGCTAATATTACAGAAGAACAACTGCAACAAGCTCAGACTAATTGGGCTACTATTTTCCCTGACGGAAAGCGTCATATCTGGTAATAAAAATTATTTGGTAATAAAAATAATGATGATGGGTGGATTTTAGCCTATAACTACTATATTTTGATTACTCAGTGCTAAATTCGTATTTAGTGTAGCAATTTGGACTGCTTCGATCGTATTATTGCCATCAATATCAAAGAATAAGCCTCCGTTACTCGGATTATAGATTAAACGATCGTCCGAATTGGTAGCAGATGACCCAATTATGAATTTATTTTCTGGCAATACACCCCATGATAAGTTTCCTTCAAAATTCTGACGGGAAATCAAAATAGTATCATCTATCACCGAAAAATTAGTAATACGATCTATTCCCTGATTAGGAGAATTCAAACGGAAAAAGTCATCACCCAATCCACCATTAAGAGTATCGTTACCCGCACCACCTGTAAGGGTGTCATTACCGCCACTACCTTGAAGAAGATTATTCCCAGTGTTGCCATTTATGCGATTATTAAGACTATTTCCTGTACCATTTAGATTTTCTATACCATTTAAACTAAGGTTTTCTACATGGTTACTTAAAGTATAGCTAACACTAGAAATTACTCGATCGATACCTTCATCTAATTTTTCTGTTACCACATCGGCGATATTATCTATAAAGTAATTATCATTACCTAATCCTCCAATCATACGATCGTTTCCCGTACCGCCATTGATATTGTCATTGCCATCTCCACCATTGAGAGTGTCATCTCCCCCAATCCCTTTAAGATAATTATTACCACCATTGCCAGTTATTCTATTATTAAGGATATTACCTTTACCTTTTATATGGTTAGTACCATTTAAACTCAGGTTTTCTACATGACTGGTTAAAGTATAATCAACACTAGAAATTACTCGATCGATACCCTCATTTAATTGTTCTATCACCATATCAGCAATACTATTCACACGGAAAAGATCATTATCTAATCCTCCAATCATACGATCGTTTCCTGCACCGCCATTAAGAGTGTCATCTCCCCCAAACCCATTCAGAGTGTCATTAGCTGTTGTGCCAATGAGTGAATCTGGTTTGTTAGTACCATTGATCGATTCTCCTATTTCTAAATCAATTAGATAAATTTCCTCATCATTGCCATCATTACCTCGCCAAACAATTTTATTCTCAAATATCTGCGGAAGTTGATCATCAGTATTATTGTTTGTTAATTGAAATATTTGATTTTGATAATATAAATAAATTTCCCAATCATTACCGTCATTGCCTTCCCAAATTACTTTATCATCAAATATTTGGGCAAAACGATCGTTAGTACTATTATCGGTTAATTGAATTATATTACTTCCATCATAAAAATATATTTCACTCTCATTATCACTTCCATTTTGCCAAACAACTTTATTCTCGAATATTTGTGCAGAATGATCCTCAGTACTATTATTAGTTAATTTAGTCGTGGTAGTACCATTATAAAAATATATTTCACTATCACCGCCGTCATTACCTTGCCAAACAATATTATTACCAGATATTTGAGGAAGGGTATCACTGGTATTATTGTTAGTTAATTTAGTTGTGGTAGTACCATTATAAAAATATATTTCATTATCAGTGCCGTCGTTACCTTGCCAAACAATGTTATCCCCAGATATTTGAGGAAGGGTATCACTGGTATTATTGTTAGTTAATTTAGTAGTGCTAGTACCATTATAAAAGTATATTTCCCAATCAATACCATCCATGCCATACCAAACAATATTGTTACCAGATATTTGTGGAAAATAATCGGTACTTGGATTATTTGTTAATTGAGTAGTGGTAGCACCATTATAAAAGTATATTTCCCAGTCGTTATTATCCCATCCATACCAAACAACATTGTTGCCAGATATTTGTGGGGAATAGTCTTGTCTAAAATTCTGGCTTAATGGAATTGTTGTACTACCATTATAAAAATAAATTTCATTATCGTAGCCGTCATAGCCATGCCAAACAATATTATTACCAGATATTTGGGGAAAATTATCCGATGTACTATTATTCGTTAGTTTATTAATGACAAATACATTTTGTTCCGTTGCCATCTCTATTATCTTGCCATAGTCATCTTCAGTTTGATCGAAAATATTTGATTCATTTAAACTAAAAACAAGTGGATTTGAGACAAAATGATTAGTTTTCATAATATTTTTTTAGAGAGATAATGATGGGTTTTTAATTTTCATTAGGAGAATAAAGCAATCTACAAGATTACATTAGTGCTTTTATATGATTTGTAAGAAAATAAAAAGTTAATTTTTTTTAAGGGGTATGAAAATTATTTATGAAAATTTAGGATTGCTATATTAATTTTTGATTCCTAATCTCTTTCAAGATTCTTCCGCTAAGTCCAAGTTTAATAATCCTTTTGGCGGATTAATTTCCAAGCGTTGTTGTTCAAGGTTAATCACAGGTACAATATCCTCAACAAAAGGAATTAAGACGGTGACGGGTTTTGATTTTTTAACTTTTAATTTTCTTTTTTTTGATACTCGACTAACTTTATCTAAGTCTGGAATAATATCAGGAGTAGGTTCGGGTTGATTGTGTAATGTTACTTCTAAAATATCATTCCCCGCACTAAAAACATCTGTTACAGTGCCGATATTTTCTCCTGTTTGTTGGTTAAATACTTGTAAATTAATTAAATCTACAATATGATATTCTCCTTTATCTAAAGAAGGTCGATCGTTTTTTTCGACAAACAATTTACAACCTCGCAAACTTTCTGCTTGATTTCGATCGTCTATACCAGCTAATTTAATGACAAACATATTCTTTCCCGGAATTTGTTTTCCCCGCACTAATTCTATCGATTGGGGAGATTGATGGGGTTGAATTTGTAACCATCGATGACCAGATTTTTCAAAACGTTCAGGAAAATCAGAATCTGTTTTAACTTTTAGTTCACCTTGCAATCCTTGAGGTGATACGATCGTACCGATTTCAATTAAATCTTGAATCTCCAAATTATTTTGCACTCCAAAAAAAGCCTTGTCAATATTAATATTTTAACTTGACCTGAATGTAATATAACCTGAGTGAATCATAAAATTGACTGATCAAGTTAGGAATTAGGAATAGGGATTAGCTTTTAGCTGTTAGCTTTTAGCCTTTTTTCCATTAAAGAATAAGTAATTAATTACTAATGTTAGGGAGAAATTTAACTTCACAATAGCTGATAACTAATTACTAATCGCTGACTGCTAATTAAACATAATTATTTCTCATGAATCATATAGGATTCCTATAGTTATGAACTAAAGAAAAGTCTAAAACCTACATCTTTAGATTTTTAATGTTTTTGTTTTCAATAACAGGCATAACTTCTCGGCAATAAAGACAATACCAATATATTCCCTTATGATTAAGATGAGGTAAAAGTTTTCGAGAACAACATAGACAATCCATAGTATAAAAACTCCAATAGAAATAAAAAAAGAGGACTTCCCACTGTTGACAGTTACTGAAAGTACCTCCTAGAATAAAAAGAGAATCATTAATAAGCTATAGACTTTTTTCCCAAAATAGTCCTTAGTGTAGTAGTTAAGCAGTAGAGAGGACAAAAGGAATTAAATATATTGCAGTATATATAACCCTTTTCCTCAATAGGCAGTTAGGCTTGGATAGAATCCAAGGCTTTTTCTACCCGACGAAAGTCAAATCCCAAAGCTCGTAAAGCGTGCCATAAATGTCCTTGTAAAAAGAAGAAAGCAAGGAAGAAATGAGCATTAGCTAACCAACAACGAGAAGTGTGTTCGCCGAAAGGTAATTCTATAGTATCTGCAAAATAAGGGGTGATTCCCAACTTCACCTCTAAAGCAGGTCCATAAAATTCCACAGGATAAGCTAAAGTATTTACTGCACAGAAGTAGGCGGCCACGAATCCTGCTAAAGCAATTCCCCCTAAAGAATAAGATAAGATTGCTTCTCCAGAAAACATAAGTACTCTTTTTGACCATTTTAAAGGTGGTACTAGAATATGCCAAACACCCCCAGCAATTAGCATGATGCCGACATATATATGCCCCCCCACTAAGTCTTCTAAACTGCTAATACTAGCAAAGTGAGTTTGATAGCCATAAATAGTTGCTAAATCAAGAGTTGGATGTTCGATGATACGCACCGATTGAGTAGTGGCATCGTATAAACCACCCCAATACATTGCTTTTCCTGCTAATAATAAAGCACCAGCACCTAAAAAGAGCAAATGATGACCAAGTATTAAACCTAGTTTAGCAGGATCATCCCATGCAAAGTGAAACATTTTCGCTTGTCCTTGAGCCTTGCTTAAATCTTCTGGGGCTTTAAGGCTGTGATATAAAGCACCAGCACCTAAAAAAGCAGAAGAAATCAGATGAATAGCACCCATGACGAAGTATGGATAGGTGTCCACAATTTTACCTCCCTCACCCACACCCCAACCGAGAGTGGCTAAGTGAGGCAAAAGGATTAATCCTTGCTCTCCCATCGGTAAGGAAGCATCAAAACGGGAAATTTCAAATAAGGTGAAAGCTCCTGCCCAAAACGCTGTAAGGGCGGCTTGTCCGACATGGGCGGCGATAAAGAAACCACTTTGATTGGCAAATCTGGCATTTCCTGCCCACCAATCGTATTTTACTTCAGGGTTATCGTAAGTTTGCATATTATCTTCCTTTGTTCTGTTCACAGCTTATTACTATTAACTATTAATAAGCATATAAATAATTTATCTTAATTGCTATTAATTTGCAATAATCTTTAAGTAAAGTTTTGTAAAGAGAATATTAACTTTATAAACCAAACTCATTTTTAATCTGTGCAACCCAAGATTTGATACGAATTTCTGTCAATTCAGATTGATTATCTTCATCAATGGCTAAACCGACAAATTTTCCGTTATGCACTGCTTTTGATTCGTTGAAATCATAACCATCTGCACTACAATAACCAACGGTTTTACCTCCAAGGGAAGATATTTTTTCTTCTAAAATACCCATAGCATCTTGAAAGTTATCAGCATAGTTAATTTGATCTCCTGCTCCAAAATAAGCGATTTTCTTGCCTGTAAAGTCAATTTGCTCTAAATCTTGGTATAATCCTTCCCAATCACTCTGTAACTCTCCAATGTTCCATGTAGGGCAACCAATGATTAAGTATTCATATTCGTTGAAATCTTCTAACTCAACGTCTGCAACGTCTTGTAAGTCAACGATGCTTTTTCCTCCTAGCTCTTTTTGAATGGTTTCTCCGATCGATTCTGTATTACCTGTTTGAGTTCCGAAAAATAAGCCAATCTTTGCCATATTGTTTGTTAATTTGATGATGTGGTATTAGTTGAGGCAATTATCCTCTTAAATTTATTAATAATTTATATCAATAAACCTATAGATAAATTAACTTACTTGATTATATTTTGCAATTATTTTACCTAATACCTACTCCTCATCAAAAGACTTTTTAAGCAACTTCTATATGGAATTGCTATATCGTGTATTTTTTTGATTTATAGAATCTTAATAATATCTTTGTGAATCATTCTAGGAAGATCGAGTTAACCTGAAGGTAAGAATTTATTATCGATCGAATAGGTATTGTTTTATGACGAAAAGAACCTTTGGGGTAATCGGATTAGCCGTTATGGGGGAAAATCTTGCCCTCAACGTAGAAAGCAGAGGGTTTCCTATAGCTGTGTATAACCGTAGCTCGAATAAAACAGAAGAATTTATGGCGACGAGGGCGCAGGATAAAGACGTTAAAGCGGCTTACTCTTTAGAAGAATTTGTGCAAACTTTAGAACGTCCTCGTAAGATATTAGTAATGGTAAAAGCAGGTGCGCCGGTAGATGCAGTGATTCAACAACTTAAGCCACTACTAGATGAAGGAGATATGATTATCGATGGTGGTAACTCCCTCTATGAAGACACGGAAAGACGTACTAATGAGCTTGAAGCCACTGGTTTAGGGTTTATGGGTATGGGAGTAAGTGGTGGTGAAGAAGGTGCTTTAAATGGTCCTTCCTTGATGCCCGGAGGTACGAAAGCAGCCTATGATGAGCTTGAACCGATTTTAACTAAAATTGCCGCCCAAGTAGATGATGGTGCTTGTGTAACCTATATTGGCCCCCGTGGTGCTGGTCACTATGTTAAGATGGTACATAATGGCATTGAGTACGGGGATATGCAGTTAATTGCTGAAGCCTATGATTTATTGAAAAATGGATTGGGGTTAGATAACGATAAGCTAGGGGAAGTATTTACCGAGTGGAATACCACCGATGAGCTAAATTCTTTCTTAATCGAGATTACTGCTAATATTTTCCCGAAAAAAGATCCTGAAACGGGGAAACATTTAATTGATTTAATTGTCGATGCCGCAGGGCAAAAAGGCACAGGTAGTTGGACTGTAATTAATTCCTTGCAAATGGGTGTACCTATTCCTACAATTTATGCGGCGGTATATGCTCGATCGATTTCTAGTTACAAAGAAGAACGGGTGTTCGCATCGAAGGAATTAACAGGAATTACAGAAAAATTTGACGGTGATGTAGAAAGTTTTATTTCTAAAATTAGGGATGCTTTATATTGCTCGAAAATGTGTTCTTATGCTCAAGGTATGGCATTAATTGCTAAGGCTTCTGCTGAGTATGACTATAATGTCAATTTGCCTGAAGTTGCCCGAATTTGGAAGGGTGGTTGTATCATCAAGGCCGGTTTCTTAGGCAAAATCAACAAGGCTTTTACCGATAATCCTAGTTTACCTAATTTACTCCTCGCCCCTGAGTTTAAACAAAGTATTCTCGATCGACAACAAGCATGGCGTGATGTGCTAGTATTAGCCACTAAAATGGGTATTCCTGTTCCAGCTTTTAGTGCATCTCTTAATTACTTTGATAGCTACAGAAGCGATCGACTGCCCCAGAATTTAACTCAAGCACAAAGAGACTATTTTGGAGCGCACACCTACGAGCGCACAGATAAACCCAGAGGAGAATTCTTCCACACAGAATGGATTAGTTAGGATGTTTTACGGATGAAGATAAGAGGAAAAGAAGACGAGGAAAATTTTATAATTCCTCATTCGTCATTCCTAATTGTCGTCGTAGTCTTCGTCAAACAACAATTCTTCAAGGATAAAACTTAATTCTTCTTCCTCAGCTTGGAAAACCTCGATTTTACCAAAACTCTTTCTTTCTCCTACAAATAAAATAGGGGTAAGGGGAGTACAAATATTGTATTTTTGCTCGAAGCTATAGAAACTAGCCAAAAATTGTAATTCTTCTGGTTCAATTTCCGAAGCGTGTTCTTCTATTTCTAAACTGATAATATTATTTTCTTCTAGGGGGGGTAATTCTCCACTGGCAGTTAAAATAAAACCTGTCCTTTTGAGATAAAGGTTTAACTCTCCTAATACGGCTTTTGCATCATCGAAAATAGCTTCAACTTCGTCACTATCATCCACCATGACGGTTTCGCCGTATTCTTCGTCATCATCGCTGATTTCTTCTGTTAGAATAACAATAGCCAAGTCTATGGGCATTAATAAAACATAGGCCTTACCATCATACTCGATTTCGTTTTCTACATAACAAGAGAGCGATCGCCCTTCTTCATCATAAATAGTGACAATCTCGGTATCATCATATTGCCCACTTTCTGAAGAAAATTGGGAAGAAGACATAATTAATTTTAGCTAGAAACTAGATTCAAATTTGTTTGTAAAAATCACAATATCATGGTTTGAGACTATAATAAAGAATTACGAATAATAAATTAAAAATGACAACTCTTAAATCTCGAAAAATCGTCAAAAATTGAGATTATGAGCTATGACGCTGATTCTGTTTCCAAAAACACTCCTAAATTACGGAATTTTTCATATCTCAGTTCTTTTCTTTGTTGGGGAGTGAGGTTAGATAGGTATTCCAAGTTGTCTAAAATTGCTTTTTTGAGAATGGCCGCAGTGGCTAAAGGATCGGAATGAGCGCATCTGGGAGGTTCAGGTAAGATTTGATCAATGATTCCTAACTCTTTTAAGTCTTTAGCTGTAATTTTAAGAGCGATCGCAGCTTGATCAGATTTTTTAGCATCTTTCCACAAAATAGCGGCACAGGCTTCCGGACTCGCTACGGTGTAAACGGAGTGTTCAAACATCATCAATCTTTCTGCTACTCCAATACCTAATGCACCGCCGGATCCTCCTTCTCCAATTACTGTAGTAATAATAGGAACGTCTAAACTAAACATTTCTCTGAGATTATAAGCGATCGCTTCCCCTTGACCTAATTTTTCTGCTTCAACCCCTGCATAAGCTCCCGGAGTGTCAATAAAGGTAATAATAGGCATAGAAAAACGGTTGGCGTGTTCCATTAAACGCATGGCTTTACGATAACCTCCGGGAGATGCCATGCCAAAATTACGAGCGACGTTATCTTTGGTATCTCGTCCTTTTTGATGTCCAATAATTACCACTGCACGACCATCTAATCTGGCAATACCCCCAATAAGTGCAGGATCATCATAACCTCTACGATCGCCATGCAATTCAAACCATTCATCCGTCATTGCTTGAACATAATCAAGAGTAGAAGGGCGACGAGGATGACGAGCAATTTGTAATTTTTGGGAGGGAGTAAGAGTACTAAAAATTTCTTGCCGTAACTGTTCTGCTCTATCTTCTAATTCTTTAAGTCTTTCTGATACGTCAACTTGATTTTGTTCGGCTAATTCTCGAATTTGATCAATTTTTGCCTGTAGTTCTACTAACGGTTTTTCAAATTCTAATAAAAAGGTTCGTTTTGGTTCTGTTTTTGCCATAATTTTTGCGAAAAAAAGGAACTAATAATGTTTTAAAATTTTTATAAATAGGTAACTTTATGATATTTTTGAGATCTTGATAAATTAAATTAAACCGAGACATAACAATACACCGCTTAAAAAGTGTAGATTCACTGCGATAAATTTACTATTTTTAACTTTATCTGGTTGATTGTGGTATTTATTTACATGGTTAGTTAATTGGTAAGCGATCGGGAGACTTAGCATTACTATTAAAGCACTATAGGGCAGTATTTTGATTACGGTTAACACAACACAGAAGCCATAAAATAGGATTACAGAAATTGTTAATACTTTTGAGCCTAAATCTGTACCTAGTCTAACAATGGGGGATTTTTTACCAGCAGCGATGTCGTCTTTCACTTGATGAAAATGGGAACAGAAAAGAATAATTGAAGTGGATATTCCGATAATACTTGATGCCCACACAGAAGACACAGAGAAATTTTGAGTTTGACTATAATAAGCAGATGCGATCGCCATAGGCCCAAAAGTGAAAAAACAGATTATTTCTCCTAATCCTAAATAACCGAACCGAAAAGGTGGCCCTTGATAACTATAACCCAAGGCACAGGAAGCGATAATTAACCATAAGACAGTCCAATCTTTTAACCAATAATTAATAAAGAAAATGCCTCCTAATCCTAACAATAAAAACACCACACTAATCCAGAAAACAAGGCTTTTATTTCCCGTCAGATTCACTACTGAATGGGCTTTATTTACGTCAATTCCTGTGTCTGCATCAAAAACATCATTACTCAAATTTAGCCATGCAATAATCGAAATTGCGGACAATAAAAAAGTGATAAAAATTTTTAAATCAAAAATACCCGTTTCTTTGTAAGCCAAGGCAGTCCCAAAACTAATGGGAATAATAGCTACAGTGTACATAGGCGGTTTTATTGCAGCAAACCATAGTTGACGTTTAGTGGGAAATTCACTGATAGTTAAAGGTTGTGTATCATCGGTTATAGTCATGATTTCTAATTTCAATATGAGAGGAAATAGCTTACTCGATCGATAATTAAACTTAAGAAGAATCTAATTTTACTGGTGAAAGTAGGCAAAAAGCAACCCATGTTAGAAAGTCAAAGATTAAGGAGTAAAAGTTTTAGTTAAAATTAATTTATGATTTTCAGTCATTAAAAACTGCAAACTTCTATATCCTTATAAAATATCAATTTTAATATTGAAACTGCTATGATTTATATTTGTTAAATCTTGTTAAAAATATTTCTAAAGACTTTAAATTATGCTTACAAATATCATTGATTATTGGCAAAATTTATTTAATCCTCAGTTTAGGCTATCAGCAATAAAAGTGGCTTTTTGTGTCGGGACAATTCTTTTTCTTATTAATCATGGAAACGCTTTGATAACAGAAAATATGACTCGACAAAGATGGATTTCAGCTATCTTAACTTACTTTATACCCTATGGAGTTAACATTCATGGACAATGGACAAGTCAATTGAAACGTCAAGAAAATTTATGAGAATTTGATACAACAATTATTTGTTTTTTTGACAATAATCTAATAATCCTTGACAAGAGTCTAATAACAAATCAATTACATAGTCAAAACCTGATTCTCCTCCATAATAAGGATCGGGTACTTCTTTGTCTTTAAATTTTGTGGTAAAATCACACATTAATTTTATTTTATCTTTATATTTTCCACTTCGATCGAGAGCTAAAATATCAACATAATTAGACTTATCCATTGCTAAAATTAAATCATAATATTCCAGATCAAATTCTTCTATTTGTCTTGCTTTTCCCTTTAATATTATCCCTCTTTTTTTAGCAGAAATACTCATTCTCTTATCAGGGGAAGCCCCTAGATGGTATCTTGATGTACCGGCAGAATCACACTCAAATTCATTGCTTAAACCTTCTTTTTCGATTAAATAATTCATAATATTTTCTGCTGAAGGCGATCGACAAATATTACCAAGACAAACAAAAAGTAATTTAGTTTTTTCCATAACAAAATCAAGCAAAATAGCTAAAATTATTCATTCCTAATTCCTAAAATTGACTACATTCCGGGTAAACCTAAATTACCGGTGAGAGATTCCATTTTTTCTCTCATTATCTCAGTAGATTTTTGATGTGCATCTTTGACAACAGCAGTGACAAATTCTGATAATTCTTCCGCACTTTTACCCACTAAGGCTTCGGGTTTAATATCTATACTAAGAGGTTTTTGATCTCCACTAACTTTTACAATAACGAAACCATCAGCACTTTGAGCTTCAATTTCCATGGCTTCCAACTCTGCTTGAAGATTTTTAGCATCTTCTTGTATCTGCTGAGCTTTTTGAAAGGCGGCGGCTAATTCTTTCATTTTACCTAAGCCGAATCCAAATCCTTGTCCTTTTCCTTGATTATTCATATTTTTTTAGTTGATATTTTTAATATATAGGTTAATAATGCTTGACAAACAAAGTATGATATTATCTCTCGCAAAGGCGCAAAGACACTAAGAATTATCAGGTTTTGACTCATGATTTTTCTATATTTCTGTTTTATACTTTTAGTCAGCAATCCCTTATCTTAACTTATGGGTTGCACGGCAGAAACAGAAAAACCTTTTTTATTTAATTCCTCTGTTAAAGCAAAGCTATTTTGTACTCTATCAACAAATAATACCCCATTTAGATGATCCATTTCGTGTTGAATGACACGGGATAATAAACCCATTGCCTTTATTTTCTTCTGTTTGCCATATTCATCTTTATACACTACTTCGATCGATCGGGGACGAGTTACTTCTAAAAACACTTGGGGAATACTTAAACATCCTTCTTCCATAACGCATAAATCTTTACTAAATCTTTTGATTTCAGGATTGATAAGAATCAGAGGCGGATTATTTGGGTTATCTGGTTGACAGTCAATGACAATAATTTGTTTATTAACACCAATTTGAGGGGCGGCTAATCCAATGCCATTTTCACTATACATCGTTTGCAACATCTCTTTTGCTAACTCCCGAATACTATCATCAACTTTAGCTACTCTTTTTGTCGGTTGACGTAAAACTTTATCCCCCAAATAGTGCATTTCGAGAGGAGGATTTTCTAATTTTTCTTTTTCTACAACTAAATTTGTGTTCATATTCAAAGGTAAATTCACAATAATATTTTTCAATATTTATTCATATTAAAATCTTAACCTGATTTTTGTCTCATTTACTCACGATTAGCAACAGAATGAAAAATGAAGAATTACGACTATTGACTTCATAGCGGTTTATTCAAAATAGACGTTAAAATTCTCTTATTGTCCATTGTTAATTATTAATTTTCTTCATGGAAAACTTACCTAAAATTCCCAGTTTTAAGGCTATTATCAAACAGATAGAATCTTTTCCATCACCAAAAACGGAAGAATCTATTTTATTGCGAATCTTAGTGCAAATAATGGTAATAGTGGGAATTATTGCTACCGATGTAGCGGCTAAAAGTTCATTTCCGATGAGTGTTTGGGCAATTCCTTTAAGTATTGTGGGGAGTGTTGTTAGTTGGCGAAGAAGAAAACAACGTAATATTAGTCTTAAATTTGGTTTAGCGATCGCTATGATCGTAACATTAGTATTATTTTTAGGCAATCTTTTAGAGAGTATATTTGATAATCGTCTAGTATTGGCAGAGTTTTTAGTACAATTACAGGTTTTACATAGTTTCGATTTACCGAGAAGAAAAGATTTAGGTTACTCCATGATTATTGGTTTAATTTTAATCGGGGTAGCCGCTACTTTATCTCAAACTTTAGCTTTCGCACCTTGGTTATTACTATTTTTACTCATAGCTATTCCCACTATGGTATTAGATTATCGATCGAGAATGGGATTGAAAATATGGGAAGTAGAATATAAGCAAATTCAACGGGAAAAAAATGTTAATAAAAAACAACTATGGTGGCAAAATTCCGTTTTATCCCCAAAAAAGTTAACTAGCTTTGCTTTAATTATCATCGTTTTAGGATTGTCTTTATTTGCCATTATGCCTCGCTATGCAGGATATAAATTACAGAGTTTTCCCGTAAAAGCACCTGATGGCTTACAAAAAAACTTTACTCCGGGAGAAAAAGATAGAGGAATTGTTAACCCCGGTTATAATCCTGATGGTAGTCGTCAAGGAGAAAATGGAGATTCAGTAGGAGATGGCGGTAGTGGCGATAATCCTGATACTTCTTACTATGGTTTTAACACTACTATTAATCAAAATATAAAAGGCAATATATCAAAGAAAAAGATTGTTTTAAGAATACGCTCTCAAGCACCCGGTTATTGGAGAGTTTTAGCCTTTGATCATTATACAGGACAAGGATGGAATATTTCCAGAGAAGACCAGACTATTGATATTAACCGCAATCCTTGGAATTATCAGTTTAATCTGAGTATGCCTTATCTGCAAAGTGATACTCGTAAAATTATTCAAACTTATACCGTAGTTTCTGATTTACCTAATATTATTCCTGTTCTTAATTATCCTCAATACTTATACTTTCCTACTGAACAAGTTGCTTTAGATAGTGAAGGTAGTTTACGATCGCCTACAGGATTAATTGAAGGTTTAACCTATACTACCATATCACGAGTTCCCTATCGGAGTCAAACCGCATTAAAACAAGCAGGAAATAATTACCCCTCATCTATTACTAAATATCAATTAGGAATACCTGAAGAAATCAGAGAAAAAGTAAGACTTAAAACGGAAGAATTATTAGCTAAATCTCCGAATAAATTAGAGTCAAACTATGAAAAATCTCTATATCTTGCCCAAGCTATCAAACAAAATTATCAAATTCAACCAGAATTTCCCCTCTTAGAAGACGGAGAAGATTTAACTCTAGCATTTTTGAAAAATGGTGGTGGTTATCCTGATCATTTCGCTACAGTTTACACTATGATGCTACGATCGATCGATATTCCATCTCGCTTAGTTGTAGGTTTTGCTAGTGGACAATTTAACCCTTTCACCGGTTACTATATCGTACATAATACAGATGCCCACGCTTTAACAGAAGTCTATTTCCCTAACTATGGATGGCATTATTTTGATCCTCTTCCCGGTCATGAAATCATACCACCATCCTTTGAAGATGACAATACCTTCGGGGTTTTAGGACAACTTTGGAAATGGGTAGCTAGTTGGTTGCCTTCTCCTATCACCAGTTTTCTGACAATTTTATTTAGTAAAATTTTTAATACTATTACTAATCTTATTAGTGCCGATTGGCTTGTAAAATTATGGCAATTTTTAACAGGAAGTTTTGTCGGTATTTTAATTAGTTTTTTAGGCTTAATTATCTTTACTTTTATTAGTTGGTTAGCATGGAATTTTTCTCAAAAATTTTTATATCGTCTGAGATTAGCTAAACTTCATCCTCTGGAAAAACTCGATCGCGAAATGTTAGACTTGTTAGCAGAAAAAGGTTATAGAAAAAATGTCGCTCAAACACCTTTAGAGTACGCTAATAGCTTAAGAGAATTTTTAACCATTGAACAAATAGAAATTGTTGATTTAATTACTAATAGTTATGTACAATGGCGTTATGGAAATATTACTCCTAATACTGATTATTTACAATCACAATTTAACTTATTAAAGCGTAGTTTTTACGCTAAAAATAAAGTTATGCTCCCATAGACAAAAATAAGTTTATTACCAAGTTTTTGTATTTCTAAATTCGCTAAAAATCAAAAAAATTTATCCTATTCAACCAAGGGTGAACTATAAAATTATAGACTTGTTTTAGTTGCCATGTTGCTTTACTTAAAGGGATTTCAAAAGATGTGATTCTTTTATGTGTTAATTTGGTCTAAAGTACAGTTATACTTTTTCATATTTTATTGTTAAACTGAAAATAGGAACAATAAAGGGGAAGTAGCTCAATGGTAGAGCAGCGTCTTACTTTCCGCAGAATGCAAAGAAAGTTCCTTGATTTTGGTTATTAACCGGTTATTACTTTCCGCAGAATGCAAAGCAAGTTCCTAATTTTGGCTCATAACCCGCCGGTTGCAGGTTCGACTCCTGCCTTCCCCAACAAAAGGGGGCAAAAGAGATTCCTTATCGTGGCGAAAGCCATTAGTTTTGGGTACTAACACTATCTCTCGCCCTCTTTATAATTCAAGGATCTTGAAAGATGAATAAAGCAACGTTAAGATTATTTAATGTGATCGTGCAGCCCCACTTCGTGATCGAAGTTAAAGATAAGAAAAAGAAAAACTTACCTGAGTCAGTATTGGTAAGAACAATTCAAAATGGTTATATTCTTGAAGATACGATCGCTCCTGATGAAAACCTACTCAATCTTATTGAAAGTGTTGTCGGTATTTCAGGAATTAAAGCCAATTCCGCCTTCCATAAATCATGGAAAATAATTCAAGATTCTTCGATGGAATCATTAGTTACGCAACAAATCATTCACTACATTACAACCTATGGCTTTGAAAGACTAGGCATTTATCGAGAAGACGCAGTTTATATCCCCAAAGAAATATTAGAGTTACCTGCTATTACCGATGATATTCCGTTGGTGGTGATTAAAGCCATGACGGCTGAGGAAATCCTTGAGCAGATTATCAATTTAGCCGATGGTATTGCCTTAGCACAAGAAACCCTCGATGATATAATGGACATCATCAAAAGCCATAACTTCAATCCTAGTTTTGTCGAAAAAATCGGCAACCGAGAATTAAAAGCCTTACTATATGACTTTTATGGCATTGTACCATCAGAACCCGTAGAATTTTTACGTCATTTGATCAGTAAATTAACTGATGAATCTTTGCTAATAAAGAATAAATATCTCATCGATAAAATTAAACAATCTAACGGCAAATTTTTAGATACTTTGCTAAAAAAAGCCCCCGATGATTTAGCTTCAATTTTCTTTCGCTTTAAACCATTATTCTTAGCGATGAAGTCGATTTCTAGTAATAAAAGATATTTTAATCAACTAAGAAAAAAAGCGAATAAATTACATAAACCTCTCCCCGTTGACTATCTAAATAATGTCACCAGTCAAATAAAATATGAAAAATTAGACTTAGAAACTTTAGCTCAAAAAATCAAAAAAGCAACCATTTTCCGCAAAATTCGTCTCGCTTACGCCTTAAAATACCGCTTGGATATTTCCGATTCGATCGTTTATCGAGTTAGAAATGGCAAAGGTTGGGCAACAGAATTTGACTTTGAATGGTGGGATATGGTTAAAGATAAAACCCAACAAGCCTTAGATATTGTCGTCAATTCCATTGTGGAAGATATGAAAAAAAATGTCGAGGGTAAAACTATTTATATTCCCCATAACGTTCATTATGCTTTACCTGCCACAGAAAAACAATTTACAGGATATTTTCCCACAGGTACTTATGTTACCACCACTGAAGATATGATTGTCGGTATTCATTGGACAAATACCAAGAAAAATAGAGTAGATTTAGACTTATCTGTGATAGGAGAATCAGGAAAAATTGGTTGGGATGCAAATTATTATGCAGAAGAAAAAGAGGTTTTATTTTCAGGGGATGTTACCGATGCACCCCCTCCGAATGGTGCGGTTGAGCTTTTTTATTTTAAACAAGCTGATCAAGAAGCAAGAATTTTAATGGCAAACTATTATAATTTCATGGAAGGAGAAAAAGTTGAAGCTAAAATTTTAGTAGCACAAGAAAAACCAGATAATTTTAATAAAAACTATATGGTAGATGTTAATAAAATTATTGGGTCTGCTAATATAACTATTACTAAAAAGCAAAATATTTTAGGTTTAATTGTCAATATTAATGAAGAAAATCGGGTTTATTTTGCTAATATAAGTATCGGCAACTCTATTACTTCTAGTTACAATAAACAGTCTCAAAAAGCTAGACAATATCTAGTCAGTAAATTGGTTAATTCTATTGATTTTAGTGAAATTTTAACTATGGCAGGAGCAAAAATTATAGATAAAATACCAGATAATAAAGAAGAAGAATATATTAATCTTTCTCCATCGGCATTAGATAAAACAACAATTATTAATTTAATTAGGGGTGCTGAATAAATCAGAAGAGTATAAAAAATTGAGGGTTTAGAAATACTACATTAAGAAAAAAATGAGTAAATTTGAAAATTTTTATTCACAAACTTGACACTTTTATAATATTTATTTTAATTGATAACGAAGTTAAATAATACCAAACTACTAATAAAATCTCCGTTATTTAATAATTTTACTAACTCCTTTCCGCTAACTCCTCTCTCCTAACCTCACTAGTTAAATTAGATGTCTCTTAACTTATTCAATCTGATTATAAACGGCTTTGAGGCTCAAAGAATAATGCTCTAACAACTCCTTTGCGTAAATCATCATTTTCCATTGGGGCATTTTCCCAGAGGGTTTCGTAATAAAAAAAAGCAACCCCTAGACGATGTCGTCTTGCTTGGCGCACTTTATCTTCAATAAGAGTAATGGGAGTCGGATTATTTCTCAATCCTGTTAATATTGCTACTCCTGTGGGAATTTTTTTTCTGGCGGATTGTATTTGAGGATTTTTTAATTCCTTGACAAAAGTTTTCAAATCAGGACGATATACTTGAATAATTAGTTCATCAACTATTCCTAAATTTACCCATCTATTCCAATCCTGTAAAAATAAATTATAGGCAGTAGAGTATGGATTCGGTGCCACAGAAAAGATTGCGTTTGGTTTTTTGGCTTTTACTGCTTTATTTAATCTCACCATGAAATCAGTTATTTTATCTGCACGCCATTTTATCCAAGTCTTGTCTTGAGAATTTGTTGGGGGATTTTTTTTCGTTTCTTGTTTATATAATGCTATGGTATAAGGATCATAACCGAAATCTCTAGGTAGCACGGTGTGATCATCAAACTGGACTCCATCAACTGGGTATTTTGTGATTACTTCTAATACTAAATCCATAATAAATTGTTGTACCTGTGGATGAAAAGGATTCAACCAAACTACTTGCCCTGCGGCACTATCCCCTATCTTGCTACCATCTCGACGATTAGTTATCCATCGAGGGTTTTTGGTTGCCAATTCTGAGGAGGGAGTTGTCATAAAACCAAATTCAAACCAAGGTATTACTAATAGTCCTTGTCGATGACCTTCTCTTACAATATCACCAATTACATCATTATTGTGTAAATTCGATCGAACTAAAGGGGGAATACCAACACTTTCTGCCACTTGACTGGGATAAGAAGCGTAACCAGAATTCCATACCACTGGATAAATAGTGTTAAAGTTGAGATCTGCTAATTCTCGAAGACTGTTTTCTAATACTGATCGATCAATTAATATATCAGTATCATTTTTTGTTAACCAAACTCCTCTAATTTCAGGAAAGACAGCTTGACTAATAACTTGTTGAGGATTAAGAAAAACCACTAAAAAAACTGAAACCAAAAATAAAATGATCGTTTTCTGAATTTTTGCGATGGGGGAAAATGCAATTGAAAAAAAATAACTCATTCTCAAGATGTCAAAATTTTGCCTGATCTATGTTAACTGTTAAAGAACATTTTTTAGACATTAGTTAGTCGAAACTAAAGCATTAATGTTCTGGTAAAATACGATGAGGAACTCCATGAGCAATCAAATCAATAGGACAGTGATAAGTTTCTTGAATCATTTGTGGTGTAATTATTTTGTCTTGATGATAATGTAAAGAACGATTTAAACAAGCAATAGTTTTAACATAGGCAGAGATTGCTCCTAAATCATGAGAAATAAGTAATATCGTTATATACTCATTTAGTTCTTTTAATAATTCATAAATATTTTTCTGCACTTTAGAGTCCACATTAGCGGTAGGTTCATCTAATAATAATATATGGGGTTGACTAGCTAAAGCACGAGCAATATATATCCTTTGTCTTTCTCCTCCTGATAACTCTCCGATAGATCTCGATCGCAATTTTACCATGCCCACTTGCTCTAAACAATGGGTAACGATTTTTTCATCATGGGAATTGTAGCGTTTGAAGATATGTTTTTTTGACAGTCTGCCCATTCTAACTACATCTTCTACCTTGATGGGAAAAGCTCGATCGAACTCTAAAACTTGAGGTACATAACCAATATATTTTCTACCTTCAGAAACAGGATAATTCATGATAGAAATATCACCAGATTTAGGAGTAATTAATCCTAATAAAGTTTTTAATAAAGTACTTTTTCCTGCTCCATTAGGTCCAATTATACCAATAAAATCTAATTCATTTACCTGTAAGTTAATATTTTCTAAAACGTTAGTTTTTCCATAACTAACATAAATATTTGATAATTTAATTACTTCACTCATTTTTCATCGATTGGGCTAATTTATCGGCAACTTGTAAAAGATTTTCTGACCAATTTTCGGCTAAATCATCAAGTAATATAACTTCTCCTCCTATCTCTCTAGCAAAGCTATCTACGGTTTTTGTCGTAAATTGAGGTTGGGCAAAAACTACCTTAATATTATCAGCTTTAGCTTGTTTAATTAAGTTAGCTAATTCCCCAGAAGTTGCCTCTTGTCCTTCTAATTCGATCGAGATTTGTTCTAAATTATAATCTTTAGCAAAATAAGACCATGCTGGATGATAAATCATGAATTTTCGTCTATCTATATCTGCAAATTTTTGGCTTATTTGTCGATCTAATTCTACTATTTCTGTCAAAAATTTATCTAAATTTTGTTTATAAATGGCTTCATTTTTAGGATCTAATTTTACTAATTCTTGATAAATATTTTGTGCTTGAATCTTGGCTAATTTAGGAGATAACCAAATATGAGGATCAAATGTATTGCCTTCTTTTCGATCGTGATTTTTTTCTTTATCTTCATGACTATGACCTTCTTCCTCGTGATCATGATATACCATAGGCATTTTGTCAATACCTTCTCCTGAATTAATGATAGGAATTTGAGGGTTAGCAGACTTGATTTTTTCTAACCATGTTTCCTCAAAAGGTACTCCAGTACTAATATAAGCAGATGATTGACTTAAATTAGCTAATTGTTGAGGTAATGGCTCATAGGTTTCTGCGGCTATACCCGGTTCAACCATAACATTAACTGTGACTAATTCCCCGCCAATTTTTTCTACAAAATATTTTTGTGGTAGGATACTAACCGTTAAATTAAGTTTATTTTCATCTGGATTAGATGGAGAATTATTGATTTGTGAAGTTTTTGAATTTATATCTTTTTGAGGATTTATTTGATTACATCCTCCTAAATTGAATAGAGTTAAAATTAATAAAAAGTTAATTAATTTATAGTAAAAAAAAATCATATACATACAGTCTATAACTTTACTCTATATGAGTATACCAAAATGGCTTTAAGACTTGTATGTTTGAGTGTTCACATGATCAATGGTTAAATATTTTGTTATGGGAATATTGAATAACCTAAGACGCATTTAATCTTCCTTTTTTATGCTCTAAATCTCTTGATATAAAAGGTTCGATATTTTCAAATGGTTGCGTTTTGGCTTAATTGTTTGATAAGTTTAAATTAAAAGTAAATATTTTTTTCACAATATTTTATAATAAGAGAGTTGATGGTATTAATTTAAGTAACGACACACACGATATATTATTACATAAACACTAATTTTATTAATTTTGGCGACAATAGTTATTAATATTATTAACTAAATCTTTTTGATCTTGAGATAATTTTATAATTTTTTCTTTATAAAAAATCGCTTTTTCTGTATCTTTAGTTTGAAAAGCATTTACAAAATTTCTTGTTAATTCTCCATAGTTTTGATAAATTATAGCTAAATTTTTAACATATTTATTTAATTGTTTATCTTGAAAACTTTTATCTAATATTTGTTGTCCTGAATTTTCAAAAATATCTGCTATTTCTAATATTTTTTTTGTATCTTTTGTCGTTAAATTAGCTTGAGTTATTACGGCTAATTCTGTCGTTATATTTATAATCTTTTTACAATCAGATACTTTAGTATTAAAACATCCTGTTAAACTAAAATTTATACTAAGTATCAAGAATAATAATGGAAAATATTTTTTAGGTCTAATCATTAATATAAAAGATTTATTATTTTCGATAACTTAAAATAAGAGAATTTTTCTCGCTCATGACGCAAAGGCACAAAGGAAATGATCAAATTATTTTTCCTCGGATATTTTAGCTTATTTGTGAGTATCAATATCACCACCTGCCCACTTGTCCACTTGTCGTCATCCGCAGTTTTTAGGTAATCGATCATTTTTTGTATTAAAATTAGGTTACATAAATTTCAGCTTATTAATGGTTAATTCCTTATTGCTCATTCTCTTTTCTGATAAAATCTTAATGAAATTTTAAAATATGTAAATAAACTTAACAATAAATGAAAATATTAGTCGTTGGTGGTACTGGTACTCTAGGCAGACAGATAGTGCGTCATGCCATTGATAAGGATTATCAGGTACGCTGTTTAGTGAGAAACAATGCTAAAGCTAGTTTTTTGAAAGAATGGGGTGCAGAATTAGTAAAAGGTGATCTTTGTAAACCAAAAAGTTTAACATCTGCATTAGAAGGAGTTGATATAGTAATTGATGCGGCTACAGCAAGAGCTACAGATTCTTTGAGAATACAAGAAGTTGACTGGCAAGGAAAACTTAATCTAATTCAAGCGTCTAAACAAGCAAATATTCAGCGTTATATTTTCTTCTCGATTCTTAATGCTAAAGATTTTGAAAATGTGCCTTTAATGGAGGTTAAACATTGCACAGAATTATTTTTACAAGAATGTGACTTGAATTATACTATTCTTAAGTTAGCAGGATTTATGCAAGGTTTAATCGGTCAATATGGTATTCCTATTCTTGATAATCAACCTGTGTGGGTAAGTGGAGAGAATACACCGATCGCATATATGAATACACAAGATATTGCTAAATTTGCCATTAAAGCGATCGAAATTCCCGAAACTAATAATAATATATATCCTGTGGTGGGTACTCGATCGTGGACAGGAGAGCAAATTATCGAGCTTTGTGAGCGATTATCTGGTAAACAAGCCAAAATTTCCCGTATTCCCTTAAGTTTACTTCGATTTTTGCGAGGTTTTACCCGTTGGTTTAAATGGACTCTTAATGTATCTGACAGATTAGCTTTTGGAGAAGTCTTAGCTAGTGGTAAACCGATGAATGCAGAAATGGAAGAAGTTTATAAAATTTTTCAATTAGATGCTCAAGATACTACTACTTTAGAAGATTATTTACAGGAATATTTCGATCGAATTATGAAAAAAATCAGAGAAATTGATTATGAAAAAAGTAAAATTAAGAAACGCAAGAAAAATAATTTCTTCAAATAATGGGGAATGAATTTTTATTTCTTAATGAATTACTTAAAATATTCTAATTTTTAAATTATAAATTGTACATTCACTATGGCAATAACCAAAGTAAAAACCATTGCTGATGAGGTTAGGGGAGATTTTCCTATCCTTAATCAGAAAATTCATGATAAACCTTTAATATATTTTGATAATGCCGCTACATCACAAAAACCAATAACGGTTATTGATGCTTTACGCCATTATTATGAATATGATAACGCTAATGTTCATCGAGGAGCACATACTCTGAGTGGAAGGGCAACAGATGCCTATGAAGGTGCAAGAGATAAAGTAGCTAAATTTATCAATGCCAAAAGTCGTAACGAAATTGTTTATACTAGAAATGCAAGTGAAGCAATTAATATTGTTGCTTATACATGGGGTTTAAACACCCTTAAGACTGGTGATGAGATTATTCTCACGGTAATGGAGCATCATAGTAATATTGTTCCTTGGCAAATTATCGCTGAAAAAACAGGGGCATTGATTAAGTATGTGGAATTAACCTCAACTCAGGAATTTGATTTTAATCACTATCAATCCTTATTGTCGGATAAAACAAAATTAGTCTCTGTAGTTCATATTTCTAACACTTTAGGCTGTATTAACCCTGTTAAGAAAATTATTAATTTAGCTCATCAATACGATGCAAAAGTTTTAATTGATGCTTGTCAGAGTTTACCTCATTTATCGATCGATGTTCAACAGATGAATTGTGATTGGCTTGTAGGATCGGGCCATAAAATGTGTGCTACTACAGGGATTGGCTTTTTATACGGCAAAGAAGAATTATTAACTGCTATGCCTCCTTTCATGGGCGGTGGTGAAATGATTGCAGATGTGTATTTAGATCATTTTACCTGTGGTGAATTACCCCATAAATTTGAAGCAGGTACACCAGCCATCGGAGAAGCCATCGCTCTTGGGGCTGCAGTGGATTATCTTAGTAAAATAGGCATGGATAATATACACCGTTACGAGGAAGAATTAACGGCTTATTTATTTAAACAGTTAAACGAAATTCCAGATTTGACTATTTATGGTAATCAACCCACTCCAGACGGTAAAGGAAGGGCTGCTTTAGCCGCATTTAACGTTAAAGATATTCATGGTAACGATCTCGCAACACTTTTAGATCATGAAGGTATTGCTATTCGATCTGGTCATCATTGTACCCAACCATTACACCGTTATTTAAACATATCAGGTAGTGCAAGGGCTAGTTTATACTTTTATAATACTTTTGCTGAAATAGATGCTTTTATTGTGGCACTCAAAGACACGATCGCATTTTTCCGTCAAATGGAATAACAATTAACAATTAACAGTTAACAATTAAAAGTCTCCCCTATTCATTTTCAATTTGATTTAGATATACTTTCAAGCTATTAAAAAATAAAAAATTATGTTGCGAAAAATTCCTTTAGCATTAGTTGGTTTAATTGTCGGTTCAATATTAACATTCACAGGATTTTATGCCTATGCCATCGGTAACTCTACCCTCAACTTAGCCGGTTTTTTCTACGGTATTCCCCTATTATTGGGAGGATTAGCCTTGAAAGCCGCTGAATTAAAACCCATACCTTTCGCAGAAGAAACTCCCTCAGAAGTTGTTGCCTTAAGAAAAGAAAAAGCAACAGATACTCAAAATCAATTAAGAAATGATGTCACACGCTATCGTTATGGACAAGAAGCTCATTTAGATGAAGCCTTACAGCGTATTGGTTTAAGTCCTACTGATGATGAAAGACCAATTTTAACAAAGATAAAAGAAGCTAATATTAATGATAATTATGCCCTTATATTATTCTTTGATTCTCCCTTAATAAGTTTTGATAAATGGCAAGAAAAAGTAGAAAAAATTACTAAGTTTTTTGGGCCCGGAATCACAGTAGAAGTATCTCAAAATGGAGAAACAGGAATAGAATTAGCCTTAATTTCAGTGTAGTTTTATAACTAACTAACGAACCCTGAAATTTATAGTTAAAGAAATTTTTGGACTCTAAAGTTAAGTTTTCAAAAATTTAGGTTACAGTTGATGATAATAACTAAATTCTCGTGATTAAATCACTTTTTTATATGCGCGCTTTATTGGTATATCCCATTTTTCCCCAAACTTTCTGGTCTTATGACAAAATTTTAGAATTAGTCGATCGAAAAGTGTTATTACCACCTTTAGGATTGATTACCGTTGCGTCAATTTTACCCCAAGAATGGGAGTTTAAATTAGTCGATCGAAATATTCGTAAGGTAACGGATGAAGAATGGCAATGGGCGGATATAGTGATTTTTTCCGCTATGATTGTGCAAAAATACGATTTAATTAATCAAATAATAGAGGCGAAACAAAGAGGAAAATTAGTAGCAGTGGGTGGCCCTTATGCCACTTCTGTACCCCACGAATTGGAAGAAAGTGGAGTCGATTTTTTAGTGTTGGATGAAGGAGAAATCACCTTACCAATGTTTGTAGAAGCCATCGAAAGGGGAGAAAAACAAGGCACTTTTCGCACTACGGAAAAACCTGCCGTAACTTCCACTCCGATTCCTCGTTATGATTTATTGGAGTTAGATGCTTATGATTCTATGTCAGTACAATTTTCGAGGGGATGCCCTTTTCAGTGTGAATTTTGTGATATTATTGTCCTCTATGGACGAAAACCGAGAACGAAAACCCCTGAACAACTTTTAAAAGAGTTAGATTATTTATATGAATTGGGTTGGCGCAGAGGCGTTTTTATGGTAGATGATAACTTTATCGGTAATAAACGCAACGTTAAATTATTACTAAAAGAGTTAAAAATTTGGCAAAAAGAACACCAGTACCCATTCCGATTTAACACTGAGGCTTCCGTGGATTTAGCTGACGATGAAGAATTAATGCAGTTGATGGTTGACTGTTATTTTGATGCCGTATTTTTAGGCATTGAAACCCCCGATGAGGATAGTTTACAGCTTACTAAAAAGTTTCAAAATACTCGTAGTTCTTTAGCGGATGCTGTTGATAGAATTATTAGAATTGGTTTGCGCCCCATGGCTGGTTTTATTATTGGTTTTGATGGTGAAAAGAAAGGTGCTGGCGATCGCATTGTCCGCTTTGCCGAACAAGTAGGGATTCCAACTACAACATTTGCCATGCTTCAAGCCTTGCCAAATACGGCTTTGTGGCATCGTCTCGAAAAAGAAGGGCGTTTACGAAAAGGCCGAGACGGTAATATAAACCAAACTACTTTAATGAATTTTACTCCCACTCGTCCCATTGAAGATATTGCTCAAGAATATGTAGATGCTTTTTGGCAATTGTATGATCCTCATGCTTATCTCGATCGAGTTTATCATTGTTTTCTCAAACTGGGCGCTCCGACGGCAAAACCTCCGGCTAAATTACCTACTTTAGTTGATTTAAAGGCATTAGCCATTGTAATTTGGCGACAAGGAATTAAACGAAATACTCGTTGGAAATTCTGGCATCATTTATTTAGTATTATTAAACATAATCCCGAAGTCTGGGAACACTATTTAACCATGTGCGCCCACAATGAACATTTCCTAGAATATCGTCAAATTGTCAAAGAACAAATCGAAGCACAATTGGCAGAATATTTAAGTCTTGATAAACAATTATTAGTTGCTTGTTAAGCTAGGCAATATTCAGTTGACAGTTGACAGTTGCTTTTATTCATTTAAAAACTAAGTAAGCCTCAAAACCTTGATTTTTCATTATTTAACCTAATATCTAACACCTAATATCAGGTTCGATTAAATAGTTATAGTAAAATTTCACGCCTCGATGCACTCATGTCGCAAAGAAGTTCGCAGACTTTTATTATAACTGTACTTTAGACTATAAAAGTGATAATTTTTAACACCCCATCGGTTGATAATCTTCTTACAATTACTTTTCCACCACGAAAAACAGGACAAATCAATGCTCCTTCTTCTTTTCCCCGTACCTTTAGCCATTCATTAACTATAGAACCCATTTGGGATCTTTTCAAAAAGTGCGATCGCAAATAGTCGAGAAACTATAAGTTAACTATAATAGGGTATTAACTGCTAATCTTTACATCATATTGCTTTTAGGTCAAAATGAAAGAAACTACGTCTTCATCAATGCCCCCAGTTCCTTCGCTTTGCTCAGGACTAAAGGTTTTAATCGCTGGTGTGAAAAAATAGATCCAGTCTTAAAAACTACGGCACAAAAACGAGAGTTTATAGTTATTCCAAATAAAAACCGAACACTAAGAAATACAATAATCGGAAATAATTTTATCTATATAAGTTTCAATTGAAGCATACATTCTTGTTCTTTTTAAAGCACTAAAATCATGTTCAATATCATTCAAATCTGGAGAGTAAGGGGGTAAAAATATTACTTCGTGTTCTGTGTTTTCTATTAATTGTTTGATTATATTTTTCCGATGAATCGGCGCATTATTCATAATTAAAATTGATGGCATAGTTAGTGAAGGTAATAAATGAACTTCTAGCAATGTTTCAAAACTTTCAGCATTAAGACTTCCTCGAAAAATCATTGGTGCGATAAAATCTTTTTTGTATTTTCTTCTCCCAGTAATTAAATTCTCTCTAACTTCTCTTTTTCCCTGCTGCTGCCCATAAATTTTTTTTCCTTTTTTTGACCACCCATACTTACAATATACTCGAGAATCAAATCCTGACTCATCAATAAATACAAGACTTTTACTACCAAATATGGAAATTAATTCTCGTAATTCCCGATAATATTTGATTCTCAATTCTGGCTTTCTTTCTTGATAACGTAATTGTTTTTTTTTCGAGTAATTTTCATTTTTTTGCTCTTAAAAAAAATGGCATTAATTGTTACATTAAAATTTCTAGCTCGGTCAATCAATCTTAAATCTGGATTCTGTTGAACATCTTTTTTTAAAGCATTCCAATCTAGTTTTCTTTGACGATGTTCAACTTTAATTGGAGACAGATTTTGTCTTTTTAACCATTCATAGATGGTTGTTCTTCCTATTTGGTAAATTTTAGCCCCATTGGTAACAGTACCACCATTTCTGACATAATTTACTACTTTTTTTCTTAAATCAATAAGACATAAAATTGAATAATAATTTCCTTTATTTTACCATATACTGTTCTATTCTTAGTTGGAATTACTATAAAAGACAATGTGGAAGTGTTTAGCTCATATAAAGCTAGTTTGGGCTTAATTTGGGCTTAATTTTTGTCTAAGTACCGTTAATCGTATCACTTTTCTAAAAAAAGATCCCAAATGGGTTCTATACTCCATAAAATAACCAAGTTCCCCATATTTGCAACTTGATTCCATTGATTGAACCTGTCCATAAATAACTCAACCCTAACAATCTTTTTACTGTATTAAATGCCTCTTCTATTCGCCAACGTTTCCCATATAAATTAACCACTACATGAGGAGGTAAAATCTCGGGATCTATTACCGATGTTAAATAAATTTCTTACTTTTTTTGTGGCTAGATGATTTTAGTTGATTTTAGCTCATTTTTAATTTTGCAAGAGGTTTATTCTTGGAAATGTGTTGTGATTGGCAAATACACAGTGAAGCAACTTCCTTTATTTAATTGACTTTTTACCGTAATTTTACCTTCATGAGCTTGAACAATACTCTCAGCGATCGCCAAGCCTAAACCAGTTCCCTTAATCTGCGGAGTTCGAGCAGATTCTGCCCTCCAAAAGCGATCGAAAATGAACGGCAATTGTTCAGCAGAAATGCCTATACCTGAATCTTCAATTTGAATGATAGCTTTTTTTTCCTCTTGCTGTAAGGTTATTTTGATCTGTCCTTCGGAAGGTGTATATTTTATGGCATTGTTTAATAAATTAGAGAACAATCTTTGTAACTGAAAAGCATTGCCTTGAACAATCACTGACTGAAAATAGTGAACTTTGACATTAATTGCTTTTTGTTCCGCTTGAGGTTCTAAAGATAAAAGTACATCATCTAATAAGTCTTCTAAAGGAATATTGACAATATCCTGTGCCATAAAATCTAAATCATTATCAGTACGGGCAAGTAATAATAAATCTTCAACTAAATGTTTCATTTGCTCCGTTGCACTCAAAATATTGGTTAATTTCTCCCAGTCTTGAGGATGAATTCGTTCGGGGTGACTATGTAGTACTTCTACGGAAGTTTTAATTGCAGTTAAAGGACTCCGTAACTCATGTGACGCATCACCTGTAAATTGCTGGAGTTGTTCATAACTTTTAGCTAGAGGTTTAAGGGCTTGACGAGTTAATATTATTCCACCGAAACCAATTAAACCTAAAGTTAACAGATTGCCAATACTAAAACCCCATAATAAACGCTGTAAATTAGCGTGAATATGTTCTGTTGATTCAGCTACACGAATATAACCAACAATATAAGTTTCTGAAGCATTAATATCTTGTCCTTGAGAATGTTTATTGTTATATACTGTAATCGTTAGCAGTTGAATAGGTGGTTTTCCAGACAATGTTTGCTCACCTAAAATTAAAGGACTAGAAAAATTAAGTTTTCCTGATTTTCCTAAAAACTTTTGATCTTGATCAAACCATTCAATGGATTGTCCTGATTGCTGAAGATTTTGCCAAGATAAATCTAGATCACCATCTCCATCCAAACGGCGAATAGGGGGATTTATAAGGGCGTTTTTATCTTTCTTAATTGCCTCTAAACTATGTGCCGCCGAATCTGCTAAAACTTTTAAACGTTCATTTACTTGTTGATAAAGACTATGGGCAAAATATTGGTAAACGAGAATAATAGAAATGGCACTAATTCCTATCATAATTGCTAGACTATAGCCTAAGATTTGCCATCGTAGAGATTGAAAACGAGGGCTAAGTACAAAGGGGCGATTAGAGTCGGGCTGTTTCATTTTAGAATTTTGGTTTAAGGAGGAGTAATAAGTAACGAGTTTTTATAACTGTACTTTAGACTAATAAAATATTTCAAGACAATAAGTAAGCTAACAAAAATTAGCCTCAAGAGAAAATAAATTGAATTAGTTATTCCTTAAAATTTATGTTTTTTTCCCTTTTTTATTTTTGGATTGCCGTTTTTTTATCGTCGGATAAACCTTTGCTTTGTTTCTTTTTCGTCCTTTTTCCCAGCCGTTGGATTTTCCTCGACTTTTAGGAGTTGAAGTCGGACTTCCAATCTCCACCAATAATGAGATCATTGATCTGGCTACTCTTTGAGGGGTTAAATTCTCTTGTGGTTTTTGTCACGGTAAATGGTGTTCTTGCACTAAATCTTTTGAAAGCCATAA
The DNA here is from genome assembly GCF_001548115.1 of Geminocystis sp. NIES-3709. Taxonomy (GTDB): domain Bacteria; phylum Cyanobacteriota; class Cyanobacteriia; order Cyanobacteriales; family Cyanobacteriaceae; genus Geminocystis. The sequence continues at coordinate 1,263,953 of NZ_AP014821.1, read as the reverse complement.
TTGCCAAGTAATATTGACGATTAAATCACTCCATCTTTGGCACTGAATGGGAGTGCGAAAATTTGGTAAAGTCCAGTGCAATCTCTGCGAGTGCAAAACGATACCAATGATCCACTCCAAATCGTCGGCTATATTGACTCCAAATCTTCTCCAATGACAAAAACTCTTCTCCCACCCAGATTAACCATAGTGGACGATGTTCACCTCCTGTTTTTTTCGGATTTAATCGTTCAATTTTGAATAAACTCAGTGTTTGTAACGGTGCATGGTAAAAATGAAGTTGAGTCCATTTAAGCTAAGACGCATTGATTTGGTATATAATTTAAGTCAGAAAAGATAAAACTTAGGTGTGATTTATGCCTTCTAAAAATTTTTTGTCAGAGGAAGAAAGAAAGTATCTACAAGATGCTTTAAAAATAGAAAAGAGATCGGAAGTCAGGGAAAGAATTTTAATATTTTTATTAGAGAATGATGGTAAAAATTATCAAGAAATAGCAGTTTTTTTGGGTTGTTCCCCCAAAACGGTGGCTTACTGGGCAGTTCATGGTAATCCTAATAATGTAGATTCATTGCAAGATAAAAGAAGAAAAGGAAACCAAACAAAAGCAACGGATAAATATATTGAAAGATTATTAGAAGTAGTTGATAAAAATCCTGAAGATTTTGGATATGATTTTGGTCGATGGACGGGGCAAAGATTATCAGAACATTTGGAAAAAGAAACAGGAATTAAATTAAGCAAATCACAAGTAGTGAGGATATTAAAAAGAAAAAAGTATAGTTATATTTGGGGAAAATATAGTTTAGAAGACAAACAAAATCAAGAACAAAGAAAAGCATTTAAAGAAAAATTAGAACATTACATAGAAATAGGTAAAGAGAATCCTGAGTTAGTTCAAGTATGGTTTTGGGATGGGGCGTTTAAAGTGGCGAACTAAATTCGCCACACAGCCCCTCATGAATGTGGTTTTAGTTTAAGGGTGATAAGAAGAAAAACATGGACGAAAAAAGGAAAAAGAAAAAAGGTGAAGGGAGAAAGAAGAAGAGGAAGAGTAAATATCATGGGAGGAATAAGATATTCGGATAAAAAAAGAAGATGTTTTGTAATAAAAAAAGGTGATTCAGAAACGTTTTGTGAACAATTAAAAAAGTTATGGGAAGAAATAAAAAATGAATGGGTAAGTAAGGGAAATGATGAAAAAGATTTTAAAGAATGTGGTCCGAAAATAATCATAATATTAGACAACGCAAGTTTCCATAAAAAAAGGAAATAGTAGAAAAAATAGAAAAAAATCTACCGAATATAAGACTAGAATATTTACCGGTATATAGTCCAGATTATAACTTAATAGAATTAGTGTGGCATTCGGCAAAGGAATATATAGCTTATAGAAACTTTGAAAATAAAGAACAGCTAGAAAAAACAGTAAATTACTTATTAAATGAAGGAGGTTTAGTAATTAATTGGAGTAAAAAATTTAAGAATAAGGGTGAATTAATCAATGTAAGTTAAATGCGTCTTAGCTTACTAATTCGTATTTGACCTAAAGATGAATCTTCCATTTCCAAAACTTCATCGGCATTGGGGAAATTTTCAGACTTATTTAATTTCCATGTTGCTTTACTTAAAGGAGTTTCAAAAGATGTGATTCTTTCATGTCTTAAGGGTAATGTCCAACTACCCTGATGATCTAATTGGAGCAACCATGCTATGGTGCTATATCCTTGTCCTATTACAGATGAATTGAGGGATGAATGAGAATACTGATAAGTTCTGTCTTTCATGGTTGGACTATCTGGACATTCCCAGGGGGTATGATCGATGCCAAATAAAAAATATTCTGAAGGTGGTATTTCTTGAATATATCTTTTCATCAGTTTATTGCTATTGGGGCGACAATCTTCTATGGCTTCATAAGTGCTAGACCATTGGCGATGAAAAAAAGGAGACAAAGAAAATTCTGCTAGACTACGAGCATTTTCCGTAGCCATGATACTATCCATTAATTGAAAAGTGGCATCCTTACTTTTGAATAACATTTGATGAGTGTCAAGACGAAATTGTTGAAGTCTGTTATATTTGTTCATAGAGAGAGAATTGAATTTGTGATTATTTTTATTTTCTCTCTATTTTCTCTCAAAGTCTTTTGTGTCGTTATTTCCTTCTCATTTAGTCTAAAGTACAGTTATAATTTATAATCAGTTTATGATTATCTTAAGATTTTTTATTATTACTTAAAATCTGGAGACAAGAAATCCCCCCAATATCCTAATACCCTAACACCCCAACATTTTTACCGACTTACTTTGAAACAGTCCTGATGATTAGAGGGGCTTGAGACGATAGCCAATACCATAGACGGTTTCAATAAAATCAGAAGATATACCTGCATTTCTTAACTTTTTGCGTAAATCTTTAAGGTGAACTTTAACGGTTTCTTCACCCGGTGGTTCTTCATAAGACCAAAGTTGATCTAAAATTTGCCTACGACTTAGAACTCGTTGAGGTTTACGCAAAAATAGTTCCAATAATTGATATTCTTTGGGAGTTAAAGATAAAAGTTGTTTTCCGTAAAAAACTTCATAATTACTAGGATTTAAACGCAAGTCACCCCATTCTAACACGGGTGGGAAAGTGTTATTTCCTCGTCGCAGTAAGGCTCGAATACGGGCGGTTAATTCAGCTAAATCAAAGGGTTTAACTACATAATCATCTGCCCCTGCATCTAATCCTAAGACTTTATCTTGGCTACTATCCCGTGCGGTTAACATTAAGACAGGGGTTTGAATATTTGCTTGACGTAGGCGTTGACAAAGTTGAATACCGTTGAGTTTAGGTAACATGACATCGAGAATAATGACATCATAATTGAGGATTTCCAGATAGTTCCAACCAACTTCTCCATCTTCAGCCACATCTACTTGATATTGACAATCACTAAGAGTTTCAGCTAAGGGTTTTGCAATCCGTGAATCGTCCTCTACTAATAGTATTCTCATCTCTTTTTTGAGAAATACGGGATCAAAGTTAACAACTAAAAACTGATACATGACAGTATATTAAATTTTGGGATTTTAGTTAACAGAGCGTTTACGAAATAAACCAGTCATCTGAATACCTGTTACTAATATTCCTAATAGCCCGAAACCTACCAGTAAAACATAAATAACTCGCAGAAATGAACCTAAATAGTTTCCCTGATGAATATCCATTAAGATTTCAATTTGTTCTTCCGACAAGCCCAACCCAGTTTCACCCAAACGATAGGCAATCCCTGTTGTAGCACTAATTAATAATGGTAAGAATAGAATGGGGGCAAGAAAGCTATGAAGAAGGCGAAAATTTAATTTACCAGAAGCAGTAATCGCTTTTTGTTTTCTCTGCTTAAACATCATCAGCCCAGTAACTATCATCGCTAATAATCCTAAGCCCAGAAATAACACATAAAAAGGTACTAAAGGTTCACCCAAAAACTTGCCTTCATGTAAAGCTAAAACATTTTCACCTAATTCATCTGATAAACCGAACCAACTTCTAGCAACACGATAAAAAACTCCTGTTAAGGCAGTGATTAAAAGAGGAAGGAATAGAATTGGTGCGAATTTACGATGAAGTTTACGGATTTGAAGATTTGCCATGTTCAAAAATAATATAACGGTACTTAGACAAAAATTATGCCCAAATAAACCCTAAACTAGCTTTATATAAACTAAATACTTCCACATTGTCTTTTAACCATTGAAAAAAGCGAAAAGACACAGCATTACGAAACGCTTCCAATGCCTCAGCAAAAGTATTTAACGGTTTATTCCCCCATTGTCTTCTTAAACCTCCTGTCAAACGATGCCATTGAATAAAAGTGTAGGCACAAAATACCAAGATAAAATGTCTCATTAAACTTCTTTTATTTCTCACTTGGTATTGTGATAACCCTAACCATCCCTTGATTTCACGGTAAAATACTTCTATCCAATTTCTTTGTGTATAAGTTTCTACTATCCAATTTCCACACACTTTTTCTCCTATTTCATTAGTCATTAAATAATCAATATCTGTGGAATTTTCAAAAGTATCTGCATTCATGACGATAGCTACAGTTTTTATTCCCGACAAAGCTGATAATTCAATATTTATCGTTGCTACCCAAAGAGTTTTTTCTCGATTTTTTCCTATTCTTATTTTTTCAAAACTATCTTGGGGTAATGATTTTGCTATTTCAGCTATGGTTTTTTCAGACTCGATAAAATCTTGTTTTACCAATTTTACTAATCTATTTTTAGCAATAATTCCTATATATTTTAAATTCTTTTTTTCTAGTTTGCCTAATAAATTAGTATTGTTTCCATAACCACCATCCATTAAAATTATTTGGGGACAATAATTTCGATTTAAACATTTTTCAATTAAATTAAAGGCAATGTCTGGTTTTTTCTGAAATTGTGGAGCGTCTTTTCCTTCAGGGAAATTTTCGGCTTTTTCATATAATTCAACGTCTAAAGGAAAACTTCTCACACCATCATAAATGTGAGTAGTGACTATAACATTACCATTATCAGTTTTGCCAATTTCACCAATATATTGTCTTCCCACACAGTCAGTAAAGTTTCCACTTTTACGATGACCTGAATCGTCTATAATTAAGGAGAAACATCGACTAATTTTTGTTTGACGACAGGATGCAATAATTTCTAATCTTTTATCATTTACCTCATCATAATTCCAAGTGGACTCTGTTAAGAAATGGTGTAATTTATGATAAGTAATATCAAGATTATTATGGGCAATTTGAGTTATATTTTTTCTTTGAGAATCTCCTAATAAACCGCCCAAATAATTTCTAAACTCTCGTTTTTGTGCCTTTGTTTTTAAGACTGGGTCTATTTTTTCACACCAGCGATTGAAACATGGGGGCATTGATGAAGAAGTAATTTCTTTCATTTTGACCTAAAAGCAATATGATGTAAAAATTATAGCTTAATTGTTGTTATTGTTTTGTCTAAGTACCGATAATATTGGGTATTGGAGGATTGCTCACAAGGGCAGGTTTTTAATAGTTGGTTGAAAGCAAGACAAGGAAGGAATGAAGATAAGGAGACAAGGTAGATGTTACACACGAAAAATGGTCTTTTTAGAGATTCTTGTAATATACACAACCGAACTGTTTTTGTACGGTTTTCCTTCCTTGTCCATTTTCCCACCTTGTCCACCTTGTCTCACCAACATCAGAAAGTAAAATAACGACCCCTGTGGGTTGGGGGATTGGGGGGAAAATCGTTAATTGATAACTTAAAAATTTTCCCTAACACTAACCAATACTACTCGGTTTAAATTAGCTAAATAAAAATTGAGCAGTATTATTAGGAAGATCAACGCTAGTTCCATTAACTCCTAATTCGGCAGAGGTAAAACCAATTACCCCTTTAATAGTCATTAGCAGAGAACCAGTTCCAAAACCAGCATCACCTACGATGCCATTTCCTAAACTCAATTGAGTATTACTTCCAGAGATTTTGACATCAATAGAACTTATTCCTGTGAAGGATAATTTGTCAATTCCTTTAACAAATTGATTAATGATGTCGCTACCATCCCCACTAGAATAACGTACAATGTCCGCAACGCTGTCATTGAGTCCAAGATTTAAGGTATCATTGTCAGTGTTGCCAACTAAAATATCAGTACCTGCATTACCCGTTAAGATGTCACTACCTGCATTACCCGTTAAAATGTCACTACCTGCACCACCACTGAGAACGTTATTACTAGCATTACCTGTGATTGTATTATTAAGTTCGTTACCTGTACCATTAATTGCCGTACCTTGTAATACAAGTCTTTCTACATTACTACTCAGACTGTAAGAAGCACTACTTTTAACGGTATCAGTTCCTTGATTTGCAAGTTCAGTAATAACATCGGTGATCATATCTACCTGATAAGTATCATTGCCTAAGCCACCAATCAAGCTATCTGAACCAGTTCCTCCGTCAAGAATATCATTACCTGCACCACCACTGAGGACGTTATTACTGGCATTACCTGTGATTGTATTATTGAGTTCGTTACCTGTACCATTAATTGCCGTGCCTTGTAACATAAGTCTTTCTACATTACTACTCAGACTGTAAGAAACAGTACTTTTAACGGTATCAGTTCCTTGATTTGCAAGTTCAGTAATAACATCGGTGATCATATCTACCTGATAAGTATCATTGCCTAAGCCACCAATCAAGCTATCTGAACCAGTTCCTCCGTCAAGAATATCATTACCTGCACCACCAGTGAGGACGTTATTACTGGTATTACCTGTGATTGTATTATTGAGTTCGTTACCTGTACCATTAATTGCCGTACCTTGTAATATAAGTTTTTCTACATTACTACTTAAACTATAGGAAACAGTAACATAAACCGTGTCAGTTCCTGCACTCAATTCTTCTATAACTACATCACCAGAATCGTTGACTGTGTAAGTGTCATTTCCTGCTAAACCAATCAAAATATCTGCTCCTGTTGTACCGATGAGGGTATCAGCTTTAGAAGTTCCCGTGAAAATTGGATTTGTTGCTTGAGGAGAAATAACAAAGAGTTGATTAGCAGATGTACTGCCTCCTTGACCATCAATGACTGTATAATTCAGTTCTATAGGTCCGGTATAGTTTGAAGTTAGGGTAAATGTCCAAGTACTGTTGTTATTATTGGTGAAAGTACCAGCAATACTAGCAGATAGATTTGTTACACCTAAAATACCGCCATCAGGATCACTAAAACCTGTCAGTAAGTCTGTTGAGTTAATTTGGTATGGTGAGCCTTGTATTCCGTTAGCTAAATCGGCTGTGGCTGTGCCAATGGGATTTTGATTAACATGGATACTTAGATCGGCAATGGAAGTAGAATTGATACCATCTTGAATACTCAATAAGTCTTGCCATTCTTGTTCGATTACACTAACATCCCCGCCATCAGCGATCGCATCTGACATACTCTTATTCCGATCAAAAATCTCTCTGAGGGGTTCAGGATAATTGTTTTTAGTTAAACCTGTAATATTAACACCAAGAATACTGGCTAAGTCATTGGCATTAGCTAGATTCAGGGTTTTATTACTCGCTGAAGCCTTAATAATTGCCGAAGTTAAATTTAATCCCGTATCATCATCGGAAAGAGAAGTTAAAATCGCTACTTGAACCGCTACTTTTTCCACTGCAAGGGCTTGGGCTTGAGTTGGATTAGTCTGTAAAATTGCATAAGCATCATAACTTTGGAGATTAATAGTACTGGGAATTCCCAAGACAGTTTTAATCGTATTTGAAGCAGTGTTAGGGGATAAACCTAAATCAATGGCATCCTGAACCAAGGTAGTTAAAGGATTTATATTACTTGCACCGGATGGGGCTTTCAGTTGGATTAAAGTTACAACCAAGTCACCGCTCTTGGTGTTCAAAATTTCTTTAGCAGGACTTACGGGAGATTCGGCGATCGCATCATTGTCAGTATAAGACGCAATAACTTGTACCAATAACCCAGTATTGGCAGATGTGACGGTATAAGTATTACTATTAGTGCCGATATTGTTCCAAGTTGTGTCATTGTTACTGGATGATTGCCATTGATAATTAATACTGCCTGAAATTCCGTCTGGATCGCTGACTGTTGCTGTTAGGACATTTCCCACTGAGGCAATACCACTAATGATCACAGAACCGGGGGTATTTGTGGGAGTAGGAGGAGGACTGGAAATGGGGGAAAATCCACTATTCGTAATGTTAAAAAGTCCATTATTGAATTTGGCAAGTTCGATATTTGTTAAGGTATCAGTTCCTTCTGCGGTTGCACCTGTTTTACTATCAGTGACAGTATAGCTATTATTAACCGAGTTATAAACAAGACTGTACTCTGTACTAGCTCCTGCAAAAACTGCTGTATCGGAAGTGCCGTCACCACCTTCAAGATAGTCACTACCCGTATCTCCTTTGAGTTGATTATTACCACTACCGCCATAAATAGAGTCATTACCAGCACCACCAATCACGATGTCATCACCTGCCCCTGCATAGGCAATATCATCACCACCTTTAAGATCAATTAACTCATCTTGAGCAGAACCTGTTACAACATCATTGCCATCGGTTGTTGAAGTGGGCGTACTAACTACCCCAGAACCGGGGGTATTTCCTGCGGAAAAATTCGAGAGAAAAATACCACTATCAAGAATATGATCTCCTGTGTCTGAAATACCTATTTTAATATGGTTAGTTGTTCCTCCAGCTATTATTGGTGCTACAATTTTCAGAACGTGGCTAACACCGTCATATTCAATGGGCAAAATATTGTTAGCATTGTCTTGGAAATAACCTGCCGCTAAGTTAGAACTAATCACACTTAAAGGATGTAAGGGATCATGGTTAAATAGGGCATAGTTAACTCCATTTACCAGAACGATCGCTGAATCTACAAACGCATCTACCCATTCAGGATATTCATCAGAACCGAATACTAGATCAAAAGTTATAGACGTAGCGTTAGGATCAGTAACGGTAAAATCAAAAGTCAAGCTAGTGGCATCATAGGATTGTGTTTGAAAAACTGTATTGACCACTGCATCAATATCAGCATCACCATTATAAAATCCAGTAGTTACACTATTATCACTGCCAAAACCTGTGCTTGTGTTGCTTGTGCCGGGTGTTGTTCCTGACGTTAATAGTAGTCCAGAACCAATACCTAATGCGATCAGAGAACCATCATAGAAGTTAACTGCACTTGGTGCTGAGGTATTTAATTTGATTGAGCTAAGATTAACATTAATACCTGAGTTGACGGATAAAAGAGCATTAGTTAATAGCGAGTTGTTACCACCAGAATAGACAGAGAAAGGAGTAACCATAGATAAAAACTTCCTATAAAAATTATATAACTGATGTTACGCACTTGCACCAGAAATCAACGCTTTGAGATTTTTCACTATCGCTCAAAATGACTGTTTTTCCGTAAGGAGTCCGTAATGTCAGTTATATAAAAAGTCTATCGAAACAATGTAAAGAAGTAGGAAAGAAAAATTACCTCAGTTCAAGTATATAGCGTTTCTTACAATGATGAGGTACAATTTTGAGATGAAAAAATGTAGACGATATTAACATTAATCTAATGCGTCCCTACTCTTTGGATTTAAGACAAAAGATTATTCATGCTCGTGAAAAGCAACAATGCTCCATTCGTCAATTAGCTAAGAATTTTGGTGTGGCAAAAAGTTTTGTACAAAAGATAATCAAGCAGTATCAAGAAACTGGGGATCTCAAACCTCGTCATTCAGGGGGAAGACCCCCCAAAATAAATCCTGAACAAACGGTTGTCCTGTTAGAAATTATCAACGAAAATAATGATGCTACTCTCTGGGAATTAGCCGAGTTATTTGAGAAAAAAACTGGACTTAAACTCAGTACATCGACTATTGACAGAATCAGTCGTAAATTTGACGATACTGTCAAAAAAAAACACTGTATGCCACAGAAAAACATAGTGAGAGAGTTCAACAAAAAAGATCTGAATATTGGGATAAAGTGAGAGAAATTAATGAAGAGGACTTAATTTTTGTGGACGAATCGGGAAGTAATTTAGCAATGCTTCGCCTTTATGGTAGGGCAAAAAAAGGGTACAGAGTCAGAGGAGAAAAACCCCAGAAAAGAGGGGGTAATGTTTCTATAGTGACGGCAATATCCTTAAAGGAAGTAGTAGCATCAAGAAATATTTATGGTTCTGTAGATGGATTAACTTTTGAGGCTTTTGTGATCAGAGATTTAGTGCCCAAATTATGGGTGGGAGCTTGTGTAGTTATGGATAATGCAAAAATTCATTTAGGAGAAACAATTAGAAAGGAAATAGAGAAAGTGGGGGCATCATTGGTGTATTTATCACCCTATTCCCCAGATTTTTCACCCATTGAAAATTTTTGGTCGAAAGTCAAAAATCAGATCAGAAAACTAAAACCGAGAAATTATCATGATCTAGTAGAGGCGATTGGAAAAGCCATGGAGCAAGTAACACAGTTAGATATGCACAATTGGTTCACCCATTGCTGTTACTGTACCTCATCATTCTGATAAATGCTATAGATCATTTTATTGTGTTGATAAATAGCGTTTTTCAGTTAAATCATTGTCTTCTAAAACTATTTCTGGTTCAATAACTAATTGTTGATTTTCCCAGTTTTTTTGTTCAATTTTTTTTAACTCTAATTCAGGATCAAAATTTAAACCTAAAGCCACAATTATCTTTTCTTTATTGGCATATAAATCTACAAATGCAGTAAGCCAATATTGAGCTAAAAGGGGCTCTAAAGCGGTTATGACACCAATAATTAATTCACTAGGAGGATGAACTTCAGAAAACCGTTTATCCTCTAAACTTCTTTCTCCAGTACCCCATGTTTCCCCTTCAAAAGAACCTTGTACGGAGACAAAGCAATTCTCTTGACAATATTTATTAATCCACTTTCTATTATGTTTGTAATATTGCAACCATTTTTTCTTTAATCTAGCTTTAATTTCTTCAAAATTTTCCATAATATTTTTTTGATTAAACAGGGGTTTAAAAATTGAAATTCCAATAGCTGAGTGCTAATAGCTAATAGCTGACGGCTAATTAAACATTATTATTTCTCACTACTCATAATAATTTATTTAATCATCAATTAATCGATCGAGTAAATGACTAATATCTTTAACGGGATAAATATTTACTCCTAATTTTTCTGCCACTTCTACTACTGTTAAATCATCTAAAAATTTCTGCTCATCATGCTTTAACATTACAGAAGGTAATAAAACATTTTTTGCTAAGTTTTTATTAGATAAATGATCTAACAAATCTTGTCCAGTTAATAACCCAGTAACAGTGATTTCTTGCCCCCAATATTTACTATTTAAAGCAACTAAATCTACTTGTAAATTTTGAACTTGATTAAGTCTATTAACTAAAGGTTGAAAGGCAGTTTCTACAGCATTTCCCACAATCCATGTAAAGGTTTTTGGAGATGATATTTTTCTGGGTAATTTTGCTTTAGCAAGACTCTCAAATTCTTTAATAAATTGACGAATTGAACCAACACCATTACCAATTTGAGGATAATCTTCATAGTGAGATTCAGGCGGTAAATCTGTTTTTGCAATTAAAAACCATTCATCAGCTAACCATGCAAAAGTTGAACCACATTTTTCCTTAAATCTTACTTGTAATTCTTGTACTTGGGCGATAACTTCTTTTGCCTTTTCTGTTGTTACGGGAATTAATTCATCTTTGTCTGGTCTAAATTTCGTTAAGCCTACAGGCACGATCGCAGCACTAATAACTGCTGGAATATCGCCATGATGAAAAGAAAATAAATCTAGTAAAGTTGTTTCAAGATGTTTTCTATCATTAATGTTCGGACAAACTACCACTTGAGCATGAATTTGTAAACGTTTTTTTTGAAACCATGCTAACTGTTTTTTAATTTCTCCTGCTCGATTATTTTTGAGTAAATGACTTCTAATTTCTGGTTCGGTAGCATGAACGGATACATATAAAGGAGATAGGCGCATTTGTTCAATTCTCGTCCATTCTTTTTGGGTTAAATTAGTTAAAGTTAAATAACTCCCATAGAGAAAACTTAAACGATAATCATCATCTTTGAGGTAAAGAGTATCTCTTTTGCCCGGTGGTTGTTGATCTATAAAACAAAAAGGACATTTATTATTACACTGAATTAAACCATCAAAAAGAGCAGTTTCAAACTCTAAACCTAAATCTTCATCATAATCTTTTTCTATTTCTAAAAAATGATTTTTTCCCCGTTTATCTAGTACGTTTAATTCTAAATATTCATCGGCACATAAAAACTGATAATCTATTAAATCTCTAGGAGATATACCATTAATGTTAACGATCGAATCACCCACTTCAAAACCCATTTCGGCGGCGATCGAATCAGGAATAACTCTACTAATACGAGCAGGTTTCATGACTTATTTTTATTTTTCATTCTATATTCTAAAACCTAACACCTAATTTATGCTTCAACTACTTTTTTATTAATAGTTTTACGCCACCAACCCAGTAGGGTACTAGCAATAAAGATACTTGAATAAGCACCGCAAACAAAACCAATAATTAACGCAAGAGCAAAATATTTAAGAGTATCCCCACCAAACAAGAAAATGGCAACTACCGGTAAAAGGGTGGTTAAACTGGTATTAATCGATCGAGTTAAAGTTTGCATCACAGCAGTATCTATGACATAGTCCATATCATCGGTGTCGGCTTCTTTCAGAATATCTCGAACACGATCGTAAATTACAACGGTATCATTCACAGAAAAACCAGTGATAGTTAATAATGCCACCAGAAAGAGAGTATCTACTTCTACCCCCCCCACTAAACCTAAAACGGCAAAAGCACCTGTAGTAACTAAAACATCATGAAATAGAGCGACAATGGCAAAAATCGCATAATCAGTTTTAAATCGAAAACTCAAATAAACGATAATACCTGCAAAAGATACTATTAAAGCGAGAAGCCCAGAAATAAATAATTGTTTCCCAATAGTAGGCCCAACTGTATCAATTTGAATTGTTTTTGCGTCAAAAACTCCAATTTTGTCTGTTAAGACTTTTTGTAATTTAGTTCTTTCATCCACATCTAAAGTTTTTGTGCGAATAGAAATACTGTGTTGATCTTCCCCGACAACTTGAACACTACTATTATTAGCTAAATTTTCTGCTTCTAATATTTCTCGTACATCATTAACAGTAATAGGACGATCGCAATTATTCGGCACAGTACAATCAAGTTCTAACTGTAATCTTGTACCTCCTACAAAATCAAGACTAGGACGTAAAATAGTACCGATGGAAGTATAAGAAATAATCATTGCTAATATACTCCCCAAACAAAGAATACCTGAGATAGTCCACCAAATTTTTTCCCATTTAACAACGCTAAATTTCATAAATAGTTAATAATGAATAGTGAATAATTTAATTGACTTCCTAAGAGAAACTTTCGCTATCAGCTGTTTCAACAATGTAGAATGTACAGTTGACAGTTGATAATTCCTCATTCCTAATGCCTAATTATTAACGACGGGTTTAATATTTGGACAAAATAATTCTGGACGTTGACGAATAGCTGGAAAACCCAATACCACAATTAACAAAAAAGTACGACTACAAGTCAAAGCGGTAAACATACTTAAAACTACCCCGATGCCTAGTGTTAAAGCAAAACCTTTCACTAAACCTGAACCTAACCAAAATAAAGCCGCACAAGCGATTAAAGTGGTGACATTCCCGTCTAAAATACTAGAGAAAGCTCGATAAAATCCTGATTCTACCGATCGATAGAGGGTTTTTCCGTCTCTTAATTCTTCCCTTGTACGCTCAAAAATTAATACATTTGCATCAACAGCCATACCGATACTTAACAGAAAACCAGCGATACCGGGTAAGGTTAAAGTAACTCCGGCAATGGAAAAACAAGCTAAGTTAAGTAAAGCATAGATAATTAAAGATACATCGGCAATAATACCCGGTAAACGATAATAAACTCCCATAAAGATTAATACAAGAGCTAAACCGCAAATTCCAGCAACGATACTTCTGCGAATGCTATCTTGTCCTAAAGTTGCACCAACGGTACGATTTTCAACGATTTTGACGGGTAATGGCAATGCACCCCCTTCTAACTGTAAGGCCAATTCTCTGGCTTGTTCAAGGGTAAAACCACCACCACCAGAAATAGTTGCCGTACCGCCCATAATGCCTGTGGTGGCATATTCAGCACTTACACCGGGAGCGCTGATTAATTTATTGTCAAGAAAAATTCCTAAAGTACGCCCTGTACCCGCAATACTTTTAGTTAAATCAGCGAATAACTTACCCCCCTCATCATTGAATTCGAGAACAACTTCCCAATCGTTACCTTGTTGACTAGGTTGATAACCAGCTTTTTTCAGTTTTTCGCCGTTTAATTCGCTTTTTGTATATAACTTTTGAGATAATTCAGCGATTTCTACTTGTTTTGTCTTGATTTTTGCCTCTTGTGCCGTTAATTCTTCTCCTTGTAACAATTGAGCTTGAAAAATTAATTCTCCTAACTCTTGCTGTCTAATTTGATATTGGGCTTGAATTTCAGAGTTATCTGTTTCGGTACGAAAATCTAATTGTGCTGTACCGCCTAAAACTCTTTCTGCTTCTTGAGGATCATTGACACCGGGCAATTGTACCAAAATTCGATCTCTACCGACACTTTGCACCACTGCTTCGGATACCCCTAAACCATTGACTCGATTGTCAATAACCGTGCGCACCCCTTCTAATTTTTCAGGAGTAATTTCTGGTACTTCAGGCGTTGTTTGTAATTGAATTGTTAATTGTGAACCTCCTCTTAAATCTAGCCCTAATTGCAAAGGCAAGTTAATCAGAGTGACGATCGAAGTCGCAATTAAAACAATTATTAAAATAATAAAAGCTCTTTGTTTTTCCATTAATATTTATAATAAATTAGGCTCTTTACTTTGAATTTAATTCTTACAAAAGGTATTAGGTATTAGGTGATAGGTTTTAGGTTAAATTAAATAAATATTTAGGTTAAATTAAAACTATTAATTGATAACTCTTAACTTCTATCTCCTAACTCCTAATTATTTAGATTTTATTCGTCATGATTTTACGAACAGCTTCCACAATTTGCTCAGGTTGCACGATCGTTAACCTTTCTAAAGTACCATTATAAGGGGTAGGAATATCCTGAGAAGATAAACGCACCACAGGGCCATCTAACTCATCAAATAATTGATCATTAATAGATGCGGTTAGCTCGGCGGCGATACCACCAGTTTTCATACATTCTTCCACAATAATTACCTTATGAGTTTTGCGGATAGATTCTCCAATAGTCGCCATATCCAAAGGTTTTAGAGAAATTAAATCAATTATTTCAGGATCATATCCATCTTTTTCAATTTGTTTTAATGCTTGTACACAATGGTGTCTCATACGAGAATAAGTCAAAATCGTCACATCTTTACCTTTACGCACGATTTCTGCTTTATCCAAAGGTACTGTATATTCGTAATCTGGTAGGTTTTCTTTATGGTTATATAATAAAACGTGTTCAAAAAACAACACAGGATTATCATCCCTAATAGCAGATTTTAATAAACCCTTAGCATTATAAGCAGTCGAACAAGCCACAATTTTTAACCCCGGTACAGCTTGAAAATAAGCCTCTAAACGTTGAGAATGTTCTGCACCAAGTTGTCTGCCCACACCTCCAGGCCCACGAATTACAGTAGGAATTTTATAGTTTCCCCCTGAAGTATAACGCATCATCCCCGCATTATTGGCAATTTGGTTGAAGGCAAGTAACAGAAAGCCCATATTCATCCCTTCAATAATGGGGCGTAATCCTGCCATTGCCGCACCCACTGCCATTCCTGTAAAGCTATTTTCGGCAATAGGGGTATCTAAAACTCTAAATTCACCATATTTTTCGTATAAACCTTTGGTTACTTTATATGAACCGCCGTATTGTCCTACATCTTCTCCTAATACAAAAACTTTGTCATCTCTTGCCATTTCTTCATCAATAGCTTGACGCAAAGCATTAAACATTAATGTTTCTGCCATTTATTTTTCTTTAATATTACTAGCTATAGCAAAGATCATCTTATCATTTTCGATCGATCTTTAATACTAAGCATTGGAATAATTAACACAGAAAGTCAGAAAAATTATAGTTTTTCAAAACTCTAGGATACTATTTTTTGAATTTATTTATCATTTTAATAATCAACAACAATAATTGTAGAATAAATTATTTTCAGAATTGGGTTAGTGAGGGTTGCTTCTTATCTGTCGCACAACAGTTAAAGCAGAATAACTAACTCCAGCAGTGCCTTCTCCGGGGTGAGTTGAGTCTCCTACTAACCATAAATTTTCTATAGGAGTGCGAGTGGCAACACCAAAAGGTCCAAATGTACTTATTCTTTGCCCAACACCTCCAACGATGCCTTTTTCTCTCCCAGTATATTTATAAAACGTAACGGGGGTTGCTATTTCTTGATGAATAATTGTCTCTGGGGTGAGGTTAAAATATTGTTTGAGTCGATCGATCGCCTTATTTGTATAATCTTGTTTTAGTGACTCATAATCGTCAAGGGGGATATTCCACCAAAGGTTAACATCAGTAAAAGAAGAAGCGATAATAGTGGCTTTACCTTGAGGCGCTCTGCCATCGCCTTGTTTACTAACGGATACAAATAAAGAATTTATCTCGGCAATTTCTCCTTCATAATCGTATAAAAATTGGAGGTGAGGAGGGCAATTATCGGGAATGGCAGATATTTCTACTCCTAAATAGATCACAAATGCACCACTTGCTGGAGGTAATTTCTCCACTCGTTGACGATAAGTAAAGGGAATTTTTTCTGTCATAGTTGTCAAATTATTTACCGTAAGATTGCCTACCACATGATTCGCTTTTTCTTGGTGAATCTCTCCTGTTTTCAAATTTTTGATGGTGACTCCCGTTACTTTTCCCTTTTCGGTGTCAATTTTTTGCACTAAATGGCGCATATACAATTTTCCGCCATATTTTTCTAATCCTTCCACCAGTCGATCGGTCAAAACCTGCATACTGCCATTAAGATGATATAATCCTTGAGGAGATTGAGACACCGACAAAGCTGTTGCCGCATATAGTAAAGCCGTTTCTTCTGTATCAACCTGAGAATATAACTTTAACTGCATATCGAGAAAAGTTTTTAAGCGCTTATCCTTGCCTAATCCTAAAAATCGCAAAGCATGTGCTACCGTCATGAAAGTAAAAGGTGCAGTGACGAAGGTATCTAACCGTAAGGCTTGAATTAATTGTCCTAAATCCCACAAGTTGCGAGGTGGTAAAATGGGATCTCGACTTTGAAACTGCCAACTTGCATCAAATAAAATCTTTAATAATGCCCAAAATTTTTCACTATGGGGAAACTGTTTCTGTCTTTCTAAACGCCATTTTTCAGGGTTACGCCACACCATAATTGGTTGGATTTCTTGGGGTAAAAATACGGCACAGGCAGGATTACATTCTGTGGCTGAAGGTATATCAAGATCCAAATCTCGAAAAATACGATGATGAATACCTCCTTTTTCTAATCCTGCTACTTGAGTCGCACCAACATCGAAAGTAAAGCCTTTTCGTTGAAAAGTGGAAGCACATCCTCCCGGTACGATCGCTTGATCATATATAGTAACATCATAGCCATAACGGGCTAATAATGCTCCGGTGGTTAAGCCTCCAATTCCTGCACCAATGACAATTACTTTTTGTTGTTTTTCCATATCTTTTTAACTGTACCTTGCTTAATAAATCTTAACAAAGATTGATTAATTGTTTTACAACTTCCTTAGCAGAATCGATGCTGAAGGGTTTACTGGCATTAGTAATAATTTGTCTTCCTACAACGTTCATTCCAATATATGATAGCTGAGATCTCATCGCCAGTAGCACATATTGTCCACCACCACCACTATAAGTAGCAACCATTGCAGGTTTACCATTAAAACAACGTCTCCAATCATCTCCACTGACACTTAACCAAGCAATAGCATTATTTAAAGTAGGTGGAATACCACCATTATACTCAGGTGCAACAAAAATCATGCCATCAGTATTGAGTAAAGTTTGAGCTAATTCTTTTACTTTATCAGGAATACCTTGTTGAGCTTGAATTTTAGGAGTATAGAGAGGTAATTCTTCTTCTACTAAATCAATAATTTGAGTTGTTTGCCCCATTTCCATAGCGATTGCATTAAGCTGATTTGCTAGTGCAAGATTTTTATTGTTACTAGCGACAATGATTGAGATTCTCATAGTTTATTTATGTAATATTTAAAAGTACTGAATTTTACCAAGGGTAAACCATAAAATTATCGTTAAAGAGAGGTAAAAGTTCAACAATGAACAATGTACGATTGACAGTTACCTCTGGCTAAAAGAGAAGAGGATTGAATTAAAAAAAGTAAACCTTTTATCTTTTTCCCCTTAAAAAGAGCAGGCTTTAAACCTTGAATGGATTAATTGCAAATTATCAATTATCAATTGCTAAAACGGTTTTAGCTTAATAGGTGGGAGATAATTTATTCAAATAATTCTGGTGGGTATTACCCACCTCACAGACTTATAGTTTGCTGATAATTCTCTGTAAAATTTCTATTCCTGTAAAGGCTTGCCAACCAAAAATTAACAACATAGTCATATTCATTCCAACATGGGTGAATCTAGCAAAAGTATTCCCTTTTTGCATGTATGGTACTAAGGAAGCAGAAACCGTAACCATTGCCATCATCCCTAATCCGGCTAATAAATGAGGGCCAACAAATAATTTACCATTATTAATATAAGTAATTGCCATGCCTCCGATCGTGCCGCACACTACCAAAGCCATAAAAATTGAGCCGACTTGATGATGACGATTGATAAAGTTACCTTTGATTAACTCTTTTTTCTTTTCTTTATCTGCTTGACGAGTACGTTTTACTTTGATTCCTAAATATAGAGCATAAATAGCTGTGGCAAATAATACCCACATTAGAATCGGATGTCCAAATTGTGACCATGTTTTCACTGCTTGGGGAATCTCAAAATTCATTGTTTTTCTACCTTATTTCTTTAAACTTAATGTTATTTAATATAAATTAACATAGCATTAGTCACGTTAGAATAGAAATTGTAACTTCAGTATTCAGCCTAAATCTGCCATGACTTTTACATTAGTTAGACCAAATTCTCTTCATTGCCCTATAATCACTAAATTTCCCAATGGTTTAACTATTATTACTGAACAAATACCTGTTTCTGCCGTCAATGTCAATATTTGGTTTAATGTAGGTTCTTCGATCGAGTCTGATTGTATTAATGGCATGGCACATTTTTTAGAACATATGATCTTTAAAGGCACAGCTAATCTAGCTAGTGGTGAATTTGAGTACTTATTAGAAGCTAGAGGTGCAGTGACGAATGCCGCAACCAGTCAAGAATACACTCATTTTTATTTTACTTGCGCCCCTCAAGATTTTGCTGATATTTTACCTTTGCAATTAGATTTAGTGTTAAATCCTCTTTTACCTAAAGCAGAATTTGAACGGGAAAGAATGGTAGTATTAGAAGAAATTAGAAGATCGATCGATAATCCACGACGTAGAGTATTTGAACGAATGATGGTAAAAGCTTTTCCTAATTTACCCTATCATCGTCCCGTTTTAGGAACAAAAGAAGTAATTGAAAATGTTACTTGTGAGCAAATGCAAACTTTCCATAAATCATGGTATCAACCCTCTAATATGACGGTGGTAGCAGTGGGAAATCTACCCCCCCAAGAATTAACCGATACTATCATCAATTCTTTAAATCCTAATATAATTAACTTTCCCTCTCCAAAACCAGTTTATACTCCTGAATCTCCTTTTAGAGAAATTGTTATCGATGAATATAAAGAGAATGCCTTACAACAATCCCGTTTAATAATGATGTGGCGTGTTACAGGATTAAACGATTTAGAGCAAACTTTTCCTTTAGATGTTTTAGCCGTAATTTTAGGACAAGGTAAGCTATCTCGACTATTTCAAGATTTAAGGGAAAATCGTCGTCTTGTTACTAAAATTTCTGCGACAAATATGACTAATCAAATACAGGGATTATTTTATATTGCGGCTCAATTACCAAAAGAAAATATTTCTGCCGTTAAAGATGCTATACTTTTTCATATTGCAAATATTCAAAGTAAAGGTATAACTTCTCAAGAATTAAATCGAGTTTGTAAAATTGTGGCGAATCAATATATTTTTCAAAGTGAAAAACCAAGTGATAGAACTAACTTATATGGTTATTATTATTCACAAATAGGCAATATAAATCCAGCTTTAGAATATGTTGAAAAAATAAGAAAATTAACTGTTGAAGATATACAAAAAACTGCACAAAAAATTTTAAATCTTAACGCTCATGGAATTATAATTGTCAATAACTAAAATCATTAGAAAAACAATTTATACAATTACTTAATAGAAAATCAGAGTAGTATAATTTAATAATAAATATCGTTAATTATTGGTTTTTGCAATATTT
Source organism: Geminocystis sp. NIES-3709 (assembly GCF_001548115.1). GTDB lineage: Bacteria > Cyanobacteriota > Cyanobacteriia > Cyanobacteriales > Cyanobacteriaceae > Geminocystis. Next base: position 1,243,795 of record NZ_AP014821.1, on the reverse strand, counting down.
AAACTAACCATAGATTTTCAAATAATTAATAATATTAAAGTACAATAAATTTATCACAAAAAAATGATTAAAGTTTTTATAGTAGAAGATGAAATTATAGCTATTCAGAGTATTATTGTTGACCTAAAAAAATTAGGTTATCAAGTGGTAGGAGAATGTAGTGATGGAGATAAGGCTTTAGATAAAATTATTGATGCTAATCCAGATCTGGTGTTAATGGATATTAAAATTAAAGGAGAAAAAGATGGGATTAAACTAGCAGAAGAATTAAATAAATTTTATTCCATTCCTGTTGTTTATTTAACTGCTTATGCCGATGAAAACACTTTATCTAGGGCAACAAAAACTTCTCCCTATGGATATATCATTAAACCTTATAAAACACAAGATTTAGCTATTACGATTACTCTGGCATTGAGTAGGTATCAAGAAATAGAAAAAATCAAAAAGAAATTAACAGAACAACAAGAAAAATTAAATTTTTCGACTAAACATGACGAAGTGACTCAATTGCCTAATCAGTTATCTTTAGTGGAAAATTTTAATGGTATTTTAGAAGTTTTTTATCAACAATTAAATTCTGAATCCTATGAAAATGATAGAGATATACCTAAACTTATTTCTATTTTATATCTTAGTTTCGATCGATTTAAACTAATTAGAGACGAGTTTGGACAAGATTTAGGTAATTTATTATTAAAGGCTTTAGTCAAAAGATTACAAGCTAATTTGAGTGAAGAAACAATTATTACACGCCTTGAAGGAGATGAATTTGCCTTAATTATCCCACCTATTTCGATGAAACAACAAGCGATCGATATAGCTAAAATGTTACTTAAAAAAATTACCCCTCCATTGATTTATAAAAATAAAGAAATTTATATTGATTTTAAAATAGGTATTAGCTTTTATCCCCTACATGGGCAAAATATCGATGAACTTTTATATAAAGCAAAACAAGCCGTTAAGGATTTAGAAAAAATGGGAGAAAATCAGTATCAAGTTTATTCTCCTACTTTACATAAATATACTCCAAAACAAATAAGTTTAGAAGCACAATTACATCATGCTTTAGAAAAAAATCAATTAGAACTTTATTATCAACCAAAAGTAGAAGTTAAAACCAGTAAAATAATTGGTGCCGAGGCTTTATTACGATGGAATCATCCCGAAGAAAAATTTATCTCTCCTGCGGTATTTATTCCTTTAGCAGAAGAAACAGGCTTAATTGAGTCTATAGGAGAATGGGTTCTACATCAAGCCTGTGAACAATTTAAGATTTTACAAAAAAAATATCGCCCAGATTTACAAGTAGCGGTTAATCTTTCCGCTCGACAATTTAATGAAGATTTATTAGAGCATAAAATTCTTAAAATTCTAGCTTTTCACTATTTTAATCCTTCATTATTAGAACTAGAATTAACAGAAAGTACCTTAGTTCGCAACACTTCTGTAGCCATTAAAAAACTAAATAAACTCAAATCTGCTGGTTTAAAGATAGCTATTGATGACTTTGGTACTGGTTATTCTTCTTTAGGTTATATTCAAGATTTTAACTTTGATATTCTCAAAATCGATCGATGTTTTGTTAAAGACATTAATCAGAATAAAAAAAATGCCACAATAACGAAATATTTAATTGAAATGGCTCATCAATTGAATCTTAGTGTAGTAGCGGAAGGAGTAGAAATAGAACCAGAATTAGCATTTTTACACAAAAATAATTGTGACTATTATCAAGGTTATTTATTCAGTCGCCCTTTACCTTTTTCTCAGTTTCAAGAATTACTTGATAACAATATTTAAGGCTCTCTTACTTTGAGTATGATAAATTATAGTAGAATTTCTCGCAAAGACCGATTATAACGTTAAGTTTAAGTTTGATCGTCAACGAACAGTTGCAAAATAATATTATTTTAGATAGAATATAATGTTTAGCTCAGAAATTATATAAAAACTTGGCGACAGCCGAAGACAGCAGGTGCGAAAAAGGCTTAATTATCCTGCCTAGGTTGATGAGGATATTAAAAAAGTAAACGTGATTTTCAGATTAGTTTTAATCTCATCACTATTTATAATTTAAAGATTATCTCGATACATCAACCGAAAACCCGTGCTAATAGTTGCTAGGGTTTTTTTAATTGTCTTAAGACAAAAATTTAACACCCCAGGAGGTGAGAACAATATCTAAATCCCTAGAGAGTAAAAAACAAGAAGTAGCTGAAATCCAACAGTTATTAGAAGATGCTCGATTGGCGATCGTAGTTGATTATCAGGGGCTTACCGTTGCTGACATTAGCGATTTACGCAATCGTTTAAGAGAAAACGGTACTATCTGCAAGGTAACAAAAAATACCTTAATGAGTAAAGCCGTTGAAGGTAACGAATATTGGTCTGGAATTAACCCCTTATTAAAAGGGACTTCCGCATTTATCTTAGCTGATGAGGAAAATATTGGTACAGCAGTTCGTGCTTATCAAGCATTCCAAAAAGAGCGTAAGAAAAGTGAGTTAAAAGGCGGAGTCATGGAAGGACAAACCCTGACAGAAGCACAGGTTAAAGCCTTAGCCGACTTACCCACCAAAGATCAACTCATCGCCCAAATCGCTGGTGCTATCAATGCTATCACTGCTAAAGTGGCTCGTGGTGTCAACGAAGTGCCAACATCTTTGGCTCGTGCGATCGATGCCGTCAAGTCTCAGAAAGAAGCCGCTTAAAAGGTTTCGCCGTTTATTAAACTATTGTACAAAGGAGATCACAATTAATTATGTCTGATAAAGTAGCAAATATTGTTGAAGAGTTAAAAACTTTAACCCTCTTAGAAGCATCTGAATTAGTTAAACAAATCGAAGAAGTATTCGGCGTAAGTGCTGCTGCTCCTGTTGGTGGTATGATGATGGCTGCTGCTCCTGTTGCGGCGGCAGAAGAAGTTGAAGAACAAACCGAATTTGATGTTATCTTAGAAAGTTTCGGTGAGAAGAAAATGGACGTTCTTAAAGTTGTTCGTACCATCACTGGCTTGGGTTTAAAAGAAACCAAAGAGTTAGTAGAATCTGCACCTAAAGCTGTTAAAGAAGCTGTTGGTAAAGAAGAAGCCGAAACCATCAAGAAACAATTAGAAGAAGCTGGTGCGAAAGCAAGTATCAAATAATTTTTTCTAATTTACATACATCAAGAAGGCGGGTTAAATTGATTACCCCGTCTTTTTTTTGTTAATATTTTTATGAAAATGACCCATTAGCAAAAAAACTAAGGAACATGGTTAACGATTTGTAAGTCAAATGATATAACCTTCAATAAGGATAAATATAGCAATAGACAGATTTTTTAGGACATCTTAAAAATATTAGATTATCATTCTAACTCAGAGAAAGAATCTCACAATGTCCTAAGTATTATGGCGAGTGCTATAGCCTCAAACTTTTAATTATCGATACAAACTACAGCAATATTGGGCTGTGGGGACAACAACTCAAATCTGAAAAAATAACTATGCTTAAATTATTAATCTCAACTAAATTATCTATTTTAGCTTTAACCACTTTATCTACTATTTTGCCCTTCCAGTCTGCTCAAGCTATTACCTTTCAGGAGACAGAAGTCAATCAATCTGATTTTATTGCAGTTGCTCAACCCTACGGAGAAAATAAATATAACTTAATTGTAATTGAACAAATCCCTCAAAAAAATTCTTGTTGGAGTGAAATGGGTGCAAATCCTGTGAATGTGGATTTACTATTGATCAATTTTGATTTTAGTGGTCATTGTCGCCGTAGCACTGATGCGAATGGTTATTCTATCCGTTACGATGGACAAGATTATGGTTTAGATATTTTACTCAATTTAACAGAAAGAGATGGTAATTTAGTTTTAGTCGGAATTAATCGTAAAGATTCCAGTCAACCCCCTATAATAGTTGGCACTGCACAAGGATTAAATGGACAACCGATGAAAATACAACTTAATCCGGGATGGCGTTTTAGTAAAAGAACCTATGAAGGTAAGATGTTAGGTCATGTTTATTTTAGTTATGATTCTTCTGCCACTCAAGTTAATCCTCCGGTAAATGAAACTGTGATAAATGGTATTCCAGAAAATAATATTCCTTTACCTGAAGAAATACCTCAAGGTACGATTCAAGAAATAGTATCTCCCGATGTTCAACAACAAAAAGAAATTGAAAAACCTGTTAATAAATTAGAAGAACGTAAAACTAATTCTTCTCGTCGATCGAGTTTAACTCAAAGTCGTTGGGATAGGTAATTCGATCGTTAATTAAGTTAATTTTAATGTATATATACCTAATGTAAATTAGGCTTAGGTTTTTTTGCCTTCTTTACTGTATATGGATTTTAGATATTTATTTTGATAGGTTAAGTATGAAAACTTAACCCATTTTTATTACCTTAAATGTATTTAAAATTTTTGATATTATAAAAACTTTATTTTTATAAATTATCTGTATAAATACTTACAAGTTTTAATTATTTATAAGATGATTAAACTTTAACAAACTTTTGTTACATTAATTAGCCTATTTACAATGAATATGGTTAGAATTGAAGAAAGATTAAATAAAAATTAAGAAAAATAAACATTACAAAAGTCTTTTATAAACTTAAGAAACACATAATCTCAAATCACATTTATTTAGGAATAGGGGATATAAAATGTTAGTAAATAATCATACGATCGACATCACAACCCAATATGCTCAAGGTGAAAGAAATTTCTCCCAAAAACAGTTAAGAAGAATTGATTTAAGAAATGTTAATTTAAAAGGAGTTAATTTACAAGGTTCAGATTTGAGTTATGCTGATTTGAGAGATGCCGATTTAAGTAACTCCAATTTAAGTAATTGTTATCTGAATGAAGCTAATTTGAGTGGGGCCAATTTAACGGGGGCAAATTTAACAGGCGCATATCTTATCAAAGCCTATTTAACCAAAACTGACTTTAAAAAATCTATCCTTAAAGAAGCGTATTTTACAGGCAGTTTTCTCACCAAAGCAAATTTTATGAAAGCTGATTTATCAGGGACATTTTTAAATGGTGCCCACTTAAATGGTGCTATTTTTCAAGGTGCTACCTATGATACTACAACTCGCTTTGATAGATGTTTTGATCCCAACTCTCTAGGTATGACATTAGTCTCATCATTTCAAGCCTCTGCTAGTAAAAAAGTTACTATCGCTCAAGTCGTTACCAATTTTGAATCGATCGCTAGTATTACAAGTTGTTATTTAGGGGGAACAATCACCGCTAAAAACTTTGAAGAAAGTCGTCCTGATATAGAATGGTTGCAAGAATTTTCTATCGATAAAAAAGGAAAAATAAGTTTTAATGGTACATTAACTCATCAAGCTACAATGATGCAGTTAAAATGGTTAGAAAAATGGACTAATTCTTTTATCAAAAAATCTTCTGTAATTATTCAAGACTTACCCCATATCATCGAAGAAAAACACTTAACAGTGGATTATTTAATCAAAAATAATGCCGCTTAAAAGTTAGAGTATTGTTTTTAAAAATACACAAAAATATAAAAAAACTGTTTTAAACATAAGGAAAATAATAACGATCGATTCCCCTTAACCTCCCTTTAAACAGGGGGGTATTTTTATGAAAGAACAAGAAAAATCCAAGAAAACAATAAGACTTTTTTTATTAATAAATGTTAAGCATTAATTGTATAGAAATGTTGAAGAAAAAAACTCGATATTATAAAAACTGGTTAAAATAAAGACATAAAGAAAAATTGCTTGTTACTTAAATTGTTAATTAATTAATCATAATAAACTTGAGAGGATAAAAAACCAGATGACTTTTACACCTACAAAATCAAGTCGTACTGTAGAAATAATTTCCAAAAATCTTTGGAAAAATAAATATCCAAAAAAGCACGATCATTATACCCTTGAAGACTTTTTTCACTTTGATACCGCCAACGGCAATATTACCGACTGGAATGAATCTCGAAATATTCTGGTAACAGAAGATTTTATCATTGGTTTAATCGAAGGCTTAGAAGAAGAAGTCGGATCATCTTCTGGGGTAGTCATGTATAACATCGGTAAAGCATGGGGTATTAGAGATGCAGAATTTTTTGAACAATGGTTTCAAAAAGAGTATGAATATCCCAAAGACGTTCATGATATGAACTTGTTATACGTTCTTGAAGCGTGGTGGTGGCCTTTTACGACTCAGGGATGGGGTAACTGGGATGTGGACTTGAGTGAACAAAAAAATGGTTTCATGTTCGTTAATATCTTTGATTCTGCCGTAGCTCGTACCTTGGGAGATGTCGGTAAGCCCGTATGTCATATTTATGCGGGATTAATGGCAGGTTTTTTCAGTCGTTTTATTAATAAACAACTCAACTGCATTGAAATTCAGTGTTATTCCATGGGAGAAACCTATTGTAAATTTTTGCTAGGAAAACAAGATCGCATTGATGCGGCTACCTTTTGGCAAAATGAGGGGGCAGGTGCTAAAGATATTCAGAAAAAACTTATCAATGGAGAATATCTAAAATGATTCCTTCCACTAACATCTCCGTCGAAGATTTTTTTCAACAAGCTAATTGGCAAGGGCTAAGATTAGTGGCGATCGAAAAAGAATCTCTATCCGATACGATCGAAATAGAAGATAATTTTTATCCAACATTTAATTTAACGGTGCAAGATTTTTTTGCTTCTCATAATTGGCAAGGAGTTGTGAAAACGAAGAAAACAAGGGCATCAGAAGAATTATATCAACCGATGTCTGTAAATTATTCTTTAACCATGACAGTGGGAGAATTTTTTCAAAGAATATCATGGCAAGGACAAGGACGAATAACTCAGAAAAAAACTTCGATCGCTTCTTTACCCTCCATTTCTTCGTCAGAGACGTTTGATTCTACCGCCAAAACTTTTAATGTCAATGATTTATCAGATTTACTTTAAGAAAAAATTATGTATCCAGAATTACAAGCATTAATTCACGAGGCTGAATCTCAATATTTACAAGCAGAAGACTTAGATAAGTTAACTAAAGAAATTTCTACCTTAAAAGATAGATTAACTGCTTACCGAATATTGAGAGATCAAGAAATCAGCATTTTTCAAGACGTAGCAGATCAGGTTGTCAAACTATTACCAGAAGAAAAAACAAAAAAAATTGAAACGACTATTCGTCATTGGTTATTAATCACCCGCTATTGCGGTATGGCTATGTTGTTAAATAATCCTGAATTTTTAGAACATCGCCTTCTGGAATGGTTAACAGATATAGTTCAAGCTCATGAGTCTCAATCCATTTCTGATTGTATTTATGCTTTATTAGTGGAAAAATTAACTCAAGTTCTTCCAGATGAAGGATTAGAACAGATTCAACCTTTTTTAGCCCAAGCCAATAATTACTTGACGAATGCTACGGCTTTAAGTGTTTAGTTCAGAATTTCAGTATTAAGTTTTTTGTCAACTAGACTTAATTGCTAAAAAAAATATCAAAGAATGAGGAAAAATAGATGATTTCTGTGGCAGATTTAGTTCAAGAAAAAGCCCTAAAAGGTAATTATTTCGCTCCTGGAGCTTATGTGCAAGGAGATTTTGAGTTAGGATTACTCGAAACACGTTTAGGTTCAAGATTGATCGCTTTACCTGAAGTTTTTTTACAGGGAGTTTATGCTGGTTTAGAAGAAGAAATTGGACAAGCGACAGGTATAGTTTTATACAATTGTGGTCGTTGGTGGGGTAAAAGTTTTTATCGTCGTTTTCTACAGGAAGTGACCGAATATTACGAAATGCCTTTGGCACAAATGGAAATGTCAGAGTTTTTGAGTTGTTTAAAACAATGCTGGAAAACTCATGGTTGGGGAGTCATTAATTTCAATTTTGATTATTATTCTCAAGGTTTTATCGTGGCAACCACCGTTAATTCGCCTTTTGCCCAAGCCGCTCCTCAAAATAAAGGTTTTGCTTGTCAACCAGAAGCTGGTATTTTAAGTTCTTTTTTCAGTCAATTGACAGGAGAAGATCTCGGTTGTTTTCAAACCAGTTGTGAATCAATGGGTGCTGAATGTAACTATTTTGTTATTGGTTTAGAGCAACGAGTGGAGTTAGTTAAAACTTTGTCAGAGGAAGGTTATGATCATAATACTATTATCGATCGACTTTTGAATAGTTCTTCTTAAAGTTCACTTTGATTACTAATCATAACTATCTTTTATTTTGAACAAAACTTAAGCTAATCTAAAATTAGACCATTTAATATATAAAAAAAGTAAGATAGTGGCTAAAATCATCAGACTTGATCCTCTTGGTACAGAAACCAGTATTAAAACTAACGATAATCTTTTATCTGGATTACTCAAAAATCAACTTAATGTAATGCAAGAATGTGGTGGCAGAGGAATGTGTTCCACCTGTCATATTTATGTTAAGAAGGGTATGGAAAGTTTATCTCCTCTAAATCGTCGAGAAAAAAGAACCTTAGAAGTAATTACTACTTGTAAACTTAATTCTCGTTTAGCTTGTCAGGCGAGGGTAATCGGTGAGGGGGTGGTAGTAGAATTACCAGCAGGGATGTACTTAAGTGAGATAGAAGATATTGAAGCGTTGATTGGTAGAAGAGCTCAACAAAATATTCTACACCCGATTTCTGGCAAGATTTTAGTGGAAGAAGGGAAGTTGATTACTCGATCGATGATTAGTCAATTAGAAAATACAAAAGGGGAAGTGTCCAAATATTTAGCTAATACCAGTGACGCAATTTAATTTTAAAACACAATATCAATTATCAGGAGTTAATTAAAATGTTAAAACAATTTGCTGATTTAACCTTAGAAGCAGATGGTCGTTATGCGGAAGACTATGAGCTAAGATTTTTAGAAGACTATTTAAGCTCTCAAGATATTCGACTGAGTGCTTATATCAAAATCAGAGATTCTGCCACAGAAATTGTTGAAGCAGTAAGAATCGGAAAACAAAAACGCAATGCTGAATTTGAAGATTTTTATGGCACTTGTAAACGAGATTTAATTGATTTAGTTCGTTATTGTGCGGCGGCTTTGTTGTTCGATGATATGGAAAGATTACGCACAAATATGTTACTTTGGTTTCAAACTATTGCTCGTTCTTTCAATTTTGAAAATGATAACAATGACACCTATGAAGTTTTACTGGGTGTTATTCCCCAATTTTTAACTCCAGAGGAAACAAAATTAGCCCTTCCTATTTTTGAGCTTAATTGTGCTGTGTTGGTTTAGAAAATATCTTTTTAGAATCGTTAATTTTATATTTAGGAGTAATTAATTTAAGTCATGGAAAAACAACAAGATATGATCGGTTATGTGGGATTGGGGGTTTCTACTTTAGGTGCAATTTTTTCTGTTGTTACTCAAAATCTTGCCATCGCCCCTATTCCTTTAGCTATTGGGGTGGGATGTAACCTTTTTAGTCGTAAACAATTAAATGATAGTTTAGTAGAGGCTTACAATAAACAAGAACAAACCATTCAAGATTTAATTGAAAAGTTAGCTATTAATCATGGAGAATTAACCGATAAATTAGTTGAAAATAAAGCAGATTTAGGAACGAGTATTGAAAAATTGCAGCAATCTCTCCAAACTAATTTACAAGAACAAAAACAATATATTGTTACGGAAATAAAAAGAGTCGATTTACAACATCAAGAATTAAATAATATTGTTTCTGATATTAAGGAAATTGAAAATCTCTCACAAGAGTTAAGAGTTAAACCTGATTCAGCAGATTTCTTCTATCAAAGAGGTTTGGGTTATGAAAAATTAGGTAATAAACCGGGTGCGATCGAAGACTACAGCGAAGCTATCAAAAAAGATTCTAGTTGTGCCAGAGCTTTCCATAAAAGAGGAGTGCTTTATTTAGAAAATGGTTTAAAACAAAAAGCCGTTGATGACTTAAGAAAAGCGGCGTTACTCTACTTTGAGCAGGGAGATATTGACAGTTACCATCAAGCGAGAGAAATGAGTCGAAATATTCATGAACTACGAGCAGAAGGTAATGGAAGCAGTCAAGAAATGGTTGTAGGAACTCAATTATTCCCTTAATTTGATCATGTTAACTTGTATTTTGCACAACATTTAATGTGGAATAGGTAGAAAAAAGATAAGCTCAAAACCATCTAAGTTTACTTGAAATAGGCAAGAAGTAAAAGACAATATAGTTGATTAACTTAAGAATGAAACAATATCAAAATCTGTTAGCCTTATTAAATCGAGATTTTAGCTTGATAAAGTGTCTCAAATTTAAGTTAAATCATTATAACTAAGATTGTGGAGGTTTTCTCATAATTCTTGATACAAGTTGAATGTGTCTGAGCCTATTCATTATAAAATCTTTTCTAAACCATAAACAAGAGATTTTAATTCTACGATTTTACGAATTGACAATAATACTCCTGGCATATAACACGATCGATCACTGGTATCATGACGGAGAGTATAAATTTGTCCTTGTGATCCGAAAATAATCTCTTGATGGGCAATTAATCCGGGCAGTCGAACACTATGGATTCTAATATTATCACCACAAATACTTCCCCTTGCACCTGCTAAATTTTCTGTTTCTTTAACTAATTGAGGATTATAGTTTTTGCCTAAGTCAGAAAGCATTTCAGCCGTTTTAATAGCTGTACCACTGGGAGCATCAGCTTTTTGATTATGATGTAATTCGATTATCTCTACATGATCAAAATATTGCGCCGCTTGAATAGCGGCTTGTTGCATTAAGACAATACCGATCGTAAAATTTGGAATGATTAATACACCTGTAGATGCCTTATCAGCAAAATCAGCTAAGTCTTGAATTTGTTCGGGAGATAATCCAGTTGTACCAACTACGGGACGAACTCCATAGGCGATCGCACTACGGACATTTTCATAAACACTATCAGGATGGGTAAAATCTACCATTACACCTTGTATTTTGTGTTCAGTGGCCAAAACTAAGACGCTTTGTAAATCATTAAGGATGGGAATTTCTAGCTCTCCACAACCTGCGACTATTCCCACATCTTGCCCTAATACCGCCGGATTTTGATCTACTGCACCTACTAACATCATATCCTTAGCAGAAGCGATCGCTTTGATAACTTCTTTTCCCATTTTTCCAGCCGCACCATTTACCACTACAGGGATTAAATTATCTTGACTCATATATTAAATAATTGATAGTTAATTTTTTTGTTTTTCTACAGTAGTTATTATAGATTACTAGAAAATAATCGATGCCAAAGGCACACTACCCGTACGAAACTTTAATCTACTTCAGTTCGATGCAAGTTATTAAGAGCAAGGTAATAGCTGATAACTACCTAATACCTAAATACCTACTACCTAAAACCTAACACCTTTTTTAATTATTTTAATAGTTTTTCTGATATGCTCAGGGTAATAAGCGATCGTGTCAAGAAAAAAGTAAATAACCCCGTTAAGCCGAATAAAATAACCGCTAAGGAGTGATAAATCGTCGAAATAAGTAGAATACCGTTGAGGAGAGAAAATCCGGCTAAACAAGCATAAATCAAAGTTTTAACGGCTAAATAAATACTGCGAGAGATTCTTTCCCCTTCCAAAGAACGAACCCGCAATTGTAATTCTCCTTGGTCTAGTTTTTGTTGAAAATCTCTCACTGTCGTTTCTAAACGAGAAGGTTTTTGTAATCGTTGCTGAATTAACAGTTTTCCTTGACGAACAACCATTAATAATATATTATTAGCTGGAGTAGATTGGGTAATTCGTCTAAAAAATGGCTGACTGGCAGATAACAAACTGTAGTTCGGATCTAAAGTACGGGCAATGCCATCAAGAGTAGTAATGGCTTTAATAATAAATGTCATCTGAGGAGGTAAACGGAAGGGTTGTTGCTCAAACATAACGTAAATTTCCGTACTAATTTCCCGAAACGCATTAATATCCACAGGTTTATCTAAAAAACGAGTTAGAGAAAAACTAATTAGCCTCTTAATTGCTGTCATGTCTCCGACTGGTTCAATTAATCCCATATAGACTAGAGTATCTAATACTTGATCTGCATCTTTGCGTAACATAGCAAAAAATGTTTGTACCATTTGTTCTCTGGCTAATCCTTTCACTTCTGCCATAGCACCAAAATCATAGAAGATGATTGAACCATTCATATTCACTGCCATATTACCCGGATGAGGATCAGATTGAAAAAAACCGTCTTCTAATAGTTGTTTTAAATAAGTACAAATTCCTAATTCAATTAAAGGTTTAATCGGGATACCTTTTTCTCTTAAGGTTTCTTTATCATTAATTTTAATACCGGGTAAATATTCTAAAGTTAGTACTCTTTTTGTTGTATATTCCCAATAAACTTTTGGGACAATAATTCGATCGTCATCCTGAAAATTATATCTAAATATATCAGCATTTTCTCCTTCTTTAAGGTAGTCTATTTCTGAGAATAAAATTTCAAAAAATTCTTGATAAATTAATTTTAGTTCATATTTTCTCATTCCGGGTATAACTCGATCGACAAAATTAATAATATTTTTTAATACTTGAAAATCTAAGTTAAATAATTTTTCTAATCCTCTTCTTTGTACTTTAATAACAACCTTTTCTCCGTTGGGTAATTTGGCTTTATGTACTTGTCCTAAACTAGCCGCAGCAATGGGGACTCTTTCAAAATCAAGAAAAATATTATCTAATTTATCTCCCAATTCTAATTCAATAATAGTAATAGCTTCTTCTGATAAAAAAGGCGGAACTCGATCTTGTAACTGACTAAATTCTTCGACATATTCTAAAGGAATTAAATCAGGACGAGTAGATAAAGCTTGACCAATTTTTATGAAAGTAGGGCCCAATTTAATTAATTTTCTGACTAGCCATTTTGCTCTTTTATGACGTTGATAACTGGAGTTTTTTCGTTGTAATAAATCAAGTAATATTAATCCAGCAAATTGTAAAGCTGTGACTAAAATATCCCATTGACGTTGTAAAGTAGAATAACGGTGGTAATCCCATGATAAATTAGAAGGTAAGGATCTCATTCATTCGATAGTAGAGGAAAGGTCAAAGTAAAAGTATTGATATAATTATCTGATTTTTCAATGGAAGCACTAGAAACACTAATTATACCGTTTAAATTTTGTACAAGAGATTTTACCAAAGCTAGTCCTAAACCTGTACCACTATTTGTTACGTTAGCTACAGATTTACCTTGATAAAATGGCTGAAAAATATGTGTTTGTTCTTCTTGATCGATCGTACATCCATAATTACTAATTTCGATAATATTATCAGACTTCTGGGTATAAATTCGCAAAATAATATTAGTTTGTTGGGCAGAAAATTTACTAGCATTACGAAGTAACTCTTTTAAAATCAAACTAAGACTATTTAAGTCAGTATAAAGATAATCTTGTTTATTTTCAATAATTAAGTTTATTTCTTTATAATGTAACTCTTGAGAAAAAGAATTATATAAATCATCTAATAAAGGTTGTAAATATATTTTTTTTGGTTCAATAGTTAATTTATTTGATTCTAACTCTTGCAACGTTAAAAGATTACTAACTAAATTGATTTCTTTCTCGCACTCATCTTCAATTATATCTAAATAGCGAATGATTGACTCATTTTTATTCCGCAATTTTAGCATTTTTATACCCATTTTCATATTAGATAATGGTGTTTTTAAGGCATCACTAAGACTAGCAATAAACTCATCTTTAATTATATTTAAACGTTTTAATTCTTCAATATAATCTCGCATTTTTTGCCCTAACTTTGCCTGTACCTCAAGACTAACCTTAAGTTGAGCCGTTCTTTCATCGACTAAAGATTGTACCTTTGCCACGGTTTGTTGATTAAGTATTGCAGTAGTGATTTGTTTTGCCATCCATTTTCCTGTTTCAATATCTCCTATTTGCCATCGTCTTGGTTTATGATTTTCCATTACCAATAAACCTATTATTAGAGGTTTTGTATTATCAATATTTCTTTGACAAACAAGAGGAATAATTAATAAAGACTCCAATAATTTTAAGTTAAAAACTTCTAAAATATCTTGATCAATATTAAGTTCCTCTAATTGTTTTTTATTACTAATTTTGGTGAAATACGGTGCTTGTTGCCATCCATAACAAGTTAAAGGAGATTCGGATAATGAATAAGAAATAATTTTTTTGGGGATAGAATCTTGAGAATTTTTTTGCCAATTATAAACGACTTCTACTTCGGCTAAAGGAATTAACGGTGTCAGATGTTGATGAGAAAAACTATTGTACTTAAATCTTAAAATAAAAATTCGATCGAGCTTAAGTATTTGAGCGGAAGTAGCAATATCAGCATCGAAGATCTCATCCATTCTTTTTTCTATTCTGCTAACGAAAGCTAAACTTTATTATATAGCAATAAATAGTTAACCATTAAATTTATCTTTAAAAAAGTAACAATAGTCATAAGTCTATCTAAAATAAAAATAGATTTAATTTAATTAAAAGACAAAAATCTATGGAAGATCAACGATCGAGAATGTTTTTGACTCAAGATAATGATTTAATGGTTAATTTAGACGATGAACCTCATGTTAGTCAATATTATGAATTTACCTATAACTATGGTAATGGTGATTTTTACTCCGGTTATGGTTATACTGCTGAAAACACATATACCGAAGGTCAGATTTTAGAAGGATTCACCAATTCGACAGATAATAGTGGTTACTATACAATTGACTTGATTGACTCGATCGATTGGTACAATGATTCTGACAATTTTATTTATATCACTACCTATTATGATGATGATGGTGGTTTTGGTAAAACCAATATGGTAGATGCCTATGGTGATGACGGTTTAGGTTCAGAATCTGGTTGGATATATAGTTATAATGAGAACGAAGAAAATCAATATTTCAATAATTCTATTGAAGTTGATTTAGATTATGAACGTTATTTTGTTCAGTATTACGAGTTTACCTATTATTACGGTAACGGTGATTTTTATTCAGGTTATGGTTATACTTCAGAAAATACATATACTGAAGGTCAGATTTTAGAAGGATTCAGTAATTCGACAGATAATAGTGGCTACTATACTATTAATTTGATTGATTCGATCGAGTGGTACAGTAGTGATTCTGATAATTCTGTTTATATCACGAACTATCATGATTCTGATACTGGTTATGGTGATCTTTATAACTTATCCGCCTATGGTAATGAAGGTTTAGGTTCAGAATCTGGGGATGCTTATCAACATTATAACTGGGAAGATGGAATTTATTTTGACAATACGACAGAAATAGATCTTAATAATGAGTTTGCTAAATATACTTTCACTTACTACTATAGTGGAGATAAAAATGACACTAGCCAAGACTACTACAGTGGTTATATTTATGCACCTGCTAATTACTACCAAATAGAAGAATATTTTGACTATTATCTTGACACCAATGAAGCAGGATTTAAAGGGAAATACTATATCGAAGGAGTAGAATTAGGAGAATATAGTGATTTAAAAGGCACGATAGCATTAACCAACTATTATGATGCCCAATCAGATAGTAACTTCAGTGTTTCTGTCGATACTAATAATTATACTTATTTAGGTTGGGAATATGGTTATATTGATGGAGATTTTGATACATACAAATACTTTGGCTCTGATTTCCATGAAGCAAATCCTACCGTCAAAAATCGTGAATTAGAGACATTTTATGATAAAAATGTAATCCCTGAAGACATTGAGACAATGGTCAAAAATGGTAATACAACATCAGATAGTTTGTTAAATGATACTATTTATCGTTTTCGGACAGGAAATGGTGGATACATTTTTGTCGCAGAAGAAGAAAGACAAAACATATTACAAAATGAGCCTAATTTTATCGATGAAGGAAGTGCCTTTCGTGTATCTCTTCAGCAGAAAGATGATTTAATTGCTTTCAATCGTTTTCAAAACACGGAAAAAAAAGGAGCATATTTGTATGCAACAGAAGCGGAAAGTATAAGCATTCGGGAAAATAATCCTGAATTTGTGGAAGAAGGAATTGCTTTTTATGCTTTTGATGGGGATGCAAACAAAGGAATTGATTTTTATCGTTTCAACAATAATGGTAGCTATATTTATGTAGCAGAAACAGAAAAAGATCAAGTAATGACACAATACCCTGATTTTATTTTAGAAGGAATAGCCTTTGAAGCGATCGTATAGAAACAGGATTTATGCACCAGCCCCTCCTATACTTACCTCAGTTCGATGTAAAATATATAGGTAATAACAATGTATTAGGTATTACTTGTTAGGAATTAGGCAAATAATTGATCAAAAACTGTTAACAATTGATTTTACTTACATTAATTTAATTAAATAATTCAATCAGATTTTGTATTTTTAGAACCTAAAACCGAAAGCCTAAAACCTACCTACATCAAAGATTTTTTCTCGAACTCAGGTTATACTTGCGGGTTGGTGGTGAAAAAAGAGGGAGAGTATATTATCTTACTTGTTTGAGAGTATCGACTTTCTTGGTGAATAATTCGGTAAACAGACTTAACACAGTGCGATTTTCCTTAACTTTGATGTTAACACTTATAGACATCCCCGACTGTAAGACAACTGGCACTCCTCTAATTACTAATTGTTGTGCATCTAATTCTACTTTGACAGGAAAACGATAAAAATTGTAAATTTGATCAGGTGGTAGTGCATCTGAACCAACAAAGAACACTTTGCCTTTTATATCTCCAAATTCACTATAAGGAAAAGAGTCGATACGCACATCACTAATTTGTCCGACTTGTACAAAACCGATGTCTTGATTCGTTACATAAACTTCTGCAATCAACGGATTATCAGGACCGGGATCCGGTACAATTTTAAGCAATGATTCCGATTGTCCACTTTTTGGCACAAATCCGACTCCCGCTTGTAAGTCAAATACTGTACCAGATACAGGGGCTTTTAATTCTTGATATTTAATAGTTTGTTTAGCACTACTGATCTGACTACTAACTTCCGCTATACGTTTTTCATTATCAACGATAACTTTATTGATTTGACTGTCTAATTCTGCTATTCTCTGACTATTGACTGCCATACGATCGCGCACATCTTTTTCTGTAATCGCAATAGTATTCTGAAATTGTTGTTCGGCTTGGTTGATAGTAAGACTCAAACGGGCTTCTTCTTCCTTAAGTTGTTCAATTTCCGCTAAACGAGTTTCTACTTGTTGTTTTTGGTTTTCATATTCGATCGTACCATTCGATTTTCGATCGACTAAATCTCGTTTTCTGTCTTGTACTTGTTGTTTTTGTCGTTCAATTTGAATTTTAGCTAAAGCACCTTCCTCTGATAAAGGTTGAATACTATCTAATATTTCTTGATCAATACGCAAACTTTCCTCTGCTTCAATCACAGAATCTTGATTACGTTTATCAATTTCTTCTAATACTCGTCGATCGTTTATTAATTGCTTTTGAGCATCTTGTAACTTCACTCTATTTTGAATAAGTTGTTTTTCCAATTGTTGAGTTTCCAATTTTGCCGCACCAGAGCGAGAATTTAACTCAGCAAAAGCCGCTTGTAGTCGGGCAATTTGATCTGGTTTTAAGGTATCAATACTATCTCCACCTTCTGCCAACTGGATTTGATAAAGTTTATTTTCTGCCACTAATTCTGCCCGATTTAAGGCTAACGCTTCTATTTCTGGAGGCAATTTTAACTCTGAGATTGCTTCTTGTACTTGTGCTGGAGTGATTTCTGAATTAATTAAAGTACGATAAAATTTATTTTCTTGTATTAAAGAATTTCTAATTTTTTGAAAAGATTCTAATTCTGCTTCCGTTGCTTCTGAATCAAATATTAACAATGAATCACCTTTTTTGATCCGTTGTCCGTCTTCTACATTAACCTGTCTTACAACACCACTTAAAGGTGCTTGAATTTCTTTGACAGTAGTTTTGGGTTTTAACTGTCCTTGAGCCGTTACAACTTGTTCTATTTTGGCGATCGCTGCCCAACCAATAGCAAATACTGTCACTCCCATAATACTCCATGCCATAGTCCGTGACCAAATAGGAGATGGTTTAAGAATAACGTCTTTTTCAAATTCAGAAATATCTAGGTTAATGGCGGTATCAGAATTTTTTTGATTACCATTGAGAGAATTCCCTTGAGCTTGTAATAAAGGATCTATATTTGTGGTTTTGCCGTTGCTGTTAGTCATATATTAGGAATTAGAAGTAGGGAATTAGGAATTAGGAATTAGAAATTAGAAATTACGAAAATTAACTATTCACTAATTACTTAGATTATCAATTTTTTTATCTGATGGGTCAATCTTGTTTACTTAAATTTACTTCTATTTATTCACATCGAAGTTGTTTAAAATCGATCGAGGTGTATTCAATTCCTCCTTATTATCCTTCATCATACAACCATCACGAATAAAATAAAGTCATTGGAAGTATCACCATTAAAGTTATCCAACAATTTTTGTAATTTAAAAAAAAATTAAATATAATATTGCGATGAGATTTGATTTGTCAAAAAATTATCAACTAATTTCTTATAATAAAATCATATAACCCTTTCAAAACTGATATACAGAATTTTTTATGAATCAATTGTTTATCAATAGGGAGCTAATTTTATTAATTTCAGTAGCGATCGCCATTTCACCAACTAACAAAGTTTTTTCTCAATCCATAAATCAAGAAATAGTAAACACTCATAATCAATGGCGAGAAAAAGTTGGAGCGCCCCCTTTAAGTTGGTCAAATCAACTAGCACAAACTGCTCAGGATTGGGCAAATCAGTTAGCAAGTCAAGGTGGTAATATTTATCATCGCCCAAATAATAGTTATGGGGAAAATATCTTTTGGATTAGTGGAAAACAAGCAACACCATCAGAAGTCGTCAACGCTTGGGGGAGTGAAATAAAGTATTTTAAAAATGGCACATTTCCTAACGTTTCTACTACTGGTAATTGGGCAGATGTAGGTCACTATACTCAAGTGATTTGGAAAAACACGACGACAGTAGGTTGTGGAGTAGCTCGTTCAAACAAATTTGAGATTTGGGTTTGCAACTATAATCCTCCCGGAAATTATCAAGGACAAAATCCATAGAATGTTAACTATATTCCTACAAAATTACAAATTCTAAGTTGTTTTATTACTTGTCAAACTTTAACCATAATGTATTTGCCTATTTATCTAGTTCGTTTAGATGAAAGAATCAGTCAAAACCTCTTGCTGATGTTATTACTAAGGTAAGGAAAGAAAATGGTTAATTCAAAAAAAGAGATCGCAGATTCAAAGAAATAGATTTTAATAATAGTTTTTTATCTCATCCAATTTATTAAAAAAAAATGAGACATCCTCAATTAAAAGAAATTCTTAGTCAAATAAAAAAATCTCTAATTAACTTATATCGTGAGCAATTAGAACAAATTATTTTATATGGTTCTCAAGCAAGAAAAGATGCTCAAATAGATTCAGATATTGATATTTTAGTGGTTTTAAAAACAAATATTAATCCTTATCAAGAAATAGATAGAACTGGAGATATTATAGCTAAAATTAGCCTCGATTATGATGTAGTTTTATTTCTTTAGAAAAATTTAATCAAGGAAATAACCCATTTTTGCAAAATGTCAAAAAAGAAGGAATAGTGATATGAAATTAGAAGTTTATAAATTGATAGAAAAAGCTAAAGAAAGTTTAACGGCATCGGAAATTTTAGCTCAAAATCAACTCTATAATTTTGCAGGAGCAAGAGCATATTATAGTTTTATATTGCACAGGCTTTTTTATGGACGAAAGAAATGAGTTTCTCTAGTCACTCTGCCATAATTTCAGCTTTTGGGAAAGAATTTGCCAAAAAAGGAATTGTACCCCTTGAATTTCATCGTTATCTAATTGATACTCAAGATAAAAGAACTCAAGGAGATTATAGTATAGATAATGAAAGACAACTAAGTGATGATGATGTCAGCATTTTAATCGAACAAAGTAAACTATTTATTCAATGAGCTGAAAAAATTATAATAAAATAAATAATATAGTTAAGATAATAGATCAATAAAAATCCAGAAGGTAAAAGGGTTAAAATCTCTTATCTTAGCAAAGAAATTCTTAAGATGAAACTCTAAAAAATATTTTCAATGATGCGAATTTAACAGTAGAAGAATTTGTTAATTTGTTATAAATAATGCGATTACATTTGTGATGGTGTGAGGGGCATTGCCCTCCCTATTTTTTTTACTATAGAATTATTAAGAAATTTGCGAAAAATATTGACAGAAAATAGTAATGGCTTTAGGATAAAAGCAATGAATAAAAATTCATAAGAGAAATAATTAATACAGCTTTTTCGGAATGCAGTTGGTATTCTTAAGACTGGTTATCAACGAGTTGCTAGTCCCCTCTTAAACAATCTATTGGAAAAAACATATGAGCACAATCACAGTGAAAGACGGCACAGAAATTTTCTACAAAGATTGGGGCAACGGTCAACCGATCGTTTTTTCCCATGGTTGGCCTCTTTCCTCTGATGACTGGGACGCGCAAATGATGTTCTTCTTAAATCATGGCTATCGGGTCATCGCCCATGATCGGCGAGGTCACGGACGCTCTAGTCAAATCAGTGACGGACACGATATGGATCACTACGCTGATGACCTTGCGGCACTCACTGCACATCTTAATTTAGAGAATGCCATTCATGTAGGTCACTCAACCGGTGGTGGTGAGGTTACACGTTATATTGCACGACATGGTGAAAGTCGTGTTGCTAAGGCTGTTCTCATTAGTGCAGTGCCGCCACTGATGGTAAAGAGTCCAACGAATCCCGGTGGGTTGCCTAAAGAAGTATTCGACGACTACCAAGTCCAAGTAGCGACCAACCGAGCTCAATTGTATCTGGATGTACCGACTGGCCCATTTTACGGTTACAACCGTCCGGGTGCAAAAGTCTCTCAGGGGGTGATTCAGAATTGGTGGCGACAGGGCATGATGGGCAGTGCTAAGGCACACTATGATGGTATCGTTGCCTTTTCCCAAACAGACTTCACAGAGGACTTAAAAAAGATCACGGTGCCGACTTTAATTATGCACGGAGATGATGACCAGATTGTCCCTTACGCTGACTCTGCCCCACTGAGCGCCAAGTTGGTGAAAGGCTCAATATTGAAAACTTATAAGGGTTTTCCTCACGGTATGCCCACAACGAATGCAGATCAGATTAATGCCGATCTGCTCGAATTCATTAAGTCTTAACGACACACTGCCCCGTTCTCAGATAAGTCTTGATGTTGCTAACTGTTAAAACGTCTAACCTATATCGTGGCTAATTAGAACCAATTATTTTATATGGTTCTCAACCAAGAAAAGAGGCTCAAACATATTTGGATATTGATATTCTAGTCGTTTTAAAAACAAATATTAATCCCTATCAAGAGATAGATAAAACTTGAGATATTTTAGCTACAATCAGCCTCTATTATGATGTAGTTTTATATTATTGTGTTGTTTTTTTACAAAAATTTTAATCAATGATTAATACAACCTAGAAGTACGATCGCTAGTAAATTGGGTTGAGGTATCAAACCGAACAATCCCTTCATTGAAAGTATAGAAAGTGATTTGAATTTTGCGATATTATTATAGTTAGACAATTATTAAATCATATAGCAAGTTAACTGTATTCCTAATAAAATACAAACTCTGAGTTGTTTTATTGCTTGTCAAACTTTAACCACAATAGACATCGATCGAATTTAAAAATTAAATTAACTTCAATATCGAAATCGTTAAATTAACATATGAATCCGCTTCTTACCAAAGATGACTTTAATAATTCTTGTTGGCAGGATGTAGTCAACAGCAGTGAACGGAAAGATTGTCTCTCTTATAATCGTGTCTTCTGGAAGAAATCGCAAGAAGTACAAGAAGCGGAAAATCTTAGGGATCAAGCGGTGTTTGCAGTTCTGGCAGCAGTGACCAGCGCTGCTATTAAACCAGAATCAACCGAGGAGTTTTTTGCTGATATTTTCAAAAACCTTACAGATGAACAGCTAGACTTTCTTGCTGAAATTGCACCTGAAATATCAGACCCTGAACTCCAAGCACGAGTAGCAGATATTCTCTGGGTCAAACGTCGTGATTATCGAATGGCTCAGCTAGCAATTCCTGCTTACTTACAATCAGCAACCATTTTAGAAAATCCTAAGCAGTGGACTCACTACTGTGTTGACAGAATTGAACGGGCGTTACGGTTGGCACGTAAAATCAGGCACCAAGACGAAGTTGTTTTTAAGCACATAGAAGCAGTTCTTGAACGCTATCAAGGGGAAGATCCCCTATGGTTATCTGCAAAGCTAATGGAGCTATTGCAGGAGTATCGATTTGGAGACCCAGCTAAATACGCAGCCCTTTGTGAAAAAGCAGCAACTTTAGCAGAATCAATCTCTGATTGGCGTAGAGCAAGAACACTCTGGGGTATTAAAGCTGTATGGCATCGCATGGAGAAAGACTTCAGCAAGGAGCTTACTGCTTCGATGTCTGCCGCAGAAACTTATGTAAAGGAAGCTGAATCTGCCCTCAAAAGAACTCCGCCAAGCTATACGGTCGCATCACATTTTTTACAAGATGCTGTTGAAGCTTTTAGGAGTATTCGAGGCTCGAAGGAAGAAACAGTAGATGCTAAAGTAAGAGCCGAGGAAGTTCATAGGCTCCTTCTTCAGTACCAAGAAGAAACTCGCAATGAGATGATTACCAGTTCCCACGAAATGGATATTAGCGAGTTGGTAGAAGAAGCAAAAAATCATGTTAGAGGTAAAGACTTTCAAGAGGCACTTTTCGCATTGTCCCTCTTGGGTTCTCCAACTAATGTTCCTCAATTGAGACAAAAAGTACAGCAACAGGCTCAAGAGTTTGTTGTATCTCATCTTTTCCCTATTGTCATGATGAATGAAATGGGCAAAGTCGTTGCCCGTCAACCAGGTTCTGTTCTCTCTAATAATCCTGAAGAAGCAGAGGCTGCAACTCGTTTTGAGATGTGTCGGAATGCTATTTACCATCAGAACCTACAAGCTCAAGCATATGTTGAGCCTGCCAGATATCAAATTAATCTAGAGCATAATGTACGGCTCAATGATATTCTCTCAATAATTTCGCATAGCCCATTTGTTCCGCCTGAACGTGAATATCTGTTTGCTAAGGGACTTTATGCTGGACTGATCGGAGATTTCTTCACATCTACCCACATCCTAATTCCTCAAATTGAAAACTCCGTCCGTTATATTATGTGGCGAAGAGGCATAATTACTTCGGGATTGGATGACTCTGGCATTCAGAATGAGCATAACTTAAACTCTACTCTCTATTGTCCAGAAATAGCTTCTATCTTTGATGAGAATACGCTGTTTGATTTGAAATGCTTACTTGTTGAACATGCTGGTAGTAACTTAAGAAATCGTATGGCTCATGGTCTAATTAGTGATGGTGAGTTTATGAGTCCATTGATGTCATATATCTGGTGGCTTACGTTGAGGCTTTGTTGGTTACCTATTAATTAAGTGAACAATTCAAATTTACTACGACTGAAGCAATTACTTTATTTTATAGAAACCATTTGGTATCTTTTTTAGAATGATTACATAGTAATGATTTCAAGAGAAATGCTTTAACGAGATTAAAGCCTTTTGTGACTAAGGTTACAGGCGTAAATATCAAATAGGTTCTATAAGCAAGTTAAATTAAATCAAGGGCTATTTTTTCAGTGAAAAATCTTAATTTTATTACTCAAAACACCTTTGAAAAATTAGAAAAAAGTATTCCTATTTATTAATTTCAAATTATGCCAGATATATTAAAATTTGAATTTATGCAAAATGCCATTATGGCAGGTGTCTTAGTTAGTATTGCTTGTGGTATTGTTGGTACATTTGTAGTGGTTAATCGTATTGTTTTTATCAGTGGTGGCATCGCCCATGCCGCTTATGGTGGTATTGGATTAGGTTACTTTTTTGGATTTAATCCTTTTTTCGGTGCGATCGTGTTTGCGGTATTATCAGGGTTAGGCATGGGATTAGTGGAGAAAAATACAAAGGAAAGAGCTGATACTATTATTGGCACAATGTGGGCGATAGGTATGGGTATTGGTATCATTCTTATCGATTTAACTAAGGGTTACAAGGCTAATTTGATGAGTTATTTATTTGGTAGTATTTTAGCCGTGCCAAAGAGTGATTTACTAATTATGTTAATTTTGGACGTGATTATTGTCACAATGGTATGTCTATTTTATAAAGAGTTATTAGCTATATCTTTTGATCCAGTTTTTGCTACTACTCGGAATATTCCTGTTAATGGACTATACTTAATGTTGATAGGTGCGATCGCACTTACTATTGTGATGGTGATGCAA
Organism: Geminocystis sp. NIES-3709; assembly: GCF_001548115.1. GTDB lineage: Bacteria > Cyanobacteriota > Cyanobacteriia > Cyanobacteriales > Cyanobacteriaceae > Geminocystis. The sequence continues at coordinate 1,219,359 of NZ_AP014821.1, read as the reverse complement.
GTAGTAGGATTAATTATGGTAATTGCCTTATTAACCATTCCTCCGGCTGTTGCGAATCAATTTGTGGGAGAAATTAAACAGATGATGATATTAAGCAGTATTTTGGGAGTTGTTTTTATCTTAACGGGATTATCGCTTTCTTACACTTTCAATTTGACTTCTGGAGCTACTATTATTGTTGTGTCAGGATTAGCTTATTTTGTAAGTTTAGGAATCAAATATTGTCATGAAAAACTATAGATTTAGATTTAACTCTCTCAAAAAACATAACCCACCATAGATAGCTAGGCAGGTTACATTATTTTATAGGAATCGAAATTCAATTATTTATCTCAGAGGAACTGAGTTACTAGGGGTTTACAAATAAACAATTAACTTTTCTATACTGAGCTTTGAGCATCTATAAGTTACATATTGAACTCTAACTCAACTAACGTAACTTTGAGGGGGATTAATTCACACCCACAAACGCATCTCCTTTTGATTTTTTCTATTCACACTACAACCATTAAAGTTGAGCTAAACAATCTCAGAAGTCACAGTTTCGATCGACAGTTAATCGTCTTAATTCAGAGCAGAGGGTACAAACTCGAATTATTTTTTATAAAAGAGCCTTAAATCGCCTTTTGTGTACCTACTAATAAATATAAATTGTCCTCATTAAATTTGCCTAGTAAAATTTAAACTTTGTAATGTTTCTTGATTTTACTTAATAATTAGTAATGGTTTTCGAGAAAATAAAGAAAATTTTGTTGTCTCACAAAATCTTAGCCCTGAGAAACCGATAAAATTGAATTTGCGATTATCAATTATTAATTAAGTTTTCATGACTAATCCTTTATTTCTCATCGTTGATGGACATTCTTTAGCTTATCGTTCTTATTATGCCTTAGCAAAGACAAAAAAAGGCCCTTTACGCACTTCGACAGGGATTCCCACAGGTGTTTGTTTTGGCTTTCTCAATTCCTTATTACAAATTATTGGAGATTATCAACCCCAGTGTTTAGCCGTTGCTTTTGATTTAAGAGAAGCAACTTTTCGTCATACTGCTGATAGTAATTATAAAGCCGATCGGGCAGAAACTCCATTAGATTTTATTGAAGATATGAATAATTTGCAAGAATTACTCAAGGCTTTAAATATTACCATTGTGACAGCATCAGGATTTGAAGCTGATGACGTGATTGGGACATTAACAACCCAAGCCGTTAAAGAAAATTATCAAGTCAAAATTTTAACAGGCGATCGAGATTTATTTCAACTTGTAAATGATGAGCAACAAGTAACAGTTTTATACTTAGAAAGAAGTCTCGGTAAATATGAAATTTATGATGAGGAAGCAGTATTTACCAAAATGAAAGTTAAACCCTCGCAAATTGTAGATTATAAAGCCTTATGTGGAGACAAATCTGATAGTATTCCGGGAGTGTTGGGAATAGGAGAAAAAATTGCCAGTAATTTATTGAATGAATATGATAATTTAACTAATATTTATAATAACTTAGAAAAAATCAAAGGAGCGATTAAAATTAAGTTAATTAAAGGAGAAAAAGATGCTTTACATTCTCAATACTTAGCCGAAATAGTTACTAATATTGAATTAAATTTATCTTTAGAAAATTGTAAATTAATAGGATTTGATCCTCAAAAAATTATTCCTCTATTGCAACACCTAGAGTTGAATAATTTTGTTAAACAAATTAATAATATTCAAGAAAAATTAGGAGGAGATTTATTAACCATAGAATCAGAGCAAATTATTACTGAAGATAATCAATTATCTTTATTCTCTCAACCTTCTATTAATAACAACATAAAAAATTATAAAGAAACTTTTATTGTCGATACCTTAGAAAAGTTAGAACAATTAGCCTTTATGATTCGAGAAAATAGTTTAACAGCATGGGATACAGAAACTGATGCTTTAGATACTCAAAAAGCTAATTTAGTTGGTATCGGTTGTTGTTGGGGTAATAGTTGGGATAAAGTAGCTTATATTCCTGTAAAACATTTGGAAGGGCAACAATTAACACTCTCAGAAATCAAGACAATTTTACAACCTATTTTAGAAGATAAAGACTATCGAAAAACCTTTCATAACGTTAAATTCGATCGACAAATTTTTGGTAATCATGGCATTAATATTCAAGGTATTATATTTGATACAATGTTGGCTAGTTATGTTTTACAACCAGAAGAAAGTCATAAGTTAAGTAGTTTATCTTTTAAATATTTAAAGGATATTATATCCCTTGATTATGATGACTTAAATCTCCCTAAAAATCAAAATGTTGGAAACTTATCGATCGAAAAAGTAGCAGAATATTGTGGGTTAGATGTATTAGCAACTTTTCAGTTAACAGAAATTTTAGATAAAAAATTAGAAAAATTACCTAGTTTAAAGTCAGTCTTTGATATAGAGTTAAAATTAGAGCCTATTCTAGCAAAAATGGAAACTTTAGGAGTAATGATTGATCGAGATTATTTATATATATTATCTCAGGAAATCGATCGAGAATTAAATAAAATTGAAGAAAAAGTATATAAAGAAGTAGGAAACTTTAATCTAGCATCACCAAAACAATTGAGTGAGTTATTATTTGAAAAATTAGAGTTAGATAAACGAAAATCTACTAAGACAAAAACTGGTTATTCGACGAATCAAGGGATATTAGAAAAACTCAAAGGAGATCATCCTATTATTGACGATATTTTAAATCATCGTACCCTAGGAAAATTAAAATCAACTTATGTAGATACTTTACCTACTTTAGCCAACTTAAAAACAAATCGAGTTCACACTAATTATAATCAAATGATTACGGCAACAGGCCGACTTTCATCTTCTAATCCCAATTTACAAAATATCCCCATTCGTACAGCATTTTCTAGGCAAATTAGAAAGGCTTTTATTCCTCAAGAAAACTGCTTATTTTTGAGCGCAGATTACTCTCAAATTGAGTTAAGAATTTTAGCTCATTTAAGTGAAGAACCTATCTTAATCTCTGCTTATCAAAATTGTCAAGATATTCACACTGTCACAGCTAAATTATTATTAGAGAAAGAAGACATTACTGCTGAAGAAAGAAACTTAGGTAAAACCATTAATTTTGGTGTTATTTATGGCATGGGGGCACAAAAATTTGCAAGGGAAACAGGAGTAAGTGTAAAGGATGCACAAAATTTTATTAATATTTATCGGGAAAAATATCAGAGAGTTTTTAATTATTTAGAAACAATGAAAAAAGAAGCCTTAGTTAATGGTTATGTCACTACTATCTTAGGGAGAAGACGTTACTTTAATTTCGATGATCGAGCTTTACAAAACTTAAGAGAAAAAGATATAAATGAAGTTGATTTATCTAGTTTAAAACTAACTAATTATTCGGCACAAATGTTACGGGCGGCTGCAAATGCACCAATTCAAGGCTCAAGTGCAGATATTATTAAAGTGGCTATGATAGAAGTCGATCGAATTTTAGCAAATTATCAAGGTAATTTATTATTGCAAGTACATGACGAATTAGTATTTGAATTACCTTTAGAAGAAGTAGAAGAATTAGGAATTAAAATTAAAGAAATAATGGAGAATATTATCAGCCTCAAAATACCTTTAATTGTTGATATTCATACAGGAAAAAACTGGATGGAAGCTAAATAATTAATTAGCGGTACTTAAACAAAAACTAAGCCCAAATAAACCCTAAACGAGCTTTATCATTTATTCTTTTTTCTTGTTCAATTTTTTTTAATAAATGAGATCTTACACCCATAAGATGACTGGTAACAATAACATTTCCGTTATCAGTTTTACCAATTTCCAGGAAGAATTCTCTTTGAAATTTGCAAGGTAATTCCTCCACGTCCTAATAGTTAATTTGACGACATCAATTTATGATCACGTCATTTAATTTATTAAGATAAGACTAATCTATTACCAATGAAAAACAATTTGTTACTGTACAGTTACTGTACATAAGAGTAATTATGAATAAAGAATCATAAAAGATGGGGGCGGAGAGACTTGAACTCTCACGATCGATTAAAATCAACGGATTTTCATTCTTTCGTAGCTTTCACTACTGCTAAATTCAGCTTTAAGAATTGGACTATCTCTTTACCCTCAGCATTACTGTTAGGGTAGTTCCCGTTTAGTCTCTGCACCTTCCGAAAATTCGGCTTGGCTCAGGATTGCCTTATTAGAATTAACCAACGTAGGTTTCCCTGAATTTGAGAACTTTCACTTATAGAGTTTCCTCTGTAAGGCTCAATTTTACTTAAGTCCGTAGCGTCTACCATTCCGCCACGCCCCCGTGAAGCGTTTTGCTCACATTTACTGATTATAGCTAATATCATTTAAAAATGCAAGAAAAATAAAAATTTTTGAAACTGGTTTTATGAAGTTATTTAGAGATGCCTTTGACTAGAATGAATCCCACTACAAGATCTAAATTGGAGACATTTAGTACAAGTGCATTATATTGGTTTGTGAAATGAGAAAAAATATTATACGAATGGTTGTAAATTATAGTGATTAATCAATAATAAAATCTAATTATTTGGTATTTAATTGTTGCTTGGCATTTTTAAACGCATTTTTCATCACTTCTTTAATCTTGTCGGGATTGGGTTTTTTACCACCGATAATATCCCCAAAATAAGCACAAGCACCCTCTCCTAATGCCCAAGTATAAGCACCAGCCCAACTAGCCGCCACTACTGCCCCAAATCCGGGTATAAATTTAATTAATTCTCTGCCTATAGCTTTGGCTAAAAATCCTCCGGCGATCGCACTTATAATACCTCCTGCTTGAGAAACACTGATAGTTTGTCCATAAAGTTGTCCTAACATTCCTACCATTGTCACTTCTAAGGCTGTTAAAACGGGCATAGTAGCAAAGGGTAAAGGTACGGCGGAAACGGTTGCTGCCATGATGCTAAAGGCTAAAATATACCGTCTAGCGACATCTTTATAAAGATTTCCTAACTCAGAATTAACAGTTTCATCTAATAGTTGATGTATGGTTTTTGCTTCTGCTGATGGTAATAATTCGGCTAAAGAATCTCGTAGATTTTCTAAACCATAAAATACTGGATTAAATCCGTCTTCTTCTAAGGTAAAATCAATTAAAATTGCTCGATCGAATAATCCTTGAAATGTATCTTTTATTTCTGTAAATGCTCTTTCTATTTCGGAAAAACTGGGAGGATATTCAGGATGTTGCGTTTCATTTAAATCGGGGTAAAGTTCATGAAGGGAGGTGACTACTAATAAACAAGGAATTTGAGAATATTTTTTTCTTAAATTTTCAGCGATCGTTTTTAAACTATCGGTAGCAAAGTCATTAATTTTTATCGTCAAAATTAAAATTCTTGCCCTTTTATTTTCAATGTCTAATTCAGTAGTTAATTCTACAATAATTTCGTCAGTATTTTTAGTAACATCTCCTAATCCTACCGTGTCAGTAAAAATTAGTAATGGCAATTCTTCAGAGGGGTAAGAATACCTTTGGGTATGTTCTGTATGGGGACGAAAACCTTTTCCCACTATTTCTTCTCCCACTCCTGTTAAGCCTCGCACGATCGAGCTTTTTCCTGCTTGAGGTTTGCCAATTAATAAGGCTTCTGTCGTAGGTAAATTCGATCGAACTGACTCTAATAACTCGGCGATTTCTGTTTCATCAACCTTAAATAAGTCAAGAGTTTTTTGCACGGTATTTTTAATAGATGGAACTTTCATAATCTGTAAAATATTTCACAACTTTTTACTTTTAAACAGGATATTATTAAAGATTGATAGTTAAAAAGATCAAAAGAAATTAAGAATGAATAAATTAGGTTTTCAGACATTTCTAAAAATAATTATAACACTGGAAAACGTCTCATTTTTATTACCGCTTCTTTTGCTGTTTTTATTAAATTATTATCAACCCCCGGCACTTGAGGAATTTGTACTAAGACATCCACTGTACGTCGTAAAACTCTAACAATATCTCCCTCATCCATCGTGGTATTTTTAGCTATTTCTTCCCAAGTTTCCCCTAAACACCATGCTTCGGATAAGCCTATCATATCTCTTTCTAACCATACAGGAATCGTTATTTCATGATGTTTTTGCGCTTGATTAAGACGACGACGAATTTCCCATAATTCTTGTTGAGGATTATAGTTTATATCATCTATTTTTTGTAACCCCAAAGTATCTAACACTTCAGGGGAGGCTTGATAACCTACCCATGTGTCAAACCGTGCAGGTTCGGTAATTAAAGCGGTAATTACTCCGGCTAGATGGTGAGGAGAAAGAAAATCAAGACGACGAGACATTAAAGCTAATCCTAACCATAATTCATTTTCTCCACGAATAACGGCGGCTGCTTCTCCTAAAGGGGTGGGAGTAAATTTATCTAATGCTCCAAATTCTCGCAAAATCTCGATTAATGCCAGAAATTCTTGCCAATAATAAGAACTATTAGACTTTCCTCTCTGATATTGAGTTTGAATACGAGTTAACTCTTGTTTTAATAATTGTCGTTTACGGTTATTTTTGAGAATTTGTCCAATTTTTTCTACCTTATCTAAGGGATTATTGACGATCGAGTCTTCTACTTCTGCTATTCTTTGTTGTTGTTGGATAATTTCCTCCGTCGGTTGAGTATATTCTTGTTCATATTCTGAGATTAATTGACTAACATTTATCGTATTTTCATCCCCGTAACACCATAAACCAATTTTAAAATCTTGTACATCAGGTATATCTACTTGTTCTATCAAACTACTGGGAATTCTACCACCATTAATATCAATAACATCCACAAAAGAAGCGATATACCAGTTATTATCTTTCCCTAGACACAGTAAAAATTTTTGATTACCATTAGGGATATGAGCAACAAAAACAGCATTAATATTATAGGGATTTTTCTTGTTTTCTCGACTTAAGTGAAGTATCGCTCCTGGTAATAAAGTTTCTAAATAAGGCATTATTGCCCGTTGTCGAGCTTGTATCCAGTTTCTTTGAAATAGTTTGAGAATTTTCTTCTCTTGTTTCTTTCTTTCTTTTAATTTCTCGTAATTAGCTAAATCTCTACTATTGTATCCAGCTAACATAATATCTAATTTAGTCAATTCTGTAGTATAACTAGCGATCGCATCCTCTTGGGGTAAAAGTTGTAATTGAGCTAAATATTCAGCAAAACTCAACTCTAATAAATCCTTCGCTTCCTCAATCGTATGTTTTTGTAACAAATTTAGTACCATGCCGTAACTAGGGGTAAATTGACTCCGCAGAGGTTCAGGAGATGCTTTTGCCATCTTAGATGCAATTAATACCCCCTCAAATAGAGTTTGAACGGTGATAACGTATCCTACCTTGTCCATGCCTCTACGTCCTGCTCTCCCCGCAATTTGCAGAAATTCGGAAGGGGTTAATAAACGGTGTCCATCATCACCTCTTTTTTTTAAAGCAGAAATAACGGTGGTGCGCGCAGGCATATTAATTCCGGCGGCAAGGGTAGCCGTAGCAAAAACAATTTTAACTAAACCTAATTCAAATAAACGCTCTACTAATTCTTTCCAAGCTGGTAAAATTCCTGCATGGTGGGCGGCAATTCCTCTGGTTAATGGTTCAATTTGACTGCTTCTTACTAACTCACTATTATCTGCTAAAAATCTTAATAAACGTTCTTTAAATAAAGGTTTATCAATTAAATAATTAACTAAATCTTCTCCTGCTCGATCGTTATTAGCGATAAAGCTGATAATCTTTTCGTAAGCAATTTCATGCTCTTTTTTGGCAAATTCGATAATCTTACTCTGTAATTCTAAATTTTCAATCATGAGAAAATATAGTAAATAAAGTAAAATTTTTCTACTTTCTTCCACTGTAACTAGGTTAAAATAGCTTAAAGATTCTACTGCTTGATCACATCCCTTTCTGCTAAAAATGATGTAAATAGCAGGGAGCATATTATTATTACTTAATTGCTGCACGATCGTTTTGATACTAGGACAATCTTTAGGGTTAAATTTCCCTCTTTTATTAGTAGCTAAAAATGGTTTTAATTGAGGATTTAACCTTTGAGTTTTTTCATTAAATAATCCATATAAACCTTTCGCATGACTAAAATAGAACTTTAATGGTACAGGACGAAAATCAGAGTTAACTAACTTACACTCGCTCATAATACCCTGTTGAAAATGAGCTTTTCGGACATTATTAATCCAATTACATAAATCTTGAGGATTGCCAATAGTTGCAGATAATGCTACTAATTGAATATTGGAAGGACAATAAATAATAGATTCTTCCCATACTGTACCTCGTCCGGGATCACTGATATAGTGGCATTCATCTAAGATAACGGTTTGCACTTCTCTCACAGAAGTTCCTACTTCTCCGATGGGGGTACTATATAACATATTGCGGAAAATTTCTGTTGTCATCACAATAACAGGGGCGGAAGGGTTAATTAACACGTCTCCAGTGATTAAACCAATTTCGCCATAGGTATTATTTTCTGGTAGTAAAGTTTGTCCAAATTTTTCTTGAAAATCTCGAAATTTTTGGTTAGAAAGAGCTTTTAAAGGAGTTGTATAAAATACTCTTTTTCCTTGATTTAAAGCTCTGTAAATAGCATATTCTCCAATTAAAGTTTTACCTGAACCTGTAGGAGCGGTGACAACAACGGATTTATTATCCTCTAAATAATTTATCGCTTCTTGTTGAAAATCGTCTAGTTTGTAGGGAAAAATAGTATTAAAATCCAATTTATTCAAGTTCATAATATAAGTTCGATCGAGTTTAAAAAGTTATAAAAAATGTTAATTTAAAAAATGTTTATTGTAGGGAATAGAAAAATAATTGATATTAAAATTTAAAATTTAAGAAAAATAAATATAACATTACACAGCTACCAAAACTTAGTATTTTATTAAGAAGAAGCAAAGAATTACAGTTAATTTTCAAGGTAATTATTATTGACTAAATATTAGATTAAGAGTTCATTAATAATTTTACCTAATTTATAACTATTGAGAACGAATATTTTGTTTGGTACAATAACAAAATCTCACCATCAAATAAATTCGATCGAGGTTTGTTATGATCGCTTTAGCCGATTTAAACTATTAGCTTTGTCAATTTATGGCAAAGTCTGTTATTGATTCAATATATAAAGATTTATATAATTAATAATTATCGATGTTCTACCGAGAAATAAATTTCATGACTCACAGCACAAGTTGGCTAAAACGACTAATGAAAACTAACAGAACGAAAAATTGGTTAATTTTTGAGTAACAAAATGACTTATACAAGAAGTCTATTGTTAATTGTTAATTGTTAATTGTACAATAGCCAAAATAAGATCAAATTGTGAAGGATAGATATTGTGGCTTTTAAAATCGGTTTGTTAGGACTAGGAACTGTAGGTACAGGTACAGCAGAAATATTACTTAATCCTGAAGGCAGACATCCCCTTATCCAAGATATAACGATCGAGCAAGTGGGAGTTAAGTCTTTAGACAAAAAACGTACGATTACATTACCTACGGAAATTCTGACTACTGATTTAGACGCAATTGTTACTAATCCAGATATTGATATTGTAGTGGAATTGCTAGGAGGCTTAGAACCTGCTAGAAGTCTTATTTTAAAAGCAATCGAGCATAAGAAGCACGTTGTAACGGCAAATAAAGCCGTAATGGCGAGATTTGGTCCAGAAATTTATGAAGCCGCCAATAAAGCTAAAGTTTATGTACTCCTAGAAGCGGCGGTGGGCGGTGGTATTCCTATTGTAGAACCGTTGAAACAATCTTTAGGGGCTAACCGTTTTGAAAATATTATCGGTATTGTCAATGGTACAACCAACTATATTCTTACCCAAATGACTCAACACGGTGCCGATTTTGCCGAAGTATTGCAAGAAGCTCAAGCATTAGGTTACGCTGAGGCTGATCCCACTGCTGATGTAGGAGGATTGGATGCCGCTGATAAAATTTCGATTCTTGCCTCTTTAGCCTTTGGTGGCAAGGTAAAACGAGAAGATGTTTATTGTGAAGGTATTACTAAAATTACTAGCAGTGACATTAGTTATGCTGAAAAATTGGGATTTGTGATTAAACTTTTGGCGATCGCCCATAAAGTAATTGACACTGAAAAATTACAGTTAAGAGTTCATCCTACTTTCGTACCTAAATCTCATCCCCTCGCCAATATTAACGGGGTAAATAACGCTATTTTAGTGGAAGGGCAACCTTTAGGACAAGTAATGTTTTATGGTCCAGGTGCTGGATCAGGGCCGACAGCTAGTGCGGTAGTTGCTGATATAATGAATATTGTGGGGGTTCTTCATAGTAATAACAAAGCCGAAAATCTTGATCCTCTCCTTAGTTGTTCTCCTCAAAGTTATTGTGTTGTTACACCCATTGAAGAAGTTTATACCCGTTTTTATACTCGTTTCCTTTGTGCTGATGTACCCGGAGTTATTGGTCATTTAGGTACTGCTTTCGGAGATCATGATGTTAGTTTAGAATCGGTGGTACAAATTGGTTTTCAAGGAGATTTGGCAGAAATTGTCGTTGTCACTCATAAGGTAAGAGAAGGTAATTTTAGAACAGCGATCGAGGAAATTCGTAGTTTGAACGCTATTAAAAATATTCCTAGTATTATTCGAGTTCTTTAAAAATTTACAAAATAATCAGTAGAATTAGTGGGTGTTAATTTACTCTCCTTGACAGGCAGACAAGCAGAAGCAGAAAAATGTATTGTTTGTGAATAAACAAGATTCTATAAAAAGTGCATCGAATATTCGTAATTTTTCCACCTGTCCACCAATCCACCTGTCTTGTCTTCATCATTTTCTTTATTATTCACGGAGGTTAAAAAGCAATCGAGCTTAATTTTAAATCAGGATGATCCCCTTCTAGTTGATTCACATTCCATTGATTGCGGAAAAGTAAAACAGGACGATTACGAGCATCTTTTACCGTCATAGTATTAAACAAACGTCCGACTTTTTCTAAGGCTTCCCAACCATCCACCACCCAACGAGCAACGTTGAAAGGAATAGGCTCTAAAGTCGTTTCCACGTTATATTCACTCAACATCCGAAACTGTACCACTTCAAACTGTAATTGACCAACTGCGGCTAAAATGGGATCTCGAATAAATTCGTCAACAGAGTACATAATTTGTACTGCACCTTCTTCCTGTAACTGTTGTACTCCTTTTTGGAATTGTTTGAACTTGGAAGGGTTAGGATTTTTGAGATAACAGAATAATTCAGGAGAAAATGACGGTATTCCTTCATATTCGAGTTTTTTACCCAAATAAATAGTATCCCCAATGGCAAAAACCCCCGGATTGTTTAAACCAATGACATCACCGGGGTAGGCTTCTTCAATAGATTCTCTCCCTTGAGCAAATAATTTTTGAGGATGAGACAAACGTACTGGTTTACCCGATCGAGCATGATTCACCGTCATATCCTTTTCAAATTTTCCTGTACATACCCGTACAAAGGCAACCCTATCTCGGTGTTTAGGATCCATGTTAGCCTGTAATTTGAACACAAAACCAGTAAAATCGGGGTGAGTGGGTTGTAATTCTCCTAAAGTTGATTTACGGGGTGTAGGAGATAAGGCGTAATCTAAGAAAGATTGAAGAAATAAGTTAACACCAAAGTTAGTCATGGCACTACCAAAAAATATTGGAGTCATTTTCCCTTGATGAATTGCCTCTAAATCGAATGCAGGAGCAACTTCTTCTAACATTTCTAATTCTTCGAGAGTTTCTTCATAAAGTTGATCATCAATATAATCATGAATACGATCGTCACCTTTAGGAATAATAATTTCTGGCACTTCTAAACTACCGTGTGCCACTCTTTCAAATAGATGGTAGGCTTGTTCTCGTCGATCGAAAACTCCTTTAAAAAAATCACCACTACCGATAGGATAGTTAACGGGATAAGTCTGCAATCCTAAGTCCTTCTCAATCTCATCTAACAATTCAAAAGCCGATCTTCCCGGTCGATCCATTTTGTTTACAAAAGTAAAGATAGGTAACGATCGTAACTTGCACACTTCAAAAAGTTTACGAGTTTGAGGTTCTAAACCTTTTGCCGCATCAATGAGCATAACTGCATTATCTGCCGCCGCTAGGGTGCGATAGGTGTCTTCACTAAAGTCTTGGTGTCCTGGAGTATCTAATAAATTGATATAATAGTCTAAATAGTCAAATTGTAAGACAGTTGAAGTAATAGAAATCCCTCGTTGTTTTTCCAACTCCATCCAGTCAGATGTAACTCTGCGTTGTTCACCCCTAGCTTTGACGGCACCCGCTTGATGGATTGCACCCCCGTACAACAAAAGTTTTTCTGTTAGAGTGGTTTTACCAGCGTCAGGGTGAGAAATAATAGCAAAATTACGCCGTTTACTGACTGCCTTTAATAATTCTTGTTCGATCGTTAGAGACATTTTTTATAATGAATAATTAATAATCAATAATTAAATATTTTACTATTTTTAGATAAATATTCTTTATTGCAGAAAGTTAATAAAATTTTCACCTTTAAATTATACCATTAAATGCTGATTAATGTCATTAATTATTGAATAAAATGTGATATAAACTTAACTAAATTAAGATATTTTTCACCAGTTATTAATTATTTAAAAATATTTATTTAGAGAAAATGAGTAAACCAAAAAATCAACAAGAAAAAGAATTAGAACAAATAAAATTAAGAGAAATTTTAGTTCTTTTAGATCAACTATTTAGACGAGAAGAAGCTACTGCAAAAGCAATTGTTGGTTGCTTATATGATATTGCAACTATTAATATTATCAATAAATATTGTTCTTTATGGGGAATAAATTTTACTTTAAAATATTTAACTCGTTTTCCTCGTCCTCTAGCACAATCTTTAGGGGTAAAATTATATTTACAACCTCAATGCCCTAAATTAATTACCGATTGGCTTTATACTTTAGTGGAATTTCTTGATCAAAAAACACCAATTATTGAAGCTGAAATTATTGAACAGGAATTATTACCTACTTTACAAAAAAATAAATTAGAAATAGAATCTTTACACCAAAAAGTAAAATTATTAACTGGTAGTTTAATGGCTACTTTTACCATTTTTGTCGGCGGTTTTGCTTGGATTACTTATAATTTAGAAATGACTCCGATCGAGCTATTAAGTACATCGAAATCTAGGATACAATTATTATCAAAATAGTGATTTTTATAACCCACATTCCCCACGTCATTTTGTCATGACATAAAACATAGGCATGAGCCCCAAGGTTGCCACTTGTATAAACATAGAAAGAGAGAAAAATCTTTATTTTTTGATAGCATAAACAAACGTCTTTTTGACTTCAATTTTTATTCTTTTAATCTCAGTTCGGCATAAGAAAGTGGACAAATATTAAGCTAAAAATAATCACAAATTTTAATTACTATATTGCCCTATGTCTAATTTAGATGAATTATTCTGTCATGTCGATGCAAAGAGAGATATTTATTAATAATAAATCAAATTTTTTTTGAGATTATGAGATTATTTACTATGTCTAGTGTTCAAAGATTTGCTTGAATCTAACTGAAGATATTTTGTCAATAATAATAATAAAATTATATAAAAAATCTCCCTAAAACTTAGGGAGTTTAGTCAAAAAATATTTTATTTTTAAGTTTTCTTAAGCCTCAATAAATATATTTTGATTTGTCAAAGCTAAACCTGTATTGAGAGTCGCAATTTTTACTACAGGAATTAATCCTGTACCATCCTCATCAAATAATAATTCTCCATTACTATTATTGTAAATAAATCGATGACTACTGCTAGTTGCACTACTACCAATTGTGAACTGAGAAGAAGCTAAGTTGGTATTAGATGTAAGATTAGTTCCAAAACCAGATGCTGAAATAATAATTTTGTCATCCGTGACGGAAAAATCGGTGATTATATCGATCCCTTCGTCAGCATACTTGAACCCAAATCGATCGACTCCAGTACCTCCAGTCAAAGTATCTATACCAGAACCAGCAATAAGAGTGTCATTACCACTACCACCGTTAAGATTATCATTCCCAGTTCCCCCAAGTAAAATATCATTTCCATTACCGCCAAGAAGTCGATCGTTATTATTCCCACCATTTAAGTTATCATTACCGTCTCCACCACTTAAACTATCATTACCATCAAAGCCTCGCAAAGTATCATTTGCCGTATTTCCAGTAAGGGTATCTGCACTACTTGTACCTACAAGAACAAGTCCACTTACATCATCATTAGTAATTATTCCTCTACCTTGATTATCCGTAATAGTTGCATTGGTGGCATTACTAAGATTAACAAAAAAAGTTTCATTAGCTTCTACAGTACTATCACCATTAATTACAACGGAAATAGTTTTACTGGTTTCATTAGTAGCAAAAGTTAAAGTACCTGTTTTCCCTACATAATCACTTCCAGCAGTACCTGTGCCATTCCCTGTGGCATAATTAACTGTAATAGATTGTAATGCCGTACCTGTACGAGTAACGGTAAAAACAAGAGTTTTAGTTCCGCTATTACCTTCTGAGATTGTTACGTCATTAATTCGTAAAGTGGGAAAATCATCATTAGTAATTGTTCCGATACCTTGACTATCGCTGATAGTGGCATTAGTCGCATTACTCAGATTAACCAAGAAATTTTCATTTAGTTCTACAGTAGTATCACCATTAACTACCACAGAAATAGTTTTACTGGTTTCATTAGTGGCAAAAGTTAAAGCACCTGTTTTCCCTACATAATCACTTCCTGCAGTAGCAGTGCCATTCCCTGTGGCATAATTAACCGTAATAGATTGCAATGCCGTACCTGTACGAGTAACGGTAAAAACAAGAGTTTTAGTTCCGCTATTCCCTTCAACTACACTAACATTATTGATAGCAAGAGATGGAAAATCGTCATTGGTAATTGTTCCGATACCTTGACTATCACTGATGGTAGCATTAGTCGCATTACTGAGGTTAATCAAGAAATTTTCATTCAGTTCTACAGTAGTATCACCATTAACTACCACAGAAATAGTTTTACTGGTTTCGTTAATACCAAAAGTTAAAGTACCGCTTTTTGCAACATAATCACTTCCTGCAGTCGCTGTGCCATTGGCAGTGGCATAATTAACACTAATAATATTATATGGTGTACCAGAACGAGTGACGGTAAAAACAAGGGTTTTAGTTCCGCTATTACCTTCAATCACACTAACATTATTGATGGTAAGAGTTGGGTTAGCTTCAACAGGGGCGATAGTAACAGTTTGATCAGAAAATCTCAGTTTTTGAACACCATATAAAATATCTACACCATCCCGATTACCAATGCTATCAGTGATAGTAAATACTCCTTGATTATTCGTCCAAGAATATTCAGCACGAGTACCAGCATAAACGGCAATATCATCTCCTAAACCACCGTAAAGAGTGTCATTACCAACACCCCCTTCTAAAGAATCGTTGCCTCTTTCTCCAAATAATCGATCGTTTCCATTTCTACCTTGAAGGGTGTCATTTCCTAAACCCCCAAATAAATCATCCCCAGAATTAGTACCTATGATCAGAGAATCAGTACTAACGGCACTAAAATTAAACTGATTTCCTTGTAATTGATTTGCTCTAAAACCATCAACTTTGAGACGATAAAAGTAATCACTACTGTCAGATAACTGATAACGGGTGGTAATTTGTGCTGTACCGTTTTCATCTTCTCCTAAAAGAATCAAAACAGTAGTGTAATCACTGATACCGATGTTTCTTAAATCTATTTTATCTTGACCAGAAACAAAATCAGTGATCGTGTCTGTTTCACGAGTAAAAACGGAAGACTCAAAATATTCTAAAGCAAATAAGTCGTTACCTGATCCGCCATAAAGAGTATCATTACCTAAACCACCTTGTAAGAGATCGTTACCTTGTTCCCCGAATAGTCGATCGTTTCCACTTCTGCCCTCAAGGGTATCATTCCCTAAACCAGCAAACAAGTCATCGGCAGAATTAGTACCGATGATTACAGAATTGCTATTGACGATGTTAAAATTAAAGTCACTGGCTTTTAACTGATTTGCTCTCAAACCATTGATTTTGAGACGATAAAAGTAATCACTACTGTCAGATAACTGATAACGGGTGGTAATTTGTGCTGTACCATTTTCATCTTCTCCTAAAAGAAGCAAAAGAGTACTAAAATCACTGATACCGATGTTTCTTAAATCTATTTTATCTTGACCGAGGACAAAATCAGTGATCGTGTCTGTTTCACGGGCAAAAACGGAAGACTCAAAATTTTCTAAGGCAAATAAATCGTTACCTGATCCACCATAAAGAGTATCATTACCTAAACCACCTTGTAAGAGATCGTTACCTTGTTCCCCGAATAGTCGATCGTTTCCACTTCTGCCCTCAAGGGTATCATTCCCTAAACCAGCAAACAAGTCATCAGCAGAATTAGTACCGATGATTAAAGAACTACTATTGGCGATGCTAAAATTAAAATTACTGGCTTGTAACTGATTTGCTCTTAAACCATTGATTTTGAGACGATAAAAGTAATCACTACTGTCAGATAACTGATAACGGGTGGTAATTTGTGCTGTACCATTCTCATCTTCTTCTAAAAGAATTAGAATCGTGGCAAAATCACTGATACCAATATTTCTTAAATCTATTTTATCTTGACCAGAAACAAAATCAGTGACAATATCAGTATTACGAGTAAAGACAGAAGACTCAAAATATTCTAAGACAAATAAGTCATTCCCCGAACCACCCACAAGAGTATCATTACCATAACCACCTTCTAGTAAATCGTTACCATTAAGACCAATTAAACTATCATTTCCGTTCAACCCTTGGATAGTATCATTCCCTGAAGTACCGGAAAGGGTGTCATTATTTGATGTTCCAATAATAGGTGTCATTTATTTTTAAGAAAAATTATTTTGTAGTTAATTATTAATATTTCAGTCAAGTATTTTACTACAGAATTTAATTTTTGGAATTAGTTTATCTTTAAATATCCTTAATTTAATCTGAGTTTTTGCTAAGAATCTTATTTTTTGTTTTTGTAACAATAATCTTTTATGTGAATAATTAAGTTGTAAAATTTCTTGAATGATTTATACTTAGTTAGAGCATAATTTGAAATTAATAAGGGTCAGTAATTGTACTTAATAGCTATAAAATATTACATTAATTATATATTTCTACCTCTTTAAACAATTGAAGGCATTGTAAAAGCTCTTAAACCAAAAGGAAAAGTGGTGTTAGTGTGGAGTATCGTAAAGAAAATTTCTTGATTATGATTAAAGGGGTACATAAAATGAGTGAGAAACAGGTAAAGAAGGAATGGAAGCGGTAGGATTAAAATAGGTAACAACCGCCGAATTTTTACCCCAACAACATTATCTAGTATTTAAAAAATGATAGAATTTTACTATTGGACAACTCCTAACGGACATAAAATCACCATATTTTTAGAAGAAGCGAGTCTTGATTACAAAATTATCCCCGTCAATATTGCCAAAGGAGAGCAATTTAAACCAGATTTCCTCAAAATATCCCCTAATAATCGTATTCCTGCTATTATCGATACGCAACCCACTGATAAAAGAGAACCTATTAGTTTATTTGAGTCAGGAGCAATTTTACTCTATTTAGCTCAGAAAACAGGTCAATTTCTATCATCCGATACTCGACAATATGCTAAAACTTTAGAATGGTTATTCTGGCAGGTAGGCGGACTCGGACCCATGGCAGGACAAAATCATCATTTCGGGTTGTATGCCCCTGAGAAAATCCCCTATGCAGTCGATCGTTATGTAAAGGAAACCAATCGATTATATGGAGTTTTAAATAAACAGTTAGAAGGAAAAGATTATATTGTCGGAGAGTATTCCATTGCTGATATGGCTTGTTATCCTTGGATAGTGCCTTATGTCAATCAACAACAGGATATAACACAATTTCCCTATTTAGAAGCATGGTTTAAACGCATGGGAGAAAGAGAGGCAGTTATTAGGGCATATCAACAAGCAGAACAATTTAAAAATCAACCAACCGTTACCGAAGAAAGCCGAAGTATCTTATTTGGACAAACAGCTAAGTCGATCAATAAGTAACAGCAGTGCAGTTTTAGCGATTTTTACTCAAAAACTTGATTTTTTAAGATTTCTTCTATCTCCTCTACCCTCATAAAAAGACTTTTTCTGAGCACCCTAACTATTGCATCTGTTTCAGAGTTTCGATCGCCTGTTGGTAACTTTGTATATCTCCTTGTTCATAAAACAAATTAGCTGATTTAGTTGTATCATTAATAGCTTCAACGACTAAATCTAATTCATAATAGGCAATACCACGATTACCATAAGCTAGAGAAAATTTAGGATTATAACGAATAGCCTCTGTATAATCGGCGATCGCCTCTTCAAACTGACCTAAATCTGAATAAATATTGCCTCGATTGTAATAAGCATCCGCATAATCTGGCTGATACTTAATAGCTTGTTCGTAATCTAGGAGAGCTTGATTCGTATTACCTAACAAATATTGTAAAAACCCTCGATCATTATAAGCCTGACTAAAATCAGGTTTAAGTTTGATGGCTCGATCATAGTCTTTTCTTGCTCCTCGTTCATCTCCCTGACGAAACATAGCTAATCCTCGATCATGATAGGCAAGAGGGTTTTGCGGATTCAATTTTAGCACTTGAGTTAAATCCTTAATGCCATTACGGTAATCACCTAATCTTACTAAAGTATGACCACGACCTTGAAAAGCTCTTTCAAATTTTGAATCAAGTTTAATCGCCATATTATAATCATTTAGAGCATCCTGATCATTTCCTAGGGATGAATAAACATCTCCTCTGTGACAAAAAAGTTCAGCAGAAGAAGGACTCTTAATAATTTCCTTATTTAAAGATTCAAGATCAGTTTTTGCCGTAATAACCCAGACATCTTCCATTAAAGAATCGTTTAAGATTTCTTCATCGATTGGTGTGGTAATTTCCACAGAAATCAACTCATTCTTAATATCTTCTAAGGGTTGATTTTGTTCTAAGATAGGGGTATCAATAGAAATCAAGTCATTCTTAATATCTTCTAAGGGTGCATTTTGTTCTAAAATAGGCGTATCAACAGAAATTGGCTCATTCTTAATATCTTCTGTTTCTGTTTTCTGAAGTTCCATTGTGGGTATAATTGTTGATTGTTCCTCAACTACGGGACTAATTTTTATACCTAAAATTTCATTCAATTTACTAATTATCCGAGGCGAGTTGTCAGGGTTAAGTTTAGGGAAAATCCCCGTCAATCCCTGATATTTAGCCCAACTTTGTTGAAAGCTCGAAATTTGCTCATCTTGACCATTAAGAGCAAAAATATGGATAGAAATGTTATTATCTTTACACCAACGAGATAAAGAACTAGCTTGGTAAAAATGACCGTCTGGAGTCTTCGCACTGACATCAATCAAAACTAAATCAGGGAAAGTAAATTGATTTTCTTGCTGACTTTGAAACAGCTCAGTAATATTTGTATTTAGAGACTCAATATTTAAAATAATTTCATCAGAGTCAAGTAATTTAAGCCATTCTTTTTCCTGTTCAGGAATGGTATGAAGGAATAATATTTTTAGTTTATATTTGGACATTAATATATTATTAAGTTATATTATTAATTAAAATTTTTTTATATATTTATTATTAACTGAAATTATAACATGAACACTTATAGCTAAAAAACCGAGAAAAAATCATCTCTCACAGATTGCTCATATTTCAAGTCAATACGGAAAAATTATACACTTATTGAGTATATATACTCAATATTTACAGAACGATAAAAGAGATAATAAAATTATTGAAATTGTGGCAAAAAAAGAAAAAAGAAGAAATTGACATTAAAAATTTATATTATTTAGGATTCGTAATAGGAATTATTGACGATTTAGAAATACAAAATATTGTTTATTAAAGAATTAAAAATATTTTCAAGAAAAAGTATCAGTGGATAAAATTGTCAAAGCTATAATTCATAAAATATCAACAGAAATATTATCTAATTTACCGTCAAGATGTGCAAAATAAAGTTTGATTTCTAAATAGAATAACTTTGTTTTATTGCTCTAAAAGTCCTGATTAAATGTTGATTATGTTTTTTTTCAAAACTTTCAATTAATTTATTACTAAATTTTTGAACATAAATCTCGATCTGATGATATAAAAACATAATACTAATTATCGATCGAAACTCTAGGATAATTCTTAAATTACTATTAAAATTTAAAATATATTTTAGTAAATAATCATAGTAATAAATTTTAGAAAAATCAAATATTTGACCATTAGCAAAAATTTCAATAATCATTTTATTCTTTTAAAAGATTTACAATATAGATTATAGTAAAATTACTAAGGTCGATCGTAGAAAAAAAAAAAGATCAAGACGAAAAAATTTTAATGTCTATCATTGAAATTTAATCTAATTATAATTATTTATTATTGTTAGTTAGTTGACGACGTGGACGAAAAATAGAAGTCATTTTAATACCAGTAATCAGTAAAGAAATTAAGCCTATTCCCACTAGAATAATATAAATACTTTGTAAAAATGAGCCTAAGTATTCTCCTTGATGAATCTCTAAAAATATCTCAGCTTGTTCTTTTGGTAAGTTAAAATAACTTCTGGCTACTCGATAACTAACCCCTGTAATAACACTAATTGTTAAAGGGAAAAAAAGGATGATCGAGCCTAGAATGTGGAATTTTCTTTGATTAAAATTTTGAGTGATTTTAGCGAGAGATTTATCTTTAAATAAAGGATGAATAACTAAACCAGTAACAATCATTCCTAGTAATCCTAAACCTGCCAAAACGACATAAATTGGCTTTAACTGATCTCCTAAAAATTCTCCTTGATGAATTACTAAGAAAATCTCCCCTTTTTCTTCTGAAAAACCGAACCAATTAGTAAAAATATAAAAACTAATTCCAGTAAAAGCGATGAGAATTAAAGGAATAAAAACAATGGGAGCAATTTTACGATGAATAGTGCGAAATTGATGACGTAAAGACATAAGCTATTTTTTATTTTAGAGGGATTAAAAAACCATTATTTCCTAGTCAAATTTTTCCAAAGCATCTTTAATTTCTACTAAATGATTATTAAAAACCTCTTTAGCAGAGTCTAACACTTTAAAAATTGCAGGTTCATTTATAGAGTAAAAAATATAATTACCTTGTCGGCGACTTTTAACTAGGTGATACCGTCGCAAGATAGCTAACTGTTGGGATACGGAAGACGATTCTATCTCTAACCATTGAGCAATATCATTAACGCTGTTTTCCCCCTGACGTAGAGTATCCAGAATTTGGATTCTTACGGGATTAGAGAGAATTTTAAATAAATCAGCTTTAAAATAACTTGGTTTAAAAGGCATCTGATTAACTTAGTATCTGCAAAGTTCTTCATATAGTTTAACGCAAAAAAACATTATTTACTTAAAACACCGAATCAACAACATTCAAAGATCAAACTTTTGTCTCTAGGAAATCAATCGGTAATGTTAAATGTTTCTTATTCTAAACGTCAATATTTTGTTACTCCTAGTGAATATTTTTCATTAAAGTAGCCATTTCGATCGCATTCATAGCATAACCCCAACCGTGATTACTTTTAATTCCTGCTCTTTCTAAGGCTTGTTGCATAGTATCCGTTGTTAAAATACCAAATACGATCGGGACACCTGTTTGTAACCCAACCGAAGCAATCCCCTTGGACGCTTCATTACACACATAATCGAAATGAGGAGTATCACCTTTAATAACAGCACCCAAACAGATAATGGCATCATAACGCCCTGTTAAAGCTAATTTACGGGCTACTAATGGCACTTCAAAGCTACCGGGCACCCACGCATAATCAACTTGACTACCGTCGGGATTAATATCGATACCGTGTCTTTTCAAACAATCTTGACAACCCGCTAATAGTTTATTGGTGATTAAATCATTGAAACGCCCAATAACTAAAGCAAAACGCAGACTAGATATATCTTGATTAAAATTTCCTTCAAAAACTGCCATGTATTCCAGTAAATATTTTTTAATGATTTGGTGAGCAAAAATACTTATTATCTTTGATTAACTTTTGCCCACCCAGATAAATTTCAAATTAGAGTCTTAATATTTATTAACAAAAAGTTTTTTAAACTACGAAAAAATTTAATACTGCTACTGCTACTACTAAAATAAGCCATAATCCAGAACCTAAATAGAGTAAAGATTTGGACTGCTCCCAATTTTGGGGAGAAGCATAAGCAACAGGAACATATACGATCATAACAAAAGAGAAAAACACTAAGACGGTTAACAATAATTGGAACAATATTGACATTTTTTTTAATCTCCTGAAAATATATTCTTTTAGTAAACTAAACTTTCTTAGATTAGTTTATGCCAACTTGTACCATTGTGGCTAATTAATTATCGAAGATGTCTGACAATTGAGAGTTTACAGTTGATAATACTTATTATTGATTCTGTTATATAAAACTTACCCCATTACAACCATCCTTTGAGTTTATAAACTACCATACCGATATATTCTTTTATAGCTAGAGTAGTGTTATTTAAAGAGTTGGAATCAGGAAAAAAATTAAGCAGGGTATCTTGCCATTTACTTTCTTTCGTATCTTCTTGAAAGTCTTTTTTGGTGACAAGATAATCTGTAGGTGCTGGAATGACTTCAATATTTTGTTTTTCAAAAATTTTCACAGATCGAGGCATATGTAATGCAGAAGTAACGAGTAAAACTCTATTAATCTTTAATTTTTGTAAGATTTGACGGGTGTTAACGGCGTTATCGTAGGTATTAAAAGAGTTACCTTCTTTGATTATTGCCGATTCTGGCACACCTAAAAGTAACAATAATTCCGTCATATCATCAGCTTCTGATGGTAAATTTTCTCCTCCACCCCAAGAAATTCTCCCACCAGTAGGAATAATTAGAGGAGATTTGCCCATTTTATATAGTTTAGCCGAATAAATCACTCGATCGCCTCCATCTGCTACATCAATCATGGCACGAGGATAAATACGAGGTTTTATACCACCGCCTAATACTACGATCGCATCTACATTAGGTAATTTATCAGGGGGGGAAATATATTGCCATTCCAAAGATTTAACCAGTAAATTACTTACCCAAACATTGCTACCGATAAATAAAATCAAACAAGCAAAAATGACAGGAATAGGTAGCCAACGGGGATATTTCCACCACAAAATTAAGCTAATAATTAATAGTAAAAATATCAATCCTAAAGGATAGAAAAAAAGTGGTAATAATTTTGATAAAAATAAAAAATCCATGAATAATTAGGGGTTAGAAGTTAAGAGTTAGGGGGTTAACAAATTATCTCAAGTATTAAAAATACACGGTGAGACTTCTTTCAACATTAGATTTAAAATCAATCCTTCACAATTTAGTATGAATTTTAATATACTACTCATTACTCATTATTTCTTTGACTGTATCTATAAAACCTTGATGATCAACTACAGGCTTAGAAATATAACCATTTGCACCACTTTCTGTCAAAAAATTCTCTTTATCTCCTTGCATAGCATGAGCAGTTACAAGAATAATAGGTATATGTTTAGTTTCATCATCGGCTTTAAGAATTTGAGTAATTTTGATCCCATCAACTGCTTGTCCTTGATAATAACTATTAGCTAAAGAAACATCCATTAAAATTACTTTAGCCTCTCCTGATTTTGCGATCGCAATTACTTCCTCAACATTTTCTGTACCTTTAACTTGAAATCCTCCTCTTTTCGAGAGAATTTTAGCGAAAACCTTCAGATTGATAGGATCATCTTCTACAATTAAAACCGTACTCATTAACTATGACTGAGGTAAATTTGTTCATTATGTTTGATAGACTTAAAAAAATCTACCATCGGACGGGGATAATTAACTCCTAACTGTATATTAAACTGTTTCTGTTCTTGTGATGATAATTTCCAAGGCTCATGAATTTTCTCCCCTCGAATAACTGAAATTTCTGGCAACCAGTGACGCAAATAATCTCCTTGATAATCATAATCCTTCGACTGTTTTGGGATGTTGAAATAACGAAACCCCCTAGCATCATTACCAATACCTGCTGTATAATTCCAATTGCCCCAGTTGCTACACACATCATAATCTATTAATAAAGACTCAAACCACTCGGCACCCATTTGCCAATTTATGCCTAAGTTTTTGGTTAAAAAACTAGCTACATTTTGCCTTCCTCTATTTGACATGAAGCCCGTTGATTTTAATTCTCTCATGTTAGCATCAATCAATGGATAGCCTGTTTGTCCCTCGCACCATGTTTCAAATATTGACCAATTTTCTTGCCAAGGGAGGGAGATATTTTGTAAACCAGATTGATAAAAAATTTGATTACCATATTTAATAGCGATGAAACGGAAAAAATCTCGCCATAATAATTCAAAAATTAGCCAATAAGTAGAGTCATTTTTAATCCTTTCTCTCTCATATTTTGTTACTTGTTGATAGATATAACGAGGGGAAAGACAACCTAATGCTAACCAAGGAGAAAATTTAGAAGAATAGTCACTTCCTAACATTCCGTTACGAGTTTTTTTATAATCTTTTAAACAGTCTTTTTGCCAAAAATAATGATTTAATCTTTTAATACCTTCTGTTTCTCCACCTATAAAATTTAACACGGATTTAGCATTAGATTGATAATCTTTTAAACCTAACTCTTGTAAATGGGGAATATTGCCAATTTTTATATCAGGAATAGGTGATAATTTTTGAGGCATTTGTAAACAGGAGTAAACTTTACTTTCCTTTTCAACTTGTTTTCTAAAGTTCGTAAATAAATCGGGAATATTTGTTATTTTGTAAGGTAATTCTGATGGATGATATAGAGTTGATTGCCAAACAGATTTTATTTTGATATTTGCTTTGTTTAATTTTTTCTTTAACCTTTTTTCTACTTTAATTTCTTCGGCGGTTGCTTCTTCAGAAAAACAGACTAAATCAACTTGATAATTAACCGCAATGTCTGAGATAATTTTTTCAGGTAAACCTTTTCTGATGATTAAGTTACTACCTATTTTTTGTAAAGAATTTCTTAAATCCGTAACAGCTTCCATTAAAAACTTTGCTCTAAATTGTCCTGTTTTTGGAAAACCAAAACTTGTGGTTTGAAAATGTCGATCGTCAAAACAATAAACTGGGATAATTATATCAGGATTATGGGCAAGGGCTTCAGTTAAAATTGCTTGATCATGAATCCTTAAATCATTACGAAACCAGACTAAAACTCTTGTCATTTTTCACTAAAAAATAATATTAATATGTTATTTTATCTAGTAGTAGTAAATTATTTGTGTGAATTTTGAACTAAATTTTAACTTTGACAAGAAAATATAATGTTACTACCTAGATAGAATGCTATAATTTCCCATCAGATAGTGAAAAGAAATAATATCTTTGTCTCTTTGTACTTTTGCATCTTTGCGAGAAAAAGAAAGATAAAGATAATAAATAGAAAAAATTTATTTTAAATAATTTATGTCAGAAAAAGAAACAAAATTTATTCATGAATCAGTTTTTCCTCAAGAAATTATCGACTCTCTAAATATAGTGAAAAGTGGACATTATTTAGATGCAACTTTAGGCGGTGGAGGACATACCCATCTAATTTTATCCCATAATGATACAGTAAAAGTAACTTCGATCGATCGAGATATTCAAGCGATAAATTTTGCTCAAGAAAAGTTAAAAGACTATGGAGAAAGAATTATTTTTTGGCGAGGAAATTTTGCAGACTATCAGCCTATAAATATAAAGTTTGATGGTATTATAGCGGATTTGGGAGTAAGTTCCCCCCAATTAGATCAAGGAGAAAGGGGTTTCAGTTTTCGTCATGATGGAGATTTAGATATGCGGATGGATACCAGTCAATCTCTTATGGCAAAAGACATTGTTAACCGTTGGCAGGAAAAACAATTAGCTGATTTAATTTATCTTTATGGAGAGGAAAGGTTATCTCGTCGTATTGCTAAAACTATTGTGGAAAAACGTCCTTTTTCAACGACTCTTGAGTTAGCTAATGTTATTGCTTCTTGTGTACCGGGGAAGTATTGTCATGGCAAAATACATCCTGCAACTCGTACTTTTCAAGCATTAAGAATTAAAGTAAATGAAGAATTAACCTCTTTAGAGAAATTTCTGCAAGTGGCACCAAATTGGCTTAAACCAGAAGGTAGAATTGCTGTCATTAGTTTTCATAGTTTAGAAGATCGTATCGTCAAAAATCAATTTCGAGATCATCCTCTTCTCAAAATTATCACTAAAAAACCAATTATTCCTAGTATAGAAGAACAAAGGGCAAATGGGAGATCTCGATCGGCTAAATTAAGAGTTGCCTACCGTGAATAGTTGATAGTTAGTTGTTAATTCCGGCATTGCTGATTTAAACTATGATTTTTGGTGATTAAAAAATTAATTATAAAAAATCTTCCATTATCAAATTATCACCATAATCGATCGATGAGGGGAATAATTAAGGTTAAATGGTAGTTAAAACCGTTATCTTTTTTCTGCTATGACAATCAATATAGCCTCCGCCGATAATCTTCATCAATCATTAGATAGTGAGATTTCTCCCTTATCTCAAGCTAAAGGTATTTATGTCACGGTGCATGGACATTTTTATCAACCTCCTAGAGAAAACCCCTATCTCAATATTATCGAAAGGCAACCAAGCGCCCATCCTTTTCATGATTGGAATGAGCGAATTTTTTATGAATGTTACCGTAATAATGCCTTTGCTCGTATTTTCAACAATGATGGTGATATTGTCGGTATTGTCAATAACTATGAATATATGAGTTTTAATATGGGGGCTACCCTCATGTCATGGTTAGAAAAATACGATCGAGAAGTATATCAAAAAATTATAGAAGCGGATAGAGCTAGTTGTCAAAGGTTAAATGGTCATGGAAATGCGATCGCTCAAGTATATAATCATATTATCTTGCCCCTTGCCAACGAAAGAGATAAATATACTCAAGTAAAATGGGGAAAAGCAGACTTTTATAATCGTTTTGGCAGACAACCAGAAGGAATGTGGTTAGCAGAAACTGCCGTGGATTATCCCACCTTAGAGGTTTTGATTGCAGAGGGTATTAAATTTATTATTCTTGCACCTACCCAAGCCGAAAGATGTCGAGAAATAGGAGACTCAGAAGAATGGTTAGAGGTAGGAGGAGGACAAATTGATCCAACCCGTCCTTATCGGTGTTATGTTAATGATAAGGATAAGGATTATATTGATATTTTCTTCTATGATGGGCCTATATCTGGAGATATGGGTTTTGGTGATGTCTTGTTAAGCAGTCATCATTTTTATTCCCGTTTAAGCCTTGCGGTAAGAGGAGATAATCGTCAATCTCAAATTATATCCGTTGCTACTGATGGTGAGACTTTTGGACATCATAAAAAAGATACAGAAAAATGTCTAGCTTATGCTTTTACTAAAGAATTTCCCCAAAAAGGTTGGACTGTCACCAATTATGCTCATTATCTTGGGATAGTTACCCCGACTTGGGAAGTTGAATTAAAACCCGTTACCGCTTGGAGTTGTTATCACGGTGTCGAAAGATGGAAAGATGACTGCGGATGTGGAGGAGGAGGTGAATATCATCAAAAATGGCGTAAACCTCTGCGAGAAACTTTAAACTGGTTACGAGATGAGTTAACTAAAGTTTATGAGGATGTTGGTTATAACTATTTTAAAAATCCTTGGTTAGCTAGGGATGAATATATAGATGTTATTTTAGATCGTAATCCTAATAGTGTAGAAAAATTTTTACACCGTCACACCAGTCATCAACTATCCCCTAGTGAACAAATTGACGCTTTACGATTGTTAGAAATGCAACGACACTCTTTATTAATGTTTACTAGTTGCGGATGGTTTTTTGAAGAAATATCACGCCCCGAAGGTACACAGATATTACGCTATGCTTCCCACGCTTTAGAGTTAGCTGGAGAGGTAGCAGGAGTACAACTAGAAAAGGAATTTATCGATCGATTATCTAATGCACCAAGTAATGTTAAAGAATATCTTAATGGTGAAGGAGTTTATCGTCAAGCAGTGTTACCTTCTCAAGTAAATTTAGAACAAGTTACTGCTCATTATGCTCTTAGTTCCTTATATAATGAATATCAAGATGAGCAAAGTATCTACTGTTACTCTACCCAAAAATTAGACTATCAAAAACAACAGATTGGCTCTTTGACGTTGGCTGTAGGACAAGTGCGTTTAACTTCACAAATTACTTGGGAAAGTGGTCATTTCATCTTTGCGGTTTTACACTTAGGAGGATGGGATTTTCATTGCTGTATTCAACCCTTTTCTAGTCGTTTGGCTTATACCCAGATGAAAGAGGAGTTATTTGCTATCCTCAAACAAGCTAGTGTGGTGGAATTAATTTTAACAATGAGTCGTCTATTCGGTAATAAATCCTTTGACTTACAACATCTTTTTGCGGAAGAAAGACTAGCTATCATGGAAAAATTGACGGTAACAACAAAAAAACGTCTTGATCAGCTTTATACTCAAGTATATCGAGATAATTATAGTATTTTACTGGCTTTTCAACGAGATGAAGTCCCTATTCCCCAAGAGTTGCAGGTAGCAGCGGAAGTTGCCATTTCTTATCGTTGTATCAAAGTGATTGAGGCTATTAATAATACTACCCCTGACTTAGATAATTTAGAACCTTATCTTCTCGATTTAGAAGCGATCGCAAATGAAGCTGATAGTTTAAGATGTAAATTAGAGATACCAAAAGGTAAAAAAACCCTTGAGAAATTAATATCATCTTGTGTGCAACAAATTTTATCAGAAACTTCATTAGATTCCCTAGAAACTCATATTCAACTGATAGATAAATTAATTAAAATAGGTAAGCAATTAAAATTGAATCTTTGGTTAGATAAAGTTCAAGAAATTTATTATCAATTTTTACATCAAAAACTATTAGTAAATAATGATAACTTGACAGAAAAAAATCACCTACGTTTATGGATGAAATTAGCGGAATATTTAGATATTTTTTTCCCAGTTTAAAAAGTGATTAAAGATGATGAGGAGATAATCTTTATTAAGAAATGTAACAAACTTTGACAGGTTGTCTTTTGACAAGAAAAAACAAATTAAGGATGATCAAAATGATCCCATAATATTTGTATCAAAATTCCCAATGAAAAAAATTCTTAGTGTAGTAGTTTTATTAATCACTATTTTTAGCTTAACCTTTGCTAATCCTGCTTTGGCTGGTGATGCAGGAAAAGGGGCAGCTATATTTTCCGCTAATTGTGCATCCTGTCACATGGGAGGAAAAAATGTAGTTAATCCAGTGAAAACTTTACAGAAAGCTGATTTAGAAAAATACTCGATGTATGACATAGAAAGTATTAAAAATCAAGTAACTAATGGTAAAGGTGCTATGCCCGCTTTTGGTACACGTTTAAAGCCTGAACAAATCGAAGATGTAGCCACTTATGTTCTTTCTCAAGCTGATAAAGGTTGGTAAAAATTAACAATTGACAATTAACGATTAACAATGGATAATTGATAAGTTTTGTTTAGTCCGTAATTCATTGGATGTCAGATTTAAAAGCCCAATTAAAAGAACAATTAGCACAGATGGATTGGAAAGATTTAATCCCTCATGCTCAAAGAGATGCTTTAATTATTGTCGATCGAGGTTTAGACTTAATTGAGGTAGGATGCGCTATCGCAGAAGATAAAACAGAATTGGTACAACGTTGGATTAGTGAGCAATTGATTCAAAAACCCTCTACTCAACAATTGAGTTTATGGAATGGAGATGAAACTCAAAAATTTAATACTATTATTGTCCAACCTTTCGTGTTAATTTCCACTCCTTCATAATTTTACATCATGAATAATGCTTTTGAGATTATTTTAATTACTGGCGGTGCAAATTCTGGTAAAAGTAAATGGGGTGAATATCTAGCACTTCGGAGTCAAAAACCGGTAGTTTATATAGCAACTGCTCAAAAAGACGAAAGTGATGAAGAATGGACACAAAAAATTTTAGAACATCAGCAAAGAAGACCGAAAAACTGGCATACTTTAGAAATACCACTATTTTTAGCAGATTCGATCGAGCAAATTAAAGAAGATAACTGTATTTTAATCGATTCTTTAGGCACATGGGTAGCTAACTGGTTGGAAAAAGACGAGTTAACATGGCAAAAAGAAGTTACAAAATTACGATCGAGTTTAGCAAATAATTCTCACCATATTATCTTAATAGCGGAAGAAACTGGCTTGGGAGTAGTTCCAGCATACTCATCAGGGAGACTATTTCGTAGCCGTTTAGGAAAACTTAGTCAGTTAGTAGGAGGATTAGCCAATAATGTTTATTTAACCATTGGTGGTTATGGGATAGATGTTAGTAAAATAGGTTTAAAATTAAGTGAAATTGAACCAATTATCTAATTTTTCCCATCCCAATCCCTGACGTACAATAGAAGGTTTATCTGTGGAAAAATCAACAATAGTAGAAACTTCAACCCCCGGATCTGTATAATCATCAATAATAATATCTACTTGTTTTTCAAACTCATCAAATAATCGTGCTTTTTCCCAGTTAAAAGAAGGAAAATCACCATCTTCATCAATAATATGGGCAGAAGTGGAAATAATAGGATTATCCAAGGATTGTAATAATGCTTGACACACATTTTGATCTGGAACTCTTATTCCTGTCGTCTTTCTTTTAGGTGACATTACTAATTTTGGCACTAATTTTGTGGTGGGCAATAGGAATGTATAGGGGCCGGGAATAAGTCTTTTCATAATACGATAGGCTTCATCACTGACGATCGCATATTCTGATATTTTAGATAAAGAAGAACAAAGAAAAGTCAAAGGTTTATCATTAGAAAGACGTTTAAGCGCCCTGACTTTTTCCACGGCTGATTTAACATTCATATCACAACCAATAGCATAAACTGTATCGGTGGGATAAAGCATAATTGCTCCATTTTTTAAAGCCTGTGTAATTTGTTCAATATCTCGTTGCTGTGGATTATCTGGATTTAATTCGTAGAATGTAGCCATGATATTAATGCAGAATAAAGAAAGGATAATTGAGAAGGTCAAATAAATTTTTGTTATTGGGTAAGAATCAAAATTTATTAATTGTTAATATCTGATTATATAATAATTATGAGACAAACAAATTATTATTGTAATTACCTAGCGATTGTTATTAACGGTACTTAGACAAAACAATAACAACAATTAAGCTATAATTTTTACATCATATTGCTTTTAGGTCAAAATGAAAGAAATTACTTCTTCATCAATGCCCCCATGTTTCAATCGCTGGTGTGAAAAAATAGACCCAGTCTTAAAAACAAAGGCACAAAAACGAGAGTTTAGAAATTATTTGGGCGGTTTATTAGGAGATTCTCAAAGAAAAAATATAACTCAAATTGCCCATAATAATCTTGATATTACTTATCATAAATTACACCATTTCTTAACAGAGTCCACTTGGAATTATGATGAGGTAAATGATAAAAGATTAGAAATTATTGCATCCTGTCGTCAAACAAAAATTAGTCGATGTTTCTCCTTAATTATAGACGATTCAGGTCATCGTAAAAGTGGAAACTTTACTGACTGTGTGGGAAGACAATATATTGGTGAAATTGGCAAAACTGATAATGGTAATGTTATAGTCACTACTCACATTTATGATGGTGTGAGAAGTTTTCCTTTAGACGTTGAATTATATGAAAAAGCCGAAAATTTCCCTGAAGGAAAAGACGCTCCACAATTTCAGAAAAAACCAGACATTGCCTTTAATTTAATTGAAAAATGTTTAAATCGAAATTATTGTCCCCAAATAATTTTAATGGATGGTGGTTATGGAAACAATACTAATTTATTAGGCAAACTAGAAAAAAAGAATTTAAAATATATAGGAATTATTGCTAAAAATAGATTAGTAAAATTGGTAAAACAAGATTTTATCGAGTCTGAAAAAACCATAGCTGAAATAGCAAAATCATTACCCCAAGATAGTTTTGAAAAAATAAGAATAGGAAAAAATCGAGAAAAAACTCTTTGGGTAGCAACGATAAATATTGAATTATCAGCTTTGTCGGGAATAAAAACTGTAGCTATCGTCATGAATGCAGATACTTTTGAAAATTCCACAGATATTGATTATTTAATGACTAATGAAATAGGAGAAAAAGTGTGTGGAAATTGGATAGTAGAAACTTATACACAAAGAAATTGGATAGAAGTATTTTACCGTGAAATCAAGGGATGGTTAGGGTTATCACAATACCAAGTGAGAAATAAAAGAAGTTTAATGAGACATTTTATCTTGGTATTTTGTGCCTACACTTTTATTCAATGGCATCGTTTGACAGGAGGTTTAAGAAGACAATGGGGGAATAAACCGTTAAATACTTTTGCTGAGGCATTGGAAGCGTTTCGTAATGCTGTGTCTTTTCGCTTTTTTCAATGGTTAAAAGACAATGTGGAAGTATTTAGTTTATATAAAGCTAGTTTAGGGTTTATTTGGGCATAATTTTTGTCTAAGTACCGTTAATGCAAGAAATATAATAAAGTTGATACAATACGGTAGAAAAAGAATTTAGATTGATTATGGTGACAACTACGAGTTCTAAAACATTGTTATTACAAGCTAATGCGAATAAAGTGCTTAAAGAAATCAATTGGCCTTTGTTAACCTCGATCGCATTACATGGTATATTCTTTACAGTGATTTTTCCTCAATGGCAAGATACTAATAGTTCCAATGCCAATAACAATTTAGGAAACACTCCAGTCGTTGAATTAAATACGATCGAACAAACTCGTTTGCCCAATTTAACCCCTCCTACTGCTTCTTTTAATTGGGATAGTTTAAATACCCTTCCATCCGCAGATACTTCTTTACCACCGATACCTTTATCTGCTTTTGATATACCCGCCCCTCCTACTACTGGAGATTTTCCCATGCCTACTTTTGATAGTAGTGTTTTGATGAATTTACCAGCACCTCCTTCTCTACCGTCACCACAAAATCTTCCCCCCGTCAATTATTCTGATAATTTTTATCTGCCGACGCCCTCTATTTCCACCCCTACGGAATTACCTCCACCTCCACCTCTTAA
The DNA here is from genome assembly GCF_001548115.1 of Geminocystis sp. NIES-3709. GTDB lineage: Bacteria > Cyanobacteriota > Cyanobacteriia > Cyanobacteriales > Cyanobacteriaceae > Geminocystis. The sequence goes on along the minus strand of NZ_AP014821.1, from coordinate 1,186,032 downwards.
TCAAAATGCGATCGCTACGTTACCTCCTAGTAACCACTTCAATACTCCACAAAATGGTAATATAATAGATATTACGGCTGATCCTACGGAAGAAAGACAAATTACCCCGGAAGAAGCGCAAATGAGAGAAAAAATATTTGCCAATTCAGACATAGAACTCACCGTTAACCCGAGAGATGTCATTAATGGTAGAGTGAATTATAGTCCACAAATACGAGGGGAAAATGACGAACCTCTAGCCTTTCAACCGAATAATATTCTAATATCAAAACTACAAAAACAAAGTCAAAATACTAGCGATGAAGAAGCTCGAAAAAATTATGTAGCTTGGGCAAAAGAGGTTCAAAGTGTTACTCCTCAACAAGTAACCTTAACTGGTATCTATCCAAAAGACGCTTGTGTCGGTAAATTAGAAGGTAATGCTACCTATGGAGTTACGGTTAATTCTGCTGGAAATGCAATTAATACTCAATTGATAAAAAGTTCTGGCTATCCCTTGTTTAATGATCAAGCTTTAAGACAAATTAGAAGTCATAGTTTTGCCAACGAAACAGGAGTCAATAAACCCTTTCATGTTTATGTGAATTTTAATTATAATTCAGAAATTTGTCCTTCTCTTTCTATTTCTAATGTGGAAAATACACCGCCAGTAAACACACCAGAGACTTCTAATACTCCCAGCAATATTAATACACCTAATTTATCTAAACCGTCTCCCACTCCCAGTAATATCAATACACCTAATTTATCTAAACCGTCTTCTCCCCCATCAATTCCCAAAGAAAAAACCCAATCTTCTACCACAATTGTAACTCCTGTTCAACCTCCATCTCCTTCCGTTACACAACCCCCTGTGCCAATATCTCCAAAACCGATTGAAATCAAACCTTTAGTTGAAAATCCCTCAGAATCATCTCAACAAACTTTGGAAATAGAAACCTCCCCTTCTAAACCGATTATTAAACCCACTGAAACTAATCAAACTTCAGAACAAGATAACTCCTCAGAGTTACAATAAAAATAGGGAAAAATTTGCATAATACTATATCGAGGGGTGACTTACTATGAGCCAAATTAATGAGCAAAGAAACTACCGTCGTATTCTGGCTGTTTGTAGAATACTAGATTCTGACGAAAAATTTTTGGGTTTTACTCTTGATTTAACTCCTACAGGTATTCAAATGATCGTGAATAGAGATTTTCCTCAAAAATCAGAATTTGAAATTATCTTGAATCAGGCTAGGGAAGATGAAATTTTAGGAAATAATATTAAAATCAAAGTACAACAAATTTGGCGATCGTCAACCAATGAAGAATTTGATCAAATCGGTGGGAAAATTATCGGTGTTGATTCTCCAAAAGAACTAGAAACTTTGGTTAAGTATTGCGATCGAAAAGCCAAAGAAAGATACCAGTTTGATATGGAATGGAAACCTTAATTTTTCAATAAGAATCATTGTAGATAATTAGTTTTGATATGTTTAGACAATCTTTTTTGAAATGATTAAATTAAGATTGAATCTCATATCTATTTTTTTATGATAAATAACAGGACTGAACGGAGTCGAACCGTTATTTAGCACTTAGGAGGTGCTTGTTCTGTCCATTGAACTACAGCCCCATATATTAAGTTTTGTTACTTAGTTTCATTCAGTATATATCAATTTTTATGATTATTTATGATTATTTTTGGTAATATTGTATTTAATATCTATAAGAGGTAAAAATAAATGCTATGACCTCCGTAAAATCTTTAACCGATAAGTTGGTAGGGGAAATTTTAGAAGAAGCAGGGTTGATACATCCAGGACAAATTCAAGTAGCGTTGATGGAGCAGAGTATTTATACTCATCTAAAATTAGGGGAAATTTTAGTTCTTCATAATTGGGTTACTCAACAAACGGCAGATTTTTTCGGAGAGGAAATCAAAAGATTGATTAAAGAAACAAAAAAAAGACAAATAGGATACTATTTGCGTCAAGCAGGCTTATTAGAAGATCATGATATAAAAGCAATTATTGAAGAGCAGAAAAAATTAGGAGTCAAATTTGGTTCTTTAGCGGTGTTGAGAGGATGTATTAAACAGGAAACTTTGACTTTTTTTTTAAATCATTTTGTTCCCGAAATAAGCAAAGATACTCATCTTCAATATGCTGATAAAATAACGATGAGTTCAAAAAGACAGACTTATGCTCAAGGCAAAAAAAACACTAATCGTATTATACTTACTCCAGAAACTTATTCTGATTCTAAATTAATTACTACTGGTAAAAAAACCTTACATAATTATGAAGAATTATTGGAAGAAGGATTAGATGATATTCCTTGGGTAAATTAAGATGGGCAAAAGACAACTTTAAACCCATTTTATTAATTATTGACTATTTGCTGAGTTCTTCACCACGACGATACAATTCACGGGCATAATCTGTCCATGTACCTTGCCCCCAATAACGAAAACAACTGGTTTGTACTAAGAGATTATAAAGTAAGGCTTCCTGATAATCGGGACGTTGTGTCACAGTAGAATCTTCTGCTACAAGTCGATCGAACTTTTGATGAAACATCGCGCTTAATTTGTTCATGGGTTCGAGAACATTTTCATAACCTTTTACCCAACTTAAATCATTTGTCCATGATGCTCCATCCATGTGGAATTGATGATCATTTTGATTAAGATCTGCGATCGCAGTTTCTACAATGACAGGAGTGATATTATCTCCTACTTTAGCCCAAATTTTATGTTGTCCGACGGGTTGACAGATAGGGTAATCATGTGGATTAACTCCACTAGCTTCGATTAACTCAATATATTCCGTCCCATTAAAACCTACTACATTACTACCATTTTTGAGATCGTACCATAAGGGTTGAAAACCACGAGGAAACTCATTCATCATCACTCCTCCATTCTCACCATCAGCAATTTGACTGACACAAGAAGGAATAGAAATACCATTAATTTCTTGTCTGCCTAAAGTTTTGGCTTCATGATAAGGTTGCATTTGTGCCACTAACTTAGTATCTGAACCTTGAGTCTTAATCAATGCAGTAATACTAATAGTTTCTCCACGAGAATTTTTTGCCACTAGACGATTAGGGATATATTTTTGCTCATGGTGTAAACCTGAACCGTCAGGACGTTCAACTGTATGCTCTTGTACTAATAACCAACGATAACCGCAATCTTTAAGGGCTTTGATATACTCAAAAAGGGTATCAGGATGATTAGGAAGGTGCATTTCAGGAGGAGAAAAACCTTTAACCCTTGATAGGGCTTCTTCTCCAAAAATAGAGGCAAAATGATGTTGCCATGCTTGAATTTGCAATTTTAAATCAGGGATAGGAGTGGAAGGTGCAACGGCATGAGACCACATTGTACCCAACCATTCTACATAGGGTTGATATTGGGAATCACAGGCAAGTTTCTTCAGGTTATCAAGAATATCATTGCGTCCCATTTGTTGTAAACCCCATAGTAAATTACCAGAATAATCTAACATGATGCGAGGATTACAACCATCAGCAATTAATTGAGGAATAAATTCACCCATACGACTATAACACCAAGCAAAAACACCAGCATTATGATTATCACCGTCACCTTGATTATTAAACATATGCTGTAAATTGCAGATTAACGCCCCATTTTCTCCTGCTGGAATGGTAGGTTGGTGCATATGTAAAGCACAAGCAAATCCAGATTTTATTTCCTCTAATTTTAGATTAGTATTAGGTAAATATACTAAATTATTATTATTAACTAATGCGGATATTTTTGCTTCTGAACCACAAATAGAAGGAAGATTATTTGTAGCTTGAGTAAAAATTTTTGATTCTGATGTAGCAATCATAAAGTAATGTTGTTTTAAAGAATTTAAAGAGATTTATTTAGTTTTAATTATCCCTTTTTCAATTTATTTTACCTTACGTTTTGTCAGCATTTTTTCTAAGATTTAATAAATTAATTTTAAAATCTTTACTTTTTTTTATAAAACTTAATACTAATCATTACTTTGTTACTAACGGTACTTAGACAAAACAATAACAACAATTAAGCTATAATATTTACATTATATTGTTTTTAGGTCAAAATGAAAGAAATCACATCTTCATCAATGCCACCCTGTTTCGAGCGTTGGTGCCAAAAAATAGACCCTGTATTAAAAACAAAAGCACAAAAACGAGAGTTTAGAAATTATTTGGGCGGTTTATTAGGTGATTCTCAAAGAAAAAATCTCACTCAAATTGCCCATAATAATCTTGATATTACTTATCATAAGTTACATCATTTCCTAACAGAATCCACTTGGAATTATGATGAGGTAAATAATAAAAGACTAGAAATTATTGCCTCATGTCGTCAAACTAAAATAAGTCGCTCTTTCTCTTTAATTATCGATGATTCAGGTCATCGTAAAAGTGGCAATTTTACTGACTGTGTGGGACGACAATATATTGGTGAAATTGGCAAAACTGATAATGGTAATATCCGCAGTCACCACCCACATTTATGATGGGGTCAGAAGTTTTCCCTTAGACGTTGAATTATATGAAAAAGCGGAAAATTTCCCCTTGGGAAAAGATGACCCACAATTTCAAAAAAAACCCGATATTGCCTTTAATTTAATTGAAAAATGTTTAAACCGAAATTACCATCCTCAAATAATTTTAATGGATGGGGGTTATGGGAACAATACTAATTTATTAGAAAAATTAGAACAAAAAAATTTAAAATATATAGGAATTATTGCAAAAAATAGATTAGTACAAGTAGTAAAAGAAGATTTGAGAGAGTCTGAAAAAAGAATAGATGAAATAGCTAAATTATTACCTCAAGAGAGTTTTGAAGAAATAAAAACAGGTAAAAATAGAGAAAAAACTCTTTGGGTAGCAACCATAAAAATTAAATTATCAGCCTTATCAGGAATAAAAACCGTAGCTATCGTCATGAATGCTCCCAGTTTTGAAAAGTCCACAGATATTGATTATTTAATGACCAATGAAACAGGAGAAAAAGTCTGTGCAAATTGGATAGTAGAAACTTATACATCAAGAAATTGGATAGAAGTATTTTACCGTGAAATTAAGGGATGGTTAGGCTTATCAGAATACCAAGTGAGAAATAAAAGAAGTTTAATGAGACATTTTATATTGGTATTTTGCGCCGATACTTTTATTCAATGGCATCGTTTGACAGGGGGATTGAGAAGGCAATGGGGAAATAAACCCTTAAATACTTTTGCAGAGGCATTGGAAGCGTTTCGGACGGCAGTATCTTTTCGTTTCTTTCAATGGTTAAAAGATAATGTGGAAGTATTTAGCTTATATAAAGCAAGTTTAGGGTTTATTTGGGCATAATTTTTGTCTAAGTACCGCTAATCTAAATAGATCTTAAAAGTCTCCTTCCGCTACTTGAAAAACCGTTAAACCTAAACTTCTCCACATTTCTACTACTTGGTTTCGATCGTCTAAAATAAATTTAATATTATATTTATCTTTAATAAATTGCTCATAAATCTCCTGTTTAATAATGGCATCTTTTCGGGAATCACCAGTTTTCCTCATGTATAAATTTGTATATTTTACCTGATATTTTTGTAACCATTTTTCTGTTAATTCCTCGCCATCATCAGTTCTTCCAGAAACGACAAGAATATTAGTAGAATCTTGCCATTTATAAATAGTTTCTAGTACTGGTTGATTAGGCCAATCTTGATCACATTTAGATACATCATAGGGATTACGATTATGTAAAATTGCTAATGTGCCATCCATATCAACAATAATAGCTGATGGTAAATTAGGGTTATATTCTGGAGGATTAATTTTCGGAACAATAAATTGATTATACATTGTCATAATTACATCTTTTCCCACAGAATTAGCTCTTTTTAAATCTCTTTTTATACATTCTTCGACAGGTACTTGCAAAAATGAATTATTAATTTTAACTTCAGCTTTGCCCTTAACTAATCCTTTAATATGTTCAATATTTTTTCCAAAATTTGTGTCATCAATAAGAACGTGTTTTCCCTCTTCTAAAGCCATTAAAATAATGTGATCTCTTAATTTTACAATAAATTTTTCATTGCTAGGAGACCAATGAGAAGCGTGAGCCATTTCTCGTAATAAATCCTTATTTATTCTTACCCAACGTCCCGGTTCTTTTAATAAAATATTTTTAGCAAAAGTTGATTTTCCTGAAGCGGGTAATCCTTGTAAAATTACTACTTTTTTCATAATTAGTTAACAATAATTAAAATCCTAATTCAATATATTTTATATCTAAAAGTTGTTCTATTTTCAAAATAGAAGTATTAGCTAAAGCCTCTTTAATAGAGTTAGATTTTCCACTACGCAAAGCAAATAATATTCCCGAATAGGGCAAATTTTTAACAACTAAGGCAAAATCTTTTTGTATAGAAATAGATTGATATTTTTTATAAATTATATCAATTTCATCAATTAATTTGTTATATTTTTTCATCGTTTCTTGATACATTTTAGTCCATTCAGGATAATAAGCTAAAAATTCATCACCTTCATTATTAACGATAATTTCTAACATTTTACGAGTAGAAAAACTAGAACGGAAATGAGCCCAAGCAACATAGCGTGGAGATTTTACCTTGACTCGATTATAATTATAATTGTTATGTTTTTTAACAGTATCGCAAATGATATAACCCTCAGATTCTAAAGGGTTTAAATTTTGACAAGCCTCAGTAATTTGTTGCCAATTTTGTAAAGGAAATATTTTAACAAGATTAAATCCATATTTTTCTGCCCAAGGTTGGGGATTTTCTTCTTGTAAAGTTCTTACATTTCTCACTCCATGCAAAACTAAATTATTTTGATTTTGTTGAACAACAATACGATTATATGGAGTTAACAATTCAAAACTAAAACAATAATCAATTTGTTTAGGTAATGGATAATTTAACTCTTGCCAAACACGCCAAAATAACTGAGCAAAAGTAAAAGAAAATGCACCCACTTCTCCACTAGCATCTGCTGTACCACTGGATTGAACTTGCCATTGATTATCATAATAATAAAGCACCATTAATGAGCCATCTAATTTATCATAAACGGTGGCATGATTCCAGTTAATCTCAGCGGCTAAAGGTTCACCATAATTAAAAAATTTATCATAAGCATAAGAGACTATTTCCCAATTATTCGCAGAATCAAGAATGATTCCTCTACTTTGTTGAACAATTTTTTCGCTCATGGGAGACTCAATTTGAGAATATTTTAAACAGATTAGATGAGAATATTTTTGATGACGATTAATTTTAATGTGATAGTTATTTGCTAAGTTTTCTAATCCTTCTTGTCTTAAATATTCTTGCAATTCCATATCAATTTTCATACTTGGATAAATTAATTCTACATCCCAACGTATAATAAATTAAACGTTTAATAGATTCTGTTATCTGAAGATAACTAAAAGTTTAGAAAAATTCATAGTTATTCTAACAAAATAATTGATTGATTTTTAACTAATAATCACAAATCTTCAAATCGATATTGATAAAGTTATGGTAGTTTTTGTTTCCGAATTAAAAAAAGAAGGTTTTTTAGATAACATTCACTTTACCATTGCTATTGTCGGCTCTCGTAAGATGAGAAATGATGATGATTATGGAGACGGTATTTGGCAGTATTTCGCCCCTAATTTAACTATTTATGGTTTTGATGCTGATGAAGATGCTTGTAACATTGCCAATCAACAATTAAAAGAAAAAGGGATTAATTGGCAAGAAAAACACTTTCCCATTGCCCTTTCCGATACAGTAGGAGAATGTATATTATATGTAACCAAAGGAGTAGATTGCACTTCTTTATATGTTCCTAATGAGAGTTATTTGTCTCGTTTTTCTGTCTTAAATAATCATATTAAATTAGACTTTTCGATCGAGATAGAAACCACCACGTTAGATGATTTTTGTCAAGAGAAAAATATTCAAAATATTGATTTTTTATACTTAGATATTCAAGGAGCAGAATTAAATGTGTTACAAGGTGCTAAAAATATTCTCAGTCGATCGATTTTAGGGATACAATTAGAAGTAGAATTTGCTAGTTTATATCAAAAACAACCATTATTTTCAGATGTCGATCGAGCCTTAAAAAATGAGCAATTTTCTTTATTTGATCTGATGACAGATCATCCTATGTGTCGTCGCCCTCGATCTATTTCGCCCATTTATTCTAGTAAAAAAATAGGTCAATTATTATGGGCTGATGCTTTATATTTGAGAGATCCATTATTAGAAAACACTCCTAGTTTTTGTCAAAATTATGAACAAATTTTAAAACTAGCGTGTATCGCTGATATTCTTGAATATCCTGATTATGCAGTGGAATTATTTGTTTATTTAGCTCAAAAATTTCCCGGTAATTTAGATAAAACAATTAAAAAAATATTAGGACATTTTTAACTTTTACAATTCTTGATGATGGGGTTAACTGAGATCTTGCATCAGAACATAAATACTTAATAGACAAAAATGAGAAAATCAATTTTTATGGTGTTAACATCAATTCTTATTACTGTTGCTTCCCCTCATTAGTCCATTTTAAACGAGGTGCAAGATCTGAGGTTAATCAATTTTGAGGATATTTTTGATTTGCACTTAAGTAATTTATAAATAGATTATTTTTGAACAAAAAAATACCCCCATAAAGGGGGTTTGTCTCGGATGTTATCCTTTTCGTTTAGAGAGCGTTACCACGAGGTAATACTTCTTCAGGGAAAACAAATTTCTCATGAGGTTGATCTTGAGGCGCCATCCATGCGCGTAAACCTTCATTCAATAAGATGTTCTTAGTGTAGAAAGTTTCAAATTCTGGATCTTCTGCCGCTCTCAACTCTTGAGATACGAAGTCATAAGCCCGGAGGTTAAATGCTAAACCGACAATTCCGATCGAACTCATCCATAAACCAGTGACAGGTACAAACAACATAAAGAAGTGTAACCAACGTTTGTTAGAGAATGCGATACCAAAAATCTGAGACCAGAAACGGTTAGCAGTGACCATAGAATAAGTTTCTTCAGCTTGAGTAGGTTCAAAAGCACGGAAAGTGTTAGCTTGTTCACCATCTTGGAATAAGGTATTTTCTACTGTTGCACCGTGAATAGCACAAAGTAACGCACCCCCTAAAATTCCCGCAACACCCATCATGTGGAAGGGGTTGAGAGTCCAGTTATGGAAACCTTGTAAAAATAGGATAAAGCGGAAAATTCCTGCTACCCCAAAGGAAGGAGCAAAGAACCAGCTAGATTGTCCTAAAGGGTACATTAAGAAAACACTTACAAATACAGCGATCGGACCAGAGAATGCGATCGCATTATAAGGACGAATCCCCACAAGACGAGAAATCTCAAATTGACGTAACATGAAGCCAATTAAACCAAAAGCTCCGTGTAATGCTACGAAAGGCCATAATCCGCCGATTTGGAACCAACGAGTTAAACTTCCTTGAGCTTCAGGCCCCCAAAGGAATAATAAAGAATGTCCGAAAACATCAGCAGGAGAGGAAACCGCAACAGTTAAGAAGTTAGCACCTTCTAAGTAAGAACTGGCTAAACCGTGAGTGTACCAAGAAGTAACGAAAGTTGTGCCAGTTAGCCAACCTCCCAATGCAAGGTAAGCACAGGGAAATAAAAGAATACCTGACCAACCTACGAAGACAAAACGGTCTCTCTTGAGCCAGTCATCAAGGGCATCAAACCACCCTCTTTCTGGCGCGCGGCCAACTGCAATGGTCATAAAATAAACTCCGAATGAATATGATTACTAAAAACGCTATCCAAGAACTTTCTTTAGTAGTCTTTAGAGTTTTGACTATTATGAGAAAAATTTACTTTTCTTAACGTTAACTTATAGTAACATTCTATGAGAAAATTGCAATGTTTGACAAGTCAATTGTTAAAAAAACCTTAAAAATATTAAACTTAGTTAATACTTGGTTGTTCCAAGGATCTTTTCCACTTAGGTTGAGATTTCATTAAAATAGTCTTAGACGTAGAAATTATTATGTTCACCATCGATTTATTAGTTAGATATATTCCCCTTCCTATTTCCGTGGAAAAAAAAGAGGAATCGGAAGCAACGGCTCTTTACGATCGTATTTTAGAAGCTATCAAAAGTGAAAATGTACAAGTTATTGAATTAACCTGTGATAAACAAGCGGATAAAAAAGTAGCGGTATTAAGTAATCAAGTTACTGGAGTGATTATTTCTCAGAAAGATGGTACCGCCCCCGGAGCAAAAGCCCCTGGATTTTTTGCAGCCTTAGCTGATAAGTAAGCTCTTAACCATATTGTATTGAGAGTATTATAAACTTCTTTAACAACAAAATCTTTGAATGGTTCGGTAGCTTTCTGCTTTTGCGGTGCATCTTGAGATACTTAACATGGTTACTCTAACACTGATGGTCAACAGTTCCTGAATGATGTAACCTCTTTACTTCAAACTTGTGCTTTCTAATTGAAGTGTGAGACAAGTTAATAATGCTAAAATATTCAGGATGGGCTTTTGTGGAAAATAATATTTGATTTTTAATCTAGTTTTTTACAAAAGCTCTCTTGACATCGAGTTTTATTTCCCTTCTTCATTTTGGCGAAGGTATTTTGAATATAGCGTTTTTCGTGGTTACGGGGTACAAAAATAAAATTAAAGTTTCTCTGATTATAAAGATTTGAGCCTACCTCATAAGGGAAAAAATTTCTACATATACTTAATTTTGTGAGGAAATTTTTAATTTCACTAGAAATGTCCAAAATATTCGTCCCATTATCAACATTAGCAAAATAAAAGATGTTGGGATTCCTCAACAAGTTTATTTGGGATAAAATCTCGTTTCTAGTGGGTAAGTCCTGTTTTAAATTCTAAATTTGCCTCAACTACAATCTGAAAAATTCTCTCGCAATTCCATATTGACTTAATTATTTCCATGAACTAACATAAGCAATCATGAAAAGTCATTAATAAACTAATTTTTCTCCACAGTAAAAAAAAAGAATGTATTTTTTTGTGACAGGAGCAATTAAAATGTTAAGACTGAATTTTATTTATTTACTTGTTTTGAATAAACTACAGAAAGTTGTGCCATGACTGATAACAACGAGTTAAACTTTGTTTTTCCGTCTAATAATGCTTTACGTTTAGATGGTGTAGACGATCGAGTTGCGTTACGAAATGCCAACCAATTAGGATTAAATGGTGATTTTACCGTAGAAGCATGGGTTAATATTAACGAATTTCCATCAGGACAAGTAGATCATCCCATATTAGGTACAGATCAAAGGGAAACAAATCAAGGACTTCACTTAACTATAAGAAATCAAAGACCCTACATGGGTTTTTTTAATAATGATTTACAAGGCAATACTGTTTTGCAACCAAAGACTTGGTATCATATAACCTATAGATACACTGCTAGTACTAGACAACAAGCAATTTTTGTTAATGGACAATTAGATAGTACTAGAACCGCTACAGCAAATTTTCAGGGTACGGGCTTAGTTAATATAGGACGTTGGAGTAATGACAGATATTTTAATGGAAGCATTGATGAATTGCGTATTTGGAATCGCCCTTTAACTCAAACAGAAATACAAGAGAATCGCTATACATCTCTGGAGGGCAATGAAAATAGTTTACGAGCTTACTATACTTTTAACGATACAACTAACAACATACTCGATCGAACCAACAATGGCAATAATGGTACTCTCATTGATAATCGTAATTTTGTCCTTTCTATCAACGAATCTTTTGGCAATGCTGTCTCTTTCAACGGAATAGATGGATTTGTGCAAACAGTAAATCATACTAACCCCACCAACGCCATTACCATTTCTCTTTACGCTAAAAGTAATACTCCTAACTGGAATAGTGACGGGTTTTTAGCTAGTAAAAGAGATGCTTATATTCTACATCCCATTGTGGGTTCAAAACAAATACAATTCTTCATTCTTGGGCTTCAGCCGGTTAGTTTTACCCCTAGCAGTGATTTCGATTTAACTCAGTGGCATAGTTATACAGGGACTTTTGATGGCAATACTATTCGGTTATATATTGATGGTAATTTAGTCGCTAGTCGCAATGAACGTGGCACAATTCGGCAAGATAACGGGCCTTTATTTATCGGGCGAGATGACGGTTTAAACCGCTTTTTTAATGGTAGTATTGATGAGGTTACTATTTGGAATAGAGCCTTATCTGAATCGGAAATTCAAAATACCATCATCGGGAAACCTTTAACGGGTACAGAAGCAAACTTAGTCGGTTATTACAATTTTGATTATAACGGGATAGTCGATAAAACCAATAATAACAATAACGCTTCATTATTCAATGGTGCTGATGTACAACTAATCAATAACGAACCATCGTCTCCTTTTGGGAATGTTTTAGCTTTAGATGGAATAGACGATCGAGTAGCGTTAACTAATGCTAATCAGTTAGGATTAAATGGTGATTTTACTGTAGAAGCACGGGTTTATGTCAATGAATTTTCCACCGCAAGACCAGATCAATCTATACTAGGTACAGATCAAAGCTCGACAAATCAGGGACTTCATCTCATCATCAGAAATCAAAGACCACACATGGGGTTTTTTGCCAATGATTTAACGGGAAACAGTGTTTTACAAGCAAAAACTTGGTATCATATAACCTATCGATATACTGCCAATAATAGAGAACAGGCAATCTTTGTTAATGGGCAACTAGACAGCACTCGAACCGCTACAGCAAACTTTCAAGGAACAGGTTTAGTCAATATCGGACGTTGGCTTAATGACAGATACTTAAATGGTAATATTGATGAACTTCGTATTTGGAATAAACCTCTTACTCAAGAGGAAATTCAAGCAAATCTTAACAATACTTTAACAGGTAATGAGTCTGGTTTAACAGGTTATTACAACTTTGATAGTATTAATTACAGTAACCCTAATGTCATTACGGACTTATCTCCAAACCAAAATAATGGGACACTAAACAACGGTAATCAAAATAGTCTCAATAATTTTCTTCCTGCCCAAATACAACCATCAGAAAATGTTTTAGTCTTAGATGGTGTTAACGATTATCTTGAAATATCCAACTCGAACGCTGTCAACTTTACTACAAATCAAAACTTTACGGTAGAAACTTTAGTCAAAGCGAATCCTAATCAACAGGATTTAAGAAATAATGATAATGACATTATCGAAAAGTGGAGTGGTGATAGTGGTTATCCCTTCGTTATTCGTTATATAAGAAGTACTGGAAGAATATCAGTAGCTCGTTTTGATGGTTCTAACAATCCGGGTATTACTTCTAATTCTAGTATCAACGATGGTAAATATCATCATATTGCCTTTGTCAAAGAAGGAACTCAGTTAAGACTTTATATCGATGGTAGATTGGAAGGCTCAACTACTGACACCACCCGTAATAGTACCACGAATAATTCTCCTTTGTTTATCGGACGGCGAGGGGGTAACACTCCTAATCATTTTAGAGGAGAAATTGATGAAGTTCGGATTTGGAATAAAGTCTTAACTCAACAAGAACTTCAGGCAAATCTCAACAATACTTTAACGGGTAATGAATCTAGTTTAACTGCTTATTATGATTTTGAAGAAACAACCATTACCGCCAATAATAACACGGTGATCGATCGAAGTGTTAATAACAATACTGGTACATTAAACGCCCCTGTTAACGATATTCGCCCCTTAGAAGAATCCTTCCCCGAATCTTTTGTTAGTCTCACTATTTCCGATTTTATCCCCATTATTAACGAAGAAAATGATAACCCTAATGATGATCCTAATTTCATCGGTTATGTTGAGGTGAAGTTAAGTCAATCTGTGACAGATTTACCCGGTTTACTCATTAATTATGCAGTGACAGGTACAGCTACTTTAGGGGAAGATTTTTACATTTCTCAAACTAATCTTAGTACCACTGACAACAATCCCCCCACTAATTCCCTGTTTATTCCTCAAGGTGCAGATTCTGGGAAAATTTATATTTCAGCTTTACCCGATGCCATTGCAGAAAATACAGAAACTATTACGGTAAGTCTATTACCTCAAACAGAATTTGGCAGATTTGGAGGCGGTTTTGGGAATAATCTTTTTGTCACTGGTACAACTCAGGTAACAATTAATTTACAAGATAGTGGTAATTATACCGCAGGAATTGCGATCGCCGATGGTTTCCGCCAAGAAGTCACAGAGAATAACTTAATTGTCGCCAATGAGCAAGGGGTAGGAGTTTTTAAAGTTAAGTTAACCAGTCAACCCACTGCGGATGTAACAGTTACTTTTAATAGTAGTCAAGGAAGTTTAAGTACATCCACCTTAACCTTTAATGCCAATAATTGGGACAACTATCAATATGTAACGATTGGTAACATCACCGACAGATTTAATATCAATGCCTCCGTTAGTAGCGATGATAGCAACTATACAGGAAGAAGCCAACTAATTGGGGTAACAAATAATAGTGAAGATGTTAAAATCGGCATTACAGAAGGAGGAGAAATCCAACCAATACCTCTTCCTATGGTGAGTATTTTCACCCTTAAAGATGCTGTGGAAGGAGAAAATGACCCCGGTATCGCCCTGATTCAGTTAAATCAATCTGCACCTATGGGGGGTATTACCGTTAACTATAGTTTTGCCCCTAACAGTGCCACTTTAGGCACGGATTTTGCCGTTAGCGAAATTGGGCAAGTTACTATTCCTGAAGGAGAATTATCCGCTAGAGTTATCATTACCCCCACCGATGATCAAAAAGTTAATTCTAATCGTGGCGTTACCCTTACCCTAGTAGAATCAACAGAAAACTATACTATTGATACGGATAATCAAAATGCCACCATTGATTTAGTTGACAATGACACAGCAGATTTAAGGATAGTTGAATTTATCAACACCTCCGCCATCGGGATTAGTAATGATGATGCCTTATTATTAAATATTGCAGTAAAACAACCTACGGTACAACAAGAGACTTTCGATCTTACGGATACAGGTGCGATCGCACTTATAGCTATAGCTTTAACTCAACAACCCATCGCAAACGTTACCGTCACCATCAAAGATGTAAATAACCCTTCAACTACCAATACTTTAACCTTTACTCCCGAAAATTGGGACATAGTTCAAGAATTAGAGATAGAGATGCTATCTGCTTTAGATGGTACTCTCAAATTGGAGGCTCTAACTGCTAGTAGTGATAATAATTACAATGACAAAATTATTACTTTACCTTTCCTACAAGATACCAAAACAGTTGATCGTTTAGTCATCTCAGAAGACGGAGACAAGGTAGTTTTTGGAGTTGCCTTAACCAGTCAGCCTGACAATGACGTTAACTTAGAACTAGATTTTAACTTAAATATTGTTGAGAGAGAAAGTGGACAAGGTTTAGCAGAAGAAGTTATTACCTTTAACTCTGACAACTGGAATAATTACCAAAAAGTCGTTATAAAAGGAGTCGATAATGAAGTTTATAATCCAGAGGAAGTAATTACTCCCATTCGTTTTGTCTCGGATAGTCAAGATGGTAACTACAATAACCAAATGACTGATTTAGTGGTAGTGAATCAAGATAACGAGAATCAGGAAGTAGAGACAACCCCAGTCGTTAATGATAGTGAATTTATTATTAGTCTCAATGTTATTAATCGAACACTACAAGAAACAGCAGATTCTTTTGCAGAAATTGAATTTAACTTAAATAAACCTGCTCCCGAAGGTGGCTTATTGGTAGAATACGAGTTAAATAGTGGTAGTGCGATCGCTGGAGAAGACTTTTTAAGCACTTTTCAACTACGCACGGGAGAAAACAATCCCCTCAGTGTTATACCGTCTAATTTGCAAATGATCGCACCTACCTTTGCAGACCTCAATAATGATGGTATATTAGAACTTATTGTCGGACATTCTAACGGTTTGCTTTACTACGAAAATCAAGGTACATCTGACAATCCCAATTACGTTTTAAATTCCGATAATGCCTTATCCGCTTTGATCAATGGTAGAGGTTTTCGTGACTTAAATCCTACCTTTGTGGACATCAACGGCGATGGAGACTTAGATTTATTTATTGGCAGTAATCAAAATAATATCCTATTCTATGAAAATAGAGGTACGGCGAGTGAACCAAATTTCTTACAAAGATCAGGCACGGGAAACCCTTTAAATAACTTAACCATACCATCTTTTAGTAATCTAACTTTTGGTGATATTGACAGAGATGGCGATTCAGATTTATTAGTAGGTACTGCTAATGGTAATCTTCGTTACTTTGAAAATATCGGTAGTGTAACTGCACCCAGTTTCACAGAAGTAACAGCTAATAATAATCCTTTCCAAAGTATTAATGAGGAGTTTGCTTTAAATAATATCACCGATGTCACACCTACTTTAGTCGATTTTAACAATAATGGAAATTTACACTTATTTATTGGTGACAGACAAGGAAATCTTTTTCACTATATCAATATTGGCACTCTTGGTGAACCCAATTTTATCTTAGAAACGGGATCAAGTTCTCCATTTTTCGATCGAAATATGCCCAGTGGATTCGCTAAACCGACTATTACCGATATTAACAACGATGGTAATGTGGATGTAGTGATAGGGCAAATTAACGGTGAAGTGCGTTTTTATGAAAATACGGGTATCGGTAAAATTTTCATTCCTGAAGGGGAAACCAGTGCCACAATTCAAGTGAAAACCATCCCAGACTTAATTGCAGAAGACAATGAAACCATTGAAGTTCGATTGGTGGAAACTGCTGAACAAAATTATCGCCTTACCGGGAATTTCCTTGTCACCAGTGATTTTGATGGTGAAACCATAGGATTGAAATTAAATGAGACAACCCTTGATTCTTTGGTGTTGAAAGCAGGTAGTGAATTAATTTTTGATGGAGGTGCGATCGCACTCATTGCTGAAAATGTCACCATCACTAACGAAAATACCTTAGTTAACCTCACCCTATCAGAAAAAACCGAAGTCACAACCATCATCACAGGAGAAACAACCTATAACCCCATTGCAACTCTTGTCAAGATCATAGATAACGATGTAGCAGGTTTAAAAATTAGCACCGATGAAGCCCAAACTAACTTAGTCGGCACTGATAATCTATTTGCTATCAGAGAAAATAATCCCAATACAGCCCAAACATTTTATATAAGTTTAAATAGTAAACCCATCGCCCCTGTGGAGGTTTATTTTGGTAGTAGTGACACCACTCAAGGATTAGTCAATGGAGAGAATTTTAATCGTTTAGTCTTTACAGAAAATAACTGGAATACGCCTCAATCTTTTACTGTTACTCCTGTTGATAATAACATTAACGAAGGAGATACAGAATATCAAATTTTAAGTACCTTAGTTAGTGAAGATCTCAAATACAATGATAACGTAGTTAATCTTGACGTTACTACCCCCTACGATGAAGCAAATAACACAATAGGATTTCAGATTACCAATGAAAATATCAGTAGTAGTATTCTCAAAAAAGGCACCAGATTAGTCTTTGATAATAAAGCAGAAGCCATTGTTACCGAAGATGTTGAACTCAGTCGTTCACAGACTACATTAGTTAACCTTGAGCAAGTCATAGGGCAACCTACAGGTAACACGGCATTCAAGCAAAGAATGGGCAACCCTATCAATATCAATGATTTGGATGATGATCAAGCTGATATAATTCTGATTCCTCCTAGTAATGTTATCTCAGAAGGTTTTGCTAATAATTACTATAGTATTCAATTAGCCACTCAACCATTAGGGGAAGTGTTTATCAGGATGACACCAGATAGTAACGACATTGAGTTAGATAATAAGTTTGCAGGGGAATCTTTAACCATTGTTTTTGATGAAAATAACTGGAATATTCCTCGTCTTGTCAGTGTTACAGCGGTGGATGATTTTGAGGTAGAGTATCAACAAGCGGTTAATCTCGATTTTGCCGTCACTTCAGAAACCGATACTGCATACACTAGCTTAACTCCTCCTCAAGTGCAAGTTATCGTGGAAGATAATGATTTACCAGTAGCAACAGTGCAAACCGTGGCGGCGGCGATCGAAGGAGAATCTCCGGGTTATTTTGTTATTAGTCTGGATAAACCTGCTTCGGATTTCTTTGGTAAAACAGGGATGGTAATTAACTACACTGTTAGTGGCACTGCAAGAACAGACAATAGTATAAATGCAGATATACAACCCTTAACAGGCATAGCAAGAATTGCACCGGGTAAAATCCATAGTAATTTAATTGCGTTTCCCATTGATGATTTTCTGGTGGAGGAGGGAGAAACTGTTACCGTTACCTTAGAATTAGGCAATGGTTATGTTATTGATGAAACTGCACCATCTCAATCAACTTTAGCTATCAGCGACAACGATGAGGTAGGAATCCGTATTGTGGAAATGGGGAATCAAACCCAAGTCGTAGAAGGTGAAACCACGGAAATTCTGATCTCCTTGCTTTCTCAACCCGAAGCACCTGTTACTATTAATTTAACCCCTGAGACGACGACAGCAAATTTAATAGCTACATCTAATTATAGCAGTAGTACAAGGATGATCGATTTACGACTAGATAGTGATAATATTAACTCTCTTTTGCTTTCTGCGGGTACAGTTCTTACTTTTGAGGGTGTAACTGCTACTGTGACTCAAGATGTCTTACTTTCGGAAGATCGAGCCACTCAAGTATCCCTGACTTTAACTTCTGGTAACAGTATTGTTTCTGGTCAATTAAGTAGTTATACTTATCAAGAATATGAATATGTAGGGGCAAACGAAGACGGCACATTAACTTTAACTTTCGATTCTAATAATTGGTATCAACTACAAACCGTTGCCATTACTGCCCTAGATGATAACGTAGCCGAAAAAGGACAATTTCATACCCTCCCCATTAATTATATTGTCACCAGTGATGATCCAAATTATGATAAATTTGAGGTTGCATCCACTAATCTTAATATAATCGATCGAGTTTTCGACAAACAGAATACGATCGATGGTGTAAGTCAAGGATTATTAACCCTTCAGGATAGCCTCGATAACTTAACCGTACCAATACTCGGTAGTTTAGAAGGAAAAGCCCCTCAATTTATCGATATTTTTGCTCGAAGCCTAGCAAACGAATTAAGAAATAGTCCAGTAATTACCTTTGATGTTCTTAATTCTGCCTTAAACACATCCTTAGAGGAAGCCTTAGCCCAAGATAACGGCATTAATGACGATACCACAGAAATAACAGTACAAATCACCGATTTATCAACGGAAAATGTCTCTTTTCAAGTAGGCATCAAAGCCGATTATAACGTTTTCTCTGTACCCCTAGGGGCGGATTTAGGCTTAAGTGGTTTAGGCATCGGTATTCAAACGCAAGGGAATTTAGAATCTAACTTTAGTTATGACTTTAATCTTGGTTTTGGTGTCAGTGAAACGGAAGGATTTTATATCAATACGGAGGATACTTCCTTTACCGTCAACGCAGATTTAGGCTTAAGTGAAGATTTTACAGCAGTAGGTAATTTAGGGTTTTTACGCCTAGATTTTGCCAATGGCTCATCCGATAGTGAGATAGGCTCAACCGGTATCGATACGGAGTTTGTGGTGACATTAACCAACCCTACCGATGAGGAAGATACTCGCCTCACTACTTCAGAATTAACCGCAAATCGAGGAGCAAATAGCATTTTTGACTTTATTGAGTATGGTTTCCGAGGCGATGCCGCTCTCAATTTTGATGTTGCTACTTCCATTCAAGGTAACACTGCTTTCCCTTCCTTTAGTTTCAATCTTGCCAGTGAATTACCCCTATTTAATTACTCTAATCAAGCCCAAGCTAACGACACAGAAAGCCCGATGTTAACCGTTACTCAAGGCTTGGTGACAATCCCTAACAACAGGATGATAACTGGTACACCATTTACCTTGACGGTGGTTTCGGATAATGAAAATAGCGACACTCGTTTAACTAAAGGTACAGAATTAGTTTTTCAAGGTTCAGAAAATGATACTCCCACAACAGTCGTACTCGATCGAACTGTAATTCTTTCCCCTAATAATCCGCAGGAAATTAGTGTTGTGATTCCCATAGAAGGAGTCATCACCAGTGTGGATGTGGATATTCAAGAAGATGAAACCGCAACCCTAGAAAGTTCGGGATTTAATCTTAGTTTCAATGAGATTACCCTTGATTTAGGCTCATTTATTACCAATATTGTGTCTCCTGTTATCAGGTTTACCAATCAAATTATCGATCCTTTCCGCCCTGTTATTAATGCTTTAACTACTAATGTGCAATTTTTATCAGCTATTGGTTTGGCAGGACAATTTGACAGAAATGGCGATAATCAAGCCTCTCTCATTGAAGTCGCCTCCGCTTTAAGTGCTAACAGTAGTAACCTTCGTTATACAGAATTTTTTGATGCCGTTGCGAACATTATTGAGGTAATCAATGCCCTTGATCAATTAAATCGTGACATTGCCGGTGGTGCAAATATTACTATTCCCTTTGGAGATTATACCCTAGAGAATTTCACAGGAGCGAGTCAAACCAATACCTCAGAGCAAGTTGACGTGGAGAATGAAGGTACAAACAATCTCAATGATAATGTAGAAGATGAAGCTAGTAACCCTGATACCGATAACGATCGATTAGGCAATTCTATCAGTAATTTCTTTACAAAACTTAACCGAATGGGAGTTGAACTTCCAATTCTGGAAAACCCTCTCAACGCCATTAAACTATTTTTAGGTCAAGATATTGATTTAGTCACCTATAATGTGCCAGATTTGAACCTTAACTTTAATATTCGCCGAGATTTCCCTATTTTTGGACCAGTTTCAGGGGTTTTAGAGGGTTCATTTTCCGCTCAAACCGATTTAGATGTGGGTTTTGATACCAATGGGTTTAGTCAATGGCGCAATCGAGATTTTAACTTAAGAGACTCCTATTTAACCCTTGATGGATTCTATCTCAATGACTTAGATAGTCGTGGATTCGACAAAAATGAACTAACCCTTAATGCTACTATCGGAGCAGGAGCTAGTTTAAATGCCATTTTAGCTACCGCTAGTGTCACAGGTGGTATTCGAGGTAATGCTTATTTAGATTTAATTGATGTCGGTGAATATAACGGCACTGGTGACGGCAGAATCAGAACCACAGAAGTTATCAGTCGTATCACTAACCCCACTAGCTTATTTGAATTATCGGGAGGAATTGATGCTTTCTTACGCGCCATTGTACAAGTAGGAATCAATTTAGGCTTTATTCGCATCAACAGAACTGTATTCGATCGAGATTTAGCCACCGTTAATCTATTCCGCTTCAGTGTCGGAGGCAATAGACGGGGTACTGTTGGACAAAGTTATATGCAAGGCACAAAAGTGTTCTGGGATGCTAACTTTGATGGTATGCACAATGAAGATGAACCTTTTGCCTATACCGATGATACTGGTTTTTATGATCTTAATGTACCTTTAACGGTATTTGATCTCGATCGAAATGGCACATTAGACAATAGTGAAGGGCGATACGTTGCCGTAGGTGGTATGGACACATCCTCAAGACTTACCTATGTTTCTCCATTTTATGCTACTGCCGATTCTTCCATGATAACTCCTCTAACCACTCTCAAAGCCAGATTAATGGATTTAGAAATGAGTGCGGAAGTTGCGGAAGGATATATTAAAGACTCGTTGACGCTAGGTGAAGAAGTTGATATTAATACATTTGACCCTATTTTAGCGATGGAATTAGGAGACAGGAATGGGCTTGACGTTTATGGCTCTCATATTAAAATTAAAAGTATTCTTGAGTTTACCAATAGTTTAACAGGTGCATTCTCTCAAACCGCAGATATGGGATTAAACGAAGGGGAATTATTTGAGTTTGTCACTGCCCTAACTAATGATATTGTGATGAATCAAGACACCCCAGATATTTGGGAAAATGTAGAAGTCTTAATCTCCAAATATGGTGCTACTTTAGCTCAATTTTTTCTTGATGCGGAAGCAAATTCTACCATTGCTGAAGATGACATTCCTACAGTTATGGAAGTTTGGGCAAATGCCGTTGCTTTAGCTTCTGGTTTAATAGCTTCTTCTTTAGAAGAAATAGAAGATGTAACTACGGCGGTAGAGAGTCTTATGCCTGTTAAAATGAAACTTCAAGATAAATTAGTCACTTTAATGGAGAATATGGGTAATGGCACGGTTTCCCCCAATGATTCTTTAATTGCCCTAGAAAGACTTTTTTCAGAAGATCCAAAATCATTACTTACCGATACTTTAACACGATTCCAAAAAACAGAACCCTTTGGTATTTATCTGTTGACGGGAGAGGAAGAAAGTCGGAGTATTCGAGAAAACTATCCTGTGTTTGAAGAAGAAGAAGAAGCATTCTCAGTTAGTTTTGCCCCAGATGATCAATTAATTCGCATTAACCGTTTTCAGCATGAATCAGGAGGTTATCTTTATGCCGGAGAGGAAGAAAGTGATAGTATTCGAGAAAATTACCCTGATTTTGTAGAGGAAGGTATTGCCTTTTATGCTTTAGATGCTAATGCTAACCAAGGGGTTGATATTTACCGTTTCCGTAATAATGAAGTCACTGGTAGTTATCTTTTTGTAGGGGAGGAGGAAAAAGATAGTATCCTCGCTAACTATCCTCAATATGTTTTGGAAGGAGTCGCTTTTGAAGTGGTTATTTAACTTCAGTTCGGGTTAAGGCAATTTTATTCTTATTTCTACGAAGCTATAAGGTTTTCAGACCACGAGAAAATAATACTTTCAGCTTATCCCGAACTCAGGTTAAACTTAGTTAAGACCTTGATTGTTCCGAATATCTTTTCCGTTTAGAAGGATAAAATTATTCTTTTGAGGATGAATGTTAGATGGTGAAAGTAAAAAAAATTTATTTATGGATTTTAACCGCTACACTTGTATTAATCATAGGAGTTGAATATAGCTTCAGTCAATCACCTATTTACGACACTAAAAGCATTATCCATCCAGTAGTTGCCACTGATGGTATGGTATCTAGTCAAGAAAAATTATCTACTCAAGCTGGTTTACAAGTGCTAAAAGAGGGAGGTAACGCCATTGATGCGGCGGTAACAGTCGGTTTTGCTTTAGCGGTGACATTGCCGAGAGCTGGAAATATTGGAGGAGGAGGATTTATGATAATTCATCGAGCCGAAAATAATGAGAATATAGCCCTCGATTACCGGGAAAAAGCACCTCTTAAAGCCACAAGAGATATGTTTCTTAATGAAAAAGGAGACGTGGATAATAATAAATCTCGTTTTAGTCATTTAGCTGTAGGTGTACCGGGTACAGTAGCTGGATTAATTTTTGCCCTCGAAAAATATGGTACAATTTCTCTTGAAAGAGCGTTACAACCGGCTATTGAATTGGCTGAGAAAGGTTTTCCCGTCACCCTTGATTTTTATGAATCTTTAGAATTTGCTCGTAAATCGTTACAACAAAACTCTGTGAGTCAGAGCCTTTTTTTTCCTAATAATAATCCTCCTGTTGTCGGTTCAATTTTCCAACAACCCGAATTAGCTCATAGTTTAAAATTAATTGCTCAACAGGGGAAAAAAGCATTTTATGAAGGAGAAATTGCCACTAATATTGTCAAAGAAATGGAAGCTAATGGCGGTTTAATTAGTTTGGATGATTTAAAAAAATATGAACCAAAAATAAGAAACTCGATCGAGGGAGAATATCACGGTTATAAAATTTATTCTATGCCTCCTCCTAGTTCTGGAGGTGTTCATTTAGTGCAAATGTTAAATATTTTAGAAAGTTTTGATTTAAAAAAATTAGGACAAAATACGGCTAATACTATTCATTTAATGGCAGAAACCATGAAATTAGCTTATGCCGATCGAGCAAAATATTTGGGTGATCCTGATTTTATTTCCGTTCCGATCGAAGGTTTAATTTCAGAAAAATATGCAGATTTTTTAAGATTACAAATAGATCAAAAAAAAGCAATTCCTAGTGAAAAAATTAGCCTAAATAATCCTCACAATTTTCGAGAAAGTTATGAAACAACTCATTATTCAGTAGTGGATAAAAATGGAAATGCGGTGTCTAATACTTATACCCTTAATTTTAGTTATGGTACTGGAATAACTGTCCCAAATACTGGTATTTTATTAAACAATGAAATGGATGATTTTGTGGCAAAACCAGGTATCGGTAATGCTTACAATTTAACAGGAGGAGAATTTAATGCGATCGCACCTGAAAAAAGAATGTTAAGTTCGATGACACCAACTATTGTGATGAAAGATGATCAAGTATTTTTAGTAACAGGAAGTCCGGGAGGTAGTACAATTATCAATACAGTTTTACAAATCATTGTGAATGTAATTGACTTTGATATGAATATTGCAGAAGCAACAGTGTCTCCCCGTTTTCATCATCAATGGCTACCGGATAAATTACTGTTAGAAAGAGGAATAAACCAAGATACCCGCCAATTATTAGAGGAAAAAGGCCATAATTTAACGGATAGTAATGCCATCGGTAGTACTCAAAGCATTATGAAAGTAGATAATTCTCTTTATGGTTTTTCCGACACTCGTAGAAGGGAAGCGTTAACCCTAGGTTTCTAATTAGAATTTGCTGAAAAAGTCTTTTGATGAAGTTAGGAGATAGGAATTAGGAGAGAGAAGATAGGAGAAATACTTAAAATCAAAATTAAGATATTGTAACTGTAAAAAAATACGTTGTAGTTTGTGTTAAAAATAAGGGTTTTCTTTTATTTTTTGAATGATAACTTGTGCTAATTCGATCGTTGCACCCAAAGGAGATAATAAGACGAGGTTTATATTAGTTTTTTCTTGTAAAAGTTTTATATCTTGTTCGATCGAGTCTATAATTTTCCCTGAAAATAAAAAGTAGGGTAAAATAACTATATTTTTAGAACCAGAATTAATCATATTTTGGATAATTGTCGATAAATGAGGAGAAATTGACCAGTAAGCAACTTGAGCGTTTAATTTCTTTCCTAAAATCTTTGATTCTTCTTTTCCCTGTTCGAGACTGGTACCATGACAAAATAAAATTCGATCGTACTGGGGATATTTTTGATATTTAGACTTCAATAAATCTATTAAATCTCGACTTTGACCGATGGGAAACATTAATTCAAGGAAAACAGGAGAATTTTGTTGCGCAATATTAACTTCTTTGGGAATATCCTGTAAAACATGAGTGCCAGAAAAAAGAAATAAGGGTAAAATTTTCAGCTTTTGATAACCGTTTTTAGCACATTCGATCGCAAAATCAATAATACTAATAGATAAAGGTTTTTCTCCCAATTCTAAATAAGCTGTAGCTAAAAGACAAGATTGCATTAAACCTTCCACAATTAAATCCTGTAATTCATCTAATTGTTGACGATAACTAGAATTTCGACTACCATGCACCACCACAAGATAAGCAACTTTGGATAATCGAAAATCTGTACTTGACGGGGAAAAATTATTCATTAGACCTTATCTTCCTAATACGGTAAACTAACCAATGCAGAGTTTATTGTTAATATCACTATTTTAAATAATATGGAACTTTTACCCCCTGATTTTCAAAGATTAAAAGATCAAGTCGCTATTGTAACAGGTGCATCCAGAGGTATCGGTAAAGCCACCGCTTTCGCTTTAGCTTCTGAAGGTGCAAAAGTTGTGGTTAACTATGCTAGTAATAGTCAAGCCGCCGATGACGTAGTGGCAGAAATTACTCGAGCCGGTGGAGAAGCGATCGCAATTGGTGCTGATGTATCTGAATTGGAAGCAGTAGAAGCAATGTTTAAGCAAACTACCGATAAATGGGGGAGAATTGATGTTTTAGTCAACAATGCAGGAATTACCAGAGATACCCTACTATTGCGGATGAAATTGGAAGACTGGCAAAAGGTTATTAACCTTAACTTAACAGGGGTGTTTTTATGTTGTAAAACAGCTAGTAAAATTATGCTCAAACAAAGAAGCGGTAGAATTATTAATATTTCATCGGTAGCAGGGCAAATGGGAAATCCCGGACAAGCGAACTACAGTGCCGCAAAAGCAGGAGTGATTGGTTTAACCAAAACCCTTGCCAAAGAATTTGCCAGTCGTGGTGTTACCGTGAATGCCGTTGCACCCGGATTTATCGAAACAGATATGACTCATGGTTTACAAGCAGAAGAAATTTTAAAAGCGATTCCCCTTAATCGTTACGGAAAACCCGAAGAAATCGCTGGAATGATCCGTTTTCTAGCGTGCGATCGAGCTTCTAATTATATTACAGGACAAGTCTTTAACGTTGACGGTGGTATGGTAATGTAGTTAGGCGGTTTTGAAAAAATATAAGTGATGAGGAGTAGGTGTTAGGTATTACTCAGATTTTGCACTAGAACAAAAATACTTAATAGATATTGCAGAGAAAACCAATGTAAAATAAGTTTGAGTCAATTCTTATTACTATCTCCTGTATCCTACTTCCTATCTCCTCCCCTCATCAGTATATTTTATGATTAATGCAAGATCTAAGTATTAGGTTAAATAATGAAAAATCAAGGCAGTGCAAAGGGATTGATGATCAACCTATATTCTTATCTTCCTCATAATTTTTCAGCTAATTCGATGTCAAAATAAGATTTATTATGAGTATTTCCTTTAATTACTTCAAAAAATAAATCAGGTTCTCCTAAGTGGTTTAAGACTAAAATTGCTCGATCGAAATCTTGATTTTTACTATAATCATTGACAGTAATTACTGTTTTTAAACCTGCTTCACAAGCGGCAATTAGTCCCTGATTAGTATCTTCGATCGCTAAACATTCATCAGCAGAAAGATTAAGTTTTTCTAAGGCTAATAAATAAATATCTGGGGCTGGTTTTTTGTTTTTTACCATATCTCCTGCTGCAATTACCTCAAACCATTGCCCCATTTCTTTCCCTAAACTTGTGTCTAGTAGTGCTTTCACATTTTCTTCTGATGCAGTAGATGCGATCGCTAATCTAATACCTTTTTGACGAGCTTCTGTAATCAATCTTTTTACCCCAATCCGTAAAGGGATAGTATCACTGACTAACAATTTAGCGTAATAGCGACTCTTTTCTAGGTGTAAATGGCGAATAAAAGTATCTAAAGGTTCTTTTTGGGGTAAATCTGGTTTATAGTAGGTTATATAGTATTTTAAGCGTTCTTTTCCTCCACCAATTTCTAATAATTTTCCGTAGGTATCAACATCCCATTGCCAAGACAAACCAGACGATTCAAAAGCGAGGTTAAACGCTACTCGGTGTCCATCTCTTTCTGTTTCCGCCAATGTGCCATCTACATCAAATATTAAGGCTTTTAAAGTCATTTTCAATAATTTAGGTAGAAACTAAAATGTATTTTTTTGTAATTTTAACTTGTTTTAATCTTATTTAGAATTGCCTATTAGATATAATAATGCCATGCGTACGGCAACTCCATTGGTAACTTGATCAGAAATTAAGCTAAAGTTAGCATTGTCCATTAATTCTGAACTAATTTCAACTCCTCTATTTACAGGGCCAGGATGTAATACTTTAACGTCAGGTTTACACCATTTTAGTCGATCGAGGGTAATTCCAAACAATTGATGATATTCTCTGAGACTCGGTAATAAATAATCATTCATACGTTCTTTTTGTAATCGCAAAGTCATCACAAAATCGGCATTGTCTAAAGCAGGTTTTAACTGCCAATGTAAGAATAACCTATCTTTATAACTGCTACTCACAATATCCCCAAATAAAGAAGGCAATAGAGTAGGAGAAGAAGCTAAATGAACTTGAGCCCCACTAGCTAATAAACTGTTAATATTAGAACGAGCAACACGAGAATGGAGAATATCTCCCACAATAGCTATTTTTTTGTTCTTTAATAAAGAAATTTGAGGGTTTTTGCTATCTAGGGATGAGCAAATAGTGAACAAATCTAGTAAACCTTGGGAGGGATGTTGATGTAAACCGTCACCGCCGTTAAAAATGCTAACTCCTGAGTGCAATCTATCCATTTCTAAGGCAATATTTAAAGGCACACCAGATTGACTATGACGAATTACCATGATATTTGCACCCATCGCTAAATAGGTTTTTGCTGTGTCTAATATTGTTTCCCCTTTGGTTAAAGAGGATGTACTTGGAGCAAAATTTAGTATATCGGCAGATAGTCTTTTCGCCGCTAATTCAAAACTACTACGAGTACGGGTAGAAGGTTCAAAAAACATATTGGCAACAACTTGCCCTTGTAATGCCGGGACTTTTTTTGTCCGACTTTGTAACACATCTTTGAAACTTGAAGCGGTAGTTAAAACAGCGTTATACTCATCGATCGAGAAGTCTTCTAAGGATATAATATGTTTTCGAGTCCAAGATGTGGCAGTCATTTTCTATTTTTATCAGAGGGTTTTGTTTGATGAGATGATATTGGCACTCCTGAGCCTAATCTTATCAGTATTCAATGAGTAAACAGTTCAGGGATTTTGCCTTCATTATCATAACCTGAGATGATATTCTATTTAAAGATAATTAATGGTCAATATCTAATTTTGATTTGAAGGTTAGATGATTTAGTCTGATAAATTTATTTTATTGGTTTTATATTTTATTTTAAATAATTTTAACAATGCAACTATTAGAATCTCATAATCAATGTCCCGATTGTGTACTGATGGAATTAAGAGTTATTCCTAAAGAAAATACCACTCATCAATTTGATTTATATCTCAATCTTAAATTTAATCAACAAGAAGAAGAAATCTTGGATGGAAAAGTAAAATTTAGTCTTCGATCGAGTCAGTTAATCTTAGGATTAAATAATATTATATTGGTGGAAAAAAATCAAATAAATTCTTCATCAATCCAAGTTTTTGACTCAGTTTTTTCCGCTCAACCAACATGGATAATTAACCACACACCTGAACAAAAATTTTTACAAGATAACCTCTCGAATATTAAATTAGGCGTTTTAGAAATTCAAGATTCTATTTATGAATTAACTGCACAGATTTCAGCGAAAAAAGCAGATATTTTTTTAACAGATATTGAAGGATTATGGCTTCATGATATTACTCCTAATAAACACGCAGTTTTAGAACGAAAATTAGCACAATTTATTGATAAGATTTATTTAAAACCCTATATTAGTAAAGCTGTTTTTAAATCTAAAGAAAATATAAACGACTCCAGTTTATCTTATAAAAATCAAGAAAATCTTTTCACGGAAGAAAGTAAATTATTAAAAAAAATTATTCAATTTATTTATCAAACTCAGAAAGATAATTTTATGGAGTTAGCTGAGATAGCTGGTTTACATCCTTTAAGTGATTTTGCTGGAGGAGATTTAACGGGAGTGAATTTAAGCGGTTTAAATTTGAGTGGTAGCAATTTTTCCTATGCTAATTTAAGAGGTGCAGATTTAACGGATACAGATTTTAGTGAAGCAAATTTAAAATATATTAAACTTAATGGAGCCGATTTAAGTGGTGCTTATTTAGAAGGTACTAATTTACAAAATGCTAGTTTACAAAATGCCAGTTTAGCCTTAGCTAATGTTATTGGAGCTAATTTAAGTTATGCGAATCTTACTAATACTAATTTACAAAATACTAGCTTAGGTAAAACTAATGTTAAAAATGCTGTTTTTTCCTCTAATTTAGGTTTAGATGAAGAGAAAAAACAAGAATTAATTAAAGATGGTGCAATTGTCAATTAAAAATGAGGAATTAGGAACTAATATTTTTTACTATAAAAAAATACTTAAATAAAATAGGAATTAAAATTTATCTATTTTAAGTATTATAAATTAAAAATTTTTTATTCTTAATTTTCAATTAATTGAAGAATATCTTTGGGAGATAAACGATTTTTAAACCATATTAAACGATGGGGTAAATCTTGAAAATTAACTCCTGCTTTGACTAAATTTAAACGCTCACAAACGGCTAAAATTAAGTTATCAATTTCTGCCCGACTAACTTGATAAAATTTTTTTTGTAAATAATTAGGATGCCAAAAACCGACTATTTCTAGGAGAAAATCTCTACCATCAGGATGCACTAATCGAAAATCTGGTATCATTACACTACCGGGTAAGGGGATTAAGTCAACTTCCCTTTCTAAGCGCCATTCGGTGTTTAATTTTTCCCAATTATTGGCAAAAGATTCTTCTAAAAGACTGTCATAACTTTGGTTGTTGGCATAATGACTCACTAAACCACATTGATGATTTAACTGAAAATAAAGGGTTTTTTCTCCACTGCCAAAACTGTCTTTCATACGCAATTTTGCTTCTAAATTCCATTTGCTAACATGAAGTAAAGCTGGTATCATTTTGGCTAAGGCTAAACCATACCGAGTACTACTCTTAAATAAACTGGTAGGACCGTCGATCGTAATTGTAAAACCAGTGTCAGCATGTCCCTCAATATAAGACATTAACTGAAATAATTTTAAGTAACGAAATAATAGTTTATATTGTCCGGGGTCATTCCGATAAGCGTTGATAACAATATTCGTGGCACGGTATAAAATTCCTTGTACTTGAGAAATATTGTAACGATGGATAAGAGTTTCTGCACTAGGAGTTTCAAATTGCGTTAAGATGCGATTTTCCTGTAAATCTGCGTATAATCCTTGTTCTACTTCTGAGGGTAATACTTCCTTTTTTAATTCTACACTTAATAAGGATGCGATCGAGTCTAAAGTTTGTCCTCGATAATCAGGTAAAGGAGGATTTTGTGCCGCAAGGGTAAAGACTTTTTCTCTTAGAGTAGTAGGATTAAGAGGGCTAATAATTTCAAACTGAGCAAAGCTATTTTTTAATAAATGAGATAAACCCCGTTTTATTTTATATTCTGGGCTATCTCCTTCTAATTCTTGCAATTTTTCCTCTAA
The DNA here is from genome assembly GCF_001548115.1 of Geminocystis sp. NIES-3709. Classification (GTDB taxonomy): domain Bacteria; phylum Cyanobacteriota; class Cyanobacteriia; order Cyanobacteriales; family Cyanobacteriaceae; genus Geminocystis. The sequence continues at coordinate 1,155,044 of NZ_AP014821.1, read as the reverse complement.
TTCTCCTTGAGTTTTGCCGACATAATCCTGAAAACAGTATATTAACTCTAATGCCATATCAATAAATTCAGGTTGTAGAGGCAATTTTTTGGGAATAATACCTTCCCCACTATAACGATAAATTAATAAATCACTTTTGAGCATATTTTCAATGCCGTATAATATTTTTTGTTAATCTATTACTATAGCCATTCTATGTAAGATTTAGATCTTGCATCTCTATCATAAATTCTCGGTGACGAGAGGGGATTTGGGAAAAGGGAAAAGTGAGAAGAATTATTTATATGGGTAACTTTTTTCTCCAATATAATTTGTTTATGTTATGATTATCAAAGCATTTTTAATAAAAACTGATTAACATTTTCAGTAATAAATGAGCGAAGGAATAATGCCAATTAATAAATAATAATCATTGGGTTTCCTTATTAGGTGACGAATTATGTCTAAATTTATTCAAAGAATTACTATTCTAAGTATAGTATTAATGGCGGCTTATCCTGCTCATGATTTTATGAGAAATTTTGCTCAAGAAAGAATAGCTAGAGTACAAAACACTAATTATAATTTTTCTCGTTATTTACGTTCTTAACTATAAAAAAATATCTATAATAATTTTATTTGAGGGGTTACTGATTCAGGCTATGAATTTTAATTTTATAACTTTTTACTAATTTTTGAATTACTCAAAAAATAAAATAAATTTAGTTTTCATATCTTGATTCACCAAAGTTGACAAAAAACACTCATTTTTAAAAGAATTCTGTTGCTTGCCGCTATATCAAACATCTCAATTGTCTTAGTAAGAAGGTAAGTTAAATGCGTCTTAGATTATCTAATTAATAATCTTCGTAACATAGAAAATAATTTATCTGTAAAATCTTAAGTTACATAAAAAGATTTGATGTACAAGATGTACAATGAAAAAAAGCTAATAATTAATAACTTAGTTCCTAATATTATATTAAATAAACATCGTAAAACAAAAAATGACACTAACACTTACAGCAGAAGAGCTTTTTCGATTGGCTTACGAAAATCGTTATACTTGGGATAAGAATTTTCCGGGCTATACCTGTGACATTACCTTAAAAAATTCTCAAGGTACTTATACTGCTAAGGGCGAAATTAAATCCAATTTAGAGTTTGGGATTTCAGAAATAGAAGATGAGTTAGCCAAAAAAGCAATTCATGGACAATTATGGGAAATAACTATTCACCGAGTTAATCATAGTTTCGAGAAAAGTCACGGTGAAAATACTTTTACCTTTGGTACAAAAGATGACAACGGTGCGATCGAAATCATTGTCGGTGGTGCTGGACAAGGCAACAAATATAAAGTACATAATAATACAGTATCTTTTGTGTATCGTAAAATCGGTAACTCGATCGTAGCTATTAATACTTTTGACATTCTTAACACCGATGAGGGTTATCTGTCTCAGGGTTATGATTCTATTTACCTAGATATTGAAACTAAACAACCCAAAGGGAATAAAACGGTTTTTCATGACACCTTTGAAAAAATTGACGGTTATTATATTCTCACAAATCGTCGCATTACCGGTGAAGAAAATGGACAACCCACTATCACCGAATATCAATTTTCTAATATAGTTTTAAACAGATAACGGACTTTAGTTATTGAGAGGTTTTAGGAGTTAGGTTAGAAATTTTATGTCAACTACAATTAGAAATAACTATCAAAATTGAATGTCATTTGTCATTTGTTAATCACAACTAATGATGAAGGGCGATTCTTCCCTCACTTATTAATTTATCCGTAATGTCAGGAAACAAGAAAATCGTTGTAATTGGTGCCGGTTGGGCTGGTTTAGGTGCAACTTATCATCTGGTTAAGCAAGGCTATGATGTAACTTTGTTAGAAGCATCCCCCTATGCTGGTGGATTAGTCGCAGGATGGAAAACCCCTCAAGGAAGAAGTGTCGAAGCTGGAATACATGGTTTTTGGTATCCTTATCAAAATATTTTTCGTTTAGTAAGAGAATTGAAATTACATCCTTTTACCCCTTTTACCCGCTCAAATCAATACTCTCCTTTTGGTTTAGAAACATCATCCCCCATTTTTCAAGAAAAACCCTTGTTACCTTCTCCTTTAGGTACTTTTCTTTATCCAGAATTTTACCGTTTACCTTTGCTCGATCGAATTTCTGCATTACCATTAATGTATGCTTTGATAGATTTTGATAACTCTCATGAAGCATGGCAAAGATACGATAAAGTAACAGCAAGAGAATTATTTAGACAATATGGGGTATCAGAAAGATTATATCGAGAATCTTTTGAACCTATGCTCTTAGTTGGTTTGTTCGCCCCCGGAGAGCAATGTAGTGCGGCGGCTGCTTTAGGAATGCTATATTATTTTATTCTTGCCCATCAACCTAATTTTGATGTAGTCTGGTGTCGTGGTACAGTGGGAGAAAAAATTTTTCAGCCTTGGGTAGAAAAAATCAGTGAATTGGGGGGCAAAATTCTCACAAATAAAAAAGTAACTGATATTCTTCTCGACAAAGAAGGAAAAGCCACAGGTGTTGTGTGCCAAGAAGAAGTTTTCGAGGCAGAAGCCGTGATTTCCGGACTAAGTGTGGCAGGAATCAAAAAAATTGTCAATAATAGTGCTAATTTGAATAAATATCAAGAATTTCGTAACTTAAATAACTTAAGCTCGATCGATGTATTAGCAGTTAGATTATGGTTTAATAAGCGGATAAATATTCCCTTACCTTCTAATGCTTGTTTTGGTTTTGATGCAACTACGGGTTGGACATTTTTTGATCTTAATACTCTTCATGATAAATATAGGGAAGAAGAAGGAAGCGTGATTGAGGTTGATTTTTATCATGCCAATCAATTATTATCAATGAGTGACGAAGCAATTATCAACAAAATACATCGAGATTTAACAACCTGTATTCCTGACTTTGGCAATGCAGAGATTATTGATTTTAGTGTAGTAAGAGTATCTCAAGGAGTCACCCATTTCGCTCCCGGAAGCTATCAACATCTATTGAGAGTAAATACAAGTATTCCTAACTTATTTATGGGAGGTGACTGGATTATAACTGATCATGGTTCATGGTCTCAAGAAAAAGCCTACGTTACGGGTTTAGAAGCCGCCAACGAAACAATAAAATACTTTGATAAAGGCAAACAAGCAAATATAATTCCCGTAGAAAAAGATGAACCTCATATCGAAATAGGGCGCACAATTAATAAAAATATTAGTACTCTAAGTCAGAGTTTTTTACCTGATTTTTGGCTACCATAATAATCAATAAGTTTGTAAAGAAGACTAGAGTTTTTTATTATTATAAATCCTAAAAAGACATACTATAAATATTTAATAGTTTAATCAAATTATGTTTAGTAAAAATAATCCAGAAAAACAAGTCAATAATCCTCAAGTCCAAGATCTAATTATTAAAAATAATCCCGAATCTATGACTCCTGAATTGCCAAATGAACAACAGTCGATCCTAAAATTGGTAGAAAAAATTAGTAGTATTTTATCTCCTTATTTTATCGTTATTGTTGGCTTATATTTATACGATAATAACTTTTTATTTGGTTCGATTTTAATATTAGTGGGTATTCTTTCCTTACTTAAAATTTCCTATGAAGACATTTGGGAATGGATAGATAAAATTAAGAATCTTTTTAGTGAAAATAATAAATTAGGATAATATAGAGTGGGCATTGCCCACATTTAAGATTAAACTTTTTATATAAATTAAGGTATAAAAAATCTCGAATAAAATTTATAGTTTAGTATCTATAATCAATTTTTATTTTAATTTTGTAAAAGCGATATTTTTAAGTGTTCTTTTTTTTGTACCATGTAGCGATACCAACTAATAATCCAATTAAACCTAGAGAAATAGTCATAGTTAACATATCTCCTTTACTTATTGAAGAAAATCCTGCACCCATCATAACAAAAGGCAAAATACCTGGAATTGTACCGAAAATTGTACCGAAAAAATAGTCTTTTTCTTTAACTGATGTTAAACCAGCACTAAAATTAACTATACCATAAGGAATAAGAGGTAATAAACGAATCGCAAAAATATAACCCATACCTCCTTTTTTTATCTCTTTATCTAATTTTTGTAGATGAATCCCAAATCTTTTTTTAACCCAATTTCTACCTAAATATCTTGCATAAGCAAAACTTACTACTCCTGCGATTATAGCACCGATCGAAGTCCAAAGAAGTCCCCACCAAAAACCAAAAATTAAACCTCCACTTAAATTTAAAGGAGTAGAAGGCACAAGTAAAATAGTGGCTAAAATGTAGAGAAAAATATAAATTATCGGGGCAAATATTCCTAATTTTGTTAAAATATTATTTAATAATTGAGGATCAATACCTCCCATGAAAAAGATGGTAATTCCAGAAATTATTATACAAATTAAGGTTAAAACAATTAACTGATTTTTCACAACTAAACTTATTTTTTTCACAAATCGATCGAAAACTAAAATCTTTTAAAAAAATAGTTACATCTTTACTACTAACAGCAAACAAAAAAAAGTATCCTAGGATACAAAATTTCATTAACCTTATCTTTACCATGAGTAAGTCTAACACAGAAAAATAGCAAGAATTAAATCATGTCCAGACTTGGTAGAAGAAAATTTCTCTTATACGGTTCAGCGACTTTAGGTACGAGTTTATTATTGAAAGCCTGTGCTGATGCTCCTCCCCCGGCGGATGATACGGCTACCACCACAACTCCCACAGAAACTCCCCCCCCCAGTGGAGATACGATTAAAGTGGGGATTTTACACTCCTTGAGCGGTACGATGGCAATTAGTGAAACTAGCGTAGTTGATGCCGAAAAATTGGCTATCAAAGAAATTAATGCTTCTGGAGGTGTTTTAGGTAAACAAATAGAAGCCATTGTGGAAGATGGCCAGTCGAACTGGGATACTTTTGCAGAAAAAGCGAATAAATTAATAGATCAAGATAAAGTAGCTACAGTGTTCGGTTGTTGGACATCTGCTAGTCGTAAAGCAGTATTACCAGTGTTTGAGTCCAAAAATCATATGCTCTGGTATCCTGTACAATACGAAGGTCAAGAATGTTCAAAAAACATATTTTACACTGGAGCCGCACCTAATCAACAAATTGAACCAGCAGTAGATTGGTTATTAGAAAACAAAGGTAAAGAATTTTTCTTAGTCGGTTCAGACTATGTTTTCCCTCGTACTGCAAACACAATTATTAAAGCTCAATTAGAAGCTAAAGGCGGTAAAGTTGTAGGAGAAGATTATTTACCATTAGGAAATACTGAAGTTACCCCTATTATTACTAAACTTAAAAGCGCTTTACCCAATGGAGGAGTAATTTTTAATAGTCTTAACGGTGACAGTAACGTCGCTTTCTTCAAACAGATTCAGGCCGCCGGTTTAACCCCCGATAAATACCCTGTTATGTCCGTTAGTATTGCCGAAGAAGAAGTACAACAAATTGGTGTTGAGTATCTTAAAGGACATTATGCCGCATGGAACTATTTTCAAACTGTTGAGAGTCCTGAAAATACGAAATTCGTGGAGGCTTTCAAAGCAGAATATGGTCAAGATCGAGTCGTTAATGATCCCATGGAAGCGGCTTATACTATGGTATATCTTTGGAAACAAGCGGTTGAAGCAGCCGGTGGTGTCGATGATATAGAAAAAGTAAGAATGGCTGCTGTCGGACAAGAATTTGCTGCACCTCATGGAGCCGTTAAAATGCTACCGAATCATCACATTTCTAAAACTGTTCGTATTGGACAAGTCAGAGATGATGGATTGTTTGACATTGTATATGCTACTGATGGCCCTCTTGATGCTGTACCTTGGAACCAATTTGTAGCAGAAACGAAAGGTTATTCTTGTGATTGGACTGATCCTGCTAAGGGTGGTAAATTTAAAGTAAGTTAGTCGAAAGAGAAGGGGTATAGGTGGACAGGGTCAAAATGCCGTAGGTAAAGTGTAGAATAACAAATTTTTAATTTTCCATAGTTGAAAGAATTTAAAACCTTCATTTTATTTATGTACTTCACCACCGGATAAAATCGATTATTGCCTAAAGCCGAAATCCTTTCTCCTATTTTCAATTATTAATTCAATATCTTCAAAAATTTAAAATAAAATCAATTTAGGGGAATAAATCATCAATTACGATCGTTATTCCCTGTTTTTTTCTATCTATTTTCCTCCTTTACTGGAATCCTCTATTGTTAATTACTCAGAATCAATGTATGATTGAAGAATAGCTAAGATTAAGAAAATCTTAACTGTTTTGTTTTAATCTACATTTTTCGTTACCCTTCATGAGACATAGGCATATAAGTCCCGATAGCGCTCTTGGTTTAGTTTCTACCTACAGTTTCCCTGCGATCGTAGGTACAGCTGATATGATGTTAAAATCGGCGGAGGTGATGCTAGTAGGCTACGAAAAAATTGGAGCGGGTCATTGTACTGCGATTGTGCGAGGAAATATTGCAGATGTACGTTTAGCAGTGGAAGAAGGGGCGAAAATGGCCGAGCAAATAGGACAATTACATACTAAATTAGTTATTGCCCGTCCAATGCCCAATTTAGAAGCAATATTTCCTATTGGTAGTCGTTTAGTGGAGATGGCACAAAAACAACGAGGTTATAGTCGATTAAGTAACCGATCGATCGGCCTAATTGAAACGAAAGGATTTCCTGCCATGGTGGGCGCAGCAGATGCTATGCTAAAATCTGCGGATGTACAATTAGCTTCCTATGAAACGATCGGGGCTGGATTATGTACTGCTATTATAAGAGGATCTGTGGCTAATGTGGCAGTGGCGATCGAAGCAGGAATGGCAGAAGCCGAAAGAATTGGTGAATTAAACTCAGTGATGATTATTCCTCGTTTATTGGAAGATTTAGAACATACTTTACCTGTAGCTAGTTATTGGTTAGATCAACAAGAAAAAGAACAACCTTTACCAATATTTACCACTCAACAACGAACTCAACAACGACGCAAATTAGTAGCATTACCTGAGTTAGAAAAAATCCCCCTCACTTTTGAAACAAGAGAGAAGGTACAACAGAAAGCTGAGCTAGAATCAGTTTTGGAATTACCATCTAATAACGAAGAAGATGTATAAGAGGATTGAATTATCAAAGGTGAAACTTTTATTTTTTTCCCCTTAAAAAGGGGAGGGTTTAAACCCTGAATGGATCAATTGTCAATTGATAATTTTTATCTTGATACTGACTAAAAAGTGACTTCGTTTAACCAACGCACAGCATCTTTAGCGTGATAAGTTAAAATCAAATCTGCCCCAGCACGTTTAAAACTGGTTAAAGTTTCAAGGGTTACTTTTTTCTCGTCTATCCAACCGTTAAGCGCTGCCGCTTTTATCATTGAATATTCCCCTGATACGTTATAGGCGGCTACGGGTAAATTAGTTATTTCCTTAACACGCCAAATTATATCCATATAGGACAAAGCTGGTTTTACCATCAACATATCTGCACCTTCAGCTATGTCTAATTCCACTTCTTTGAGGGCTTCAATGGCGTTGCCGGGGTTCATCTGATAAGTTCGACGATCGCCATGACTAGGGGCAGATTCGGCGGCATCTCGGAAGGGGCCATAATAAGCAGATGCATATTTGGCGGCATAGGAAAGAATTGGGGTGTTTTCAAAACCAGCCTCGTCTAAAGCCTCACGAATGGAAGTAACAAAACCATCCATCATACCGGAAGGGGCGATAATATCTGCCCCCGCTTTGGCTTGGGAAACAGCCGTTTTCTTGAGTAACTCAAGGGTAGGATCATTTAATACTCTTCCAGCTAAGTCTCCTACTTCTAAATAACCACAATGCCCATGAGGAGTATATTCACAAAGACAGGTATCGGCAATCACGATTAAATCGGGCACTGCTTCTTTGACGGCGGTAGCCGCTTTTTGAACGATTCCGCAATCGTGCCATGCACCGGTGGCATCATTATCTTTATCGGTGGGAATACCAAATAAGATAATAGCTGGAATACCTAAATCATAAACTTCTTTGGCTTCTTCAACAATTTTATCAACAGATAGTTGATATACTCCGGGCATGGATATTACTTCTTTGGCGATCGCATTTCCGGGTATGGCAAATAAGGGATAAATTAAATCATTAGCAGTTAATATGGTTTCTTGTACCATGCGTCGCAGTTGGGGATTTTGACGCAAACGACGGGGACGATTAATTGGAAACATAGTTAAATATTATAAGTTGATTAAATAATTACCATTTTCTTAGTTTAAGGCGATCGCCCTATTCTACCTAGTTCTTAGCAATATTTCGTTACGTTTATTCTGCATTATTCACTATTCATACCCTAGAGAGGCATTGAAAAAAAATAAAGTTTGTTTGATGATTGAATAGTAACGATAAATTATTAATGAAGTTTTTATTCTCATGGAAAGTGTTAATAAGATTTTCACTTGGGGCGGAGAGTTAAAAATCTTTAGGAGAAAATTAACAATGACATATCGAAAATTATCAACAATTAGTTTGGGTTTAATGGTTATTTTCGGGACAAGTTCAGAAAAAGTTTTAGCTCATGGTGTTTTAATTAATTATCATCCTAAAGAAGCGATCGAAATTCAAGCCAAATTCGAGAATGGAAATCCCATGACAAATGCTCAAGTAGTGATTTATTCTCCTAATAATCCAAATCAACCTTGGTTAACTTCTACTACTGATGACGAAGGAAAATTAATGTTTTTTCCTGATTATTCCCAAAAAGGAGATTGGACTGTTAAAGTGAGATCGGCAGGCCATGGTGATGTTCTTAATATCCCGATCGAGTTATCATCTAGTAATCCACAACCAGAAAATTCTTCTTCACCTTCAGAAAATAAAAACATCGTTAAATCTCAACCTGAATCCCTACATTCATCTCCCACAATGAAGCAAAAATTAATGATGGCATTAACAGGTGTTTGGGGTTTTGTCGGTACAGCCTTATTCTTTTCTCGAAAAAAATAAAAAATAAAATATAAAATATAGCGTTTCTCATGGTTACGAGGTACAAAAATAAAATTCAAGTTTCTCTGATTAAAAGATTTGAGCGTACCTCATAAGGATAGAAATTGCTATAAATGGTTAATGGTGGATAATTTAATTTAGTGGGTAAGCTAAGACGCATTGATTTGGTATATAATTTAAGTCAAAAAAGATAAAACTTAGGTGTGATTTATGCCTTCTAAAAATTTTTGTCAGAGGAAGAAAGAAAGTATCTACAAGATGCTTTAAAAATAGAAAAGAGATCGGAAGTCAGGGAAAGAATTTTAATATTTTTATTAGAGAATGATGGTAAAAATTATCAAGAAATAGCAGTTTTTTTGGGTTGTTCCCCCAAAACGGTGGCTTACTGGGCAGTTCATGGTAATCCTAATAATGTAGATTCATTGCAAGATAAAAGAAGAAAAGGAAACCAAACAAAAGCAACGGATAAATATATTGAAAGATTATTAGAAGTAGTTGATAAAAATCCTGAAGATTTTGGATATGATTTTGGTCGATGGACGGGGCAAAGATTATCAGAACATTTGGAAAAAGAAACAGGAATTAAATTAAGCAAATCACAAGTAGTGAGGATATTAAAAAGAAAAAAGTATAGTTATATTTGGGGAAAATATAGTTTAGAAGACAAACAAAATCAAGAACAAAGAAAAGCATTTAAAGAAAAATTAGAACATTACATAGAAATAGGTAAAGAGAATCCTGAGTTAGTTCAAGTATGGTTTTGGGATGGGGCGTTTAAAGTGGCGAACTAAATTCGCCACACAGCCCCTCATGAATGTGGTTTTAGTTTAAGGGTGATAAGAAGAAAAACATGGACGAAAAAAGGAAAAAGAAAAAAGGTGAAGGGAGAAAGAAGAAGAGGAAGAGTAAATATCATGGGAGGAATAAGATATTCGGATAAAAAAAGAAGATGTTTTGTAATAAAAAAAGGTGATTCAGAAACGTTTTGTGAACAATTAAAAAAGTTATGGGAAGAAATAAAAAATGAATGGGTAAGTAAGGGAAATGATGAAAAAGATTTTAAAGAATGTGGTCCGAAAATAATCATAATATTAGACAACGCAAGTTTCCATAAAAAAAAGGAAATAGTAGAAAAAATAGAAAAAAATCTACCGAATATAAGACTAGAATATTTACCGGTATATAGTCCAGATTATAACTTAATAGAATTAGTGTGGCATTCGGCAAAGGAATATATAGCTTATAGAAACTTTGAAAATAAAGAACAGCTAGAAAAAACAGTAAATTACTTATTAAATGAAGGAGGTTTAGTAATTAATTGGAGTAAAAAATTTAAGAATAAGGGTGAATTAATCAATGTAAGTTAAATGCGTCTTAGCTTAAGAGACACTTTTGCTATTAGCTATTTAATAAATTACACGGTGGATTATTGGTTAATTCCTAATTCCTCATTATCTGTCTTAACCGTTTCTTAAACCAAGTTTTCTTGATTTGATGATAGAATCGAACTGTCAAAATAAGTTGTTAAGTAAATAAATTTTTTACTAAGAAAGATTTAGAGCTAGGATTTTTATTGATTATCGATCGATAATTATCCAGTTTTATAAAACAACTTTTCTTGTTATGTTTATCAATCAAGGAAATTATATTCTATGCGTATCGGTATTAACGGATTTGGGAGAATCGGCAGACTGGCATTAAGGGCTGGTTGGGAGAATCCTGATTTAGAATTTGTACATATCAACGAGATAAAAGGAGGAGTAGTCACATCTGCACATTTAATCGAATTTGACTCGGTACATGGGCGTTGGCAAAAATCTATTAAAGTACGAGAAGATAATCTTTGTATTGAAGACAAAGTACTTAGTTTCAGTGAATATAGTACCCCTCAAGAAGTACCTTGGGCAGATTTAGGAGTTGATTTAGTTATTGAAAGTTCAGGAAAATTTCGCACTCCTGACACTTTAAATCCCTATTTTGAATGTGGTGTTAAAAAAGTTGTGGTAGCCGCACCCGTTAAGGAAGAAGCTCTTAATATTGTGGTAGGCATTAATGATCATCTCTACAACCCCGATAAACATCACCTTTTAACGGCGGCTTCTTGTACTACGAATTGTTTAGCTCCCGTTGTCAAAGTGATTCATGAGGGGTTAGGTATAAAACATGGTGTTATCACTACTATTCACGATGTTACTAATACACAAATTATCGTCGATGCACCTCATAAGGATTTACGCAGAGCAAGATCTTGTATCCAATCTTTAATCCCAACTACGACAGGATCAGCTACCGCTATCGCTATGATATATCCTGAGTTGAAGGGAAAATTAAATGGAGTGGCAGTAAGAGTACCCATGTTAAATGCTTCTTTAACTGATTGTGTTTTTGAAGTTGATCGTACAACTACTGTAGAAGAAGTAAATAGTTTATTAAAAGAAGCCTCTGAAGGGGAATTAAAGGACATTTTGGGCTATGAGGAATTGCCTTTAGTTTCGATCGACTACAAAGATGATCCTCGATCGTCCATTATTGATGCACTTTCTACTATGGTCATAGATGGCACTCAAGTCAAGATTTTAGCATGGTATGACAACGAATGGGGTTATTCTAATCGTCTCATAGAATTAGTCGCCAAAATTAGCAATTTAGGCTAGTGCAATAGCAAATAGATATTTAATGTCGTAAAGATGCAAAGGCATAACAGTAAAACAACACATTCAAAATGTAGATTAAGCAAGAGAAATTTTCTGTAATTAATACCTAATACCGAAGAACTTTTATGGATAAAAATTTACGCAATTATGCCCTAGTAACGTCCGCTTATTGGGGTTACACTATTACTGATGGTGCATTAAGAATGCTAGTTTTATTGCACTTTAATAAACTTGGTTTTACTCCGATCGAAATTGCTTTTTTATTTTTATTTTACGAAATTTTTGGCATAATTACTAACTTTTTAGGCGGTTGGATAGGCTCTCAATTTGGGTTAAGATTAACTCTTTATGGCGGTATTGGTTTACAAATTTTTGCCCTTGTCATGTTAGGAGTAATTAACTTTGAATGGGCAGTTTGGTTTCAAGTTTTATACGTCATGACTTCTCAGGCATTTTCTGGAGTTGCTAAAGACTTAACCAAGATGAGCTCTAAAAGTGCTGTGCGTTTAGTTGTACCAAAAGAGCAAGAATCAAAACTTTTTAAATGGGTAGCAATTCTAACAGGCTCAAAAAATGCTCTTAAAGGTTTAGGTTTTTTTGTTGGTGCATTTTTATTAGAAGTATTTGGCTTTAAAAACGCTTTATTTATTCAAGCATCGGTTTTATTTATCATCTTTTTAAGTGGTAGATTTTTACCGAAAAATTTGGGCAAAATTAAAGCTAAAATTAAATTTAAACAGTTATTTTCTAAGAGTAAAGCCATTAATATTTTATCCTTAGCCAGATTTTTCTTATTTGGTGCGAGGGATATTTGGTTTGTGGTGGCGTTGCCTGTATTTTTACGCACAAATTTAGGTTGGACTTTTATTCAAGTCGGTACTTATATGGCTTGTTGGGTAATTGGTTACGGTATAATTCAGTCTTTTTCTCCCACTATTTTACGGCAAAATCAAGCAGGAAAAGCACCTCAAGCGCGTACTATTCAAATTTGGACTTCTATTCTAACCATTGTACCAGTCTCGATCGCAGTTGCTTTTATGGCAGGATTAAATCCACAAATCGTCATTACTGGGGGATTAATTATCTTTGGTATTGTCTTTGCTTTCAACTCGGCAGTACATTCTTATCTCGTGTTAGCCTACACCGAAGATGATGATGTCGCCTTAAATGTTGGGTTTTACTATATGGCAAATTCTGGTGGACGTTTATTAGGTACAATTACCTCAGGGGTTGTATTTCAAATGGGGGGCATCGAATCCTGTTTATGGATTTCTAGCTTTTTTGTCTTCATAGCGGCTTTAGTATCCTTTAAGTTACCACCTATTAAAAGTACCCCATTACAAATTGCTAAAAACATATAATTTAACAGTGAAATATTATACACCACAATCTTTGAATTAGATTTTCAATCATCACAACCAAGCTAAAACCTATAAAAGTGGCATAGTTTAATCTGAGTAAAAAAACTGATGAAATTCTTACCTATTGCTTCCCCTTACTATTCTACTTCTATACCTCCTAGCTTAAGATACTTGTTTATGTCCTAACCGTAAGAAAATACTTTCTAAATCTTCCTGTTGACAATGAAAATCGTTGATGGGGATACCCGCCTCAATTAAACTTTTTAACAAGTTAGCAGAGTTTTCTGTGTTACCAGTAAATTCAACTTTAATTTGTCCGTGAGGTAATTTTTCCCATGCTTTGACTGTATCCCAGTTTTTCAATTCTGCTTCTAATTTATCATCTTCTCCCAAAATACTGATCATGATTTGTTGACGACTAAGACGACTATATAAATTTTGTAAGGTAGTATTTTCGACTAAACATCCTAATTCCATAATTCCGACGGCATTACATAATTCTGCTAAGTCTGACAATACATGAGAGGATATGATAATTGTCATACCTGTTTGTTGTAAAGTTTTTATACTTTCTCGAAAATCCATTCTTGCGATCGGATCTAATCCAGAAACGGGCTCATCTAAGAGTAAAATAGTCGGTAGATGAATAACTGTCCTTGCTAAACTTAATCTTTGTTTCATTCCTCTGGAAAGAGTTGCAATTAAAGCATTACGTTTAGATTCAAGGTTGACTAACTCCAGTACTTCTTGAATTCTTTGATGGCGCTGAGGTTGTTTAAGATTATATAGTCGGGCAAAATATTCTAAATAATCAATTACTGTCAAGTCGTCATATAAAGGGAAGTCGTCGGGTAAATAACCTATATGCTGTTTAAGATGTTGATTGCTTTCATCAAGAAGTAGTCGATCGCCATTCAGATAAATTTCTCCTTTGGTGGGATTTTCTGCCGCCGCTAACATCCGAATTAGAGTGGTTTTTCCTGCACCATTAGGGCCTATTAAACCATAAATATCCCTTTTTTTTACTTGTAAATCCACATCATTAACAGCGATATGTCTTTCAAATCGTTTAGTTAATCCTACGGTTTCGATCGCTGATTCAAAATTCATATAATAGTTAAGTGTGGTGAGATTATCTAATTATTTTACATTTTTAATAAGATAACATACTTCTAATTTATTATTTTTATTACTAAAGCTATGAATATTTTAGACAATTATTACCTCAGTTAGACACAAAATTTATGGATAAGGACAAGGTATTAGGTATTAATTGTTAGATATTAGGTAAATAATTGATGAAAAACCATTAACAATTGATTTTACTTAGGATTATTTCATTAAATAATTAAACAAATTTGGCAAAATTAACAATTCGCTATCAAGCCTAAAGCCTAAAACCTAGCCACATCAAAGATTTTTTTCATCGAATTCAGGTATTCTTATATGTTTAGCTTATTTTCAGGAAAATATCAGTTTAGTGAGATTTAATGAATAAGAAGGAGTCGTTATTAACATAATAATGTTATACAAAATTTTGCCTAATTTATCTAATATTCAATTTAATCATTTTAATTCTTTAAAAATTCGCCTTACTTTTGGAATTGCTTTATTATCAGCTTTAGGATTAGGTAGTGTTGCTTTGTGGATGAATTGGAAAATGGAAAATTTACTAATGACTACCCATAAACAAACTGTTAATTATGTGGCTAATCGTTTTCCCCATGATGTAGAAATTTATAGTGAAATGGTTTCTTTAGAAATGGGCATTCAAAAAACTATTAACAATTTATCTGATCATAAAAATATTTATTGGTTTCAAGATAATAATAAAAAAATTATAGCTAAATCTCTGATTTTTTCTCCTCAATTAACTACTATTAATAATATTAATTCTATTCCAAAAGTCATCAATATAGATAATCAATATTGGATTATTTGTGGTATGCCTTTAAATATTAATAACAAATTATTAGGTCATTTATATATTGCTCAAAATATTAGTAATGAAAAAGTTTTATTTGCTCATTTAATCAATAGTTTAACGATCGCTAATATTATGGCTATTACTATTATGATTATAGCAATAGTTTTATATATTTCTTATTCATTAAAACCTTTAGAAAAAATTTGCACTGTAGCTGAAAATATCTCGGCAGATAAACTAAAAGAAGTATCAATTAATTTTCATAACACTCCTAATGAAGTAAAAAAATTGGCTGAAAGTTTGGAAAAAATGTTAATAAGATTAGGTGAAAGTTGGGAAAATCAACAACAATTATTAAGCAATGTTTCTCATGAATTAAGAACTCCTTTAACAATTGTATCTGGTTATTTACAAAGTACTTTAAGACGAGGAGATAATCTAACTTCTATACAAAAAGAGGCTTTATCAGTAGCCGTATCAGAAGCCGATCGTACGGTACAATTATTAGAAGATTTATTAGACTTAGCAAGAGCCGATAATGGTAATATTCAAATGAAAATGGAAATAATAATAGTGAACGATTTAATAAGAGAAATTATTGCTATAGCAGAGCAATATAGTGGTAGAAAAATTAATTTAACAGAAGAAAATTGCGATATAAAAATCAAAGTAGATCAAAATCGCTTCAAACAAATTTGTCTTAACTTAATTGATAATGCTATTAAATATTCTTCTAAAGATACTGAAATTGATATAAAATTAAAAAGAAATAAATCAGCAATAATTGAAATTATCGATCGAGGAATTGGCATTCCTTTAGCTTTACAAAATAAAATTTTTGAGCGTTTTTATCGAGTAGATGAAGCTAGAAATAGACAAACAGGAGGTACTGGTTTAGGACTTGCGATCGTCAAAACTTTAGTAAGTACAATGGATGGTAAAATTACTTTAATTTCTCAACCAGAAAAAGGTAGTATCTTTACCCTTACTTTTCCCTCGATATAGCAAATAGAAATCAACTTTAATAGATGATTTTTCCTCAATCCTCTTATTTTTCTGAATGAAGATACCTATTTATTACTGGGATTAAATAACTCACTCAATCCCTCACCTAATAAAGATAAACCAGTTACCATGGTAGTCATAGCCAATCCCGGAAATAAAGCAGTCCACCAAATTCCAGTAGGTAAAGCATCTAAAGCGAGTTTTAAATCATATCCCCATTCTGGCACATCTTCAGGTAATCCTAATCCTAAAAACCCCAAACCTCCTAAAATTAAAATAGCATCAGCCGCATTAAGAGTAAATAAAACAGGTACACTTTGGATGACATTAAAAAATAAGTATTTCGATAAAATTCTAGCAGGTGATGCCCCCATTGCCTTCGCCGCTTCAATATATAACTCTGTTTTAACGCTAGTGGTATGATTACGCACCACTCGATAATATTGAGGTATATAAGAAATTGATAAAGCTAAGGCGGCGTTAATAACTCCTCTACCTACAACAAAAGCAAGGGTGACGGATAATAATAATCCGGGAAGAGTGTAAATAGTATCCATTAAAAAGAGTAAAATTTTATCAGTTTTACCTCCAAAATAACCACTAATTAATCCTAACGGTACGCCAATAATTAAACTAAAAGATGTTGCTAATAAAACAACTTTTAAAGCGGCTTGAGATCCAAAAATTGTACGAGAGAAAACATCATAACCTTGACTACTTGTACCAAAAAAATATTTAGCATTAGGTGCTTGATGAATGGGATTTTTTAATGATTCTAATGGATCTTGAATTAAGCCTATATTTTGTAATAATGGTGCAGAAAAAGCTAGAAAAATAAAAATAATAGTTATAGTAAAACCCACCAACATTAATATATTAGATAGTGATTGAAAGCTATTTTTTTTTAGATATATTTTATTAGAAATCATAAAAAAGGTTTCAGAAAGGGTGTTAGGTTAAATTAAAACTGTCAATTTATAACAAACTTATTTTAAAATTTTTATGAGCTATATTTTGCGATCGTTATAAAAGCTATTTTGTCTGAATTTATCATAACTACTGTGAAAAAGCCATCGTTTTCGATAATAAAACTTTGTACCATGAGGGGCTTTGCAAGAAATTATAATATCTTTATGGTTCACCATTTATCTTAAAATAACTATTAAATAAGACGAGAAACGATCGAATCAGGAGGCATTTGAGCGATAATTTCACTAATAATGGTATCAACACCAGAGTTACCCCATGTACAACCATTCTCTAGGTAAATTTGAGCCGTTTTCCCTACTAAATATGAACCATAACCGGCCATTGTACCTTGTGCTAAAGCAGTTGTGGCTAAAGTGGTAAAACTAGCGGGATTTTCCCATAAACTATTGATAGCATAGCTAGTTTTTGCCCATCCTAATACTATCATGGTGCCAATTTCTGTTAATAATAATCCACCACAACTTTTAACAATAGTTTGCCATAAATTTCCAGCTTCGTAGCTAGTAATGGGTAAACCGTATAATCGGGCTAAAGCACGAATCATGGTTAAATCCGTGATTAATCCTCCTATTAAATCAAGAAATATGAAGGGGTTTACTGCTACAATTAAGGCTTTATATTTAGCATATCGCCAGATAATATCTTCTGCTTCTTTACTTCTAATTTGGATAGTTTTACGAGCAATATTTTTTTGAGCAATTCTCGCTTGATTCAAAGAATTTAAAGCTAACAATGCTTTTCCTTCTCTGTTAAGAATGGTTAAAATTTTTTGTTGTAATGACTCAATATTAGGAGACAAATATTCTAATTCTTCTTTAATCTTACCATTAGGTAATTCTATTCGTAAGTTAATAGGTTGAGGCTCTGCTGAAACTAATACAATTTCATCAGGAGAAAACAGGGGTTTTTTTGTTTGATTACTTAATTGTTGTAGCTGTTGATAGATAGAATTTAAGTCAGTTTCTGGATATAAATCAATTTTATTAAAGACTAAAATAAGAGGTTTTTGCCATTGACGCAATTCTAACAACGCTAGATATTCGGTGCGCGTAATATCTCCTGCAATGACAAACAAAATTAAATCGGATTGTTGACTAATTTCTTTTGCCATATTAGCCCTAATTTCTCCATCAATTTCATCTAATCCAGGAGTGTCTATTAACTCAATTTGTATTTTTCCTGTAGGAGGAGTCCAACGTATAGATTTAGGCCATTTTGTTACCCCATTTATCGGCCCTGTTGTTAAAATTTTTTGCCCTAATAAAGCATTAATAACAGAAGATTTACCCCGACTAACTAAACCAAAAGCAGATATTTTAATTACTTTTTCTTCTAATTTTTCTGCTGCCGTTTTTAATATTCTTAAGTCATCTCTTACGGCATTTTGTAATTCTAAATTGGGGGGATAATTCCAATGACGTTTTTTACTAGAATACCATGCGATCGACTGTTGCAGACTATTATGAGCGAGGGAATATAGAGAAGTTGCCATTTGACAAAGAATTAATTGAGAGTTGATCGTTGATATTTAATATACACTGTTTTCATAGCCAACATTTTGCTTACAGAGGAAGATTAGGATATAATTAGACATCGAAACTTGATGATAATATAAGAATGCTGAAGAAAAATAGCTTTGATTCCAGTCAAATAATGTTTCGCAGTGATGAGTTGATGAGTGCCGCTTCTAATCGTTATAAGATTACTGTAGCCGTTGCTAAAAGAGCGAAACAAAGAAGAAAAGAAGACTTTGAAAATATAGAAGAGGTGATGAAACCTGTCCTCAGAGCTATTATAGAAATGTCTGATGAACTTACTCAACCTGAAATTATTAGTGATGACTAATATTAGAATATTATGGCAAGAAAAGTGGTTGAATTTTTCCTTATTTTTGACTGCTTTTCTTTTAGTTAATTATCTTGGTACATCTCCTTTTATCTCTCAATTATTAGGGGAGAAAGATTCAAACTATCTTTTGGTTTTTGCTCAAAGTATTTCCCCTGAAAAAGTTGCAACGGAAGTATATCAACAAATACCAGATTTGCCTTTGGAAAATAATTATACCAGCATCACCAATAGTCAACAAGCGATCGAAAATACCTTAGTTAGTCGTATGGTTCGCTATCATCAATATATTAAAGCACGACCTACCACTTTTCGTCTTGATTGGAAGTTAACTCTGGCGGATTATCTTGGTAAAAATGAAATTATCGATGAGCAACGTTACCCGGGTAATAGTACTTTAACACAAAATCCCTTTGAACTCGATCGAGCAATCATTCAAAAGCTAACCATGCAACAACGAGATAAATTAGTCAATGTGTTAGTGAGTATTTATAATCCGACAGAAGAAACGACACCAGAAGATAAACCCTCCAAAAATCCTGAGAATAACAATTCTCCTCCTGTTTTTGTTTTACCTACTAGGGGGGGAGCGGATTTACTATCGCCATAACATTCAACAATTGACAATTATCTATCCCTAGAAGAAAGAAGATTAAATTGTCATTAGAAAAGCAATGTAAGAATTTTACCATTAGAAAAAAATTAACTACAAGTATCCACTATTAACTATTAACATGGGTAAATTAATTCTTTTCAAGATAGAATCAGGTAGTTTTGTTAATGGTTTTCATGTGAGTTTGCAAATTTGTGAAGATAATCCCGATGGTATTACCCATCCTTTTACTACTGTCATGGGAAAACTTCCTCCTTGTCAACCCATTACTCTCCATTATCAGCAATGGCAAGAAAGTTATCGGAGTTTGCATCAACAAGTAAGGTTAGGATCTTCTAAGCAACAGATTACTCGCATTACAAATAGTTGTCAAGTATCTGCTTCTCAACTCAAGAAAACTTTAAAAAATTGGTATCATTGTGAAATAGAATCTTTTGGTAAAATTAGGGAAAAATTGTTAACGGAATTAGACACTCAAGAATCTGTCAGACTTTTGATTCAAACTAATATTAAAGAGTTACGTTTTCTTCCTTGGCATTTATTTTTTGATTCTTTTCTTAATTTATATCATAAAGCAGAATTAGCTATCGCACCTGTCGAATATACAACTTTAAATACTCACTTAAAAGAAAGTTCTCAAATTAAAATTTTAGCGATTTTTGGTAACAGTGAAGGAATTAATTTAAAACCAGATCAAGAAGTATTAACTAATTTACAAAAAGCAGAAATAATTACCTTAAATAATCCTAATCGAGAAGATTTATTTTATCATCTTTATGAGCATGAATGGGATTTACTTTTTTTTGCCGGACATAGTGGTAAAAATCCAGAAACTTGGCAGGGTAATTTATATCTAAATGAAGAAGATATTATCACCATTGAAGAATTTAATCACGCCTTAAAACAAGCAATTCAAAAAGGTTTAAAATTGGCTATTTTTAATTCCTGTGATGGCTTGGGATTAGCACAAGATTTAGTTGCATTACATTTATCTCAAATAATCGTCATGGGAGAAATGATACCAGATAAGGTTGCTCATGTTTTTATTAAGGAATTTTTAGAGAGTTTTGCTGACAATCAACCTTTATATTTAGCTGTCAGACAAGCAAGAGAAAAATTACAACTCCTCGAAACTGAATTTCCTTGTGCCACTTGGTTGCCAATTATTTGTCAAAATCCCGCCAGTTTACCTTTGACTTGGCAAAATTTACAGGGTTTAGACTTTAATCCTCCTCCTCCTGTTTCTTTTTCAAAAAATCCTCCTAACTTTACTCATCTAGTTTTAGAGACTTCGATCGAACATACTCAACTCACAGTAGAATACAACTCTCTGATCAATTGTAATGTAGAAGTTTTAGTTAATTACACTGATATTGATTTATCCATGAGTGAAGACATCTCCCGAATGTTGTTGACAAAAGGAGGTAAAACTATTCATAAAGAATTAGAAAAAAGGAAAATAAAACAATTAGGACAAATTTTAACTACTTCGGGAGGAAAATTAAAAGCAGAGGCTATTTTTCATACTGTAATTTATGATTATCAGCAAATAGAATTAACAGATTTAAACTTAGTTAAGACTATCATTAATCGTTGCTTGACTTTAGCTGATAGTAGTGGTTTTTCTTCTCTTGCTTTTCCTATTTTTCTTCCTATCAATTCTCTTTTATCTATTGAACAAATTGCGATCGTATTTGCTCAAGAAATTATTAATTATCTTCATGGAGATACTAATTTACGTCAAATTAAGCTAATTTTACAAAATACTTTTAATTTATCAAAAAATATCTTAGATGAACGTTTAAGTCGATTTTATGGACAATTTAAAGAATTTTTAGAGTTGAATACAGATCTCAATCATCGTCATACTTTATTAGAAGAATTAAAGGATATTTATCATCAAAGAAAAATGAACTCATCGGTAAATATTTTAAATCTTTATCAAGAATATTTACATCAGTTTAAGAAAGATTGGATTAAAAATAAACTAGACAAAAATAAAAATAAATTAAACGTTAATTATCATAATTCTTTAGAAGAAATTACTAAAAAAATTAGCTCTAATCAAGACAATAAATTTGAAAATGTTGTTACCTCTTTATATCAAAATTATCATGAAAAAGCTGGTCAAATTTGGCAAGAATTAATCAATCTTGATGATGAGAAAGAAATTATTTTTTTATTAGAAAAATTAGACATTGATATAGATGGTTTTGCGTGGATAAATGATCAATATGAATTAGCTATTACTAGCAGACTTGCTAAACAAAAAAAAGTTAATGAGATGTTTCAAAATGAAGTTGAAGAATTAAAAAAAGGACAGGATTTATTACAGCAAAGATTATTAAATTTACATCAACAAAAAATCTTAAATAAAAAAGAAGAAGGAAATGAAAGAAGTTTAATATTTAGAGAATATCCTAAGATAAATATTAAGATTAAACCTGAAGAATTACCCCCTGAATATCGCACAGAAAAAGTAACTTATACACCAGATAAAAAAGCCTTAAAAGATGCAAGTAATCAAGGTATTGATATTAGTAAAATAGCTGAAATCGATCGAAATATCAAAGTTAAATTTGGTTTTAAAACAATTAATAATTAACATCAATATCACCTAGGGTGAACCACAAAACTATCGGTAAAGAGAGGGAAAAGATAATAAAGAATAGGGAAAAGTGATAATAATTGATTCAAAACTATAAAAAATTGATTTATTTCAATTGTTTGTTAAATTTAATCCCTCCGATTTGTATTTCATCAGTTTTTACTACTAAGAATATGCAATTTTTATGAATTATAGCTTATTTTATCTATATATTGGTTATTTTTCCATACAATCATAAATATAGACAGTTTGAGTTTGTAATGAATAGCTTAATTCGTTAATAAATAAAGTATTAGAAATAGTTTCCCTTTCTAATCTTACCTGTAAACCTAACATGGGGTCTTCAACATCTGCTATTAAAAATTGTAAAGTAGCTAAACTTTCCCAAGAAGTAATTTGAGTTAAAATATCTAAAATAGCTTTCAAATAAGGATGATTTTGGTTTTTATACCATTGAGATTTAACCATATTTGGCTTGTCAAATCCTAGGTGAAAAATAATAGATGGTTGACTAAATAAAGCTACTGAAACAGGACGAGTTTCTTCTTGTAAAATAAGATTATTACTACGTGCTAATTTTCGTAAATTTTCTAATTTTTGATAACGTTTTGTGGCAGAATTTAGCGGATTTTGCCATGTAATAGCAACGGTACAAAGATAGGTTTGTAAAAATAAATGTCCTAATTTTTCTGCTTTAGTTGCAAGATAATTTGAATTATAATCATTAGCCTCTATAAACAATGGTACTCGATCGACTATTTCAATACCATAACCTTTTAAACCAGCAATTTTTCGAGGATTATTAGTAATTAAACGAATCTTATTAATACCCAAATCATTTAACATTTGTGCGCCCATACCATAATCTCGTAAATCTGCAGGAAAACCCAATTTTTCGTTGGCTTCGACGGTGTCAAAACCCCTATCTTGTAAAGTGTAAGCCTTAAGTTTATTAACTAAGCCGATACCTCTTCCTTCTTGACGTAAATAGACAACAACTCCTAATCCTGCATTGTCAATCATCTTTAATGCCGCTTGTAACTGCATTCGACAATCACAACGTAATGAGCCTAAAGCGTCACCTGTCAAGCATTCTGAGTGCATTCTCACCATTACGGGCAGTTGCCCAAATTGGTTAATATCTCCTTTTACAATGGCAATATGTTCTGTATGATCTAAAACATTACGATAAGCATAAATCTGAAAATCCCCGAATTGACTAGGAAAATTACAAATTGTTTCCCGATAGACAAAACGATCGTGTTTTAGGCGATAACTGATTAAATCGGCAATGCTAATTAATTTCAAATGGTGTTGTTGTGCATATTCGTAAAGTTGTGGTAATCTTGCCATACTACCATCTGGATTTTGAATCTCACAAATGACTCCGGCAGGATATAACCCTGCTAAACGAGATAAATCCACTGCCGCTTCTGTATGCCCCGCCCTTTTTAAAACGCCTCCATTTTTTGCGCGTAAAGGAAAAATATGACCCGGTCTTGCTAAATCATCAGGTTGTGTGGTAGGATTAATAGCAATTTGGATGGTTTTGGCTCGATCGTCTGCGGAAATACCAGTGCTGACACCCAAATGTTTAGCCCCATCAATACTAATAGTAAAAGCAGTTTGATTGCTGTCAGTATTTTTTGTCACCATCAAAGGCAAATCTAACTCATCTAATCTTTCTCCCGTCATAGCAAGACAAATCAATCCTCTTGCTTCCACTGCCATAAAATTAATCATATCAGGGGTAGCAAATTGTGCTGCACAAATCACATCTCCTTCGTTTTCTCTATTTTCATCATCTACAACTACAACTGAGCGACCGGCTTTTATTTCTGCTAAGGCTTCTTCAATGGTATTAAACGGGATATTTTCTATAGACACAATTAATTTAAAACTAACGATTGGGTAATTATTCTTACTCAATTTTACAATAGACATCCCCAAAAAATTATTGTCAGCTCTCTATCGTAAATTCTCAGTCATGAGATAGAAAATGGAAAAGTTACAACAATTGAGTTTAACCTTACTATACTTACCTTACTATACTTAATTACACTTAACTGGGGATGGCAAATTCAGGAAGTTGAGCTTAGCTTTATCTCAACAGATGGATAGAATAAGTAAGTGGGCAGAATTAATTGTATAATTATAACATTAAAATAAATTTAATAAAATCAAAAAGTAATATACAAAAGTTTTATTTATATTTAAAAATAATTAATGTAGCTTAAAATCTGCTAAAAATATGAAAAATAAGTAAATCAAGGATAAAAAATGCGATTTGTTACCAGATTAGCTCCAGAAACACAACAGTTATTAAAGACTATTGAACAAAAAAGTAAATACTATCAAGTTAGACATCGAGCAAAATCGATTTTGTTAAGTTATCAAGGTTATAAAATTACTCAAATAATGTTAATATTAAATATTAGTAGAAATACAATTTATAATTGGCTTAATAATTAGGAAAAAAATGGTTTAAATGGATTATATAGCTTGAAGGGAAGAGGAAGAAAATCAACTTTAAATGAGCAACAAGAATTAAAAGTAAAAGAATGGATAAAATCTCATCCAAAAACCTTAAAGATAGTTCAAGAAAAAATAGAAAATGAGTGGGAGATAAAAATAAGCAAAGATACGATAAAAAGATTAGCAAAAAAAAAGGGCATGGGGTGGTATCGGTTCAAGAAAAGGGTAAAAGGGGAAGTATGCCCTGAATTATACCAACAAAAAAAGAGACAATTAGAGCAACTAAAAAGAGCAGAAAATGAAGGAAAAATAGATATATATTATGGTGATGAAAGTGGATTTAGTTTAGTACCTTGTTTACCTTATGGATGGCAAGAAAAAGGGAGAAAAATAGAAAGAGAAAGTAGCCTAAGTAAAAGATTAAATGTGTTAGGATTTATGAAAAAAAATAATGAGTTAGAAAGCTATGTATTTGAGTCATCAATCAATAGTGATGTCGTGATAGCTTGTATAGATAACTTGAGTAAAAAAATAAAGAAGGAAACAGTATTAGTAATGGATAATGCCTCGATTCACCAAAATAAAAAATTCTGGAATAAAGAAGAAGAATGGGAAAAAAAAGGATTAAAAATATTCTTTCTACCACCCTATTATTCACCACAATTAAACAAAATAGAAATACTGTGGAGATTTATGAAATATAAATGGTTAGAGAACTCCTGTTATAAAAGTTATTTAGATTTAGTAAAAGGAGTAGAAAATATTCTTATAAACTTTGGTTCAAAATATACAATTAATTTTGCCTAGGTACTTACCACCATGAAAATTCATAAACTGAAAGAAATTATCTAAGAAAAAGGCTTTCTTAAACATTTTTTTTACCTCAGCGGGAAATTTGAAGGGGATAGCTTTAGAATTAGGAGTAGAGGCTAACTATTCCTAACAAAATATTTGTAACTTTAAGAGAATTTTAACATGACTCAAACGATCGAAGTTAACTTGGTAGATTTACTCAATAAGTTAGAGACTAAAATCGATAAACTTGATACCCAAATAAACCGCTTAGAAGAAAAGTTAGAAACTAAAATCGATAAACTTGATACAAAAATAGACAGTTTA
The DNA here is from genome assembly GCF_001548115.1 of Geminocystis sp. NIES-3709. Classification (GTDB taxonomy): domain Bacteria; phylum Cyanobacteriota; class Cyanobacteriia; order Cyanobacteriales; family Cyanobacteriaceae; genus Geminocystis. The sequence continues at coordinate 1,129,418 of NZ_AP014821.1, read as the reverse complement.
GAAGAAAAGTTAGAGACTAAAATCGATAAACTTGATATAAAAATAGACAGTTTAGAAGAAAAGTTAGAGACTAAAATTGATAAAAAATTCAGTCAAGTTGAGACTAGATTTAATGAAATTAATAATCGTTTAAATACCATTACATTAGGCTTTTTCGGGCTAATAGGAGTATTAATAACAGGATTATTAGGAATTATCGGTAAAGTTGTATTTTTCCCTAATCCCTAATTAGGCAATACTTCCTCTTTTTCGTGCTTCTTTATAGGATGTGCCAACATTTCTCAATCCTGCTTTAATCATTTGCTCTTCTAGTAGTGCAAAAAAACGACTTCGATCGCTACCTTTAATAACTGCCAAATTATGGGCTTCAGCTAAAGCCACTGGATAACCAAAACCCTTATCAACTTGAGTAAGAGTGATACTTAAGGCTTGATTTAATAAAGCAGAATTTTCAGCTACCCACTCAGGAAACTCTACTCTTGCAACTTCTGTACCGACATGAAGATAACAAAAATAAGTTCGTTGTTTTTCCCAATATAAATCCAAAATACGAGAGTTACTCTTAAAAATAGCACTTCTTTGACGAGGCTTTAATATGCTGCCCCATAACGTAGCATCTCGTAAAGGCTCAACTTTTTGACAAGGAGTTTTATCTACTTCTTCTGCACAAAAAACGACACAGTTAGGGTTAGGATGAGGACAAGCAGGAAAACGAAGAAAGTTAATAGCGTCTATACTGCGAGAAGCACTAACATAACCTACCAAAGGAATATTCGTTTGCCGTAATTGTTCCCATGATTGTAAAATGGGAGTTAAAATTTGCTCTCTGGCTTCTACAGGTAAAGTTTCTAAAAACCAGTATATTAAAGAACCATCGGTCATGGCTAAATTAGGTATATTAAAATGAGCACCCGGTGGATTAACCCATGTACAAGCCATTTCTGCCAATACTTCTGCTTCTGCTACCGTGCGTTTATAACTCATCCATTCTTCTATACGAATCCCCCATTTCCTAGAAGCATATAAGTCTTCACTTTTATAGTAAATTTCTGGTAAGGTATCAAGGAGAGGATGAAAATTTTGCCCATAATGCAACATAATTCGCCCAATATTGATTAAGTAACAGTAGGCAATTTCGTGGTGAGAAGGTGCAATTTGTGAGCCATCGGTAGAGAAAACACTATGACTGATTTTAGCTGATTCTATATCAATACAAGTCGTAATTGGTTCAATGGGAGTTGCTGCGGTAAAAATAAGTCGATCGAGCCATTCTTCTTGAGCTTTAATGAAGGTATCCAAATCTTTTTCTGTAGTTTGCAATAAAGATTGAGCTAATTTTAATCTTTCTACACTAGCTAAAGCCTCTGTGTGCATTTGTTGTCCCATATTAGGGATTGCTTGGGCTAATTTTCCTAAATCAAGCATAAATTAATCATCAACAATTTTCTTTGGATATTTTTATAATAGTTCTTTTGTTTTATCTTTTTAAAATTATATTAGCTTTAAATAAATCTCAATGGCGAAAACAAGGCATGATGATTTTATAAGGTACTTATGAAGTAATAGACAAATTTTATTAAATTGTTACAGAGTTTGAAGTTATATATCAGAAATAGTGACGGAGATTATATACTGCTCTTAATGACTAGAGCTTAATTTTATTAAAATTCTCTATTGTCAAAATCGATCGAAAGATCAACACAAAAAATCCTAACTCTTCGGAGAAAGGTAGGCAAGATAGAGCCTGACAAAACAGTATTTGTAGAAAATTCTATAAATAGTTAAGTTAAAGTCTATCGATAAACAAAACCTTAAATTGAGAAATCATTGATAACAACTAGGTAAAGGAGTCTTTTTTTCATGTCCCATAGTGTAAAAATTTACGATACCTGTATTGGCTGTACCCAATGTGTTCGTGCTTGTCCTCTCGACGTACTAGAAATGGTGCCTTGGGATGGTTGTAAAGCTGGACAAATTGCATCGTCTCCCCGTACGGAAGATTGTGTTGGTTGCAAACGTTGCGAAACAGCTTGTCCTACCGACTTCTTGAGTATTCGTGTTTATTTAGGCGCGGAAACTACTCGCAGTATGGGTCTAGCTTATTAGAAAAATCCTATATTATGGAAACAACTGTTGTCATTATATTTAGTGGCGACAGTTGATTTTTTTGTATATGGCAATGTTATCTGAGTTGTAAAAAACGTAATTAAAAAGGCAACAGCCAAAGCCAAAGGCAAAATTATCAGTATTTTTTATATTATTTTCTAATAATTAATTGTTCACAAATGATTTAGAAATGCTATAGTTGATAATAAAAATAACAATCTTTATTGATTTAAATTGATCATTATGTTTGTTCAAGCACCAACACAGATTACTCTCAAAGAATTTTTACAATTGCCCGAAACTAAACCAATTCAAGAATATATTAATGGTTCTATTTATCAAAAACCCATGCCAAAAGGAAAACATAGTACCATTCAAACTTTTTTAACTACTGCTATCAATCAGAACGGTTTACCTAAAAAAAAATGCTGTGCTTTTACGGAGTTACGTTACAACTTTAAGCAGAGATCAATCGTACCGGATATTAGCGTTATTTCTTGGCAAAATATTCCTAAAGATGAACAAGGAGAAATAAATAATAGTATTGAGATTGCACCTAATTGGATTATTGAAATTCTTTCACCACAACAAAGTTCTATTCGAGTTATTGATAATATTTTATTTGCCTTAAATAATGGTACAGAATTAGGCTGGTTAATAGATTCTCAAGAAAAAATTATTATGATTTTTTTACCGAATAAACAACCTCAAATAAAACAAAATAATGAATTATTACCTATGTTATCTTTATTTTCAGATTGGCAATTATCTCCCCAAGAAATATTTGATTATTTAACCTTTTTTAGTAAATAATTTTTGTATTGTGAAAACTTTAAGATTCAAAAATATTGATCAATAAATAAGCTAGTGGTTTTAAATTTAGGTGCGGGACATTAGAAAACTTAAATAGCTCATTCTCCATATTATCCCTCAATAGATTTAATTTTAAATGTTTGAGAAAGTCTAACGCACAATTTCCCCCTAATTAGAGGGAATTTAATGAAAAATTAAAATCAATATACTGGCAAAAATTTATTAAGTTTATTATCAAAAATATAACTCTAAAATCTTTACTTTTTTAGCGTAAATGGGCTTCTAAAAACCACAAACGTTTATCAATGGCACGAGAAATCTCTGTGTATAAATCGGAAGTATCTGCGTCTCCTAGATCTCCTGTTTTGGCGATCGCTTCTCGTACATGAGCACCATAAGTAGCATATCGATCGGCTAAAGCAGATACATGATCTAATCCTGCGGTAGCATCGAGAGGATATTCAGGGAGAAGGGAATACTCAGCGGCTACTCTAGCAGTACCTAAAGCGACTCCAGCTAAAGTAGTTACTCTTTCTGCTACCATGTCCACATATTCTTCCAATTCTGTAGCCATTTCATCGAATAATTGATGAAGTTGATAAAAGTCATTACCTTTAACATTCCAATGAGCTTGTTTTGTTTGAGTTTTCAAGTCTAAAGTAGTCGCTAAAGTACAATTTAAAATACTAACCACTGCTTCTCTAATTTCTACACTTAAATCAATGCGTGTATCATATAATTTACTGCCCATAAATATTCTTTCCTTTTGTAAATTTTTATTTTATTTGTTATTCTTCTAGTTATAACAATTTTCCGTTGAAAAAATTATTTTTTCTCAAAACAGAAAGATTTTGACTTAGTTGTTTATACTTAATTTTTGATTTATAGAACCGATTTGGTTTAAGAAATAATAAATTGAATTATAATTAAGCTCAAAGCGATCGAAACCACAATTCCACAACCTAACCAATGTTTCCAGTGAATAGGTGATTCAGTTATTTTTTTATGGGTGTAACGATCATGATAACCTCTTAAAATCATTGCCTGATAAACCAATTTTGATTGATCATAGCTAATTACTAATAAACTCCCCATCAAGTTTGCAATCACTTTTAAATTGCGTTTGTTGATTTTTTTTGGTTGAAAACCCTTGAGTTTTAATGCTCTTTGCATTCTAGTAAGACGATCGCCAAATTCTTCCAGATAGCGATAAGTTAACAACATCATATCACTAATAATAGGAGATAAACCCATCGATCGTAAAGTTTTTAGGGTTGTAAGGAAAGGAGAAGTACCGAATAACACTAAACTAATAGTTAAAATACAAATAAAACGAGTCACCACTAAAAGAACTAATAAACATCCTTCTAGTTTTATGTTTAAAAAGAAAAAAGAAAAAATTATTGTTTTGCCTACCAAAAAAGGTAATAAAGTTACGACAGCAACAATAAAAATGCCGGGATAACGAAGACGAGAAACTAAAAAATGAAATGGTAGATTAGAAGAAAAATATAATATAGCAGTTATAACAATAATAACGGGTAAAAATAATAATTTATGAACGAAAGAAAAAGCAAAAATTAAAGTAAATAAAGCAATAAATTTTGGCTGAGATTCCCAACGATGAATCAAAGAATCTAAATAAGCATATTGATCTAAAAGTAACTTCATCTTGCAAAGGTTTTTAAATAATTTTATGATTCGGGAAAACTAATATATAATAGATTTTATTAGAATAAATTTTTTATAAAATTAAAGTATTTGTTTATCAAAATAATTTACTCTTTTTAATAAAAATATTACAGGAGACTATCAAATCATAATCTATTTTGTTTATCTTATTTATAGAACTTTATGTTTAGTTATTTAACAGGAAAAGTAGATAATATTTTATTGAATAATAATCGAAATATTTTAATTTTAGATGTTAACAATATCGGTTATGAGATGCAAATTCCTAGTCGTTTTTCTCGACAATTAGAAGTTAATTCAGAAAAAGAAGTTAAAATTTTTACCCATTTTCAAATTAGAGATGATCAACAATTTCTTTATGGTTTTTCTAGCAGTGCAGAAAGAGATTTATTTCGTCAATTAATTAATATTTCTGGTATTGGTTGTCAATCGGCGATCGCTCTAATCGATACATTAGGATTAGAAGACTTAGTACAGGCTATTGTAACAGGAAACATCCGTTTACTAACAAAAACCCCCGGAGTTGGTCAAAAAACGGCGGAAAGAATCGCCTTAGAGTTAAAAACAAAACTGGCACAATGGCGTATTTCTGCCGGAATTGATGTTGATACCAGTTACACTTTACCCAGTACAGAAATCATGGCGGATTTAGAAATGACTTTACTAGCTTTAGGCTATACCAACAAAGAAATACAACAAGCAATATCTGTTATTAGTCAAGATAATTTACTACAAAAAAATCCTCATGTAGAGGAATGGATTAGAACAGCGATCGCATTTTTATCCTTAAATACTTAGGGGTTTATCGATGTTTATGTTGTCCATCTGCGATGGCACGACTACAACACCAATCCGAGGGGAGAGTTGAAGGCCATCCCATTTCGATCGCTTCTTGACAAATAGTAGTCACCGTCAATTGACAATCAATTAATTGAAATTCCTCTTTCTGACATTGTTTCAGACTATGTTTGAGAATAGAATCATCTTGAAACTCAATCGTTTTATTACATTGAACACAAACAATATGATGATGATGATGAGGATAAGGGTGATTTAACTCATAATGTTTATGACCTTCAGCCAATTCTAGTTCCCGCAAAACTCGCATTTTCGTCATTAATTTAACACTACGATAAATAGTCGATAAACTAATGTTTTCCCCTTCTTCTTCTAATAACTTATGTAATTCTTCCGCACTAAGATGATTTCCTTGGGGTAAGTGATCAAATACTTGAAGGATTTTTTCCCGTTGAGGAGTCATTCGCCAACCTCTGGAATTGAGCTTTTTTTTGATGGATGCAGTAGTATCTAAAGACATAAGCACTTAAGGGGAGGAAAATAATTTCTTTACCTATCATACTTTTCTTTTTACCTTATTTGCAACTAATATGGTCTAATTGAGAATGAGTTTTAACTATTAACCGTTAGGTATTTAGATGTTAGGTATTAGATTTTTTTAAAGTTTTAATATTTTTTCTCAATAGTACAAAAAACAAGTTATTTAAGACATGATCAAATCCTAAAAACTAATCATCCTCAAGATTTTACCTTTGATTTTTGCCTCCTATATTTACTTGAGAGGGCTAGAAAAATAGGTGATGACTGATTTGGAAGATAGACAGACAGGGAGATTGTATTTTTTGTGAATGAATCTCTCTCAAAAATGCATCGAATATTGAGAATTTTTCCACCTGTCCCCTTGTCCTCCCCTTGTCTCGTTTTTATCATTTTTTTTGTCAAACTAAGGTTATCTTTAGCCCTTGATTATAAAAGCAAAAAAGATGTTAATATTTTGTAACAAACAGTTATAGTATTTTCTTTTCCATTCAAAACTATGTATTATATGCCTGAACCGCCTTTCGGTTTATTATTTTTTGGTTTTTTTATCGGCGTAACTTGTGGATTAGCTTTTGAAGCAACATTAAAACAACAAGTTAATAAATGGGGTAAACAAGGACGACAAGGAATTAAAGTAGATTTATCAGAAATGTCAATTTTACTAATACCTTTTTGGGGTATTTGTATTGGTATTTGTATCTTCCTTGCCGGAGGTTTAGAAATTTTTATCTATAGTAGAGCTATATCTTATGTTTTTTCTGGAGTCCTTACCCTTTTAACCGCAGGATTAATTTGGACTCAGTTGAAAAAATTAATTACTCAACTCTTAGAAGGTGGTTCTAAAGCTCTTGATTTGGACGCTTTTTACTAATATGATTATTTAAGTAGGAATAGCTTCTCCTGGTCTTAATTTAGCCCATTTTCCCATTTCCATCATAAAACTTTCACAACCTACCACATCCCATTCCATCTCGATATATTCTTCATGAGAACGAATATTCACATTAATAGACGGTTGTTCGGGTTCAAAATCCGGACTGTCTGTTAGGTGAGGCTGTTGGTGTTGACTTTCTACGGCATGATAGGTATTGCATCGATCGACATACACACAGTTAACACAAATACACATAATTTTTCTCCTGTTAACTCTTTATATCTGCTACTTTAGCTTAATTTTTTTCTGTTGGCTATGAAATATAGGGATTAATAAAAAAGTGACTTATTGGTTAATGAAATCTGAACCCGAAGTATATAGTATTGAAGATTTAAAACAAGATAATACAACTATTTGGGATGGTGTTAGAAATTATCAAGCAAGAAATTATTTAAAACAAATGCAAAAAGGAGATATAGCCTTTTTTTATCACTCTAATTGTAAAATGATCGGCATTGTGGGTTTAATGACAATTGTTGAAAGTAATGTGATAGATCGAACTCAATTTGATGCGAATAGTCCTTATTTTGATCCAAAATCAACAATAAACAATCCTCGTTGGCATACGGTAAAAGTACAATTTAAAGAAAAATTTACAGAAATAATAAGTTTAAATACCTTAAAAGAAGAATTCACATCTAATGAATTATTAGTTGTAAAAAAAGGGAATCGTTTATCGGTAATTCCCATACCCGAAAATACCGCAAAAAAAATTATTCTAAAAAGTATAAATAAATGAGATAAGTAATTAATTTACATTAAATAACTGTTGTTGTTAATTGTTAATTCTCAATTGTTATAATATTCCTACAAAATGTAGAGGGCCATGACCACTAATTATTTCTACCACTAAGGCTAAAAACCCTAACATGGCTAACCTTCCATTCCAAACTTCGGCCGCAGTAGTTAAACCCCATTCCCATTTTTCTTGAGGGTACATTTTCATATTTTTCTTGGGGTGGGTAACTTCATCAAACCGTAAAGGTTTTTTTTCTAAGGCTTCCGTCGTTAGGTTCGTTAAGGCTTGGATAAACATAGGATGAGTATTTAAGGCAGGTACACGTTTAAAGTTACTTATACCAACTTCTTCGGCGACTTCCCTATATTCAAGATCAATTTCTTGCAAGGTTTCGATATGCTCCGACACAAAACTAATGGGGACAACTAATAAATCTTTGATATTTTGTGCACCTAACTCGATTAATGCGTCTTCCGTGTAAGGTTTTAACCATTCTACTGGGCCGACTTTACTTTGATAGGCTAAAGTGTAAGGATTTGGAGTATTGAGAGTTTTCATGATTAACTCCGTACATTCTTCAATTTCCGCTTGATAAGGATCTCCTGCTTCCATTACATAGCTTTTGGGTACACCGTGAGCGCTAAAGAATATATGTACTTGATCGGCGTTCTCAAACTGTTGTAATTCTTGTTTAATTAAATCCACCATCGCTGTTAAGTAATCTTTGTGGTTATGCCATGAAGGAATTAAAGTATATTCGACATTTTTGAGATGTGAATCTGTTTTCCACATTTCTTCTAATACTCGAAAACTTGATCCACTGGTACTAATGGAAAATTGAGGATACAAGGGTAAGATAACTAACTTTTCAATGTTATCTTTTTTTATTTCCTCGATCGCTTCTTCAGTAAAAGGATGCCAATAACGCATACCGACATAAACTTGAATATCGATACCTTGTTCTGATAACTTAGATTGTAAGGCTTGAGCTTGAGCTTCCGTAATTTGTAGTAATGGCGAACCACCTCCAATTTCCATGTAATTAGCTTCTGATTTTTTACTCCGAAGAGTAGAAATTAACCAAGCAAGAGGTCTTTGTAACCAAGGAAAAGGTAAACGGATAATTTCGGGATCCGAGAATAAATTATAAAGAAAAGGACGTACATCCTCTAATTTTTCTGGACCACCTAAGTTTAATAATAATACTCCTGTACGACCCATGATATTTTTATTTTTAAATTTTCTTTACTAAGTGTAACAATATATTATTGCTAGTTTAAGTTTATTAGCAAAATTAACAATTTACCAATAATTAGCTGAAAAATTTTTGAGCTTTTATCGATTTTTTGTTTCAATTCGCAATAAATTATGGTGTAATATAAATCACTTTAACCCAAATAGATAAATTTTAATATAAAGTTTTATTGCAAAAGATTCTCAATATTTTTCCATGAATCGGTTAAAGATTAAGATTTTGTGCTTAACTACTTGTAATGATTTCACGAAGAATCGAGATTAATTCATCACAATTTATCTATTCGAGGAAGTAATTTTTATTATATTTTTTCTACATTCCGCATTCTAAATTCTAGTCACCAGTCACCGCCACAGTTGTCGCCACCAAGGGATATTTTCCGCTTGTAAAAAGTTTATTTTACCCTTAATATCATTCAAATTCCAACCTGTTAAATTAGCTAAAGTTTGTGCTTCTGTTTCTTGTCGATTTCTTACTTGTTGTGTATAGTCTCTCCCCGCATTGCAACTAATTTTTTCTCGGAAAGGATGACGGATAACATAGCGTCCTTGAAATAGTTGTTGATTCGCAGTATTCTGAAATCTCAAATCTTCAGGAAAATGAGTTCGATCGTATCTGATATGTAAGCGAGTAATAAATAAATTATTATCATAGGGAGAATTTTGCCAAAAAACTCCAGCCTGTTTCAATTCATCAGGGTTTAAAGGTTCAGCAGAACATGGATCACAGTTTGCCATGCTCCAAGCATATTCTAAAAAGGCAACTTTGCGTCCTTCTCTGTCATAACTTTTAGTAAACATGGTTTTATAAAAATTGCCAAAATCTCCTTTAACAAATTCTGGAATGTCCACATCTGAAGGTACTTTCACCGTACGATAATTACTCAATTCCGTTTCACCGTTGGAGGAGAGTAGATAAACAATTAAATCTTGTGCTTTTTGGCTATTTAACATACCTAAACGTATAGGTAACATGAATTTGGGGGATTCATAGGCTATCATTAATGGGCGTAATGATTGAAACTCAGATTTGCCTAATTCTGTCAAATTCACTTTAGCTACAAAAAACTTCATCTGCTGTTTGATATATGGTTGTAATAACTCTTTTGCTCCTTTCGGAATGTTGTAGCCGTTACTAATCAACCATTTTTCTAAGCCATCAGATTGTTTTGCACTCAAGATAACGATGTCATATTCTCCTACGGTAAATTTACTTTCCACAGTGACACCAAAAGATTCGTTTTTTGCTTGTCTTCTTCCCTCTTTGCTTTCCATCACGGCGGATTGAGGCATATTATCCATTCGATACACTGGCTCACAAGGATCACTATCAAAATATTCCACTAATCTTGGCGCACTAAAAGCGTCTAATCTTTCAAGAATTTTTGGGTTGCCAACGTTCACCTGATCTTCTTTTATAGGTACTGGTACGGGTACAACTAACGCAAAATCTTTGACGTTTCCTTGATAATCATTGGCCATGGTTAACACAGTTCGATCGCCATTTCTTGCTAAAATAACTTGAGAAGCTTGATTGTATAATTTGCTATCCGCTTTAGCTACATAAAAGCCACAAAAAGCTAAAACTGATGTGGGAAAACAGAGAAAAGAGATGAGTAAACAGGAAATTATTATTAGGTATTTTTTCATGGTTTTTCTCAGGAAATAAAATTGATTTAAAATTCAATAAAAGAGGAATCAAACAAATTGATTTAGCTGATTTTTATAGGCTTTCTTGCCAATTCATTAATAGTAATAGGATTTAATTATTAATCTGAGATTTTGTCATTTAATCATTTCCCACTTTGAAATAAATTTCAAAGATAATAGCTTAAGTTCGCTAAAAGAATTTTTGAAAATAGAGATAATTTTTATAATCAAAACATAATAATTATTTAGGATATTGAAGTTAATTTTTGCCAACGGAAACGATTTTCTTTCCAAATCAAGTCAAATAAAATTGTCAAAGGTGAAATAATGAATAAAGCAAGGAAAAAAGCACTATTAATATAGAAAAACTCTTTGATGATAAAACTGGAAATAGCAATGACGATCGACCAAATAATTCGACTATTTTTAGCGTTAGGAATCGATCGAGGATCTGTTAACATAAAAAAAGCAAAAACTAATAAACTACCACTCATTAACTGATGAGTTAAAACATCAAAATTCCATCCTAAATAATAGTTATAAACAGCTTCTAAACCACCGTAAACACCAAGAAAAACCGCACTGGTTTCCCATCTTCCTACTTTATTTAATACCATTGCACCAGTACAAATAAAAAGTAATAAATACCACCAATCACTGCCCCATTGTCCGGGAGATACCCATGCTGACTTAGTTAAAAATACTGTGACAATAATTCCAAAATTTGCAGGATTGAAAAAGTGTTTTTGATGATAGCGAAAAATAAATTTAGATCCGATGGCTAATACTCCAGCCAACATTAAAATATTCGGGTGATTTGCTCTTAACAACAAAGATAAACCTAATCCACTAATTAAAGCACTTTTGACTCCTGATAAATCTAACCAATTCACTGTGAAAAAGCCTTGATTTTTTGATGGATTTATGGTAATAAAATTAGGTTCTAAGGTGGTTAACTTAACCCAAGAGCTTAAAAGAATTTGAGTTACTAAACATATTGTTATCGTGAGAAAAATTCCTTGTATTTGCAAAGTCCAATCTCGGTAAAAAATTCCTACTGAAAGAAATAAACAGAGGCAAACAATTTGATAATCCCGTGCATCCTTAAATAAATTCATAATAATTACCCCGTAGATTGGCTTAAAGAATAAAACCCAATACCAATAAACTACCTATTACCTGTTACTTATTACTTATTTTCTCCACTCCTCACGAAAAAAAAGACTATTTACCTTTAAATGATGTTCCAGAAAAAGGATTTTGATTTTGAACTGTAACAAATCTTTACGTTTTTTCAGGTAGGATGCCGTTGTCGATTATGCTAATGATTGTAGAAAAAATATTTAAGATAATCTTAAGATACGGAGGTCTTAACATTGGCTATTCCTCTTCTCGAATACGCACCTAATTCTCAAAATACCCGTGTAGCTGGTTATGAAGTAGGTGGAGACGAACAACCCAGAGTTTATAACGCTGAAAGTCTTTATAGTGCATCTGATGTGGATGTATTGATTGAAGCGGCTTATCGTCAAATTTTCTTTCATGCTTTCAAGTCCGATCGTGAAATAGCCTTAGAATCTCAATTGCGCAATAAACAAATTACCGTGCGTGATTTTATTCGTGGTTTATTATTATCGGAAACCTTTAAAAATAGTTTTTACGAAAAAAATAGTAACTATCGTTTTGTAGAGCATTGTATTCAAAAAGTTTTGGGTCGTGCAGCTTACAGCGAAAAAGAAAAAATTGCATGGTCGATCGTAGTTGTAAACAAAGGAATTAAAGGTTTTGTTGATGAGTTATTAAACTCCGATGAATACTTAGAAAACTTTGGTTATGACATCGTACCTTACCAACGTCGTCGTAATTTGCCTTCTCGTGAATTAGGGGAAAGACCATTTAATATTTCTTCTCCTCGTTACGATGCTTACTATCGTGGTGTTCTCGGATTCCCTCAAATTATTTGGCAAAATCAAGTGCGTCGTTTCGTACCTCAAGAACAACAAGCAAAAGCTGGAGATCCTTCACTCTATCTAAATATGGCACGTAGTATTAATGCTAAACCAGCTAATACACCTCGTGTATCTACTGGAAATATCAGTTTAGATAAAGTACCTTATCGCAGATAAGTTAATAATTGATAGTTGATAGTTGAAAAAATCAGGAATAAGTAATGAGTAATGAGGAATTAGTAATTAACATATTCAGTTATAATCAATTCTCAAAAAAATGTTTTATTTGCAATAAAATGAATCAGTATTTGGTTTTTGTCTATAACTGATGGCTAATTCCCAAATCTTAATAAGTATTTATACTCAAAAAAAATCTGAAATATTAAATTTAATAAACAAAATAAAACCCTTTAAAAAACATTTGATAATCTAAAAAAAGAAGAAATCAATTTTTACAAAGGGTAATGAAACATTTTTCTGATGACTGGATTAAAGAATGGTGTCACGATAACGGTTGGACGGACTTATTTTTAGAACGTTGTGACTATTGGGCATTTCCGCCTCATGGGGTAATACCTCTACCTATTCCCAAAGAAACTTTAATTCAAATCAAAGCAGAAAAGGGGTTTTCTCCAGAAGAAAGAGTTTGGTTAGGAATGGCGATCGGAATTAGTATTATTGCTATATTTTTTACCTATCTCCTCAATTGTCCCATGCCTTTAGTGTTTGCCTTCGCTTTTTGCTCGATCGTAGTTGCTAATTTTGAATTAGATTAACCAAGGGTGAACTAGAAAGAAAATGATGAAGAAAAGACAAGTGGACAGGTAAGAAAAATTGCGAGTATTTGTTTTTTATACGACCTTATTTAACCTAATACCCATCCCCTACCGAAAAACTTTTTCAGCAGATCCTAATCCTAATTATATTCTAATAATGCCCAATAACGAGAATCTCCGGGGAATTTACCATAGACAATTATTCCCCCATTTCCAACGTTTATATTGCCAGTAAAAACATTTCCATAACGAGTTAAATCATCCCATTTATTCGTAGATTTATTGACAACTTTTACTTCTGTAGCTGAGTCAATTTTTAGTTTAAAATAAACACTTTGATTAGGAATTAATGTTGCTGTTAAAGGAGATTCTAAATAACCATTATTATCAGGAAAATGTTTAAAAGTTGTCGGAAATTTACTACTTCCACCGTTAGCAGAAATATCATAGGTCACGATCAAGGGATAATTATTACTATCATCTTTTGGTTTTGCAAATATATCTAATTGATAATTACCTTTTTCGGGAAATCCTGTATTAACAATAATATTTTCGCCTTGTTTTTGTACTAATGTATAATTATCGGATAATTTTTGTTCTGCTGATTTTAATTGGGCGATCGCAACCACATTTTTGGGAGCTTTTAAGGTAATATTAACACGATTATCGGTATTAATTTTAAAACTTTTATGACTAATTAACTCTATATTATATTCAAATAAATTCGGAGAAATATCAGCAAAACTATCAAACTGAGAACGAGAAAAAGGAGTTTTTAATAATTGCCATTGAGTATTTTCTGGAAAATGACTATAAATAAATTCTTCGGGTTTAGGAGCAAAATAATAAGGATTAAAATTAGCTAAAAATTGATCATTATTTACAGTACCTGCTCCCCAAGTTGCATCAATTAAATACCAGTTATTATTAATTTTAACGGTATTCCAAGCATGATTAACTTCGTTATCTTCCCCTACAATATAATTAATTCCCTTACCATATCCAGTAACAATAACCGATTTTAACCCCATATATTGTGCCAATTGTTGATATAAATTAGCATAACCAGAACAAATAGTCGATCGAGTATTTAAAACAGTTTCCACTTTAACATCAGGATAAATATTTCTTTCAAATAAATCGGCTAAAGCGACTACATCGTAACTAATATTGTGAGTTATCCATGTATAAATAATTCTTGCTTTTTCTTCTTCTGTGGTGGCATATTGAGATAAAATGTTAGCTAACTCTTTAACAGAGTTTCCTGTATATTTAATATTTCTTGCTTTATAGTCGATCGTACTAAATTTTTTTTTCTGAAGATTAACAGGATTATTTATTACAATAGGTTCATCAATCTCGGTAATAAATTCTTGAGTTAATTTTTTAAGAGAATTATTAGAAAAAGAATTTAATATATTTTGCCAAGTTAATTGTTCTGGAGTAAACCGAAAAAATTGAGGATTATTTTTAATCGTTAAAGCTATTGATGTAAAAACAATTAATACCCATAAAGTAGAGAGGATATTATTCCTTTTTTTAAAAGATTGTCGCTTTTTATTTTTACGTTTTTCCCATTCTCGATATTCTCTTTCTGTTGCCATAAAAATAATGAATAGTTTTAGCCTATTAATTTTTTATTGTTTTTGTTTACTATTAAAATTTCTTGAATAAAAAACCTTAATTTTTGTTTAGCAATAGTTAATTTATCTTCATCAAATTCAAATTCTTGCAAGTTAGCTAAAAATTCTATGTATTCCGTATCTAAAACTATACGAAAATCATCAATTTTCCATAATAAATCAGAAGTAAAACGTAAATCATAAACATCATTTTTTTGAGGGAAATAATTATTATCTTGGGCTTTTAAATCTACTAAAATAACAGGACGAACCCAGCAAATTTGACGATCGTTGACTATATCAATAACTTCACAGTAAAGAGACTTATTTTGACTATCTAAACAAATGATTTGACTATTAACAAATTTAAGCATTTTCTTAGTTTAATTAATCATCTTTTAATATTTGGCTAAGTAAAATAATTGACAATAAACCTTGTATAAAAATAACTTTAGTTGGTAATTTATAGCAGTTTTCATTTATTTAAACTACTCTTTGCATTCTTTTTTGCGACTTTGCGGGAGATAAAAAATGTGATTTATTCATTGGAAAAGCACTGTAATTTTCTTGAATCTGTTTTGACAATTATATTATAATTTTAAATGAATTATCTAAATATCTATCAGTTCGAGTCTTTCAGAGAAGTCGGAGAATCAAGAAAGTTGATGAATGATTTAGTTTGGCTATATAGCTTTATTTAATTTGGTTTTAGTCTAAAAAAAGAGAAATTTATAGACAATAAAATTGCATTTACCCCTAAATTTAGATGAAAAACAATCTAGGGGTTGTATAAAATTTTTTGGCTATTCAAAAATAAAAGATTAACCTACCACATAGGCAACTTTTAACGCCCATATAATTAAGGCAATAATACTTCCTAAAATAACAATAGCAGAAATACCAACAATAATAGGCTTATCTGCACCGTCAAATTTCATAATGCCACGATTCAAGTCAGACATAAAATTTTCTATGAGAATGTTAAGATGATTTCTTACTTTATAGATTAACTCAAAAATTATTATATCTATAAAACCATAAATAAAAATTCACTATTCTTAATGTTTTTCTCACTTATTTAAAATTCTTTGACATACAATTGAATATATATTTTATTCTCAATGTTAAGTTTTATTTCATTTATTAAAACCCCAAAAAAACGGAATTATAATTCAGAGAAAATTGAGTGTTAAATTTCACGTTCATTACCCATGATTAAAAGAGTTAATTATTATCAAAACTTAGAGGCAGATTATTCTCGTCCGGGTTTAGTGCCAGAGGACTTGAAGGCGAAACTTATTGCTAAGGGAGAGGAAATCGTCAAACAAATGGAAGCGGAACTTCCCCCCATTGATGATGAATACACTTTGGAAGTTATTGAAAAGGAAAATAAAGAATGGTGGCCCACTCACTGTGAAGCATTACGTCAAGGTAGAGGTGACATTTTAACAGGAGAATATCGTTCCGATCTAATTTATTTCTGTCAAGATGGCCCTTATCGAGGACTCGAACAACAAAAAGAAAGAGAACAACATTGGTGGGCTTTAATTGCACAACCCGGTGTTACTATGTGTTGGCCCATCGTGATGTTTTGGGGTGAACATACTTTCTTTGAATGGAAATGTGTTGATGAAGAAACTAACGAAACGATCGCCAAAGGAAACGTAACATGGGTACGACGAGGAAATAGAGGAGGATGTTATTTAAAAACAGAACAACTAACATTTTACCGTGATGTTTTTGCCCCTGATGAATTATTAAAACTAATCACCACTGCATAGGAGTTTTATTTCATGACTTATAAAAACGCCGTCCTTGACGACGCTCAATTACAAGCAGGATTAAGTAGTATCAATCCTAAATTTGGAGATTTTTGTACCCGTGTAGCCGGAGAGGCTTGGGGTTTACCATTAATAGATCAAAAAACTAAGGCTTTAATCACCATCGCTGTTGATGTGGTTAATCAAGATCAAACTGGTGCAGGAAATCCTTTTGGTGCGCACGTTAACATGGCACTTCAACAGGGCGCCACG
Organism: Geminocystis sp. NIES-3709; assembly: GCF_001548115.1. Lineage (GTDB taxonomy): Bacteria > Cyanobacteriota > Cyanobacteriia > Cyanobacteriales > Cyanobacteriaceae > Geminocystis. Next base: position 1,112,512 of record NZ_AP014821.1, on the reverse strand, counting down.
AGAGAAGAAATAGAAGAATTATTACTTTTCATGTGCGTTTATGCTGGATTTAATAAAGCGGCCGGTTGTTTTGGGATGCTTAATGAAATTTTTGCTGATGCTGAAAAATAATTAAGGATTACTCAAAAATCGATCGATTAGGGTGTTAGGTTTTAGGTTTCAAAAAAAATTTAATTTCACATTATATTACTATACATAAATAAGCTATGTCAGGAAATCACGATCACGGCAGTCACGATCATAGTACTGAGGTTAATAGTACTAATGGGCAATCAGCAATAACGACCCCTCCAGAATCATTTATCATTCCTTCTTTTACTGATTTCGATCGATATAATCCTAATGCTTCTTACAATAAAGCGCCGACCTTTGAATTTCCCCTCAATGTAGGTTTACCCCTAACTCGTAACTTTGATTTTGAGGATTTTGTTAAAACAATTTCGGGAAATGATCCACTTAATTTACCGGACAAGAGCGATTTACCCTTTTATCCCGGTATTCCAGCTTTAAAATCACCTAACTCTTATCAATGGGATTCATTTCCTGCCGGGGAAGCTCAACAATTTCTCACCGTTAGTGTGGATATTGATAAAATTAACGTGGAAAATACTCCATTAACGGGAGATGGAGATTTACCTGTAGAACTTGAAGCTATTAGTACATCAGAGTTAACTCGTCCGTTTACGATCAGTACCACCGTTACACCCTTTAACGCAGGGCCGATTCCTCATATTCATTGGGCAGAAGATGAATGGTTTATCGTATTACAAGGAGAAGTTGACTCTTGGGTAATGTCTCCGACGGAAGAGGCTTACGATTTATATGAATTTCCAGCAGATGAAAATGGAGATCCTTCAACTCCCCCTGAATATAATGGTCCTCCAGCTTTAGCTAAAGATCAAATTCAAGAATTTTATTTTGCTCATTTAACTGCAGGTCAAGCGGTTTTTTTACCAAGAGGTTACGGTCATGCTTATCGTAATGCCAGTCCAACAGGTGAGCCATTAGTTTTTTTAACAATCTGGTCGAGAGATATTGAAAATGGCTATCCTGAAGGGGGAATTGAAGAGTTTTTCACCTTACCTGAACCCAGAATTGGTCGATTTTATGATACTTCTGAGGATGCAGCCCAATATGGCAGTTTATATAATAAAACCATTGGTTCAGAAGACGCTACGAGCAATCAACAACGTTTTGTTGACTATAAGAATACGTTTCCTGATTATTATGTAGCCATGAGTGGTAATTATGGAGATTTTCTTGAATCTGGTGGAAATTGGAATCCTCCTCTATACAAAGATTATGAAGCATTCCCTCTTACTCCACCAGACTACTGGAATTCTGATTTAGAAAATCCTTGGGAGACTGATCAGAGTGATCCAGATGCAGATTTATATTTTCCTGCCCCTTCTCCTAATGCACCCTCTGATAGTGCCAATTTTTCAACTCCCTTTGATCCTCAAATAATTAACCGTATCTATATAACTTTAGATAATAATTCTAACGCAGAACAATTACAAGAATTATTAGCAGAATATACATCAGCAACTGAAGCGGTTACAGGCAACTTTTACAGTGAACCCTATCAAGATCCAAATAACCCTCTTAGTTACTTCATCGTTGAGTATTGGAATGAATATTCTGATGTTGATAACTTTGAGAAGTCACAAATTTATTTGGATTTCATTGCAGAAGTTGATGCGATCGGTACTACTTCTACAACCTTAGATACTATTAACCCTATTAAAGATTCTTCAGGAGATGTCACTGATATTACTCTGGTGGGAAGATTTCAGGCTAAACCTGATACCAGAGAAGAAATGATCAGCATTTTAACTACTCTACAAGAAAAGACTTTACAAGAAGAAGGGGCGCTGATCTTTGAATTTTATGAAAATTCCTTAGTACCTAACGAGTGGGTTTTATTTCAAAAATATGCTGATGGGCCATCCACCACTTTTCACTTTTCCCAAAGTTACTTTAAAGAATTTGATTCTGAATTTGGTTTGTTATTAGTAGGAAATGGTGTTGCTGATGGTAGTGCTATTTTTTATGTTACTGATGAACCTGCATCGAGTTTTTACGACTTTCAAAAAGCAGGTTTAAACATTTTAACGGAGTTATTTCAAAGTTCTCCTGAGTTAACCGTTAGTTTAGAAACTAATGAATCTGGCATTCTCAATGTTGTTAATGATGCCGGCACTTCGGGTATCGGTATTGTTTTAAGTTTTAGTACAGATTTTCTTACTGATGAACCGATCGAATATGGTCTTTTTATCGTAGATGATGAAAATGGATCTATTGATGGCGTTAATCCTGATGATGACAAATACTTAGATAAAGTCAGAGAAAGAAGTTCAATTTTATTAAACACCATCGATTTAGAAGACTTAGAAGGATACAGAGAGGTTTTTGTGGAAACTTCTCAATATTATGGATTTTATCAAGTCACTGATGGTAGTATATGGGATCAATCCCCTGAAATAGAATTTTCGATCGGCAACGAGAATTTCTTTCGATCGACAAACAGCAATCAAATAGAATTTTCTTTTAACGAAGGTTTAGATTTATCAGCCCAATTAAATGGCCCGGTTAAAGGTTTAAATGCTCAGATTGGAGAACTTCAAACTCAGGGAATTAATATCTTAGATACTTCTACTCTTGTCAATAAAAATTTAACAGCAGAATCTCATTTATCAATCAATGGAGATAACGAACCAACTAAAATAGGTTTTTATGCTGTTGTAGATGCTGAGGGTTCAATTGTCGATCCTGATACTGGGGCAATTATCGAAGTAGGAGATCCTCGTTATACCGAGATTGTGATGAGTGAGAATTTTCCCAAAATTTATTTAGATTCTCCTTCAGACTCTGATCATGTTCATGATGATTCAGATCACACCCATGATGATTCCGATCATACTCATGACGATGACGATACGGATCACACTCATGACGGTACTGAAAACCATGTTCATGGAGAATCTGAATTTACAGGGGGAGAATTTTATGCACCTTTTGTTACTTTTACTGATTCTCAAGAACAACCATTAACTTATTTTGCCTATGATGAAGCCAATCCAAATGATTCTAAACATTTCATTTCTTTAGGGGAAAATAATTTTGGTATCGAAGACAATTTACAAGATGGAGACTTCAATGATCTCGTCTTAGAATTAGAGTTTGAGTTTACAGATCCTCCCTTCACTGTTACCCACCATCCTGGGGGAGAAGATGATGAATTGTTAAACACACCGATTTATCGTTTTCGCACTGGAGATGCGACTTATGTTTATGTAGGAGAACAAGAACGTCAAAGTATCTTACAAAATTATCCTACTTTTGTGGATGAAGGAGAAGCCTTTAAAGTTGCTACTCAAACTAACGATGATTTAATTTCTATTTATCGTTTTCGTAATGAGGATCTCCCCGGTGCGTATATTTATGTAGGAGAAGAAGAACGTCAAAGTATCTTGGAAGATTATCCGAATTTTGTGGATGAAGGTTTAGCATTCTATACTTATGGTGCAGACGCTGATAAAGCTAATGATATTTTCCGTTTTCAAACAATTCCGGGTAGTTATATGTTTGTCGGAGATGAAGAACGTCAAAGCATTACTCAAAGTAATTATGGCTTTACCGATCAAGGAATTGCTTTTGAGGCGTTGAATTAAACTCAGATCGTAATCAGTACAAGAGTATTGATAAGATAAAATGAAAAAAACCAATAGGTTTGAGGTTGTATTTAATAGTTTTTATTTAAAATACAATTCTCTCAACCTTTATGGAATTCCCATCATTCAAAATGATTAATTAAATTCGATCGATTTTCAATTAACAATTAATTCGTGACCATATTTTATGAAAAGTTTAATTGATATGAGTGATTTATTTATAGTATTAGCAGGTAGATACAAAATAAAACCAGAAAAAAGAGACCGTTTTCTGGAATTAGCAATAATTGGTCTTGAACCAACTCGTCAAGAAGCGGGTAATATTAGTTATGCTTTCTATGAAGAAGTAGGTGTACCAAACTCCTTTATTTATTTTGAGGAATGGCAAAGTAGAGAAGCCTTAATGGCACATTTACAACAACCTTATATTACACCTTTGTTAGAAGAATTTGGTGATTTGGTAGAGGGTAGTGCTGATGTCAAAATTTATGATATAAAAAGTTATACAGAAGGTTTATAAGTCAGAAATTTTAACTTCTTTTATGCCATGCTTTCACTAATTTGATCTCATCATAACTATAGTTATCTCCTAATTTTTCCCTAATAATTTTTGGGGATTGATCGCCAATTTTTTTGAGAAGATTGATGATAGTTTCTCTCTTTTTTGGTAAGACAAATTTGTCTATATCGATCGGTTGATTAAGCTCCATTAATTCACTGAGATGAGTTATAATAGTAGTAACAGTTAATCCTCTTTTTTGGGCTATTTCGGTGATAGTTAAACCTTGTTGATATAACTGTAAAGTCTTAATTTGAGTGTGATTTGGTAATGCTACTGGTAAAGTTTTCTCACTTAAAAAATAAATAATTTCTTCATAAAAATAATATCCATATTTATTAAGTTTATACTCTGTTACTCCTGATAATTTTCCTAAACTTTTTAGAGTTTGTGGTTGCATTTGTGCCATGATTTTTAACGTAGAATCACCGAAAATAACATAGGGTGCGACATTTTCTTGATCTGCTAATTTTTTTCTAACTTTTTTAAGTCTTTGAAGTAAGATTTCTATTTCTAAAGCCTTCGGATTATATTCTTCTATAATTTTGGTTTGAGTAGGATTTGCTACGGCAATTTTTACCTGTCTTTTTAATCTTAATATTTCCCAACTTTCTTTATTTAATTTTAAAATTTTATAACTATCATTTGTTTGATTTAGTAAACCTTGATAAATAAGAGATTTTCCTAAATATTCCCATTCTTTAGCGGTTTTATCTTTACCTATACCATAAGTAGATAATAAATGATGTCCATATTTATAAATTTTATCGCTTTTTGATTCTCTTAAAATATCAATAATATGTTTAATACCAAATTTTTCTTGAACACGCGCTACACAGGATAAAAACTTTTGTGCTTCGATCGTCCAATCTTCCACTGCTTTAGGATTTAAACAGTTATCACAACCATCACAATCACCCCTAAATCTTTCACCAAAATAACTTAATTGTACAATGCGCCGACAATAATTTGTTTCTGCATATTCGAGTACTTTTTCTAACTGTTGATAAGCTATTTTTTGTTCTTGAATATTCTCTTTTTGTTTGATGAAATAATGAATTTTATATTCATCATTAGGATTATACAATAAGATACATTTAGCGTGATCACCGTCTCTACCTGCTCGTCCTGACTCTTGATAGTAACTTTCTATATTTCTAGGTAAATCATAATGAATAACAAAACGCACATCCGGCTTATTAATTCCCATGCCAAAGGCAAGGGTTGCCACCATAACTCTCACGTCATCCCGAATAAAACTGTTTTGATATTTCGATCGAAGTTCATCGGATAATCCGCCATGATAGGGTAAAGCAGAGATACCATCTTGAGAGAGACGAGAAGCTAAATCCTCAGTTGTTTTACGAGCGAAACAATAAACTATACCAGAACCATCTAAACGACGAATGAGGTTAAAAATTTGTTGATAGGTGCGTTTTTGGCGAGGTTGTACCTCATAATAAAGATTTGTACGGTTAAAACTAAAACGATGAATACCGGGATTTTTAAGATTAAGTTGACTAATAATATCTTTTTGTACTCGGGTGGTTGCCGTTGCCGTTAAAGCCATGAGAGGGATAGAAGGAAAACGAAACCGCAGTTGTCGTAATTGACGATATTCTTGACGAAAATCATGACCCCATTCTGAAATACAATGAGCTTCATCAATGGCAAAGAAAGAAATCGTAACAGTAGAGATGAGTGTGTGTAAAAATTCTTGAAATCTTTCACTAACCAATCTTTCCGGGGCAAGGTATAGTAACTTAACCTTTCCATTTAAAATATCTTCTTCTCGACGACGAAGTTCTTTAAAATCGAGGGTACTATTAAGAAAAGTGGCATTAATTCCATTATCTTGTAAAGCAGTAACTTGATCCTGCATCAAAGAAATAAGGGGAGAAACGATGATGGCAACTCCTTTTTTTAATAACGCTGGAAGTTGAAAACAAAGAGATTTACCACCGCCTGTGGGCATTATAATTAATAAATCTCGATCGAGTAGTGCTTGATTGATAATTTCTTCTTGTCCATCTCGAAAACTATCATAACCAAAATATTGCTTTAATGATTGTTGTAAAGAAGCCATTAGCAATGAGTAATTAACAATTAGCTTTTAGTTATCAATTCGACCGTCTCAATTCTAATTAGAAGTTACATTATTATAACAGGTAACAGGTAACAGCTAACAGCTAATCCCTATTGAAAGTTTAGATCAAAATATTAATAATAAGTACTTAAAGACAATTAATTTAAGATTTGATAAAGGTTAACAACAAAAATTAACTTTTTTTTGGTAGTAGGTTTAGTTAGTGATAGCATAACTCAAACGTTAGTAAACTTTTTTGGTTTTTGATACCTTAACCTAAAGGACAATAATGGAATTATTTAAATTATAACACATTAGTATATATATAAATATTTTTTTGGTTACTTATGATACAAAAACAACAAGGTAGTGCAATTTATTATAGTCCTGATGGTTACAACACTCAAGGAAAAAGATTATTAGGGAGACAATCCGCAGGAGAAGGTTTTTTAAAAGCCTATATTGAATCCCATCAAGGAGATACTCTTTATTGTTATGGGGATAGTGATAATGATTTTCGTCATTTTCAACAATTAGTTATTCCTTGGTTAAAAAAATCTTTCAATTTTCAGTTAATCACCAAAACTCAATCTTACCAATTAGCGGAAGTAGGTAATCTTTATCTTCCCGGGCCTAGTTTAGCAGATTTTGCATGGCAAAGAAGATTCTATGATCAACGAGGTTATAGTATATGTGGAATTACTCATACGATCGCATCAAAAGAAGCTATTGGTAGTATTGGAAATTTATTAATGGCACCGATACAACCTTGGGATGCCTTAATTTGTACATCTAATGCCGTTAAGGTAGCGGTGGAAAAAATTCTTTATGACTGGGGAGAATATTTAGGACAAAGATTCAATAGTAAAATTAATTTGGATTTACAATTACCCATTATTCCTTTAGGAGTTGATGCAGAGAAATTTCAATTTAATTCTGAATTTAGAAATACTATTCGAGAAAGATTAAATATAGCAGAAGAAGATATAGTTGTTTTATTTGTTGGTCGCTTAATATTTTATGCTAAAGCGCATCCTGTACCAATGTATTTAGCTTTAGAAAAAGCCGTTAAACAAATAAGTCATAAAGGTAAAATTGTCTTAATTCAATGCGGTTGGTTTGAAGATGAAAGAGAGGAGGCTTCTTTTATCGAAAGTGCAAAAGAATTTGCTCCTTCTATTAGCTATATATTTTTAAATGGAAAAAATCCAGAAATTCGGCAAAAAATTTGGTCTGCTGGAGATATATTTATTTCCTTAGCTGATAACATTCAAGAAACTTTTGGATTAACTCCTATTGAAGCAATGGCGGCAGGTTTACCTGTAATTGTATCTGATTGGAATGGTTATCAAGAATCTATTCGTCACGAGATAGATGGATTTCGGATTTCGACAATGATTCCTAGTGAAAATAATGCTTTAGATTTAGCTCACAATTATCATATTGATCAGATAAATTATAGTACCTATATTGCTCATGCTTGTTTTGCAACAATGATTGATATTGATGAATGCACCACTGCTTTAGTCAAATTAATAGATAATCCTGATATGAGAAAAAAAATGGGAGAAAATGGAAAGCAAAGAGTTCAAGATATTTATGATTGGCAAAATGTGATCAAATCTTATCATCAATTATGGAAAGAATTAGAAGAAATTAGAAATATAAAAGAGATGTCTGTACCTATAAAAAATGGGAATCCACCTTATCCATTATGTGATGATCCTTTTAACTTATTTAATCATTATAGTACTGCACATCTTTCTCCTGAAATAAACTTGAAATTAAGCTCGATCGTAGATGATAATTTTTTAAAGAAAATACGCACTATGTGGACAACAAATTTTGGGAATAATTATCGCTTATCAAATCAAATTATTGATCGAATAATTAATGATTTAAAAACGCATAAAATTTTAAATGTAGCTTATTTTATAGCCGTTTATGGACAAGAAAATAGTAACATATTAATTAGAACTTTAATGTATTTACTGAAATTTAATATTTTAATAATTGATAGTTAATAACTAAAAGTATTTAGGTGTATAACAATTTTAAAACCATAATATAATCAAAAAATGTGCTTAATAAAACAGATGTTTTTAATTCTTGTGACTCTCAAAAATTGAAAGTTTTTAATTCTAAATTTAACACTTTAACTTTCTTCTACGGAGAGTTTTCGATCGCAATTCCAAGCCCACCACACTTGGTCACACTCACACATATAAAATTCCTGCCATTTTTTAGTGTAATCTTCCATAGTGACAGGAGAAAGACGATTAAGCCAGACTTTTTTTGCTTGACGGGAATCAGCATGACAACAAGGACAATGAAATGATAACGCATGGGTAGCAGTTTTTGTCCATTCAGGGGCAACACGAGCAAATGCTTCCATAATAATAGTTGATAGTTAATTCAATATACGGACAAAGGTTATAATTTGATGTTACTGCAAAATTGTTGTCTGTGGATGAGGGAAAAAAGGTAAGTATATTTTCCTTACCACGAAGATAATTTGATATTATCTGAGTTCGATAAAATAATTCTTGAGGTTAATAAGTTGCAGGTGGCTGGTTAACAATTTCTTTATTTAGATCAATGAATTAATTACTTAATTTAATTTTGATAAAATCAATTTGAATAACTTTTTCACTAATTCTTTACCTGATACCTAACACCTGATACCTGACACCTTATCTTAACTGATAATTTTATGTCGAATTGAGGTGATATTAATGAAGGTGAGACGAAGATACTGGGAAGATTTTATTTTTCCAAGAGTTACGCTATAACATTATATTACTTCATCCATATAAAAAAAGTCCCTCAGAAAGGGTTACTAACTTTTGAATCGTCTTTTGATAATCAGATTTTATTTATAAACTGAAATTCTTATGTCACTAAATCAATCTTCCGAGAAACTTAATTTAACTACCAAATTAGCTTTTGGTGCAGGGGATATAGGGCCTGCTTTCACTGCTAATATTTTAGTATTCTTTCTTCTGCCTTTTTTTACCAATGTAGCAGGTTTAAGTCCAGCTATAGCAGGAAGTATTTTATTTGTAGGGAAAATTGCTGATGCGATTAATGATCCCATTATAGGAGTTTTTAGCGATCGAACCCAAACAAAATGGGGCAGACGTATTCCTTGGATGATATTTGCGGCGATACCCTTTGGAGGGACATTTTTTTTACAGTGGATTATTCCTAAATTTAGTGAGGATATTTCTTTCAATAACACCCTTTTATTTATTTATTACATGGTAATAGGTATTGTCTTTAATATCTTTTATACGGCGGTAAATTTGCCTTATCAAGCCTTAACACCAGAGCTAACTCAAGATTATAATGAGCGTACTAATTTAAACAGTTTTCGTTTTACTTTTTCCATCGGTGCAAGTATTGTCTCCTTAATTTTAGCTGGAGCAGTTTTTCAAATTTATCAAGGAAATAATCAAGAAAAATATTTAATTTTAGGTGTAATTTCTACTCTTTTTTCTACTTTACCATTATTTTGGTGTCCTTTAATTATTAAAGAAAGAGGTTATCAACCTTTATTAAACCAAAAACAACGCAAAATTACTGCTTATATTTTTATATCGATCGCAACTATATTTATTATTTATAGTTTAGTTAATTTTCTTAATTCTAGTTCAGGAGAAGACACCTTTAACGCTATTATTGCTCTATTAGTAGGTCTATTTATTGGTATCATGGCATGGAGTTTAATAATTGCTAAAACCGAACCTCATTTATTACAACCTCCTTTAGGAAATACGAAACAAAATCACGAAAATAATTTGACTTATATTCAACAGTTAAAAATTGTTTTTCAAAATCGTCCTTTTCTCTACGTTGTTGGTATTTATTTATGTTCGTGGTTAGCAGTACAATTAACAGCATCTATCTTAATTTATTTTGTCGTCAATTGGATGGGATTACCTGATGCTCAGTTTCCCAGAGTTGCGATCGCAGTGCAAGGAACAGCATTAATAATGTTATTTGTGTGGCAAAAAATTAGTAATAAACTAGATAAAAAAATCGTTTATTTTTTCGGTTCAAGTATTTGGATTATTGCTCAAATTGGATTATTTTTAGTACAACCGGGACAAACATTTTTATTATATGCCTTAGCAATGTTAGCTGGATGCGGAGTGTCGGTTGCTTATTTAATTCCTTGGTCAATGATACCAGATGTTATTGATTTAGATGAGCTAAATACTGGAGAAAGACGAGAAGGAATTTTTTATGGATTTATGGTACTGTTACAAAAATTTGGATTAGCTTTTGGACTTTTTTTAGTAGGTATTGCTTTACAGGCATCTGGCTTTATAAAACCCATTGAAGGACAACCAATTCCTGTTCAACCAGAAAGTGCATTATGGGCAATTCGCCTAGTTGTTGCCCCCTTACCTGCCATCGTTTTATTAGCAGGAATAATACTAGCTTATTTTTATCCTATTACTAAGGAATATCATAGTCAAATTCATTTACAATTACAGCAAAAAAAAGAGTTAGTAAATTAAATTATAATTAGATGGAAAACAAAATTTCCATCAACTACTTTTTCCTCAAACTTTAAATCATCAATTATTAACTGTGATTTGTCGGATTATCATTGTTTCCTTCAATAATTTGATTTTGAGAATTCAAAGGAGAAATATTCCCTTTGTTATTAGCATAAGGCAAAGATTTATTAGCAATTAAGGCTTGTAAATTTTCCTCAAATATGCTCAAAGGTTGTTCACCGATAGTAGATGCGATCGCAACTCCTTGATTATTGAGAAAAACAAAGTGAGGAATACCATCCACTTCATAATTTAAAACCTCTGGCAACCATTTGCTATTGTCAACGTTGAGCATGACAAAATTGACATCTTTCTGATACTCTTGCTTTAAAGTAGCCAAATCTTTAGCCATCGCCTGACAACTGGTACACCAATTCGCATAAAATTCTACCAGTGACGGCTTACCGTTATTAACTGCTACTTCTAAGGATGTTGCTTGTTTTGCTTGAGATTCCAAAGATTCAGCATTAACCGTTGTTTGAGAACTTAATACTAATACAATTCCAAGAATCACAGCTATTAAGGCAATAACAATATTACGGATTCGATTGAGAGGATTAATATTATTTTCAGACATATTTTTATTAATTGATAATTGATCAAGGATATAATACATTATAACATTTAGACATTCTCAGTACTCGATCGACAAGCCCTTAACCTATCAATAAAAATTTCAGATCAAGAAAAACTAAACTGGTAGATATTATGAAAAAAAGAGTCAATTTAACCTTTCCTCGTAGCGTAGTGCAAATGCCAGTCACTTATAGATTAGCGAAAGATTTTAACATCGCCGCTAACATTATCCGAGGACAAGTTGCACCAAATCAAGTAGGAAAATTAGTATTAGAATTGTCAGGAGACATAGATCAATTAGATGCCGCCATTGACTGGATGAAAGCTAATAATATTGGTGTTTCTCTTACCACAGGAGAAATTATTATTGATGAGGAAACCTGTGTACATTGTGGATTATGTACAGGAGTATGCCCTACAGAATCTTTAACTCTTAATCCCAGCAGTTATAAATTACAATTTCGTCAGCAAACCTGTATTGTGTGTGAACAATGTATTCCTACTTGTCCTGTACAAGCTATTACAACTAATCTTTAATCAAAGTTGATCAAAATTCTTTAAAATCAACTCAAATTTGAGAACAGAGTTTAATCGATACGTTGATCAGGTAAAATCTTGAAATATAACAAAAGATAATTATTTGTTGCCCTCAAGGGAATTATAAAACCTTATAATATGACTGCAATTACATCTCATCAAAAAGCCAAAGCCTTAAAACCCGGTAGTCGTCGCCCTGCAAAAGATTTATGTAGTGAGTGCGGACTGTGCGATACTTATTATATTCATTATGTTAAAGAAGCCTGTGCCTTTATCAATCAGCAAATTGCTGAGTTAGAATCTAATGCTCATGGACGTAGTCGAGATTTAGATAATGAGTATGACATTTACTTTGGTGTACATCAGGAGATGATGTCAGCAAAGAAAAAACAACCCATCGAAGGAGCTCAATGGACTGGTATAGTCAGTACGATCGCTTGTGAAATGTTAACTCAAGGGCTTGTAGAAGGGGTTGTGTGCGTTCAAAGTGACGAAAACGATCGATTTCAACCTAAACCCATTATTGCTACCACCACAGAAGAAATTTTAGGAGCTAGAGTCAATAAACCTACCTTATCCCCCAACTTATCTATTTTAGAACAAGTAGAACGATCGGGAATGAAACGATTATTAGTCATAGGAGTAGGGTGTCAAATTCAAGCCTTACGAGCAGTAGAGAAAAAATTAGGACTAGAAAAACTCTATGTTTTAGGTACTCCTTGTGTTGATAATGTAACTCGTGCAGGGCTACAAAAATTTTTAGACACCACCAGCAAATCTCCTGATACTGTTGTGGCTTACGAATTTATGCAAGATTTTCGAGTACATTTTAAACATGAAGACGGTAGTGTGGAAAAAGTACCCTTCTTTGGTTTAAAAACCAATAAACTCAAAGATGTTTTTGCTCCATCCTGTATGACTTGTTTTGACTATGTCAACTCCTTAGCTGATTTAGTTGTCGGTTATATGGGAGCGCCTTTCGGTTGGCAGTGGATTGTGGTGCGCAACGAAACTGGTAAAGAAATGTTAGACTTAGTTGAAGATCAACTTAACACTCAACCTGTAATGTCAAAAGGCGATCGAAAACAAGCCGTACAAAACAGTATCCCTGCCTATGATAAAGGAGTCACATTACCCATGTGGGCGGCACAATTAATGGGGGTAGTTATCGAAAAAATTGGCCCTCAAGGGTTAGAATATGCCCGTTTTTCGATCGATTCTCACTTTACTCGCAATTATCTCTATGTTAAGCGTAATTACTCAGAAAAGTTAGCTGATCATGTTCCTGATTACGCCAAAAAAATTGTATCTCAGTATCAATTACCTGAATAATATTTAAAATAAAATATCAAGTTAAATAGGTTTTGACTTAGTAAAGTTTTAATTTAAACTTTTTGCTTATAGTTGAATATCACCTGAGTTCGAGAAAAAATCCTTTATGTAGATAGGTTTTAGGCTTTGGGGTTCAGGTTTTAGGTTTTAAAAATACCAAATCTCATTGAATTATTTAATTAAATAAATCTAAGTAAAATCAATATGCAATTTTGTCGAATAATTTGCTAACATTTGAAATTAAAATCTCTATGTAATTTATCTTAGTAAACTATGAGTCCATCCAGCTTATTTCAATTTATTATTGGTTTTTTCTTAGGCATTATTTTATTTGGTGCTGGAATAGCCGGAGGTGCTTATTTTTTTCTTACCAATGTAGCAGTGAATCCTTCTAAGCATTTATTTGCTGAAGAAAAATCCACCTCCGAAAAAAAAGAAACTCCAAAATCAGAGAAAATTAAACAAGAAGAATCTCCTAAGCCAGAGGAAACCAAAGCAGAAGAAACTCCATCTGAAACAGAAAAGTTACCTGATGGTGCTTATAAAGCAAAGGTTACATGGTCAACTGGTTTAAGTTTAAGATCTGATGCCAGTACGGATGCAGAGAGAGTAGGAGGAATAGACTACAATACGGAAATCATTATATTAAGTACCAGTAGTGATGGTCAATGGCAAAAAGTTCGTATTCCTAATAGTGGACAAGAAGGTTGGGTAAAATCAGGTAATGTGGAGAAAATCAATTAATGATTAATGGTGGATTCTGAAACTTTTTTTAAAGATAGCTCTAATAATTGACAGACGGTTAATTGGGTAATAGGATCAATCCAGTTTGAGGCGATTTCAGTTAAGGGCATCAACACAAAAACCCTGTCTCTCATTCTTGGATGAGGTATTTCTAAATTGGGACTATTTATGACTAAATTATCATAGAGAATAATATCTAAATCTAAAGTCCTAGCACCCCATCTTTCCTTTCTTTCCCTTCCAAATTCCTGCTCTATTTCTAATAAATAACTTAATAACTCTTGTGGTAAATAAGTGGTTTGAATACTTATACAACCGTTTAAATAATCTGGTTGGGGTGGCCCTATGGGTTTCGTTTTATGCCATGTAGAACGAGAAATAACCTCAATTTCTGTGGTGTTTGCTAATTTATTGACAGCATTATTAAGAATAGTTAAACTATCCCCTAAATTACTTCCTAATGCGATCGCACAAGAGAATTTTTTGATGTTGGTCATTGGTCATTTTTCATTCCTAATTGTCCATTGTTCATGTATCATTATTTTATATGAATGATCCAAGTTTAAGTCAAACCGCTATAGATTTTGATTCTTCCCTTGATCCTTTAGATATGATTGAGGAGGAAACAACCCCCACTCCTGATCCCGAAGTAATGTTACAGTTACTTAAAAGTGACAATAAACAGGAGTTAATTCAAGCTGTCCGTGCATTTTGTGAAATTAGTGATCCTAGAGCTATCCCTATTTTAATTCAACAATTGAGTAATAGTTGCCCTTTAATTCGGGTAAGTGCGGCCTATGCTTTAGGGCGTAACACTAGCTCAGAAGCTGTTGAACCTTTAATTCATACACTTCACCATGATTTTAATGGTTATGTCCGTAAAGGAGTAGTTTGGGCATTAGGTAATAGTGGCGATCGCCGTGCTTTTCAACCTCTCCTCCAAGCCTTAAAAAATGATATTAGTGCCGTTAGATTATGGGCATCAAGCAGTATTGCTAACATTGCGAAACTTCACTATGAAGATACAATTATTGCTATTCCAGTAGTTATTATTTCTTTAAGACAAGACGAAATTCCTGCTGTGCGTAGCAACTCTGCCTGGACGATCGGCAAATTATGTCGAGAACTACCTTATAACGTGGTTTATGCCACTGCCATTGATGCTTTAATTGAAGCCTTAGTGGAAGATGAAGATTTAGGCGTAAAAGAAGATGCTAAGATGGCATTATTAAAATTAGGTGATCCTCGTGGATTACAAATGATTGAAGAATTAGAATTTGAGGGCATTATTTAACAAAAAGTAAGAAGTAAGAAATAAAAAGTAGTCAATAATTGCCTTTGAAAATAAATAATGAGTAAATCAATAATTATCGGTATCAGTGGTGCATCAGGGATGATTTACGCCGTCAGGACTCTTAAATATCTCTTAGAAGCTGAATATACCGTTAATGTGGTAGCTTCAAAAGCCAGTTATATGGTTTGGCAAGAAGAAGATAATATAAAAGTACCTCAAGATCCAGAAGTACAAGAAAAATTCTGGCGATCGTATTTACAAATACCAACGAAAGGAAAATTAATTTGTCATCGTTGGGGAGATGTGGGAGCAAGTATTGCTAGTGGCTCATTTCGCACTCTTGGAATGATCGTAATACCATGCAGTATGAGTACTGTCGCAAAAATTAGTCATGGCTTAAGTACCGATTTACTAGAAAGAGCCGCAGATGTACAACTTAAAGAAGGAAAACCTTTAGTAATAGTACCGAGAGAAACCCCTTTTAGTTTAATTCATCTCAGAAATTTAACTAATTTAGCAGAAGCCGGAGCAAAAATTGTTCCCGCAATCCCCGCATGGTATCATAAACCCCAATCGATCGAAGATCTAGTAGATTTTGTCATTGCTCGTACTTTAGATCAATTAAATATAGATTGTATTCCTCTCAAAAGATGGAAAGAGCAATTAAGAATTGATAATGAATAGATTAAGAGAATAACTCTTGTTAATTATATGTTTTTCAATCAGTTTCATTTAATATTATCAATTTATCTTTTATGTCAGAAATTATTCCCGCTATTATCGGCTTAATTATTGCGGGGGGAATATTAGGTTATTTTTTACTGAAACAAAAACTACAAAGAATAATTTTTTCTTATTTATTGTTAGAACAAAAACCTAAAGGAATAATTTTTTCTTGTTTCTTTTTTCTTATTTCAGGTTTTTTATTTCAGATTATGTTTACTTCTGGATTTAATAACTTAAAAAATTTTGCATCAGAATATAAAGATGTTTTTAGCATACCTATTTTTACAATATTAGCAACAGCTACTGGTATTTTTATAGGAAATATAGGATTAAGATTCTTAGCAAATAATAAAGAAAAAAGAGAAATCTCAATTTTATTCATTAATGCGATAAACTCACAACTTCGCTCATTAGCTTTTATT
This sequence comes from Geminocystis sp. NIES-3709, assembly GCF_001548115.1. Lineage (GTDB taxonomy): Bacteria > Cyanobacteriota > Cyanobacteriia > Cyanobacteriales > Cyanobacteriaceae > Geminocystis. Next base: position 1,095,994 of record NZ_AP014821.1, on the reverse strand, counting down.
AATAGTTACTTAACATCTTATAAAGAAAAAGATATAGCATTTCTCATAATTACAAGGTACAAATTTAAAATTTAAGTCCTCCAATTCTAGGGATTTAGGAGGCTAGAAATGTATCTCATTAGTTTGAGGTTTGCTATATTCAAAATTATATAGAGATATATAAAAATAGATTAATAGATGATAAATATTATCAGACTGCTTTTAATAGAATTGGAATTTATAATGAACAAGAAATAGATTTTATTTCTACATATTCAGTTGAGTTTCAGGAATATTTAAGTTATTTAGAAAAACTATTAATTGAGGTTAATCAAGATAAACCAGAACAAGAAATATTAATAGACGACGAAGAATCTATAACCATATATCACCAGCCTCATCACCGAACTTTTATTATTGTTAAAATTGTTCATGTTATAACGATGCTTTTTGGATATTTAGTTGTTTATAAATTATCGATTAAATATTTAAGTAAAAATTTTCAAGATGCTGAAAAAGAATTTATTAGAGATTATACAAATTTAGTGTATCAAGATATAACATCACTTAAATCACTTTTTGATTATGGAAAGTTTTATATTTTAAAGAAAAATTTGGGAGATGATTTATTTAATAAGTTAAAATATATTAGAAAAGTTTTTCGACAAAATAAAATATATATAGATTATGAAATAAATGAAGAACCACTTTTTATGAGCTTACTTTGGATTCAAGAACAATTAAAAATAGAAGTAGGATCTAAAATTATATTCATAGATACAATTAGTACTAATGATTATATTATGGCTTTTGATAAGAGTAAAGAAGAAGCAATAAAAAATTGTCAAGATTTACTGAAGCATTTAATTCAAAAAAGGATAGATAGTCGTATAAATATTGATTTTGAAAAAATTATGCAAAACGTTAAAATAAAATGTGATATAGTTTCACCATGGGGAGAATAAGATTTATACAGAAATTTTATTATTGACTAATCGATAATCTAATTGTTTTATAAAAATTATTACCTAACTGATTTAGAAATAATCAAAATGGAAGCGACAAAAATTAGAGAAATTCTCAATCAAAAAGGACAATTAATAACAGAAGACAACTTTAGTCTAATTCCAACAGAAGTTAAGATATTTTTAACGGTACTTAGACAAAACAATAACAACAATTAAGCTATAATTTTTACATCATATTGCTTTTAGGTCAAAATGAAAGAAATTACTTCTTCATCAATGCCCCCATGTTTCAATCGCTGGTGTGAAAAAATAGACCCAGTCTTAAAAACAAAGGCACAAAAACGAGAGTTTAGAAATTATTTGGGCGGTTTATTAGGAGATTCTCAAAGAAAAAATATAACTCAAATTGCCCATAATAATCTTGATATTACTTATCATAAATTACACCATTTCTTAACAGAGTCCACTTGGAATTATGATGAGGTAAATGATAAAAGATTAGAAATTATTGCATCCTGTCGTCAAACAAAAATTAGTCGATGTTTCTCCTTAATTATAGACGATTCAGGTCATCGTAAAAGTGGAAACTTTACTGACTGTGTGGGAAGACAATATATTGGTGAAATTGGCAAAACTGATAATGGTAATGTTATAGTCACTACTCACATTTATGATGGTGTGAGAAGTTTTCCTTTAGACGTTGAATTATATGAAAAAGCCGAAAATTTCCCTGAAGGAAAAGACGCTCCACAATTTCAGAAAAAACCAGACATTGCCTTTAATTTAATTGAAAAATGTTTAAATCGAAATTATTGTCCCCAAATAATTTTAATGGATGGTGGTTATGGAAACAATACTAATTTATTAGGCAAACTAGAAAAAAAGAATTTAAAATATATAGGAATTATTGCTAAAAATAGATTAGTAAAATTGGTAAAACAAGATTTTATCGAGTCTGAAAAAACCATAGCTGAAATAGCAAAATCATTACCCCAAGATAGTTTTGAAAAAATAAGAATAGGAAAAAATCGAGAAAAAACTCTTTGGGTAGCAACGATAAATATTGAATTATCAGCTTTGTCGGGAATAAAAACTGTAGCTATCGTCATGAATGCAGATACTTTTGAAAATTCCACAGATATTGATTATTTAATGACTAATGAAATAGGAGAAAAAGTGTGTGGAAATTGGATAGTAGAAACTTATACACAAAGAAATTGGATAGAAGTATTTTACCGTGAAATCAAGGGATGGTTAGGGTTATCACAATACCAAGTGAGAAATAAAAGAAGTTTAATGAGACATTTTATCTTGGTATTTTGTGCCTACACTTTTATTCAATGGCATCGTTTGACAGGAGGTTTAAGAAGACAATGGGGGAATAAACCGTTAAATACTTTTGCTGAGGCATTGGAAGCGTTTCGTAATGCTGTGTCTTTTCGCTTTTTTCAATGGTTAAAAGACAATGTGGAAGTATTTAGTTTATATAAAGCTAGTTTAGGGGTTATTTGGGCATAATTTTTGTCTAAGTACCGTTAATAGAACTCTCCAACAATTATCATTATACGATCGAAAATAACAATAAACTATTTTGTCCATGCCGTCTAGTTTTTACCGATTTTCTTTAGTCAAACTGAGGTTAACTCCCAATTTTGCACTTTTTCTGATCTCAATTTTTGTAGGACTGCTATAAATAAATTAAAGATTTAAACAATTTTTTGATTTTCCAATTAAAACACTACAACTATGAGTAAGAAAAAAAGAATCGGTATTTTAACCAGTGGCGGAGATTGCCCCGGTCTGAATGCTATTATTAGATCCGTAGTCAAATACGCTAATATGAGACAGTGGGAAATTTATGGAATTCCAAGAGGAACAGATGGATTTATTGATGTAGTGAAAGGAAAGTTACAAGTAGAAGATCTTAAACTACATCCTCATGGTTATGATGTACCCGGAGTCTTGCAAGGGTTAGATGTTCTCCAATTTATGAGTGGTAGTGTATTGGGATCTCTGAGTCGAGGTAATCCAGCAGAAGAAGATGTTACAAAAGATATTTTGGAGGGGTATAGTCGTTTTGGGTTAGATGCTTTAATTGCCATTGGTGGAGATGGTAGCTTAGATATTATCTATGATTTAGCGAAAAAAGGTGGTTGGAATTTAGTTGTTATTCCTAAAACCATTGATAATGACGTTGCTTTTACAGAACGATCGGTCGGTTTTGATACAGCTCGTAACACCGTAACCCAAGCCTTATACGATCTCACTTTTACTGCCGCTAGTCACGAACGTATTATGGTAGTTCAAGTTATGGGTAGAGATGCCGGACATTTAGCTTTACATTCGGGTATTGCAGGGGGTGCAGATTGTATTTTAGTTCCCGAATTAACTCCTAAATTGACAGATGCTACGATCGAAGGGATTTGTAAATATATCGCTAAATTAAGGAGAGATAGACGAAAATTTGCCTTAGTAGTTATAGCAGAAGGAGTACATGGATTAAATAATCAAAAAGATCCTTATATTGCGGAAACCTTAGCTGAGTTAATCACAGATTATAGTCATCGTCTTTGTGACGGTAATAATAATTATGATGGATTAGATACCATTGATACCCGTGCCACCGTCTTAGGACATTTACAACGTTGTGGAGTACCTAGTTCCTTCGATCGAATTTTAGCTACAGTATTTGGTATCAAAGCCTTAGATTTGATTGAACAAGAATGCTATAACCGTCTCGTCGTTTGGCAAAATGGCAGTGTAGAAAGTAAATCTCTTGAACAAATTATGCCGATGATTAAATGGTGTCATCAAGAAAAAACTTGTCCTGCACCTGTAGATCCTGAAGGTTTCATGGTCAGAACTGCTCTCTCACTAGGTATTTATTTGGGAGAATCTCATTATCATCCCCACGCTATTAATGAATGAGTCTCAATGAGGTAAACAAAGGGATAGGGGAGAGGAGGAAATAATTTATTTTATTAATTCCTAATTCTCCATTCTTAGACAAGTTCTGGTAAAATACGATCGACACTGTGCTAGATAGTCAGCCCATTCAACCAGGAAGAATTATTGATGCCCAAAATTGGCGTTATTTATAACGATATAAAACCCACGGCTTGTCAAGTTGCCCAAGAATTAGAAAACTTATTAATAGATCAAGGTTATCAAGTTTGTTTAGCTACGGGATACGCTGGTATTTTAGGATACTCCCATCCTGGCCGCCCCGTGTGTCATAGCCCCATCGAACAAATTGCTCCGGCAGGATTTGATCAAGACATGAGTTTTGCCATCGTTTTGGGTGGGGATGGTACAGTGTTATCAGCTTTTCGACAAGTTGCTCCTCATAATATACCCCTTTTAACCGTTAATACAGGACATTTGGGATTTTTGACCGAAATTTATCTCAATCAGCTTTCTATGGCTTTAGAACAGGTTTTAGCTGGAGATTATCAAATAGAAAAACGATCGATGATGAAAGTTAGCGTGATTCGGGAGAATAGTTCTTTATGGGAAGCCCTCTGTTTGAATGAAGTAGTAGTTCACAGAGAACCATTGACAAGTATGTGTCATTTTGAAATTGCCATTGGACGACATTCCCCTGTTGATATTGCAGCGGATGGGGTGATTATTTCTACCCCGACAGGCTCTACCGCTTATTCCTTAAGTGCCGGTGGCCCTGTTGTTACCCCTGATGTCCCTGTATTTCAGTTAGCCCCCATTTGTCCTCATTCCCTCGCTTCCCGTGCCTTAGTATTTTCCGATCGAGAACCTGTTACAATTTATCCTGCTACCCCGAATCAAATGGTAATGGTAGTGGACGGTAACGCTGGTTGTTATATTATAGGCGATGATGAAGTGCGTATTGCTCGATCGAGTTATGACGCTCAATTTATTCGTTTACAACCTCCAGAATTTTTCCGTATTCTAAGAGAAAAGTTAGGGTGGGGATTACCTCATATTGCTAAACCTAGTTCTGTCGAGTTACCCTGAAATCCGATCTGTGATTTTGAAAACCGATCGAGTAGAATAGGACTACCTCAAAATAATTAGTAATTAGGAATGAGTAATTAGTAATTATCCCCTTGATTATTACATTAATTTTTATATATAAATTATTATGACAAATTCAGATAATCGTTTACGCAACGAATTTTTAAATAGCCAAGTCATCACTCGAAGTAGTGGCAAACGACTTGGAGTTGTTAGAGAAGTATTAGTAGATGTCGATCGCAGAGAAGTAGTAGCGTTAGGATTAAGAGATAATCGTCTAGCTATGTCTGGCATTCCTAAATATATGTATCTCAATAGCGTTTCTCAAGGAGGAGACGTTATCTTAGTGGAAAATGAAGACGTTATCGAAGATGTAAATATAGATATTTATAGTCCTCTGATTAACTCTGAAGTAGTTACAGAAACAGGTGAACCTTTAGGAAAAGTAAGAGATTTTCAATTTAATCTCGTTGATGGACAGATATACTCTTTAACTATTGCTGTCATCGGTTATCCTCAAATTCCTGAACAATTAATCAGTACTTATGAATTATCTGTTGATGAAATAGTAAGTAGTGGCCCTAATCGTATTATTGTATTTGAAGGTGCTGAAGAACGTATAACTCAGCTTACGGTAGGAGTTTTAGAAAGACTTGGTATTGGGCGCCCTCCTTGGGAAAAAGAAGACGAAGAAATGTATTATGCACCTACCACCGCCCCAGAAAATCAGTTACCAACGGGAATACCAGTACGCCCGATCGCTCAACCCATGCAAAATCGTCCTGTAGTAATGGAAGATAATTGGAGTGATGATGAGTGGGAAGAAGCACGTCCGATCGCACCACCACCACGTCGTAAAGCTCAATCAATGCCCTATCCAGAGTATGAGGAAGAAATGGAGGAAGATAACTGGGGTGAGAATGTAGTAGAAAGAGAACCTGCTCCTCGTTACCAATCTGATAATATTCCTCAAAAACGTCGCTATAAAGATGATTCCATGGAAGAGGATATGTGGGATGATGATGATGACTCTGATTATCGCCCTCAAAAAGTCAATATTCCTCAAAAACAAAAAATGCCCGAATACGAAGAATATTAATTAGGAATTAGGGATTAGGGATTAGGGATTAGGGATTAGGGATTAGGGATTAGGGATCAGGGATTAGGGATTTTAAACACAACCCACTTTGAAATAAATTTCAAAGCTAATAGCCAAAGTCGGCTAAAGCGACTAAACTCAAACGCTTTTATTAGTAAACCTCTTGCAAAATTAAAAATATAATTAAATTGAGGCTGTTTATAATCAATTATCCTAACTATTGCGTCTTGCCCCTTGCCTTTTGTCTATTGCTTGACTTCTACAAGAATTCTAGTAAGTGTTTCTGTCTCCTTCTTCCTAATTCTTAATTCTATTTCGAGGTGCGATCGTTTGTCCTTCATAAAATTTTTTCTCTAGTTTACCTAAGTATAAATAAATGGATAAATTAACGATACTAATTGAAGAAGATACCGTAGCAATAAAAGAAGGTAAATAATTGATATAAAGAGTAATTAAAGGTGTTATTGACCATAAAATAGTAGTAATAATTAACAAAATAAAACGCACATTTTTAATCGTTTTCAAAGCCTGATGACAACTAACACATTTTTCGGTGTGAGAATGATACCTTTCCAATAAAATTGTATGATTTGGAGTTTCGGGAAATACTTGGTTAGGGAATAATTCACCACTATATTTATTAACCCATTTTCTCAACTCACTGACAAATAAATCTGCTTTTGTTGGTAGATAATAGGCTTGGGTAAACTTTTCACTCCCGCCTAATTCTGCTAAAAACCGCTCTTGATAATGTAAGAAAATTTGGTCATCTTCAAGAATAGCATTTTGATTAATATGAGAATACCAACGAGGGGTTATTTTGATAAAAAATTCGGGTATTTTAGAAGAAAATTGAAAAGGAAATAAAGCAAATAATCGACATTTTCCCTTACTAATAGGCGTTGCATAAACTACTGTCATTGTTCTACCAAATTGGTTTGAGGTTAAATCATGCCACATTAAATTTGGAGCAATAAAAGTTGTATATTGTGTACCTAATTTTCCTTTTCTTGGGCCTTCCTGCCATACTCCTTTAAACCCTTTTTTATTACTACTAATAACCTCTAATTCTACCGAAGAAACATTAGCTCTATTTCCTACAGAACCATGATGAGTGTAAGGAATATGACTTGAATCTAACACATTTTCTAATAAAGTTAAAGCATCATAGGGAATGTCTCTAAAAGTGTTTAATATAACCCAATCTTGCTCATTTTCTGCTAAAGGTTCGATAATTGGTAAAGAAGTTAACGGTGCATTTTCAGGATTACCTGCATAGGCAAATAATAAACCATGTTCGATCGCTGTAGGGTAAGATTTAACACAACTACGAGGAGATTTTTCACCACTATTTCCTATTACTTGTTGAGGAATTAATTCACAATTTCCCTCTCCCGAAAATGTCCAACCATGATAAGGACATTCTAATAGACCTTGTTCGTTAATTCTACCTTCACTAAGAGGTGCAAGTCGATGAGGACATTTATCTGCAAATACTCGCCACTGTTCATCTTTTTTATCCCACCAAATTACTAATTTTTCTTCTAATAAAGTAAAAGAATTAGGTTTATTTTTATGTAAATCTTTGACAAAAAAAATAGGATACCAAACTTCTTGATAGTTAAATTTGTCTTCTTCTATTTTCTCGATCGATAATGATTTAATATCTTGAATATTTACTTGATTAATGTTCATAATTGAGAAACCAAAAATCTATTTATTGTTGTTAATTACTCTCCTAATTATAACAACCTTCGATCGTATCCTAAAACTAGATGAAAACTTATCTCTTATAAGGATACAAACAATGATAATTTTTGATATATCGTTTCTAGTAAAGATGGTTATTTAGTTAAAATAGAAATATAGTAATCTAAATTTTCAAATATTAAAACCTTGATATTTTTACCCTATAAAACAAATTATAATCATAAACCTATTTTTCTTTATCTTCCGGGGATGGATGGTAGTGGCAAATTACTCAGAAGCCAAAAAAGTATTTGGGAAAATTTTGATGTCCGTTGTGTGGCGATACCTCCTCATTATGGTATTCAATGGCAGGATTTAACCGAACAATTAATTCACCTTATCTCATTACCTCTCAAAGAAAATAGAGAAATTTATCTCTGTGGTGAGTCTTTTGGTGCTTGTTTAGCAATGAAATTAATGGAAAAAATCCCAAATCTATTTACAAAAGTAATTTTAGTAAATTCTGCCTCTGCTTTCAATCAACGTCCTTGGTTAAATTTAGGTAGCTATTTAACTCAACTCATGCCCGATTTTGTTTATAAAGGTTCAACTCTGATTTTATTACCTTTTATTGCCAAGTTGGAAGCATTAAATTTAAGGGAAAGACAACGACTTTTAAACGTTATGGCATCATTACCACCTACGATCGTATCATGGCGTATAAATTTATTAGAAAAATTTTTTGTTGATCAAGACAAATTAAATCAATATAAAAATGAAGTCCTTATTGTTGCTTCGGGAGAAGATAATTTATTACCTTCTTTACAAGAAGCCCGAAGACTAAAGAGTATTTTTACTCAGTCTAAAATAAACTTTCTTCCTCATAGTGGTCATTGTTGTTTATTGGAAAAACAAGTAGATTTACTCAGTCTTATTCAATAATTCTACTACCTCAATTTTTTATAATCAAAGAACGATTAATCTGAATAAGAATAGTTTTAACCTTAATTCATTACCTTTTTTCCTTGATCTCTTTCATTTTTCATAAGTTGTATAGTCTTATTTTTTACTAAAAATATGGAATGAATGTAAAGTTATATTAAGATACCTTCCCCTTATTAAAAAACCTTGTTATCTTATAAATATAGAAGTTAATTAAAACTTCTTTCGACAGACGAACCAGCTAGTGTAAACTCTATTGAAAAAGCGAGGTGAAAAGGCTGAAAAAGATACGTGTTATCTGTCTTTCGATCGCCGAAACAGCGGTTAGTTTTCTGTTTCAAATTTCCTAAGCGACAAAAGAGAGCAATGGAACTGAACAAGAAAGATCCTAGAGATCTGGATTTCAGTGTAACTCTGTAAAGTATTGGTTTAGGTCAGGAAAAAACAAGTGATAGGAGGTTAAATAAGCTGTTTACGGTAGTTTGCGTTTTCGTGAATATCAACAATAATAGCAGTAGTCAGTACCAAGTCTTCAATTTCCCAATGTACAGCGAATCAGGGAGTAAGGGAACTAAGTTTTAAGAATTTAGTGCAACTCCGAGCATTCTCAATTAGGATGGGAGAGAGTAAAGCAGGTCAATTTCGGACTACTGTTATTGTTGTTTTAAAGTATTAAGATAATGAAAATAAAAGGCGAAATCAAATATCAGAGTATTGGCGTTGGTGCATGGACTTTAGTTAGCGATACAGGAGAAGTCTATGAGTTATACAAGCCTCCCCTAAATATTTGTCAAGATGGTTTGAAAATTGAAATCCAAGGTATCATCAGAGATGATATTATGACGACCGCCATGTTAGGAAAAATTTTAGAAATTAGTAAGGTTTATTAGTTTATTTTTCTTTGTAGATTATTGACATCCTGTCGAAAAAGTCTTTAAATAAACTCAATGTGTCTCAAAGCCTAAAGATTTTGTCATTGTTAATTGCTAATTTTTCATCTAATTTTATAAATTCCTCATCCCTAATTAAATCGTGCGTTTACCATTACCGAAATTAAATAACGACGATCGTCAATCAGATCATATTGGCGAAGTAATCGAAACTTCTACTGTCGAATTTTTAGCCCAATGTTTAGAACCGGAAGAACTGAATTTTCCTGCGATGCCTCCCTTTGGCAGTTGGGTTAAATCCTTTGACGAAGAATCAGGAAACAAAATTTATTCTTTAGTAACTAATGTAACTACAGCACCGATCGACTCTGTGCATAGAGCAAGGGCTTTAGGATTAACCTTAACAGAATTGAAAGAACAGCAACCCCAAATCTTTGCTATGTTAAAGACTGAATTTCGAGCCGTAATCATTGGTTTTGAAATCCCGTCAACCTCTGAGAGTAACAGCTATAATATTTCTAATGGTAATATATACCAATATTTACCACCTCGTCCTCCTCAAATTCATCAAGCGGTTTTTCGTTGCGATGCAGAAGAAATTATCAAGTTTACCGCTAATCCTGATTTTTTGAGAGTTTTATTACAAGTTCAAAACACTCCCGTTGAATCTTTAATTGCGGCTACTTTAAGAGAAAGTTATCGTTTGCGAGGAGGCGATCGACAGTGGTTAGTGAATGCTGGCCGTACTTTGAGCGTTTTATTAAAAAATGATTATGACTGTCTGAAATATATTTTAAGTCAAGTACATTGGTAAAAGATTTTTAGATTATTCTGAAAAGAAAAATAAAGGATGATTCTTTGAAGTTGATCCACTGTTATATTAAAAACAGCAGAAGAAATTATGCAAGTGTGAGGAAATAAAATGACTAATCGACAACCAGAAGATTGGGAGAATAATCTATCGTCGTTAAGTTTAAAACAGAGATTAGCGATAATACTGGCAAAACCACAAACTAAAATTATTTCCTTAGTGACAGTAACAGGTATTTTAGCCGGAGGATATGGTGTCACTAGATATTTAATTAACAAGATTATTCCTTCTCGCATTGAAACAGAATTAGAAAGAATTTTATCCCGAGAAGTTAGTTTCGGTAAAGTTACTCATTCTCTTTTCAATGAAATAGTTATTGATAATATTAAAATTTCTCCCACCCAAACAGATCCTAGTTTTTTGTCGATCGAGTCTGCTAAGATTAGTTTAGATTTATGGTCATTAATATTTCAAAGACAGTTACCTATCAATGTTATTGCGAATGAAATAACAGGTTATGGACAATTAGACACTTTATTACCACCAGAAGAGGAGAGAAAACCGTTTCCTTTATCTCTCAAGTTGCCAACTTTACCCATTGAAGCAAAAATAAATTTAAGGTTGCGGGGAAGTCGCATAGGTATTTCTCCCAACGCTACCACACAAGCAGTAGAAGTTACCAGTAAAGGAAGACTAAATCTAGTATATGACAATGAGAATCAACCTTTAACTTATAATTTAGAAAATCGTATCGGTATTAGCCGTATTAATCTCGAAGGTAAAACCCTATTAGCTGATACTGCCAGTGAAAATCAATTAGAGATTCGTTATCTTGACTTACCCCAAGCCACAAGATTAATTCCTAACCTTCCTCTAAATTTGCGGGAAGGAAGACTTAACGGCAACCTAAAAATTATTACCTCTTCCTTATCTACCATCAATATAAATGATATAGAGGGAAAAGTTAATATACAAGATGTAGAAGGAAAAGTGGATATAGGGAAACTCGACTCTAATGAAAATAAGGAAATTTTAGACAGATTTAACCTTCAGGAAAAAATTGAGAAGATACCCCTTTTTAATCAGAATTTTTTAGCAAATGCGTTTATAGAAATAAAAAAAGAATCTCTTAATATTGAGTATGCCAGTTTAAAGATAGGAGATATTGACACTTCCTTGCGAGGAGAAATTAGTCAGCAACAGGGGTATAATTTACAAGCAAATCTCAACCCCGTTAACCTAAGAAAAGTTTTACCTAGTGTCGGGATTAAGCCTATTGTGGCAATAGATGGTTTATTAGCAGGAAATATTCAAGTCAACGGAAATCTTGATACTCCTCAAATAGAAGGCAAAGTTAAAGTTAATAAAACTTTTGTAGATAAGTTGGAGTTGGGAAATATTGATAGTCAATTTATCGCTAACTTGGATAAAGTCACCATTAAACAGATAGCGATTAAACCACCCACAGGAGGAAATATTATTACTCAGGGGGTTATTAATACTAACTTTAATCAAAATCTTAGAGAAGACAAACCTCTAAAGTTAGAAAAAATACCCTTTAACTTTCAATTCAATGCTAATTTACCCTCTAGTTTGTGGAGTAACAAATATAGCATCTTATCTTCAAAGGTTTCAATCGCACAAATATTAGCAAAAGGAGAAATAAAAGGAAACTTAAGCCAACCCCTAGGAGAAATTTCATTTTCTCTTCCTTCTATTCAAGCCTTTGAAGAAGAATTAACCACTGAAGGTAAATTAGTAATAGATAAAAACACCATCAATCTTGTTGATACCCAATTAATCCTCAAGGAAAATCGAATCCTTCTCAATGGGAGTAGTCAATGGCGGGAAAAAACTTATGGGGTGACAGTAGTAAGTGACGAGATTAATTTAACTCCTTTCTTATCTCCCTTATGTCAAACATTGTCTTTTTGTGATGAGTCTTTAGTTAATGTCAATGTACCAACATTCGCAAAAAATTTAGATATTGAGATAACGGGAAATTTAGAAGAAATTAGTCTTAATAAGATAGAAGGAAATGGTAGAGTAAACCTCCTTATCGATAACAAAATTAATAATGCTAACTCTTGGATTTCTAATTCATCAACAAGATTAATTAGTGACGAAGGTAATCTCAACTTAAACTTTAATTTAGCGAAAGGTGACTTAACAGTTAACGGAGAAGCCAACCAAATTTTCTTAAATAATATACTTCCCTCTTTACCAAATCTAGCTAATATCATCAATAGTGAAGTTAATTTAACTGGTAATACTCAAGACTTATTAACTATATCCTCCAATAATTTTCCCGAAAGTTTGATTATTTCTACTGATAGCAAATTACAAATAGAAGAGGGGTTAATTAATGCCACAGCAAGTATAGATGAAAACGAAACAAGGATTTTTGCAGATGTTAGTCAAATTCCAGTTAATCAAATTATTCCCTCTCTTCCCCTCGACATTGAATCCAGTCAACTTAACTTCTCAGCAAAAACAACAGAGTTATATCAATTAACTAATCAATCGGTTGAATCTGTTAATTATGAAACTTTAACCAGTCTTCCGAGTCTTAATGTGACGGCAGATATAAATGGTAAGTTAGCAGGAGGAGACTTTAATAGTAAAACGATCGTAAAAAATAGTCAAGTTTCCCTAGATGGTTTTACACAAGGAATATCTTTATCTCAATTATTCCCTAACACTAACCTTAAAGCAGAAAACCTTAATGGTAATCTTTCTCTCAGTAGTAACGTCTCTGACTTAGTTGCTTTTTCCCTTCATTATCTCGATAACCAAACTCTCTCCTCTATACCTAGTCTTAATCTTCTTCTTAATGGTAATGCCAATATTGCTCAAGGGAAAATTTTACTCTCCACAAGGGTTAACAATAATCAATGGCAAAGTCGTATTAATACCCGTAATGTTAATCTTGAGGCTTTAAATCAACAACTCTCTTTAATTAATCAAGAGTCAAATATTAGTCTTTCTGATTTAGATAATCTTAATGGGGAAATAAATTTTTCTGGTAGTCTTCTTCCCGTTTTACAAGCCAAGTCATCTTTGCCTATTGATATAGAGTCAGCTATTTTCGAGATAGGAAAAAATATTGTTGAAGCAAAAGGTAACTTTAATTTAGTCAATCTCTTTTCTTCACCTGACGTTAATAATTTACAGTTACAGGTGACAGCTAATTCTAATCTCAATGTTATTCCTGTAAATCAACTTCTTGCTTCTGTTTCTTCTAAGAATAAGGAAGGGTTTCGTTTTCTTCCTACTTCAATGAATTTAGATGGCAGAGTAAATTTTCAAGGTGTGGTAAAGGCAAATAGTTTATTAAGTAATCTCCTCGGTGAAAATAATATTGATATTCAAGGTGACTTAACTTTGACTAACTTTAATTTTAATCAACTAGATTTTGACTCATTTTTAAAGGGAAAACTTATTATTAACTCCTCTATAATTGATTTAGATTTGCGGGGGAGTGAAAATGTTATTGCTTTCTCTTTACTAAGAGAAGATTTTACTATTCCAGCTATTAATGTAACTACTGCTTTTTTTCCTTCTCAGATAGAAATTAGACAAGGTAGAGAATCAGGTTTTTCTCTTATCGGTAAACGACTGGATAATGAGTTTAATCTTGTCTTCTCGGATTTTGCTTTAGAAAATTTGCAACTGCAACCTGCTATTAACTATGGTGTTAAAGGAAAAGTTAGAGGAATTTTGTCTTCGGATATAACTGTAAATCTTTCAGATTTTTCCGCTACAGGTAATCTAAATTTAGATAATCTGGGTTTGGGTGGTATTGTTGCCAAAAATTTCTCAACGAATTTTAATTTTGCGGATGATATTGCACAGTTGGAAAATGCTAAACTAAGTTTCGCCAATACTAATTATGATTTAGAAGGTAAAATCAATGTAGTAACTCAGGCAATAGAAGGCAGAATGTCTTTAAATGGTAGGGTTGAGGATATTTTTTCAACTTTACAAATCACGGATGTAGATAGTGTGAATGCTTTACTTCAACACTTACAAAGCCAAGATTTCTTCGCCTCTGCTGATACTATCCCTTCTCAATCTCTTGGCGGTGATAAAAATTCCATTAAATCTCAAGTTAATCTTCTTTATATAATAGATCAACAAATAAGATCGATCGCAAGGGATTTACAATCGGGTAAAATACCCAATGATTTAGATATTCGTGGCAAATATGAAGGTGAAATTCTTCTTGCTGGTAAACTAAGCAATCCCGAAATTAATGTCAATTTTCAAGGCAATCAATGGCAGTGGCTTCCACAACAAAATTTTCCGAATATAGTCGATTCCCTTGGTTTGGTGATTGAAGAAACTCAATTTATTCCCATTGAGAAAATTGCCTTTAATGCTTCTTGGGAAAATAATAACCTTGCTTTGCAACCTTTTGAATTAAACATTGCCAATAGTCAAGTATTTTTTAGTGGTAATATTTCTTCAAATTCTCAGGAAGGTAATTTTAAAGTTGTTGATTTTCCTTTAAATTTTATCGATAATTTTGTGAAATTCCCTACAGATATAGATAGTTTAATTAATCTTAATGGTAAGGTATCAGGTAATATTTCTAACCCTATAATTATAGGTGATTTAAGTTTAAATAATACCGCTATAAATGGAGTTATCATTGATAATAAAATACAAGGAAATTTTGATTATAAAAATTATCAATTAAATTTTAATACGGTCGAAAATCAAAATATACAAATTAATGCGTCTATTCCTTATCATCCATCAATTATAGAAAACAAACCTGCTTTTATTAATATAAAATTAGATAGCGATCGAGTTAAACTATTAGATATACTTAGTCAAGGTAAAATAAGTTTAATGGGAGGCAATATTTCTTCAAATTTAAGTATAGAAATAGCCTCAATCAATAAGTTAATTAATAATTTTAAACTTGAACTCTTTAAACTAGGAGGGGAAATTAATTTTGATAATGCTCAGATAAATAGTATCAGAGTAAAAAGTCCCATTACTTTAACAGGAAAAGTAAATATTGATAAAAATAATCAAGCATTAGATATAGAAACATTATCGGCAAAAATTAACAACAGTGCCGATATAAATATTGCTGGAAATTTACCTCTTTTTAAACCTAAAAATAATAATGATAATCCCCTCTCTATCAATATTTCTAATCAGAAAATAGACTTACAAAATATTTACTCAGGACAAATTAAGGGAGATATAGTTGTCAATGGGACAGTATTTACTCCAAAAATCGGTGGTTATGTCAGCTTAAACAATGGTAATTTTGTTCTACCTCAAGAGCAAACTATAATCTCGAATCCTAGAAGTCAAGGAGTGAGAAATCAATGGTTAGGAGACACGTCTTCTTCTTCTTATGATGGAATTTTTCAACCTGAATTAAAAGATTTTACCTTAAAATTAGTAGATACTCAATTAGCCCAATGGAGTTTATATCGCTTCTTATTTGGTGGAGAATTAATTGTTAACGGTGGCTTATATAATTGGAAAAATCTAAGAGCTGATGGAGCAATAAACGTCCGTAGAGGGCAAATTTACCTAGGAGGGGCAAATCCATTAACTTCTTTCACTTCTAATGTGGGATTTGGACAAACTACATTCTTCTTATCCCGTACCAATGAAAATACTATCACTTTTCGCCCAGAAGAAAATATCCTCAACCCCGAAATTGATATAGAGGTACAAGCAGATATTGTCGATTATTCTCGACAGTTACCTAATACTAATCGTAACGAAGTATTAGATCCCATTGTAAGAGGTGGTAGAGGCGAAAATATACAAGTGGTGTTAAGAATAGATGGTGGTTTAGCTCAATTATTACCTGTTTTATCGGGAAGTGTTAATGATTATTGTCGTTTACCTTCTACTACCCCTATTGCAGAAGAAATTAAACTATCCTCCTCTCAATTAAATGAGGTGGCAGAATGTATTAATTTAGCGGCATTAAATAAACAAGGTTCAAATTTTAATCTTTTAAACTCTCCTTTAATTTCTCTAAGGAGTACTCCAAACCGTAGTGAAGGCGAGTTAATTAATCTAATAGTAGGAGGAGAATTATTAAATTTAGCAACTCAACTGCAAGATTTAAGTAGTCAGGATTTATTTGAGAATGGTTTAGTTCAGTTTATTCTTGTACCTTTAGCTAATAATATCAGTTTTGGAGTCAATGAAAAAGTAAGTACTTGGGGTAAACCTTTAGGAATGAAAGATTTAAGGGTTTTTCCTTTGGTGGAAGGAGTTTATGAGGTGAAAAAAGATTCTACTGTCACGGTATCTTATGATTATATTTATGGGGAGTATAAAGTTCGTTATCAGATGAGGTTTTGATCATGAGGAATTAGGTGTTAGATCTTAGGTAAAGAATTGATAAAAAACTATTAATAATTGATTTCCTACTCGATTAATTTAATTGGATAATTGAACAAAAATTGAAAAATTAACCTAAAACCTAAAACTATCATGGTTAAAACCTACCCATATCAATAATTCTTGCATCGAACTCAGGTTAAAATAAATTTGAAATCAACACCTAAAGTCTGGGAAAGCTACTTAAAAGAAGCATTTTTATCCTCAAATGTGGTATTTTATTTTTCATAAATTTACATAAAACAGTTCGTTATTGACTATTTACTATAAATTATTCACTATAAATTAGGACTTTGAAATTTATTTATCGTTGGTGGCAAAAATATGGGAGTCAATTAGTTTTCGGGCTAATTAGTATTTTTATGGCTTGGTTAGTTTACTATACTCAAGGGGCGTTAATTTCTGAAACTTTATATCGCCTTTCTCCCAATTTCTTATTCTATCCTCAAATCGATCGACAAGCATTATATGAGCAACGGACTATTCAAGAATTAAGTAATAAAATAGTTGCTTTAGAAACAGAAAATCAAAACCTGAAAAAAATTGTCAAATATCAAGAAAAATCTCCTGATTCTTTGATTCCTGCAAGGGTTATAGGTAGAAGTGCCGATGCTTGGTGGCAAATTGTAGTTATTGATGTGGGTAGCAGTAAAGGAGTTAAACCTAATCAGGTGGTGATGAGTGTAGGAGGTTTAGTTGGCAAAATCATTGATGTTACTCCTAATACTAGCCGAGTTTTATTAATTAGTGATTATAATAGTCGAGTGGGTGCAACTATTACCAGAAAAGGTTATCAAGGATTTATTAAAGGACAAGGTACGCCCATTGGTTTAATGGAATTTTATGCTAAAGTCGCTGATGTAAAGATAGGAGAAGTAGTAACAACATCTAATATTAGTAGCATTTTCCCTCCGGATATTCCCATTGGTAAAGTTACTTCGATCGATCTTAACAAAAGTCCAGCACCAGAAGCACAAATTGAGTTTACTGCACCTATTGATTTTTTGGACTGGGTAGTAGTAGATTTAACGGAAAAACAACCTTTGACAGTTAATAATCAATAGTTAGATTAAAACTTTTGCTTGTTGCCTATCCCGATAAAACACTTTTTCGATAAAGCCTAATTATTCGTTGTTTCTCCATCACCGATAACAATTTGCTTAAGGGTAGTAAAGGTTTCTAAGCTAATTAATCCCCTACGATGTCCTTTTTGATTGGATATACCTAAAAATACTGAGTTACTACCAGGTAAATAACGATAAAAACGAGGGGAAGAATTAATATAAACTAAGGCACTATCGATTTCCATAGCAAAAATTCTCCCTTCTTGATAAGAATCAGTTATGATACAGTTAGCATGACCACTACTATACTCATTAATCCATGCGATCGCACTATCAAGATTTTCTACTGTACGAAAAGCTATAGTATTATTAAGAAGAGGTTGATTCCATTGATTTTCTTTAAGAGGAGTTAGATATTCAGGAAAATCAGCAACTAAAGATTCATCTCCCATAATATTAAATTTCTGTTCTTTGAGATGATTAAATAATCTGATGATGGAATTAGATTTATGTTGATTGTTAATTAATACTTTCTCAATAGCATTAACTCGATCGGGAATAGTGCCATAACTATCTACAATAATATTACGAACTAAATCTAAATCATTAGATAATGACCAGTATAAATAACAATTACCCATAGCGGATTTTAATACAGGAGCAGTGGCTAATTGAGTCACTTTTTGAATTAAACTAGGTCTTCCATAGGGAATAATTAAATTAAGATATTGATCTTGAGTTACTAAATCTTCTATGGAATAACCTTCTTCTGAGGGTAAAAATTGTAAACAACCAGAGGGAAAATTAGCATCTTCTAAAGCAACTTGTAAAACTTGAGTGATAATTGTATTAGTATTACTAGCTTCACTGCTACCTCTCAAAATTAAACTATTACCGGTTTTAATCGCTAAACCTGCCGTGATAATGGCTAATTCGGGTAAGGCTTCATAAACTAAAGCAATAACTCCTAAAGGCATTAACTGGGAATAATTTTGACAGTAAGTGACTTGATAAGGAGAGTTGATTACTTTTTGAAAAGGATCTGGTAACTTAGAGAGTGTCTTAAGTATTTCTATACTGGTTTTTACTCTTTGGGGGGTTAGCTTCAGCCACTCAAGGATTAAATCTGGTACAGACATTTCCTTGCTAATTTCTAAGTCAAGGGTATTAGCTTGTAAAACATCATCGAGGCATTCTTCTAGCTTTTTCGCCATCTGTAATACAGCTTGAGATCTTTCAATACCTTTGATATTACTCATTTGCACAAATGCTTGGTGAGCTTGATGTACAATGAGGACGGTTTGTTTTGTAGAATTATCTTTCATACTCTTAATTTTAACGGCGATAAGCTAACCACAAAGAAAAACATAGCAAGATAAAAATTAGTCCTATAATAATACCAGAAATTAAGTTGACTCCTGCACTCAAGTTAATTAATAGAGGGGTTGAAATGAGTATGGAAGCGAGAAAACAACTAATAGTTAGATAAAAGTAGCTTTCTTGCCAAGGCTTGTGACAGGAAATCCATCTTTTACCATTCCAACGCCATTTTTTTTTATAGGGATAGCTGGGGTTTAATTGCTCAATACATTTTTCTTCATCTGTTACTACAAAAATTTGTTGACATCGATCGCACCCCATGGCTTCTGTTAAGATAATTGGTAATAATTGCCCTTTACGACGACAAGGACAAGGATACTGAGAGTTTAAGTCAATTTTAGTAGATTTTTGCCAACGCACAATTGTTCGGAAGTCAAATAATAAGGGGATATTAAATCATTATAAACAGTTGACAGGTGACAGTTGACAGTTGAAAATTATCAATTATTAACGATCGATTATTTTTAATGGATATTTTAAGAGGATTAGACGTTTACTTAATTGGTATGATGGGATCAGGTAAGACTACCATCGGTAAGTTATTAGCGGAAAAGTTAAATTATCGTTTTTTGGATACAGATTCTATTATTGAAACTGTTACTCATAAAACCATCAATGAAATCTTTGCGGAAGAAGGAGAAGCTAGTTTTCGTCAGCTAGAAAGTGATATTTTAAGAGAAATATCTGCCTATACTCGTACAGTTATTGCCACAGGAGGGGGTATTATTCTCTGTCAAGACAACTGGAGTCACTTGCGTGATGGTATGGTTATTTGGTTAGATGTGCCTGTTGATGTTTTAGTTAAAAGATTAGCTGATGATGATACTCGCCCGTTATTACATCAAGAAGATTTAAGGGCAAAATTAACAGATTTACGACAGCAAAGAGAATATTTATATCAACAAGCTGATATTACTTTTACTATAGACGATCGAGATACTCCTGAAGATATTGTTAACCAAATATTTCAGGAAATTCCTTTTCATATCAAGCCCGAATTTAATCCGGATATGAATTAATTTTTTCAGTATTGTAATTTGTTAATTTTTTATATCTGGCAAAGATTTTTTTAGAATATATAGCCAGATTAAACCGAAAATTCCAAAAGCGATCGAGGTTAAGCTAACAACCTGAGCAATTCTTAAAAATCCTAACATTAAACTATCAGTTCTAAAACCTTCAATCCATACTCTACCTAGACTATAGCTAATTAAATAAATTAAAAATATAGTGCCATTTTTGAGCTTATTATTATTTTTAATACTCCAAAAAAATATCATAATTAATAAGATAAAAACTCCTATATTCCACAAAGATTCATAAAGAAAAGTAGGATGAAAATAATCAAAATTTATATATTCAATAGGACGATTATTTGGAGGAATATATAATTTCCAAGGCAAATTTGTAGGAATACCAAAGGCTTCTGAATTAAAAAAATTACCCCATCTACCAATAGCTTGTCCTAAAATTAAAGAGGGTGCAATAATATCTGTTAATTCCCAAAAAGATTGACGATTAATCTTCGCAAAAATTAATATGGCAATAATCCCCCCAATAATAGCACCATGAATAGCAATTCCCCCTTGCCAAATTGCAATTATATCTTGAGGATGTTGGGCATAATTTTGCCATTCAAATAAGACATAATAAATTCTAGCCATAGGTATCGCCCCGATGACTAACCAGATGACTAAATCACCAATTAAATCAGGATCAATATTACGATATTTACCTAATTTTTGGGCAATGATTACCCCTATTAAAACCGCCGAAGCAATTAATAGTCCATACCATCTTAAACTAATAGGCCCAACATCGAATAAAATAGGACCGGGCGATCGAAATTGAAAAGCAAAAAAATCCATAATTATTACTTTTTAAATATTTATAATATGACAAGTTATTAAACAAATTTAGACTTTATTATTCTAGGATAATTTCATTGACAAACTAATTCTATTTAGCTTTTCATTTATCTCTAAGACTCTAACTTTTACCACCTGTCCCACCTTGACAATTTCATTTGTATCACTTACAAATCGATCGGCTAATTGAGATATATGTACTAACCCATCTTGATGGACTCCAATATCTACAAAAGCACCAAAATTAACGACATTAGTCACAATTCCTTCTAATTCCATTCCTTCTTTTAAATCCTTAATTTCTTTTATGTTCTCTTTAAATGTTGCATATTGAAATTTAGCACGAGGATCTCTTCCTGGTTTTTCTAATTCTTTAACTATATCTTGCAATGTCGGCAATCCAATATTTTCATTTATATACTTTTTTAAATCAATATTTTTAAGATGTGAATTTATTTGAGCAATATCTGATAAAGGTATCTTTAAATCAGTAGAAATTGCTTTGACAATATCATAACTTTCGGGATGAACTGCTGTGTTATCTAAAGGATTTTCTCCGTCACGAATACGCAAAAAACCGGCAGCTAATTCAAAGGTTTTTTCTCCTAATTTTTTTACTTTTAATAGCTCTTTTCTACTTTTAAATACTCCTTTTTCATTGCGATAATTAACAATATTATTAGCGATCGTGTTATTAATTCCTGAGACAAATATTAATAATTCTTTTGAAGCAGTATTCAAGTCCACTCCGACATAATTAACACAACTTTCGACAGTTTCTTCTAAGTTTTTTTTGAGCAATTTTTGATCAACATCATGTTGATATTGTCCCACACCGATGGACTTTGGATCAATTTTAACTAATTCTGCCAAAGGATCTTGTAACCTTCTGCCAATACTAATTGCACCCCTAACAGTAACATCTAACTCAGGAAACTCGGCAATAGCCACATTACTAGCGGAATAAACCGATGCACCCGATTCATTTACCATGACTTTAATGGGTTTTTTGTCAATAGTTGCTAACACTTCGGTAATAAATTCATCAGTTTCTCTGGAGGCGGTGCCATTTCCGATGGCAATTAATTCTATGTTATATTTAAAAACGAGTTTTTTAATAGTATCTTTAGCAATACCTCTCTTTTCATGGCCAGTATGAGGAAAAATCGCCTGATACTCTAAAAACTGCCCTGTTTCTGAGAGAATTGCCACTTTGCAACCTGTCCGAAATCCAGGATCGATCGCTAAAGTGGGTTTCATACCAGCAGGAGGGGATAATAATAATTCACGCAAATTGGCTTCAAAAGTTTTAATGGATTCTACATCAGCCCATGCTTTAATGTACGATCGAACATCTCTGATTAAAGCTGGTTTAAGTAAACGTTGAAAACTATCTTTGAGCATTTCTCGATAAAACTCCCTAAAGGCAGAAATTTTTGTTTTAATCACCTTTGACTCTAAATAATTCATCACCCTCGCTTCGTCAAAATCAATATCTACCACGAGAATTTTTTCTGCTTCTCCACGAAATAAAGCAAGGACATTGTGAGGGGCAATTTTGGTGAATTTACATTGAAAGTTACGATACATTTCAAATTTAGTGCTACCTTCGGGATAGTCGTCTTTAATACGAGAAATAAATGCACCATCTTCTGAGATAAATTCCCGTAAATATGCCCTTAACTCTGCTTTTTCCGCTATTTCTTCCGCAAGAATATCACTAACACCATTTAACGCTTCTTCGATCGATTTTACTTCTTCTGAGATATATTTTTCGGCTTCTTTTTCAATAGATAAAGGTTTTGCTTGTGGTTGATTAAGATTCTTGATAAATTCGGCGAAGGGGGTTAAGCCCTTTTCCTTTGCCATAGTCGCTCTTGTGCGTCTTTTAGGCTTAAAAGGTAAGTAAAGATCTTCCAGCTCATTTTTTTGCAAACAACCCGTAATTTGGGCTTTTAATTGGTCATTAAGTAGATTTTGGGAAGCAATACCATCTAAAATAACTTGTTTACGACTCTCTAATTCCTGTAGGTAAATGAATCGATCGTGAATGTTTCTTAATTCAATTTCGTTCAAAGATCCTGTTTTTTCTTTACGATAACGAGCAATAAAAGGAATAGTAGCACCTTCAGTCAATAATTCTAAAGCACTATTTACATTTTTAATATTCAGAGATAATTCTTGAGCGATAACTTGAGGAATATTGAGCATTTTTTCTTCATTAACGTAACTATTCGATCAATATTTTATCTTAGAAAAATTACTCACCCATAATTAGTCTGCTTAACGGTACTTAGACAAAAATTATGCCCAAATAACCCCTAAACTAGCTTTATATAAACTAAATACTTCCACATTGTCTTTTAACCATTGAAAAAAGCGAAAAGACACAGCATTACGAAACGCTTCCAATGCCTCAGCAAAAGTATTTAACGGTTTATTCCCCCATTGTCTTCTTAAACCTCCTGTCAAACGATGCCATTGAATAAAAGTGTAGGCACAAAATACCAAGATAAAATGTCTCATTAAACTTCTTTTATTTCTCACTTGGTATTGTGATAACCCTAACCATCCCTTGATTTCACGGTAAAATACTTCTATCCAATTTCTTTGTGTATAAGTTTCTACTATCCAATTTCCACACACTTTTTCTCCTATTTCATTAGTCATTAAATAATCAATATCTGTGGAATTTTCAAAAGTATCTGCATTCATGACGATAGCTACAGTTTTTATTCCCGACAAAGCTGATAATTCAATATTTATCGTTGCTACCCAAAGAGTTTTTTCTCGATTTTTTCCTATTCTTATTTTTTCAAAACTATCTTGGGGTAATGATTTTGCTATTTCAGCTATGGTTTTTTCAGACTCGATAAAATCTTGTTTTACCAATTTTACTAATCTATTTTTAGCAATAATTCCTATATATTTTAAATTCTTTTTTTCTAGTTTGCCTAATAAATTAGTATTGTTTCCATAACCACCATCCATTAAAATTATTTGGGGACAATAATTTCGATTTAAACATTTTTCAATTAAATTAAAGGCAATGTCTGGTTTTTTCTGAAATTGTGGAGCGTCTTTTCCTTCAGGGAAATTTTCGGCTTTTTCATATAATTCAACGTCTAAAGGAAAACTTCTCACACCATCATAAATGTGAGTAGTGACTATAACATTACCATTATCAGTTTTGCCAATTTCACCAATATATTGTCTTCCCACACAGTCAGTAAAGTTTCCACTTTTACGATGACCTGAATCGTCTATAATTAAGGAGAAACATCGACTAATTTTTGTTTGACGACAGGATGCAATAATTTCTAATCTTTTATCATTTACCTCATCATAATTCCAAGTGGACTCTGTTAAGAAATGGTGTAATTTATGATAAGTAATATCAAGATTATTATGGGCAATTTGAGTTATATTTTTTCTTTGAGAATCTCCTAATAAACCGCCCAAATAATTTCTAAACTCTCGTTTTTGTGCCTTTGTTTTTAAGACTGGGTCTATTTTTTCACACCAGCGATTGAAACATGGGGGCATTGATGAAGAAGTAATTTCTTTCATTTTGACCTAAAAGCAATATGATGTAAAAATTATAGCTTAATTGTTGTTATTGTTTTGTCTAAGTACCGTTAATAAACCAGAAAGCAATAAAAATCAAGGGGTAAAAAATACTACATTAACAAAAGAGTATGCCAAAGTTAAAATAATCGGAAAACCTAACACTGTATGTTAATCCGATCAGATTGTATATTAAATAATTTACGATTATGTTAGTAAACAGTTTTCGTTATTGAACAGGAGACGCTATATCTCCTATAGTGAAACCATTTCCAGAAAGAATTTTACCGACACTAGAAGATTGATCTACATCATGTAATTCTACCATCCCGATAGGAGTGGTTAAACGACGAATTACTTTACCTGTTTCTGGATCTTTAATTTCTTTACCCACTCGTTCGATCGAAATTTTCATCCCAACTCGATAGCCGTCACCAGAACCCTTATTTAAAACTACATTACTACCACTAATATCAGCAATTACTGCCTTAACAGTAGGTAACACTTTAGGTACGGCGGCTAATCGATCATTTTTCTTCTCCATTTCACTAAGAATACTATCTACTGCTTTTTGAGTAGCCACAGATAAAAGTTTACCCTCATTACTGGTGGTTGTGCCTCCTCCCATACCCAAAACATATACCTGATCATCTTTTTGAGTACCGACACCACTGCCCTCTGCACCCATGATGATTTCTCCCGTTGTGGTATTAACAGCACGAACATTTAAAGAAACCAAAGCTTCTGTTGTTTGTCCACCAACACTAACCCCAAATAAGCCGAAACTAGAACCTTGTTTTTGAATATCAAACTGAGTCACAGAACCAATTAAGACCACTTCCACCCCTAATAAACGACCAATTTGAGCGGCCGTACTCGGATCAACTCTACCACTTGTACCTAAATTTTGTTCTGCTAAAACGGCATTGAGACGACTTCTCTCGATAACTCGATATTTTTCCGAATCCACTAAGCGATTAACAAAAATATCGCTGACACCACTAGCAGTACCACCAAAAATATTTAACAACCATTGAGGATTACTTAAGGCACTATAATCAAAATCTAAAACGGCGATTCTGATTTTTTCATCATTGTTAGCTTGAGCAACTATCTGGGGAGGAGTATTGGCTTTTACAGGAATTATACTTGTTTCGATCGTTAAAGTGGTAACCATTCCTATCAGGAGAAAGGAGAGATTTTGATTAAGAAAAGACTTATTCATTAACTTACAATTTTTTACGTCTATAAATAACTAAATTATTATAAAATATCACTTTTTCAAGAGAATGATCTGATAATTCATTTACATAAAGTAATTGATCGCATCTTTGTTCATTAAAACAGATGAATTAGGTTCGATCGTACTCTTTAGCTGTATTAATCCATGTATAGATTAATTTTATCTTCTATCTCTTTCTAAATCTGAAATTGCTTTTTCCCAATACCAAATTTCTGTTTGATTAGGATATTTTGTTTTTAAATTAGTTATTAAACGTTTCACTGCTTTTTGATCATTACTCATCATTCTTAGTAAAGTTTTGTGTAATGCTTCATTAGATATTTGATTATTTATTTTTGAGTTTTTTGATAGGGTATTATATCTATTACTATTAGAAATATTGTATTTATCAGGTATAAAAAATAATTGTCCTCTTTTTTTCTTTTTTGTGATTGATTGTTTTTGGGATTCTCCCATTTTATAGAAAACCATGTATATAATTATGATCAAAAGAAAACCAATTACGAAATAAACAACATATTGCATATATTTCTAAATTCTTTTTTGATGGCCACTTTAATTTTAGCTTCTCTCTCAAAATGTAATTTATTTTTTGCTACAAGCAAAGTAGGGTGGGCATTGCCCACCAAAATCAGATGAATTTACACAGTGGTTAACTCTTTTTGAGCTTTTACTTCAGGGTTTTCTGCTTCAGAAGGCGGTACAACTTGCCAGAATTTTGGTAAATAATTAGCCCAATTATCTAAAATTAATTGACCTTTTTTACTACCAGTTTTATGCACATGAATAGTGATTAATTCTTTTAATTGTGCCTCACCTTCAGGGGTACAAATACGCTGAATTTTGACGATTTCAGGGTTAACTTTTGCCTCAAAATTGCCCTCCTCATCTAAGAAGTAGCCTAAGCCTCCTGTCATACCTGCACCCACGTTACGCCCAACGCTTCCTAAAACAACGATTAAGCCTCCTGTCATGTATTCGCAACAGTGATCTCCTGCACCTTCAATTACGGCTGTCGCTTTAGAGTTACGCACCCCAAAACGCTCTCCTGCTCGTCCATTGGCGTATAATTCACCACCCGTTGCACCGTATAAGCAAGTATTGCCTAAAATTACGTTATCAGAAGCCTCAAAAGTTGACTCAGTGGGAGGTACAATAACGATCAAACCTCCATTGATACCTTTACCAACGTAGTCGTTAGCTTCCCCTTCGAGGTGAAGATTCATGCCTTGTATGTTGAATGCACCAAAACTCTGTCCAGCAGTGCCTTTAAAGTTAAGGTTGAGTTGCCCATTAAAGCCATAATCTCCGTATTGTTTAGCGATGACTCCTGCAATTCTTGCACCCACCGATCGATCAGTATTGATAATTTTGATCTCTTTGGTTACAATATCCTGATGATGAATAGCATCTGTAATGACGGTATCAGCGAGGATTTCATCATCTAAAACATTGCCGTTAGTGTGAGTATCCCCATGATTTAACCAATCACGGTTAGTTGTCACGTCTGGAAGGTTCGTTAAACAGTCTAAAACAAGGGCTTTGGTTTTGGTGAGTTTCGCATCATGACGATAGGTTAATAAGTCACCTCGCCCGATAATCTCATCTAAGCTACGATAACCCAATTTAGCGAGAATCGATCGCACCTCCTCCGCTACAAAGTAGAAGAAATTAACCACATCTCCCGGTACACCAGAGAAACGTTGACGTAAACGCTCTTGTTGAGTGGCAACCCCTACAGGACATTGATTCGTATGACAAACACGAGCCATAATACAACCTTCTGCAATCATGGCAATGCTACCGAAACCGTATTCTTCAGCCCCCATCAACGCCGCCATGACAATATCCCAACCTGTTTTCAAACCACCGTCAGCACGGAGTAAAACTCGATCGCGCAATTGATTTTCAAGTAATGTACGATGTACTTCAGTAACTCCCAATTCCCAAGGGCAACCTGCGTGTTTAATGGAGCTTAAAGGTGATGCACCTGTACCACCATCATGACCAGAAATTTGGATTACATCAGCGTTCGCTTTGGCTACTCCTGCGGCGATCGTACCGATACCCACCTCAGACACTAACTTAACGGATACCTTAGCACTAGGATTGATTTGGTGTAAGTCGTGGATTAATTGGGCTAAATCCTCAATAGAATAGATGTCATGGTGAGGGGGAGGAGAAATGAGGGTAACACCGGGTTTAGAACGGCGTAACATAGCAATATATTCACTAACTTTTTTACCGGGTAACTGTCCACCTTCACCGGGTTTCGCCCCTTGTGCCATCTTGATTTCCAGTTGTTCACCGCTCATTAAATACTCAGGAGTGACACCAAAACGACCAGAAGCAATCTGTTTAATAGCAGAGGCAGCACGATCGCCTTTTTGTAACCCTTTGAGGTGAGGGAATAGGGGATGTTTGCCGTGTTCATCTACTTCGTCAATGATATTATAGCGGTTAGGGTCTTCTCCTCCTTCTCCAGAGTTGGACTTACCGCCGATACGATTCATGGCTATAGCGAGGGTTTCGTGAGCTTCTTGGCTCAATGCACCCAAAGACATCCCCCCAGTACAAAAGCGTTTTACAATGCTCTCTACGGACTCCACATCATCGATGGAGATAGCATTTCGATCGCTCTTAAACTCCAATAAATCCCTTAAAGCGGTAAGAGGGCGATCTTGTAAATAGTTGCGATACCATTCATAATGATCATAGCCTTCTTGTGTACCATAAGAAGCAACGGCTTTGTGTAAGGCTTTTGCCATTTCGGGGGAATTCATGTGATATTCACCACCCTTCTTATAGTTGACATAGCCGTAATTTTCGAGCTTTTTGGCTTGTAGCTCAGGGAAGGCTTTTTGATGGAAGGATATGATTTCGTTAGCTACTTCTTGAAGGTTTAAACCACCGACACGGCTGGTTGTGCCTTTGAATGCCAATTCCATCACATCCGGCCCCAATCCAATGGCCTCAAAAATCTGCGCACCATGATAGGAAGCCAAGAGGGAAATCCCCATTTTCGATAAAATTTTGAGTAATCCAGCCTCTACTGACTTACGATAGTTATTTAAGGCTTCTTCCTCAGAAATTCGATCGATTTTTTCGTTTTCCATCAATTTTTGAGTTTTCTCGTCATGCAGCCAAGCGGATACGGTTTGTAAGGTGAGATAGGGGCAAACGGCGGATGCACCAAAACCAATGAGACAAGCATAATGATGAGTACTCCAACATTGAGCCGTATCGGCAATTAAAGATGTTTTGAGGCGTAAACCTTCTTTAATTAGATGTTGATGCACTGCACCTATTGCAAGGAGAGGAGGAATATAGGAATATTCCGTGGAAATAGACGGGCTAAAGCCCTTACTACGAACTTGATCGCTTAAAATGATGATTTGATGACCTTCTTTAACGGCTTTAGTCGCTTCATTACACAATCTTTCTAGTGCTAATTTTAACCCATCAGGGCCAGATTCGATCGCAAATAAAGTTGATAATTCAACGGTAGCAAAGTCAGATTGTTTGATGAAATCTAAGTCAGATTCAAACAACACGGGAGAATCGATAACTAAAGTATGGGCGTTTTTCGGTTCAATCTGCAGTAAATTGCCTCTTTCTCCTAAGTGCATCTGTAATGACATTACCAAACTTTCCCGTAAAGGATCAATGGGAGGGTTGGTAACTTGGGCGAAACGTTGCTTAAAGTAATCGTACAATAAACGAGGTTTATCGGATAACACCGCTAAAGGAATATCATCCCCCATACAGAATGTAGGCTCTTTGCCATCCCGTGCCATAGCGGTAATGATCATTTCTACGTCTTCGAGGGTATAACCGAAGGCTGTCTGTTGTTGTACTAAAGCGGTATAACTTAACCCACCGACTACGTCTCCCCCCTTCGTAAAGGTTTCTCTGTCGAGGTGTAAGCGATATTCTTTTAACCATTGCCCATAGGGTTTTTGGGAGGCGATTTCCTGTTTGATTTCCCAGTTTTTGAGGATTTTATTGTGTTCTAAGTCCACTACGATCATCTCACCGGGGCCAAGTTTCCCTTTTTCGATGATTTCTGACTCGTCTAAATCAACGACTCCTGCTTCTGAACCTACTACCACATATCCATCTTTAGTGATAGCATAGCGGGCTGGACGTAAACCATTGCGATCGAGACAAGCGCCTACAGTTTTACCTTCACTGAAAGCAAGTAAAGCAGGACCATCCCAAGGTTCTTTTAATCCGCTATAGTAGTTATAAAAGTCCACAATTTCGGGATATTTGTCTAATTCTGGTTGATTATTATAGGCTTCAGGCACGAGAATCATTAAGGCTTCAGGAATACTGCGTCCTGTACGCACTAGCAATTCTAAAGAACTATCGAGATTATAAGAGTCACTGTTAGCCATGTTGACAATGGGAGTAACGCCGTCAAATTCCTCTTGACTCCAACCGGGTAACTCTAAATTTGCTTCTCTTACCGTCATCCAGTTAATATTACCGATAAGGGTGTTAATTTCGCCGTTATGCCCTAAAACCCTCATGGGTTGAGCGAAAGGCCACTTAGGTACAGTATTGGTACTAAAACGGCGATGATATACTGCAAAACGGCTTTCATAGGCGGGGTTACTTAAATCTTGATAGAATTTTTCTAATACGTCTCCTTGTACTAATCCTTTATAGACGATCGTACGACAGGAGAAAGAACAAATATAAAAGTCATCAGTTAATTTTTTACCCACACGAGAACGTGCTACATATAATCTTCGATCGAGTTCATCCCCTTTATAGAGAGTATCCCCAGAAGTAACGATAATTTGTTCAATGCGAGGTTGATTTTCCTTGGCTTGTTGCCCTAAAACATCGGGATTTACTGGTACTTCACGCCAACCGAGGGTTTTTAAACTCTCAACGGCAACCATTTCTTCTACATACTTGCGCCCTTTTTCTGCTTGTTTTTCATCTTGGGGTAAAAATACCATCCCGACGCCCCATTCTTCAAAAGGAGGCATTTCGATATTATTTTCTGCAAACCATGTTTTAAATATTTCAATAGGGATACCAGTCATAATACCCGAACCGTCACCCGTTTCTCTGTCAGCACCACATCCACCTCTGTGTTCCATACAGTGTAAGGCTTTCAAGGCTTGTTTTATCAATTTATTCGATTTGCGGTTATCTTGATAGGCAATAAAACCTACACCACAAGCATCTCTTTCTTTCACTAACCAAGGTTGTCCTTGAAAGGGTGTTAATTTATCATTATCCATAAAAGAATTTGTCATTATATCTTGACCTTGCATACTTAGATTCGTTATATTACTTCATGATTGGTTATCAAAATTAGTAACTACTGATACAGGGTTTTACCATGCTAATAACCACGTTGCTATATCCTTTCCATTATAAAGAATTGTTAAGTATTTTTTAATATTTGCTACTTTTTTTATATAACTTGTATAGAATCTTTTGCCATGGTCAAATTTTACATATCCTTCAGATGTTTAATTAGGATCTGCTGAATAAATCAGAAAGCTATAAAAATCAGGGGTTAAGAAATACCACGTTAACAAAAAAGTGAGCAGTTTTAGCAATTTTTTGTCAAAAACTTAACACTTTTGATACCGTTTTATAGTTAAAGTGTTTCTGTATTTATTATTAATACGAAGATTGAGTTCTTGATTTATAACTATTTCTCCTATAGCAATAAATGGGTTAGTTAAGACATTCTCAAAATCTATAGTTGTCATTCTGAGCATAGAGAGGAATCTCAAAACGTCCTAATCAAATCGTTATCTGCTATACCCTCACCAAAAAACTTTTTCAAACTTTTCCCAATTAAAACAATAATACAAAAAAAGACATTAGGTTGGGTTGATACCCATAAACTTCATTAGAATACTAGAATACTTTTTCAGCAATTTTGCCTTAAAAATTTAATTTTTTTGTGCATTGTTCATCGAGGAAGCACAATTTTTGAGAGTTTTATAAGTATTAGAAGAGGGTAAAAAATTCTTAAACCAGCTATTGATAACTTCTGTTTTTCGATCGGAATTGATAATAGAATTAAGAAAATTTTTCCATAGCTCATCATTTTGAGGAATAATTAAACCATATTGCTCACAGGTTAATGGTGGCTGAGGTGCTAAAATAAAATCCTGACTTTGTCTTAAAGATAATCCTTGAGAAATAGATTGACCAATTAATAAAATACCATCATCAGCAAAAGCATCTATTCTCCCTTGTTTTAGAGCTTGTATTGCTCTTTCACCACCTCTTAATCCTTGAAATAGTTCAAATTGTGCTTGAGGATATTTTTCTTTAATTAATGTTTCTGTATTGCTATAACGTAATAAGCCAATGGTAAAGTTTTCTCCCTGAGAATCAATAAATTTTGGGACAATATCTTTTTTGACAATAAATTGAATTCCTGAAATAAAAAAAGCATCAGAAAAAGTAACATTATAATCATCTAATTTTCTGATACTATTAGGGCCACATTCTAAGTGTACAACCTTATCTTGAACAAGATTAAAACGATTATCAAGACTAGAAATAATCAGTTGAATACTAATAATATCTCGATCAATTTTTGTTCTTAATTCTTCTCTAATTATTCTAACAATATCAACACAAATTCCCTGCAATTCTCCATTATTACGATACCCAAAAGGAATAGCATCTGTTCTTATTCCTACTTTTAATAATCCAGTACGGTTAATTTCTTCTAAGATATTTTCGGCTTTACTATTAAGGGTAGGAAAGAAGGTTAAACCAAGAGAAATATTAAAGGCAATAAATAGATTAATTATTTTTGGTTTAATCATTAAAATAGCAGGTTATCTAAAAATTATAATGAAAGTTAATATAGTTTTAAAATGTTAATTTAATTCCTTTTCCTATCGCTTTTCCTCCTCCCTCTATGGGATTTCCTTTTAAATCAAAAGTCTTATATTCAATAATAGAATCAAAATAATTACCATTTTCAGACAGAGTAATTATTTCTGAGAAAACTCCCCTTGTAGAAGGCAACCATCCCATAATAATATCTTTGGTATTATCAGGGGCTTTTGTCCCATAATATTCATATTTTAAGGCGAATTTTTTCGGTGCAATTTTTTGCCAAATTCCATAGGCTGGAGTTACTGGGGGTGCAGAGTCATAATTGGATGATTCTGTCATTGTGCCACCATAATTAAAAACATACATAAATTCTAAGTCTTTTATAGTGGCAAAATCCCCTGTAGAAAATTGAATTTGCGATCGCCACTGTCCCATCAAATCACCGTGACGATTATGATTTTGAGCATATAAATTTTTTTGCCCAAAACTATGAATTAATAATATAGTAATAGCAACTACTGAAAGAAATAAGAATATTTGCTTATTAATAATGACTTTTTTCATATGGGTGTTTTTTCTCTTAATTTAGTAGTCCTAGGGGGGAAAAAATTGCATACTATGGAAAAATAAGTTTTTCAATAAGTCTTTATTACTTATAGCAATTCCCGTTTTGGTGAGGTACAAAGATTGTCGTCGAAAGGCAAGAGGCAATAAAAAAATCTACCTCATAATTATAAAAAACGCTATATTACTTAATTGTAAATACATTTAGTCCAGATATTTTAAGATTATTAGAAGACGGCTAAAACTTTTATCGGTTAACTATCTTCACAAGTAAATTTAGATGCGTCTGAGGTTATTCTTTCTACTTTCTTACCCTGCTGACTTCGCTTTTTTTTGCTCGAATCTTGTTTCGGCTGTTTCCATCACTAAGTCTTTTTTCTCAACGAATTCTCCGGGATAGGTTTCTAATACTTTCGTAGAGAGAGAAATCCGATTTTTCATTTCATCAATTTCCAATACTACGACTTTAATTTCTTCCCCAATTTTGAATAAATTACTTAGAGAACTAATTTGCCCTTCACTAATTTGTTTAATATGAAGTAGTCCAGCAATACCACCAAAATCGACAAATACTCCGTAAGGTTGAATTTTAACGATCTTACCTTGTACTAATTCCCCCTCTTGTAATTGGGACATGGCACTCGATCGAGCAATATTTCTTTGGGTTAGGACAATCTTATTCTGAGGTCGATCAATTTGTAGTACATTAGCCTGAAGAGATTGATCAATTAACTTCTCAAAATCATCCTTTTCGATCAAATGCGATCGAGGAATAAAAGCACGTAAACCGTCAACTTGACCTATCACACCTCCCCGATTGACTCCCGTGACAAGCATTTCAACCACTTTTCCTTTTTCTTGAATCTCCGTTAAATTATCCCATGCCTGTTCAATAAAAAGCTGACGACGAGACAACTTAACTTGCCCATCTGCATCTTGTTCTTTAATAATTAAAAAATCAAATTCTTCATGAAGAGGTAACACATCTGCCACATTCGATACATTTTGCCATGAGGCTTCACTGAGGGGAACAAACCCCGGAGACTTGCCGCCAATATCAACATAAACCCCACTAGAATCATATTGAAACACTTTACCTTTAACAGTATCACCCTTATTAAAATGATAGTCATACTGTTCCTGTTCTAAGGCTTGAGCAAAATCATCCATTGAAAAGGGAGTTTTCTGCTGAGGGGAGTTAGAATTAGCGGTCATAATTAATTAATAAAAAAATCAGTTAATGAAACAAACCTTTTTAATTATAGTAGTTTCTGTCTAATGCCGAGAAAAATTATTACAGAACTTTACTGCTCTGGCTGTATCTTAATAAATATTTTCACAATAAACAATTAACTGTTAAAAAGAATGATATTCTGAGGGTTTTTTTTGTTAAGATTTCTTAACTTTTTTATTCATGAGCAATATAGAGCAATCCTAAATCATTCTCCGATAGGAATGGTATAATTTTTTCTCTTTCTGGTATTAAAAAAATTATTAAAAACATCTCTAAAACAAATATTAATAGGTATAAAAAAAGTTGAATATAAAATAATAATTAGAGTTATCTATAAAAATAATGATCGATTTATAAGGAAACAATAACAATAATTAAATCTACAATAATTTATGATGAAGCTAAATAACTTTTGATTTCGATCGACTAAGAATATTTAATCTCATCATCTCATATTTCTTGCTGTGGAAGCTAATTGATTATAGAATATAGGTTACTTATATGATCAGGAGTATTAACAATGTCTGGTTTAATTGCTTATGTTGCATTTCTAGGTGGCTTCTCTGTAGTTGCCTTAACTTTATATTATGGTTTTCGTGCCATTAAATTCCTTTAACAAATAAAAGGCGATTTGATTTGTTAGATTTTGGTGAAGACAGGAGACAGGAAATACCTCAATTCGAGAGAAAGTTATTGGTAACGATAGGGATTGATATTGATAATGACTACTAGAAAACTATCAAAATTGACTTTAGTTAATTATTTAAACAATTTAATTAAGACTTTTCTAAATAATTGTTATTATATTTCTTCTCCTCCTCTGTTATTCAGCAATTTAGCAATTTTCTGATAGTTAGTAGTCAGATAAAACTAGCAAAATTCAATTAATAAGACTCGTTCCAGTATAATATTCAGAAGTAGTAACAATATCTAAGGACAACAGGCAATGTTAGCTTACTTTCTCGCCACTCTTATGGCTATTATTAGCCTAACACTATATCTGAATGCTTTTATTAGTCCCAAAATCCATCGGCAAGATGATTTTTTATGGAGTGGATTGGGATTGTTTTATGCTTTGACTATCTGGATATGTGCCGGACAAATTACTGGTGCTGTATTATTAGGACAATTAGCTGTCGTATGTTTGTCGATCGCATTTATTTGGGAAAATCGACAAATTAGAAAAGTAATAACGGCTAACTCGGATTCTAATAGTGTTTTAGAAGGTTTTTCTCTCTTAACTTTTATTGTCACTTCTTTGGGGAAAATGTCTGAATTGGTAAAGAAAAAACCCCCAGTTGTTACGAAAAAGAATACTCCTAAACCAGAAGAAAAAATCTCAGAGATTAAAAATAAAAAGGATTCATCAGTAAAAGAGTCGGCAGAAACTGTTATATCTCAAGAAGAAATAACTCCTGATAAGACGGTAGAAAAAGTAATTATAAGCAAACCCTTAGAATATGATAAAGAAGAGACGAAAACCGTTGAAAGTATTATAGAAGAAGTTATACAAGAGGAAATAGAAGAAATAGAAATACCTCCTTCTGTTGAGGATAAATCCAATCAATCAGTTTCAGTAGATGATGATTTTGACATTGATTCTTTAGGATTATCCGAATCTTCCTCAACTTCTACTGTTGAGTCTCCTAAATCTAATGTTTTTACCAAACTTTTTGGTTTTTTCCGTAAGTCTTCTCCTCAAACTACAGAAGAAAAAGAATCTCCCGAATTAATAGAAACTACAGTAGAGTTAGAAACAGTAGAGTTAGAAATAGATCCAAAAACCACTGCGACAGAAGTAGAAACTGCTATTGATAATTTAGAGTTAACAGAATCGAATAATAATCAAGAAGCAAAAGAAGATACCGAGAAAAATGATTTAAAAGACGATATTGAGGAAAATAAGGAAAAAATTACGATCGAAACTACAGTGAAAATTGAAGTAATTGAAACCATAGAGGAAACAATTATTCCTGATGATACAACAGTTATTTCTGAAACGATCGAAGTAATAGAACAAAAAAATATTGACGAGAAAGACGATAAAATAATCATCGATGAAGAATCAGAAACCATTGATACCTTAAAACCAAATACGATTAATGAACTAGAATTTTTGGATAAAATACAATTAGATGATTCTTTGGAAGAGATTCAATTTTCAGAGGATAACACGGACACAGATTTATCTTCAAAAATCTTCCCTCAAGAAATTCCCCAAGAAGAGATTATTTCCAGTTTAGAGGATTTGTCCAATAATTCACAGGAGCAAAATTCTTCTATGATGGACGAATTGGATAGTCTTTTTGATGATGAAGATGATGAAGATGAGAATAAGCAAAAATCTGAATAATAATGAGGAGTGTTTAACATAACTCACGTTGAATAAATTTCAAGGAAACTAACAGCAAAAGTCTTCGCATATCGACTACGATTTCAATGAGTCAATAAATAAAAAGAAAGTTTCAAATATCAAATATTAATATATGAAGAAAAAATATGATGTTTATGGCATCGGCAATGCCCTTGTGGACATGGAGTTTAAAGTAACACCTGAATTGTTACAAAACTTATCGATCGACAAAGGTGTTATGACATTAATGGATGAAAGTCAACAAAACAAAGTAACTCAACACTTACCTCCTCCTTGCAAAAAATCTTCCGGAGGCTCGGCTGCTAACACATTAGTCGCATTAAGTCAATTAGGTGGAAAAGGTTTTTATTCCTGTAAAGTGGCAAAGGATGAAGCGGGATTATTTTATCTTCAAGATTTAGTCGATTGTGGTTTAGATACTAATTTAATTCCTGATAATCTCCCAGAAGGTATTACAGGTAAATGTTTAGTTTTAGTGACTCCCGATGCCGATCGAACTATGAATACATTTTTAGGTATTACCAAAGATTTAAGCCCTCAAGAATTAAACAAATCAGCATTACAAGACTCAGAATATATATATATAGAAGGTTATTTAGTTTCTTCTCCAGTTGCCTTACAAACAGCGATTTTTGCCAAAAATCTAGCACAAGAAGCCGGAGTTAAAACTTCTTTCTCGTTATCTGATCCTAACATGGTGGATTTTTTCCGTGACGGCATTTCACAAATTATTGGTAATGGAGTTGATTTATTGTTTGCTAACGAAACTGAAGCCTTAAAAATGGCAAATACAAATGATATTACGATCGCAATTTCCTACTTAAAAACCTTAGCTAAAACTTTTGTGATTACGAGGGGAAAAAAAGGTTCGTTGATTTTTGATAGCGAGAATATGTTAGAAATTGAACCTTATCCTGTGACGGCTGTCGATACCGTTGGAGCTGGAGATATGTACGCTGGATGCTTGTTATATGGTATTACCAATGGCTTAAGTTGGCCAAAAGCGGGTAAATTAGCTTCGTTAGCTTCTGCAAAGTTAGTAACTAATTTTGGTGCGAGATTAGATATTTCTATCTTAAATTCTCTTAAAAATTCTAGCCTATAATAAATTATTCGTTTAAATAAATATTTGCTGTTAGGAAATGAATTTTATCGTTTAAGTGTTGTTAATTATTCACTTACGATATTTAACTAAATCTTATCTCTTGATTTGCTTTACTAAACTTTGACTATTAGCCTCGAAACGTATTTCGAGGTGGTTTAATAGGTGAAATTTTTATAACCTTTATCTATTTTAATCATTAATCACTATATTCACTAACGCTAATTTTTAAAATAATTATGAAGATATTAGTAACAGATTTTGACGGAGTTATTTGTGACGGTTTAAGAGAATATTTTTATAGTAGTAAATTAGCTTATCAAAAAATTTGGCATGACTCAAAAATAGATCTTGATAATTTTCAATCTCAGTTTAATACATTGCGTCCAGTAGTGGAAACAGGATGGGAAATGCCTTTATTATTAAGAGTTTTAACTTGGGGAGAAACCTCTGAAAATATCTTGGAAAATTGGTCTAATATTAAAGAAAAAGCTGTTAAAATTCTTGAATTAGAAGGGATAAAAGTTCAAAGATTAGGTCAAAGTCTCGATGAAGTTAGGGAAATGCAAATTAGGCATAATCTCGATCGATGGTTATCGTTACAGAGTTTTTATGAAGGAGTTTCTTCTAAACTTAAACAGTTAATTAATAGAAATATAAAAATATATATTATAACGACTAAAGAAGGAAAATTTGCCAGACAATTATTAGAAAAAGAAAATATTTTTTTGTCGAATTATGCAATTTTAGGAAAAGAAGTTAAACAACCAAAATATGAAAGTTTGCGGTTAATTATTCAAAAAGAAAAAGTTAATCCTTCTGATGTGTGTTTTGTGGAAGATAGATTAGAGGCTTTAGAATTAGTGAGTCAGCAATCAGATTTAGAGGAAGTTAAATTATTTTTGGCTTTGTGGGGGTATAATACAGAAAATACAAGACTCAAAGCAAAAGAAAATCCTCACATAAATTTGTTATCATTGGTTAATTTTACTGGCAATGATGTATTCTAATCTTTGATGATATTTACCAGCGATAATCAGGAAATGAGTTATACCACAGACGAGTTAATTAAGTTTTTGGAGTTAGAATTGAGGGCAACTTGGGGAGGAAAAAGGATCATCTTTAACGCAGAAGAAAAGTTAGATAATCCTGTGGTAGCGAAAGCAGTGGATTTAGAGAAAATGAGTCGAGTTTTTGTTTTTCGTGATTTTCGACAACAAATTCATGAATATCAGCGACAATATAATGTTTCTGGGGTTATCTGGCGTAAGGTTAATTTTCAAGGAAAATCTTTTAGTTGTCCAGAAATCTATAATCAACTAATTCCTATTGAGGGAGATAAGGAAATTTTAATTAATGCCAAATCTTCTATCCTCAATTTTTGGAAAGAAGTAACTCAGGGTATGAAGTTTTATTTAAGTAGCGATCGAAACTCTGCTATTACAGAAGATTATTTAGAAGAACTATATCATAAAGCTGAATGGGCAGAATTAGATGGAGGAACAGAGGAAATATATTTAGGATTATGCTGGGGAAATCCGAAAGAATATATTTATCAATGGGCAAATCCTGAGTCTGGTTGTTATCGCATTATTGCTACCTATAATCAACCCAGTGGAATTAATATTTAATCTATAGTAAAAATTTTAGAAAAATATTATTCAATTATTAATTATTAAATAGCTTAAATTAATGGTGAAATTGAAAAACAAATCAACTCAAAAATTATCTAAATCTCCAGAGAAAAAAAAATCCACGAAAAAACCTGTCTCTCCTTTATTCCAAGGTTTCATTTGGGGAGGGTGTTTTACTCTTACTGCCGCAATTTCTAGTTTTTTGGGTATAACTGTCGGTTTAAAAACCCCCATTGACTTTAACCCTTTTATTGACAGAGTAGAAGCCATTAAAAAATTCGGATTTAATGCTCTTTTTACTCAACAATTACAAGAACCAGTTAATATTTTGATCATGGGTATTGATGCTGTACCCAGTGATGACGGAAAGTCAGAAAATCGTTTTTCTGGCCGTAGTGATACGATGTTGTTAGTTCGTTTTCAACCAGAGGATCATTCTTTGAAAGTTTTATCTATTCCTAGAGATAGTCGAGTTCAATTCCCTAATGGAAGTTATGATAAAATCAACGGGGCGAATGCTATGGGGGGAGTGCCTTTTGCCAAAGAAGTTATCCAACAAAATTTTAATGGTGTCGTTATAGATAAATATTTAAGAGTTACTACTAATGCTTTTAAGGATTTAGTTGATTTAGTGGGAGGAGTGGAGGTTTATGTACCGATCGACATGAAATATACTGATAACACTCAAGGATTGCATATTGATCTTAAAGAAGGAAAACAAACTTTAACAGGTGAAGAAGCCGAACAATTTGCTCGTTTTCGGAATGATAATTTGGGAGATATTGGTAGAGTACAACGACAACAAATTTTACTCAAGGCATTACGAGAAAAATTACAATCCCCTCAAGCATTATTTAAAATACCTCAAGCTATTAAATTATTACAAGAAGAAATTGATACAGATTTAACCTCCTCAGAAATATTCAGTCTTGCTACTTTCGGGTTAAGTATTGATAAGCAGGATGTGCGTATGGTTATGTTACCCGGGCGCCCTAGTTATCCTCAAGAATATCGTCTTAGCTACTGGTTAATTTCTGAAGATTCTAAAAAGCAAGTAATTCAAGAATATCTAAATAATAATTCTGACTTAGGAGATAGTAAATCCATCGATCGTATTCGGATAGGGATTCAAAACACTACATCTAATCCAGAATTAGCCCAAAAATTGGCTTTATTTTTAGAAGAAAATGGCTACAATAATGTTTATCTTTCTCGAAATTCCTCCCATTCAACTCCCGTTACTCAAATTATCGTTCAACAAGGAGATTATCGATCGGCACAAATAATCAAACGTACTCTCAATTTTGGAGAATTAGAATCTTCTTCCATTGGAGATATAGATTCGGATATTACTATCAGAGTAGGAGATGATGCAGAAAAGTTACTTCTTGATGATACTTTTGTAAAATAATATAGTAATCCTAGATGATTTGAGATATAGGGGTTAGAAGGATAAATTAACTTAGACTATTCTCAAATTTATTTATTCAATTTGTATTATACTGAGAATTCCAGACTCGTTGTTTTGTTTATTAATCTCTAAATTACTAACGGTACTTTGAAAAATTTTTAATCAAAAACTGCTTGAAATCCTCTCAGATTAAAGCATTTAC
This sequence comes from Geminocystis sp. NIES-3709, assembly GCF_001548115.1. Lineage (GTDB taxonomy): Bacteria > Cyanobacteriota > Cyanobacteriia > Cyanobacteriales > Cyanobacteriaceae > Geminocystis. Next base: position 1,054,759 of record NZ_AP014821.1, on the reverse strand, counting down.
GTCAACACTATAAAAATAGCTGAAACCCTGGTTATAAAAGGAAAGGCTATCAATCGAAGTAAAGTCTTTGATTAATAAAGGTTTGAAACTAATATTTTGATATTTTTTTGTTTAAGTACCGCTAATTTCTTAAGGATTTTCATACTTCGCTGAAGTGACAAAAGTTTTATAATTATTGACGATTATTTAATAATTAACAATTTATTTAGAACTGCTATATTTAGTTTATTTTGGTTATGATCAAGAAATATTCAAAGCAAGTTATTCCCAATTTCTAATTCTTAATTACTATATATTGATAATCCAAAACTAGATCATCAAATAAATGCTAAATTCTCAGGAAGACAAAACCTTAATTCTAATTGCTGATGATGAATCTCTCAGCAGAAAATCCTTGAGTTTGATCTTAAAAAAAGATGGATATGAAATAATTGGGGTAGAAAATGGTGAACAATGTTTAATTAGTTATCAACAACGACAACCTGATATAGTATTATTAGACGGGCTAATGCCTGTGATGGATGGTTTTGAGTGTTGTCGCCAATTAAAAAAACTACCCCATAGTGAAGATATTCCTGTATTGATGATTACCGGTTTAGATGATAATAAATCTGTCAATCAGGCTTATGAAGTCGGTGCTACAGATTTTTTGACTAAGCCTATTAATCCAGCAGTTTTGCGTCGTCGTATTCGTTATTTATTAGATGCTAAAAAAGCGGAAAAAGCGTTAAGAGAAAGTGAAGAAAAATATCGCTCCTTAGTAGAAAATCTCAAAGAAGTAATCTTTTATACAGACACAAATGGTGTAATAACTTTTCTTAATCCAGCATGGAAAGAATTAACAGGTTTATCTCCACAAGAAAGTTTAAATCGTGATTTTTCTGAATATATTTATCCTAGTGATTTACCTCGTTATCAAAAAGGTTTTCAGTCGCTATTAGAAAGAAAAAATCTTAAATATTATTGGCAGTTGCGATATATTAAAAAAAATAGTGATATAGGTTGGATGGAAATTTTTGCTTCTCTTATCACTGAAGATGATCAAATTCTTGGTATTTCTGGCACTTTAAATGATATTACGGAACGAAAAAGAATTGAACGGTATCAGAAAATAGAAAGAGATGTAATTAAAATCCTAGCAGAATCTGACAGTGTAGATGAAGGTATTAATGGAGTTTTAGAAGCAATTGCTCAAAATTTAGGGTGGCAAAAAGGAGAATATTGGGTATTTAGTAAAGCTACAGATTTAATTCATTTTCAAAATTTATGGTGTAGTCTCGATCGAGAAAATGATACTTTAATAGGACAAGAAAAAGAAACATTAAAGACAATGGTATGGAATAATTGGAAATTTAATAATTATGAAAATTGGTGGAATAGCATTAAATCTGTCATCAAAAATCTTAAAACTAAAGAAAATTTATCTCTAAAATTTGCATTTCCTATTAATAATGGGGAAGAACATTTAGGGATAATGTTTTTTTATTCATCTCACAACTATCAAAACGATTTTATTCTCTTAGAAAATGTGGGAATGATGGGAAACCAAATTGGACTTTTTATCAAAAGAAAACACGCAGAAGAAGAATTAAAACAAAGAAATTTATCTCTACAATCTGAACTGAATTTAGCCTCAGAATATGTCTTTTCTTTATTACCTTCTCCTGATGATCAACTAGAATTAAATATTGAACAAAAATTCATTCCTTGTGCTAAATTAGGAGGAGATATTTTTGATTATTATTGGTTAGATGAGGAAAATGTAGTTATTTATTTACTTGATGTAGCTGGACACGGAATTCACTCAGCTTTATTATCTGTATCTATTTTAAATTTAGTCCGTAGCAACTCTTTGTACAATACAGATCCTTATCAACCTTGGACAATTTTAACAGAATTAAATCGATTATTTCAAATGGATGAAGGGAATAATTATTTTACTATTTGGTATGGAGTGTATAATAAAAACACTCATGAATTAGTATATGCTTCTGCTGGTCATCCACCAGCTATTTTAGTATCTGATTCATCTTCTGGTTATAAATACACAAAATTATCAACACCTAATATTCCTATTGGTTTGATGGAAGATGTTAATTTTGATCAAAATTTATGGGAAATAAAACCTAATAGTATTTTATATTTATTTAGTGACGGTATTTATGAAATTCTCCAAGAAAATGGGGAGATCTGGGGACTGAATAATTTTACAAGTTTATTATTACTAATTCAACAAGATCAAGAAAAAAATTTAGAAAAAGTAATTGATAATGTTCAAATAATCAATAAATCAACCAACTTTGATGATGATTTATCTATTCTCAAAATCACTTTTAATTAAATCAATAACTAATTTCTAATGAATAAGTTAATAATATTCCGTTCCAAACTAGTTGAGTTTAATACTTATTAATTTTTTCTCAGAAAAATCTTCACTTTTTTTAATTTATTGTGTTTAGGATATTATAAAGTCATCTTAAATTATTTGTAAAAATAAACTAACAATGAAAATTAATAGATCTTTCATTATCTTTACTCTTTATTACAGGATAATGAGGATGACAAAAATAGAGTCTGATAACAGAAATTAATAATCAATTAACTTATAAATATTTGGCAAATAAAATTATTATGCGTCTTCAATCTAAAATTTATCCTCTTACCATAATTATTTTTATTTTGGTTAGTATATTGATTTCTATTTTAATATATTCTATTTGTAGTAATAATCATATTAATTATTTAATCAACTCTTTATATTTACAAGTAAATTTTTTATGGTTAAGTTTTTCTAATTTAAACTTATATTTAACTTCACTTTATCCCTTAATAATAGGTGTTTTAATTGTCAATGTTACGATGCAATTGTCTCCTCAGCAAAAACAATGGTCAAAAATAATTATAGTTTCTACATCTTTATTCTTTATGATACGTTATTTTTTGTGGCGATCGACTTCTACTTTCAATTTAACTGATCCAATAAATAGTCTATTTAGTATAGGCTTATTTTTAATAGAATTAGCATTTATTATTAGTCCATTTTGGCAGACAATTTTAACCTTGAATATTAAAAGTAGAAAATCTCAAGCCGATAAAATGTCAGAAGCAGTAAAAGAAGGTATTTATCAACCCACAGTTGATATTTTAATTCCTAGTTATAACGAACCTTTAGAAGTAGTAAAAAGAACGATCGTTGGTTGTCAAACTATAGAATATAATCATAAGAAAATCTATCTTTTAGATGATGGAGATAGAGAAGAAATGAAAAATTTATGTGCAGAATTGAACTGTCATTATATTACTCGTGAAAATCGTCTTCATGCCAAAGCAGGAAATTTAAACCACGCCTTAACTCAAACTAACGGCGAATTAATAGTTGTTTTTGATGCTGATTTTGTACCTACAAGTAATTTTTTAACACGATCGATCGGCTTTTTTCAAGATATAAAAATAGGTTTATTACAAACTTATCAAAGTTTTTATTCTCATGATCCCATTGCGAGAAATTTAGGATTAGAAGATAAAATACCCACAGAAGTTGAGATTTTTTCCCGTTATTATCAACCTATTAGAGATAGTATTAATACAGCTTTATGTTATGGTAGTTCTTTTTTAGTTAGAAGAAAATATTTAGAAAAAATAGGAGGTTTTGTTACTAAAACCCTCAGTGAAGATTATCATACTGGTATTCGTTTATCTTCAGAAAAATATCAAGTGATTTACTTAAAAGAAAGTTTAAGTGCTGGGTTATCTGCTGAAAATATTTTTGGTCATATTAAGCAAAGAAAAAGATGGGCAAGAGGTACTATTCAAACCTTATTTATTAAAGAAAATCCCCTAAAACTTAAAGGATTAAAATGGCAACAAAAATTGGCTCATTTAGAAGGCATTTTACAATGGTTTATGAGTCCTTTAAGATTAATACTATTATTATTACCTTTCGCTTATAATTGTTTAGATGTTATTCCTATAAAAACTAATTTTCAAGAAACACTTTCTTTCTTTTTTCCCTTTTATTTTATTCAATTATTAACTTTTTCTTGGTTTAATTTTAAAACTCGATCGGCTTTATTCGCAGATATTTATAATGTAGTAACAGCAGTACCTATAACCGAAGAAATTATCCAAACTTTAATTAATCCTTTTTCTTCTATTTTTAACGTAACACCGAAAGGAATTAAAAACGATAATTATTATTTTAATTGGCGTTTAGCATCTCCACTTATTTTTTTGTTAATGGTGAATTTTATCACTTTTGCTAATTTTTTAATAAGATTTTTAGATCATCAAATTAATTATATTGACGATTCCTTAAATATCAATTTAATTATTTTTTGGAATGTTTATAATTTAGTTATTTTAGTTTTATCTATAATGGTGATGTTAGATATTCCAAAATTAGACAGTTACCAATGGTTAAAAATAAGAAAAAAAATTAATATTATTACTTCCCATCAAACTTATGAAACTGTAACAGATAAAATTTGTGAATTTGGCATAGAAATTAATTCAAATTTTTCATCTTATATTCCCGATAGGGGAAGAATAGAATTTATAGAAGACGAATTATCATTAAATTTTGAAGTTGTTAATCAAAATAAACTTGAATCTAAATTTAAGGTGAGATTTATTAATGTTTCTTTACTTCAATATCGTCAACTAATAAAAATTATTTTTTGTCAACCGAATAGATGGACTTTTCAACAAACTCAAGGGGAATTAATATCATTATGGCTATTATTTTATACTTTATTTGCAATTCCTTTTCGGTTTATAAAAAATATGATGCCTAATAAAATTACTAATTCTTATTGATTTTAACTTTTATTAAATTCAGTACGGGTTAAGGCAATTTTATTCTTATTTCTACGAAGCTATAAGGTTTTCAGACTACGAGAGAGAAAATAATACTTTGAGTTTATCTCGAATTCAGGTTTTATTAATATTTTTCTAATAATCTAAATTTATATGATAAAGTGAATTATAAACTTTAATTAATTTTTTTTTGTAGATTTTTTCTAATTTATTTACTAATTCAGATGAAGGATTAAAAATATAAATTTCTTTAAATTCTTTTGTATATTTAATTCTACTATAGTCTTTTAATAATTGAAGGTTAATATTAGGCTTTAATTGATAACTAATAGATATTATATTTCCTCTATTAATTTGAAAATCATCGGTAATTAATAGAGGTTTTTCTGATTGATTAATAATTTCTGCAATATCAGTATTATAATAACTTGGAGCTTTATTCCACCAAGTTGTTGTATTGTGGCTTATTATATTAGATATAATACTGAAAGTAAAAATTATAGCTATAATTACTGACCAAGTTTTTGATTTTTGTTCTATTTTATTTCCTAAAATATAGCTAATGGTTAAATAAATAGATAGATAAGCTGGGAAAAAATATCTAGTCATACTTGACCTAATTCCCCCTAAAATTATATCAGGTAATATTAATCCTAAAGTGGGAATAACTCCTAATAATAATAAATAAAACCAAATATTTTTATCGGTATTTTTGATTAAAAAGTAAAAACTGTATATAATTAAAGCAAATATAGCACTAATGAAAATATAACTAGCCCAATGATATAAGGGTAAGCCAACATCAATCAATAAACTGGAAAAATGTAAACCCCATAAATTTGCTAAAAATGCTAAAGATTGTTGTGTATTTGTCCAACTTGTTTTATCTTTCAGAAGACTAAAATTAATAAATGTGATGGTTAACCAAGGAATAAATAAAACTCCGCTTATAGTGGTAAATACAAAAAAATTTATTTTAGTTTTAACTGCTAAAAATTTTCTAATTAAATAGATATAACCAATATTAATTATAGGTAGAAATACAGATAAAATTGAGGTATAAAAAGTTAAACTTAGAGTTAAACTATAACCAAGCCAATGATAAATTTTATTAGTTTTAATGCTCTTGAAAAGATATAGGCTAGATAAAATGATTGTCACCATCCATAAACTATATTCTCTTGCTTCTTGAGCGTATAATATTTGTATAGGAGAAATTGCTACTAAGCTAAGGCTAATTAAACTAACTAAATTATTATTAAATAACTCCTGAGATAAATAATAAATTGCTGGAAAAACTAATAAACTAAAGACAATCGATAAACTTCGATTAATAACAATAGAACTTCCTAATAAATCTTGCCAAAAACGTAGTAATAAATAATATAATGGTGGATGTTCTGGATGTTCAATTAATGAATTTATCGTTGCGGATAAGGGGGTATTTGGTTTTAATATCTGGAATTCTAATAAGTCTTTAGCGGTAATAATTTCACCATTAAAAAATTTTGTTACTATTTCATTTCCTCGATAACCTGCCACTCTTAAGGAGGTATAAACTTCATCATGCCAATAAATTTTTTTATCAATGTTAGTTATACGAAAAAAAATACCCATAATAATAACAGTGATAAGAATTATTTTTAACCAATATTGAAAATTCGATCGAAAATTATTTATCATAGAATTTTAATAAGTTATAAACTTAAATTAACTTTTTTTCTTTATTAACAATAGCTTAATAAAATAATTTATGTTTTTGGTCTAAGTTTGTATGGTACAAAAAAATCATTTTTATTGATCCATTAATTATGATATAAATTTTTTTATTCCCTCTTGCCTTTTGTCTCTTGCCTTTCAACGACAATCTTTTTACCTCACTAAAATGGGAATTGCTATAGTAACTTCAATAAGTAGGATTACTTATATAGTTTTATCCCTAAAAATTTTGTTAATACCTCGAATAATTACTTTCAAATATTTTAAGTTTATTTATGAATATTTATATTATTATAATGATCTTTAATAAAAGCATGATAAATAACTTTATCTTGATAATTTAAAATGGTAATTTCTCCTCAATTTTTTTTTCTTACTATATCTAAAAATACTATATTTTGAGTATCTTTTAGAACATCATTTAACTTTTTACTAAACAAATTATTTCTTAGATATTTTTGAAAAATAATAAAAATTGTAAATAATATAGATTATAAGTTCGATCGACATTTATAGTAGAAGAAAGTATTTGGATAAAAAATATGGTGATTACTATTGAAGATAAAAAGCATTTTCGCTCCTTACAAAATCAATTAAGAAATTATTGGCAAGAGGGAGATATTTTAGAAGAAGATGATCAAGATATTTTAGTAATTCCATCTTTTAGTATAGATCAAGAAGTTGGAAAAAAAGTACTAGGTTTTTTACATTATGAAGAACGACTTTTATTTTCTTTAATTCGTTTAAGAAATCCTCTTACTCGTTTAATTTATATTACCGCTCAACCCTTATCACCTATTATTATTGATTATTATTTACAATTATTACCGGGTATTCCTTTTTCTCATGCAAGAGAACGTTTATTATTATTAACAACCTATGATTCTTCGCAAAAACCATTAACAGAAAAAATATTAGAAAGACCTCGTTTAATCAGTAAAATTAAAAAGTTTTTACGTCCTAATAAAAGTTATATGGTATGTTTTAATTCGACTATTTTAGAACAAGAATTATCAGTAAAATTAGATATTCCTTTATTAGCTTCTAGTCCAGAATTGTTATATTGGGGTTCCAAAGGTGGCAGCCGAGAAATTTTTGCGGACTGCAATATTCTTCATCCTGATGGCAGTCAATTGGTATATAATATTCATGATTTAATTAAAGAAATTACTTTTTTATTAGCGAGAAAACCTTACTTAAATAAATTAGTTATAAAACTAAATGAAGGTTTTTCAGGAGAAGGTAATGCAGTTTTAGATGTTAGTGGTATTTCGGGTTTATTTTCGATAGATTTAAGTTTAGAAAAACAACAAAATTTAGTCGCTCAAATTATTCATGAGTCTAAAGTGCAAGGATTAGGAGATACATGGATTACTTTTTGTGATAAAATTCCTAAATTAGGCGTAATAGTGGAAGAATTTATTGAAGGAGAAATAAAATTTTCACCGAGTATGCAAGGTTATATAACACCTAGTGGGAAAGTAGAAATTATTTCTACTCATGATCAAATTTTAGGAGGAGAAGACGGACAAATTTATTTAGGTTGTACTTTTCCAGCTAGAGAAAATTATCGCTTACAATTGCAAGAATTAGGTTTAAAAGTTGGTTTGAAATTAGCAAAAAAAGGTGCAATGGAAAGATTTTCTGTTGATTTTTTAGCAATTAAAGAAAAAGATCAATGGTTATTATATGCGATCGAAATTAACCTAAGAAAAGGAGGTACAACCCACCCATTTATGACACTAAAATTTTTAACAAATGGTAACTATAATTGTGGAGATGGTTTATTTTATAGTCCAGAAGAAAAAGTAAAATATTATATAGCTTCAGATAATTTACAAAAGCCTCAATATCACGGACTATTACCCCATGATTTAATGGATATTATCGCTAAACATCACTTACATTTTGATAGTAGTACCAAAACAGGAACGGTTTTTCATTTAATGGGTGCATTATCAGAATTTGGTAAAATTGGCTTAACCAGTATTGGCAATTCTTGGGAAGAAGCAAAGGCCATTTATCAAAATGTTGAGAATGTTTTAGATAATGAAACCGATAATTTTTACTACAATTAAAAATACAACACAAACTGATAACTTTCTTAATATTGGTAAACCATAGCTAAAATTATGATCCGTATATTGTAATACCTAATTAGTTCAACTCAAATGTAAAAATAAAGTTGAAAATAACAAGGCGACGCCCAGATTCGAACTGGGGGATAAAGGTTTTGCAGACCTCTGCCTTACCACTTGGCTACGCCGCCATTTTTTTGGACACTATATAATGTTAGCGTAAAGTAGAATATTTTGACAAGTAAAAAATTATGGGTTTAGAAATTGAGCGTAAATTTTTAGTGAATAGCACTCTTTGGCAACGTCCCAATAATGGTATTTTATATCGTCAGGGTTATATTTACACCCATAATGGAAATACTGTCAGGGTGAGAATTGCAGGAGATAAGGGTTATTTGACTGTCAAGGGTAAAACTCAGGGAATGACTCGATCGGAATTTGAATATGATATACCTTTAGAAGAAGCACAGGAAATCTTAGATACATTATGCGATCGACCTTTAATTGAAAAGATAAGATATAAAATTAAAATGGATCAATTAACGTGGGAAATTGACGAATTTTTAGGAGAAAATCAGGGGTTAATTTTAGGAGAAATTGAATTAAGTAGTGAAAATCAAGAGATTCTTTTTCCCGAATGGATTGGAGAAGAAGTAACTCAAGATAGTCGTTATTATAATTCTAATCTTGCTAAAAATTCCTATAATCAATGGGTAAGATAATCTAAGATATAGCAATTATTTTAGTTATCAATTTTTTTGTATTTTGTATTAGGTATTGACCTTCTAGCTAACTAGAGGGTTTAGACTAAAGTTAGTAATGTTATTGACGGAGAAAAATCAATGACGGCTAACCATTTAGAAATACAAATTTTTCAATTGGAAGGTATGGGATGTGTTGCTTGTGCAAAGTCGATCGAAACTGCTATTAATAAAGTTAAAGGGGTAGAGGAATGTATCGTTAATTATGCCCTTGCAGAAGCCAAAGTTACTTATCATTCTCAGGATATTAACACTAAGGTAATAGAAGAAGTCGTCAGAAAAGCAGGTTATCAAGCCTATGTTATCGACGCAGAAAATATTAATCAGGATAAGCAAACTAAAGAAAATCAAAGAAAAGAGCAGAAATTAGTTAATAAATTCAAAGTAGGAGTAATAATTAGTACTTTTTTAGTGATTACCTCTTTACCTATGATGACGGGATTACATATTCCCTTTATTCCCATATGGTTACACAACCCTTGGTTACAACTAATTTTGACGACTCCTGTTTTATTCTGGTGTGGACAATCTTTCTTTACTGGGGCAATTTCTGCCCTTCGTCATAGTAGTAGCAATATGAATACTTTAGTCGCTCTTGGTACTGGTTCGGCTTATTTTTATTCAGTGGCAGTCACTTTATTTCCTCAATTTTTTGACAATCAAGGTTTACAAGGAGAGGTTTATTATGAATCAGCCGCAGTAATTATTACTCTTATTTTATTAGGAAGATTATTAGAACATCGAGCAAAAAGTCAAACTTCTGAAGGGATTAAAAAGTTACTACAGCTAGAAGCAAAAACTGCTAGAGTAATCCGTGACGGTTTTGAGCAAGAAATCCCCATTGTACAAGTTAGAATTAACGATTTCATTATAGTACGTCCGGGAGAAAAAATCCCCGTTGATGGTCAAATTGTTAAAGGGGAATCCTCGATCGATGAGAGTATGGTGACAGGAGAATCAATGCCTGTCAAAAAAACTATCGGCGATGAAGTGATTGGGGCAACCATAAACAAAACCGGTAGTTTCACTTTTCGAGCGACAAAAATAGGCAAAGATACTGTTTTAGCTCAAATTATCGAGTTAGTAAAACAAGCCCAAAATAGTAAAGCACCTATTCAAAAATTTGCCGATCGAGTAACAGGATATTTTGTCCCGATCGTGATTATAATTGCTGTAATTACTTTTCTTGCATGGTGGTTGATAGGAAATAATTTTATCCTTGCCTTAGTTGCCTCTATCAATGTCCTAATTATTGCTTGTCCTTGTGCTTTGGGATTAGCCACTCCTACTTCTATAATGGTTGGTACAGGATTAGGTGCAAATCACGGTATTTTGATTAAGGATGCAGGTAGTTTGGAGTTGGCACACAAAATCAAAACCATTGTTTTAGATAAAACTGGTACTTTAACTGTCGGTAAACCTATTGTTACGGATTTTATCACCGTTGATGGTACGGAATCAGAAAAAGACATTTTAACCCTTGTAGGAATTTTAGAGCATAATTCAGAACACCTGATCGCCCAAGCTATTGTCGAATATGCGGAAAAACAAGAAATTCACTTCAATTTTTCCCAAAATAATCTCACAATCAATAATTTTGAGGCAATTTCAGGGTGTGGTGTACAAGGTAAAACCAACAACAAATTAGTACAAGTCGGCACAAAAGTATGGTTTCAGGAATTGGGGATTAATACCACTAAATTAGAAAGTTTATGTCATAAGGAAGTTTTTGACAAAACTAATGCTTGGATAGCTATAGACGGAAAAATTATGGGCTTATTTGCTCTTGCTGATGCCCTTAAGGTATCTTCTGTTTCGGCAGTAAAAAATTTACAAAAACAAGGACTAGAAGTAATTATGTTAACGGGGGATAATTACGCAACGGCGGAAAAAATTGCTCAACAAGTTGGTATTAGAAGGTTTTTTGCTCAAGTACGCCCTGAAGAAAAAACCGCAAAAATAAAGGAAATTCAGCAAAATACAGGAAAATTCGTTGCTATGGTGGGTGATGGTATTAATGATGCCCCTGCCCTCGCTCAAGCTGATGTAGGCTTTGCTATAGGCACTGGAACTGATGTTGCGATCGCATCTAGTGATATAACTTTAATATCAGGGGATTTAGAAGGCATTGTCTCAGCAATAAAATTAAGTAAAGCTACTATGAAAAACATTAAAGAAAATCTCTTTTTTGCTTATATATATAACGTAATTGGAATACCAATTGCTACAGGAATTTTTTACCCCTTTTTTGGTTTATTATTAAACCCTATTATTGCAGGGGGTGCTATGGCTTTTAGTTCAGTTTCTGTGGTAACGAATGCCTTAAGATTAAAGACATTTAAACTATAGCAATACTATCAATGGGTAGATGGTTTTTACTTTATCCCTGTTTCGATAAATGCTTCTTCTAGCTTTTCTTTTCGGGTTTTACCATCCACTAAAGCACTAACAGTCATATCTCCCATTACATTAATAGCGGTTCGACATCGATCGAGAAACCAATCAACGGTAACTAAAATAGCAATATATTCTGTGGGTAAGCCAACAGATGTAAAAACTAACGTCATGGTAACTAAACCAGCTTCAGGTATTCCTGCCGCACCTACCGAGGCGATAATAGAAGTTAGCATCACCATAATTTGTTGAGTTAAAGTTAATTGTTGATTGAGAATTTGAGATATAAATAAGGCCGACATCGCTTCATATAAAGCGGTACCATCATTATTGAAATTACTCCCCACTAATGCACCTAAAGAAGCTGAAGATTCTCTCAACCCTATTTTTTCAATTAAAACCTCAAAAGTTATGGGCATGGTTGCGGTAGAGGAAGCGGTAGAAAATGCTGTAATTAAAGCATCAGAACCTTTTTTGATAAAGTCAATAGGATGTACCCACGAACCGAAATAAACACGGGTTAAATAATAAATTGCCTGTAAAATTAAAGCAACAATTACCGCAATTACGAAAAATCCTAGAGATTTAAAAGGGGCAAATCCTTTAAGGGCGATCGTTTGTGATACAATTCCGAAAACTGCAAAAGGAACAAGTTTTATCACCCAATGAACAATAATAATCACTGCTTCAAATAATACTGTTATTAACTTTTCGATCGGCAAATAATCGGTTTTATTTTCTTCAATAAATTTAGTTTTTAATCCCCTTAAAACAATAGCAAAAGATAAGGCAACAATAATTAATTGAATAACATTATTATCCACTAAAGGTTTTACCACTGAATCTGGAATTAGATCTTGTAATAATCCCCAAGGATCTAGGGTTTTTTCAGATGGTTTTATATCAATTCCTAACTCTAAATTGCCATGAATTCCAGGTTGTAAAATATTAGCTACTAATAACCCAATGATAATTGCCATGAGGGTATTCGTGATCAATAAAAATGCTAATTTTCTTCCTGATCTACTAGGTATTTCGGCTGTTAAGAAAGTATGAATAATAGCTAAAAAAATTAAAGGTGTAGCTAAGGTTCTAAGAGCTTTTAAAATTAGGGTACAAGGTAAGGCCAAATGTTCTATTAATGAAGGGGAAATAATGGGATTACCAGCACCTAAAATTATTCCCACTATTATGGCTAAAATTAAAGCAAAAACGATTTGTATATAGAGAGGAAATTGAGCAATTTTTTTAAGAGTATTCATTTATTACTACGATGATATTATTTAATTTCTGATAACACGACTCAATGTTAAGTCCACTCTATCTTACTCTCCGTAACTATTCCACCACTCTTCATATTTCCTAATAACTACCCAATTTTAGCTCCTCGATCGTCCCAAAATAAATAATCAAAGTCTAGTTCACCTCAGTTCGATGCAAAATGTATGGGTAATAGCAAGGTATTAAATATTAGTTGTTAGGTATTAGGTAAATAATTGATCAAAAACTGTTAACAATAAATTTTAATTTTGCAACTTTTTACTAATTTTTGAATTACTCAAATAATAAAGAATTTGAGCAACTAAGAAAGTAAGATAAATTTAGTTTTCATATTTTGATTAAGCAAGGCCAGAAATGCCAGTAATTTTACTATTATTATATTAAATTCTCAAAAGTATAAAAAATACTTAATAAGTTCTATTTTTTAAGAAGTATAATAGATTTAGTAACGAGAAATTGAAGAATCAATATATATTGCATAAGCATCAATTCCGCCGGAAACATTTTTAACTTTTGTAAATCCTTGACTGATTAACCATTGACACATATTAGCCGATCGAATACCATGATGACACATAACGATCGTTTCTAAATCGGGATTCAAAATGGTTTTTATTTGATTTCTCCACTGTTCATATTGACTCAAAGGTAACAACTTAAAAGATGGCAAAAAAACAATTTCAGCTTCAGATTCTTCTCTCACATCAATCAACTGTATTTCGTGATTTTCTTCTGTTAAAATAACTGCTAATTCTTCTACATTAATACTTATCATATTCATAGTTTGATAATAAAGAATAAATATTTAATTATGGTTAATTGTTAGTTGCTAAAATTTATAATTTTTCTAAAATTTGACCTATTTCTTTTTCAAAAGCAACCTGAGCTCGATTGGTTTTACCACCAATAAAATATCGATCGCCTTCTTGTAACGCCCAAACTTGTGAAAAGGAGACATAACTCATCACGACACCAATCATTAAAAGAGCAAAACCAAGATATACTAAAGGTACTCCCGGATCTGCTTTAATTTGTAAACCAGTAGAACCGACTAAATTCAATACTTTGAGAGTAACCCCATTCACCTCTACAGGCATATTTGGACGTACAGCACTAATCAATTTACCCGACATATCATAGAGAAACATTGTTCCTTGTAAATCTTTGGTAATTAAAGAAATCCCCTCACTTAAATCAGGTTTAGTAGGAATCCATGTTCCCCAAATACGTCCTTTTCTTTCATTAGTTAATTCTGCCATTGGTAACTGAAAAATAGGACTATTATTGAGTTGAATTTGCACGGCAGAAATACCCCAATTTGTTTGATAAAAAGTTATCCCGTTGTACCTCAACGGTTGATTAACAAAAATAGTTTTTCGATCGAGTTCTTTTCCTTGTTTATTAAGTACTGATAAATCAGAATAAAATTGATCTACTGAACCATCAGGAGTATATTTTATCCAAAAATTATTTACTTTAACATCAAAAGATTGAGCATTATTTAAGTTGGTAAATTTACCAGCTTCTAAAAAATTTTGAATAGTAAAAGTTTCTCCACTTTGGATCATTTCTTGGGCAAAAAATCCTGTAAAAGCTCCCCAAATTGCTCCGAATAATATCACAATCATTCCTACATGAACAATAATAGGCCCAATTTTTCCACTTATCCCTTTTTGTCCATATAATGAGTTATCATTTTGATATACTTTATAACCTTTATCACCTAAAATAGAATTAATTTTACCTAAAGATTCTGTAGTAATTTCTGCACTTAAAGCTAATTTATTAAATTGTCTTGGTTTATTGTAAAATTGCCATATTTGAGTTGTTTTTAATGCGGGTAATTGTCTTCTAAAAGTACAAGCGATTAAACTGCTACCAAATAAAACTAATATACCTAAATACCACCATGTAGTATAGACATGATTAAGCCCGATCAATAATAATAATTGCCATGTTAAAAACCCGAATAATGCAGGATTTTCTGGATAGTTTTCTTGATAAAAATTAACAGGTTGATTTTGTTCAATAACTGTGCCACTAATACTAAAAAAGGCGATTATTAATAATAAGATAATAGCTAAACGTAAATCAGCGATCGTAGTTATTATTTTACGAAAAAATAGGTTTATTAAATTAATAATAGTGATATTATTAGTTGAATTAGATAGACTCATAGATTTTATATTAATAGTTAATAATTAAATGTTAGGTTATTGGGTGTTAGGAATTAGGATGTTTATTAATAAATCAAAATCACCGTGTAATAAATTATAAACGAATAACAGCATATCATCTGCATATCTTACAGACGGATGTATCTACTCAATACCTTTTAAGTCTTGTGGTTTACTCCAATGAAGTATTTTTCGATCACCATTTATAGGATTATCTTATTTCTTTCATCTATACCTTATTAAATTTTTCATCAATGTGTTTAGTTATATAGTTTTATTCATTTTTGTCTCAAACGAGCCGCACATTAATTCCCCATTTCTAATTCCTTATAGAGTCGGCTAAATCCGACAACTTTACCAATAATAGCGATCGCCGGAGCGGTAAAACCAGTTTTTTCTACTCGATCGAGTATATCTCCCAGAGTACCATATAACTCCTCCTGTTCTGGTCTTGTACCCCAACGAATCAAAGCTATTTCAGTATTTTCCGTTAGTCCAGCCGATAACAATTGAGGGATGATATAACTTAAATTATGAATACCCATATAAATCACGATCGTTTCTGAGCCTTGGGCGATCGCTTTCCAGTTGACTTCTGGGCGATATTTCCCCGCTGATTCATGCCCAGTTACAAAAGTAACGGATGAACTGTAATCTCGATGGGTAACAGGAATATTAGCATAAGCAGGAGCGGCAATACCAGCAGTTATACCGGGTACCATTTCTACAGAAATTCCGGCGGAAACTAAATCTTGCATTTCTTCTCCACCTCTACCAAAAACAAAAGGATCACCACCCTTTAAACGAACAACTATGGCGTTTTCTTTGGCTTTTTCAATCAATAATTGTGTTGTATCAGATTGTAATAAAGAGTGATTTCCTCGACGTTTTCCGGCATTGATCTTCTCTGCATAGGGACTGATCATCATCAATATTTCATCACTAACCAAGGCATCATAAACAACTACATTAGCTAATTCCAACAGAGTTTTACCTTTTATTGTTAATAATCCGGGATCTCCGGGTCCTGCACCTACAAGATAAACTTTACCCACGCATTCCTATTAATTTATTACAGTCTAAATATCATAATATATCTTATATTGTTTTTGAGTAGCGTAATGTACAAAATCTGATTATTCACCTCAAAGATAAGAAATAGGGAAAAGTAATAATAATTGATTCAGAACTATCAGAAATTTATTTATTTCAATTGTTTATTAAATTTAATACTTCTAATTTATAACAAGTTTATGTAACTAATACATTCAAATCTTTTTAATAAAGTTTTACAGATCGAACTCAGATATTATTAAAGTTAGAATATTCTTTTGGTACTTTGAAAAATTTTCGATCGAAAACTGCTTGAAATTCTCTCAGACTAAGACATTTACATCTGAGGGGACGACAAAGCACTCATAATGCAGATTGGATAAGGGAAATAGCCCTCATACCTTGACGATAATAGGAGTGTTTCTGAGGAAATAAAGAGGTTAACTCCTCTAATTGTTCTTGGAAAAAGCAGATTTCACTTAGCCATTTTATGGCATTTAAACCAATAGAAAAATCACTATTTCTTTTATATTTTCTACCTTTTTCAGTCGGACGAACTAGATATTCACTTATTCCTTTTCTTTTAATTTCTTCTCCTATAAATGTTGAATAACTATAGGATAACGTTATTAGTATAATTAAAGAAATTAGTCGTTCATTATTGACTTTTGTACTCTCTAAATTATAACCGCCTAATTTCAAATCTCTAAACATTTCTTCGATGCCCATTCTTTTGGAATAAGCGGAGATTGTTTCCGACATACTTGCTAAATTTGTGAGAATAAACCATGGCTCTTTGCTAGATTTATTTCGATAATTTTTTTTCCACTTTGCTGCTAAATTAATTCCTGAAAATCCCTTCGTTTTTGTAACTTTTATTCCTCGATAATATACAGAGAATCCAGGACATAAACCTAATTCACTTAATCGAAACCATATATCAGATTCTAATTCGACATATTCGCTCTTTTTTAAACGTAGAGATAAATAAACCTGTTTCTCTAGTGATAACCACTTTGCTAAATCTACAGAGCAAAATTCTCTATCTCCTAAAACGATTATTTTATATTCAATTAATAAATTAATACTCGGTTCTAATACTTGTTTTTGTTCTAATAAATTACTGCTTCCTTTTTTATCTAGTAATGTAAAATAAATGGGAATAGCTCTTTGATTATAAACTAAACTTACCATCAATATATTAATATTTTGCCACTGTGTTCTATCAATTACTAAATAGATAACTTTTTTCGATTCCCAATTATTAATAATCCATGATTTTAAAATAGGAAACCAGATAGTTTCAATTTTCCAATTTTCCAGACTTAGAAATCTTTGTAACTTTTTAATTCTACTTCTTAATTTAATCGGATAAGGAAAAAGTTTTGCCATTTCTTCTAACCTAACAGTTTTAAGATTTTGGAGTAAGTTAACTAAAAGACAAAGAGTTAAATATTGAGGTAAATTAAACTGCTTTTTAAAATTATCTTGATAATCTTGGGGAAGTTGAAACATCTTTTTCTATTATTATTAATATACAAACTGAAAATATCTCATCTTTATCCAGATTACCATGTTCAATCCCTTACAGCATAGTCTTTTTAGCTTCATTGTCGCCCCCTCAGCATTTACATCAAACCCATAAAAATAACTGAAACCCTCGTTATAAAAGGAAAAACTATTAATCGATGTAGAATCTTTGATCAATCAAAGTTTGAGACTAATATTTTGTTTTTTTTAGTACCGATAACCAACCATTTCGGGTTTATTTTTTCCCATACATTTAGAAATTTTCAGAAAAATAAAAAATTTTTTGATAAATTGCGCATAAATTGAGAAAGTCACACTGATAAGTAGATAAGGAAACCAAACACTTGAGGAGAATCAGCCTTAATCTACTTTATGAAAATGCAAAAACGCACTAATCTTGTGACGCAGTTTTCTTCCTTTCTTTGTTTGAAAGAGGAATCCTCTTCTCTGATTACCTACTGGAAAAATACTCCAGAATTGGAACGAAATATGGAGTTATTAATAAAGCAACAAATAATTCCTTCAGAAGAAGATATTGTTGCTCAAGAGTTTTTACAATGGCTCAAAAAAGAACAAGATAACTTTAAATATAGACATTTAGTTGCTTATTTACAAGAATCCTGTTTTTTTGCAACTCAAAAAGTATATCAACGATTGAGAAGTTATTGGGATTTATTTACTTGGCAAGACTATTTTCAATGGGCAAATTTATTGGTATCTTCTCCTATTCAATTATTATCCAATTATGATACTCAATTTAAGTCTAAATTAACTACTTATGCTAGAAATAAGTTAGAAAATCAACTTATTGATCAAGCCTATCTATATATGGGATGGGATAGGGCTTCAGACTGGGGTTTATTAAGAAAATTAAGTATCACCAATCAAAGAAAATGCTTACAACAAATAGGAGGTTTAAAAGATAATAACTTAGAGCAATATTTATTTGTTTGGCAATGTTTCAATCTTATTTATCGATCGAAAGGAATAGGGCAAAATAAAATGTTACCTTCTCCTTCTCAAACTCAATTTATACAAGTTAGTAATGAGTATAATTTTCTCATCAGTAATAAGGAAAAATTTTTACCTTCTTTAACGTCTTCTGAGTGTGAAAAGATTTTATTAAAATGTGTAAATTTTGCTCGTCAATATTGCAATCCTCGCATGATAAAAATTGAAGAAGATGTTAACAATTTAACAAATAATATTGAATTAAATTTTACTGAAGAAACAGATGATCGACAGGAAGAATATGAGTTAGTCAATGAGATTTTAGCTTCTACTTTTACTAGGCTTGAAATGCCACAAAAAATATTATTTCAGTTGTGGAAAGGCTTACAGTTAACCCAAACAGAAATTGTACAAGTTATGGAATTAAATTATCCAGACTTCGTAAATCAACAATTTCAGGTGGCAAGAGAGATTAGTTTTGTTAGACAATGCTTATTAGAAAAACTTGTTGATGAGTTATTAATAGAAAAACAGATTTCTTTAACAAGAGCAATAATTGTTAAATTAAAACAACCTTTAGATCACTGGTTACAAGAACATTGTAAACAACTTTTATGGAAAAAAATTTCTGACTTATATCAGTCTTTTTCTTCTGAAGAACAAAACTATATCCAACAATATTTAATCAAACATAATTGGATTGTTAATGATTCAGTAGGAATAGATATTCAAAACTCAATAGCTTCAAGATTTAAAAATAATATAAGTGAGGAATATAAATTAGTTTTTCCTGATACTAAACATATTGAAATTAGTTTTATTCACCTTATTGAAGAATGGATTAATAACTCTACTTATTCTCTTATTAATAATAATTAATTTTCTAATGATTTTTATAAATAAAACTCAGATTAAGATTATGTCTTTAGATTTATTTACAGCTTTTAATTCTGAACATTTATGGCTGAAATTCTCTGATGAAGATGAAGTCAAAGCCATAAAAATATCTCAAGGATGTTCTCCTAATGGAGGCAGACATCAAAGTTTTTTAAATGCCTTGGTAAGTATTTGTTTAATCAAATGGTTAAAAATTACTTTTCCTAATATATATTATGAGGAATTAGATGAAAATAATTTATTAACATTTTGGGAATTTGTTAATGGTACCCCTCTTGTTATTAATAACAATACTCGTCTGATTTTATTACCTGAAGAAAAAGAAGATTTAACGGAGTTTTATATTCCTCAAGAGTGGGTGGATATTCCTCATTTTCGGGGAGATTATTTTCTACCAATACAAGTTAATTTAGATACTGGTTGGCTAAGATTTTGGGGTTTTGTTGTTTATGAAGATGTTAAAGAGTTAGCCATTTACGATCGTACTTTTTTCAACTATATTTTACCTGAGCAATTGGTAGAAGGAGATCTTAATTTATTATGGTTGTTTGAAAAATACTCTCTTTCTGGAAAACCTGAGTGTCAAACATTACCTTTACTATCGACAACGGAAAAAAATAATTTATTGACATCATTACTTCCATTAGATAGTTTAATGATACGTCATCATTTAGATTTTGTTAAATGGGGGGCAATATTTAGTGATGATAGTTGTCGTCAATCTCTATACCAACAATATCAACCTCTTTGTTTAGGTGCGTGGTTACAACATAATTTCAATCAAGCATACGATCGAGGATGGCAACACCTTCGAGATTTGGCAGATAATTTTGACTTAATTAACGATTCTCCGCCTCTTATTACCAATGGTATTGTAATGCGATCGGGAGAGATTAATTTACAATATATCTATCAAATTCGAGACGAACATCAATTAAGAATTGCAGCCCAAAGATTAAGTGTGTTACCCACTAATACTGTCCACAAATCCCAAGCGATACAAGCTCTTAACTATATCATGAGTCAATCCCATGATGATGAAACTCGCTGGAATGCCGCCGAAGGAATTTGGCGTTTAGAGCCGAATAATCCCAATGCTGGTTTATGGTGTGGTAAGCGTATTAATTTAGGGGTTGATGTAGGAGGGTTTTCTTTAGCTTTAGTGATTGGTTTATTACCTAAATCCTCTAACGAAAATAGTATTTTCCTCCGTCTTTATAGTATTAATGATTCTTATACTTTACCAATAAATCTTAAAGTTAATGTTATGGATCAATATACAGAAGTTTTTAAAACGTTAGTAGCACGACAAGACGATCGACTTTTACAATATAAATTCTGGGGTAAAAAGGGAGAATGTTTCTGGATTCAAATTAGTTTAGATGGAAGTCAGTTAAGTGAGGCTTTTATTATTTAGAGTCTGCTGAAAAAGTATTCTGATGAAGGTAGGAGTCAGGAGACAGAAGAAATACTTTTGTTAATTGTTAATTGATTTTAATACCTTTCTCACTTATTCAGCAAACCCTATTTAGGGATAAAAGTAATGAGAAATAAAAAGGCAAAACTAGGCAAAATTGATTAATTCCTAATTTCTAACTCCTAATTCCCCATTAATCATCTAAGCCTAATAAACACGCGATTAAAGCCTTTTGTGCGTGCATTCTGTTTTCGGCTTCATCCCAAATACGAGACTGTCTGCCTTCCATGACTTCGGCGGTAATCTCTTTTTCTCGATAAGCGGGAAGACAATGTAAAATAATAGCACTATCATCAGCAAGATTAACGAGATCTTGGTTTATCTGATAAGGTTGAAAAATTGGTATTCTTTGAGCAGTTTCTTCTTCTTGTCCCATACTTGCCCAAACATCTGTATATAACACATGAGCATTTTCGGCCGCTTCTTTTGGGGATTGAGTGATAACAACTTGTTCGGGTTTTTTTGCCAAGGCTTGGGCTTGTTTTACGATATTTTCATCGGGTAAATAGCCTTCTGGTGAAGCGATGCGCACATTCATACCCATTAAAACACCTCCTAACAACAGAGAATGAGCAACATTGTTACCATCTCCTAAATAGGTGAGAGTTAAGCCTTCTAAACTACCAAAAGATTCCTCGATCGTTTGTAAATCAGCTAAAATCTGGCAAGGATGCTCTAAAT
Source organism: Geminocystis sp. NIES-3709 (assembly GCF_001548115.1). Taxonomy (GTDB): domain Bacteria; phylum Cyanobacteriota; class Cyanobacteriia; order Cyanobacteriales; family Cyanobacteriaceae; genus Geminocystis. The sequence continues at coordinate 1,032,945 of NZ_AP014821.1, read as the reverse complement.
CTGTTAAAGCGTTAATGATAGGGATGTTACTATAATTAGCAAAAGTTTGTATATCTTCCTGAGCAAAAGTACGAATCGCTAAAATATCCAAATAACGATCGAGTACTCTTGCAGTATCTTCGATCGGTTCACCTCTACCTACTTGAGTGCGACTGGGGTTTAAATCAATAACATTCCCCCCTAATTGATACATCGCTACACTAAAAGAAACTCTTGTGCGGGTTGAGGCTTTATAAAATAAAAGTCCTAATGTTTTATTGCTGTTAAATTGTTTTTCACCTTTTTTTAAATCTGACGCTAAATCGAGGACAGTTCTAATTTCTTCGGGAGTTAAGTCTGCAATGCCTAATAAATCTCTACCTTTTAAACTACTCATATATTAAATTTAACTTGTAAAATAATTTCCATATCTTAACCCAAGGTGACGAAAATCAAACTGATTTATTAAGCAGATCCTGAACATCAGATCTTGTAAATATTTTTTAAAAATTTTAGAAAAAATTAACGTTTCTTAACTTATTTTGATCTATCACTAGGAAAATAGTTAAAAATCAAGGACAATAGAATATATAAAATAATTTTGTAAAATAGAACAAGTATAGGGTTAGTAAATATTGTATGAATAATCAAATTTTGTCTGAGGGGCGCGGTACTGATAAGGTAGAAATTTCGATTCATCTCGATTCGGACTTAGTCGAAAAAATCAGACATTTAACAAATGATCCCAGTCGAGTTATTGAGTCTGCGTTAAAAGAATGGTTAAAAGGAGAAAGACAACAAGATGATGATTTGACTCGCAGTTTGCGTCGTAACCCTCCTGTACCCCCTAGAGGAGAATGGAACGATTAATATCTGTAAGGAAGTGTCAAAATAATGATGTACCATTTCACAAACCCTTTTTGTAAGGGAGGAAATCAAAAAAACTCCCTCTTTATAAGGGGGATTTAGGTTCATCAAAAACCTTTAAAATACGTTCTAACACCTTTTTTTTGAAATAATTTATCGTTGAAAGAAAAGAGCGATTTTTGTTAAGCTCTAAGTTAATTTTTAATATAGTTAATGATCTAAACTTTGATCGATTAGCATTACATTGATTAGATCATCGGAGAATAAATGACGTTAAACATAGTTAAAAATAACTTTCAAAATCTAGGGGATTTGGGTAGTGAATTAGTCTTTACTCAAGATGTTTTGGGTAACTATCATTCTTTTTATTGGCGATCGAATTTACCCGAATTAGGAGTAATTACTAACGACTCAATCATCAAATTATCTCCTTTTGCAAAATCAGCTTATCTGGAAAGAATTGAAAGAATTTTAACTCGGAAAATTCCTGAACAATGTCATTGTATTTTGTGTTACGAAGATCATTCTTTACCTTTTGAATTAATTATTAGTCCAATTATTCTCCCCAGTGGTAATGCTGAATTAGTATTAGTTATGGGGCATCTTTTACAAGAACAAGAAATTTGTTTAACTACCACTTCCTCACTACCCACTAATCCCGATCCTTATCAAAAATTACTTACCACCATAGCACGAAAAATTCGAGCGACGCTCAATTTAGAAACCATTTGGCAACAAACGGTAGATAGTATCGGAAAAGCTTTAAGTACTAATCGTTGTCTTTTATTTTCCCCGACAAAAGAAGAGGAATATCTCGAAATTAAAGCCGAATATTGTGATCCTCGTTATCCCTCCATATTAGGAAGACGTTTTAATTTTCATGACTATCCTGTGATAAAAGATGTTGTGTTTGAGCGTAAACCAAAAATTATAGTTGGGACTTTGTACCCTTCCTGTGATGCTTTGTCCGTGTTGTTAGTACCTACTTTTTATCACGATCAATTTAATGGAATTATTTGTTTACATCAATGCGATCGATTAAGACAATGGAATCAAGCAGAATTAGAATTAGTACAAGAATTAGCAGATCAAGTGGGAACTGCGATCGCTCATGCTATGCTATACCAAAAACTAGAACAAGCAAATACTCAGGCAGAAGAAGCATCTCGATTAAAAACTGAATTTTTAGCCAGTACTAGCCACGAATTAAGAACACCTTTAAATGGTATCATCGGATTTTTAAGACTCATACTAGATGATATGACCGATAGTCGAGAAGAAGAACTAGAATTTCTCGATCAAGCCTATCATTCCGCCTTACACTTATTGAATTTAATTAATGATATTTTAGACATCGCCAAAATAGAATCCGGGAAATTAGAATTTAATTTAGATACGATTTCTCTTAACAACATTTACAACGATATTTATAAATTTGCCCATAATCAAGCCGAGAAAAAAAATCTCTCTCTTAATATTCATTTACCTGCTACCTATGACCAAATTTTAGTCTATGCTGATTATCAAAGACTACTACAAATAATGTTTAATTTAGTTGGTAATTCTCTCAAATTTACCAGAGTGGGAGGGATAGAAATTACAACAGAAATTATACCTAAAACCTTTATTTTAAAAGGAATGACATTACCCGGTATGGTAAAAATCAGCGTTGCAGATACGGGTATAGGAGTTTCCTTAGATAAACAAGAAAAACTATTTGAGACATTTTATCAAGTAGATGGTTCTCGAACAAAGGCTTATGGAGGTACAGGATTAGGATTAGCTATCTCAAAACGCTTAGTAGAAACAATGGGGGGTAAAATCTCTTTTTACAGCATGGGAGAAGAATTAGGATCTACAGTAACATTAACCATTCCTCTGTCTCAAATGCCTTTACTAAAAACTGACTAAATTCATAAGTTATCAAAATTAAAGGTTAGATTGGAAAGATATATAGTCATTTCACTTAAGTTTGAAACAGTTTGTTAAGATGATAAAAAATATTAAATTATCGTTACTAAAATATAGTTTTTTATATTAAAGTTAATTTTCTTTAGGCTCGATCGAACACCATAGCTATACTTAAGATATTAATTTAGTAAAATCTTCCCCAATTGAATTTTTCCAAATATCTTGTTTTGTACGATCGACATAATTTCCTTGATAGTCAAATATTTTTAATAAAATTATCTCTAAATACCATTGACCTAAAATATAAACTTCAGAAATAACATCTTCTTTATCCACTTGTGAATTTATTATAGTTTCCTCCATTTTTTCTAAATTTTCAAGAGTGTCATGAACAATTGACTTTCTTACAAATACAAAAATTGCTGGAGAATCATTAAATCTATTGTCTTGATCATTTTCGATTTTTTTTAAATTAGTTAAATTTACAGGAATCTTTAACGGTAAATTATAGTGATTTAACAATTTTCTAATTTTCTTGGTAGTGTCTTTTTTATCATATTTCTCTTTTGTTATCACTTGTGTCAATTCTACTAATATAAAGCTAGATAACATTTCTAAAGCAGCCTGTTGTAAGATAATATTACCTTCTATCATAATTGAGCATTTATTTGTTTCAATATACCAATTAAGTGCTTTTTTTAATACGTCATTCCATTGAGGATTATTCCATTTTTGACAAAAATTAGAAAATAAATTTTGAAAATCTTGATCACAAGAATCGGGAAACCATCTTTTAATATAACGATGTGATTCAACAAAAAAATTCCACCATAGTTCCGATACTAATATATCATTATGATCAAAACCTGTTATTAATATTGGTGTTGTCCATGAACCATTAATAAAGGAAAGATAGTAATATAGTTTTTCCAAAATACTTTTAATTTCATCAAGTGAAAAATCACTATTATAGCGTTTATCTAAATAGTAAGGTACACCTATTTCTTAATAGCAATGGGTTTGACTCTGCTCTGGAGTACCTCATAAATATAAGAATTGCTATATAATAATAATAAGTAAATAACTATTAAATTACAACAAAAATTTCTAATTTCTAATTTGTAATTCCTAATCTATAAGCAATAGGCATTTTCCAACCGGTACCAAATGCTCGATCTGTTATTTTTAGTCCAGGAGGGGCTTGTTTTCGTTTAAATTCAGCTCGATCAACTAATTTTACCACTTTTTTAATAGTCTCTAAATTATGCCCTGCTTTTTCAATATCATTTAAAGATTGATGTTGAGTGATATAACGTTCTAAAATATCGTCTAAAATATCATAAGGAGGCAAAGAATCTTCATCTTTTTGATTGGGTTTTAATTCTGCACTTGGTGGTTTTACTAAAATATTATTAGGGATTATTTCTTCATCCTTATTAATCCATTTACAGATGTTAAAAACTTTCGTTTTCGGTACGTCTGCAATAACAGCTAATCCCCCATTCATATCACCATACAAAGTACAATATCCCACTGCCATCTCAGATTTATTGCCCGTTGATAATAATAAATAACCAAATTTATTTGCGATCGCCATTAATAAAGTCCCTCTAATTCTCGACTGTAAATTTTCTTCAGCAATACCAAATTCTGTATTTTTAAAAAGGGGATTTAACATAAAATCAAAACTTTTCATTCCCTCTTGAATAGATATTTTTTCGCTTTTTATACCTAAATTATTAACTAATTTTTCAGCATCAATAACAGAATGATCTGAACTGTAAGGGGAAGGCATTAACACACCAAAAACATTATCTTTACCTAATGCAGAAACAGCAATAGTTGCCACTAAAGCGGAATCAATACCACCACTTAAACCTAAAATAGCTTTAGTAAAACCACATTTTCGAGCATAATCTTTGACACCTAATACTAAGGCTTGATAAATTTCTTTCTCTTCACTATCAATTAAATCTTGAACATAATTTGAAGATAAATCTTTATTATTTTTCTCTAATTCTAAATAAATTAAATCTTCTTGATAGGGATAACATCTAGCAATTATTTCTCCTTGCTTGTTAACTCCACAACTAAAACCATCGAAAATTAAATCATCATTTCCACCTACTTGATTAACATAAATAATTGGTATTTTATATTTGTTAACAATATGCTTTAATAATCCTTCTCTTAGTTTTTGTTTCCCAACAATATAAGGCGAAGCTGATAAATTGACAATTAAATCAATATCCTCATTAACTAAATCTTGAATAGGATTAATACTATAATTTTTTTTACCCCAAAATTGTTCATCATTCCACAAATCTTCACAAATTGTTACCCCTATTTTTACACCATCTAAAATGAAAAAATTAACATCATTTCCTGCACTAAAATATCGATCTTCTTCAAATACATCATAAGTTGGTAAAAGTCTTTTATGATAGATTTGGTAGATTTTACCATTATTGATTAAAGCAGTACTATTATAAAGGTTCTTTTTACCCTGTTCATGAGCAAGAGAATTAAATGTTACAGTACCTACTAAAACATAAATTTGTGATGGAATTTCTAAGGCTAATTGCTGTAATTTTTCAGACATTACATCAACAAAACTTTGGTTTAAAAGTAAATCTCTGGGAGGATAACCACAAAGAGATAATTCAGGGGTTAAGAGTAATTTTGCACCCTCTTTAACGGCTAATTCAGCTTTTTCTCGAATTTTCTTAGCATTGTTTTCAATATCTCCGATTATGGGATTTAGTTGGGCGATCGATATTTTCATAGTTTTTTAAAATAAAAAATAACATTGAATTTATTTCAATAAATGTTCTTAGTAATAACAAGACTATTTGTTAAGAATAATAATTTATATAGCAATCCGAAATAAACTCATTTCAACATAAAATTTTTTATTAAGGTAGGAGACAATAGTAATAATTGATTTAAACATTAGTCAAATTGATTTTAGATAATTATTTATGCTTATTTAATTCTTTTGTTAAGGTAAAATGTCTTTACCTACTACTCTTAAACCCTTATTAATAATAAAATTTCTAACATCGAACTCAGGTAAAATTAAGATGTTAATAATCAATTATTATAAAAAATATTTAAACTTTTTGAAAATTTAATACTTTTTGAAATAATCTATTTAGGACTGCTAGATATAATTTTAAAATATCTTTCTATTCTAAAAATTTGTTTAAAAAGGAGCTATTTTTTTGTAAGATCTTTTTAAGGATTATAATTGACTGAGGATTTCTCGATCGAGAGTAAAATCTATTTCAATTTTGTCTCTCCCTGATGGTAAATAATCATTTTCAAAAGACTCTTTTAATCCTGAAATTAAATCATATTTTGGTTGCCAATCTAAATCTTTTTTAGCTTTGGAAATATCGGCAAAAAAATGTTGTACTCTAATAGGAAATGCTTTTCTTTTTCCTAAATTAAATTTCTTAGGATTATAATATTTTATCTCTATTTCTTCTGGATTTTTCCCGATAGCAGATGCACAAGCCAAAGCTAATCCTTTAAAGGTTACATATCGATCGCCCGAAATGTTATATATTTGTCCAATGGCTTTGGAATTACCCAAAACCTTACTCATCGCGATAGCTAAGTCTTCCACATGACCAAATTGAGTAAAGTGTAAACCACTATTCGGAATTAAAATAGGCAAATTTCGTACTAATCGATCGAAAAACCAAGCCTCTAAATCATTATAGTTGCCCGAACCATAAATATATACAGGACGAATTGAAGTAAAGGGAATACCCTCATTTTGGAGATATTGTTCCGTTTCATATTTCCCTTTGTGGCGACTTTGTGGGTCAACAGGATCATCCTCTAGGTGAGGCATTTGTTCCGATGATAAATAAACCCCTGCTGAACTAACATAGATAAAATGAGATAATTTTCCTTTAAATAATTCAACTAAAGGTTGAGTATCACTTAATTCTCGCCCATTATTATCGAAAATGGCATCAAAATTTTGTCCTTTTAATTTTTCTTGTAATTGTGGTATATCTTTACGATCGCCATGTATTTGAGTCACAGCATCAACAGGTACAGATTTATTACCTCTATTAAACAAAACAACTTCATGACCTTGAGCAACTAAAATTTTAGTCAGAGAAACACCGATAAAACGAGTTCCCCCCATAATTAAAATACGCATAAATTTATCAACTTACTGATATAAAAAAATAATTGGTTAAGATTAAATCAAAAATAAAGGGCAAAAACTTTAACCCTTAAAGAACAATGCTTCATTCCTTAGTTTTTCTTTTTCTTATAAATGAGCAAGTCCTGACAAAGTAATTATCAATTATCAATTCTTAATTGTCAATTATTCTATTACCGCACTACCAGTACCTTGAAACATTAACCATGAAAGAAAAAAATTAGTTACAAAAATCGAAATCAAAGAAATAACCACCGCTTCAGTAGTTGATCGACCTACACCCTTTGCACCCCCCGTGGTAGTTAAACCCCAATTACAGCCAATAATAGCAATAATCGCTCCAAAAACCACAGATTTAATAATACAAACAATTACGTCCCATGTTTTCAAAAAATTCTTAACAGAATCAAGAAAAATTGAGGTAGAAATATCATAAATTGTATCAGAGATAATTAACCCCGCTCCCATACCTACCACTAAAGAGACAATACTTAAAATAGGCAACGTTAAAGAACAAGCAATAACTCTAGGAGTCACTAAATAATCAACAGGATCTGTTTTTAAGATATACAAAGCGTCAATTTGTTCTGTTACCTTCATCGTACCAATTTCGGCAGCAAAAGCACTTCCCACACGACCTGCTAATACTACGGCTGTTAAAACCGGTGCTAATTCACGAGTTAAAGCTAAAGCTAAAACGCCTCCCACTGCGGTAGTAGCACCAAAATAGACAAATTCCCTTGCTACCTGAATTGTAAATACCATACCCACTGAAGCGGCAGTAATTAAGGATATGGGCAAGGACGCAGGCCCCACAAAAGCCATTTGATCTAAACTATTATTACGATAAATTTTAGCTTGTAAGATATGAACCAAAATTTGTCCTGTTAAAAACAGTCCCGACACTAGACGTTCAAATACTTTATTCACTTTAGTTAGGAGATAGAGAGATAAGGAGACTGGAAGACAGCAGTTAATCAAAAATCCACAGATTGATAAATTTCACTGCTAAGATGATCATGATCACGTTCAATAAATTGAACTCAAAATTTTTGAAGTTATTAATTATTAATTGTTCATTGTTCATTGATTTAATTATTTTCCTTCTACTTTAAAACGTTCTACAGAAGAAATAAGATCTTTCGCAATACCTACCAGATTTTGTAGTGAACCTGCTACTCTTTGGGATTCTTGAGAAGTGGCTTGGGCAGTTAATTCTACGGCCTGCATTACCTTCGCAACCCCTCTGGAATTTTCTCTTTGTTCATCGGTGTCAGCAGTAATCGATCGAACTAAAGCATCAATACGATTAGATACTTGAATAATATCTTCTAGCGATCGTTTTGCCTGTTCCGATCGATCAGTTACATCCCGAACCTGTTGAATACCCTCTTCCATTGCCGTCATTACCGATCCCGTTTCTGTTTGAATTTGTAATACAATTTGTTCAATTTCTTGTAAGGATTTAGCCGAACGATCCGCTAACTGTCGTACTTCATCAGCCACGATCGCAAACCCTCTACCAGCTTCCCCCGCCCGTGCCGCTTGAATCGAAGCATTTAACGCTAACAAGTTGGTACGAGAGGAAATTTGAGAAATAACGGCAACAATGGTGGAAATTTGTTGAGATGCTTCCGCTAGTCGTTTTACCTTTCGAGTCGTTTCCGATACAGTTTCTCTAATTTGTAAAATACCTGCCACCGTTCGTTCTACCGCATCTCCACCTTTAAGGGCTGTAACACTAGACGATCGAGCAACTTCTTCCGCTTCCCTAGCGTTTTCTGCTACCCTTTGAATAGAATCAGTCATCATTTGTACCGAATTAAGCGTTACAGCTAACTCCTCCGCCATCCTCAACGCATCACTAGATTGATTTCGGGCGAATACCTCACTATCTGTACTCGCTTTGTTTACTTGAACCGCCGCTTGTTTAACCTGTTTAACGATTTTCCGTAAGTTTGTAATAGTTAGGTTAAAAGCATCAGCCACCGCCCCTAAAACGTCCGCCGTTACCTCAGCTTGTACCGTTAAATCTCCTCTTGCCGCCCCTTCCACGTCATCGAGAAGACGAATAACCTGACGTTGTAAATCTTCCCTCGCTCTTTCCGTTTCTTCCGCCCGTTTTCTGGCTTCTGTGGTGGTAGTATTAATCATTTTTGCCATTTGGTTAAATCCTGCGGCTAAAGTCCCAAATTCATCCTGAGAATAAACCGTTGCTTTAACTTCATAATCACCTTGATAAACTGACTCAAATTGATTCTGCAAATCATTGGTATAGCGTCTAACATGATTAGTCATTAAATAACCTAATGCTATTGTACTGCCACCACTGGCAAGACCAGCTATCAAACTTAACAAAAATCTGTTAAAGAAAGGATAAGTAATGGTTTTGGCTTGTTTATCTTCCTGTTTAACCGGAGTTTCTTTTTTCTCCGTTGTCGGTTTTACTTCAGGCTTATTCGTCGTATTTAGAGGAATAGAGGCTTGGGAAAAACTAACTAACAACACAATCAAGAAAGTAGCAATACCAGTTATACCACCATGAACTAACTGTTTTGATAGTAAAGGTAAATTATAGTATTTAGCTAAATTTCCTTGAGGAATTTCCACTTCTGGAGTGAATATGGTAGAAGATGGAGACGTAGATATATCTGAAAGAGAAGAAGAAACACTAATATCATCATCTTCTATATCTAAGTTAATTTTATCTGTATCAAAGGTAAAACTTCCCGTAATTTCATTTTCAAAATCATCATCAAAAACATTATCATTATCATCTAAAATACTACTAAAGGATTTGTCTTGTCTTTGTTCTTTAGTGAAAATACTAGATACAGGTAATTCATCTGCATCAATATCAGGAATATCGTCTAATTCATCAGGTGCAAAAAAGAAATTTTCCTCTCCTTCTGGTACTAAGGGGCCATCTTCATCTCCTAATTCAGTAGTTGAGGGGTTAGATGATTGCATTGCAGAAGTTAAAGGTTCTAATTCTGAGCTATAGTCTCCTAAATCTTCGTCAAAATCTCCTAAAAGATTGGCTCCTCCCGTTAACATTTTTTCGAGATCACTCAATTCTGGTTCTTCAGAAGAAACAACAAAAGTAGGGGCACCTGTATCTTGAGTACCATCACTGATAAAATCTTCATCCTCATCATCATAGTTAAAATCTGATTCATCAAGATTCATGGCTAACAGATCATCAGAAAATCCGTCAAAATCTGAATGTGAGGTAACTTTTTCATTTTTACTGGGGGTTTGATTCGCTGCGGTATCATCATTATCATCATCGGTAAATAGATTTTCAAAAGACTCATTTTGTTGAGTAGAAGATTTTGGTTTTGGAGGAGGATTAGAGAAATCTCTATTAAGAGGGGGATTTTGTTGCAGAGTGGGATCTTCGATGTCTTCTTCCTCTAAATCATCCACATCCCAATCGATGCTATCAAATTGAATACTACTCGTCCAATTATCATTTGGTTCATCATCATCTATTTCTTCAATCTCATCGTCAAACATAGGGGACTCTACTTCTGAGGGGTAAAAGTCTTGTTGTTCTTCTTCTATTTGTGCTAATCCTTGATGAGCTAAGTTTACTAAATCTTGATGATCTGTTAGATTCAGTACTTGTTTATAGGTAGCTTTCGCTGTTTCGTATTCTTGTTGACGTAAGTATATATGTCCTTTGAGTAATAAAACGCTCGGATCTTCTGGGTAGTCTTTTGTAATGTCATCTGCAATATTAATAGCTGATTCTAAATCACCCTCAAGATAAGCTGTTTGAGCCTGTCCATATCTTTGTTGATAGTCAGTTTCTGATACCATAGTGCTTTCTCCGTTCATTGCTAAATTCGTGATGTAATCTTGGTGATTTATATAATTTATGCTACCCAACGAGCAGAGCGAAGAATAGCAATTTGGTCTAAAAGTCTAACATAGTGATTATGTTCATCCATCCATTCACCCTGAATATAAGGGGCGATATGATCGGGAATATTTTGAGGTATTTGTAATGTATCTATGTCTAACCACTGCATCGCTCCCAATTTATCAACAGCTAACCCTAAAATTGTTTCTTGTTCTTCAATAGCAATTACGGGTATATCAGACCTATCAGTATTCAACATATTAGGATAACCCAAAAATTGCCCTAAGTCAGCTACCCAAATAATTTCTCCTCGAAGATTAATTGTTCCCAATAGTAAGGGAGAGGCGTTAGGAATGGGAGTAATTCTATCCGGTTCTTGTTGCATGACTTCTCTAATGCCAACAGCTGGAAGGGCGAATTCATCCCCAGAGGGTAAGACAAAACGAAGATGTAATTCTCCTTCTGGGGCTTCTACTCCTTCGACAGATTGTTCTAAGCCTAAAGTAATTTGGCTCTCTTTGATAGAGTCTGAATACTTTTGATTGTCAGCCATGTTTTTCTCTATTATGTGATTACTGGTTTACGAATATTTTTATTATCATTAATAACAGCTGAAAAATACTAATTTTTTAATATCTATAGTAAATCACGATCGCATCATAAACTTTTTTCCTTGGAGTTTTATATTAAAGGAAATAGGTTTAATTGTTTGAGTTAATATCATCATAAAATTAATAGCTCACCATCTTATTTTAACTTTATCCTTTTAACAATTGTTTAATGGTAGCAATTAGTTCTTTTGGTTGAAAGGGTTTTGCGATATAAGCATCAGCTCCTTGTTTCATTCCCCAATATCGATCGAAATCTTCTCCTTTGGAAGAACAAATCAACACGGGGACATTTTTTGTTTTAGGATTTGATTTAATATTGCGACACACCTCATACCCATTCATTTTGGGCATAACTATATCTAAGATAACTATATCAGGGCTAATAGTAGGCAATATTTCTAATGCTTCAACTCCATCCGTTGCTATTTCTACCTTTAAACCTTGCTTAATTAATAGTTCACTAATCATTTTTCTTGTCGTTGTACTATCTTCGACAAGCAACACTGTACTCATAATTATTAATATAGGGATCTTTATTAGTGTAATTGTACCTTTAATCGTGAATCGTGAATTATCAACCATAAATTAATTTTACTTGTTAATTAATCGACATCTTCAAAAATTAAAAATAAAAATCAATTTAAGATAATAAATCATCAATTATAATCACTATTACCTATTACTCAATCCCTGTTTAATGAATATTTTGAGAAGTATAATAGTTTCAAAATTACCTCAGTTCGATGCAAAATGTATGGGTAATAGCAAGGTATTAGGTATTAGTTGTTAGGTATTAGGTAAATAATTGATCAAAAACTGTTAACAATTGATTTTACTTAGATGAATTTAATTAAATAATTCAATCAGATTTGGTATTTTTAGAACCTAAACCCTAAACCCTAAAACCTACCTACATCAAGGATTTTTTCTCGAACTCAGGTAAAACCAATCATTATGGTAATTTTTTCATCATCAACTCTCAACAGTATCTTAACGAAATAGGCTTGTAATTGCTCTGCCAGTATTTTCAAATTTAAGAGCATCCATGGCTGCGGTAGGCTCATAACCACAGTGAACCATACAATCAGCACATTTTGGATTACCACTCTTTTGCCCATATTTTTCCCATTCAGTATTATCTAATAATTCTTGATAACTCTGGTAATAGCCTTCATTAAGTAAATAACAGGGTTTTTGCCAACCTAATACGCTATAACTAGGACTCCCCCAAGGTGTGCAATCATAATCTTTTTCTCCTGTTAAAAAGTCAAGAAATAGGGGATTATGATTAAAATTCCAGTTTTTCTGACCGTTTTTCCAAGGATTAAGGATTTGTCTAAATAAGGCTTTAGTTTGCTCTCGTTTTAAGAAATGTTCTTGATCCGGTGCCCACTCATAACTATAACCCGGAGAAATCATCACACCATCGGTATTAAGGGTTTCAAGAAAGTCGAGAAATTCTTGCATTTCTTGAGGATCTGTACCTTCAAATACTGTTGTATTAGTACTAACTCGAAATCCTCTGGCTTTTGCCGTTTTAATGGCTTTAACTGCTTTATCAAATACTCCTTCTCGATCGACACATCGATCGTGGGTTTCTTTTAAACCATCAAGATGTACACTAAAGGTAAGATAGGGTGACGGTTCAAATAAGTCTAATTTGTCTTCTAATAAAATGCCATTGGTGCAAAGATAAATAAACTTGTTTCTGGCTACTAAACCTTTAACAATTTCGCCTATTTGGGGGTGTAATAAAGGTTCTCCTCCCGGAATAGAAACAACAGGGGCACCACATTCTTCTACGGCGATAAAACACTCTTCAGGAGACAGATATTTTTTTAATATTTCTAAAGGATGTTGAATCTTTCCACATCCCGGACAAGCGAGATTACAACGAAATAAAGGTTCTAACATTAACACTAGAGGAAATCTTTTTTTTCCTTGCAGTTTTTGTTTTAATATATATGTGCCTACTGCGATCGCTTGTTGTAATTGAACGGCCATAATTTCTCCTCACCTTGAGATAAATAACAAGTAATAAGTAACTATATTTAGGTTAAATATAGCAGTGCTAAATGATTTATGAACAATTAAGTATTAATAAAAGAATATGAAAAACCTTATCTAACCTAAAATATAACCCTTAAAATTTAACACTTTTTGATGATGTTTTTTGGTATAACTCATTATGAGATTGGTACAACAATTCTGTTTAAGTCAGGAAATTTCGATAATTGTAACCGTATCTTGAGTTACTACAATAACAACAATCAATTTTTTAGAAATTCTAAATTAATTTTTAGCTTCAATGAATCCTACAGCTATAAATATTATCTATACGATCGAAAAATTATGCTCTAAATTTCTAAATCTGTTCTAAAGTTTTAATGGAATCTTTAAATCAAGTTTGTTTATTTACTCCAATTACAATGCAAATTACCCTTATCATTAACAAAAGTGGATATTCTTAATGAACTTGATCAATAATTTCTCAATTTTGGATTGAATGTTAAAATTAATTTACATATTTTAATATTTCTTAATGTTAAAATAGGTGATTGTAAAAGTAAATCAGGACGATAACAATAATTGTGTTTGGCAGTTTACCTTTTTCGGGACAAAGTGGAGATCAAATCGTCAGTAAAGCTATTACAACGGCCATCGCAGCCTTGTTTAAAAAAACGGGCAAATTACAAGCGAATCTCAGAGTTGAGCCTGTTGCCAAACTTTTACAAGGAAGTGTGGACGGTTTCGACTTCATCGGCAACGGAATGTTAATGTACAACGGTTTGAGACTAGAAGCGATGGAATTATATCTCCAAGCGGTTTCCATCGATTTTAGTGCCATTTTTAGCGGTAAAGTTAAGTTAAGACAACCGACTCAAGCCACCTTGAGAATTGTGTTGACAGAAGAGGATTTAACTGCTTCTTTTAATACCCCTTTCATTGTGGAAAAATTACAAAAATTAGAATATCAAGGACAATCTCTCCACTTTCAAAATACACAAATAACTGTTAATCAGGATAAATCTTTAGGAATTAAAGCTGATATAACCATCGGGAATAATCAAGATATAGTTAGTATTAACATTTTGGCTAATTTAGAGGTAGAAGGTAGAACAAAAATTCAATTTATTAACCCTCAATATCAAGGTGATAATGACGCTCAATTATTAGGAAAAGCAATCATTGACCACGTTAATAACCTTTTAGATTTAGATAAATTTGTCCTTGATGGCACTCGTTTAAGAGTTGATCGAGCTAGAATTAAAGATAAAGAATTTGTATTTTATGGGACTGCTGAAATTGACCATTTTCCAGAAAGAAAAAAATAAAGATAAGAGAAATAGGAAAGTTAAAAAAACTATTAATTCCTAATTCCTAATTTCTAATTATTTAGTTTTTCATTGAGAATTTTATTTGTTAATTTTGGATCGGCTTTTCCTCCTGTTTCTTTCATAATTTGTCCCACAAAAAATCCTTGTAATTTAGTTTTTCCAGCTCTAAATTGTTCTAATTTATCAGGATTAGCAGCTATAATTTTATCAATAATTTCTGCTAATTCATCTGGGTTAGATATAGCAATTAAGCCCTTACTTTCGACAATTTCTTTAGGAGATCCGCCTTTTTCTAGTAATTCTGGTAATAAATCTTTGGCAATTTTACCGCTTATTGTTCCGTTTTCAATTAAGGTAATTAACTCTGCTAACATTTCAGGTTTTAGAGCAATATCATTAATAGTCATACCGATATTACTATTCAAATAAGCCGCAATATCTTGTGTAACCCAGTTAGCGGCAGCTTTAATACTTGCACCTCCAGCCGTTACAGATTCAAAGTATAATGCGACATCTCGATCGTCCGTTAAAACTCTGGCATCATAAGCAGATAAGCCCAATTCTGTCTCATAACGACTACGTTTTTGAGCGGGTAACTCTGGTAAAAGTTTTTGTAATGTCTCTAGTGTTGCGTTATTGACTTCTAATGGTGGTAAATCTGGTTCAGGAAAATAACGGTAATCGCTAGAGCCTTCTTTTACTCTCATGCTGATAGTGCGTTGACTCCCTTCCTCCCATAAACGAGTTTCTTGAATAATAGTTTCACCGTTACCAATCGCCTCAATTTGTCTTTCAATCTCATGTTCAATGGCTTTCTGGATGGCGCTAAAGGAGTTCATATTTTTAATTTCAACCTTCACACCAAATTCTTTTTGACCGACAGGACGCACAGAAATGTTAACATCACAACGGAGTGAACCTTCTTGCATATTACCGTCACCGATGCCTAAATAACGCACTACACGACGCAATTCCTGAGCATATTCGGCGGCTTCTTGACCACTGCGCAAATCTGGTTCGGATACAATTTCTAATAAAGGAATACCAGTTCTATTAAAATCTACCAAAGAATGAGTTGATCCTGCTAGTCTATCGCTCCCGGCATGGACTAATTTTCCTGCGTCTTCTTCCATGTGTAAACGGGTAATACCGATGGTTTTTTTGCTTATCTCTTTGGTTTTGGGATCAACTAATTCAATTTCTAATTTACCATGTTCAACAATAGGCAAATCAAACTGAGATATTTGATAATTTTTCGGCAAGTCTGGATAAAAATATTGTTTTCGATCGAATTTACTATAACGAGCAATTTTTCCTTGAATGGCTAAACCCATTTTGATGGCGGAGTTTAACACTTCTTGGTTTAATACGGGCAAAACTCCCGGATGTCCTAAACAGACAGGACACACATTTGTATTAGGAAGACTATCAAAATTTGTAGAACAATTACAGAATATTTTTGTATTAGTATTAAGTTGACAATGAGTTTCTAAACCAATGATCGCTTCATATTTGGTTTGAGTAGCTGTGGTCATATTTTCAGTAAAGTATTAAATATATCTCGAATCTGATTTATTTTAACTTGAATTGTGGCGATGGAATCTAATCTGATTTAATAGGATTGAGCTTATCTAACTCCAGTCTTCTTGAACTTCTTGAGATTTGCGATATACTGCACCAGAGGTATGTAAAAGCCTTGCTTGGGAAAAAAGTTCGTCTTCAGTTATATCCCATTCCTTTATAATCGTTTCTAAATCATGCTGAATATCTCTTGCCCCCGGAAAATTTTGATAACGGATTTTTAACCGAGCTACCTCTGCTAAGTTATAATCAGTTTTACCCTCAACAAACACTTTTTTGATAATTTCTCGATCGATATGACCTAAAGGGTGTTTTTGATCTGTACTCATGGGTTATGGTAATCTGTCCTTATAGTTAAATTTTATGCAATCTTACTCTTTATTTGCCCCTGCTAAAATTAATCTTCATTTGGAAATTATAGGCGATCGAGCCGACGGTTATCATCAATTGGTGATGATCATGCAGAGCGTCAATTTAGGAGATATAATTCATTTACGAGCTAATGGCACTGATAGTATTCGTCTTTACTGTCAAAATCCTCAAGTACCTTTAGATAATACTAATTTAGCTTATAAAGCTGTGAGATTAATGCAGGAAAAATTCCCCAAATCTGCCCATAATTTTGGCGGATTAGATATTACGATCGAAAAAAATATACCTGTAGCCGCAGGACTAGCCGGAGGTTCAACCAATGCCGCCGCCGTGTTAGTGGGAATTAATTTAATGTGGTCATTGGGACTGACACAACCAGAATTACGAGACTTAGGAGCTTTACTAGGTTCAGATGTTCCTTTTTGTATTTCTGGCGGCACTGCGATCGCTACAGGTAGAGGAGAAGAAATTGAACCCTTGCCCGACTTAACAGATATATGGGTGATATTAGCAAAATATAACAACTTAGGAGTTTCTACCCCTTGGGCATATAATACTTATCGAGAACAGTATAACCATCTCTATGTGTGCGATGGACAAGGTATTAAACAGCGTACCCATGCAGTACATAGTGGTAATTTAGTTAAAGCTATTCTAAAACGGAATTCTGAGGAAATAGGAGCATTATTGTATAATGACCTCGAAAAAGTCGTTTTACCTGAATATCCATTTGTCTCAGCCCTTATAACTGCCTTTAAAAAAGAAAATGTGTTAGGAGCGATGATGTCTGGTTCAGGCCCAACAGTTTTTGCTTTATGTGCTACAGAACAAATAGCAACTTCGATCGCTGATATAGTGGAAAAAAATATAAACGATTCTAATTTAAGTTTTTGGGTAACTCAAATGTGTCCTCATGGCATAATAACAATAAGCAATGAATAACTAACAAAAATTTAAAACATTTTAGGGTTGCTTATTTTTGAATATGAATTTTAATTTTGCAACCTTTTTACTCATCATAAAATATGCAAGTTTAATGAGTTTTAGCTTATCATAGTGTTTTTTCTTAGATAAAATATGCTATCGTAATTATTGTATGTATTGTTTGGGTGCGTAGCTCAGGGGATAGAGCACCAGATTCCGGTTCTGGGTGTCGGGGGTTCAAATCCCTCCGTACTCGTTTTTTGCTTGACGGCTTGACATATTTATTTTAATTACTTTTAAATACAGTATTTTATCTCTTTTATTCAACGCAATCAGGAATAACCTAAAGCTGTTACATCATTATTATTGGGTAAAAAAAATCACTGAATAGATGTTAAACAATCAATTTCTAATTCAGTGTTATTTTTTATGATTAATTATGCTTATAAAATAGAAAACTAAATGTTTTCAATGCCACAGGTTAAAGGACAAGACGCATAGATAGAATTTTGATTAATTTTGTCTTTATCTGTATCGTGTAACCAACCTAACCATTGCACCTCATCAGGGCGAATCCCTTTCAAGGTTAACACCATAGAACTTAGCATAATTAATACTGTAGTAACGCCCAAAATTCCGCCAGAAACTAAAAGAATTGCACTAGCTGGAAGAATGGATTGTAAAACTACGGCGGCTAACACTCCCACCGTCATCAAAATGACCACTAAGGGAAAACCCACCACCAAAAAGCACACTGTTAAAGTCAATGTCCAGATTAGAAAACTCTTAGTCATAGCGAATAAATAACTATTTCCCCAACCGTTTCTCTGAGATATTTGCATTGCTTTTGATACTCCCTAAAGATTTTGACGACAAAAAACGAGTTTAAAATTTTAATAAACTCTCCGTAGAAATAACTAAATTAGTTTATTTCTATATTGTCAGTATAGGAAAAATAAAGCGGAAATGAGGGTTTTTGTTATAATTCTTTACGTTCTCTCGGAAACTTTTGTGGTAAACATCTATATCAAATGCTTTATCTGATTGATCCCCAGTGTTATTGTGAGGAGCTGAAGAAAATCTGTTACATTTCTTAATGTTATTCCTTTTTTTTCTCATTTTTGTTTATATATCATTGAAAGTCCATTAAGCTCAGATCTACTCTCCCATGTACCGAAAAACGGACTGATGAAGGTAGGAAACAGGTATTAGGTTTTAGGTATTGGGCATTAAGGTTAAATACGGAAAAATTAAGGTTTTGAGATATGGTATAGATAAAAAAAGTAAGAAAATGCTAAGTTTATAGCTGGTTAAAATCATTGATTTTTATCAATTTCTGATTATAGTTAGTTAAAATAACACTGAGACAGTTAGAGAAATTATGTAAGGTGGGCATTGTGCACCAATCAAGATTTTTGAAAATTTTTAATATTATTAAACTGTTTCATTCTTATTTTTAATGACTATAATTCATCACGGCAGGTGATTTATTTAAAACCTAATATCTAATAACTAATACCTTCAATATCTTTTATTCCCTTGCTAAGTATAATTAATTGTGTTTGGCTAATTTATTCAAGAGGTTATCGTTTTCTAAGGAAGTTCCGATCGAGATTCTTAAACCGTCTCCAGTATGACGGATAATCACATTATCTTGTTTTAGTTGTGCCATGATTCGAGAGTGATTTTCCTTCGTAGGATTTTCGGCTAATCTTAAATAGATAAAATTAGCTTCACTGTGCCAAACTTTAAACAAGGAATTGCTAATTAATGCTTGGTAAACCCTTTCTTTTTCTGTCATTACATCCTTAACGGCTGGTAAAATCAAGTCTCGGTGTTGTAAAGCAAATTCTGCCGCTAGTTGAGAAAAAGTAGGTAAATTGTAAGGAAGACGTAGTTTTTCTAATATTTTAATTATATCACCATGAGCGATCGCATATCCTACCCGATGGGCGGCTAATCGAAAAGCCTTAGAAAATGTGCGCAAAATTAGCCAATTTGGGTGTTGGGGTAATTCTGAAACTAAAGTTTGTTGACTAAACTCATAATATGCCTCATCAATCACCACTAAAATATCTTTTGGCAAGTCTCTTAACCACTGAATTTCCTCAGAATTTAAACAGTTAGCGGTAGGAGAATTAGGGTGTACAACAAAAACGACTTTGATAGGTGGATTATTTTCCTTAGAAATTAGCTTATTTGCTGTGTCTAAATTCCAACTAAAATCTATCTCATTTCTACTAATAGTATGAGTAATAATACCCAAACTTTGAGCTAAAATTCCATACATAGAAAAAGTTGGATTAGCGACTAATATTGATCCTCTATTATTCAAACAAGTAGCCATTAAAATCGATCGAATTAACTCATCTGAACCATTCCCGATCGAGATATTATTAGTACTGATAAGATAAGGTAAATTTACCGATTCATTAACATAGTCTGTTATTAAATTCTTTAATTTAAGATGACTACCATCGGGATAACGATTAGTTTCGATTTCTTGCTCATAAATTAATGCTAATTTTGCTTTTAAATCTTGAGGTAAATTGTAAGGACTTTCATTCGCATCTAGTCTTGTTAATTGTTTGTTATTTTCACTAATAGGAGTGGCTACATAAGCTGATAAATTTAATAAATCTTCTCTGATAAATGATAGGTTCGATCGAGTCATTATTTTAAATTATTTTAAACTAAATTGAATAATAAATGATAATTTGTAAGGGATATTTTAGCTTTGTTAGAGCTAGGAAATTTAGAATAAATTGTTAGTATATAATGGTAAATATTATCATGTTTAATTAGCAGTCAGGTATTAGCAATTAGTTATCATCTATTGTGACGTTAAATTTTTGGTCAACATTAGTAATTGATTACTTATTCTTTAACAAAAAAACGCTAAAAGCTAACAACTAAAAGCTAATCGCTTTAATTAAGAATTAACTAAAATTTTTGCTGAATTATTTTTCATCAAAGGAAAATTTAATGACTCCCTTTGACTTAAATATTGATGAGCTACTTGACGAGCCAAATTGCGTATTCTACCAATATAACGAGTTCTTTCAGCAACAGCAATAACACCCCTAGCATCTAGTAAATTAAAGCAATGAGAACATTTTAAAACATAGTCTAAGCCAGGTAAAACGAGATTTTTTTCTATTAGCTGTTTTGCTTCTTCTTCATATAAATTAAAGAGTTTTAATAATAAATCTGGGTTAGAGGCTTCAAAATTATAAGTACATTGCTCAATTTCTCCTTGTAAAAATATATCTCCGTATTTCACCTGATCATTCCACTGAATATCATAGATACTGTCAACATCTTGTAAATACATTGCTAGTCTTTCTAAGCCATAGGTGATTTCAATAGATACAGGATGACAGTCAATACCTCCACACTGTTGAAAATAAGTGAATTGGGTAATTTCCATGCCATCTAGCCACACTTCCCAACCAACACCCCAAGCGCCAAGGGTAGGAGATTCCCAGTTGTCTTCTACAAAACGAATATCATGATCTTCTGGGTGTATTCCTAATGCTTTTAAGGAATCTAAATAAATTTCTTGAATGTTATCAGGAGAGGGTTTAATTAAAACTTGATATTGATAATAGTGTTGAACTCGATTAGGATTCTCTCCATAACGTCCATCGGTAGGTCTTCGGCAAGGTTCTATATATGCTACTGACCAAGGTTCTGGACCGATAGCTCGTAAGAAAGTATTATGACTCATAGTACCTGCTCCTTTTTCGGTATCATAGGGTTGAGCAATAAGACAGTTTCTGTCACTCCAAAATTGATTCAGGGTAGTAACGATCGATTGAAAATTAAGACTCATAAATAATTAAGATATTTTAAAATATATATTCAACATAGAGCAATCATATCTAAAATGGCAATAACTGCTACAGTGGCAATGAAGTTATAAATCAGAAAAACTCTGGATTTTATACTAAGATTTAAAGAATGATTATCAGCCTACTTCTAATTTATCATTGATGGATACGCCTAATAAAGAAAACTATAGTATTCCAATCAAGGGGTTTGTGGCATCAAAGCAAACCTATCTTTTCAATACCCTAAAAAAACATCAATTCAGTGGTGAAGTTAAATTAGTCTATCCCGGAAGGACTGAATGGCGGTTTTATTTGTCTATGGGACGTTTAATTTATGGTACTGGAGGGGAGCATTCTGTTAGGCGCTGGCGACGCAATTTAGCCGCTTATCTTCCGAATATCGCCACAGATGCGGCTTATTTAGAGACAGAAATTCGATCGGTTTCTAGTGATACGATTAAATTTTGTTGGGAATATGAGTTAATTCGTCGTTGGTTGGTGAATGGGAAGGCGGAAAGAGATGGGGTAATGAAGATGGTTAATAATATTCTGACAGAGATTTTTTTCGATCTCAATCAAACTATCGAAATCACTTTTCATCTTAATAGTAAAGTTAATATTCCCCTTTCCGAACAAATTTTTCTCCTCGATGCTAACCAAGTAATTGTACCCGCTTGGCAACAATGGCAAAATTGGGTAAGTCTTAAATTAGGCGATCGATCGCCCAATAAAGCACCTGTAATTCGTTCTAGTGAGCAGTTACAAGAAAAAACATCTCCGAAAACCTATGCCGCTTTTAGTAAATTATTCAATGGTAGAAACACCCTTCGAGATTTATCTCTACAATTGAAGCGAGATTTAAACCAGTTTAGTAGTTCATTATTACCCTATATTCAACAAGGTTATATCGATTTAGTCTCCGTTGCTGATTTACCTGCACCTATTTCTCCTCCCACTGTTATTCAATGCGATGATAAAAGTCCTTTAGTGGCTTGTGTTGACGATAGTCCTCTGATCTGCGAAACTATGGCTACAATTCTGAAAAAAGCAGGATACCAGTTCATCTGCATTACTGAACCTTTAAAAGCGATCGCAAAAATTCTAGCAGCAAAACCAGATTTAATCTTTTTAGACTTAGTCATGCCTAATGCTAACGGTTACGAAATTTGTGCCAGTTTAAGAAAACTATCTTTATTTAGACAAACTCCTATTATTATTGTTACTTCTAATGATGGCATGATGGAACGAGTCAGAACAAAAATGGTGGGTGCGTCAGATTTTATTGCAAAACCGATTAATTCTGATGAATTACTTAATCTAACAAATAAGTATTTGTCATCTAAATAAGATCCAGTGAATAAATCAGAAAGCTATAAAAATCAAGGGTTAACATATAATACGTTAACAAAAAAAGTGGTCAGTTTTAGCAATATTTAGTCAAAAACTTAACTTTTTCTCTCCCAAAGACGCAAAGATAATTCAATTATTTGTATTGACAATTGATCCATTCAAGGTTTAAAGTCTCACCTTTTTAAGGGGATAAAGAAAGATCATAAAAGATTTAATGAGATCTTGCACTCATAGTGAAAAACATCTCGGCTTTTAGATTTTAGGTTTCAGGTTAAGAAAAAACAATTAAATTTAAGCTATTCTGCGAAAAAAACTCTTAATTGTTGCCTCAACCTTCAAAATAGTCAAAAATCATTAAACCTGACACCGACTACCTCCCACTTTTTATTTAGTTTTTATGTATTGGTGCAAGATGTGAGTTTACCTTTTCTAATTCAATTATCTTCCTTTTTAACCATAGATAACTCTTAATTGTACATTGTTCAAAGCATATCGCAAATTGCCTTCCCAATCTCTAAAGAGGCTGTTGCCGCTGGAGAAGGTGCGTTACACACGTGAAGGGCATTTTTTGTAGGGATAAGAAAAAAGTCTTCTACTAATTTACCATCGTTTTTGAGTGCTTGCGCTCTGACACCGGCTGGAGAGGGAATAATATCATCTTCTTGCACTTCAGGTACAAGAGTTTGTAAACTACGAACAAAAGCCTTTTTACTGAACGATCGAACGATTTCTTCTATACCTTCAGCATAATATTTACTGACCAATTTCCACAATCCCGGATAAGTAGCAATTTCCCAAAATTCTCCTAAATCAAAGTCCGTTTTCTTGTATCCTTCTCGTCTTAAACTCAATACAGCATTGGGGCCAGCGTGAATATTGCCATCGATTAATCTCGTAAAATGGACTCCTAAAAAGGGAAAATCTGGATTAGGTACAGGGTAGATTAAATGTTTCACTAAATAGCGTTTGTCGGGCTTTAATTCGTAATATTCTCCTCTAAAGGGGATAATTTTCATTTCAGGGTTAACTCCCCCTAATTTAGCTATTTGATCGCTGTATAAACCACCGCAATTAATCAGGAATTTGATCTTAATATCTCCTTGATTAGTCAGCAAAATTTGTTCTTTTTCTTGAGACTTAATATTAATTACTTTAGTGTTAAATTTTATTTCTCCTCCCTTCTGAGTAAATATTTCGGCGTATTTTTGAGCTACTTGCTTATAATCGACAATTCCTGCCGTAGGTACTCGAATAGCAGATAAACAAGTTAAATAAGGTTCAATTTCTTTCGCTTGTGCCAAAGATATTTTTTCCACAGGAATACCATTAGCTAATCCTCGTTGATACAAATTTTCTAATAATGGTAATTCTTTTTCTTGACAAGCGACAATTAACTTCCCACAAACATCATGATTTATGTTATGTTGCTGACAAAATTTAACTAATTCAGCATTGCCTTTTGTTGTTAAAATAGCTTTATAACTACCCGGTTTATAGTAAATTCCTGAGTGAATAACCCCACTATTATGACCCGTTTGATGGGATGCACAATGACTTTCTTTTTCTACTAAAATAATTTTCTTGTGAGGGTATTTTTTTTGTAGGGAGATCGATGTACCTAATCCCACAATACCACCGCCTACTATCCCATAATCGTATAACATAAATAATTAGAAATTTAAAATTAGAACTATCAACTATAGCAAAAAATAGGATAGTTATAAAATTATGAAGTATTCCTTCCTCATTTATCGTTAATTTTTTATCTTTGCCTTTTACTATATAAATTATTTATTTTTGATTATCAATTATTAATTATTATTGTGAGTATTCAAACTTTAAATTTAACTCCTGATCTATATAAATATTTATTATCTGTATCTGTAAAAGAAACAGAAGTTTTACAAAAATTAAGGCAAGAAACCTCTAATCACCCCTTGGGAAAAATGCAAATTTCTCCAGATCAAGCTCAATTTTTGGCATTATTAATTAAGTTAATGGGAGTAAAAAAGATTTTAGAAATTGGTGTTTTTATGGGTTATAGTTCAACGGCTATGGCTTTAGCTTTACCAGAAAATGGACAACTTATTGCCTGTGATAATCGTCAAGATTTTACTGATATTGCACAACGTTATTGGCAAAAAGCAAAAGTCGATCGAAAAATTACTTTACATCTAAAACCTGCCTTAGAAACTTTACAAGAATTAATCGATAATGATGAAAAAGAAACCTTTGATTTTATCTTTATTGATGCTGATAAAAGTAACTATTATAATTACTATAAAAAATCCTTAGAATTAGTTAGAAAAGGAGGTGTAATTGCGATCGATAATGTCCTTTGGTACGGTAAAGTTGTCGATGAAAATATTACTGATAATACCACTCAAAAAATAAGAGAATTTAACGACAAATTAGCTAAAGACGATCGAGTAGAATTAAGTATGATTTCGATCGGTGATGGCTTAACTTTAGCCATGAAAAAATAATCATTTACTTAAAGTTACCCAAAGCAAAATATCGGTACTTAGACAAAAATTATGCCCAAATAAAGCCCAAACTTGCTTTATAATTGGTAAATACCTCAACATTGTCTTTTAACCATTGAAAAAAGCGAAAAGATATATAAGACTGGATCTATTTTTTGACACCAGGGATTAAAACATGGGGGCATTGATGAAGAGGTGATTTCTTTCATTTTAACCTAAAAACAATATCATATAATCATTATAAGTCAATTTTTCACATCTTTTTGTCTAAGTATCGTTAAAACACAAAGATGTTTCTACGACGATGATTTACACTCATGTTTTAAATCGGGGAGGCAGAGATGTAAAAAGTCCCCTTGATTATTCATAGACAAAACAAAGTAGGGTGGGCAATGCCCACCTCATAAATTAATCTAGTTAATAGATGCTGTGGTACTTACAGCAGGTTTAAAACTAGGTACAACTACCTCACTATCTTGCTTAGTTAACTTGTTGTAAAGTCTTTCAGTGTTGGGGAAATTGGCGGCAGGTAAGGTGGGGAAACGGCGATAAGGCACAGTATCTTCACCAAATATTTGCGCATATTCCATACTACCAACTAAAGCAGTAATAAAGGCACGGATACCTTCACTCGCTAAGATACGGTTGTAATGCTGAATCTCTTTTTGATTCATCGGTGCACGACCTAAGAAATGTTTTGTACCTAATTCAATTACTTTAGTATTAGGGAAAGGTGCATAAAACTCTTTCAAGTACAATTCAGAACTACCGATACCTTCTATAAACTCTTTAACATTGATTTCGCCGTTGCTGAGTTTACTTTCTAGTTTGGTAAAGTTAGCATTAATAACGTAGGCTTCGATGTCACGCTCAAAGACTTGACGGTAAGCGGCACGAATGACATTTTTAACTTCTACTTTGTTGTAGTTGTTGGTGAGTTTAAAGATTTTGGTTTGTTCTCTTTGAACTGTAACCCCTTGATTGACACGAGCTTCAATGTCGGTGCGATAGGAGGAAACTTGTCCTAATTCGATGAATCGAGGTGTAGTTTCAACATCAACTCTTTGTCCGATGTCTTCACGAATTGTACCAACTCTGGCGTTACGCATTTGTAAACCGGCGGGGGTTAAATAACGCTCGTAGGGAACGGTATCTTCACCAAAGGCTTGGTTATACTCAGTGCTGTCAATTAGGGCATCTACAAGGGCATAAAATCCTTTTTTAGAGGCTAAATCAAAGTATTTGTTCATTTCGTTACGTCCGTAGGTGGGGCGGCCTAATAAACGACGATGAATATACTCGATCGCTTTACAAACATAAAAAGGAGTCCAGTAAGTTTTTAAGAAAATCTCGGATTTTGCCAATATACGGATAAATTCACGAAGACAGATGTCACCATTTTCGAGTTTGACTTCTGCAACGGTTAATCTTTGTCCTTCATAGACATCACGACCAAATACTTGACGATAAGCGGCACGAATGACTGCTTGAGTAGAACTTTCACCGAATTTAACTCCTAAACCATTACTAGCTCCGGGTAACTCGTTGTTTAAACGAACTACTTTTGGCCCTAAAGTACCGGGATATTCACCACGAGCAGTAGGATTACTGTTTTGGTTGTTGATACCAGGTCCACGATGAATTAAGATACGTTTAGTATCTTTGCCAAAAGGTGAAGGCGCCGAGCTAGGATTACGAGTTTCTTTGGGGAAAATTGCTCCAAATTGAATTTCGAGGGGGTCATTTCCTGAACCGTAAACGTGTTGATCAGGTAATGGTCGATCGTACTTGGCAAAAGTGGTAACAAATTGAGGTACTTTACGGAAAGGAGCGCTATAACTAAATAGATCCTGCTGCATACCCCAGTTACGACACTCTTGAGCTTCTACTCCCAATCCTCTGAGATAGGGTACGGTTTCTTCTCCGAAGTAGTCACCATATTCCTGAGAGTCCACTAAAGCATCAACTAAGGCATTTAAACCACCACTAGACACGATCGAGAAGTATTTTTGCACTTCTTCCCGGGAGGAGGGGCCACGACCCAAAATATGACGGAAAGCCAATTCTAAGGCACGGGAGTTGATGAAAGGCTCAAAGAATTGCTTACGGTATAAAGGAGATTTAGCTAAACGGCGAATAAATTCCTTCATGGAAATATCACCATTTTTCACCTGAGACTCAAGGTAAGAAATAGACTGAGAATAAGCACGGGTGATGTCACGCTCAAAAACTTGACGATAAGCCGCTTTAACTACAGAAATTTTCTCAGAAGCAGACAACCCCGGCTTCATCACAAATTTAGGACGACGCTCAGAAGCATTAAAATAGCTTTGAGGTAATTCTAAACCTTGTAAGTCATTAGAAGGACGTTGACGAACTTTGGTGGAAGGAGTGGGCGCTTTTAACTCGTTGATGAGAATTTCAAAATATTGAGTTAAAATTTCCTTCGCTTCCGCATCATTTTTAAAGTAGCCGATCGAAGATGCTCTCATTTCTAACAATGCCACGATCGCAGCATCAACAGAACAAGCATTTTCTAATACTTCTTTTAAACCTCTGGTATTAACCACAAGGATATTAGGATCACCAGCTACAACAGCATAAGTGACATAACGTAAGAACCAAGACATATCCCGTAAAGACTTGGTCATGTTAGCCGGCCCATAACGGGAAATATTGATAGGACGGAATCCGGGAGGAATTGCACCAATACCGGGGGTGCTAAAAGATGCAAATAAGCTACCCAAGAAACCACCACCACTACTACTTCCCTTACCAGCATCAATAAAAGTTTGAGTGGACTGTTGTGCGGCACGAATGTCGCTAGGTAAAGTAGCCACACCGCCACCACCAACACCCACTAAAGCTGGTTCTTCGACAGGAGGTTTTTCCAAGAAAGACATGGGGGAACCACCAGTGAAGATACGATTAGCTGCCCGGGAAACGATTAAATCAGAGTTTTCGGTTAAAACCTGAGCAATTTCTAATCTTCTCGCCCCAGAATTAAAATAATTGTCTAATTCGCCTAACTCGTTGTTATCAAGAAAGCGATCTTGCTGTTCAGCTTGAATAATAGTTGATACAGCAACAGTTTGGTATAATTGCGGTCTCGCTAGAGAACTACCGCCACTTGCTTTTATAGTCATTGATTGATTGTTTTTATTTTAAAACCAAGTTTCATTATCAATTCATTGGTTATAGATTAAATCTTTTTGGGGTTTCATAGTTAGTTTGTTAAAATTTGTTACAATTTCTGTTTGTATTTTTTAATATCTTAAGCTGGTTCTATACTCAGTACAACTTTTGTATCCAATAAAATACAGTCGATCACGATCCAGTGATGAAGTGAGTAAGGTAAAACCCATGTAGTTCACTGTCGGTAAAAATAAGAAAGGGAGACAAGAAGACAGGTGGACAAGGAGAAAGAGTTATTTATTTATCATTAAATTATATGCAAGTTAAATGCGTCTTAGCTTAAATACAACTACAAAGACATTGCGACGAAAAAAATCGGAAAGATAGGGACATAATAATTAGTAAAATATCGATTTTTCGAGAAAACTGATGTTATGTCATTTGTCACTGGTAATTTGTTAATCAAGACTAATGATAAAGCGATGAGGAATATTCAGTATTCTGATTAAAATTAATAAAATAATAAATTATTTGATAAAGTAAATTAATAGATTTATCTTTCTAATTATTCATAAATAATATACAAAATATTACGATGAAAAAAAAAGTTTTTATCACGGGTGCAACGGGTTTTGTTGGAGCTAATTTAATTAGATTATTATTAAAAGAGAACTATCAAGTTAAGGCTTTAGTTAGAAAAAATGCTAATTTAACGAATGTTAAAAATTTAGATATTGAGTTAGTCGAAGGTAGTTTAAATGATACAAATTTAGCAGAAAAAATGAGAGATTCTGAGTATTTATTTCATGTAGCCGCTCATTATTCTTTGTGGTCAAAAGATAAAGATTTACTGTATCAAAATAATGTTTTAGGTACTAGAAATATTTTAAAATGTGCAAAAAAAGCAGGAATAAAACGCACAGTTTATACCAGTTCTGTTGCCTCGATCGGAGTACGAAAAGATGGTATTTTGGGAAATGAAAATTATCAATCTCCTGTCAAAAATTTGATTGGTAATTATAAAAAATCAAAATATTATGCTGAACAAGAAGCTCATCTAGCAGTAAAAAATGGTCAAGATATTGTCATAGTAAATCCAAGTACTCCCATCGGAGAATATGATTTAAAACCGACTCCAACAGGAGAAATTATAGTCAGATTTTTAACAAATAATATGCCCGGTTTTGTTAATACTGGTTTAAATTTTATCGATGTGCAAGATGTAGCAAAAGGACATATTTTAGCACTGGAAAAAGGTAAAACAGGAGAGCGTTATATCTTAGGAAATCAGAATTTAACCTTACAACAATTTTTAGAAAAATTAGCCTTAATTACAGGTAAAAAAGCACCGAAAGTTCAATTTCCTTTATGGCTTCCCCTCACAGTGGCTTTTATCGATGAATATGTTTTAACTAAGTTTGGCAAAATTCCTTCTGTTGCAATGGAAGGGGTTAAAATGTCTAGGCAATTTATGTACTATGATTCCACCAAAGCTGTTCAAGAATTAGGTTTACCACAAACGAATATTGATGATGCGATCGAGCGAGCGGTAAAATACTTTCAAAAGAATTTGGAATTGATCAATTAAATCTATTTTTTTCCTTCTCTTATCCTCTTTGTTCTCGATTAAAAAAATATTTCAGCGTCCCCATAACATGACATAATAAGAGAATTATTTTACAGATCAGGATCATATTAATTATGAGAAAAATAAACGCTATCATCCTCAGTTTATCTCTCTCTTTAATGCTTGTTTTTAACTTAGGCATTAATGGTGCTTCTGCCACGGGAGTTTACGATTTACCCGTTATCAATGCGGGGGAAGATGTCTGGATTTTTGATGATGCAGATGTTATCAGCAAAACCACAGAAGCAACTTTAACTAATGAATTGAAGGATTTAGCTAATAACACAGGTAACGAAGTCCGCATTGTAGTTATAAATCGCCTTGACTATGATCAAACGATCGACTCTTTAACCAATGAACTTTTTTCTACATGGTATCCTACCCCAGAAGAACAACAAAATCAAACTCTTTTCGTCTTGGATACTTTAACTAATCGTACCGCCTTGCGTACTGGCGACAAAGTAACCACTCTTTTAACTCCTGAAATTTCGGAAAGTGTTTTGAAAGAAACCGTAACTATATCTTTAAAAAATTTACAGTATAATCAGGCTTTAACAGATATGAGCGATCGAGTTGTAGCTGTTTTGTCAGGACTTGAAGATCCAGGGCCTCCTCAAGTTAAAGAAGTTAATATTGATGGAACTTTTGCCACTGCGGAAGAAACAGACGATCGAAGTGCTACGATTTGGATGATTGTACTGTTAGGATTAGCAACGTTAATACCGATGGTGACGTATTTTTGGTATGTAGGGTTTCCGGGTAATTAGGGTACAATAAAAATATGAAAGCATTGTATTTCATCACTATCAATTTAATATAAACCGATAATAAGAAAAATTATGCTAACAGATCCCTTTGTTATTCGATACTATCAGAAATTAACTGATGGAATGGTGGATTTATGGCATAGAGGTAGTCGCTATGAAGAAATGAGAGTATATATGGAAGGGTATCTAACTTGTCTCCGTCTCACTAATGTTATAGAAGGCTATCAAATCCACCGCTTAGAAGAAGAGGCTTATCGTTTTCTTCGAGATCCTTCTAATTTTGAACTAGCTATGCCTCAAATGCAACGAGAACATGATTACTATTAAATGAAGAATAGTTAATTCCCAATTCTTATTGCACGATTAATATGAGTAAATCTTGGATAAAATCTTTTTGGTGGCAATGGCGGGGAGTCTGGATTGCAACTCCTCTTGTTTCCCTTGCCATCATCTTAACTCGTTATCTAGGATTATTTCAACCTTTTGAGTTATTCGCTTTCGATTTTTTGATCAAGATTCGATCGAGCCAACCTCAAGATAATAGAATAGTGATAGTGGGAATAGACGATGAAGACGTAGAAAAAATTGGTACAGCGTTAATACCCGATGAAATTTATGCTAATTTACTCACAAAACTGTTAGATTTTCAACCTGTCGCCATTGGTTTAGACGTTTATCGAGATGTACCTATGCCTCCGGGTACTGATGAACTATATCGACTTTTTGCAGAAAATAAAAATATCATCGGCATCGAAAAGATGATTGGCAAAACACAGCAATTTCGAGTTAAACCGAATCCTATCCTCAAGGCAAACAATCAAATCGGTTCTAATGATGTTATGCTTGATCAAGATAACAAAGTCCGCCGTGCTATACTGGCTTTACCCACAGAAAAAGCCTTTAGTCTGGGAATGTATTTAGCTTTACTCTACCTTGAAAAGCAAAACATTAACCTTGAGGTAAGAGAAGATCAGTCATGGCAATTAAAAGATACCCTGTTTATTCCCTTTGAAAGTAACGATGGAGGTTATCGCAATGCTGACAGTGGAGGTTATCAAATTTTGCTCAACTATCGAGGTAACGTTAATCATTTTGAAACCGTAAGCCTTTTTGATATTTTAGAAGATCAAGTGCCTCCAGACTGGGGAAAAGATAAAATTATTTTAATCGGTTTTATTGGTGAAAGTTTCCTTGATGTCCTTTCGACTCCTTATACTAACACCCCTGATCAACGCATGGCGGGAGTAGAAATTCACGCCAATATCATCAGTCAAGTTATTAGTAGTGTAACAGACGATCGACCTTTAATCAAAACATGGTCTGAAACTCAAGAAAACCTTTGGATTATAACATGGACGACCATCGGTTCAGTCATTATTTGGCAGTTTAGGAGAGCTGATAAATTTTTTCTTGGTATAGTAATATTCATTATCGCTCAAATAGTTTTACTAATAACTACTTATATTGCTTTTTTACATAATTGGTGGATACCAGTAATACCTCCTTTTATCGGTTTAGCTACCGCCGCTGGGGGAATTACCATACATACGGCACGCAATGGAGAAAAAATTAGACAAACTTTTGGACGTTATTTGAGTCAAGAAATTGTCAACACTTTACTAGAAACCCCCGAAGGAGTAAAGCTAGGAGGAGAAAGACGCAGTATCACCATTTTAACCTCTGATTTAAGGGGTTTTACTGCCGTTAGTGAGCAATTACCGCCCGAAGAAGTAGTCAAAATTCTTAACTATTATTTAGGGTATATGGCTAATATTATCACTGAATATCAAGGCACGATCGATGAATTTATGGGAGATGGTATTTTAGTATTATTTGGAGCACCTATAATTCGTAAGGATGACGCAGATAGAGCGATCGCTTGTGGTTTAGCCATGCAATTGGCAATGGAAGAAGTAAATAAACAGATGAAAATATGGGGTTATTCTCCTCTAAAAATGGGTATTGGTATTAATACGGGGGAAGTTGTTGTTGGCAATATTGGTTCAGAAAAAAGGACTAAATATGCTATTGTCGGCAGTGAAGTTAACTTAACTTATCGCATCGAATCCTATACAAAAGGAAGAGATATATTAATATCAGAAAAAACTTTAAACCTTTTACAATCAAAAGTAGAAATAGCAGAAAAAAAACAAGTTTCACCGAAAGGAGTAAAAAACCCAATTTATATTTGTCAGATAATTGGTATTGAAGGTAAATTTAATTTATTTTTACCCGAGAAAGAAGAAGAAATTATTACTTTAAATAAACCAGTAGAAATTAGATATTGTTTGCTAAATGAAAAAGATGTTAGTCAAATTTATTATTTAGGAATTATACATAAAATAGTTATTAAAGACATCGAAAAAGGCGCAGAAATAACTTTGATGATAGCTGATTCATTTTTACCAAATCCTCTTGATAATTTAAAATTGAACTTAGTAAGTTATCCTTATTCTGATGATATATATGGTAAAGTAGTTACAAATAATTTGGAAGAAAAGTTTTTTACAATATACTTTACTCATTTACCTTCTTCTATCGAACAATTATTATATAATAAGTTTATTTTAGAACTTTAATTTTTCTAAATCATTGAGAAAATATATAAAAATCACTGGTTTTTATAAGAGAAATGAAATTACGAACAAAATCTTTACAAAAATTAATTATTATTTAAAAAAGTTCATAATTTGAATTTTCAAAAAAAAATTTATAAATGACTAAAGTATAAGGTAGAAGAAAAAAAGTTAAATAACAATTAATTGATAAAAAATATTCGATAATTCATTTTTTGGTTTTATTTATTAATTTCTAAAACATCGTTAAAATAATAAATAAATATTTCTTAAATAATCTTCATAATACTTTTCAGATAAATTAAATCTGTCTGAACATCTTACTATCTCTATATTCTATTTTTAAATTCTGGTATTAATCATTCTGAGTTTTTGTATATTCATTGATCTTTAAATTATATCGTGAGATAAAATTAGAAAAAATAGCTATAATCAATTGTCATTAATTTGATCGTATTTAGTAAAATTAGGTGAAAATAAGTATTGAAAAAAATCTATGGAAAAACTCAAAGAAGAAATAAAAAAAATTAGTTCTCTTGCCTTATTTTTCTTAATAGGATTTGGTTATATTCTTCTGGTGATGAAACTTTTTTTAGCTGAATATGATATTAATACTTATGTCTTTTCCAAAGCAGTTATTAGTGCCTTAGTTGCGGCTAAAGCAGTGGCAATTATGGATATGACTCCTCTATTAAATCGTTATTCAAAATCCCCTCGTTATATTCAGGTTTTATATAAAACTTTTCTTTATACTTTGACAGTTTCTATAATTACTTTTATCGAAAATCTTTTCCATGCCTATAAAGAGGCTAAAGCCATTAAACCAGCGATCGAGTTATTTTTAGAAACCCGTAATTTAAACCTTTTTTTAGCTGTCACTTTATGTCTATCCATTGTTTTCTTAATCCATAATATTTTTCAAGAAATTGATAATTATTTAGGTAAAGGAAAGTTAAGTAAATTATTTTTCGATCGACCAAAAAATTCTGAACTAACATAAATTTATTTATGATAAAAAAGATTACATCTATGAAAATAATTAAACTCATTTCACCTTTTTTATTAAGTACAAGTGGTATTTTTTTTAGTCCTTGTACTTATGCTCAACAAACTGATAATCCTAATTTTTTCACTGGACAACCTCCAGTTTTTGTTGGTGCGCAGACTCCTGACTCTACCATCAACTGGCCGAATGCTCATTATTATTTTACCTTTCATCTTCCCAATAACTCGATCGAATCTTTGGGAAAAGTAACTATTCAACAACAACAAAACGTTAATGTTATTCCCCTAAATGTGTCAAGTACTTATGCTTTCATCGGAACTCAAGGAAATGTAGGTAAACCCCTTACCATCCAAACGACTCAAGATCCTCAAACTCAAGCAGTAACGGTTGTTTTTGATCCCCCTGTACCACCCGGAACGACTTTTAGCGTTCGTCTTGAAGCCTTCAGAAATCCGCCTGATGACGACACCTATCTTTACAGTGTAACTACTTTTCCAGCAGGGAATAATGCCACGGGTTTACCGATGGGAGTTGGAAGATTTAGTTTTTATCGATTGTTTTAGTTAAAGAATATTTAGATTATGAATTTAAAAATTTTGGCTATAGCCACCTTATTAAGCGGAGTTTGGGGTAGTTTAACCTTAATTCCTCTCAACGCTCAAACACCCTCAGAGATTCCCCTTACAATTCCTGCGAATATCGATGATTTACCAAATGATCCCAATCAATTAAAAACATGGTACTGCGATAACGCCAGTCAAGGGGTTTTAGTGGAAGTAAAAATGATTAAAAATTGGCAAGACACCATGGAAATGGAGACAAATCAATGGCAATGTCAAGAACAATTAGTGAATCTTCCTGATAATGCACCTCAATTTTCTTGTGAATCCGATGAAAATGAAATTAATCTAATAACTATAACGTGGGTAAAAGGCAATGAAGGTAAATCCTTGATGAAAAATTGGATTAGTACTTTTGAAAATCAAAGTATGGCTTGTACCACTGACAAAACTAATGAGTTTTGGAATTAACAATATCTATTACCATTTTAATAAACATTGAAAAATCATGAATAAAAAGCCTCTCTGTGTTCTATTTACCGTTAGTATGCTTACCTTGACTGTTTCTGTCGGTAATCTGATTACTAATAAATCTGTCGATGCAAAACCAGCTCCTGAAACCAAAGAAGTTTCTGATCCGGTACAACTGCTGTTCGTCCAAAATTCTGTCACAGGTAGTTATGACGGTAAAAGATTGAATCTTAATGGAGTCGGTTCGACTATCTTTTTTAGCGATCGCCCTGAACGTATTTCAGGTCATGTACAAAACTCAGAATTTATCAATCATTGGGATGAAGGTTCAGATAATTTTGCATCTAATCCACCTAACGCTACATTGTCTATTTTTGGCGAAAAAGGTGTTAATAGTGTCGTCATTGAATTAACTAATCCCAAGTTAGAAAATAATAATCTTTCCTATCAAGTTAAGGTTTTACAAGGAGAATTACCAGCTAACTTTCAAGAATCATCTTTATTTATCGATATTTTAGGACGTTGGCGTATGTATGGAGCGGGTGTGGCCGCTGGGGCAGCCATGGCGGGTGCTGGTAGTTATTATTATAATCCCCCTGTGGTTGTTAATCCTATAGCTCCCGTAATTGTCAATCCAGTAAATCCGGTTTATGTGCCTCCTGTTTATGTAGCACCCCGTCCAGTAGTTCTTTACTAAAGGCGATCGCCTAAAAAAGTAGAAAAGAAAATCTTTAGAATATTTGTTCTGAACCATAATTTTTTAACAGGAAAACTAAATCATGACTAAATTTTCAATCTCAAAACACCTTTGGAAAAATCGAGCCATCGCTGTTATTTTCGGTAGTGTATTCTTAGGGTTCGGTTTGACTACCCAAGCTCAAAATAGTCCTAATCAAGATCAAAATACTGCATTACAAGCGGTAGCTAAGATGACAGAAGGACAACGGACTTATTATCAAACAAATGGTACGTTTCGAGCCGTAGTTAAGAATATTCAGAAAGATTTTGGTATTACCTTACCTAGTACTTTAAATTATGCAGTTCGCACCACATCAGAAGCGGCTTATAGCTATGTTATTCCTGCTAAATCAGGTGAACTAAGAGCCTATGTTGGTGCGGCTTTTCTTACTCCGAATCAAACTCCGAAAATTACCACTATCATTTGTGAAAACAATAATCCGGGGCAGAATCGTCCTGCTGATCCTCTATTAGTCAGAGATCCTCTTAATCCCCAAAAACTTTCTTTACAGTGTGGTCAATTTTCCTTTGAAGTTCCTCAATCACAAGTTAACGAATAATTTTACTAAATCTTTTTCACTTAATATAATTATGAAACTATCACTCGATAATATTACCGAACAAGAAGCCTACGAAATTGGTATTGAGGCTTATCATTACTTTTATTCGTTGATTACCATGGACTTCACAAGAAGGATATGTACTAATTATAAATCAGGAGAAAAACCCGGATTCGGTCCAGTCAACACATTTCATCATCTGCGACAATTTCCCCCCGCAAATTTTCGAGCGGTGGTACGTCCTAACTTTGACACTCTTTATACCATTGCATGGGTTGATATAACTAAAGAGCCGATGATTGTCTTAACTCCTGATACTAATGGACGTTACTATTTATTGCCGATGTTGGATATGTGGTCAAATGTTTTTGCTGTACCCGGTAAGCGTACCACTGGCACAGAAGCTCAACAATATGCGATCGTACCTCAAGGATGGACAGGAGAATTACCAGAAGCCATGGAAAAGATTGAATCTCTCACCCCTTATGTTTGGATTATCGGACGTATTCAAACTAACGGAGTTGAAGATTATCCTGCGGTAAATAAAATTCAAGATGGTTTTAAAATCGTTCCTCTTTCTCAGTTGGGCAAAACCGTTGAACCTGTGGAAACTGTTATTGATACTACCCTTGACATGAAAACAGATCCCCTAAAACAGATCAATAGTATGTCCGCAAGTCAATATTTCGGCTACGGTGCACAATTGCTCAAAATTAATCCCCCTCAACTTACAGATTGGTCAACTATTGCTCGTC
The DNA here is from genome assembly GCF_001548115.1 of Geminocystis sp. NIES-3709. GTDB lineage: Bacteria > Cyanobacteriota > Cyanobacteriia > Cyanobacteriales > Cyanobacteriaceae > Geminocystis. The sequence continues at coordinate 995,444 of NZ_AP014821.1, read as the reverse complement.
TGCAACGTATAGGTATTGAGCCGGGTAAGAGTTTTGACTTGAATAATGCACCTGTTGCCATACAAGCTGGTTTACAAAAGGCGGTGGTAGATGGACTCAAAATCATGATAGAGAAATCACCAACTTTGGCACGAATTGAAAACGGTTGGCAGATGAACACTGATACTATGGGGGTTTACGGTAATTATTACTTAAAACGGGCGATCGTGGCGATGGTGGGATTAGGGGCAAATCAACCCGAAGATGCCATTTATCCGATGAATGTCTTTGATGCCAATGGTAAGCCCATGGAAGGTCAAAATAACTATGTATTACACTTCGATAAAGATGAACTCCCTCCCGTAGAGGCTTTTTGGTCAATTACCATGTATGATGCAGAAGGTTTTCAAGTGGCGAATAAGCTCGATCGATTTGCTATCGGCGATCGTGATGCTTTAAAATATAACTCCGATCGTTCACTAGATATATATATTCAACACGAATCTCCTGAAGATGACAAAGTATCTAACTGGTTGCCTTCTCCGGCAGAGGGTGTATTAGGAGTAACAATGCGTTTATATGCTCCAAAAGCATCGGCTCTTAATGGGATTTGGAATCCTCCTGCGGTGAAACAAGTACTTTAGATCTTCATAAATTCTGTGTAAGTACTTATGAATCATCCTTTTTTAGTCATCTTTGTTAAAATTACGATTTTTTCTTTGATGTTAGCCATTGGGATTAATCTTTCTTTTGAAAAAATGCTCTCCTTTTGGCGTAAACCTGCCTTGCTATTCCGTGATATTTTAGCGGTTGTAGTAATAGTTCCTTTAGTAGTAATTATTTTCTTAAAACTCTTTCATTTACCACCAGACGTAATGACAGGATTAGCTTTATTAGCAGCATCTCCAGGAGCTCCTTTAACTACGAAGCGATCGCAAATGGCACGAGGTAAATTACCTTCTTCTGCTAGTCTTCAGCTAACTTTAGCCTTAATGGCAGTATTTATAACTCCCATTACCCTCGCTATTTTTACGGCTTTATTTAATGATATTTCCCAAAAAGTTACAGTTTTAGAAGTTGTGAAACAAATAACGATGGTGCAATTTTTACCAGTTATTATCGGTATTTTGTTGCAAAAATTCGGTAGTAAATATGCTGAAATGATAGCAAAACCAATAAGTACCATCGCGAATGGTCTTTTTTTAGTATTAATTATAATTGGGGGTATTGCAGGACTACCTATCTTGTTCAAAGTTTCTGGTTTAAGCTAAGACGCATTGATTTGGTATATAATTTAAGTCAGAAAAGATAAAACTTAGGTGTGATTTATGCCTTCTAAAAATTTTTTGTCAGAGGAAGAAAGAAAGTATCTACAAGATGCTTTAAAAATAGAAAAGAGATCGGAAGTCAGGGAAAGAATTTTAATATTTTTATTAGAGAATGATGGTAAAAATTATCAAGAAATAGCAGTTTTTTTGGGTTGTTCCCCCAAAACGGTGGCTTACTGGGCAGTTCATGGTAATCCTAATAATGTAGATTCATTGCAAGATAAAAGAAGAAAAGGAAACCAAACAAAAGCAACGGATAAATATATTGAAAGATTATTAGAAGTAGTTGATAAAAATCCTGAAGATTTTGGATATGATTTTGGTCGATGGACGGGGCAAAGATTATCAGAACATTTGGAAAAAGAAACAGGAATTAAATTAAGCAAATCACAAGTAGTGAGGATATTAAAAAGAAAAAAGTATAGTTATATTTGGGGAAAATATAGTTTAGAAGACAAACAAAATCAAGAACAAAGAAAAGCATTTAAAGAAAAATTAGAACATTACATAGAAATAGGTAAAGAGAATCCTGAGTTAGTTCAAGTATGGTTTTGGGATGGGGCGTTTAAAGTGGCGAACTAAATTCGCCACACAGCCCCTCATGAATGTGGTTTTAGTTTAAGGGTGATAAGAAGAAAAACATGGACGAAAAAAGGAAAAAGAAAAAAGGTGAAGGGAGAAAGAAGAAGAGGAAGAGTAAATATCATGGGAGGAATAAGATATTCGGATAAAAAAAGAAGATGTTTTGTAATAAAAAAAGGTGATTCAGAAACGTTTTGTGAACAATTAAAAAAGTTATGGGAAGAAATAAAAAATGAATGGGTAAGTAAGGGAAATGATGAAAAAGATTTTAAAGAATGTGGTCCGAAAATAATCATAATATTAGACAACGCAAGTTTCCATAAAAAAAAGGAAATAGTAGAAAAAATAGAAAAAAATCTACCGAATATAAGACTAGAATATTTACCGGTATATAGTCCAGATTATAACTTAATAGAATTAGTGTGGCATTCGGCAAAGGAATATATAGCTTATAGAAACTTTGAAAATAAAGAACAGCTAGAAAAAACAGTAAATTACTTATTAAATGAAGGAGGTTTAGTAATTAATTGGAGTAAAAAATTTAAGAATAAGGGTGAATTAATCAATGTAAGTTAAATGCGTCTTAGCTTATCGTTACTTGTCATTGGAATTATAGCGATCGCATCTTTAGCTATAGGGCATAGTTTAGGGGGAATTGAAGGTCAAAATCGTTCTATTCTGGCTATTTCCTGCGTTGCTCGTAATGTCGGTTTAGCCTTGTTTATCGCCATTATCAATAACATAGAAAAAGAGGTAATTTCTACCCTCGTAGCTTATACAATCTTGGGAGCGATTCTTGGTATTATTTATTCAGTATGGTATAAAAGACAATTTCCACCAATTCCAGAGTAATCAAAAATAAATACTAATATATTTTAATAATGTTTTTTACGACAAATTACTTATGATCGAATGATGATGGAACACTTAGAAAGTGGATTAGCAATCCTCGTTACATTTCTAAAGTTTTTGCTAGAAGCCATTGCTGTTTTTTGCATCCTTTTAGGTGTATTAAAAACTGGACTATTAGCTTATCGGTCAAAGTACGATCGTAGTAAAAATTTATTTACAGAAATTCGCCTAGAATTTGGAATGTGGCTTGTACTAGCATTAGAATTTCAGTTAGGTGCAGATATTGTTTCTACAAGTATAAGTTCAACTTTTGATTCTTTAGGAAAATTAGGAATTATTGCCCTAATCCGAACTTTTCTTAATTATTTTCTTACCAAAGAATTAGAGTCTCAACGAAATGCAAATAATAAATAGCAACCAAATTTTAATACCACACTTTTTCTTACTCTTTAATCATGGTTAATCAACCTTCTCAAGACTCAGAAACACCGAAAAAACTTTCTAATGATGATTTAGCTTCTGATCGCACTGAAATGGCTAAATATCGCAGTCGTGCCGCCGCCGATCGTACTTTGATGGCTTGGATACGGACTTCTTTATCCTTAATCGGCTTTGGTTTTGGTATTCCTACTATTACTACTGCCATCGAAAAACTTGATACTATTACTCATCTAAATCTCCTCAGATTTTCCGTCATTGTTGGACTTTGTTTTATCGGTACGGGAATGTTTGCCATCGCTTTAGGATTAATAGATCATCGTAAAATAATGAAACAAATTGAAAGCGATCGCTATACCTACGAAAACTCTCAAAGTGCAGAAATTGTAGCGGTGGCTTTACTCGTAATTGGCTTACTTAGTTTTATTGGAGTATTAATTAAATCCTTGAAATTTTGAAATCTCTAAAAATCCCTCTATTCTAATGATTTCTTAATATCTCTGAAGGTGACTCTCCAAATAATTGCTTATAATCTCTCGAAAAATGCCCCATACTCCAAAAACCCCAATTATTAGCAACAGCAAACACTTTCGTATTGTTCGGATTTGAGGCTTTTAAAGCTAGTCTTACTCCATGAAGTCGTTTTACTTTCAAGTACTCCATCGGACTCATGGCAAAAATATCTTGAGTGGCGTAAGATAATGCACGAGAACTGGTTTTTAGTGCTGTATATAAATCTTTTAAAGTCAAAGGTTGATCAATATTGTTCATGATAAAATTATCCATTTTTCTAATAATTTCATAACGTCTAAAAGACATAATTTTAGAAAAAAATATCTCATCATCATTCCTCAAAATATCGATAAAAAGAGGTAAAAAATCTTCAATAATTAATCTCTGACTCGAATATTTTGATAACCAATTAGAATCATAAATAAGTAAATAAAAAAGTTGTTTTAAATAGCTTTTAAAATTATTTAATTTATTAATATTAATAATCACAGTATTTTTTTGAAAAAACTTATCATTAAAACGACTTATTTTCATTAAATTTGCGTATTCATAAAAAACATCGACATTGACAGATATTATTGCTACTTCACAGGCTTTTCTAGTCACGACAAATATTTCTCGATGAGGATTTAATCCAAACAATATATTATGAGATAAACAGTTATCATGAGCGATTAATATTTCATCTTCAGAGGTTAAAGGTATGCCAAAAGTAAGACTATTAGCAGGTTTACTTCCCATAATGTGCATAGCTTGATTAACAGAGGCATAAGTTATTTGTAAACCACGAAACCCTGCGATGGCTAACTCTCCTTTAAATTTACCTTTACTAAGTTGATTTGAACTTAAATTATAAATTTTAAAAGCCTCTGCCCATTGATCAAAATCTTGAAATAATTGATGTGAACAAAAAAAATTTTTTTCCTCTTTCATAAAATTTAAAATAAAAATTCATTGCTATTTATTTAAAATATTCATCAAAAAAACTAACACATAGGGTAAAAATTTTGTCAAGGGCTAAAAGTTGCAAATTTCGTATAACCTGATTTTGTAGATTCTATCAAAATATTAAGAGAATAGTGTGATTTTTGAATATTGAGAAACAAACTATATAGACTAAATTCAGAATAGTGTTTTAACACAAAAACTAAATTCATGAGTAAATTTTCAAAACATCTTTTGAGAAATGGATCAATAGTTATTCTTGTGGGAGTTAGCGTATTATTAGGAGTCGGGTTGACTACCCAAGCCCAAAATAATCCAGATCAAGATCAAAATACAGCATTACAAGCTGTCGCCAAGATGACCGAAGGACAAAGAACTTATTATCAAAAAAATGGTAAATTTCGAGCGGTAGTTAAGAATATTCAGAAAGATTTTGGTATTACTTTACCTACTACTTTAAATTATGCAGTTCGCACCACATCAGAAGCTGCTTATAGCTATGTTATTCCTGCTAAATCAGGTGAATTAAGAGCCTATGTTGGTGCGGCTTTTCTCACTCCGAATCAAACTCCGAAAATTACCACTATTATCTGTGAAAACAACAATCCGGGGCAGAATCGTCCTGCTGATCCTCTATTAGTCAGAGATCCTCTTAATCCCCAAAAACTTTCTTTACAGTGTGGTCAATTTTCGTTTGAAGTTCCTCAATCACAAGTTAACGAATAATTTTAGTCAATTCCTCTTTTAAGGACAATTAAAAATGACAGCAAAAAAACCGAATATCGTAGTAATCTGGGGTGATGACATTGGTACAGCTAATCTGAGTATTTTCACTAAAGGCATGATGGGTTATCGTACCCCGAATATCGATCGCATCGCCGAAGAAGGAATGTTATTTACAGACTATTACGGTGAACAAAGTTGTACAGCAGGAAGATCCGCTTTTGCCACAGGACAATCTGTTTTTCGTACGGGTTTATCGAAAGTAGGATTACCCGGTGCTGATATTGGATTACAAGCAGAAGATCCCACCATTGCAGAGCTATTAAAACCCTTGGGTTACTCTACGGGACAATTCGGGAAAAATCACTTTGGAGATAAAGATAAATTCTTGCCTACCCAACACGGCTTTGATGAATTTTTTGGCTTCTTGTATCACTTAAACGCCTGTGAAGAACCGGAATTAAGAGATTATCCTCCCGAAAAAGATTTTCCTAATTTCCGTGAACATTTTGCTCCTCGTGGTGTAATCCATTCCTATAGTGATGGACGGGTTGAAGATACTGGTCCTTTGACCAAAAAACGTATGGAAACCATCGATGATGAGGTTTTTGAAGTAACTTCAGAATGGCTCGATCGCAAAGTTGCCGAAGACAATCCCTTTTTCCTCTGGTTTAACACATCCCATATGCACTTCCGTACTCATCCAAAACCTGAGAGTTTAGGACAGTCTGGACGTTGGCAGTCAGAATACCATGATGTGATGATTGATCATGATAACGTTGTGGGTGCTGTACTGCAAAAATTAGATGATCTCGGCATTGCTGATAATACCATTGTTATTTATGGTACTGATAATGGTCCTCACATGAACTCCTGGCCCGATGGTGGCATGACACCTTTCCGTAATGAAAAAGATTCCAATTGGGAGGGAGCATTTCGTGTTCCTTGTTTCATTCGTTGGCCCGGGGTAATTAAACCCGGTAGTGTATCTAATGATATTGTCAGTAACCTTGATTGGTTGCCCACTATTTTAGCCGCCGCCGGAGAACCAGATATTAAAGAAAAATTACTCAAAGGCTATCAAGTAGGTGATAAAACCTTTAAAGTGCATCTGGATGGTTATAACCTTGTACCATATTTCAAAGGAGAAGTTGAACATAGTCCTCGTGTCGATTTTTTCTACTTTTCAGATGATGGCGATCTCATGGCAATGCGTTATGATAACTGGAAAATTGTTTTTATGGAACAACGAGTACAAGGAACGCTACGTATCTGGCAAGAACCTTTAGTAACCTTGCGTTTTCCAAAATTATTTAACCTCCGTACAGATCCTTATGAAAGGGCAGATATAACCTCTAATACCTATTGGGATTGGGTAATTGACCATATTTATCTGTTTTTACCTGCTCAAAAAATTGTCGGTGATTTCTTAAAAACCTTTATCGAATACCCACCTCGTCAAAAAGCCGCCAGTTTCACCATCGATCAAGTATTGGAAAAACTACAAAGCGGTGCAGGAAGCCGTTAATAAAATTAACAATTAACAATTAGACATCTTTAATAATTGGCAAAATTAGAGCTTTAGCTCTTACTACAAGCCTATTAAAAATCTTTTTTGGAGATGTATGTCTATTAACGAAAAATCCAGTGTAATAGATAACGATGGGTTTAGATATAATGTTCAGGTTTATTACAAAAAGATATATTCTATTTGCTTTATTCGTGGTTTTATTAACGGTATTTATGAGTAACAATTTCAATCTCGGAATAGCTAGTGCTCAATCGAGTAATCCGTTACCTTCATGGAATAATGGAACTGCGAAACAGAAAATTATTGAGTTTGTCGAAGAAGCCATCGATCAATCTAGCCCTAATTATGTTAAACCAAGCGATCGCATCGCCACGTTTGATCAAGATGGAACACTTTGGGTTGAACACCCTTTTTATACTCAAGGAATATTCGCCTTAGATCGAGTAAAAATTTTAGCACCAGAACATCCCGAATGGCAAAACCAAGAGCCTTTTAAAACAATTCTGGAAAATAATCAGGAGGCGATCTCTCAATTTACCGAGAAGGAATTGGTGGAAATTATTGCCGCTACTCATGCAGGAATTACTACAAAAGCATTCATCAAAATCGTAAAAGATTGGCTAACAACGGCAAAACATCCACGCTTTGATAAACTCTACACCGAACTTATTTATCAACCAATGTTAGAGTTAATGCAATATCTTCGAGAAAATGATTTTAAGACTTATATTGTTACGGGAGGCGGACAAGAATTTGTCAGGACTTATAGTGAAGATATTTATGGTATTCCACCAGAACAAGTTATCGGTTCAAGTATTGTCACTGAATATGAATATCAAGACGGTGAACCAGTGTTGATGCGTAAGCCTCAAGTGTTTTTCATTAATGATCACGCTGGTAAACCGACAGGAATCAATCTCTTTATTGGCAAACAACCATCTATTGCTGTGGGTAATTCTGACGGCGATCGCGAGATGCTTGAATATACCCAAGCTGGTAACGGTAAAAGGTTAATGATACTCGTTCATCATGATGATCCCATCCGAGAATACGCTTATGGCCCTTCGGATAATCTACCTGATACCAAAGTTGGGCGGTTTTCTAACGAATTGATGGATTCTGCAAAACAACGTGATTGGATTATCATAAGTATGAAACAAGACTGGAAACAAATTTTCCCTTTTTAACTATCTTTTAATTGTCAAATCATGAAACTTTCTTTTTTTTCTCGTGTTACCATTCTCGGTATCTTTTTCTCTATCTTGAGACTTAATTTACCTGTTCAAGCCGAAACCTGTACTCCCATAAATCTTGTGGGTGGCAGTGGCAATAGTGTGACTAAAACTGTTTCTCCTCCAACTATTCCTGCCGGTCCATTGGGTATGTTAGGAGTTGATGTCATTCGTAATAATTGGAATACGGATTGGGCAGTACCAGGAGATGTTAAGTATCGTAAGTTTATTGTTACCGTTAACTCCAATGATAGTGGTCCTTTTGATGTCAGAATGTATCTCAAATATAGTGATCAAACCGCAGGAGAATTTTTTAATAATCGAGCAGTACAATTTCAATCGGACAAGCCTTTAAAAATAGTAGCAGAGCCACGCCCCGAAGATGAACCATATCAAGTCAATTTATTTGTTAATGGTGTAGAGTCGATCGGCAAAACTTACACGGCTTCCGTAATAGGCTGTAAATAAATTTTGCTAACCAATATTTTTGTTAAGTTGATCGCAACGAAAATGATGAGGACTTATTCCTGTCCAACGTTTGAAAGCACGACTAAAATGAGCAGGATCTTCATAACCTAATTCATAGGCAATTTCAATCATTTTTAAAGGAGAATTTTGTAGTAAATAAACAGCTTTTTCATAACGAATACGAGTCACTAATTGAGAATAGGTTAAACCATCTTTTGCTAATCTTCTTTGTAAACTACGAATAGGCATTTTGGCAATTTCTGAGGCTAAATTAATAGACGGATAGCCTTCTTTTAAATGAGATTTAATCGCCTGTGTTAAAGAATGGGTAAATTGAGAAGAGGGAATAGATTGATGTAGTTTTTCATATTCTTGATGTTTTTGATCTTCACATAAATTAAACTCTTTTGGAAAAGGTAAGGCTAAAAATGAGCGAGGAAAAGCGATGGAAGTTATAGTAACATCTTTATTGATCAAAACTTCTTGAAGATCATTATCCGTAAAATTACTGAATGGAGTTTGTAGAGTAATTTGTTGTGGACACCATGTTTTTCCTGCCACTTTACGAATTAAATCTAGCATCAATATTAAAGAAAAATGACTGGGATGATGAGAATCAAAATGTCTTAAATTAGTATATTCTTGGCAAAAATAAGCCGTTTCCTTATCTTCTAATAACCAGAAATGTTCTCCTGAATTAAACAAATGTCCCAAATGAATAGCCTTAAAAATGGCATCATATAGAGTTAGAGATTGACAAGCTAATTTACCTAAGATGCCCAAGGATTCCACAGGAGTTTTTTCTCCTACTAAAAACCCTAAGTTTTCTATTCCTTCTTGATATGAGGCTTTTTTCAAAAAATCAAAAACTTGATCACGAGAGATTAACAAATTTGGTTCATCGAGGGCAAAAATAGGTAATTTATATTGTCTTAATAGTTTCTCTGTGGGAGTGCCTAATTCTTCCAAAAAATCAACAAAAGGAATTAAAGCGGAAACTCGTAAAAGAGGTACATAATTCGTCATAAATAATTAACAAAAATTAACAATGATTGGCAGGTTAATATAGAAAACAATCTCAGAGTATTTACGGATTTTTTAATTATAGATTGGCACGAAATGGCAAGAAAAGGTTTTCCACAAATATTTATGCTTTGCTTATACTTAAGTAAATATTAATTTCTTTTAAGCAAAATCATCGATCGTGAAACGGCGCTGCGCGATCGAGCTTATCTTCTGAAGATGAAAAATGTTCTCTTTATATTAGCAATAGTCTCTGTTCTTTTTTTCGTCTTTATTCCCTCAGTTTTGGCTTGTTCAACTGGTATGACAAAAATTCATGGAGGTACTTTTACTATAGGTGCAAATAACGAATTTCCCGAAGAAAAACCTGCTCAATCCATTACAGTTCAAGACTTTTGCATTGATACTCACGAAGTGACTAATCAACAATTTGCCAAGTTTGTAGAAGATACAGGTTATATTACCATGGCCGAACGCCCTTTATCTGTGGCACAATTTCCCAAATTAACAGAGGAAGAGCGATCGCCCGGATCTGTGGTGTTTCAACCCATTCCTGAAGGACAACCTTTTCAAGAATTAAGTTGGTGGCATTGGGTACAAGGGGCAAATTGGCGACATCCTCAAGGAAAAAATAGCACCATTGAAGGGAAAGAAAATCATCCTGTTGTTCATGTTGCCTATGATGATGCGATCGCCTATGGAAAATGGGCTGGTAAATCTTTACCAACGGAAGCACAATGGGAATTTGCAGCACGAGGAGGCTTAAAGGACAAAATTTTTGCGTGGGGTAATACTTATAATTCCCAAAAAGCCAACACATGGCAGGGGGAATTTCCCGTGAAAAATACCCAAGAAGACGGTTATTTTGGTACTGCCCCAGTCGGCTCTTTTCCCCCCAACGGTTACGGATTATATGACATGACGGGGAATGTGTGGGAATGGACTCAAGACTATTATCATTATGGTCATGATAGTAAATCTGGGCAACTAAATCCTATTGTCAGTGACGAAAAAGAAAGTTTTGATCCTCGTGATCCTGAAGTACTTAAACACGTTATTAAAGGAGGTTCGTATCTATGCGCTCGTAACTATTGCAGTCGTTTTCGTCCATCAGCAAGGGAAGCAGAATCTCCTGATACGGGGACATCGCATATCGGATTTCGTTTAGTCACATCTCTACCATAAATCAAAAAATTTATTAACAAATTTAAGAGTAATCCCATGATAAAAATACGTCAACTTTTTGCTATTTCTCCTTTAATAGTATTTGTTATTTCGGTTTTCGCTACATTTTATCCCGTCAAAGCTCAAGAACAAAAAACAGAAGAACAAAAAGTACAATTAATGTTTGTTCAAACTGCCGATGACATAAAAACTGATAACAAAACTATTCGTCTAGTTAACGTCAATCCTCAGACTCTTTATTTTGCTGATCGTCCTGTACGTTTAGCCGGTCATGTTACTACTCCTGAATACATGAAAGAATGGACAGCTAGTGCTGGTTCTGACAATTTCAACAATGATCCTCCTAATGCGACCCTTTCCGTTTATGAGAAAGGACAACCTCAAAATAGTCTTGTGGTAATTGAAATTAGTAACCCTGTTATTGATGGTAAAGATTTAGTTTACAACTATAAAGTGATTGAAGGTACAATGCCCAAATCAGGTGGTGAAAGTGCCTTATTTATTGACTGGATTGGTGCTGGAGGAGGAGTAGGTCCTGGTTTTTATGGGGTCGGAGTTGGTACTCGTGGAGTTGGTGTTTATGGGGGTTATGGTGGCCCTGGAAGATAACAAAAATATAAGTTTACTAAACTAAACTTGACTAAATTATTTTTCTCAAAAAAATCTGATGTAATTTGAAAATAAAATTTTTTTTAAGATTACCAATTTAACAAATCTTTTTTGCAATTAAAATTATCATTATTATTAAAAAATCATGTTTATACGTTTCAAAAATTTTCTTAATGGCTTATTACCAAGCAAAATAAGGATAATTACCACAGGAATACTGGTTTTCTTCATGGTAGTAGGTTCAGGAATTTTCTTTGCCCCTGCCATCGCCCAACAAATTCGAGGTACAGCAGGTTCTCCTAGTGCTGTTATGACTATTAAAGGAGATCAACTTCCCGCACCCCCTAAAGCATTTGGAGGGGTAATTAAAACTAATGTTTCAGATTCTAAACCCTATTGGACTCCTAGAATTCAACCTCCTAAAGATGCCCCGAATGTCTTGTTAATTATTACCGATGATGTAGGTTTTGGCTCTCCTTCTACTTTTGGTGGTGTGATTCCTACTCCTGCCCTCGATCGAGTGGCAAATAATGGCTTAAGATACACTAACTTTCATTCTACCGCCCTTTGTTCTCCCACTAGAGCGGCTTTAATTACAGGACGCAATCATCATTCTGCAGGATTTGGTGTAGTTTCGGAAATGGCTACGGGTTATCCAGGTTATGACAGCATTATCACTAAAGATAAAGCAACGATCGGTAAAATCCTCAAAGATAACGGTTATGTCACCTCATGGTTTGGCAAAGATCATAATACTCCTGCCTTCCAATCCAGTCAGAATGGCCCTTTTGATCAATGGCCTACTGGTATGGGATTTGATTATTTTTATGGTTTTGTCGGTGGCGATACCAGTCAATGGCAACCTAATTTATTTCGTAACACAACCCCTATTTATCCTTATGTAGGTAAAAAAGATTGGAACTTAACCACCGCAATGGCGGATGATGCGATCAAATATGTTAATCGTGTTAATAGTTTAGATCCCAATCAACCCTTTTTCATCAAATACGCCCCCGGAGGCACTCACGCCCCTCACCATCCCACCAAAGAATGGGTGGATAAAATCCATAATATGCACCTGTTTGATAAAGGTTGGAATGCTTTAAGAGAAGAAATTTTTGCCAATCAAAAGAAATTAGGCGTAATTCCTGCCGATGCAAAATTAACACCTTGGCCCGATGATTTACTCAAAAAATGGGAAGATCTCACCCCGGATGAGCAAAAACTGTTTATTCGTCAAGTGGAAGTTTACGCCGCCTTTTTAGCTTACACCGATCACGAAATTGGGCGAGTTATTCAAGCAGTAGAAGACATCGGCAAACTAGATAACACCGTTGTTATTTATATCAGTGGCGATAACGGAAGCAGTGCCGAAGGTACGATGATGGGTACTCCCAACGAAGTAGCAATATTTAACGATGTTGATGTAACCGTAGAAGTACAATTAGAAAAATTCTATGATGTCTGGGGAACGGATCAAACCTATAACCATATGGCAATACCCTGGACATGGGCGTTTGATGCTCCATTTTCTTGGACAAAACAAGTTGCCTCTCATTTTGGTGGAATACGTCAAGGCATGGCGATTTCTTATCCCAAAGTTATTAAAGATAAAGGTGGTATCCGTAATCAATTCCATCACGTTATTGATATAGTTCCCACCATCTTAGAATTAACAGGCATTCCTGCACCGAAAATTGTTGATGGTATTGAGCAAAAACCCATTGAAGGTGTGAGTTTAGTCTATACCTTTGATGCTGAAAATGCTAAAATACCATCTACCCATAAAACCCAGTATTTTGAGATGTTAGGAGATCAGGCTCTTTATAATGAAGGTTGGATCGCCAGTACTAAAGTTGTACGTCCTCCTTGGATAATAGGCGGTTTAGGAAACCTTGATCCTGCATCATCACCGTGGGAATTGTACGATTTAACTAAAGATTGGACACAATCCAATAATATTGCTGACCAAAATCCCCAAAAACTCAAAGAATTACAGAATTTATTTTGGAAGGAAGCCGATAAATATCAAGTTTTACCCCTTGATGGTTCTGTAACACCCCGTTTAATTACTCCTCGCCCTAGTCTTACGGCTGGACGAAATGTGTTTACCTATCGAGGAGAGTTAACCGGCATACCCAACGGTGTTGCTCCAAGTATTTTAAACTCTTCCTATAACTTTAAAGCGGAAGTAGAAGTACCTCAAAACGGAGGACAAGGAATGATCGCCACTCAAGGAGGTCGTTTTGGCGGTTATGGCTTTTATCTCCTTGAAGGAAAACCAGTGTTTGTGTGGAATTTGGTGGATTTAGAAAGAATCCGTTGGGAAGGGCAACAACCAATATCTGCTGGTAAACATACCGTAGAATTTGACTTTAAGTATGATGGTTTAGGCATGGGTACTCTTGCTTTCAATAATGTCAGCGGTATTGGACGCAGTGGTACTGGTGTTCTCAAAGTTGATGGTAATGTAGTAGCTACTCAAAAAATGGAAAAAACCTTGCCCTTTATTCTGCAATGGGATGAAAACTTTGATATTGGTGCTGATACAGGTACACCTGTTGATGATGCTTATTATCAAGTACCTTTCCAGTTTAACGGTAAGCTCGATAAGTTAACTTTGACGATCGATCGACCTCAATTAAGCCCTGAAGATATAGAGAAACTAAAACAAGCCCAGAGAAATAATAAAGTTTCTGAATAGTTTAGTTTTTTTGCTGTCCATAAATTTAACGTGGGCATTGCCCACCTTACTCAATTATTAAAACCATGAACAAAAAATCTATCTGTGCTTTATTTACCTATTATTATAACCCTCCCGTTGTTGTTGCTCCCGTAGCTCCAGTTTATGCACCTCCAGTGTATGTATATTGCACCCCGTCCAGTGATTGTTTATTAAGTATAAGTATTTGAGGTTTTCTCATTACTACTCAGAATCAAAGTAAATTAAATCTTTTTTCAAATAATAAATGTTTTAAATTACTCACTTTTTATTTATTAATATGTTTTTATCACAAAAATCTTTAATATCTATCCTAACAATAGGAAGTCTTTATTTTCCTTTAAAAGCGATCGCTAACCCTATAACTTCCCAAGAAAAAGACGATATATTTACTTCTAATGGCTGTGATTGTGCGGAAGATTTAAGGGGAAATTATTTTCAAGAATTAGAACTTAAAAAAAATAATTTAGAGACTTTTCAAAACAATCAATTCAATCAAAATATTAATAGTTTATTACCTCAAATTCAAGCCCAAAATTCTGAAATTAATATCACAACAGATCCTAATAAATGGCGTTTGCAATTTCAACCTTATACAACCGTACCTATAAATACTTATGGCACAGCTACAGCTAGGGGACGAACTGTTGATTATGATATGGACTTAGGGCAAGTTTTCGATTCTTTGAACTTTACTGCTAGTGCAAGGGTGGAAGCATGGAAAGGACGATTAGGCTTTATTTTTGATGGTTATTACGTCAATTTGGGTGATGCAGTTAACTTAAGTAAACAACTCAGTCGTAACCCCTCAGCTTTAAATTCTGTGAATTATTTACTAAGTAAAGGCACAAATACAAGGGTGACAGAATTAGTTAATAATCTTGAACAAAAAATTGAAATAGCGAAAGAAAATGAACAGTTAAAAAAGAATGAAATTATCCAAAGAGTAGATACAAAAATTGAAGACTTAAAATTTACTGTTAATGAAGATTTGGAAAGATTAAAAGCTGTTGATATAAAAGTAGAAGAAATTAGAAATAATTTGACTAATTTTGTTAATTCTCGTATCGGTGATTTGAATTTTCAAGACTTAAAAAACTTTCAATTAATTCCTGAAGGTTTTAAAGAATTATTGGCTCTAAATATTAAAGATTTTCCTCAAATTCAAGATTTACAAGAGTTAAATAAGAGAATTGAAGATACGAGAGTTAGAGAAGTTTTATCTTCTATTCCTGAAATTAAACAAAAATTGACAGAAACTCGTGAGACTGTAAGACAGGGTATTGAAACAGTTATCGAAGAACGGAAAATTGAAGATACAGAAAAATTACGAGAATTACAAAAAGAATTAGAAGAAGCGAAAGCCTTGATAGATCAAGAATTAGCAAAAATTGAACAAACAAAGGATTTTATCGAAAATCGATCGCCCCAAAACTTGGATATTGATAGTCAAACTAATTTAAGTTTTCAACAAGGTATTTATGACTTTGCCGTGAGTTATCATTTTGGGGAAATTCCCAATTATAAATTAGGAGATAAACCTTCAGGACGTAATTATCCTCTTTTCTGGTTTCAACCCATCGCCGGAATGAGATTAAATAATATAAGTATCAATATAGAAGAAACTATTAACGTTGTCGCTACCAGTACTTTAGTTAATTTTAATGGTAGTTTTAAAAATAATTACGGACAAACTCGAACTTGGCTTGAACCGATGATAGGTGCTAAGTTAGGAATGCAATTGAACGATCGCATAGGACTATGGTTAAGGGGTGATGCGTCAGGATTTGGATTAGCCGGAGAGACGGATATGAGTTGGAATGTCTTATTTGGTACTGATGTATGGATCGGTTATAACACAGCTTTACAATTAGGCTATCGTTTCTATGAAATAGATTATTCTTGGGGTAGTGGTAATAATGCCTTCGGATTTAAAGAAAGTTTTAACGGGCCATTTTTGTCAGCAACTTTTCATTTTTAATCATAATCAATAACTGGTTAAATTAGTTAAATAGGTAGAATTTTTTAGTAAATGTCAAAGTTGTTTAAACATAAAAATTTATTGAGTTTTTTATATTACTTTATTATTAGTATTAGCTTAATTTTACTCATTCAAATTGCTGTACTTAATAAAATAAATCTATCATCAACACAACTGCAAGGCAATCTATTAATTTGGCATTCTACAGAGGGAAAAGTTGCGAATATGTTCATAAATGCTGTAGAACAATTTAAACAATTAAATCCAGAAGTTAATCTTCTCCTTCAATCAATTCATGACAAAAAAAATCCCTCTCTTTTTATTGAAAAATCGGGAGCTGGTTTTGGTTCAAGTGCTTTAATTATTGAAGCAAAAAATCTCATAGAATTACTCAAAAAAAGATTAATTAATCCTATTGATTCTCAATTTATTGACACTTCTATCTATTCCCCTCTTACCTTAAGTCAAGTACGTTATCTAGGAAAAATTTATGGTATTCCATTAGGTTCAAATACAAGAGTTCTTTGTTATAATAAAGCAAAATTAAATGCGACAAATGAGCCAATTTTCAGCACTCCACCAACAGATTTAGATGGATTAATTCAAAGAGCAATCAAAGGTTATACTGTGGGTTTAGTTTCCTCTTTTGAAGATACTTTTTGGGGCATGGGTACTTTTGGTGGTAAATTATTTAATGAATTAGGTTTACTTGAAGCTAATCTTGATGGATGGGTAAAATGGCTGGATTGGCTTAAAAATGCTTCTTTACAACCTAACGTTATTTTTAGTCGCGATCGTACTATTCTCCACAATGCTTTTAGTGAAGGTAAATTGGCTTATTATGTTTGTGAATCAAAGGAAATTCTCGATTTTACTGAGAGTTTAAAAGATAATTTCCGAGTTGCTTTATTACCTCAAGGGGATGGAGGAAAAGCTACTCCTTTGCTTTATACCAAAGTTATAGTATTTAATCATAGTAACACAGATAATGAAAACCATCTAGGGTTAG
The DNA here is from genome assembly GCF_001548115.1 of Geminocystis sp. NIES-3709. Classification (GTDB taxonomy): domain Bacteria; phylum Cyanobacteriota; class Cyanobacteriia; order Cyanobacteriales; family Cyanobacteriaceae; genus Geminocystis. Next base: position 978,324 of record NZ_AP014821.1, on the reverse strand, counting down.
CTTTCGGAAAATATATCACTAATCCTGAACAACAATTAGCCGGAATTATCAAAACTCAGAGTTTCATTCCCACCAATCGGAATGTAAATCTCAACGTTGCTTTACTTCCCATCGAATCCGTCTTATTAAAACAAGCTGAATCGGCGGTGGCTATTCCTCTTAATAATTTAGAACAAATTATCCAAGTTTTTGAAAAAGGGGAAACTTTATATCAACAAGCCTTTGTCGGAGAAATTTCTACTATAAAAGCTGCCGAAGAATTAATGTTATTGATAGGTAATTTTAGTAGTTAATAAATGTCTATTTTTATGAAAAATAAAGTTATAACTTTTTCTGATATTCTTGTAAAACAATCAATATTTTTAGCTCGATCTGACATTCAAATTCAGTCATTAATTATCTTTATTTCTTTAATAACGGGTTGGTTATTATCTAAAGTTATTTGGAATTGGTTACATCAAAAAATTCCTCAATTTACTACTTTTATTTGGCGAGATGAAAAACTAGAACCTAATGAGTATATTGCTTTATTTTTACAAAGTATCGACTTTCCTTTAATTACTTTAATTTTACTTAATTTAATAGAGGCTTTTTTAAATAGTCTAAATTCGACAAAGGGATTAATTAATTTAGGCAAAGAAATAGTAGTAGTTTATTTAATTCTAAGATGTTTATTGGCATTTTTATATGGTACTTTTCCTTTAAATATTATTCGAGAATACCAATGGAAAATATTTTATCCTTTATTCACCTTATTTGTGTTGAGAAAAATACTAGAGCTTTCGGGAAATTTTCAAGAATTTTCTCAGGTAGTTTTAATCAAATTATTTAATAATTATGTTACTATTCAATCTATATTTGTTTTATTTATAGGACTATATTTTTGGCTGGTAATTGTTACCCTATTAGAAAAATTGTTAATAATATTTATTAAACCTAAAACGGCTTCAGATAAAGGAGAAATTCAAGCAAGTATATTATTATTACGTTATTTTTTAATCACTTTAGGAATTGTGTTAATTTTAGGTTATGTGGGAGTGGATGGTAGAGCAGTAACCGCTATTAGTGGTGGTTTATCGGTGGGTATTGGCTTCGCTTTAAAAGAAATTATTAGTAATTTTTTTAGTGGCATTATTCTATTATTTGAAAAAATATTAACACCTGGAGATATTATCAGTATCGAAGGACAAACTTGTGAAGTAAAAGAATTAGGAATCAGGGCAACCACCGTAAGAATGACAACAGATAACTCGGAAAAAATTATCCCTAATCAACGCTTTTTTACAGAAGATGTTACCACGTATACTGGCACAAATAACCTCGTTTATTGTTCTCTTTTAGTCGGAGTCGGTTATGATTCTAACCCTGAACTTATTATTAATTTATTATTAGAAATTGCCTATAATAATAAAAGAGTATTAAAAAATCCTTCTCCCATCGCATTTTTTCTTAATTTCGGTGATTCTAGCTTAAATTTTGAACTTAAATTTTGGTTAGATGATGTTAATATCAGGAAAGGAGTTATTAGCGAATTAAACTGTACTCTTTTTAAAGAGTTTACTGATAATAATATAGAAATTCCCTATCCTCAAAGGGATATTCATATTAAGAATATTAAGAAAAGTTAAATTTTTATTATAGTTTAAATAACTTTTATTATAATAAAAAAAATAATGTATAAAAGGAGAATATAATGTTAATAAATTATATTAATAAACCTATGAAAATAGCTGTTTATGAAATGGTAGAAGATGATCATCGTTATTAGGGTAAAATTCCTAATCTTCAGGCAGTGTGTGCTAATAATGAAACCTTTAAAGGTTGTAGAAGTGAATTGAAAAAAACATTAAGTGATTGGATTGCTTTGGGTTTAAAATTGGGCTTAAAAATACTCATTATTGATGGAATAAATCTCAATGAAATTAATCAATCAGTTATTTCTGTGTAAAATAATGATAAATTATGCCAAAATATAAAAAAATTCTAAATCTTATTAATCAGAAGATAATAAAAAATAGAGTTTTAATTAAACTATAAATAGTTGATTTTCAATTTAACAACAAATTTATTAAATAATTATCTTAACAAATGTTCATCAAAAAACGATCAAAACTAGCTTTCTTTTTATTAGGAATAACAAGCATTTTTTTTAGTTCACTTCCTGTTAAATCGGCGGAAAAACTTTTTTTAAGTTATGGACCTCTAAAATTTTCTGTAGAGGTAAAATCTTTAGAAATCTTCGCTAAAGATGGCACAGTTAATGATGATTTAGGGCAATATTTAGGCTTAATTCCTCCTGATAAAAGAGATGAATTTCGAGAGGGTTTAACAAAAAAAGTTCCTCTTAATCCTGTGTTAGTTTCTCGCTTTTTTAAGAGTGATATGGGAGAAGATATTTTGATACGTTTAGGCAAAGGAATTACCCTTGAAGGGGGAGAAAATGGGGGTATTGCCTTACGAGGTGCGATCGTACAATCAGCTTTCGATCCCGATGGTTTAACATTACTAAATATTCTCAAAAAATATCCCACAAATCTTCAAATACAAGGAGAATTAGTTAAGGGGGCAGTGGAAGAAGGAGACAAAATCATCTCCGCTACGGAAAATTTAGTCAAAGAAATGCGTACTTGGACAGCAGAAGAAGCCTCAAATAATGCTCCTGTGGATTATGCTAAATTATCAGATATTCGCAAAACAGGAAAATATCAAGTCAAAAAAGAAGTTTGGCAGTTAACTGATGCTAGTCGAAACCGCAAATTTTATGTCGATGTTTATATTCCTCAAGGGGTATCGGGAGATAAAACTTCGGTGATTGTCTTTTCTCATGGCTTATCCTCTCGCCCTGAAGATTTTGATACACCTCTTAATCATCTTGCTTCCTATGGTTATGTCATTGCGGCACCTCAACATATTGGTAGTGACACTATTTACTTAAAAGAGATGTTTGAAGGCTATCATAAAAATATATTCGATCAAGATGAATTTATCAATCGTCCTAAAGATATTAGTTTTGTCATTGATGAATTAGAAAGACGCAACCCTACCGAGTTTCAAGGCAAACTAGATCTTAAAAACGTCGGAATGGCAGGACATTCTTTTGGTGGTTATACAGCTTTAGCGATCGCAGGTGCTACTATTGACTTTGATTATTTACAAAAAACCTGTGAACGTCTTTACGGCGGTTTAGATGTAGGTATTTTATTACAATGTAGAGCTTTAGAATTACCTAGAGAAAATTATAGTTTTCGAGATCCTCGTGTTACTGCAATAATTGCGGCAAATCCAGTTAATCGCTATATTTTTGGACAAACAGGTATCAGTAAAATTCAGATTCCCGTACTCTTGGCTTCAGGAAGTAATGATCCTGCCGCACCACCGGTGTTTGAACAAGGAATGCCTTTTACTTGGTTAAATACACCTGATAAATACTGGATGTTAGTAGAAGGACAAGCCCATGTCAATTTTAACAAACTGGATGGAGGAATTAAACAAGCCCTTGATTCTACTGTTAATTTAGCGTTACCCAGTCAGGATTTGATTAGTAGTTATGTCAAAGGAGTATCTGTAGCTTTTTTTGAAGTTCATCTCAAAAATAATCCCAATTTTCGTAACTATTTACAATCTTCCTATGGACAATATCTTAGTGAAAATCAAGAATATAAACTAGATTTTATTACCAATGCTTCTTCGGATAAGGTAAAAACAGCGATCGGACAATTAGAAAAATAAGGGCAGGTTTCAGGTATCGGGTAGTAGGTTTTAGGTTTAATTTTCAGAACATCATATTATTTAATCCAAGAATTAAAAATAAAAAAATCCATTAAGATATATTTTTCGTGAATTCTTCAATCTAACACCTAATGCCCAATACTTAATACCTACTTCCTCATCACTCATACTTTTTCAGCATCGCTTCATTAAAATTGTCCTAATAATTTCACTTCAGGATGTAATAGAATTGACCATTTTTTTTCTACTTGTTCCTGTACATGGTGAATTAATGTGAAAATATCATTAGCGGTAGCATTTCCTGAGTTAATGATAAAGTTAGCATGGCGATGAGCAACTTGTGCACCTCCAATTTGATAGCCTTTTAAACCAATTTGTTCAATTAACCATCCTGCGGCTTTTGGTTGAGGATTCCTAAATACACTACCGCAACTAGGCTTATCATAAGGTTGAGTACTTTTGCGCATCCTAAAGTTATTTGTTGTAATTTCTAGCATCTTTTCCCTTTCCATACCCGGAGTTAAAGCTAAAGTTGCTTTTAATACTAAGGCTTGTTCTTTTTGTAATCGTGACGATCGATAGTTATATTGTAAATCTTTTCTCGATAAAGTTTCAATACTACCATCCCCATAGGCAACGACGGCATTAATTAAAATATCTGCCATAGAATTTTGATGGGCTCCGGCATTCATAACTACAGCCCCACCAATAGTACCAGGAATACCAACAGCCCAATCCAATCCTTGCCAACCTTTTTTCGCAGCTTTCCATGCCAAGGTGGGTAATGGATAACCGGCACCGACTGTCACCGTATGATTATTCTCGTCAATATGACACTCTTTGAGATGACGAGTATTTAATACTAAGCCTTTAATACCATGATCACTAACCAGTAAATTTGAACCAGCACCTAAACAAGTAAAAGGAATTTGTTGTTTTTCTATCCATTCAAAAACAGCTTGAATATCATCCCAAGATTGTGGTTCAACATACCATTTTGCTGTACCACCAACTCGATAAGAAGTGTAGTTAGACAGTGACACGGAATGATGAATAAAACATTTAGTACCGGGTAAAGATATTGGTGTTTTTACTGAATCTGATTTAATTGTCATAAAAATACTGAACAGTTAACAGGTGAATAGTAAATAATTGTTAATTATTAATCGTTCATTGTTAATTGATTTAGGCTGCTTGAGCGAGGTTTTTATGATTTAGTTTGACGAGTTGAGGTATGATTTGGTTCAAATTTCCTGCACCCAAAAATAAAGTTAAGTCTTGGGGTTGTAAAAAATCCGTTAAAAATTCTGTCATAGTTGATAATTCAGGATGATAATAAACTCGATCGTGGTATTCTTTGATTTTTTTAACTAAACTTTCTCCCGTAATACCGTTAGTGTTAGTTTCCCCTGCACTATAAATATCTGTAATAATTACCACATCTGCTTGATCAAAACATTGTGCAAATTCCTCTAAAAATGTAGATGTACGACTATAACGATGGGGTTGAAATATGGCAACTAATCTTTTTGCTTTATATTGAGGTAATCTCGATCGACCTGCTTGTAAAGTACAACGAATTTCACTAGGGTGATGAGCATAGTCATCAATTAATGTAGCTCCTTCATAAGTACCTTTATATTCAAATCTTCTTTTTGCTCCTTCAAAAGTGCTTAGGGCTTCCGTAATAATATTGAAATCTAAACCTAATTTACGTCCTAGGGCGATCGAAGCTAAAGCATTACTAATATTATGATCTCCTGATAATAGCAGGGAAATATTACCTAAAAAATGACCATTTTCCCAAATTTCTGCCTCACTACCCAAAGGAGTATGAATCACATTTTGAGCGATATAATTAGCTCCCGAATGAGGATTTAAACTATAAGTAATATCTGCTTTTATATGTTCTTTTACCACAGGACAATCAATAGAAGCTATGATCGTATCTGATTGACTGGAAAACTCCTGAAAAATATTGATTAATTGATCTAAAGATTGATAATGATCAGGATGATCTAACTCTATATTAGTAATAATACCAAACTGAGGATGATGTTTGACTAAAGAACCATCAGATTCGTCAGCTTCCGCTACTAAATAAGGACTTTTACCTAAACGAGCATTCCCTTCCCATGCCTTAACTTCTCCACCAATAATAACTGTGGGATCTAATCCACATTCTAACAGCATATAAGCAATTAAACTGCTGGTAGTAGTTTTTCCGTGAGTTCCTGCTACAGCAATACTCTGATAATCTTTTATTAAAGCGGCTAATAAATCGGAACGATGATAGAGAGGATACCCTTTTTCGATCGCACCCTGATATTCAGAGTTATGATTATTAATTGCCGTAGAACAAATAATCTGAGGATCATAGTTACTATTTGAGGTGTGATCAAAAAGATTTGAGTTTGAATAATTTTTTTTTGCTAATTCTTCCAGATTTTCAGCGGTTTGAGACGTAAAAATTTTTGCTCCGATTCCTTCCAATCGCTGAGTTATATGACTAGCACGAATATCTGAACCAGAGACAGGAAGGTTTCTTTTAGCTAAAATATAAGCCAAAGCAGACATTCCAATACCCCCTATGCCGATAAAATGAAACGGCTTTCCGTTCAAATCTATTTTTTTCATTTTTATTTTCTCCTTGCACACCAAAATAAGTAGTAACTATAAATTTGCTTTAATGATATACTGATTTTTGTAAATCATACCAGCATTTTTGTTTTTATTATCCATCAAATAATACTTAATTTCACAAAAGATTTCAGATAATTTTTTGATGATTGACTTTGTTTGTTTATATCTGATTTGGTTATAAGTAATCCTTTTTTCCCAGTTAAAACAATAGCCTAATATAACATGAATAGTCAATATATCTAAATTTCCCCTAGTATTTAGAAATGATAGATCTAAATTCTAAAGTCGAAAAGATAATTGATCATTCTTTTTTCTATTTTAAACTTCATGATTGATACAAATGTTTTAGAAACAGATTTAATAAAATGTGATCAACAATTAAAAGTTTATCCTTTCGATCCTCGAATGTATATTTATCGAGGAATGATCTATTTTAAATTAGTCCGATTAAAAGAATCTCTTTTAGATTTTAATAAGGCAGAAGAGTTAAACCCCCAACTTACCCCTTATCTATGGCAGAGAGGTATTACTTATTATTATTTAAAAAAATATGCTAAGGGTGCAAGACAGTTTGAAGTAGATTTAAGTGTCAATTCTTTGGATGTAGAGGAAACCCTTTGGCATTATCTTTGTATTGCTCAATTAGAGAATGTTATCTCTGCAAGAGATTGTTTATTACCGATAAAGTATGATCCTCGATCGTTCATGACTCCAATATATCGATTTTTTTCTGGTAGATCAACAGTACAAACTATCCTCAATAATGCAAATATCAATAATCTAAGAGAAATGTTTTATCTAAATCTCTACATCGGTTTATATTATGAAGCGGAAAGAGATCAAGAAAAGTCTTGGTTTTACATTAACAAAGCAATCTCCTATAAAATTGATGATTATATGTGGTATCTTGCTTGTGTTCATCAATATTTAAGACAATAAAAAAGGCTTCAGATTAAATTAAAACTGCGGACTTTATGATAATTGTATTTTTAAAACCATTAATACTAAACTAATGTTTATAAGCACCAAATTCTGGGAAAAAAGGTGCTGATTCCTCGTAAATATTTAAGCCTAATTTCATTAACATACTTTCAAGAACATGATCTGGCGAAAACCTTAAATAATGTTCTCCAATTTCTAAACTAACATGACGATTTCCCAAGTGATAAGCCGCTTTTAATAGATTTAATTTTGAATCACTTTTTACCGTAATCACAGGTTCTAATTTTGCTTTTATTTTAACGAAAAAACTACCTTCATCGTTACTCAATATATCTTCTGTGTTTAAAAACTCTCCTCTTGATAAATTAAGTTTCAGCAAAGTAATATTATCAGAATTTTGTTCTTTTATTTCGATCGTTTGTCTAATTTTTGTCCTTTCTTCTGCCGTTAAAAAAATAGTTAAATTGGGTTGATGATTAGATTCTAAATGGATTTTTTGAGTAAGAATAATCATAATTAACTTATAGGATGATGAACTGTAACTAATTTTGTTCCATCAGGAAATGTTGCCTCTACCTGTACATCTTCAATCATTTCTGCTACCCCTATCATCACATCATTTTTTGTTAATAGAGTTGTACCATAACTCATCAATTCCGCCACTGTGCGTCCTTCTCTTGCACCCTCTAAAATCGCAGCAGAGATATATGCGATCGCTTCAGGATAATTCAGTTTTAGTCCTTTTGCCTTACGTCTTTCTGCTAATAAACCAGCAGTAAAAATCAATAGTTTATCTTTTTCTTGAGGAGATAATTGCATGAGATTAATATTTTCTATTTTTTGCCCAATAGACAGACTAAATCAGAAATTTATTATTTTCGTGATGTCTAAAAGTTATTTTATTATAAAATCAGAATTATTAACTTTCTTTTTATTTATTATGATACCAGGAGAAATTTTTACTCCACAAGGAGCAATTGAGTTAAATCAAGGTAGAGAAACTTTCAAAGTTACAGTAGCGAATACAGGTGATCGACCTATTCAAATTGGTTCACATTTTCCCTTTGATAAAGTTAATTCTGCCTTACATTTTGAGAGAGAAAAAACTATTGGTATGAGATTAAACATTGTCGCCGGTACAGCCATTCGTTTTGAACCAGGAGACGAAAAAGAAGTCGAATTGGTTAAAGTACAAGCAACCAACAAAGAGAATTAGAGAGAAGTTAAAAATCCCTAATTATCTGTTATTGATCATCAATCATAAAATGGAGCTGAGCAGAGTCGAACTGCTGTCCAAACCGGTTATTTACCTATCGTTCGTTCACAGGTTTAGTCCTTCTGATCCTCAGACGGGAATTGTCACTTATCCCTGACAATAGGATTTTCTAGTATTTTCTTAACTCTGGGTTAGACTAGAAGCCTTCTCAGAGAGCATCCGTTGAGGGTTGCCTATAATGCTTAACGGAGTCACAATATAAGCGCTCGAACCAATTTATTAGGTCTTAGGCAGCAACAGGTGCAGCTTTACGAGCAAAAGGAACGATGTTGTTCGCAGTTACTATTTTTTCGAGTCCGGTATTTCCGAGAGAAGACTCACTCTCGACCTGCATCACGGGTCAGCTTTCACCAGCCTGTCGAAACCGTTACAGCCCCTTGTGCATTATTCCATGTTAACGTGTATCGTTCTTAAATGACAACTACTTTTCTGAATTTTCTTTATCTTCCATCAATTGTCCTTTTAAAAATGTTTCTATTTAATTGGTTATTAAAAAATCAGAAGGCATTAAGGCTTTTAGATACAGAAAATACATAAAACTAATTCAATAATTGTTTTTTGGAATACATTTTAACTGGTCAAAATGAGTTTTATATGTTAATAATTATTTATGACCAATATTTAAGGTGTGAGAAACTTAAAAAAAATATGTTTAAGTCTTTTAAAAAATACTCGATCGCAACTCCCACAGTCATCGCATTAGCAATGGCAACAAATGGCGTAGTGGTTAACAGTGCTAACGCAAATGAGATTAACCCTGATAACACTCTACAACAAGTTTCTGAATATAACCAAACCCAACCTATGGGACAAGTTACTTCCGTTTCTCAATTAAGAGATGTTTCCCCTACCGATTGGGCTTTTGAAGCATTAAGAAGTTTAGTTGAACGTTACGGTTGTATAGTTGGTTATCCTGATCGTACTTTCAGAGGTAATCGTGCCTTAAGTCGTTACGAATTTGCCGCCGGTTTAAATGCTTGTATGCAGCAAATGGAACGCTTAATTGCCGCTAGTGAGGCAGTAATGAAAGAAGACATCGAAAAGCTAAAACGCTTGATGGCTGAATTTGAAACAGAATTAGCGGCATTGGGTGCAAGAGTAGATAACCTAGAAGGTAGAGTTGCCTTCTTAGAAGATCATCAGTTCTCTACTACCACTAAATTAAAAGGGGAAGCTATCTTTGCTCTAACAGGTTTTGGCCCTAATAGTCAAGGTGATGATCAAGTAACCCTAAGCGATCGTGTTCGTTTAACTTTAGATAGTTCTTTCAGTGGCAAAGACAGATTAAGAGTCCGTTTGGCGGCAGGAAATGTTCCCCGTATCAGAACCCAGACAGGAAATAATCCTTCTAGTACTCAAGCTAGACTTAATTTTGAACAATTTACTGGGGATACTGGTAATGATGTTGTCATCGACAGAGTTTACTACACCGCACCCCTTGGAGATAAGTTTAAATTCTGGGTTGGTACTGTGATGCCCTCAGAAGATATTTATCAAACCTTCTCTCCTTATACTGAGAGTTCTGGCACTGGTTCTTTGTCTCGTGCTTTACGCTTCAACCCTGTTATGTATCGTAACACTGGAGACGCAGGTATCGGTGCTAAATATAAATTCAATGATACTTTTGATATAACCGCATCCTATTTAGCAGGTAGTAATAGTAGTGCGGCTGATCCTACAGATGGAAACGGTTTATTTAATGGGGTTTATAGTGCAGGAGTTCAATTTGGGATTAACCCCAATAAAAATCTTGGCTTTGGTATAGGTTATATGTTTGCTTATGACAATGCTAACAACATCGGTGGTGGTTTAACTCCCCTTGGTGCATTAGGTAATGATCTTAGAAATGTAAGAGTAGAAAGTCATAATGTAGGTATTCAAGGTAACTGGCGCATTGCAGAACAATTCAATGTTTCTGGTTGGGGTGGTTACAGTGACTTAAACGATCCTAGCAACGGTGGAGCTAGTGCCGATTTATGGACTTTTGCCCTTAATTTCTCTGTTCTTGACTTAATGAAAGAAGGTGCTGTGTTAAACATCGGTGGTGGAATGTTACCTTATGTTGATGCAGTAGAAACCAGAGGAGGTAATGTTACCCTTGGTGGCAATACATCATGGATTGTGGAAGGTAACTATAAATATCCTGTCACCGACAATATCTCTATTACTCCCGGTATTTACGCTGTGTTTAATCCTAACCAAGATGATTCCAATGACACTGCTGTGGTTGGCGTACTTCGTACCGTTTTTCAATTCTAGTGTGAGCTAGTTTATAAACATTTACCAAAGGGGACTTAACTCCCTTTTTTTGTGTCACAAATTTATATTTGTCATTGATAAGAGGCACCCCATAAAAATGAGATACCTCTTGTTTTTTATATGTACTTATTTATGCTTAAGGTCTTTATATAAGCTGACCTCAATTTATCTAGGAATTATAATCACACATTTTTTACGTTATATAGAGTTTCTTAATATTTTCTTTAGATTTGTTTAATAACTATGAATAAATGTTACTAAATATACTGAAATCTTAAGTTTTGTAAACAGAAACTCCCAGCTTTTGGGATAACCATACCTCAAAATTTCTCAAAGAAATAAGTTTAGATTGGGATGACACCATCGGTTCTACTAAAATGGTAAACATTCCTAAACGATTACCGGCTAAAACATCAGTAAATAATCGATCGCCAACCATAGCCGTTTGTTCAAGGGGGTGATTCATGGCATCCACAGCTTGTCGAAGTTTACGACGAGAAGGTTTCCCAGCTCCAAAAATAAACGGTAAATTTAGACTAGATGCGATGGAACTGATACGATTTTCACTAAGGTTATTGCTAACTAACCATAAATCTACTATTTTGCGCATATCTTCAACCCAGTTAATCAATTCAGGAGATAACTGCTTTTCATTCCAAGCCACGAGAGTTTCATCCACATCCAAAACTAATCCTTTCAAATTATATTTTTGAATTAAACTAGGAGTAAGATGAATAACCACATCTCCTAAAACTAAATCAGGTTGTAATATTTTTGTCCTAGACATGATAATGAATGGTTGATGGTAAATAGTTGATAATTAACAGTTGGCTATTATTTTTCAACATAGTTTATTGTTCATTGTTTTTCGTTTATTGTCAATTAAGGGAATAACCTGTTAGGGTTTAAATGTTTAAGTTAAACTAAATAAGCAGAAACTAAGATCTAAAAATAGCTATGAGTGAAAAACGACCAGAACATGAACAGCTTAATATCGTTAAAGGGGAAGAAAACCCTTGGTTAGAAGTATTAAAAACGATCGGTATGGCGGCAGTTTTATCTTTTGGTATTCGTACTTTTGTAGCGGAAGCTAGATATATTCCCTCATCTTCCATGGAACCTACTTTACAAATAAACGATCGTCTAATCATTGAGAAAATGAGTTATCGTTTTCATCAACCAAACCGAGGAGATGTAGTTGTTTTTAACGCCACAGAAGCATTGCAAAGGGAAAATTTTAACGATGCTTTCATTAAAAGAATTATCGGTTTACCCGGAGATGAAGTAATGGTACGCAATGGAAAAGTTATGGTTAATGGTGAGATATTAAGAGAGGCTTATATCAAAGAAGCACCACAATATGACTACGGACCAGTTATTGTTCCCGAAGGAGAATATTTAGTGTTGGGAGATAATCGTAATAATAGTTATGATTCTCATTACTGGGGTTTTGTGCCAAGAAACAAATTTGTGGGACGTGCTTCCCTTCGTTTTTGGCCTCCTGAAAGAATGGGCATTTTGGATGAAAAACCAGTTTATGCAGACACTATTAACAAAGATTAAGATTTCAATAAGTTATCAAAAATCCCACCATTAAAAAAAATGTGATATAATATAGACTGTCTTTCCTATCTTCTTGTCTTCCAAGATCTTCCCCTTCCGGGGAGGGTCTCCTATCAATCAATCTTCAACATTGAGAAATACCTGTTTTTTAGAAAAATTATACGGGACTTATCAATTCATCAGGATCTAGTATAAATACAGTTTTATTTTGATCTTCTTCGGGAATAACTAAGACATGAGAAGCTATTTTTAAGGTGTCAACCCGACGATAAGATGACGGTAATTCTCTAATAGTATCGAGAGAGATATCATAAAGTTCTGGGGTACTTTGAATTAGGATCCCAAAGGTTTCGTTGACACTATTAATGGCTAGAAGTAAATATTTTTTATCTTCGATCGTTAAATTTTGGGAAGTGTTAAATAGTTTTTTATGTAAATCAATAACGGTGATTTCTTGATCTCCTAAGTTCACTAATCCATAGTGATTTAAACCACTGCTGAAGATCGTAGAGTAGTTAACAACTTTTTGCACTGTATCAATATGTAAGGCTACATTTAGATTCTCGATCGAAAATACTAACAGTTTAACTTTTTGAATATTTGCCTTTGAAGATTGGGAGGATAAATTAGGGGTGTTCATAAATTAGGGGTTTGGGAAAAGTAATAAATAAATAATATTGCTTTTTGTCTATCACTTTTGTTCATTGTCAATGGTTAATTGTTAATTGTCAATTTTGATTAAGGTGCCTGAAGGCGAATGAGAGTATTTTCTGGTAAATAATCTTTATATTGACCATTTTCCGCCAAGATAGCTAATAAACTGATTTCAGCATCAGGATCTATGTGTAAATCCTTCCAAGGAACAGAAATTTCAATACAAGAATCAAAAGCGACTTTACCACTACAATAACGAGAATGCCAGTTACCATCTGCCCCTGCTTCTTGTAACCAAGTGGTTTGAGTCACTAAATTAATGCAGAGATGATGATGATAGTAATAGTTGAGAGGGGGTTCATCTAGTATATTACCTAATGAAAGTTGTTTATTATGAGTTAATCTACCCGGATAAAACCAAACTAAGTGTAATTCTGAAGGTAAATCTTGCCCGGCTTTAACTCCCGGTTTTAAGTCAAAACGGAGATAAAAATTAAGGTGATCCCAACCATAAAATATTGTCGGAATAATACTTGCTTTGTGCATAGTTCCCCTTGCACCGCCAATTTTGATTTTTCCTGCCCGATCCCAATCTTCTTCCTCTCCTCGACCATCTATGACGGGGTGAATAAAACTAGCTGGTAAATAATCGTTTGCCAATTTCGTTTCCAGTTCTGCCACAGGACGATATAAATATTCTGGGGGAGTTTCATCTAAGGCTTGATACAAAACGATTAAATGTTCTCGGAATAGTTGGTCAAACATGGCATCATGATTGGAATGATGCGGATCGCCAAACCACCAAAACCAGTCAGAACCTTCGGCAGCATAAAGGGCTTCCCACGCTTCCGGATTATTTTCTTCTGTTACCTCAGTATGTTTAGCAAGGCTATCTCTAGCGGTTTTAAGATATTCCCATGCTCGATTCTTGGCGGGATCTCCAATCCAAGTATTAAAGCTACCATCAACCCATGAACCACTGTGTAAACTGCCACTGTTGAGGGTTTCTGTGGGAGGAAATTGATCGATAAATTCGGAAACAGTAACTAACTTGATTTGTGATTGTTGAGATAACCTACTATAAAGGGATTCTAAAAAGAGTTTGCCGTCTTTTTCGTAAAATTCCCAACAGTTTTCCCCATCAAGAGCGATCGTGACTAACCAAGGTAATTCTAAACTACTTTTATCTCCCCATTGTCTTTCTTTAAAACGTCTAGCGATCGCTTCTAAATGACCAATTAAGTCTCCTGCGGCTTGTTCTGGGTTCATTGCACCATAGGTAAAGCCAATTAAGTCTGATAGACGGTGATCTCGAAAAATAATGCTTAAATCCCCCTCAGAAGTTTCTAATCGATAAGGACGATATAAGTATTCTGGTTCATATAAGTTACCCATTTCATCCCGATGGAAAAAATGATTGATACTCCATCCCAATACTGCTTCATCGGAACATAACCACTTAAATCCTCCCTTGGCTATATGGGGCAAAATTGAAGGACTAACGGACTGTTCACTAGGCCATAACCCTCTAGGCGATCGACCAAAACGATCTATATATATATCCCATGCTTTATTAAGGTGACGAGGTATGTCATCTTCCCACTGAAATCGATCGTTTGGTAAAGTCATATTAGGAATAGCCACTCGTCCTGCGTTGGTGTCTGCTAATAAAGGTAAAATCGGGTGAGTATAAGGGGTGGTAGTAACTTCTAGTTGCCCTGTTTCCTGCATTTTTTTATGTTGCGGAATGATACGAGCAATAATTTCCTGTTGTTTTGCACAAATTTGTTGTCGATCAATCAAAGTGAAATTTTTACCTTTTTCCAACCATTCTGCAATATGAGGATCATCCCAAAAGAGAGGATCGAACCATGCTAAATTATGCCATGCTAACAAGTCACTATAATCTTTTTCCTGCCAATTATCAAAACACCATTGTTCCCCTTTTAAATGACGTTGTTGATAAAGTTCTTCGTAACGGGCATGGGGACGAATTAGATGATAATGGTTAGCATCGAAAAAATGCTCAATAATATATTGTTTTTCTTCTTTTCCTAATTCATTAACGGGAGTTAAAGTTAAAGCTAGATAAGGATCGATCGCAGTTCCATTGGCGTATTCTTCCAACTGTAAAATCAAAGAAGGAACAAGATTAACAGTTTGATGTAATAAGGGATATTTTTCAAGAATTAAAACTAAATCAAGATAATCTTTGATACCATGTAATCTAACCCAAGGCAAACGATATTGACCCCCAAAATCATGACTAGAGAGACGAGATTTATAGAGGGGCTGGTGTTGATGCCAAATAAAAGCAACGTAGAGAGGGTGAGCCATAATTTCAGGGGATAGATAAATAATCTTTATGAGTTTATCTTAATCAACATTTTTTTGATTATAGAGATCCCGTAAACTTTCTTAATCAATAGATAATGAAAATTAGACTACGATCGCCACTGAAAATAACTGCTATGATTAAAGTGTTATAGTTATGATCGAAATAAGACCTTTCATTAAAGTATCACAAAAATTTACTTATGACTATTACAATTAATCTTTCTTCAGAATTTTAGTAAGTAAATAATATGAATGATATTAAACTAAAAGATATTAATAATGGTTGTCATCATTATATTTTAAATAATATTGAAATTGTCCCGAACTATTTGAATGATATTTTTGCTAATTCAGATAAAAAACTTTTTCAAAATCTGATCGAAGAAACAAAGATTATTTTAGAAAAATGTCGTGATAACTCAATTACTTATCGACAAAAAGCCGAATTATTGAATACCTTAACTAAATCTTGGTTTGATTTGTGGGGACATTATAACCATATACAAGAAGCCATAGAATTAGGATATATAATTGATGATATAACAAATTATTTGGTGGGATACACGAAATTACTTTTAGGTATTTCTATTCTTAATGAAGATAAAACTGGAGAGGAAGAAATAGACTTGCAAAAGACAATTAAGGGGTGTCAATTAATTGCTGAGACTATTGATGTATTTGGTCATATACTTTCAAGATCGGAATTAGAACAATTCTCTGAAAATGCTGGGAAAACTTTGTCAGATACAACTTATGATTTGAAGGAATATTTTAAGGATTCAATAGAAAACCATGAATTAATTGTCCAATTAAGAGGTTATTGTAGCTTAATTATCTTGAGAGTCAATGAATATTTAAAACAGAGACAATTATCATTTCAAGAAACCATAAAACCTAATTCATCCTCTCCCTTATGGTGGGAAAATATTAGTGGTACATTTAAAGATGATCAAGTGTATGATGAGGCTATGAAATTAGGACAAGATTATCGTAAATCTAATGTATAATTTCGACTGTTTTGCTAATTGTTAACCTTTTTTATTAATATATTTTAATGTATATTTTAGATACTGATCATCTTAGTATTTTAGAACGTAATGGCAAGGATGCGGAATGTTTAAAACTTAAATTGAAAAATATTAATCCTCAAGAAATAGCTGTGAGTATTATTACTTATCAAGAACAAATACAAGGATGGTTAAGTTTAGTTAATAAATCCAAGAATATTAATGAACAGGTAAATATTTATAAAAAACTCAAAAAACAGTTAATCAATTATTGTCAAATTCCCATTATTGATTTTGATGAAAAAGCGGCTAAAGAATTTGAAATTCTTAGGAAAAAATATAGTAAAATAGGAACGATGGATTTAAAAATTGCTTCGATCGTAATAGTAAATAAAGCTGTTTTACTTACGAGAAATAGTCGTGATTTTGAGCAAATTCAAGATTTATTAACAGAAAATTAGACATAAAAATCAATTAATTTTATCCTAATGATAATTATTTTTTCTGTTTTTATCGTAAACAAGATTTTAAATACTTAGCCAAATAAGATTTTTTAGATTTAGCTATTTTTTCCGGTGTACCAACGGCGATTATTTCTCCTCCTTTATTGCCTCCTTCCAAACCTAAATCAATAATCCAATCAGCACATTTTATCACATCTAAATTATGCTCGATAACGACGATCGAATTTCCTTTATCTGCTAATTTTTGTAAAACATTTAATAAGTGATGCACGTCATAAAAAGATAAACCTGTAGTGGGTTCGTCAATCAAATATATGGTTTTACCAGTGGCACGGCGAGACAATTCCGTAGCCAGTTTCACCCGTTGCGCTTCTCCCCCCGATAAAGTAGGTGCAGACTGCCCTAATTTGATATAAGTTAAACCAACATCGACAAGGGTTTGGAGGCGATTTACCGCACGAGGGATATTTTCAAACACTTGCAAGGCTTCCTCTACCGTCATATTTAACACATCGGCGATCGAAAATCCCTTATACTTAACTTGGAGAGTTTCCCTGTTATACCTTGCACCCTTACAAATATCACATTGTACATAGACATCGGGTAAGAAATTCATGGAAATCACATTGACACCTTGACCGCTACAGGCTTCGCATCTTCCCCCCTTGACGTTAAAAGAGAATCTACCTGCTTTGTAGCCTCTGGCTTTAGCTTCGATGGTTTCCGTGAATAACTCCCGAATGACATCAAAAACCCCCGTATAAGTGGCAGGATTCGATCGAGGAGTACGTCCGATGGGGGATTGATCGATTACAATAACTTTATCAACAGATTCGATGCCTTCCAATGTGCCTAATTCTTTGGGGAAGGGTACATTACGGTTAAGATGGTGTTGGAGGGAAGGGTATAATAACTCATTGATGAGGGTAGATTTACCGCTACCAGATACCCCAGTTATACAAACAAATTTGCCGAGAGGTATCTCTACATCGATATTTTTCAGGTTGTTACGGTGACAGTTTTTGAGAGTTAAAAATTTACCGTTGCCTTCTCGTCTGGTGGTGGGTATTTCTATTTTTCTCCTGCCCGATAGATATGCACCCGTCAAGGATTGTTCACATTTTAAGAGATTTTCATAGTTTCCCTGATAGACAATTTCGCCGCCGTGAACTCCAGCTTTGACACCAATATCAACAATATGATCAGCAGATTTGATCGTGTCCTCATCATGTTCTACAATAATTAAAGTATTATCGAGATCTCGTAATTTTTTTAAGGTTTTTAATAGTCGATCGTTATCCCGTTGATGTAAACCGATACTAGGCTCATCTAAAACGTATAAGACACCTGTTAAACCTGAGCCTATTTGAGTGGCTAATCGGATTCTTTGGGCTTCTCCTCCTGAAAGTGTCATAGCAGTACGATCGAGGGTAAGATAGTCTAAACCAACATCGAGTAAAAATGTGAGGCGTTGCTGAATTTCCCTTAAAGCTAATTCGCCGATTTGGGCTTGTTTTGGGGTTAATTGAATATTATTGATACGGTTAACACATTCACCGATAGAGACGCTAGTTAAATCATAGATAGAATATTGCCCTAATTTTACGGATAAGGCTTCGGGTTTAAGACGTTTACCGTGACAAACTTCACAGACTTGATAGTCTAAATATTGCTCTAATTTTTGCTTAATAATTTCAGAATTAGTCTCTTGATAGGTTTTATCTAACATAGGAATCACCCCACGATAATAACCATACTGAATATTTTGAATTTCCTTATCGCCGTAGAGGATAATATGCTGTTGTTGAGGGGTAAGACTATCCCATGAATCAGAGAGTTTAAATTTATACTCCTTGCTGACGTATTCAAGGAGAGAGAGATAATAGGGGTTATCTTTTTCCGCCCAAGGGGCGATGGCATTGATTATTTTGGCTTTGGGATCAGGTATGATTGAATGAGGTGAAAACTGTCTTAAACTACCCAACCCGTGACAAGACTCACAAGCCCCATAGGGCGAATTAAAGGAAAAAAGACGGGGGGATAACTCCTCCATCACTGCTCCATGAGTAGGACAAGCAAACTTCTCCGAGAATACTATTTGCTCCTCAAAAAATTTTGCGTCTTCTCTTTGCGTCTTTGCGTCTTTGCGAGAGATAACCCCCTCACCAGAAAAAATTTCAACCAATGCAATACCATCAGCAATTTTGAGACAAGTAGAGAGAGAGTCAGCTAACCTTTCCTGAAGATTCGGTTTAACGATAAGTCGATCGACTAAAACACTGATATGATGAGATTGTGAGGCTTTGAGTTCAATATTATCGGCTAATTCTCGAATTTCGTTATCAATCTTAACTCTTACGAAGCCTTGAGAGCGTAAACTAGAGAGTAACTGGTGATGATTACCTTTTTTTCCTCTAACAACGGGTGCTAATAAATGTATCTTGGTTTTTTCGGGTAAAGATAAAATTCGATCGATCATCTCATCGATGGACTGGGGCGTGATAGAATGATCACAGATTGGACAATGGGGGAATCCTGCCCTACCATAGAGTAATCGTAAATAATCGTAAATTTCAGTAACAGTACCTACCGTCGATCGAGGATTATGGGAAGTGGACTTTTGATCGATAGATATAGCCGGAGATAAACCTTCTATACTATCAACATCGGGTTTATCTAACTGTCCTAAAAATTGTCTTGCGTAGGAACTCAAAGATTCTACATATCTGCGTTGCCCTTCAGCAAAAATAGTATCAAAGGCAAGGGAAGATTTTCCGCTACCAGATACCCCCGTGAAGACAATTAACTTATTGCGGGGTAAATCTAAATCAATATTTTTTAAATTATGTTGTCTTGCACCACGAATATGAATCATCATTTAAGTAATTAGTAAGAATTTTGGCTCTTTTAGAGTATTTATGATAATTTAAGAGTGACATATTTTAGAAAATAATAAAAAATAATTTCAACTTTTTGGCGTCTTTGCGTCTTCGGGAGAGAAAACTAGCATTATAAAAAATTATGACTCAATTTGTTTTGGCATCCGCATCTCCTGCTAGATTAAAACTATTAGAAATGGTAGGAATTAAAACGATCGTATGTAGTAGTAACTATGACGAATCTCAAATTAATCTAAGCACAACAGTAGATTTAGTAAATACTTTAGCATGGAAAAAAGCGGAAATAGTAGCGGAGAATTTTTCTGACGCTTTAGTTTTAGGCTGTGATTCTGTGCTGGAAGTCGATGGTGAAATTTATGGTAAACCAAATAACCCTGAAAATGCCATGAAAAGATGGCAAAAAATGAGAGGAAAAGTAGGAAAATTATACACTGGTCATGCTTTAATAGACACGGGGAAAGACCAAAAAATTATTCGTTGTGGCATTACAGAAGTTTTTTTTGCCAATATTGACGATTCTTCGATCGAAAGTTATGTTAGTACAGGAGAACCTCTCAAATGTGCTGGAAGTTTTGCTTTAGAAGGTAAAGGAGGATTATTTGTCGAGAAAATAGTAGGTTGTCATAGTAATGTCATTGGCTTAAGTCTGCCTTTGCTACGAATAATGTTAGAAGATTTGAATTATAAAGTCACCGATTTTTGGTAAGTTATTAAGGAAAATTTGAGTTAAGCTAATTGAAAGAAAAAATTTGAGGTTATCGATTAATAATGAGTAAAATTGAAGAAGTTAAAGCCAAAATCAGAGAAGGAAACATCGAAACAGCAATGGCAATGGCGATGGCTGAAGCCATGAAATTAGAGATAGTTACGACAGTTAATGATGGAGATAATTCTTCTCATTCTCAATGCTATCGCAGTAATATTGATTTATTAAATAATGAAATCGATCATCAACTTGATGAAGTTCAAAATAATAATCAAATAGAAAAATTACATTTTCATGAAGTAGAAAAATCTCACGAAAAAATATTACAAAATGTTCAAAGTTTACAGAAAATGTTCAACTTATTGCAAGAAAGTTTAAATGAGATAAGCTAAAAAGCTAATTAAAATTAACAATATTTTATTTATATATTTATAACTAGGGAGTCATCTAAAATAATGAGCAGTTATGACAAAATCAAAGATTTAATAGAGAAAAAAAAGTTATCTGAAGGTTTATTGTTAGCTTTAAGTAACAGTTTAAAAATTAAGTTAACTACCAAACAACAAGTTAGTAAAATAGAAACAGATATTGATTTACTTAAGGGATTAAATACTCATATTAATGATAAAAATTTGCTATCTAAAGATAATTATGCTTTAAATTTTCATCAGAAACAACTAGAAAATATATATCAAACTTGGGATAAAAATAGGGAAACTTTAGTTACAATATTTAAAATAATTAGTGGAAGTTCTGTTGATATTAATTTTATTTCTGTAGAGCACGAAAAATTCTCGGAAACGGATGATAATTTTGACGATAATTTTAATGATTTTGAAGAAGAATCTTCCATAGAAAATTCTTTTACCATAGATGAAGAAGATAAAGATAATATCAATGATGATGTATCTGAAAACTGGATTGATGATTTAAATAATGATGTAGAAGATTCTTTCTCCCAGAAAGAGGAATTGGAAAATGTCTCGGAAGAAGTATCTTTAGAAGTGGCTTCCGAAGAAGAAGAAGAAATATTTAATTCTGAGGGGGAGGATATTTCTATGGAAGAAGAATCGGTAGAAGATGAAAACTGGGGAGATTTAATGGGAGAAATGTCGGAAGAAGAAGCCTTAGTTTCTGAAGAAATTATAATGGATAATGAAAATGAAGATGTCTCTCCTGATTTAGAAACTGATGACGATTGGGAAGAATGGTTAGATGAAGATAATTTACCTAATCATAATGGAGAGTATAATCCTGAAGCGATCGACTGGAGTGAGGAAAATTGGCAAGAGGAAGAAGAAGCTAGTTAAGACTATAAATTACGAAAAAGGTGAAAGTAGAATGGAATAAATAGAGGAAAAATGTCTGAAAATCAATGATTATGGACATCTATTAACCAAATCTGGACGGCTGAGATAAAATTGATCATAGTAAGCCTCGAAAGCATTAATTTCTCTTTCCCTTGCTTGTTGTAAAGTCGTGGAATTGACTATACCCTCTTGTTTCAAATATTGTTTAGCTATTTGAGCCGCTTGACGATTTGCCATAGCACCAGAAACAGCACAGTCTCGTAAAATTGGGTTAGTTAATTTTTTAGCCGCTTCACCAGCTCGTTGATAATTAATAATAGCTGTATCATAATCTCCTTGTTGACTGGCAGACCATGCTCTACTATTATATTCGTTTACTTGAGCTCCATAGGGGGGTACTTGACCTATTGTCATAGGAGATTTAAGTAATAATAAAGAAACGATCGTACCTGCGTGAAATAGAAATTTAGTAGTTAAACTCATTTTTTTTTAAATAAAGTACTTGTTAAAAATAATATTTATCTTAGATTAAAAAAGCCTTTTCGACATAATTTATTTAGGATTATTATCGTTATTTTTTTGTGCTTCTATACCAATGGCTTGTTGTATGTGATTAAGTCCATTTTCTGCCAATTTTACAGTTAAGCCTTCTAAAATTTCTTTAACAACCCAAGGGCCTTCATAAATCCAACCGCTATAAAATTGTAATAAACTTGCTCCTGCTGTAATTTTTTCCCATGCCGATTCTGTGTCAAAAATACCACCTACGCCAATTATAGGCAAATTACCCCTAGTTTCTTGATAAATAAACTTAATTACTTCTGTCGATCGAATTCTTAACGGTTTTCCACTAATTCCTCCTGCTTCCTCTGTAATCGGCTTACCTGTGGCGGGTAAAATCTCGGTTTTTAATCCATCTTTTTTAATGGTAGTATTTGTGGCAACTATCCCCGATAAATTATATTGTTGAGAAGCCCTTAAAATTGACGTTATCTCATGCCATTCTAAGTCTGGTGCAATTTTAATCAAAATCGGTTTTTCACCTTGATTTTCGTTTTGTAAACCCTCTAGGATTGGTTCTAATTGTTCTGTTCCCTGTAACGATCGAAGTCCGGGAGTATTAGGAGAACTGACATTGACGACAAAATAGTCTGCATAAGAACGTAAAAGACGAAAACTACTAACATAATCATCAGCCGCTTGATCTAATTCAGTAATTTTAGATTTACATAAGTTAATACCGATGGGAATAGTACGAGGATGTGTTATCCATGTCTCGTGTAGTCTTTGTGCGATCGCCTCTGCACCATCATTATTAGCACCCATGCGATTAAGAATTGCTTTATCCGCTGGTAAGCGAAACATTCGGGGGGAAGGATTACCAACTTGAGGATGAAGGGTAACAGCACCTAATTCCGCAAAACTAAAGCCAAAACTTGACCAAATTCCAGCCCCTTGAGCATTTTTATCAAATCCCGGTGCTAAACCTAAAGGATGAGAAAAGTTTAGATTCCATAAAG
Source organism: Geminocystis sp. NIES-3709 (assembly GCF_001548115.1). GTDB lineage: Bacteria > Cyanobacteriota > Cyanobacteriia > Cyanobacteriales > Cyanobacteriaceae > Geminocystis. The sequence continues at coordinate 955,014 of NZ_AP014821.1, read as the reverse complement.
ATTGACATAGAGAAGGATGACTATAACAGAAAGATTTTTCCATTTCTCGAATAGTCCATTTTCCTACAATATTCTTCCTATTCAAACTTAATTGTTGTAATAAATTGAGGCTTTGTACATGGGCAAGCTCAGGATTACCTTGTAAAGAGGTAAAAAAAGCAGGATATAAAGGTTTAAGAAGATTTAACATTTGTTAAGAATAATCAAGAAATTAACGATATTTTTGGATTTTTTATACTCTTTTTTTTCATGATCACTCCCATAATTGCAGAAAAATAACCTAATTTTTTTCAAAGAAGTGCTTAACAATATAATTCCTTTTTTAGTAGATTTTAGATAGTTTTTTGTTGATCCCCACTGTATCTTTTAATACATTATTTCGATCGACAACTAAAACTTTATCTAACTTTACTAAAGTTAAACTAAATATTTAGATCTGTTAAGCAATAGTTAAAACAATATAAAAGAAAAAACCTCAAAAAAAGGTGATCCTTCTAGGTAGAAGCCATTTCTAGGCAAAAAAGCCTTGATCCCGAATAGTTAATAATAGAAAGAGATAAAAAACTGTTAGATAAATTTTTATAGTAAGAAAATGAAAACCAATAAATATTGTACTTCTGCTTGTCGTTATTGTCAATTTTATAATCCGGAAGGAAGACGAGGGGGAATGTGTTCACAATTAGGAGTTTTAGTTCAAGGAGAATGGAAGTCTTGCCACTTGACAACCCCAGTGTTTAACACTGAATGGAAAACTATTCCTGAAATTGCCTTACTTGAAAAATCTTTTTCTTTAGGATGTGCTACTGTTCAAGGTACATTAGAGGTGGAATCAATTTTAAATACTAATCAAGAAACAAGAGTCTCATCAGAATTACCCATTTCTAAATCTGTTTAATTATTAATAAAAATTAATTGTATAAGCATAAGTTACTAGGATAAAAGTTGAACTATATTTTAGTTATCATAACGGGCATTTTTTATTCAATCATTCATTTTCTTAACTCCGCTAAATAACATCAACAAACCTCCTAGTAAAATAATTATGGCTAGTATGCCTAAAATTGAATCTAACTTATCTATTTCCATATTTTTAAAACTAAAAAAATTAATTATATCTTCACTTTACTTTGTCTTCCTCATTTCCCATTCCTAATTTTTTAGGGTAGCCAAGGATATTGACGAAAATTTGGCGATCGCTTTTCTAAAAACGCCTGTTTTCCTTCTGTACCTTCTTCCGTGAGATAATATAATAAAGTAGCATTTCCAGCTAATTCTTGTAATCCTGCTTGACCATCACAGTCAGCATTGAAAGCGGATTTTAGACAACGGATTGCGGTAGGACTTTTTTCGAGTATTTCCTGAGCCCATTTGATTCCTTCATTTTCCAACTCTGAGATAGGCACTACTGTATTAACTAATCCCATATCTAAGGCTTCTTGGGCATTATACTGACGACACAAAAACCAAATTTCTCGGGCTTTTTTTTGTCCCACAATTCTGGCAAGGTAACTAGCACCAAAACCACCGTCAAAACTACCCACTTTCGGGCCTGTTTGTCCAAAAATAGCATTATCTGCGGCGATCGACAAATCACAAATCAAATGTAATACATGACCACCACCGATGGCGTATCCTGCAACTAAAGCAATAACTACTTTAGGAATAGTGCGAATTAATCGCTGTAAATCCAATACATTTAGACGAGGAATACCGTCATCACCAATGTATCCTGCTTTCCCTCTGACACTTTGATCACCACCGGAGCAAAAAGCATATTTGCCGTCGGTATGAGGGCCTGCGCCCGTAAGCAAAATTACTCCAATAGTTTGGTCTTCTCTCGCATCACAAAAAGCATGATAAAGTTCAAACACCGTTTGTGGGCGAAAAGCATTACGTTTATGAGGTCTATTGATAACTATTTTCGCAATACCATCATACTTAAAATATAAAATATCTTCATATTGTCCAAAGGCTTCCCAATTTACACTCATGAAAAATTAATTGCCTAAATTTTATGGTAGTGGAATATTATATCTGAAGAAAGTCGTCTTTTTTCCCAAAGATTTATAAAGTAATCATTTTTTGAATTTGGTTTAACTCCTGTGGCGATAAAGGTTGAATCTCAAACTGACAGTTAAAATAATCTTCTGCGGATTTTGTTAATATATTTACGATCGATTCCAAACAGATAGAAGACGATAAAATAGTTTTGGGGGGTACGGTATTAAAAACTTTCTGAAATAACTCTTTATCAGGCTTTAAGAGCATTGAACCATGTTGTAGAGTAAATTTGCCCTTTTTAAGTTGTGAACTGCCTATAAACTTATTTCCCGCTCGATCGACTAGATCTGCATTAGTAGCTAGTTTGAAACAATTAGCTGAGTGTAAATATTGTCTTTCAGGTTGTCCAAATTGTAAATCAACTCCTAGTTTTTGCCATCCCAAAATTAAGAATTGACATATTTGCCGATACACTTGATCTAAATTTCCATCCAAATGGGAGGTTATCACCATATAAGTTAAATCTCCTTGATGTAATACTCCTCTCCCACCACTAGGACGTTTCACCAAATCAATGGGTTTTCCTTGATAAGTTAAATTTTGCCAATGACTAGGAAAATGTCGTTTTTGGCTAACTCCTAATGAAATGGCTGGGGGATTCCATGTATAAAATCGGAGTGTAGAGGGATGATTGTATTTTTGATGTTGTATTAACAACCACTCATCGATCGCCATGTGTAATTTACCATCTCCCTTCATTAAAGGAATAAAACGCCATTTATTCATTTTTTTATTGTACTCCGATCGATCGACCACCAGAGCCAAAGACTAAAACTCTATCTTGAGAAATAGGCTCCCAACCTACTTCATAACCTAAACTCCAAGCCTTTTCTCTAGCGACTCTAAAAGCCTCAAAACTATCGGGGCGCACGATAAAAGCAAGATAATTTACATTAGGATTTAATTGTGTTAAAATTTCACTAAAATTAGATGTTTTGTCTTTTAATTCTTTTGTGTTTTCTCCTAAAGATGAAGGTTTAGACTCATACATTAAAGAACCATTATCAGTGAAAGTAATTGAATAATTATTGTTATCATAGTAAAAATTTTTTAATTTAATATTACGACTTTTATTACACTGTTCATATTTGTCAATTTCTTGGATATAAAAGTTATATAAATAAGAAGGAATATTTTTAGGAATATCTGGAGTTCGGCAATTGGGTAAAGTAGCTAAAATTGTATCGATTTCTTGCTCTAACTTAGGATCACTAACTAAAAAAACTTGATTGTTTCTAATTTCAAAAAATTTTCCAATTTTCTTTGTTTCTGAGCGTAAAGGTGTGCGAATAACTGTTCCAGCTTCTACTGCTAATAAACTTACAAATAAACCAACAAACATTAAAACACCTACAGTATTTGTCAAAATATCTAAAAATGAATCTAAATTTTGACCCGGATGATTATTTGTTCTAATTCTTCTTTTTCTCATTATTGTTTGGTAAATATATTAATATTTAGCTTATTTTTTATAATTTTATTATTGAACATAACTTTTAATTTTATTAATTACTTCTTCTATAGTTAAATTATCTGTAATAATCTCGATCGAGTTTTCTGCTTTTTTCAACGGTGCAATATCACGAGTACTATCAAGATAATCTCTATGTTCAATATCCGCAATTAACTGCTCTAAATTAACATTATTTTCTCCTTGATTTTGTAAATCCATTAATCGTCTTTTTGCCCTTGCTTGAGAAGATGCTGTTAAAAAAATCTTAAATTCTGCTTCTGGAAAAACATTAGTACCAATATCTCTACCTTCGGCTACAATTCCCCCTTGTTTACCATATTCCTGTTGCAATGTTACCATTTTTTCCCTAACAGCTTTTTGCGCTGCAACTTTCGATACGTTAGCGGTAACGGCAGAAGTGCGAATTTCTTTAGTTACGTCTTGGCTATTAACTTTTACCGTGACGGGTATTTTTAAATCTTCACTTGGTAACAATTCAATTTCTGCTATATTTACTAATTGTTCAATAGAGTTTTCATCGGTGATATTGATATTATTTTTCATGACTAACCATGTAATTGCTCGATACATTGCCCCCGTATCAAGGTAGATGAAGCCTAATTCTTGAGCTAAACGACGGCTAACGGTAGATTTTCCAGCTCCTGCAGGTCCATCTATAGCTATAATTGGTTTTTTCACGGTTAAAATAATATTATCTATTAAACGAGTTTCACCACAAAACGCAGCGATCGCCATTAAAGCAGAATCAGTGATAATTGTCAAGGGTTGTAATGTTTTTCGATCGACTATTTCAGCATATTGTAGAGTTAAATTATGATGATCTTTAAACTGATTTTTAACAATTTGAATTAAATTTTTAGTATTTTTTTCTCCTTTTAAAAAAGCCCCTTTTGCTATATTTAAACTTTTAAATAATAAGATGGCTTCTTGTTTTTCTGCTAAAGTTAAATACTGATTACGAGAACTTAAAGCTAACCCCGATTCTTCCCGAATAATAGCACAAGATTTTATTTTTACTGGAATATTAAGATCATTGACCATTTTTTTTATAATTGCTACTTGTTGTGCGTCTTTTTGCCCAAAATAAGCGATATTTGGCTTAACTAAATTAAATAATTTCGTCACAATGGTAGCGACACCCTGAAAATGTCCATCTCGATATTTACCACATAAAACAGACATCATCGATGCTGGTGGTATAACTAAAGTAGTTTCTTCCTTTAACGGATAAATTTCTTCATTAGATGGAGTAAATAAAAGATTAACTCCTAATTTCTCACATATCCTCTTATCTTGCTCTAATTGTTTCGGATATTTATCCAAATCTTCATTTTTGCCAAATTGCAAAGGATTAACAAAAATACTGACGATCACATAATCATTCTCGGCACGGGCTTGTTTAATTAAACTTTCGTGTCCTAAATGTAACGCCCCCATGGTTGGCACGAATCCTACACTAATATTAGATGAAATTTTCGATCGTTCTTTCTTTAATTTAGTGATTCTCGTTACAATTAACATTGATATAAAAGATTATTAATAATTTACTATGACCAATTTAACTAATTCATTTTACCGTTTTAGTGTTAATTGTCTTTTTTTACTCATCAATCCTATTTCGGGAAAAGATTGTATGATTTCTACTCGATTTTTAACGATAATTTGGCGTGTATTTTGTGTCTTTTTGCTTTTGATTTTAAGTATTGCCTTAATATTGTTAACACCTCAACCCGTCAATGCAGAAATTCTTAATTTTACTTATGCCGAATTAGAGGGAGCAGATTTTTCCCATCGAGACTTGACAGGTTCGGTGTTTGCGGCTTCTAATATGCGTAATGTGTCTTTTCGTGATTCTAATTTGACTAATAGTATCATGACGGAAGGAGTTTTACTTAATGCAGATTTGCGAGGAGTTAACTTTACTGGGGCTTTAATCGATCGTGTTACTTTTGACTTATCCGATTTACGAGATGCTATTTTCGTTGATGCTATTGCTACTCGTACCCGATTTTATGATACTAACATAGAAGGTGCAGACTTTTCCGATGCCGTAATCGATCGTTATCAAATAAATTTGATGTGTAAAAGGGCAACAGGTATAAATTCCGTTACGGGAGTTGCCACCAGAGATAGTTTAGGATGTAGAGAATGACGAAACCTTTAAACCTTTAATCGTGAAGGGTTTTAATTTTTAATTAAATTAGCTTTTACGATCTGAAAGTTTTCGCATTTTATCACATTGATTCTTTTTGACTAGAACGAATCGCACTGCAAGATCTAAATACAAGTTATAGAACTTACGCATTGACAAATAACTCAAAAAGTGTATAGCTTATTTTTAGTATTTTAAAATACACTTTATCAATGTCATCCTTGGATTTCTGTCAGCAATCTTGACAAAACTCTTCTTTTACCCAGAAAATAGTTATTCATTTTGGCACTGAATATTTAGAGATGAAAATTAAATCAAAAGCAACAAATTCTAATTGTAATTTAGCTATTTATATTCTTTTTTTACTTTCAGAACCTAAATATGTCAGTTGCGTAAGATTATCTAAAATTTTGAATAATTTATCTCATGATTCTGTCAATCGATTTTTAATTACACAACAATATGAACCTCAAGATTTATTTGACCAAGTAAAAGAATTTATTATTTTAAAAGGAGGAACATTAAGTGTTGATGATATGGTAATTGATAAACTATACAGTAATCATCTAAAATCAGAATTAATTGATTACTATTGGTCTGGAAAACATCATAAAACCGTAAAAGGAATTAATTTAATTACTTTATATTATACAGATGTAAATGACATTTCAGTACCGATAAATTATCGAATTATTAATAAGCAAGAAGGAAAAACAAAACACGAATATTTTTTAGAAATGTTAGGGGAAATAAAGCAATGGGGGTTATTTCCAAACATCATAACAGGAGACAGTTGGTATGGTAAGAAAGAAACCTTAAAGTTCTTTAAAGACAAAGAACAGAGCTTTTTATTTGCTATCCAATCTAATCGTCAAGTTTCCCAGAAAAATAAAAAATTTGTCAGGGTAAAAGACTTAGAAATTCCTGAAGAAGGTTTATTAGTTTATTTAAAAGAATTTGGCATAGTTAAAGTATTTAAAAAGATGTTCAAAAACGAATATCGTTATTATGCTATATGGTTATCAAATTCTGAAGAATTAAATGAAATAAATAGGGAAACTTTTAACTCAATTCATGACAAACATTGGGGAATAGAACAATATCATAGAGCCTTAAAACAACTATGCAATATTGAAAGATTTCAAGTTAGGAAAACCGAGGGAATCAAAACCCATATATTTAGTTCAATTGTCGGTTTTATCCAATTAGAATTAGCACGATTTAATTCAGAAATAATAAATTGGTATGACCTGAAAAGAAATATGTTTAATGAAATAATTCGTTCTTTTATTATGAATCATTTACCTGCATAATTTATTAAAAAATTACTTGGTTTCTAATCAGATTAAAATTAGATAAACATATTTTTCCTTTTTTGTCAATGCGTAAGTCCTAAAGTTATATCAAGTTCGGATAATCAGTTGTAATGAAATTTTGTGTTATGAGTGGTCTTTGCGAGAAATTCTACTATAATTATTTAATCGAATCTGATATTACTCGATTTCGTCCTTCTTTTTTCGCCGTATAAAGGGCATTATCCGCTTGACTAATTAAATCTTCTAAACTGTTTTGTGCTGTAGGAATAACACAAGCTAATCCTAAACTTATAGTAAGATGCTGAGTAATACGAGAAGTTTGATGGGGAATAGCAAGAGAATCAATGGCATTTCTCAAAGACTCTGCCACCTTAAACCCTCCTTCGATGTTAGTATTGGGTAAAATAACGGCAAATTCTTCACCGCCATAACGAGCGACTAAGTCTCCGTGTCGATACAGGGCTTTAGTAATAGCCTGAGCGACTTGAATTAAACACTCATCACCTTTTTGATGTCCATAATGATCATTATAAAGTTTAAAACAGTCAATATCAATCAAAATAAGAGTTAAGGGTTGATTTTGTCGTTTATTTCGTTGCCATTCTTGGGCTAAATAGTCATTGAAGCGTCGTCGATTAGCAATTTGGGTTAAGCCATCGGAATTAGCCATCAACTGCAACTTTTTATTGGCTTCTTGTAGTTTTAATTCCATCTTCTTTCGCTCTGTAATGTCTCGTACAGTAATGGCAAAACCATCACCCAATTTTACGGCAACAAAGTGATACCAAGAAGGTTGCCCCACAGGATAATTAACATCTTCAAATAATGGTTTTCCTGTTTCTACTATACTCACAAATCGATCGAACAGAAGGGGGTTAAAACGGGAAAGAAATTTTTTTAGCACTAATTTCCCGACTAAATCATCATTATTACGTCGAAAAACTCTAGCCATAATAGGATTAACAACTAAACACCGAAAATCTTTAATTACTCCTGTTTGCGATTCTCTGACAGCTTGTAATGCCGCCACACCATCTAATGCTGAATTTAAGACACTAGAAAGTAATGCCCTCGATTGATAAAGTATTTCTTCTGTTTCCTGTCGTTTTCTAATTTCTTCTTGTAAAACATTTTTTTGTCTTTGAATAGTAAGTTGATTTTCGACTCGTGCGACAACTTCTTCAATTTGAAAAGGTTTAGTAATATAATCGACACCGCCACATTGAAATGCCTTAACTTTGTCGAAGGTATCATCTAAAGCACTGATAAAAATAATGGGAATATCTTGTAAATTTTCCTGAGTTTTAATTACCTGACAAATTTGATAACCGTCCATTTCTGGCATTTTAATATCCAAGAGAATGACATCAGGTTGTTTGACTTGAAGGGTTTTGAGTGCCATTCTACCACTGGTCACACTACGAACTGTATAGCCAAGTTTTATCAGTAAATCGCCGAGTAGTTGTAAATTTTCTGGTAAATCATCTATTAGTAAAATATTACCTTTCGTTGGCTCACTCATCATAATAAATATGATATTTTTATTTCATCCATTATACGATAAAAATCTATCCATTATTTTATCATAAAAATAATTTAATAAGTTGTACCTAGAGTTATTAAAAGATGAAGGTGTTAGAATTTAAAAAAATAAATTTTGATATTCAGAGAAAAAAATTATTATGAGCAATCTATCTGTCACAATAGTATTAAAAGCAGTTGATAATTTAACTGGAGACGAGAAGATTAAATTAATGGATTATTTAAGCCAATAAATAAACAATCAACCCTTAAAAAAAGAGCCTAAAAATTTAGTAGAATTATTCCAAAAATCTCCTTTAGTGGCTGTTGATATTGATATAAAACGTCAAGAGGATTTTGAACACAAAGAATTAGAATTATAATCTATATTTTAGTTATCCGTAATCAAAAAGTTTTTGAAGGGAAGAAAATTGTGGTTTTTAATCCTTTTGAAAATTTAGATTTATTTATTGATAATTGGTTCTATTAAATCAAGAATTTGCTCGAATTGAAATTGACGGACTAATTTAGTTAATTCTTGGGTAAAAATTGCTTCGGTTTGAGGAATTTCTTTAATTAAATTCATTACTTGTTCTGTGTCGGCTTCCATGAGGGCTTCTGATAATTTTATTATCCAGTTTTTTGGCATTATGTAGAATTTTTGTGATGTTAATAAGGGCAATTCATTCATCTTTGCAATAGTTAGATTTTTTTGATTTTGTACTGTCATTTCGTCATAAATATATTTAACTCCTAAATGTTTAGTTAACGTTTCAAAAATGGTATTTTCTCTAAAAGGTTTACGGAGAAAATCATCACAACCGGCTGATAGGAGAATGGCTTTTTCTTCTTCTAAGACACTAGCGGTTAAGGCAACGATAGCGGTGGCACTACCTTTAACATGAGATTTTATATATTTCGTGGCTTCATAACCATCCATGACGGGCATTCTCATATCCATAAATATTAAGTGGGGTTGCCATGCTTCCCATATTTCGATCGCATTTTTACCGTCATTAGCTTCTTTGATTTTAAATCCTAAAGGTGCGAGAAGTTTAATTAATAATTGACGATTAATCTCTTTATCATCTACCACCAAAAGTTTATAAGTCGGTTGGTTCGGAGCAAGGGCTAAAATATGTTTAGTCTCAATATTGTTAATATTAGTTTCTTTGCCTAATTGTACTTGAATAAAAAATTTAAAGGTTGTACCCTTTCCTAATTCACTTTCTACGGTAATATCTCCCCCCATTAGCTGTATATATTGGCGACTGATAACTAATCCTAAACCAGTACCTTCTTGGGCTTGTTGCCCTGATTGTGTTTGACTAAAAGCCTCAAATAATTTACCTAAATCATCTTGGGCAATACCTACTCCTGTATCACGAATGGTGAAACTTAATGTATAGTTTTCTGTATTTTTATTTTCTTGGGCATTAATGGTTAAAACGACTTCTCCTTCTTGAGTGAATTTCAAGGCATTACCTAATAAATTTAGTAAAACTTGACGCAATTTGATGCTATCGGTATTAATATAACGGGGTATATCATTAGTTCGATGAAACCTTAACTCTAATCCTTGATTAACCGCCTTTAAGTGCAACATATCTTCTAAATCATCTAATAAGCAGTATAAATCGCAGTCAGTCTTATTGAGAGTTGTTTTTCCTGCCTCTATCTTTGAAAAATCAAGAATATTGTTGATTAAGTTCAACAAATACTCACCGCTACGATGAATAATACCAGCATTTTCGTATTGCTCTGAGGGTAAATTTTTGGTACGCATCATCACCTGAGAAAAACCAATGACTGCATTTAAGGGCGATCGTAATTCATGACTCATATTCGCAATAAAGGTGCTTTTAGCTTGGTTAGCCACTTCGGCTTTTTCTTTAGCTATAGCTAATTCGGCAGTACGTTCAACTACTCGTTGTTCTAAAGTTTCAAAAGAACTTTTTAACTGACTTGCCATAGCATTAAAAGAATCTGCTAAAGTTTCTAATTCTGTAATACCTTTAATTTTTACTTCCTGATTTAATTCACCTCGTGCGATCGCAATACTGGCATGACTTAATCCCTTAACTGGTTTAATAATAAAATTTGAGGTGATAATGCCTAATCCAGTGGCAATGACTAAAGTTAATAGACAAAGTAAAATTGTCGTTTTGGTATTAGCATCAATTTCCGACATAAAATCTGATCGAGGAATCATTTTCACCAGAAGCCAATTTAAGCCATATTCATCTTGATAAGGTTGAATATGAACAAATAATAAATCATCCTCAAAGTTAACCGTCAAAAAAACTGGGATTTTAATTTGAGTTAAATCAGGATATTGTTTTTGTAATTCTAAGCCAATGGCTCTTGTTTGGGGGTTTTGACTTTTAGTGACATTTAACAGAGTTAATTTTCCACTATCATCTTTAAAATAGGGAATTTCTAAGGTGGACGTTGCAATCAAATTCCCTTCTTGTTCAATAATAAATGTTTGTCCTGAAGGAGAGAATTTTAACTCATTTAAAAATGTGCTAATTGTGCCTAACCTTACCCCACTATGAAAAACACCTTGCAAATTTTTCTGATTATCATAGATGGGAAATAAAGTATTAATCACTAAATTTGATGTTGCTTTATCGATAAAAATTGGTCCCCAAGTTTGTTTTTTCTTCTGTTTTACGGTAAGATACCATGGTGTCGATCGCATATCAGGACCATTAGTTTTAGTTTCCAATAATTTATATTTTTTACCATAATTGTCAACCTGATAAATGTTGGTTGTTCTAATATCTGGTAGAGCAATTTCCCTTAAGATAAAGGTATCTTCTTTTTGATTTTCTCTAGGTGAAAAATACATAATATTTTCCCCTTTTTCATTTGCAAATCCTGTGGCTGATAGGGTAGTCGATAAATTAATTTGTTGCCAAAGGTGCGATCGAACTGTCTCAATATCTTTAATATTAAGGCTACCTCGTTGAACAGCTTTATAATTAATCGCCACTGCCTGTTGTTTATTTTGTAAATAATTATCAAGATGATCATGTATGCGATTACCTGTCTGATTCATTAACTGATTAGCTAATTTATTGACAGCAGATTCTCCACTGCGAAAAGATAGATAACCAACTAAACCCACTGCACCCATAATTTGCAAGACAAAAGGAATAATTAACACCAATCTGAGGGAAATTTTTCGGGATTTTGGCAATTTTTGTGGGGGGCTAATCATGGGTTAGAGAACTGTTATTATTATGAATTGATCCAATTAATTATCTTTTCAAATTAAAATTTATTTCATTATAATTAGGAGATTCAGTATAGGATCTTTAGATTAAAAGAATTTGAGGAGTTTAAGAACATTGAACTAGGGAATTTTGACTTATAATGAAAATCTTTTTTAGAAAATCTGCTGAAAAAAGTCATGTACAAATGATTAACAAAAAATCTATTTCTTTATTATTATTAATTTTAATAACAGTATTTTTTACTATTATTTTAAACTTAATTGTTCAGGCAAAGCCATTAATTAATATTACTACTAACTATTATAGTGTCACAGGAAAAACTGTTCAAGAAATAGCTAACAACTTATATAATAACAGTCCTGTTGTTTTTCAAGGAAAAAAATATCATGCTTATACATCATGGAATGTAAAATGGAATTTTTACTGGCAAAAATATAGTAATTATTGTCAAATCACTTCCGTTAAAACATCTGTAGATGTTAAATATACTTTACCGAAACTAATTAGTTATTCTGGCTTATCTTCCCCGATTAAAAAAAAATGGGATAGTTACTATAAAGCCTTAATTAATCATGAAGAAGGACATAAAAATTTTGGAGTGAATTCAGCTCAAAATATTGAAAAAGCTATTCTTAATATGGATAAAAAAAATACTTGTCCCGAATTAAAAAAATCCGCTAATAATATTGCTCATAACATTATAAAAAAATATGTCGATCGAGAAAAAGAATATGATAGAATAACCCATTACGGTGTGAAACAAGGGGCGATTTTCCCTTAAAAAAAATCTTGTATAGCATTTGTATAATTGTGAGTTGATACATCACTCTATTACTCATCGACAATTTAATGTTTCTTAACCCATATTAACTAGCTTTGGCGACATAAAGAACTGCACCTAAACCAGAAGCCATTTCTTCAGGAGTAATTTTACCATCATGGTTAATATCAAGGGCGTCGAATACGGCATCAGCACCTGCCCATTCTTCACGACTAATGAAACCATCTCCATCTAAATCATACACATGAAAAATATCACCTACAGCATGGGCTAAAGTTTCATCACCTTCTAATCTAGCTAAACGACTCGTTAAAAGTTGCTCAAGGGTTTCTAGTGCTTTAGTAAAACCAATAATACCTTCTTCTAGTTTTTCCGAAGCCATTTTATCTTCCGAGTGCATTTTGTCGAAAGTGGCTTTATCTACTGTTATTTGCTCAATATCCAGAGTTAAAGCTGTTTGTGGGCATAATTTACGGGGTAACTCTCCTTCAGTATTGCTTAATTGTTCTAGCAGTTTCGGGGAAATTGTCAACAAATCACAACCTGTCAGCTCAATAATTTCGCTAATATTGCGAAAACTTGCTCCCATAACTTCAGTTTTATAACCGAATTTTTTGTAATAGTTATAAATTTCAGTAACAGATTGTACTCCCGGATCTTCCCCTCCTGTATAATCTTTCCCAGTGGTTTTCTTATACCAATCTAAAATTCTACCCACAAAAGGAGAAATAAGAGTAACTCCAGCTTCCGCACAAGCTACCGCCTGATGAAAACCGAATAAGAGAGTTAAATTGCAGTGGATACCTTCTTTTTCAAGAATTTCGGCAGCTTTGATGCCTTCCCATGTGGACGCAATTTTGATCAGAATACGCTCTTTTCCAATTCCAGCTTTTTCGTATTGGGAAATTAGATAATGAGCTTTTTCGATCGTACCTTCTGTATCATAGGATAAACGAGCATCAACTTCTGTAGAAACCCTACCCGGTACAATATTTAAAATTTGTTTCCCAAAAGCAACTGCTAACCAATCTATCGCCAGTTTAACTACGGTATTCGTATCTGCGTCGTCTCCTAACTCCTGTCTAGCTTGTTTTAAGGTATCATCGACAATGCTTTGATACTCAGGCATTTGTGCTGCTGCCGTGATAAGAGAAGGATTAGTGGTGGTGTCTCTGGGAGTAAAGTTTTCAATGGCTTGGATTTCTCCAGTATCTGCTACTACGATCGTGTATTGTTTTAATTGTTCTAGTAAATTAGTCATTTTTCTTTCACATTATTAGTATTCCTCTCCCAAAGACGCAAAGGGATGTAGTTATTTTCCCTGATTTTTGAGAGTCTCTTTCTTCTAATGATAATCACAAAAAATTGGAATACGAGTTAAGTTTCGTTAAAGATTTGTGGCAATAGCTTCCTTATAATTTACATAATGTTACTCATTAACACCAAAAAATCTCTTAATTCGGTAAACCACATCTTGATATATTAGGATTCCCTATGACATGATGACAGATAGACTAGCCATAATAATCAGAAAACTGGCTTTTATATTGTTATTACATTAAAGTAAAGAAAAAGCTATGACTACCGTATTAGAAAAGGGTAATATTTCTATCCATACTGAGAATATATTTCCCATTATCAAGAAATCCCTTTATACAGATCACGAAATCTTTTTAAGAGAATTAATATCTAACTCCGTTGACGCTATTTCTAAGGCAAAAATGGCATCATTGGCAGGAGAAATTACTAACGATTTACCCGAAGCAGAAATTACTGTCACCATTGATAAAGACAACAAAAACCTTTCCATCACCGATAACGGTATCGGCATGACAGTGGAAGAAATCAAAAAATATATTAACCAAGTCGCCTTTTCTAGTGCTGAAGACTTTATTACTAAATACGGTAAAAGTGCCAATGATTTAATTGGGCATTTTGGCTTAGGCTTCTATTCCGCCTTTATGGTGGCAAAGCAAGTAGAAATCGACACCTTATCATACCGTGAAGGTGCAACTGCTGTCCACTGGTCTTGTGATGGTTCACCCGAATTTCAGTTAACAGAATCATCTCGCACTACCCCCGGCACAACTATCACCCTTACCATCATGGATGAGGAAACGGAATATTTAGAGGAATCTCGTATTAAAAACCTGATCAAAAAATATTCTGATTTTGTACCAGTCGCCATTAAAATGGGCGATGAGCAAGTTAACCGTCAAAAAGCCTTATGGAAAGAATCCCCTCAAAATCTTACTGATGAGGATTATTTGGAATTTTACCGCTATTTATATCCTTTCCAAGAAGATCCTTTATTATGGGTACATCTCAATACTGATTATCCTTTTTTACTCAACGGTATCTTATATTTCCCTAAATTAAGACCCGATGTTGATGTTTCTAAAGGGCAAATTAAGTTATTCTGTAACCAAGTATTTGTAAGTGATCATTGTGAAGAGATTATCCCTGAATTTTTAATGCCATTAAGAGGTGTTATCGATAGTCCTGATATTCCTTTGAACGTTTCTCGTAGTGCTTTGACTAACCATCGCACTGTCAGACGCATTGCCGACTTTATCAGTAAAAAAATCGGCGATCGACTCAAATCCTTATACAATGACGATAAGGCAAAATATATCAGCAGTTGGGAAGATGTTGGCACATTTGTTAAATATGGTGCATTGAGAGACGAGAAATTTAAGAAACAAGTAGAAGATTTAATTATTTATCGCACCACCTATCAAGCTGATAAAGTTGAAGAAAAACCCAAAGTTGAAGTTGACTCTGGGGATGATGCTTGGAAGGATGTTACCCCTGATAATAACCAACCTTATACCACTTTAAACGAATACTTAGAGCGTAACAAGGAAAAACACGAAAAACGAGTATTCTACTGCAATAACGCTCAAACTCAAAGCACTTACGTTGACTTATACAAAAATCAGGGTATTGAGGTGTTATTCATGGATTCTTTCATTGACACTAACTACTTTATCCCCTTCCTTGAGAGAGAATATACTGATGTGAAATTCTCAAGGGTTGACTCGGAGTTAGACTCTAGTTTGGTGGAAGAAGACAAAGCCAACGAAATTGTTGACGCTAACAGTAATAAAACTCGTGCAGAAGTAATTAAAGAAATTTTCGAGAAGGCAATTAATAAGCCTAAAGTTAACGTTAAAACTCAATCCCTAAAAGCGGAAACCCAAGAAGAAACACCACCAGCGATGGTATTGTTACCTGAAGCCATGCGCCGTTTCCAAGAAATGACGGCAATGATGCAACAACGGGAGATGAAATTTCCTGAAGAGCATATGTTAGTAATCAACACTGCTCATCCTTTGATTGAAAATATCTATCAACTTAATAAGGGTGCAATTATCCAAGGTAGTGGTGAATCACCCACTCAGGAAATGGTTAACCTCATGTGTCAATATGTCTATGACTTAGCTTTAATGGCACAACGGGCATTCGATGCAGAAGGAATGACGGCATTTGTAGAACGATCGAACAAAGTGTTAACAAAACTAACCAAGCGCTAAAATGTAGGGTGGGGTAATGCCCACCTTTTTTATGAGAAAATATCACCCTTTCAACTCACAATAAAATAAATAATTGATATTTGTAAATATGTGGAAGTTTAGTTTTAATTAAAGTGCTAACGAAACAAACCAAGTGCTAAACTCAACGATAAGATGAGATTTTCTCTCCCTTAAAAGTTTTTATGTATTATTATGATGGTGAATCAGTTAGAGAAAATAATTAATTTAGTAGAAAAAACACAAGAAATAGAGATTAATATTAATAGTAAACCGATTTCGATACAACAATCTAAATCAAGAGAAAAAAAGAATTTAAAAAATAAAATAAAAAATATAACAAAACAATTTGACTTTATATTATATGAAGATGTTCAAGTTGATATTCGTTGGCTAATTTCTGAACAAGAAAGATATGAGTGGATTCATCCCCTGATGTGGATAACATTATCAAACCAATAATTGATGCCATCTCAGGAAAAAATGGAATTATAGCATTTATCAGAATGATGAGGTACAGTAACAGCAATGGGTGAACCAATTGTGCATATCTAACTGTGTTACTTGCTCCATGGCTTTTCCAATCGCCTCTACTAGATCATGATAATTTCTCGGTTTTAGTTTTCTGATCTGATTTTTGACTTTCGACCAAAAATTTTCAATGGGTGAAAAATCTGGGGAATAGGGTGATAAATACACCAATGATGCCCCCACTTTCTCTATTTCCTTTCTAATTGTTTCTCCTAAATGAATTTTTGCATTATCCATAACTACACAAGCTCCCACCCATAATTTGGGCACTAAATCTCTGATCACAAAAGCTTCAAAAGTTAATCCATCTACAGAACCATAAATATTTCTTGATGCTACTACTTCCTTTAAGGATATTGCCGTCACTATAGAAACATTACCCCCTCTTTTCTGGGGTTTTTCTCCTCTGACTCTGTACCCTTTTTTTGCCCTACCATAAAGGCGAAGCATTGCTAAATTACTTCCCGATTCGTCCACAAAAATTAAGTCCTCTTCATTAATTTCTCTCACTTTATCCCAATATTCAGATCTTTTTTGTTGAACTCTCTCACTATGTTTTTCTGTGGCATACAGTGTTTTTTTTTGACAGTATCGTCAAATTTACGACTGATTCTGTCAATAGTCGATGTACTGAGTTTAAGTCCAGTTTTTTTCTCAAATAACTCGGCTAATTCCCAGAGAGTAGCATCATTATTTTCGTTGATAATTTCTAACAGGACAACCGTTTGTTCAGGATTTATTTTGGGGGGTCTTCCCCCTGAATGACGAGGTTTGAGATCCCCAGTTTCTTGATACTGCTTGATTATCTTTTGTACAAAACTTTTTGCCACACCAAAATTCTTAGCTAATTGACGAATGGAGCATTGTTGCTTTTCACGAGCATGAATAATCTTTTGTCTTAAATCCAAAGAGTAGGGACGCATTAGATTAATGTTAATATCGTCTAAATTTTTTCATCTCAAAATTGTACCTCATCATTGTAAGAAACGCTATATTATTAATGATTGTCAAATTCAGTCTGTTAGTTGTTATTGGATGGATTTAGGCAAAATAGAGCAAAATATTAATATTTGCATTAAAATACTTCAACCTGAAGGATGGATATTAAAAAATGAACTTGTTTTTATTCATATTCAAAAAGGATTGTGTTATCCTACACATAAAATATTTCTTCAAAATAATGAAGTTAAAAAATTCAAAGAAATATTAGAAAATGTATATATAAATTATAGACAAAAAAGAGAATCTGAAGGTTTTCCTTATGATCATTATAGATCATTTTTTCTGCGAAATCGTTTATTTCATATATCAAGATTAAAAGAATTTGATGTGATTAATTTATCTGAACTTTAAAGATATTTAGTACAATTTTGAGAGATCAGTTATAAACAATACTAGATTTTATTTTAAATTTAAAATCAATAAAGTCATAATGAAATTATATGTTAGTTATGGAAATGAAGTGTCTAATCAATGGGAAAAAATAGGAGAATTTGAACTTCAACCATTAGTTAATAAAGATTGGATTTCGATCGTTGAAAATGAAATATTAATTTTAAATTCTCAGGGTCTCATTTTGCCTAATAATGAACAATTAGAGATTACTGTGTCTTATGCTAGAGCTAATCGGGGTATCAGTATTTCTGTGATTTATGACAATCAAACTTTGATTAATGTTGGCGGTTTTAAATATAATGAGACAGGTTACGATCCTAGTATTATTTTTATGACACCAAAAGGGCTACATTTATCTTTAATGGTTGGCAATTAATTAGAATATTTTGGAAATTAGACAGATTAATTAAGAATTAGATATGGTTTAGGTGATTTCTGAGAAAGAAATTACCCACTAAGAAGGTCGAATAAGAATATCCCATTTAGGTAATTCTGGATTGCGTTCTAAGTACATTTCAATACTTTTCATTTCTTTTTTTGTTAACGAGATTCCTTTTTCATATATTTTTTGTGATAAGTTAACAATTGATTTTAAACCTTTCCATGTCATAGTTTTCGCCCATTCTAACATTGTTTCAACATTACTTAATATCGCCCCGTTCCAATGTTGTTCTAGTATTCCCCAACAGCGTTCAATCGGATTATACTTGCTATGATAGGGCGGAAAATACAGTAACTGAATCTTTTTCCCTATTTTTCTCGCAAATTCTACGATTCTGTTCAAAAACTGAGTTCTAACACCACTGCTTTCTGAACCATTATCCACTTTTATTTGAATTAAGTTTATTTGTTCTTGTTCTTGTGGACTAACCTGCTCCCACCACATCCATAAATTATCCACCATAAAATCACTTGTCTTATGGGAACTACTAAAGTTCAGATATAATTGACCACTATCTTCGTCTACTATACCACAGGGAATGTATTTTTCTTTTCCCCCCATATCATGATCTTGTGCTTGATGATTCCCTCTGGTTTTTCCCCCCCGAGAGTAATCTCCTATATTTACCCTTGCTTTGCAATCCATGCTTAAACGTTTTACTCCTTGCACATTTTTGAGATCTTTATTTTTCACATTTTCAAAGATGGCATCGGTCTCTGGAATTTTTTTTGAGGCTTTGCTTTCACTATTTTTCTTAATCGATAGCCCATTCGATTCAGGATTGTCGCCATTGTACTGGCTACCGGAATTTCTTCTTCACTGAATCCCCTTTGTTTTAACTGAGCGATTGCTTCTGATGCCGTTAATCTCGTATAAGCTATTGATGTTTTGAAACTCGGTTCTTGTTGACAATGAGCTTCCGCTATTTCTCGTAATACAATTGCTACATCTGGACATTTTTGTTCCCATTTTTTCATTCCACTGGACATTGATTGTGCTCCCAAACAGATAATGCCAGTACGTTCTTCTTCCAAGCCCAGTTGAACATTTTCTCTTCCCCATCCCCAAGTTCTTTCTGCTTTTCTAGCACTTCCTCTACAATACTTCAAACACATTTGAGCTTGAAACGAGCGACGATAAGCACCATACATCTTACTTGCCGCCATTCGCATATCTTCGATTTGAGATTGTGTTAGTTGAATAGTGTGACCTACCTGATCCATTCAATGCAATACCAATTATATTTACTGTTAAGCTATGATTATATCACATTTTTGTTTTTTTTGGGTAGATCCTTTTTCAGAAATCACCTAAATCTCTGATCACAAAAGCCTCAAAAGTTAATCCATCTACAGAACCATAAATATTTCTTGATGCTACTACTTCCTTTAAGGATATTGCCGTCACTATAGAAACATTATCCCCTCTTTTCTGGGGTTTTTCTCCTACAATCAAACAAATCCCACATTAATTCACTTAACCTGTCTTCAGGGATAAAATGTTGATTATTCAAGTAGGCACTTATTGCTCTAATTCTTGACCCGTATTGCACGGGTGCTTTCACTTCTTTTGGGAAATTTCCTTGTATTTTTTCCCAGCAGTGAGGACATTGTTTTACCAATACTTGATGTTCTGTTACTTCTATTTTTGGTTCGGGAATATCAAACACTTGCCGAGTGATTAGCGAAATTACTTTTTCTTCTCTCACATCATATCCACATTTTTCACAACTATCAGGGGCAAGGTGTTCAATAATGTGGTCGGGTTTAGATACTGGTGATAATGTATAGCCTTTATGACCTGATTGTCCTCCACTGTTTTTCTGGCTTTTCTCTCTTAAACTTTGAGTTCGACTTGGTGTTTTAAATCCACCGATGGAGGGTGGCTTGAAACTATTTTGACTATTTAACCCCAAACGTTTCTCCAGTTGAGCTATCTTCTCAAGCAATGCTAGAACTTCTTTTTTTACTGCCTCATTTTCTTTCTCTAAGGCAATTATTTTGGGGTTTTGTTCTTCTATGATCATAGAAATTATTTTATCATCTTTTTTCTTCCACTGCTTCTATTTTCTCTAGACCTCGGCAGTTACCCTTTTTTTTCATTAAGTTTTTTTCTACAACCTAGATAATATTGCTATATGTTAAAACTCTATTCCTGCCTGTGCTTTAATTCCTTGCTCTTTAAAAGGATGTTTTATGAGCTTCATTTCTGTTACTAAATCTGCCATTTCTATTAACTCAGATTTTGCTCCTCTACCTGTTAAAATAACATGAGTGTCTTCTGGTTTTTGTTCTAAGATTTTTAACACTTCTTCTATGTTTAAATAATCTAACTTTAAAGCGATATTGATTTCATCTAATAAAATTAATTTATATTCAGAGTTAAGAATAAAATCTTTCGCTTTGTCCCATGCTTTAGTCGCCGCTAAAATATCTCTTTCTCTGTCTTGAGTTTCCCATGTAAAGCCTTCTCCCATCGCATAAAATTCTAACTGATCTGACCACTTTTCTAATACTTCTTTTTCTGCTGGTTGCCATGCACCTTTAATGAATTGAACGATCGCAACCTTGTAACCATGACCTAACGATCGAATTACCATACCTAAAGCGGCGGTAGTTTTACCCTTACCATTACCCGTATGAACAACTATTAAGCCTTTATCATTTTTCATACTAGCTAAACGTTGATCTTGAATTTCTTTACGGCGTTGCATTTTACGCTTATATTCATCATCAGTTAGGACAATACTCATATATTTTTTATGTTTTTTTATGAATTAATTTTATTTTTAATGGCATTGATAACAGTTTCTAAAACAAACACCCTAGCATAATATTTATCATTACCCGGAACAACTGTCCACTGACATTGAGGAGTATTAGTACGGGCGATCGTCTGATTAACTGCTACATCATATAAACTCCATTTTTCTCGATTACGCCAATCTTCATCTGTAAGTTTATAACTTTTGTAAGAGTCATCTTTACGAGCTTCAAAACGTCTCAATTGCTCTTCTGGGCTGATATGTAACCAAAATTTAAGGACAATATAATTTGCACTGGCTAACTGAGCTTCAAACTCGTTAATTTCTCTGTAGGCGCGTCTCCACTCCGCTTCTGTGGCAAAACCTTCGATTCTTTCTACTAATACCCTACCATACCAAGTTCGATCGAAGATTCCTATTTTGCCTGTAGGAGTTAACCGTCTCCAAAAACGCCAGAGATAATGGTGTAAATATTCTTCTTTCGTAGGGGCAGCGAAAGCATGAACTTCATAACTACGAGGATCTAAAATATCCGTAATGCGTTTAATTGCACCTCCTTTTCCGGCGGCATCCCATCCTTCAAATAAAAGTAATACTCCGATATTTTTCTCAAAAATGTCCTTTTGCAATTTTCGCAGTTGCATTTGAGCTTGTTTTAGTTTAATTTGATACTCCTCTTTAGGCAAATGAATGGTTAAATCAGTTTGTCCTAAGTAATCCGCTTCTGTGGGGAGTAATTCAGATTGATGGGGTAAAGAAGGACTTTCCACGCTGATTTCTCGTTTTGCTAAAGCCTCTCGGATAGTTGCCACCAGTTGAGTTAAAACCTTGACTTTTGCCCATCGTTGACAATCTGCCTCCACCAATACCCAAGGGGCGAAACCACTGCTAGTATAAATTAACATTTCCTCAGCTAATTTTTGATACTGATCATAGTTTTTTGCTTGTTGCCAGTCTTCCTTGCGCACACGCCACGACTCAAACTCGTCTTTTTCGTATTCTTTGAGACGATTTTTAAGCTCTTTCTTACTCAAATGAAGCCAATATTTTGCTATTACTGCACCATCTTCCACTAAATGCCGTTCAAAAGCATTAATGTCTCGCATAATTAAAGGAATATCTTGTTCTTTGATTCTTTGAAATAGTCGATCTTCTAAAAGGTGAGTGTACCAACTATGGTAAAAAATTCCAATACTGCCTTTTGAGGGTAACTTTTGCCAAAAACGCCAAAGAAAAGGAAATTTTTGCTCATCTGGAGAGGGGGATAGAATCGGGTGTACTATAAAACCACGAGGATCCATATAATTTGTCATTTGCTTGACTAAGCCACCTTTTCCAGCTGCCGCCCACCCTTCCAATACGACAATAATGGGTAATTTTTTTAACCAACATATATTTTGTAGCGATCGTAATTCCCGCATTAAATCTTCTATTTTGGAGCGATAGGTATCTTTATCTAAAGAGAGACTTAAATCAAGGGTATCTAGCATGGTAATTAGGAATAAGTGATTTTTATGATAAATCTTTGCTTAAATATATAATCATTATCACGAAAAAAGATTACTCTTAATATTCTTTTAACAATTATTTTAAATTTTGCTTGAAATTTCTTTACGTCTTTGCATCTTTGCGAGATGTATTTAAAATATTATGATATGACAACATTTTTATCTCTTAAAATTTAGTATAAATAAATGGCTTTTAATTCTTTGATATATTTAACAAAAAAAATATCTTTTAAATATCTAATATTTGCTTTAATAGGTGGTTTATTCATGGGTTTAAGCGTTGCCCCAACGAAGTTATATTGGTTGGCATGGATAGCATTAATTCCTTTATGGATTACCTTATATCGATCGAGTTTGACAGCTATTTTAAGTGGTTTTTTTTGGGGATTTGGTTATCATGGATTTGCTTTATTTTGGATTACGGGAATTCATCCAATGACGTGGATGGGAGTCTCATGGTTTAATAGTTTTATTATTGCTACTTTTTGTTGGATTTTTATAACTCTTTGGGGTGCAATTTTAGTGACGTTATGGGCTTATCTTTTAAATATTTTAATTAAGCATAATCATTCACTAATAATAATTTTTTATGGGGTAACTATTTGGTGTGTATTGGAAAAAATTTGGAGTTTTAGCCCTCTGTGGTGGACATCTTTATCTTTTACTCAAAGTCCTGATAATTTAGCTATTTTACAGTTATTAAAACTGTCAGGTACAACGACTATTACTGCTCTTATTGTTTTAATTAACGGTTTATTTGCTGAAAATATAATTTTAATTTTAGAGAGTAATAAGGATAATAAATTTTTAATTTTAGGAAAAAATCGAATTAAGTCTATCTCCTATAAATTTATCATTTATGGTGTCATAATTTTTACATTAACTCATAGTATTGGCTATCTAATTTATCAACAAAAAATAGTTGATCGACCAGAAAATGTTATTAAAATAGGAATTATTCAGGGTAATATACCTAACGAAATTAAACTTTATGATCCCGGTTTAAATACGGCTTTAATTAACTATACTAAAGGCTATATTGATTTAGCAGAAAAAGAAGTTGATATAATTTTAACTCCTGAAACAGCGTTACCTTTTTTTTATGATCAAATTGCTGAAAATAGTGTTTTCTCTCAGGCTATTCAACAATATAAAATACCTTTATTTTTGGGTGCATTTGATCGAATAGATAATAATAGATATACTAACAGTCTATTTGTTCTTAATTCTGAAGGAAAAGTGATTAGTAAATATGACAAAATAAAATTAGTACCACTAGGAGAATATATTCCCTTTCGTGCCATTTTTGGGAGTATAATTAGACGACTTTCTCCCTTAGATACAGAACTAATTGCCGGAAAAAAAGAGCAATTTTTAAAAACTCCTTTTGGACAAGCCATTGTTGGTATTTGTTATGACTCAGCCTTTGCAGAAATTTTCCGTTATCAAGCCTTGAAAGGAGGACAATTTATCATTTCTGCTTCTAATAATGCCCATTATGATGATACCATGCCAAAGCAACACCACGCTCAAGATGTGATGAGATCGATCGAAACCGATAGATGGATGGCAAGAGCAACTAATACAGGTTATTCTGCTATTATTGATCCTCATGGTAACACTGAATGGATTTCGGACATAAATAAGTACCAAACCCATGTAGGAGAAATTTATCGTCGAAGTACTATTACTTTTTATGTGGCAAAAGGAGACTGGTTAATTATTTTCCTAACAATACCACTATTCATCAATTTAGTATTGAAATTTGTAATTAAAAAATCATTAAATATTTCCAATGATTAAGAAAAAGTTATCGAATTATTTGGAGAAGTTACACTCAAATAAGCTAAAGTTGTCATGAAAAAGATTGGTGAATTAGGAGAAGAAATTATCGCTCAATACTTGATTAATAAAGGTTATGAAATAATCCATCAAGGTTGGTATTGTCGTTGGGGTGAAATGGATATAATTGCTCAAAAAAAACCCTCCAATATTTTAATTTTTGTAGAGGTAAAAACCCGCAGTATTAAAAATTGGGATAATGACGGTATTTATGCGATTACTCAAGGTAAACAGAAAAAATTATGGTTAACAGCAGAAAGTTTTTTAAGTAAAAATTCGACTTTAGCAACACTTAATTGTCGTTTTGATGTCGCTTTATTAACTTATCAAAAAAATATCGAGAATAATCGATCGATAAATTTAATTTTTGAAGGAAGTAATATTTTCTATCAAGGTTATAAATTTAAGTTAGTTAATTACATTGAAAATGCGTTTTAATAAATACTAAATAATAAACTATTATCACCTCAGTTCGACATAAAATTTTTGATGAAGGTAGGAGATAGGAAAAAGGAGATAGTAACAAGAATTGATTAATAGTTTTTTATCAATTATTTAATCTAATACCTAATAACTTGTTTTTACCTATAAATCTTGCATCAAACTGAGGTATTATCCATTAATTTTTCTACTGACAATTTCCAGTGGTATTTAAGGTAAGGACAATTTCATCGATCGCTCGTACTAATGCCGCGCCCGATTGGTTGGGATGATTAGCAAGAATACTAAACACTAATGTACCATATTGACGATGATCAAGATAACCTGATAAAGCTCTAACTCCTGTTAAAGTACCAGTTTTAGCGTGTACAATGCCTTGTACGGGAGTTTGTTTCATGCGATTTCGTAAAGTACCACTAATTCCCGCAGTGGGTAAAGAAGCAAAGAAAATATCCCGTTGAGGATTGGAATACATTACTCTGAGAGTATCGACTAAAACTCTTGGTGTTGCTGAGTTACGACGAGATAACCCTGAGCCATCGGCAAAATAAAAACCTTGAGGATTAATTCCCAATTCCGCTAAAGTTTGTTTTGCGATCGCACCTCCTCCAATTCTTTTTAACAGAGTGTCGGCATAGTAATTATCACTTCTTAAATTCGTCACCGTTACCCATTCTTTAAGAGATTTATTGGCACTGATAGTAGTGGAAGGTGATAATCTTTGTAACGCCGCCGCCGTTGTTAAAATTTTCATGTTGGATGCAGGGATAAACCCTCGATCGGCATTATAGTTATAAATAGTTTCCCCATCAGAAAGTTTTTGTACCAAAATACCCCAACTACCACCGTAACGTTTAATAATTTCCTCTATAGATGGAGCGATAAAAGAGCTACAAGAAGAAGGAGAAGGAGAGGAATAAGGTTTATTTTCTGGAGGTATAATTTCGATGGGAATGGAAATAAAATCTTGATTGTAATTATAATTTGTTACCGTTGGTTCAATGTCTTGTGCTCGAACAGGAGACAGACAGGTTGTTAATGTGAGCAGAGATAACCAAGAAATAAATTGTTGCTTTTTTAGCATAAGATTAATTTTTGAAATAACTATAACTAAATTTTCCGTATTTTAACAATATCTTAATTTTTTATAAAAAGAATGAGTGAGAATAACCCAACTCAAAAAATAGTCAAAACCAAAACAACAGTTTACCATCTTGTTCGTTCTTTTGTTGTTAATCCTATTTTTTCCTTTTACTTTCATGGAAAGGTAACAGGTAAGGAAAAAATACCACCTAAAGGTAAATTAATTATTGTCAGTAATCATGCTAGTGTTTATGATCCTCCTTTACTTTCTGCGGCCATTACTCGCCCTGTTTCTTATATGGCAAAGGAAGAATTATTCGCCGTCAATGGTTTAAAACAGCTTATCACAGCATTGGGCGCTTATCCGGTTAATCGGGAAGGAGTCGATCGAAAAGCCATACGTCAAGCCATTTCTCGTCTCGAAGAAGGATGGGCAACAGGTATTTTTATTGAAGGTACTCGTACTGTGGATGGAAAAATTCATGATCCGAAGTTGGGGGCCGCTTTGATTGCGGCAAAAGCACAAGCTCCAATACTACCTGTTTGTCTTTGTGGTACGGAAAATATTGTACAATCTGGAAAAAAATTACCTCGATCGATCGATATTCACATTAAAATAGGGGATATAATCCAGCCACCATCATCAGGTAAAAAAGAAGTCTTAGAAGCCCTCACCCGTGAATGTGCAGAAAAAATCAATTCCCTTCATAATAGTTAGGATTTGCTGAACAATGACAGAAACTGCCAAGAATCAAAAGGAATTAGAATTTACATGGAAACAATTTAGAGAATATTGTGAAGTGGTGGCTACCGCTATTATTAGCAGTAAAAAATCTTATTCTCAAATAATTGCTATTGCCAGAGGAGGATTTTATTTAGGAGATTATCTATCCCGAAGGTTAAAATTACCCTTATCCGTAATAGTTGCCCAAAGTTACTCTAAAGATAACCAACAAGAAGAATTACAATGGGGAAATTTGTCTTATATCAATCCACCTCAAGATAAAGTTTTATTAGTTGATGACTTATTAGATACTGGAATCACCATGACAATCATTAAAGAAATGTTAGAAAAAACATGGAATGTGGAAGTGGACACAGCGGTGATATGGCAGAAATCCGGTAGTCAATACCAAGGTAACTATTTTTACAGTGTTACCCCAAAAGATTATTGGATAAAACAACCATTTGAATAAATAAAGACTTATCTAATCTGGAAATGATGATTAAATTTCGTAAATAACTGGTTAAAATCAATTTAAAGAGTTTTAAAGTCAATTATTATTGCTTTTCCCTCTTACCTTTTCCCTCTCATCACTGAAAATTTATGATAGAGGTGCAAGATCTAAATCAGATATAATTGATTAATTAATTAACGAATTTAATATTTACCGTTTCATGCACTTAACTATCGGTTGGCTTTATCCTAAATTAATGAGTACCTACGGCGATCGAGGTAATGTTATCTGTTTAGAAAGAAGATGTCAATGGCGTAATTTAGATGTCTCTATATTGCCTTTGGAGCAAAATACAGATACAAAGACGTTTCAAAAATTTGATCTTATTGTTGGCGGTGGTGCTCAAGATAGACAACAAGAAATCGTGATGCGGGACTTACAAGGAGAAAAAGCGGAGATTATGAAAGAAAAAATTACTGATGGTATTCCGGGTGTGTTTACCTGTGGTTCACCTCAGTTACTAGGTAAATATTATGAACCAGCGATAGGACAAAAGATCGATGGATTAGGGATATTAGATTTAGTCACCAAGCATCCCGGGCAAAATGTACCTCGATGTATTGGAAACGTAGCCTTTGACATTGTAGCTTCTCCTCTGGCTGAAGATTTACAGGAAATGTTAGGGGAATCTCCCACAGTTATTGGTTTTGAAAATCACGGCGGTAGGACTTATTTAGGTGAAGTATCCCCCTTAGGTAAAGTTGTTAGTGGTTATGGTAATAATGGAGAGGATGGTTTTGAGGGGGCTTTTTATCAAAATGCGATCGCCACTTATGCTCACGGGCCTCTTTTGCCAAAAAATCCTTTTTTAGCTGATTGGTTAATTATCAAGGCAATCGAATATAAGTATCAAGAAAAAATTAGTTTAACCCCTTTAGATGACAGTTTAGCCGATCGAGGGCGAAAAACTATGTTAAAAAGAATTCTCGCCGGATAATCAGAAAAAAGCATATTAATATAATGTTAAGATGAAATTAATTTTTATTATTAGTCATGAGTGATACTGAAACCAAAGATAAATCTATTATTGTTACAGAAGAAAATAAACAACAAATTACCCCCATACGTTGTTTTACGGGGGCTTCAATTTCTGGGGCATTGGCGATCGCTGCTTATTTATTAACGAAATCAGTTATACTAACTTATACAACAATGCCCATAAAATTCAATAATCAAATGGCCGCAAGTATTGCATCCAGTGTAAGAACTTTAATTATGGGTGTCACCACCATGGCTACTTTTCTCTTTTTAATGGTGACAGTTGGTTTAATCGGATTAGGAATTAAGTTAATTATCGACAACAGCAAAATAATTAATAACTAGGGTACAACTAATACAGGACAGGGTGCCAGATTAATCACTCGATTAGTTACGCTATCTTCTGCACCATCAGCAGTTAAGCCTAACCCTCTACACCCCATAATAATTAAATTTGCCTCTACCTCATCAGCTACATCACAGATGGTAAAAGAAGCCATTCCCTCCCGTTCGATGATTTCTGCATTAATATTTTCTTGGGCAAATAATTCTTTTGCCCCTGCTAAAAGTTGAGCAACACTATCTTCATGACTCATGATAGAATCATCCTCAGTGGATTTTTCAACTACAGAGAGTAAAAATAGTTTACTATCATAGGTTTTGACAATATTACTCACGATCGTAACTGCATCTCTGGTTTCTCGACTTTGATCGATGGGAAAAAGAACATTTTTAAACATAACACATACCCCATATAGTGAATAATTTATATTCAATAATTATCTATTATCCATTATTCAAGGATTTTTTATGACTAAAACAGTAAATTGTGAAGTTGAATGTCTTAATGGTTGTATTTTGGAGGAAGAATGTCCTAACAAAGAATTTGTAGCCGAAACTTCTAAATTTATCGAGACGACTCCCCTTGATAAAATGTTGGAAATGGCGGAAATTGCTCGACTTAAAAAATTGAGCGAGCCTCCAAAATGGATAATTCCTGATGATTTTTAATTTAAATTTTTATATTTCTTTCTGTAACTAAAATTTTTGTTTGAGATGGTGGGGCAATGCCCACCCCATTTTAACTTGCCACAATATATTCTTTAACACTGCTACGTTTTTTTCTCAAATGAGCCAAGGCTTGTTGTTCTAACTGCCTAACTCTTTCACGACTGATATTCATTCTTTGTCCTATTTTAGCCAAAGATAATTCTTTACCGTCTTCTAACCCAAATCTGAGTTTTACCACTTGTTGCTGTTGGGGAGTTAACTCTCCTAGCAATTTATGCAAGTCTTGACGCATCAATTCTTGAGTGATATAGCTATCAGGAGAAATACCATCATCTTCTAATAGTTCCGATAGTTCAGTGTCTTGGTTATCTCCCACTTTCACGTCTAAGGATATGGGTTGACGGGCGATACTGAAATATTCCCGAATTTGAGAAGGTTCTAATTCTAAAGCGACAGCTATTTCATTAGGAGATGGACTTCTGCCTAGTTTTTGAGATAATTCTCTTTGAGTTTTTTTGATTTTATTGAGTTTTTCGGTAATATGAATAGGCAGTCTAATAGTTCTTGCTTGTTGTGCAATGGCACGGGTAATAGCTTGACGAATCCACCAATAAGCATAAGTAGAGAACTTGAAGCCTTTTGTGGGATCGAATTTTTCCACTCCTCTTTCTAAACCAAGACTTCCTTCTTGGATTAAATCCAAAAACTCCATATTTCTTTTCTGATATTTTTTGGCGATCGCCACTACTAATCGCAGATTGGCTTCAATCATTTTTTGCTTGGCACGTTTACCTTGATGAGTAATTTTTTTGATTTCATCAGGAGTTTTATCAACAGCAGTAGCCCATTCTTCTATACTAGGTTCTCTATTTAAGTCTTTGGCTAATTCTTGTTTGATATTCTGCAAAGTCATCATTTGTTGTACTTGTTTTCCAAAAACAATCTCCTGTTCATGACTTAAAAGAGGAACTTTACCGATTTCTTGCAGATAGGTACGCACCATATCTACTGTACTGACTTTTCTTTTATCAATTTCGTTTATTCTAGCGGTAATTTTAGCGGTGGACATAGGGCTTATATTCTCCTAACTTCAAGCTCGATATGGTTTCTGAAGATTGTTTCGACAAGCAACCTTTATTTTTAAGAGAAGTCATTATGACTTTGATTTACCATTATTTATATTGTACTAACTATTTAGACGTTAATTTTTTAATAAAAGTTCACGATCGAGGTTTTTATTTTTATAATATTAGTTTTATCTTAATTCTAATATCTTAATTGTAGTCAATAGTTAGCTGAGAGTTTTTTAATTTTCTTTAAGTACTCAACTCTATGATGACCGATACTCGATATAATTGTTAGCCCCTCAACAGAGTGATCACCGAACTTAAAGATTCGTTACATTACGATACACAATTCTAGTATTCCCGAAAAATAGAATAAACTGTCAAAAAAATTAGTTCGATGAAAAATTGATAATGAAGAATGCGATCGCTTTTTGGATAGGATAAAATTGTAGAAAAATTAATGGAGACTTAACCGTGACAACAACGGCAGAAGATGTGTGGCAACTATTAGCAGAATTAGCGGGTTCTCAAAAAGAAACAGAACGTCTTTTACAACAGCAATCCCTAGAAGCGGATCAACGTAATAAGGAAATATACCAAGGGTTTAAAGAAACAGACCAACAGTTTAAAGAAACCGATCGTAGAATCCGTGAAGTCAATAAACAAATTGGTGATCTGGGTGGTAAGTGGGGGCGTTTTGTGGAAAATATGGTCGTCCCTGTCTGTGAAACATTGTTTTTAAATCGAGGTATTCCTGTTCATCAAGTTAGTCAACGAGTGAAAAAACGTTTCAATGGAGCAATCCTAGAAATTGATGTGCTGGTGACAAATGAAGATCATGTTTTAGTTGTAGAAGTTAAAAGCAGTTTAGGGGTTGATGATGTCAAGGATCTAATTCATGATTTAGGAAAATTTAGACAGTTTTTTCCTGAATATGCTCCGAAGCAACTCTATGGGGCTGTAGCCGGTATTGAAATTGAAGACGGAGCTGATAAATATGCCTATCGTCAAGGATTGTTTGTTTTAGCTCAGGCAGGTGAAGCCGTTTCAATCTTAAATGATTCCGCTTTTCAACCTAAAAATTGGTAGTATCATCAATTGCTTTTTCCAGAAAGAAGAGGTGATCGTATTTCAAGTCATTTTTGAACAAAACTTTTTAAAGTACCGTTATAGTATTGAATAATTGTTGTTTTAATAATATTTTGGAGAGGTCTAATAGTTATGAATTGTCGTATTTTCTTTCCGATATATGGATAAAAAAAATTTTGGTTGGTCATTGACGCAAAGAGATTCTAAAACCATAGAACAGTTAATGCCTTTTTGGGAATTCCTTTATAAATATTATTTTCGAGTAGAAACCAGTGGTTGGGAAAATATCCCCGAAGGACAAGTTTTATTAGTCGGTTCTCACAATGGCGGTATCGCCGCACCTGATATGGTTATGATGATGTATGATTGGTTTAAACGCTTTGGAACCGATCGTTTAGCTTATGGTTTAATGCACCCTCTCGCATGGACTGCTTATCAAAGTTTAACCAATGTCGCCGCTAAAACTGGAGCCATTCGTGCTAATCCTAAAATGGCGATCGCTGCTATTGAAAAAGGAGCTACTATCTTAGTATATCCAGGGGGTGCAGAAGATGTATTTCGTCCTTACACAGAAAGAAATAAAATAAAATTGGTTGGCAGAAAAGGTTTTATCAAATTGGCGTTGCGGTATTCTTTACCGATTGTACCGTTAATTTCTAAAGGCGCCCATGAAAGTATTGTGGTGTTAGGAGATTTATATGAACAAGCAAAAGAGTTGAATAAGAGAGGTTTATTTCCTTGGATTTTTGATCTCGATCCCAAAATTTTTCCTATTTATTTAGGTTTACCTTGGGGTTTGGCTCTTGGCCCTTTACCCAATATACCATTACCTATTCCTATGACAACTAGGGTTTGCCCTCCTATTTATTTCGATCGTTATGGAATAGAAGCTAGTAAAGATAAAGATTATCTTACGGAGTGTTATGATCTTGTGGTTAATTCCATGCAAAAAGAGCTAGATAGGTTATATTCTTAACGTACATTTTATAATTATTTGGCAGATTGGATTAATAACCATGTACCTGTACCCAATCCTAACAAGTTAGGCAACCATGCCGCCATGAATGGGGTAAGAATACCCCAAATTCCCATGGATTCACTGACAAAGGATAACAGATAGTAAGAGAAAATTAAACCTACACAAATACCAAAACTGGTGGCTTTATTGGTGTTTTGAGGACGAACTCCTAAGGCCGCTCCAATTAATCCAAAGACTAAACACACAAAGGGTAAAGATATTTTTCCTTGAATGCGTACTAATATTTTACGGATTTCTTTTTCGTTAGCCTCTAATTTAACTATTTTCAAATGTTCTCTAGCTTGAGCTATACTCATTTCATCATAACTGGGTGGTCTTTGAGCTAAATCGAGGGGAGCTCTTGATACAGCTAATTGTTGATGTTCAAAACGAACTATATTGCGATATGCTCCATCTGGTGATATGAGGTAAATTGTACCGTTGAAAAAATCCCAGACATTTTCTCCTATATTCCATGTAGCAGTTTGAGATGTCAAAATCTGGTTTACTCCTTCTCTGGAAAGATCTAAAATGGTTAAGTCTTTCATTTCTTCCCCATTAAATTCTTCAGCATAGAACAAACGCACTAATACTGAATGGGTACTACCGTCTTCATATTCAACAGTTTTATATTCAGGATAAAGAATATTTCGATCTTTAAAAGTGGGGCGTACTCTATTTAAGGCTTTTTGAAGAGTTAAGGTGGCTTGTCGATTTGCGGAAGGAGTGACAACATCATTAATAAAAAATGTTATGCCTGTGACGATCAAACTCAAAATAATAGCGGGTACAACTAATCGATAGACGTTAACACCGATACTTTTTAGGGCAATGATTTCACTATCACTGGATAAACGACTATAAGCCATTAGGGTAGCAAGCAGGACTGACATGGGGAATGCTAGGGCGATAAATTCAGGCATTCTTAGCAGTAAAATTTTGAGGGCAACGGTTAATAATAGTCCTGATTCTGTGACTTTGCGGATCAGTTCAAATAGTGTGCCGATCGACAATCCCAAAGAGGTAAATAGTCCAATACCAAAGAGAAAGGGTAATAGTAGCTCGATCGTGATGTATCGATCCATGACCGATATTTTGGGTAAAGATATTGATAAGGGTTCTTTTTCCATGGGATTTAGACTTGAAAATTATCTCCTAAATAGTATTGTCTGACGAGGGGGTTATTGTAAAGTTCTTCACCAGTACCTGATGCTAATATTTGTCCCTCTCTCATGATATACGATCGATTGGTAATCGCTAAAGTCTCTCGAACATTATGATCTGTAATTAATATACCCATACCTCGATCTTTGAGTCCTGCGATAATTTCTTGAATTTCTGATACGGCAATGGGATCAACCCCGGCAAAAGGTTCATCTAACAATAAAAACTTAGGGCCATCTTTGCCTACGGCTAAAGCCCTTGCTAATTCAGTTCTACGTCTTTCTCCTCCCGAAACTTGAGATCCTTGAGTATCGATTACTTGTTCCAATCGAAATTCAGCAATCAATTGATCTAAACGCATTTTCCGAAAACGAGGAGATGTGTTAGTCTGTTCTAACACCAATTGTATATTTTCTTTTACACTCAAATTTCTAAAAATACTTGCTTGTTGAGTTAAGTAGCCAATGCCTAATTTAGCCCGTTGATTTAATTGTAAATTTGTAATATTATCTTCATCTAAATGAACACTACCCTCATTCGGCTTTACTAAACCCGTAGCAATATAAAAAGTAGTGGTTTTACCTGCACCATTAGGGCCTAATAAACCAACAATTTCTCCCTGAGAAACTTTCAAATTAACCCGATTAACAATACATCTTTTGCCATAATATTTATGGACATTTTCTAACAATAATTTCATTATGTAGTTTGAACAATGAGCAATTTATTTTGATTTTTCACGATCGCAAGAACAACCATTGTTAATTATCAATTATCAAAGTCAATTTTATTTAGTTTCATTTTCTTCGACTAAGTAAACCGATTCTACTTGTTGTTTTGTTTCTGGAGTAGCTATAAAACGACCTTCGTCAATTAAGTATGTCATAGTTTCTGCTCTCATGGTATTTCCTTCTTGTAAAACATACACATTTCCTGTTAGTACTAAACGTCTTTCTCTACTAAAGTATTGAGCTTGGGTGGAAGTAGCTTGAAGATCTCTGGCGGGATAATTAATATAAACATTTCCTCTTGCGGTAATTACACCTGTGTCTGAATTGGCTTCTTGAACATCTGAGCGAACAGTTAAAGGTTGCCGTGGTGCGACGGATTGAGCTTTTACTTGATTAAACTTAAATTGTGCAGAAACATTCACAACGCTAAAAGTCAAGAGGAATAATGCGATTAAAGATGAATACAATGTTGTTTTGCTTTTGTCGATCGAGGGTTTCATAGGTATAAATGGCGAAAATTTTGAGTCAATCAATTTTAATCTTATTTTTGCTTATTAGCTATTTTAACTTTCTTTTCTGATAAGGTAAGACGCATTTAAGTTGGATATAATTTTGTTACTAATCATTAAATCAATCTCCTTAGTTTTCTAGTCTCATGTTTATCAGTAAATCTAAATAGGTTTTTACTTAGTGCTATTTTTGAGAGGAAAGGCAGAACGAATTTAGGTTAAAGTAATAAATATTCATCGCATATTAATTATAATCTTTTATGTTTAATTGGTTTCGTCGCAATAAAGAGAATAAAGAAAATAATCCTGTTACCCCTGTTGTTGTCGAGAATAAATCAACGGTAGAAGAAACAAAAACAGAAGAAGTTATTACCCCTATAGCAGATCAAGTCTCCTTAGAATGGGCAAAGACAGCTTTTGCAAATATACAAAAACAAAAACAGCAATTACAAGAAACAGAACCAGAAGAAACAACCCTCGAATCTGTTTCTGAAACAATCACAGAAAAAATAGAATCTTCCACCATTGAACCTGAAACCGCTCCCAGTGAAGATACTGTCTTAGAAGAAACCATCGAAGAAAATGTTCCAGCTTGGTTACAAAAATCCGATCGATTAGAAGTGTTGAAAGAGACAGCTATCGAGCCTGAGCAAGAGCTAGATGAAGATTTCTTATGGTCTGCTCAAGTTTTAGCAAATCAAGGAAGATCTCCCGATGATGTGTCAGAAGATGAGTTTATTTGGCTTAAAAAACTTCGGCAAGGCTTGGGTAAAACTCGTCGGAACTTAATTAATCAACTGAAATCTGTTGTTGGACAAGGGCCTCTCAATCAAGAGGCGGTGATGGAAATTGAGGCAATGTTATTAAGTGCGGATGTGGGTATCGAAGCCACAGATTATATTATTACTACTCTGCAAAATAAACTCAAAGAGGAAGCCTTACCTCCAGAAGAAGCGATCGCCTATTTGAAACAAATTTTACAACAAGTATTAGATGAACCTCTTAAAAAACTTACCAAGACTGAATTTGAGCCAGAAGAAGATAAACTCAATATTTGGTTATTAACAGGAGTTAACGGTGTCGGCAAAACTACCACGATCGGTAAATTAGCCCATTTAGCCCAAACATCAGGTTATAAGTGCATAATTGCGGCGGCGGATACTTTTCGAGCGGCGGCCGTGGAGCAAGTTAAGGTGTGGGGTGAAAGAACCAATACTCCTGTAATTTGTAATCAAGGACAAAATACGGATCCCGCCGCTGTGGTATTTGACGGCATTAATGCAGCGATCGCACGGGAAGCTCATTTATTGTTAGTTGATACCGCAGGAAGATTGCAGAATAAAAAGAACTTAATGGAAGAATTAGCCAAAATACGCCGAATTATTGATAAAAAAGCGATAAATGCCCATATTGAGTCATTATTAGTTCTGGATGCCACATTAGGGCAAAATGGACTCCGACAAGCCCAAATATTTTCGGAAGCAGCCCAATTAACAGGAATCGTATTAACTAAACTAGATGGCACGGCAAAAGGAGGAGTTGCCCTTGCGGTATGTCAACAATTAAACTTACCTATTCGCTTTATTGGTGCAGGGGAAGGCATTGAAGATTTACGTCCTTTTTCTAGTTATGAATTTGTTGAGGCTTTATTATCTGCTTAAACCTCAGTTCAACATAAAATTTTCGATAACTATTTAGGATCTGCTGAATAAAAAAGGAGAAGAAAAATAGCTAATATATAAATATTAAAGGGTTTCATAATCGAGGGTATAGTTCCATCAGTTTTCTTACTTCTTCTGCATGGTAAGAGCTACGAGTCAATGGAGATGATACTACCTGTAAAAATCCTAGTTTTTTTCCGTATTCACTCCAAGAGTTGAATTGAGTAGGAGTAACAAATTCTTTGACTAACAAATGATGAGAAGACGGTTGTAAATACTGCCCGATCGTAATAATATCACAGTCAACTCCTCGTAAATCTTCCATGACTTGTTTTACTTCTGTGTCAGTTTCTCCTAACCCTACCATAATTCCCGATTTGGTGTAGGTTTTTGGGGACAATTCCCTCGTTTTTTTCAACAACTCTAAAGATCGACCGTATTCTCCTTGAGGACGCACTTTTCGATATAATCTTGGTACAGTTTCTGTGTTATGGTTTAAAACCTCTGGTTGTGCCTGTAGAATAATCTCTAAAGCCCCCCAATTACCGCATAAGTCTGGAATTAACACCTCGATCGTGGTGTGAGGTGACAACTGCCGAGTTGCTTCGATACAAGCCACAAATTGACTAGCACCACCGTCTGGTAAATCATCCCGATTAACAGAGGTAATTACCACATGATTGAGATTAAGTCTTTTGACTGCTTGGGCTAATCGTAAGGGTTCTGTGGTGTCAAGTGCTTTAGGTGCCTTATCAAAATCGATGTCACAATAAGGACAAGCACGAGTACAAGCAGGCCCCATAATTAAAAATGTGGCTGTACCTACATTAAAACATTCCCCAATATTAGGACAAGATGCTTCTTCACAGACAGTATTTAAGTTTAAATCTCGCAAAATATCTTTAACATTCCCCACCCGTTGAATTTGCGGTGCTTTTACCCTCAGCCAATCTGGTTTTGGTGTTACAGTTTTTAATGTATTCATGATTTTATTGCATTATTTATTATTAATCGTCCATTTGCCAAGGTTCAGTTAAATTACCTTCATCAAGGATTTTTTTCGGTCTTAAAATTAGTAATAATTGTCCTAAAATTTGGTTACTGGGTGCACAGTTAAACCATTTTAATTTTAGTCGATCGTCTTCTAGGACTAAGAAATAATGATTAATATTCCACTCTTTAACGGCTAAATCAACCACTATTAATAAATCTTCCGATTTTGTACTGGTTTGTTTTGGTAAATCCTCACTTTTACAGAAAATAACGGCAGGATGTTGTGCTTTTAAAACAACTTGCCAACTAGGAATACAGACTAACTCTATACCTTGAGAAATTTTAGTCACTCCAAAGGGATCAACTAATTCAAGAATAGGTATATTATCTAAGTGTTGAACATTTAAAGGAAAAGTACCCGCCACAGGTAAAATACAGGGTAACTCTTCATCAGTTTCTAAACGATAAATAGGTAATAAAGGTGCATTTTGTGTCGAACTAGAATCAGCGGCTTCGGTTAATAATTGCTCAATTAATTGTCTAGCAGTGGAAGAATAGGCAAATTTTAAGCCTTCGGCAATCAAACGAGCTTTATCTGCTAATGTCTTTTTTTGACGGGCATTTTTCCAATGTTGATAAGCAACAGCATCCCCCGGATGAAGGGTAAAACCTGTCGGTGGTTGAGATAAATGGGAAAAGTGTTTTATGGCTTTAGCTACCGATGATGCACCGTCCACATCTAACTGTTTTTCTTTAGCTAATAGAGCCGCAGCCAGTCTTTCTTGATGGTTTAAAATTCTAAACTCATATAATACATCACTGCGAGGACCTTGATAATAGCTTAATAAGTCTTCTTGTGCACCTTCTTTGACTAAACTTTCATAAACTTGACTAGCAACAATGACTAAATTTTGTTGACTGGTTTGTAGTCCAGTTTTTTCAAAAATTTCTTGACTCTTGACTCCTGTTTGTTGAAGTTTTTGACAGGCTTTTCCCCAATCTACCCAACAACCTTCTTTATGTAATAAAGATGTCATTATATCTTCTTGTTCTTCTGGTGTAAGGGTTTTATTTTCAGTCATAAATAGTTATTTGAAGGTTAGGAATTAGATAAAGGAAAATAATTTCAGTGGATTTAACAAATTAATTGACAAAAAGTCTATTTTTATTCGTAGTTTGTAGAACGAACTTCATAATTTAAAGAGGGATTTAAGTCATTGTTCCATCTACGGATTTCTTCTCTGGCTTGATTATAAGCAGGAGTACCACTAGGGATCATTTCTGCAATTTTAATGGCTTGTTCGATCGAGGTTAAGGAGTAGTCTGACGCTACTCTACGAGCCGTGATTAATAGCTGTTCTGACCATCGATTAATAGCTTGACGACTTTGGTTCTCTATGGTGGTGGTAGAGGGGATTCTACGAGCAATACTAATGGCAGTGGAAAGAGATTGAGGATCGTTATTTTGAGCATTTTGGTAGGCTCTTTGTAGGTCTTCTTCCGCATTAATTTCTCGTCGCCAACGTCTGATTTGATTTTGAGATTCGGTATATAATGCCCTTCCTCTACCAATACGACTAGCGACATTAATGGCTTGTTGGTAATTATTTCCATTGCCTAGGGAGATCGCTTGATCTAATATTGGTTGATCTTCGACTCGTTCAATATTCCGTCGCCATTCTCGTATAGAATCACTAGCTTCCGAGTATAATGCTCGATCGGACTGAATTTGACTAGCTTGATTAATAGCATTTTGCCATGATTGAACATTATTTCCTAATGCCAACTCTTGAGCTTTTGCTAGAATTGGTTTATCTTCTTGTATTTGTATATCTCTTTTCCATTGTCTAATTTCTTGACGAGCTTCTCGATATAAAGGGTTATCATTCGTAACTAATTCCGCTTTAGCGATCGCTGCATTTAAGTCTCCAATCGTACCAGATCTTGCTAAATCACGCGCATTAGCTAGATGAACTAAGTCTTCTTTTTGAGCTATCCACCCTTGTGATAGTTCTCTCGCTTTAGAATATAGTTTACTATCGCTAGGAATTTGTTCCGCTTCAGCTACGGCTAATTCCATTCCTGATACTGTTCCTAAATTGGCATTTCTTCCCGCACTAGCGATTATTGTCCAATCTCTAGCTTGATTTTTGAGCTTACTTTGATCGGGGATTCGAGAAGCTAAGTCACCCAATCCGTTCCAATTTTTATTATCTACGAACCCAACTACAATATCAGTAATTTTATTTTCAGCTTCTTCTATTAATTTACTAGCTTCGTTGTAAGAATAACTAGAAGGAGGAATGGTGGACGCGATTTCAATAGTTTTTAATAAGCTATCTAAATCTCCAGATCTTAAAGTAACATAAGCTCCATCAAGTTGTTTACTTTCTTCTCTAGCTAAATTAATGGTTTTAACTGTTTCTTGATACTTCGTCGTTTGCCAATAATCATTTTCAATATTTAACAATTTAACAGCAACTAAAAAAGCCTTATTCCATTGAGAATTTTTTAATTCTGACTCAACTTCTTCTTGAATTGCTTCAGCTTTATCCCAAATTTCTCGCCATTGAGTGATGGTTTCTTGGACGATACTAAAATTTTCTACGGTGGAGGGAATTTTACGAGCTATGGCGATCGCCTCCTCTAATTTTCCTTGATTTAATTCTTTTTCAGCTAATACTAAAATTTCATTAGACCATTCTTTAATGTGACGATTAATTTCATTACGAAGGGGATGATTAGGAGATAATTCTTCTAACAAAGAAATGGCTTTCAACAGACTATCAACATCATTTTTTTCTGCTGACAGTTGTGCGCAATAAATGCGATTAGTTGCGGAACTAAATAATAAGGATATACTATTACAACTGGGATTACTCGGCAAACGTAATAATACTGTGGTTGCTAAAAATCCGATACCGCCGAAACTAACGGCTAAAATTAAACTTAATAACTGCCATGAAATTTTCCAATTATTATTTTCGGTTTGTGTGGTCATAGGTTAAATAGTTTATCTCAAAAGTTCGATCGAAATAATATGTACAAATATAAGAGAATAAGATTACAGTTCTTGAAATTTTGTATTGATAATGAGAGATAGAATTTTACTTAGCATATCTTAACATGACATTCAACTTTTAGAAAGAAAACTACCCAAGATTAACCTGAAAAAGATGTGAAATTATTTATGAATATAGAAAATAAGAGACAAAAAGTGAGATATAGTAGTAAAAATTGATTCAAAACTTATCAAAATTGATTCTAAGCAATTATTTACAAATTTTAATTATCCTTGCTAGGTAAGATAAATCTTAATTACTACTCCCAAACTCCTATCAATAATCAAGGGTGAACTATAAAATTATCAGTAAATAGAGGGAAAAGGGAAAAGTAATAAGAATTGACTTATTTCAACTATTATTAAATTTAATACCTTTTATTTCTAAAAATTTTCTCCGGTTAATCTAACTCTTAAAGTCGTTGAAGAATTACTGCTGTTTCCACATGGGGAGTTTGAGGGAAAAAATCCGCAGGTTGTACAAAGGTTAATTGATAATCTCCGTTTTCACACAACATTTTTAAATCTCTTGCTAGGGTAGCTGGATGACAACTTATATAAATAATTTTTTCTGGTTTTAAACTTAATAAAGTTTCGATAACTAGAGGTTGACAACCTTTTCTTGGTGGATCAAGAATAATTATATCGGGTCTTTCATCAATCTCTGGTAAGATAACCTCGGTTTCTCCTAAAATAAATTTAGCATTATCTATATTATTGATTTCTGCGTTACGGTTAGCTTGTTCGATCGAGATATTATGAGACTCAATACCGATAACCTGTCCTACTTTTTTGGCGATCGGTAGTGTAAATGTACCAATACCACAATAAAGATCAATTACCGTTTCATTCCCTTGTAAATTTAATTGTTGTAAAACTTTATTAAATAATGCTTCTGCAACGTTAGTGTTAACTTGGAAGAAAGTTTCAGGGCGCAAATGGAAAGTTAAACCGGCAAAAATCTCATTGAGATAAAGTCGGCCTGCTAGTAAATCTGTTTCTTTGCCAAAAATAACGTTAGTGGATTTCGGGTTATGATTTAAACAAACTCCCACCAAGTTAGGATAACGCTGTAACCATTTTTGCGCTTGTTTTTCGATAATCCCATTACTAACTTCCGCACTAACAAGAGTTAATAAAATTTCTCCCGTATTTTTACCAATACGAAAACAAAGATGACGTAATGCACCTTTTTTTGTTTTCTCATCATAAACGGGTATTTGTAATTGTTGTAAATCTTGTTTAATTTCTTTGAGAAGGAGGTTGAGTCGATCGTCTTGTATGGGACACTGATTAATATTAACAATCTGATGACTACCCTGTTGATAATATCCTGCTTTAATTGTGCCTGTTTCTGACACACCCAAAGGATAATTAACCTTATTGCGATAGCCTAAATCATCATCGGAGAATATTTTTTCTACGGTAAAGTCACTAAAGCCACCGATACGAGTTAAAGTTTCTTTGACTTGATTTTCCTTTACTTTAAGTTGATACTCATAGTCTATATGTTGCCATTGACAACCACCACACTTATCTGCAACTATACAACGAGGACGAATACGATATTTTGAATTTTCGTGTATTTGTTCTAATTTTCCTTCTGCGTGTTTCTTTTTAACTCTAATAATACGACTAGAAATTTGATCGCCTGTCACCGTATTAGGCACAAAAACCACCTGTTGATTAACTTTCCCGATACCATTTCCTTCACTACTAACATCTTCTATATCGAGAGTAACTAATTCGCC
The DNA here is from genome assembly GCF_001548115.1 of Geminocystis sp. NIES-3709. Lineage (GTDB taxonomy): Bacteria > Cyanobacteriota > Cyanobacteriia > Cyanobacteriales > Cyanobacteriaceae > Geminocystis. The sequence continues at coordinate 912,657 of NZ_AP014821.1, read as the reverse complement.
CTGTTGTATCATTGATAAACCTATATTTTGGAACTAAGTTTCATTTTATAATGGTTTACTCATTTAATTTTCTGAGTTTATCTCTAATTGAACCTCAGTTGGACATAAAGAAAATGATAAAGGTACTACCGATAAGAGTTGTTTTATCTGAATTTATCATAACCAATAAAAGATTCAGATTCTATTAAAAAACTCCCTAAAATTTTATGTATCAAATTTCGATCGTTATTCCTACTTATAATCGTCCTGAAAAATTAAAAAATTGTCTTCAATCCTTAACTAAATTAGACTATAATAAAAACTCATTTGAGGTAATTGTAGTTGATGATGGTAGTCCTCAATCTTTAGAATCAATTATTAGTTATTTTCAACCTCTAATTAACTTAAAATGTATTCAACAAAAAAATTTAGGGCCTGCGACAGCAAGGAATAAAGGAGTATCTCAAGCCCAAGGGGAATATATGGCTTTTACCGATGATGATTGTGAAGTAACTCCTTTATGGTTGTCTATTTTTGCTGATGGTTTTGCCCAAAATCCTGATGCAATATTAGGAGGATTTATTATTAATAAACTTAAGGAAAATATTTATTCAGAAGCTAGTCAAAAATTAGTTGATTATCTTTATAGTTATTATAATGCAATTCCTGAGCAATCTAAGTTTTTTACCTCCAATAACTTTGCTATTTCTAAAATAATTTTTCAAAAAATAGGAGGTTTTAATACCACTTTTCCCTTAGCGGCGGCTGAAGATAGGGAATTATGCGATCGACTTTATTCTCAAGGTTATAAAATGATATACTTACCAAAAGCTCAAGTAGAACATTCTCATTATTTAACCTTAAAAACTTTTTGGCAACAACATATCAATTATGGAAAAGGAGCAAAACATTTTCACTATATTAAAGCAAAAAAAGATTTACAAACTATAAAAATAGAGCCGATTAATTTTTATTTTAATCTTTTAATATTTCCCATTAAAAGTGATTTTGAAATCAAAAATATTAAAATAATGATACTATTTATTCTTTCTCAATGGGCTAATTTAATTGGATTTGTGAGCAAGTTTTGAACCAATAGAAATCAAAGAAAATTGTTAATCTTAAAATGGCATTGTCATTTTACAGTATCTTTAGTTATTGACGTATATCCTTAAAAGATAGAGTAAAATTATTAAATTCTCCCCATAGTAAAAGAATAATAAAACTAATTATAGTTAGAAACATTAATTTGATAATCAGAAAAAATCCAGAAAATGGAAACATAAAGGCGATAAGTATAACGACAACAGAAACTAAACTACTACGAATAAATGTTAATAGTGGAGGTGAAACTCCTGAAAATTGATAAACTACGATAAATCCAATACAACAAGCAATAATGGAAATCACAAGATGAATAATTGATGCACCAAAAGAGCCATACTTCGGTATTAACCACCAATATCCCAAAAAAGCCAAAAAAGGCATTGGTAAGGCGATCAGGAACGTCCATTTAGGCTTATTTAAACCAATGAGAATGGAAATAATCACGGCAATCATCATTGAACTAATAGAGCTAAAAATTAGTACTGATAGTATAGGTGCAGCACGATCGAAAGTATTACCAAATAAAAAAGATAGAATTTCTGATGAACAAACAGAGATGATTCCTGCTAGGGGAAGGTGATAAAAACCGATCTTAAAGGTATTGCGAATAAATTGTTTGGTTGATATAATTTGTTGGTCTTGATAGATACGAGTTAAGGTTGTGATGGTTATTGGTACAAGAGCAGGTACGATAAATTGTCCGAGTAATGCTATATTTTGTGCTGAGGCGTATAAACCTATTTCTTCTAAACTGCCTCCTAAAATTTTGAGGGCGAATAAGTCTAATTTTTCATCTATTCTCAAACATAAAGTGGCGATAAATAAAGGAACAGCATAATTCAAAAGTTTTTGAAACTGAAAATCAGCAACTCCGAATAAAGAAGGGCGTACATATTGCCGACTAATCCATAGATCTAAGATTATGGCGATCAAACCACCCATAATTGCACCAGTGACAGACATTCCTAATTCGACTAAGAAGATAATTAAAAACATTCGACTTAGCCATCTTACGCTAATTGCCATCGCACGAGGATTAAAATTTCCTATTCCTTCGAGGATATTTTGATGAAGTTGTGCCAAATTAAAAAGGGGTATTTCTAAGGCAAATAGGTATAATAATGGTTTAAGAGAAGGTTCGTGCATCAACTCACTAATCCAAGGAGTAAGCAAAATTAGACAAGAAAAGATAGCAAGACTAAAACTTAATTGAATTTTGAGAATACCATTAGCGATGAATTGCCATGATTGACTCTGAGAAATGAGCTTAACAGTAGTATTAGAAAAAATAGAATCCATTATCCATTCAATCCAAGCAATTAAGCCTGAAGCTAGGGCAAATAATCCATAACCATCCGGTCCAATTTTACGCAGAAGAAATGCTATGGTAATAAATCCTGTCGGAAAAAATAATAACTCTGCAACGGAAACCCAAATGGTACTAGAGACTAAGGAGGATTTCGGCTCATTTTCCATAAATTAGTAGGGTTTTATATTGCTCAAAAAGATGAATTTTTTTCTGTGATTCTAAGTCTTCAATAATTAGTTTTGTTTGCTCCCATCCTAAAGATTTTGTGTAAAATAAAATTTTACCATCGTCATTGAGTCGATTCAGAAAAAGATTAACTAGAGATCGATCGTTCTGATGAATAAAATTAGCTTCTTCAGGTAAATAAAACTCTCCAACATGAAATAATGAGATTAAATCAAACTTGGGTAAAGATTTTTCAGTGAGAGTATATATATTTCCATAAAATACTTTGTAATACTTCGCCAAATTACGATCGTGCTTACACAATTTTATATAAGCGTCATGTTCTTTAACACAAGCAGTAATAGCAAAAATTTCATTGGGTTTGTCAAACTTTTGATTTTCTATTCCTAATAGATGATGATAACCCGTACCAAAATGAAAGACACTTTGACTGTAAATCTGTTTTTTTTGTAAATATTCGACTAATTCTCCATCGCAAGGACAAATATCCAGTTGTAGTTTCCATAAACCTCTTTGTGTATAATATTGAAATCCGACGGTTTGGGGCATTGACGGAGGCTTTCCACTCAAAAAATAGATAGTTTTAGCGAGAAATCGATTGCGAAGAATTAAATTGATAATTTTTTCCTTATTTTCCATCAATTTTATAATAAAAAAACTCTAATTTATACTTTCACTAAATATGGCTAAATGGTTGCCCATTTTGACTTTTCATAGAATTGATGAACATTATAATCCGATTTGTTATAATCTTTCGCTGTTTGAATCTGCTATCACCAAGTTATGGGAAATGAATTACACGACTATTAGTCTTGAAAAAGCAGTGAATTGTCTCAAAACAAAGAAAGAGTTTCCTAATAAGTCTGTAGTGATTACTTTTGATGACGGCGATCGCACTGTTTACACTCAAGCATTGGTAATTTTACAAAAATTTCAGATGACAGCCACGATTTTTTTAACTGTAGATTATATTGGCTCAACCTTTGAAAATCGTCAAATGTTAAACTGGCAGGAAATTCGACAAATGCAAAATCTAGGTATGAACTTTGGTGCGCATACTCTTACTCATCCTGATTTAACCAGTTTATCCTTATCAAAAATAAAAGAAGAAGTTTATCAATCAAAAAGTTCGATCGAAGATAATTTAGGTGTTTCGGTAACGTCTTTTGCTTATCCTTATGGGAATTATAATTCATTAACGAAACAAATAGTTCAACAATATTTTACCTGTGCTTGTTCCACAAAATTAGCACCTCTCAACCTTAACAGTGATTTATATTCTTTAGAAAGAATTGATACCTATTATTTAAGAAGTAAATTTTTATTTAACCTACTATTTAATAATTTATTTCCAGCATATTTAGAATTAAGAAGAATACCTCGAAATCTCCGTGAGTTACTGAAAATTAAATAATTATGAATACTCAAAAATCCTTGCGTTTTTGTTTCATTACAACTTTTTATCCACCTTATAATTTTGGCGGAGACGGTATTTTTGTTCAACGATTAGCCCATGAATTAGCAACTAGAGGACATTCTGTTGATATAATTCACTGTGTTGATGCTTATAAGTTATTAACTAATCAATTACCTGATAATAATAATATTAGTGATAATTTTCAAAAAAATATAACTATTCATTCTCTTATTAGTAATGTTGGTAATTTATCTCCTTTATTAACTCATCAAACAGGATTTCCTTGGTTTAAAATCCATCACATTAACAAAATACTCGCTCAAGGATTTGATGTTATTCACTATCATAATATTTCCCTGGTGGGTGGAGCAAAAATTTTTGAATATGGAAATGCTATTAAACTATACACCATGCACGAATATTGGTTAATTTGTCCGACTCATACATTATTCAAATTCAATCATACTGTTTGTGAGCAACCCAACTGTTTTACTTGTTGTTTAAGTTACCGAATACCTCCACAGTTATGGCGCTATACTAATTTATTGAAGAATACCATTAAAAAAGTTGATATATTTATTTCTCCTTCTCATTTTGCCATTGAAAAGCATAAAGAAAGAGGTTTTATTCCCCCAATTCACTACTTACCAAATTTTGTTCCTGAAGATCAAGACTACTGTTTAAATTCAGTTATGGTGAGAAAGCCTTATTTTTTATTTGTTGGCAGATTAGAAAAACTTAAGGGATTACAGACTTTAATTCCCCTATTTATTAACCATCCTCATCTATATCTGGTAATTGCTGGTACTGGTAATTATGAAGATAAACTGAAAAAACTAGCCAAAAAAGTTGATAATATTCAATTTATGGGTAATCAATCCCGTGAAAATCTTAAAAATTTGTATCGAAATGCGATCGCACTTATTGTACCATCAGTCAATTTCGAATCCGCACCACCTTTAGTTATTTTAGAGGCTTTTCAACAAAAAACTCCCGTAATCGTGAGAAACTTAGGTTCTATGCCAGAAATAATCCGAGAAAGTGAAGGAGGCTTTATCTATAACAATGATATGGAATTAATCACTGCTATTAACCTACTTTTAGACAATAGACAATTTCGAGATGAAATAGGAATAAAAGGCTTTTCTGCGTATTCAGAAAAATGGACTGGAAAAGCTCATATTCAAAAATATTTTGATTTAATTAATCAATAATCTGTGAATAATAAAAACTAAATTAACAACAAAAAATTATCTAATTCATGATATAAAATAATATTATGTTAATCTTATAGAAATAAATGAAAATAATTTCGGAAAATATTATTATAATTGGTGCAGGTCCTGCCGGTTTAACTTGTGCCTATGAATTAATAAAAAATAACCTTAAACCGATAGTTGTAGAACAAGCAAATTTAGTGGGAGGAATATCTCGGACTGAAATTTATCAAGGTTATCATTTTGATATTGGAGGTCATCGTTTCTATACTAAAGTAACAGAAATAGAAGAATTATGGCACGAAGTTTTAGGAGATAATTTTATCAAAGTATCTCGTTTATCACGTATTTATTATAAAGGCAAATTTTTTGATTATCCTTTATCCTTTAAAAGTACTTTAACAAATTTAGGTATTATTGAAAGTGCTTTAATTCTCTGGAGTTATTTAAAAACTAAATTAATATTTTTTGAAAAAAAAAAAGAACCAGAAACGTTTGAAGATTGGGTAATTGATTGTTTTGGAGAGAGATTATATTATACTTTTTTTAAGACTTATACAGAAAAAGTTTGGGGAATTCCCTGTAATCAAATTCAAGCTGAATGGGCGAAACAAAGAATAAAAGGAATGTCTTTAAAAGAGGCAATAATTAATATTTTCTTTGGTAAAAGTAAAGCTAAAAGTTTAATAAATCAATTTAATTATCCCATACTAGGACCAGGAATGATGTGGGAAACATTTACAAAAGCGATCGAAAATAGAGAAGGAAAAGTACAATTAAATAGTAAAATAATTAAAATAAATAGGAAAGACAGAAAAATATTATCAATTGAAGTAGAGCAAAAAGGAGAAATAAATACTATCAATGGAGAACATTTTATCTCTAGTATGCCTTTAACAAAATTGTTAAGTATAATTGAACCAAAACCACCAAAAAATGTTTTAGAAGTAGCAAATAAATTAAACTATCGAGATTTTTTGATTGTTGCTTTAATTATTGATGCAGAAGATTTATTTCCCGATAATTGGATATATATTCATGACCAAAATTTTAGAGTAGGTAGGATTCAGAATTTTAAAAATTGGAGTCCAAAAATGGTACCTGATTCAACTAAAACTTGTTTAGGAATGGAATATTTTTGCTCAGAAGGTGATGATTTATGGAATTTATCTAACTCAGAATTAATACAATTAGCAACCCAAGAATTAAAAGAATTAGGATTATTAAAATATAATTTAGTTGAAGGGGGTACGGTGTTACGTCAGAAAAAAGCCTATCCTGTTTATGACCAAAATTATTATCAATATTTAACAATAATTAAAGATTATTTAGGCACTTTTGAAAATTTACAAACTATTGGTAGAAATGGAATGCACCGTTACAATAATCAAGATCATTCCATGTTAACAGGATTATTAGCGGCCAAAAACATCTTGGGAGAAAAACATGACTTATGGGAAGTTAATACTGAGCGTTCTTATTACGAAGAATTTACTAAAATTAAAAAATGATTTAGGAAGCCTTATTATATCAAAATAAATTGTTAATTGTTAACTGTTAATTAATTATCAAGTTTTAAAACGGCCATAAATGCAGATTGAGGTACATCAACAGTACCGATCGATTTCATCCGTTTTTTACCTTTTGCCTGTTTCTGTAAAAGTTTTTTCTTACGACTAATATCACCACCATAACATTTTGCTAAAACGTCTTTTCTAAGGGCAGGAATATGTTCACTAGCGATAACTTTTGCACCGATCGAGGCTTGAATAGGCACTTTAAATTGATGACGTGGAATCAATTCTTTTAGCTTTTCCGTCAAAGCTCGTCCAACATGATAGGCTTTATCTCGATGTACAATCATTGCTAAAGCATCTACGGGATCTTTATTTACCAGAATATCTAAGCGAATTAAAGGATTTTCTCGAAACCCAATTAATTGATATTCCATACTAGCATAACCCCTCGATCGAGATTTTAATTGATCAAAAAAGTCTGTTACCACTTCTGCCAAAGGTAATTCATAGATTAAATTCGTGCGGTTCATGGTAAAGTACTTCATATCTACAAATACTCCCCTCCGTCCTTGGCACAATTCCATTAAAGTACCAACATAATTCTCAGGGGTAATCATTTCTACCTTGATATAAGGTTCTTCTATTTTTGTCCGTTTTTGAGGATCAGGTAAAGCACTGGGATTATCAATTTCGATGACTTCTCCATCAGTAGTAGTAACTCGATAAACCACAGAAGGAGCAGTGATAATTAGATCTAAATTATACTCTCTTTCCAAACGCTCTTGGACAATCTCCATGTGCAATAAACCTAAGAAACCACAACGAAAACCAAAACCCATAGCACTAGAGGTTTCAGGCTCAAAAGACAAGGCCGCATCATTTAATTTTAACTTCTCTAAAGCGTCTTTCAAGTCTCCATATTGATCTGCATCGATCGGAAATAACCCACAAAATACCATCGGTTTGGCTTCAGTATAACCGGGCAATGCCTCAGAAGCTGGTTTATTAACCAGAGTAATGGTATCTCCTACCCTTGCATCTCCTACGGCTTTAATGGCGGCGGCTAAATATCCTACTTCTCCTGCGTGTAATTCATCTACCTGTACTTGGGTGGGAGATAATACTCCTACCTCATCCAGCTCATATTGTTTTCCTGATGCCATTAACAAGATTCGATCGCCTTTTTTTATACTACCGTCCATAACACGAAAGTAAACAACTACTCCACGATAAGGATCATAATAACTATCAAAAATCAACGCTCGTAGAGGTTTATGGGTGGTGTCTTCTGGAGGTGGTACTTTTTCAATAATGGACTCTAAAATATCATCAATACCTAATCCGGCTTTAGCTGAAGCATGGATTATGTTACGACAATCTAAACCGACAACATCTTCAATTTCTTTAATAACTCGTTCTGGTTCAGCACTGGGCAAATCAATTTTATTTAAAACGGGGATAATCTCTAAATTATTATCTAACGCTAAATAAACATTAGCCAGAGTTTGAGCTTCTACTCCCTGAGACGCATCTACTACCAATAATGCCCCCTCACAGGCAGCCAACGATCGAGATACTTCATAGGAAAAATCAACGTGCCCCGGAGTGTCAATCAAATTTAACACATAATCTTGACCATCTCTAGCCTTATAATTCATTCGGGCGGCTTGAAGTTTGATGGTGATACCTCTTTCTCGCTCTAAATCCATATTATCAAGGAATTGAGCTTTCATATCTCGATCTCCCACAGTGCCTGTTACCTGTAACAAACGGTCTGCTAAAGTAGATTTACCGTGATCAATATGGGCAATAATGGAAAAGTTGCGCAGTCGTTTAACGGGAACGTCAGTCATAAATTTTATTTTCTCAAAACTCAGCAATGCAAAATTAACGTTTCTTAACTTATTTTAATATCTATGTAGAAAATTCGCCTAAAAATTCTCAAAGTTTTATCAGCGCTTGACCAATCTAAATTGACTGGTGAGGGTAAGCAATGTACAATTACCAATTATCAATTACCAATTATCAATTATCAATGACACCTAGTGAATTATCCCAAGAAGTAGCAAAAATTAAATATTGGCATCATCATTTTGATTTTGGTTCAGGAATAGAAACAAAAGAGGGAAAAGAAGGTCAATTTTGTCGTAAATTTCAGCAATGGATTTTAAGTGGGATTCCCGAAGATTTGAGTAATAAAACAGTTTTAGATATTGGAGCATGGGACGGATTTTATTCATTTTCTGCTGAAAAAAGAGGTGCGAAAAGAGTTTTAGCAACAGATTCTTTTATCTGGGAACAAAGAGAATTATACGGTTTAGATCATAATTTTTGGCGAGATTTTGGAGCGGGAAAACAAGGTTTTGAATTGGCAAGAAAAATTTTTAATTCCCAAGTAGAAGATTATAATATTGATGTTTTAGATCTCGATCGAGAAAAAATAGGTACTTTTGATGTGGTGTTTTTTTTAGGAGTTTTATATCATATGAAATATCCTCTTTTTGCTCTTGAAAAAGTAAGAAGTGTGACCAAAGAATTATTAGTTTTAGAAACCCATATTAGTTTATTATTTAGTTTATTTCCTCAACCTTTAATGCGATTTTATCCCACAAATGAATTAAGTAAAGATGTTACAAATTGGACAGGACCAAATATCGCTTTAGTTAAATCATGGTTATTAACAGCAGGATTCAAAAAAGCAGAATTAGTAAAATGGCGTAAAGATAGAGCAATTTTTCACGGATGGTGTTAAATAATGAAATGTAAATTGATAATTGACAATTGATTCATTTAAGGTTTAAAGCCTCCCCCTTTTGAATGGGAAAAAAATCATAAAAAGTTGACCTTTTCTAATTCAATTTTCTTCCCTTTTAACCAGAGGTAACAGTTCATTGTTGAAAAATCTATAATTTAACCAGTTTAAACATATTTTAACTTAACAAAAAAATTAGTTTTTTTCTAGGAATACAAGCAAAATTATTGTCTTAAATAATTAATTTTTGATAGTTGTTTCAGTTTAATAATCCCTAACATCAAACTGAGCCACTTCTCGATTTGACTTGTTTAAATGTGATATAATAGTAAAGCAAAACATTATGCAAAATAAGCATTAAAGCACCTAAAAACAAAGCAAAATTAGGGCTATTTTATTATATTTATTAGGTAATTTTTATGGTAGCTTCAGCTAATCCCATCTCGTCATACGAAAATACAACACAAGCGATCGCAAAGGAATTAATCCAAGCCACAAGACAGAAAGGTAATATTTTCAGTCAGTTAAAAGAACAAATGCAGTTCGATGATAAACTCATGGGGTGGACTATGAGTAACCCCGGACTACGGGTACAGTTGTTTAGATTCATTGATGCGTTACCTGCATTAAGAAGTAAGAGCGAAATTGCTAGACATTTACAACAATATTTAACCACCGAAGAAGTTGAGTTACCAGACGCGCTCAAAGGCATTCTTAATTTTACCGAACCTAATTCTCCCCCCGCTCAAATTGCTTCTGCTACTATCACTAAAGCAGTGGAAACCCTAGCTTATAAGTATATCTCAGGGGAAACTATCAAAGAAGTGATTAAAGCAGTAGAAAGGATGCGTAAGGAGAAAATGTGTTTTTCCATCGACTTGTTAGGGGAGGCGGTTATTACCGAAGTTGAAGCAGAATCTTACTTACAAAACTACCTTAATTTAATCACTCAATTAAGTGAGCAAGCTCAAAAATGGTCAAATATTTCCGAAATTGATACCGCAGATGGTGAAAATCTCCCGAAAGTGCAAGTATCTGTCAAGTTAACTGCATTTTACTCCCAATTTGACCCGATCGATCCTGAAGGTGGTAAATTGAAAGTGTGCGATCGAATCCGTACTTTATTAAGACACGCTCAAAATTATGGTACTGCGGTACATTTCGATATTGAACAATATACTTATAAAGATGTGGTTGTCTCCATTTTGCAAGAGTTATTAATGGAGGAAGAATTTAAGACTCGCACTGATATTGGCGTTACTTTACAAGCCTATTTGCGTGACTCAGAGAAAGACTTACAAAGTTGGATTAATTGGGCAAAAAGACGGGGTAATCCGATCACCATTCGCTTAGTTAAAGGAGCATATTGGGATCAAGAAACCATTAAATCTCTACAAAATCACTGGAATCAACCTGTATTTAATGATAAAGCAGAAACAGACCTTAATTATGAAAAATTAACTCGTCTTCTCCTCGAAAATCACTCGTATTTAAACGCCGCCATTGCTTCTCATAATGTCCGTACTCAGGCAAATGCGATCGCTATTGCAGAAACTTTAAAGATTCCAAAAAAACGCTTTGAATGTCAGATACTTTACGGCATGGGAGAAACTTTAGCTAAGGCGATCGTCAAAAGAGGGCATCGAGTAAGAGTTTATGCACCCTATGGGCAACTTTTGCCGGGGATGGCTTATCTTATCCGCCGTTTACTAGAAAATACTGCTAATAGCTCCTTTTTACGTCAAAATGCAGAAGAAAAACCCATTGAGGAATTAGTCGCACCACCTCAAGTTTCCCCTATTTCTAAGGAGGAATTAACTACTGATGTTGTTTCCTCACTTTCTAAGCAGAAGGTTTTTCAAGGCTCCCCTGACACCGATTATGGCCGTGAAACAAACCTCATTAAAGCCCGACAAGCGTTGACTATAGTACACAATCAGCTAGGTAAAACTTACTTACCCTTGATTAACGGTAACTATGTCGAAACTGAAAGTTATATTGATTCCGTGAACCCTTCTAACCCTTCGGAAGTCGTGGGAAAAATTGGCTTAATTTCTCTTTCTCAAGCAGACGAAGCGATGAATAGTGCCAAATCAGCTTTTAAAACATGGAGTAAAACCCCAGCAAAACAACGGGCAGATATTTTACGCAAAGCTGCCGACATTATGGAAGCTAAACGCCATGAATTAACCGCTTGGATGTGCTATGAAGTTGGTAAAATCTTAAAAGAAGGTGATCCTGAAGTCTCAGAAGCGATCGATTTTTGTCGTTACTACGCTGATGAAATGGAAAGGCTCGATCGAGGCTATAATTATGATGTGGCTGGAGAGAACGATCGATATTTTTATCAACCTCGTGGTATTGCTTTAATTGTATCCCCTTGGAATTTTCCCTTTGCAATTTCCACAGGTATGACAGTCGCCGCCTTAGTTACGGGTAATTGTGCTTTATTAAAACCTGCCGCCACCAGTACCGTAATTGGAGCAAAAATAGCTGAAATTTTAACAGAAGCGGGGATTCCTGCGGGAGTTTTCCAGTATATACCTGGTAAAGGTTCAGTTGTGGGAGATTATCTCGTCAAACATCCTGATATTCATTTAATCGCCTTCACAGGCTCAAGGGAAGTTGGTTGTCAAATTTATGCTGATGCGGCCATATTGCAACCCAAACAACGCCATCTTAAACGAGTTATTGCAGAAATGGGCGGTAAAAATGCCATTATCATTGATGAAAGTGCCGATTTAGATCAAGGTGTGGCTGGAGTGGTACAATCTGCTTTCGGTTTTAGTGGTCAAAAATGTTCTGCTTGTTCAAGAGTAATAGTTTTAAGTTCAGTATATGATAGTTTTGTTGATCGTTTAGTCGAAGCAGTAAAATCTCTCAACGTAGGTGAAGCCAAGAATCCTAGCACAAAAGTAGGCCCTGTTATCGATGGCACTGCTCAAGCTCGTATTTTAGAGTATATCGAGAAAGGCAAACAAGAGGGCAAATTAGCGATTCAAGTGCCGACTCCTGAAAATGGTTATTTTGTCCCTCCCACTGTTTTTATTGATATTTCACCTAATGCTACCATCGCCCAAGAGGAAATTTTTGGGCCTGTACTCGCAGTAATTAAAGCTAACAATTTCGATGAAGCCTTAGACATTGCCAATGGCACAGATTACGCTCTTACGGGGGGTTTATATTCTCGTACTCCTATTCATATCGATCGAGCTTACAAAGAGTTTGAAGTAGGCAACCTTTATATTAATCGAGGTATTACAGGGGCGATCGTGTCACGACAACCCTTTGGCGGTTTTAAACTCTCTGGAGTTGGTTCAAAAGCAGGAGGCCCTGATTACCTGTTACAATTTTTAGAGCCGAGAGTTGTTACTGAAAATATCCAACGTCAAGGTTTTGCACCGATCGAAGGGGTTGATAATTAGGCTTTGCTGAAAAAATTTTTTGGTGAGGATAGGAGTTAGGAATTGGGAGAAATACTTATAAATCAAGAACTCAATCTTTGTATTAATGATAAATACAGAAATATTAAGAAATTTGTCAAAGATCTTGACAGAAAATAGTAATGCTTTTACTATGAAAATAATGAAAATTTATGAAAAAATAATTAAATAGATCGCAGTCTAACCTTGTGCGTCAAGTAACTAGCCATGACCAGCCCTGTCTACATCGCCACAAAAAGAAGCGGATACGCACACCCCAAATGCTATCTGTCCCATACGAAGGGATGCTCTGAGAAAATCTCAGGTGAGCACTACATTTCGGAAGCACTTCTTAATGTCATCGAAAAGCAAAACAGGACCATTGACGTTACAGGTTTTACTTGGCTTCCGAAGGAGCAGCTAAGTTCGATCAGCAAAGCCAACCTAAAAGCCAAAATTCTTTGCACCAATCACAATTGTGCTTTGTCACCTCTTGACAGTGCCGTAGCCGATTTTGTGGCGGCGATTGGCAGCATAGACATTGAGCAACAAAAACAAGTGCCCCTGTGTCTTGCTTATTCCGTGGATGGCACTTCGATTGAGCGTTGGTTAATAAAGGTCGTTTATGGTCTTGTTGTTTCGGGGCAAATAAAGCAAAAAACTGGGCAGCCATTCCTAGTAAAAGAAAAATGCATGTCCTTGCTGTGCTCACCACACGCACGCTGGCCAGTTGGCTGGGGTTTGTATCTCCCTAAGCGACCGGGGCACGTCTATCACTCATCGAGCTTCGAGCTAATTCCACAGTACAATCCCGATAACGGGCTTTTGCTTTGCCTTGACTTAAAGTTCAATGGCATTGTCATGCACTTTGTTATGGGTAAACCCGACACGAAAGAATCATTCGGCATTCACCGGCCTGCGGAGCTTAGATTCGTCAAGGGCGATACCTCATGCAAAATATCCTTTTCATGGGCGGCCCGCAAAGCGGGGGAAGCAGTTACTTTGAGACATGTAGGAACATACAGCGGCCGAGCGCCAGGTCTAGACTTACCGAGGGCACCATGATGCACAACAAGGCGTTATACGTCAATATTTATTCTAGAGGAACCTCCAAATTAAGGTGATTTATGAAGATTACTTTTTTGACCATGTCCTTTCAATGAATGAATGCAACAATTTTAATTATCACCGATTATCCGATCGTAATATTAGTCATTAGTCCTGATTAACCAATGACTACTGTTTTCTTTTTATTCCCAAATGGGGCAACTTAAATCTCCTGATTTACGGGAAAAACGGATATTTTCTCTGTAATCCACAGGGCAATCAATTACGGTGGGAACATCCTGTTCTAAAGCTGTTTTCAGGGTGGGGATTAAATCTTCTGCACAAGTGATTCTATAGCCTTTTAAACCCATGCTTTCAGCAAATTTGACAAAATCGGGGTTGCCAAAGTCAACGTAACTGGTAGAGCCAAATTGATTCATCTGTTTCCAGCCAATTAAGCCATAGCCATTATCATTAAAAATTAAAGTGACGAAAGGTGTTTTGACTCTTAAGGCGGTTTCCAATTCTTGGCAATTCATCATAAAACCACCATCTCCTGTGACAGCAACAACTTTTTTATCAGGATTCACTAATTTAGCGGCAACAGCCCCCGGAATTGCTATTCCCATAGCCGCAAAACCGTTAGAGATAATGCAGGTATTCGGACATTCACAATGATAGTGTCTTGCCATCCACATTTTATGAGCGCCTACATCAGAAATAACTATATCTTCTGAGCCCATTACTTGCCTTAAATCATAAACAATTTTTTGGGGTTTAACAGGAAAACCTTCATCATGAGCATATTGTTCATAATCTTCTCGTATTTCATTTCGTAAAGAAGCGGCAAAGGGTACAGGTTTACCAGTTCGATCGCATCTTTTCAAAATTTCGTCTAAAGAATCGGCAATGTCTCCAATGACTTCCACGGTAGGGATATAACTACTATCAATTTCCGCAGAATTTGCCCCGACATGAATAATAGGAATTGCACCGTCAGGATTCCAACGTTTTGGGGAATATTCAATTAAATCATAACCGACGGCAATAATTAGATCGCTTTGTTCAAAACCACAGGTAATAAAATCTCGTTGTTGTAAACCAACAGTCCATAATGAGAGAGGATGAATATAAGGAATAGCACCTTTTCCCATAAAAGTATTGGCAACAGGAATATTTAAACGAGTAGCAAATTCTGTTAACGCATCTGCCGCATGGGCTCTAATTGCACCGTTTCCAGCTAAAATTAAGGGATTTTTTGCTTTTGCGATCGCTAAAGCGGCGGCATTGACACTACGATAGGAAGCATAGATTTTTTCTCGACTATCAATCTTTAACGGTTTACCTTCTACGGACATCGCAGAGATATTTTCAGGTAAATCAATATGTACTGCTCCGGGTTTTTCTTTTTCTGCGACTTTAAAAGCCTTACGCACTACTTCTGGGGTGATACCGGGGCGAACAATTTGCTTATTCCACTTAGTAACGGGAGCAAACATAGCGACTAAATCAAGATACTGATGTGATTCAATGTGCATTCGATCGGTTCCCACTTGCCCAGTAATTGCCACAAGAGGGGCACCATCTAGGTTAGCATCAGCAACTCCAGTAATCAAATTTGTAGCACCAGGCCCCAAAGTTGAAAGACAAACTCCTGCTTTTCCTGTCAAACGTCCATAAACATCTGCCATAAAAGCGGCACCTTGTTCATGACGAGTGGTGATAAATTGAATAGATGAGTTTTTTAAAGCCTCAAGGATATGTAAATTTTCTTCTCCTGGCAATCCAAAAATATATTCTACTCCCTCATTTTCTAAACATTGAATGAGTAACTCTGCTGTATTTAATTGCCCCATGATTTTTCCCCAAAATTTTTATTTAAACCCTTAATTAATTTATTTGAAGCACTCTTGCTAGTGTATTATCTTTCAAATATTGTGAATCAAATAAGGTTGTTATATATCTATTTTACTACTTAGATTTCATCAAAATGGCATTTACAATTAATTACATAGCAGTATTTAACAAATCTCTCCAACAATATATAATCTTTAAATATTAATAATTTTCGTGAGTGAAAGTATGATTGCTCGATCGATAAATAATTTATCAAAAAACTTATTATTTTTAACTAAACACTATTGAAATCTCTTTTAAGAGATAGTTTTTTTTGAGACAAATTTTAAGCGAAAATATTCAGTAATTAATCCTTGACTCGGACTGAATAAAAAACTTAAGATAAATAATCCTGTTGCAACTAAAACAATAGCTGGCCCTGATGGTAAATTGAAATAATAACTTAAATACATTCCACTCATACTAGAAATAACTCCGATTAAAATTCCCACAAACATTATTTGATTAAGTCGATCGACTAATAAATAAGCAGTAGAAGGAGGAGTAATTAATAAAGACAAAACAAGAATAACT
The DNA here is from genome assembly GCF_001548115.1 of Geminocystis sp. NIES-3709. Classification (GTDB taxonomy): domain Bacteria; phylum Cyanobacteriota; class Cyanobacteriia; order Cyanobacteriales; family Cyanobacteriaceae; genus Geminocystis. The sequence continues at coordinate 896,274 of NZ_AP014821.1, read as the reverse complement.
CCCACAGCTTTTAAACTAGCAACAATAGTTAAACCAATTAAAATCATTAATGCTGTATCTAACCATTTAATTGGTAAACCCACTGATTCAGCACCCAATTTATCGAAGGTATAAAATAGTAATTCTTTATAAAATAAAAAGACAATTAGCAAAACAAAAATAGCAATAATAATTGTATCTCTAACTTCTGTTAAACTGACACCTAAAATATTGCCAAATAAGAAGTGATTTAAGTCTATTTTATTCTCTTTTTGTACCACAGTAATTAGAGTAACTCCCAAAGCAAAAAATGCAGAAAAAACTATTCCCATAGCCGCATCTTCTTTAATTTTTGAGTTATTTCTAATAATATTTATACACACAGTACTTATTAATCCAGCAATAAATGCACCGATAAAAATATTAATTCCTAAGATGAAAGCGATCGCTAATCCGGGTAATACAGAATGACTAATTGCATCTCCTAATAAGGCTAATCTTTGAACCATTAAATAACTACCAACCACCGCACAAATCACTCCGACTACTACCGCAACAATTAACGATCGTTGCATAAAAGCATATTGGAGAGGTTCAGTTATAAAATCTAGCATTTTTTATGAATAAAAAAGAATATATTATTTAGATCTTTTAATCGATCTCTTGATAAAAATATTTAGTATAATTTATACAAATGAGAAAATTTTTAAGCAATTAACCGATTATTTTGAGAGTGGAAAGATACTCGGCCATTATAGGCATTATATAAATTTTCTTCTTGCAATACTTCTTCTCTATTTCCTGCGGCAATGAGAGTTTTATTTAATAAAATTATGCTATCAAAATTGTTAATAGATTCCCCTAAATCATGATTTACTACTAAAATAATTTTACCTTCGTCTGCTAATTCTTGAAAAATATTAAAGATAATTTCCTCTGTTTTTTGATCTACTCCAACAAAAGGTTCATCAAAGAAAAATATATCAGCAGATTGCGCCAACGATCGAGCTAAAAATACTCTTTGTTGTTGTCCTCCTGATAATTGTCCGATAGGTCGATCGCAATAATCATACATTCCTACTTTTTCTAACGCTGTTTTTGCTATTTCACGACTCATTCTCGAAAAAGGCTTAAACCACCCTGTTTTTCTAACCCTTCCCATCATCACCACATCCCATACTGTTGCAGGATATGTCCAATCAATTTGCGATCGTTGTGGTACATAAGCAATTCTTTCTCTTTGTTTAATTAAAGGTTGATCATAGAATGAAATTGAACCAAATTGATAAGGAATCAAACCTAACATCGCTTTAATCATAGTACTTTTTCCTGCACCATTCGGCCCTATAATTCCCGTTACTTTGTGAGGAAAAACTTGAAAAGAGATATTTCTTAAAGCCTCAACATTACGATAGCTTACCGTCAAATTTTCAACCTTCAAACAACCTAAATTACTCATATATTGATTAACCCTAGTAATAGACTATAGCAATTATAACAAAAAAAGAAATAATTATGAAAGGATTATGAAAAATAAATTATAAATTAGATCTTGCACCTATATCATAAATTTTCGATGATGAGAGGAAAAAGGGAAGATAGAAAGTAACAAGAATTGATTTTAAAACTTCTAAAATTGATTTTTCTCGCTTTACTGGTTAGTACTATTATACTAAATTAATATTTGAGTATAACCTAAAATCCATTTAAGAACTCAAATAAGACAACTATATATATTTAACTCAATAAAAAAAGGGAATTTTATCCCCCAATTTATCTATAAAATACTATAAAAGTTTGTAATAGGTCACTTGAAATATATTAAATAAATCATAACTAAATTGTTTTAAAATAAAGTAAATTTTAAGCCAAGACTACTTCCAAATCGGAAGGTTTAGTCTTATTGTCAGGAATAACTGTGCTATCTTGTTTCGATGGTTCAGATTTTTCTTCATTAACAGATAATCGCTGACAAGGAATAGTATCCGATAAAATAGCACTAGCCATCATTCCTGAATGAATTTCTAATAAAGCCTCTGGTAAAGCCTCAAACACTAATCTTTGCCCTGGAAATACCACCCTTTCAAAGTACCAATTACGAATATTTGTGATTCTAGCTACCTGAATTTGATTTGTAGCATTCACATAACAACACAAAATAACATCATTTTCATTATGAGGAATTGCATCTAGTATTTGAGCCATGATTATAAGTAATTTTTTAAAATGGAATTTATCTTTACACCATCTAAGCTAACATTCCTTGATCCCAATTAGTTGTAAAGATGATTACCAATTTCATTTAATTTTCTTTTTAATCTTTTTTTCATGACAATTAGAGGAAATTATTAAAAAATTATTAAGATTTTTTTTGTTAAATCAATAACATTAAATAAAATCATAAAAAATAAATGACTTTTCAAATCAACCCCATTTTGAATATTAACCAGGAAATATTGATTTTTGATCGATCGAAGTTACATTAAAATCTCAACTAAAAAATCTACCTCAGTTTGATGCAAAATGTATGGGTAATAGCAAGGTATTAGGTATTAATTGTTAGGTATTAGGTAAATAATTGAGGAAAAACTGTTAACAATTGATTTTACTTAAATTAAATTAATTAAATAATTCAATCAGATTTGGTATTTTTAGAACCTAAAACCTAAACCCTAAAGCCTAAAATCTACCTACATCAATGATTTTTTCTCGAACTCAGGATAAATCTCAATAGGTTTTAACTGATTTATGAATCTATTTCTCCGGAAAAAACTTTAGTTGCTGGCCCTGTCATATATATATGATTGTCTTTGTCAGACCACTCGATTTCTAAACATCCTCCGGGTAACTCAACGGTAGTAATTCGATCGCATTTATTATTTAAAACTCCCGCTACAACAGTAGCACACGCTCCTGTACCACAGGCTAAAGTAATTCCTGCACCTCTTTCCCACACTCGCATTTTTAAATAGTTAGAATTGACTACTTCGATAAATTCAGTATTTGTTCTTTGGGGAAAACATTTATTATGCTCAAATAAAGGGCCTATTTTTGGTAAATCAATCACAGCAACATCATTCACAAACACTAGGCAGTGAGGATTCCCCATGCTAACACAAGTAACAAAATATTCTGTACCATCTACTACTAAAGGATGATTAATCACTTTGTCTTCTTTGTCTGTCAAAGTAGTGGGTATTTCTACAGCTTTTAACTGAGGTTGTCCCATATCGACTTTCACTTGTCCATTACCTTTAATTGTTGGGCAAATTAAACCAGCTAAAGTGTCTATTTTATAGGTTTTACCGATAGTTTCCTGTCCTTCTAATTCGGTGATAAATTGGGCGAAACAACGAATTCCATTACCACACATCTCAGGTTCAGATCCATCACTGTTAAAGATTCTCATGGTATAATCTATATCGTTCTTACCGGGTAACACAAAAATTACTCCGTCTGCACCAATGCCAAAATGTCGATCGCACATTCTAACTGCTTCTTCGGGAGAAATTAAAGGTTCAGCAGAAGCCAAATTATCAATTAAAATAAAATCATTTCCCAGTCCATGATATTTGGTAAACTTCAAAGTCATAGTCAAATCCTAATAAATAATAATAAATATGACCGTATTCAACACCGGCTTTCCTAGTGTACGACAAATACAAAACTTTATCAAAAACAAAACCTCTGTAGATATAGCTTTAACTACAAACGAAACTTTAAGAGGTGTTATTCTTTGGCAAGATCAGAATTGTCTATGTCTATCTAACAATAATAAAGAGAAATTGTTGATCTCTCACCATGCGATCGTTTATGTTAAAAGTACATAAGAATTTGAGAGTTGAAAGAGAATTAATTTTATCTCCTGTCTCTTTACCTTCATCAGAATACTTATTCCCCAAACCTCTATTTACTTTGAATCCCCAACCCTTTAAAAGAGGGAGAGGCACTACCATAATTAACTCGACATCCCACATTAAAAATACTTGTACCACACTCTAGGGGAACTATTTGTTCATTTATCATTGCCGTACAACTAATATATTCGTCATTATTTGTATCTTTAACCATACAATCAATGGGTTTGGCAGAAGCGTGATTAGCCCATGTTTTCATTCCCATAACTGCAATCAGATGTTGCCAATAAAAAATTACTAAAAGAGTGACAATCACTACTCCTATCACCGCCGAGAGTTTAAATTTCCAACTGGCAAAAAAGTTTTTTACCCCTATAAAGAAGTCTTTTTCTGGAATTACGATCGAAGGATTAACTGTCTCTACGTTTTCAACGGATTGTTGCTCATTGGATTTGATAGACATAGATAAATCTCCTAAATTACATTAGAGTTTGTATTTATAAAGTATTAAAAATTTAAAAATCTTTCTTGTTTAACTCAGATATTGTCTCGCACCAGTACAATAATACCAATAAAACAAAACGGGAAAAATCAATTCTTGTCACTTTTCTCTCTTCCCCTTTCTCTTTTCCCTATCGTCACCTAGAATTAATGATAGAGGTGCAAGATCTAATTACTTATTATTCCAAAACAAAGATTCTGGGAAAGTCTCCCAAATTTTCTTAATCCTAATTTTAAAAAGGAATATGATCTAATTTATTTTCGTCAATGCCAGAATCTTCATATTCAGGGTTAGAATCATCCTCCGAATTTTCTGGGGATTTATAATCATTTAGACTAACAACATTACTACGATCGCCGTCACCATTTAAGGGGTAAATATGGAATATAGTTAACTCCGCTATTTTTTCTTTATATCCTTGTCTTTCTACTGTATCCATCTTTAAGCGTCCAGTTAAAACAACTTGATTTCCTTCCACATATTTTTGTTCGATTTCTGTGGCTAAACCGCCCCATGCGACTACTTTTAAGTTAAAGGGAGGATTATTCGGAGAAAGATTGTCAAACTCTACCATCATTTCTGTCACTGCTAGTTGGCTATCCTGAGTGTATCTTAATTGAGGACTACGAACTATTTTCGCCATTAATACGCAACTATTCATAATTTTGATTTCCTACCTAACCATGAGGTAATTAATTAGATTCATTTCTATTTTGCCACAATTTTTATCAAATAGTAGTTTAAAATTACTAATAAAGTTAAATATCTTGACTCCAAATTAACTTTTCTCTTAATTTCTTTGGATGTAGTAACTACCTAAAACTAATAAGTCCATTTTAGTCCGTAGGAAACACTCGATCGCTTCTGTGGGAGTGTGAACTATCGGTTCATTTTCATTAAGAGAAGTATTTAAAAGTAGTGGTACACCAGTTCGATCGGCAAAAGTGTTAATTAAATCCCAATATAAAGGATTCGTTTTATAAGAAACACTTTGTAAACGTCCAGTACCATCAACATGAGTTACCGCAGGAATTTTATCTCGTTTTTCAAGACGAACTTTAAACACTTTTTCCATAAAAGGTACAGGCTCATCTATTTCAAAATATTCTCCCACATATTCTTCTAAAATACTCGGTGCAAAAGGCCGGAATTTTTCTCTAAATTTGATTTTTAAATTAATAATATCTCGCATATCAGAACGACGAGGATCTGCTAAGATCGATCGATTCCCTAAAGCCCTTGCACCAAATTCCATTTTTCCTTGAAACCAACCGACAATCTTCCCTTCACATAAAGCATCTACTACTTTATTTAACAGATTTTCTCTTTCTAGTTTTTCGATGTTTAAATCATAACTTTTTAAGGCGAATAAACAATCTTCATCGCTAAATTTAGATCCCCAATAGCCATGTTCAAGAATAAAATTACGGGGTTGTTTTAAAATTTGATTCCAGAGGAAAAAACCCGCTCCAAAACAAGTACCATTATCCGCCGCACCGACAGGAATATAAACATTTTTAAAAGGGGTATTTTCAGTAATTTTACCATTTGCCACAGAGTTCATTGCAACTCCTCCAACTAAACATAAATTTTCGCTCTTATATCTGTCATATAAACGATTAAGAAGATGAAAAATAATTTCTTCGGTAACGAGTTGAAGGGATGCCGCTATATTTTGATGTTTTTGGGTTAATTCTGCCTTGGGTTGACGGGCAACGCCTAATAATTTTTCTAATTCTGGACTATGAAAAGGTTGAACATTAGGTGAGCCATGTTCCCAATTCATTGCAATACCTTGATGTTGATGATTGAAGTATTCTAAATTAAGTTCAAAACCTTCATTTTTAGGATAAATAATACGTCTGAACGCTTCTATATATTCTGGTTCTCCATAGGGGGCTAAACCCATGACTTTGTACTCATCACCATAGGCAGGAAAACCTAAATAAAGAGTAATCGCATTGTAAAGGTATCCAAGAGAATGAGGATAATGGATTCGATCGAAGTATTGCAATTGATTACCTTGTCCTGCGGCGGTTAAAGTACTGACAAAATCACCCATACCATCGATCGAAAGGATAGCCGCTTCTTCAAAAGGGGAAACAAAAAAAGAACCTGCTAAGTGGGTAGAATGATGCTCTAAATTATGGATTTTTGCGGTAATTTCTGATGGATGACAGTCTAATGCTTCGGCAATTTTTTCTTGAATACTAGAAGATTTAGTTTGTTTGCTGAATCTGTCTAAAAGAGAGTTTAAAGAAGGACGATTTTTAAAAGTAAATAACAATTTTTTATTAAGATTTGCTTTGGAATTATAGGAAATTGCAATATGATCTAAATCTGAAGGCTTGATTTTTCCTATCTTGAGACAATATCGAATAGATTGATTCGGAAACCCCGCCCAGTGTTTAATCCGAGTAAAACGTTCTTCTTCAACGGCGGCTATTAATTGTCCATTTTGAATTAAACTGGCAGAAGCATCACCATGATACGCATTAATTCCTAATATGTTCATAAGATTTTAAATTTAGTTTCAGTAAATTACTAAGCATATTAAACATTATCTATCTAATATCACCTCCGTGACCTATAAAATTATTGGTAAAGAAAGACAAAAGGGAACAGTAATAATAATTGCTTTAAAACTATAAAGAATTGACTTATTTTAACTATTTATTAAATTTAATATCTTTTTTTAATTTGTGGATAAATCAAGAGAAAAAGTCTTTTACAGAAAACTTAAGTAGAAACCTTTTTTATCTAAGTAAAAATATTTAAGGTAATTGCCTCTACAATAGGTTAATTTTCATTTTTTCATATAATTTGTTATAATTAAAAGTAGCAAAACTATAAATATTATCAAAGTTTAAATAGCTTTTATCTTTAAAATCATTAAAAGTAAACCTGTTTTTGTCTAAAATTATCAATATCAATAAAGTTTATCTAAATTTTATATACAGTTTATCTTAACTTTACAAAGAAATTATAAATTTCAGTGAAATTACTGAAACAAAAAAACAAAGTTAATTCCTTAAAACCTAATGATGAAGATAAAACAATTTTTGTAAAACAACTTAAAGACTTTTAACTCTAAATTATTCATTCTGAAATTCTTTCTATCAAAAACTTATTATTTATTTCAAGTTATGACTATTAGTATTAACGACACTAATTTATTTGTGTACACTTTCAATGAAGATACCTTATTATCTTTCTCGACTCTCAATATCAGTGGTGCAGTAAATCCTATTACCATTACTCTAAGTGTTAGTAATGGAAGTATTTCTTTAGGTACATTGACTGGATTAACTATTACTCAAAATAATGGTACAACGATCGAGTTTTCAGGAAATCAAACAGATGTCAATACTGCCCTTCAAAGTCTAATTTATGATCCTAATAGTAATTACAATGGTTCGGCTAGTTTAAATATTACTGCGGATGATGGTTTTACCAATGCCAATCAAGGGGTTGATCTTACCATTAATCCTGTTAATGATGCTCCTGTTTTAACTCCTCATGGCACATTTAACTTAACAGTTGATGAAGATACCCTTCCTGTTGGTGTAGTGGGTAGCTTAGTTAGTAACTTTACAACCAATATTTCTGATGTAGATGCGGGGGCGTTACAAGGTATTGCAATTACGGCAGTCTCTCCTAATGTCACTCTCTATTACTCTTTAAATAACGGAACAACTTGGTTAAGTGCTACAGGTATTAGCGAATCTAACGCCCTTCTTTTAGACGAAAACGATCGAGTTTATCTACTCAATAATACTATTAATTTTAATGGCTCTATTAATAATGGTTTAACTTTTCGAGGATGGGATCAAACTATAGGAACAAATGGCAGTTTTGCGGATACCACAATCAATGGTAATGAAACCCCTTTTTCCATCGCCACAGATACTATTGATATTACTGTTAATCCAGTTAATGATGCCCCCACTCGTATAGGAGGTATGGAAGCACCGGATTTAACCCCTATTTTGACGGAAGATCAAGACTCTAGCTCTATTTTAGGAGATACGATCGATAATCTTTTTAATGGTAAATTTAGCGATATTGATGGAAATAATCTTGCAGGAATTGCCGTTGTTGCCAATGGATCAAGTTTTTTTGAAGGAGAGTGGCAATGGTCAGATAATAATGGAATAAGTTGGACTACGATCGAATCGACTATTGGCTTAACTAACGCTTTAGTCCTAAATAAAGATAGCTTAATTCGTTTTGTTCCCTTTACCCATTTTAATGGTTCTCCTGATCCCCTGACTGTTCGTTTAATCGATGATTCTGTTGCTTTGTCAGTGTCTTGGGGCGATCGAGTTGACTTAAGCGATCCAAATAACAGTGGTGGTACTAACCCTTACAGTAACTCTGATAATGAAGTAACCATTACTACGTTTATCAATGGAGTTAACGACGCTCCCAGAGTGTTCGGAGAAGGCCCTGTTACTCTTAATCCAGTGAATGAAGATAGCCTAAATCCATCCGGAGAAACTGTATTTAATCTTTTTGATTCTCGATTTTCTGACAGTACAGACAGCAACACCTTTTATGGAGGTACTTCATCGGACGAATTAGCCGGAGTTGCTATTGTACAAAATACTTCCGTTGTCAGTCAAGGAAAATGGCAATATTTTAATGGAACATGGATAGATATTGATAACGATTTAGGCAATGATAAAGCTCTTGTACTAGATAAAAATACCTTAATTCGTTTTCTTCCCACTTCTGACTTCAATGGAACTCCGGGAAATCTTACTGTTCGTTTAATTGAAGATTCTCAAGGGGCAGTCACCACTGGCACAATATTAGACTTTAATGTAACTCCTAGCGGTGACACAACCATCTATAGCAATGAAGATAATGTAATAGTACTTAATACTAGCATTAATGCCATTAACGATGCCCCTACTAGAGACATTACCAAACCTAATTTAATTCTTCTTGCTGATGAAGATAGTACAGGCTCTGGTCAAGCTACAGTAATAACCTTATTTGGTGCTGGTTTTCAAGATAAGGCGGATGCTCAAATTCAAAATGGAGGAGTTAGCATCGCTGATGAATTTACAGGAGTTGCGATCGTTCAGAATGAAGCTAACTTGAACGGAACATGGCAATGGTTTAATGGTACAACTTGGATAGCTATTCCTACAAATTTAACCACCACAAATGCTTTAGTACTGGATAAAGATACCCCAGTTCGTTTTGTCATTAATACCCCAGATTTTAACGGTGACATTGGCAAATTAACAGCTCGTCTTCTTGATGACTCATTAGGAGCGGTGGTATCAGGTAATACTCTGAATGTCTCTGGCAATAACGGTACAGAAATCTATAGTAATAGTAGCAATCAAGTTTTACTTTTTGGTAGTATCACCCCTATTAATGATTCTCCAACTATTAATCCCTCTGCTTTGGTGGTTGATGAAGGAGGGCAAGGAAGTTTTAGTAATAGTGGCAACTTTAATCTAGTTGATATTGACAACGTTGAACAACAGTTAATCATCAAAATTGATAGTCTTCCCAGTAGGGGTATTCTTACCTTTAATGGTATTCAAGTTGTAGTGGGGTCAACTTTTTCCGCCGATCAAATTTCTCAATTAAGATACCAACATAATGGTAGTCAAGTTTTAAGCACTACTTCTGATAGTTTTAATGTCACAGTGGAAGATGGTGCGGGAGGATCGATCGCATCTACTACTATACCTATTACTATTAGTCCCGTAAATCAATTACCGACAGCAGTAGCACAACAAACTCTTTATGAAGGAGAAACAGGGGTAACAATACCCATAAATATTACAGATCCAGATCAAGACGGAGGAACTCCCCATAATCTCAAAATTCTTACCTTGCCCGATCGAGGTACACTAAAAGTAAACGGTATTGCGATCAATTCTGTTCCCCTTGGCGGATTAACTATTTTATCAACCGATGTCATCACCTACGATCATGATGGCAATGATCTTAATAATGGTAATCCTCCTAATGAAAGTTTTGACATAGAAGTTATCGACGATGGTGGTGGTACAGGTATTCCAGAGACAACGATTAGCACTATTGATCTTAATATTATCCCAAACAATGACGATCCTTTCCTTATCAATAACACGGGAACAACTCTCAATAATGGTACTGGAAGACAAGTTACAATCACTCCTTCAATGTTACAGGTTAGTGATCCCGATTCTAGTGTTACTCAATTAACCTATACCCTCACAGATATTCCCAATGACGGTTATTTACTTTATAACGACAATGGCATAGAAAAAAGATTATTACTAGGCGCAACCTTTACTCAACAAGATCTTAATCTTGGAAATATTCGGTATCGTTTCTTTCAAAGTGGAGCAGGTGTTTTTAATGACAGCTTTAGTTTTCAAGTAAGAGATAGTGAAATTACAGCTTACCCTACTCTGCGAGAGGGTGGTATTTATAATGGCAATATATTAGAAACTATTACTTTTCCCATAACGATCGAAACTGATACAGATAGAGGCTCAGGAGAAAATGGCGAAAATTTTCCACCGAGAGATCAGAGTCAACCTCCTATCGTTGATACAAATACAGGTATCGGCATAACTATTAATACCGTTTCCTTAAATGAAGAATCAAGTATTACTATTACTAACTCTCTTCTCAAAGTGACAGATCCCGATAATCCACCGTCAGAAGAAATTATTTTACGTATCTCTGAACTTCCTACCAGTGGCATTTTAAGACTTAATGGAGTTGCCTTAAGAGTTTATGATAGTTTCACTCAAAAAGATATAGATGATGGTTTATTAACCTTTGATCACGCTGGCGATGAAGACTTTATCGATAATTTTAAGTTTACTGTCAGTGATGGCAGTAATGTTGTTACTAACAATGGTAGTTCTTTTATTTTTAATATTGATGTCACTCCTCAAAATGACTCTCCAAATATTAATATTAGTGGCAAACCTTTTGTCAGAGAAGGTGGTACAACGGGTATTAATCCTGATTCTAGTCTCAATACCTATCTTTCTTTAAGTGATGTTGATGGCACAGGGGAGAAACAAGGAATTGGTTTTGCAACTCCTAATAGTTTAACTTTTCAAATTATTGATTTACCTACTTATGGATATTTGGAAGTTGATCAAGGTAGTGGTTTTGTTCAAATTACTGACTTAAATAAAAGTAGTATTAATATTACCCAAGCACAACTAAACAGCAATCTATTTCGTTATGTCCATGATGGTAGTGAGAATTTTAATGATAGTTTTAATATTCAAGCTAATGATAATACTGGAGAAGCTAATGCCCTTAGTGCTGTCACCACCGTAGAAATTGATATTGCACCTATTAATGATTCTCCTATTTTCCAAGAGAAAAAAGATCTTATTGTTTTAGAGGGAGCAACCGCAACCATTAAAGGTTCTAACGGTATATTAGGAGATGAATCCCGTTTAATCTATCAGGATTCTGATAATACCACTATTCAGCGTCAATACGTTATTGCACCTAATGGCAATGTCAAGTATGGTACTTTATTTTTAAATGGTTTAGCTTTGGGAGTAGGTAGTGCTTTTACTCAAGGTGATTTAGATAACGATCGAGTTACATATAAACATGATGGCTCGGAAAATCATGATGATGAATTCTTTTTTATTGTCAGAGATGGTGCTGGTGGTAGTATTAATGGTGATTATCAAATTACAGTAAACCCTCGAAATGATGTCCCCACTCTAACTATTCCGGGAGTACAAGATTTTTTCGGTAATACACCTATTAATATCACTGGTATCATTCCTGATGATATTGATTTGCTCAATCTGAATACTTCCGTTGTATCCTCCCCAGAAGTTGATCGATTACGTATAACTCTTAATCCTCAATTAATTGCAGGTATTACTTACCCTAATGGTGCATTAACCCTGAATACCACCACTGGTATCACTTTCATTAATCCCACTACTGGGCTACCTTATCCAGATCAAAATGTTACCAATAATGGGATATTTGGAAATAAACTCGTGATTGAGGGTACATTAGCAGATTTACTCAATGCTTTAAATACTGTCAATAGTCTTCAATATCAAGTTAATACTGATGTTAATGGTACTATCTCCCTAGGGGTAACGGTGGACGATCGACTCTATGATCCAAACACGGGAGTAGTGACATCCGCTAATGGTGGTACTCAAAACCAAAACGGTTCGGGATTAAGTTTTCAGGAAAATACAATTACTCGTAACGTTTTAATCAGGACTTCTAATCTTAATGATGCACCAGAAGTCATCACCTCTAATAACTCTAGTTTTGCTTTTCTCACGGAAGATCAAACTTCGTCATTTACTGGAAAAAATGGCAATCCTCCTCAAATCAGTATTAAAGATTTAGATGCTTTTGATAGTAATAATAATACTGTTACCCTAACGGTTAGTACGGGGGCAATTAATTTAACTAATACCAGTTTGATTACGGGAGGGGCTAATGGCACTGATACCATTGTTTTAACCGGTACCATCACTCAAATTAACCAAGTTTTAGCAGGTTTTTCCTATACTCCTTCTACAGACTACAATAATTATCTCAATAGTTTTAATTTTAGTAATCCTCCTGCAACTTTAACGATCGTAGCCAACGACAATGGGAACTCTGGAGAAGGCGGAGTAAAAGAAACTACACGCATAATTAATCTACTGGTTAGACCTGTTAATGACGCACCCACACGCATTGATGCTATTCCTGTTACTTCTGTTATACCTGAAGATACAACACCCACAGGAAATACCGTATTCAACTTATTTAACCCTAAATTTAGTGATGAGAGAGATAATCAAACTGCGAATCAAGGTTCATCACCGAACACTTTATCAGGGGTTGCGATCGTCGGAAATAGTTCTAATAATCCCAGTCAGGGTAAATGGCAATGGTCAGTTAACGAAACATTATGGACAGATATTAGTACTTCATTGAGTCTCAATAATGCGCTTATCCTTGCTAATAATGCCTTAATTCGTTTTTTACCGGCGGTGGATTTTCACGGCACACCTATGGGAGAGTTGACGACAAGATTAATTGATAGTTCTGGCACAGTTATTAGTTCTGGTGGTTTTATGAACCTTAGTGGTGCTAATGCCACTGGAGGCACAACTCGTTATAGTGATATAAATAATCAAGTTATCCTACAACCTTCTGTTTCTCCCGTCAATGATGCTCCTGTGGCAACTTCAGGTATTGTCTCCATTGCCACTATTTCCGAAGATACCACCAACCCAAGTGGCACACAACTTTTAGGATTACTCAACAGTCAATATGATGATAGTAAAGATGATCAAACCATTAACAATGGTGATGATGATGAAACTCCTTTAAGTTATGTAGCGATCGTTGGTAGTACTAATTATGTTATAGAACAAGGAAAATGGCAATATAGTGATGGTTTAGGAGGGTGGACAGATATACCTGTTAATGGATTATCGAATAGTAGTGCATTAATAATTCCTAGCGATCGACAAATTCGCTTCCTGCCCGAATCTGATTTCTTTGGTAATCCCGGCACTTTAACCGTTAAATTAGCTGATGGTAGTTCGGTATTAAACCCTAGTACCAATAGTAACGATCTCAAAAATTTAACCAGTAATGGTGGCATTGGTAATACTGGATCTTGGTCTATTAATAATGTGACGATCGCCAGTAATCCCATCACGAATGTTAATGATGCCCCTATCATCAATAATCCGCTCATATCTGCAAACTTAACGGCGGTAGATGAAGACACTATTAACCCATCAGGGGCAACGATAACAACCCTTTTTGGTAGCAAATATAATGATACTACCGATGATCAAACTAATATCACTGGAGGAGGAGATGCAGATACTACTTTTTCTGGTATTGCGATCGTTGGGAATACTTCCATATCGAGTCAAGGTACATGGGAATATAACACTGGTAGCAGTGGTTGGGTTGCCCTTCCTAATGGTTTAGATGATACTAATGCTCTAGTACTAAATCCTAATACTCAATTACGTTTTGTTCCAGCACTTAATTATTATGGTAATCCGGGGGAATTGACAATCCGAGTATCTGATGGTAACGGATTTACCGCAGGTATAGGTCAAAATATAACAGGAAATATCGGTGGTACTGGTGGTTGGTCAGGAGACACTACAACTTTAGCTACTACCATTAATTCTATCAATGATGCCCCTGTTTTAAATGGCACAGCCGGAGCTGTTCAAACCACTGTGGAAGATGCCTTAGCTATTCAAGTCGGATTAAATTTAACAAGTATCAGTGACATTGAAATTGGTTTAAATCAACTCCCTGACTTAGTAACCGCTACAGTGACGATCGGTGATTTCTTTACAGGAGATCAACTAGCCTTTACCTTACCATCAGGAGTGAATGTTAGTGTTAATGGTACGGGAGATGTCTATACCTTAAGTGGTACTAGTGCAACTTTAGCTAATATTTTATCTGCTTTACAATCAACTACTTATGTTTCTGTCAGTGATAATCCCACTAACATAGTTGGCGGTATAGAATTAAATCCCTCCCGCAATATTCAGTATCAAATCAATGATACTCAAAGCAATAATAATCTTTCTAATGTTATTAGTACGACGGTTGAGTTTACACAAGTTTTCAATGATGCTCCTAGTTTAGCAAATGCTAGTTTTTCTATCAATGAAGATCCTAGTACCAATAATGGACAAACGATCAATACCTTATTTAATGGTTTATTTAGCGATCCAGATGGCCCTACGGCCTTCCTTTCTGGTTTAGCAATTATTGGTAATACAGCAAATAGTGCTACTGAAGGAACTTGGGAATACTCAACGAATAGTGGTACAAACTGGTTTGCCATTGATGTCGTCAACGATATGGGAAATGCTCTTGGCCTTTCAGCTAATACTTTAATCCGTTTTGTCCCTGTCCAAGATTATAATGGTACACCTTCCCCTCTGCAAGTTCGAGCTTTAGATGATACCTATAACTCAGGTTTTACCAGCAACAATACTAGGGTAACTATCAACACTAATAATCGTGGTGGAGAAACGGCGATCGCAGCTAATCCGACAAATCTTACTGTAGTGGTTAATCCTGTTAATGATGCACCAATTATTAGTGGAATAACCGGTACAACAACCTATACTGAGAATACCACAGGAATAACTTTAATTACAGGTTCATCGGTTATAGATGTTGACGCAAATAATTTTAATGGAGGGAATGTCACCTTCTCACTAGGCTCTTACTTAAGCAGCGATCGTCTTCGAGTACGCAATCAAGGTACTGGAGTCGGTCAAATTGGTGTAAGTGGCTCTAATATAAGCTATCAAGGTACAAATATTGGCACAACGAGCGGAGGTAATGGTGCGGACTTAATTATTACATTAAATAATAGCGCTACTAAACAAGCAGTACAAGCATTATTAGAGAATTTGATTTATTCTAATAATGGTGATAATCCCACTAACGCTGGTGCATTACCTACTCGAACTTTTAATATAAGGTTAAATGACGGTGGAAATATTGGTTCAGGAGGTGCATTAAACTCTAATATCTTAAATGGTACTATTAATGTTATTGCCATTAATGATGCCCCTGTTAATAACCTTCAATCCGCTACTCAAACTATCAATGAAGATACCACTAGAGTTTTTAATGCTACTAATAGTAATCGTATAACTATCAGTGATGCAGATGCAGGAAGTCTGGTTGTACAAGTTACCCTGACAGCTACCAATGGCTTAATTAGTCTTCCTTCAATCACAGGATTAACTTTTACCACAGGAGACGGAACGAATGATAGTACAATGACTTTTACTGGTACTATTACAACTATTAATAATCGTCTCAATGGTTTAAGTTTCGCTCCAACACCTAACTATAATAATAATTTCAGTACGGGTAGCATTACTATTACTACTGATGATTTAGGAAACACTGATGCTTTACCTAATCAAAATCAAACTGATACAGACACGGTTACTATTAATATCACCCCTGTTAATGATACCCCTGTTATCTCGTTGATTGCTTCTCCTGTTACGGGTACTTATACAGAAGGTTTAACCTCTTTTAATGTAGGACAAAATATCGCCTCGATCGCAGATATTGAAATTGATCAAAACGAGCCTAATGTGGCGAATAATTTTACTGCCACTGTCACCATTACCGACTTTTTTACGGGGGATGTATTAGATTTTACCGTAGGCTCGACAGGAGTAGTTGTTAATAATCAAGGCAATGGAATTTATACTGTTACGGGTACAAAGGCTAATGTTTTACAAGTTCTACAAACAACGAATTATTCCTCTACCAGTGAGAATCCTAGTAACTACAATACCAATCTCGATCGAGTTATTACCTATCGTATAAATGATAATCAATTAGCGAATAATTTATCTAACACTGTTTCTACTACTGTTAATATTACTCCTGTTAATGATCCTCCTACGGTATCCGCATCCAATGGAGTAACAACTTTTACTGAGGGTAATAATGTTCTTTCTACTCCTATTATCGTGGATGGTAGTTTAACTCTTGATGATGTCGATAATTTAACTTTAGCTTCTGCCACATTATCTATTACTAACTTTTTACCTGAAGATATATTGGTATTTAACAATAATCCTAGTTTTGGCAATATTACTGGTAACTATGTTAATGGGGTTTTAAGTTTAACTTCTGTCGGACAAACTGCTACTCTTGCACAGTGGCAAAATGCTCTCCGTAGCGTCACTTATACTAATAGTAGCGAGATCCCTAGTAATGTCGATCGAGTTATTTCTATCGTAGTTAATGATGGATCTGCTACCAGTAATATTACTACTAAAACAGTTCAAGTTTTACCCGTTAATGACACTCCGATTTTAGGTACAGGTAGTAACATCAATTATCTTGAAAATGCTTCTCCTGTGGCGATCGCCCCTACGATGACTTTAACCAATACAGATACCGATCTCTTGGATTATAATAACGGTAGTTCTTTAACTATTGTCTATACTTCTGGTGTAACAGTCAATGATCAACTTTCGATCCTCCAAGCTAATGGTATTACTGTTATTGGTAATGAGATTCGTTATAACGGAAATGCGATCGGCACTTTTTCTGGTGGGGGCAATGGTACAGACTTAAGCATAACTTTCAATGGTATAGATTCTACGGCAGTAGCAGTTCAACAACTTCTCAACAATATCAGTTTTAATAATACTTCCGATGATCCTGTAGGTGGCAACAGAGTATTTAATATCATTATCAACGACAATGAAGGCGGTTTACAAACTGCAACATCATCTACCACTGTTAATGTGATTCCCCTTAATGATGCTCCTAGTTTTACGGGAAATTCTGTTTTAACCTCTATTCAGGAAGATCAAGTTAACAACACTATTCAAGGAGAAACCATCAACAACTTATTTGGTGGATTGTTTAGTGATGCGGATATTTCTACCGCAAGTTTTAACGGCATAGCAGTGGTAGGTAACACCGCTAATTCTCTCACAGAGGGTACATGGCAATATTCTACGAATGGGATAAATTGGTTTAATATTGGTGTGGTTAATGATGGTACTAATGCGATCTCCTTAAGTACGATTACACAACTGCGTTTTATCCCTATCCCTGACTATAACGGCAATCCTACTCCTTTGGAAGTTCGAGCATTAGATAATACCTATGTCTCTGGTTTCACTAATGGAGCAGTAAGGGTAAATATTGATACCACTACTAATGGTGGTACTACTCCGATCGCAGGTAGCACTAATATTCTTGAGACTACTGTAATTCCTGTCAACGATACTCCTACATTAGCTATTCCGGGTACTCAAACTTTAGATAGTGGCACAAATATAACCTTTAGCGATAGTAATGCCCAACCTAATGGTATTACCATTGATGATATGGTTGATCTTTTATATGGTGGGAATAACGACTTTACCATGACACTCACCGTTACTAAAAATGGTAATCCTGATGGTAGTTTGACTCTCAATAATCCCTTATTATATCCATCCTTAATTATTAGTGGTAATAATTCATCATCTATTACTTTAAGAGGGACAAAAGAAGATATTAACAGTGTTATTGATGGTTTAAGTTATAGCCCTTCTAATTCTAACTCCGAGCAAAGTGCAATCCTTGATATAACCGTGTTTGATAATGCTAACGGTGGTATTGCGATCGGTGGTTTTGGTAATGGTATTACTGTTAATAAACAAATTATTATTAATGTTAGCAACATAAACGAACCATCTGATATTATTAGTCCTCTAGCTATTACTGCCATAGAAGATACTCCCTTTAACTTTTCAGGTATCAATAGTATTTCTTTTGACGATCGTGACGATTTTGGACAAGAATTAGAAGTTACTTTATCTCTAGTGGATCAGAATAGTACTTTAACTAATAACGGTATTTTTACTTTAAGTAATATCAATGGATTAACCGTTGTTAATGGCAATGGCTCAAATTTTGTCACGTTGCGAGGCGCAGAGACAGATCTTAATAATGCCTTAGCAAGTCTAATTTATCAAGGAAGTCAAGACTACAACACCACGAATGGAGGCAATAATCGATTAAAAATAGTCATTGATGATTTAGGTAACACAGGACAATCTCCCCTTGGTTCAACTACAAATCTTGTAACTCGTGAAATTAATATAACTGTAACCCCTGTTAATGATGCTCCGATCGCCAGTGGTTCACCTCAAATAGATCCAGTCTTACAAACTAATACTAATCCTCCAGGTGCATTAATTGGCACTCTTTTACAGCCTAACTACGATGATTCGGCGGATAATCAAATATCTAATCAAGGTAGTTCTTCCACTGCTTTTGCAGGAATTGCTATTGTTGGTAATACAGCTAATGCTTCCACTCAAGGGGTTTGGCAATATGCCATCGCAAGTAGTAGTACTGTTTGGTATAATATTCCCACTACTTTAAGTAATATTTCTGCTTTAGTTTTAAGTCGCAATGCCAAAATTCGTTTTAAACCAAATCCTGATTTTAGTGGCACTCCCGCACCGTTACAAGTTCATTTAGCCGACAGTTATCAGCCTATTCCTCTTAGTGCCAACACCAATATTAGCAATCTTAAGGATCTTAGTATTGTAGGTGGTAGTAGTATTTGGTCAGCTAACACGATCGATATTTCTGCTGTAATTACGGAAGTTAATGCCCCTCCCATTATTGACAATCTAGAAGGTGATGCTGTTAGTATTTTACCCGGTGGCACAACGGTTATTGATCAAGGTGGAGATGCCATAATGTTCGATCGTCAAGGCTTGAAATCTGGGGGCATTTTTACTGTGTCTCTTGGCGGTATAGGTGTAAGTAGTGGTGATACTCTGTCCTTTGGATCTGGTGTTTCTGTGACAGGTAATACTCTTTCTATAGGGGGATTTGATATAGGCTCGATCGATCTTGTTAATAATGGTGAAGATGGAAAACCCTTAGTGATCAACTTTACAAAAGATCTCAGTGACACGGAAGCAGATACTCTTATTCAAAATATTAATTTTACCGCTAGTAATAATCTCGGAATCCGTAGTATTTCTTTTAATGTCACTGATGGAGATACCCTTGATTCCCCTAATCTTCGTTCTAACACTGCGATCGCTTTTGTTCATGTAGGAAATACGCCAATTATCTATGATTCAACAATGGAAGGCGATATAAATAATCAAGTACGCAGTGATATTCTTAAAGGAACAAATCCTTCTCAAAAAATTAATGGAATCACCGTCAATGGCAACGATCTTATCTATGGTAAAGGTGCTAATGATATTCTTTACGGCTATAAAGGGGATGATTTGATGATCGGTGGCGATGGGAATGACACTGTTGATGCTAGTGATGGGAACGATATATTACTTGGTAGTAGTGGTAATGATTTGTTAAATGGTGGCAATGGTGATGATCTATTATTCGGTGGAGATGATAATGATAGTCTGAATGGAGGGGCAGGAAATGATTACATGAGCGGTGGTTTAGGACGAGATACCCTTACTGGCAGTACTGGTACTGATCAATATGATTATCGTAACTATCAAGATTCTCTATTCGGTCCAACCACAACTCAACCAATGTATGATCTGATTATGGATTTTAATGTTACTCATGGAGACAAAATTCTTACAGATAACTCTATTACTGGTTTAATTAAATTTAACCAAAATTCCCAATTGATTATGAGTGGTAATGTACTTAATGTTTCTAGTATTAATAATGCGTTGAGTACTACTGCCTTTGGATTAGATACGGCGGCATTGTTACGATTAGGTACAACAACAAGATACTTTTTAGCGATCGATCATGATGGAATTAGCGGATTTGATGCAGAAAAAGATAGTCTCATGGAAATTCGTACCACTGGAAGCACGATCGCTGTTACGCATAATAACTTTAATCACAATATATTCCATTCTTTTTAGCTTTTAGATCATTTTTTAGCTTTTTCAGGCTTTTGCAAAAATAGTTTTTTTCCCTATAAAAATACCTGAGTTCGAGGAAAAATCCTTGATATAGGTAGGTTTTAGGTTCTAAAAATACCAAATCTGATTAAATTATTTAATTAAATTAATCTAAGTAAAATCAATTGTTAACAGTTTTTCATCAATTATTTACCTAATACCTAATAAGTAATATTTATTGCTACTTGCATATTTTGCATTGAACTGAGGTAAAAATAGGCGTGTTAGCTCTTGTTGATGGTTATAATGAGCTAAATTCTATCTAAAAAATTTTTATGTCTCAAAAAGAAGCCATGATATATGACTGTATTATTATCGGTTCTGGACTATCTGGACTAATAGCCGCTCGTAATTTATCTCGTTCTAATCATACTGTTTTAGTCATTGAAGCTCAACAAAGAATTGGGGGGCGGATGTACGGTGAATACTTACCGTCAGGACAATGGATTGATCGAGGTGGCCAATGGGTTGGGCCGACTCAAGATCGTTTTCTTGCCCTATTAGATGAATATGAAATACGCCGTTTTCCCACTTATTCAGAAGGACAAAAAGTTCTGATTTTTGAAGGGAAACGTTACGAATTTAATGGTTTTTTTCAAGGTGTGCCAGAAGGAGAAGCCCCTCCCATTAGTGAGGAAGAATGGAGCGATGCCATGAAAGCATGGAAATCTTTTGATGCTCTTGCTCAAGCTTTACCTAATGGACATCCTACTAGCAATGCTCACAATAAAAAACTAGATAGTCAAACCTTCGCTCAATGGATTGAAGAAAATACTCATACCGCTTTCGGACATTGGTATTTTTCTTATATGTCTCGTGCAGTGGGTTTCTTAGGCCCTGCAGAGCCTCATCAAGTTTCCCTTTTACACGTTCTTTGGGGACATAAATGTGCTTCTCAGGCAGAACATCCCGAAGCAGAACTTTTACATGGAGGTGCTGGACAAATTCCCGAAAAAATAGCCCAAGAATTAGGGGATTGCATTCGTGTAGGTGAACCGGTGATAGGCATTTCTCAGAACTCAGAAGGTGTTAAAGTTCAAACTACCAAAGGACAATTTACAGGTAAGTACGCTATTGTCGCCACGCCTCCTCACTTAGCCGGTCGAATTATCTATGATCCTCCCATGCCTTCTTTACGGGAACAACTGACTCAACGAGTCCCGATGGGATCTTGTGCTAAACTTTTAATCTCTTACGATCGACCTTTCTGGAGAGAAAAAGGTTTTGCAGGGATTGGTTTGGGTAATTGTAAATGGATTGAGCTATGTGCTGATAGTTCAGATCCTGAAACTGGTGTGGGGGTAATAGCTTCTTTTGTTGTCGGCGATCGATATAAAGATTGGTCATTGATGAATGCAGACGATCGTCGTTTGGGTGTTCTTTCCGATTTAGCAATGTTTTTCGGTGATGAAGCCTTGTCTCCAGCTACCTATGATGAAGTTAACTGGCCGGGAGAGCCTTGGGTAGGAGGAGGATATGCCGCTTTTATGCCTCCGGGAGTATGGACAACTTTTGGTGAAGCCCTCACTGCTCCTGTGGGACGTATTCATTGGGCGGGAACAGAAATAGCCGAGCGTTGGGGAGGTTTTTTTGATGGTGCAGTGCGTACTGGAGAATCTGCCGCCGAAGAAATAATTAAGCTATTAGCAAAGGTTAGTTAAGAATTAGGAGTTAGGAGTTCGCTGTTTCTCTTTGTTTCATCAGACCTCTTGCAAAATTAAATACGAGATAGGATTAACCAGAATAATCTATAATTTTGGGCGATGGAGGATACCTTAAGTATAAGATTTAATTATGAAACTTGAGAGAATAAAAAAATTAAAGCCAGAAAAGTTTAAAAGGAGATTTGGAGTAAAAAAAGAAACCTATAATCTTTTAGTAGAAATAGTCAAAAAAGAACAAAACAATCACAAAAGAGGAAGGAAAAGCAAATTAACAGTGTCCGAGCAGATTTTAGTAACCTTGGAATATTTGAGAGAATATCGAACTTATTTTCACATATCAGAGTACTGGAATATCTCAGAATCAACGGTTTGTAGAACAGTTCATAAAATTGAAAAAATCTTGCTCAAATCAGGTTATTTTTCCCTAGGTGGTAAAAAAGAATTGATAAAAAAAGAGAATGAAATTAAGGCAGTATTAATAGATGTTACTGAAATAGCAATCGAAAGACCAAAAAAAAGACAAAAAATTTACTATAGTGGCAAAAAGAAGGAACATACATTTAAAGCACAATTAGTAGTTAATAAAGATACCTTGGAAATAATTTGTTATGTAAATGGACGAGGAAGAGAACATGATTTTAAAATTTTTAAAAACAGTAGATTACCATTAAGTGAAAAAATAAAGTGTTTAGTAGACAAAGGTTATCAAGGTATAGAAAAAATTCATAAATTAAGCGAAATACCAAAAAAGAAAACAAAAAAAAGAAAGTTAACCCAAGAAGAAAAAAGAAAAAATAGAGAGTTAAATCGACAAAGAATCGTAATTGAACATGTAAATAGAAAACTTAAAATATTTAGAATACTATCAGAAAAATATAGAAATAAAAGAAAAAGATTTGGGTTAAGATTCAACTTAATTGCGGGAATTTATAACTATGAAATAGTGAAAAAAGACATAGCTATTATTTAAGAACTATATTAAAGAATCCAGTAAATTAATTTGTGTATTTTATCGCCAATGGGTATTTACTTTCCTAGGTTGAGAATTATATAAGCAAGAATTATGATTAACTGTATAAAGGCACTTATTTTCTTTAATTAAATTAAAGGCGATTGCTAATATTTTGTCTTATCCTATCATCTTTTTATGTTCATTATAATTTTGCAAGAGATCTATCATAAAAAACCCAAATAAAATGTAGAGTGGGCAATGCCCACATTTTCAAGTAAATTAATAATAATTACCGACTTTACGGTGATGTACTGCTGTTAAAGCATCGGGTTTTGATACTCGTCCGTTGGTAACTTTACTATATACTACCCAATGATCGCCACAATCCATACGACTGATGACCTCACATTCAAGATAGGCTAAAGCATCGATTAAAATAGGTGATCCATTGGTGGCTATTTGAGTTTTAACACCCTCAAAACGATCGGCACCGGGGGGGAATCGTTTTAGAAAATGTTTCATCAGTGGTTGATATTTGCCTTCCTCAAGGATGTTTAAGACAAAAGTATCATCTACTTGTAATAAAGACTCGATCGCCCTGTCTTTGGCAACGGCAACAGTAAATCCCGGTGGCTCGAAACTAGCTTGTGTTACCCATGAAGCCAACATCGCGCCCTTCGCTTCTCCTTTTTGAGCAGTGATAATATATAAACCACCACTGATACGCCCGATCGCTTTATCTAAATCGCTATTAAGGGATTTTCTTTGCTGAATACTGGTTTTTTTGGTCAAAATCTGCCCTAAGTCAACTCCCGATTCTTCACATAATTGATAAATATTCTCGTGGGGAGTATCTTTGATGCGGATAGGTGCAAAAGCGGAAGTTAATCCTAAATCTTGTAACTTTCTTGCAAGAGGATCGATCGGTTCATCGTCACCGCCGTAGGATTCATATAAACCCACAGTTTGTTTACTATTGACACAAGCCAAAATTGCTCCCATTTTATTACTAATTTGTGCAACGGGATTATCCGTTAAAGGGGGCATTCCTAAAACGATACCTGCGGATTTGCCCACAATTTCTGGGATTTCGTGAATATCTGTGCCATTAATATCAATCATTTCCACTGCTATCCCTGTTTTGGTAATACCTTTAGCAATGGCTTGGGAAAGTCGATCGCTATAACCATAATCAGATATATAGAATACTGCAACGGTTTTTTCTCCCTTACTTTGCTCATTACTCCACCGTTGATAACGATCGAGTAATTCCTTCACATTATGCTTTAAAATAGGGCCATGACCATTAGCCACTAAAGAAATTTCTCCTAATTCCTCCATGCGCTTCATAGCAGATAATACCGATCGAGCATTAGGTGCCATCAAGCATTCATAATAGAAACGATAGTCTGGGGAAATGTCCGCTAGATGTTCATCATACAAAGCCGCACTACAGTAGTGCATCCCAAAAGCATCACAGGTAAAAAGAGTTTCTGTACCGTGATCATAACTGAAAATAGTGTCAGGCCAATGTAAGTTGGGAGCATTAATAAATTCTATGATATGACCATTACCCAAATCAAGTCGATCGCCATTTTTGACTACTTGTCGTTTAAAATCAACATGGACAAATCCTTCTAAAAATTGAATCGCTACTTTTGAAGCCACTACCGTGATATGGGGAGCAATTTCTAACAAATCCTTCACTAATCCACTATGATCAGGTTCAGTATGGGAGATGATAAGATAATCTATTTCTTGAGGATTGATCACTTCATGGAGTCGATCGAAATATAATTGTTTAAATTTGAGATGAGAAGTATCAACTAAAGCCTTTTTCTCTCCTTTAATTACATAAGAGTTATAAGTAGTACCATTTTGTAGTCCAAATTCAATATCAAAGCGATCGCGATCCCAATCCAAAGAACGAATAGTCGTAGTATCTGGGGCAATAACTTCTACTTGAGTTGTAAGACGCTGAGTCGTTTTAATGGGAGTTGTCACCATAACATTATTTCCCCTATATTTATTTTCTTATTCTCCTATTATAAGTTTTTGAGTAAAAATACTTGAAAATCTTAAATTTAATTCTTCAATCACTCTGATAAGATATTTTTTTTGATCGAGTATTAACCTTATTTAACTTGTAAATTATATTAAAATATATAGACTATACATAATTTATACACAACCAAAAATTAAAGAGCTAAACTTATCGATCAAATCAATTTAATTGATTGTATTTACTTTAATCACTTATTATCGGTACTTAGACAAAACAATAACAACAATTAAGCTATAATTTTTACATCATATTGCTTTTAGGTCAAAATGAAAGAAATTACTTCTTCATCAATGCCCCCATGTTTCAATCGCTGGTGTGAAAAAATAGACCCAGTCTTAAAAACAAAGGCACAAAAACGAGAGTTTAGAAATTATTTGGGCGGTTTATTAGGAGATTCTCAAAGAAAAAATATAACTCAAATTGCCCATAATAATCTTGATATTACTTATCATAAATTACACCATTTCTTAACAGAGTCCACTTGGAATTATGATGAGGTAAATGATAAAAGATTAGAAATTATTGCATCCTGTCGTCAAACAAAAATTAGTCGATGTTTCTCCTTAATTATAGACGATTCAGGTCATCGTAAAAGTGGAAACTTTACTGACTGTGTGGGAAGACAATATATTGGTGAAATTGGCAAAACTGATAATGGTAATGTTATAGTCACTACTCACATTTATGATGGTGTGAGAAGTTTTCCTTTAGACGTTGAATTATATGAAAAAGCCGAAAATTTCCCTGAAGGAAAAGACGCTCCACAATTTCAGAAAAAACCAGACATTGCCTTTAATTTAATTGAAAAATGTTTAAATCGAAATTATTGTCCCCAAATAATTTTAATGGATGGTGGTTATGGAAACAATACTAATTTATTAGGCAAACTAGAAAAAAAGAATTTAAAATATATAGGAATTATTGCTAAAAATAGATTAGTAAAATTGGTAAAACAAGATTTTATCGAGTCTGAAAAAACCATAGCTGAAATAGCAAAATCATTACCCCAAGATAGTTTTGAAAAAATAAGAATAGGAAAAAATCGAGAAAAAACTCTTTGGGTAGCAACGATAAATATTGAATTATCAGCTTTGTCGGGAATAAAAACTGTAGCTATCGTCATGAATGCAGATACTTTTGAAAATTCCACAGATATTGATTATTTAATGACTAATGAAATAGGAGAAAAAGTGTGTGGAAATTGGATAGTAGAAACTTATACACAAAGAAATTGGATAGAAGTATTTTACCGTGAAATCAAGGGATGGTTAGGGTTATCACAATACCAAGTGAGAAATAAAAGAAGTTTAATGAGACATTTTATCTTGGTATTTTGTGCCTACACTTTTATTCAATGGCATCGTTTGACAGGAGGTTTAAGAAGACAATGGGGGAATAAACCGTTAAATACTTTTGCTGAGGCATTGGAAGCGTTTCGTAATGCTGTGTCTTTTCGCTTTTTTCAATGGTTAAAAGACAATGTGGAAGTATTTAGTTTATATAAAGCTAGTTTAGGGTTTATTTGGGCATAATTTTTGTCTAAGTACCGTTATTACTATTTTTGGTTAATTAGCAACTTTTTACTTAATCAAATTAAATTTAATTTTTATCTATTTATCAAATTATAATTTTTAGAAAATTGATTCATTCTTATCTTGTTATTTTTAGAAAAAAATGTTATAATTAAAAGATAAAAATAAAGCCACCTTTTCTTGAGCCGTAGCGCTCCGGGAGGGGTGGTTTGTCCATTTTTTGAAACTTCATGGTAAGATTTTTATCACTCATAAAGACGCAAAGGGTTTTGATTATTTGTCGGTTATCCTCATGAGATTATGAAGTTAAGTTTTTCATCACTTGTTAGAATGTTTACATTACTTAACAAAAAAAAAGATTCTTGAAAAGGCAAAGATGATGAAACGCATAGTTTTAATTACAGGATTTGAAACCTTCAACACTGGTTTATATCTTCAATCAGCAAATCTCGCTACATCAAGGTGTGACAATTTAGAAGTAATCGTCTTCAGTGATGAGAATATCAACACCGAAAAAGAAAAGGTTGAATCCGCCTTAAAAACTGCTGACGTTTTTTTTGCTAGTCTCATTTTTGATTATGATCAAGTAATGTGGTTGAGGGAAAAAGTAAGTAATATTCCCATTCGTTTAGTTTTCGAGTCGGCTTTAGAGTTGATGAGTTTGACTCAAATAGGCAAATTTGCCATCGGTGATAAACCAAAAGGGATCCCTAAACCTGTACAATTCATCTTGAGTAAGTTTACCAATAGCAAAGAAGAAGATAAACTTGCAGGATATATCAGCTTCTTAAAAACAGGACCTAAATTATTAAAATACATTCCCGTCAAAAAAGTCCAAGATTTACGCAACTGGTTGATTATTTACGGTTATTGGAATGCAGGAGGGGTTGATAATGTTGCCTCTATGTGTTGGTATTTAGCGGAAAATTATCTCGGTTTAAAGGTATCGGAAATTCCTCCCGTCATCGAAACTCCTAATATGGGTTTACTTCATCCTGACTATGAGGGTTATTTCACTTCTCCTAGTGAGTATTTGAGTTGGTATCAAGGGAAGATGGGGGGAAAGGTGGATAGGGAGATAGGGGGAGAAAGTAGTAAAACGTTGTTGCCAACAGTGGGGGTTTTGTTATATCGTAAGCACGTTATCAGTAAACTACCTTATATTCCTCAACTTATCCGTTACTTTGAAGAAGCAGGATTGATTCCCCTTCCCATTTTCATTAATGGAGTAGAAGGTCATGTGGCTGTAAGAGATTGGATGACAACAGATTATGAACAAGAAAAACGTAGTCAGGGTATTAATGAAACTCCCTCGTTATCAAAAGATGCGGTAAAGGTAGATGCGATCGTATCTACTATTGGATTTCCTTTGGTGGGTGGCCCTGCTGGTAGTATGGAGGGTGGCAGACAGGTAGAAGTGGCAAAACGTATCTTAACGGCGAAAAACATTCCCTACATTGTCGCCGCGCCTTTGTTAATCCAAGATATTCACTCATGGGTAAGAAAGGGTATCGGTGGTTTGCAAAGTGTGGTATTATACGCTTTACCTGAGTTAGATGGTTCGATCGATACCGTGCCATTGGGTGGTTTAGTGGGAGAAGATATATACCTTATTCCTGAAAGAGTGAAGCGTCTCACTGGTAGAGTTAATAACTGGATTAAGTTAAGAAGAAAGGAGAAGTTCGATCGAAAAGTTGCTATTATTTTATATGGTTTCCCTCCCGGTTACGGTGCTACTGGCACAGCCGCATTATTAAATGTGCCTAAATCTTTGCAAAAATTACTAACAGCATTGAAGGAAGAAGGTTATAACGTTGATAATATTCCCGAAAACGGCGAGGAAATTCTTAAACAAGTCAAAACTGCCGATGATTTTATCTCCTATTCAGGAAAGGCAGAAGGCAGAAGGCAGAAGGCAGAAGGTAATTTAACTATTGACAAGTCACTATTAACTATTAACTCTAATACTGTTGATGTGAAGACCCTCGATCGATGGTTAGGGTATATACTAATAAATAAAATCCAAAAACAATGGGGAAATCTTACTCAAACAGGCATAAAAACCATCGGTGACAAATTCCAAATCGGCGGTATTCAATTGGGTAACGTCTGGATTGGAGTACAACCTCCTCTCGGTATAGCGGGAGATCCCATGAGGCTTATGTTTGAAAAGGATTTAACACCCCATCCCCAATACACAGCTTTTTATAAATGGTTGCAAAATGACTTTCAAGCCGATGCGATTATACACTTCGGAATGCACGGCACAGTAGAATGGTTGCCGGGTAATCCTCTTGGTAATACGGGATACTCGTGGTCAGATGTACTATTGGGCGATATTCCTAACCTCTACATTTACGCCGCCAATAATCCCTCAGAATCCATGTTGGCAAAAAGACGGGGTTATGGTGTGATTATCTCTCATAATGTACCTCCTTACGGTAGGGCAGGGTTATATAAAGAGTTAATGGCATTAAAAGAGTTAATTAACGAGTATCGAGAAGATACAGAGAAAAATCAGCCATTAAAAGGGGATATTATCCAAAAAATAGTCGATAGTGGCTTATATAAAGATTGCAAATTTACCGAAGGGGAAAAGCTAGGTATCGAATTTACTGCTGACAATGCCAAGTTATTTAGTAAACAGGCACTTAACGATTATTTTGTCCAAATTTATGACTATTTGCAAATTGTCGAGCAAAGATTATTTTCTTCTGGTTTACACATCTTAGGAGAAAAACCCAATCCAGAGCAACTGCAATCTTACCTTGAGGCTTATTTTAATGATACTTATAGTCAAAAAAACTTCGCCCAAGAGTTAAATAATAGTGATTTATTCGCCAGAGTTGAGAAGAAAGCCGAAAAAGAAGAAGAATTAAAGCAACGTTTTGCACAACAACAGTTAATCAGTGACTTGTTAATGCAAACGGAAGACGAATTGACTAATCTATTAAGAGGTTTAAACGGTGAATATATCCCCCCTGCACCCGGCGGTGATTTACTGCGAGATGGTGCTGGAGTCCTACCTACGGGTCGTAACATCCACGCATTAGATCCCTATCGGATGCCTTCTCAGGGTGCGTATTTAAGAGGTAGGGAGATTGGTAAGAAGATTATTGAGCAAAATTTAGCAGAAAACGGCAGTTATCCTGAAACCGTCGCCCTCATGTTATGGGGTTTAGATGCCATTAAAACTAAGGGGGAGTCGATCGGCATTTTACTAGAATTAGTGGGAGCAGAGCCTGTTAAAGAAGGTACCGGGCGTATAGTAAGATATGAGTTAATGCCATTGGAAAAAGTCGGGCATCCGCGCATCGATGTTTTGGGCAATTTATCGGGGATTTTCCGTGATACTTTTACTAATATTATCGAATTGTTGGATGATTTATTTTACCGTGCTTCTACTGCGGAAGAATCGATCGAAAATAACTTTATTCGCAAACATTATTTAGAATTACAGCAAAAAGGGATCGATAACCCCTCCGCACGACTATTTTCTAATCCTAGCGGTGATTTTGGCTCGTTAGTAAACGATCGAGTGGTGGATGGTAACTGGGATTCAGGAGATGAATTAGCGGATACATGGAAAAGTCGCAATGTTTTCAGCTACGGTAGAAAGGATAAAGGGCAAACCCGCCCCGAAATTTTAGATAAACTATTAGAAACTAGCGCTACGGTGGTGCAGGAAATCGATTCTGTTGAATATGGTTTGACGGATATTCAAGAATATTATGCTAACACAGGAGGCTTGAAGCGATCGGCGGAAAAACAAAGCAGTAAGAAGGTAACGGCTAGTTTTGTGGAAAGTTTCTCTCAGGATACCACTCCCCGCAAATTAGACCAAGTTTTGCGCATGGAATACCGCACTAAATTACTTAACCCCAAATGGGCGAAAGCTATGGCTGATCAGGGTTCTGGTGGTGCTTACGAAATCTCTCAACGGATGACGGCTTTAATTGGTTGGGGAGGAGTAGCGGATTTTACCGATAATTGGGTATATGATCAAGCGGTTGATACTTATGTATTAGATCAAGACATGGCGAATAAGTTAAGGGAAGCGAATCCCGAAGCCTTCCGCAATATTGTAGGGCGGATGTTGGAGGCGAATGGGCGCGGTTTTTGGGATGCAGATGAGGAGAAGTTAGATAAACTTAAAGATTTATACGAGAAAACTGAGGATGAATTAGAGGGAGTTGCTGTTTAGAGAAATACACAAAAAATTATATATGGTCTATAATAAAAACAGTTCATATATACTTATAGTTAATTTAAACAATGACTAAAATTAGAATTTCTGGGTTACGTAATGATTTAGAGAAGATTGAGCAATTAATAAAAGAAAATTATAAAGAGAGTAATATTAAAATAAATACTACTATTAGTGAATATAGAGCGGATAGTATTGATATACAGCAAATTTTGCCAGTACTTCGATGTAGCTTTTATGGAGCAGGCACAGTGGCTCAGATAATGAGTATTGTGCTTTCTATAATTAAAATACAGGAAGCTAAAATTAACATACAAGAAATGATTCGCAAAAAAGATGTATGTGAATCTGATAAAACCACAATTTCTTTAAATATAAGCAGTAGTGACGGTGAGCAAATAAATCTCAACATTCCATCAAACATAACAAAAGCAGAAAAGAAAAAATGTATAAAATTAGTTGAAAATCTAACTGATAAGATTTTAGTACATAAAAAAACACTTCTTCTTCAAGAAGATCTAGAAAAAACACAACAATTGATGATAATTAAATCATTATTATTTGATTTAAAAAATCGTCTTAAAAATATTAGAAAACTGATTCATTTAGAATATGAATTAAAAGAGCAATCAATCGTCATCTATGAAATCAAATTGGAGCAAATCAATTTACTTGATTTTCTTTTATTTTCTAAAACACAAAGTAACTATTTAGTTATAGAAGAAGTTAAACATTGTCAAGAGATTTTTGGTTCTTTAGAAAAAGAAAACTTGTTTGCTTTTATTGAAATATCTAATCAAATTAAAATCATAGATAATATAGGATATGTTCGTTATGAAGTAGAAAAACTTAATGTTTTTGATAAATTTAAAAAAGAAATTCTATCTTTGATTTCTGAATAAATAATGATCTTTCTCGTGTAGGTTAATTAATATCAGTGAACTGGCTTATGTGATATTTAATATTCTGTAATGTCAGCATCAGGATTTACAAAACTAAAGAATATTCACGATAGTTGTTGATAATGCTTTGGTTTTTCTTATGAATAATCTAAATTATTTGATAATCAACGAATACATGAGAAGAAAAAATCTTGTTAATCCTTGAATCCTGTCTTATCCTCATACAAACAGTGGATGAATTATCATCTTTCATCGATCGATATTGTAGCCTAAAATCAATTTAACAAAATTACGTTTTCTTTCCCTATAATTAAAATAAACTCAAAAATCAAAAATTTAGTTTATGTGGTTGTAATGGGAAAAATTAGAAAGCCAAAATCAGTATCTCAACTTTTAAAGAATATTAATAATGGAATAAAATATAACGAGTTTTTCTTATTACAATCAGAATATAGATCGATCGATTCTAAAGGAAGATATTTACACTGGGATCAATTTCAATGGAGAGTAAAAAAAGGTGATAATGAAGATTTAGCATGGATTGCGACAAAAATGGCACGGGCTTCCATTGCTAAAAAATTACCATTACAAGCAGAAAAAGATACTGTATTTCATTATTGTGTACCTGAATCATTATTTGCTCAACTCCATAAAATCGATAAATTAACAGGAGGAGGAAAAGATATTAGTGATGGTAATTTAGTGACTAAATCAGAAAAAAATCGTTACCTTGTTCAAAGTTTAATACAGGAAGAAGCAATAACTTCTTCTCAACTTGAAGGTGCATCAACCACTCGCACAGTGGCGAAAGAAATGCTTAGTAAAAATCTTCCTCCTCAAGATAAATCACAACAAATGATTTTAAATAATTATCTGTTGATGAAAAAAGTTGTGGAAAAAAAAGATGAGGAATTATCCATAGAATTTATTTTAGAATTGCATAAAATTGCTGTTCATAATGCGATCGAAAATGAAGGTACAGCAGGAGAGTTTAGAAATAATAATAATATTTTTGTTTCTGATTTATATAATGAAAATTCCTTTCACCCTCCAGATTATCAAACCATTGTGGAAAGATTACAAGAACTATGTGAGTTTGCTAATACAATAGATAATAATAGTGATAATTATAGTAATTTTATTCATCCTATTATAAAGGCAATTATTTTACATTTTATGATTGCTTATATTCATCCTTTTGCTGATGGAAATGGTAGAACTGCTAGAGCAATTTTTTATTGGAGTATCCTAAAATCTGGTTATTGGTTATTTGAATATATATCTATTAGTAAATTTATTCAGCAGAAAAGAAATGATTATGATAAAGCCTTTATTTATGTGGAAACAGATGATTTTGATCTTACTTATTTTCTTTACCATCAAGTAGATATAATCATTAAAGCCATTAATTCTTTATATGAATATATAGACAAGAAAAAAACTGAATTTTATGAATTTATGGACTGGATTGATAATAGTATTGTTGCCAAAACATTAAATAAAAATCACCTAGAAATTTTAAAACAAGCCTTAAAAAATATCGGTAAAGAATTTACTGCTCAACAAGTCGCTAATGATTTAGGTTTAACACCAAATACAGCTAGAAATTATCTTAATCAATTAGTTGAAAAAGATTTATTTTTAGCGACTAAAGCAAGAAAAGGTAAAACAATTATTTATGTTGCTCGTGATAATTTAAAAACACGATTGAAAATATCTTAGTGGCGATCGAGCAAATAGATAATGCCATACAATAAAATTAAGATACAAAAATCAAATAAAAGATGATAGAAAATACAAAAGTTATCTTAGGAAGAATCACCTTTAACCCTGAAATCATGGGAGGAAGGGCTTGTATTCGAGGAATGCGCATTACAGTTGCTTTAGTGTTAAAATTGTTAGCCAGTGATATGACGATCGATGAAATTTTAACAGAGTATCCTGATTTAGAATTAGAGGATATTCAAGCCTCCCTTAACTATGCCGCTTTATTAGCAGATGAAAAAGTTTACTCTTTTGAGGAAAAAGTGGCATGAAATTTTTAGGTGATATGGGAGTTTCTCAAACTGTAATCAATACTCTGCGAAATTATGGTTATGATGCCATACATCTTAGAGATGAAAAATTACAAAAACTCTCTGATGAAAATATTATTGTCAAGGCCAAGGAAGAAAGAAGGATAATTTTAACTTTCGATTTGGATTTTGGGGAATTGTTAGCTTTTAGTGGTGATTCTTTGCCAAGTGTGATTATTTTTAGATTAGAAAAAGCAAATCCTGATTATGTTTTATCTAAATTAAATCCTGTTTTACAAGAATGTCAAAATATCCTAGAAAATGGGGCAATTATTACTATCAAAGATAAGAATTATCGTGTGCGATATTTACCTGTTAAAAATGAATAAATGAAAGTTTTAAAAGATGTAAAATTTAGTGATTTATTCGCAGGAATTGGCGGTTTTCATCAAGCATTAAGTTACTATGGTGCTAAGTGTGTTTTTGCTTCTGAATGGGATAAATATTGTCAGGAAATTTACTTAAAAAATTACGGTATTTTACCTGAAGGAGATATAACAATAATTCCCGAAAAAGAAATTCCTAGTCATGATATTTTGTGTGCTGGTTTTCCTTGTCAAGCTTTTAGTATTTCAGGAAAACAATTAGGATTTAATGATACTAGGGGTACATTATTTTTTGATATTGTGAGAATTGCTAAATATCATCAACCGTCGTTATTAATCTTAGAAAATGTGAAAAATTTTGCTAAACATGATGAGGGAAAAACCTTAAAAGTTGTTAAAAATAGTTTAAATGAAATTGGTTATGATGTTTTTTATCAAGTCTTAAATGCTTCTAATTTTGGTGTACCTCAAAAGCGAGAAAGAATCTATATTTTAGGTTTTAGAAAAGATTTAAAGGTTAAAAAGTTTACTTTTCCTAATAGTTATAGTAAGGCAACCAGTTTAATAGACTTTTGTTTAGATGACTCAGAAACTAAGGATTTTATTATTAATAGAAGTGATATAAAAATTCAAGAAAATTTAGAGATAACTAGAGATATTTTAGGTAATTATCCACAAAAACCGATTAGAATCGGCACGATTAATAAGGGTGGACAGGGTGAAAGAATTTATCATCAACTTGGTCATGCTATCACATTATCTGCTTATGGTGGCGGTATTGGTGCAAAAACTGGTATTTATTTAATTAATGGTAAAATCAGGAAATTAGCACCGAGAGAATGTGCTAGAATTATGGGTTTTCCTGATGATTTTATTATTAGTAATAGCAATAATATTGCTTATAAACAATTCGGGAATAGTGTAGTTGTTAATGTATTAAAATCCATTTTGCAGACTATTAATAGTCAAACTGATCTTTTATACATACCCAATGAGACTAATATTTTGACTTCTAAATTATTTTGGAAAGGTATTCCTTAATTAACTCATTTTTATTGAGGTGATGTAGTAAATATCAATCATACTTTACATTATATTATGGACTCAACTTACAACTTCTATAATTCTCACAAAAATATAGCAGTCGTCATAATACGATTGACATTTTGAGATTCTTATTTTCAGTCAATTTGTGGATGCAAATTCAATCAAGGTGAAGAAGTAAGTTAAATGCGTCTTAGCTTAACGATCGATGTTGGAGAATTTAGACATACAATAGTATTTAGTAAAACATACTATCTTAGTTTAATGAAATCATAAATAAGTTTCGATCGATTATGATTAAAAAAATAAATGATTTGGAAGAATAAAAAAATTTATAACGAAATATTATTAAAAATAATCCCTTTTCTTTCTTGGCTTTTTGATTAATTTTTTACATTGACTTATTTGGAATTGTTATACTATTTTTAATGTGCAAAAAATAATAATAGTACACAAAAATAAAATCAAGTATAATTACGTAAGTAAGTTTGAAAAATTAAAAGGGGTTAGTGTATGAATATTCATTTTATCAACAGATTATTGATTTTCAGTGGATTATTTTGGGTAGGAATAACAAACACTATTCAAGCACAAGGAGCTAAAAATACCTATAAATGTATTAATAATCAAGGTATTCCCACCACTATAGTTGATACTCCGAGAGGAAGAATACAGCTAATTACTTGGCAAAGTGAATTTTTTCGCAATTCAGGGTGGACACCTCAAAAAAGATGTCAAGAAGTAACCACCAGATTTCAAAAATTTTCTGATAGTGGAAAATTAAAATTTGTAACTACTGGAGTTCAAAAAAACTTGCCTGTAATTTGCGTAGGTCAAAAGTTCCCCGGAAAAGGATATACTTGTATTAAAGATGGATTGTTGATTACCTTACAGTCAAGTGACAACTCTAACGAAATTTTAAAAAGTCTTTTTAGTAATGCCGCCAGAGTAGGTGGTACGCCTGTAAGTAGAGATCCAGAGGGGAAATTTGTAGTTCCTATAGATGATTTCTTACAGACAGCAGAAGTGACGGAAAATACCGACAATCCCAAGGAAGGAGAAGTTTTGAATAGTAATCCTAATCCCATTCCTTCTTCAGAAACGAAAGAAGAAACTAAGGAAATGAATGTTTGTCCTTCTATTTTATGTAATTAGAGTCAACTTAATAATAATTACAAAACCTTAATTAACTATCTATTCTCTGTTTTTAATTTTTATACTTTATGGACTCCATTGGGGTTTAAATCCTGCGATCGGTAATTCTTGTAATTGCGGTTGTGTTGATTCTGGAGAAGGTAATGTTAATAACCACAATCGACTGCTTAGAATTAATTCGGCGGAATCGGTGAGTAAATCATCATCAGGTAAGGCAGTTTTTAAGGAGTTTTGAGGAACATCATTTTCTGTTATTAATTGATCAAATAATATTCCAAATCCGTCGGGTGCAATGCTTATTTTCATATCCTGAAATTTAGGCAACGCTACTAAAGGAATTATCTCTCCTGAGTTAATATCGATCGCTACAAAATAAGGTTTTTCTTGAAATTCAGTTTCAGTTTCTGTTAACTTCGTTAATAAACAAAATAATTGTTTCCCATTTTGATTAAATTTACAATCAATAATTGAGCCATCTATGTTTATTAATTCTTTCTCAATGCCTTGATTATTCACATAAAATAACGATCGAGTATAACGTAATTCAGAATCATCTTTATTATAATTGATCATCACCGCACTATCACCTTCTGCTGAAAAAGTAACAACTTGCCCATATTTCGGTAAAAAATTAACTGATTGATCATTTTCTTGATTTTCTATCGGTATAATAGCGATTCCTTCTCCTTGAGCAATGGCGATGGCTTGTCTATCTGGAGTTATAATAAAATCTCCACCTTTTGTATTTAGTCTTTGAGGAATTTTTCCAACTTCAACTTTCCACAGATCAAAATCTTCAGGATTATCATATTTTATCCTTTGAACGATGAGAATCTCTCCATTTTTTCCCGCTAAATCAAACTTATTATTCTGATATTCTTCTCCATCTAAAACTAATCTTAATTGAGTTGGTATTTTTGTGGTTAAATCATTAGATAAACCGGTAGAAACTTCATAAATATCTAGTTTTTTGAAATCCTCATGTTTTTTGCTTTCATCAATAGCAGAAAAGACAATTTTTTCAGAGTCAGGAGTGAATTTAAAGTCCACTACTGTTAAATGTTCTGGAGTTAGAATAGTTTTATTTTGTTTTGTAGAATTATTGAGAATTAGTCGTCCACTTTCTTCTTCTTGACTGCCAATATAAGCAAAAGCACGATCTCTACTCTGAAATTCTGCCACAAAAGGTTCTATCTGTGCACCTAAATTACTTCTAAATTTTTCTTGAGCATTTTTGACTGATAAACGATAATTTTTACCATAGGAAATTACATTATTGAGAGTATAAACTAACCTTTTTCCTGACCAACTTATTTTGCCATCTAAAGGAGGTTCTATTTTTAAATTTTGTTCTACACTTTCTTGAGACATAGGTCGATCGAATGTTAGAGAAAATCCATAATCTTTATTACTTATTTTTTGATTTTCCCAACTAAATTCTTCTACATGAGGTTGATTTTTAAACAAACACTCATTATTCTGACAAAGTTTACTACCACCGACTAAAATTACTATGACAAAACTAAGACTTGCAATCACTGTAAAGCATATTTTATCTATGGGTACTCGAAAAAAAGATGTTTTAATCATAGTATTTTGTGCTTAATTTTAATCGATAAAACTAATATTCTTTTCTTGATAATAGTCAAAGAAACTAACTTTATCTAAGTTTATACTTAAGTTTAATTTATCTCCTATTTTTATTGTCTTATCAGTAAATAATTTTACTTGTAAATTTTGCTGTTTCTCTCCTAGTAAATTTACCGTTAAAATAGACTCATTTCCCAATGCTTCTACAAGATTAACTATCACGGGAATATTATTGTCTAATTCTGGAGATAATATAAAATACTCTGGTCTAATTCCTAACCAAATTTTCTCATAATTATATTGTTTAAAAACATCCTGCCACTTAGAGGATAAAGATAGTTTAAAGTGAGAATGAATAATTAAATCTGGTTTTTGATAGTTTACCTCAAGAAAATTCATGGGAGGACTACCAATAAATTGCGCAACAAATTTATTAATAGGTTGATGATATATTTCTAAAGGAGTGGACACTTGTTGAATTTCTCCTTGATTCATAATTGCAATACGATCGCCCATCGTCATGGCTTCTGTTTGATCATGAGTTACATAAATCGTTGTCACTCCTAACTGTTTTTGTAGTTTAACTATTTGTCCTCGTGTTTCTGTTCTCAATTTAGCATCAAGGTTAGATAAAGGCTCATCCATCAAAAATACATGAGGGTTACGAGCGATCGCTCTTCCTAATGCAACCCGTTGTTTTTGTCCTCCTGATAGTTGTTTTGGCAGACGTTTTAACAAGTGATCGATTTGCAACATTTCAGCAACGATATTGACTTTTTTCTGAATTTCTTTTTCACTTTCGGAAAGATAACACCATTTTTCTGGTAACTTTCTCGTGACGGTAGTCAAAATTTTATCAACTGGAGTAAAGGAGATTTGTTGATTCATCCGCCGTAAGCCAAAGGCAATGTTATCATAAACACTCAGATGAGGATAAAGGGCATAATTTTGGAATACCATCGCTATATCCCTCGCTTTGGGTGGTAAATCATTCACAATGCGATCGCCAATTATAATTTTACCACCACTAATTTCTTCTAATCCAGCAATCAAACGCAATAAAGTACTTTTACCACATCCAGAAGCACCTACTAACACCATAAACTCCCCATCATGAATTTTCAGATTAATTCCTTTTAATACATTCGTTGAAGTTGAAGAATTTTCCTGTATTTCAGGAGAGTTATTGACTCCAGACACTCCCAAAGCAAAAGAGGGAGAAAACTTAGTGCCAGAGGGAGTATAGGTTTTGTAGAGATTGTCGATAATAACCTGTGCCAAAGCGGAATTTACTCTATTTAAACAACAATAAGCAAGGATTATAACAGAAAATTAACAATTAATTACTTAGGAATTTAAAGCCTGAGTTCAATAAAAGAAAATTACTGAAAATCCCAGTAAGCTAAAACCCATAGAAGTTGGATAGTTTAATATTAATCTCAGTCAGTTCCATATAAAATTATCGGTGAAGATAGGCAAAAGGTAAAATAAGAAAAATTGATTTAAAAAATGCCTAATGTAAAAATATATTAAGATAGATGAGAAAGAAAGTTATCTATTAAAACCGTTTACTCTCATTTAGTTAAGGAATTTTAAAAATCATGACAGAAAAAATATTATACCTGAGACTTCCTTGTAACCCAATCTTCCCTATTGGTGTTGTATATTTAGCTGATCATGTACATAAATTATTTCCTGAAATAGAACAAAAAATCTTCGATTTAGGCACAGTACCTCCTTTAGATTTCGATCGAGCTTTGATAGAATGTATTGATGAATTTAAGCCTACCATGTTAGTTTATTCATGGCGGGATATTCAAATTTATGCCCCTGTTGGTGGTAGAGGAGGCAATCCGTTACAAAATGCTTTTGAGTTTTATTATGCCAAAAATCCGTTAATTAGATTGAGAGGTGCATTCGGTGGTTTAAAGGTAGCAACGGCTTATTATGGGGAATTGTGGCGTAATGCAAGACTAATTAAAAAAGGCTTAAAACAAGCTAGTAAGTATAATTCCAATGTTAAAGTGATGGTGGGCGGTGGTGCAGTAAGTGTCTTTTATGAACAGTTGAAAACCGAATTACCAAAAGGTACGATCGTATCAGTGGGAGAGGGAGAAACCTTGATGGAGAAAATTCTCACTAACCAAGATTTTACTAATGAGCGTTGTTATGTAGTGGGGAGTAATGAACCAAGAAAAGGCTTAATTCATGAACAACCTAGCCCTCTCGAAAAAACTGCCTGTAATTACGATTATATTGCGAATATTTGGACAGAATTTGATTATTATTTTCAAGAAAATGACTTTTATATTGGGGTACAAACTAAGCGCGGTTGCCCCCATAATTGTTGTTATTGTGTCTATACAGTAGTTGAAGGTAAACAGGTTAGAATCAACCCTGCGGAAGAAGTAGTAAGGGAAATGCGTCAATTGTACGATCGAGGTATTCGCAATTTCTGGTTTACTGATGCTCAATTTATTCCGGCAAAAATGTATATAAATGATGCGATCGAACTCTTGACAAAAATAGCTGAATCTGGTATGCAGAATATACACTGGGCTTCCTACATTCGTGCTGACAATCTTACCCCTGAATTATGTGATTTGATGGTAAAAACGGGGATGAATTACTTTGAGATTGGTATAACTAGCGGTTCACAGGAATTAGTGCGTAAAATGCGCATGGGTTATAACCTAAGAAATGTCTTACAAAATTGTCGGGATTTAAAAACCGCAGGATTTAATGATGTGGTTTCGGTTAACTACTCTTTTAATGTTATAGATGAAACTTTTGATACTATTCGCCAAACGATCGCTTATCATCGAGAATTAGAAAATATTTTTGGTAGTGATAAAGTTGAACCGGCAATCTTCTTCATTGGTTTACAACCCCATACTCACTTAGAAGAATACGCCCTAGAAAAAAACATTCTTAAAGAAGGCTACAACCCTATGAGTATGATGCCTTGGACAGCTAAAAAACTGCTTTGGAACCCCGAACCATTAGGATCATTTTTTGGCGAAGTGTGTTTACAGGCATGGAAACAAAACCCTTTAGATTTCGGGCGAGAAGTGTTTAATATTCTTGAGCAAAAATTAGGCTGTGCGGATTTAGAAGAAGCACTCACTGCACCTATAACAAAAACAAAAGAACTTGTTAGAATTTAGTCACAGGATTCTTAAAGGCGATCGTAAAGTTACTTGAGTTCAACGCAAAAATTTTTGATTTAGGTAAGTTTTAGACTCGATACCTTTAGGTTTTAGGTTAATTTTTCAATTTTCGTTCAATTATTTAACTAAATTAATCGAGGAGGAAATCAATTATTGATAGTTGTTTATCAATTCTTTACCTAATACCTAATGCCTAATACCTAAAACCTTGTCTCTACCAAACCAAAATACTTTTTCAGCACTGACTAAATTAAGGCTTCCGCAGTGGTAGGAGATGCGGCCATTTGTTCTAATCTTTCTTGTTGATCTTGACCAATACAAGCCTGTATCACATCTTCGATTTTTCCTTCTAATACACTGTTCAAATCAAAGTTTCTACCCAGTCGATGATCTGTTGCTCGGTTATCTTTATAGTTGTAAGTACGAATTTTCTCCGATCGAGCGCCCGTACCAACCTGAGAGCGACGCATAGAGGTTACTTCGTCCTGTTGTTCCTTCATTTTAATTTCATAGAGTTTTGCTCGTAAAATTTGCATCGCCCGTTCACGGTTTTTTAACTGCGATCGTTCTTCCGTACAAAAAACTCGAATTCCCGTTGGTTTGTGCATCAAATCTACCGCAGTTTCCACCTTATTAACATTTTGTCCTCCAGCACCCCCTGATCGAGCGGTTGTTAGTTCAATGTCTTTAGGATCGATGTGTACTTCTACCTCATCCACTTCAGGCATAATTGCCACTGTCGCTGTGGAAGTGTGAACTCGTCCTCCTGCTTCTGTTAAAGGTACTCGTTGTACTCGATGTACTCCTGCTTCAAATTTGAGTTTACTATAGACACTATCCCCCGTAATTTCGAGAATCGCCTCTTTAAATCCTCCCATTTCGGCAGGAGATTCACTTAAAAGTTTCACATTCCAATTAACAGTTTCCGCATATCTTGAGTACATTCGCACTAAGTCTCCCGCCCAAATACTAGCTTCATCACCGCCAGTACCCGCACGAATTTCTAACATAATATTTTTGTCATCATTAGGGTCACGGGGTAGTAATAATAGTTTGAGTTGTTTTTCTAACTGCTCAATTTTTTCCTCTAATTCATCAATTTCTAACCCTGCTAATTCCTTCATTTCCGGATCTGCGTTAGACTCTTTATAAATTTCTTTTGCACCTTTTAAGTCCAATTGTGCTTTTTGCCATTCTTGATAAGTTATAACCGTTTCTTCCAAAGACGATCGCATTTTTGCTATTTTTTGCAATTCATCGGGATTGGTGGCAATATCCGGATCTCCTAATCGACGAGTTAATTCGGTAAATGTGCTTTCTACCGATGCTAATTTTTCTAATAAATAAGATTCAGCCATAATATATTTAAAATAAATTCTGAAAAATAATAATAATTGTTACGTTTTATTGTTCTTTATCTTCTGTCGATCGCAAAATCGATCGTGTCCATTAAGGAAAAAATACCATTACTTTTACATTAAGAAGTTACATTATTATAACAGTAAGCTGTTAGTATCTAAGTTTAATAGACAATGAGGAATGAGAAATTAAGGTGAAACTCATCTCAACTCCCAAATCCTAAACTTCACCTGAGTGAACTATAAAAATAGTTGATTACAATGACTGACTCCCGTTTACAAACACACAGGGAAACAGGTAGATTAGATTGTAGTTTTTGTAAATGAATAAAATTCTCTCAAAATATACAAATATTAAAAATTTTTCTCCCTGTCCACTTGTCCTCCTGTCTCGTCTTCATCATTTTTCTTCTGTCGAACTGAGGTTAAACTTCCATCATGGCACGAGAAATTAAACTTTTGGCGATCGATTGTGTACCAGTATGTTCAAAGTAATTAGTTGACATATCAATGAAAGCGGCGACATAATCAAATTGATCTTCAGAAAATTCCACAAAACTATGGAGATTTTTCATAACTGCACTTTGAGTGACATTGTGACTGCTTACAAATCCTGTCATCCACCCTTTAACAGCAGAAAAGCTATTACCAATAAACTGTAATTGTCCAGCAGGATTTCCTCCTGGAATTAAGCGACTGACACTATCAAAAGCAGGATTATTACTCAATTCCTTTGTGGTAAGATTGTTAATAGTCGATTCTACTTTAAGGATAAAATCTGCTCCGAAAGGTACTAAACCATCAAGGCAAATTAAGGCTGTCATACGCATTAAAGAGTCCGATTCATATTCTTTCAATGCCGCTACAAAATCTCCGATACTGTCACCGGGTAAACCATTTATTTGACAAAATGCAACTACTTCCACTACTAATTTTATGGCTAAATCGATGGCTTGGGCTTTCTCGTTATTGGGAGTTAACCGATTCAGAAAACTTAGTAAACCAATTTTTGAACCAACTTTATTAGCTAAAGCGGCTGCACCTAAAGCATAGTCAGCTTTATCTACTGTTTGATACAACCATAACGCATTTTGATAACCTTGAGTTTTATCATTAAACAACCATACTGCTCGATCGCCTATTTTTTGGATTATTTGCTCGTCAGTTTCCCCTGTCACTTCCCGAATCATTTGTTCAAAATTAGTGGTATTTTGCCATTGTCCGGGTATAACAAAATCAAGAGATTTTAATACCATCGTAGTGATATTATTTTGGGGTAAGTCATCAACTAATTCAAAAATTGCTTTACTCATTTTCTACCTCTGTTTAATATTTTTTAAGGAAATAATTAATAATTTATCTATCTTGTGAGTTCATCTATCTTGTGAGTTCAATTAAATTGTTTAATTTAACTTAGCTAAATTGCTGAGATCGAATTTACTTAACCAATCTTTTCTTTGCTCCAAATCAAAGTCAGTACTACTAGA
This sequence comes from Geminocystis sp. NIES-3709, assembly GCF_001548115.1. GTDB lineage: Bacteria > Cyanobacteriota > Cyanobacteriia > Cyanobacteriales > Cyanobacteriaceae > Geminocystis. The sequence continues at coordinate 851,949 of NZ_AP014821.1, read as the reverse complement.
TTTTATACTTACTTGATAACGATCGGCGACTAAAACCGCAGTATTATTAGTTCCTTTTTCTACCACAGGAAAACCATTAATTTTGTCCGTAGAGTTCTTAAAATCTTCTTTAGCAGAAGGATTGCTCATAGTATCAAAAATAGCTAAAACAGCTAAATCTTGACCGTTGCGTTTTAATTTTGCTTGAACAAATCCTGATTTTTCTTGAGTAAAAACTCTTTCATATTCTCCACTACTAATAGGAAAAAATTTATTAAAACTAGCTCCCTTTACAGCATCTTTATCAACCGCAATATTTTTATTTCCTGCATTATTACTTTCTTGTTGTGCCTGTTCAAAACGAGAAGGAGGTTGAGGAGAACAAGAGGATATAAGTAGTAAAGAAAATAAACAAAAAGAGATTATTAAGCGAGATATATTTTTTTTATTCATGAGTTTTTTTAACTTAAAGAATAGTTAATAATAGTTTAAGATTGTTAAATTATTAGGTGTTTAAACTTCAATTATAACAAACCTTTTTAACTATTTATTACACACATGAGTATAACAGGTATTCATACAAATTATTTATATGGTCAAAATCGATCACTCAAAAGAAAAATTTTTATTTATCAATTCTCAATTATTTATTCGATATTTATTATTTTCATAAAGTATTAAAATTCTTTTAAAACCTAATATCTAACTTCTTAAACCTAATACTTGAATTTTATAAATTTGTTTTCTTTGTTCTTTTTTATTATTAGTAATTACTATTATTTTATCTTCTGTTAACATCTCGATCGAATTAATAGATAAAAGAATATTAGCTTCTCCTAAATAATTACCTTGCAAATCTAAAAAAGCAATGTCACCTGATGAACTACCGCAAATAAAACCCTTATTGCTAGGAACCCAAAAATCAGCTTTAAAATTAAGAGGAATACGACGAATTGAAAAAGGATTAAACTTAATTAAAACTAAATTATTGGTTTGTTTTTCTCTGGACAAGAAAGTATTAGAAATTGCAGGGTTATAAAGAAGATCATGTAAAAGTAAAGAAACCATATAGCTATCAGTCCATCCCCCCCGACGATTAAAAAAGCGGAAAAAGGTTTGATTTTTATTAATGTCTAATTGATTATATATTGCTACTCCATGATGTCGATCGATGCTAATAATTTGTTTAGGTAAAAAATCTTTCACTAAAGTATTAATAGGAGAAGAATTTTTAGTTTTAATAATCTGAAAACCTTGATCTAAATCTTGATTTTTATTAAGAGCAATCCACGAATAGTTATCAGGAAAAGCAAAAGTAAAAAACTCACTTTCTATTTCTATTAAATTTTTAATATTTTTTCCACAATGAAATAAATTATATTGGTTATATTTAAACAAACTTCTCGTAGCGACAACACAACCATCATTAACCACTTTAACATCGATAACTTGATCATTAAATTGATGTTTTATACCTTCATTTAAACTTATTTTATTCGTATCAAAATCTTCTTGATAATGTTTAATCCATAACGTTTTTTCCCCAGCTAAATAAATAACATTATCTTTTGTCACTAAATAATTAATTTGTTCAGGAGGTGACTCATCATAAATTAAATCTAAAGAAATTGACTTATAAGGAATATTTTTATATAAGGATTGATTATAGGTTTGCAATTCTAACGTTGCTCTTAAAATAGCAGTTTTCATTTCTTGAGGAGTACGAAATCGATGTTGAGGTAGTTTTTGTAGAGCCTGACTAACAATTTGTCCTAAAGGGAAAGGTATATCATCAGGTATTTTTGGAGTTTGATTCAAATGTTTGATCATAATCTCATAAGGACTACCACTGAAAGGACGAAAACCCATAAGTAATTCATATAATATAATTCCTACTGCGTAGAGATCGGAACTATAAGAGTATTTCCCATAAAATTGCTCAGGTGCCATATAAGCAGGTGAGCCAGTATCCCCCATAGTACTGGGGTTTACATTTTGATCTTCTAATTCAATTTTTGCCACTCCAAAATCTGATATTTTTGCATTCCAACCTTGAGGGGTGACACATAATAAAATATTTTCTGGTTTTAAATCTCGATGAATAATACCTTCTATATGAGCATGATTTAATCCTTCTAAAATGTCTGTAATAATTTTTAATTTTTGTTCTAAACTAAGCTCAAACGATGTTTCTAATAAATCTCTTAAAGTACCGCCTTCACAGTATTCTGTTATTAAAAAACGTCCTTTTTCATTATGTTTAATACCGTGACAACGAACAATATTGACATGATCTAAACTCAGGAGAATTCGCATTTCTTTTAAGAATTTTTTAGTAGAGAATTTTTGCGGATTTAATTCTTTTAATGCCACTAATTCCCCTGTTTGACGATGGATAGCTGTATATACTTTTCCGAACTGCCCTTCGCCCACTAAGTCTAATAATCTATAGTGAGAATCTTTCACAATTTTGATAGTTCTTAACTAGCGAAAATAATGTTTCAGATTATACCACTCGATCGATTTTTTCCTCTCCGTAAAAATAACTAAATTTAGGAAAATGAAGAACTGAGGTTAAAATAGAAATCTTGACTTTTTTAAAACTGTTTTATTATGAATACCCCAATATCTATTACCCCAGAAATAGTCATTACTGAAGGTCGTACTGCGATCGCCAATTTAAACCAAAAAGAAGATTTAGGACTAAGATACTATGCCGCTTGGTGGTTAGGAAAATTTCGGGTAAAAACAGCCGTAGCAGTAGAAAGTTTAATGAATGCCCTTGAAGATGAAGAAGATAGAGCTCCCGACGGGGGGTTTCCCTTACGTAGAAATGCCGCCAAAGCCCTGGGCAAACTAGATGATTTGAGGGCAGTTGAGCCTTTAATTAACTGTTTTGAATGCGATGATTATTATGTAAGAGAATCTGCCGCCCAAGCCTTAGAAATGTTAGGAGATTCAAGAGCAATTACACCTCTAATCAATCTTTTAGACAATGCCGTTGAAGAGGATAAACTAACTGATTATGCGTTATCTGGAGTGATTGGAAAACCTCATCTCAATCAACCCTATGAGGCTATTATTGAGGCTTTAGGCACACTTCAGGCTAAAGATGCTCTAAATCTAATTAAACCATTTCTTGATCATCCTACTCCTAAAATCGCTTATGCGGCGGCGAGAGCGATGTATCAGTTAACTCGTGATGATATTTATGGAGAAATGTTAGTAAGTGCATTAGAAGGAGAAGACTTACAATTAAGAAGATCGGCTTTAATGGATTTAGGCGCTATTGGTTATGTAAAATCAGGAGAGGCAATTACAGAGACATTAGCCGAAAATAGCTTAAAATTAATTGCCATGAAAGGATTACTAGAATATCAGATCAAACAAGATCAAAATAGTGAATTGTCTCCTGATAGCATCAAGTTAATGAATTTAATGGACACACTCTTATAATTTAAGGCAAGTTGCTGAAAAAGTATTTTGGTGAGAGGAGGGAAAAAGGAAGAGAGAAGAGGGAAGGGGCTTATAATGATACCAAGTATTATTTGTGAGTAAATATTTCCAAGTTCTATTTTCTTAATCTTTTTTGAGTTATATATTATGATTGAAGTCGAAAATTTAAGTAAAATTTACGGTGCAACTCAAGCGATTAAAGATATTTCTTTTTCAGTGGAAAAGGGTACTATTTTAGGGTTTTTAGGGCCAAATGGTGCGGGTAAAACTACAACTATGCGTATCCTTAGCGGTTATATCCCTGCAACGACTGGAAAAGCTACCATAGCAGGTTTTGAAGTCCATGAAAATCCTATGGCTGTCAGAGAAAGAATTGGTTATTTACCAGAAACGCCCCCTCTTTATACGGATATGACGGTGACAGAATATCTTGGTTTTGTGACAAAAATTAAGGGAATTTCTAGTGGCGATCGAGGGGAAAAAATCCAAAAGGCTTTAAAATGTTGTCAACTGGAAGATCGTGCTAATACTATTATCCACAAATTATCGAAAGGTTATCGCCAAAGAGTCGGTATAGCCCAAGCGATCGTTCATGAACCTCCTGTTATTATATTAGATGAACCCACAGTTGGTTTAGATCCTCGTCAAATTATTGAAGTCAGGAATTTAATTAAAAGTTTAGCAGGAGAAAGAACTGTTATTTTATCTACTCATATTCTGCCGGAAGTGAGTATGACTTGTGATTTTGTCACAATTATTAATAAAGGTGCAGTGGTAGCCACAGGAAAACCTGACGAACTTTTACAACAAATGCAGGGTAATAGTGGTTATGAAATAGAAGTAGAAGGAGACACCAGTAATTTATTACCAAAATTAGAAAAAATGTTAGGAATTAAAAGTGTGAACATAAAGGAAATAATGGACAAAAATAATCGTTTTCTGATTAATGTTACCCTTGATAAAAATTATGAATTAGGAAAAGATATTGCTAGTACTATTGTTCAGGAAAAATTGGGTCTTTACGAGATGAAAAGAAGTCATCCTTCCCTTGAAGATGTGTTTTTACAACTTACCACTAACGAATCATTAACTTCAGATACTTCTAACTAAAACTCTAAATTTGTATTTTTATCAACTTTTAATGATTAAGCTAAGAGATAGTGATAATAATTGATGTAAACTATATTAAAATAGATTTTTTGATCTTAACAGTTAATTATTTGTCATACTAATACAATATTTATCTTAATGCTTCATCTAAGTGAACAAAAAAAGTCAATAATTTCAATTTATCCTCATGAAAAACATTTTCATAAAAAAATTGTTAGTAAAATTATTTATGAGTGGAGATATAGCGAATAGCTGTCATTGATTTTTGTGATATGGACACCTCTTTTTTGCTATGAAACAAGAAATTTGTTTTATCTTTGCAAAATTGATTTAAGACTGTTATGTAAAATTTCCAAGGGTATTTGTTAAAAATAGGGGGGATTTATGAATTGGATGTTAAGTAGGAAAAATCAAAATAATCATAAGTCCCTTAATTATCTCGATCGATGTATATACTTGTCTGGTAGTCTTGACTCTTCATCTATTGATTTAGATAGTATTCATATTCCCATCGCTTTAATAAAAACTAATAACTATCATTTAATTTATGCCAATGATACTTTTAAACAAATATTTGAGATTTATAATCAAAATATCTTAGAAGAAAGTACCTTAGAAGATTATATAAAGCCTTATAATATTAAGCAAATTTTTGCATTGGCGGGAGAAAATCCCTATTTATTTATTCCCCACAATTCCGATAATAATAATGATAGTAAATCAGAAAATAATTTTGATTTATATAGCTTATCTCTACATCTAGTGACGTGGAAGTCTGAAAAAGTTATAATTTCTATTTTTCATCCTATTACACAAAAATCGGTGGTTGATTTAACAGCAGAATTATCCCATTTATCCTCTTTATTAAATAATCTACCATCTGTAGTTTATCGTTGTCGTCATGATTCCCAATGGACAATGGAATATATTAGTCAAAACTGTTGGAATTTAACTGGTTATGAAGCGATCGATCTCCTTAATAATAGCACTATTAGTTATCAAGATTTAATTTATTCTTGCGATCGTAAATTAGTCAGAGAAGAAGTTAATGCAGCTATTGCTTCTCGAACTATCTTTCAAATTGATTACAGAATAGTGTCTCGATCGGGCGAAATCAAATGGGTATGGGAACAAGGGCAAGGGATATATTCACCCACAGGAGAGTTACTCTTTTTAGAAGGATTCATCGTTGATGTTACAGAAAAAAGAAAAACGGAACAGGAAAAATCCTTGCTGTTAGATATAACTCAAGCAATTACTACTTCAGTCGATTTTGAAACCGCTTTGCTTTATACCTTACAAAAAGTATGTCAAGAAACTGATTGGGATTTTGGTGAGGCATGGTTGCCAAATCAAGAGGAAGAATTTTTTTATTATTCGACGGCATGGTTTTCCTCAGACAAAAATTTATTGTCTCCTGATATGATTTCTTTGGGAGATTTTAAACAAGAAAGTCATAATTTTACCTTCCCATTTTCTGTGGGATTACCCGGAAATGTTGCCACAGAAAAAAAAGCTATTTGGATAGAAGATATTACTCAAGAAGATTGGTTTTTGCGCAAAGATTTAGCTAAAAAATGTGGTTTAAAAACTGCTTTTGGAGTCCCTATTTTAGCGGGAGAAGAAGTTGTTGCTATTTTAATTTTTTTATGTCGTCAATGTCTCACGATCGATAAAAATTTATTAGGTATAGTAGAAAGTATTGCTTCTCAACTAGGAACTATTTTTAAACATAAACAAATAGAAATAGAATTGCATCAAAGTCAAAGACAATTAGCAACCATTGTTGATTCTACTTCGGGAATGTTTTTTCGCATTGCTTGTGATGATAATTGGGGAAAAGATTATATCGGTAAAGGATGTACTATCCTAACAGGTTATTCGGCTTCTGAATTATTAGTAAAAGGGAAAATTGACTTAACAAAATTTACTCATCCTCTCGATTTGCAGAGAGTTTTAAACTTAATTAAAAATAGTATTGAAAAACGTCAAGGTTATACCGTAGAATATCGTATTTTTACCAAAGATAATCAAGAAAAATGGGTTTGGGAAAAAGGGAAAGGTATCTTTAGTCGAGAAGGGCGTTTATTAGGTATTGAAGGTTGGATTACAGACATAAGCGATCGAAAACAAATGGAAGAAGCCTTATCTCAGGCAGAAAGTCGCTATCGGCACTTTTTTGAGAATGCCATTGAAGGAATTTTTCAAACCACTGTTGATGGTTATTATCTTAACGCCAATAAGGCTTTAGCTAGAATTTATGGTTATGATACCCCTCTACAATTGATTGAAAATTTGAATGATATAGAAAATCGCTTATATGTACAACCAGATAGAAGAAAAGAATTCATACAATTATTAGAGCAAAACGAAGCGATTACTAACTTTGAATCTCAAGTTTATCGCCGAGATGGCGGTATTATTTGGATTTCGGAAAATGCTCGTGCGGTGAGAAATATTCAAGGAGATTTACTCTATTATGAGGGTACGGTGGAAGATATTACTAAATATCGAGAAGCTCAAGAAAAATTGCATCGTCAAGCCTTTTACGATAATTTAACTCAATTACCGAATCGGACTCTTTTCCTACAACATCTTAGTAATAGTATTCATAAATTGAGGGAATTTTCATCATCGAATTATCAGTTTAGCGTTTTATTTCTCGACTGCGATCGATTTAAAGCTGTTAATGATAGTTTAGGTCATGGAGTAGGAGATTTACTATTAATAGCCATTGGAGAAAGACTACAAAATTGTCTGGGAGAAAAAGATATTGTTGCCAGATTAGGAGGGGATGAATTTACTATTCTTTGCGATGAGGTAACGGACATCAAACAAGTAGTTAAATTAGCAGAACAAATTAACTCAGTTTTTCAACCTCCCTTTGTTATTAATAAACATAAGCTATTTTGTGGAGTTAGTATCGGTATCTTTTTTAGTAGTAGTGTTGACATTGAAGAATATGAGCATTTAACTTCTTCGCAAGTACTACAGTATGCGGACACAGCTCTTTACAAAGCTAAATCTCAAAGACGAGGTTATTATCAAGTATTTCAAGGAGAAATGCACAATGAAGCCTTAGCAGAATTGCAATTAGAAAACGAAATTAGACAGGGTTTAATCGAAGAAGAATTTTGTCTTTATTATCAACCAATAATGGAGATTTATAGTGGACAAATAAAAGGATTTGAAAGTTTAATTCGTTGGAATCATCCCCAGAAAGGATTAGTTACTCCTAACCAATTTATTAATTTAGCCGAACAAACTGGGTTAATTGTTCCGATGGGTTTTGGTGTTTTAAAACAAGCCTGTAAACAATTAAAACAATGGCATCAAGAATTATTAATAAATAATCCTCACGGACTGGAATTACCTATTCTTAGTGTTAATTTATCCTGTCAAGAATTTAATGTTGAAAACTTTTTAACAACCTTAGATAAAACTTTTGAAGAAACAGGACTTGATCCTAAATATATTAAATTAGAAATTACTGAAAGTTGTTGTATTTTTCAAGAAGAATTTACCCTCGATATTTTACAACAAATAATCGATCGAAAAATTCAATTATGGATAGATGATTTTGGCACAGGATATTCTAGTTTAAGTTATTTACATAAACTACCAATTCATGGTTTAAAACTCGATCGATTTTTTACCTCTAATCTGGAAGAAAATCCTAACAAAATTAAAATTGTTAAAGCGATTTTATCCTTAGCAGAAGATTTGGGCTTAGAAGTTATCGCTGAAGGCATTGAAACAAAAAAACAATTAATTATCTTAGAAGAAATAGGCTGTAAATTAGGACAAGGTTATTTATTTTCTCGTCCATTATGTCCAGAAAATGCCTTTGATTTTTTCCATCATCCTAGTTTATTTATGTTAAGAAAAAATGAAAAATAATTGAATAATGTACAATGTACAATTGACAGTTATCTCTAGCTAAAAAAGAAGAGGATTAAATTATAGAATGGAAACTTTTTATAATCTTTTTCTCCTTAAAAAGAGAAGGCTTTAAACCTTGAATGGATCAATTATCAATTGGTAGAAATGAATATATCATGTTTCTAAATAATTATTTTCAAAAAAAAAATTTATTTTATCCTTTCAAAATTTGGTTATTAACAAGAACTATAATTTTAGTAGCAATATTAGGAATTGCCCCTTTATTATCTGCACCCCATGGAGGTGTAGAAGCTAAATTTGGGTGGGAAGTATTTTCAGCTTGGGACAGTAATTTTTATCTAAAAATAGCCTCTTCTGGATATGAATATATAGATGGAAATGCCGGAGCAGATTCTGCTTTTTTTCCTTTATTTCCATTACTAATTCATTTAGGCACAAGAATTGGAATTCAACCAGAAATTGCAGGATTAATCATTAATAACTTAAGTTTTTTAATAGCTTTATTTTTATTATATGATTGGCTTAAAGATGAACTAAAAATTAAAGAAGTAAAATGGATAATTTTAGTTTTAGCATTTTCTCCACTATCTCTATTTGGTAGCGTAATTTATACAGAAGGCTTATTTTTATGTTTCAGTATTGGTGCATTAAGAGCATTCCAAAAACAACAATATATTGCCTTAAGTATATTTGGTTTTTTAGCTACTGCTACAAGAATTACAGGATTAGCTTTAGTTATTGCATTTTTGATAGTTTGTTGGCAAAAAAAACTTTCTTTAGTTGCCTATATCTCTAGTTTAACGGCTAGTTTAGGAGTTATTTTTTATGGTTTTTTTTGTTGGTTAAAATTTGGCAACTTTTTTACTTTTATTCAAGTTCAACATGAAATTTGGGAAAGAAAAAAAGGTTTTGATTGGCAAGGTTGGGAAAAAATGTTTATGCAAATTATTATTGGAAGTTATAACTATAAAGAAGGCAAAATAGTTGATTGGCTTCATCCTTTGGTTTTTATTTTAATTGTATTGCTTTTCATTTCAACACATTTTTTATCTAATAAATTAGGAAAAATAAAGACCGATTATATTTTGTGTTTTTTATGTTTTGGTTTATGGCTATTAGCTGGAGATCCTTTACTTAATACGATTCCTATAATCGGTGGAATATATTTATTATATTATCTTCGTTTTTCCTTAGATAAAGCAACCTTAATTTATGGTTTTTTAGGTTTAGGTTTATTGCTGACTTCTGGGGGAACAATTTCTCTGAATCGTTTAGCTTATGGTATCGTACCGTTAAGTATTGCATTAGGAATTTTACTTTCTCGAAATCATCGTTGGGGTTATTGTGTAATGGCTTTTTTTACTCTTTTATTATTTTTATTTTCTATTCGTTTTGCTCAAGAATTATGGGTTGCATAAAAGACCATATTAATATTTTTAGATAAAGTATTATTACTATTACTCATTTTCTACCTTAATCAAGTATCTATGACTTTGTTTTAATAAATTTTTTGCTTCTTATATTTATCATTTATTTATTAACTTATGTATTCTCTCGAACATAAATCTCCCACATTTGTTGATAAGCCTTTTCCATTTCTCTCGCAAACTGTTTGCTATTCCACAAAGGAGATGTTTTTTTGGATTTTCGCAACTTCCAACTAACTTCTTTTCTCAACTCCTCATCAGTACCAAATTTAATACCCCATTCAATATATTCTTCCTCACTCCATGCAATACCTTCAGTGATACCTGCATTCATCATGTAAGTATAACTATTACGAGCGGCAAATTGTTCTCCTACTCTCGTAACTACAGGAATTTCTGCCCAAAGTGCTTCAAGAGTAGTAGTTGAGCCATTGTAGGGATAAGTATCAAGAATCACATCAGCAATATATAAATTTCCTCGATGGGTTTCTACACTGGCATCAGAAGGAATAAAACGTAATCTCTCGACAGAGATATTTTCCGATTGAGCAATCTCCTTGACTAATTCTTTTAAGGCTTCCTCATCTTTACGAATTTTAGTAAATAAATAACTATTAGGCACTGCTTTAATAATTTTTAGTTGAGACTTAAGAATATCGGGGTTAAGTTTGGCGGGATTTTGTAAATTCATAAAAATAATATCATCATTTTTAACATCTAAGTCCTCTCGACGCAGAGTTGGTGTGGCAATTTCAAAACCATCAATAGCAAGATAAGTATTCGGTAAACGCCAAATTTTTTCTCGATAATATTTTTCTGCATAATCAGGTAAGACATAAGGATCGGCAATGTAATAATCGATCGTGGGTAAACCAGAAGCATCTAAGCCTAGCCATGTCACTTGAATTGGTGCCGGTTTTTGACACAAAACTAAAGTAGTTATATTATTCGTAATACTATCAAGATCTACCAAAATATCAATTTGATCTTCAGCAATTTTTTTCACTAAATCATCTATATTTCTTTCCCCTGCAAAAAAAACTTCAGATTTTTCCTTAAACCATTTTTTTGTAATATTATCTTCTGGTCCTTGCACCGCATAAATATATATTTTAAATAAATTTGAATCGTGATGATTAATTAACCAACGACATAAATAGCCCACTGAATGACCACGAAATGTATAGCCAATATAACCAATTTTTAGATGTTTTTTGTCTTTAATTTCAGAGTGATTAATTCTTTTTTCTGACAGATTTGTATTTTCATTGGAACGATAAAATAAAGAGGAAATACCATTAAATAGATGGCGATTATGAATTAAATTATCTTGTAGATATAAAGATGAAATTAAACCGGCTAAAAAAGTGGTTTTAATAGAGGGATCTTTCACTACAGAATTTTCAGTAATGATTTCTGTCCAATCTTTAACTTGTTCTGCTTGTATTTCAGATGCTTTTTGCCATTTTCCAATACTGAGATAACAATAAAATAAAAAATTATTGCTTAAAATTCTTCCTTCAAAATCAGGTTTTTTTTGTTTAATTGTTTCCGCCATTCTAATGGCATCTTCATATTTATAAATGTTTAAGTAAATTATATATAACCCGATATATAAACTTAAATCTTCGGGCATAAATTTAATACATAACTTGAAAAGATCGATCGCATATAAAATATATGAACAATTATCTATTCCTAATAAATGAGCTATATACTTTATTTGGTTTTTAATATCAGAATTATTGAAATCATAAATTAAGGCAGCTTCCGCTAATTCAAGACTTTCTTTAGTTGGTAATCTGACAATTTTATCTAAAACTCTTAACAAAATATGAGGGGAAATAGATTGAGGATTCTCCGCTTTTAGTAGTTGTAAAATACCCCAATCAATAATGTAAAGAATATTGAAGTTGTTAGTTTCGATCGACAAGTTTAATAGATACAAAAGATTATCTAAATTTTCTGGATTTATTTCTTTGATAACAGAACGAATATCCCAAGCCAAATCATAAGATTTATTTTGTTCTTGTTGAACAGCTTCAAAACATAATATATTAACTAATTCTTCAGTCCATAACTCAGTTTCTTCCTCATCAGCATTACCAAAAGGAATAAACCAAGTAGTTTGTGCTTCTGTTTCTTGCCTGTTTAATAAATAAGCTAACCCTAAATACCAGTAATTATCAAGTTCATCGGGGTTATTTTCTGTTATTTCTTCATAGATTTGGATTACTTGTTGATAGTTATTCTGTTCTAAAAAAGGTATTACCGAAGGATGCCAGTTTTTCATATTCGATCTGTTAAAACTATTATTATACTTATACTCATATTTTTTCTCCTTCAAACTCGGAGGATATAAAGATAATTAATGCTCTAATACCGTTAAATCACCCAATACAGGAGGAGTCTGTTCTTGTTGTTTTAAGATTAATTGGTATTGAATAGTAAATTCTTTAATTTTATTCAATACTACTTCAACATCATTGAAAATATGGTCATTGATAAATCTTATTAGTTTAATCTCAGTTCGGGATAAGAAAGTGGACAAATATTAAGCTAACCTGAGTTCAATGTGAGAAACCTTTTTATTAATATCGTCGAAATTATCGAGATCTCTAGTATTTTTTGTAATTAATCAAGATTTATTACTGTATATTTTTCTGTAATTAAAGATTACCAAACAAAACTTATAGTACTTAATTATTAGTTATTTAAAATTCTGAATTAGGGATCAATAATAATTATTAACAAAACTTTACAATAATTCCTCAAATATGAACCAATTTTGAGAGAAAATGATTAGGGTATAATCTGAAACCCTCAAAAAATATCCAAAAAAAAATATTTGTTTTAGAATTATGTTGAAAAAAGTTTTTTTAATCTTAGTAGCAGGAGTCATTTTTGCGTGGCAGTCTTTTGCCGGAACTGCAAATGCTCTTAGCTTAAGTAATGAAATTCGCACAGTGCCTTTAAATGAAGATGGTGCGTCAATCACTTTATCAAATAAAGACGCACAACTTGGCTCAAAATTGTTCATTGATAATTGTTCTCAATGTCACATCCAAGGTAAAACCAAAACTAACCCTAACGTTGGTTTAAGTAAAGAAAGTTTAGCTAACGCACTTCCTGCTAGAGACAATTTATTGGGTTTAGTGGATTATATTAAAAACCCTACCAGTTATGATGGTGAAGAGGATATTTCCTTATATCATTTAAGCACCGAAAGACCTGATCTTTGGCCTGAAATTCGTAATTACACCGATGAAGATATTAAAGCGGTTGCCGGTTATATCTTAATTCAAACTAACGCCGATCCTAAATGGGGTAAACGTTCACTCATCGAACCGTAGTTCACAATTAACAATTGACAATTGACAATTAACAATTACTGATTCTTGATTATTCACTGTTGCCCCGTTAGTATCTTACACTAGATTAATTTATCACCTTGCTAAGTATAAATTCAAGATGGCGACAGTAACTTTAGAAAATATTGCCCGTAGTTTTAATCACGTCAAGGTTATTTCTGATATTAGTTTTCAAGTACCTGATGGAGAGTTTTGGGTATTAGTTGGCCCCTCTGGTTGCGGTAAATCTACTATACTAAGATCGATCGCTGGTTTAGAGTTTGTTAGTGAAGGTAATTTATATTTTGACGATGTGTTAATGAATACCATCCCTGCCAGAGAAAGAGATGTGGCAATGGTTTTTCAAAATTATGCTTTATATCCTCATTTTACCGTTGCACAAAACCTTAGTTTTGGCTTAAAAATGCGAGGAGTCAACAAATCCCTTATTGCTGAAAAAGTTGAGTTTGTTTCCCAAATTCTTGATATAAACCACTTATTACATCGTAAACCTAAAGACTTGTCTGGTGGACAACAACAAAGAGTTGCACTAGGTAGAGCAATTATTAGACAACCTAAAGTATTCTTATTAGATGAACCTTTATCAAATTTAGATGCTCAATTACGAGATCAAACACGCACAGAATTAAAAAAACTTCATAATAAAGTAGGAATTACTACGATTTATGTTACCCATGATCAAGTAGAAGCTATGACTCTAGGCGATCGAATTGTAGTTTTAGATCAAGGAAAAATACAACAAATTGGCACACCTGCAGAAATCTATAATAATCCTATTAATCGTATGGTAGCAACTTTTTTAGGTACACCTGCCATGAATATTATTCCCGTTACCTATCATGATGGTGCATTGTGGATTAATCAACAACAATCTCTCCCCTTAACTCCTTATTGGAAGGAGAAAATACCCCCTCATAATGGGCAAGGTTGGGATTTAGGTATTCGTCCTGAATATATTAGTGTAAATGAGGAGAGTTTTTCAGATAATGATATTTTAGCCCAAGTGGAAGTAATCGAGCCTTTAGGAAAAGAAATTTTAGTCAATGCTATTATTCTGGACTCGGATATAAATATTAACTTACAGTTGCCGATTCAATGGACAGGAAAACGAGGCGATCGAGTTAAGATAAAATTTACCTTAGATTATAGCCACATTTTTGATCCCATTTCGGGGGAAAGAATTTAATGATGCTTCAGAATCAAGAAAACAGGTGAACTAAGATACTGGGAGAAAATGTATTAATTCCTCATCCCTAATTACTTATTTCCCATTTTTAGCACGATCGACTTAAAATATAAAGAATATTAAACCAAGATTTTAGTTAAAAAACTAATGAAAAGCAGTGTTTTGTCCTCAGAATCCGTAATATTAGCTCCTAATTATCGCATTCCTTTTGTGATTATTATTGGTGGAATTGCCTTAAGTTTATTACAAATTATTCTCGGTGTTGTAGTGACATTATTCGGCATATTTTTATTTATTCAAGCTAACATAATTAAGTTAAAATTTACCTCGATCGCATTAGAAGTTTATCGAGGAGAAAAAAATATCAGAACATTTCCTTATAAAGAGTGGGAAAATTGGGCTATTTTTTGGCAACCTGTACCTATTTTATTATACTTTAAAGAAGTCAATAGTATTCATTTTATCCCTATAATCTTTGATCCTGTTGCCTTAAAAGAATGTTTAGAAAAATATTGTAAAAACTGACAGTAACAATAATTATTTATTAATTTATCTACGATATTATTCCTCTCTATTAAGTAAAATAAATTTCACTATTTTAAATTACCATGTCAGATATAAAAAAAGAATTACAAGAAAAAAACATAGATTTAGATTATTCTAATGATGATGATTTATGGGAAGCACAATCAGAAAAAACATCTACTATTAATTTAGAGACAGAGTCGATCGAATTTGAAGAATCAACGGTAAATTCCAGTGCAAATATAGAAGAATTAACCATAAATCCTAGTTCAGATTTCCAAGAAAAAGAAAATCATTCCTATGATGCTCATGAAGTAAATAATACAGAATTAGAAAATTTATCGATCGAAGAAATGGAGATAGATTTAGAACAAAAAAATGAAACTAATTCAGTTTTAGAACATGACAAAATCGAAGTTAAATGGGAAGAAACTGAGAGAGAAATAATCGACGATATATCAATAGAAAATCAAGACTTAATAACAGAAATTAAAACCTTAGAAATTCAAAAACAAAACTTGATAAAAGATCAAGAAAAAATTAGAGAAAATATCAATTTGTTACTTCAAGAAGGACTAAAAGAATTAGAACAAAAAAAACAAGATTTAGAGTTGCAAATTCAAAAATTAGAACGCCGAAAAGAGAAAATCGATCGAGAAATGAAAACAACTTTTTCCGGAGTTTCTCAAGACTTAGCTATTCGAGTACAAGGTTTCAAAGATTATTTAGTTGGTAGTTTACAAGACTTAGCCGCTGCAGCCGAACAGTTAGAATTACCGAGTAACAACTCTCAATCATGGGAAAAAACTCCCAATCCTATCCCCATTCCCCAAAACAATAATCCTAACCCTCAATTTGTCGAAAAAAACTTTAAAGAAGAAACCCGTCAAATCCGTAGTTTATTAGATCAATATCGTACTCGACCTGATTACTATGGGCCACCTTGGCAGTTACGCCGTACCTTTGAACCTATCCACGCTGAAAGAGTTAAAGAATGGTTTTTTACTCAAGGAGGTAGGGGAACTTTACGCAGTATGGGATCAAGACTACAAAATATTTTAATAGCTTCAGCTATCATGTCCATTCTCTCTCAATTATACGGCGATCGAGCAAGAACCTTAATTTTAGCAGACACTCCTGAAAGACTAGGAGAATGGAGACGAGGTTTACAAGACTGTTTAGGTATTTCTCGCAGTGATTTCGGCCCTAATCGGGGAGTCGTATTATTTGAAACTTCAGAGGCCTTAATTCAAAAAGGCGATCGCATTGTCGAAGAAAAAGATTTACCATTAATCATAATGGATCAAACTGATGACAAAGTTAGCCTTTCACTGTTAAAATTTCCCCTATGGTTGGCATTTGCACCAGAACAAACAACTCAATCTTCCAACTATTATTATTAACAGCAAAGGTTTGAGATATTAAAAAGATAA
This sequence comes from Geminocystis sp. NIES-3709, assembly GCF_001548115.1. Lineage (GTDB taxonomy): Bacteria > Cyanobacteriota > Cyanobacteriia > Cyanobacteriales > Cyanobacteriaceae > Geminocystis. The sequence goes on along the minus strand of NZ_AP014821.1, from coordinate 835,559 downwards.
ATCAATATATTCGTAGTAAAGACAAAAGCCCTTTAATTTATTCACTATTAATTAATTATTTATGGCAAAATACATTTTATTTGGAAGTTATTGTGACAATGCTTTAGAAAAAAGAACACCTTATCGCCAAGCACATTTAGAAGGCTTAGGAAAACAAAAAGAAGCAGGTATTTTAATTACTTTAGGTCCAACAAAAGATAATACTAAAGTCTTTGGTATTTATGAGGCAGAAACTGAGGAAATAGTCAAAAATTTAGTAGAATCGGATCCTTATTGGCGAAATAATATTTGGACTGATTACGAAATTAAAGAGTGGATTCAAGCCTTTTAGAAGTTGTTTAAAAGTGTCAAATTTTTATCGCGAATTCCCTAACCCTCTGTTGAAATTGATTTCAAAGTTAGTTAACGGGGTTTAACTTGCTTCTTCTTATCCCCCCCATAGGGATTGTTTAAAGACACCAATTACTATAATATAAACCAAGTAACCGATAATAAGATCAGATAACAAGATCAATAATATGGCTTATCAATTACCAACACTTCCTTACGAATATACTGCTTTAGAGCCTTGTATCTCTAAAAGTACCTTAGAGTTTCATCACGACAAACATCATGCGGCTTATGTTACTAACTTTAACAAAGCTGTGGAAGGTACGGAATTAGACTCTAAATCCATTGAAGAAGTCATCACCATTACGGCTACTAATCCAAGTCAAGCAGGTATTTTTAATAATGCCGCCCAAGCATGGAATCATAGTTTTTATTGGCAATGTATGAAACCCAATGGAGGTGGAACTCCTAGCGGTGCATTGGCGGACAAAATTGAGGCAGATTTTGGAAGTTTTGACAAGTTTGTGGAAGCATTTAAAACCGCAGGGGCGACTCAATTTGGTAGCGGTTGGGCATGGTTAGTGTTAGACGGTGGTGCTTTAAAAGTTACTAAAACGGGTAATGCTGATAATCCCTTTACTGCTGGACAAATTCCTTTGTTAACAATGGATGTATGGGAACACGCTTACTATTTAGATTATCAAAATAAGCGTCCTGACTATATTAGCGATTTTCTCGGTAAATTAGTTAACTGGGATTTTGTAGCTGACAATTTTGCCAAAGCTACCGCTTAATAGTTAAAAATTATGAATGAGGAGTTAGAATTAGGAATTTTTAACACTACTCACTTTGAAATTAATTTCAAGGCGAATAGTAAAAGTCGGCGAAAAGGAATGTTAGCAATGACTATTGACTAAAACCTAATTTTCAATTCTTCTTCTCTATCCAGTGAAAAATTATATTGACTAATATAGATAAATCTCAAAAACTACTTTTAAATTTGTCAATGTTGGTGACTAAACCTACGGGAATCACCAATTATATTAATAATATCATACCTTATTTTTCTTCTTTACCCTACACAAGTTTATTAGGGGAAAAATATCTTAACGATAATTATCAAAATCCTATTTTTATCAGTGAAAATTTAAGTCCTGATTATGGAAGTAAAGGGCATTTTTTACGATTAAAGTGGACTCAGTTTCAGTTACCAAATCTTTATCATAATTTGAGGGCGAATTTATTATTTTCTCCTGTGCCAGAAATGCCTCTTTTTTCTAAGTGTCGGGGGATTGTTATGGTACATGATTTAATCCCTATTCGTTTTCCGAAGAAAAAATCTCCTCTAACTCCTTACTTTCGTTATTATATTCCCCAAGTTTGTCAACAAGCCGAACATATTATCTGCAATTCCCAAGCAACGGCTGATGATATTATCAATTATTTTCATATTCGGGCTCAAAAAATAACACCTATTTACTTAGGTTATAATCCTGAAAATTTTAAGGTTTTAGACTCATTAAAACCCCACGACAAAATTCCTTATTTTCTCTATTTAGGCCGACATGATCCTCATAAGAATGTTAGTAAAATTATCTCGGCTTTTGCTAAGTTTAAATATCAGAAAAATTATGAGTTATGGTTAGCAGGGCCTTCTGACGATCGATATACTCCATTTTTACAACAACAATCCATCGAACTTGGAATTGAAAATCAAGTAAAATTTTTAGATTATGTTTCTTCTGAAGATTTACCACGAATACTTAATCAAGCTCAAGCTCTTGTCTTTCCTACTCTTTGGGAAGGTTTCGGTTTTCCTGTATTAGAGTCGATAGCTTGTGGTACTCCTGTTATTACTTCTAATATATCTTCTTTACCAGAGGTAGTAGGAGAGGCAGGATTATTAGTTAATCCCCACAATATTAACAGTATTAGTTCAGCTATGAATCAAATGGCTGAAGATGATCAACTTCGATCACAACTGATAGAATTAGGTTTAAAAAGAGCTAAAAAATTTAGTTGGGAAAAAACGGGAAAAGACACTGTTGAAGTCATCAAAAAATATTTAAACTAACAAAAATTTTTATAAATGAAAAGTTGAGAATGGAAAGAGATAATGAGTTTTTAGTGAACAGTTAATTGCTCATAGTCGCTTTAGCTGACTTTCACTATTAGATTTGAAATAAATTTCAAAGTGGGTTATGTTAAAAATTCCTTATTCCTTATTACTCATTCCTCATTCCCTAAATATTTTTCATTCTAGCACTACTTCTCGATCGAACAGGAGGAGTCTTCAAGGGTTGATTTTCTGAAGGTTGATCTTGTTTTTGTTTAGCTTTGGCCGCACTACGACGTAATGCTTGTAAACGTTCTTCATATTTCTTTCGTTGACTACGATTCGGAGTTTGTTCTATTAAAGTTTTAAATGCACTACCTAAACTTTGATAAGCATTTTTCATAGAATAACCGAAACGAGTGGCAATAATAATCGCTTTTTCATCTGCTTCGATGGCTTCCTTGAGATTCTTGTCACCATTATTTTTCTGCCAAAGTCGATAACCAGAAATACTACATAAACCTAATGCTAATAATAACAATAAACCATCCTGTACCCACAACTCACCTACCGCACCACCTAAACCAATCGCTAAGGCGGCCATTTCCCAACCTTCTCGGGGAATACTATCATTTTGAATACGGGCTACTTCATGCCAAAACATCAAATTTCGTTGATCAATTGCCAAGTTTTCCCACTTTGCTAAGTCAATTTGAATTTCTACTTCGTCTTTGCCTAATTCTTCACTGCGGATTAAAGGGGGATTAACTTCCGTAGATGCTTCTATCATCACCCAACTCTGCAATTCTGGGGGGAGTAAAGTTTTGAGTCGTCTCAATTCATTCATTTCGGCTCTAGCGGAGGAAGTTGTATAAGAAGTCATATAATTATTCTTAGTTAGTAAATCTATATTTTTGATAGACTAATTTTATTCTATGGTAGTCTTATTTAATTTTTGTTGCCAATTTTAACATGGAACGTGGTTTATTGTGGTTGCCTCTGTTAGTGGTTTTTATCTGGCTAGCTATCACCGGCAAAAAAGAATATGAAAAAGTTGAGGCTTATAAACTTTGGGCTGAACAATTTGATAATGCAAAATATGACATTTATTCCGTTTTAGGGAAAAAAGGAAATTTAATTACATGGGGAAAACCTACTCCTAAAGGTATTATAGATCTGCAAACTTTTTCATTGCAAAATATAGCTAAAATTGATTTAACTATTAAAAATAAAATAGTAAATATTGATAGTTCGCCCGATCGAGGAGAGGCTAATTTGCAGTTTTTATTAATCGATAATAATTTAATAAATGTACCTTTTACTGATGTTAATTTAGCAGTAAAATGGATTAAATATTTACAAAATTTTATTAATATTTAATATAAAAAATATCTATTTAATTAATTAAAATTATTAACTGAAAAATTTTTTTATAAATTATGATTACTTTAACAGAAATCTCGAATGATATTAGTTTGTTAGATAATGATAAGGTTGTTGAGATAGAACATTTAGACTTTTATTATAGTAATAATAATATTAAAAAACAAACTCTTTTTGATATTAATTTAACTTTAAAAAAAGGAGAAGTACTTATTATGAAAGGGCCTTCTGGCTCAGGAAAAACTACTTTGTTAACGTTAATGGGAGCTTTAAGAACTGCCAGTCATGGTAGTTTGAAAGTCTTTGGTAAACAATTAATTCATGCTAATAATAATTTATTAATTCAAACTAGAAGAAATATTGGTTATATTTTCCAAGCTCATAATTTATTAAAATCCCTTACTGCTAGACAAAATGTACAAATGTCGATCGAGCTACATTCACAATATTCTCCTAAAGAAGCCAAAGAAAAATCGATCGAAATGTTAACTGCTGTGGGATTAGGTGACAGAGTTGATTACTACCCTGATAATTTATCGGGAGGACAAAAACAAAGAGTTGCGATCGCTCGTGCCTTAGTGTCTCACCCCAAGCTAGTTTTAGCCGATGAGCCTACGGCGGCATTAGATAGTAAATCTGGTCGAGATGTGGTGGAAATTATGCAAAAATTGGCAAAAGAGCAAGGTTGTACGATTCTTATTGTTACCCATGACGATCGTATTTTAGACGTAGCGGAGAGAATTATTGAATTGGAAGATGGACACTTAATTTAAAAATTGTATTCCCCAAAATCAAATTAACAATTATTAATTAAATCTTGAAATTTCCTGTTTTTACATAATCTCTAATATATGATAGTAACATGAAACTTTATTAGACTATCATTTCATGACAAAAATTCCTCCCCAATGTCTTAATTTGGCTTCCCAAGTTAGTCAAATACTTGAATTATTGCAAAAAAATCCACAACTTCGATCGCATCAAGATACTTCCCAATTAGAAACATCTCTGAGAAAAGCTATATCTCCTCGTTTCGAGATAGTTTTTGCCGGTGCGTTTAGTGCCGGAAAATCGATGTTAATCAATGCTTTATTAGGACGTGAATTATTATATAGTGCAGAAGGTCACGCTACGGGAATTGAATGTTACATCGAATATGCACCTCCACAAAAGGAAAAAGTAGTATTAACGTTCTTGAGTGAAAATGAAATTATTGAGCAAATTTTGATGATTTCTAAGCGCTTAAATATCAACTTAACCGATATTTACGTTAATCAAATTCATGTTATTGAACAATTAAGGCAAGAAGCCCAACAAATTATCAACCAAGAAGGGGGAATTAACAAGTCAGAAGAAGCAAAACAAGCTAACGCTTTAAACCTATTATTAGAAGGTTTTGAGGACAACAAAGACAAAATTAAACTTGATACTAATGCTACTTATTCAATGGAGCAATTTAACTTTAATAATCTCACAGAAGCGGCAACTTATGCTCGTCGAGGCAAAAATTCAGCTGTCTTAAAACGTCTTGATTATTATTGTCATCATCCCCTCCTTGAAGATGGCAACGTTTTGGTTGACTTACCCGGTATCGATGCTCCCATTCAAAAAGATGCCAAGTTAGCCTATGATAAAATCGAAAATCCTGATACTTCTCTTGTTGTTTGTGTCTTAAAACCAGCTTCTGCCGGAGAATTAACTCAAGCGGAGACGAATTTATTAGAAAAAATTAAATCTAATCCTGCTATCAGAGATCGAGTTTTTTATATGTTTAATCGCATTGATGAAACATGGTCTTCTGGTCAATTAAGACAACGATTAGAGCATTTAATTGCTACAGAATTTAATCACACAAATCGAGTCTATAAAACCAGTGGATTATTAGGTTTTTATGGCACACAAATTAAGAAAACTTCCTTTAACGATCGATTCGGATTAGATAGCATATTTAAAGACAGTATAAAAGGATTAGGAGGAGAAGAAGAAACCCCTCAATTCATTAGTGAATTTAATAACTACTGTGTCTCTGGTAAATTAACTCGCACTAATTTTAAAGTTTCTGTCCATGGTTATGAAACCCCTAATCAAAACTATTTAAGAATTTTAAGTGAATGGGGAATGCCCTTAATTGATCAGTTAATAAATGATAGTGGAATTGATAATTTTAAACAAGAAATTACCCGTTATTTAACAGAAGAAAAAAGACCACAATTATTTACTAATTTAGCTGATGATTTACAACCTATTGCCATTGCTATCAAGAAATTTTATCAAAATCAACAAACAGATTTAGATAGTCAACCTCAAGAAATTGAGGCAATGAAACAACAAGAATTAGCTCGTTTAAACACTCAATTACAGCAAATTGGCGATGAATTTTATCGTTATATAGAAAAAGAAATAAACGAAATTGTTAATCAAGAAAATAAGTTATTTAATCAAGATTTTAATAAAATGCAAACACGTTTTGTCAATCGATTAGATGAATTATTACAAACATTTTCAGTGAGTGATACCTATAGTTTAGCCGTTAAAGCACATCCTAGAAACTCTACAGCACCTTTAATTGCAGTTTTAGTGGAGGCTTTATATTATCTTGCAAATTCCCTTGAAGATGTTTTAGTTGAAGAATTAAAAGACTTAGTTAAAAACTTGATTACTAATTTAACTCTTGATGTACGTCAACAGGATTGTTATCGTCAACTTTATCGTTTATTAGGTAATGATAGTGGCATTGAAAATCAATTCAATGTTTTAGAGAATAATTTATACTACGGTCTGACAACTGTTGCTACGACAGAGTGCGATCGATATGTAAGAGAAACACCACAGTTTTATAGTGAAGGTACATTTTCTATCTATCAATTTCGGGAGACATTAAAACAGACATCACAAACCTATGATGTATCTGCAATGGTAGAGGCAGAACCAGCTATTCGTCAACTGTTAAAATTGGATTTTGAGCCAAAAGTAAACAAAACAATTCGAGAAGTTTTTCGGCAATCAATTAATCAAACTCTCAAGACAAATTTATTACCATTAGCAGAACAAATACGAGAAAATATTTTAGATCAATATGATTTAGCGAGAGAAAATTTACAACAAAATTTAGAACAAGAAGTCAAAGAAAAATTAGCTTATAATCAACAATTAATGACAGAAATAAAAGAAGATTGTATAATTTATAATCAAGGGATTTCTAGCATTAATAATTGCTTAGAAGCCATGCAAGTTTACGAACGAAAATTACCATTAATTGACATTAACGAATCAAATTAAAAGTAGGTTTTTAAAACCAAACATTTTTGTTTGTAGGGGTTGAATAATATTCCCCCCTTCTTCTATTAAATTCAGAAGATTAACTAAAAATATTTGCTATAGTAACCATAAAATAAGAATAATTAGGTAAATAAAATGATAGCTATTCAAGACGTTAAAAAATTATCTTCCGAAGAATATTTATCTCAGGAAAAAACTAATTTAATCAAACATGAATATATTAATGGTGAGGTTTACGAAATGCCTGGTGCAAGTTCGGCTCATGTTACTATTGCAGGAAATATGTTTTTTTTGTTAAAAAGTCACTTGAAAGGTAGTAATTGTCGGGTTTATAATGCAGATATGAAGGTAAGAATCGATCGTTTAAATGTGTTTTATTATCCTGATGTGATAGTTACTTGTAGTGAAGAAGATAAAGGTTTAAATTATTATAAAAAATATCCTCAAATTATTATAGAAGTTCTCTCCGATAGTACGGAATCTTTCGATCGAGGAGACAAATTTGCTGACTATAGAAAAATAGAAAGTTTAAGGGAATATGTGCTTATTTCTCAAAGTAAAAAAAGAGTAGATTCATTCACAAAACAAGATAATAATTTGTGGATATTAGAGTCTTTTTCTGAAGAAGAAAATTTAGTAATAAAAAGTGTTAATTTTAATTGTGCCGTCTCTAGTTTATATGAAGATTTAGATTAAATATTATATAATTTTTTGTGTAAGTCAAAAATCAAATTAAGTCATGTCAGAAAATTATCAACCTTTGGAAAATGAAGCCCACGCTATTAATATTATCGATGAAGATGTACATCGCTTTTATGTGGGACAATCTATGTTTAAATTGGGATATTTACTTGAAGGTATTAAATGTAAATTAATCGATATATCTAATAATGATTTAAAGAAAGAAAATAGTCATAATAATCGTAAAAAATGGATTAATGACGGTGTTGACGTAGAAGTATTAAAAGTTGGTAGCTTAGGTTGGCAAAAAGGCAAATTAAAATTGAAAGTTACCGTAGAATTTTGCCCTGAAGAATCATCATTAAATTAAGATTATAGTTATTTAAAATAACACTGAGACAGTTAGTGATAGAATTAAAATCAACAAATATTCAGATTTTACTAATACTATAATGTATCATAATTTAGAATTGAGAGAAAAGGTTATTGACTATGTAGAGAATAAAGGTAGTGTAACTAAAGCAAGTAGAATTTTCGGGGTATCAAGAGCTTCAATATATCGCTGGTTAACCAGAGAAAATTTAAAACCAACTATCGTGAAATATCGACATCGCAAATTAAATTGGTCAGCATTATACCGTGGTGTGATAGAAAATCCCGATGATAAATTAATTGAGAGAGCAAACAAGTTTGGAGTAACAGTTCCCGCTATATCTTATGCTTTTAAAAGAATGAAGATTACTAGAAAAAAAAACAGTTACGCTATAGAGAGAGAAATAGTACAGAGAGAATAAAATACTTAATAACAATAAGAGAATTAGTAAAAAAACATGGCATCAAAAGTCTTGTATTTATTGACGAATCTGGGTTTGAAGAAAAAAGTAGTTGTATTTATGGATGGTCAAAAAAAGGGAAAAAAATTTATGGAAATAAGCAAGGAAAACGAGGAAAAAGAGAAAGTTTAGTAGCAGGAAGAAGAAAAAAAGAAAGAGACTTTATTGCACCAATGATTTTCAGGGGAAGTTTAAATGCAGAAAGTTTTGAAGTGTGGCTTGTAAAATATTTATTACCATCCCTGAAAGAATTTTCAATACTGATCATGGATAATGCACCAATTCATAGAAAAAATAAAATAAAAGAGTTAGTAGAAAATGCAGGGCATCAAGTGATATTTTTGCCAACTTATTCTCCTGACTTTAATGATATTGAACATGATTTTAGTGCATTAAAAAGGGCAAGAATGTATAGTAAAGAAGATATTAGTTTAGATGAAATAATCCGCAGTTATTGTGACAGTTAAGTGTCTCATTCTTATTTTTAATGACTATAATTATAAAAAAATGGAAAAAACTCCCCGTATTCTTATCCCGATCGAAGTGAGAAAATATATTTATAATCGAGATAAATATCAGTGTCAAAGTTGTGGAAAAAAACTTGAAGAAACTACTTTAAGTATTGATCATATTATTCCCTTAGCGAAAGGTGGAAGTAATGATATGAGTAATTTACAGACTCTTTGCCTTAATTGTAATCAACACAAAAAAGCTAATCTTGATCTCCGTTTTCGCCGTCATTTTAGTTAATTAATTGAAAATATTTATTCTCCAATAAAAAAGCACCTTGAGTAAAACGAATTGCCCAATAACCAGCAGGGCGAGGATTTAAAATAATTCCTTCTTCTCCCACACAAATTACTTTAGACGATCGTAACATGGGCATAGGATCCGCCGTTTTGATATACGGTGGTAACTCGATTACTCTCACTCGATCACCTGATTTAATATTTAAAGATTCCATAGGGTTTTAAGTATTTAATTGATCAAAAAATTTGCTCACAGTAACCAATAAAGGTTAATTTAAGTAGGTGTGCAAAATAAATGATTATTGTTTTTCAAAGGTTTACAGGCAGAGTAAAAGACTTTAGTCTCTTCTTAAACCCGTTGTTACTATATCAATAATTTTGCTCAGGTATTTATAGATTAATTGTAAATTCTTCACATGGGAATTATATGAGAATTTTAGTTACTGGTGGTGCTGGATTTGTCGGATCTCATTTAGTCGATCGACTTATGGAACAAGGACATGAAGTATTATGTTTAGATAATTTTTATACGGGGACAAAAAATAATATTCAACAATGGTTTAATCATCCTCGTTTCGAGTTAATTCGTCACGATATTACCGAACCGATCCGCTTAGAAGTAGATCAAATTTATCATTTAGCCTGTCCTGCTTCCCCTATTCATTACCAATTTAACCCCGTCAAAACGATTAAAGTAAATGTGATGGGTACGTTAAATATGTTGGGGTTAGCAAAACGAGTTAAAGCTAGGTTTTTATTAGCTTCCACCTCTGAAGTGTATGGAGATCCAGATGTACATCCTCAACCGGAAGAATATCGAGGTAATGTAAATTGTATTGGTATTCGTAGTTGTTATGACGAAGGTAAACGAGTTGCTGAAACTTTATCCTTTGACTATTATAGAGAACATAAATTAGAAGTACGAGTTGCACGAATTTTCAACACTTATGGCCCGAGAATGTTAGAAAAAGACGGTAGAGTAGTTAGTAATTTTATCGCCCAAGCGATTAGAAAGATTCCCTTAACCATTTATGGAGATGGTTTACAAACTCGCAGTTTTTGCTATGTTTCGGATTTAGTCGAAGGTTTAATGAGTCTGATGAATAATGATTATATTGGGCCCGTAAATTTAGGTAATCCGGGGGAATATACTATTTTAGAGTTAGCGCAAACTATTCAAGAAATGGTTAATCCTGATGCTGAATTAGTTTACAAACCTTTACCAGAAGATGATCCCAAACAACGTCAACCTGATATTACTAAAGCAAAGCACTATTTAAGTTGGCAACCAACTATTCCTCTCAAGGAAGGTTTACAACGCACGATCGATGATTTTCGTAACCGTATTGAAATTAAATAATTAATATAAATTTAAAATTTCTAGTAAATAGTTTTAAAAATTAGGAATAAAATTAATTTAAGGTAATAAATCGTCAATTATGATAACTATTACCTATTTTATTTATTAAAATCTAATTTATTAAATAAGTGTAATCTTAAATAAAAGTAGGAGAAATTATATTTCTAGTCTGAAAATTTCTTTTACTTTAGAGTCAAAATAAAGATCAAATCAATATTGAAATATGGAAATTAGTTGAAGATTTAGGCAATATTACCCATAAAAAGTTAGCATGGGTAAAAACTCAATTCTTGTTTATTATGGCATCAGAAACAGAAGTTAAAAAATACTTAGCATATTGGTTTCAACTGGGAAAAAAAATTATTATTCCTAGTCGAAATATCTCTTTATTACCCTCTAAAATTATTAGTGGCGATCGCTATAGTGTAGAATTTGAAGAATGTTGGGCATTAATTGCAGAAAAGAAAACAGGAGATTGTTATTTAGAAGGCACGGTACAAAGCATTCAAGAATTATTATCCCCGAAATGGGATATAACCAATTGCTACCGTTGTGATATGCCTATACCGATGATTGAGATAGGTGTTCAAGATTCTAACTGTGTTTGCAGTGATGTTGAAGGTTGGCCTAATAATGAGTTGCCGAAACCACGAAATCCGATCGATAATCAGAAAAAGTTAGAAGATATAAAGAAATCATTGCAAAAAAAAATTATACAAACTCCTAAAAAATTCAGACTTAACCATTGAGGAAAAATACTTAATATAGCGTTTATCTAAATAGTAAGGTACACCTATTTCTTAATAGCAATGGGTTTGACTCTGCTCTGGAGTACCTCATAAATATAAGAATTGCTATATAACTAATTAATAAATATAAACTCTAGCAATCTTTCATTTTTTATTGTTTATTTTAAGTATTAGAAATGATAGCAAATCATTTAGTATAATTCGTAAATCTCATCAATTTAATAAATATTTTATCAATTATAATTTGTATAAAATTAGATGGTATTATCCTGAATAAAATGACATTAATATATTTATCTACTGATAAAGTTTTAGGTAGTTTTGCCACCGCTTTAATCGGACAAAATTTAGGCAATGATCGAGATGTTAATATCGGTATTTTAGATGATAACTATTCTTTTTTGATGAGATCTTTTGAAATACTAAACAGTTTAATTAATAATCATAAAATAGATCGATTATTCACGGCAAGTAAAAGTACGATCGAGATTTTTCCCTTAATAATTTATAGTTATCAAAATATAGAAATATTAGACATAATAATTAATGAAGAAAAACATAATAAATATAATGTAAAAATTTTAACAACATTAGTTAATATTATACTCAGTAAATCCTTAGAATTTAATAGCCTAACTTCTCAAATAATTCCTTATTTAGATCAAGAAAACTCAAAAATATTTAATCACTTTAAATTAATAGATAAATTGATTGTCAATAAATGCTCATTAACAAAAATTAATGAAATATTTAAGCAAAACTTTGAAGAAGATTCCATAGCTATTTATCAAAGTTTATATTCTTTTTTCAGTAATACTTATAATCTCAAAAATTCTTTACAAAGAAGTATTTATTTTGATCAACAATTTCAAGAAACCGCAATTTTAACAGGATATTTATTAGGTTTATATCATGGTTATAGGAATATACCTTATCAATGGCGAAGATCGATCGAGTTGAATCCTAAAATAAAACAAATAGAAATGTTAAGTAAAAAACTTGTTGCCAATTGGCAAGGAAAAATGGACAATTAAGAAAGGAAATAAACGAAAAAAATTCACTATGACAGCAACTTTATCATTAACAGAATTAGACAATGAACTATCAAAAAGGGATATACAGTTAGATCCTGACGGTTACTTTATTATATATATAAATCGAGAAGACGGATTAATTTGTGCAGATCATTATACTAACGCTATAAATGATCAAGGATTGGCTGTTGATCCAGATACAGGAGAAGTTATAGCTTGTAAAGGTAGTAAACCAAGAATGCCGACAAAAACCTTTACAGGTAGAACAGCGAAGGAAATTTGTGTTAATTTGTTAGAAAAAACTCAACCTACTCCTGTGAGTATGCTAGATCATGGGGCTTATTTAGGTAGAGAGTTTATGCGGGCGGAATACGCTTTAAAAACAGGAGAAGATTATATTCAAGACTGAAAAAAAGCTAATTTTCATTTATTTTAAATACTTCTATAAATTACTTGTAATCTTTGTTTTTGTTGATCAGATTGATGGGTTAAATCCATTAATAATTGCGAATAAAATCCTTCTTTTAAAGATGGTTCAAGATTCGTATTCGTATTTATACTGGTGACTAATCGATCGACAACTCGAATAAAAGGTGCTAGTCTGCCATCAGTGTAAACTTGAGGAAACGCTAATCTTTTGGGGATTTCCACCTCTGTTAAGGGTTTATCTTCCTTAGAAGTATAAAGTTTGAAACCATGGACATAGTCTTTTAAGTTACTACTCCCTAATACTAACGTACCTTTTTCTCCATAGATTTCTAACCAGTGTCCTCTTCCTTGATAGGTGACAGAACTTAGGTTAATTTGTACTGGTGTATAGTTTTTTAATTCAAGAGTAATTAAACAAGTATCATCGGCAGTAACGGGCTTTAATTCGTTGTCAGAGAAGGGATCAGGCCGTTGCTCGATCGCACAACTTAAATGAGCCGAAATGGTATTTACTTCGCCAAATAACCAATTGATATAGTCAAAAACATGAGATCCGATCGCACCTAATACACCTCCTCCTTTTTCTTTAACAGAATACCAATTCCATGGTCGATCGGGATTAGCACGAGAAGCTACTAACCAATCTATTTTAATTAAACGAGTTTTACCAACAAAATCTTGATCTAAATATTCCTTTAGTAATTGCCAAGCAGGAATAAAACGAAATTCAAAATCTGTTACTGCAATTTTACCTTTTTTCTGAGCTAATTCCCATAATTTTTTAGTCTCATTACTATTAAGATTAATTGGTTTTTCCAACAGAATATGTTTATCATTTTCAAGAGCTATTTTTGCCATATCATAATGTAAAAAAGGCGGTGTTGAGATGCTAACCACATCTACATTAGGTGAAGAACAAATATCTTCTAAATTATCACTAGCAAAGGGAATATTATACTCTTGAGCGATCGATTTTGCTTTGTTTAAATCATGATGATAGATTGCTGTAACCTCTGTGCGAGGATGAATTTGAAAAGCTGGTAAATGAATTTGTTTGCCAAAACCAGTACCGATGATCGCAATTTTTATTTTATTTTCGTGAGCCATTTTTATTATTATAGTTCTTATTTTAATGATAGATTTAACCAAATTATAAAATTATATACACGGAAAAAAGCCCCCTAGTTAAAATAAATTGAGAGGCTTTTATTTTCGATCGTTTCTGATCATTAAAAATTAGATTTTGGCTTCTTCTTTAACTAATTTACTCCAACCTAAATCTTTAAGGTTATTATTACGGCGTAAAGGACGAGTTACCAATTCTAAAATATCACGAGCATTAGTAAAGCCATGAATTTGGGCAAAAGTGAACTCTACAGACCATTTTGTGTTAATTCCTCTCGCTTCCAAGGGATTAGCGTGAGCCATACCAGTTATCACTAAATCTGGTTTAATCTCTTTAATTCTTTGCAATTGGTTATAATTATCAGGTTTTTCCACGATCGTAGGTACACTTACGCCCATTTCCTGACAAGTTTGTACCAGAAAATCTAATTCACCTTTTTGATACCGTTTATCCATATAAGGAATGCCAATTTCATTAACCGTCATACCACACCGAATAAGAAAACGAGCAAGAGATATTTCGAGCAAATTATCGCCCATGAAGAAAACTGATTTACCTTTGATTATATCGACATAATCCTGTATATTTTCCCAAATTTGAGCTTCTCTTTCAGCTAATCCTTGAGGTTCAACACCCACTACAGAACAAATTTTTTCAATCCATGCACGAGTACCATCTGGCCCAATCGGGAATGGTGCGCCAATTAATTTACACTTACGACGACGCATTAAAGTTGTAGCGGTACGACTTAAAAAGGGATTTACCCCAGCAACGTAATAACCTTCATCGATAACGGGTAACTCAGTATAGCGTTTTGCAGGAAGCCAACCATCGATTTTTACCCCTTGTTTCTTCAATTCTAAAGTTAAATTGGTGACAACTGGATCAGGTAACGAACCGAATAACACCAAAGGTGGATGTTTATGATATTCCTCATTACTAACCGTGTCTTCAGCTTTTTTGCCAAAATTGAGCAGTTTTTGGATCGCATTACGTTCTGTTTTTTCCGCTTCCTGTTTTACTTCCGATTCCTTCGGACAACGATTCGCCATAGAAGCCAACACAGTATCTTCTCCTTGAGTGAAAGCATAATCTAAACCGTTAGCACGAGCCACAACGATCGGAATACCTAACTCTGCTTCTAACTTGGGTGCAATACCTTCTAAATCCATCTTAATAATTTCGGTGGTACAAGTACCAATCCAAACAATTACGCTAGGGTTTCGATCGCGCTTAATTTGGTCACATAGGCGTTTTAACTCGTTATAATCGTTAAGTTGAGCAGAAATATCCGCTTCTTCTAATTCTGCCATAGCGTAACGAGGTTCGGCGAAAATCATTACTCCCATAGCGTTTTGAAGGAAATAACCACAGGTTTTAGTACCAATAACGAGGAAGAAACTATCTTCAATTTTTTGATATAACCAAGCAACACAACTAATGGGACAAAAAGTGTGATAATTACCTGTTTCACATTCAAAATTTAATTCTGAGGTAATGGGTTTTTCTTGGGCTAATGTCATGGTTTTTTACTCCTATTTATATAATTTATTTTTTATTTGTAGGTTGGGTTACTGTTTGTCACCCAATAATTTTTGAAATGTCTCGCAAAGGTTCAAAGGTGATGTTTTTAAGATACAAGGATTATGATTGATTTATTTGTTTCCTAAAATCATCTAAAGGTGAAGGAGGCTCAATTAACTGGTTTTTAATTTTTTCTTGCCTTTCTTTGACTTGTTTATTAAGACTATTAACATCAATAGGAATTTCTAAAATATTCAATAAAATGTCAATTGATGGAGGTTGTATGCGAAGATAATCACAAATGTTAAGATAATTATTTATAGCTATTGGCAGTTTTGGTTCAAGACCTATTAAAATTCCTAAAATTGATTCATATTTAATAAGGCTTGAATTTTTAAAATATCTCAAAATTACACTTTGATTTTGTGAGTAAAAATCTAACCATTTTTCTTGTAAAATCGGTTTTAATTCTTCAAATTCTTCCACAATTCCCATACACTAAAAAGATAAAAACAATTGTTAATTGTTAATTGATTTATACCATCATTAACTCTAATTCGTCTTTTTCTTGTTTAGGCGCATCCGCAGGAGGATTTAAGTAGTAATCTGAAAGTAATCCAAATAACTCTCGATCGAGTGCTTCACTAGGCACAACTCCTTCAGGTAAAGCTAAAATCTGATCAGCAATGTTAAGGTAATATTGACAAACATAATCTAAACTAGGATCTTTTTCCGCCATTTCAAACAAGGTTTTACCCTTAACTCTCGATACTCGGATGTCCTCAATCAGAGGTAAAATTTCTAATACAGGCATTGCCACATGGGAAACATATTTATCAATCAAATCTCGTTTAGAGGTGCGATTACCGATTAAACCAGCTAACTTGAGGGGATGGGTACGCGCTTTTTCTCTGACGGATGCCGCAATACGATTGGCAGCGAATAACGCATCAAAACCGTTGTCAGTGATAATTAAACAATAGTCAGCATAGTTGAGAGGTGCGGCAAATCCTCCGCATACCACGTCACCCAATACGTCAAATAAAATCACGTCATATTCATCAAAAGCGTTTAACTCTTTTAACAGTTTTACGGTTTCTCCTACCACATAACCACCACAACCAGCACCAGCAGGAGGGCCACCTGCCTCTACACAATCAACACCTGCGTAACCTTTATAAATAACGTCTTCTGCCCAAATATCTTCATAGTGAAAATCTTTTTCTTGTAGAGTGTCGATGATCGTGGGAATTAAAAAACCCGTGAGAGTGAAAGTGCTATCATGTTTTGGATCACATCCAATTTGTAATACTTTTTTACCCCGTTTAGCCAAAGCTGTAGAAATATTGCAACTGGTGGTTGATTTGCCGATACCGCCTTTTCCGTAAACTGCTAATGTCAAAGTCATGTTTTTATAATTCCTGATTTATTTGCACTAATGGCATTATTGACTAATTTTTTAGAAATGAAAAGGGGTGCAAGTTTCAGTTTAGGTACTAAATAAAAGTAATTATGATTATAAATTCTTAATAATTATTTCAGTGTCTTTAATCACCTATAAAAGTTTATTATTCTTTATTTTACAATTTTTATACTTTAATTACTATAAATTTGTATAAAAGCAAAAAATAACTAAAAAATATTGATACATTTCTTAAAATCTTAGTAATTTATAGGGTTTTAGGTTAATTGGGCTAGATCGACTTTAGGTAATTATTCTTATAAAATTGTTAAAATCACCATTAAAAAGTATCAAAAAAAGATAATTGTTAATAATTGCTACAATTTTTGATTTCAGATATAAAATAAGTATAAGTACTCAGTATAAATCTTAACAATACAAAATAATTATTTATTAGTTATACAAACAAAATTATTGATATAGCTATGTTCCGTGAGTTTTAAGATTTTGATTGAGTCAAAATTTAGAATTTAGAAATAAAGAAACTTTTAGAATTATTATCGATATATTTAAAAGTTTATAAATAATTGTTAGGGCGGATATATTCGGTTATAAAAAGTCAAAATATTTTTTGAATTTAGTATATTTATATACAGTAATGCCTTCGGGGGGTTTGGTATCCTATAGCCAAAATAAAGCAATAAAGAAGGTTTCTAGGGTTCCGATGCTAAGACATGGCTGGTCCGAGAGAAACGAGCTACTAAAAAGATTTTTAGAAAAGACAACGATAAAAGTAGCTACACGGAGGGAGAAAAGCCCGGGAGGAAGTGATGGTATGACTGTCACCCTTCTGGGCTTTGTCATTTGTATTTATAAGTAAAGGAGAATATCCCATGACTAATCAACCAGAAAGTGAAGCTCAAAAAGCACTGCAAAAGGAGACTCAATTATCTTTTACAGGTTGGCAACAGGAAGTACAAGACGGTTTAAATTATGGATTAGAAGCGGCTGACAGTATTAAAGATCGCACTATTTCCACTTTCTCCCGTGGAGAATTACCCCACTATGCCGGTATCAATACTTTTCTCAAAGCACCTTATATAGAGGATGTCCATAAAGTTGGTAACTATGATATAGCGATCGTTGGTGTACCCCATGATTCTGGTACTACTTACCGCCCCGGTACTAGATTTGGCCCTCAAGGTATTCGCCGTATTAGTGCCTTATATACTCCTTATAACTTTGAGTTGGGAGTCGATTTAAGGGAACAAATTAAACTCTGTGACGTGGGCGATATATTTACTATTCCTGCTAACAACGAAAAATCTTTCGATCAAATCTCCAAAGGTATTGCCCATATTTTCAAGTCAGGAGCATTTCCTATTATCTTAGGAGGAGATCATTCTATTGGTTTTCCTACCGTCAGAGGTATTTGTCGGCACTTGGGAGATAAGAAGGTGGGAATCATCCATTTCGATCGCCATGTGGACACTCAAGAGACAGACTTAGACGAAAGAATGCACACTTGCCCTTGGTTTCATGCGACTAATATGGCAAATGCACCAGCAAAAAACCTTGTACAACTCGGTATTGGCGGTTGGCAAGTGCCTCGTCAGGGTGTCAAAGTATGTCGTGAAAGGGCTACTAATATCCTTACTGTCACCGATATTATGGAGATGGGTTTAGATGCGGCCGCCGATTTTGCGATCGAAAAAGCAACGGATGGTACTGATTGTGTTTGGATTAGCTTTGACATTGACTGTATAGACGCAGGTTTTGTGCCGGGTACGGGTTGGCCTGAGCCGGGAGGATTATTACCTCGTGAGGCTTTATACTTGCTTAAGAAAATTGTCCAAAATACGACTGTTTGCGGAATTGAGGTAGTGGAGGTTTCACCTCCCTATGATGTTAGTGATATGACTTCTTTAATGGCAACCCGTGTTATTTGCGATACGATGGCTCATTTAGTCGTTTCTGGGCAGTTACCTCGCAAAGAGAAACCCTACTATATTCATGAAGAAGCCCAAGTGGTTGATGAGCCTTGGAGTTAAGTAAAATGTATCGTCTTTATGATTTTTTGCCTTCGGGAAATGGTTACAAAGTACGATTGCTATTAAGTCAACTCAAAATTCCTTTTCATTGGATAGAAGTTGATATTTTAAGAGAAGAAACAAGAAAGTTTGAGTTTTTGACGAAAAATCCCAATGGTAGAATACCAGTATTAGAAATTTCTCCTAATCAATATTTAGCTGAATCTAACGCTATTCTTTACCACTTAAGTCAAAATACTTCCTATTTTCCTTCTGATTCATGGTATAGCGCTCAGGTAATGCAATGGTTATTTTTTGAGCAATACAGTCATGAACCATATATAGCAACTTCTCGATATTGGTTAACAATTCTCAATCAACCTGAAGAATATCAAAGGGAATTAGAGAAAAAAAAACAAGGAGGATACCATGCTTTAAAAATAATGGAAGCACATTTGCAAACAAGATCATTTTTTGTCAATGAACAATATACCATTGCCGATATTGCTTTATATGCTTATACCCATGTAGCAGAAGAAGGAGGATTTAATTTACAATCGTTTCCCTCAATTCTTTCTTGGTTGAATCGTATTGAGCAGAAACCTGACTATATTCCCATTACCTATAGATTTTAAGAAAAGTTATCTGTCGATGATTAAATCTATGAATTATCCTAAGAATTAATCAAATATTAGATTAAGACGATGAATATAGAGGACATTCAAAATACGATTGAGGGTATGTTAGCTGTTCAAAGAGGTTTACAGGAGTCTCAATTAAAGTTACAGGAGTCTCAAATCAAACTCCATGATGAACAATTGAAACTAAATCAAGCCTTAGAGCAATTACTAAATCTTCATATCACCCATGAAATAAAGCACATTGACTATGAGGAAAGATTATTACAACTCACTCGCAGAATTGAAAATTTAGAAAAAAATTAAAAGAGGATCATGCACGAAACAGACATGACAAAGGCATTAATTATGACAGTAAAAGACTGGTACGAATCACAACCTGAACCTTACAAAATCGATAAAGTTCATCTATTGGTAGGAAATTTTACAGGAGTTGAACCTGCTAGTCTCGAATTTGCCTTTGAAGTTCAAACCCGTAACACTTTCCTTGACGGTGCAAAATTGGCAATTAAAGAAATTCCCTTAGTGGCTTATTGTCATCATTGCCAAGAAGAATACAAACCTGAAATCGGTTTACAGTATTTCTGCCCTAAGTGTCATTCCCCTATGGATGACATTCGCTCTGGTAGAGAGTTAAAAATCGATCGACTTGAGTATTCTTGTGTTTGCTCCCCCTAAATCCCTCTTACAAAAGGGGACTTTTATATTCTTAATTCCTAATTCCTAATTATTATGCACCAAACATTCGATGCCGCTTTAGAAATTAATCTACTCCATGCCAATCAAGCAGGTGCTGATCACAATCGATCGCACTTTGACGAATGGGGTATTACTTGCTTCAACCTTATGAGTAGCCCCGGGGCTGGGAAAACCGCTTTACTCGAAAAAACTCTTTCTCTTCTTAATCAAGATCTGAAAATGGCTGTAATTGAAGGGGATATGACGACAGAATTAGATGCTGATCGATTACGCCTCCATAATGTGCCTGTTATCGCCATTAATACGGGTCGATCGTGCCATTTAGACTCCAAGATGGTATCGGGAGGTATTCATCAATTAGTCGCTAAATATGATCCCTCACAATTTGATCTGGTGTGGGTAGAAAACGTTGGTAACTTAGTATGTCCTGCGGAGTTTGAAGTAGGTGAACACGCAAAAGTAGCTTTATTGAGCATCACCGAAGGGGAAGATAAACCCCTTAAATATCCCATTATGTTTCAAGAAGCCAATTGCCTCCTCATTACTAAGATGGATTTAGCACCACATTTGGATTTTGACTTGGATAAATTAATTAATAATGTCAGACAAATGAATCCTGATGTAACTATTATTCCTGTATCCAGTAAGACAGAAATGGGTTTAAACGAGTGGTTTACTTGGGTCAAAAATCAGGTTAACGATCGCAAAAACTCACAAATAAAAGAGTTTACCATTGTTTAAAAAATTTATTAGCAATTATTCAACTCAATTAATTTTTCATTTTGATCAACATTTAATCTTTTGAGAGTTATAACCATGAAACGACGATCGCTCTTATCATATATTGTCATATTCTTGGCAACTGTTAGCTTAAGTGTAGCTTGTTCTAACCCCGCATCTAATAGTCAGACTAACACAGAAACCCCGACAACTCCAAACACTTCCACTGAAACTGAAGTCAGATTAGGTTTTAGTGCTTGGCCTGGTTGGTTTCCTTGGCAAGTAGCAAATGATCAAGGTATTTTTGATCAAAATAATGTCAAGGTTGATCTCAAGTGGTTTGACGGTTATCTTGAATCTATTAGTACTTTAAATGCTCAACAAATTGACGCAAATAGTCAAACATTAGGAGATACTGTAAATTCGATCGCCGGAGGTGCTGATCAAGTAGTAGTCTTAGTCAATGACAACTCCACAGGTAACGATAAAATCATCGTCAGTGAAGGGATTAATTCTGTTCAAGATTTGAAAGGCAAAAAAGTAGCAGCAGAAGAAGGCACCGTAGATCATTTTCTCTTACTTTTGGGCATGAAGGAAGCAGGTTTATCTCCTGATGATATTGAATTTGTACCCCTTGAAACAGGTTCAGCTGCAGCAGCATTTGTGGCAGGGCAAGTTGACGCGGTGGCAGTGTTTGCACCCTTTACGACTCAAGCCTTAACTCGTCCAAATAGTAAAGAATTATTTAGTTCTAAGGATTTCCCCGGTTCAATTTCCGATCACCTTGTTTTTACCCGTAAATTTGTAGAGGAAAACCCAGAACAAGTACAGGCAATGGTTGATTCTTGGTTCGCTACCTTAGACTATATTCAACAAAACCCAGATCAAGCTAATGAAATTATGGCAAAACGGGCAGGAGTTTCCGTTGATGAATATAAAGAATATGCAGGAGGGACAAAATTATTCACTATTGAGGAAAATTTAGAGGCATTTAAGGAGGGTAATGATATGAAATCTCTTTATTTTTCTGGTCAAGAAATGAGTAAATTTTTAGTAGATGTGGGATTAGCAACTCAACCTGCAGATATTACTAATATTTTTGACGATCGATTTGTCAAAGCCTATGCAGAAAAGAACAAAACTAAAAGTTAACATTCTCTTGTAAATTCGATTAAAACTAACCAAAATCAAGTTCATTTAATCACTTAACACTCTTTCTAATACCCTTTGTGTCTTGGTGAGAAATAATCTAATTCTCTAATAGTGCAACTCCTAATTATACGAACTTGAGAACATCATGCAAAAAAAGAATAGTAATTATGATGATAACCAAAAACATGGAAAAAAGCAAAGCAAATATACTTAACGGTTTTTGGCGCTTATCGGAGGATATTCCCAAACCCTTATATATTACCCTAACCATTGCCTCGATCGCTATTCCTTTTGTGGTTTGGTGGTTAATTACAACTATCGGTGATATTGATCCCAAATTTTTACCATCTCCGGGTAGAGTTTTACAGGCTTTTGGGCGATTGTGGAATAGTGGTGATTTACAGAAAGATACCATAGCTAGTTTGTGGCGTGTGGGATTTGGTTTTTTCTTTGCCGCCTTATTCGCTATTCCCATTGGGATTTTAATGGGTAGTTTTGCCAGTATTCGAGCATTATTCGAGCCTCTATTTGGTTTAATGCGTTATATGCCGGCACCTGCCTTTATTCCCCTTCTTATACTTTATCTCGGTATTGGAGAAGAACCAAAAATCACCCTTATATTTATAGGTGTATTTTTCTTTAATGCGTTAATGGTTATGGATACTGTAAAATTTGTATCAAAAGATTTGATCGAATCAACGTATATTTTAGGGGGTAATCGTTGGCAGATTTTAACTCAAGTGATTTTACCCCATTCTTTGCCCGGCATTCTTGATGCTTGTCGCATTAATTTAGCCGCCGCATGGCAATTAGTAATCGTGTCAGAGTTAATTGCGTCAACGGAAGGTTTAGGAAGACGGATAAGTGTAGCTGGAAGATTTCTGAGAACTGACGAAATTTTTGTCGGTTTAATTGTCATTGGAATTATCGGTTTATCTTTAGATTTATTGTTTCAATATGCTTTAAGACTTTCCTGTAATTGGTCTAGTCAAAAACGTTAATTTTAATTAAATTTAGTTTAATCTTGGAGAAAAATCATGTTTTTACAAATAAGTAATTTACATAAAAATTTTGAAACAAAAAATGGTAAATTAGCTGTATTAAAAGATATTAATATGGCCATAAAAGAAGGAGAATTTATTTGTGCTGTCGGTGCTTCAGGTTCTGGTAAATCAACTTTATTACGTCAAATAGCTGGATTAGATAAACCTTGTTTTGGAGAAGTAAAAATTGACGGAAAAACGATCACTTCTCCCGGTCCCGATCGAGGAATGGTTTTTCAACATTATACTCTTTATCCTTGGTTAAATGTACAAGAAAATACTGAATTTGGTTTGAAATTACAAGGAGTATCAAAAAAAGAACGCAAAGAAAAAGCTAGTTATTATTTAAGTGTAGTAGGGTTAACTAATTTTGCGAAATCTTTACCAAAAGAATTGTCGGGAGGTATGAAACAACGAGTGGCGATTGCCCGTGCATTAACCTCAGAACCCAAAGTATTACTAATGGACGAACCTTTTGGTGCATTGGATATTCACACCAAAGAATCTATGCACGAATTTATTTTGGACTTGTGGAAACGCACGAAGTTAACTATTTTTATGATCACCCATGATGTAGAAGAAGCTGTATTTTTATCCGATCGAATCTATGCTTTAGGTTCTCGTCCGGGTACAGTCAGAAAAGAGATGAGTATTAATTTACCAGAACGGAATGCTCAAGTCAAGCGTCATAGCCAATTTCATGACTATCGTGATGAATTAATGGAACTATTACGATCGCACGGAAAAGAAGCCTTAGCTGTTGCGGCTTAATTTGATTACTAATAATTAATGATGTAATTTGGTAATTTAATTATTTATTATTTTACCATCTTTTTTTGCTTAAATGTATGAAATAATACTGTGATTTTACTGAATAAACCTATAATTTATACCGAGATAAATTATTAACAATAAAAATAGTAAAAAATGAAAAAAACAAAAGAATAATAACCCAAAACCAACCTTCTTTAAATTCTCCGGCTTGTACGGAAAAATAAATAGCCATAGGAATTGTTTGAGTTTTATTAGGGATATTTCCAGCTACCATTAAAGTTGCACCAAATTCTCCTAGCATACGAGTAAAAGATAAGATTATACCTGACAAAATTCCACGAAAAGCTAAGGGTAAAGTAATATGATAAAATATCGCAATTTCTGATACACCTTCAACTCTTGCCGCATCTAATAACAATGAATCAATTTGTTCAAACGTACCTAAAGTCGATCGAAACATTAAAGGAAATCCAATAATTATACAGGCAATGACAGCACCATACCATGTAAAGATAATATTAAAATTCCATCGTGATAATATTTGACCAATAATGGTATTTTTTCCTAGAAATATTAATATTAAAAAGCCTACAATAGTAGGCGGTAAAACAAGGGGAATAAGTAGAATTGTTTCAATTAGCGATCGACATTTTCCTTTATATTGATATAGTGTATAGGCAATAGTAATTCCTAAAATAAAAGTAATTATACTGGCAAATAATGATACTTTTAAAGAAATCCATAAAGGAGATAAATTAATTGTCATTTAGCGATGCCAAATCCATATTTTTGAAAAATTTTTCTAGCAGTTTTACTTTGTAAAGATTCTAAGTATTTTTTTGCTGTTTGCTGAGATTTACTACTTTTAATGACTGCCACAGGATAAATAATTGATGTGTGTAACTTTTTATCTGCGATCGTTATTACTTTTACTTTATCAGAACTTTTAGCGTCAGTCAAATAGACAATTCCTGCATCAGCATTTCCTGTTTCTACATAAGTTAAAGTTTCTCTGACATTATTTCCAAATACAAATTTAGATTCTAAGGAGGCTAAAATTCCTAAGTTTTTAAATACTTCTATGGCATATTGTCCTGCGGGTACACTTCGTGGTTCACCAATTGCAATTAATTTTATTTTTGGTTGTGCTAATTGAGAAAAATTAGTTAAAGATAAAGAATTTTTTTGAGGAGTAATTAAGACAATTTGATTAAGTAATAAATTTTTTCTATTATTAGATAATAATAAATTCTTTTTCTCTAAAGTATCCATTTGTTTCGATGAAGCAGAAATAAATACATCAATAGGAGCTCCTTGTTCAATTTGTTGTTGTAAAATACCAGAAGAGGCAAAACTATAGTCAACATTTTGAGGATATTTTTTACTGAATTCTTTTAAAGCTGGTTGAAGACTAGCCGCTGCACCTACTAAAATCTTTGGATTATTATTTCCTCTTGTTATAGAGGGAAAATAGATTATTCCTAATAACACTAAACAAAAAATATATAGCCCTTTTAAAAATGATTTTTTTGACATTTTATTGTCTGTATTTAACTTGCTAAATTTTACCATAACTATAATATTTAATTCTATGTGATTTTGCAATCTTTCCTATCTTTAAAGTTTATATATCAGTCGTGGCAGTGTTAAATTAACCTTCAGTTCAACCAAAGAAAATTAGTTAAAACTAGATAGTTGATCCTTTAATAATTAATCATTAATTATTTTTATAATTCACTTAAGGTGATTTCTTAGAAAGAAATTACCCGCTAAGAAGATCGGATAAGAATATCCCATTTTGGCAAGTCTGGATTACGTTCCAAGTGCATTTCAATGTTTTTCATTTCTTTTTTTGTTAAAGAGATTCCTTTTTCATATACTTTCTCACTGAAGTTAACAATTGGTCTTAATCCTTTCCATGTCATGGTTTTTGCCCAAGCTAACATAGTTTCTACAGGGAGAAAGTCAGTTATGCGAAACAAAAGTACTATTGACTGCTTAAAGACAATTATTGAGATATGCACATCTATGTTTGAGTACTTGAGCGATGTTTTCTTTGTTCCATTGTGCACCTGAAATTTTGAGTCGCCTATCTATTTGCTTTACCGTTGATTCTACCGCTCCTGAACCAATAGAACAAATTTGTTCTTCCTAATAATAACCGTAGTTAACAATCCGCTCTCTATGAGTCTCCAAATATAGTTATTTAAAATAACACTGAGACAGTTAGTGATAGAATTAAAATCAACAAATATTCAGATTTTACTAATACTATAATGTATCATAATTTAGAATTGAGAGAAAAGGTTATTGACGATGTAGAGAATAAAGGTAGTGTAACTAAAGCAAGTAGAATTTTCGGGGTATCAAGAGCTTCAATATATCGCTGGTTAACCAGAGAAAACTTAAAACCAACTATCGTGAAATATCGACATCGCAAATTAAATTGGTCAGCATTATACCGTGATGTGATAGAAAATCCCGATGATAAATTAATTGAGAGAGCAAACAAGTTTGGAGTAACAGTTCCCGCTATATCTTATGCTTTTAAAAGAATGAAGATTACTAGAAAAAAAAACAGTTACGCTATAGAGAGAGAAATAGTACAGAGAGAATAAAATACTTAATAACAATAAGAGAATTAGTAAAAAAACATGGCATCAAAAGTCTTGTATTTATTGACGAATCTGGGTTTGAAGAAAAAAGTAGTTGTATTTATGGATGGTCAAAAAAAGGGAAAAAAATTTATGGAAATAAGCAAGGAAAACGAGGAAAAAGAGAAAGTTTAGTAGCAGGAAGAAGAAAAAAAGAAAGAGACTTTATTGCACCAATGATTTTCAGAGGAAGTTTAAATGCAGAAAGTTTTGAAGGGTGGCTTGTAAAATATTTATTACCATCCCTGAAAGAATTTTCAATACTGATCATGGATAATGCACCAATTCATAGAAAAAATAAAATAAAAGAGTTAGTAAAAAATGCAGGGCATCAAGTGATATTTTTGCCAACTTATTCTCCTGACTTTAATGATATTGAACATGATTTTAGTGCATTAAAAAGGGCAAGAATGTATAGTAAAGAAGATATTAGTTTAGATGAAATAATCCGCAGTTATTGTGACAGTTAAGTGTCTCATTCTTATTTTTAATGACTATAGTTACAGAAATTTTCTGCTTTTTTTTTCTTCACCTGTGACATTAATGTGATTGTTTCATCTATTTTCCCACACCAAAGCAAATTTTCTGCTTCCTTTAATCTTTTCCTACTTCCTCCCATTTTGTTTAAGTTTTCCATCAAATGATACCAATCAAGTATTTCTCTTTTTTCTCCAGGTAAGGACTAATTCTTTGATTTGTTTTTAAATTTAATCTAATGGCTTGTTTTTCAGTAATGGGTAATTCCCCAATTATACTTCTGATGTTTCGGGTTCTTCCCGATTGGGTGTTTGTGATGTTTTGGATAAAAAAAATCCTATTTGTGGAGTAATATATTTAAGGGTTTGTTCTCGAATAGTTTCTTCTATAGTAGCCAAATTATGAAGTTGATTAACATCAGATTGTTGATAAAGAATATTGGCAATAGCTCGAATATGTAGATTCAGTTGTGCTTGTTGTTCAGGGATCATTTTTAAAGAAAATAAGAGAATTAAGATTAATTTAGTTAACCAAAAACCATTTTAGTTCTTTTGTCAAGTAGTTTTTTTGTTCGGCAAATTTGACCTGCTCCCAACAAATAATACCAGTACGTTCTTCTTCCAAACCAAGTTGAACATTATCTCGCCCCCATCCCCAAATTCTTTCTGCTTGAAATGAGCGGCGAAAAGCACCATACATTTTACTTGCAGCCATTCGTATATCTTCAATCTGAGATTGTGTTAATTCAATAGCTTGATCCATTAAACGTAACGCCAATTATCTTTATTGTACAGCTATGATTATCGCAAAATTTTGATTTTTTGGGTAGATCCTTTTTCAGAAATCACCTTAGTTAAATTAATAGCATTATTACGATCGTATCAAAAAAATCTTTAGCTAAATAAAAAATCTTTCATAATGATCGATTTGGTAGCATAATTAGTTATAAGTTGCTAATTTTTAATTGCTTATGTTAGCTAGAGTTTGGAGTGCCACTATTGTCGGTATTGATGCGGTAAAAGTAGGAGTTGAGGTCGATGTGTCGGGGGGATTGCCTAAAGTTATTGTGGTAGGTTTACCTGATACCGCAGTACAAGAGTCAAGGGAAAGAGTAAAAGCGGCCTTAAAAAATTCAGGTTTTGCTTTTCCAGTACGTCAGATAACGATTAATTTATCTCCCGCCGATTAAAAAAAACAAGGGCCTAGTTTTGATTTGCCTATTAGTATTGGTATTTTGGCCGCTTCAGAGCAAATTGATCCGACTTACTTAAATGATTATTTGTTTTTGGGAGAGGTTTCTCTTGATGGTGGATTACGATCGATTGCTGGAGTTTTACCTATAGCGGTTACGGCAGAAAAATTGGGTTTGAGTGGGATAATCGTGCCAAAAGATAACGCCCAAGAAGCGGCGGTGGTAGCAGGAATAAAAGTTTATGGGTTGAATCATATTAACGAAGTTGCAGAATTTTTACAAAATCCATCTAGCTTTCAACGGACTGTTTTTCAGGAGGAAAACGATCGTCATAATTTGCTCGATCGAGCTTATAATTTAAAAGATGTAAAAGGACAAAATCACGGACGTAGAGCTTTAGAAATAGCCGCTGCAGGGGGACATAATTTAATATTTGTAGGGCCTCCAGGGGCTGGAAAAACCATGTTAGCAAGGAGATTACCCACAATTTTACCTCCTTTGAATTTTCAGGAAGCCTTGCAAGTATCGCAAATTTATTCAGTGGCAGGATTACTTAAAAACAAAGGCTCATTAATACGAGAGCGTCCTTTTCGTAGTCCTCACCATTCTGCCAGTGGTGTTGCCCTTGTGGGAGGTGGCTCTTTTCCTCAACCCGGAGAAATATCTCTATCACATAATGGAGTGCTTTTTCTGAATAGGTGTACAATGTCAGTATATAATAGAACTTTAAATATTTGCCACTAGGTAACATGAAAGTAGGGTATTGTAGAGTAAGCAAAAGAGAACAAGCTGAAAACTCACACGCTTTAGAACAACAAGAAAAGAGAGTGAGAGAACAAGGTGCAGAATATATTTACTGTGATATAGATTCAGGCAGTAAGGATAAAAGATTTAACTTTTTACAGTTAATTAATGATATTGAAAATAATATAATTTCTGAAGTTATTTGTACTAGACTCGATCGTCTAACTCGTAGTTTAGTTAAGCTAAAGGAGTTTATTAAGATAGTCGAAAATAATAATGTCAAGTTAATTGCATTAGATGATCATGTAGATACTTCCTCTGCTGTTGGTAGATTTCAAATTAATATGCTCGGTTCTCTTGCAGAAATGGAGGTTGATCGATTATCAGAAAGAGTATCACACGGCTGGAATCATTTAAGAGATAGAAAAGTAGCCATGAATCCTCCTTTTGGTTATTGTAAGGTTAACGATAAATTTGAGTTTGATATGACTCCTTTTCTTTGTACTATTCATGATCAAAAGGAATATAGTAAATATACGATCGCACAATGGATTATTAATACTTTTTTTGAGGTAAAGGGTCTGAGAGCTACAGTAAGAAAGTTAAATCAGTATTTTGGTTTATTTAATAGTTCTCAAGAAAACGGTTATCGAGTTCGTTATCAATTACGATTCTCTCCTTCTGGTTTACATAATTATCTTATTAATCCTGTTCTTCGTGGTCATCTTTGTTATCTTAAAAAGAGTAAGCAAAAAGATACTATTATAATCCCCAATCAACATTCTCCCGTTATAACTGAATCTCAGTATCAAGAGATTATTCAAATATTATCATTCAATCGTGAGCGTCGGGGTTATGGTGCGACAGCTCCTGTTTATCCTCTTTCTGGTCTTGTTTTCTGTGCTGAGTGTCGTTGTGCCTGTTATTCTGTTACTGGTAATCGTGGTAAAACTCCTGGTAAAAATTATTATTACCAGTGTAAAAATTGGCTGGTTAAAGGTTGTTCTAATAAAAAAATGATTCGTATGGATTATTTAGAATCTTCTCTTATTAATTATTTAAAACAAAAATATGAAGAATTAACGGCATTAACTCTTATAACTAAGACTCAAGTAATTGATCCTCAAATTACAGAACTGCAACACCAAATTTTTACCCTTCAATCTTTACCGAAAAACCCTGCTATTACTGAGGCGATCGATAAATTAGAGTTACAAATAAAAGAATTAGACTTTAATCAAAATAATCAAGATTTAAGTATGAAAGAAAATCAGGAATATTTTAAATCTATTTTTTCTTCTGTCGGTTTTTGGGATTCTTTATTACCAGAAGATAGACGGGATATTTACCGTAAATTAGTTAGTAAAATATTTGTTAAAGATGCTGAAATTGTGGATATTATTTTAAAAATTTGATGACAAAAAAAAAGAAGCGGAGGCAACCGCCCCCAACGGACTAAAACGGCAACGAAGCAAACCAACGACCACCGCCAAAAGACAACCCAACAGGACACAACCAAGAAGGAGCAACAACCCCAGAAGGCAACCAGACAAGACAAGGCATATCCAACCCCACAGCCAAAGCCAAGGAAGACCACGAACCAGAAGGGAAAGAACCAGAACGCCAAGAACGAGCAGGAACGACCCCAGAAGGACAGACACCAGACGGAAAAGAGAAAAGAACACCACCCGAAGCCGACACCGCAGAAACGAAGGCAACCGACCGAGCAACAAACGCCGACCGACCAGAACCCACCACACGAAAAACACGAACCGAAGCACAAGACCCACGCACAACGGAGTCAACCCCCGAAGCACAGCCAACAAAAACCGACGAAGAGGGAGAAAGACGAGACAACAACGAAGGCAAAAAGGACGGCACAACCAAGCGCGACCCAGAAAAACCCACCACCGAAGAACCGAGAAAAGCAGACACAAAACAAGGAAAGGAAGAAACCACACGAAAAACAGCCCCGAAAGACCGACGAAAGAACAGCTTCTTTTCGCCCGACATTAATATTTACAGTGAACTTTGTGCTTGGGCGCAAGGGCAATAAATAAAAAGGAACGAAGCGCGTTACTATACGATCGATTCATCATCTAAAACTTTATGCGCGCGTAGTGACACAATATAATCTACCCTAGTCGCCCTGTCAGAGAGGGCATACTAGAAAAGCTGTCGTCGATTATCTCCACCCGTTCGAGCGAGTGCAACGAGCCAGTGCCTAGCGGCGCAGAGCGACACCAACTATGATATTTCACCAACAAAAAAACAGAACAGCAAAAAAATGTAAATATTTACAGTAAATCTTTCATTTATCTTCAAAAAAATATAGAGGAAACCCTATACTAATATTAATTATTGACTACTTTGCTTTCTTCCTAGAGTTCTGCTAAATCGGATAAAATCGATCCAATTATCCATTTTATATTCCTCTAATATTCCTTCATAATCTACGACTGGATTCCATAAAGCAATGTGTAAAATTACATGACATTCTCGATAATAAAATCCGTGTACTTCTTTTAGTAACTTGATAATTCGAGAATATTTTGTGTTCATATAAACTATTCGGTCGTAACTGATTTCTATGTTTTCCATGATATTTCTCCTATTTTGATAATTAAAAAAAAAGCAGTTTAAAGTCTTGCTTGGGACACTTTATTTATTGGTTTAATTTTGGATAATAGGATTTTATTAATTCACTATCTCCTGTCAATTTCAGTTTCGATCGTTTATTGTTTCTTTGACCTTGAAATAATTTAATTTCTCCTTCTGGCACGGTGCAAGGAATTGATATACTGAACCCTAACTCCTCTATTTTCCTTACTAATATGCTTGTATTTACTGTTTGACTCCATAAATAACTAAATTCACTAGGTAATTTATCAAACCAAACCTCTGCGACATACCCTGTGTAACTTCGATCGCTTTCTCGCCAATAAACTTCGATCGCACCTAATTGATCAGCTATTACAGCTATCATTGCATAAGGTACATTTAATCTTTCTTTAATTAACTTGCTCATTGTTTTCTCGGTATTATCTAAGTTTTGCCCTCAAAAGCGTAGGTAAGTCAAGGGTGTTACTTTTCGAGAGTGAGACTGTTGGAAGAAAAAAAACAAAATAAGTATTTATTCAATATCTTCCAACCAAGTCGAGCCGTAGAAAATGTTAATCATGTACTCATGATGCTTAGCTATTCTTAGTCGTAGCCTATTTAATTAGATCTTCTTAGTGAGAAATTTTCCTTAAATCGAATCAGTAATTTTTGCTGATAGTTAAATAATTTTGATCGATCTAAAAAACAAACAAATTTAGAGCGTTAGAAGCCCTTAGTAAATACGGTACACTTAGAAATTCTTGCACCCTTTACACCGTAGCTATACTATAAAGGGCTGAAGATAATACCTTCATCAAAATCTTTAATTACAATGTGCGTAACACCAATAAATAAAACCTTTAGTCCATATTTCGGAGAACTATGCAAGGGAAGCGCAGCGACCGCCCTCATAAGAAAACTTCGGTAAGAGTAAACTATCATTTCTCACCGAACATTAATTGTTTGTTTCCATAAAAAACTATGTCTCAATCCCTAAGAGTGTAAATATTTACAGTAGTTTTTGGGAATAAGGATCTCTTAATAATCCATTAATGAACCTGAAATAGAGCGATCGTAATAACTTAACATCATTTAAGCAATAATTAATTACTTTCTGATGTTTCCCCTCCTGCCATAGTTTCGGGGCAAGTTCACCGTTTCCTGTTTTCCCTTTACCTAAATTAGTTATCGCTAAATTTTGTAGGTTATAACCACCTTTAGTAACTTCATGCCTCGGTTGTCCTGACGCTTCTCTTATTTCTGCCAATAAATCAAAATCAGTATCAACAATTAATCCATTAGCTTTCATTAACTTATCATCAAAATTAAGACTATTAAATCCGATTAGTCGATCGCATAAACAATATAATTGATAGAATTTACGGAATGGACTGGGATGTCTAAAGTCTTCCTTTTTTATACAGTTATTGTAATTAACAAAGGGTTCGTATTTTCCCCAAGGTAAAGGGATAATATAGTTTTTATCTAACACTGTAATTAAATCAAAATTTCTCCAAGTTCCTATTACCGCAATCCCCATATTATTAAAATCTGACCAGTGGCTACAGTAGGAATAATTGGGGTTCATCGGTTCTTTAATATTAGGGATTAATCTGATTATTTCACAGTCATAAATTAATAGTTTTTCCATCGTTAATTCCTTCTAAAATTTATTAAATAATGGTAAATTCTCAATGTTTAATTTTTTTCGATAAGTTCCTCTATATTTCCCTACCATTTCCCAAATTTCTTCATTACTTAATCCTGATGATTCAATTGCTTTGATGACATTATTTACCACTCTCGCATCTTCACAATCAATATTGTATTTTTGTAAAATAAATCTTAATTCATCTATCCGAAATTTAGAGAGAAATTCAAACTGTTTGGATTGTTTAATTCTTATTAATTTGTTATTTAATTCCCATAACCCCATCTGTCCATTAATTTTAATTGGTTCTACTTTTACTGGATTTCTTAATAACCAGTGATACTGTCCTTTTACTGCCCATTTTTCCCATTCAGTATGAGTAAAAATAGTAATATTTGTCAAATTAACTACTGCGATAATTTCACCGAATCTTAATTTAGGATTTTCAACACCAGTTAATTCTTTTACCGTATCTAAATATTTTAAAGATTTTTTTGATTTTCCTGCATGGATAGCTAATAATCCTCTGTAATTAGTTTGCCATGTTCTGTTTTCTACTGTTTTAAATCCTTCGGCAATTGCCCATGCCCAAGGTTGATGTATTGTAATTACTTTCATCATTTCCTCCAAAGTTTAAGGGGTCAAACCCCTTATAATTATTTATAATTATTTAATCGATAAGTAGGTAGATTTTTCCCCGAACTCTGCATATTTAAGAGCTTCAGTATCTCCATTTTTTACCGCTTCTTTCAGTGCTTTTTTATCTACTTCTACTGTTACTCTTTGGTATTGTTGAGGATATTTTTTAGCATCTTCTATCAATAATTTAAAGGGAGCGATCGATGCTGTTTTGACTGAGAGATTAAAATTATTAGTACGAAGTTTAGTAATCTCTAATTTCTCAAGATGTTTTAATAGATACTCTGTTAAAAAATTAATAGTATTCTCATCTTTTTTAATTAGTTTTTGCAGTCTTTCAACTTCTGCTTTTCTTACTTCTAACCATCTTTTACGAGATTGAATTAATGATAGAATACTATCAACTTTGTCTGTAAAATCAGCTTTAGTTTGATCAGCATCTTTCAATAATTCTTCATATATTTTTCTCGCTTCCTCTGGTAGTTGTACTTCCTCAAAACTATCGATAATTGATTCTAATTCTTCAATTCGATCGCTCAATTCATAGAGTTTGTAAGTTGATTTAGTTTCCATTGATTAATGCTCTCCAAATATCTTGATAGTTTAGTTTTGCTTGTTTAATTGATTTGTAGATACACCGTAACTGTCTGCTATCTGCACAATTAAGGTTATAGTAATTAACAATTTTTAGTAGGTAATTGTGTTTAAAACCATTGAGAAATTTTTGTAATCTTTGCTGTTTTTCTCTTTTTAGCCTGTGTTGTAACCATTTACTTTTTATCATTTTGCTATCATTGTTTTTTCTAGTTTTTAGTTGAATTTTATATGACTTTAGTTTATTATCAAGGCTTTTTTCTCTCTCTTGATTTTATCCTCTGTCATACCCACATTATAGCATAATTCTTTAATTAATACTATATTTTCTTTAATTATTCAAAGAATATTTTATCATTTATATGATATAATAAAAAAATAAGTTAGAAAAAATTTAGTTTATGGAAAATAAATCAGAGATTCAGATATTTAGTGATAGTGTAAAAAATGTGCCTGTAAAATTTAATTTATTAGAAGATGAGGATATTGAACAGGCTGAATTTATCTTTTCTGCAATTCGTGAATATGTTAATCGTAATTTACAAGAAAAAATTGACTATGGTTTAATTCCCAATTGTGGTAATAAGCCTGTTTTATTTAAAGCTGGGGCGGAGAAATTATGCAGATTATTTAAACTTCGTCCTACCTTTGAAATAATTGATAGAATTGTAGATTATAAAGAAAACTTATTTCATTATCATTATCGTTGTAATCTTTATCGTTTTGGTGAATTAGTGGGAATGTGTGATGGTATTGCATCATCTAAAGAAAGTAAATTTGCTAGAGCATTATTAATTTGTTCTAGTTGTGGTAAAGAAGATACCTTGATGAAATCTAAGTATAAAGATGGTTATCACTGGTGTAATAAAAATAAAGGTGGTTGTGGCGAAAATATTTTGTCTTCTACATTAGATATGGGAAACGAAACGTTTAATTACAATTCTATTAATACACTCTGTAAAATGGCACAAAAAAGGGCTTTAGTAGGTGCGGTTCTTATTGTCTGTGGTGCTTCTGAATACTTTACCCAAGATTTAGAGGATTAAAAAAACGGGGGAATTATCCCCCTTCATCAAATTCAACTAAAACAAAAAAAACATTTTTTGTAATATTATTGGTATAATATCATATTAAACAACAGAAAAATCTTTGATATTTGTTATAATTTATCTGAAATAAAAAGAAAATAGAATGATGAAACGTAAAACCAGTAAAGTTATACCAGAGGAGTATCGAGAAATTGCTATAGCTAATAATATATCTTTGCAAACTGTTTATTCTAGGTTAGATAGACAATGGGATTTAGATAAAGCTGTCTCTACTCCACCTTTAAGAAAAACGTATATTCATGAGGCAAAAAGAGAGGATGGTTGGGTTGTTCCTCGTGATCGTCCTCGTATGAAAAAAGCAATGGGGGTTTACTTTTACCAAGATTTAGAACCTCTTTTTCTGGAAGCTCTCCAAGATAGTGGGTTGTCTTGTAGTGAATTTATTGCCCAAGCCTTAGAAGGATATTTATTAAAATTATGGAAACCAAGCAAGTTAACAAAGTAATTGATATTAAATCAGGGAATAGGAAATGTAAGGCACTAATGGATGTCAATATTTACAGAGAAAATCCTAAATTTTTACTCCATCCCGTCCTACTCGAACGAAGAAAAAGATTATTGTTGAAACGTAAAATGAGTCAAAGATGGTTTTAAAAGAAAACCCCATTAGTGGGCTGTAATTATTTACAGTGATTTAATTAATTGATGGTGGTGACAAGTAATAGGAAAATATTTGAAAAATTGAGGTAATTCTTTAGATCGTTTCTTCCTTAACAAAAATAAAGGACAATTGCAGGAGTTCGGAGTAACAGTATAATAAGGTAAATGATTTCCTTCTACTATATATATGTTTTCTCCCACTTTTTTATAAGATAGTTGATAAGATTTGGCTTGGGTATAAAGTAAGAGAAATTTAGCATAATCTTGATAACTAATAATACCTGATGAATTAGTCCACAATCCCGTAAACCATAGTTCACTTTTAAGATCTTGGTAACGATAATTATAATGATTGCGCTCTAAGTAGTATAAAGCTCTATGGATAAGATACGGGGTGAAGTGTTGCGATATGATTTGATTTGATATTTTCATAAGTTAGTCAGGGGAAAATATCCCCTAAGAAGAATAATTAATAGTTTCCGTAGCTGTCATAAAATTCTCGATCAAGGTATTTTTGATATTCGGCTTCGATTTGTTCCGTTTCTATATATTCTTTGTATTCGAGTAAACTGTTAAACCCTAAGTATTCCAACAATGACCAAATATGTTTACAGCAGACTTGATCAGATTTAAGGGCGATCGATTGATTGTTATAATCGGGGCAGGTGCAGTAAATATAAGAATCTTTTGTTATTAAGGTATATTGAGTCTCTTTGATAGGATTTCGAGCGGTGTAAGTGTAATCAGGATTGTCGATAATTTCAATATTGCTCGATCGTTTTTTTCTTGTTTGTTCTAGGCTTTCCTTAACTTCATTTGCTGTAACTTTTAAGGTTTCTCCCGTTTTTAAAGTAACTAAACAATGATCATTCGATTTAATTGTGATCATCTTAATATCTTTTCGATCAAGCCATGTAACATTGCAGACATTACAAAAGTTGAATAAAATGTGTCTCATATTGTTTTTTATGTTTAGTTGAATGTTTCCCCATGCTTTTAATGTCTTCATGGGGTTAGACAATGATTCAAAAATTAATAATCAGGCTGGTTTGGTGATCTTTTGTATTTGTCATTCCAGATAACAGTATTTTCTTCGACTATATCGGGGGCTACATAATCGAGATTGTCGGGATTTATGCCAAAATTCCAATCATCTAACTCGTTTAGATAGTCAAAGTATTCTGTATTTTCTTCCTCTCTCATATCGAGAATTAATCGATCGCCTACATACCATGATTCATATAAGTACATTTGCTTTGCTCCATTGTTTAAAAGTTACTAAGCAATTACTTTGTATGGGGTTGTTGCTTTGTTGCGGATCTTGGTTGCACCATAAGTTTCTGCGATGTCTTCGATCCCTTTGTTTGAAGATTTACGGTATCGGCTAGGGGTACTAGCAAAATACCAACATTTACGGGTGTTATGCCATTTACAATTAAGAGTTTTTAATTCTTCTTTGTAGGGCTTGGTTTCTCCATCAATCCACACCCATAATCCCACTAAATAAATATCAACGTTGCTCATTTGAAGGGTTAATAATTGATCAATGAGTTTCATTAACTTTGACTCGGTTTCGTAATCATATTTATAAGTATGGGTTTTTCCTTCGCTGTCGGTGGTTATCTCGCCGTCTAATCTTCTTAAAATTTCTTCATACTGGCGATTAATCTCTTGCATGGTTGCGGTATTACCACCTAGATCAGGGTGATGTTTTAAAGCAAGTTCTTTGTATAATTTCTTCGCTTGTGCGACTGTTTCACACTTATCGAAATACAAATGTATCATAATGTTTTTTTCAGGTTTAGTTGAATTTTTATATCTCTATTATAACAAAAATCTTTGAATAATGTTATAAAATCTTTGATTAATTAAAGAAAATTAGTTATAATATATGTATCAACTAAAATAAGGAAAAACAAATATGTATTATTATGAAAGGCTTTTAAAAGAAGGCTGTAATTTAGAAGATTCGTTGGTAAAACTTGAAACGGCGATCGAATTTATGATGATTGCAATTAATAATTTTAAAAAAACGCCTGATGAATTTTCCTCCATTTATTCGAGAATGATTGATTTACATAGCGGAATCGAGAATGAAATAGCAGAAAATAAGGCTCAAGAAAAGTTTGAAGCTCAAAATATTCGTTTGATTTCTTAATTTATAGGGGGCAACGCCCCCACCCACAACAGAAAAACTATGACACTTAATCAATTTTTAAAAAACAACCCTGATTTACAATTCGGCTATTATCCCGAACAAAATCAAAAAATTATTATTCGTTTCTGGGAATCGGATAAGACTGGTAGAGATAAGCAACTTTCTCGCCTTCTTCTTTCTCTAAAATTGCCCTATTGTATTATTCCTCGAAAAAAGGCTTTCTTTTATCTCATTCTTCCTCATTTTTATTCTTAGCTACGCAGTAGCAGAACTTATGCAGAGATTACAATTTTACCCTTTCTCTCCTTTTCTTTTCTTCTTCTCTTTCTTCCTGTCGGGCGGGTAATCACTAAGTGGGAGAAGTCTTGATTTAACACCTATAGCCGGACACATTAGAGCGTAGTGACACCCAAGACTTATAATAAGTCACACCCATAGACATATAACAGTAAACTTGTTTTTAGGCGGTATCCTCACCGAAGAACTATGACCTATAACAAAGAAGGAGTGACCGCCTTTTTAAGTGTGACATAATATCTTTAAAGTGGAACGTAGCGATTCTATAGTCGAGCGTAGCTGGACGGGTTATGATACTTATCGATCGATACTGTAAAGATAATAAAATAGTTTATAATTAAAATTAGTAAATAACGATAATAATGTAGAATAAAAAAGCCTAGTATTATGTCTAATCAATGGGGTAAAGGAAATAAAAGAAGTAGATATTTATCTAAAATATTTATAGTTTTAATACTCCTTTTCCCTCTAAATTTTCAACTGTGGGTAAATGCAGAAGAAGAAGAAATAGACGATGAAAACATGGAATCAGTGGAGGAAATCAAAATTAATGAAAATGTACTTAACTCTCCTGATGGATTAGATAAAATTATTGATGCAAAAATAAATGATGATATTTGGGAATCAT
This sequence comes from Geminocystis sp. NIES-3709, assembly GCF_001548115.1. GTDB lineage: Bacteria > Cyanobacteriota > Cyanobacteriia > Cyanobacteriales > Cyanobacteriaceae > Geminocystis. The sequence goes on along the minus strand of NZ_AP014821.1, from coordinate 796,224 downwards.
TAAAAGGTGAGTTACCATGTGTAATAGCAGATAATAGCTGTATTAATCAATTACAGAATTTAGCAGTAAATAATAATTATTCAGTCAAAACTTTAGAAGAAAAAATAGCAGAAGTAAACGAAAGAATTGAATCCGCTAGAAGTAATAATCAACAATCAATTTTATGGAGTCAATTATCTCCATTTATTCAATATTATCTTAATAGCGATCGAGCAATTTCTAATGTCGATATTGCTAAAGGACAACCAACACCACCAGGACCGATCGAGAGATTATTAGGTGATTTATCATCTCCACTACGATTACTTAATAATATTTTGAGTCTGGTGGGAGTACCCTTTTTTACCAATTCTTTTGGTGGCAGTGCAGAAGTCCAACAAAGACAAATAGCTATCGGTGATTTACAAATAAAAGTAGCAGAATTGCAGAGAAATCAAACAGAATTAAAACAAGCAATAAGGGATAAAGTAGCCATAGAGTTATTAGCATTAGATGACATAAGCCGAGAATTTCAGGTTTCCCAAGAAATCGGAAAAAGAGATAAACAAAGATTAGAAATCCTTACTATTGCTTATCGTTTCGGTGAAGGTAATAGTGAATCCTACTTATCTCAACTAAGTTCTTTCGATCGTACTAAAGCGACTATTTATCGTAATTGGGCAAAACTTAGATCACAAATAGTTAAGTTAAATCAATTGGTCTTTGATCAAGAAGAAATCTAATAAAAATAGGATAAATATTAATAATAAAAATGATATAATATTATGAGTATTTAGTTTTCTAATTATGAAAGGATTTACTTTATTTGAAGTAGTAATTTCAATCGTTATTGTAGGAATTTTAGTATCGGTCGGGGTCGCTTCCTTAAATAGATCAGAAAGAGAATTAAAAGAAGATTTCAACACTTTAATCTCTCAAATTAGATTAGCTCAAGAATTAGGAAATAAACGATCACAGGGCTGTAGAGTAACAACAAATCCATTTACTGCTATACAACCAGACGGTGGAAACTGCTATATTGAATTTCCAGAAATTAGAGATCATGTGGTGGTAAATAATATTACTTTAGACTTTAATTTTGAAGGAATATTGCCCGAAGATAGCGAGATATTGATAGTAGAAAGTACAAAAAATAATACAAAATATTGTGCAATGTGGGGAACATTGGGAATTATGAGGACAGGAATAATAGAAAATGGAGAATGTATCAATACAGAAAATTTAAAATACGATAATAATAGCTATTAAGATAAATCGATAGATAATTGATAATTATTATCTTCAAAAAAAGTTTGTTCATTATAATAAACCCCGATATAATAATCTCCTTGTTCGATCGATAAATTGATATTATTACTATAATTATTATCATAATAACCAGTAATATAATCTAAATTAGTATCATAGATTTCGATAAAATAATCACCATCGGGAACATTGAATAATAAATCAAGATTTAGTTGTGTATAATTTGTATTAGTAATTTTATAAAAATCATCATCATCATTATTTAAGTTGGCATTAACAGTAAATTGCCCTCCGGTTAATAAATCAGTTAAATCATAAGGATTATCCCAATCGTTGGTCTCATAAATATCAGGTAATTGTTGGGGTGCTTCCCCTAAATTATTCCATGATAAATTGTAGTTTATGCCAACATCTCCTATGGTTGTTCCCCCCGGACTAATTAATATTTGATAAGTTCCTGTCGATAATTTAAAGATTTTTGAATCTGCCGTACTGCCTATATAGTTATTATTTTCATCAAGAATATTTAAAGCAATATGGTTATTAAATGAATTGATTTGTTGTAAATTTAATTCTAATAATCCACCTTCAAAATCGATCGTAAAATAATCTATATAGTATTCTGTGTAATAAACTCCATTATAATTTCTACTAACATTACCCCAACCATTTATATCTCTTAATTCCATTCCTTCATAATTAGTTAGGTCGAAAGCATATTCAGGGGATATATTGAAATAATTATCTCTCCAAATATCTTTGTGAAATAATACCTCATAATAATCATCGTGATAACTATTACTTTTATCTGTTACCTTAAAAATATACTCTTTTCCACCCTCTAACAGACTACTTAATTCGATTCGTTCAAACTCGCTGGAACTTTCATAATAATAAGATGTTTTATCCGTTTGCCATATCTGCTCATTCGTTACCGGATCTACGATCGAAAATATTGCGTCGCTTTCTCTTTGAATTGTACTAATAATATAATATCCTGTACTGTCAGGAGTTATTCTATAAGTATCGATTTCGTCCCATTCATTTACAGCGTCATATATCCATCCCCATGAATTAGTTAATTCGATCGATTGGGTAGACTCATTTACATCAAGGTTAGAATTATCCCAGTCTAGGGATAAACCCGTAGTAGGATTAGGACTATAATTATAATCTTCAAATAGTGCCATCGAATAATAGCCATCGGAGTTAGAGGTAATTTCCAAAGTTTTAGCAGTAGAATTAGAAGGTAAAATCCATTCATAATCACCCTCAATATTGTTGATTTGAGCAAAAATTGAACCATCATTATTTTTGAGGGTAAGGTTAAGGTTAGCAGTAGAATTAACTATTTGGAGACGATAACCTTCATTAAAATTAATCGTGTGAATATCAGATAAATCGCCCTGACCAATAAATTCTCGCCACCCTGACCATATCTGATCAACTTGAAAAGATTGATTATCGTTATCATCCATCCAGGTTGAATAAGGTAATGCACTAAGATTAAAGGAGAAATTAATAAATGATGTAGAAGCTGTTGAAAAAACTATCTCATAATTGCCAGAGGATAAATTTAGATTTTGCCAATCATCCGCAGTTAATCCTGTTTTTACGAGAATTTTACCCTGACTTCCACCACTACTTCCTGCCCCTGTTTGATTAATACGATAAATAGTATAGGTAACATTTGCACCAGTATAATTGAGGTCTAGGGCAACGGATTCAGTTAGAGTAAAAGTATAGGTATCTTTATCATTATTATTAACACTACCAAGAATATTATTGATAGGTTGATAAGCTAATAAATTACCTAAAGTTCTATCTTGGTCATTGGTAGCAGTAGGAGTACGAGGGGGGCGAATAGTCATTAATTTTCTCGTTGTAAATATTTACAGTTATCGGGGTTCAAATAAAACACCATTCTTACAAAAAGGAACGGTAGAGATTTCTGTGGTTACAGGGTCAAAACTAAGGATATTATTGTTATTTTGTTGTAAAGAAAAATTAAATTGATTAGGAATCCATGCAGTCGCTCTAGCTTTAAAATCTTTAATAGATAATTTGGCTAATCCACAAGCATCTGCTTTGATTTTGTTAATTTTATTAGTACCTGAGTAATTTGTACCATCCCATTCCCCAAACCATTGCACTGTAACCCGTTGATTCGGTCGAATTAATTGAGGATGATAAATTTTTACCTTATCCTCATGCACTGTCATACTCATATTCCCCGTACCATCTATCGATTCCCATATGTTCCCTATGACAATAAAATTTTCCCCTGACTTGGAACACTTAAGCATCGGATAATCCGAAGAATTATTGTAATTTGTCCACCAATACCAATAATCTATTTCTTTAAGGTAAACATCATTGTAGTTTCCTCTGGCAAAAATAGGGTAACGATCGGTACGATTAAGGCTAATAATTCCGCAGTCATCAGCTGTTACTTTTCTTTCTGCGACAAATTTTGGTTGCACAGCTTCATAGTTTGATGAAGGGTTTAATCCTTTAAAATAAACCACATCATCTTTTACTCCAATTACTTCAGGAAAAGCCATTACAATATTAGGAAACAAAAAATTAATCGCTAAAATTAACAAATTTAATCCCTTATCTCGAAGGTTTCCCACTGCTTCCTCCTGTTTGTGATGGTGGATTATTTACTGTTGAGGTATCTGCTTCTATTACAGTTTGTCCATTAACAGAAACACAAAATAAGTTAAGAGCTAAAAATAATAGGGTAAAACTTAGCTTATTGATCATTTCTGATACCTTCTAAAAATTACTGCTAGTAGGGAAACCGACAGGGAAAAATCCTGTTCCTCGGCGGCAGACCGGACCACCAGCTTCTGGAATACTTGCAAATGCTGGTAATGTTCCGATAGTTACTCCTGTCTCTCTATTTTTTATTACGATCGTACCTGCTGAATTATTGTAGGTATCAGTGTTCGATAATTTGGCAATACCGCAAGTATTAGCTTTGATAGAACGAGTTACAGGGATATTGTTAAATCCTACTTGATAATCAGTATAGGGAGATAAACCAGTAATATAAACTGCATTACCATCTTTTTGAACAATACCGCTAACTGTACCACCAAGAACTCCATTAGAACAAGTTAAAGCACTGGAAACAGGAACTGAACCTAGTGCGTAGCTATTACTGTTAAAGGTAATAGAGTCTGAGGATAAATTAATGGGGGTGGAAGTACTACTTGTTAACTTGATGAATCCACATTCATTAGATGTTTTCTTCTGTACTTTAGGAATACCGTTATAGACGGCTTGAATAGATTGATAACTAGGTAAACCGCTTAAATAAATATCGCCATTATCCTCTTTTACTGCGATTTCATTGGCAAAAACTGCGGGGGTAAAAGCAAGGAGAGAAAGGAGAGCTAAAATACCTTGTTTTTTCATGATGTTAGAATAAAATATCACATTATTTTCTTATATATAATAATAAATAATCTTCATTTTTTACAATCTTTTTATTTAATTATCTTAATAATATCTTTGATTTATAATATTACTCAAAACTATAATAAACAAGACTTCTATGCAATCAATACTAAAGAAAATATAGAAAAAAGTAAAGAAAATATAAGCAATTTTAAAGAATTAAATAAAGATAATAAAAATATAATCAATATCAAAGAAAATATAAGCAATATCAAAGAAATTTATTAAATAAGACAAGGGAGTGTATATGATGGCAATACAATGAGAGTAATAGATAGTAATGGTGAAGAACTAAAAGTAAGATTTGCCTGTATAGATGCTTTAGAACGAGATCAATTGTTAGGAATTGAATCAAGAGATTATCTGCGTGCAGCTTCCCTGTGCCTTTGGCATCGTTATTACCAGAAAATAATAATGAGGTAAAGTTAGATATTATTACTACAGATAAATATAGTAGAAAAGTATCAGTAGTTTATTTACCGAATGGTGAAATTGTGCAGGAAAAACAGGTAAAGGAAGGATGGGCGTTTCCTTATTACCCGTATTCTCAAGATTGTCCGGTGTGGGATAAAATAATGTCTGCCGAATCGATCGCTATTGATAGGGGTGTAAATATTTACAGTAAAGGAATAGAAAAACCTTGGGAATATAGAAAGAGAAAAAATTAATCTGATTCAATTTCCTGAGATTCTTCAATTTCTTCGTCCATTGATTCCTCTGTTATTTTTTCAGTTATTTCCTCTTTCTCAGTTATTTCCTCAACAGCTTTCTCTTTATCCTCTGTTAGATTAATTTCCTGTGCCTGAGTTGTTAACGGTAGAAAGAGTAATAGTAACCCTAATAGAATTATCGACTTGTTTTTCATATTTAATTTTTCTAATTGTTCCTGAATAAGGGGAAGTAACTACGGCTATTTGTTTCAGTTTATCCTCTATATTACCTATACTATCCGTTAATTGTGTTACCTTAAATTCTTTATCTCTTACCTGTTGTTGGTATTCTTGCATTTGTCGATTGTATGCTATCTGGGCTTGATTCGCTTCTTCTATTCTTCTTGTTACCGTTATACTGTGATTATATTCTAATAAGGCTCGATCGTTTTTAGCTTTCTGTAATTTAGCTTGGGATAATTCTAATTTTGCTCTGGCGGTCGAAACTTTATCTTGTAGTGATTGCAATTCTAATTTACGATTTTCTTTTAGTTGATTAAGTTCGGCTTGTACTAGATCATATTCTGCTTGTTGTTGGGTTAACTCTGATTCTTTCTGTTTAATTTTTTGTTGCTCATGGGTCAAGACTTCGGGTGGTAAATTCTTCAAATTACCGATTATTCCTGTTTTTTCTATTTGGTTGCTTAATTCTCTCTTACCTTGTTCTACCTTACTTTGATTTCTTTGAATTTTTCCCTTTACTGCTATCAACGGATCATTCTCTAATGCGATCGACAGGGTTCTTTGAGCTTGTTGATATTCCAATTCTGCTGATTGTACTGTCGTTTCTTCTTCAACAAAATTCGCTGATGGTAAATTCTGTTGCGGTGGTACTGGTTGCGGTTCAATCGGTTGTAAAATAATGGAATTTTTTATATTTGCTAAGGCTAATTTAGTATTTTTTAATTGTAGTTCTAATTGTTTACGTTGTTGTGTTTTATCACTTATTACTTCTCCTTTTTTGATAACTTGTCCTTCTCTTACTTTTATATCTAAAGGGTCACTGACTGAAATATCTATTTTTAATCGTTTTGGTTGATTTTCGTCCTCTTCCACAATAATTGATGGTGAATTATCCTGAGCAATTGCTATTACTGTAGATGATGTTATTAAAATACTAGAAAGTATAATTATTTTCTGAAAAACAGAAGATATAAAAGGGTTAAATTTCATTTTCATTTTCTATTTCTTTTATAACTAATTGACCTTTACTATAAGTACCATTTAGGAAAGAAATTAATTGATTCATCGGTACATCATCAATATTTATTAACTGTTTTTCTGTATCTATTATAATACCTTTTGGCATTAAATTAATGTTTTTTATATCTTCTAAATCATCAATAAATAAATAACCAGAAATAATAGAGTAAGGCTTATTAATATCATTTAGAATAGATATAGTATAATCATTATTTAAAGATATTTTAGTCTCATTATAAACAGCCATTTTATCTTTTTGAGTAGATAAATTAATATAATAATTATAACTAAAATAACCAATAGTAACGATAATAATTGAAACAATCCATGATAATATATTAATATATCTTTTAGTTACTTTATTAGGTTTTAATGCCTTAATCTTAATTAATAATTCAGGATATAATAGTTTAGGATTATCAAGATATTTAATGATTAATTTTTTTTCCGCAATGAGGATACCACAGGCTTTTAATTGAGCACTACGATCTATTTTATATCGTTGAATAACACGATTACTGATTTTTTTACCAGTTTTTTCATACACATAATTAGCTAAATCAATATAAGTAATTAATCCGTGTTGTTCTTCTGCATACCAAAGTAATTCGTAAACTTCTTTTACTCTTTCTATTTGTTCTTGGTTTTTATCTTTTCTTTTGATTTCTGGTGCTGGAATATTAGCCGTAGTAGTATTCATAATAGTTCTAATCCATAAAATTCATCATCATCATCTAAATCAAGATATTTAATTTGACAAGTATCATATATTCTGCTGTATTACTATCTAATAAATAAACATTAACCCATTGATTAGGGCATAATTTATAAATTTCTTTAACAGATATTAGATGGAGTATTTTCATCGTTTATTCTTTGATAATAAGGAATAATCGGAGATTCGATCGCATCTTTACCCATTCTAATTAATGCGTGTAAGGGTTGAAGGTTAGAAACTTTAGCCTCGGCAAACCTAAATTTATTGCTAACTTTCTTTACCTCAGTTTGATCAACTGGTAACACAATCTTGGTGGCACTATTACCGATAACATCAGCAGATAAATGTCTTTCCGACTGACTGGCAACGATTAAACCAAGTCCAAATTTTCTACCATCTGCCATAATTCTTGATAAAGCAGAATAATCTTTCTTTGGCATTTCTTTCGCTTCATCAATAATAATAAATGTTCTTAATCCTTCAGCTTCACCCATTAACTTATGATTTACTAATAACTGATTAGCAAATGATTCACCAGCTATAGCTCCAATATATGATGGTAATTTAGAGAGGTCAATTCTGAGTAGTCCACCACCAGAGAGTAACGGTAATTGAGGACGGCTAAAGATTCCATACTGAAAAGTTGCCTCTAATTTTAATTCTAATTTTTGGGCATCTTTATCGCCACTTTCTGCTAACTTCCGAATCAATTCCTCTAAATCTAGGAAATTGGGCGGTTCTTTACTCCATGTTGTTAAATCATTTTGATAAATACCATGTAATTGATACAGTTCTTTCAGCAATAATAATAATTTACCTTCCTGTACTGAACCTAACTGTAATGTCTGTTTAATGGTTGTGGTAACTATCAATGATTGTATATTACTTCCCCCACCTTCAGGATCTGGGTTAATGATTAACGGATTTATTCCATACTTACTACTCATGTGTAATGGTACATAAGTTTCTCCTTCTATTTCTTGGTCTCCGTGAAAATCAATGATGTAAATATTTACAGTAGGATAATATTGATGGGTGGAGTGGGCGATCGCCTTTAAGGTTTGAGTTTTGCCACTGCCACTACTGCCGATAGTTACAATATGTTGATTAGGTAAACTTTCGGGATTCCAGTAGCAATTATGACCCAACTTGATACCAGAAGATATTAAAGAATTAACAGAAATTAAATCATTATTTGTTCTTAATTTAATTGGCGGTGATTGCATTGAAAGATAATAATTTTTTCCTTAATTGTTTTTGTGCTGAGGAAAGAGTAAAAACACCTTTATAGTTATTATAGAAAAAGATAGGTTTATAATCTTAAACAATGAAAAAAGTAATCATTTTATTGATGATCATAAATTTAATCCCTTTAAGAGTATTATCACAGGAATTAGATGAGATAGTAGAAAATGCCGTTATCAACAGTCCAGAAGTGCAATTATTGGAAAAAAAAATAGAAGCGATCGAAAATAAGATAAAAGAGTATCCTCCATTGAATTATTCATCTAATCCATTAATCAATAAATTACAGTCGATATTGTTTTATTTTTCTCCTGTTTACAAATTACAGCAAAAACAAAATGAATTAAGGGAAGAATTATCAGCTGTTAAATTTGGTATTCAAGAAAATACTATCAATTCTCATTGATTTTTTCTTCGCCAATTCCAAGGATACTCAGGATTATTCGTACTCCAAACTCCTAATCTTTCTTTCTTAGCGCTTAATCCAGCTTGTTCCACTTTAGACCAATTAGGACAATCTTGTTTATAAAGAGGATAAGGAAATGCTTGTCCAGCTCTTGCCTGAATCTCTTGTACTAATTTACCATTAGGTAAAAATAGTTCCGCAACACTTCGACCATATTTATCTTCGTCAGTAATATGAACCATTACTTGATTATTATTTTTAGCTAAAAGAGAACGAAGAAAATCTCGATCTTCAATACCACCATCTTGTTTTATTTCTCTAGTATCAATACACGCAAAACGAATTTTTAACTCTTGATTATTACTAATGACTCGGAGTGTATCACCGTCATATATACTACCTTGCTTTACTTTGTATAAAGGATATTTAATAGTTGTCAGATTATTAGATACTATCGTATTCTTTACTTCTGATTGACCACAAGAAAAGAGAATTAGGGAACTTATAATTAACAGGATTTTAAAGATTTTCATGTTTGAGAGTAATTAATTCTCTCAATTATTATATATCAATGAAAAATTCAATAAGTATGTACAACTAACCAAAGATAATTATTCGATGTTTTAAATAGTTAATTTTTTTTAGTCATACCCCTTTTTTACTATCAATATTATTTATAATTTTCCATAGATATTAATATTAACTTATAGTAAATTATTCCAGTTCTCTAACAATTATTGTACCAGTTACAAAAGCATCATCAAGATACTGTTTAACTTCCTTTACTTGTGCTGATTGTAAGAATAAATTACCACCAATATTTAAAACTATTGGATTAAAAATATCTGCTCTATTCGGTATTATTAAATCTTCCCAATCTTCTGTAAATAAGTTACCAGTAATAAAAGCACTATCACTAAATTCTTCCAAATATTCTGTAATGTAATCATCATCTATAGTAATCTCTGTACTTCTAATATTAATAGGTTTTTGGTTAATAATTTTCATTGATGATACATTTATATTAACATTTGCTGATGTACCAATTCTATAAAAAACATTATCTTTTTTTCCTAAAAAATCAGTAGAAGTAAGTAACTCTATAACCTCAAAATCATCATTAATTTTTTCCTTAGTAATTGTGTGATAACCTTTAATATTAATCGTTATTAAACTATCAGAAATATCTTTTCTAATTTGTTCGATTGCACCTGATGGTAACCTAAGAAAATTATTAAAAGCATTGGTAATTGACCCAAAATTATTAAGATAAAAAGAAATTATAAGGATAATAACAAAAAGGGAAATTAACCAATATTCTGCAGGTGAATTAGTAGATAATCTGAGACGGGGATTACCGGGGATAATTAATCTTGCTTGAGAAGGATAAAAGGCACAAACACCAGATTTAGTGAAAACATCTCCAAACCATCCCACGAAATAGGATAAGCATATAGTTTTCCATAAAATTGGATTAATCAAAATTAATGGAGATGACAATAAAATAATTAATCCTGTAATAAGGAAGCTGTGAGTAATCGATCGATGAGGATACCTTTTCTCTATCCATTTCGCCAGAAACTTAAAGGGATAAACTCTTCCCAAAGTACTGGTAGAAGTATCACAATCAGGCAATAAGGCAACAATGGATGCAATGGAGAGGTAAATAGGATTAGTAGAAATAAGGAAAGAGGTAGCAATTACACCAGTTAATGAGTGAGATATAGCTTTCATTATTAAAGTAAATCAACAATACTGAATTAATGTTACTATTAATTAATTATATTTAGCTATTAATATTCTGGTTTTTTATATTTATTAATTTGTGACCTATATGTTGAATGTAAATATTTACAGTATCAGTAATGGTAAATTAAAGCTAACAGGAGAAGAAAAGCTATCTTTAATGTCACTTTAAACATAGAGTAACCCATGACTATTTTATATGAAGATGAATATATTATTTGTGACGATGATGCTTTAACTATTCTTTATTACTATTTTCCGTTTGGAGATAAGCGTATCCCTTACAAAAAGATAAGTCGGGTCAGCACACAACAAATGACATGGTGGAGCGGTAAAACCAGAATATGGGGTGGTTCGTTTGAGTATTGGTTAAACTTGGATATTAAACGTCCATGGAAAGATAAATTAATCATTATTGATGAGGGAGAATTAACAAAACCTGTTATCACTCCTGATGACCCCGAACAGGTTTACCAGATTCTTGTTAATAAAACATCTAGTTAAAATTCATAACCTCTTTCTACCCAATATTTCCAATCATCAATAGCAGTTTGAGTAACCTCATCGACATCAATTGGTTCAATATCCTCTAGTTGTACAGAAAATTGGTCATCATCATATTCTACTTCTACAAACATATTATCTAAACAATCATCTTCTGGTGATAAGTCAACCACTGTAACATCTCTATCTTTTCCGTTTAACCACTTAGCAGAGAAAGGAAAATTGAGATTATCTTGTAGATAGTAATACCATCCCATCCTCCTTTCTTCGTCATCATAAGCATCAACTACAATCTGAAAGTCAATACGTTCTTCTCTCGTTGAATCTTCTGGAATACGACTCATATTAGTTCAATAATTTTAGTTAGCTAACAGTTAATGACTGTCCATTATTTTTTGTGGACAATTTCAGTAAGAATGGTAGAGCTTGTTTTACCCACTCATTAATCGGAGTATAAAAAGATGCTTCTTCTCCAAAACAAATATTTAACATATCAGTATGAATGATACCAGGGTTAACAGCAACTGTTGCCATGCCAGACGGTAATTCCTGAGCTAATGCTTTAGTTAATCCTTCTATTGCCCATTTAGAAGCACAATAAGGAGCTACTTCAGGAGAAGTCGATCTCCCCCAACCAGAACTAAGGTTAACAATAATTCCTTGTTTTTGTTTTATCATTAAGGGTACAACATGACGAATAACATTAGCAGTACCTTTGATATTGACATCGATGAGATAGGAGAAATCTTCAGCACTAATCTTCCATAACGGGGCTGGATTGTTTATTAGCGCCGCATTATTAATAACCAAATTAGGAACATTAACAAAAGATTCAACCCATGTTTTTACTTGTTCATCATCGGATACATCGAGAACACTAAAATAATGTTGAGGATATTTTTGCTGTAAATACTCGATCGAATCTTGAGAACGAGAACAACCGATGATAGTATGACCTAAACTGATAAACTTCTCTGTTAAAGCACGTCCTAAACCTTTGCTGACTCCTGTTATAACTATAGTTTTATACATAATGTTTGTTTATGCAATAATTTATTTAGCTTTCCAAGTACCACCATATCGATAAAATTTGTTATCTCTAGCTAATAATTCCCAACAATTTGGACAAACCATTACCCATTTTTTACTATCATCATATTGAATACGATAACGAATTAATACTAAATTATTACAATAATAACAATGTTTAGATTTTATTGATTTTCCCATAAGATATTATGGTAATTAATTACAAAATAGATAATGTTTTTTTAATTAATTGTGAACTTTTATCATCTAATTTTTCTAAATGTAAATTAATTATTTGTAGGGCTAAATAAGAGGGCATAGTTTTATGATTTTCCCAACGATTAAGGGAAACAAAAGAAATTCCCAAAAGACTAGCAAATTTTTCTTGAGATAGTTTTAATTCTAGTCTCAAGGCTTTAATTACATCTCCTATTACTGGTTGTTTTAATTGCGTTATATCCATAATTATTTATTATTATCCCATTTTATTAACGATTCTTTCCTCAAGATCGTTTTTTGTTCTGGGTTTAAATCCCAAATGCTATTTTTCCCAAATCTTTTAGCATCATATAATCCATTTTCCCAATCACCATACATAGGATTAGGTAACACAATATAAGCTGGTTTAAATCCCTCAGAATTCACAGTAAATAAACCGTATTGTAATTGAGTTCGATCGACAAATTCCTTTCTGACTTGGTTACTATTTTTATCAATTTCTGAGAAATCATTAAGGTTATCGCCCATGAAGATAACTATATTACGTTTAACTCCATCAGCTTCTTTATTGGTGACGGCTTCCATGCGCCATTGTTTCGCCGTATTACCATCATTAGTAAATTCTCCTTTCAGTAACAGGGTTTCTTCTGTCACCCCTTGAAAACCTAATTTCTCCATATTCCTCATGGTAGCTAATTCAAGGTCATTGTTAGCAGAATCTTTAGTAGTACTTTCATTACGGTTAGAAACGAAAAATACTTTACCACCATTAGTATTAACATAATTGATAAATTCTACTGCTCCTGGTACTGCCAATGTTTCTTCTGCTAATATCCATTGATTCCATGATTTACTGCTGAATCCCTCATTAGTATCAATTAAACTAGCTTGGTAAGGACTGTTATCAAGGATTGTCTCGTCTAAATCAACTATTACTGTAGGATTCTCTATTCGCTCTTTTTTAGCAGAATCAAAAGCCATTTTAGCTATGTTAAAGGCTTGATACGCTAATGCCCTGTATTCCCCTGATTGTTGTACCCAATTAAGTCCTAATAATGCTTGATCATTTAATTGCTCTTGGCTAACATTTGATTGTTCATTGAAAGCGATCGAAGGTAAACGATGGACGATCGTGCCAGAGAGAAAAGAAAGGGCTAGTAAAGGATAAAATATTTTTTTCATAATAGGTTAATTAATTGATTAATTGTTCTGAATTGAAAGCAGTTTCGTGAGTATTATTTAAGAATTTAATAATCTCAGGTTGTATATTTTTATTGGCAAATCTTTCTAAAATAATATCATCAGCTTCCTTTCTAAAATATAAACGAAATTCACTACCAATACGATATTCATAATGACCATCAGCTCCTCCAGCTAAATGTTTAATACGGTAAGCTAAAGGATTTTCTGCAATTCTTAGTAAATAACTTTGTAAAACAAAGAAATAAAGACGGCTTTTCTTAAATATAGTTTTGACATCTGACCAAAAAGATTTAGTAACCTTAAACTTGGTTAAAAACGGGATAATACCCTCAACACTACCATCAGAATCATTAAGAGTTTGAGTAGCTTTTTCATAAGCATTCGCTATCGCATACTCTTGACCACCCGCCAACTTTAAATCATCTAATAGTTGGTCATAAGTTGATTTTAAAATCTCATATTGTTCCTGAGCTTTTGTACTATCGGATTTTAATACTTCGATCGACTCAAAAATACCAAGATTTTCTAAGACGGCATAAGCTGACTCCCAATCTTCTTTTTCCTCTACTTGAATCTTTCTTCTCTCTAATGCCGATGCGATTGCTGTGTTAAATTGTGCTTCGGAGACTGGTTTTATTAAATGTCCAATAGCACCAATAGAAGCATACTCTCTGGCTAATGATGTTGTGCCATGTCCAGTAATTACTAATACCCTATACTGAAGATAATCTTTGCCTACTTCATCAAGTAAATCTAAACCTAGTTCTTCTCCTAAACTATGGTCTAAAAGGATTAAATCAAATGGTTCTTGTTCTTGGCTATTATTGATCGCTTCTACAGCTTCATCAATACCATCAGCTTCCTGAAAAGTATGATTTTCTTGTATTAGTCGAGTTCGCCACTCTGATCTAATATGAGCTTCATCATCAACTATTAGTATATGTGCCATTTATGCCTCCTGTTTTATTAATGGAAAAATGAAACTAACCCTCGCACCTTGGTTAAGATTTTGCTTTTTTACTTTACCGTTATGTAGTGATAAGTAGGCGGAAACAATAATGCTACCATTCCCGCTCAAATTACCTGCTGTTTGATTCAGTCTTTCTGGCGTTTCATAGAGGCGAGTAATAATATCTTCGGGAATGCCTGAACCATTATCTTCTATCTGCACGATCGCTAAATTATTTTCTTGTTTACATTCCACTTTAATTTTTCCGCTGAAGTTAACTTTTTCTTTTTTTAATTGACGTCTATACTTTTTCATTGCCGAACTAGAATTATAAAGGGCATTTTTAATAATGCTTCTTAGATGCCAAGGATTACAGTCAATCCATAAATCAGTATCAGGATAAATAAATTCTATTTGCCAATCTTGGATGCTAGGGGGTAAATTTTTTTGAAAATATTTTATTTGTTCTTGTATAAGAGTTGCTTCACTTTGGATTCTGCTAATTCCTCTTAATTCTTCTACTACCCATTTCAAGGTTTTGATAGTATTATTTAGGTTTTTTAATAAGTCTATTAATTCATCAGAAATATTAAATTGTTCTCTATTATTTTCTATTTCTTTAATATATTTAGGAATTGAATCAGCATTAAATAATAATGGTGCTTTATAAATATCATGAATAATATTATTAGCATCAGAATTAATCCGAAGTAAAATATTTTTTAATAAACTATCAAGTTCTTGTAACTTATTAGCAATAACTGAAGAAAAATCCTGTTCAATAATCTGTTCAAAAGCATTATTAAAATTTCTATATCTTAATAACTCATTTTCTGTCTCTAATAATTTGCTCTTGTATTTTTCTTCTTTAAGAAAATTATTAATTTCTATTCTGTCTAAAATAAAATAGACTAAAATACCAATTAATGTAATAACTGTAAAAGTTAGAGTATATAAAAGTTTAACATCTTGAAAAGAAAAAGGTTTTTTTATCCATGCTAATTGAGTCGTCCAAAAACTAGGAAATTGACGGCGAACATAATAAACTCTGCCTATTATTTCTCCTTGATTATTTTGTCCAGTTAATTCGGTTTCTTTAGAAGAAATTCGTCGATAAAATTGTTCTGTTAATAATGGTGGTGGATTTCTTAAAAAATCAAAATGCCTATTATTCAAATCCTGTAAATGATATTGTTGATACCATGATTTTGTACTAAATAAAACTGTTTGTTCTGGACAATCTAATTTATCTGTTTTACAATCAGTAATAACCATGCCAAATAATCCATAATTACTGTTAATAATTTTATCTATTTCTTGTTGATTATTATTAATTAATAATAAAGATAATTTGGCCGGTAAAATATGAGATAAGATATTAAAATCTACTGTTTGAATAGCAAAAATACTAATATAATATCTCTTATAATTAGAATAATTTAATAAAAGAGTAGATACGATTACAGTAATAGTTATTAATGATATTCTCTTAATTTTGTTAATTGTTAATTCCATAACTATTCAGATACTTTAACTTGTTCACTTTGATTTATTTTCAGACTATTACCACTAATTTGATTACTCTTAACTATGACTGACTTCCCTTGTATATCAGTCAATTTATCACTACCAAAAAGTTCTGTAGTCATCTTGACAGGAATTAATATATTATGGATTTGTCCGTCACCAGATACTTTGAGAATAAAGTTATCCCCTTCGATGGACACGCCATTAATTTTGCCTTGAATAGTTTGAATATTTCCAGTACAAGCAAGGGTGACAGGATTTTGAGTGAAGTCACTACAAACTAATATTTCTTGTACTCTAGTAATTATTTTTCTGAACTCAGTATAATCAGCTTCTGGTTTTTCACCATAGTTAGCTTTTTCCTGCACTTCAGGAGATGCACTCAGCATTAGTTTTTGGATATTATCACGATCTTTTTGGGAGAGACTAGGAGAAGCATAAACAGCCGAACCAGGGATGTCCCGACTAACATGAATAATCCTAAAATCAGAATCATCTTTCTTAATGGAATCACCGATCGCCGCCACTCCAACATCAGCTTTTCCTTCTTTAACCAATTCGATAATAGTTTGACTACGATTCCCTGTATCAGCAGTAATAGTTTTACCATAGAGGTCATAAACAGGTAAGTAGAAGCTAGAAGCAGAGTTAAATCCGCCTAAAGCAACTCTAGTATTGGAATTGATATTATTAAGTGATTGAATTGGACTATTAGCCCTAACGAAAAATCCACTTTGATAATGGGTAGAACCGGGGAACATTCCTGCTAAATGGGTATAGCCTTGGTCTTTAGCAAAAATAGATAGGATAGGAGAAGTCGCAAAAGCTATATCCCACTCTTTGGTTTCAATTCTTTTCTCGGCTTCAGTGTAAGGAATACTTATGTCTCCATTGGCTAACACTTTTACTTTATCCCCTTTGAGGAAATCAAAATAATTAGCTGGTACAGAATTATCCTCAACATGTTCAATTAAACCTTGTAAGTTTTCTGGTTTCCAGAGAGTACCGAGCGTCAATTCTATTTGAACTAATTTAGTTTTGGTAAGGTAAGGTAATGATTTGATGAATAAGCCAAGAAGGAGAACAGAAGCAACTCCTCCTCCAATTAACCATAATTTGGGTATTGTTTGCCACCAAGAGTGAACTGGTGTTGGTGGAGTTACGGTAGGTGGTTCAGGCTTTGGTTTATCTACTGGTGGAGTTTCTATTATAGGAGTCGGGGGATTAATGATTGTGGGAGTTTTATCATCTTGTTTTTCCCAAATGTCGATCGCATCTAATACTTCTTGGGCAGAACTGTAACGGTTTTCTGGACTAAATGCTGTCATCTTCAACAGAATTTGTTTAAGTCCATCACTAATAAAGGTAATTTCTTCTAAGTATTGTTTTGAGGATAATCCTTCTGGTATTTTTCTTCCTGTTATTGCCTCGATCGCAATTACTCCTACTGCATAAATATCACAACTATAGCTGATAGTTCCCATATATTGTTCAGGAGACATATAACTTTTTGTCCCGATAACTGTCGCTTGTTTATTCTTTTCTTCTAATAAAACTTGTTTAACAGCTCCAAAATCAATTACGCCTATTTTATTATCAACTACACGACGGATAAGATTTTCTGGTTTAATGTCTCTATGGATGATTTCGTTCTGGTGGATAAAAACTAAAGGAGTCAATATATCCTTGAGTAATTGAATAACCTCTTTTTCTTCCCAGGGAGTATCTAATTCATCTCTTAATGTATTTCCTTCTATGTATTCTTGGACTAGGAATAGATTATTATTTTCTTCAAAAAAAGCATAGAGTCGAGGTATTTCAAGATGATTACCTAGTTTTTGTAAGGTTTCAGCTTCTTGATTAAATAAGGTAAGAGCTTTACTGAATGTACCATCACTGGATTGTTGAGGGGTAAATTGTTTGACGACACATATTGGTTGATTGGGTTGATCCAAATCATGAGCTATATAAGTTGTACCGAAACTACCAGAGCTTAATTCAGTAGCAATTAAGTAATGATGACGTAATATTTGTCCTTCTGTTAATTTGTTCGATTCTTCTGATTCTATATTTTCCCCTGTACCTAAAATTGTCTGTGAGTCAATTTCCCCAGCTTTTTTTATATTTGATCGTATAACCTCTGGTTTTAAAATAGTTTCCTGAGAAATACGGGTTAATTCCTTGTCTAAATTATTAGACTCGATACGGTTATTAATTTCTTCTTTTTCGTGAGCTAAATTTTCTTGTTCTTTCTCCAGTTCCAGTTTACGTTGTTTAATTTCAACTTCAACCTGTTTAGTCTTCATTTCTTCATTTTGTCTATCTAATTCTTCTATTTTTTCCTGTAATTGTTTCATTAAATCATTTGGATCTGGTGGAACTATATAAGTGGGTTCTTGAAAAGGTTTTTTTGGGTCCAAACAATATACTTTATGAAACCAAATCGCTATTTTATGAATCTTTTTAATACACCTTAAAGCCGTACTAGAATTAGCTTTATTACTATTATTGTTCTCAATCGTAGTAGAATTTTTAGGAGATATATGAACCTCGGAATTAGCTAATTTTCTAACATCATTAAATAAATAATAAATACGATCATAAATAGCTTTTTCCTTATGAAGTGTATTAATAATATAAATTAATTTTTCTTTTTTTATCTCTTCATAAATACCGATTTTAGCTGATACATATTTAGCACAAACTTCGATAAATTGACGAGATTTTATTAGGGATGTATTGGGGTCGTCAGACTGATAATATTTTTCTGCTAAAGTAGCTAATTCCGCTAAGTCTATCACAGTAAGAAAACTAAAATTAGGACTAATTTCTAACATTACCGACTCCTCTAAATGTATTGATAACAGATTATCACAAACTTTATAAAGAGTGATATAAAATTATTTAAAGTAAGCTTTCATAAGCAATACCATCTTTATCTCGATCTTAAAACAATCATCATGGAAGGTATCGAGAACTCTCGGGACTTCTTCCTGAGTTTTAAAGTCTTTGCAGTCACAGTCAGTTTTTACACAGGTGGGTAATGGTTCTGTTTCTGGTTTTTTGCTTTCTTCGGCAGACACAGGAAGAATAAATAAACTCAGTAGTAATAGGATAGTAATAAATAGTTTAATTATGGGCATCAATCAGTAGAGATAGAATATTTTACCATCAATGATTTTACTGTAAATATTTACAATGCTAAACTAGAATCATTCTTATCATCATCAACCACTATGAAAATAGATAAGTGTGTGTGCGCAGTGTGCCGTTGGCATCGCTGTCAGTTTTATAGTAATAGTCCTCATCTAGTGTGTGTAGTCCATCCTTCTGGAGTGGAGGATGATTGTCTTGATTATCGGTTAGACCCTAGCTATATCTATGAGGAACAATGGTGTCCAGAAGGTTATGTTTACTATGATGATGAGTTGATTAAATTACCAGATAAACCAAGCATAGAGAGACAGTTATGGTTATTGGATAATCACCCTGTTTTTACTGGTGTGTGTGGAAACTGTGGTTATCATTACCCCTCACATTCTACATCATGGGATTGTCCTCAGTGCGGTACAGTTTATGAATAAATGGCACAATTTCTACAAACTATTGTTGGGTTACTTCCTGATTATCTCTAGCTTACTGATTGTCGATCGTTATCTCGTCACTGACTCCCCTAACTTCCCTAACTTGACAGAAATCTGCATTATCGACAATGAAATTACTACTATGTCTGAATGCTACGATATTATGATTAATGGATTGTAACAAAAAGTAACTATTTAGAGCTTAATAGTAACAGACTGAAGCTAATTAGCATATGCTGAACTAAATTAAGATTTATGTATTTATGAGCAAACGAGTTTATCTCACCCTCACTGATAAAGTCCATGAAATCCTCCAACAACAGGCTAAGTCTCAGGGGCGATCGACTGCTAATCTTGCCGCCTATTTGGTAGAAAAAGGCATTGAGTCATTACAGAAAACATGATTTATTCGATCCTCCACATCAAAATAAAGTATAGAAAGAATTTTGTAGGCTACTGCATAAATAAGAGATTTCCCACTGATAACTAGATAGAAGGATTTATAAAGAATGTAATTAATTATATGAATATACAAGACTCTAATTCTAATAGTACTCAGGATAATTTACTAATAGTAAATGAACTCAAGAAAGTTAATCAAAAACTCACAGAAATTCAGAAAGATAATTCCACTAACAATATCAACGAATTACAAAAACAAATAAGCAGAACACAAAATAGTTTAATTATTGTTATTGGTTTATTTATTTTAGGAATTGCATTTAATATATTTTACGCCAATAAACAATATAGTTTATTACAAATATTAAACTCTAATAATTCTCAACAATTAAGTGAATTAAGTGAATTAAATAAATTAAACAGTCAAATCAATAGCCCAGAAAAATACGAATATCAAGTAGTATCTCCTTCTGATTATGTCTTCGATGAAGAAATGAATAAATATGGTCAATTAGGATGGAAAGCAACCGATTGTCGTAGAGCCACCAGTTCTTTTAGTTCTTCTGCTAGTTATGAGTGCATTATGATTCGTAAAAAATAAGGGGTAAAAAATGACTATTACAAAGACTCAATTACGATCGATTATTACTGGTACTCAGCAAGAAAGAGTAGAATCTCTGTGTCAGTTACTGAATTATCCTGTCCATCAAAAAGACCCTCAAGGAAGTAGATTCTGGTATTTACGTCCTGCCAACGCTGAAAACGATGCCGAAGATACTTGTCCCATTGCAGTATCCTTTTACCCAGAATTAAATGAGTTAACCAGTGATAATGAGGTAAAACAGTTTTTTAGTAGTGATGAACAAGATAAAGTAATTAGAGGGCATTATATCAAGAGTACCGCAGAAAATCAGCCTGTAATGTACCTTTTATTTCCTTCAACAGATAACGGAAGGACAGCTTTTATTTTACCGACTGAGAGTAAATTAAGACAACGTAGCATTCAATCTTTTAGTTATGATGATGCTGATTTATTAGCTAGATTAGGAAGACTACATTTAGAACAATTAGTAATAGCTAATAAAATTATAGAAAAACCTATTGCTTTTGTTCCCCAAGTAGATTGGATATTCTATAAACCTGCTGTTACTGCTAAAGAATTAGCTGAAGAATTGGCGATCGTTACCCAACGCATTGAACAGGTTATACCCTCGGTTTATCATTCAGAAACAGAAGACGGTTATTTACATAAATTACTCAAGAGCTTTCAAAAGGAATTATTGCCTAACCTCAAGTTAAATTCTGATGATGAGAAAGAGTACAGTTTTGCTGATATTTACGCTCAAACGATCGCCTACGGTTTATTTACAGCAAGGGTATTTAGTTATGTGAAAAACCCTAAATTAGATTTTTACCGTCAAGGCGCATGGGATAAACTACCAGAAACTAATCCTTTCCTGAGACAGTTATTTAAAGATATTTCAGAGCGAAAACCTGAAGAATTAGGAGATGAATTAATCGACTGTATCACCGAAGCCTTTGCTATTTTAAGGGCGGCGAAAATGGATGCTATCCTTGCTGATTTTCGTAACAAAATGAATCGTGAGGATATTGTCATCAGATTTTATGAAGACTTCCTTAAAGCCTATAAACCAAGAATGAGGGAAAGACGAGGTGTTTATTACACCCCTGAGCCTGTAGTAAGTTACATGGTTCGATCAGTTGATGAATTGATTAAGGATAAGTTTAATAAACCATTGGGCATTGCTGATCCCGAAATAATGATTTTAGACCCGGCTTGTGGTACTGGTACATTTTTATTATGGATATTTCAGTTAATTCATCAAAGGTATCAAGAAAATCCAGAAGCATTGACGGAAGGATTAGAAGATAAATCATGGTCAGGTTATGTTACTGAGAGATTATTACCGAGAATATTTGGCTTTGAATTATTGGTTGCTCCTTATTCAATTTGTCATCTAAAATTAGGGCTTTTCTTAGAAGAAACAGGCTATGAGTTTAACAGTGGAAAACGGTTAGGAGTTTATTTAATTAACACCTTAGAAGATATTAAATTAAGGGAAGAAAAGGAACAATTAACTCTTGCTATTCCCCATATGGAAGAATTAATTGCAGAGGAAGCAAAAGCTGGTTCAAAGATTAAGAAACAAGAGCCAATTATGGTGATAATTGGTAATCCTCCCTACTCTGGTATTTCAGAAAACAATAATGAATGGATTACTAATTTAATAGAAGATTATAAGTATATTAATGGTGAACATTTTCGAGAACGAAAACACTGGTTACAAGATGATTATGTTAAATTTATTCGATTTTCTCAATGGCGAATTGATAAATCTGGACAAGGTATTTTAGCTTTTATTAATCCTCATACTTTTTTAGATAATCCTACTTTTAGAGGAATGCGTTGGAATTTATTAAGTACATTTAACGATATTAATGTTTTAAATTTACATGGAAATTCAAACAGACAAGAGATTTGTCCCGACGGTACTCCTGATAAAAATGTTTTTGATATTAGACAAGGAGTATCAATAAATTTATTCATAAAAAATCATATAGACAAAACAGAATTAGGACAAGTAAAATATAGTGATTTATGGGGTGAAAGAGACTTAAAATATAACATTTTACTAAAGCAAAGTTTAAAAACATCAATGTTAAAATCAATAAGTTTTTCTAACCCATATTATTTTTTCATAGACAGAGATGAAACAGGACGAGAAGAATATGAAAAAATGTTATTGATTAATCAAATATTTCTAGTATACTCAAATGGAATTGTAACAATGGGAGATTCTTTTATTATCGCTGAAAAAAAAGAAATATTGGAAGATAGATTAATAGATTTTTTACAAAAAAATTATAAAGAAATAGAATTAAAAAATAAATATAATTTAGGAAAAAATTATGCTAAGTGGATAATTGAAAATAAAAAATTGATAGAACAACATAATAAACTTTTTGAAAGTTTTATCAAAATAAGTTATCGTCCTTTTGATATAAAATTTACTATTTTTAGTAATAAATTGTTATGGCGTTGGCGTTTTGAAACAATGAAAAATATGTTATTTGGAAATAATATAGCATTTCATTTATGCCGACAAATAATAAGCGATGAATGGAAACATATTTTAGTTTTTGATAATGTAATTGACGATAGTTGTATTTCTAATAAAAGTAAAGAACGTGGTTATACATTTCCTCTTTATCTTTATCCAGACACAGAAAAACCTCAAGAATTACAACAAGAAAAAAGGGCTAATTTCTCACCAGAATTTCTTAATAAAATAAAATCAAAACTAGGTTATTTACCGACATCAGAAGCGATATTTTATTACATTTATGCAGTTTTTCATTCTCCTACTTATCGCCGTCGTTATGCAGAGTTTCTCAAGATAGACTTTCCCAGAGTGCCATTAACCAGTAATAAGCAATTATTCACTGAATTATCAGCATTAGGAGAGCAGTTAGTACAATTACACTTAATGACTTCTCCTAAATTAGATAAGTTAATCACTACTTTTATTGATAAGGGCGATCGAACGGTAGCTTCTGGTTATCCTAAATATATTGATGGGGTAGTGATGATTAATAAAAAAGAAGGTTTTGAAGGAATTAATGAGAAAGTATGGAATTTTTATATTGGCGGTTATCAAGTATGTCATAAATGGCTGAAAGATAGGAAAGGAAGGACACTTTCTGATGATGATATTCTTCATTATCAGAAGATTATAATTGTCCTCTCAGAAACTATTAAATTAATGACGATGATTGATGAAACAATCCCTAGTTTTCCCATTGAGTAATTAAAGTATGTCAAAAGAAATCACTTTTTCAGATCAACATCATGTAGAACAAATTCGTAGAAGGCTTTGGTGTGGTAGAGAATTTGGACAAGCCTCCGTTATGGTGGGGGCAGGTTTTAGTCGCAATGCAGATCCGATTTCATCATCTGTCAGTACTAAATTCCCTTCATGGTGGGATTTAGAAAAACAAATGCGTGATAATTTAACTCATTTACCTGATAGTGTTTTAGATAATTTTGATGCTTTGGAATTAGCCAGTCAATATGAGAATGTTTTTGGCAGACAACAATTAGAACAATTTTTAATTGATTCTATTCCAGACAAACAATACGATCCTAGTAAACTACACAAGTTATTATTATCATTACCTTGGTCTGATATTTTCACTACAAATTATGACACGTTGTTGGAAAGAACTTTTGTCCCTAACAAAAAATTTGAGATCATTTATAATCCCTCTGATATTCCAGGGCGAATGAAGCCCAGAATTGTCAAATTACATGGTAGTTTTGAATCTTATCGTCCATTTATTTTCACTAAGAAAGATTATCAAGAATATCCCCGAAAATTTGCTCCTTTTGTTAACTTAGTACAACAATCGATTATGGAAAATGCTTTCTGTTTAATCGGTTTTTCAGGAGAAGATCCTAATTTTTTAAACTGGATAGAATGGGTAAGAAGTAATCTGGGTGAATACAGCCCTCCTATTTATCTTTGTGGAATTTTAAATATTTCTGACTATCAAAAAGGAGTATTAAAACAAAGAAAAATAACTACAATAGATTTATCGTCCTTATTTCCTAAAGATAAGTACCACGACTCAAATATTAGACATTCTAAAGCCATAGAATGGTTTTTATGGAATTTAAAGTACGGAAAATCACCTAATTTAAAAGATTGGTTAAAGTGAAGATGATGAAAAAAGATTTAACACCGAGTCAAGATTTACCTACAATTCCACCAGCATTAGAATCATTATCTAGTCATGGTTATAGTTCAATGACACAAATTGAATTAGAAAACAATTCTAAGTTATTAAGTCATAGAAAATATGATGAAAAAGCACAAAAATATATTTACGGTAAATGGTTGTCTGTTGATGGACTAAAATATTTTCTGGATACATGGCAAAAAAATAGAGAAGATTATGAGAAGTATAACGGTTGGGTTATTTTACCGAAAAAATATAGAGATAGACTTTGGAATTATACAAAAGAATGGATTGGATTAATTTTTGAACAATTTAACGATTTAGACGCTCCAAGTAACTTATATTTGATTTACGAGTTAAATTGGCGATTAGAAAAAATATTAATCCCTCTAACCCCTCTTATTCTTGTTGTTAATTCATCTATTGAAGAAAAACTAACCTCAATTGTTGAAAAATTTAACCCTTATCCTGAGTTAATTAATTTCGATAACTCAACTCAAAATCAAGAGAAAGATAACAAGAATAATCAAGAAATTATTACTCCAGATAACGAAAAATATCAAGGAAAAGATTGGGATTGGAATAAGATTACTAACGCTTGGGTAGATTTAGCTTTTGGATTGTTAAAAAATGCCAGAGAAATTCAGAATAAAGATGATTTTGAATTATGGAGAAATAGGCTTAAACAAATAGTTAGTATGGATTCTGTCTGGCATTCACGTTGGATTTATGAACAGTGTTTATATCATTTATCCCGTTTGGAATATGATTTAGTTGCCAATTTAGTCGAGGAATGGGAATCAAACTTAAATTTAATACCTGATTTTTGGGAAGTAAAAAGAGCATCGATACTAGCTCAAATAGGGGAATTAAAAGAAGCTAAAAAAATAACGGAAAAAATATTGACAAAAATACGTTTTTCTATTCAGCCTTATGAAATCAATTATTCCCTTTTATCTCAAGAAGGTTGGACAATGCTTTTAAATTTAGAAATAAAACAACAAATTCTATTCAGTCAAGGAAAATGGGAAGATATTTTTGAACCTGATGAGAATAGAGACAGGTGGGAAACCTTAAATCAATATTATTGTAACCCACATATAGAAATAGAAACTTTAGCACAAATAGTTGATCGTCCTCCACCTCAAATTAGACAACAAATAGAAGAAACAAGAGGATTTTTACCTTATGAAAAATTTACAACTATTCGTTATGGTGACGATAATTCATCATTATTATCCGATCTTCGCCCGGCATTTGAATCAATCAGAATTTTGCAAGAAGGTGGTATTCCTTTTTCTTTGAATAATATAAAAGGGCATCAAAAACATATCATAAATGCTTCAAAATGGACACTTACCTATTTACCAGAATTTTCTCTTTTAACTTTAATTCAATTAGATGATCAAAAAAAGATCAAAGATTGGTTAAGTTTTGTTGATATTGCTCTTTTACCGCAAGAATATATCGATAATCTTTTTGAGTTACTTTATGGATTTTTCTACAAAGTAATTGAACAGTTATCCAATTTAAGAAAAAATGCTATTTTCACAAACGAATATTTATATTCAAGACTACCTGTATTTACTGAGGTATTGTCTTGTTTGTGTATTCGTTTAAATAATGAGCAATTAAAAAAAGTGTTTAACTTAGCGGTAAAAATGTACAACATAGAGTCATTTAGACAAATTTATGCTGTACATAATTTGCCATGTTTACTTTTTAAACACTTATTTTATGTTTTGCTTTCATCTGACATTATCAATAAGCTCAATACTCTTTTATCTTTGCCAATGGTAGGAGAAACTGGCTTTGTCTGTTCACATCCAAATATTTTTAAAGAACCATTCTACTATATTGAATTCCCTCAAGATTTTACTCTGGATGATAATTTTGATCGAACACAGTGGAATGAAGCTATTGAAAGATTAATTAATGTTATTCAAAATGATAATGGTGAAGCTAGAAAAAGAGCTATTTCTAGGTTAATACAATTATATATAATCAAAGGATTAACTTTTGAGCAAGAGAATCTATTTGCCAAAGCTCTGTATTCACAACGAGAGAATAATCTACCAAAAGATATTGATAAAATTTATCGTCCATATATTATACTTTCACTACCCGAAGAACAACAAGGAATAGCAAAAGATGTCATCTCTCAATCTATCATCAAAAACTTAGAAAATATAAAAAACTTCCGATTTAATTCAAACGCTGATTTTGACCAATTAAATGAGTCTTTAAGGAATCTTTTTTATGCTAGTCTTCCTTTAAACCAAAAACTTGAAGATAACAATAAATATATAAATTGGACAGAAGATAATATACAATATTTTTTCACAATAATTAATGATCTTTGGACAGATAATAAAAGTGTTTTTATAAAGATATATTCTCAAAAAAATCATTTATTTAGGAATCTTTTGTTAGATGTAATTACTCAAATAGATAATTGCTTATCAAGAGTAATTTTACCAAGATTAAAAAATTCTGAGGATAATTTAAAAATACAAATAAAAGAACTAATTGATGATTGTAAAAATAACAAAATTTCTATGTTATCAGTTTTTCCCATAATGTTATTTATTGATGAAAATCTTGATGTAAATGAGATTGCGAGAAAATTAATATTTGCTTTATCTTCATTAGATAAAAATGAAATAAATAGTGCAGTTAACGCAATAGAAATTTGGTTAATGTTTAGTCATCAAGAACAAATTAAACATCCACCAGAAAACCTTTTAAATGAGTTAATTAGTAAAGTTATTTATTATCGAGAAGCAAAATTTAGTCTTGCTGTTTATACTTTAGGAAATATGATTTCAATGTTGCCAAATATCTTAACTCAAAGCCAATTAGAATCAATATTAATCGGATTAGAATATTTATTAGAAGAAACGCAATTACCTGATAACTGGACTTGGTGGAAAATATTTAATTATGATATAAACCGTAAAATTGATGTTAAAGATATTCCTCAATACATGGAGTATTGTTCATATTTAGCCAACTGTTTATATAAATACTATCAAGAGATAAAAAAAGAAGAATTTATTCCTGAAATTTTAAATAAATGGAAAGATAACTCCTTAAATAGTGTATTTCCTAGAGTAAGAAAAATATGGAAAAATTAATATGCTAAATCAAGTAATCTTAGAAATAACCAAAAATCAACGCCCTTATTATCATCAACAAGGTAATACTATTAAGGGAATTGATAACCAATACTGGTTAATATTTAAACGCCGAGACGCAGATAATTTATTAAATAATATTGTTAGTTTTTTAGGAATATTTGGTAAGCACAGTAACTATAAATTAGTGAGAATAGACTTAAATACTGCCCATGTGTATTACTACACATTAAAGAATGAGAATAATTTGCCAAATAATACCTTATTAAGAACCAGTAAAGTAGAGATAATAGAGAAGTTTTTAGAGTTAGAAAATATAAAGAAAGAAGATAGTTTATTAGCCGGTAGTTTCCTAGAATTAGAGAGCAAAATAAGAAGGAGAAGAAAGTTTAATTTACCTGATGATAAAGATAAATATAATGATTTTATTACCGCTTATTTAGAAAGAACAAAACTATACCGTCGATCGACTGCCTATTTTGAGAGTGGTGTATTAAAACTATATGAAGAACCGTTACAGCATCTTGTAAAGAATGAGGGAGAAATAAGGTTATTAATGGACTGGATGGGATTTTGTAATGTTAGGGATGTAAAGGAACTAAAGAAACTACAAAATCCTGAGTATCGTTTACCCTTTGTCCGCCAAACCCTGCAACAATTCCTTGATAGTCTTGATGATAGTTCTCTCACTAGTACAGAGATATTAGCAGAATTAGTAAGATTAGAAGTTCTGAAGATTAAGATGGTGAAGATGGACACGGGAAGGAGAGCTATTTACCACAAGAAAACAGGGATATTAACAGATTATCTTGGTAATCACATAATGCACGAAGGTTCTGATAACTTCACGAAGGCGGCGCATACCAGAAATGCAGAGAGTGTAACTTTTCTTTATTATTCTGACTCGATCGACTTAGAAGCGATCACAGATACCATTGAGCAGTTTGATGAGGAGTGGGAAGATTCCGATTATATCCTTGAGTTCTCCCAAGAGTTTTTAGACCAGATTATCAGAGAGAAAAGTAAACGATTACAAGCTAAAAAACCAGTTATTGATGCTATTACTCCTCACCAATTAACAGCAGGAGAAACTATCACCGTTACTATCACTGGTAATAATTTAGAAAATGTGAACTCGATCGTATTTCCTGATAATGAATTAATTATAGTTACTATTAAACAACAGGATAAGACAAAGATAATAACAGAATTTCAGGTATTAGCAGAACACCCTCATCAACAATTAACAGAAATAATACTTAGTACAGATAAACCATATTTATTAGAATTAAGTCAAGGGATTGAGATTATCCAGAGAATAGTAATACCTGACTTTCCAGATATTGAAGGATTCAAAGAAGCTGTTGAACTTATTTTACAGGGAAGACACGGACAACCAGAGGATTTTATTTATTGGTTAGCCCAACAAAAACCCCATTTATTACGAGTAGAAGATAGTGATTTATTAGTAGAATTTGTGAATGATGGTATCCTATTTGAACATCAAAAATCAGGTTCGCAACACTGTTATCGGATTATGCAGGATTTTGGGGTTGCTGTGTGTGCCGATGCAGTGGGATTAGGTAAAACTAGATTAGCTTCCGCCGTAGCTAAACTTTACCAACATAATCAAGGACAAGTAAGAATAGCAATTATCGCCTCGAAAAAATTACATTCTAACTGGGAAAGAGAAATGAGGGAGTTAGGTTTTAGAAAAGGTGACTACGAACTCTACAATAAAAACCTAATGAGTCGCAAAAACAGTAATTTTCTTGATGATTTCAACCGTTATGGTGGTGCTGACTTAGTAATCATTGATGAAGTCCATGAGGGTATCAGAAACTATAATAATCACATCCATAAAACCTGTTTACGCATTAGACAACAGGATATAGTTGATAACAGACAAAGATATTATTTACTATTAACTGCTACCCCTTGGAATAACCGCCGAGAGGATATTTACAATATATTATCCCCTTTTCTCACTCGTCCAGAAGGATTCACGGATTTAGGTTTTCCGCCCGAATTAGCTCATTGGTTTAGTAATAGGGAGATAGGAGTGGAAAACTTTACTGATAATACTCCTATTTTTCGTAACGTTTACCGAGAGTTATTTTTGCAACGTACCCGTAAAATGTTGAGGGATGCTACTCCTGATTTAAACCTCTATGCTAAAAGGATAGCTGAATGGTTGCCTGTACAGTTTGAAGCGAAAACAGAAACTGCCTTAGAACAGATTTTTACTCAATTTGAGAATAGCTTATTTATCCCCTTTGCTGACCCTATCCGCTACTTTACTGATACTGTTGAACAACGATCGCTCCTGCGCAACCAAAGAAGAATGTTTTTGCAAAGAGCAGAATCTAGTATGTATGCACTAAGAAGAACAATTAAGAACTTTAGCGATCGTATCGTATTATTACAGAGAAGATTAGAGAGTGTAACAGCAAATGGTGAGGGATTAAAGCAGTTTTTGCTATTACACTATGATTTTATTACTGAAAATGAGTTTAACCAAGATGAATTAGAGGATAATTTACTTGATTTTGATAACGACGATTTTTGGGAAGATGAAGATGATGAGGTGGAAATCGATAATAACCAAGAGGAAAGAAGACAACAGTTAAGAACCAGTATTAATTTAGCTACCGATAATTTAACAGATGAAAGAGCGATCGATATTTACCAGAGAATTTTAACGGATTGTGAAAGTGACAAAGAGCAATTAATAGAGATTGAGAGTTTATTAAAGGATGAATTTATTACTGACCATAAAAGACAGATTGTTACCGCTAAAGTTAAAGAATTAGTCAAATCAGGGTATAAAGTATTATTAATTTCTACTTTTGCTGATACTGTCATTGATTACTACCGCTACATGGCACAAGATACTGTCATTATTTCTAAAGGTATTGGTATGGCAATGGGAGGAAATAAAAGGTATTTTACCGATAATCATATAGTTAAGGTAAATAAGCATAATCTAGTCAAGAATCAACGGGAGAAGAAAGGAATAACAAGATTAGAGTTATTTAGGTTATTTGCCCCCTCCGCTAACGCTAAAGGTAATAAACCATCTCTTGATGAAGAAATAGCTGTTTTAATCGGTTCTGAAACTCTCTCCGTAGGGCAAAACCTCCAAGATGCTGATTACCTAATAAATATTGATTTACCTTGGAATCCCATGACTCTTGAACAACGTATCGGTAGAATCGATCGACCTAAACAACATAAATCAGATTACATCTATATCTATTATGCTAATAGTGAAAGTCAATTACTCAGACAGGCAAGTAGATTAAATAATCTCCATAAGAAGCTGGTGGGGGATTTAGCAGAAGATGGGCAAAAAATACCAGAAATTAATGATTTAACAGAGTTAGGTGCTTCGGTTTATGGTGATACTTCTTTTGATGATGAAATTTTACCCGGTTATATAGACTTTATTCAAAGTTTAGTTAAAGTCAGGAAAATGGAACAGGATAATATTCAAGAAAAAACCTATAATAAACAGGAAACTGCTAAAGATTTATATACAGAAAATGAGATTTTACAATCAGAAGAATTGAAGAAATTAGTCCAACGTCTGGGGGATGATTATATCCCCAATCCCATCAGTTTAGGCAAACTAAATAATTCAGATTCCGCCCATAATTTACTTGCATTAACAATTAATTATTTCGGTCCAAATAATGAACCACTCCCTGATAAAAAAGAAGTGATTTACTGGAATAATTTAACAGGAGAAGAAGATGCTTATGGAAAGTCGATCGCTCTCAGTTTTCAAACCCCAGAATATCACGAAGTAGTATCAGCATCAGTAATTATTGAAAGAGCAAATAGTTTATATGAAAAACTGATGGGAATAAAAAGAGATTATGAGCAAAATTTAGAGAGAGAAGATAGTACAGAGAATATTAATATTAGTTCAGAGAGAGTATCAAGGATACAAAAAAGAATCCGAGAAATGGATAGTTTTCCCGAAGGAGTTAATCGAAAAATAGTAAAAGAAATCTTAAATAAATTAAATCAACATAAACAGAATAAACAGGTGCAAAAACTATTAAAACAATTTACTGATGGTGATAAAAGTAAGTTAGGAAATGATGATTTTATTAATCAATTGGTGGATGAAACGAATAGATTAAGTCTGATTGATATGGAAGTAATTAAAGCTAGTAAATTAAAGTTATCTTTATCTGCTTTATTGATGTTAATTTAATGAGGAGATAGACTTACTGGTTTATGAACTTTACGGGCTTACTGAGGAGGAAATTAACATAGTTGAGGGAAAATTAATTAATTTTTACATAATAAAAACAATAGCTCAAAAAAATTAATATTAATAAAATAAAATCATCTAAAAAATGGAAATAAATAACATCTCTAATCAGCCGGAATATATTTCAGAAAAAAATAAACATATTGAACAATATTTAGACTATTTTTCATCTCAAGAAAAATCGACTGGTTTTGCACTTTTAATAAAAGGAGAATGGGGGAGTGGGAAATCTTGGTTTATTAATCAGTATATAAACAAACTCAAAAGCAATTCAAGTAATAAGCAAAATTTATATATCAATCTTTATGGAATTAATAATGTCTCTCAAATAGATGATCTTATTTTTGCAGCTGTTCATCCAATACTATCATCAAAAACAGCAAAAATAGCTGGAAAAATAGTAAGAGGTCTATTATCCAAGTGGGTTATTAATACAAACTGGAATCAAGATTCAAAACCAGATGGTAATGTACAACCTTCTTTGGAAAAAATAAATATTAAAGATTTTTTTAATCAATCCTTAGAGGAAGATAGTAAATATAATTTAATAATATTTGATGATTTAGAACGGTGTAAAATACCTATTGAAGAATTATTCGGATATATTAATAATTTTGTAGATTCAGAATATTTAAAAGTAGTGATTATTCTTAATGAAAATAAAATTGAAGAAAATAATCATGATAAATATAAAAATACTAAAGAAAAAATAATAGGTCAAACCTTAGAAATGATTTCCGATATAGATAGTGCCTTAAATTTTTTTATTGAAGAATTAATACAAGAAGAAGTTAAAGTTTATCTAAAAAAGAATATAAATACTATAGAAGATATTTATATAGAATCAGACTCTCATAATTTGAGAATATTAAAGCAAATAATATTAAATTTTAAAAGAGTTTTTGAAAAACTACCTGAAGAAGCTCAAAAATCGTCAGAATTTATACATCAGATATTAAAAGTTATTATAATTTTTTCGTTAGAAATAAATTATGGTAGATTAGAAACTAAAAATATTCGTTTAGTACCAGATGCAATATATAAAACTATAGCTAAAGATTATCACAATAGAAAGAACGATAATAATATAAAAACCAATATGAATAATATTATTGATGAAAAATCTATAAGATTATTTTTATCTTTTTTTGATCTTGAGATTCTAGACTCAGAAAATGAGCATTTGCAAAATATTATTTGGTGGCAAAAATTTTTTCATAAAGGTTTAATAGATCAGGAAGGATTAGAAATATTGTGGAATAACAGTAAATATAATAATCAAAATATACCTGAATGGATAAAATTATATCATTGGAGTAATTTAGAAGATGAAGATTTTACCGATTCTTTTAAGAGTGTTATTGAAAATTTAAAGAAAAAACATTATAAAGATTTAGGAGTAATTAAACATATTATTGGAATATTTTTATGTCTTTCAGAAAATGGGTTTTGTAAAATATCTAAGAAAAATATTATCAATTATGGTAAAAAATATCTTGATCATTTATACAAAAATAATTTACTTGATGCAAATTTTACCTATCAACTACAAATATACAATAATTTATGGTATCAAAGTCGTGATAGTCAAGAATTTAAGGAGTTTAGTAAGTATGTTAATAAAAGTATAAACTCTGCAAAAAAACAAAATTTACCTGATGAAGCTAATAATTTATTAAAACTAATGGAGGAAAATTTTTGTGCATATATACAAGCTATATGTTCTAAAAATATAACTAATAATGATCATAAAAATTATCTTGATATTCCTATTTTTAAATATATTAAACCTCAAGAGTATTTTGACATTTTTATAAAGAAAACCAATATTGATAAGCAAAGATGCTTATGGTCTTTAAAAAATCGCTATAAATCATACAATACAGAAAGTAATTTATCATCTGAATTGGACTTTATCAAAGATTTAAAAATAATTATTGATGGTTATGTGATTAAAAATCCTAAAAAAATTAGTAGCTTTATATTAAAATCTAAATCAGAAAAAGAATTAAAAGAAATTATAGATAAATTAGAACAAAATATTTAATTTTTTTAAAATTTGTGGATAAAATGGATAATCAATAATTTACAAGAAATGTAGAATAAACACTGTAAAAAAGAATGAAAAGAGATAATTTTTATACTAATTATGCAAATACAAGATAAACAATAAATTTATCTGCCATCGCTCCTAATTAAACTAAAGACTTATGAAACTAATGAATATCACTTTAGAGAACACTATAAAAAAGATGATCCTATCGTTATGATGATTGAGGGAAAATTTCTACAAACCATTTTTTGATATGAGGAAGGCGACTAATATAAGTTCCAATTTCATCCCTGAACTTGCTAATTTAATCCCTTTAGAATAAATCTTTTTAATCAATCTTACCACTGGATTTTTCCTTTTAAAGGGACTAAATGGACTAGATAAAAGGTTCGTGCAATACATCTAAAACATAATACACCAATCGTTTAGGATTGCTATATTATCGATCGAACTCCCAAACATTCTGTGTACGTGTTTCTATTTAGCGATCGATAAGTAAATAGGATTGGTAGAGATTAAGAAGGATGTAGCAATTACATCAGTTAATGAGTGAGAGATCGCCTTCATGAAAATTTATTTGATTCTTACTCTTTGAGAAATACGAGTTTGATGTCTGATTTGATTATAAAGATCAACTTCCTCTTTTGAATGAGTAACTGATGCGACTAAAGCATATCTTTGAGTGTCAATTTCATCTTTTTTCGCCCATTTTCGATTACAAATCACAACAATATAGAGAGGTTTTTTGTTATATTTCCAATTATTCTTAGATATAGTAATTACTCCTTTTTGTAAAGTTCCTTTTTTTCTAAGTTTATTTGTAGGTGATAAATTCACATCAATATTCTTCCCGTGTTCTTCTTTTAAATTTTTAATTGATATTTCCGTTAAATTTTCCGTTCCTTCATCTTGAGTTGCCTTTAGAAAAGCTGTTTGTAAAATTTCTTTATCTATATTTTTAAAAAGACGAAACTCCATTGTTATTCCTAAATAAGAATCTCCTCTTGTATGACGAGTAGGAGGATCAAAAGCCAAAGTAACCGATATTTTTCTTTTTCCTTTAATTTTGAGAAAATTGTCAGGAAGGGCCGGAATTTCATAAATTCTAAACTTGCCAACGGGTATAATTCCATTATCTTCTAATAAAACTACTTGATTTTTTGTAGAATAAGCAGATCTATCAAAATTTGGTTGTCCATAACCATAGATTTGAAGTCGATTTTGTTCTTGTTTAGAAGTAGTCCCTTGAAAAACATTAGGGATTTCTTGGGGAAGTTGTGCAGAGTCAGCAATTAAAGCTCTTATTAAATTAGATGTCGCATCTGGAAATTTAGTAAATAATTGGGCTGCTAAATTAGCAACACGAGGTGCTGAAAAGCTAGTTCCACAAAATGTTTTAAATAGTAAATTTGCTTGAAAATCCTTATTAAGTGTTACGATTGAAGCACCTGGCTCATTTGGAATTATGTTCGTTCTATCTAATACTAAATCACCACCAAAATCAACAAATTCTGGTTTAATCATTCCATCAACTCCAAAACCGATTCTCGTAAATGGGGATGGATAACCTTCTATTTGAGCGATGGTATTTCGACAAGCATCTTCAGAATAAGTCATACTTCCTTTTCCCATTGATAATGAACCAACCGTTAGAGCAATCGCCGCCGTAGCTGGTTCTATAATTTTTGCCTTTTCATCTAATAAATACTGAGGGTATTGTGTTTTTAATAATTCATTTGATTCAGGTTGATATTGAAAATTACCTGCCGAGATGACAAATAGTATATTATAATTCCGCCAACGATAAGCAAGTTCATCAATTTTTGCGGCTAAACGAAACTGTTTTTGACCATCTTGATAGATTAAATTACTATCACCAAGAGAAATATTAATAACTTTACAATTAGGGTAAGTTCCAACAAAATAATCAACGGCTTTTTCTAATTGATTATCTAACAATAAATCAGGATCATATTCATTATTTTCATTAGTTACACGAGCAGAAAAAAGCCAAACTTCAGGCTGAAATGATTGATTTTTAATACACTTGTTAATATCTCCATAAATAGCAATTCCTGAAACACCTGTACCATGTCCACCTGTTTTTCGATCACAATCATCTTCATTTCCATTAATTAATGTTCCTTCTGGATCTCGAAAAACTTCAGCATCACCTAATGTATTTTTAATTAATGGATGACCTCTTTGTACACCTGAATCAATTACTAAAACTCCCGTATTATTTACAGGTGGAGAAATAACATTTGGAAATTTAGATAAAGGAATATTTATTTCTTGATAAGATTCAAAAGCTGGTTTGGAGCGACGATCAATTTCTTTAACGGCATCTTCTGCTAATAATATTTCTAAGACTTCTTGCCTTATTTTAATTCTAGCTACACAAATATAATTTCCTATATATTTGTCTGTAACTTTCATATTTGGATATTCTTTAAAATCTTTTAAAAAAGAATCAAGATTTTCAATATAATCTTTCATTTCTGTTTTATTACCTGTATGCCATAATTCCAAATCTAAAGGCACTAATTCATCTTTTTCTAATGGTTTTAACTGTAATAAGCGTCCTATTTTATCCCGGGCTTCTAATGAAACTAAATCTTCAATGTCATCTAAATATCCATATTCGTAACTATCTTTTACCAAACCACTATAAGCCTGTAATTTTTCTCTAAAAATCTTCAAATTATCGTCTGAAGAAAAGACAATAATAGCTTGTTTTAATTTTGTTTCTTTGGCAACTAAATTTAATCCTGATTTAATTACTTTTTCATCTGAAAAATTAAAATCTTTTCTCAATTTAATTTTGAAAATAAGTTTAGGATTAATCCCAAAAGGGGAATACTCTTTTTCAGGACGATTACTAATAGAATCTAATTGATTTAAAAGTTTAGTACCATGAGAACTTCTAT
Organism: Geminocystis sp. NIES-3709; assembly: GCF_001548115.1. Taxonomy (GTDB): domain Bacteria; phylum Cyanobacteriota; class Cyanobacteriia; order Cyanobacteriales; family Cyanobacteriaceae; genus Geminocystis. The sequence goes on along the minus strand of NZ_AP014821.1, from coordinate 758,897 downwards.
TCGTTCTTTTATGGGATGTCCCTCCTCCGTTAAGTTTTCTCGTGTATTCTATCTCGGTTTTCGGTAATTCTAAATGTTCCAATTTACTCATCATCAATATTGTCTAAATATTTTTCGTTTTGTCGAGATTTATTGATAATATTCATTCTTTGAAAATGATTTTTAACAGCGATTTCTAAATCTTTTGAGGTTAAAATATCTTGATTATTCAGTATAACTAATTTTATTGCATCAAAACAAATTTTTTCTATCTCTGAACCAGTAGCATCTTTTAGTTGAGAAGCAATTTTATTAAATTCTAAACTTGAATGTTTAATACTTGAGAGGTTTTTTCTTAATAAAGAAAGCCTCATCTTATAATCAGGTTTATCAAAGAAAATAATTTCATCAAATCTTCTCCAAATAGCTTTATCAAGTAACGATTCATAATTAGTAGCGGCTATAAATATACTTTTATCTTCCTGAGAATTATCAATTAACTGAAGTAAACTATTAACAAGTCTTTTGATTTCGCCATGTTCATTATCTGAATTTCTATCTTTCGCAATTGCATCAAATTCATCAAATAAAACAACCCATTCACCTATCTTTATATAATCAAATATTTTTTTCAGATTAACTGCTGTTTCACCTAAATAAGAGGAAAAAACGGAAGGAAGATTAACATAAATAAGTGGTTTTTCTAAAACACTAGCTAAGACCTTTGCTGTAATTGTTTTTCCACAACCTGAAGAACCACAAAACAAAATTTTTGAAGTAGGTTTTAAATTATAAGAATTAAGTAACTCAACCTTCCTATTTTCGATAACTATTCTTTCTAAAATATCTAAATTTTTTTTAGATAAAACGACTCTATCCCAATTAAATTGATATGTTTGTATTTCTATCAAAGGTAATCCGGTTTCCTTATCTTTAGGAACTTCTGGATATTGTTCTTGATAAAAATTATTTGAAGCTAATTGTTTAGAAATTGTTTTTTGCATAATTCTTTCTAAATCATGAGCTAATAGAAGATGATTTTTCTCTTTTTCTTCTTCAATAAGTTGCGTTGCTATGGCACATAATTCCTCCTTATTTTCATTAGAAAAACTATTAAATAATTTTCTTAAAGTATCCCCTCGTGCCATTTATTTTAATAGTCTAATTGTTTTATTTCTTTTGAACAACTGTGAATATTTTTTTACTGAATTTACAATTCTGTTAAAATCATATCATACTATAAAATAGCTAAATCTTCAAATATTTTTATTCGATGATATTTTGTACTATTATATTAATTCTGAACAATAATAAACTTGTTATAGAATTTTAGTAAGTAATTTTGTTTTCATCAATGTTATTTCTGTCCTTATTCTAAATAAAAACAAATACTAAATGTGGGTTTAATTTAGTATTAAATAATAAATATTTTTCTCTTTATCCATTATAATCATCTAATTTATGCAATAATTTATTTTATTTCTTTGGTATATAAAGATCCCGGATAAACTAACCTCTGCATTCCCCTTAACTGTACTGTTATCTGTTTACTGCTGATTAATTGCCGAAGACAAATATTAATCATGGATACTGGACGATTAATACTGTTACTGAGATATTTTATAGTACAACCATTAGGATTTTGGTTAATTACCTGCAACAATTGTTCACCCGTAGTTAATCCGCCACGAGCTTTTATGAATATTAAGTTTGGCATTTCCTCACACAGAAATTGTTAAAAATTATTAAGCTATCATAGCTTAGACTGTAAATATTTACAGATGACAAAAAGACAATATTTCATTTATTACTAACTGAGGATTTTTAAGTATATCTGTAGCATTAAATCTTAGGGTAGGGATATTGAGGGATTGAAGAAGACGATCGCCAGAAATATCTAATTGTCGTTGTTGGGGATTAAGGTGATGTTGTCCATCAAGTTCAATGCGTAACAAAGGTTTAAGGAGAATAAAATCATATTCAACCCTACCAGAAAGGAGAGTATCCGAGAGGGTATTAGGGAGAGGTAGAACAAGCCCTTTAGTATTGGAGAGAAAGGGTATATGATGTTCGTAAAGTAATTGAGCAAGTTTAAGTTCAGGAAGAGAACGTAGAGTTAATCCCTGCCATTCATTGGTGAAGTCAATAAATTGGTTAATTTTATCAGAATGAGATTGATTGAAAGAGATTGACCAGTAATGTTGAGTATTTCTACCATCCCGTTGATCAAGATATTGTAGGAAAAAATCATCCTTGAGAGTAATGGAGAATTTATCACGGGTGTGAGAATTAAGCCAACTATTAACTTTTGTGCGTTGACTGTTATCTCCATTTTTAAAGAGTGCAATAAGGATGTCCATTAACTTACTGGTTTGGACGGTGAGGGTATAATCATATGCTTTAGGCTTTACAACCAAATCCATTATTTAACACTCCTGTAATCATATTTAAAAAATAGATTAGCATTTCCTGAGTGTAAATATTTACAGTTCGGCAGTGAAACTGTAATTTAAACCAAATTATTTTATTTCAAAATTATTACAATAAAGGTAGTTGACACAAGAAACGAGGTTGCTGAGCTAAGGAAAAAACTCAACGTAAATCATAGTCGAGTTATTGTAATATCAATAAGGTTTGGTATGTCACGAGAGGTGTTTATAACAATATTTACAGGAATTTCAGTAATCTGTTTTAAATCCAAGTATGAAGGCGTTGACATCTTTGATATAACAATATTCTTTAATAGCTTTGTTCTTTGCATTAGTCTCTCCAAAATACCATATAGATTCTATCCCTTGCTGAGTATAGTCGTTAACACGTTGTTGTAGCTCCTCAACAGTTATAGGTGATAGCTGTATCTCGTGTGCTATAAGATAGCCATTCTTGTTCTGGGCAACGTCAATAATCCGATACGACAATAAGGTAGGGATACGGTGTTCTACAGTAATAATGTCATTTGGGTTTGCTTCTCTTAATTGTTCTGCTAGTTTATGTTTAGCAAAAAGATGTTGGTAAGTCTCCCCACTGCTGGAACAAGAGTTCTGTCGTTTATGTACAAAATGCGGTACTTTGTAAACGCTACTACGAGGAAACATGGGGCAATCGCAGAACGGACAAAACAAACTGCCAACGGCAAATGCCTCTCTTATTTTGTCAGCACTTTCGTAATCTAGTGTTGATACGATGACATTAAAGTCATTGCTTTTATGGATAGCTGTTAACGGCATAATCTACTATAAAGAATAAAACTACTGACCTAACCTAGTACCTTTTTTGGGCAATGAATAAATAAGAATACGAGTGACACCAACAATAGTCGTAATTACACCACCAAGAAGATAAAGGGACGTGTTATTAAGTCCTAATCCTACAAATCTAATAATAACAAGAAGCATCAAACAAGCCATTAAATAGGGAGTTCCATCAATCCATTGAGTATGGTCTAATCCCTCTGATTTAATACCGAGATAATGTTCTTTGACGACTCTACCTGCTAACATCGGATTTCCTCCTGTTGATGCTTGTAACTTAGCTAATTGTGCATTATTTAAGGTAATTTCAAGAAAGGTCGCTTTCTCTTTCATAATCTCTCTAATAGCTTTATCTTTGAGCGGTTCTAGTTCGATTCTGGGAAGTTTAAGGAAAATATCACGAGCTGGTGGATAAGTAGCGGTTAATAGTAGTGGACAGTTTACCTCAAGCATTAATCTTTCTAACCATAATCTTATACTTGGGGGGTAGCGCTGAGCATCGTCAACAATAAATATAGTTGGATGCGATCGACAAAAGTTAATGACATCATCCATCATCATATAAATAGATTTTTTTTTGCCTTCGATCGTTTCAGGATCAATTGCCAATTTTTTACCAACAGTATCCATGATTTGCTTTACTGTTCCCATCGGCAAAACAACATGAGGGTAATCATCCTTAACTAATTGATTCGTCAATGCTTGTAAAAAGAAAGATTTACCGATACCCGGTTCACCAATAATAAGCAATGATTCACAAGCGAGAAGAGCAGATATAACTTTTTTTAATTCAGCTTTTCTATAATTTTCGATCGACATTACCGCCCATTACTCCGTAAATTCTGAGATTAATTTTTGGGCAAATTCTTCGGCATCGATGGCGGCGGGTACACATTTTTCTTCATAATGACTGATTCTAGCTTTAATTTCATCATTGAGTAACTCAGGATTCGCTAAATATTGAGTGGTCATTACTCTTTCTGCGATTAAGATTCCTCCTGCCCTTTCCTGTGCTATTCCCATTAATTGGGCAATCTGGGGAATGATTCCATCACTGGTGTAAATATTTACAGGTTCTTCTTCTAATTTTATTTCATTCGATTTTTTTTCTACAGTGGCGATCGCAATATTATTTTCAGCAAGGAATTGATCCATTGTGCCACCGTTAGCAACAAAGTCGTTTAGCTGATCTAGTAAGTCTAATTCCTTGTCCTCAATCCATGATTTTTCATTATCTTTCTTGACCTTAATATTTAACTTGTTAAGTCTTTTTATTACTGACGTTCGGGAAACATCTAAACGATGGGTTAAAAGAGAATAAAGTTCTTCTTTACTTTCTGCTGTTAACATATTGCTTACAAAATAAATATTTTATTCATATTATACAGGGTAAAAAATAAAGGTTAACAGCAGTAATTAATAATAATTATCAAGAGTCTATCATCAATATAGGACAAGGAAGAAAAGGGTAATAATAAAGTAATATAAAATTTATTAAGGTGAATTTTTGGAAAGATGGTGAAGGTGGAGAAGTTTCCAGAGAGCTTTGGGAAAAGATTCGATGCCCTCAGCTTTCATAAATTTTTCTAATGCTTGGATAGTATGACGATCGCAGATAAGGGAATAAGTATCTTGGTTTAGGGGGATAATATCAGGGGTTGTAAATTTTTCTTCTTTTATTTTGTTAGTGTAAATATTTACAGTCTTTTCACTGTTCTTTGTTGACTGTTCCTCGTTCCCTTCATCATCAAGGAATTTAATAACATCTTCAGGATATTGAATCTTACTCTCATTATTTATACTATTTTCTGTTTCCCGTTCTCTGATCCCTTCTTCATAATCTTTAATATCTTGCCAATTTTGTCGCCGACGATCGAGAGTTTCTAATTCAATGCGGATTTTATGAACTAATTGGTGAGAGACTTTAGCAAGTTTAGCTAATTCTCTGGTACTTAATTGTGACCACTCAGGATCTTGTAAAAGGGTCATGACAGCCTTTCTTTTATCGGCATTGCTTCGGTGGAGTCCGTGGTCAGCGTTAACAGAGATAGTAAAGAGCATAGCGTCTCGGTAACTCCCTGATTTTTCAATAAATGGCAATTCTTCAATCTTAGCTAATTTAGAAGCCTCAACTCGGTGAAAACCATCCACTAAATATAATTGCCCATCATCACATCGCCAAATAATAATCGGTGGGAAAATTTCCCCCTCAGATAGTGCGATCGAATAATCATAAATAGTATCTTGATTTAGTTTAACCCGTTGTTGTAAATTAGGGTCGATCGTTAAAGTGTAAATATTTACAGTAGGTTGTGAGGATTGATTAATTTTAGATTGGAGTTGATCAAGAGAAAAAAGAGAGAAAAACCCAGATTCTTTAATAATGATTGCTTTAACTTGTTCTTCTCGATAAATGAAGGATTGAACAAAAGAACCATCAGGAAAAGTAGTATTAACTAAATCATGGGGAATAGGCTCTATTTTCTGTAAAGATGATGCAATTTCAGGAGTGGGAACAGTGACGGTGGACTCTGCCCATTTAACCCAAAATTGTAAAACTTTATGACCATTATTAGAGACAATATCAGTAACTAAACCGATTTGACCATCTTTAAGAACAGTATCACCCACGGCAATATTATTAGGATTAAGTGAAAGGTCGGGATAAATTTTTTCTTTTTTAGTAGGCATAATTTACCCCTCCCATGATTTGCTTGAAGGTATTGATTAATCCCATTGCTTGGGAATTTACTGGAATAGACTCCTGTTTTTGAGAATAAAATTGTTCATACCATCGATAAAATACTGCTCTTAAATTTCTGGTATATCCTAAACTATTATCATCAGTAAATGTATAATCACGGCAAATTTTCGCCTTTTCTAACCAGACATTAAAACAAGGTAATTTTTCCCAATTAACAGTTTCCCAGTTAAATTCTTCCCAAGGTTTTGTCTTACGATATTCTTCAATTAAATTATCAAAGTATTCATTTCCTGTAGAGTTCGGGTTACTTTTCCCTGTTTTCCATTGCTGATATTCTAACCATAATCTTTCAAGGATTTTATCACCTGTAGTTTTATCATTAGTGAGAAGGTATCGTTTAATATCTCTGGCTTTCGGCAATTTGCCCTGAGCATATCTGATAAATTCCTCATTCTCTAATCTTTTATCAAAGGTCAAAGGTTCTTCTTTCTCAATTCCCTCATTTATCAATCCATCATCTTCTTGTATTTCTTCCCTTTTAACTTTACCTATTTCACTTTGTCTTTCTTTTATCTTTCTGTCGTCTTTCAGTTCTTCTGATTGATCTGATAAGTCTGAATAAGTCTGAATAGTCTGAGAGAGTTTAGAATCATTTACTGATAAGGGTTGTGAGTCTTGACTTTTGCAGTTTTTGTCACTGAGTGACAGATTTTGCAACTCTTTTACAGTTTTTGTCACTGCCTCAACAGTTTCTGCTATCTTTGTTTTTAGAGTGCTTCTGTACTGACATTGATTGTTTTTAAAATCTATTAATCCTTTACTACTTAATTCTGCTTTAGCTCGATAGTATGTATGTTTTGCCCATTTAAAGATTGATTGAATTTCTGCATATTCTAAATTTTCGTCTCTGTCTCCAAAGGGGTTTTTAGTAACGAGATAATCCCATAAATTTCTTGCATTTTTACTAAGATTTGCTGTTCTTAACATTTTTGCTGTTTTTTCAGTAAATTTAAAGAATTTCTCGTTGCCTTTATTTTTTGTTATCATAGTATTGCTGTTAATTGAATTTACCGTTAATTGACAGTGGTTTATTTATGATTTACTAAGGTTTATTCAGAGATTGGCTTCTCTTTTTTTTAGAAACCTTGGTAGGTTATAAGTATTTTTTATGTTTGTTTGCTTCCCCCAAATCATGGAGAAGCTAATGGTTTCTTCTGGGGATTTATTTATGCCACCAGTTTTTCTATTCTTTCTATCCTTTTCAGTTCTGCGATCGCTTCATTCCCTTTATTGATTATTGCTTGTAAGTAATTGATAATCATTAAGTTTTTGCTGTTATCCCATTGTTCTTGTTGAGATACCAGTAACCCTAATTCATCAGCAGAATCACTGATTGTAATTACTTGATTCCACAGTTTGTAATAATCCCAATCTTTATTTGGTAATCCTATTTTTTGTAGGTTTTGGCTCATTAAATTCCTCCTGATTTGATTAATTCGGATTTTGTAATTTGGACAATTAAAACAACATTCTCCTTCTCCCGGTAGTTCACAACATGGACTTTTAGGCAACTTTTCATAAGCCTTTATCCAATCATCGACTACCGTTTTTATTCTGTTCATTCACACGCTCCCACATTTCTAGCTTTTGAAAAAACATAAGATTCTGATAAATTCGCTATCGCCATATCCACTATTTGCCCGTGACTGAATCCGCTTTCATAGCTTAGTCTTCTCAATTTCTCCACGGTAGAAGGGAGTAAATGAGTATTTTTCTGTATCCTTTTTTGTTCTTTTGGTGTCATTGGTGAAAGTTCATTCTGTATGGTGAATACTTATATCGTATCATTTTTTTTAATTTGATACAATAAAGTAGTAAAAATCTTATGATTTTTTAATCCACTTTCACTTTCCACACGTCAATTTGAGATATAGCTTGTAATATGAAAAGAAGCTGTTTACAAATGACAACTCAGATTTAAAAAAATGGGACTAAATTATCACAAATATAAATTAATGGAAATGATCAAAATTCAATCGATAAAAATCGCAAAAGTATGTAGTAATTATTAGTTTCTTTAGCTATCCAGTATGTCTTATTCGTTGAATACTTAAAAGAATATGCGGAATGTTGGTATTAATATATGAATGATGAAGAACTTGATCGATTATCTAAATTATTAATGGATTTAAAAGGTGATAAAAGTCTTCGTCAATTTGCGGAAGAGTTAGGGTCTTCTTATTATGCGTTGAGAACTTGGATACATAAAAAAAATATTCCTACACCACAAAATTTAGAGAAAATCTCTAATTATATGAGAATTGAACTTAATGAATTGTTCTCAATAATTAAAGATAAAAATTTGAATAATAATTTCTTGAAAGAATTACCTGATAATGCAAAAGAAGCTTATCCTTATCTTATTAATCTCCCTAAAGAAGAGAAACTTAAAGTCGCTCAAAAGATTCTTAATGAATGTGTATAATTTTTATATGTTTATTGTCTATTTGTTTCTTGACGAACTCACAGAATTCAAACGTAGTGTACTAGAATTTTTGCGTCAACCCCTAGAGGACGGACATATTACCATCTCTCGTGCTAGACAATCAGTACTTTTTCCTGCTCAATTTACCTTGATCGCAAGTACCAATCCATGCCCATGCGGGTATTTTGGGGATTCTATCCAACCTTGTACTTGTTCGCCACGGCAACGAGAACAATATTGGGCAAAATTATCAGGGCCTCTTCTCGATCGAATTGACTTACAAGTAGTAGTAAGTCGGCTTAAACCAGAAGAAATGACTACCCAAAAAACAGGAGAAACCTCGGAAATAGTGAGGGAAAGAGTCAAAAAAGCGAGAGAAATAGCTCATAATCGTTTCAAAGGAGATAGAATCAGTTGTAATGCACATATGCAATCCCGTCATTTACGAAAGTTTTGTGACTTAGACGAAACCAGTCGCAATCTATTAGAGGGTGCAATACGCAAGTTAGGTTTATCTGCTCGTGCAATGGATCGTATTTTAAAAGTCTCACGCACTATCGCTGATTTAGCAGGGGATGAGCATTTAAAAACTAATCATTTAGCAGAAGCTATTCAATATCGTACCATCGATCGAATGCAATAGCAAATGTATTTTAGATTACCTCAGTGCGATGCAAGTTATTAAGAGCAAAGTATTAGGTTAAATAATTGACAAAAAACTATTAACAATTGATATTACTTAGATTAATTTAATTGAATATGACTATGGAATGGCAAGAATTTTCGGGTAGTTGGGTTTTAATTCCTGAAAATCCTATTGGTATTATTCATTTTTTAGGAGGTGCTTTTGTGGCAACTGCTCCTCATATTACCTACCGTTGGTTATTAGAAAATTTAGCAAAAAAAGGTTATATTATTATTGCGACTTCTTTTTTAAATACTTTAGATCACAAGTCGATCGCACTCAATGTACAAAACCGTTTGGAAAATATACTTTATCGCCTAGAATATAGAGAAAGTATTGAGTTAAGTTATTTACCCGTCTATGGATTAGGTCATAGTATGGGGTGTAAATTACATTTATTAATTGGCAGTTTATTCGAGATTGAAAGAGCTGGAAATATTTTTATATCCTTTAATAATTATCCATTAAAACAAGCAATTCCTTTTGTAGAAAATATTATTCCTTCCCTAAGAGATAACTTAAAAAATTATTGGAAAATAGATAATAATTTAGAGTTTGAATTTACTCCTTCTCCAGAAGAAACAAAAATTATTGTCAAAGAAAATTATCAAATTCGTCGTAATTTATTAGTTCAATTTAACAATGATTCGATCGATGAAACTTCAACTTTAAAACCCATATTAACAGATTTATTTCCCGATATGGTTTCGGTGTTAACCTTACAAGGAAATCATTTAACCCCATTAGGACAAGATATAGATTGGCAAGTGGGAGATATGTTTATCGATGGTATTGGACAATGGTTTAAAGATAATTTTTCTCAAGATTTATCTAATTTATACAAAGAAATTTATCGATGGTTAAACCCATTAATTTAATTAGGAATCAGCTATTAAAATTTAATAATTAAAAGTATTTAAAATTATCACAAATGATTTAGTGATGCTATATAAACTAAAACTAGAGTGATGATCGATTATGATGATTAAGGTTATTAAGATATTTTGAATTTATGTTGGCAGAAGAATTATTGGCGTTAACTCTAAAAAAAGGGATTACTGATGTAGAAGTATATCAAGTTAAATCCTATTCTCGTCCTCTTTCTTTTGAAGCTAACCGTTTAAAACAAATTGAAAGCGCACAAACTACTGGTGTTGCGTTGAGATTATGGCATAATGGTTGCCCCGGCTTAGTAGTTGCCTATGGAGATTTTAATGCCGATGATTTGATTCTAAAAGCCATGGCTATTTCTGAATTAAATGAACCAGAAGAACCTCTTTTAAATGATCATAATAAGTTAATTTACCCTAATTTTACCCAAGAACCAGATCTTCAATCTCTTATTAGTCAAGGCAAAAATTCGATCGAGCATATTACAGATAAGTATCCAGAAGTAATCGTTAACCTTGACATGGAATGGGAAATAGAAACTACCACCCTAGTTAACTCTCGTGGGTTATACTGTCAACAAACCGATAACAGTTATAGTGCTTCTTTGGGAGTAGAATTAGTCAGAGATGAAGACTTTTTAGGCATTTACGACGGAGAATATAGTCATGAATTCCTTGATATGACTCCTATGATTGATGCAATTTTACAGAGATTACAATGGGCAGAAAAAAACACCGTTTTAAATACTGGTAAAATGCCCGTTTTATTTACACCTAATGCCGTTGTTACTCTGTGGGAAACCATCACCGAAGCCTTAAACGGGAAAAAAATCCTTGATAAATCATCACCTTGGAGTGAATCCTTCCAAAAACAAGTTATCTCTCCTTGTCTTAATATTCGTCAACAACCTGACTTACAACCCTACAATTGCCCGTTTGATGATGAAGGTAGTATATCTCAATCTCTCAACTTGATTCAAGACGGTATTTTAACCAGTTTTTACACTGATAAAAAAACCGCCAAAAAATTAGGTCTTTCTAATACAGGTAATGGTTTTCGCCCCAGTTTAGGCAGTTATCCTACTCCCGACTTAATTAATCTTGTCATTGATGAGGGTAAATTTTCCTTCGGGGAATTAATTAATAACATGAAAAATGGAGTAATTATTGACCAAATTTTAGGCGGTGGTGCAGATATTTCTGGTGATTTTTCCTTTAACATTGACTTAGGTTATCGAGTTACACAAGGAGAAATTGTCGGTAGAATCAAAGACACCATGATAGCTGGAAATGTTTATCAAGCCCTGCAAAATGTTGATTTATTAGGTTTCGATCGAGTTTGGAGTGGTTCTTGTTATACTCCTTCTATGGTGATTAATCAGCTTTCTCTCGTTTCAGGTTAAACTTTGGGAGAATAGAGTTAAGATCAACTTCTTTTCTGCTCTAAATCTGTGACTCTTTGAGGTTGTTTGATGGTAGTTTCAGCGTTGATAGCAGAGATTAACCAGAGACTTTGTAGAGTTATTCTACACCATAACCAAGATGATTTCATTTTTAATTTATTCCTTCACACTATTGCATATTTTTTGTAGTTAACTTTATAGTGTAAAGAATCTTGAAAATTTTTTCTTATCCTAAAGGGAGTTTTTTTTGTTAGTGTCTAGTAGTAGGATCGAATTAAATATTAAATATTGTAGATATAATGAGAATAAAAATAACTTAATGTAAATAGATTGATGTCAACAATTTTGTTCGATCGAATTTAGCTAATTTTGAGTGACAAAGTAAAAAGTAATTAAATATTAATCAATAATGGATTTCACCTAGTATTTCCCTTGTACGGGAATCCGTACTAAATATGTACTTGTTTATTCGAGAGTTTGTAAAAGTAATTGTTAGTATATTATTACTCATATTAGTTTGATAAAATACAGATAATTAATCAACATGAAAAAATATTTACTCGAATATTGGATTGACTCAAACAAATATTCTAAGGCAGAACTAGAAAATAAATTTAAAAACCAAAGTAAATTTAAACAATACATTGATGATAATAACTTAATATTTAACGTTTCTAAGAATAAAAATTACTTAGTATTATCAATACATTCAACAAATACAATAATTGAAAAGTGTCGTGCAAACTTAAATTTTGACCGTCAATATTGTTTTATTGTTAAAGATGAGTTAGCAGATTTTGTAAGACTCGAAGCATATCCCCTCTTAGCTGAAATTGAATTAACTTTGAGACATTTTATCAATGAAGCAATGATTAATGTGTTCGGATTTGATTGGTGGTCTTTATTTATCCCAAATAACACTCAAAAAAAAATTCAAAATATTGAAAATAATGAGATAGAAGATTATGTCAATTTACAACATCCTATCTCTTTTTCTTTTTTTGATGATTTAATCGGAATTTTTACAACCAAGATTCAGAAATGGACACCTGATTCACCTATTAAAGTTGCTGATTTAGATGAGTTATTATCAACAAGTAATGATATTAAAAAATTACGACAAGAAATTAAAAACCGTCAGAAAACTATTTCTTTTTGGGATGATGTATTTTCTTATTATTTTGAAGATCAAGACTCTTGGAAAGAACTTGAGAAAATTTTACAAAATTTTATTATTCCTGCCCGTAATCGTGTGATGCACTATCGTTTGATTGCACTTTATGAATTAAATAAAATTAAAGAATTTCGAGACAAACTAAAACACATAATAAATTCAGCTAAAACAAAATTATCTGATACTGAAAAAGAAAATATTAATATGAATGCAAAAACAATTATTGACAAATTAATCAAACAGATGAATAGCCAAATTATTCCTCCTATTCCAATAACACAAATAATAAAACCAATGAATATTTCAATTATTCCTCCTATTCCAATAGCACAAATAATAAAACCAATGAATATTTCAATTATTCCTCCTATTCCAATAGCACAAATAATAAAACCAGTGGATATTCCAATTATTCCTCCTATTCCAATCGAAAAAATAATTAATAGTAATAGACAAATATCAGATATAGTATCACAATATCAGGAAAATATGAAAAAAATAAATGACCTTCAAAACCAATTTAAGATTAATAATGATAGAAAGCCTTTATTTTAATTTTTCAAAAATACAATATTTTTTATCTACAAAAAACTCGATCGCCGTATCTGTATTGCTTTTTTTGTTAACTGTATTTGTCTTCTATGTAAACTCTCAGGATTCCATTCTTCAGCTTGAATATTTTTAGTTAATTGATAATTACTTTGTTGATAAATTTCTTTTTTTAAAGTATAGTTTTTATTACCTATTTGACGGTTTAAATTAGGTTCTAAAAGAGTCATATTTCCTAAACGATAAACCATTTCTTCTATTTGATTATCGCTAAAATATTCTTGCAATTGATTACTAAGAGATTCGGGAAAAATCTTCCCGTGAAAATTTATGGAAAGCCGATAAAATGATCGAATTACACGAATATAGAACAGAACAAATGGAAAAAAACAATGATAGAAGTTATAAAAGCAGATTTTAATATACCAGCCCATAGCGAGGCAGTTGTCGATTTAATGAATACCTATGCCCTTGATTCTATGGGAGGTGGGGAAGAATTATCACATTATGTTAAAAGCAATTTAACCATCGAATTGGCGAAAAGAAAATCTATTCATACAATTTTAGCCTTTATAGATCATAAACCAGCAGGGTTAATAATTGCGATCGAAGGCTTCTCAACTTTTGCCTGTAAACCTTTATTAAATATTCATGATTTAATCGTCTCCCCTAATTATCGTCGTCGGGGTATCTCTAAATTATTATTACAAACAGTTGAAGATATTGCCCTTGAGTTGGGATGTTGTAAACTCACTTTAGAAGTATTAGAGGGAAATTCGATCGCAAAATCGGCTTATCGGACTTTTGGTTTTGAAGGTTATCAGTTAAATCCTGATATGGGTAGAGCGTTATTTTGGCAGAAAAAGTTACAATGAAAAAAAGGTTTAAGGAAGTAGATAACAATGGTAGCACAAATACAAATTCCCACTAACAACGAAGTAGAATTTATCCCCAAACCTGACGTTAGTAATTTAATCACAGAGGATGATACACCAGTGGATAATTTTGGTTCACCAAAACAACAAAGATTTTTAACGAATATTCTTTACAATGCCAGAAAAGAACAAGTTTTTTTAGCAGATGCCAATGTTGGTATTTATTATAATATTGGTCAACCGCCCATCGTACCAGATTTTTTCTTGAGTTTAGATGTCACCACTCCTCCTAATTTGTGGGAAAAAAATCATCGTTGTTATCTTGTTTGGGAATTTGGCAAAACTCCCGAAGTTGCGATCGAAATTGTCTCGAATAAAGTAGGGGGAGAATTAGATGAAAAGCTGAAAATTTATCAAAATATGAGAGTGATTTATTATGTTGTTTATGATCCTCAAAAATATTTAGGTGAAAAAGTTTTAAGGATATTTAAACTCACAGGAATAAATTATCAAGAAATATCTGAAACTTGGTTAGAAGGAGTTAATTTAGGGTTAACTTTATGGGAGGGAGAATTTGAAAATTTTAATGGTGTATGGTTGCGTTGGTGTGATGAAAATGGTAATTTACTTTTGACAGGTGATGAATCGGCACAAAAAGCCGAAAAAGAATTACAAGAATTAAAAGAACAATTGCGTCAACAAGGTATAAATCTTGATTAAAAAAAGTGTTATCTCAGGTGTTAGGTATGAGGTTAAATTTAAACTATTTAAGTTAGATTTTTGGTGTCCGATCGCATTCTATTTTTTGATTCGATCGAACTTAGGATTAACCCCAAAATATTTTTTAAAAGCCTTAGAAAAAGAAGGTAAACTAGCATAACCGCACATATGAGCAACATCTGTTACTTTCATCTTTTTTTGTGTTAATAAACTGTGAGCATAGACCATTCTTTTATGGTGTAAATAACCATAAATTGTTGTTTTAAATAATTGCTTAAAACCTGATTTTAATTTACATTCATTGATAAATAATTGTCGAGATAAGTCTTTTAAACTAGGTAGATTCTGTAAATTTTTCTCCATAATATTTTTTACTTATTGTAGAATAATAATATCTTTTTTACTGAGAGAAGATTGCTGATAAATTCTTGTTGATTATTATTTTCTCCTAGCCACAAAGCTAATAATTATAAGACTTTACTTTCTAAATATAAATCACAGCGTAAAGGGATATATTTTTCAATAGAATATCCTAATAAACTTTTTTCACGCTAAATTAATTCTTTTTCTCCTGATGAAGTCACAAAAGATTCTGATTCTTGTTGCCAATAATTAGCCTGGTTGACAGTTGAAAGTCCGATCATTTTTTATTTCAGACATTTTATCTAATTATAAATTATACATTTTTCTCAAAATTAATACTTTGAGATTTCTTCGCTATGACTCAGAATAACTTTTTTCACAACTAATCTTTTTTTTCATAAAATTCTCTAAATCATCTACTATTTTATGATCGAGGAAATACCACTTGAACTTGTCCAATATGTATCATTTACCTGATAAATTTGATTATTTTTGACTACTTCTAAATTTTGCTATAAGGGATGATTTTTAACTATTTTTCTTCCGATATTTTTGCTTTGTCTCCCTGAGAATTATCGATAAAATAAATAATTGAAATAAATTAATTCTTATTACTTTTTTCTGTTTGCTATTCCCTTTTCCCTCTGTTTACCTATAATTTTTATCGTCAGCACACAGATTTAACAACATTGACACCCAAAAGTGCGTTAAAATAAAGATGACGGAGACAAAGTTTCCGTTCACTCCTCACACCATAAACCGTCTTTGCTGATAAAGTGGAGGCGGATTTCTATTTGTGAATAGTAAAAATTAACCATCAAGTATTAACTGGAATTGTAAACTTATAGAAATAATTGACAGCAAGAGGTCTATTATTTGCTATGGTAAAATCTGATAGTATTTAAAATGCAAATAATCTAGTTAAGGAATAAAGCAAAATGTCGGAAGTGACAGAAGTCAAAGAAGCGGATTTTAAAGAAGTAGTTTTAGATAGTGAATTACCTGTATTGGTAGATTTTTGGGCTCCTTGGTGTGGCCCTTGTCGTATGGTAGCTCCCGTAGTCGAAGAAATCGCGCAACAATACGAAGGTAAGGTTAAAGTAGTCAAACTAAACACCGACGAAAATCCTCAAATTGCTAGTCAGTATGGGATTCGTAGTATTCCTACTCTGATGGTTTTTAAAGGTGGCCAAAAATTAGAAATGGTGGTGGGTGCAGTACCTAAAACTACTCTATCTAATACATTGGAAAAGCACCTTTAAGGAGTTTTAAAAAAAAACTTATTTCATCCCACCCCACGTTAACGATTGTGATGACGTGGGAATTTTTGTATTGAGCAAAAAAAATGTCTTTATTAAACAATAAAAGTATTATTAATCAATCAGCAAATTGTGAAGATCTATTAAGAAAATTACCTGATTATAATGGAAGTAAGTGGTTAAAAAGATCTTTAAAAACCTTAGCTAAAATTGCTAAAAAAGATAAAATTGACTCTTTAGAATGGAAAATTTTGAGTGCAACTTTAAAAGATTTAGAAAAAGGATTTAGAGTTTTTTCTGATTATCGTCAACATCGAAAAATTACTATTTTTGGTTCAGCTAGAACTCCTATCAATGAGCCTGAATATCAGTTAGCTAAAGAGTTTGCTCAACAAGTTACTACTTTAGGTTTTATGGTTTTAACTGGGGCCGGAGGAGGAATTATGGCGGCGGGAAATGAAGGCGCAACCTCTGATAATTCTTTTGGTTTAAATGTAAAGTTACCTTTTGAACAAACTCCTAATTCTTTTATTAATAATGATCCCAAATTAATTAGATTTAAGTATTTTTTTACCCGTAAATTGTTCTTCTTAAAAGAGAGTGATGCGATCGTACTATTTCCCGGAGGATTTGGCACTCAAGACGAGGCATTTGAAACTATTACATTATGTCAAACAGGGAGACAACCTCCCATTCCTTTAGTGTTAATGGATAAACCAAATGGGAAATATTGGCATAGCTGGCATAATTATGTTTGTGATCATCTCTTAGAAGGGGGCTATGTTGAACCAGAAGATACTAAAATTTACACTATAACCGATAATATTCAAACTGCTTGTGATACTATTTTGCAATTTTACCGAGTATATCATTCTTGTCGCTATGTAAAAGATTTATTTGTGGTAAGACTGAATTATGACTTAACCAGTGAGCAAATTGAACTATTAAATGAAGAATTTAAAGATATATTAATTAAGGGTAAAATTGAGCAAATATCAATACTTCCAAAAGAAAAACAAGACATCCCTTATTTACCTCGTATTGGTTTTTATCTTCAATCCAGAAAATTTAGTCGTTTATATCAAATGATTAATTTAATTAATACTTTTCCCTGCGAAAATTCTCCTTATTGTGAACCTCAATTTCGTTAATATTAATCATCTTTATTCGATCGTTTCCATTTCTATAATAATCAATTCTTGACGAGTTTTCCCACAAGGCTCATTACTTTCACAATCATTAATATTAGCTAATTCATAAGTTAATTTTACTTTTTTATTCAAGTATTGATCTGGTTTTTCACAAATTTCAAAACTAGCACCCATAGTACTTTCTTGTCCATTATCATCAATTAAAGTTGCATAACAGATTAAATCACCGTTAACTAAATCTTGAACTGTTGCTATAGTCAAAATATCATTTTCTTGACTAAATACTTTATTCTGAGAACAACTACCTAAAAAAATTATTGTTATCCATAAAAAAGTATCAATTTTATTTTTAATCATTTTATTTAATTTTTCTCATTCCTTGATAATTATAAAACTTATTCATATTTTTTACTATAAATAATTTCGGCTCTTCTACTTTGAATATGATAAATTATGTCTAAAAAAAGGTGTCAGGTATCAGGTAGCAGGTATTAGGTTAAATTCAAACTGTTAATTTATAATAATTGCATTTTTAAAAGAGTCAAAGCTATAGCTATCAAAGTTTATATTAATTATTTTCTATTAATTTGTCATAACTACTGTAGGAGAGCCATAATTTCTAATATATAATTCCTAAATCATTTGTGAACAATCAATTATTAGAAAAGAATATCAAAGATACTGATTATCTTGCCTTTTTAATTACGTTTTTTTTACAACTTAGATAATATTGCTATATAAGTTTGAATATTCCAATTATAATAATTAGAGTTAATAACAATACTCATTATATAGTCTTCAAATAAATTCCATGTTTTAGTATAGCAATTAATTTTTTTTTTTCTTGATAATTAATTAATTGATAATTTAATTTTTGTTGTAATAAGTTTATATATATGCTGTTTAATCCTCCTGATAAACCTTCTCCGATCGATTTTAAATAGGCTTCTTTAATAGTCCATAATGTAAAAAAATATTTAGCTTTATCCTGACTATTTAATTGTTTTAAACATTCATATTCTTCAAGACAAAAAAACCTTTGAGCTATTTTTTGTATATTGACTTGAGGATCAATTTTTTCTAAGTCAATTCCTAAATTTTTCCTAGCGATCGCATATATGGTATAATTATATTTATGAGAAACATTAAAATAAATTTTCTCAGGATTAGTTTTTATATTGAGACTTGGTTTTCCTTTTTGACTATAGTTAAACAATATTTCTTGAGGACTTATTTGTAAATATTGAGCTAAAATTATCCTTAAATATGCTCTATTAATTAAAAATCGATGTCCTTGTAATTTACGACTAAAAGTATTAAATTTCTCTTGTTCATCAGATGACAAAATATCAAAATAACTAACAATATTTTCTGATAAAAATTCATTAATATCTAATAACCAAATATGAACATCATTATTATTTAAGATTAATTTTTGAGGCGGGTTTTCCCACATAAGATTAAATAAAACTATATAAAATAATCTTTTCTAAAAAAATTATTGGTTGATTATGTTAAAGGTAAAAGATATAGGAGAACATCAATTATTAGCTATCATAAATCAATATTGTGATCAAGCTAAAAATGGAGATGATGGAGCAATTCTTGATATTAGTACCCATAAAAAATTAGTAGTTACTACAGATATTTTAGTGGAAAATGTTCATTTTAGTGATCGAACAACTCCTCCTCATTCCATTGGTTATCGTGCAGTCGCCGCAAACCTTTCAGATATAGCCGCTATGGGGGGGACTCCCAAAGCCATTACCGTTGGCTTATCTCTAAAAAAAGACACAGAAATATCTTGGATAGAAGCAGTTTATCAGGGTATGAAACAATGTTTAACACATTTTAACTGTACAATTGTAGGTGGAGATATAACAAGTTCTGTCGTCAATACCATTGCCATCACTGCTTTAGGAGAAGTCCATGAGAGTGAAGCTATCTATCGTCATACAGCCCAAGCGGGAGACTTAATTGTAATAACAGGTAGTCATGGATTAGCAAGAGCAGGACTAGAAATGTTACTCTATCCCGAAAAATATAGTCATGTGAGCAGTAAAACGAAAGAAAAGGTAATTTTGGCACACCAATACCCTCAACCCCGTTTAGATGTCATTAAAACCTTAGCTAATTGTAAACCTTATGGAAAAATTACAGGGATGGATAGTAGTGATGGTTTAGCCGATGCTATTATTCAAATATGTAACAAAAGTAAGATGGGTGCCATCGTCAACTTAAGAAAAATACCGATAGACTCAGGAATTCTAGCGATGACTGACTTTGACACTGCTTTACATTGGACATTATATGGGGGAGAAGATTTTGAGTTAATTTTATGTGTTGATTCAGACATAGCTTATAAGTTAAAACAACAATTGTCTCAAGAATGTCAGATTATAGG
Organism: Geminocystis sp. NIES-3709; assembly: GCF_001548115.1. GTDB lineage: Bacteria > Cyanobacteriota > Cyanobacteriia > Cyanobacteriales > Cyanobacteriaceae > Geminocystis. The sequence goes on along the minus strand of NZ_AP014821.1, from coordinate 739,005 downwards.
AGAAATAACAACCCCATGTGAGATACAATTAGTAGATGAGCAAAATGTTTATTCAAAACTTTTATTAAACCAAAAGAATACATATCAGCATTTTTAGCTTTTTGTACAAAAAATCCTCTTGCTAAATTTTTCTTCAAACAAGAAAGCTACAAATCAGCACGAGACGGGTTTTATGTTATAATTGAATCGGTTTGTCATGGGGATTATAGCGACTAAAAATCGTTCAAATCTAATCCATTTCTAATCATTCTCTATAATTATTTAGTCCATCTACTCCCTATAATCTTTCAAGTGTTAATCAAATCATGATTAAAATTTTAGTTGTTGATGATAATCATACTCCCAGAGAAGTGATCTGCGAAGCACTAAAGCAGTTTAATATTCAGGTAAAAGAGGCTGTGAATGGGGTAGAAGCGACCAAAATTATGGAACAAGAGCAATTTAGCTTAGTAATTACAGATGTAGTTATGCCAGAAATGAATGGTTATGAATTATGTCGTTGGATAAAAACAAATCCTACCACAGAGAAAGTTCCCGTAATCATTTGTTCCACAAAAGGAGAAGACTTTGACATTCACTGGGCTACAAGACAAGGGGCTGATGCCTATATCATTAAACCTTTTAAAACAATGGAATTACTTAAAACCATTAAATATCTACTGAAACACAATGGATAGGTAATTAAGAGTCAACTGTCAATTGTCATGTGTTAGGTTTCCTCTTCTACTTCTTCAAGAGAAGGATAAGTAATTAAGGATGATTGTAACCCCAACAGAGATTTTAGTTTAAGCCATGCCCAGTTTTGCCACCAACCGACAATACCGTTAGGTAAAATTGTAACTACGATTAAAAATAATGCACCTTGGAAGAATAACCATATATCGGGGAATTTCTCACTAAGGAAACTTTGTCCTAATCTTACTAATACAGTGCCGATAATTGCACCTACCAGTGTGCCTCTACCTCCTACCGCTACCCAAATAACCATTTCGATCGAAAACGCTACTTCCATTATACTAGGAGTGATAATAGCAGTTTGCACAGTGTATAATGCACCCGCAATTCCAGCAATAGCTCCCGAAACAGCAAAAACTACAACTTTAAACCATGTAGGATCATAACCAGAGAATCTAACTCTATTTTCATCATCTCGAATGGCAATTAATAAACGTCCAAATCTACCGCTAGTAAGCCAACGACAAAGAAGATAGCACAGCAAAAGAAAAAGTATGGTAAATTGATAAAAAGCAAATTGAGCAGTATCTGAACTAGCTAACACTCCAAATATCTCCTCAGTGTCAGTTTTTAGTCCATTAGTACCATTGATTAATTTTTGTTGTCCATTAAAAAAGTTAAAAAATACAATCAACGCCGCTTGAGTCAGAATCGAAAAATATACTCCCTTGATGCGATTACGAAAAACTAAGTAACCCAATAATCCAGCTACGATCGCAGGAACGACAACAACAGCGATAATAGTAAATGGAAAAGAATAAAAAGGTTTCCAAAATAAAGGTAATTCCGTTACACCGTAAAGGTTGAAAAACTCTGGTAATTGTCCGTCAGGTAGTTGTAATTTTAGGTGCATAGCGAAGGCGTACCCCCCCAAAGCAAAGAAAATTCCGTGGCCGAGACTAAGTAATCCTGTGTAACCCCAAATCAAATCAATACCTAAACCAACGATGGCTAAAGCTAAAATTCTCCCCAATAACTGTAATCGGAATTGACTTAAAGTAATGGGTAAAATTATTGACAAGAGAATGATAACACCAACGATTACTCCTATTTCTATCCATAATTTTTGTTTTTTGTTTTGTTTGATTTGAGATAAGGTACTACTTACCATTTTTTTATTACCGTCTAAATAAGTATTATTTGCAATTTAACCCTAATATTATGAGGAGATCTGGTTTTCTCTTTCGTAAAAATTGATACATATATAGTTAGAGACAGGATATAATCTCAAATCCATCTAATTTACTTATGAAGGTAAAAAGAGGAAGACGAGGATACTAGAAGTAGGGGGAGATTTTGCGCTTTTATCCCTAAAATTATCAAGGTCTAATATTTAAGCTCGATCGAATAGTATAATTAGGAAAATAATAGGTATTTAAAATCTTTTAAGAAGACTTAAGTTATTAGTTTTGAAAAAGTGAGTTATTAAACCTTCCTACTATATTTATTTTTATATATTTATCAAATATTTTCATGATTGAAAAACTTAGAAATATTTTTACTACTGCTTTATATCAGGCTTTTGGCGGGAATATAACTTTAATTGAACCTTTAGTTGTACCTGCCAGTAATCCTAAATTTGGAGATTATCAATGTAATGTTGCTTTATCTTTAGCAAAAACTTTACAAAAACCTCCTAGATCGATCGCTCAAACAATTATTGATAATATTAATATAGATAATTTTTGTGAACCTTTAGAAATTGCTGGCCCCGGATTTATTAACATCAAAATTAACCCTCAATATATTACTCAACAAATTAATTTAGTTTATCAAGATGAGCGTTTAGGAGTCATAAAAACTGATAAAGCTGACACTACTATCGTTGATTTTTCTAGCCCAAATATTGCCAAAGAAATGCACGTTGGTCATCTTCGATCGACTATTATTGGTGATAGTATTGCCCGAATATTAGAATTTAGAGGACATCAAGTTTTAAGACTAAATCATGTGGGAGATTGGGGTACTCAATTTGGGATGTTAATTGCTTATTTACGCATAGAAAAACCAGAGGTTTTAACTACTGCTAACGCTGTTGAAATTGGAGATTTAGTTACTCTTTATAAACAAGCAAAATTAAAATTTGATCAAGATTTAGAATTTCAAGAAACCGCTCGTCAAGAAGTAGTAAAACTACAAAGTAAAGATCCAGAAAGTATCCAAGCATGGCAATTACTATGTGAACAATCTCGCAGAGAATTTGAAGTTATTTATCAACTTTTAGATATAAAATTAACAGAAAGAGGCGAATCTTTTTATAATCCCTTTTTACCTAAAGTTATCAAGGATTTAGAAACAGCAAATATCTTAACAGAAAATCAAGGAGCAAAATGTGTTTTTCTCGATGGTTTTGTCAATAAAGAAGGCAATCCTTTACCGTTAATTGTGCAAAAATCTGATGGGGGTTATAATTACGCTACTACTGATTTAGCGGCATTAAAATATCGTATTAATGAAGATAAAGCTACTCGCATAATCTATGTCACTGATGCAGGACAATCTAATCATTTTGCTCAAGTTTTTCAAGTAGCAAAAAAAGCTAATTTTATTCCTGATAATGTCGATTTAGTTCATGTACCTTTTGGTCTAGTTTTAGCAGAAGATGGCAAAAAAATCAAGACTCGATCGGGTGAGACTATTCGCTTAAAAGACTTATTAGATGAAGCTATCGATCGAGCAAAAAAAGACTTAGAAAATCGCCTAGAAATTGAGAAAAGAAATGAGGATGAAAATTTTGTTAATTTAGTAAGTAAAATAGTCGGTTTAAGTGCAGTAAAATACGCAGATTTAAGCCAAAATCGCACCACTGATTATAAATTTAGCTACGATAAAATGTTAGCATTACAAGGAAACACTGCCCCTTATCTTTTATATGCTTATGTGCGAGTACAAGGTATCAGTCGAAAAGGCAATATTGACTTAAATAGTTTAATTTCTGATAAAAATATTATCCTCACAGAAGATGGTGAATTAATATTAGCAAAACATCTTTTACAGTTCAATTTTATTATCCAAGAAGTAGAAAAAGATTTATTACCAAATCGTCTTTGTTTATACTTATTTGAATTAAGTCAAAAATTTAATCAATTTTATGATCAATGTCCGATTTTACAAGCAGAAGAAAAGGTAAAACTATCTCGTTTAGTTTTAGCAGATTTGACGGCAAAAATTATTAAACAAGGTTTATATTTATTAGGCATTTCTGTATTGGAAAGAATGTAATTAATATCTCAAAGTTGTTAATGAAAAAATTTTTGCACTTAATCAGTTTATAGTGAATAATGATCAAACTATTGTTTTTATAAATTTTAAATATGCGTATTTTTATAACAGGTGCTAGTGGTTGTATCGGTCATTATATAGCTGATTTTTTAATTCAAAATACAGATCATGAATTATTTTTTTTAGTCAGAAATCCTAGTAAATTAAAATTTAACTATAACGATCGAGAAGGAATCCATATTATACAAGGAGATTTAGCCAAAATTCTCGATTATCAAGAATTATTAAGTACCATAAATATAGCAATTTTAGCAGCCACTTGTTGGGGAGGTGAAGAAGAATCTTATCAAATAAATGTAGAAGCTAATATTAATTTAATTAACAGTTTAAACGATGATAATTGTCAACAAATAATTTACTTTTCTACAGCGAGTATTTTAAATCAAAATAATCAACTTTTATCCGAAGCAGGAGAAATTGGAACAGATTATATTCGTACAAAATATCAATGTTTTACTAAACTATCTGAATTAAAATTGTATGATAAAATTATCACTGTGTATCCTACCCTTGTTTTTGGCGGCGACGAAAATAAACCCTACTCTCATCTTTCCGCAGGATTAAAAGATTTACCAAAATTAATCAATTTAATTCGTTGGTTTGAGGCTGATGGTAGTTTTCATTTTATCCACGCTAAAGACATTGCCAAAGTTATTATTTATTTAATAGAAAATAGAAATAATTTAGATAGAAGTTTTGAGAAAAAATTTGTGTTAGCGAATCCATCTTTAAAAGTTAATGAAGCCATTAAAGAAATTAGTAATTATTTTGGAAAAAAAGTTTATTTTCAAATTCCATTATCAATTTTACTAGCCAAATTTTTTATTAAAGTTTTTAATGTACAAATGGCAGATTGGGATTATTTTTGTTTAAATTATCGTCATTTTGTCCATAAGAAATTTGTTAATCCTAAAACATTTAATTTAGATTCTTATGCTCCTAATTTAACAACTCTCCTTGCAGTTTCTAAAGTTTAAAAACATTAACCTTGATATGGCATTAAAAATAATTATTCTTGGTAATTCTAGCTCAGGAAAATCTAGTTTAGCCTTAAAATTAAAGCAAAAATTTAGTTTAACTCATCTTGATCTTGATATTTTGGCATGGGAAAAACAAGAAACTCCTGTGAGACGTTCTTTATCTTCTAGTATGGAAGACATAAATCATTTTATTAACTTAAATAAAAATTGGGTTATTGAAGGATGTTATGGAGATTTAATCGCAGAAATTTTATCTTATGGTAATTTTTTAATTTTCCTAAACCCTGATCTAAATACTTGTCTAAATAATGCTAAAAATAGAGATTGGGAAAGTCATAAATATGAAAATTTAGACGATCAAAATGCTAATCTAAAAATGTTAGAAACATGGATTAAAGATTATTTTATAAGAAAAGATGAGTTTTCTTTTACTAATCATCAAAAATTATTTCGATCGTTCTCTGGTAAAAAAGTAGAATATAATCAAAATTGGAATGAAGATCTTATTAGATTTATTGGTGAATTTAATCAAGATGATTAATTAAGAAAGAATGTTAATATCAAAAATAGTAAAAATACTCATTTATTTATGACAGATACAGACACTAGACTGACGGAATTAGAAACTAAAGTCACAGAATTAACTAATCTTGTTAATCAACTTCAAGGACAAATAATTTTATTACCTGATGTAGTTAGATATGGCAAACTTCAACAGTTATTACAAGAAGGAGATATTCGATCGGCTGATGAAGAAACGACTAAAATTATCTTAGAGGTGGCAGGAAAACAAAGAGATAATTTAACTCCTGATGATGTTGCTAAATATCCTTGTAACTCTTTGAGCGTAATTGATGCACTATGGAAAAAATATAGTGAAGAAAAATTTGGTTTTAGTATTCAATTGAAAACCTATTATCAAGTAGGGGGAAATATTGATACTTTGAGAACTCAAGATACTAAAATATTAGTAGAATTTGCTGATTCTGTAGGATGGTTAAATGAGAAAAAACAAGCCCGATTTGAGGAATATGATAGTTGGAATTTTAGCTTATCTGCACCTGATGGGTGTTTTCCTGCTCACTGGTGGAAATCTCCTTATGGTTTAAAGATGGTGACATTTTTCTTTTCTCGTCTGATTTCTTGTAATTTGGCATAACAAAGATCATATTCTTATTTGTGATAATTTGATTTTTTTTGCTAATTCCGTATGAAGTTGATGACTAGCTTTATAGGCTAAATAATGGGCACGAGGTATTTTTCCCAATAAACTTAAGTCTCCAATTAAGTCTAATAGTTTATGTCTGACGGCCTCGTTTTCAAATCGCAAGGGGGGGTTTAACCAACCTTTATCATCACATACTAAGGCATTTTCGAGAGTACCGCCTTTAATTAATCCTGCTGTTTGTAGCTGTTTAATTTGATCTGCAAATCCAAAAGTACGGGCGGGGGCGATCGCCGTTACAAAATGTTCTCTTTCAGGATACCAACTATACCATTGATTTTGTAAAACAGGGTAAGGATAATCAACACCATAACTAAACTTGATTTCTGGAGAAGGCAAAACGGCACAAAAAGCATCTCCTTTCCTCACCCAGATTTCTTCGGTAATAGTTTCGGTAATATCTCGAAAAGGATTTTCTGATTTATTGTCAATATGATTTACCCAGATTTGTGCTGAACCATCTAACAAAGGAACTTCGTAACCATCAATGGCAATTTCTGCATCTTCGACACCACAAGCAAATAAACTAGCCAATAAATGTTCTACGGTTCTAATTTTAGCTTCTCCATTACTCAATTCGGTAGATAAGGTTGTAGTTGCAATACAGTCGATCGAAGCCGGAATAATAGGTTTATCAGGTAAATCAACTCGTACAAAATAACGCCCCTTTCCTTTTTCTGCGGGGGATACTTTAACCGTAGTTTTCGCACCAGAATGAAGACCAATTCCTGATAATTTAAAGGAACTAAACATAGTTTTACCCAAAATTTTAAATAGAACTAATGAGAATCCACCGACACAATTTTTTTAACTTATCGGTGGGAGAATATCAATTTTGCTCAAACCTTCTTTATTCTTGTTCTTGCTCCTGCTCTTGTTCTTGCTCTTGTTCCTCTCCTGCTGGTGGTACTAATGCAATAGCAGCGATCGCATCATCGGAATCAAGTTTTTGCACCCGTACCCCACTAGCATTACGAGATTGGAGAGACACAGCATTGACATCACAACGAATGATAATACCACGAGTAGTAATAATCATAAACTCGTCATCTCCATTAACAATGTGTAAAGCGGCTAATTCTTCCTTCGGTTTACGGAAACGAATCGCTTTAACCCCAATACCTGCCCGTCTTTGTAAACGGAATTGAGACACGGGAACTCTTTTACCATAACCGCTAGTTGTCACCGCTAAAGCCCAAGGAGCATTTTTACTGGTATCATTATCGAGTATTTCTTCATTGTCATCGCTGTAAATATTATCTTCTTCCTCGTTTTCTCCTGCTTCGGCAATATTTGCCACAATTTGAGAGGGTAGAATATCCATACTAATAATTTGATCACCTGATCGTAACTTCATTGATTTTACTCCTTTTGCGGTTCGACCAAGAGGACGTAATTGTTGATTATCGGCATGAAAATGAATTGCCATACCACGACGAGAACCGATCAAAACACTATCATCTTCCGTTGCTAATCTTACCCATCGCAATTCGTCATTATCTTCCAAAGAAATGGCAATTAAACCGTTACTGCGAATATTGCCAAAGGCAGAAAGGGCAGTTTTTTTGATAAAACCTTTTTTGGTAAGCATGACTAAATATTCATGATCCGTAAATTCACTCACGGGTATGACAGAGGTAATTTTTTCATCACTAGCAACAGGTAATAACTGGACGATGGGTACACCCCTTGCCGTACGAGAACTTGAAGGAATTTGATAAGCACTAAGTCCATACACCACCCCTTTATCACTAAAGAATAACACTCGATCGTGATCACATCCTGTTAAGAAATGTTCTACCACGTCATCATCTTTAATTTTTGCGCCTGATTTGCCTCTGGTGGCACGATTTTGAGCTTCAAAGGTGTTAACTAGCATTTTTTTCAAGTAGCCTTGATTCGTCAACAAAATTACTACTCTTTCATTAGCGATTAAGTCAATATCCCCTAAATCCCCGTCATTTTGGACAATTTCCGTACGTCTTGGGGTGGCGTGAAGGGTTTTGATCTCTGATAACTCTTCTTCAATAATGGTAAAAATTCGCTCTCTACGGGCTAAAATATCGTTTAAATCGGTGATTTGTGCCATTAAATCTAAATGTTCCGCTTCGATTTTCTCTGCTTCAAGGGCAGTTAAACGACGTAATTGCATCTGTAGGATAGCATCGGCTTGGGTTTCTGACAGTTCAAAATTGGTGACTAACTCTTGTTTTGCGTTAGCCGTATCTGCTGCCCCCCGAATGATTCTGATAACTGCGTCAAGGTTGCCTAAAGCGATTAACAATCCTTGTAATAAATGATCTCTTTCTTCCGCTTTACGGAGTAAATAACGGGTACGTCTGACGATCGTTTCGACACGAAATTCGAGAAATACTTCTAAAAACTTGCGAATGGTTAACAACTGTGGCTCATTGTTCACTAAAGCCAACATATTTGCTCCAAAATTGCTCTGAATTGCCGTTTGTTTGTATAAATTATTTAAGACAACTCTGGGGTAAGCATCCCGTTTCAATTCTATAACAATGCGCATCCCATTGCGATCGCTCTCATCTCGAATGTCAGAAATACCGTCAATTTTTTTATCATTAACTAACTCGGCAATTTTTTCTATAAGGGCAGCTTTATTGGTTTGATAAGGTAACTCCGTAACAATAATCGCTTCTTTATCCTGTCTGCCTTTATTGGATACCGTCTCAATATTAGCTACACCGCGCATGGTAATTGAACCTCTGCCAGTAGTATAAGCATCTTTAATACCTTGTCTGCCCAAAATTTGAGCCCCTGTGGGCAAATCAGGACCGGGTATGTATTGCATTAACTCTAAATCTGTAATCTCTGGATTATGAATCATTGCGACTGCACCGTCAATCAACTCCCCTAAGTTGTGAGGGGGTATATTAGTTGCCATACCAACAGCGATACCCGTTGCACCATTTAATAATAATTGAGGCACTCTTGCTGGTAATACAACAGGTTCTTGTTGTGAGCCATCAAAGTTATCGATAAAATCAACAGTTTCTGCTTCAATATCCCGTAATAGGCCGTTAGTAGCTAAAGACTGTAAGCGACACTCCGTATAACGCATGGCTGCCGGGGGATCATTATCTATACTACCAAAGTTTCCATGACCATTTATGAGGGGGTTACGCATGGAAAAGTCTTGCGCCATCCTAACTAAAGCATCATAGACAGCAGTGTCACCGTGGGGATGATATTTACCTAAAACTTCCCCTACAACCCTAGCACATTTTCGGAAAGGTCGATCGGGCATTAATCCTAATTCATACATAGCGTAAAGAATGCGACGATGAACAGGTTTTAATCCATCCCTTGCATCGGGTAACGCCCTCCCAACAATAACGCTCATGGCGTATTCTAGGTAAGAGCGAGACATTTCGTTGGTTAAGTTCGTGGGTACTATGCGTTCTTGGATAGATGTCATAAGTATTTTTCTGCAATTATTAGTTATCTACTGTAATAATGAGTTTGAGGATGACAGTAGTTAATTTTAATGATTTAAGGTTAATATCATCACTTATGAGTGATTTTTAACTGTTAAACCGTTATAGTTCAATTAATCATTACATTTTAGCATATTCTGACCATTTACTATGACTCGATCAAGCAGTACTTCTGAAGTCGATCGAAGATTAGTAATAATGGTTAATTAAGGTTTACGGAGAAAGTCTTGTGATTATAGGGAATGTCAATGATGACTTATGATTTAGATGTTATTGTTATTGGTGGTGGTGCGGCGGGTTTTTTTGGAGCAATTAATACGGCTATAAATAATACAAATCTCAAAATCGCTATTTTAGAAGCCACCAATCAACTATTAGGGAAAGTAAAAATTTCTGGGGGAGGTAGATGTAACGTTACTCATCATTGTTTGAATCCCACAGACTTAGTCAATAATTATCCTCGTGGAGGGAAAGAGTTAAGAAGTGCTTTTTCTCGGTTTCAACCTCAAGACACAATAAATTGGTTTGAAAGTAGAGGAATAAAATTAAAAACTGAAGCAGATGGAAGAATTTTTCCTGTCACTGATGATTCTCAAACTATTATTGATTGTTTAGTCAAAACTGCACAAAATTTAGGAATAAAGATATTAACGAAAACTCCTGTCAAAAATATTATTAAGTCAGAATTAGGTTTTAATATCCTGCTCAAATCAGAAGATATATTGACAGCAAAGCAAATTTTAATTGCCACGGGGAGTAATCCTCTTGGTTATGAATGGGCAAAAAAATTAGGTCACTCTATCCAATCTCCTATTCCTTCTTTATTTACTTTTAAAATTAATGATAAAAGAATTAAAGATTTAGCCGGTGTTAGTGTTAATAATGCTTTTCTATACATAGATATTAAACAGAAGAAAAAACTTGAACAAAAAGGAGCTTTATTAATTACTCATTGGGGAGTTAGTGGCCCTGCTGTTTTAAAATTATCTGCTTGGGGTGCTAGAATTTTATATGATAATAAATATAATTTACCGTTAATAATTAATTGGCTTCCTGAATATAATTTAGAATCGATAAAACAAGAATTATTTAAGATAAAAGATACTGTATCTAAGCAAAAAATTATTAATTATAGTCAGTTTAATTTACCAAAAAGATTATGGCAAAGTCTTGCTAGTCATAGTTTAAGTAATGATGATAAAATTTGGGCTGATATTAATAAAAAAGAAATAGATAACTTAGCTATTGAATTAACTAGAGGACAATATTTTATTGAAGGAAAAGGAATTTTTAAAGATGAATTTGTTACCTGTGGTGGAGTAACATTGAAAGAACTAGATTTTAAAACTATGATGAGTAAAATTTGCCCTAATTTATATTTTGCTGGAGAAGTTTTAGATATAGATGGAGTAACGGGAGGATTTAATTTTCAAAATGCTTGGACAACAGGATATTTGGCTGGATTATCTTTGGCTGAAAATAATCGAATTATTTAAAAAATTATAGTCTTTTTCCAATAAAGAAACCACATTTTTATCTCTCGTAAAGTCACAAAAGACAATCCAAAGTTTGGTTTAAAGAAATGAAAACTTCTGCAAGGTTATTTTATCTTTTTATATATTATAATTTCAACAAAATCTTTTAGCTTAAATAAGATTAATATATGACTAAATTTACTTATCAAAGAAAAATATATTTTGCGGATACTGACGGGGCTGGAGTAGTCTATTTTTCTAATTTATTATCTATTTGCCATCAAGCCTATGAAGAATATTTAACTACTTTATCTATTAATTTATCAGATTTTTTTGCTAATAAATTAACTGCTATTCCTATTATTCATGCTGAAATAGATTTTTTTAAACCTCTTTTTTGTGGCGATATAATTATTATTTTTCTCGATCGAAAACTGGTTAACAATAAAGTATTTGAAATTAATTATGAAATCTATAAAGAGAATGATTTAGTGGCCAAGGCTTTAACCCGTCATATTTCTATTGATCCACAAACAAGAAAAACTCAAGAAATTCCTTTAATTATCAAAAATAATTTATAATTTTAATCAAATATTAACCTTAGAATAAAACTGTTTATGGTTATATAAAAAATGAACTCTTTTGAAAAAAATATTGTGTAAAAATGTTTGAACAAATTTTAATTCCTAATCCTTCTGCAAATATACCTTCGTCTTTACGCCCTCGTAAGGGTGTTATTATTGGACTTGGACAAGTTGGCTTGGCTTGTGCTTATTCAATGTTAATTCAAGATTGTTTTGATGAATTAATTTTACAGGATATAGCACAGGAAAAATTAGAAGGGGAAATAATGGATTTGTCTCATGGGATGCCTTTTCTACCTCCTACTGATTTAAAAGCTGGTACTGTAGCTGATGTGGGACAAAATGCAGATATAGTAATTATTACCGCAGGAGTAGCTCAAAGAGACGGAGAAACCCGTTTAAGTTTGGTTGAGCGAAATATTAATATTTACAAAAATATTTTAAAAGATGTGGTCAAATATTGTCCTGATGCAATTATCTTAGTGGTTAGTAATCCCGTGGACATTTTAACTTATGTGACTTTAAAAATTACTGGTTTTCCTAGTTCAAGAGTCATTGGTTCTGGTACTGTATTAGATAGCGCTCGTTTTCGTGCTTTAATTGCTCAAGAAATGGGTATTGATGCTCGTAGTGTTCATGCTTATATTATTGGTGAACATGGAGATAGTGAAGTGCCGATATGGAGTTGTGCCAATATTGCTGGGGTAAAAATTGTACCTAATGATTGGGATAGCTTGATAGAAACAGAACAAAATAAGCTATCTAGTATTTTTTCCCATGTGAAAAATGCGGCTTATGAGATTATTCAACGAAAAGGTTATACTTCTTATGCGATCGGATTAGCTACAACTGATATTGTAAAAGCTATTTTATATTCTCAAGAACGTATTTTAACCGTTAGTGGTTTAATGAATGGACTATATGGTATTGAAGATATTTGTTTGAGTATTCCTAGGGTAATCAATGAAAGAGGTATCCTAAAAACTGTCAATTTGAATCTAAGTGTTGAGGAAGAAAAATTATTAGTTCGATCGGCTACAATCTTAAAAGAGATAGTTAATCAAGTAAGTTTTTAGATAGATGATCAAAAATATGCTAAAAATTTCGATCGAAAAACTATGGGGAATAATGTAATATGGCAATGATTTTTAAAAATTAAAAACTAACCTTTTTATAGATTATTGCACTTGTCAAAAGTCCCCATTTTTTTGTTAGGACATACAATTTTTAATGAAGTTGTGGCTTTTTGTTTAGTAAAATCTAGGTTTCTAAATTACTGCAATATTTATTATAAATAGCTAATCCTGGTATTTCATCACTGAAAATAACTGGTTGTTTATATTCTTTTGGAGAATACTGTTGACGAATAGTAATTAAAGGATTGTAATATTTTTGCCATTCTTTTAATAATCCTAACAATTGTTGGAATTGTCCATAGGATTTTTGATGTCTATTTCTTAAGGCGATATACTGCAACATTGAAGCATAAGTTTCTGGTTTATTTTTTCCCACTGGAACTTGAATAATTTGTCCCAACTTCAAGAACAATTCGGCATTCAATTGTACCACTACCATAAACTCTTTGAGAGTATCTAAATCCTTATCATAAAAAGTGTCTGCAATTTCGGCAACGTTACGCAACAGAGCAAAATTACTCATATCGTATTGCTTAAACAGATAAAGTAGTTTTAAACCAAGTTTATCTTTGCAAACAATATCCAATTGATTAACGTAGGATTGAATCGCCGCTTTACCCTCATCAGTTTTGATTTTGGGTATAATATCTGTTAATTGGCGTTGTATTAATTCTTGAAATTCTGAAACAGTTAAATCTCTTTGTAAATACTCATATACATATTCATAAAATTCTTGTTGAGAGTAGCTACGATAACGGGTTTCTGTGGCTTCAATTTTTAAAAAACTTTCTTTTGTTTCTAAGGCGACTCTTAATAATTCAATACTATATTTTAAGCCCTCATAAGTACCTGTGTTAGACTCGAATTGACGATTTAAGGTTAAAAAGCTGATAAATTCTCGACTATTAAATTTATCATTATCCACCGTCCGAGCTAAAGCAGATATATTTTTAAGAGAATTAAAAGAATCTTTATATATTGCGATCGTACTTTCAGGAATTTCCAGTTTACGACTAAAAATACCATTCAAGATAGATTGAAACCATGTCATAAAAGATTGATTTCCCCAAAGTGGACGACTATACCACGATCGAGATTCATTATCTGTATTATTTTTATTTTGAGTAGAATTAGTCATATTTAATAAAATTTACTACAAAATCTAATATGGTAAAATTAACTATAGTATTACATATCAACATAAAAAGGACAATTAAATTTATATTAAATTTTTTTTATGAATATATCTTTAGCAGATTTAAGAAAAAACTATACTCAAGGGGGGTTACTTGAGGTAGAAGCTAGTCTAAATCCATTTGAGCAATTCCGAAATTGGTTTCAACAAGCCCTATCGGCAGAAATTATTGAACCTAATGCGATGACGTTAGCAACGGTCAATCAGAAAGGTAAACCTACTGCTAGAATAGTATTATTGAAAAATTTAGATGATCGAGGCTTTACTTTTTTTACTAATTATGAAAGTCACAAAGGAAAAAATTTAGAAACAACTCCTTGGGCATCTTTAGTATTTTGGTGGGGAGAGTTAGAAAGACAGGTAAGAATAGAAGGAGAAGTGGAAAAAGTTACTCCAGAAGAATCAGATCAATACTTTTGTAGTCGGCCTATCGGTTCACAATTTGGTGCTTGGGCATCTTCTCAAAGTCAAGTTATTCCTAATAGAGATGTTTTAGAAAGTAATTTAAAAGCTGTCATGCAAAAGTATAAAGACAGTAGTATTACTAGGCCCCCACATTGGGGAGGATATAGAGTGATTCCTCACATAATCGAATTTTGGCAAGGTAGAGAAAATCGTTTGCACGATCGACTATGTTATAGACTGGAAAATAATGAATGGATTAGAGAGCGTTTGGCACCATAGAAAACTTATACTAACTAGACTTGTGCAAAAAGTCAGGCAAGACGCAATCGTTATGATTATGATAATTAATCATATTTTTTATTTTGTAAGAATTGTATTGATTATCGTCGATCGAATTTAGTAGATAAAGAGCCGTATTTGTGCCAATATTCTTTTAAATCATGATAAGGAGTATGTAAACTAGCTTTAGCTTGATAGAGAATAACTTGACGACGATTTCCGATGGTGATTTTTTTTCTTGATTCTACAGAAATTAAACTTCCACCTAAAATAGTAATATATTGTTCAAATCGTTCTACCATAGAATATTCCACCGTTTCCAAAACAAAGAAATTACCATCACAGATTAAATGATTACTTTTAATCCAGACTTGCAGTTTTTTTGTCGCTGAAAGAGAAGTTACTTTTTCCCCTAGGGTAACATTACTCATATCGATATTTTCTTTAAAACCAATTTGTTTATATTTATATTGAGAAAAAGCCTAGAAACCTTGATTTTTTTAATTATTTAACCTAATACCTACTGCTTAATCAAAAGACTTTTTAATCACACCCTAATATAGAATTGCTATATGTCAGATATTTTATTACACAGACAACAATTTTCCGGTTTAGAAAATAAGTATTATTTTAATTTTGGCGGACAAGGGGTATTACCTCGATCGAGCTTAAAAAAAATTATTGATTGCTATAATTACATTGAGCAAGTAGGCCCTTTTGGTGTCAAAATCAATAGTTGGATACAAAAAAATATTCAAGATACTAAAAATACGATCGCCACTGAAATTAGCGTAAATCCTGATACGATTACTTTGACGGAAAATGTAACCGCCAGTTGTAATATTGCTTTATGGGGTATTGAGTGGCAGGAAGGAGAAGAGATTTTATTAACAGATGCTGAACATCCGGGAGTTATTGCTAGTGTTAAAGAAATTAGTCGTCGTTTTGGGGTTAAAGTTGTTGTCTGCCCCATCGTTACAACTCTTAATGAAGGTAATCCCATCAACGTCATTGAAAATCATTTAACTGCCAATACAAGACTATTGGTAATGAGTCATATTTTGTGGAATACGGGGCAGGTGTTACCCTTAAAAGAGATTGTCTCATTGTGTCATAACTATTGCCATAGTCGTCAAAAAATTCAAGTTTTAGTAGATGGAGCACAATCGGCGGGGAGTTTACCTCTGAATTTAGTCGACTCTCAGGTGGACTTTTATGGTTGTACAGGACATAAATGGTTATGTGGTGCGAGTGGAGTTGGTTTTCTTTATGTCCGTCAAGATTTAATCTCCTCCTTACATCCTACTTTTATCGGATGGCGAGGTTTGAATTATACTCAACCGGATTTACCTTTTAATAATGATGGAAGTCGTTACGAGGTGGGAACTTCAGCCTATCCCTTATTTTCTGCTTTACAAGAATCGATCGAGATTCATCAACAATGGGGTACGATCGAAGAACGTTATCAGAGAATTTGTGAATTGAGTGGTTATTTATGGTCAAAATTAAGCAAAATTGATGGTATTGAATGCCTAAAAAATACCCCTCCAGCATCGGGGTTAGTGTCGTTTTACCTGAGAAATGGACAAGATGCCAACAAAATAGTCAAAATGCTGGAAGAAAAAGGGTTTTATTTGCGCACTTTACTTAACCCTTATTGTATCCGTGCCTGTGTTCATTACTTAACCTTAGAATCAGAAATTGATGCATTAGTCAAAACCTTATCAAATCTTTAATCGATCGTTTATTATATTTATAAAGAAAGAATTATAAATAGAGAAAAGTTTTTATCAACAGTTAGTTAGGGCTTTTTTTGTTTATAATAAATAAGTATATTAGCCCATAAAAAAATTATCTATTTATTCAAGTAAATCTTTCAAATTTAGTTCTTCAAATGTGTTAAAAAAAGTGACTAAACGATTAGCTATTTTATTAACTCCACCCTGAATATTTGTCTCAATATTTAAAGGTAAAACAGGATCATGGAGAGATAAACGTAATAAAAACCAGCCTTTTTCTTCGGGTAATTTACAGGAAACTCTAATGCCTTCATAATTATTTGGTATAATTTTCCAATCAGGTTGATTAGCACTAAATTCTGTTAATTTTTCAATAACTTTAGTTCCATAATCTTTGAAATTTTCGGCTTTAATTATTAACCTAAATTCTTCACTTTCTAAAGGTTCTTCTAAATTATTAATTAATGCAGTTAAGTCTTTATTATCTAGTTTTAATTTAGCTAATTCTATCAATAATTTTGTGATTAAATACGCTCCATCATCGAGAAAATAGTTTTCTTTTAATGCAGCGTGTCCTGATGTTTCGATCGCTAACCATGATTCTATACCTTCTTGATTCAATCGCAAAGACTCATTAATTACATTTTTATAACCTCTTTTAAAACGGTGATGTTTTCCCTTTAATTCTTGTTCGATAAACTTGGTTAAACCGTCAGAAGTGATAGAGTCAGTAACGATCGTACTGTGAGGATGTTCTTTTAAAATTATGGCACTAATTAAAGCAATTAATTTGTTACGATTTAACTCTTTTCCTTGACTGTCAACCGCCGCACTTCGATCGACATCTGTGTCAAAAATAATACCAAAATCTGCCCGATGATTAATAACTGCCTGACAAATAGACATCATGGCTTCCTTATTTTCTGGATTAGGGATATGATTGGGAAAATTGCCATCAGGTTCTAAAAATTGACTGTTTTCTATATCCGCGCCTAAAGGTTGCAAGACTTTCGTGGCATAAAAACCTCCTGCACCATTCCCCGCATCCACAATAATTTTTAAGCCTTGTAAGGGGGTATCAAAATGATGAGGGTGATTTACCCCTTCTCGAATTTTTTGTACAAATTGACTAGCATAAACTGACATAAAATCTCGTTTTTCGATGCAACCCTTTCCTTGATTAATAGGAAATTCGTTTTTTTGTGCCAAAGTAAGAATATCGGTGATATTTTGTTTTTCTAAACCACCTTTATTTGTAAAAAATTTTAAGCCATTGCGATTAAAAGGTAAATGACTGGCAGTTAACATAATGCCACCATCACACTCAAAACCATCGGTAACGGTACTCATAAACATAGCAGGAGTTGAAGCGATACCAAAATCATATACTATTACTCCTAATTGCTCGATCGAGTTCATAATAGCATTCATCAAAGTTTCTCCAGATAAACGACTATCTCTACCGATGGAGATGGTTAACTCAGAAATAGACTTATTTTGTTGTTGACTTAACCAAACAGTAAAAGCCTTACCAATAATAGCTACAACATCAGGAGTAAGGTTAACCTCTTCTCCTTCCACCCCTGTTAACGCAACCCCCCTAATATCCGAGCCGTTTTGCAATTTTTGCCAATTAATATTTACCATGATCAATAAATTTGTAAGTTACTGAATTATCTCTATAACTTTATGTTGACTAGATAATCCTGATTTAATATTAACCTGAGATTTTTTTACCTTGAATTGTTTTGCAATGAGAGAAATTAATTCTTGATTGGCTTTACCATCGACAGGAGGAGATTTTAGATTTATAATCCAGACACCTTCGTTGTTTTCTTCTATTTTTTGTTGTTTGGAGTTTGGTTTAACTTTGACATTGATTTTCATTATTAGTGATCAATTTCTCTATATTTTAACTTTTGTTACTATTTTGAATTACACCCGTTTTTATTTCTTTAAAACACACTTTGCATTCTCTCTCACCACTTTGCGACTTTGCGAGAGATAAAAAAATGTAGTTTATTCATTGGAAAAGCTCTGTAATGTTGTTAATCATAAAAATATCTCATCATACAAAATTTACGGAAAAATTTTTGATCGAAAAACAAAAAACAGTGGTAGCTTAAAAATATAAGCAGTTGAGAGGTAATTCTCCATGTCAGAATCACGATCGTTCGTAAAATCTACCAGTTATGATTTTGAACAAGAGGTGTTAAGTAGATTTCGTTATTTCGTGGCGATCTTACCTCCAGAATGTAAAATTTATAGGGAAACTTGGAATTACTCTACGGTTTTATGTCTTAATTTTGAAGATTGTCCTCATTTTTTGGAAGTAATTAAAGAAAATACAGATGTTTTAATTTCTATGGTTCAACGTTTTAGTCTAGCAACTTGTATTCTTTTCCGTTGTGGTAATCAGTTGAGGGCATGGCGAAGAGTTTAAAAACATTAACACGAAAGAAGAAGAAAAGGATGTAATTTTATGAACAATAATCTTATTCTTTCTCAATACAAAATCATTGATATTTTAACAGATTTAGACTATCAAAAAGTATATTTAACTGAAAATATCAAACAAAATAATCAACTATGTATTGTTAAACAATATTTTTTAAATTCATTTACTGATGATGCCATCACAAAATTTATTGAATCTCGAAAAAAAATTAACGATTTTTGTCAAAATGATTCTTATTTTAGATGTCCTCCTGTCATAGACATTGTTAAATTAAATAATCAGATTATGTTGGTGGAAGATATTATTCAAGGAGTTAGCTTAAAACAGTTAATTAAAAATAATCGTTTATGGTCTGAATCTGACACGATCGAAAATTTAAAGTATACTTTAGAAAGCCTTAATATTTTTCATCAAAATAATTTTCTTCATGGCAATATTAATCCCGAAAATATTATTCAATTATTAATGACTAATCCTGTATTATTAATAACGAATTTAGATGTTAATATTGTCGATCGAGGAGATTTAATAGAAACAGTAACCGTAGAAGATAGACTTTATTTATCACCAGAAAAAATTAGAGGAAAATTAATTTATGCTAGTGATATATATAGTTTAGGTATGGTAATTATAACCATGATTATTGGTAAAAAAATTTATGAATTAAAAGAAGATGAAGAAGGAAAAATTATCTGGGAACAAGAAATAAAAGTTAATAATAAATTAGTATATATTCTTAATAAAATGATCGCTCCTCAAATATCTAAGAGGTATCAAAATATAGAAGAAATTTTAATAGATATTAATAATTATTTATCTTCAGTTGAACAGAAAAGTTCAGGTCAAAATCATAACCAATATTCTCCCACAGAAATCATTATTCCTACCCCCCTCTATCAACATAGTAATACGTCTTTAAAAAATAATCTTTTAAGACACAACTTAAGTTCTGATATTTTAAGAACAATTAAAACACCTCAAACTATAGTTATTATTATTACTACATTTTTAATAGTAGCAGGAGCATTTTTAAAAACTTATTTATACTATCGTAAAGTTAATAATATAATCACAGATTTACACACCTTTTATAGTGAAAAAAAATATGATGATTGTATCGCTTTAATTGATTCTGATAAAGTACAATCTTTATCGATCGTAACCAAGATTACAGAACAATTTTTAGACAAATGTAGGTTAGGTTTAGCCCAAACAGAAGCAAATAAAAACAATTATAGTGAAGCGATCGATATTGCTCTTAAAATAGCTAAAAATTCTCAAGAATATGATCAATCATTACAATATATTGATGATTGGTCAGGAAAAATCATTGAAAAAGCCAGAGATATAAAGGAAAACCAAAACAATTTAAACTTAGCATTAGAGACATTAAATAAAGTACCTCAAAGTAGTTCTAGAAAAAAAGAAGCCCTTGATTTAAGCCAAAAATGGAAAGGAAAGAGAAATACTGTGATTCCATTATGTCCGGGACCTTTATGTCCAAATTAAATAAGCTAAAATCAATAAAAATTACATCTTTTAAGATTATTATAAAATCATTAAAATTTTCATATAGTGAGTTTTCTTTTTTCAGACATTCGAGATTACATCTTAACTATTCACAAAAGAATGTAAATTATTATTATCAGTAATAGTCTCACAGGAGTATTCAATGTAAGGTAAAGAAGCTCCGGATAACCCTTTTTTGATTCTATCAGGAGTTTGAGGGAAAACGATAAATAATGGATGAATTTCCTCTGCTAAATCACTAAACATATGTTCTTCCGTCTGTGGCATAACCCATTCATATTCCTTATGAAGATAAATTTGTGATTGTCGCCAACGTCTTAGTAAATTGGAGAAGTCTTCTTCTGGACGATGAATAAAAATTAATATTTCCACTCCCATTTTAATTTTCCACTCAGGATCACACATTAAAACGGCTATATCACAAGGAATAGGTGTTATTTCATTTAAACAAACTTCACTTAAATTATCTCCCGATACAGTTCTTAAGTTTCGGACTTTTGCTAAGGGTAAAGGTATAGAGATAACGCTATCTCTTGGTCTTCTCATACTAGGGATCATTTCTAAATATTGACGATACTGACTTAACAAAGAAACAATACGATCTCGACTACTATAATCACCTAATACCGTTTCATAATCTGATTGTTTTACACTCATGATATTAATTAGATAGAAAATAAATAATAGTAGAGACATTTTGGTTTGGTAAAACATCTCTACAAAGGTTTCAGACATTGAACAAATATATTCGATCGATGTCTATTCTTCATGATTTTTTAGCCAAGTTGATCGAATATAGCGAACATTGGTAAATACATAGATAATAAAATTGTCCCTACCATTCCCGCAATACCCACCATCATTAAAGGTTCAATAACGCTAGTTAAGGCTTTTACGGCTTGTTCAACTTCATCTTCATAAAAGTCTGCTACTTTCATCATCATAGAGTCTAATTCCCCTGTTTCCTCACCAATCATCATCATCTGTATTGCCATAGTTGGAAATACTTTTTTCTCAGCGATCGCCACACTAAGCATTCCTCCTTCTAAAATCGCATCTTTTGCTCCTCCCACAGCATTGGAAATAACTTTATTAGAGATCGTTTCTTGAACAATATCTAAACATTGAAGTATCGGTACACCTGAACGAGTTAAAGTACCAAAAACTCGACAAAAACGGGCTACAGCACTTTTTTCGTTTAAGTCTCCAAAAATAGGAGCTTTTAAGGCGAAAGTATCAATTTGTATTCTACCTGCTGGAGTTTTGTAATACTGCTTAAAAGCAAACACAAGACCAATAATTACAAAAACAGGAATAACAGCTTTAGGACTTCTTAAAAACCCACTCAAATCCACCATAAATTGAGTTAAAGCAGGTAATTCTGCACCTAATTGCTCAAAAATTCCAGCGAATACAGGAATTAAGAAAATAGTCATCCCTAAAAAAGCCAATACGGCAAAAATTCCCACCGTAACAGGATAAGCCATAGCAGATTTTATTTGATTTTGTAACCGTGCCACATCTTCTAATAGTTTTGCTAAACGGTTCATTACCTCATCTAAAACCCCCCCAGTTTCTCCAGCTTCTACCATCGATACATAAAGTTGATCAAAACAATCAGGATGTTTCGCCATTGCTTCAGAGAGGTTTGTTCCCTGTTGTACATCACTACTAATAGTCTGTAAGGCTTTCTTAAATTTTGGGTTGCCAGATTGTTCCGCTAGTACTGTTAAAGTTCGGATAATAGCCACACCAGCATTAACTAACACGGCGAATTGACGAGAAAAAATTGCTTTATCTTTCACCGTAACTTTACTCATGGCTGCTTCAATACTAGCCATGTCAAATTCCATTCCAGCTTTTTTGATTTTACCAACGGCGGCAAATCGTTTTTTCAAAATTCTTCTTGCTTCATCTTGAGAGTCGGCAACCACTCTTTCATTGAGG
The DNA here is from genome assembly GCF_001548115.1 of Geminocystis sp. NIES-3709. Classification (GTDB taxonomy): domain Bacteria; phylum Cyanobacteriota; class Cyanobacteriia; order Cyanobacteriales; family Cyanobacteriaceae; genus Geminocystis. The sequence goes on along the minus strand of NZ_AP014821.1, from coordinate 716,574 downwards.
ACATTACCTGCTTTATCTTTAACTTGAACAATAAAAGTAGCCATAATTTTCAGTTAATAATTAATAGTTAATAGTGAGAGGAGAAGACTAGGGGAATTTATTGATTGTTAATTCCTCATTCCTAATTTCTCATTCTTAGCGTCTTTTACCACCTGTCATTGCCATATCTGCATCAATGCCACTACCTGCTAACAAACGTTTTAATTCATCAGGTTTACTACTCTTGGCTAATCCTTCTTCTATGCTAATAATTCCTGTTTTAACATACCCTGCTAAGGCTTGTTCCATAGTTTGCATTCCTAATTTTCCTCCTGTTTGAATAGCTGAGTAAATCTGGGCGGCTTTTGCTTCCCGTATTAAGTTAGCGATCGCAGGGGTAATAATCATGATTTCTTGAGCCATTGCTCGTCCAAATTCTCCCGGTTTAGGGTTTTTCTTTTTCGCCAAGGTTTGAGCGAATACCGCTAATAAAGAGTTAGATAACATTGCCCGAATTTGTGCTTGTTCTGCCGCTGGAAATACATCAATAATACGATCAATTGTACCTGCCGCCGAACTGGTATGGAGAGTCCCAAATACGAGGTGTCCCGTTTCCGCCGCACTAATCGCCAAAGCAATAGTTTCCAAATCTCGCATTTCCCCCACCAGAATAATGTCAGGATCTTCCCGCAGTGCCGCTTTTAACGCATTACCAAAACTTTTGGTATCTTCTCCTTTTTGTCGCTGATGAAATAAGCTATTAATATTGGGAAATACATACTCGATCGGGTCTTCAACTGTTAAGATATGTTCAGCACGAGTACGATTAATTAAATCCAACATTGCCGCTAAAGTCGTAGTTTTGCCTGAACCTGTTTGACCAGTTACAAGAATAAGACCTCTAGGTCGATCGGTCATTTCCTTGACAATATCAGGTAAACCCAATTGATCGAAGTTAGGGATTTTAGAAGATAACGCGCGTAAACAAGCCGCATAACAACCTCTTTCTTTATAAACATTAACCCGAAATCGAGCTAAACCCTTAACACCGTAAGAACAATCCAACTCCCATTCCTGTTCGAGAGTTTTCCGTTGAGTGTTATTCAACATACTAAAGATTAATTTTTGACACTCTTGAGGATTTAAAGGCTCTTCACCGATGGGAGTCAATTTACCGCTGATACGAAAGTAAATCGGTGCTCCTGCCTGAATGTGCATATCTGAGCCACCCAATTCTACCAACTGTTCCATCAAATCTTCGATCATTAATTCCATAATTCCATTCTCCAAGATCTAAAACTTATTTTTAATATAACTGCTCCTTAAGACTTATACAAAATTAAACATCGTCAGATAATAACTCCGAATAAATCATCGATCGTTAATGGAGCAGAATTGTTAACGATCGTTACAATATTTTATAAACTTTATATTTTTAATTATGTCCATTTTCTCAAAATTTTATAACATTTTTGAGAGGAATCATTTTTTCTTTTCGTATTCAACAAATAAATTTTAATTAAAAGGAATTATTTCGATACTTTGAGCAGGGTTGTCAATAAATTGTTAACACCTTTATTTAACTAAAAAAGTTTTATATTTCAGATAAATATCTAATCCCGGAATAGATTGTTTAAACTCAGGAGGAAGAGTAAATTCTGACTCTGAATAATGACTTCTAATGTCTCGAATAATTAAATAAAAATGAGTCCATTGTGTCATCATTTCTAGGAGTCTTTGAAATTGACCATAGGAAACTTGATGTTTTTGTTTCATAGCAATATATTGAAGCATTCTCGCATAATCTTCATCTCTAGTTTTATCTAAAGGTAACTCAATAATTTTTCCCAATTGTTCAAAACGCTTCTGGTTTGCTTTTACAAGAATAACAATATCATTAAAATCTCCTAAATCTCTGTCTAATAGATACTGCACCATATCCGACATCACTCGCAGTAAAGAAAAATCTTCTAATTGATACTTTTTAAAAAGGAAAATTAATTTCAAACCTAAGTCATCTTGTCGTGCTACAGTTTTAAAAGTTTCTGCATAAATATTGAGCGCATTTTTTCCTTCTTCTGTTTGAATTTCTGATAAAATTTGTGCAAGTTTTTCTTCTAATGAAATAACAAATTCTTCCGATGATAGTTGTTTTTCCAGAAGATTGAAAACAAAGTTATAAAATTGCTGTTGTTTACTACTACGGTAAGATAATTCAATTTGTTCTATTTTCAAAAAACTATTTTTAGCTTCAACGGCCACACGAAATAAGGCGACATAGTTTCTCAACCCTTTATATTCCCCGATCTCATTAGCAAATAAGCTACTAATTTTAACAAATTCTAAAAATTCTAAATTACTAAATTTATCACTATCTAAGGCTTTACCTATAGGAGTTAATAGCTTCAATTCTCCAAATACTCTCTGATGATGATCAATAACTTCTTGAGGTACAATATCATGGGGTTTATGGATGATAGATTCTATTTTTTCTAGCATACTTTTATCCCCCCATAGAGGTTTATTCCACCATGGTTCTATTTTATTCTCTATTTGTTTATCCATAATTATAATAATTGAAATAATATTGTTAAATCAACGACCATTTTAACAATAAATCAATAGAAAAATATAACTATCACTCAAATCTTCCATCAACTATTAAATTCACTGATTAAAGTAAGTATAAGAACAAAAAATACAAATAATTCACTTAAATTTTAATAAAATCTCTATACTTTAAATAAATCAACTCTCCAGGAATATTTTCCATAAATTTTGGCGAAATTTTGTATTTGTGATTAGGATATTGATGTCTAACATCTATCACAGTTTCATAATGTTTATACCATTTTTGCAGGTTTTCTAATAATTGTTGAAAACGGTAAACAATATTTTCATATCTATAAGATAAAGCAATATATTGAATTATTTTTGCATAGGTAATAACTTTATCTTCATGATTAGGAATACCAATTAATTGTCCTAATTTTTCTAGCTCGTCATAATTAACTTTTACAATTAGTACTAGGGCTTTTAAGTTATCTAAATCTTGTTTTTTAAGTTGTTTAAGAATATCATTCACAATGCTAAAAATCGCATAATCAGCTATGTTATATTTTTTAAATAAAAGTAATAAATTTAATCCTACTTCTTCTTGAGTAATAGCATCTAAAGCTGTTTTATAAGCTAATAGAGCTTTTTGAGTCGGTTCATTCAGGATTTTTTCTAATAATTCTTGTATTTCATTACTAACTAATTGGTGAAAAAGAATGGGATCATAACTTACGTGTAACTGTTCTTCTACAAAGTTATATAATTCTAATTGACTTCTACCTTGAAAATCTAACTCAATTCTTCTAATAACACGAAAATGATGAATATTTTTGATGGCAAAACTAAAAATTCTGATAAATTTTTGTAACCCTTTATAGTCATCTAAATTTTGTTCTAACTTATTTTTAATACTGATGTAAAACAAAAATTCAGAAGTATATTGTTCATTGTCCAACATCGTCAAAGTTGGTACTATTTTTCCCAACTCTTCCCATTCTGTATCATGAAGAGATAAAGCTAATTCTGGCACTGGTTGAGGGTTTAATGCACCTACAATTCTCTCAATTAAACTAACACTACCGACAAGAGGACGATTCCACCAAGATTTTAATGGGGTACGAGTTTTGTTTGTCATCGCTAGGTTACAATAATTTAATTTTAAAAGGCTCTAATTATAAAAATTATACTCCATATTTTTGGGATCTTACCTGAAGAACTATCAAATTGTTGATGAAGTAAGGTAACAGTTGATGAGTAATAGGTAGAAAAATTAAGGAAAAATTAACCTAAAATCTCTCTACTTGTAGTTTTTTTGTTCGAGTATAAGCACAATCTCCTTAGCCTTCCACTCTTCTAGTCTTAATCTTTATCAGTAAATGTTGATGGGTTTAAGCTTACCAACTGTAAATTGTTTATTGTCCATTATTAAACATCTTCCTTTTTAAATTGGAGATCGCAATTTTAATTTGTTCAAAACCTGTTCCTCCATAGCTATTACGAGCTGATACCACTTGTTTTGGTGCGATCGCATCATAGATGTCAGATTCAAAAGCAGGGTGTAATTGTTGCCATTCTTCTAGGGTTAAATCCTTGAGCAGTTTTCCTACTGCTAAACTGGTTTTGACGACTTTACCTACTAAATTATAGGCTTCACGGAAAGGCACACCTTTAGAGGCTAAATAATCCGCTACATCGGTAGCATTGGAAAAGTCCTCGTTAACCGCCTCTTCTAAACGACTGGTGCGAAATTCTAAACCTTCTGATAGTAAAATCGTCATGGCAGATAAACAACCTTTCACGGTGTTAACCGTGTCAAAAATGCCCTCTTTGTCTTCTTGCAAGTCTTTATTATAAGCAAGGGGTAAACCTTTCATAATGGTTAATAAGGCTTGTAAATGCCCGAAAACTCGCCCTGTTTTTCCTCTAACTAATTCGGGAATATCAGGGTTTTTCTTTTGAGGCATAATGCTTGAACCCGTAGAGCAGTTGTCTTTTAGGGTAATAAAACTAAATTCTTGAGATGCCCATAAAATCATTTCTTCACTGATACGACTAAGGTGTACCATAATTAAACTAGAGGCACATAAAAATTCAATGGCAAAATCTCGATCGCTGACTCCATCTAGGCTATTCTCATATACAGAGGTAAATCCTAACTCTTTTGCACTGAAATGACGATCGATGGGAAATGTAGTACCTGCTAGGGCTCCACAACCTAAAGGAGAGATATTAGTTCGATCGTAAATTTGTTCCAATCTTTCCCAGTCTCGCTGTGCCATTTGACAGTATGCCATCAGATGATGAGCTAAACTTATGGGTTGCGCCCGTTGTAGGTGAGTATAACCCGGAATTAAGGTCTCAATGTGTTTCTCTGCATGGTTTAATAAGGCTTGTTGCCAATCTCTCAATAATCCTTGTATTTGCTGAATTTGATCCCGTAAATATAGCCGAGTATCAGTACCTACTTGATCATTACGAGAACGAGCAGTATGTAACTTTTTACCCACATCTCCCACAATTTCCGTTAAGCGTCTTTCTACGGCAAAGTGTACATCTTCTTGATCCACTCCCGGATTAAAATTGCCGTCTCGGTATTCCTGACGAATTTGGGCTAAACCATTGATGAGAGTTTCGGCTTCTTCTGGGGTAATAATACCCGTATGACCGAGCATTTTAGCATGAGCGGTTGATCCAGTGAGATCATATTCGATTAATTCAATATCAAAGCCAATACTGGCATTAAAAACGGCGATAACTGGATGTAAAGAGGTTTCAAAGCGATCGCTCCAAGTCTGTTGTTTTGTCACGGTTAATTATATATTAATTACTATAGATATTTTTTGTTGAAGGTGATTGATAAATAGTATTATTGGTTACATTCAAGATTGTTTTATAAAAATAGACAATAATTAATTCGAGTTTTAATCACCATTGAGTATGTTGTAAACTTGTTGAGACATTATTTTTCTGTTACAAAAAACTCTTGTCAGTTGTCTTTTGTCTATCTCCAATTAAAATTAAATTATTTTCTTCGACAAAGCATTAATATTTAAAATCGAGTAAAATTTGCAAAAGTATAACCAAAAAACATACCGATTAATAAAGCCCAAATCTGTCCAGTTTCCACAAAATTTTTCCAAGCATCGGACATTTGACCAATAATATCAGGATCTTCGATCACCTGAGCTAAAATAACCGTATGATTGATAACATCATAAATAGAGAAATCCATAGAAAAAAATAGTAAGTAAATTAAATTGATTTATTCATCTTTGATTATAAACACAAGAGTCTCATTTCTTTGCAAATGTTATTATCCTTTAACAGTTAAAGGATGGCTTCTAAAATAACCACATTATTATTCATTCTTGATGGTTAATTGATACAATGAAAGGTTAAATTCAAATTTGACTGATGAGAAAATCTAGTCAAAAAAAGAGTTGTAATGTAACTTTTATTGTTAATTATCAAGAATCTAAATATCAATGAAGCATACTATTTCTGTATTAGTAGAAGATGAAGCAGGAGTTTTGACAAGAATTGCGGGATTATTTGCCCGTAGAGGTTTTAATATTGAAAGTCTAGCTGTAGGACCGACAGAACAAGGTAATATTTCACGCATTACGATGGTTGTACCTGGGGATGAAGACACGATCGAACAGCTAACAAAACAGTTACATAAGTTAATTAATGTAATCAAAGTTACTGATATTACTAAAATTCCTTGTGTAGAAAGAGAGTTAATGTTAGTAAAAGTTAGCACCAATGCCAATACTAGGGGAGAAATTCTACAAATTGTCCAAATTTTTCGGGCTAGGGTAGTAGATATGTCTGATGACAGTTTAACTTTGGAAGTGGTTGGAGATCCGGGTAAAATGGTCGCTATTATTTCTATGTTAAATAAATTTGGGATAAAAGAAATAGCAAGAACTGGAAAAGTTGCTTTAGTAAGAGAATCAGGGGTTAATACTGAATACTTAAAATCTTTGGAAGCGAAAATATAACCAACAATTAGCAATTAGCAATTGATAAATTAGATCATATTTATTTGTTCACTTATTTCTTTTCCAACTGGGATTTTTAAACCCAATTATTATGTTAACTCTTTTTTCGATCGTAATTGTAGTTTTATTAGGTTCAGCTATTTGTTCTTTAACAGAAACAGTTATATTATCCGTTTCCGATATAAAGGTAAAACAATGGGCTCAATCAAAAAAAACACCGGCTTTAGCTTTGTTAAAAATTAAGAAAAAAATGAGCCGACCGATCGCTACGATTGTTATGCTCAATAATATTTTTAATATCGTTGGTAGTATTATAATTGGTAGTTTAGCAACCGAAGTTTTAGGGAATAGATTATTAGGACTTTTTTCTGCATTATTAACTTTTTTAATTATTATTTTCGGAGAAATATTACCCAAAACTATCGGTCAAAGATATGCTGATAATTTAGCATTATTATTAGCATTACCTACACAATTTTTAACCTTAATATTAAGTCCTTTAGTGTGGTTAATAGAGAAAATTACTGAACCTTTTACTCAAGGAAAAGTATTGCCCACAACGAATGAAATGGAGATAAAATTGTTAACAAATATTGGTAGTAATGAAGGCGTAATTGAAGTCAATGAAGCAGAAATGATTAATCGTGTTTTCCATCTTAATGATCTATCTGCTTCTGATATAATGACTCCTAGAATTATCATTACCTATCTTAAAGGAGATCTCATTTTAAAAGATTGTCAAGACGTTGTTATTAAATCTGAACATACTCGTATTTTAGTCGTACAAGACTCTATTGATGATGTAATTGGTATTGCTTTTAAGAGTGAATTATTAGCCGCAATTATTCAAGGAAAACAAGAAGAAAAAGTCGCTAATTTAACTCGAACGGCTAATTTTGTACCCGAAACTATTAGAGCCAATCGATTATTAAAACATTTCCAAGAAATTAGGCAACATTTAATGGTAGTAATTGATGAATATGGAGGCGTTTCTGGAGTGGTTACTTTAGAAGATGTGTTAGAAGTTTTGACGGGAGATATTGTTGATGAAACTGACAAAATTGTTAGTCTTAGAGAAATTGCAAGAAAAAAAAGAGAACGACTTTTGATCTCTAAAGGTGTAGGAGACATGAACAATTAATTAGGGGTTGCTGAAAAAGTATTTTGATGGGGGAAGGTGTTAGGTTTTAGGTAAAATTTTGACGATTGATGCAAAATTGCTATATCTTGATATTCTCACTTCTTTAGATTTATAAATTCTACATTCCAAATTTGTGCTTTTCTTGACAAAAAAAATCTTAATATTGTCTTAAAGATCTACTTTCTGATATTGTTATCAATTAATCGAAATATCTTAATTTAACGGTGAAAATTGACATAAACAAGTTTTTTAACCACTTTTATTGTATCCTCTATTTTCGTCTCTAAGTTGATGTAAGATAGCAGTTATAGTTGTAAAACCAATGATTAAGAAATTTAAAAAACTAAAACTCAGTGATTATAAGAGTTTTTCTTTTGTTTTTGTTCATGTCAAGTAAAGTTGAAAAATGATTCACCGTAATTAATTGTCAATGTTATTATCTAATTGCAGCTATTTTTACAATTTTATACTAGGTAAATGTTATGACTCAAACACCAATATCTCCCGTCGTGTTAGTAATTCTGGATGGTTGGGGTTATCGGGAAGATTCACAGGATAATGCGATCGCTTTAGCTAAAACACCTGTTATGGATAGTCTGCTAGAAGTTTATCCTAATACTCTCATCAATGCATCGGGTAGAGCTGTTGGATTACCGAATGGACAAATGGGTAATTCTGAAGTAGGACATTTGAATTTAGGAGCGGGACGAGTTGTTCCCCAAGAATTAGTGAGAATTTCGGATGCTGTGGAAGATGGTTCAATTTTCAAAGATCCTGTATTAGAAGAAATCTGTCAGAATGTCATTAAATCTCAAGGAAAATTACATTTAATGGGATTATGTTCCGATGGCGGTGTTCATTCTCATTTAGATCATTTAATTGGTTTATTGGATTTGGCTAAGTTACAGGGTGTTTCAGAAGTTTGCGTTCACTTTATTACAGATGGTAGAGATACAAACCCCAATGATGCTGTAAAGTATGTTAGAACGATCGAAGAACATATAAAAAAAATTGGTGTAGGTAAAATTGTCACTATTTGTGGTCGTTATTATGCCATGGATCGCGATCGCCGTTGGGATAGAGTTCAAAAAGCCTATGATTTATACACTATAGATGGTACAGGAGATGGTAGAACGACTATAGAGGTAATAGAAGATTCTTATAAAGAAGGCATCAACGATGAATTTATTGAACCAACTCGTATTGCTGAAGGTGCAATTACAGAAGGGGATGCTGTAATATTCTATAATTTTCGTCCCGATCGAGCCCGACAAATATGTTATGCTTTCACCATGGATAATTTTAACGGTTTTGAACGGCAAAAAATTGAGAACCTTCATTTCGCTACCTTTACTCAATACGATCCCAATTTACCCGTAAAAGTGGTTTTTGAACCTCAGTATTTAACTAATATTCTTGGAGAAGTCATTGCCAATGCAGGATTAAAACAATTTCGTGTTTCAGAAACCGAAAAATATCCCCACGTTACTTATTTTTTCAATGGTGGATTAGAGCAACCTTTAGAGGGAGAAGATCGAGAATTGGTACAAAGTCCTATGGTTGCAACCTATGATAAAGCTCCGGCCATGTCTGCTATGGAATTAACCACCGTAGCGTGTGATGCTATTACAAAAGGTATCTATTCTCTCGTGGTGATGAACTATGCAAATCCTGATATGGTAGGTCATACAGGCAAATTAGATGCCGCTCAAACTGCGATCGAAACCGTTGATACTTGTTTAGGTAAACTGTTGAAAGCTATTAATCAAGTAGGTGGTACTGTATTAATAACGGCGGATCATGGTAATGCAGAATACATGAAAGATGAAAACGGTAATCCTTGGACTGCTCATACCACTAATCAAGTACCTTTTATTTTAGTTGAAGGAGAAGGACGTAAAATAATTGGTCATGGTGGTAATGTTAAACTCAAAGAAAACGGTAAATTGGCAGATATTGCCCCCACAATTCTCGATATTTTACAACTGCCTAAACCCCAAGAAATGACAGGAGAATCTTTAATTACAAAACCAGAATATGAAGTCAAAAAAAGTCGCACTCCCATTAGTGTTGCTGTTTAAATAATAAAGGAGAATGCAGAGTCAGTTTAAAGAAATGAAAACTGCTGTCAAACCTTACGGAGAATCTGGGTATGTTCAGATATATAATGGTTTGAATAGAATCATAGACTTAAATAATTATGGGTGTTTATCAAGTAGTTCAAATTGTTTGGGCAGTATCTGCCGGATTATTAACAGTTTTAGTGTTATTACATTCTCCTAAAGGTGATGGATTAGGAGGTATTGGAGGACAAGCACAACTTTTTTCCAGCACAAAAAGTGCAGAAGCAACTCTTAATCGTGTGACATGGATTTTAAGTCTAACTTTTATTAGCTTAACTGTTGTTTTGAGTGCAGGATGGTTGAATAATTAGAAATTTAGTCATTAGCAATTAGCAATTAGTCATTAGCAATTATTTGAGATTATTCAAATTGAAATCAATGCTTTAGCTCTTATGAAAGCCGTTGTAAATTTTATTTTCATTTTATTGTTAAGCAGTGGTATTTTCATTACTATTAATAATAGTGTCAAAGCTAAAGAGACTAATTTACCTACTTTAAAAGTTCATCCTTTACCTATATCTTTACAAAATTGGACATCTAAAATTAAGGAAGATTATTTTAGTGAAATTGAACCTCATTTGGCTGGTTATTTGATTTGGTCTGATTTTCCTGTTAAAGTGTATCTGCAATCTCCTGATCAAGATTTATCTCCATCTGGTTTAACTCAGTTTCATCAATGGCAAAAAGCCGTTAGAATTGCGATCGAGTCATGGAATATTTATATATCATTAACAGAAGTAGATAATCCAGAAAATGCAGATATTCTTATTTATCGTCGTTATCCTCAATTTAAAGCGGAAATAAACCCCCAAACAGGCTTATACAATCTTCCTAGAGCAAAAGCAGCCACGACTACGGTTAAATTCTATTTAACGGATACTAAACCTCCTCAATTACGACACAAAATGTCGATCGAAGTCAATCCTCATCAAACATTTGACTACCTAGTAACTAATCTTACCCACGAATTAGGTCATGCCATCGGTATTTGGGGACACAGTTTAAATATTACTGATGTTATGTATCATTCCCACACAAGAGAAATTCCTGTTATTTCTCCTCAAGATATAAATACTCTCAAAAAAATTTATCAGCAACCCACCCGTTTAGGTTGGAATATTTGATAATAAACAATGAACAATCAATAATTATCAATTAAGATTATGGGTTATTTTGACACGCTGATCGACAAATTTGGTGAGAATCCAGAATTAGAAGAAGCCTTTGGAAAACATATTCATTGGGGTTATTGGGAAAATCCCACTAAGGCTACAGGTAGTTTAATGGATTTTGCGATCGCCGCCAATAATCTTTCTAAATTAGTTATTAAAACGGCGGAAATTAGTGATGGAGTTACTATTCTTGATGCCGGTTGTGGTTTTGGTGGAACAATTAGCCTACTTAATGAAAGTTTCAGTAACTTAAATTTGTATGGTGTTAATATTGACAATGCCCAAGTAGAAAGAGCAAGAGAAGTTATTAAACCACAGAATAATAATAACATTCAATTTATTAATGCTAATGCCTGTGATTTACCTGATTTTAAGACATTATTTGACTATTCGATCGCCCTTGAATGTATCTTTGCATTTCCCAGTCGAGAAATATTTTTTCAACAGGTAAGAAAAAACCTAAAATCATCGGGAAAATTAATTATAGTGGACTTTATTATTAATCCTCAAATTAGAAAGTTTTGGGCATGGTTTGAAGGTCAAATTTTGAGCCGTTTAATTACTGATACTTACGGTTCAAAAGCGACAAATCAAGTAGAATTTATTGGTATAAAAGATTATGAAACTATAGCCAATAAAACAGGTTTTAAACTAGAAAAAGTTATCGATATAAATAAAAATGTTCAGCCTACTTATCCTGTAATAAATAAGTTAATTATTGATAATTTTAATGATTTAATGACTGCAAAAGGGTTAGAAATATTTAGTCAGTTAAACTTAATTAGTTATCAAATTTTAATTTTTACCACAGAATAAATAGACTTTAGAAATTTTTATTGACTCGATCGAAAAATGCGATTTTTAAGGTAATTTATAACAAAAAATACACCTTTGATAACATTTTCGGTTTCGATGTGGGCTATTGATTAATGGTGATGATGATGTTCTTGGCTATGATGGTGATGATGATGGTGATCATGATGATGTCCTCGACTATGACTAGCCGTTGCAAGACTTGGATTAATTACCATTGCTTCATCGTTGAGTAAAGATTCAATCTGAGGATTTGCCCACTCTGCCGCCATCGCACAAAACTCATCGTTATCATTAACACATTCCATCTGTACATAATTAACAGTAGGATATTTTTTTTGTAATGATTCGATAATATGCTCTACATCTAGTAAAGTTTCATGATTTTCTGTAGCAAAGCCAATAGGCATAAATACTAAGGCTTTTGCTCCCAATTCGATCAGATTCCTACCGGCTAATTCGGCATTGGGCTGAGTCCATTTAATTAAAGGTGTTTGATGGTTTAACCAACCAACAGAAATCATGGGGAAGCGATTAATCAGTCTTTCTCTCACCAAATCATATAATTTTTGACTCTCATCAATGCCTGATGTAAACCCTTTGGCTTCATGAGGACATCCATGATTCATTAAAACAATACCAATTTCTGAGGGTAAATAAGCCGAACTTAAACGGTGACTAATTTCCCTCTCTACCATTTTCGCTAATAGATTGATGTATTTTGGCTCATTATAAAAAGAGGGTAGATACCGCATTCCTTTTATCCAATGTTCTTCTGAATTAGTGGGTTTAGCTAAGGCTTGGTTTACTTGTTCTACTGCAATACCACTAGTAAAAATAGAGTCAACTACTAATAAAGGATAGATCAAAACTTTATCAAATCCTTCTGCTTGAATTTGCTCTAATACTTGATTCGGCAAATGGGGTGCACAAAAGTTAAAGGCTTTAAATACCCTGACTCGATCGCCCCATGTATGTTGTAAGTGATGCTCTATGTTCGATCGTTGACGCTCAAAAATGGCGTTATGGGGAGAGATAAAATTACCATGTTGATGACTCCATTCATGTAAGTCAAACATTGCCAATAGTTTTGCAATGGGAGGATATATCCATGTAGGTACGGGTGCAAATTTTGCCGTTAAAAGGTTTAAGGCTTGTTCGTTATAATTGGCAAAATCATCATAACTTTCCACCTCACCATATCCCATTAATAATACCGCTACTCGATCGTTAGAGTTTACTACGGAATTGTTGTCGATAATTCTTTCTGGAGTTACAACCACAATTGTTTCCCTTCCATGTTCATTGATTAATAATATCCATTATAGGGGGATTACAATTAATTAGGAATTAGGAATTAAGAATGAGAAATCGGGAATTAATTTTCAATTCTCAATTCTCAATTTTTCCTAAAACCATTATTTTACAGTTTCGTACCACATTCAGGGCAAAAACTATTATCGACAGGATTTCTTGTACCGCAGTTACTACAAATTACGATTTCTTTAGTTAAACTTTCTGGTGCTTTTTTAGGTAATCCTAACATTTGAGCATTATTTTTACCCGGTGCAATCATGGGATAGCAGTTTTCGTCTCGTTTTACATGAACATTTAATAGTACAGGGCCATCATGGGCTAACATTTCAGCGATCGCACCTGAAAGTTCATCTCGACTACTAATCGTCATACCTTTAACCCCAAAAGCCTCCGCCAACATTTCAAAGTTTGGCATTCCTGCTTCCATATTAGAACAAGAATAACGCTCACCGTAAAAGGTTTCCTGCCATTGACGAACCATTCCTTGCCAACGATTGTTAATAATAACGGTTTTTGCTTTAATGTTATATTGTGCAAGGGTAGCCAATTCCTGTAAATTCATTTGGAAACTCGCATCCCCACTGATACAAATAACTTCCTCTTCTCCTACTGCTACTTTTGCCCCCATGGCTGCAGGTAAGCCGAACCCCATGGTACCAAGTCCTGCACTGGAAATCCAACGATTAGGCCCTGTTTTCAAAAATTGTGCTGCCCACATTTGATGTTGTCCTACATCAGTAGTGTAGTAAGCATGAGGTGCTTGACGACCAATCTCGACAATTACTTCTTGGGGTGAAAGGGCATCTTCGGGATGGGGTACGATTAAAGGATAGTCTTGTTTCCATCGATCGATCCTTGCTAACCAATCTTTAGTTAAAGTATCATGAGCAGGTAAATCTAACTCTCGTGCTCGTTGTAAAATTTGTTCTAATACTTGACGCACATCTCCTACGATTGGTACTTCAGGGCGACGATTTTTACCTACTTCTGCTGGATCAATATCAATATGAATTACTTTTGCACGAGAAGCAAATTCATCTAATTTCCCTGTAACTCGATCGTCAAACCTTGCTCCTACAGCAATTAATAAATCACATTCGCTAACGGCAAAATTAGCATAGGCTGTACCGTGCATTCCTAACATTCCGACTGAAAGAGTATGGTGTTCATCAAATGCACCTAAACCCATTAAAGTAGTGGTAACAGGTAATTGAAAACGTTCAGCTAACTCTTGAATTTGAGCATGAGCTTTTGATAAAATTGCTCCACCACCGACATATAGTAAAGGTTGTTTTGCTTCGGAGATCAATTCTACTGCCCCATTAATTTGACGAGGATTACCTTTAACTGTAGGGCGATAACCTGATAATTTTACCTCTCCCGGATAGACAGGGATATACTCACATTCTTCTAATCCTACATCTTTTGGAATATCCACTAAAATAGGACCAGGTCTGCCTGTACTAGCCAAATGAAAAGCCTCAGCAATAATACGAGGAATATCTTGAGCGTTACGAGCGACATAGGAATGTTTAACAATGGGCAAAGTGATACCAAAAATGTCTGTTTCCTGAAAAGCATCAGATCCGATCGCCGCACGAGACACTTGTCCTGTAATAATTACCATAGGAATAGAATCCATATGTGCTGTAGCTATTCCAGTAACTAAATTGGTCGCGCCCGGACCAGAAGTACCGAAACAAACTCCTACCTTGCCCGTAGCACGAGCATAACCGTCCGCCGCATGAGCAGCACCTTGTTCATGTCTCACGAGAATATGTTGGATGTCTCCTCTAGCCTCAGCACGATAGACTTCATCGTAGATGGGTAAAATTGCACCGCCGGGATAACCAAAAATATGTTTAACACCGTGACGACAGAGACTATCAATCAACGCAAAAGCACCAGAACACTTGATGGGAACTACATCAGTGGATAATTTAAAAGAAGGGATATTAGAAGCTACCATAGATTTTATTATTTATTGATCTGCAACGATGTCTATATCTTCATTGTAGATTCCGTCACAGATTCTGGAATTAATTTTGGTTTATTTGTTACATATCTAACTTAATTTTAATTTAACCATGAACAATTAACAATTAGGAATTGAAAACAATATATAGCATTTTTTAAAATTATGAGGTACATTTTTTCTATTGCCTCTTGCCTTTCAACGACAATTTTGTACCTCACCAAAATGAGAATTGCTATAGACATCTTCATCAAAAAATGAGTAAAGAAGAAGATTAAGGAGAAATATTGACAATCTATCTATAAAAATTAAAAATTGATTGTATGTTAATTTTTGCAAAAGTCTATAGGATACTTTCAATAAATCGAACCAAAATTTTTTTGACTTAACTTCAGTTAACAACTACTTTGAACTTTGAACTTTGAACCTTGTTAGTCGATTACAACAGAGTTTATATAATAAAGTGTATGATTTTATCTTTTGATTTTTTATGTAACTTCACTTTTGCAGTAACTATTACTTAGATATAGGCATAGAAATAATAAAACGATAACCGGATTCTGGAGAACCTTGTAAAGAAATATTACCTCCTTGAAGATGAGCTAAATAAGTGCTAAATAATAGACAAATTAAATCGTATTCATAACTATTTTGAGAGCTAGTTTTCTTATCTATATTATTTTGTAATAATGAACTATCATAATTTTTTAAAGCACATTCATAGGCGTTGATTTTTTCAAAGGAAATACCATCTCCCAACCAAGGATGAGTTACCCAACAATTAATTTTTAAAGTTTGCATTTTTTGGGAAATATGGATTTGTATTTCTCCTCCTGTTCTTGAACCTTCGATAATAGTAATAAGAAGATAATATAAAGTTTTTTTGACTTTTTCTCGATCTAATTTCCAAATTTTTTCTCCCGGTTCGATCGATAATCTTAAACTATGCTCACGACTGACGGCAAAGGTTTCTAAACTTTTAATTACTTGTTTGCCTAAATTTTCTAAATCTACGGGAACAAATTCGAGATTAATTTCTGTTTTAATATTAGCTAATTTAGTAATTTCATCTACTAAAGTAACCATTTCTTGTCCACTATCATGGATAATTTGTAAATACTCTAATTGTTTTGAGTTAAGTTTTCCATAAATTTCTTGTTTTAATACACTAGACATTCCAATCACAGAAGTCAGGGGAATAGATAATTTTTGAGTAAGTTTATTTAATAATTGAAAACTTAATTGTCTGATATATTTTTCTGAATCATTAATATTATTAGAAGAAATTAAAGAAGGGGAAGAAGTAAAATTTTCAACATTATCGATTAATATATCACTACTAAAATTTTGATAATTATTACAATATTTAATGAAATTGTTATGAGGAGTAATTAGTTCATTTCTTTCATATTCTGCTACACACCAACGGGCTGTTATCATAAGAAAATTAATATCTTGAAGAGTAAATTTTCGGGCAGTTGTATCTATAACTTCTAAACAGCCAATACACAACCCATTAAAAATAGTTAAAGGTACACCTAAATAAGAAACAATCCCATAATGTTGAGTGAGAATATTTTGAGAAAAAAAAGGATCACATAATGTATTTTCAATTACCAAATAATTATGAGAATCAATGACATGAGTCGCAAAAGTATTCTGTCGTTCAATTTTTCTAGTTTTGGCTAAATCATTCATTAATCCGAGATTTGATAAGCCATAAACTGATTTTAATTGATATTCTTCCCCTAATAAAAAACCCAAACAACAAACAGGAATATTCAAAGAGTTGGCGACAGTTTGAGTAGCTTCGTCAAAAATAGGAATTATTCTTTCTGAGATGAGATTAAGATTCTGAATGGCTAAATTTCTTTGATTTTCCCTTAATTCAATTGACTCATTATTCCAAATACAAAATAAAGGTTTTCTCATCCTAATCAACGGGGCTAAATATACTATATTATAATATCTATAACTAAAGTGTGGGTACAATAAATAAGCTAAAGTCCATTTAAGTTTAATACTAACTGACGATAAGCCGTCTTGAATTTTTGTAACTCATTCATACCTTCTTGAAGAGTTTTAATATATGAGAGTCTATGATTAATGTTAAATAAGAATGCCACTTAGCCACTTAGTTTTTGATCTAATTTCAATTAAAGGTAATTTGAGAGAAAAACACACACTATCAGAAAGTGGACGAGAAGCTCTATTTTGCTATCCTTGTTTTAATTTTGGCAGTAATTGTTTGACTACTTATTAAAATAAAATTGATGGAAAAGTTAAAAATCAGTCTGAAAATGCTTTTGAATAACTTTGATAAAAAATCTTGTACAGTAACAGATTATTTGTCGTGATAACAAATTCGTGTCATCTAAAAATAAGACTCTTAAAATCCTTATATATCAACAATTATAACTTATCCTTACCCTAAAATCACACTCGATTGTATCTTAAAATAGATTAACAAATTAAGTGTCATTTTCCCTAAAAATAACAAATTAGATGTCGCCTTCGGAAAAGGCGATTTTTTTTGTTTTTGAGTGGCAATTCACAGATTAAATGTCATAGAATAATAAGTACACATCAACTTTGATTTTATTAAACATAAAAATATCAGCTATGACTATTGAAAATCAAATTTCTGAATCTCAGGAACTGATTTCTCAACTTTCTCCCGAAGAACAGGCGATCGCAGATGTTATTGAAGATTTAGTTCAGCCATGCGATCGAAAAACTTATGGAGCAAAATTGAAGAAAGCAGCCGAAACACTAAATAAATCCGTTAGAACAGTGCAACGATATATCAAAGAATGGGAGGAAAAAGGATTATTAGCAATAAAAAAAGGAAATAGATCAGATCAAGGCACTTATCGCATTGAAAAGCGTTTACAGGATTTTATTGTTAAAACTTATCGGGAGGGTAACAAAGGTAGTAAAAGAATAAGTCCGAAACAGGTATATTTGCGAACCATGGCTCAAGCCAAGGAATGGTCTATTGATCCACCTTCTCACATGACTGTTTATCGAATCTTAAATCCTATTATTGAGGAGAAAGAGAATAAAAAAAGAGTGAGAAATCCAGGATGGAGAGGTACCAAATTAGCTGTATCCACTAGATCGGGAAATGAAATTAATGTGGAGTATAGTAATCATGCCTGGCAATGTGACCATACTCGTGCTGATATTCTTTTGGTGGATCAATTTGGTCAGTTATTGGGCAGACCTTGGCTAACGACAGTTGTAGATACTTATTCTCGCTGTATTATGGGTATCAATCTTGGTTTTGATGCTCCTAGCTCCCAAGTAGTATCTCTGGCTCTACGTCATGCTATGTTACTGAAAAGTTATAGTTCTGACTATGGGTTACACGAGGAATGGGGCACTTACGGTAAACCAGAGTATTTTTACACTGACGGGGGTAAGGATTTTCGTTCTAATCATCTTCAACAAATTGGATTACAACTCGGTTTTACTTGTCATTTGCGAAGTCGCCCTAGTGAAGGGGGAGTAGTAGAGCGCCCTTTCAAAACTTTGAATACAGAGGTATTTTCTACTTTACCTGGATATACAGGAGGAAACGTACAGGAAAGATCTGAAGATGCTGAAAAGGATGCAAGTCTTACTCTCAGACAATTGGAACGAATTATTGTCCGCTATATCGTTGATAACTACAATCAGCGTATGGATGCTCGTATGGGTGAACAAACTCGTTTTCAGCGTTGGGATTCGGGACTACTTTCTATTCCTGATCTTCTCTCGGAAAGAGACTTAGATATATGCCTTATGAAACAGTCTCGCCGACGTGTGCAAAAAGGTGGTTATCTTCAGTTTGAAAACTTGATGTATCAAGGGGAATATCTGGCAGGTTATGAAGGAGAAACCGTTATTCTACGTTATGACCCCAGAGATATTACTGCTATTCTGGTTTACCGTAATGAGGGTAATAAGGAAGTCTTTTTAACTCGTGCCTATGGGCTAGATTTGGAAACTGAATCAATGTCTTGGGAAGATGCTAAGGCAAGTGCCAAAAAGGTAAGAGAGTCAGGAAAAAATCTCAGCAATAGATCGATCTTGGCGGAGGTGAAAGAAAGACATACTTTCTCTGACAAAAAAACCAAAAAAGAACGTCAACGGCAAGAACAAGAACAGGTAAAGCCTTATATTCCTTCCCCTGTACTCAAGGAAGTCAAAGAACAAACTGACAAGGCTACCGATACTGATATGTCAGAAGAACCAATAGTAGAAGTATTTGATTATTCACAGTTACAAGATGATTATGGATTTTAGGAGATAATTATGGAAGCAAAGGCAATCGCACAAGAGTTAGGTAACATCGAAATACCTGAAGAAAAGTTACAAATGGAAATTGAACGATTAAATAGCAAAACTTTGGTTAGTTTAGAGCAGGTGGCAAAACTTCATGAATATTTTGAGGGCAAACGTCAATCAAAACAGTCTTGTCGAGTTGTGGGAGAGTCTCGCACAGGAAAAACAATGGCTTGTGATTCTTACCGATTAAGACATAAACCAATCCAAAAAGTAGGACATCCTCCTCAAGTGCCTGTTGTTTATATCCAAATCCCTCAAGATTGTGGCACAAAAGAGCTATTTCAAGGCATTATTGAATACCTTAAGTATCAAATGACAAAGGGAACGATAGCAGAAATTCGACAACGGGCAATCAAGGTTTTACAAGGATGTGGAGTCGAAATGATCATTATCGATGAAGCTGATCGTTTTAAGCCTAAAACTTTTGCGGAAGTAAGAGATATATTCGATCGTCTCAATATTCCCATAGTTTTAGTTGGTACAGATCGCCTTGATACTGTAATTAAGAGAGATGAACAGGTTTATAACCGTTTCCGTAGTTGCTATCGTTTTGGAAAGTTATCAGGTGCTGATTTTCAAAATACGGTCAATATATGGGAAAAGCAAGTTTTGAAACTGCCTGTGGCTTCTAATTTGATTCAGACGAAAATGCTAAAACTGATCGCAGAGGCAACGGGAGGATATATCGGCTTAATGGATACAATCTTGAGGGAATCTGCCATTCGCTCTTTAAAAAGAGGACTTAATAAGATTACTTTTGAGATTCTGAAAGAAGTTACACAGGAGTTCAAATAATGGATTTGCAAATTCAAAACTGGTTATTTATTCTTGTTCCTTATGAAGGTGAAAGCATTAGTCATTTTCTCGGTAGATTTAGAAGGGCAAATAGTTTAAGTTGTGGTGGTTTAGGACAAGCAACGGGGTTATATAGTGCGATCGCCCGTTGGGAGAAGTTTCGTTTTAATCCTCCGCCTTCCCTTAAACAGTTGGAGAAATTAAGTGAGATTGTACAAGTAGAAATGGCAACTTTACAAACTATGTTTCCTTCTGCACCCATGAAAATGACTCCTATTCGTATTTGTTCTGCTTGTTATGGTGAAAACCCTTATCATCAGATGTCATGGCAGTATAAGGAGATTTATCGGTGCGATCGCCATAACCTAAATATTCTCTCAGAATGTCCAAATTGTGCGGCAAGATTCAAATTTCCTAACCTTTGGTTTGAGGGTTTTTGTCATCGATGCTTTACTCCTTTTGAACAAATGCCACAATCGTAAACATTAATTGATTTTATATATCCCACGTACTGAATTTATAGTTGTTTAATCTCAACTTCATTGTTCTATTACTTAAAAAATACTTCTATAAGCAACACTTTTTTGTATTACATAATGTAGTGCGAAAGGTTTTCTGTCAGAGATAAGGATTCTGACGTTACTTTATTGAGAGATAATGTATTCATCAAATCAATAACGGCAGCATTTCTGTTTAGTTGGATTTTTTCGTTTTTATCCTCCCGTTGTATCTCCCAGAGGTTCCTGCTCAAAAGGATTTGGATTGGGTATCGCGAGTTTCACTGGTTTAGTTCCGGGCATCATTTCAAAGTCTGGGGTGAACTGGACTAAAATATTCTTAAGCTGATCGTAGGGACGGCGATCGCCAACCAACTTAGCTTTACCAGAAGTAATTTGTTGATCCAAGGTTGCCGCACCCATCATCACGGCTTCAAGATCGGTGCGATTAATCGTAATCGTCAAATCAGGGTTAGGAGCTTGGAATCCCTTAATATTGGTCAGAGTTGAATTGCTCAATTCCACCACATACTTTTCGTCATTATCGGGCGTAATCAGGTTAACGGTAAATTTCAGTCCCTCGGCTTTTTTACTGTCGAGACGAATACCGAGAAAATCTAGCCAGAGGTTAGTCGGCATGGCACGAATGACATCAGGGCCAGAAGATTTAGCGGATTTTCCCGTCGGAATACCCGAGCGCAACTCATAGGCCGCCGCGAGGTAACTATTACGGACACTGTTACTTTCCTGCTGATAGCCAAATTGTTCAAAAGCATCGGCCAATAAGTCTTTAGCCGCTTGATTTTGAGGTTCGGCATAGACTAGTTTATTCACAATTTCCATTGCTTCACGGTATTTGCCCTGGTCATAGAGTTGTTTACCCTTAGCCAGAATTTTACTAGAACCGCCCATCATCTCCACATACAACGGAGCCGAATCGCGGGGAGAAAGGGGAAGCAATGTCGCAGGATTTCCGTCCCAATAACCCAAATAACGGTTAATTACCGCCCGACTATTATGACCTTCAGATCCGTGATAACTGTGGGCCGCCCATTGATTTTGCAGACTTTTGGGGGGGATGATAAACATTTTGTACTTCATTAATTGTCACCCCTTTATTGGCAAGAAATAACACCTCATTATTCAAATTGGCGTAAATATCACGTTGAGTTCGCATCACCTCTTGAATGCGATCGTTTCCCCAACGAGGCCAACTGTGAGCCGAAAACATTACTTCCGCTTGTTGACCAAAAAGATAAAGAGAATTGTTAATTTGTTTTGACCACTCCAACGGATTACGAATCAATGCACCGCGCAGAGTGTAAATATTATGCACTGTCCCTGTAATATTCTCGGCGGCCCAAAATGCGTTGAACTGAGGAAACCAAGTATTCATTTCTGCGGGAGCTTCCGTGCCTGGTGTATTCTGGAAAACCATTTTTACGCCATCAATGGTCACTTCTTCAATATCCTTGGTGATATACTTCGTGGGAGGAATGAGTCCACTATTTCCCGCCGCCGTATTTTTCCCGATGGATTGATCCACATGACCAAAGGGACTTCGAGGTAAAAGGACACCGTACTGGTAAAACAAACGACGGTTCATCGCGTTGCCTGCATAGACATTTTCGGAAATAGCGTGTTCCATAAAGCCAACGGGGGCAAGAATCTGTAATTTGCCCGATCGCACATCGGCTTCATCTACCACACCGCGCACTCCGCCAAAGTGATCTGTATGGGAATGGGAATAAACTACCGCGACGACGGGGCGTTCACCGAGTTTTTCATTAATGAACTTCAGAGCCGCTTGGGCTGTTTCCTTGGCAGTTAGCGGATCAAAAACAATCCAACCTGTATCACCTTTAATAAAAGTAATGTTAGCGAGATCAAAACCCCGTACTTGGTAAATTTTGCCTGGCAAAACCTCATAGAGTCCGTAGGCCATATTTAAAATAGCTTGACGTTGCAAAGAAGGATGAACACTGTCAAAATCCTTGCCCTGTAAGAGAAATTCGTAACTGCCCATGTCCCAGGCTACATTACCCGCCTCGGCCATGATTTGTTTAAAGGAAGGAGCGGCGATAAATCCTTTTTTAGCTTCTTCAAAATCCCGTTTGTCATCAAAAGGTAAGGTTTTCCTTAAACCATTTTGAAGTTCAATCGTAAATTTCGAGGGCATCTTTCCCTTGGGAGCAAAGTGTTTACCTTCGATCGCTCCAGGATCGGTTACAACCCCGCCACCACCAGAAGCCAAGACAGAAGAGCTAATAGCACTAAAGAGCGCGATCGCTAGAGATAACAAGATTGTTTGGTTAATTTTCATTTGATTCCTATTGTAGCTCATTTAGGGACAAAATTTGAGGTTAATTTAAAAAGGTGAGCTATTTTTCAATGTGCGTTCACCGCAAAAGCAATAATCGCAGTATTAATTTTATTGGTTCTTAGGGAATAATAATTGAGCTCGAATTATCCAATCTGGCCCTCCTTTTGGTTTTTCTGCGTACCAAAATCCCTACCCGCCTCGGCCATGATTTGTTTAAAGGAAGGAGCGGCGATAAACCCTTTTTTGGCTTCTTCAAAATCCCGTTTGTCATCAAAAGGCAAACTTTTCCGTAAGCCATTTTGCAGTTTAATGGTAAATACGGAGGGCATTTTTCCTTTGGGGGCAAATTGTTTGCCTGCATCGTGCCAGGGTGGTTAAAAACAGATATACTAAGCCTTCAAACGTCTCTAATCGAATAAACGATCGTTCTCCATCTAACCTAACGTTTCCTTCAATTGTTCATGAATCCTATCTAACCATAAAGGCACGATCGAAGTCCCCTGATCAAGAAGTTCGATCGCCTTTTCCCGTTCATAGGATAAAAGAGACATTTTGCCATCCCTAGGGATAATCATAAAACGCCCTTTATAATCTGGATTACGAAAATTTCGCTCTTTTTCCTTCAAGTCAGATAAAATAATTTGCCCAATTTCAAAACTCAACCCTACTGAGAGCAAATATACCATGATCGAGATTTCCACCAACTCCGCAGGGGAATAATAGATCGTTTTGCCCGTACCCGTACCCTGAATAAAAGGGACAATAACCTCCTTATCCCTCCAATACTGCAATTGTCGGAGGGAACAACCTGTAATTAATGATGTTTGTTTACTGCTAAAAAACCTTTCTTTCATAAACACAATTATAAAATGATTTGTTATTATACAAATATGTCTAATTAAACAGTTCTGTTAGCTATGGCTCACGTCACTATCCAATGTCGTTTGATCGCTTCTCGTGATACCCGTCAATTTCTTTGGCAGTTGATGGCACAAAAGAATACTCCTCTTATCAACGAAATTTTGTTAAGGATAAAGCAACATCCTGACTTCCCCCACTGGAGAACAAAGAAAAGATTACCTAAAGATTTCTTAGCCCGACAAATAGCCGAACTCAAGAATAATTACCCTTTTGAAGAACAACCATCCCGTTTTTATGCCTCTGTTAACAAAGTCATCGACTATATTTACAAGTCATGGTTTGAAGTTCAAAAAGCCTTAGATTGGAAATTACAAGGTAATCTTCGTTGGGTAGAAATGCTATTGCCTGACACGGAATTAATTAAACATTTTGATAATTCTTTGGAATCCTTACAACAACAAGCTACTTTGATTCTTGACTCTATAGATTCAACAGTCAGTCACGATCGAATTTCAACAATTCTTTTTGAGAAGTGTGGCAAAACAAAAAAGCCTGAGATAAAAAGTGCGATTATTTATCTACTCAAGAATGGTTGTACTATCCCTAAGAAACCAGAAACAACGGAAAAATATCAAGATTTAAAGCGTAAAGTTGAGATTAAAATTACCAAATTACACAGACAAATTGAAAGTCGAATACCTTTAGGAAGGGATTTAGAAGATAAAAAGTGGCTTGATACTCTCATTACTGCTTCTACTACTGCCCCTATTGATCAAACGGAAGCAAATACTTGGTTTTCCATTCTCAAACAAAATCAGTCATCAATTCCCTATCCGATTCTTTACGAAACCAACGAGGATTTAAAATGGAGTCTCAATGAGAAAAATCGTCTTTCCATTCGTTTTAGTGGCTTAGGAGAGCATTCTTTTCAACTCTGCTGCGATCATCGTCAATTACCTTATTTTCAGAGGTTTTATGAGGATCAGGAATTAAAAAAAGCTAGTAAAGATCAATTGTCGAGTGCTTTATTTACCCTCCGTTCAGCTATGATCCTTTGGAAGGAAGATGAGGGAAAAGGTGAATTATGGGATAGACATAAACTCTATTTACATTGTACTTTTGAAACTCGTTGTTTGACGGCAGAAGGTACGAGTACGATCGTAGAAGAAAAGCAAAAAGAAGTTACCAAGATAATCGATTTGATGAAAGCAAAAGAGGAATTAAGCGATTCTCAACAGGCTTTTATTCGTCGTAAAAATTCTACTCTAGCGAAACTCAATAATACTTTTCCTCGACCTAGTAAACCTGTTTATCAAGGAAAACCTAATGTTCATTTAGGAATAGCTATGGGATTAGAACAACCTGTCACCATCGCCATTGTTGATATAGAGACAGATAAAGTAATCACTTATCGAAATACGAAACAACTGCTAAGAGAAGATTATCGGCTATTGAGAAGACGGAGGATAGAAAAACAAAAACTGAGCCATCAAAACCACAAAGCCAGAAAAAGATTTAACTTTCAACAAAAAGGAGAGTCTAATTTGGGAGAATACCTCGATCGACTGATTGCTAAAGCTATTCTTACTGTCGCTCAAGAATATCAAGTATCAACGATTCTTATTCCTCGATTAAGGGATATGCGATCGATTACTGAAGCAGAAATTCAACTCAGGGCGGAGAAGAAAATTCCCGAATACAAGGAAGGGCAAAAGAAATATGCTCAAGATTATCGAGTCCAAGTCCATCAATGGAGTTATGGCAGATTGATTGAAAACGTGAAGTTAATCTGCGAAAAAGTTGGTATTGTCGTGGTAGAAGCTAAACAACCAAAACAAGGCACATTGACGGAAAAAGCCTTACAACTTGTTTTGAGTGCTACTGAAAAAAATCTCAAGAAGAAATAGCACAAAATCAATTTCTTGAGATAAACTGGAAGTAATCGTGCCGCAGATCAAGTTAAATTAACCCCTGTTCTGTTGTTCTGTGAAAAATGAGGGGTAGTTTGCCTAGTAATAGGTTTGCTTTCTGTCCCTGATAACTGCTCTCTCTGATGCTGCGCACTGAATAAAGTGCGGAAACAAGGGGCACTCCCAGTAATAAGAGTTTGGGTTTACCAATGTAGTTGTTATCAAATCACCTCCGACCAAGGAGGAATCTCTATTTAAGCGTTAGTTAAAATGTACGAGTTACACAAACTCTGATTTTAGCCTTACGCAATCGCTAAAACTCTTATCAATTAAGGGATATAGCGTTTTAATAAAATGCAAAATTCGATCGAAAATCAGAATTTTAGTATTTTTAAGGGGGGCTTACGCAAACTGTCTTCACAAGCCTTGTTTTATAAGGTTTCTGACTAGGGGCAGTTGAAATAAGAAAATACCTTCTCTAGGGATTGAAAGACAGCTTTAAGATATGATAGGTTTGGTAGAACAATGTTGAAATAAGAAAATACCTTCTCTAGGGATTGAAAGGTGCTGGATACGGTGGGTTTGACGACTTACGTCAAAGTTGAAATAAGAAAATACCTTCTCTAGGGATTGAAAGAAAAAGAAAAATGAAAGATACTAAAAAATTAATTATAAATATGTTGAAATAAGAAAATACCTTCTCTAGGGATTGAAAGTTAAATTCAGTACCACCATCATCTGCTCTATTAAATCTGTTGAAATAAGAAAATACCTTCTCTAGGGATTGAAAGGCTTTTATTTTGAACTAAAACTCTACTAATTAGAATCTGTCATCGAGACGAAACAAAACGATCATATTTTCTTTTTAAAGTTATAATTTCAATAGTGCCGTAGATCAAGTTTTAACAACCTCTGTTCTATGAAAAATGAGGAGTAGTTTACTTTTTACAAGAAGTTTGCTTTCGGCTCCTGCTAACTACTTGCCCTGATGCTGTCTATCTTAGGATAGAGAAACTAGGCGCACTCCCAGCAATAAGGGTGCAGGTGTACTGCTATAGCGGTTAGCAAATCACTTTCGATCGAGGAAGAATTCTCTTTGAGAATTGAAAGCGAGTCCTGTCGCACCCAATCATTTAGACGACATTAATCTGTTATCACGTCATCTAATTTGTTAAGACGACACTAATCTGTTACCGATGACAAATAATTTGTTACTGTACATCAATTTAAAATACGAGCCAACGGCTAAGTAATACACGGGTGCGACAGGACTCGAACCTGTGACCGACTGCTTAGAAGGCAGTTGCTCTATCCATCTGAGCTACGCACCCTTCAAATACGTCTAACAATTATAACTTATTCTTCTGTTTTTTACAACTCCCAGTTTTTCTAATTTTTAAAAGAAAGCGAAGTATCTAAAAACCCTAAGCTAAAAATAATTTATTCCTCTTCAAAAAAAGAATCTTCTTTTGGGGTAATACGGTTAATTAAATTAATAAGATTGTCTCCTTTTTCAAGGGAAGAATCTTCGATAAAACGAATCTCTGGAGTATGTCTTAAGCTAATTCTTTGCCCTAATGCTTTTCTTACAAAAGGAGTACAGGCTTTTAGTCCTTCCATTGTTTCTTTTTTTGCTTCAGAAGTACCATAAATACTTACAAATACTCTAGCATGTTGTAAATCTCCAGAAATTTCAACTTCTGTAATACTAACCATTCCAGCACCTACTCGATCGTCTTTAATACCACTTATTAGCATTTGACTGATTTCTTTTTTTATCAAAGATGATACTTTTTCAACACGACGACTATTTGCCATTATTTTTATTATCTAAAACCAAAATGTTATTTATTCTCAGCTAGAAAAATTCTAATTATACAGGAGCAAGACCCAACATAGCTTTTAAGGTAAAATAAAGAAAGGAAAAAGCACCAATCATTAACCCAAATATAGCAGTAGCTGTCACGGGGTTTTTGAATAGAGGTTTAATTTGTTCCCACAAAAAAAAGAATATTCCTAAGATTAAACTCACCATGTAGCGAGGATAACGTAACACATTTTCCCAAAAGCCATCCATAATAAATAAATATTTATTCTAAATAATCTGTTGTCATATTGTCCAGTTTAGCAGAATTTCAGGTAATTACGAATTTAAAACTCTTTATTTCTATTACTTTTTTTGAGGAATGTTAATAATTTACTCTTTTTTAAAAAAGAAGAGCCGAGTTGTTATCGGAAAATGTAAATATTTTATGGAGAGGCGCTATATTGTTAGTCAAGTTATTTAGATTGTATAAGAACAAGAACTGCTATGGGGAAAATATCAACAGTTATATCTACATCAACGGTTAAGTCGCCAAATTTAGAATTATCAGCCTCTATGTTAGAGAATAACCCCAGTTCCCACAAAAGAAAAGTTAGTGATCAATTTCCAAAAGAGAAATCTATTAAGGTGTTTAAAAGGCTAATAATAATTACTACTGTTGTTTTCAGTTTTGGAGGTTTAGGGTTTGGTTTTGCTTTACGTTACAGTAATATTTTCCAGATTCATCAATCAAATAATGTCCCTTTCACCAATTTTTCTGACTAGGAATATAAGTAAATGCGCAAAATTATTTATTATCAAAACATTTAATATTCTTTAGGAAATACCTATTTACAATCATTACTAGGAGTTGTTGTTACTTCTACCGTCGCAAAACCACTATTTTTCATCAATTCAGTGATTAATATAACTGCTTTGTCATTAGCTTGGTTTAGTATTTTTTGTTGACAAGCTGTTTCTTTTATCTTGGTTAAGGTTTCTTGTTGTGCTTTTAGTTGTAAATCTAGGGCGACATCAGGACCTAAATTAAGAAAACCTCGATCGTAATTATAAACTTGAGATTGATTAAGGTCAATTTTTTCATCTAATATTTTTACTGGAGGTAATTCGATTTTGATGTTATCTCCTTGAATAACAATATCTTCTGCGGTGAGATTGCTTAAGTCTAATCCCGCTTTTACTTCTCCTCTGGCAACATATAATAAATTTGTTTCTCCTACTACCCAATTACCAATTTTACGATTGGAAGAAGTAGGTACGATCGTATCCATAACAAATATACTGGTAGTTAATTCACTAACTCCTTGTACTTGTCGAAGAATAACATGGGGATTTTTCGTAGTTGGAAGGGTAACTTCGTGATGAAATAAATGAGTTATACCTTGAATAAAATCAGTACCTGTTTTCCAAATACCAAATAATCCCAAAAGAATAACTAAAGTAAAACCACTACCACTAAGAAAAAAAAAGATTTTGAATAGATGAGGATTGAGAATAAATGGCTTAGAGGTATTCATCAATTACAATATTTTATTTTGGAGTTAGATAAATAATGCAGTTAAGAAATAATTATAGCAATTTTATGTAGATTTTTAAGAAATACAATGATTTTAAATGTATAGTAAACTTTCGATAAATCCTACAGCAAATTAACAGAGGTTATAAGATTCCGATTAAATCAAAATTGATAGTTCGAGGTTGCAAAACAGGTTAAAATTTTGATTTTTGACAATGATTATTGTATTTTTAATTGATTTTATCTAATAAAGTAGGTTATATTGGAAGTTTGCTTTATATTCAGGAGAATAATAAAATATGGCCGGATCTCAATTAAACGCCGATGTGTGGATTAGTGAATATATAACCCCCTACGATATATATGTTCATGGCATCACCAGTATTCTTGCTCACAAAAAAACCCCTTATCAAGAGATGTATGTGGTGGAAAGTGGTGTTTATGGTAAGGCTTTAGTCTTAGACGGTAAATGGCAGTCTTGTACAGGAGATGAATTTTTGTATCATGAGGCATTAGTTCATCCTGCGATGATTAATCATCCTAACCCTGAAAACGTTTTAATTTTGGGAGGAGGAGAAGGTGCAACCACAAGAGAAGTTTTTCGTTGGAATGCAGTAAAAAAAGCCATGATGGTGGATATTGATGGGGATGTGGTAGAAGCCTGTCGGGAGTATTTACCAGAAATGCACCAAGGTTCTTTTGATGATCCTCGCTTAGAATTAGTTATTGGTGATGCTTTTAATGTTTTGGATACCAGTGAGGCTAAATGGGATATTATCATTTCTGATTTATCTGATCCTATTGAAGAAGGCCCATCTTTTCAACTATTTACTCAAGAGTATTTTGCTCGTCTCAAAAATATTTTGCGAGAAAATGGCATTGTTGTAATACAAGCAGGACCGATCGCACCAGCAAATTTACACATTCATGGACGTTTAGTGAATACTCTTAAAGCAGTGTTTCCGAACGTTCACTCTTATTTTGCCCCAACTTGTACTTATGGCTCATCATGGGGCTTTGCGATCGCCTCCGAATCAACATTTGACACTCGTCCGGATCCTGAAAAAATAGACATTTTATTAGAACAAAAAACTACTGGGGATTTTCGTTCTTTTGATGGTATTAGTTTGCTAGGAATGTTACAAACACCGGGTTATGTCAGACAATGTATTGAAAAAGAGACAGAAGTTTATACTATTACCAAACCTGCCAAATTTTTTGGTAAAGGAGTTAGTAATTAACAATAAATAATAGACAATTAACAATTATTTTTCTACTTATCTTGGTATTAATAAAACTTAATATTTTTCATAAACTCTGACAGACATTAGTTTAACCTTGATCGATTTTAGGTTAATCAGAACTAAAAAAGAAACAATCCAAATCTTTTACGGTTTTTACTAAAAACAAAATCAATGATTAGGTTAAAATATTAAGTGAAGCGTGAGAGGAAAAATTTTTATGAATAAATTATTAGCTACAACGATCGCAGTTATTAGTACTTTTTTGGTAGTAAACTCCGCTAACAGTGAAAATCCGAATCATCGACAACAATTACTTGAAACGAATCAATGTATGGGATGTGATCTCAAAGGCGTTGATTTACAAGGAGAACACTTGATCGGTGCAGATTTGAGAAATGCTGACTTGCGAAATGCTAATCTTGAGGGTGTTAACTTGGAAGGTGCAGATTTGGATGGTGCAAATTTACAGGGAGCAGATTTAAGTAAGGCTTTCTTAACTAACGCAACCATGAATAATGCGAATCTGAATAGTGTTGATTTAACTTTTGCTGTTATTTTTGATGCTCAAGTTTATGGTGCTACGATGAATAATATGAATATTGAAAATGCTAGTATTTTTGAAACAAATATTGGTGTTGGTGGTGAATATCCTGATAATGAGTAATTAAGAATAAACATAGGATGTAGGATGTTAATTTGAACGAATTTTCTCCTACTCTCCTCATTACTCAATACTGATTTCAGTGACTAAAAGTTGTTAATTTTTAGGTTTAATTTCCGATTTTTTTTTCAAGATATGAAAATTCATCAACAAATAATTGACATCAAAACCAGTGGTAAATGTCTTCATAATATTACCCCTCAAATCAAAGATGTCTTGAATAATTCTGGGATTATAACAGGATTAGCAACAATTTTTATTCTTCATACTAGCGCTAGTTTAATTATTCAAGAAAATGCCGATCCTGATGTATTAGCAGATTTAAGTATTTTTTTTAGTAAACTTGTACCTGAGAATGGTTATGATTATCTTCATAGTTCAGAGGGTGCAGATGATATGCCTAGTCATATTCGATCGATTTTAACCAGTACTTCAGAAAATATCATAATTCGTCAAGGCAAATTATTACTAGGTACATGGCAAGGCATATATTTGTGGGAACATAGAACTCGATCACATTTTCGACAAGTAGCTATTCATCTTCAAGGTGTCGATTATTGATAAAGGTTCGAGCAAAAATAAATATTTACTGATTCTTCATTTCAAGAATTACTAATTGTTGAAAGGCACATATTAGGTTAATCTTTTTTAGGGAATAAATTAATATTTGTAAAAGAAAAAGAAAAATTATGGAACGTACTTTTTTAATGGTAAAACCCGATGGTGTACAACGTAACTTGGTGGGTGAAGTCATTAAACGCTTAGAAAATAAAGGTTTTACCCTTGTAGGTTTAAAATTAATGAGTGTTTCTCGTGAATTGGCAGAAAAACATTATGACGTACATAAAGAAAGACCATTTTTCAATGGTTTAGTTGATTTTATTGTTTCATCTCCCGTTGTTGCTATGGTGTGGCAAGGAGAAGGAGTTGTCGCTTCTGCTCGTAAAATTATTGGTGCAACGGATCCTTTAGCTGCCGAACCCGGTACAATTAGAGGAGATTATGGTGTTAATATTGGTCGTAACTTGATTCATGGTTCAGATGCGATCGAAACTGCCCAAAGAGAGATAGCGTTATGGTTTAAAGAAGATGAACTTGTCTCGTGGGAAAATGCCATGAAACCTTGGTTATTTGAATAATTTAATAATAACAATCAGAAATTAATAATTACTCATCACTCAAATATCAAATATTCCTCATTCCCTTAATTATGAAAGTATCTAAATATTGGGCAAAAATTCCAATTATCATCAGTATAATTCTGAGTTTATCTTTTAGTTTTATCAATCCTGTCTTGGCTTTAGGAGGGGTACAACCACCGTTAAATCAACCTGCACCACAATTTACGTTACCGACAAATGTAGGGGATGGGGAAATTTCTTTAACTGATTATCAAGGTAAATGGGTTGTTTTATATTTTTATCCGAAAGATTTTACTCCCGGATGCACCCTTGAAGCTCAAAGATTTCAAAAAGATTTAAGCAAATATCACAGTCTAAACGCAGAAATTATCGGAGTTAGTGTTGACGACGTTAACTCTCACCAAGAATTTTGTGATGAAGAAGGTTTGAAATATCCTCTTTTAGCCGATACTGATGGTAAAGTTAGTAAGTCTTATGGTTCATGGTTAGCTGGTTTTTCCATGCGTCATACTTATATTATCAATCCTGATGGAGTTTTGATCGCTCAATTTTTAGGAGTGCGCCCTGCTATTCACTCTCAAGAAGTTTTGACTAAATTACAAGAGTTGCAAAGTTATAGTTAGCACCTTCAACAGTGAACAATGTAAAATTGACAATTACCTCTCGCTAGAATTTACTCTTGATTGAATTTTCAAAGGTTAGACTTTTATCTTTTTCCCCTTAAAAAAGGAGGCTTTAAACCCCTGAATGGATCAATTATCAATTGGTAATAATTTCTATATCCTACCTTCATCAAAAATTTTATGGTTTACTCAGGTAAAATTCATGTCACTTATTTGAATAAAAATGGAATCTATTACTCTTAATTTTGTTAGTAAGGAAACATTATTTGCCGTTTCCTTGTTTCCCTATCTAGGGTTTTTGTGGTTTCTCACGAAATCTCAAAAAATGCCTAAACTTGCCCTGATGGGATTTTATTTGTTATTACTTTTTGTTGCCATCACTATTCCAGCAGGAATTTATGCAGAAACACATTTTCATACCTCTTTGGCTAATGTCGATTGGTTACACGGCGGTGCAGAATTTTTCTTAACTTTATCTAATATTTTTGTGGTGTTGGGATTTCGTCAAGTCGTGATTCAAAAAGAAAAAGAATAGTTTATTAAGTTAAGATATATTAAGAAATATATAAATTTATAACTTCCGTCAGCCATGCTTGATTTAGACAACATCAATTCTTCTCCCCCCTCAGAAGATAGTTTAATAGCTTCACCAACTTCTCATAATGCTCTTAGTAAAGATAAAGATATATTTAAACATCGTCATATCGGTATCGGTGAAAAAGAACAACTACTGATGTTGAAAAAGTTAGGTTATGGTGATTTAGATACCTTAATTGATTCCGCAGTACCTCAAGCTATTCGTCTTAGGAATCCTTTACAATTACCCTCTCCTCAAACAGAAATTGAAGCCTTAGCTACTTTAAAATCGATCGCCCAAGAAAATAAGGTATATCGTTCTTATATTGGCATGGGTTATTATAACTGCATCACTCCTGCGGTTATTCAACGTAATATCCTAGAAAATCCCAATTGGTACACTGCTTATACTCCCTACCAACCCGAAATCGCCCAAGGAAGATTGGAAGCATTATTAAACTTCCAAACCATGATTATCGACTTCACTGGGTTAGAAATTGCCAACGCTTCTCTGTTAGATGAAGCCACCGCCGCCGCCGAAGCCATGACGATGAGTTATGCTGTTACTAAACATAAGTCTAATACTTTTTTTGTCGATCGAAACTGTCATCCTCAAACCATTGAGGTTATTAAAACAAGAGCAAAATATCTCGAAATTGAGCTAATTATTGATAATCCTCAGACTTTTGACTTTGAAACGTCTATTTTTGGTGCTTTATTTCAATATCCTGCTTCTGATGGCACAATTTACGATTATACAAATGTCATTGAGCAAATTCATCAACAAAAAGGTCTTGTGACTCTTGCCGCCGATTTGTTAAGTCTTGCCCTCTTAAAATCCCCCGGTGAATTAAATGCTGACATCGCAGTAGGAAATACCCAACGTTTTGGTGTACCATTAGGTTATGGTGGTCCTCATGCGGCCTATTTTGCAACTAAAGACGAATATAAACGTCAAGTACCGGGACGTATCGTAGGAGTTTCCAAGGATGTACATGGACAACCAGCCTTAAGATTAGCTTTACAGACAAGAGAGCAACATATTCGCAGAGATAAGGCAACCAGTAATATTTGTACTGCTCAAGTTTTATTAGCCGTTATTGCTTCTACTTATGCGGTGTATCACGGGGAAGAAGGGATAAAAAATATTGCTTTAAGAGTTCATAAATTGACAAAAATTTTAGCAAAAGGTTTAGAAAAACTTGGTTATCAAATTAAATCTCCATACTTTTTCGACACTATAACGATCGAAATTGAAGATTATGATAGTGTTCTTTCTTTAGCTGAAAGTAATTTAATCAACTTCCGTTATGATAAAAACTCGATCGGAATTAGCCTTGATGAAACCACTACCCTTAAGGATGTTAAACAAATTTTAGCTATTTTCGGACAAAATGAGCTTAGTATTGAACATTTAGCCATAGATAACTTGGGTATTCCCTCAGATATGCAACGTCAAAGCCGTTATCTTACGGAAACAGTTTTCAATCAATATCACTCAGAGACAGAGTTACTACGTTATTTACACCGTCTCGAAAGTAAGGATTTATCTTTAACCACTTCTATGATTGCGTTAGGTTCGTGTACTATGAAACTTAATGCCACTGCCGAGATGTTGCCCGTGACATGGGCAGAATTTAACAGTATTCACCCCTTTGCACCTTTATCTCAAACTCAGGGTTATCAAACTCTTTTTTCTCAACTGGAGGCATGGTTAGCGGAAATTACAGGGTTTGCTGGTATCTCTTTGCAACCCAATGCAGGATCACAAGGAGAATATGCAGGGTTACAAGTTATTCGTAAATACCATGATAGTCGAGGGGATTTCGCACGATCGATCTGTTTAATTCCTGAATCTGCTCATGGTACAAATCCTGCCAGTGCGGTGATGTGTGGATTAAAAGTAATCCCCGTGAAATGTGATACAGAGGGAGATATTAATATTGAAGACTTAAAAGCG
Organism: Geminocystis sp. NIES-3709; assembly: GCF_001548115.1. GTDB lineage: Bacteria > Cyanobacteriota > Cyanobacteriia > Cyanobacteriales > Cyanobacteriaceae > Geminocystis. The sequence goes on along the minus strand of NZ_AP014821.1, from coordinate 681,229 downwards.
AAAGCGGAAAAATATAAGGATAAGTTAGCCGCATTGATGATTACTTATCCTTCTACTCACGGCGTTTTTGAAGAAGGCATCAAAAATATATGCGGTATTATCCATGCTTTTGGAGGACAAGTTTATCTTGACGGTGCGAATATGAATGCCCAAGTCGGTTTATGTCGCCCTGGAGATTTCGGTGCTGATGTATGTCACCTCAACTTACATAAAACTTTCTGTATTCCTCATGGTGGTGGTGGTCCGGGTGTAGGACCTATTGGGGTAATGCCTCATTTAGTCCCTTTTTTACCTCTTAGCTATCAGCTATCAGCTATCAGCTATCAGTCTTTAGAAATTAGTAATAGTGACTCTATAGGCATGGTTTCGGCGGCGCCTTGGGGAAGTGCGAGTATTTTACCTATCTCGTGGATGTATATTGCCATGATGGGAAGTCAAGGGTTAACTGATGCCACAAAAATAGCCATTCTCAATGCTAATTATATTGCTCATCGTCTTGCTCCTCATTATCCTATTCTTTTTACGGGGAAATCCGGGTTAGTTGCCCATGAGTGTATCATTGATTTACGTCCGTTGCGTAAAACTGCTCAGATTGAAGTGGAAGATGTTGCCAAGCGTTTAATTGACTATGGTTTTCATGCTCCTACTATGTCATGGCCTGTGGCTGGTACAATGATGATTGAACCGACAGAAAGTGAATCTTTAGCTGAACTCGATCGATTTTGTGATGCTATGATTAGTATTCGTCAGGAAATAAGCTCGATCGAAATGGGTACAATGGATCATGAGGATAATGTCTTAAAAAATGCCCCTCATACTGCTATTAGTCTTATTTCTGAGGATTGGAGTCATCCTTACAGTAGAGAAGATGCTGGGTATCCTGATATTTTTACTAAACAGCATAAATTCTGGCCTGTAGTTGGACGTATTGATAATGCTTACGGCGATCGAAATTTAGTATGTTCTTGTATAGGAATGGATCAATATAATACTAAAGAGACTTGAACAAAAATTATGCTCAAATAAAGCCTAAACTCTTTTTACCTCAGTTCGATGAAAAAATATTGTCGAAAGGTTAGCTATCAGCTATTGTTAAGTTAAATTTCTTGTCAACATTAGTAATTGATTACTGATTTTTTAATGGGAAAAAGGCTAAAAGCTAAGAGCTAATCCCTACCTTTATCCATAAATTTTATAGCTTTCTCAGCTTCTTTTTACAACTCAGAAATATGTCAAGATTTTCATTTAACCCTAATTAATATGTTTCCTGATTATCAATTAATAAAAATCCAAACTTTAGCTAGTGGAGATATTTTAGAGATACCAACTTATACTTTTGAGGGAAAAAAAGGTGATAAAAAAGTATATATTCAAGCTAATTTACATGGTGCAGAAATTGTTGGTAATGCAGTTATTTATGAACTAATTAGGTTTTTTAGTAAATTAAATAATAATGATATTCAAGGAAAAATTTTATTAGTACCTGTATGTAATCCAACAGGAATTAATCAGAGAAATCTCTTTTTTTCAACAGGAAGATATAGTCCTTATGATGGGTATAATTGGAATCGTATTTTCTGGGATTATAGTCATGAGAAAGTTAATTTTGATAATTTTGTTGCAGAAAATATCAATCTAAATAATCAAGAAATACAAGCTAATTTTTTAAAGGATATTCTTAATAAGTTTAAAGAAAAAATTGATAATATCAATCTCGATCGTAGTATTTCTTTTTCTGAACATTACCGCAATATTTTACAATCCTTGTCTTTAGATGCTAATTATATTATAGATATTCATAGCTCCAGTGTCAAAGCGATCGACTATCTTTATTGTTTTGATTTTCGTCAAAATAGTGCTGATTATTTTCTCTTTGATTATGCTATTTTAATGAATAAATATGATGGGAATGCTTTTGATGAAGCCTTTTTAAATCCTTGGTTAATATTAGAAAAAAAGTTTATTCAAGCAGGAAGAAATATCACTTTTGACGTAGAATCATGGACTTTAGAATTAGGCTCAGGAATGACAGTGAATGAAGAATCTGTAACCAAAGGTGTTAGGGGAATTATTAACTATTTATGTGCAAAAAATATGCTTAATTTAGATCTGATAATACCCTCAAAAACTACTAAATTTGTACCTAAAAATACCATTAAAAGTTATTACGCACCCCAAGGAGGAATTATTCGGAATCGCCGGAGGGAAGGTACAAGTGTTAAAAAGGGTGATATTCTTTATCAACTTCTGTCATTTTCTAAAGGGAAGGTAATGCCCACTATAATAGAGATAAAATCAGCAGATGAAGGCATAATTTTTGATGTCTCTACTAACGATACTGTAAATCAAGGCGAGTATATTTTAGGTATTTTTCCCCATGTCTAACCTTATTGAATCATTTTTACCCATTATTCCCATTGCATCCGATGAGTTTAAATCAGGGTTTGTCGCTATTATCGGACGTCCGAATGTTGGTAAATCTACTTTAATGAATTACTTAGTGGGGCAAAAAGTAGCAATTACTTCTCCCGTAGCACAAACTACTCGTAATCGTTTACGGGGCATTTTAACCACTCCAGAGGCACAAATTATTTTCGTTGATACTCCCGGTATTCACAAGCCACACCATGAATTAGGTAAGGTTTTGGTACAAAATGCTATTTCAGCTATTAATAATGCTGATGTGGTTTTATTTGTGGTAGATGCTTCTTCTTCTGCGGGGGGGGGCGATCGATATATTACCGAATTATTACACAAGAGCAAGACACCGATAATTTTAGGATTAAACAAAAGTGACTTACAAGGAGAAGATAGGGAAAAACTCAATGAAAGTTATCAGGAAATTTGTCAAGAAAACTGGCAAATAGTTAATTTTTCAGCAATAACAGGAGAAGGATTAGATAATTTACAACAGGAATTAATAACAAAACTAGATTATGGCCCTTACTATTATCCCCCTGATTTGGTAACGGATCAACCAGAGAGATTTATCATTGGAGAATTAATTAGAGAACAAATATTATTATCAACGAAAGAAGAAATACCCCATTCCGTAGCGGTAACAGTGGAAAAGATGGAAGAAAGTCCAAAACTTACCAAGATTTATGCGGCGATTAGTGTGGAGAGAAATTCTCAAAAATCTATCATGATTGGTCATAAAGGAAGTATGTTAAAAGAAATTGGATCGGCATCTCGTCAACAAATGCAAAAATTATTAAGTGGTAAAGTCTATTTAGAGTTATTTGTCAAAGTTGAACCAAAATGGCGACAATCACGATTAAGATTAGCCGAATTTGGCTATCAAGTTGATAATTAGGGGTTGGTAAAAAAATATTTTGGGGAGGGTAGAAGATAGGAGTTAGGAGATAGATAAAGAAAAATCATCGCAAATAAAGTTATTTTTAATTAAAAGTTGAGAATTACTTATTATTTATTACTCTGCCTTGTCAATAATTGAATATTTCAAAAAAGTTACTCATGAGGGTAAGCCATTTGTCTTAAATCAATAGCTCGATCGAATTCTTCTGCCGTGAGATAATCTAATTCGAGGGTGGCTTGTTTTAGGGTAAGGTGTTTTTTATGGGCAAGATGGGCAATTTTCGAGGCTTTATCATAACCAATTTTCGGACTAAGTGCCGTTACTAACATCAAAGATTGATTCACTAACTCATTGATTCTGGGGAGATTCGGTGTCATATCCTTAACGGTAAAGTCAGTAAAGTTGTTACAGCTATCAGATAAAATTTTGATGGATTGGAGAACATTGTAAACCATCATAGGCTTATAAACATTCATATCTAAAATACCACTTGCCCCGGCAAAACCCACCGCCGTATCATAACCCATAACTTGCACCGCCACCATAGCTAACGCTTCACACTGTGTCGGGTTTACCTTTCCCGGCATTATAGACGATCCGGGTTCATTTTCTGGTAATTGTAACTCATTAAATCCCGCCCTAGGGCCACAAGCCAATAAACGAATATCATTAGCGATTTTATATAGTGAACAAGCAAGGGTTTTTAAGGTTGAGCTTAACATTACCATAGCATCATGAGCGCCCATGACGGTAAATTTATTCGGGGCAGTTATGAAGGGTAAACCCGTCAATTCAGCGATACATTGGGCGGATTTGGCTGGAAAGCCTATAGGTGCATTTATACCTGTACCTAGGGCTGTGCCTCCTAAAGCCAATTGATAAATTCCGGGTAAGGCTTGATTTATTCTCGTTAAATTATCCTCTAACATCCCCACATAACCAGAAAATTCTTGCCCTAAACTCAAGGGTACTGCATCTTGTAAATGAGTTCTACCAATTTTTATAATTTCTTTCCATGCCTCAGCTTTTTCCTCTAATGCGTCTCTTAATTTTGTTACTTTGGGGATTAAACGTTCATTAATTGCGATCGAAACTGCTATATTCATAGCGGTAGGAAAGACATCATTTGAAGACTGAGACTTATTCACATCATCATTAGGATGAATAGGGTTTTTACTGCCTAATTCTCCTCCGACAATTTCAATGGCACGATTAGCAATAACTTCATTAACATTCATATTAGATTGTGTACCGCTCCCTGTCATCCAAACGTACAGGGGAAAATGATCATCTAACTTTCCCTCGATAATTTCATCGGCGACTTGGTTAATGAGTTGGGTTTTTTCTGTAGATAACACTCCCAATTGGTTATTAGTAATGGCGGCTGCTTTTTTGACGATGGCAAGGGCTTTTATTACTTCTAGGGGCATTTTATCTTCCCCAATGGAAAAATAATGTATCGATCGTTGCGTTTGTGCGCCCCAGTATCGATCGGATTTTACTTCAATTTCGCCCATGCTATCTTTTTCAATACGAGTATCTTTATTTGTCTCAGTCATAATCTTTTTGATAGGAATAGTCTTAACTAATTTATTTTAAAGTCCTAGATATAAATTACTAGAAAACCTGAGTTCGACACAAAAATCTTTGATTTAGGTAAGCTATTAGCTAACACCTTAAAGTTTATACTGCATCTATCGCAATGATCTAAAATTGAATACCGATAGCTAAACCCTAAAGGGTATAATAGAAGACTTACACTTAAAATACTTATAATATATAATGATTTGGCCTTTTAAACCATCATCTACAAAAAAAATCGCTCGTATTGAAATCACAGGTGCGATCGGATCTAAAACTAGAGAACAAGTATTAGAGGCTTTAGAAGTCGTAGAAGAAAAGAAATTTCCAGCACTATTATTAAGAATAGACTCCCCCGGCGGCACTGTAGCGGATTCTCAAGAGATTTACTCTGCTTTGAAGAAATTAGGGGAAAAAATCAAAATAGTGGCTAGTTTTGGCAATATTTCCGCTTCTGGTGGTGTTTATGTTGGGGTGGGGGCGAATTATATTGTCTCAAATCCGGGTACTATTACTGGTAGTGTGGGGGTGATTATTAGGGGTAATAATCTACAAAAATTGTTGGATAAGGTAGGAGTTTCTTTTAAAGTCATCAAATCAGGCCCTTATAAAGATATACTATCCTTCGATCGAGATTTGACCAACGAAGAAGAAAGTATTTTACAACAGTTAATTGATAGTACCTATGAGCAATTTGTGCAAACGGTAGCCGAGGGAAGAAAATTAAGTGTAGAAACGGTGAAAAGTTTTGCTGATGGACGTATTTTTAGTGGACAACAGGCTTTAGAATTAGGGTTAGTCGATCGATTAGGTACTGAAAAAGACGCATTTAGATGGGCTTGTGAATTGGTGAAACTTAATCCAGACAAAACAGAATGCCAAACTATCGAACAACCTAAATCTTTTGTCGATCGTTTTCTTAATGGACGAACTCAGGTAAAATCAGGAGTAGGATCTGCTATTAATTGGTTAGAATTTGAATTGGCTACTAATGGTCAACCTTTATGGCTATATCGTCCTTAATCTATGGAAAATATGCACTTAACTTGGGAAGGGAGTAAGAAGTTGATGTCGAATGTACGGGCAATTCGAGGCGCTACTACCGCCTCAGCAAATACTATGGAAGCCATGAGAGATGCTGTAAGAGAATTATTGACGGACATCGAAACCCGTAATCAACTCAAATATGAAGACGTTATTAGCGTTATTTTTACCGTCACTCCTGATTTAGATGCCGTATTTCCTGCTGCGATCGCTAGAGAATACCATCAGTGGACAAACATACCTTTACTAGATTTACAACAAATGCAAGTAAAAGGTAGTCTTGAAAAGTGTATTAGAGTTCTAATCTATATCAATACAAGCAAACCACAGACAGAAATGTATCATTCTTACCTCCGAAAAGCTGAGAATTTGCGTCCAGATTTAAGTCTAATTCATTCTCAGTAAGGACTGCTAAAAAGTTTCTCATAGGATGGATAGGAAAGAGGAGTTAGGACATAGTTTCAGGTAGGGACAAAGCACTCGTAATATAGATTGAATAAGGGAAATAGCTGTCATCCCCTGACGATAATAAGACTGTTTTTGAGGAAATAAAGAGGTTAATTATTCTAATTTTTTTTAGAAAAAGCAGATTTTATTTAACTATTTTATGGCATTTTAACCAATATAAAAATCACTATATCTCTTATATCTTCTTTAATGATAGGCTAATGTCATGAGAATAATTAGAGAAATTAGTAGTGCATATTTATAATAATATCTGAGTTCGATCATGAAGTGGGACTCTACGATTACTCTAATGAATAAATTAAAGTTACAGAATAAAATATATAGTTTTGATAATGATGATCATGCTTATTTTGTTACCATGATTTTCGTTGACGGAGAAGTTCTCACAGATTTTTCCTACTATGCTACATCATTAACACAATTAAGCAATAGTATTGTAAAAGATGGAGAATATTTTATCATTACCTGTTGGTGCGGTGTACCTGAGTGTGCCGGAATTGAGCAGGGTATAAAAGTAACTCACCATCAAAACACCGTAAAATGGACGATTAATCAACCCCAACGCCAACAATTTACTTTTTCTACTCATGATTATAAAACTGCGATTAGTGAGGGAATAAAGCAAATTAAGGAAGATTTACTTATTCACAGACACACAGTACAGAAGTTAGAGATTGTGCCTAATCAAGAAGAATATAATAACTAAAAGAAGTGTGATCTTTAATTTAACAGGTGAAGTTTAATCATTTATACTATTAGAATCAGCTTTTATTATTAAAAAATATATTGGTGTATTAAATTATGGCTTCTACAGAATTTGTTGTATCTGTTTCCTTTGACATTTGGTCAAAATTAAATATACTACCGCTAGAAGTGCGCACTACTTTCTTAAAAAATTTTTATCTAATATTAGCTGATATTGACTTAAATAATAAATTATCTTCAATGTTAGTGAAGAATCCTAAAGTAATAACAAGTTTTCCTTATGATAACTCTTTAGAGGCTTTAGTATTGTTAAGTAATAGTCAAAATAATCAGATTTTATTGAAAATAATTAATTTTACTAATGTAGAATCAAAATCAAATAATTTATTAACTATTAAAAATAATATAGACACTGTTATAGAAACTTTAGATATTTTAAATAAAATAACTTTAGAAAAAGAAGATGAAAGAATTAGTATTTTAGCTGAAAATAATTATCAGTTTAATCATCAAGATTTTACTTACAATGATAATGATTTCATTGTTCATACTTCAAAATACAATACATCTGAAGAATTTTATTTAGTATCAGGACAACAGTATAATATTTTAAATCAAAATCCTAACTTTCCTGCACTTATTACTGGTAATAGAATGACGGGAAAAACTACGATCGCAATATACTCAGCTTTAAACAAAGCCCATTTTTTAAGCACAACAAAAGAGGAAAAAGTTTTATTTTTAACAGACAATAAATTTTCAGTAAAAGAAACTAAAAAAATTATTAATCAATATAGTTTCAGTGATCCGATAAATGTTTATCATTATATTAGTTTAACTAAAAGTATTATTGAAAAATATCCTTTAATTTTTACTTATAAATTTTTGGCTCAAAGACAAGTAACTTTATATAAATTCAGAGAACAATTTTTTAATCCAAAGAAAATATTTACACTTAAAGCTGAGGATTTATGGCAAGAAATTCGACAAATTATTAAAGGTTCAAATAAAATTATTGGCAGTGGAAAAAGTTTAATTAGTTTGGAGGAATATTTAGCTTTAAAAAATCAAAGCCTATTAAATCCTACGATAGACTTTAAAGCTATTTATAATTTTGCTACTCAATATCAAGATTGGTTAGAATCACAAAATTATTGGGATGATTTAGATTTAACAAACTATTTATTAAGTAAGTTTCCCGATAATTATCAAGGAGAATATGAGGGGATTTATATTGATGGTATTAATAAATTTAGTGAGTTACAATTACAATTTATTCTTAAATTATTAAAAGTTACTGATGCAAATAATTATTTTCCTCAAATATTTTTAGTCGGTGAAAATGAAGTTAGTTTAAATAGTAAAAATTTAATTTGGAGTAGAATAAAAAAAATATTGGTAGAAAATTATCATAAATTATCTACTTGGAAACAAATTCGAGAATTAATTGAACCTCATGAGTTAACCTATAATTTTAGCTATTGTGATAATATTTCTAAATTAGGAGTTACGATTGCAAATTTATCAGGAAAAAATCTTCATCATTTTTCATTATATAAATCTGATTATAAACCTTTAATTATTTCCGATTTAACATTGGAATTTTTAATGAGTAAAAATTATCTTAATATTGATAGTGCGATCGTAGTCTTTGAAGAAGAAGAAAGAAATAGATTAAACAGTATTTTTCCTAATGATACCCATAGGATTATACATTTTTCAGAGATTGAAAATTTAGAATTTGAACAGGTTTTAGTTTGGAAAATGTTCACTAAAATTTCTCAACTCTATCGTAATAGTTTAGAGGATCAAGAATTAATTAATGTCAAATATAACCATATTTATACCTGCACAAATATAGCTAAGAAAAAACTATATTTTTATGATGATTCGATCGATAATATTTGGAGTGATAGCAGTATCAATAATTTGATAGATATTGGATATGAAACAGAGTTAGAATCACTATTTGATACTAAATATTCAGAAATAGAAATAAAAATTATTGCTAATAACTATTTAAAAAAAGGTACTGATCAAGCCTATCAAATAATTAGTCAAATATATCAGCGTTATAATGATGTAATAGGTGCAGCTAAAGTAGAAGCATTATTAGAAGAAGAACAAGGAAATTGGGGTAAAGCAGGAGATATTTGGAGTAAATTAGGCATTTTTGATGAAGCAATTAATTGTTGGAATGAAGTAGATAAAAAATTGTGGTTAGCCAAATGGGGCGTTTTAAAAACAGAAGAATGGCAAATAAGAGGACTTTATTTTGAACAAGAAAAAGACTATAAATTAGCAAAATTTTGTTATGAAAAAGCAAAAGATTTTGAGGGAAAATTAAGATGTTTAGAAAAAGATCATCAATGGGAATTAGCCGGAGACGAATGTATTGCTAAAAACTTAACTTCACAAGCAAATAAATATTATGAATTAGCAGATAAATATTATCGAGAACATGATCAAGCTACCTCTGCTATCAAAATGTGGACAAAACTAGATAAATGGGATCGAGTAGCAATTATTTGGGAAGATTTACAACAGTGGGAAAAAGCCGGTAATTGTTGGCAAAAACAAGGCAATGTGCAGAAAGCGGCTTTCTGTTGGCAAAAAGCAGAAAAATGGACTGCTGCCCAAAAATGTTGGGAAGAATTAGGAAATTGGCAAGAATTGGCGTTATCCTATGAACAAGAAGAAAATTGGGATTTAGCCGCCAAAACATGGTTAAAAATCACTGAAACGGAAAAAGCTGCCCTGTGTTATCAAAAAGCAAATCAATGGCATAAAGCAGAAAATATATGGCAAGAGTTAGGTTATTGGGGATTTGTTGCTATTTGTTTACAACAGCAAAATAAGTGGACAGAAGCCGCTCAGGCATGGAGTAAAACCAATCCTCACGAGTTAGAAGCATTATGTCATGAACAGTGCCAAGCATGGGATAAGGCCGAAAAATGTTGGTTAGCGGCGAAAAACTGGACAAGAATTATTTTAGCCTGTGAAAAACAAGAGAAATGGCAAGAAGCGGCTGAAAGTTGGGAAAATTTAGGAGAATGGCAAAAGGCAGGAGTAGCGTGGGAGAAAATTCGTGAAATTGAAAAAGCAGGTTTGTGTTATGAAGAAGGACAATATTGGCAATTAGCAGAAAAATGTTGGCGGGAGTTACAAAGAAGCGATCGAACGGCAAAAGTGTTGGAAAAACAGGAAAAATGGACAGAATCTGCTGAAATTTGGGAAAAATTAGGAGAATGGCAAAAAGCAGGGCATTGTCGGGAAAAATTAGGAGAGATAGAAAAAGCCGCCCTTTGCTATGAAGAAGGGAAACACTGGCGATTAGCAGAAGATTGTTGGCAAAAACTAGAAAATTGGGAACGAGTGGAAAATGCTTGTAAACAACAAGGAACATGGCAAAAAGCAGCTTATGATTGGTTAAAGTCGAATCAAATAGAAAAAGCGGCACTATGCTATGAAAACTGTCAAGATTGGGAAAGAGCGGCTAAATATTGGCAGAAATCACAAAATTGGGAAAAATATGGTAATGCTTGTGAACAGTTACAACAATGGCAATTAGCGGCATCTGCTTATTTACGAGCAAATAAAGGCGAAAAAGCAGGATTGTGTTATGAAAAAGCCGAAGATTTGAGTAATGCAGAGGAATGTTGGCGTAAACTCTGGAAATGGGAAAAAGTTGCGATCGTTTGCGAACATCAACAAAAATGGACAGATGCGGCAAAAGCATGGTTATTAGTTAATGAAATAGAAAGGGCTGGTATTTGTTACGAAAAAGCACAAGAGTGGGATAAAGCAGAAGATTGTTGGCGGAAAATATCCAGTTGGGAAAAGTTGGCGATCGTCTGTGAATATCAGGAAAAATGGGAAGAAGTTGCTCAATTATGGCAATATTTGGAAAAATGGGATAGAGCGGCTTCTGCTTGTCTTAAGATGGAAGATTTTGAAACTGCCATTAAATATTATGAAAAAGGAGGATATTTAGAGGAAGCAAAAAAATGTCGTGAAAAAATGTAAAGTGATTAATTTTTCCTTGAAAGCATAAAAAACAACCACAAATTCGATCAAGCTAGAATAGAAAAAGAATTTATTGCTAAACTAACTCATAATATTATGTTTAATTCAACCTTAAATTTAGATCTATTACCTCCTATTACTCTTTATGTTAATTTTATCGATGGTACGATCGAAAATGACGAATTAATCGGCACAAATGATCGAGATAATATACAAGGGTACAATGGAAATGACTTGATATTAGCCAGAAATGGGAATGATTATGTCGATGGTGGAGAAGGAATGGACACTATCTACGGTGGAGAAGGAAACGATGTCATCGACGGAAATTCAGACATGGATTGGTTATATGGACAAAGTGGGAATGATACCATCAAAGGCGGAGATAGAACAGATAATATAAGTGGTGGTACAGGAAATGATTTTATCTATGGAGATAGTGGTTCAGACAAAATACAAGGCAATGAAGGGGATGATTTTTTATACGGTGGGAATGAAAGTGATTATATAGAGGGAAATGAGGGAGATGATTTTATTGATGGTGGTTTAGGTGATGATACCTTATACGGTGGAATTTTTTATACTGCTGGATTCACTATTAGTGATGATGATTTTATTTTGGGCGGTTTTGGGAACGATCGAATCTATGCAGGAAACGGAAATGATTGGTTAGAAGGAGGAGAAGGAAATGATTGGTTAGAAGGAGGAGGAGAAGGTATTGAGTGGTTAAACGGAAATAAAGATGATGATTTGATCATTGGAGATGCAGGAAACGATACCCTTTTAGGAGGATACGGCAACGACTATCTTTCAGGTGGTAGTGGACGGGATATATTAATGGGAGGTTCTGGTATCGATCGACTCAGAGGTGGTACAGAAGCTGACAGGTTTATTTATACTATTGCTCAAAATAGTAATTATGGTCATTTTATCATCGAAGATTTTGAAGATCAAATAGATACGATAGTGATTGAGAATTTAAGCAGAAAACATCTTTTAACACAAATGGGTTCAGATACTTATATTTATCATGACACTGGCAACTACTCTAATCGTTATGATAGTGCCGATGATTTATTAGGAATTGTTCACAATATTAACACCAATCAACTTAACTATAGTTCATATCTCAATAATGGTTACTTTTCATAAATATTCACATTAAAATCACTAATTTTTGATAAATTCTCATAGATAATAAATAATTAAAATTAAAGTTATCAAAAAAAATGAGCTTATCATCAACCTATTCATCGATCGCTATTGGTTTAACCCTGTTATTGTCTCCTGTCACTCTTATTCCTCCTTTCTCTAATTCCCAAGTATTAGCCCAAAATAATCAAGTAAATGTACTAAGTCAGGGTAAAGGTACATGGAAAGTAGGGCGAAAAAGTCCAATAAGTGTCACATCAGCTTCTGTTACCTTACAAACTGACAATAAAGCCCAAATTACCCTATTTTTGCAAGATAATAGAACAGTGCGTTTAGATGGAAATTTCACCCGACAAACTGCAACCCAAGGGAGAATTAACTTAACCAACTCTGGTGCGGCAACGGCTCAAGGCTCAATCTTATTAGAATACACCAAAAACAATACTATTGGTCTATTAAACGGTCAAGGTTCTCTCGATGGTCAAAATTTTCGCATGATATTTAGAGGAGATCAAAGTAGTTCTAAACCGAATAATACTGCTAATCTTAATATTCAACAATCAGGAGAAGGATTATTTAGTTTACAATCTCGTCCTAATCAAAATATTACCTCTGTTTTTATTAATGTTGATAGTAATAATAGAGCTAGAATTTCTTTACTATTCAAAAATGGCAATAGTTTCAACTTTGAAGGAAGACAAACCAGTCGAGATGCTTATAGTATTAGAATACAAGTCGATCGATCGGGCATGGCAGATGCTATAGGATTTTTTATTATTGAATTAGGTGCACGTAATTCCATTAATAATTTAATTGGACAAGGTACTCTTGATGGACAAAACTTCTTAGCTAATTTTAGATAATCAATAATTAATAATAGATCTCCTCAAAAATTTATAATTTTTAACAATATAAAAGTTTAATTTGAGATCTATTAGCTTTAATTTACTCTAAAATATAATTTGATTTTATTCATTAAAAACCAAAATGGTTTTTTATTAGTTTAGGTACTTTAAAAAATATGATTTCCTTAATTAAGATTGGTGTCACTATTTCTGCATTAATGACAAGTTTATTTGGTGGATTTGCACCAGCTTTTTCTCAAAATTTACCACCCAGTCGAGAAAATATACAAAGCTCATCCTTTCTGATTGCATCCATTATCGATGATGCTTATGCTGCTTGTTCAAGCCAACTGGCTGAATATGGCGTAACAGTAACTGGGATTGTGGATTCTTTTTCCGGTAAAGGCGGCGCTACTTTGATTTTATCAGGCTATAACTCTGGAGGTACTTCTATAACAGCTCGTTGTACTTTAACTATTCCTAGTTACCAAGTGGATATAGAATACTTATAGGAAAATCCAATTCTTTCATTAATAACATTCACAAGAAATGTTATTGACGGTTAAAAATTTTCAAGTAATAAGTAATAGTAAATTCCCTGAGTTTTAGCATAGCAATATTCAACCTCTATTATCAATTAATAATTGATTCACTAAGGCTTGTAATCCTAAACGATAACTTTCCGCACCAAAACCGCTTATCTGCCCAATTGCGATCGGTGCTATATAAGAATGATGACGGAAATCTTCTCGGCGATAAATATTACTAAGATGAACTTCTACCACGGGAATAGCCACCCCAGATAAAGCATCTCGGATGGCTACACTTGTGTGAGTATAAGCGCCGGCATTAATTAAGATACCTTGATGACGATTCAAAGCATTATGAATGGAATCTACCAAAACCCCTTCATGATTCGATTGTAAGCAAGATAAGGTTATATTTAGCCGTTCGGCTTCTTGCTCTAACATATTATTAATATCTTCTAGGGTAAGATGCCCGTAAATACTCGGTTCTCTTTTTCCCAAAAGATTAAGATTAGGACCGTTTAATACTAAAATGCTAAACTTAGACAAGTGAAAGACTCTTTTATATTAAATTAACGAAATTTGGATTTAATTAGGTTTAATATCGACTACGATCCCTCACTGGAATAGGAATTAATTCGGGTTCAGGTTCTGATTGTGGTCCTAGTAAAGCCTCAATTAATTTTTGAGTCCACTCTTTTAGTTTTTCAATCACTTTCTCTATTTGATCCATTAATAAAGAAGACTCCTAATAACACTTTTATTATCACTAAAACCATCATAACCTTTACTTTTTGTAAATGCAACTCTCAATTTGTTCCTATTTATCAATAAATGGATGAATAAATAGCGAAGTCTGTGCCTTTGGTTGATTTCCCTTTGGCGAATGATCACAATTAAACTCGATCGAAAAACGAAACAAAACGGGAAAAATTAATTTTGGAAGTGTTAAAATCAATTCTAGTCACTTTTCCCTCTCCTCAGTGAGAATTTATGATAGAGGTGCAAAATCTGAATTAGAGTTTTATTTGGTTTATGAAAAGATAGCGATCGATATGACAAAATGGGTAAAACATGGCAGTAAAATAAATTTCGTGAATCAGTGACTAAATAAAAACTTAATAAAACTTAAAGTAAAAATTGATGTCAGAGAGACAAACAAGTAGTAATCTGTTATTTGATGGTCATTTTCAGAAAAATAATTTAATTTATGGCAATTCAACGTGGTTCAAAAGTAAGAATTTTACGCAAAGAATCCTACTGGTATAAAGATGTAGGAACTGTTGCTAGTATCGATAAAAGTGGTATTATTTACCCTGTAATTGTTCGTTTTGATCAAGTTAACTATAACGGTTTCAGTGGTAGTGCTGGTGGCGTTAACACTAACAATTTCGCCGAAAATGAACTAGAAGAAGTTTCCGCACCTGCGAAAAAATAATCTAGTTTAAATCCATTATATTAGGGCTTAATTTATGCCTGAATTACCTGAAGTAGAAACAGTGTGCCGGGGGCTAAATAAGGCAACCTCCGGACTCACTTTTATTGGTGTAGAAGTTTTATTGTCTCGCAGTTTGGCTTATCCTAAAGTTGACGCTACATTTATCGAAGGGATTAAGTCAAGAAAAATTATTACATGGCATCGCCGAGGGAAGTATTTATTAGCTCAATTATCTCATGGTTGGCTTGGAGTACATCTACGGATGACAGGACAATTGTTATGGTTAACTCAAGATACTTCTTTAAATAAACATACTCGTATTCGTCTCTTTTTCCCTGATAATCGAGAGTTACGGTTTGTGGATACAAGAACTTTTGGCAAAGTGTGGTTTATTCCTAATGATGAATCTCCAGAAAATATTATTACGGGTTTACAAAAGTTGGGTTATGAACCTTTTTCTCCCGATTTTTCTGATTCTTATTTACAATCTAAGTTAAGCAAAAGTCGCCGTCACATTAAAACATTTTTACTAGATCAAAGTTTAGTCGCCGGGATTGGAAATATTTACGCTGATGAAGTTCTGTTTAAATCAAACATTCATCCCCTTACCCTTGCTTGTGATTTAACATTTTCTCAAATTTCTGCTCTAAGATTAGCTATCATTGAGATTTTGGAAAATGCGATCGAAGCTGGTGGTACTTCTTTTAGTGATTTTCTCCAAATTACAGGCGTAAATGGTAACTACGGAGGAATAGCATGGGTTTATGGTAGAAAAGGCTTATCTTGTCGAATATGTGGTACGACGATTAACAAAATGAAGTTAGGTGGCCGATCGAGTCATTTTTGTCCTCAATGCCAAAGAATGAATGAGAATTTTTCATTGTGAAGAGACATAGTTTTAAAAAAACTTAGATAAATAATTTAAGAATATCAAAAAAACTTACTTTTAATTCTTAACATTTTCCTTACCTACAGACCCGATGAAGGTTGTAATGACTGCTGTAATCACAAGTTCGATCGTACGAAAATGATCATCAGGTTATTATGGTGGGTGCAACGGGTAAAGTCAGAAATCGTCTGGAAAAACTAGGTATTGCAGGTTTAATTCCTGAATACCACTGGATGAACGATCGACTTCCCGCACTTCAAGAAGGTTTAGCTATTGTCAGAGAAAAACAAACTCTAGCCTATGATAATAAGAAATTGGGAATTAGTGATTAGGAGTTAGGAATGAGTAAATAAATTTTTTCATAATTTTCTTGTTTCCGACTCCTATTTTTCAAAATTACTGCTGAGGTTGTTTTTGTTGTCTTCTCTCCTGCCAACTAGCTTTTTTTTCCTCCATCATTTGATTCCATTGTTGACGTTGCTCAGGAGTTAAAACTTCTCGCATTTCTAACATACTTTGAAATCTTAAATCTCCCATTTGTTGACTCAAAGAAGTTATTTTGCTGTGTTGCGATCGTAAATTATTTTGGGAGTCATTATTTGTCATCATTTGACGAAGTTTGTCTTTTTCCGTGCGCATTTGTTGCTTGAGAGTTTCCATTTGAGGTTGATATTTCGTCCGAATAGATTGCATTTGTTGCTGTTGTTCGGTACTAAGATTTAGTTTTTCTAACATATCACCTTTGTCTTTTCCTCTTTGTCCCATTTGTGCCAAAATAGTAGGGTTAGAGGTATCAAAACTTAAAGAATCTTCTTTGACGGTTTCTAATGCCATCACGTTACTACTAAAAGAAATAGTAGCTAAAGTTACTAAAGGAAGAAGAAAGTTAATTCTATTGTTCATGGTGTAATTTACTCCTAATTTAATCTTTGACTGTGACATAATTTAATTCGGATTCTTGAGCCATTGAATCATACCAAGTTTCAATCATAAAGGCTTCTAATTGATCCATTTCTGTGGCTACTTGAGGGGTCGATCGAGTGTTGAGATTAAATAAATAACCTCCTAAAATGAGTAGAGTAGTAATTAAAGTCCCCGATAATACCCATCCTTTTCTTAACCATCGGCTATTTAATAATGGTGAAGTAGTAGAAGATATGATCGAACTCATTACTAATTGTTCACAAGGTTTGTCTTCTTTTGGGGGAATGGGAGAATAAGTCTTCAAAAAATTTACTAAGTCATCATCTTGAGGATTAGATTGATTTTGTGTCATAAATTTACTCCTTGTTGTTCCAAAAATTGACGTAACTCTTTCCGTGCCTTAAATAATCTGGATTTCACTGTACCTACAGGAATCGAGAGAATTTGAGCTACTTCTTTTTGTGGCATATCTTCTAAATCATGAAGAACAATAACAGCACGATGATCTAAACTAAGATTTTGCAATCCAGATTGTATTAAATCCTGATAATGTAATTGCAATAATCCTGTTTGATGGTGATTAGTTGATCTAGCTAAATCCGTTTGTAGAGATTCTTTTACTTGATTAATGTGCGCTTCAGTTCGATCTCGATCGCGCTTTTTTGCACTACCATAATCATAAGCGACATTCCAGCAGATGCGATAAAGCCAAGTAGAAAAATACTGACAATTTCGTAACTTCGGTAAAGACTTCCAAGCCTTAAAAAAAACATCTTGCTGTAAGTCATCCAACAATTCATTACCGCATAACTTATATAAAGTAGCTCTAACTTTTTGTTGATACCGTTGGTATAGTAAACGAAAGGAATTTGTATCTCCTTGTTGGCATTTTTGCACTAACTCCAAATCAGTAATCTCGGCAGGATTATTTGCTAAGACATTCATCATCTTTATTTTTTGTTGTACTCATACCTTTAGACCTGAATTTTCTTGGAAAGGTTCAAATTAAACGACAGCATCTAAAAAACAGCAGATTGAGCAAGTAAGTAACTTCACCATTACGATCGATTTCAAGAAAACCTGAGTGAACTATAAAAATAGATGATGACTGACTTGACTTGGAAGACAGGTAGATTGTATTTCTTGTGAATGAATAAAATTCTCTCAATAATGTACAAATATTGAAAATTTTTCTTCCATTCGACTTGTCCACTTGTTCACTTGTCTCGTCTTTATCATTTTTCTTCTGTCGAACTGAGGTAAGAAATACTCGATCGATAATATCATGGTTAGAAAACAATTGAAATAAATCCATTCTTTGGAGTTTTGAATCAATTATTATGACTTTTTCTTCTCTTTACAAAAGAATAAAAAACCGACACATAAATGTCGGTAAAGTATTTATTGTCGTTTAATCTTGAGGAAATCTTTGCAGGGAGTATCCAATGCTTCTCTGTTAGATTTCTTTACAATAATTGTAACAGAAAGTACATAACTTGTAAAATTTTTTTGTCATCATCTGATGAATGAGTAAAAATATTCTGATCAATCTCTTAATCTTCTGTAACTGAAGACTCAACGATCGACTTCTGAATAGAAACGGGAGCATTACTTAACGAGATTGGTGTTTTAGAATTGTTCTGATTCATGTTAGGAGAAACGATACCACCAGAAATAAGAACTTTAAAAGCATCTTCAATAGACATAGACAAGGTAATAACTTCTTCTTCTGGTATCACTGCATACCAACCAGAGGTAGGATTAGGAGTAGTTGGGATAAAAACACTTAACACAGGTTTATGATGATGAACTTGAATCATGTCACTAACTTTTCCCGTGACAAAACCCACACTCCACACGCCTTGGCGGGGATATTCCACCATGACAACTCTTCTAAATTTTGTTTGAGAATCTTGAAATAAGGTTTCTAAAATTTGTTTGAGAGTTTTATAAATCGAACCTGCTAAGGGAATACCTTGCAAAACTCGTTCTCCGACATCTAGTAACCATTTACCAACAATATTTCTCGCCATTAAACCAATGATTAGAATTAACACGAATGGAACAGTTAACCCTACGGAAAAATTGAGTAAATTAGTAACAATGGGATCGAATCCATCAAAAGGATTAATCTGTTTTGGTATTTGAGTTAAAAATTTAATCGCCCAGTTTGCAATGACATAGCTTAACCAAATTGTAGTAGCTAAAGGAATTACCACTAATAATCCTGCGATTAAATCATTTTTTAAATCTTGCTTTATTTTTTGTAACACAAGTTCTTTGTATGTATTCCTGATTAATAACTAATATTTCCATTATCGACTAAAAGTTAATCATTAACAATCAATAGGAGAATTAGTAATTAGAAATTAGGAATTAATAAATTTTCTCCTTTTCCTTTCTGTCAAATATTTTAAGAGTTTTATTTTAAATTTTTGGAGAAGTCTAATAAGAATTTAAAATTTCCATAAGTACTGAAAATTAAATTTTTTTCATTCTCAATTTAGTCTTGAGAAAAAAGAGACGATCGATAATTAATATGTTATTGATTAAGTTGCAACGTAGTTAACTAAATGATCAATAATTTTTATGAAACAATATAGAACAGATCTTTATGTGGAAGATTTATTTTTTTTTGAGAATCAACAGGAGTCTCCCATTCAGGAATCTCAATGGCAAGATTGGATTGAAAAGTGGTTAAGTCTTTTAGAATTAGATTTAGATCCTCAAAAAACCTATGAGATAAGTTTAATATTTACTGATGATCAAGAAATCCAAAGTTTGAATCAACAATATAGAGACAAAAATCAACCAACAGACGTATTATCTTTTGCCGCCTTAGAGACAGATTTCCCCGATGCAGATTTTATGGATACTGTTTCTTTAGGGGATGTTATCATTTCCGTACAAACTGCTCAAAAACAAGCACAGTTACAAGGACATTCTTTGAACGTTGAATTGGTATGGTTAGCAAGTCATGGTTTTTTACACTTATTAGGATGGGATCATCCTGACGATAATTTTTTACGAGAAATGCTCACTTTACAAGAATTTTTGCTTAATAGTATTGGCATTCAACCTCCTTCAGTTCAAGATTTTTTTGTTTAGTATGATCAAAGTTGATCGTTTCTGTGTCTATAAAAATGTTGACTACAACACTCACTTTAGCAAAGCATAAAATAATATTATGACAATAATAAAAAATTCAAATGTATAATTAAGAGAAATAGTAGCTAAAATGCCATCATCAAGTATGTAAAGAAGTCAAGATCTCTTTATACTAAAGAATCGATCGAAAACTAATTAACAAAAGTTAACAATATGTCTAAATTTCAAATAATCAGTCTTTCCCCATCCACCATTCCCGATGGTGTTTCGGGTACATTGTTAAAAAAAGAGAAACGTAATTTAGCATGGAAAGTCGCACCTAACTTAATTTCTAGTTTTAAATATGCTTGGCAGGGGGTTAAATATGCTTTTGTCACTCAAAGGAACTTCCGAATTCATACGGTGATGACTTCTGTGGCTTTGAGTGCCGGTTTTTATCTCCATGCAACTACTGTGGAAATGGCAATTATTTCTCTTACTTGTGCCACTGTCCTTGTCTTAGAATTGCTCAATACAGCGATCGAGTCTGTCGTAGATTTGACCGTAAAACAAAGCTACCATGAATTAGCCAAAATTGCTAAAGATTGTGCGGCGGGTGCAGTATTAATTTCGGCGATCGCATCTGTATTAGTTGCTAGTTTTATTTTATTACCGGATGCGATCGCACTTATCCTTTAAATCAAAATATTGTAAAAACCAATTTCACGAAACTATACTTTGAGAATAAATAATTTGAGTTCAGTAAAATAACCAAATAACAACTATTTTCTGTAACATTATATTATAATCTCCCTTAGTATATTAAAAATTGTGGCGAACAACTGCCGAAATCTCAAAAATAGAAGCTAAAGATTGTGTTTTTTAGTCTTCAAATTCGTAAAACTTTTTCCTTGTAAATCCTATCTCACCAAGAAAATATTTCTGCTGTTGTTTTAAGCAATTTCATCTAATGGTCATCCTCTTAGCAACACTTCATGATAGACTTAATAATCTCATTTCAAATTGATCACAGGAGAAAACAGATTGATTCTGGTTATAGATAACTACGACAGCTTTACATATAACCTAGTACAATACTTAGGAGAATTAGGGAATAAATATTCTGTTGCCAAAGAAATCAAAGTGTATCGCAATGATCAAATTACAGTAACGGAAATTATTAGCCTTAATCCCGATGGTATAGTAATTTCACCAGGCCCGGGTAATCCTGATTCTGCGGGAATTTGTTTAGAATTAGTGACAAAATTAGCCCCAAATTATCCCATTTTAGGGGTATGTTTAGGACACCAAACTATTGGACAAGCCTACGGGGGAAAAATTGTTTCCGCCCCCACCCTCATGCACGGTAAAACATCCCTTATTAATCATCATAATATTGGCATTTTTCAAGACGTAAAAACTCCTTTTAATGCCACTAGATACCATAGTTTAGTGGTAGATAAAAATACCATTCCTTCTACATTAGAGATTACCGCATGGACAGATGATGGAATTATTATGGGATTGAGACACAAGGAATATTCATTAGTAGAAGGAGTGCAATTTCATCCCGAAAGTATTTTGACAGATTCAGGATTAAAATTATTAGGTAATTTTTTAAAAAATCTTTAATGATTTAACCCAATTGCTCGTTACAAAAAAACGTTCTAACTCTAAGTTTACTCAAGTAACCTAGTGTATTAGTTTTATTAATAACTTTTTTATCTACTGAATTTGTTATAGAATAGGAAGGTTCATCGGATGATGAATAACGGTGAATAAATGATAAAAAATGTTATACTCAACCCGTTATTCTACCTATAAAACACTTATCAAAAATCCAGAAATAAATAATAAATATTCAGAGGTGAAAATTATGGAACTGATTATTTGCTTGATCTTAGCGGTATCAGCTTTTGTCACTGCTATTACTTGTATTGTTGGGCTGGTATCCGCACCCACTCCTATTCTTTTAGCAATTTTGGCCACGGGAATGTTGCTTACTCAGAAATCTATTACTAAGTTTACTGAAACTACCTTTATTATGGACGATCGAGATAAAAACCGAATAGAAAAATTGGAAGTTGCTTCTAATACCCTCACGATAGAAGATTCTCAGGAGAAAAAATCATCTATGACTTATAGAGGATTTCATTATAATCGTCTAAAATATAACCGTCTGAAAAATGTTGAATCTATACCCCAGTCAAAACAAAATAACGTTACTTATCGTGGGGCAAAAATTGATCAAAGTAAAAAAGAGATTGTATAAAGCATCCTAACGGTTTTTTACTCAATTTTCAAAACGACTATTTCCTATTACAAAGATTTAATAAAATTACCCAATCTTGTCATGCCTTTTTCGATCGAATCCATATCAGTAGCATAGGATAAACGAATACAGTTATCATCACCGAAGGCAATACCGGGGATAGTTGCAACTTTTTCTTGAGTAAGTAATTTATCGCAAAATTCAAGAGATTTTAAACCAGTTTTACTAATATCGATAAATAGATAAAAAGCCCCTAAAGGTAAAGGAGTGCTAACATTGGCAATAGATTCAACGGCAGAATACATTACTTTTCTTCTTTCCGTGAAAGATAATAACATTTCTGCCACACACTCTTGAGATGATTCTAGCGCAGCAATAGCACCATATTGAGCAAAAGTACAAACATTGGAAGTACTGTGACCTTGAACAGTTGTCATCGCTTTGATAATATTAATATCCCCAGCGATATAACCGACACGCCATCCTGTCATAGAATAAGCCTTAGCAAAACCGTTACTAATAAGAGTGCGTTTAAAAATCTCCTCGTTGACAGCACCAATACTTAAATGGGTAGCACCATCATAAAGAATTTTTTCGTAAATTTCATCAGAAACTACTAGAATATCTCGATCGACAATTATCTGTGCTAATGCTTTAATCTCATCAGGAGTATATACTGAACCGGTGGGATTAGAGGGAGAATTCAAGACAAATAACTTAGTTTTAGGGGTAATCGCTTGTATTAATTGCTCTGGGGTGATTTTATACTCATTTTCAGCCGTTGTGTTGACAATAACAGATTTCCCCCCAGCTAATGTGACCATTTCAGGATAACTTAACCAATAGGGTGCAGGAATTATTACCTCGTCATCCTTTTCGATAAGTGCCATTATGAGATTATATAAAGAGTGTTTCCCTCCGTTAGTAACGATGATATTCTCCGCTTTATATTCTAAATTATTGTCTTTTTTGAGCTTATTAGCGATGGCTTGACGCAAGGGCATTTCACCCGCCGCCGCACCATATTTAGTTTTGCCATCATCTAAGGCTTGTTTAGCCGCTAATTTGATATGATCAGGAGTATCAAAATCAGGCTCACCGGCACTAAAACTACAAACATCCAAACCCTCAGCTTTCATGGCTTTAGCTTTAGCTGTGATAGTGAGAGTAATGGAAGGGTTAACTTGAGATATTCTAGTAGCTAATTTATTCATTGTTGCTTAAATTTTGAGGCAAGAATCCTTTTTATAGTAATTGTCATAGGGAATAGTAATTATTGAACTATGAACAGTAAAAAATATTACTCTTTATATCTAGGATTTTTTTAAAGTTTAAAAACCACTTAAACAGATTTAATCGCCTAAAGGGTTAAGGATGTAAAACTTCAAAATACTTTAATTAATCCCTAATATTCATAAATCATTATAGACAATACTTTCCTCAAAATGAACGAAGAAAATTAAATTTGTCTTTAATTCAAAACACAAAATAATATAAAAGTATTAACTAGACAAAATTGGAAAAATCAATTATTGTCACTTTTTCTTCTCGTCAGTGAAAATTTATGATAGAGGTGCAAGATCTAAAATCAAAATAAGACATTGTTCCATGAATATGAAAAGATAACAATTTAAAATTCATGAAAATATTTAGATCTTTTTCTTGGGGCTTCTCTTTAAGATATAATTTTGTAGATAGCAATGGGGTATATCCCAATAACAAATAATAGAATTCTGTTATAAGCTATAAACAGATAACAAAAAATCAAAGGATTTGACAAATATGAGTAACATACAAGAAAAAATTCAAGAAGAAATTAAAGAGGCTAGAGAGGTTTGTGACATTAACGGTAAAGGTTCTCCTGAATGTGCGGCGGCTTGGGATGCAGTAGAAGAATTACAAGCAGAAGCCTCTCACCAAAAAGAAAATGAGCCTCAGAAAACTTCTTTAGAGCAATATTGTGATGCTAACCCCGATGCGGCGGAATGTCGTCTTTATGAAGACTAATTTTTCGTTATTTTTAGTTTATTAGGTGGGTTTTCCCACCTCTTTTTATTTTTGCATTATTTTTTTATTTATGGAAGAAACTTTACTCAAAGCTCTTGTTTGGACTAATTATAAGTTATTCGTTTTTTTATGTTTAATAGTACCTTTAATTCTTTCTGTATGGGCTTTGACTGCTCAAATTCAGTCTATCCAGCGTTTATTGGTGATTTATTGGCGAGTTGCTAGTTTAATGGCGATCGCAATTTATTTATTAATTCCTGTGTGGCAGGTGGGTTATATTGCGTGGTTTTTAGGTCATATTCTCGTAGTAATTAGTCTTTGGTTTTGGGTGGATATTAACGACGAAATCCGAGATTTACCAAAGTCTTCTTTACGTTTAATTCTTAGAAGTTGGCGTTGGGCTATGACTTTTTATGGTACGATAAGCTCGATCTTATTTATCCCCTTCTTGCGTTGTAGTATTTCATCATCTGCCAGTGTAGAAAAACTTTGTCGAGTGTGGTTAGAAGCCCCTTGGCAATATAAAAGCATTTTTCATGCTAACTCAACTCCCGGATTTTTAGGGTTTTTAGGTATGACAGGTTTAGTCATATATCTTATTTATTTATTTTATTTCTTAACTTTTCGACTCATCAAACAAGGTAGAATTGCTCTTGAGCAATAACATAGTTAAAATGATTAATCTCACGATGAAATAAATTTTATCCCTAACAGCATAAGTCGGCTAAAGCGACTAAGAAATCTGAATTTTAATCTGAGAATAAGCAAATCAATAATTTATTTTTGTAAGTCCAGTGAATCTTAATATTCGAGAATTAGAAACTTATAGTCAACAAAATCCCCAAGAGGTTTTAATTATCACTGCTGAAGATAATCATGAAGAAGTCAAAATCATGATTTTTAAAGGATTTTCTAGTAATTTAAGTGGTGGTACTGAATTTGATCCTGATGTACCTATTTTATCTTCAGGGGCTTCTATTCTCAAGCTCGATCGAGTTATGAGTCCTTATAATCCTGTCAATCCTCAATATATTCAGTCAAATTTAACTCCCTCAGAATTTTTACAAATAATCAGGAAATAAAATTGATCTTAAATGCTCGATCGCAATCTTATCAAATCTTCATTGTCCATTAACTAAAATTCAGACTTAAATCTTTAATTGTCATGAGTATAGAAACAACTATTAACCCTGTAAATCAACTTATCGAAGCGGTAGAAAAAGCTGATTCTGCCCCTAAATTATTGGATGCCGTTACTGAGTTAGCTAACAGTCAATCGAAAGAAGCCATACCCACTTTAATTAAAGTTTTAGGATACAACAACCCGGGGGCAGCCGTTGCGGCTACGGAAGGCTTAATTTCTATAGGAGAATCTGTTATCGAACCTTTATTAACTAGCTTAGATAACTACAATTATGGTGCAAGAGCTTGGGCTGTCAGAGTTTTTGCCGGAATTGGAGATATTCGGGCTCTCGATTTACTCATTAAAGCGGCGATTAATGACTTTTCCTTAAGTGTGAGACGTGCTGCTGCCAAAGGTTTAGGCAGTTTACAATGGCATCAATTATCTCCAGAAAAACTTATTTCCACTCAAGTCCAAATTTTAGACACTCTTTTGACTACTATTAATGATGGTGAATGGGTAGTGCGTTATGCTTCGATCGTTTCTCTTGAAAATTTATATTTAGCGATAGATTCTAATTTTAGCAATGCTCAAATAATTGATAACAATCAAGTTAATGATATTAATTTATCTGAAAATTTATTGAATCAAATTACCGCAAAATTAACTGAAATTATGAAAGAAGATGGAGAAATTGCTATCCAAAGTCGTGCTAAACTAGCATTGAAAAAAATCCATAATAAACTATAATTTAAAATGACTGATTCTACAAATATTAAGGCTTTAGCTAAGTTAATGGCTGCAGATTTTAGCAATCAACAACAAGCCTTTGATAATCCTCCTTTTTTTGCCCATATTCGAGTTTGTATGCGTCCCTTACCTGATTCTTTATTAGGTGGTACGAGTCTATTTTTAGAACAAGCCTACGATTTTTTACTGAATCAACCTTATCGTTTAAGAGTGTTTAAAATTCACGTTGTGGATGATCATTTAGAATTAGAACACTATAAATTAAAAGAAGAAACTGAGTTTTATGGTGCTTCAAGAAACCTTGAAAAATTAAAAGAATTATCGATCGAGCATTTAGAAAAAATGAATGGTTGTGATATGATTGCCGAAGGAAATGGAAACTATTTTAAAGGTTATGTTAAACCGGGAAAAGCCTGTATTGTTATTAGAAAAAATAAAGAATCTTATTTAGATAATAGTTTTGAAATTGACCAAGAAAAATTAATTAGTTTTGATAGAGGACGAGATTTAGTTACGGATGAATTATTATGGGGTTCAGTTGCCGGCCCTTTTCATTTTACCCGTCTCACTAGCTTTGCTGATGAAGTATAGATAATTAGCCGTTAGCTGTTGATTGTTGATTGTTGATTGTTAATAATTGTTGATTGTTGTTATAAAAGCAATGTTAAATAACCCTTTATTAGATAAAATTTTTGAGAGAATTAATAATTCTCCTGAAAAAAAAATAACCTTTGCAGAATATATGAACTTGTGTTTATACGATCGAGAATATGGTTATTATAACTCAGAAAAAACTATTATCGGTAAAGAAGGAGACTTTTATACTTCCGCTTCATTATCTCCAGATTTAGGAGAATTATTAGCCATTCAACTAGAAGAATTTTGGGAAGTTTTAGGTAAACCTTGTTTATTTCAATTAGTAGAAATGGGTGCAGGGAATGGTAATTTAGCTTTAAATATTCTTAATTATATTATTAATCATTATCCTAAATTTGCCTCTTGTATTGAATATATTATTATTGAAAAATCAGAAAAATTAAGAGAAAAACAAAAACAATTATTAACTGAAAAAATTAGTAATTTAATAACTATAAAATGGGAAAATTTATTATCAATTGATGATAATTCTATTATTGGTTGTTGTTTTAGCAATGAACTAATTGATGCAATGCCTGTTAATTTAATCAGATTTTCTCAACAACAATTGCAAGAAATTTATCTTACAAAAGAAAACAATACTTTAGTCATAAAATATGATTCTCTTTCTCAGAAAGAAATATCAAAATATTTTGATATGATTAATGTTGTGTTTAAATCAAATGTTTATCCAGAAAATTATCAAACAGAGGTAAATTTATCCGCAATTGATTGGCTAAAACAAATTTCTGCTAAACTGAAAAAGGGTTACTTATTAACGATCGACTACGGTTATAGTGCTGATAAATATTATCATCCCCAACGCAGTGAAGGTACATTAAAATGTTATTATCACCATCGTCATCACCATAATCCCTATGTGAATATCGGAACTCAAGATATTACTTGTCATGTCAATTTTACAGCCTTACAAAAATATGGAGAATTATTTGGTTTAAGTACTCTTAGTTATACAAAACAAGCCTTATTTTTAATGGGTTTAGGATTGGGCGATCGATTAAATCAATTATCTAATGGTAAAATGTCCTTAACACAAATACTGCAAAGGAGGCAAGAATTACACAATTTAATCAATCCAGAAGGGCTAGGAAATTTTGGTGTTTTATTACAAACTAAAAATTTGACATTAACACAAAATAAAATTCCCTTAAAAGGTTTCAAAAATTATGACTATATTTAGTGATTATATTCTTAAATTCTTCACAAAAAATAATTACTCTATAATTTTATTTAAAATTTCCGTGTTTTTATTGACCAATTATACTAACAATAAGTTTAAATAACTTTTTTTATGATCTCATGAGTGACACAGCAGAAAATAAACATATATTAACTATTAAATATGATAAAATTAAACAAAATGTTATTTTAAAAAATGAAGTTTATTCTATTGGTCGTCATTCTACGAATAGCATAGTTATTCATCATGCTACCATTTCTCGTTATCATTGTTCAATTTTACCAGTCAAATATAAAGACAAAAATCAACAAGAATTATTTTGGATAATAGACGGGGATTTAAAAGGAAATCGTAGTGCTAATGGTTTGTTTGTCAACGGTATAAAATGTCTATCCCATGAACTAAAATCGGGAGATGAAATTACGATTGGTGGTGATCAAGTACAAGTCAGTTATTTTGTTTCTAATGATGCTCATAACGAAGAAATAGCTAGTTCTGACATAAATATTAATAATAACTCTTCTAGCTTGGATGACTCTAAAGAAACAATGGTTCAAGATTTTTCTATTAGAGGAGTTACAACTTTAACAGGAAAAGATGATAAAACAGACTTTTTCTTAGAAGAAATATTATTTATTTTGCATAATCAACACACAGAATTAATTTGCCCTATTTTAACGATCGATCTCAATAATAAAGTAACTTATACTAACAATATTTTTAAAGAAAAATTCTCAGATTTTCGACAAAACTATACACTTAGTCCTTTTATAAAAAATCTTGTATTAGAATTAACAAAAAATGATAAAAAATTTTGCATTCGAGAAATAAAATATAAAGAACAAAACTATACCCAATATGCTCATTTTATTGAAAATAAAACACAAATAAAAAGTTATATATTCTCCTTCAGTGAGAGAGATAATATTGAAAATGCCCTGAGAGAAAATGAAGAAAAATACCGTGCTGTTGTCAGACAAATTTCAGAAGGAATTATTTTAATAGATCCCATTACCAAACAAATTATCGAAGCCAACAACGCTTATTGTAGTTTAATGGGTTATTCTCCTTCAGAAATTCTCTCCTTAAAATTATCTGATTTAGTAGCCACAGATCCCGAAATTAGTGATAGTATTATTCGCAAAGTACAAAGAAATCGTTTAAATGTAACTCAAGAATCCATTCATCGTCACAAAGATGGTTCTTTAATTAATGTTGAAGTTAATATCAGTATTATTTACTATAGTGCTAAAGAATTTATTTGCTATGCAGTACGAGATATAACAGAAAGAAAACTCTCAGAAGAAATGTTACGTTATCAGGCTTGTCATGATTTATTGACAGAGTTAGGAAATCGTAACTTGTTTAACGAACAACTACATAAAGCGATCGCTAGGGCGCAAAGATATAAAAATCAATTTGCCATTATGTTTATTGACTTAGACAGATTTAAAAACATCAACGATACTTTAGGTCATGATATAGGAGATAAATTTTTACAAGGAGTTGCCCACAGAATTAGAGATTGTTTAAGAAACTCCGACTTAATTGCCCGTTGGGGAGGAGATGAATTTACGATTCTCCTATCAGAAATCAAAACTTCTCAGGATGCAGCCTTAGTAGCCGAAAGAATTTTACAAGCCTTGAAAAAACCTTTTCCCGTAATGGAATATGAACTTCGAGCTTACTTGAGTATGGGAATTGCCATATATCCTCAAGATGGAGATAACTTAGACACTTTATTAAAAAATGCTGACACCGCCTTGTATCAAATTAAAGAAAAAGGAGGTAATAACTATCAGTATTATAATGACTCTATGAACCGTACTCAAAAGGAATTATTGCGTATGGAGGGTTATTTATATGAAGCTATTAAGCAAAATCAGTTTCAATTATATTATCAACCTCAAATAAATGTTAAAACATGGCAAATAGTGGGTATGGAAGCGTTAATTCGTTGGAAACATCCCATTTTAGGTTGTGTTTCTCCCATCCGATTTATTCCCATCGCCGAGCAAACTGGGTTAATAAATGCCCTTGGTGAATGGGTATTATTAACTGCTTGTAATCAACATAAAATATGGGAAAAAATGGGTTTACCTCCGTTAAAAATGGCGGTTAATTTATCACCTCGACAATTTCAACAAAAAAATTTAGTATCTGCTTTTAAGAAAATTTTAGAAGACACAAAACTTGATCCGAAATACCTCGAATTAGAGATAACAGAAAGCAGTATTATAGATCATCCAGAATTAACTAAAGATATTCTTAATCAACTTATAGAGTTAGGAATTTCCATTTCTATGGATGATTTTGGTTCAGGATATTCTTCTTTAGGATACTTAAAAAAATTCCCTTTTCAGAAGATTAAAATAGACCAAAGTTTTGTTAGGGAATTAAAAAATGAGCCTCAAGATTTAGCTATCATTTCTGCGGTAATTACCTTAGGTAAAGGATTTAATTTAGAGGTTGTAGCAGAAGGTATTGAAACTTTAGAACAGTTAAAATTACTGAAAGAGTTACAATGTGAAATTATGCAGGGTTATTTTTTCAGTCATCCTTTACCCGCCGATGAAGCTACTAATTTTCTTCAGTCCATGAATAAAAATGGTGTAAACTTTGTCTAAAGATGGTTTTATATTAATACAATACGATCGAAGTTGTGAATAAAGAAGTCAGGACTTTCGTAAAAATAGTTTTTTAGTTTCGTCAAATTTTAGCAAAAAAAAGAATGATATTTAGTAAATAATTATCTCAAATCAATTTGACTAATTTTTAAATCAATTGTTATTACTATCTCTTGTCTTCTAACCTCATAAAAAGACTTTTTCACCGCACCCTAAATATGATATTGGGTTATAAAATTTATACTATCTCATAAACAAAATTAAAAGTTGTCCAATTGTTTATATCTAAGGCATAAACATCACTTAAATTATTAACTAAATTACTGTTAATATTACTCCCTAAATGTAAATCTTCTAAAATAGCTTGAGCAATAATTACAGGATTTTCTAAAAGAATTATTTGCTCATTATTGGGCTTCATTTCTGAGATTTGATATAACTGGTTTAAAGTTTGATTAAAGGGAGATTTTGCACAAATCAAAATTAATTCTCCGATCCCTTTTTTATCATTAAATAGCCATTTTAATGAGCTACTCTTTTCAGGAATAGAAATAGTATTTTTTGCATTAATCATATAAGAATTAGGAGAAAAATAGGCAACAATTTGGCGGGAAGAATTTATACCTAATAAAAGATAATATAAATCATGATCATTTTCGTTGTTAATCGTAACTTTAAATTGACTGCCTAAAGGAATAGAAATTAATAAATTATCCCCATTATCTCCAGATTGTTGAATAAAATTTGAGGAAGTTTTTATTCGATTAGGAGTTGTTTGTGAAGGGGGAGAAAAAGTTTGATTATCGTTGTTAATTTCAAGGTTAATATTCAGATATGAATTAGAAGATGATTGATTGAAAGTTAGATGCAATAATTTTTCTGCTAAGGCGATTTTAAAAGATGGAATTAAACGTTTGACGGCAGAAGATACTGCTTCATTCGTTATTTTTGGATAAGTATTGGGAAATAAAATTCCAGCAGGAGAAAATAAACTATAACCTTCAATAGAGTTAATTTTGTTAATAAACTTTCCAAAAATACAATCTACAAAATTATCCCCTAAATTAATTACAGATTCTATATTACTCACGGCACTTAAAGCACTGGTAGCATCGACTTTTTCTATTTTTTCTAAACTATTATTTAATCCTATATTTAATCCAGTATTTCGATCGATAACTCTGAGGGATTCTTGAAGAATTAAACCTTGAGTAATTAAATTTTTAGAAGTATTAATTAAGATTCCTTTAGCCTTATTTCCTTGTAAGGAATTAATTTGAATAGTAATAATTTTTTCATCCTTTGTTTTTGCAACAAAACAGGAGTTTAAACCATAGTTATATAAAACTAATAATGGTAAACCTAATAATTGTAAATCAACTAAATTTGGATCGGTAAAATTATTAATAATTGCCTCTCCTTGAGTATCTTTAATAAAAGGTAAGTGATAAATAAAATCATCTTGTTTTTTATTAGAATAAAAAATTATTTTTTCTCCATTCCCACTAGATAAAGCGACTTGAAAAGCAACTTTTTTCATAAAAGTTAAATTATCCGTCTGAGGCAAATTTTCCCACAAAGATTGAGTTAAGCAATATGTGAATAATCCTACATTAAAATTCAAACTATTTATTTCTACTGCGATCGAGTTCAAAGAAGGAGATAAAATAAAGTTAGATAGAGAGTTATTATTTTTTAATAAAGTGATTTTAGAATTACTATTTTTTAATTGTTGATTAAAGTCTAATTCTATTGTACTAATTATAAACTTTTGTGTTGATTCATGACAACGGAGAGAAAATTTATTAGCAATAGAGTCAGGAGAAGAAATAAAACTTGTGTCAAAAATAAATGTATATTTATTAGTTTTTAAAGACTGGGCTAATTTATTAAGAGTATCTAGTAAAATATCTTCAACACAATCATCTTTTGGTGTAACGCTATCATAAGTAATGAAACTATTTTGCCATAAAGATTCATCCCAATTTAATTTTACCTGTCTTCCATAACCGCTAAAGTGAAAAATAACTACATCATTATTTTCTGCCTGTTGAATTAAATGTTGTTGAAAAGCAGTTAAAATATTTTCTCTAGTTGCTTGTCGATCGAGTAAAGTAATAATATCATTAGGGGAAAAGCCAAAACGATGAATAAGCAGTTCTTTTTGTAAGTCAACATCAGTAATACATCCTCGTAAATTTTTGCCATGAGAATATTGATTAATACCAACTAACAAAGCTAATTTGCGAGAAGAAGTTAGGGTTGTGTCATAAGCAGTTTGTGGATTGCTAGAGATGAAGATGTTATCTCCTAATACTCCCCAAGAAGTGAGACTAATACCTATACTGTGTAAAAAATTACGTCGGGAAAATTTCATGGCGATCGCTTTTCCGTTAAAATAGTGATAACTGGTAGTTAATGATATTATTTACGAAAACCGTATTTAAGAACAAAAAAATCAGGTTTAAAATTAGCTAAAGGTTGTCTTAACTTCTCTAACTGGGTTTCATTGCCATGAATTTCAAGACGAATTAAATCAGAAATAGTTAAGGCTTGTTGTAATAATATTTCCACATTGGCTAAATGAGTTAAAACACCCTCTGCATCTTGATAACCCTCTCGACAATGAACAATATTTCCATTAAAACTAAAACCATAATAAAGGCATTTGGTTTCTTGACGGGTTTTTTCCACAAACTCAGGGCATAATTTCTCAAATTCATTCATCTTACCTTCATGGACTTGAAAATATGGCACCAGAGTACAGCAATTATCTTGAGTATGAGTAGTCATGTTTTTTCTTAATAATTAACTATCTCTATTATTCCATGAGTTATCGAATATTTTTAAGATGTCCTAAATAACGTGTCTATTACTATAGTTTTGTCAATTCTTACTCATTACTCATTACCTATCTTTACCGAAAATTTTATAGTTCACTCAGATTACTATAGCGCCCCTGCCGCAGTTCGATCGAAAACACTATCACTTAAATGACTGGTAATATTTATAGCCTGAAAAATAGGCATACCATCTAAACCTTGAGGATAATCAATAACAGTTACCGCACCATTACCTTGTTTAATATTCCAAAAATTAGCAGGTTTTAAACCTAATAAATAACAGACAATTACCTTATTAATAGCATCATGAGCAGTTACTAAACCAGTCTTCATTTTGCCTTCTTCTAAGTTTTCTTTGATGATTTCATGCCAAGAATCGACTGCTCTTTTCCAAACTTGATCTAAGTTTTCCCCTTCAGGCATTTGTACAGTTTCTGGTTTTTCTTTCCACTGATTTAACAATCCGGGATATTCTGCCTCAATTTCTGTTTCTAATTTACCCTCCCATAAACCGTGAGATATTTCTTCCAAATCTTTTTTTGTAGTAAGAGTCACAGAAGAATGATTTTGTAAAATAATTTCAGCAGTTTCTTTAGGGCGTAATAATGGACTTGTCACAGCAAAATCGATACTAACATCTTTGAGAAAATCTGAGGCTTTTTGTGCCTGTTGTCTGCCATTATCATTCAAAGGAATATCTTGAACCCCTTGAAATCTTGACATTCTATTCCACTCTGTTTCACCATGACGTACTAATAATAATCTTAACCCTTGTTTTTGTTCCGGGCGAAAATCTGGTAAAGCCATCCCTAAATGAGAAGTTTGATTAAGAGATTCTAGTTGCACAGATTCACCAAAATTACCGGTAAAATTAAGCACATTGATACAGCAATTAGACTGTTGAATAGTGTGATAATAACTAGGTGACATTCCCAATGCAGTAAGAATCAAACAACGATTAATACCATTATGAGCCGTAATTAAAATAGTTTCGTTATTATGCTGAGGGATAATTTCTCGCCAAAAATCTTCTGCCTGACGATATAAATCTAACACGGGATAGAATTCTTCACCGTCAACCATCATTTTTAACTGATGAGGTTTTTCTTTCCAAAGGCGATATTCTTCGGGATATTCTCTTTTAACGTCTTCTTTCTTCCATTTTTCCCAGATAGGGAGGTTTATTTCTCGTAATTTTTCCGCAATAGTCAAATTAGGATTATAGTCATTCAATTCTTGAATAATTTGAGCAGTTTTGTGAGCCCGTTGTAGAGGGCTACAATAAAATCCATTAAACTTAATATTTTTAAGGGTTTTTCCCAGTAAAAGAGCTTGTTTTTCTCCTTTTTCTGTAATTATCGATTCATTACAACGCCCTTGTATCATTTTTTGTGCATTGTAGCTACTTTGACCATGACGAACTATAATTACACGAGTAGTCATTAGGATATAAAATTAATATAAATGTTAAACACAAAGATTAAATTATACCATAATGAACATAAAATTAATTATCAATTATCTCTTACACTGCTAAAAATTCTTGAATTACTCTTTGACTTAATTGACTTGTTAAACCAGAGGCAACAATTCCTCCTTTTTGCATAGCATAATATCGATCGGCTTGACGTACAAAATGCAAATGTTGTTCTACTAAAAGAACAGAAATACCAGTTTCTTTAATAATCTTTTTTACTGCTGATTCAATCTCTAAAATAATTGATGGTTGGATACCCTCTGTAGGCTCATCTAATAGTAATAATTGTGGTTTTCCCATTAATGCTCGTGCGATGGATAATTGCTGTTGTTGTCCACCACTCAAGTCACCTCCCATACGATTTAGCATGGTTTTTAACACAGGAAATAACTCAAAAATTTCTTCAGAAACTTCTTTTTTGACTTTCACTTTATTCGGAATTGCTTCTAAACCTAAAATCAAGTTTTCTTTGACGGTTAAACGAGGTATAATATCTCTACCTTGAGGAACATAACCGATACCCAATTTTGCTCGTTGATCTGTGGTAACTTTATCAATAACTTTATCTTTAAAATTTATTTCTCCTGTGCGAGATTTTAATAATCCCATAATTGTTTTTAATAAAGTAGTTTTACCTACGCCATTTCTACCAATTAAGCATACCATTTCACCACTATTAATACTTAAATCAACATCTCTTAAAATGTGACTTTCTCCGTAATAAACATTTAAACTCGATAAATTTAACATGGTAATAAAACTAAATCTAAAATTTACTAATAACGGATAAACTTGTTAAAAATTCCATTAATTTATGGATAAAAAAATTTGCGTCTTTGCGAGAATAAAAAATCTTAATTTTAACGATCGAATGATATTAATAATTAAAACTAATTGATAATACTATGAACAATTTCTTCAGGTAAATTCAATAATTCTAATAACTCTTGATAAACTTGATTTTCTAACTCATTAATACCATGATTATTAATAATTTGATAACTTAATTTTAAAACTTTTTCCTTTTCTTGTTGAGTTTCTAACAATGGAACTAAATCAATTAAAGGTATGTTTTCTGCTAAAAAATTAACTAATTCCTCTTTTAACTGCAATTCATCTTCTTCGGAAGTAGCAAATTGTTTACTTAAATTAGTGATAATTATATCTTGTTCTTCGGGAGTTAAATTAAAATCTGCCCATGCCATAGTTGCGGCGATACGCACAATAACAATCTCATCTCTTTCTAAGGAAGTTTCCTGTCCCAAATATACTTCAATTACACGGGGATCGTTTTGTACTTCATTCATTGTCCCCTCACATAATACAGTACCTTGATGTAATACAGTAACTTGTTTCGCTATCTGTCTAACAAATTCCATATCATGTTCGATAACTATGATAGAATGACTCTCGGCTAAAGCTAAGAGTAAATTGCCGACATTTTCTGTTTCTTCATCGGTTAAACCAGCTACAGGTTCATCTACTAATAATAAGTCAGGAGACTGTGCTACTAACATTCCAATTTCTAATCTTTGTTTTTCCCCATGGGATAATAAAGCGGCTTGTAATTCTGCTTTTGCCGTTAACCCGATCGTTTCTAATAAACTGGCAACACTACGTTTATCTTGTTCTGTGGCCTTATTAAACAGGGTAGAAAAGACATTTTTCGTCTTATTTGCTACTAAATCTAAATTTTCTTTTACTGTGAGGTTTAAATAGACTCTAGGAGTTTGAAATTTTCTTCCAATACCCATTCTCGCTATTTGATGTTCGCTAATTTTTCTTAGATTTTTACCTTTGAAAAATACATTACCTTGGGTTGGTTGAACTTTACCTGTGATAACATCTAAAAAAGTGGTTTTTCCAGCACCATTTGGACCAATAATGACTCTTAATTCACCTTTATTCATTTTAAACTTAAGATGATTTAGAGCTTTAAAACCATCAAAACTCACCGTTAAATCATCAATTTCTAATATAGTTTCATTCATTATTTACTTATAATAATTAGACTCACTTTGATTCTTTAGAATCTTTTTTCGTAGCCTAACTAATATAATTCGATTAAATAATGGTTTTCGGTAATAATTGTTACAAAAACTGACTTGTTATAAGTTTAAAATCCCGTAGAAAAACTTGCATTTTAGCTTCTCAAGACAAAATAATGGGTACATATTTCAAAATTTAATAATGGTGAGTTACAAACCCACCTTACCATTGTTTTATTTATAGGCTTTGACGCATTGTTCTACTAAAGGTGCAACTTGATCAATATCTTTCCAACCTAAAATATTAGTTTCTTTTTTTTCTAAATTTTTATAGCTACGGAAAAATTCAGCAATTTCTTCTAATATATGAGGGGCAACATCTTTCATGGATTTAACATGATCATAACGTGGATCTTCCGCCGGTACACATAATATTTTCTCATCTCGATCGCCACCATCAATCATTTCTAACATACAAATAGGACGAGAAGCAATAACGCAACCGGGGAAAGTAGGTTCATCCATCATTACCATACCATCAAGAGGATCACCATCATCAGCTAAAGTATTAGGTACAAAACCATAATCATAAGGATATTTGACGGAAGAAAATAATACTCTATCCAAGATAAAGGCATTCATTTCTTTGTCAAACTCATACTTATTTTTACCACCGCCGGGTATTTCGATTAAAACATTAATAATACCTGCTTTGGGTTGGGGGGGAATTTTCGATAAATCCATTTTTAATAGTTCCTTAACTTAAATTTACAAAGACGGTTAATATTTAACCATAAAAAGCTAAGTACAGGACAAAAAAATAAGAAAAAAAGTTGTAATATTTTTAGACATTGCAATTTTATCACATTTATATTTCAGATCTAGGTTTAGATGATGGAGAGTTACTGATTATGATGAGCAATGATTCTGCGGATATTGCCATTGCGGATTATGCTCATGGATGAGACATTGAAACATTGTTTATTGTTTGAAATGTTTAAAACCAGAGGATTTAATTTAGAATCCACTCATTTTAATCAGCAAAATCGATTTTATAAAGAGAGTTTTAATTATTATTCGTTAATAATAACTACCGTAAAAGAGCCATAAATTTCTTACATCGAACAGAAAATTAAACTATGTTAAGGATAAATTAGAGGGTAATTTTCTGGGGGTAAATATACTTCATCACAATCTTGTTTATAACGATATTCTTTTAATTCAAAACTATGATCTCTCCAGTGATATTGTGCAAAACTACCACAGTCTCCTAACCCCCTAGATTTAGTAATAAGAATTAAAGTTTGATTGTTAGAGTCAAAATCCGTCATACCATTTAAAGTATTCGTATTAGTTAATTTCAAATTATCCGTACTATTATCAAAAGTGGCAAAATTTATTACTTTAATTTCTGAAGATTTTCGATCGAATAAAAGATATTGATAATTACTTTGATAAGCTCCTAAAAAACAAATAATTTCAATTAGATATTCTCGATCATTTAAAAAATAAATATTAGCAGAATCATGAGTTAATTCGTTATCTCTCTGTTGATTACAAAGATTGATTTCTTTCTGTTGAGTATAAATCTTATTAATGATTTCCTGTTTTTTTTGAGAAGAAATAGGGGAAGATTCTGTTGGTTGTGGAGTCTCTTTTTGACAAGCAGAAATAGTCAAAATTAAACCAGAAACTAAAAACTTAAGAATTTTCAAAGAGGAATTTAACAATTTAGTTGTAGAGAAGATTATTATAATAGTTTGATCTAGGACGATGTTAACTTATATCATATAAGATCATATCAAAAAATCATCGAGGATAAAAGAATTGAGTCGTAACTATCTATTTACGTCCGAGTCCGTTACAGAGGGGCATCCGGACAAAATTTGTGACCAAATATCGGATACTATTTTAGATGCGTTGTTAACTCAAGATCCATCTAGTCGAGTAGCGGCGGAAGTGGTGGTTAACACAGGTTTAGTTTTGATTACTGGAGAAATCTCCTCGAAAGCGAATGTCAATTATATTGATTTAGCTCGTAAAAAAATTGCTGATATTGGCTATACTGATGCTGGTAATGGCTTTTCTGCTGATAGTTGCTCAGTTTTAATCGCTTTAGATGAACAATCCGCAGATATTGCCCAAGGAGTCGATAAAGCTCAAGAACAACGAGAGAATCTTAGTGAGGATGAACTCGACAAAATTGGAGCAGGTGATCAGGGTATTATGTTTGGTTTTGCCTGTAATGAAACTCCTGAATTAATGCCTTTACCGATTAGTTTAGCTCATCGTATGGCCAGACGTTTGGGATTAGTTAGAAAGTCTGGAGAGTTGCCATATTTAGGCCCTGATGGTAAAACTCAAGTTACGATCGCCTATGAAAATGATCAACCTATAGGTATTGATACTATATTAATTTCCACTCAACACGCTGCGTCTATTGGTAATATCACTGATAATAAAGCAATTCAAGCTACTTTAAGAGATGCAATTCAAGAGGTAGTCGTTAATCCAGTATTTCATGATTTACAAATTAAACCGACAGATAAAACTCGTTTCTTACTTAATCCTACAGGTAAATTTGTCATCGGTGGCCCTCAAGGAGATTCTGGTTTAACAGGTCGTAAAATTATTATTGATACCTACGGTGGTTATTCTCGTCATGGGGGGGGTGCTTTTTCTGGGAAAGATCCCACTAAAGTCGATCGAAGTGCTTCTTATGCTTGTCGTTATGTAGCAAAAAATATCGTAGCGGCTGGTTTAGCAACTAAGTGCGAAGTCCAAGTCAGTTACGCTATTGGTGTTGCTCAACCTGTAAGTATTTTTATTGAAACTTTTGGAACTGCTACCGTACCAGAAGAAAAACTATTACCTTTAGTTAAGGCTAATTTTGATTTACGTCCGGCTGGTATTATTCAAATGTTTAATTTATGTTCTTTACCTGCCCAAAGAAATGGACGTTTTTATCAGGATGTCGCCGCCTATGGACATTTTGGACGGACGGATTTAGATCTTCCTTGGGAAAGAATTGATAAAGCCACATTACTGCGAGATGCTGTAAGTCAAACATTGGCGATCGCCTAGAATAAGTAATAAGTAATAAGTAATAAGTAATAAGTAATAAGTAAAATGATGAAGACAAGTGGACAGGTTGTTAAGTTAAATTTCTTGTCAACATTAGTAATTGATTAGTTGTTCTTTAATGGAAAAAAGGCTAAAAGCTAATCCCGGAGAGCTAATCACTACCATCACCTATAATATATTATCCCTCGCAATTCTAATCAATTTATAGGCTTGTTTTTGAGAAACTAAATCATAATCCATTTTTCCTAATGGACTGTCTTCTAAATATTTAGATTCAACTACTACTAAAATAGTTTTTCCTTGAAGATTTTTTTGTTTTATTTGATCTTGAAAATCCTCTATGCCATGAACAAAATTAACAGAATGATCGGCATAATAAACAATACTGTAACGAGTAAATCCAATTAAAAAAACTTCTTCTTGAGGCTTAATTTCTTCCTTAATTTGTAAAGATATTGCGCGAAAAGATTGCTGTCTTTCTATATCTAAAAGAGGTATCAAAGGAGGAAAAACAAAGGTAACAAAAGCAAAAAAAGCGAGTAAGTTTGAACTCCAAAACCAGCGCCATAAAGGTTTTTTCCACAACAACGCTATCGCTGTAACAACTCCTAAGCCCCAAGAAATAGCAGAAATTATGGGTATTCCTGATTTTCCTAGATTTTCTGCAAAAGTTGGTGCAGAGGTGTCTTCTCCTATTAGACTAACACTGATGGCAGAAGCGATCGATAATGCTAACAAAATAATTAAATTGAAGATAGCACTAACTAAAAATAATTTCTCGTTTTTTGGCGAAGACTCTCTTAACTTTTCCCCCCAGAATAACGCAATGATAATAACTACCGCAGGAGTGACGGGAAGAATATAACCTTGCAGTTTGGTAGCCGCCGCAGAGAAAAAAACAAAGGTAGTGATAAACCAACAAAAAGCATATAATCCTAATTGGGATTGTCGGGGAGATTGTCTTACTTTTTGCCAACGCCAACAGGATAAATTCATCACAGCGAGAGGAAAATAAACTATCCAAGGTAACATTAACACTGTTCCCCAAATAATATAATAATACCAAGGGCCGGGATGGTTAAAAACTACGCTAGTGAATCGTTTAAAATTGCTAACGGCTAAAAATTCATTGACGAATATCTCTCCATCCATAATGATGGCGGCAATATACCAAGGTAAAGTTAAGATGAGAAAAATTCCTATGGTGCGAAAAGTCTTGATTTCCCAGAAGATTTCCCAGAATTTGCCCACATATAATAAAAAAATACCGATTCCTAACACGGGTAAAATAATTCCGATCGGCCCTTTGACTAATACAGCGATCGATAATAGAATGGGAAAAATAGAATAGAAAATCCGTTGCGTTTTTGGCTTATCTGGTTGCGCATATCCGAGAAAAAATGTCAACATAGCTAAAGACACAGCACTAGATAACAACATATCTGATACTGCTACTCTCCCCCAAGCAATCCAAGCAGGATTTAAAGCCATAATACTTCCCCCAATCCATGCTGTTAACCAAAGATAGAGAGGGTTTTTAGGCTTATTTTCGATATAGCCAAAGTAACGGAGAGTATAAAATACCATGAAAACTACGGCGGTTGCTGTCAAAGCGATAGGCAATCTAGCGGAAAACTCTGAGATACCAAATAACTTAAAACTTAATGCTAAAAACCAATAACCACCCGCAGGATAGGAGTAAAAATAATTATCATTCCAATGAGGACTAATCCAATTATTGGTTATAACCATCTGTCGAGCAACTTCTACATATAAAGCCTCTGTTTTATCGATTAAACCAATGTTACCAATATTCAAAAAAAAGGCTACTCCACAAATTATAGATAAAGAAACGATCGAAATAGCCCATAATTTTTCAGGAGATTTTTGCAAAGATTCTGAGTTGATTTGTAATTTTTTTTCTCGCATTTTTCTTGTAAAGATATTCAATAATTTATACGATAAATAGAAAATAATAATAGATGCAAGGTTGTTAATTTTTAATTCCTAATTATTTTTAGAGCTTTTTAATAAAGTGACAGCTAAACTAAACAGAATATATCCTACACAATAAGAGGCTAAAATATCTGTTACCCAATGAACTCTTAAATAAGCACTACTTATACCCATTAAAATTATTAAAAATGTGGCTAAAATATAAAAATAAGTTTTATTTTCAGGGAATGATCGAGAGAAAAAATAAGCTAATAAAAAGTATAATAATAAGTTACCAGAAGCGTGACCACTGGGGAAACTATTACCAAAAGCATTATCTACTAATCGATCGAGAGGACGAGGAATAGCAAAAAAAGGTTTAAGAATTTTATCAATTAAAATGAGAATAGATAAAGTAAATAACGCCAAAACTTGGGCTTCATCCCAGTATTTTTTCCACACTAAAAAACCTAAACTAAATAAGACAATAAACACTGCAACCTCTGCTTCTCCAACAAAATAAGAAGCCTTAGCAATATAAACAAACCAATCAGGTAAAATAACGTGAAGTTGA
The DNA here is from genome assembly GCF_001548115.1 of Geminocystis sp. NIES-3709. GTDB lineage: Bacteria > Cyanobacteriota > Cyanobacteriia > Cyanobacteriales > Cyanobacteriaceae > Geminocystis. Next base: position 638,707 of record NZ_AP014821.1, on the reverse strand, counting down.
GTCAATAAATATTCGTCTAATTCTTTTAATTTTCCCGTAGCAACTAAAGTACTAAGAATAGAAAAAAATAACAAGGCTAAACTACAAAAAAAGATGTTAACTTTATTAATATGATATAAAAAATTTTTAGGTTTTAATAAATACTTTATTTTCATTGAAATTTAATTAATCATGGCTTTAATATGCTATAGGAGAAAAAATGAAAGCTCGATCGGAAATAGCCAATCTGTAATATTAACATAAAATTAAGTTCATAAGGAATGACCAATTAAAAAGCACAATCAGTTTAGACTATAAAGTTAACTGAAGATTTGTATGTAAAATAAGCATAATTAAAATGTAAAAAACTATCTCGATGGAAGAATAAGTATAGTAATATACTTTTTAGCTTAAAATCTGATGACACGATAGCGTTGATTAAAAATAAATTATTTTAATTTTGCATTAAGTTTTTGTCGTAGTGTCTTTAGAAATAAATAAATTGTTGATTGTTATATATCCAAAGAATGAGTAAAAAAGTTACTACCGTTTGTCCTTATTGTGGTGTGGGTTGTGGTTTAGAAGTTCAACCCCCTTCCGAGGGTAAAACTATTAATTGTGATTCTGAAGGTAATCCCATTTGGAAAGTAATGGGCGATCGCAATCATCCGTCAAGTTTAGGAAAAGTATGTGTAAAAGGGGCAACTGTCACCGAAGCAATGGCAAAAAATCGTCTTGAGTACCCTTTATTTCGAGAAAAATTAGATCAAGAATTTCGTCAAATTTCGTGGGAATCAGCTTATAATCTCATTGTTAACCGCATCAATACTGTCAGAGAAACGATAGGAGTTGATGGTATTTGTATGTACGGTTCAGGACAGTTTCAAACAGAAGACTATTATATTGCCCAAAAATTAATTAAAGGGTGCTTAGGTACAAACAATTTCGATGCCAATTCTCGTTTATGTATGTCTTCTGCCGTTTCAGGATATATAGGCAGTTTTGGTGCTGATGGCCCTCCTTGTACCTATGAAGATTTAGAATTAACAGACTGTGCTTTTTTAGTTGGTACGAATACTGCGGAATGTCACCCCATCGTTTTTAATCGTTTAAGGGCATATCATAAGAAAAACCCTCATGTTAAGCTTATTGTGGTTGATCCTCGTCATACTGCTACTGCTGAGGTTGCAGATCTTCATTTACCTATTAATCCGGGTAGTGATATTGATTTATTTAACGGTATCGCCTATCTACTTTTACAATGGAATGCAGTTGATTACTCTTTTATCGATCGATATACGAATCATTTTGAAGACTATAAAGAAATTATTTTACATTATCCCCCTGAAGTAGTTGCTCAAAAATGCGGAATTTCGATCGAAGACTTGGAAACTTGCACTCGTTATTGGGTAGAATCGGATAAAGTGTTATCAATGTGGTCAATGGGATTAAATCAATCTTCTGAAGGTACAGCAAAAGTAAGAACTTTGATTAATCTACACCTGATGACGGGCAAAATAGGAAAAGCAGGAAGTGGGCCATTTTCTTTAACAGGGCAACCTAACGCTATGGGCGGCAGAGAAGCGGGGGGTTTAGCCCAACTTTTGCCGGGGTATCGCAGTGTTTTAAATCCAAACCATCGGGCAGAAGTCGAGGTATTATGGGGTTTACCTTCAGGCTCGATCGATGATAAAGTAGGTAAAAGTGTATGGGAAATGATCCTAGGATTAGAGACGGGAGAGGTTGGTTTATTTTGGGTTGCCGCCACAAATCCAGTGGTAAGTATGCCAGATTTAGAACGTACTAAAAAAGCCTTATTAAAATCTCCTTTCACCGTTTATCAAGATGCGTACTATCCCACAGAAACTGCTTATTATGCCCATTTAGTGTTACCTGCGGCACAATGGAGTGAAAAATCAGGTACTATGACTAATTCTGAGCGTGTGGTTACTTATGCCCCTAAGTTTAGTAATCCCCCCGGAGAAGCGAAAGCCGATTGGGAAATTTTTGCAGAAGTAGGTAGAAGACTAGGATTTGAACAATATTTCAACTTTCAAAATGTGGCTCAAGTACATCAAGAATTTGCTAGTATAACCGAAGATCGTCCTTGTGATATGTCAGGGATGACTCATCAACTTTTAGAGCAATATGGTGCAATTCAGTGGCCTTTTCCTTTGGGTAGTAATCCTGAAAATCGTTACGGCAGAAGACTTTACACAGATCTTAAATTTCACACGAAAAACGAAAAAGCAAATTTCGCTCCTTTACACAGTCGAGGATTAGCCGAACCTCCAAACCCTGATTATCCCTTAGTTTTAACTATCGGACGTTTATATGGACATTGGCACACTATGACCAGAACTGGTAGGATTGATAAAATTAAAAAGATGCACCCTGAGCCTTTTTTAGAAATTCATCCCAAAGATGCACATAAGCTCAATTTAGAAGATAATGACTTTGTTAAAGTTGCATCTGTTAGGGGGGAAGCTCAATTTAAGATCCAGATTACCAGATCGATCGCCCCCGGAACGGTATTTGTACCAATGCACTGGGGTTTTTTGTGGGCAAAAAATGCTGAAGCTAATAGTTTAACTCATCCTCACGCTTGTCCTATTTCTAAACAACCAGAGTTAAAAGCCTGTGCTGTTAATTTAACTAAAATTATACCTCAGTCTGACATAAAATTATCGGCAAAAAAAGGGAATCGTGACAAGAATTGATGTTAAAATCCCTAAAATTGATTTTTTCTATTTTATCTAATCAGTATTATTATACTGATGCAAAATCTAAGTTTACAGCAATTTTCCAATAAATAAACTACATTTTTTATCTCTTGCAAAGTCACAAAGTCACAAAGAAAAATGCAAAGTGTGGTTTAAAGAAATGAAAACTGCTCTAAATCAAATTTATAGTTGTTTCAAATAAGAATGAGACATCATCAGATTCTGAGACGCTTATCAAATGGGGACTTCACCTTGACAAACTGTCTCAAACTTAACTGAAATGACTATATTTATTTTTAATCCTTACGGATATTTATTGTTAAAATACTACGATAAATTGATTCTCCTTTGTTTATTGTGGCAATTTCTCTTTCTGTCATCACTTCTAATGGGTTTTCTGTTAGCCAAATTTCTGGTTTTAAGGGTTTAAATTGAGAGTTTTCCAAAAATCGATCGAGCATTTCTTCTGCAACTTCTTTAATATCAGATTGTAAAAATACTTGTCCTTTAGGTGATAAGAATTGAGCTAAAATTTCGACAATTTCTGATTGTACAACTCGTCTTTTTTGATGTTTTTTCTTAAACCAAGGATCGGGAAATTGTATCGTCACCAATTCTAAACTATAAGGAGGTAAAGAAGCTAATAAATTTGTTAAAGAATGGTTAATATTGCCAAAAACATAATAAAGATTGCTAAGATGATATTCCTCTTTTATCTCGTTGGCTTCTGTTACCAAACCCTCTCTAATTTCCACTCCTAAATAATTTCTGTCGGGATTTTGTTGTGCCATCTGTAATAAAAAACGTCCTCGCGCACAACCTAAATCAAGATGAAAAGGCAAAGATAGATTAGAATATATTTGACTCCAATCAGGGATTGAGATTAATTGCTGATACCTGTTACTTAATGGGTTGACGTGTTGACGCACTCTCACTCTTGCCAATGGGTTATTCCTCCTTGTTTTTTGTTGGTTTGAACTATGAATGTACGTTTTGCGATCGCCAGTGATTTACATATAGCTTTACCTGAAACCATCGATACTAACGTTAATCGTTTTCACCTAACTCAATTCAGCATACCAGCCTTAGAAGTGGTTTTACAACATTTAAACACCCTTAATTTGGATTTTCTCTTACTACCGGGAGATTTAACCCAAAATGGCGAAATAGTTAATCATCAGTGGCTACAGGCAAAATTAGAAACTTTATCATATCCTGTTTATGTGATTCCGGGTAATCATGATGTCCCCAGTTTAAAGGGTAGCAAAAACACGATCGCCTTTCAAGAATTTCCCGAATATTATCAAAAATTTGGTTATAAAAACACTAAAAGTCACGATTACACTTGCGAATTAGCAGACGGTTTACAATTAGTCGCTTTAAACTCTAATCATTTTAATGAGGAGGAAAAACAGTTAGGTTGTCTAATGGAAAATCAATTGATTTGGTTAGAAGAAACTTTATCGAAACTGACGGATAAGTTAGTATTGGTGATGATTCATCATAATGTAATTGAACACCTTCCTAATCAATCTAATCATGTGTTAGGGTGTAGATATATGTTAGATAATGCTTCTCAATTACTATCAATTTTGAACAAGTATCAGGTAAGATTTATCTTTACAGGACATTTACACATTCAAGATATTGCCACCTCTAATGGTATTCATGAAATTACTACTGGTTCATTAATTACTTATCCTCATCCTTATCGCATCCTAGAATTAAAAGATAATCAACTCTCGATCGAGTCTCATCATATCACCCAACTTCCTGACATAAAAAATTTGGCCTATTTTTCTAAAAAATGGACATCTGATCGATCGTTTCCTTTTATGATTACTATGTTAACATCTCCTCCCCTTAACTTATCCTTGACAGAAGCAAAAGAATATGCCCCACTATTAAAGAATTTTTGGGCAGACATAGCCCATGGTGACAAGATTTTTGACTTTACTCAATTACCTCCCCATATTAATCAATATTTTCAGTTATTCGGGGCAGTTGATCAAGATGGACAACCTCGCACGATCGATAATAATATTAAAATTATTCTCTGATAAGCTAAAATCCATTTAATTAAATAACAAAATCGTCTTTTTCCTTCTTGATTCAGAAAAAAATCTTGTTTATTCTCTATTTCAAAATTGTATCAAGATTAAATTATTCCGTTACTGGATAAATTAAGGCACATTTAACTTACATTTTTTCCTAATCCTTAAAAATGTCTCAAATTCTTAACTCTTTTCTTTTCCCTCTTCCTTACCCTCATTGATAAACTTAAATGCAAACTAGCTTATAATAAAATTAAACTTTGGGACAATCGATGTGGTAAGATTTTCAGGGAAATAATATTAATTAAAATTAGAGTTTAAATTTTTTGTAATTTCCTTTTTGTTATTCATTCTATCTTTCATATACATTCTATTCTTAATTCTGTATTCTGATGAGGAGGGGTTGAGAAATTAAATTAATGTTTCTTTAGAAAAGATTATGTTTTAACAAATACTTAGAAAAAAAGGACATCATAGTAATTAGGTGTCAAGGCAGAAAATTTTGATAAATGTTTATCCCTAGTCTATCTCTTATTAGCAGAATTATTCCTTATCAAATGTTTACTAAAATTTCTCATCTTTGGCGAGATTTAGTAAATGAGAATAGTCTTAATGGAATATATTTCACTGAAGATAATTTAATTAATTCAGATGTTGATAATGTTAAAAATGAAAAAACATCTTTTCATAGTTTTCAATTATTTGTATCAAAAAATATTCAAGCATTACTTTTAGTAGAAAAGAAAATAAATGAATTTTACTATCAGATAACTATTTCTTTTGAACATCAGGAAATCTTAGATTTTTTAGGACTAATTGATCATAAAATTAGCTTAAATAGAGATAAAATTAGTGATGTAAAAAATATTTTATTAACGAATAATCAAAAAAATATTCAAGAAGAAAACTTTATCTTCACTTTAATGAATATAATTACTGAACCTTTAGCATTTCAAGAAAACTATTTAGCTGATTATTCTCACCATCAAAGCATCGAAGTTATTTTAAGAAATCGTATTGAACAAGAACGAATACTTCATCAAGTAACCCAACAAATACAACAAGATTTAGATCTATTAATTATTGTTAAAATGACGATCGAGCAAGTACAATCATTATTACAGATCGATCGTCTATTAATATACCAAATTAGAGTTCCGATTAAACAAGAATCATCTGAAGAAACAATATTAATTGATACAGTAACTTATGAAGCAAAAGCCTCTAGTGTTATTCCCTCTGTATTGAATTTCCAAGAAGAAAGTTGTTTTAATAATATTAAAGATTGCGAAGAAAAATATCTAAAAGGTTTTTATTTAGCTATAGATGATATTCATAATAGTAATATTAATTTATGTTTGAAAGAATTAATGCAAAAATTAGGAGTAAAAGCTAAAATAGCTATTCCAATTATTGTCAAAAATGAATTGTGGGGATTATTAATTGCTCATCAATGTTTTGCTAAAAGAAAATGGAAAAGTAATGAGATTAATTTCTTAAAAAATATTGCTGAATACTTAGCAGTCGCTATCTATCAATATAACTCTTATCATCAACTAGAAGAACAAAAAATATTATTAGAAGAACAAATAGAAAAAAAAGCTAAACAATTACAAGATGCTTTGATTGTCGCTCAAATTGCCAACCAGTCAAAAACAGAATTTTTAGGAAGTATTAGTCATGAATTAAGAACTCCTTTAACCTGTATAATTGGTTTATCTGGAACCTTGTTACATTGGTCAAAAGATATTAAAAATAACCTATCTTTAGAGCAACAAATAAGATACTTAAAAATTATTCAAGATAGTGGAAGAAAGTTATTACAGTTAATCAATAATATTTTAGATTTTGCTGATATTGAAGCGGGGAAATCACTCCTTTATATGGAAGAAATATCCTTAGAAAATCTAGGTAAAATGCTTTATTTATCAGCTTTAGAAATCGCTCGAAATAAGGGGATAAATATTAAATTAGACTCTACTATTAATAAAAGTTTAGATTTATTTTATTGTGACGGAGAAAGAGTATATCAAATACTTTTAAACTTGGTAGATAATGCCATTAAATTTACTCCTTATGGTGGAGAAGTGATTATTAAAATTTCCAGAAATAAGAATCAAGTTATTTTTCAAATAGAAGACACAGGAATCGGTATTAATCAAGAACAAATACCTTTATTATTTACTAAGTTTCAACAATTAGAAAATTATCGCACTCGTACTCATTCTGGTACAGGATTAGGATTAGCTTTGAGCAAACATTTAGTAGAATTACACGGTGGCATAATTGAGGTAAAATCAATCATTGATAAAGGTTCTACCTTTACCGTTATCTTACCTAATTCCTCTCAAACTCATAATTTAAAATCAAAAGTTAGTGACAAAGAAATCTCTGATTTAAAAACTAATAAAACCATTGTAATTATTTGTGAAGATGATGAAATAGGTACTTTTTTATGTCAATTATTGACGGCGGCTGAATATCAAGTTATTTGGTTAGTCGATGTTTATGAAGCTATCAATCGGATTAAATTAATTAACCCATCGATCGTAATCTTAGAACAAAATCAGGAAATATCTCTAGAGATTAGTCAAAACATTAAATTGAAAAGTGAAGATAATTTATACTTGATGATAATCAGAGATAGAATAAGTGGTAATGAATGGGAAAATCTCTCTAATTCTGGAGTTGATGAATATTTATTGAAACCATTACAACCAAGATTACTACTGAGAAAGATAGCTAAAATTATTAATCATTAAATTAAATACTATTTTACTAATTTAAAAAATTCAAATAAATAAAATTTATATATTTTAAAGTTGTTAAAAAAAGGCTAAAATTATTCTCTATTACGTTTTTGGTATTACCCTATTCAAAAAAAAATTAGATTTATCTAAACTTATACAATTTAGTGTGTATTTACCGCAAACTCTAAAAATTTGGCGGTATCTGGAAAAATTTGATTATCGCTACTAATTCTTTGTTGACTTCTCAAGAAAAGATGATCACAGATTACTAGATTAAATTTAGTTTGATTGTTGATCTTCCAATCTTCAATAATAATATTGGTTAAAGTAGCTTTACTAAAATCACTATTATAAGCTTTGGCTAAAGTAAAATCCCCTTGATTCAAAGCGGTTTCTTTTAAGTCAGCATTATTAAGATTTGCTTCCATGAAACTTACACCCCGAAAAATACCACGAGATAAATTAGCATAGGTTAAATCAGAAGTTATAAAAAAAGAGTCTGAACAATTAGCCTCTTGAAAATTAGCACCTGATAAACAAGATCTACTAAAGTCAGCACCAGTAAAATAAGCCCCAAAAAAGTTAGCATCTTGTAAATTAGCTAAACTTACATTAGCATCTCGACTATATACTCTGGTAAAATTAGCCTTGGATAAACTAGCTTTAGATAAATTAGTTTTAATAAGAGTAGCTTGACTGAGATCAACTTCTATTAAATTCGCTTCTTTGAGATTAAAATTACTCAAATTTAAACGACTTAAGTCTGCTTTTCTTAAATCTGGTACGATTTGAGGATTTTTTTGTCTCCAAGTATTCCATTCTGTAGCTGACAAGGAAGTAATATACTGTAAATGTAGTTGATTAGTCATCTCTTAACTTTCCTCTTAAAGAATTTCTTGTTCGTTATTTCTATTTACGCCTATGATTGTGAAGATCTTGTGGAGAAATGAAGATGTGGTGAACAAACCGAATAATTGAGAATATTAACTCATTTGTGCCTATTCACTTACTTCTTTGGCTACGATTGGAGAAAAATATTTGTGATTTATACTTTCTAATTTTAAATTTTCTTAACTTTTTGTAAAACTTTACCCCATTCTTCCAAAAATAAGTTAATATGTTAATACCTATGTACTAAAAGTTGAAGATTTGTGACATAGATACTAGATTCAATTATTATTAACAAAGTTAAATAAAAATCAGCTTATGGCTACCAGTACAATGGCTCAAAATTCTGATAAATCTGATAAAGAAAAAGCATTAAATATTGTTTTAACTCAAATAGAACGTAATTTTGGCAAGGGTTCAATTATGCGTCTTGGTGATGCTACCAAAATGAAGATAGAAACTATCTCTAGTGGTGCTTTAACCCTTGATCTTGCTTTAGGTGGTGGTTTACCTAAAGGACGTATTATTGAAATCTATGGACCTGAAAGTTCTGGAAAAACGACTCTAGCACTTCATGCGATCGCAGAGGTGCAAAAAGCTGGAGGCATTGCGGCTTTCGTTGATGCTGAACACGCCTTAGATCCAACTTACTCTGCCGCTTTGGGGGTGGACATTGACAATTTATTGGTAGCCCAACCTGATAATGGAGAATCCGCCCTTGAAATCGTGGATCAATTAGTACGCAGTTCGGCTGTTGATATAGTAGTAATTGATTCTGTTGCAGCCCTAGTACCTCGTGCAGAAATCGAGGGAGAAATGGGAGATTTACAGGTAGGTTTACAAGCACGTTTGATGAGTAAAGCCTTAAGAAAAGTGGCCGGAAATATAGGTAAATCGGGTTCTACTGTTATTTTTCTCAACCAATTACGTCAAAAAATTGGTATTAGTTACGGTAGTCCAGAAGTTACAACAGGTGGTACTGCTCTCAAATTCTATGCTTCCGTAAGGTTGGATATTCGTCGGATACAAACTTTGAAAAAAGGTAGTGAAGGGGAGTATGGTATTAGGGCGAAAGTCAAGGTTGCAAAAAATAAAGTTGCACCTCCTTTTCGTATTGCAGAATTTGATATTATTTTCGGTTCAGGTATTTCCCGTGTTGGTTGTTTATTGGATTTAGCCGAAAAAACTAATACTGTTACTCGTAAAGGGGCTTGGTATAGTTACAATGGCGATAATATTGCCCAAGGGCGAGATAATGCAGTTAAATATTTAGAGGAGAATCCTGAAATTGCTAGTGAGATCGAGCAAAAAGTAAAAGCTGAATTAGAGATTAATAATGTCAGTTTTGAGACGGCTAGTGATGATTCTGAAGAAGATTTTACCTCGATCGATGAGTAAATAATTACCTGAGTGAGTTATAAAATTATCGGTTAAGAAAGGAGATAGGATACAGGTGGACAGGGTAATATGCGATCGCTATTAGTTATTTATAATATTGATAAAATAAATAAACTAAAAATTAATTATGATAGTTAGAGCGATTGTTGAATGGGATGAGGAAACGGAAACTTATACGGCAACTTGTCCAAAATTAAGTTTTGTTTCATCTTTTGGAGATACTAAACAGGAGGCGATCTCATATTTAAAGGATGCAATTAATCTAATGCTCGAACCAATTTCAGATAACTTAATAAAATCCCTTATTATCACTTTTTCCACCATGATATAAGGCAAGTTGATAATATTTTTTAGCGTGATTAATTAAATCTTGTGCTTCATCTTCTCCAATTTCTCTGAGCTTTTTTGCTGGGATACCAACCATTAAAGATCGAGGCTCAACATCTTTTGTTACAACACAACCTGCTCCAATGATTGATCCCTCTCCTACGGTAACACCATCTAAAACGATCGAGCCAATTCCAATTAAACAACCTGTTTTGATATGGGCAGAGTGAATTACAGCTTTATGTCCGATCGTCACATAATCTTCTAAAATCGTTACTTTATTAGGATCTCCGTGTAATACTGCTCCATCTTGAATATTAGTATAAGATCCGATCGAAATTTTTTCCACATCTCCCCTTACTACAGCACTATACCAAATACTCGATCCCCTTCCTATTTCCACATCTCCCATAATCGAGGCATTATCCGCAATAAACGCACTCTCAGGAAAATCAATATTTCTTAACAATTTCATCGCAGTATTTAGATAAATCTCCACATCTTCGGCATTGTAACAAATAATAATTAAAGTATAAAATATAAGGAAGGGATAGCGGTAACTATCCTCAACCTTTAGTAAATCAACACTATACTATTATGACTCAAATTGTCGAAGTAAATTTAGTTGATGTATTAACAAGACTAGAGAATAAAATTGAACCTCTAGAAAATAAAATTGATCGAGTTCAATCAGATGTTACAGAAATTAAAATTGATATAGAGAAATTGAAAGTCCAGAATGAGGAATCAAATAAGCGCATGGAATCCATCGATAAAAGGATTGATGGAGTAGATAAAAGAATGGAAGGTTTAGATACTCGTCTGAATACTTTGACTATAGGCTTTTTGAGTATCGTAGGAATACTGGTGACAGGATTATTAACCGCCGTTGCTAAACTAATTTCATTACCAAGTTTTTAATGAGCAAAATATGTTAAATTTTATGTAGTAAGTCTGAGAATTTGATTAATTGTTGACGATCGTAATGAATCCCTAGTCTTGCTACAACGTCATGATATAATTCCATTGACTAACTATAACCTTAAATCTTTAACTAAACTGAGATTTATCGTTATCCCAAATTACAAAAAACACTGTACATAATAATTCCTAGTTCACGGCTTAATGTTTACTAAACAAGTAACCGATTCTCCTGTTTATAAATGGTTTAACGATCGCCTCGAAGTAGATGCGATTTCCGATGATATTAGTAGCAAATATGTTCCCCCCCATGTCAATATTTTTTATTGCTTAGGCGGAATTACCCTAACTTGCTTCTTAATTCAGTTTGCAACTGGGTTTGCCATGACTTTTTACTACAAACCCACCGTTACCGAAGCCTTTACCTCCGTTCAATTTATCATGAATGAAGTTAACTTCGGCTGGTTAATTCGATCGATTCATCGCTGGTCTGCCAGTATGATGGTATTAATGTTAATCCTCCATGTATTTCGTGTTTACTTAACTGGTGGATTCAAAAAACCTCGTGAGTTAACTTGGATCGTGGGTGTAACAATGGCTGTTATTACCGTTTCCTTCGGTGTAACTGGTTACTCCTTACCTTGGGATCAAGTAGGTTATTGGGCAGTTAAAATCGTATCAGGTGTACCTGCGGCTATTCCTGTCGTTGGAGATCAAATGGTAGAACTTTTAAGAGGTGGTGCCAGTGTAGGTCAAGCAACTTTAACCCGTTTCTACACCATTCACACCTTTGTTTTACCTTGGTTAATGGCAGTATTCATGTTATTACACTTCCTCTTAATCCGTAAACAAGGTATTTCTGGTCCTTTGTAATTAAGATTTAAAGTCGAGAAATCCATCGTCTTTAAAGTTAATCATTTGTTACAGAATGCTCAGATATAATCAGGATAAAATATAAATTATCCTGTTTCTTCTTCTTATATACCCGTTAACTGAGGGGAAATTTTTAAATCATGTCTAATCCTAATTCTCAATTAATCAAAAAACCCGATCTTAACGATCCAAAATTAAGAGCAAAATTAGCTCAAAATATGGGTCATCATTACTACGGTGAAATTGCATGGCCTAACGATATTCTGTATATGTTCCCTGTCTGTATTTTAGGGGCATTAGGTTTAATCGTTGGTTTATCCATTCTAGATCCTGCTATGATTGGCGAACCTGCTGATCCCTTTGCAACTCCTTTGGAAATCTTACCTGAGTGGTATTTATATCCTGTATTCCAAATTTTGCGAGTTTTACCCAACAAACTCTTAGGTATCGCTTGTCAAGCGGCAATTCCTTTAGGTTTAATGCTAATACCTTTCATCGAAAGCGTTAACAAGTTCCAAAATCCTTTCCGTCGCCCCATTGCGATGACTGTATTTTTGTTTGGTACTTTAGTAACTCTTTGGTTAGGTGCTGGTTCTATCTTCCCCATTGATAAGTCCTTAACTTTGGGTTTGTTCTAAGTTTCGACTTGAATCTCAAAAATATTAAAATACACCCCTCTCGATCGATTCTAACCTCATTTAGTGAGGTATTTTAGGGTCGATCGTCTTTTTTATGGTTCTTTTTGAACAAAAACTATCAATATTTTTCTCACGCAAAGACGCAAAGATAATTTATCAAAAATTTATGATTAAGAATAAGCTAAGAAGTAATAAGTACCACTAAGTCAAGTTAAAATAAAATTATTAATGACAAATCCACCAAAGGAAAATCTAATGGTTAGCCCCCTAACAGTAGCTAAATACTTTATTATTAGGGCTTATGAAGATGGTAGAGATGATCAAATGACTAATATGAAGTTACAAAAACTTCTCTATTATAGTCAGTGTCTATACTTAGCTCTATTTGATGAACCTTTATTTCTCGAGGATATTCAAGCATGGCGTTATGGCCCTGTTTGTCCACCAGCTTACCATTTTTACAGTGAATTTGAAGCCCAACAATTACCGATTCCTACTCCAGAATATATCAACGAAGAATTAAAAGCGGTTTTAGAAGAAGTTTGGCAATATTTTGGACAGTACCATGCTTATTATCTGAGTGATTTAACTCATCTGGAATTTCCATGGAAAAAAGCTCGAAAAGACTTACCTAGTTATGCTAGTTCAAATGAATCTATTTCAATAGAAGATATGAAACTTTTAGGACAAAAAAAATTGTTAGAAATTGAACAAAATCACCCTCATTATGAGCAAATAATTTCTCATATTTTGAAAGGGGAAATTAATTCTCACAAAAAATATAAACCTCAATACATAAAGCAAGGAGAAGTAAATGAATGGCTCAACTCTCTACTTGCTTGAACAAACTGTTTACTTTGAAAAAAGTTTCCAGAAATTAGTTAAAACTTATAAATCTCAAGATGAAAAAATTAGATTTAGTCAAAATATTAGCAACTATTTGGACGCATTAATTATAAATCCTTATCCGCCACAAGCAAGAACAGAACCTTTACCGAGTGGTTTAAAATTATCTCAAGAGTGGAGATTTTATAAGTTAGTTATAGTCATTGCTAAGGGTGCATCTGGACAAATTAGAATTATGTATTTACTTAATGAAAAAGATAAAATTATTAAGCCTTTATGGATTTATAGCCATCAACAATTTACTAAACGCCCTCCAGATAAAGAAATTAAACAAGTTATTCAGGAAGTCTTTGAAGAATAAATAACTAGAATGAGAAGATTTACAAATCTTTACCTTAAGAACAAAATATTGTAAACTACCATAATAAAAAATTTATTTATCGGATTCAAAGAAGGAGCATATAAAAGCAATGCAGTCGGTTTCACCTGTATTGACATCTGTACCAAGAGAATATTTAAAAGCACCGGGAGGGTTTAATCCTACTGTGCTGATGTTTATTACTGCTATTTTATTAATTACATTTTCCACCGTGGGTTATTTTTTGTGGGGGTGGATAGATTGGATATGTTTTTGTGCCAATGTACTAGCCTTACATATGTCTGGTACTGTTATTCATGATGCTTCTCATAATAGCGCCCATAGCGATCGAATCATTAATTCAATTCTTGGTCATGGTAGTGCCTTAATGTTGGGTTTTGCCTTTCCTGTTTTTACGAGGGTTCACCTACAACACCATGCAAATGTAAATGATCCTGAGAACGATCCTGATCATTATGTCTCTACAGGAGGCCCTTTATGGATGATTGCCGCTAGGTTTTTCTACCATGAGATTTTTTTCTTCAAGAGACAATTATGGCGAAAATATGAGCTTTTAGAATGGTTTTTGAGTCGTTTATTTCTCTTTACGGTAGTTTTTCTCGGTATTAACTACGGTTTTATAGGTTATGTAATGAATTTTTGGTTTGTACCTGCTTTAGTAGTTGGTATTGCGTTAGGTTTATTTTTTGATTACTTACCTCATCGTCCTTTTAGAGAACGCGATCGATGGAAAAATGCGAGAGTGTATCCGGGTAGAGTTTTGAATCTTTTAATTCTCGGACAAAACTATCATTTAATTCATCATTTATGGCCTTCTATTCCTTGGTATAAATATGAGCCTGCCTATTATGCAACTAAACCCTTATTAGACGCAAAAGGCTGTGATCAATCTTTGGACTTACTCAACGGTAAAAACTTTTGGAGTTTTTTGTACGATATATTTTTAGGTATTAGATTTCACGATAAACATTGATCAAATATGAGTCAGGACACAAGAGATAGATAAAAGATACTATCAAAAGTTTGTTGTGAGAAAATTATTATTCAAATAAATCTGAATCTAATAGCCTTAAAATAAATTGAATAAATCTATCTCTCTGACTCTCCTTTGGGTTATTGTAATTTTGAATTAGGAAATTATATTTTATTTTTAAATTAAGATTTTTAGAAACATAAAAAGGCTAAAATTGTAACATTATCTCACATAATTTTGGGAGATTAAAGTTACAGCTTGTCATCAATTAAGCCAAATGAGGATTGCCCCTAGATAAATACCAACAACAAAATTTATTTTTCATTGATCATATCTGGTGATTATTGCCGTATATTGTTTGAATCTGGCAAAAAAGTTTTCAATTAAATGTTAAATATCTTGCTTGATATAAAAATTCATCATATTCTCGTTGTTGTTTTTGATATGATGACATTACCCATAAACATTACTAAATTATGCTTTCGATCGTTTTTGTAATAAGTAATTTTAATCAACTTGGATTAAGATTATCAGTGATCAGTTTTTGTTAGTATAGTATTTGATTATTTATTTCAAACAATTAATTATCAATATGATAACCTCAGAAATAGAAAACTCTCCAAAACGTTATCGTATGTTCCTAGATAATAGTCGTACTGGAAATAGATATACTTTGACTCTTGAAGAAAGTAATGGAGAATGGATTGCCTCTTGGTATAGTACTATATTAGAGAATCAACGAGTTGAAGGATCTGACGCTAATTTAGTTGCTATTAATGCAGATCAGGCTTTTCATCAAGCTAAGTACTTAATCGAAAAAGAAGATGAAGACATAATTGGTGTGGACTGGCAATTTGAGAATCCTTTGCCACCTTGGATAGTTGACTAAAGACGATCGAACAACATTGATAACCTTTATTCATTTTCCATAAGCACTTAAATAAGCAATAATAAAATCTTGACCAATATTTAAAATAACTATATCTTATGTTAAGAGCTGGAATTGTGGGATTGCCCAATGTAGGCAAATCTACCTTATTTAATGCCGTAGTAGCTAACGCCAAAGCCGATGCCGCAAATTTCCCTTTTTGTACGATCGAGCCTAATGTGGGAGTTGTAGCTGTACCTGATGAACGTTTGGAAGTATTAGCTAAAATATCTAAATCTGTAAAAATTATTCCTACTCGTATTGAATTTGTGGATATTGCAGGGTTAGTAAAAGGTGCATCGAAAGGGGAAGGTTTAGGAAATCAATTTCTAGCAAATATTAGGGAAGTAGATGCCATCGTTCATGTAGTAAGATGTTTCGACGATGATGATATTATCCACGTTTCTGGATCAGTTGATCCTATTAGAGACATTGAAGTTATCAATTTAGAATTAGCTTTAGCTGATTTAACTCAAGTTGAGCGCCGAGTAGAAAGATTGAGAAAGCAGGTGAAAAATAATAAAGAAGCGGCTGAAGAAATGGGCATTTTAGAGCGAATTTTACCTATTCTCAATGATGGTAAACCTGCTAGATTTTTAAACTTAACCCCAGAGGAAGAAATAATTGTTAAGCCGTTGGGATTACTAACTTCCAAACCAGTGATTTATGCGGCTAACGTTACTGATGAAGATTTAGCCACCGGTAATGAATGGGTAGAGCAAGTTAAACAACAAGTCGCCTCAGAAAATGCTAAAGTGGTCGTAGTTTCAGCTCAAGTAGAATCAGAGTTGGTAGAATTATCCTTAGAAGAAAAAGCGGAATTTTTAGAGTCTCTAGGAGTTACTGAAGGGGGTTTGCAGTCATTGATTAAAGCAACTTATGAATTATTAGGATTGCGTACTTATATTACCACAGGGGAAACAGAAACTAGGGCATGGACAATCATCGCTGGAATGAAGGCACCTCAAGCAGCCGGAGTAATTCATACTGATTTTGAAAGGGGATTTATTCGTGCGGAAACTGTTGCCTATGAAGATTTAGTTAAAACTGGTAGCATGGCGGCGGCAAAAGAACAAGGTTTAGTTCGCTCGGAAGGAAAAGAGTATATTGTAAAGGAGGGAGATGTGATGTTATTTCGCTTCAATGTTTAACCAATGAACAATTAACAATTGATTATATAAGACAATTTAAAGCAATTATGCTTAATTCACTATTAGTTATTAATTATCCATCACTAATTATTAATTTTTTCTCTTTAGTTTTTTTTATTCTAACTTTGGGATCGATCGTCTATTATCTATATAGTCTTTATTCCTGTTATCGTTTTTTTTCCCAAAAAGAAGAGGTTAATGTTGATTTTTCTCCACCTATTTCTATACTTAAACCTTTATGGGGTTTAGAATATAATCTTGAAGAAAATTTAACATCTTTTATTATACAAAATTATCCTCAATATCAAATTATTTTTTGTGTTCGAGATAAACATGATCCCGTTATTTTACTGGTAGAAAAACTAATTAATAGATATGCCGATCGAGATTTAAAATTAATAGTGAACGATCGGATAATTGGTTATAACTATAAAGTAAGTAATTTAGCTAATGGTTTAAAGTATTGTGATTATAATTTAATTTTAATAGCTGATAGTGATATAGAAGTTAAAGAAGATTATTTAAAAAAAATAGTCCAACCATTGCAACAGGAAAAAGTAGGCGTTGTGACTTGTTTATATCAGTCTTTAAGTCATAATTTTACGGGAATTATTGAATCTTTAGGAGTTGCTTGTAATTTTATTCCTAATGTATTAACTGCTAGACAATTAGAAGGAGTAAAATTTGCTTTTGGTTCAACTATTTTAATCAGAAAAAAAATCTTAGAAAAAATTGGTAGTTTTGAGAGAATAGCAAATAGTTTAGCCGATGATTTTTTATTAGGAAACTTACCAACAAAATTAGGTTATGAAACAGTTTTATCTAACTATATAGTAAAACATCAAATAACTGAAGAAATTTTTAATCATTATCTAAAAAGACAAATTCGCTGGTTTCGTTGTATCCGAGTACAAAGATTTAAAGGATATTTAGGTATGATTTTTACTTATGGTACAATCAATAGTATTATTTTTTGTTTATTTAATCACCTCTCTTTTTTTAGTTTAATAGTGTTGATAATAACTCTTTCTCTTAAACTTTTATTAAATTATAAACTAAGTTTTAAATATCTTAATAATGATACAATCATTCAGTATTTAGGATTAATTTTTGTTGTTGATTTAATTAGATTTTATATTTGGTCAATAGCTTTATTTGGTAATAAAATAAAATGGGGAAACAATCACTTTATTTTAAAATCTAATGGCGAGCTTAGTATTGATTCTTAATTTTATATTCATTAATAAAATCTATTAAGATTATCGATCGCTGTTTATTTTCTATATATAAAGTATTGATCTAAACAAACGAAATTCTTAACCCTTTTACTATTCTCTTTACTTATAAACTCTCTCTATCTAAAGTTTTATACTTTCATGTTTTATCATCGAAATTCCTCAGTTTAAAAATTACACTTTTTCAGTACACCTCAATTAAGATATAATCTTGAAAGTAACTAATCCTTTACCTATTGTAATTGGTGTGTGTAAAAGTAATCTCGATGTTATGAAGTTTAATTCTTGCCTCAATTTTAATTTAATCTCTCCCCAACTTTGGTTAACTTTACCTTTATTACTTGGTGCATTGTTTTTTCCGAATCTCCCCGTTTTAGCTGTAGATTTAAAAGTCGGTATTGTACAAAGATTTGGAGATGAATTAGAAGATGAAATTACCCTTAAAAGTAATGAAGGTGACTCTCTAACTGTGAAATTTACTAATATTTCTAACCAAGAAGAAAAAACTTTAACTACCAATCAATTAAAATTATCGATCGTAGCTCAACCATTACCGAATAAGCTAATTGAAGAAAGATTAATCTTAGGTGATTACGGCACTTTTGAAACAGCAGAGGATTCTGCTAATCGTTGGCAATCTTTAGGTATTGATGTGGAAATTACACAACCCGGACGTTGGCAAGTGTGGGCGAAACGTAGTACTTATTCTAATCCCCTTTTAAAAAGACTATTACTTAGTGCTATTCAAGAAAAAGGCTATCAAGATGTTTATATTGAAACCGCTATTTTATTGGAGAAGCCCATAGTTTCTTTCAAAATAAATGATAATACTTATCAAGCCAATTACTTAGAAATAAACAGTAGCAAAAATATAATTCAAGTAAAAGATGGAATCAAAGGCACTTGGCGCAATTATGGAGGCACTTTTACCCTACAACCCAATTCTTATGGAAATTATACCCTTGTAAATAAAGTCGATATAGAAACTTATTTGCGAGGTGTCGTACCTCATGAAATTGGGAGTAATGTGCCAATGGCGGCCGCAGAAGCACAAACTATTATTGCTCGAACTTATGCCCTTCGTAACACTCGTAGATTTCAAGCTGATAATTATGAAATGTGTGCCACAACTCATTGTCAAGTTTACTATGGATTAACTGGTACTTCTTCGACTTCCGACAAAGCCATTGCCTCAACTAAAGGATTAGTGCTAACCTATGATAATGAATTAGTAGATGCCTTATATTCTTCTACTACTGGGGGAATAACATCCTATTTTGAAGATGTGTGGAATGGGCAAAATCGTCCTTATCTTAAATCTGTCATCGATTCACCTCAACAAGTTTGGAATTTAGGAGAAAATACCCTCGAATCTGAAGCTAATTTCCGTAAATTTATTAGCTTACAAAACGGTTTTAATGAAACGGGAAGAAGTTTATTTCGTTGGAATCGCAAAAGTAGTATTCAAGATTTATCTAAAGATTTACAAAAATATTTAGAAAGAACAAAACATCCTCTTAAAGATTTTAAAATCATCAAAGAAATGAAGATTGTGAATCGATCGTCATCTGGTAGGATCATTAAAATGGATGTGATTACAGATTCAGGGGTGGTATCCTTAGCAAAAAATGAGGTTAGAAGTGCTTTTACACCCCCTAGAAGTACACTATTTTACTTAGACCCCTTTTTTGACAAAAATAATAAACTAGCAGGATATGCTTTTGTTGGTGGAGGTTTTGGTCACGGAGTAGGATTAAGTCAGTTTGGTAGTTATAATTTAGCAAATTTGGGATGGTCAGCACAACGAATATTACAATTTTACTATCCCGGCACAAAAGTTGAGCCTTTAAACAACTCAATTATATTTTGGCGTCCTGACTAAATCTATATATCAGCCATTTTTGAGCATTTTAGATACTTTTAATTAAAGGGATTAGCTTTTAGCTGTTAGCCTTTTTTCATTAAAGAATAAGTAATCAATTACTAATGTTGGTCAGAAATTTAACTTCACAATAGCTGATAACTAATTGCTGAGTGCTAATTGAACATAATTATTTCTCACGATTCAGATAGGATTGCTATAGTTGATTTATTTTAAAAAAATCTTAAAAAAATGTAACGAAATGTGAAGAATTGCGACTAAAATGATAGAGAGAAAAAATGTAGAAAAGTAAAAAATTAGATGCGAATTGCCATAGCAGGTGCAGGATTAGCAGGACTTTCTTGCGCAAAATACTTAGCAGATGCAGGACATACACCTATTGTCCTCGAAAGACGAGATGTTTTAGGCGGAAAGGTTGCCGCATGGAAAGACGAAGATGGAGACTGGTACGAAACGGGACTTCATATATTTTTTGGTGCTTATCCCAATATGTTGGAATTATTTCATGAATTGGGTATTGAAGATCGTTTGCAGTGGAAAGAACACACAATGATCTTTAATCAACCTGAAAAACCCGGTACTTATTCAAGGTTCGATTTTCCTGATCTTCCAGCTCCTGTTAATGGTTTAGTTGCTATTTTACGCAATAATGATATGTTAACGTGGGGCGAAAAAATTAAATTTGGTTTAGGATTGTTACCGGCGATCGTGCAAGGTCAAGAATATGTAGAGGCAATGGATAAATATTCTTGGTCTGAATGGATGGCAAAACAAAATATTCCCCCTAGAATCGAGAAGGAAGTTTTTATTGCCATGTCAAAGGCGTTGAACTTCATCAATCCTGATGAAATTTCCGCTACCATTCTTTTAACTGCTTTAAATCGCTTCTTACAAGAGAAAAATGGCTCAAAAATGGCTTTTTTAGATGGTTCACCTACAGAGAGATTATGCAAACCAATTGTCGATTATGTCACGGAAAGAGGTGGAGAAGTAAGGTTAAATGCTCCCTTGAAAGAAATTTTATTGAACGAAGATGGTAGCGTCAAAGGCTTTTTATTACGAGGATTAAATGATGCGCAAGACGAGATTTTCACGGCTGATGTTTATGTTTCTGCTATGCCAGTTGATCCTTTGAAAGTGATGTTACCTACCTCATGGAAAGAAATGCCCTTTTTTCAAAAATTAGAAGGGTTAGAAGGTGTACCTGTTATCAATCTTCATTTGTGGTTCGATCGAAAACTCACTGATATTGATCATTTACTGTTTTCTCGATCGCCTTTATTAAGTGTTTATGCTGATATGAGTAACACTTGTAAGGAATATAGTAACCCTGATCGATCGATGTTAGAGTTAGTGTTAGCCCCGGCGGCTGATTGGATTGCAAAATCTGATGAAGAAATTATCGAAGCCACCATGCAAGAATTAAGACAGTTATTTCCTCAACATTTTAACGGTGATAACCCTGCTAAACTTTTAAAATCCCATGTAGTCAAAACCCCTCGATCGGTATATAAAGCGACACCCGGCAGACAAGCCTATCGTCCATTCCAAAAAACACCCATTAGTAATTTCTATTTAGCAGGAGACTTTACCATGCAAGAGTATTTAGGAAGCATGGAAGGTGCCGTATTATCAGGAAAACGAACAGCCCAAGTGATCAGTAAAGACTATCCTGTTAGTATTAATTTCCAACAACCAGAACCTACTACGGTTTAACAGTTGACAGTTGACAGTTGACAGTTAATAATTAAAACCTAATCTTTAGGTAATTTTAATTATCAATGATAAATTACTTATCACCCATAATCAATGATGAAAATGGGTCAGAAAGTGAGACAATACTATAGAATCGTCATTATTCTTATTTTTAAACTTATATTTAGCTATATTCAGCAGGGATGAATGCTGCAACTGCCTAAAAAATTACAACCTAAACAACCCCTAGCCTCCCCAGAGGAATCTTATGAATACTGTCGTCAAGTGACAGCAAAGTATTCTAAAACCTTCTATTTAGGTACTTTATTGATGCCTAAAGAGAAACGAAGTGCTATCTGGGCGATTTATGTCTGGTGTCGCCGTACTGATGAATTAGTAGATGGTCCTCAAGCCAAATTGACAACTCCCGAAACTCTTGATTTGTGGGAGCAACAATTAGAATCAGTGTTTGCAGGACAACCTATCGATGATCCTGACGTGGCTTTGGTTGATACTCTCCAACGTTTTCCGATGGATATTCAACCCTTCCGAGATATGATTGCAGGGCAAAGAATGGATTTATATCGCAATCGTTATGAGACTTTTGAAGAATTAAACCTTTATTGTTATCGAGTTGCTGGTACTGTGGGGTTAATGTCTTCTGCGGTTCTAGGAATTGATGAAACTTATTTGAATGCTCCTTGGTATCATCACTCAGTATATATTCCTGAAGAAGAAGCTGTCGCTCTTGGTATTGCCAATCAATTAACCAATATCCTACGAGATGTGGGTGAAGACAGAAGCAGAAATCGCATTTATCTACCCTTAGAAGACTTAGCAAGGTTTAACTATACCGAAGAAGATTTATTTAACGGTGTAATAGACGATCGATGGTATAACTTAATGCAATTCCAGATCGATCGAGCAAGGCAATATTACGAAGATGCAGAAAGAGGTATTAAAGCCTTAAACCCTGACGGACGTTGGCCTGTGTGGTCTGCATTAATGCTGTATCAAGGAATTTTAGATGTCATCATCAAAAATAACTATGATGTGTTTAATCGCCGTGCCTTTGTACCAACTCCTAATAAAATGCTTTATTTACCTGTAGCATGGTTAAGGGCTCAAGTTTTATGATCAAAAAAAACCTCTCCTAGTGGGAGAGGAAATTATGTCATAATCAGTGAATATATACTTAACAAGATTGTTATTTGATATTAATCTAGTTTTTTCTCTATTTTGCTCAAGTTTAATTTGCTCAGGTTTAAATTATTTCTTTGCAAAGTATAGAGAAGTTGTTTTGAATAGCTCAAAATTCTTATAACAAAAAGTTAGATAATATTATATAGACAAAAAAAACCGCCAAATTGATTATTTTTCCTTAAAAATAGCAGATTTCACGGTCATCTTTCATCGTCACACACGATCGCAAAGTAAATTATCAAACCATAAGACAAAGTTAAATCTTTTGATTTTACTACAGTGTAAACTCTGTATTTGTCAGAATACGTTGATGTTTTTACCAATTCTTAAATTTCCGCTTATTTATTTGGTTGAGGAGTCATCCGCAAATAAGGTTTAATTTCTGTTACCCCTTTGGGGAATTTCTCTTTTGCTTCAGCAGTAGGAATAGAAGGCACTACAACACAATCTCCTCCATCTTGCCAGTTAGCCGGAGTTGCGACTTGATAATAATCCGTTAATTGTAAAGAATCAATAACTCTTAAAATTTCATCAAAGTTGCGTCCTGTGCTCGCAGGATAAGTAATACTTAAACGTAATTTTTTATTAGGATCTATAACAAATACACTTCTAACGGTGAGATTATTTAAGGAGTTAGGATGAATCATACCGTATAAATCTGCAACTTTACGATCGTCATCTGCAAGAATAGGATAATTAACAGTGGTATTTTGAGTTTCGTTAATGTCGTTAATCCAACCCTTATGAGATTCTACCCCATCCACACTAAGAGCGATCGTTTTGACATTGCGTTTCTGAAATTCTGATTGTAAACTAGCCACAGTACCTAATTCAGTGGTACAGACAGGAGTGTAATCAGCCGGATGAGAAAAAAGTACAACCCAGCTATCTCCCGCCCAATCATAAAAAGAAATTTCCCCCATACTAGAGGCTTGAGTAAAGTTAGGAACAGCATCCCCTAATTGTAAGACCATAGGTTTAAAATTAAATTTGACTTAAATTAATGAACATTTATAATTGTGTCATATTTTTCTGTATTTATTTTATCAATTAAACTTTTTTGAACACATCTTTACAAATCTTTACCTTCTGGATGAATGAAAAAGTCAACTTGACTGATACAATCGAATAGCAATAAGCCTTGTGGATAGAAATACATCCTTAAAGTGATCAAACTAAAAATAATAATCTTTGTGACTTTTGTCTCGAAAATTATTTTTTGTCTATCCTCATGATTTGCATAAAATCAATTGACAAACTTGTCTTTGCTAATAGACAGTTTTACGGGAGTGTAATGATTTATTCGGTTATATTCATGTAAAATTAGCACATATAAAATAATTATTAAAGTTATCTTATTTTTTGGAGGTTTCATTTTCATGAAATTATGGCATCGTGTTGTAACAGTATTTAGTTTTATCTTGTTTTTGTGTTCTGTTGCTTTTTCTCAACCCGCTCAGGCATTAGATTTCAATACTATTTTACAGGGAACTCCCCGTTTAGTGGCGGCCGACAATACTCGTCGGAATGTTGCTGATGACTTATTAGGTACTGAATTTGGTCAAAAAATTGACGTAAATAACAGTGACATCCGTGATTTTCGTGATTTAAGAGGTTTTTATCCCAAATTAGCGAGTATTATCATCCAAAATGCACCTTATGAACAAGTGGAAGATGTTTTACTTATTCCGGGGTTAACTGATACTCAAAAAGAAAGATTACAAGCTAACCTTGATAATTTTACCGCTACTCCTGAGGCGGAAGTTTTTAATGAGGGTGATGAGCGTTATAACGCCGGTATTTATTAATTAATAATTAATAATTGACAATTGACAATTGACAATAAGCAAAGAAAATGGAAGATAAAAAGTAAACTTGGACTTATCTAAGTTTATTTATGAAGGTAGGTAATGGGCAACAACGAATAATAAGTTTATTACTAATAGTTTTTCAACACTTAAAATTTATTGCTAGTTTAATCAGTTTGGACTTAAACATGATTTAGCAACTTTCGTTTTATAAATTACTGTAAGAATGAACTTTGCTCAAAGAAGACTAGAAGTTTTTTGTTATATCAATAACGTGCAAGTATTTTAGATTGAAATACTAATTTAATCTTAGGAAGATGTTTTTAATTTATAGAATAAATAGATAAAAAAAAATACTAAATCATTAATCCTATCTCAAAGAATATAATATCATCAGAATTTATTAAATCTTCATTATTTCTTAAGTTAATAAGGTCAGTTTTAAGTTATCTTTAATGCTGTTCACTAACAACTTTTTTTTCGATGATGAGATATAGTTCTCCTTTAATTATTACCCTTAGTTTTCTTTTTCTTAGTTGTGGTTTTCAACCTTCTTCTGTTTCTGGAAGTGATGAAAATGTATCTCCAAAAATTACTCCCGTTGATAATACAATTCAGAGTCAAAATTTGCCCATCGGTGCTAAATTATTGATTAATCAAGAAGTTATTGAGTTGGAAATCGCCCAAACGCCTCAACAACAGGCTATAGGCTTAATGTATCGTGATTCTTTACTTCCTAATCGTGGGATGTTGTTTCCTTTTAACCCTCCTCAAACTGTCAGTTTTTGGATGAAAAATGTTTCCATCCCCCTTGATATGATTTTTGTGTCCGATGGTGTTATTAAACATATAGCTAAAGCTCCTCCTTGTGAAATTGAGCCTTGTCCTCTTTATAATTCAACCGTACCGATCGATCAAGTTATTGAATTAGCAGGTGGTAGAACAGAAGAACTAAAAATAAAAGTTGGCGATGAAATTAACATTGAATTTTTAGAAAAAATGAAAAATTAGTAAAAAAAATAGCAAAAATTAATCTTATGATGTATAATACTTTACTTAATCAAAAATTTATAGTAGCTAATATAACTACTGAGAATCGATCGAGTTCAAGATAAATTGATAATTTGTAGCTATCTCAATCGAAAATCGCAAGTAATCAATAATCTTTACCCTATCATCAACTTTAATTCAATCAAATAACTTGACGGATAAATGAAATCAACGCATATCTTTAGAGTTATTTGTCCATAGAAAAAGTCAAACTTTTTAAAATTTAGGTTGTCTGTAATTTGCAGTTTGTTCCTATACTTTTTTAAAGTGCTTTCTTAGCAAAAAAGAGATTTAACTTGTTATTTGTTTTATCTCAATTTAGGCTAGAAAACTAGAAATATTCTATAAAATAATTGTGTGAGAAGTATAATTTTTAAAACATTTATTAAGAGTAGCTTTTTGCTTTTCTCTATCTAATTTTTAAATCTTTATTTAAGAAGTTCATCCTTTTTTATTAAAATTTTTTTTATGCCTACTATAACTTATAATCGTTTTATCAAATTTTTGCAAGAAGAACTCGATGTACCGCAAGATTCTATTGCCATTGCTCAACGTTCTGTTGATCATAATTTGGGCTTAATTCCGATGGTTTTATGGCAGTATGGTCTAGTTACGATCGAACAATTAGACAGGATTTATGATTGGTTAGAAACCTCTTAAAAGGAAGAATCAATAATTAGTAATTAACAATAATTTCCTCTAATTAAATATCCTTTAATAACTAAAATCCTAAATAGTTATTTCTAAATAATGGCTTCAATAATTTGGGTTGCTAGACATGGTCATAGATTTGATTTTGCTTATCCAGAATGGTTTAATACGGCTTTAAGGCGTTATGATCCACCCTTGTCTGAAGAAGGAAAAATTCAAGCTCAAAACTTGGGTATTAACTTAAAAAATGAAGTAATTGATCATCTTATTGTCTCTCCTTTTTTGAGAACAATTCAAACTGCCCATATTATTGCGGATATAATCAATTTACCTCTAAAATTAGAACCAGGGTTGGGGGAATGGCATAATCCTCATTGGATGACAGAAAAACCTCTTACTCATCCCCCCGAAGAATTAAGGTTGTTTTATCCTCGTATTGATTGGAACTATCGATCGACTATAACTCCCATCTATCCAGAAACCGAAGCAATGGTTTTAGAGAGAATGAAAGAAACTGCTCAAATTTTAATCAGAAAATTCAGTGGCAATTTACTATTAATAGGTCATAGTATTTCTGTCATTGGTATAACTAAAGCATTAGTTGGTGAAAAAAAAGAAATTAAACCCGATTTTTGCTCCATTACAAAAATTTACATTTGAGATTGTAAGTAGTTTTGTAAACCAATTTTGTCAATTAAGCCTAATTGTTTTTCTAACCAGTAAGCATGATCTTCCTCTGTATCTCCTAACATTACTCTTAATATTTCTCTAGTTTGATAATCTTGTTCCTCCTCACAAATGGCGATCGCTTCTTTCAAATCACCAATAACTTTATACTCCAATTCTAAATCATTGCGAAGCATCTCAGGCACATCAGAACCAATATTTAACCCTTCTTGCTCTGATAAATCGGGGATTGTTTCTAAAAACAACAATCTTTTAATTAACATATCTGCATGAGCAGTTTCGTCGTGCATTTCATGATCAATTCGATCGTATAATTTATTTAAACCCCAATCTTGATACATCCGAGAATGAGTAAAATATTGGTCTCTAGCCGATAATTCACTGCGTAAAAGTTTCTGTAGCTGTTTAATAACTTTTTTATTACCTTTCATGAAAAACTCCTTAAATCATAGATTGTAAATAATTTTCTAAACCCGAATTAGCCATTAGCCATTGTTGAGATTCTAACCAATCGATTTCTTCCTCCGTTTCTTCCAATAATTCTGTTAGTAAATCTCGACTAACATAATCTTGTAAAGATTCACAAAGATTAATAGAAGTGCGTAAAGTATCAGCTAATTCCATCGTCATAGTCAAATCATTAGCGATAATTTCCGATACTGCTTCACCAATAAGTAATTTTCCTAAACTTTGTAAATTAGGTAAACCTTCGAGGAAAAAAACACGCTCAATAATTTTATCAGCTTGTTTCATTAACTTAATAGAATACCGATATTCATACTCATTAAGTTTATTTAATCCCCAACTTTTACACATTCTGGCATGAAGAAAAAACTGATTAATTGCAGTTAATTTTAACTTTAAAATATTATTAAGTTGAAGTTTGATTTCTTGATTTCCTTCCATGGCATTATTCTCTAATCATTATGTCTATATTAACTTAGATCTCGCATCAAGTTTAAAATGCAGTAATAACAGGAAATGTCATCTCTGTTCCTATGGTTTTATTTGTCATTTGTTAATCAGCACTAATGAGTCATTGAAGCATTGAAGTTGCATTTAATTTTGTTACGAACAACTAAACCAATCTCCCCCTCTTCTATTGTTCTTCTTCTCTTTTTTATCGACAAACTAAATTAGTTTTAACTCACTTATCCCCCCCTAGGGAACTTTTGTGGATTTGAAATAGTCTTTTTCCTTGACTGTAGCAATTCTAAGCAGATTGTTATATTTTTATAGAAATAAATTCAAGAGTTCTTAAAACCATATTTTACAAAACTTAGAAAATTTTTAACAATTATTGAATTTATTATCAGTCATTTGGAACTACTATATACTTTATACTTTTAATATTATTATGAACAAATTATCTCAATCTAAAGCTACAACAGCTTTACTTCTTTGTCTTACTTTTGGAGTTGAAACAACTATTCCGATCGTCGCATCATTAGCAAATCCTCCAGTAGTAATGGCACAAAATTCGCAATTTGAAGATGTATCTTCTAACTATTGGGCGGCAAATTTTATTAATCCTTTAGTGCAAAGAGGAGTTATTGCAGGTTTTCCTGATGGTACATTTAAACCAGATGCTCCTGTAACAAGAGCCCAATTTGCGGCAATGGTACAAAAGGCATTACCTAGAAATAGTGTAAGATCTCCAATTAATTTTAATGATGTACCCAGTAATTATTGGGCGAATACTGCCATTAATAATGCTTTTAGTATGGGTTTTCTTTCTGGTTATCCCGGACAAATATTTCGTCCAGAACAAAATATTCCCAGAGAACAAGTATTAGTATCATTAGCTAATGGTCTAAATTTCAGCCCTAATAAAAATATTAATACTATTCTCAATTCTTTCAACGATTCTAGTAATATTTCTAATTTTGCTCGTTCTCCAGTCGCCGCAGCTACAGAAAAAAATTTAGTAGTTAATTATCCTACTTTAAAACAATTAAATCCTGTTCGTAATGCTACAAGAGCAGAAGTTGCCGCTTTTATTTATCAGGCTTTAGTTTCTCAAGGAAAATTACAGGCTATCAATTCTAATTATATTGTGGCATTAACTCCCACTGTCAATGAAACTGAATCTGTTTTGAATCGAGGTCAAAAAATTCCTGTACAATATCAAGAAGATAAAATTTTTGTTACGAACACCGAAACAGTTCCCATTACATTTACTGTTACTAAAAATATTGATAGTAATAAAGTTATCGTCATTCCTCGTAATAGTAAGGTGATTGGAGAATTACGTCCTTCTGGGAATAATGGTACTAGATTTTTTGGAAAGTCGATCGAATTACCTAATGGGCGTGTTTTAAGAGTTAAGAGTTCTTCTCAGACTATAACAGAAATAGAAAGTGTTACTAAGGGAATGGATGTAGGTAAACTTTTACGAAATGCCGCTTTTGGTACAGGGGCGGCGGCAGCGATAGCTGGAGTTACAGGCGATCGACGTATTACAACAGGAGAGTTATTAATTGGTACAGGTGCTGGTGTTTTAGCTACTTTAATTCCTCAATTTTTAGGCTTAAATAGAGTAGATTTATTAGTCGTACAACCGAAGGGTTTAAATATAAAATTAGATGAAGATTTAATTATTAATTAAACTAGGTTATAGACGAAATAAGATAGAAAAATAATTATTTTAAATTTTATTTTCTCTAACTTCTTGGAAAAGTATAGTAAGGTTAATTATCAATCCAATCTACTTTTTTTTGTAGGATATAACCCTTATTTTTGATTAACTTTTCCAAGTTTTTAATTCTTTTCTCTGGTAAAGGATGACTAGCGATAAAAGCAATAATATTTCTTTGCTCAGTTTGTTTATTTTCAGTCATTAATCTTTGGAAAAAATCTGTAGCTCCAGCTACATGACCATAATATTTATTTAGTAAATCTAATCCATATTCATCAGCTTTTTTTTCTTGAGCTTGGGAGTATTGTGCATGGGCTAAAATATTGGTAAAATCAGCACCTGATTGTAAAATTTCTACGCCACCCAAAAGATAATTAATCAGTAATTTTGTTAAGAAAATATTGCCTAAACTTCTAAGATGATCTCGATGGGCAAAATGTCCTATTTCATGACTTAGAATCATGACTAATTCATTTTCTGATTCTACTTGTTTTAATAAACCTTCATAAATTATAATCGTGTCTCCTGGAATAGCTAAAGCATTAACGGTATCTTCAGGAATATATAAAACCTGATAATTTCTTTTCTCGGTAGTATTTGATGGTAATAATTGTTCTAATTTATCTACTATTTTATTTAGTTTTATTTCTGTCGATGATAATTTATTTTTTTGTTTATATTCATTAACGATTAAACTGCCTATTTTTTGTTCTACACTGACAGGAATCAAATTAACTACTTGATTTAGTAAGATAAATAATCCTATTATAATTGTTAATCCAACACCACTAAATAATGCAAATAAAATTAGTAATTGTCTGTTATTAGTTTCAGGATTACGATCGCTGATAGGAGAATGATAACCCATAATCTTAATGTATAATTATTGGGGATAATAATAAAAGGTTTTAGGTATTAAAAATTAAGAATTAGGGAAAAGAATTGATTAAAAAAATCGGTTTTCTCAAACTAATTATCCTATTTTAATTTTAAAAAGTACGGAAAAGAGAAGGGTTATTTATTACGAATATTGGAGTATAAATCTTGAGCAATATTAGAGGTGACAAGATGATCGATCGAGCCACCGAATTTAGCAATTTCTTTAACAACACTACTACTAATAAAACTTAATTCAGTATTGGTAGCTAAAAAAACGGTTTCAATTTTATTTTCTAGGGTTTTATTAATATGAGCCATTTGTAACTCTTGTTCAAAATCAGACATTACTCGTAAGCCTCTTAACAAAACTCCTGCTTGTTTTTTTTGAGCATATTCCACCGTTAAACCACTAAAACTATCAACTTCTATATTTTTAATATTTGCGGTACATTCTTGAATTTGTTGAACTCTTTTTTCGATGGTAAAAAAAGGTGTTTTATTTGGATTTTTTAACACCGCAACGATAACTTTTTCAAATAAAATACTACTGCGTTGAATTAGATCAAGATGACCCAAAGTGATAGGATCAAAACTACCCGGATAAATAGCAATCATTAATTATTAATAGAGTATAGACTTTAGAAGTTAATCAATAACTTGATTTTAAAAGGTTTTATGCTTATTCAACTCAGCACATAGGTAGAGAATAATTATTAATTGTTAATCATCTATTATTCAGTATTTATGCTGATTCAGGCATTAAATTTAACATAACACTATTCATACTATTATAGAGTTCTTCTCGACTCTGAAAACCCTCTAATCTATGAATTATTTCCCCTCTATTAATTAATAATAAAGTAGGTAAATTACGCAAACGATAACTATTAGCTAAGGATAAATTTTGATCAGCATTAATACTAACTATTTTTAATTGTCCTTGCCATTCGGATTGTATTTTGTTCAAAATCGGATTTAACATTAGACATAAACCACACCAAGGAGCCCAAAAATTAACTAAAACTGGGTAGGGTGATTCTAAAACTTCTTGATTAAAGGTTGTTTGATTGACAGAAATCATAATTGTTTTAAAGAGAGTTTAGGAAAAAAATTTTAAAAAATCGATGATGCTAAATAATCAAAAGGGATATTAATTCAATTCTAATATGTTAATTCTAACCTGACTTTACCTGATCCCCTAATAATTAATTAGCAATTAGTAATGAGTAATCAGAAATTTTTTTCTAATCTTCTAATGGTAGAGTCACTTAAGTGAAAGAAGTCTCGAAAATCCCCCCAAATAACAAAAATTAAGGGTTTTTCATTTTAAATTCTAAAGGCTGACTCTGGCAGTTGCTGTCATTAACCAAGGATGTAGCCACCAAAAGAATAAAATAAAACCAGTGACTCCCACATAAGCCGGTTTTAAAAATTCTTTGATTTCTAATTTTTGTCGTCCATCTAGTATAGCTAACATTGGTATTATCGATGTTCTTTCTTTGACCTTTATAAAGGATTCTCCGTAACG
This sequence comes from Geminocystis sp. NIES-3709, assembly GCF_001548115.1. Lineage (GTDB taxonomy): Bacteria > Cyanobacteriota > Cyanobacteriia > Cyanobacteriales > Cyanobacteriaceae > Geminocystis. The sequence goes on along the minus strand of NZ_AP014821.1, from coordinate 606,623 downwards.
TTTTGTTAAGCGTCGATCTCCGTGCCATACTGCAAAGATATGATGAGCTATTAAACCCAAAGAAGTGACGATCGTAAAAGTTGTGCCCAGCCATAAAGTATGAGCAATACACCAAATTACTTGTCCTACCATTTGAGGATGACGAGAAATACGAATAATTCCCGTTTCGTATAGATGAACTTCAGGTTTAGCAACGGCGGCAATCTCTAATAAGTTAAAGGTAGCAGGATAAAGAAAGAGAAAGGAAATAAACGATAAAATCCAAACGGTAGTTTTAATGCCCGGAATACCTTGCACTTGCCACAAAACTAAACCCTCATAACGATGATTGAAAAAATAAATAATTAAGACTGTAGCGAGGGGGATACTTAGTAAAGCAAATAAAACCCTATATAATCTCACACCAATTTTCGATTCTCCCCACATTCTTAAAGCGGCTAAACCACTGTGAACGATCGCAAACATCAATAATAAACCAATCATGATAAAATGGCTAGGAGTCAACCAATTAGGTAAGGTAGAGGGAGAAATTTGTGCCATTAAATCAAAGTAAAAAAAATTGATCATTTTTGCGTCAAAGTGGTGCATAGAGTCTATACTTAGGAAATAGAAATATAATTAATACTTATTTTATTGTTCAATTAGATCTTATCAATGATCGGATCAAAAATTGATCCCTCTAGGATTAAAGTCTAAACATTATTGTTAAAAATCTAAAGCCATATTCCACAGAAGAAATTGGTTAAGACATTGGAAAATACTAAAGTTAATTCACTATCAGGATTTACCTTTTGCTCTTTGCCATCAGTTATAATCCTCGTTATTCTTAATTTATCAAATATATGTCAGATATACCTTTCTCTCTTGATCAATTACGGATTTTAAAAGCCATTGCTGATGAAGGTAGTTTTAAACGAGCGGCAGACAGTTTATTTGTGTCTCAACCTGCTATCAGTTTACAAATCCAAAATCTTGAAAAACAATTGGCTGTACCCTTATTTGACAGGGGTGGAAGAAAAGCACAACTGACAGAAGCTGGTAATTTGTTACTTGCCTACGGGGAAAAAATTATTACTCTTTGTCAAGAAACTTGTCGTGCGATCGAAGACTTACAAAATCTTCAAGGTGGTACTTTAATTGTTGGTGCATCTCAAACTACTGGTACTTATTTGTTACCGAGAATGATTGGGTTATTTCATCAAAAATATCCTTATGTTTCCGTACAGCTACAAGTTCATTCTACTCGTCGCACATCTTGGGCAGTGGCGAATGGGCAAGTTGACTTAGCGATTATTGGGGGAGAAGTGCCTTTAGAGTTACAAGATATTTTAGAAATTATCCCCTATGCTCAAGATGAATTAGCCTTGATTATACCACCGAATCATCCTTTTGCAGAACAAGAGACGATCGCTAAAGATGATTTATATAGTCTTAATTATATTACTTTAGATTCTCAATCTACTATTCGTAAAGTTTTAGATCAAGTTTTAAGCCGTTGTGAAATCAATACCAGTGAATTAAAAGTGGAAATGGAGTTAAATTCGATCGAAGCCATTAAAAACGCTGTACAATCTGGTTTAGGAGCTTCTTTTGTGTCGGTTACAGCGATTGAAAAAGAACTCAAAATGGGTATTATTCATCGAGCCCATATTGAAGGTATCGAAATTCAGCGCACTTTATCGGTGATAGTCAATTCTAATCGTTATCGATCGAAAGCGGCAGAAGCATTTATTAAAGAAATTTTACCTCAATTTTCCAGTGATAACTATATGTCATCTTTAGAACAATTATCCAAGAAAGAAAAGCCGTTTTTAGACAAATCCGTTGAAATTAGCAACGATGAATTATAAAGTATTTAAAAAATAATTTATTAAACAAATCCTTCTAAACGTTTAACAGTTACAACATCCGTCAAATTATATTGTAAAGGAGTGATAGTTATATAGTTTTCCTTGTTGCCTTGAACATCTGTAGATAAATCAGGAGGAAGGTAAATATGTTCTGGTTGATCTATTTCTTCAATTAATTCCCCAGCTAACCAATAATAACTTTTTCCTCTAGGATCGAGTCTTTTTTGAAAATTTTCAATATATCGCCTAATGCCTTGACGAGTTATTTTTACTCCTTTTATTTCTGTTTCTGCCACAGGAGGAATATTTACATTAAGTAAAGTTGTTTCAGGTAAAGGATTTTCTGTCAATTTATTTATTAGTTTTACTGCATAATTAGCCGCAGGTTGAAATTCTTTGAGGGTAAAACTAGCTAAACTAAACGCTATACTTGTAATGCCCTCGATTGTGCCTTCCATGGCGGCGGAGACTGTACCAGAATATAATATATCAGTACCAAGATTTGACCCATGATTAATGCCAGAAAGGACAAAATCAGGTTTATCTTTCAATATGGCACTCAAGGCTAATTTTACACAATCGGAAGGAGTACCAGAACATGACCAAGCTGTTACACCTGTTGCAAAAATTCCCTCTATTTTATCGGCTCGAATGGGCTGATGTAAGGTTAAACCATGGCCTGTGGCTGATCGTTCTCTATCAGGCGCTACAACTGTAACTTCATGCCCTTGAAGGGCAATAGTATTAGCTAAAGTGCGGATTCCCTCAGCAAAAATACCATCATCGTTACTAATTAAGATTTTCATTTTTTTCAAATTATAAATTACGAACGAAAGAAAAATTTAGAATTTAGAATGAGGAGGTAGAAAAGAAAATTAATTATTAATTATTTAAAGAGTTTTTTCCTTTGTAATCATTCTCTCATAACATAACCATCCAAAAAATACCATTGTGATCGAGAAAAGGAGAAGGAAGAAAAAATGCCCTTGAATATCCTCAAAAGATTTACCTTTTCCCCACACCTTAATTAAGGCTTCATTCATGTGAAAAATAGGATTAAATTGAGCAAATTGTAATAATTTTTTAGGAAAGAATGAACTAGGAAAAAAAGTACCTCCAATTATTAATAAAGGAACTCCAAAAGTAGCCACGATCGCATTAACATCTTCTGTTCTTTTTGCCAATTGAGTACCCAAAATAAAACCAACTCCCACATAACTTATGATGCTAAGAATGATAATGATTAAACCTAAAATAATGGAGCCAGAAATAGACATTTCTTTGATAAATAAAACAGTTAATAATAATCCATAAACTAACAAAGTTTGTAATAGCCCAATAAAACTATGAGCAAAGAAAATTCCTAAAAAATAAGAAACTCCACTTAGTGGAGAAATAAATAATCGCTTGAGAGTTTTTTGTTCTCTTTCTGAAACAATAGTTGCGATCGTACCCCCTAAACAACTAAAAAATAAAGCCGCTCCTACCAAACTAGAAGGAGCAGATATTTTCATAGCTAAAGCAGTAGTAATTTTTACTCTTTCTGCAATTATATAACTATTAATTAACAAAATAAAAATAGGAAATATAGCCCAAAAAATAAGGCTTCTTTTACGCCTAAAAAGTTCAGTTAATATTCTTTGACTTACCGCTAAACTTTCATCAAAATATCGCATTTTAAATTATCCTTGAGAATCTCGTCTTCCCAAATCATACACAGCACAAGAAATACAAACTAAAATTCCGACACTAATTGACCAATTTCGACCAAAAGTAAGCTCAGTTAACCAATTAGATAAAATTCCCATCGCCAAAAAAGGAATAATACTCATTAAAGAAGCAAGAAAAGCATTTTGAGATTCTCTACCCTTGCGAGTACGTTCAAATTCAGCATCTGAAGTATAAAGGAAACGTTCTGCAAAATTAAACCAACGATACAATCCATCAATCACTGATTCTCTTAAAGTGGCAAAACCGATGTATAGAGCTAGACACCAAAGACAACTTCCCGCAATAATAGTTGTATTAAATTCCCAACTAAAAGGCAACATAATTCTCTAATTAATAAGTTTTGTTAAGTCATTATATACTAATTGAGAATTATCAACTGTCAACTGTCAACTGTCAACTGTTAAATTGGCTCATAATTAGAGGCTTGAGATTGTAATAATTGACTAACCTGTTTAAACACATTATTGGGCTCTGAACCTTTACTAATAACTTGTCTTTCAGGATGAAACTCTGGTCGATCGAGGTATAATGAAATAGACTGCTCTACTTGTTCAGTAATTAGAGTTTTTAATTCATCCTTGGCTTTTTCTCTCTGAAAATTAGCTCCTTCTTCTGTCGTTGCATAAAGAGGTGGTAAACGATTAAGGGCATAAGCCGAAATGTCTCCCACATCTAATAATCTATTACTGGTAGTTTCTATTTCTGCTACCCTTGAGATAACTTCACTGACGACTAATTCTTCCATCACGTTAATAAATTGTTTCCTAGGCATTGCTGTTACTTCCCCCGTTAATAAAGCTCCCATAAGTTTATCTAATGCCATATATTCTTCCAGAGAAAGTTCTGACGAGGTTTCACATAATTTCCCTACTTCCGCCTCCATCGTTGGAGTGAGATACCCTGTTTCCAAAGCCTGATCTACAATATTATTTATTCCCATAAAACTCCTATTAAACTCTATTTATAATTGGTAATTGACAGTTAATCATTCAAACTACACAATAATTAATGATTATTAATTCGTCTTAGTTTGATTTAATTCTAAACAATATCCTGCACCATAAATTGTTTTAATATAACGAGGTCTGCGAGGATCCGGTTCTAATTTGGTGCGTAAATGACGAACGTGAACCCTAATAGTTTCAATATCATCATTCGGATCGTATCCCCATACTTCTTTTAGAATATCGCTAGGGGGTACAGTTTGTCCATGACGTTGTAATAAACAATGTAATAATTCAAATTCCAAATGAGTTAATTTGATGCTTTTATCGAACCAAATCGCTTCAAATCTTTCAGGTACAAGGGTTAAAGCACCATAACTGAGAATTTCACTGTGTTTAGCGGTTGGTAAACTTCGCTCACTCCTTCTCAATAAGGCTTTGACTCTAGCTAACATTTCTTCTACTTCAAAAGGTTTCGTTAAGTAATCATCTGCTCCGGCATTGAAACCGTCAACTTTATCTTGAGTTTGTCCTAAAGCAGTTAACATCAATACAGGAATATTAGCGGTTCTTTCGTCTCGTCTTAATCGTTGACACACAGTGAAACCATCTACTTTAGGTAACATTAGATCTAACATAATTAAGTCCGGTTGAATTTGTAATGCTAATGCTTGTCCTTTAATTCCGTCTTCTGCTTGACATATATCATACCCTGCCATTTCCAAATTAATGGATACTAACTCTGCGATCGCAGCGTCATCATCAATCACTAATATTCGAGACATTATCAAATTTTACCTATTGTTAAATATTTGTTAATAAAAGTTGTAATTGTAAAACAAAAATTATAAAAATTTATCTTATGGTAATGATTATAAGCAATATTATTGAAAAGGAATAAGTTTATTTACTATTTGTAACCGATACTGAATAGTGAATAGAGAATAATTGAGAGTGAAATCAAAAGTAAAATCTATAAAACTTTTATCTTATATATTAATTTTTGTAAATGTTTGTATGTTCAATGTTCAATGTGACTGAAGTATTATCAATTATTATTGATTGCTCTTGTCTCATCTAGTAAGGCCTCAATATCATCTTCTGAGAGATTTTGAATGTAATTAACTTTCACTTCTTCCAGTAAGATTACCAATAATTCTTCTATTTTATTAATATCATATCTAGCATTGGGTCGTATATTTAAAGTTTTAGTAGCTTTTTCAAGAATTTTTTCTAAGTAATTCTCAAAAATAGGATCTTCTTTTAACATATTATCAATAGTATTTAAAAATATTTGATAAGATTGAATAGCTAATTTATTACTGATATTTTCAGGTAAAGTTTTTAAGCCTGGTAAGTGTTCAATATTTTGATAGATAGGAGATTCTGTGATAGTTTTTTGAAAAATATAAGCCAGTAAAGTTTCTACTTCTCGACGAATTTCTGGCAACATTTCATAAGCAACTAAATTGATTAACAGTTTGATAACTTCAGCTATTTCATTAGTATCGTTTAAATCTATATATTCTTTTGTTTCTTCTTTAAATAATACCTTTTCAATTTGTCCTTTTTCGATCGTTTTTTGTACTTGATTAACTATTCTTAACATCACAATTTGAGTTATATCCCCTGCAATTCCTGCAACAAAACCTTGACTAATTTGTTTTTTTATCCGTTGATAAGTTAATAATCGACTTTGATTTAAACGAATAGTAATAGGCACAATTCTCATCCATCTAAAATCTGGTAAAAAGAAAATTAAATCATACCAACGCCAGAAAATAGCATCCTGAATTTTTACACCATTAAAACGAAAACTAATAACCAAACAACGAATGACAAAATCGATAAAAATAATAACAATAAAGGGAAAATCTATTAAACCGAAGTAATTGACAAATTGACCATTCTCTCCAATAGGACGATAATAGTTAGTATTAATTAAAGGTCTAATTTCTTCATTAAAAAAACTTAGTTGTTGGGATAAATTATTTTCTAAATTAGTAACAGTCCAAAAGGATGTAAAAGCTAGTGTAGAAGACGATTCAGGATTATTAATATAGTTATCCATGTGTTCCTTCATTCTATTTTTAATAATTTCTAAAGTGCCACTTTTATTCGCTAATCTAAAAGGATCTTCTCTGATCATATTAATGCTCATTTCTCTAAGATTTTTTAAGATTTTTTCAGTATTTTCATCCTTTAAACCATATTGATTAATACTTTCTTCTAAAAGATCCACTTCTTCTAAATAAAAATTTGTATCTCTATAAGGTTCAATACCTTTAATTACATCATATTTAATAATATTATTTCGCCAAGATTTCGGTAAAACTGTCAATTGTATTCCATTATATTCGTAAGGGCCTAGTTTAAATTGTCCCAGAGTAATTTGCCCATTTAACCATATATCTCTTAAGGGAATATAAGTCAGATCGAAAATGACTAAACCAAAATTTAATACAGACACGATCGCCATAATTTTACTAATAAATAGTCGATCGTAGTACCAATTTAAAAGTTTGAAAAAAAAGAATAATTTTTGTTGCGATTTTTCAGATTGATAATTTTTCATAAGTTTCATAAGTTAGAATTTAAGAATAATTTTCGATTTTCAATTTGCCATTCTAATTATAACTATGACTTCTAATTTATTAATTCGTAATGCTCAAATTTTATTACCTAATAATGATATTTTCTTGGGAGATTTAAGTATAAAACAGGGGAAAATTGCTGAAATAGGTAGTGAATTAAGGGATGATTCTGCACAAATTATTGATGGTACTGGCTTAACTTTACTACCTGGAGTGATCGATCCGCAAGTACATTTTCGAGAACCAGGTTTAGAACATAAAGAAGACCTTTTTACCGCATCTTGTGCTTGTGCTAAGGGGGGAGTAACATCATTTCTGGAAATGCCAAATACAGTGCCTTTAACCACTACTCAGGCAACATTAGATGATAAGTTGTACCGAGCAAGTCAAAAATGTTTAGTCAACTATGGTTTTTTTATGGGTGCAACCGCAGAAAATTTGGATGACTTGAGAAATGCTCATCCGGCTTGTGGTATAAAAATTTTTATGGGATCAAATCATGGGGCATTATTAGTAAGTACAGAAACAGAAATTGAACCAATTTTTGCAAAAGGTAGTCGTTTAATTGCAGTCCATGCGGAAGATCAAGCTAGAATTGTGGAAAGGAAAAAGTTATTTAAGGGTAATACAGATCCTGCTATTCATTCTCAAATTCAAGATGAAATTGCCGCTCTCAATGCCACGAAATTGGCTGTAAAATTAGCGAATAAGTATCAACGGCGTTTACATATACTCCACCTTAGTACAGGTATCGAAGCAGAATATTTACGGCAACATAAAACTCCTTGGATTTCCACAGAAGTCACTCCTCAACATCTATTACTTAATACTACTGATTATGAACGAATCGGAACTTTAGCACAAATGAACCCCCCCCTTCGATCGCCTGAAAATAATGATATTCTTTGGAAAGCCTTATTAGATGGTGTTATTGATTGTATTGCTACAGATCATGCGCCTCATACTTTGGAAGAAAAAGCAAAACCTTATCCCCATAGCCCTTCAGGAATGCCGGGAGTTGAAACATCCTTGCCTTTAATGTTAACAGAATATAAAAAAGGTCGTTGTACTCTTGCTCAAGTCGTAAAATGGATGTGTACTAATCCTGCGAAACTTTACAATATTCCTCATAAAGGAGAGATAAAAATAGACTATGACGCAGATTTAACCTTAGTGGATTTAAACAGCTATAAACCCGTATTAAAAGAAAATTTAGCGACGAAATGTAAATGGAGTCCTTTTGAAGGTTGGAACTTAACAGGTTGGCCTATCTATACGATCGTTAATGGTAATATAGCTTTGGAAAAAGGACAACTAAACACAGATGTAAGAGGAAAAGCCTTAAGCTTCTCTTGATGTATTATATAAGTATGCTTACTTGATTACAGAGTTTTTTCAATGAATAAACCACATTTTTTCCCTGTCGCAAAGTGAATGCAAAGTGTGGTTAAAAAAAATGAAAACTGCTATAAGCTAATTTTGAAGATTTAGATTTACATTCTTCCGACACCAAATCAAAGATTATGGAGAGGGCTTAGGGCTGACATTTTTGGTAAATTACATAGTTTATCGCTAAAAATTTATGCCAAGATAAAGATTAAGCAATTCTAAAGAAAAAAATGACACAAACTACAATTGGAAATTATAGCAAATGGCGATCGCCAATCACCTCTGATTTAATCGTATCGGGTAGTATTGGCTTGGGGGCAGTAAAATTTGACGATAACAATATATATTGGCTAGAAAGTCGTCCATCAGAAAGCGGTCGATGTGTTATTGTGTGCTTAAATCAAGATGATACACTAGAAGATATTACCCCAAAACCTTTTAATGTGCGTAGTCGTGTTCATGAATACGGCGGTGGTGCTTTTTTTATTCATGACAGTATTATATACTTTACCAATTTTGTAGATCAACGGGTATATAAACAGAAAAAGGGGAAAACTCCTCAACCTCTTACTCCAGAATCTAAGTTACGTTATGCAGATTTTGTTTTGGATAAGTCTCATAATCGTCTAATTTGTGTAGCGGAAGATCATAGTAATGACAGTATTGAACCTGAAAATAAACTCGTCTTGATCGATTTAACCACCGGAGAAGTTAAAAACCTCGTTACGGGTGCGGATTTTTACAGCTCACCCCGTCTTTCTCCGGATAACTCTCAATTAGCATGGATAGCGTGGCATCATCCTAATATGCCTTGGGATAACACAGAATTATATTTAGCCAATATCAATCCTGATGGTAGTTTAACAGATATAAGATTGGTGGCTGGAGGAAAAAATGAATCTATCTGCCAACCTGAATTTAGCCCCAACGGTATATTATATTTTAGTAGCGATCGACGTAATTGGTGGAATATATATCGGAGAGAAAACAACGGAAATATATCATCTTTGTATCCCCTAGATGCAGAATTTGGTTATCCTCATTGGGTGTTTGGAGAATCAGTATATGGCTTTGCTGATGAAAACACCATAATTTGTACCTATACCCAAGACGGTATTTCTCATTTAGCCAGTTTAGACACAAAAAATAAAAGCCTAACAGATCTCAATATTCCTTTCACAAACATAGCTTACTTACAAGTAAATGGAGATCAAATTTTATTTACTGGTGGTTCACCTACTCAACCTACTGCCGTAGTAAAATTAAATATTGCCACGGGAGACACTAAAATTCTTAAACAATCAAGTAATTTAGATATAGATAGTGGTTACTTAAGTCAACCTCAACAAATAGAATTCCCCACCAGTCAAGGAAAAACGGCTTTTGCATGGTATTATCCTCCCCAAAATAAAGATTTTTCTGCCCCTGAAGATGAATTGCCTCCTTTATTGGTAAAAAGTCATGGAGGCCCTACTGCGGCTACCACTGCAAGTTATAATCTGAGAATACAGTACTGGACAAGTCGAGGTTTTGCTTTTGTTGATGTAAATTATGGTGGTAGCACTGGTTATGGGAGAGATTATCGTCAAAGGTTAAACAATAATTGGGGTATTGTGGATGTAGAAGATTGTATAAATGTGGCTCAATATTTAGTTAAACAAAGGAAAGTTGACGAGAATAAATTAGCAATTTCTGGCGGTAGTGCAGGAGGATATACCACTTTAGCCGCTCTTACTTTTCATGACACTTTTAAAGCTGGTGCTAGTTATTATGGTGTAGGAGATTTAGAGGCATTAGCTAAAGATACTCATAAATTTGAATCTCGTTATTTAGACAATTTAATCGGTAAATATCCAGAAGAAAAAGCAATTTATCAAGCTCGATCGCCTATTAACCACATAGATAAATTATCATGCCCTGTGGCTTTTTTTCAAGGATTAGAAGACAAAATTGTCCCTCCAAATCAAGCAGAAATGATGGTAAAAGCTCTTGAAAATAAAGGAATTAAAACAATGTATGTCACTTTTCCTGATGAACAGCATGGCTTTAGAAAAGCAGAAAATATTAAACTAGCTTTAGATAATGAATTGAAATTTTATAACTTTATTTTTAATAATTAAAATACAATGTTTCAATATAGCAAATATTATTTTAAAACCTTTAATTAGTTTTAGAGAAACTTAATAATAATTTTGGATTTTTATACTTTTAAAATTATTGAATGTGATATAATTACAATATTTAAACAACTTTTATTTTTTATAGAACACTAAATTATGGCTAATTTTGACTTTGGCATAATCGATGGAAATTTTTTTACAAACAATGGAACTGTAACATCAAATAGTGATGATGTTTTCTTTTTCACTTTAGAAGATAGTAGTTCAGTAATTCATGTGAATCTATTTAATATAACTGGAGGAGACGCTGATCTAGAACTATATGAAGATAGTAACTTAAATGGTACATTAGACTCTGGGGATTTATTAGTAGTATCATCCACAAGGAATAATAATGAAGATGAATTTATTAAAATACTAGAAGCAGATATTGACGGAATAAATCTTGATTCAGATTATCTGGTAAAGGTTTTTTCCTTTGATGGAAATACTGTTGATTACGATTTTTCACTGGTTATGACAGAAGCTACGCCTTCAGAAGAAGTGGGAATCAATTTATCACCAAATAATCAAACTGTTTTTTCAGATTTTATCCGAGGTACTAATTCTTCCATTGTAAATAGAAACTTTGATGCCATTGAATACACAACATCTCAACAAGGAGTTATTTTTGGTCAAATTTCAACGGATTTTAATGAGACAAATCTGAATGTGAGAATTTTTGACGACTCTAATAATAATACCGTTTTCGACCCCAGAGATGAAATATTAGGTCAACAGGAAATCACAAGACAAAATGGTTTTATTAGTATTCCCGTTGAAGCTGGCCGAGGATTTGTTCAATTGGAGAATTTATCTGATAGTGGATATGATTATTCTTTAACAGCTTCTTATGCAAATGCTAGTACTACCGATCAAAGTGCATTAACCTTAAGAGGTGGAACTGCACAAATTGCTTATGTTGCTTATTATGGCAGACCTGCCGATCCTAGTGGTGTTAATTTTTGGAACGAAATTTTAAGAAATGGAAACGTAAATTATTCTCCTCGTACTGGAGATACTTTAACCGGCAATCAACGGACTGTTTACAATCGAATTGTCAATGATTTTGGTAATTCGGCTGAATCCAATCGTTTATTTGGTAATATGAGCAATCGAGAAAAAGTCAATCAAGTTTATAACTTTACCTTTGGTAGAGATGCAGAAACTGCTGGTTTAAACTATTGGACAACTCAATTAAATAATGGAGCTGTAACCCTTGCTACATTTGCTCTTGAAGTGGCATTAGGCGCACAAAATCAGGATATTATTGTTTTACGCAATAAAATTAATAGTGCCGACTTATTCTCTACTTCTATCAACACACAAGCAGAAAGAACGGCTTATAGTGGAAGTAGTGCAGAAGTATTTGGTCGTGATTGGTTAGATCCATTTGAAAACTTCACGGCAAATCAACGGATTGTTGATAGTGCCTTAACTGCTTTGACAGAATAATAAATTTTTCTCAAAAAAGAAAATACCAACTTTTTGTTTTCTTACTTTAAGGAGATATTAAGTTGGTTACTTTTTGGGTATTTTCATCAGTTAAATTATATATTTCTGACGCTATATATTCTTTGAATAATGGATGAAGAATAAAATAAGTAATTCCATTGTTATGATTCTCTTCTAATAAATAACGTCTATATAAAGATTGTAAAGCATTAATAATTTCTGATGATGAAAGATGTATTGATTCTTCAATTTGTTTTAAAGTTATAGAATTATCTTTGTTCGTTAAGAAAAAAATCATTTCTTTTTCAATTGTTGATAATCGATCGAATAAATTATCAAATATTGATTTTATTTCCTGGGGAATAAATAGTTTTTCATGTAGTAAAAAATCATTAATTGAACCAGTAAAAATATTTTTTATAGTTAAGATAATATAATTTAAGAATAAACAATTTCCCCTATATAAATTATTTAATTTTACTAATTCTTTTTTATCTTTAAAATAAGTATCTCTAAACAGAAAAACAATAGGAACATTAAATCCTTCTAAATTTAGTCGATATAAAGAAGTATTATTAAAACTCTCAAAATCAATAACTTTTTCCTGACTAATCAATATTAAATGACTTTGATGTTGAACCTGAGCAATCACTTCAAACATTTTTTGATAGTTTTTATAAATATTTTGATAAGCTCCTGATAATTTTTTTTGAATGAATAAATTATGTATATCATCAAAAACTATTAAACATTTTATTTTTTTTAAAACTTCAATAAAATTTTCTAAATTAGACAAATTTGATGTATTGAATAATAGTATTTTATTAATTTTTTCAAAATAATTTATTAAAAAATTATCTAAGTTTTTTGGATAAGAATAACTCTCCCAAATAATAATATCGAATTCATTTTTATACAAATCAACAAAATATTTAACTAAAGTGGTTTTACCAACCCCTACAAACCCTGAAATATTAATTAATTGAGCATGATTACTAAAAATAGCATTCGATAATGATTTTAATTCTGTTTGTCGATCGAAAAAATTAATAATAGTAGGAGCAAGACCTAAATCATGATACTTTTGAATAACTGTATTTTGTTCAGATGTAGAGTTAAATAATTTTTCCTCAGAAAAAAACTTCGATCGATCATCACAATTATTGACGGAATCAGAACTAAAATATAAAGAATTAAGATATAATCTTTCGATCGTAGAACGGAAATTTGCTTTATATATTTTTTCTCCTATTTGTGCTGATAAAATTTTCCATAATTTAGACGCACTATCTCTTACATAACTTTCACTACAATGGTATATATTAGCGATCGAAGCATAGTTGTTACCTTTCCACACCTCTAGAATTAATACTCTTTGAATATTATCCAGATGTTTTCCTCGTTCTTGAAAAATTAGTCTATCTACAATTTGCAGAACATTGTCAATTTTCATTTTTAATATAATCGGAATTTAAAACAGAAACAGATCCTAATAATTATGAAATAGCATTCCTATTTAGGTTGTGTCTCAAAACGTAAAGATTTTGTCATTGGTCATTTGTCATTGTTAAAAAGGATTTGGGCTGATTTTTGATAATCCTTGATTGTTTACAAATCATTTAGAATTGCCGTATATATATCTTCCCAAAATTATAACTTAAATATTTCTCTTGTTTTGTCTAGTCAAATTTCCTTTCTTTAACCCTAAATTTGATTTATTAAGATAATTAACTACTATTAGCGATTATTTAAGATTTTTTTCTTAATAAAGTTTTACAAAAAATAAGATTTTTAAAGATATATAACTATGGTACTTAATACTTATAAAGTATAGGATGGAGAAGATCAACAATATACAGTCATTACTTTTTATCTTTTAACTAATTAAGCTACATATAATCAACAACATAAAAGATAAATAAAACATTACTGTATATTGACAATTTATTGTCTATAGTACAAAGGAGAAAAATTATGGTTACACAGCTAATTTCTAAAAATGCAAGTAATCAACCAGCTAATAATTCGATCGTTTTTCCTATCGGGGGCGGAAATATAGATACTGCCAGTAACTTGATAGTTTTTTCTACCACCGCCTTTAATTTTATTCCAGACACTAATGGTGTTGAAGATATATATTTATATAATAAAACAACCAAAACTTTCATTAATTTAACAGCTTTAAAAGCTAATGGTACACCTACTACTTTAGGTAGTAGCAATCCATCAATTAGTGGAAGTGGTAATAAAATAGTCTTTGAGTCTTTAGAGCCAAATTTAGCCTCAATACCGGCTTTACCCGGAAGTGATATTTTTTTAGTTGAAGATTTTTCTAGTACTCCTCCCAAATTTACATTATTAACTGCTGGATATAACAACGTTAGTTTTAATCCTTTTATCAGTCAAAATGGTAATTGGGTTGTCTTTGAAACCCTTGCAACAACTCAGGGAGGAGGAGCAGCTTTAACTAATGTCCCTGATGGTGGTGATGGAGATAGAGATATTATCTTACTTAATTTAATCACAAATCAAACTACATGGGTAAGCCAAGTTACCAATGGAGGAGGAAATGGCGTTGGTGATAGCACAAATAGTTCTGTTAGTGACGATGGACGATATGTCGTTTTTCAATCTAATGTCAATAATTTAATTCCGACAGTAACAGATACTAATGGGACAACAGATATTTTTCTGTTCGATAAGAATAATAATTCTTTGACTCTTATCTCCAAAAAAATCAATGCTGTAGCTCCAGTTACTACCGCTAATGCTTCAAGTATTAATCCGATTATCAGTGACAATGGAAGATATATTGCTTATGAATCAGTAGCTAGTGATTTAGTTTCTGTCGATAGTAATGGAGTAAGAGATATATTTGTTTATGATATTCAACTAGGGACAAATAAACTTATTAGTTTACGTCCGAATGGAGTACAAACTACAGCAGATAGCCGTAATGCTACGATCAGTGATAATGGTGAATTTATTGCTTTTGAATCTAACGATGCTTCTTTAGTTTCCAGTGACAATAATAATTTAACGGATATTTTCATTTGGAATAACGACACTATTTCTTTATTCAGTAGTGATTCGGCTGGAAATGAAGGAAATAAAGCTAGTACAAATGCTTCTATTAGTTCAGATGGTCAAGAAGTTATTTTTATATCCAATGCCACTAATCTGGATACTTCTGTACCGGGGCAAAATGGTGTCACTCAAGAATTATTTGTAGCCTCTGCAACTCCACCACCAAATATTTCTATTGGTAATGTAACAGTTAGTGAAAATGCGGGAACAGCGACTTTGACAGTCTCTCTTTCTACTGCCGGTACGAGTCCTATAACCGTCGATTATAAGACAACCAATGGAACAGCTACCAGTGGTACTGATTATCAAGCAATTCCCACAACTACTTTAACTTTTAATCCCGGAGAGTTACAAAAACAAGTTGTTGTCAATATTCTTGATGACACAGTTATAGAACAACAGGAAATATTTACAGTAGATCTCTCTAATGCGATCGGAGCTACTATTCTTACAAATGGTGATAAAGGTACTGTGACAATTAATGACAATGACACCCCTCCTGAACCACTTCTAAACACTCCTTTTACTCGTTTTCAAAATAAAAATCGTTCTGGTACATACTTATTTACTGGGCCCCAAGAAAGTCAAAGTGTTCGTCAAAACTTCCCTAATTTCGTGGAAGAAGGTACTGCTTTTAAAGTAGCTGTTCAACCTAATGATGATTTAATCCGTATTAACCGTTTTCAAAATGAAGATGTACCCGGTACTTATCTTTTTGCTGGAGAAGTGGAAAGCCAAAGTATTCGTCAAAACTTTCCTAATTTTATTGAAGAAGGTATTGCCTTTTATGTTTATGATAAAAATGCTAGTCAGGGGGTTGACTTCTACCGTTTCCAAAATACTCAACAACCGGGGACTTATCTTTTTGTAGGACAAGAAGAAAGAGATAGTATTCTTGCTAATTTTCCTCAATTCAAATTGGAAGGAGTTGCGTTTGAAGTTGTTGTTTAATTTAATTTTTTTATATACAGGATTTCTCAGGATTATGGATTGTCAATATTCATCAGTAAAATTTGGTTAAATCTGCATTTTAGTTCTAAATCCTGCGATCGTATTTTTTTTAATCCCCTAATTATTCAAAACAGGGGATTTTTTTGTTAAGCTAAAACAGATCTAACTTTACCTAAGTTCACCTCAGTTCGATATAAAATTATTGATTAAGATAGGGAGCATTGTTAAGAATTAACTTAAAAATTATTCAAATCTCCAAAAATTGCTTATGCTAGAAATTAATGTACCAAATATTAATACAAAAAAAATTAAAGAGAAAATTATTTCTGAGATAGAATCTATACAAACTCAAGAAAAATTATATTCTGAAGAACATCCCTTATGGATAACTATACAAGAACAAATTAAGTATTTTCAAGGTTTTATTGAAACAGCTAAATCAAGGGCAGAAATAAGAAATAGTTGGCCTAATTCATTAAATAAATTTCCTTTTACATTATTACAACCTTTAGCCATTATTTTTTTTAAAATTTTAAAACTTTTATTTAAAGATCAAAGAGAAGTTAATTATAATATTTTAAAGGCTTTAGAAGAATCTGTTAAACTGAATCAAATGTTTTTAGAACAAATTAAAGCTATTAATTTAAACTCTCAAGAGGAGTTAAATACTGTTAAATTTATTAATTTAGACTTAAAAAATAAAATTAATACTTTAGATAATAAATATATCGATCGAATTAATTATTTAACACAAAAACAAGAAGATTTATTTTATAAAAGTATATATTTTCAAGGAGATTTAACTCAACAAAAACTGTTAATAAATTTATTTTTAAATCAATTATTAGACTCTCAAAATACAGAAATATTAAATAAGCCAATCAAAGAATTTATAGAGAGAAAAAATAATTATTTAGATAGTTTTTACCTAGCTTTAGAAAATAAATTTAGAGGTAAAAGAGAAGCTATTAAAGAACAGCAAAAAAAAGATTATTTATCTTTACTACAAGGATTAAATATTGACAGTGTCGAGTCTCAAATTTTAGATATTGGATGTGGAAGGGGAGAATGGTTAGAAGTATTAAAAGAGCTTGGATATAATGCAAAAGGTATTGATCTCAATGAAGTAATGGTAAATGAATGTTGTGGTAGAAACTTAGATGTAATTAATCAAGATTGTCTCGATTATTTAAAATCTTTATCTGTAGAAAGTTTGAGCTTAATTACGGGATTTCATCTCATAGAACATTTACCGTTTAATATTTTGTGGGAATTATTAGCCCAAAGTTTGCGAGTATTGAAATCCGGTGGATTAGTTATTTTTGAAACACCAAATCCTGATAATGTTCTAGTAGGAAGTCGCAATTTTTATATTGATCCTACCCATCGTAATCCTTTACCTAGTGCAATGGTCAAATTTTTGGTAGAATCGATCGGATTTATTAATGTTGAAATAATTAATCTCCATCCTATCTCAGATCAAAAAATAGAAGGAGGAGAATTAGCTGATCGATTTAATGAATACTTTTATTGTTCTCAAGATTATGCTGTCATAGGATATAAACCGTGAAAATTTTAGTTGTATCTGTTAATGCACCTTTCATTATGGGGGGTGCAGAAATTCATGGAGATTCATTGGTAAAAGCATTAAGAGATTTTGGACACGAAACCGAATTAGTTACTATTCCCTTTAAAACTTATCCAAATCAAAGAATTTTAGACACGATGTTGATGTTTCGTCTTTTAGATGTGACGGAATCTTGTGGACAAAAAATCGATCTTATTATTCCCTTGAAATTTCCAGCTTATTTAACTCCTCATCCAAATAAAGTACTTTGGTTGTTACATCAACATCGAGATGCTTATGATTTATGGAATAATCCTGTTTGTGGTTTAGCTCATAATCCTGATGGGCAACAATTTCGAGCGACAATTATTAATGGAGATAACAATGCTTTTGCGGAATGTCGTCAAATTTATGCCAATTCTCAAAATGTGGCTAAGAGATTAAAAAAATTTAATAACGTGGACTCTATTCCTCTTTATCATCCTCCCAAAAATGCCGATCGATTTCACACCCAAAATCCCCAAAGTTATTTCTTTTTTCCCAGTCGTTTGACTAAAATTAAAAGGCAAGAGTTAGTATTAGAAGCCATCGCTAAAACTCATCATTCCGTTAAAGTTATTTTTGCTGGAAGTTCCGATGATGGAAAATACGATCGAGATTTAAAAGAAATTGCAGAAAAACTAGGTATATTCGATCGAGTCATATTTTTAGGTAAAATTTCCGAAGAAGAAAAATTAAAATATTATGCCGAATGTCTTGCCGTAATATATCCGCCCTTTGACGAAGATTATGGTTATGTCACCCTAGAAGCAATGTTATCCTCAAAACCTGTGATTAGTTGTAGTGACTCTGGAGGCCCTTTAGAATTTTTGATTAATCAAGAAACAGGCATTATTGTTGAACCAAATCCCTTATCCCTCGCCGAGGCAATGGATCAATTGTGGGATGATCGTACTCGATCGAAGATTATGGGTAAAAATGGGAAAAAACATTATGAGTCAATGAATATTACTTGGTCAAATGTCGTCCAAAAATTAACAAGCATAGTTACTTAGTTATACCGTGAGTTCAATGTAAAAATACTAAAAGACAGGTACAACAATTTAATTAATTCTGTCCAAATACTTATATGAAAATAAATTGGTTTTCTCCTCTACCTCCTGCCAATACGGAAATAGCAAATTATACAAAAACACTCCTTCCTTACCTACAAGAAAAAGTAGAAGTAACCCTCTGGACAAATCAACAAAAATGGGATGAGGAACTAGAAAAATATACTTCTGTTAAACAATATAAATTAGAACAAATGCCCTGGTTTGAATTAAATCAAGGAGATGTCAATATTTACAATTTAGGAAATAATGCTAGTTTTCATGGCGAAATATGGCAAGTTGCCCAACTATTTCCCGGAATAGTTATTCTTCATGATCAAAAGTTACAAGATTTTTTTTATATGTTTTATCCCGATAAAAATGATTATATTCAACAAATGAAAAAAACTTATGGACAAGAAGGAGGAGAAAGTGCACGACTATTTCTTAATGAGTATCATTCTATGGAATTTATGACAGAAAATTATCCTCTTACCTCCTTGGCTTTAGAAAATGCGTTAGGAGTTATTACCCACAATCGAGAAGTTTATCTTTCCCTTTCTCAAGAAAATCAATGGTTAATCGGTTATACTCCCTTACCTTACATCAACGATCGATGTGAAAGTAATCTTGATCAAAAACAACAACAGAAACCTTATAAATTAATTATGTTTGGTTTTATCGGAAAAAATCGCCGTTTAGAAACTGTTTTACAGGCTTTATCTCAGTTTAAACAAAAAGATAGTTTTCGATTAAATATTTATGGACAATTATGGGATGAAAATTATATTAGAGAACAAATCCAAATATTAGATTTAGAAAATTTAGTCACTATTCATGGTTTTGTTTCCGACGAAGAGTTAGATTTTGCCTTGTCTAATTCTGATTTAGGGATTAATCTACGTTATCCAACTATGGGAGAAGCATCAGGCAGTCAAATGCGTCTTTGGAATCATAGTTTGCCTTCCCTCGTGACGAAAATCGGTTGGTATAGTAATTTAAACTCCTCTGCTGTTGCTTTTGTAAGACACGATCGAGAAATAGAGGATATTCATAAACATTTACAAGGATTTCTCGACAATCCAAGCCACTATCAACAAATGGGACGCAAAGGAAAGAAAATATTAGAAACGGATCATCGTCCTGAATTATATGCTGAAGCGATCGTTAATTTTGTCACAGAAATATCTAAATATAGATCTCATTCTAGCATCGATCGAATAGTAAAAAGAGTCGCGATCGAGTTAAACTATTTAAACTCTGATATAAAATCCCCTGAATACTTAAGTTATATAAGTGAAACTATAAAGTTTATTACAGCTAAATAATGAATATTGATAATAGGGAAAAATTAACAAAAAAGTTGTCTCTGAGAGAAAAAATAGGACAATTAATCGTTGTGCGTACAACAGGTTATATATTTGATCATCAAATTCGTTACCCTGCTTGGGAAGCCACCCAATCTCAACTCAAAAAATGGCTACAAGAATTAAATCTTGGGGGAGTTATTCTATTAGGTGGTAGCTGTGCCGAAATAGCCTATCGCACTCAACAATTACAATCATGGGCAAAAACGCCTCTTTTGATTGCCGCCGATATTGAGGAAGGAGTCGGGCAAAGATTTACTGGTGCAACCTGGTTTCCTCCACCAATGGCATTATCAAAAATTGCCTTAGATAACCTTTCTTTAGCTCAAAAATATGCTCAAGACATGGGAAATATTACGGCTAAAGAGGCTTTAGCCATTGGTATCAACTGGATTTTAGCACCTATCACTGATGTTAATAATAATCCGGATAATCCTGTGATCAATGTTCGCTCTTTTGGAGATAATCCCCAAGTAGTCTCAGATTTAGCCACCTCTTTTATTAAGGGTTGTCAATCATACCCTGTTTTAACCACCGCTAAACATTTTCCCGGGCATGGTGACACTACCACCGATTCTCATTTACATTTACCTCAAGTTAACCATAATTTAGAGCGGTTAGGAGAAATTGAGTTATTACCATTTCAACAAGCTATCACTGAAGGAGTTGATAGTATCATGACGGCACACTTATTAGTTTCTGCATTTGATGGTATTAATCCGGCTACTTTATCCTTCTCCATATTAACTCAACTTCTACGGGAGAAAATGAATTTTTCTGGTTTGATTGTTACTGATGCTTTGATTATGGGAGGAGTGGCAAAATATGCTACTCAAGAAGAAATTGCTGTTAAAGCGATTCAAGCAGGTGCGGATATTCTTTTAATGCCCGAAAACCCCGAAGTTGCAGTAAATTCCATCGAAAAAGCTATTCATGATGGCATTTTATCGGAGGCAAGAATAGATCAGAGTTTAACAAGAATTATTGAAGCGAAAAGTAAGTTATCTTTTCAAATGCCCCATATAGATATTATTAGCCCTCCAGAAGCTCGATCGACGGTAAATGAAATTTTAGTCAAAAGCATGAGTTATGGTGGTCAATTCCCGATGAAAGCTAAGGATAAGGGAATAAATTTAGTAGTAGTGCAGGATTTATTAAATTGTGATTTTCTCCATCGACAAACTCCAGCTATTACCATTCCTGAAAGTTACGGCTATCAAACCCAAATTTTTGATCAACGGAATTTACATTTAGCTCAATACGATGATCAAGATATTCTTTTACAAGCCTTTATTCGAGGTAATCCTTTCTTGGGTAACGGCGGTTTAACAGATTCCGCTAAGGTTTTTTATGAAAAATTATTAAAGCTCGATCGAGTTGTTGGTATAGTTATCTATGGCAGTCCTTATATTTTAGATTGGTTTTTACCACGCCTCAAGAAAAATACTCCTTGGGTGTTTACTTATGGACAAATGTCCGAAGCTCAAGAGTTAACCTGTCAATATCTTTTTAACTTGTCAACAGATCATGACATAAAGAAAGGTGATTTTTTGTAACAAAATTAACAGAAACCCTTGCAGTTTAAGGGTTATTACTGAGACTTTTTGATAAATATGTAGTTAAAGATACATTAAGCAGTCCTTTACGATCGCTATGAGTTAGACTATATTGAGTATAACCAAATAAAGTTTATGGGGAAAAGCAGATGAAAACATTAGAGAAAACTGCACAGGATTACTCCATTGAGATGATTAAAGATGAAGTACGTCATTTAGTGGATAAAGGCACTGTTAGCCGTCATCAACCAATTTATATTTTATGCCAATATATCCCCGCTCGGGAATGGGTATGTGTAGAATGTGAATTAGAAAAATGCGATTATCTACTAAGAGATCAAATTGGAGATTTAATTGCCTGTGAAAATTGGGATAACGATTAATTAATAACTTGAAAGGCGGGATTAGGAATAATTACCTAAAACCTGTTACTTTTCTTATTACTTAATAAACTTGTCAGATATAAACTCGATCGTGTCTTTAAATTTGTGGAGTTAATATATCTGCTAAAGTCGTAGTTAACTTGCGGTTATCTTCTTGTTTTTTCACCGCAACACGAAAATATTTTTCTCCTAATTCGGGAAAACTAAGACAGTCACGAATCAAAATTTGTTCTCGCTTGAGTAATTCTAACTGAAGTTGTGAACTGGGAATTCTAGTTTCTACCAACATAAAGTTAGCACTACTAGGGAGGGGTTTTAACCCTTCAATTTGGGACAAATCATCCCTTAGTTTTTGCCGTGTTGGCTTTAACCATTGCCATGTTTTTTGCTGAAACTCAAAGTCACTCAAGGCTTTTACTCCTGCTATAGCGGCTAAGTTATTGACGCTCCAAGGATCTCGCCATTTTTGCCATTTTCTAATTCTATCAGGGTTACTCACTCCATAACCAATTCTAAGTCCGGGCAAACTGTAAAATTTTGTTAACGATCGTAATATAATTAAATTATCATGATCCTCTACCACATCAATTAAACTTTCTTGCTCATTAGGTAGTAAAAAGTCCATAAAGGCTTCATCAATAATTACGAGACGAAATTTTTGTAAATAGGGTAACAGTGTCTTTTTCTGCCAAAGTTTACCCGTGGGATTATGGGGATTATTAATTAGTAAAGCCCCATTGTAACCCTTACTTAATCCCGTTTCTAATTGTTCTAAATCATAGAATTTACAAGGAATATTGAAAGTGTTTAATGCTCGTCTATAGTCGGCAAAACAAGGAGAAGGAAGCATAACTCCTTCTAAATCATGGGCTTCCCATGCTATCCATGTTAATAACTCCGCCGCCCCATTACTAGGCAATACCAAATCTTGATCTATTTGGTGGTGTTTTGCAATCCCTAGACGAAATTGAGGATAATCAGGGTTCGGATAATGATCTAATTCTTTTATACCTTTAATTATAGCTTCGATCGCCTTCTCCGGAGGCCCTAAAGGATTAATACTAGCAGAAAAATCAAGCACAGCAGACGGGGAGCAGTTAATGAGAGTCACTGCCCAATCCACATTGCCTCCGTGAGTTGGTCTAATCAAATAGGGTAAAAATAGTAAATTGGAGCAAAAATCAGCCCAAAATGAGTGATCTTTGCCGATTATGCAGAAAACTAGGCTTTAGGAGGTGCAACTCTCTCTTTGAAAAGTTTACCCGCAGAAAAAGCTGGTACTTTAGTCGCCGGAATGTCCATTTTTTCACCAGTTTTGGGGTTACGCCCTTCCCGTGCTTTTCTCTCCCGACTTTCAAATGAGCCAAAACCAACTAGAGTAACTTTATCTCCAGAAGATACGGCTTCCATAATGGCTTCTACGGTAGCACTAATGACGGCATCTGCCTGTTTTTTGGTTACATCAGCCTTAGCTGATACTGCATCTACTAATTCACCTTTGTTCATAAATTGATCTCCAATTGTTTAACGTTATGGTCATGAAAATAGAGTTAATGATCCTAATTAGCTGAAATTGCCATCAACTCATTGTTTTACTGTTTTTAACACTAGATCTGATATTACATGATTAATCGCTGAAATGATTAAAAATTCTGGTTTTTCTCGATTTTTTTACAATTTTTTGCTTTTTTTGTAAAGAAACGTAACAATTCACAATAAATTAGTAACTAAATAAAATACATATATTAATCAAGCTAAGAGAAAAAAGACACAGAAGATGAAACTCCCAGTTAGAATGAGGTTATAATAGTATTAGGAATATTTGACTACTAAGAGGGAATATGAAAACACCTTATAAGTTGCTATCGATCGTATGTGTTACTCCGATTTCAGTGGTGGTATTTAATTCTTCTAATAATCCTGCCTTGGCTCAATTGAGAGGACAAGATTCCCAACAATTTTTCGATCGAGGAAATCAAGTAATGGAGCAACAAATCCAAGAAATTCAACAAGAAAATATCAGACAATTAGAAGAACAAAATACACTTAAAGAAGAGAATTTAGAATCACAATTGGAAATCAAAAATTCTGAAGAATCTCCTATTAAAGAAATTCCTGATACTGTTACTGAAATGGAAAATAATGTGCCAGAATCTCCCAATGATGAGATTAAAATTGAACAACAGTAATAACAATATTATTTTTTTATTAATTTCTATTACTTAATTTGAATTGTTTTTTATTAGTTCCTTTAATTTTTTAATAAATGGAACTTTTTTTACTATATTTCGTCTTAGTCCATATATGCTATTTATTAATTAATTAGAGGCAAATTATCAACCATGAAATCTAAACGTTTTTTGACTTTTATCAACTTTTCTATTATCAGTTTTTCACTTTCTCTTTTATCTTCTCCATCCTTTGCCCAATCAGCAAAACCTATTTTTGATCAGCAACAATGTGTTGAAGGATTGGTGAAAGAAGGTTTAAAAGCTGATCATGCTTCTACATGGTGTAATTATAAACAAGAATGTTTAGTTCGATCGCAAAAAGAAGGATTACCTGCGGATGCAGCCAAAAGTGTTTGCGATTGCAGTATCAAGGAATTTAGAAAACGCTATACAACCGATAAATTTAAAGAATTGACGAAAAAAGCTGATAGTGATTCAAAAGTAGCAAAAGAATTAAGAGAAGTAGGAGAAAGTTGTTTTGAAGGGATTTTATTTGAACAATAGACAAATATTACTTATCATGTAAAAGAGTAGATTTTCAATAAAAATATTATCTCTTGTTGTCTTCATGATAGTTTTTTTCTAGCAAAGAGACAACAGATTTTGATTCTAATTAAAACATTCTTCTTTCTTAAATTATCGGAAAGATGTAATAGTAGAAAATCTTTCTTTTTCATCAAAAAGTCAGAATAAATCACACTCATGAATCAACCAGATTATCTCCTTCAGTGTCGTCAAATATTAAAATCTGCCATCACAGAATTAGGTTTTTCTTTGACGGAGGATAAAATCTGGAAAATAGCAGGGTTAATAATTGAAGGAATGTCAGGAAAATGGCGTAACTTTCATACTTTTGAGCATATTCTGATGGTATCAAATACTGGAGATCCATTAATAACTTTAGCAGGATTATTTCATGATTTAATTTATTTACAAGTAGATCAAATAATTCCTTTCAATTTAACTCCTTATCTGAATCTTTTTATTTATCAAAAGGAAAACAATTTTTATATCAAATCTAAATTATTAGAAGATGATCATTGTTTTTCTATAGTTTTAGAAATTTTCGATCTTAATTTAGGGGATAATTTACTACCATCCAAAGGACAAAATGAGTTTTTAAGTGCTTTAATTGCGGCTAAAATTTTAGAATCTGATTTACCCTTATCTGTTATCACTCGCATAGTCACAATTATTGAATTAACTATCCCTTTTCGCCAGTGTAAAAATGATAATACAACTATTCCTTTAGAACTTCAAAAACGTTTAGAAAAAGTTAATCAAAAATTTAATTTAGATTTAACTTCAGAAGAAATTATTATTACGATCGAACAGGCTGTAAAATTGGCTAATCTTGATGTTAGTGGTTTTGCTGCCTCTGATGTGACAGATTTTATTAACAATACATGGTTACTATTGCCCGAAACGAATCACTCTTTAAATGACACTCTTAAATATACCGTTAAAGATTATCGTTTTGCCCTAGTTAATACCACTAAATTTATTAATTTTATTTCCCCTGAATTAATTTTTCACCAATATCAAAATGAACCGAATATCGAAACTTTTCAAGAGTTAATTAATAGGTGTGAAAATAACCTTAATATTGCTAGGTTATACTTAGCCGTTAAACTTGTCGGTATTAGTATTTTAGAGGCATTATCTTCTCATTTGTTGCCAAATATTCCTTTAGCTTTTTTATGGGGTTTTTCCGAGGAAAATCACCCTCACTCTTCTATTTTTGATTTTCTTCCATCTTTTTCTCCTTGTAAAATTCATAATGAGCAAGAAAAATTAATTCTTGATTTATTGAATTTTCAATTTCAGAGAAATTTGTTTTCTCCCACTAATCATTCTCTTTTTTCTACTTTTATTGTTAATTATCTTTCTTTTGAAGAAGTCATTAAATACCAATCTCAATGTTATCTTTTTTTTAATAATCTTCTTAGTCGGGAAGATTTTTTATCTCTTTTTCCCCCGACTTTAATCACTCTTTTATCAAATGCGATCGCTCAATTATTAGAGGAAAAACAATTAGGATTTATTAAAGAGCAAAGGTAAAATTATCAAAGTTTAACGAAGATAATCTCATGGTTAAAGATCGGCAAAACCTCTTTTTTTCTTGACTTTTTTCGGTTTTTTCGGAGTGCCTTGATTTCGATTTCCGGGGCGATTACCTCCCCCTAATAATCCTCCTAAACCCCCCATTCCGGGCATACCACCCATACCGGGTAAACCTCCTCCCATGCTCATTTGTTGCATCATAGTGCGCATCCGAGTGAAATCGCTGACTAGACGGGAAATATCTTTTTCTTCATGGCCTGAACCTTTAGCTACTCGACGACGACGGCTAGGTGATTGGGCTAAAAGTTGAGGATTTGCTCTTTCTTCTTTTGTCATGGAGTTAATCATGGATTCTGTGCGTTTTAGTTGTACTTCTCCTTGTTCTAACGCTCCTGCACCTAATTTGTTCATCCCCGGTATTAGTTTCATCACCCCTGCAAATGATCCCATATTTTTTAATAGGCGCATTTGTTTTAAAAAGTCGTTGAAGTCGAATCGAGCTTCCATCATCTTTGTCTGCATTTTTTCGACATCGGCAATGTCTAATTCTTCCTGTGCTTTTTCTACAAGAGTGACAATATCCCCCATATTAAGGATACGGGATGCCATTCGCTCGGGGTAAAAGGGTTCTAGGGCTTCGACTTTTTCCCCTACCCCAATAAATTTAATGGGTTGCCCAGAAATGGTACGCACAGATAAAGCCGCGCCCCCTCTACTATCCCCGTCCATTTTAGTGAGAATCGCTCCTGTTACCCCTATTTCTTCATGGAAAGTTCGGGTAACGTTAGCCGCTTCTTGCCCCGTCATGGAATCCACCACTAATAGGATTTCGTGAGGTTGAACAACTTCTTTAATTTGGGCTAATTCTGCCATCATATCTCGATCGATTTGCAAACGCCCTGCTGTATCGATAATAACCGTGTCAAAACCTTGCTCTTTACCTTGAGCGATACCTTGACGGGCAATTTCTACGGGATTTGCATCTTTTCCTAACTCAAATACAGGAATAGAAATTTGTTTTCCTAATGTAATCAACTGATCGATCGCTGCTGGTCTATATACGTCTGTCGCCACCATTAAACAACTTCGTTGTTGTTTTTTGAGATAAAGAGCAAGTTTAGCGGTAGCAGTGGTTTTACCAGCACCTTGTAACCCTGCCATTAAAATAACCGTCGGAGATTTTTCTGCTTTAGCAAGGGGGACATTACTTTCTCCCATCACCTTAACTAATTCATCATAAACAATTTTAATAAACTGCTGTTGGGGATTTACTCCAGATATAACTTCTGCACCAAGGGCTTTTTTTTCAACTTCTGCAACAAAACCCTTTACAACCTGAAAATTTACATCAGCTTCTAATAACGCTCGTCTCACTTCTTGTAGTGCATCTTGAATATTTGACGAGCTTATCTTACCTTGTCCCCGTAATTTTTTCCATGTATCTTCTAAACGTTCTGCTAAAGCATCAAACATAACTTATCTTATAAAAATTATAATATTCACAATAATAACTATAACAGAAGGTCGAATTGACAATGGAGAATGCACAATTAAAAAAATGATTTAGGATAACTATATATTAATAATTTTTTTTAAAGTATGATTTGGCAATATAAAACTTCTGGTATTCCTGATGAACTTTTTGAGCGTTTACCCGGTATTCCGTTGACAAAAAAAGAAGTAAGGTTACTAATTTTATCTGCATTAAGATTAGAAGAAAATTCTGTTATTTGGGATGTGGGTGCAGGTACAGGGACTATTTCGATCGAAATGGCATTATTATGTCCTAATACCAAAATTATTGCGATCGAAAGAGATCCTGATGTTGCTAATTTAATTAAAAAAAATTGTGATCTTTTTCAAGTAAATAATGTGGAAGTAATAGAAGGAAATGCACCTCATTGTTTTACCAATTTAACCCCTAAACCCGATCGAATTGTCATTGGAGGGGGAAAATCTGTAAAAGATATTTTATTGAAAGTATGGGATTATTTACCTTCTCAAGGAAGGGTAGTAGCTATGGCAAGTAATTTAGAAAATCTTTATCAACTTTCGGAAGGTTTAGCTCAATCACGAGCTTGTAATATTGAGGTGGTGCAATCTTCCATTAATCGTCTGGAAACAAGAGGATTAAGTCAAGTATTTGCTGCGATCGCACCCGTATTCATTTTAAGTGGAGAAAAAATAAGTTAAGAATAATCAATTAAATTTTTTCCGTTCTTAATTTTCCTGTCTTCTCTATGATTTTCAAATTAAACTGAAACAGTTGTCTTACGACGACGGCGAGTAAATTTTCCGTCAGTTTCTTCTTCCTCTTCTTCACTATCAATATTAGTAACATTGTTATTACCATTATTATTGTTCGTGACAGTTTTTGATGTATTTTCTTGAACCTGTAGCATAAAAATCACTAGAGATTCACTATTTAATTCTCTTTGAATTAAACGCTCTAAATTGGTTTCAACATCGATACGAATACTCGTCCAATTGACTTGATCATGACCATTTAATAGTAAACTACTTTTCAAACGATCGCCAATGGTTTTATCCACTGTACGAATAATCATACGCTCAAGAGTTGAAACTTCAATTTTGCAGACAACACCCCGTAAATTGATTTGTGGTTGTGTCAATAAACGTCCTTGATTATCAACACTAGCGGCAATGGTAATAACTCCATCTTCAGCTAGACGTTGACGTTCTTCCATTACGTTATCATGAACCACTCCAGCAGTATCGACTAATTGAATACCCGAAGGAACTTTTTCACCCTTACTAATACTATCTGCCGTTAATTCGATCGTGTCACCGTTTTGGATAATAACAATATTTTCCGCAGGAATACCAACACTTTGGGCAGTTTTTGAGTGTTGTACTAACATTCTATGCTCACCATGTACCGGTACAAAAAATTTCGGTCTAGCAAGAGATAAAATTAATTTTTGGTCTTCTTGACAACCATGGCCAGAAACGTGTACATTCGCTTGTTTACCATAAACTACGTTCGCGCCTTGCATCATCAGTCGATCAATAGTATTAACGACAGCAATAGTATTACCCGGAATAGGATTAGCCGAGAAAATAATAGTATCACCTGGACGGATTTTAACCTGACGATGTTCACCCTTAGAAATTCTCGTCATGGCGGCGAATTTTTCTCCCTGAGAACCAGTACAGAGAATTAATACCTCATTTTCTGGTAGACTACCTAAATTACGCAACGGTACAAATAAATTATCGGGACATTTAATGTAACCTAAATTACGAGCATGAGCAATAACGTTTAACATCGATCGACCCACTACTCCTACTTTACGATTATACTGCATCGCTAACTCTAGCAACATATTAATCCGATGTACAGAAGTAGAAAAAGTTGTCACCATCAATCGTCCTTTAGCTTGGTTAAAAACCTTTTCCAAACCGGGATAAACGGATCTTTCCGAAGGTGTAAAACCCGGTACTTCTGAGTTAGTCGAATCTCCCAGTAAACATAATATGCCCTCTTGTCCTAATTCTGCTAAACGGTGAAAATCGAAATATTCTCCATCTACAGGGGTATGATCTACTTTATAATCTCCCGTATGAATTAAAACACCGATAGGAGTATGAATCGCAAGGGTAAAACTATCAGCGATCGAGTGTGTATTGCGAATAAACTCAACTCGAAAATGTTTACCAATTTTAACAACATCACGGGGTGAAACAGATTTAATGATTGTGCGATCTTGTAATCCCGTTTCCTCTAATTTATCACGCAATAGAGACATAGCCAAACGAGGGCCATAAATAATCGGAGTGTCTATCTGCTTAAGATGATAAGGAATACCACCGATATGATCTTCGTGACCATGAGTTGCTACCATAGCTTTAATTTTGTGCTGATTTTCTTTCAGATAAGTCATATCAGGTAAAACAACATTAATACCGTGCATTCCATCTGTAGGGAAACCGATACCAGCATCAACTAAAATAAGTTCATCTTCATATTCATAGATGCAAGTATTTTTTCCTATTTCATGTAAACCACCGAGAGGAATTATTTTTAAAGTCGGTTTTTTATTTTTATTTCTTTCTGGAAGAATAACTGTAGGTTTTTCGGAAGCTGTGGTTTTTCTTTTTCTAGCTTGAATTTGATACATATCTATTTATTTTTCTACTAAATTTTTACGATGCAGAGAATAAGTTTAGTGTTATATTTTTAAGGATTAAGTTGTTTTGCAAAGATGCAAAATGATGAATAGTTTACTCTCAACCCATCTTCTTCCTTTTATAATTAACTTCAAATTCTCTTTCTTGGAAAATGGAATTATTCCTAATTCATAAATCAATTATCCTAACTAAATTATTGATTAACTATTTTTCTAAAAATCATGACTTTAACATGATCTATTACCTCCTCAAAAAATAAATTTATCCTATCTCTTTCATTAACTGAAAAACTTTTTTATTAATTTTAAATAGCAACAATTATTAAACTATTCTTTGCATTTACTATTTATAATAATTCTAAATCCTGTAAAACTTTTTCTACTTCCTTTTGTTGATTAGCCAGTAGAGGAGTTAAAGGTAATCTGACGTTACCGACATCCCAACCTTGTAATTGTAGGGCAAATTTGACGGGAATCGGATTTGTATTGCAAAATATAACCTTAAATAAACTATATAATTTTTGTTGAATTTCTTGTGCTAAAGAATTATTACCGTTTTTGTATGCTGTTATCATGGTTTGCATTTCCTTGCCGACTAAATGACTGGCAACACTCACTACCCCAATGCCTCCTACTGTCATCATGGGTAGGGTTAAAAAATCCTCTCCTGAATAAATTAAAAAATCGGAAGGTGTAAGTATTCTTATTCTAGCAGTTTGTTCTAAATCTGCACTGGCTTCTTTTACTGCTACGATATTATCTAAATCATGGGCTAATCGAGCGGTTGTTTCGGCTTCCAAATTTTTTCCTGTCCTACCCGGAATATTATACAGCATCATTGGGACATCAGGACTAGATTTAGCGATCGAGCTAAAGTGTTGATATAAGCCCTCTTGAGGTGGTTTATTATAATAGGGTACCACTTGCAATGAACCATCAATGCCAATCTTGGCAGCCTTTTGAGTATCAGCAATTGCTTTAGCAGTAGAATTTGAACCTGTACCCATGACAATTTTAGCACGATCGCCTACTGCATTTTTGACAACCTTGAGTAACTCATATTTTTCGTGATCTTCTAAAGAAGGTGATTCTCCTGTTGTACCGCAGATAACTAAACCATCACTGCCATTATTAACTAAATGATCAGCTAATTTTTCAGCCACACCATAATTAACAGATAAATCCTCGTTAAAAGGTGTCACCATAGCGGTTAAAACTCTACCAAAAATATAATCACTCATCATTGTCAATAAAGGGAATAAGAAATAGGCGACAGTAAATTAATCTACTCATGTGTGAATAGACAATATTCATTTTACTTGATTTTGACTCCTTGTTTCCAAGTTCGAGGGATCAATTTAAGAGGTTTACAGGAAAATGTTTTAAGATTTAAGTAAATTTTTAGTAATTAACAACTCAGCAATTTGTACAGCATTTAAAGCAGCACCTTTGCGAATTTGATCACCACACAACCACATTTCTATGCTATTTGGGTTGGATATATCTTGACGAATTCTACCGACTAAAACATCATCTTTTCCCGTCGCATTTATGGGCATCGGAAAATAGTTTTTATCCCAATCTTCCATCAATGTAACTCCTTCTGCTTGGGCGATAATTTCCCTTGCTTTTGCCACAGAAAAAGGTTGAGCAAACTCTATATTAATTGCTTCCGAATGCGCCCTTAACACTGGCACTCGAACACAAGTAGCACTGATACGTAAACTATTATCCCCAAAAATCTTGCGAGTTTCATTAACCATTTTCATTTCTTCTTCACAATAGTTGTTATCCATTAAGGGAGAATTATGGGGAAAAAGATTGAAAGCTAAGGGATAGGGCAAAACTTCCGCTACTGGATTTTCACCATTTAAAATGGCTTGGCTTTGAATTTTTACTTCTTCCATTGCCCTTGCACCAGCACCACTTGCCGATTGATAAGTTGAAACGATTATTCTTTGAATGGGTTGAATTTGATGTAATGGGTATATAGCAACCCCCATTAAAATAGTTGTGCAATTTGGGTTAGCAATGATGCCTTTATGTTTTTTTGCATCTTCAGGATTGATTTCAGGTACAACTAGGGGAACGTCCATATCCATGCGAAAAGCGCTGGAATTATCTATCATAACAGCACCTGATGAGACGATCGTATTTGCCCATTTCTTAGAAGTTGAACCACCGGCGGAAGCTAACACTATATCAACATCTTTAAAAGAATTTTCGTCAACAGCTTGAACTTCGATTAACTCATTTTTGAAAGGGATTTTTTGGCCAGAAGAACGAGGGGAGGATAATAATTTTAATTCTTTAACAGGGAAATTTCGCTCTATGAGTAAATCAATAATTTCTGTACCAACTGCCCCCGTTGCCCCTAAAATAGCAACGTTAAATTGATTAGACAAACAACTTTCCTCCTAATAAATAATTGATGGATAAATTTAACAATAAAAATAAAATCACTATGAAAAATTGACACAAATTACATTATAATCTTTTTTAAAGTCTGTAACTGTGACTAAAAGTGTGTATTTTTTTGTTGTCACAATAGTTACTAAGCTAAAATTAATTGTTAATTGTTAATTGATTTAGTATCCTTTTTTGAGAGCAAATTCCACTTGTTTAAACTCTTGATTAAGACGAGTTTTTAACTTATCAGGTAAGGGACGACTACCATAGGAAGTATAATAACCTGCTAAAGAGTTAAGAGCCGTTTGCATAGTAGTAAAAGATTTTAAACCACCGTAATTAGCATCTTTACGATAACGAGAAACATAGTCGTTTATTTGTTTACGAGCTTGTTCCTGAGTTGCTTTTTTAGTTTCAATATCAATATCGGTAGGAAGTTCGATCGCAACAGTTAAACTTTGTAAAACTTTCAGGGTATCGTCAGTATAGTTGCCAGTTAAACCAGTGGAACTTTCACCACAACCGAATAAACCAATAGTAATAACTAATACTAATGCTAAAAGTTTTGAAAGATAAGATTTCATCATGTTTATTTATAACCATATTTTTATCAATTCTTCATGATCTTATCAGTTATGGGATCAACAATTACTATCAAGTTTAAAGATATAATATTTTGTAAGCAAGAAAAGAGATTAGGTTTTGCGTATCTCAACATAAATACTTTCATCACTACGATCGGCTAGATCTAATTTAAAAAGTTCGGGAATAGATCCTTGTTGAAAATTATATTTTAAAACATCTTGTGTCTTAAATCCGGCGGCCACTGCTATTGTTTTAATTTCGTCAAAGTCATAAATCCATTGATGTCCCCAAAATCGAAAAATCTGGTTCATCATCCATGCTTTACGTTGAGGAGGATTTTTGAATCCCATTTTAGAAAGATTATCACAATGTTGCTTATAAAAACTCTGAGTATTATCTAAATATCCAGAAACATATAAATATAAATCAGGTGTACTTAAGCGCAAAACTCCACCTATTTTGAGAATCCGTCTGATTTCTTTCAACCATTGTATAGCTTGTTCTATGGTAATATGCTCAATAAAATGTTCTGAAAAAGCATAATCAAAAACACTATCTTCAATAGGGATTGGTTGAGTTTGATCATGTTGTAAATAATATTGATTTTCAGCAACAACAATTAGATTTCCTATATTTGATGTATTACCAAATTGATCTCCTATTTGAAGATAATCTGTATTGAGCCAACCTGTATGTAAGTTTAAACCAGAACCACAATGAATTCCTCGTAATCCCAGTTGTTGAATATCATTTTTTGTTAAGGGACAACATTTAATAAAACCACCATTAATAGTAGCGTTAATGTTGATTATTTTTCGATTAAAAGTCATAAAAAAATTTTTATTAGTTTTTTTATTAATTATATTTACAGTAGTTGTTTAATTATATTTTTCTAACTTTTCTTCCCATAAACGAGTAAAATCCTGAGCTGGAATCGGGCGGCTAAAATAGTAACCTTGAAGTTTATAACAACCATGATCTTGAAGATCGTTTGCTTGTTCTATGGTTTCCACTCCTTCCGCAATAACACTCATTTGTAGGCTATGAGCAAGAGCAATTACAGAACGAGTAATAGCATTATCATCATTATCATGGGGGATACCTCTTACAAAAGACTGATCAATTTTGAGAAAATCTAAGGAAAAACGTTTCAAATAGCTTAGAGATGAAAAACCTGTACCAAAATCGTCTAAAGCTAATAAAAAACCATAATTGTGTAATTGTTGCAGAATATTAATGGCTTTCTGTACATCATCTATTAATAAACCCTCTGTAATTTCTAACTCTAATTGATGCGGTTTTAACTCTGTTTCTTGGAGGATATCTCTTATCTCATCTGCTAAATTTTCCTGTTGAAAGTGTTTTCCTGATAAATTGACAGCAACGCATAACTCTGGAAATCCCGCTGATAACCAACTTTGATTTTGCTGACATACAGTTCTCAATACCCATGTACTTATATCTAAAATTAAGTTACTAGATTCGGCAATGGGAATGAATAAGGCTGGGGAAACAAAACCATATTCGGGGTGTTGCCATCTTAATAATGCCTCAGCGGCGACAATATCACCACTATTTATATCTATTTGTGGTTGATAATATACTTGTAATTCTCCTTTTTCGATCGCATGATGTAAGTCTCTTTCTAATTGAAAACGACGCAGAAGAGTTTGATTCATTTCTTCCGAGTAGAATCGATATGTATTACGTCCTTGCTCTTTTGCCAAACGTAAAGCCATATCAGCTTGATTAAATAATTCGTTAGTATCGGTTTTTTCATTCTCAAGAATAGCGATGCCGATACTAGCGGTAATATTAATTTCGTTGTTGTCTAAGGTTAATTTTTCCGCAACAGTATCGAGAATTTTATCAGCATATTGATTAGACATCTTGCAAAATTATAATAAACATAAAAAGATGATAGGATAAAACAAAATATTAGCAATCTCCTCCAATTTAATCAAAGAAAATAACTGTGTTTATACAGTTAAATATAATTTTTACTTATATACCTCTACCCTAGCAAAAGTCCATCTCAACTAGCTAGAAAATACACAAATTAATTTCTTGGATTTTTTTGTTTTATTTTCAGATAACACTTATCTTTTTTTCCACTATTTCATAATTATAAATTCCCGCAATTAAGTTAAATCTTAACCTAAATCTTTTTCTTTTATTTCTATATTTTTCTGATAGTATTCTAAATATTTTAAGTTTTCTATTTACATGTTCAATTACTATTCTTTGTCGATTTAGTTCTCTATTTTTTCTTTTTTCTTTTTTCTTCTTCGGTTAACTTTCTTTTTTTACTCCAAATCTTCTTTTAAACTTTTCAGGCTTTAATTTTTTTATTTTCTTAAGTTTCATAATTAAATCTTATACTTAAGTTATCCCCCATCGCCCAAAATTATAGATCATTCAAGTTCATCCTATCTCGTATTTAATTTTGCAAGAGGTCTATTTAAACCTTCAACAGATGTAACACTATGTACTAAGGCAAATTCATCACTACTAACTCTAGCTAAAATATCTCTTTTGGTAATATGTTGACTTAACTTTTGGGATACATGACGTAATACAAAATCCCCTGATTCATGGCCAAAAATATTATTAATATTCTGAAAACCGTCTAAATCTACCAACATGATGGCTAGAGTGTTTTGATAATGGGGTAACTCTGATATTAGTTGTTGAAGTTGACGGTGAAATAGAAGTCGATTAGGTAAGGCTGTTAAAGAGTCGTAATTTTTTAACTGTTGAATTAACTCATCAAGTTTACCGATACTGTATTGGGTATCTGCCATTAAAACCCCTGCTTCATCTTTAAATTTTGTAGGTAACTGGGGAATTTTATTAGTTTCTAAATATTGCCGCAAACTTTTTGCTGTCAAAGTAATGGGAATTAATAATTTTTGCAGAGTAAAAAGTGTAATACCTGTACCGACTAAAGTGGCGATTAAAGCAACGACTAATACTTTTATTTTGGTATCTGTGGTTAAACTGGTAACGGTAATAGCGTAAAAAAAGAGAGATAGTAAAGGTATATGAGTACCGATAAAAGCAACTAGCATTATTTTTCCCAAGTAACTTTTTGGTAATTTTAGTTGAGAAAGAAGAGTATAAAGTTTTAATTGTGATGTAACAGAAGTTATTATTTTTGGATTAGTCATGATTTTTGCTTAGATTTTTTACTATCTTTGAGTTATATTTTTCACTTAATTTACCTATATCAAATTCTATAAATTATCTATTATGATAAATCACAATACAGTTTTGTTCTTTATTGATAAGTTTATCATATAATCAAAATTATTTGATAGATTATTTTCAATGTATAGTTTTTAATTACTTATAAAGTAGCACTAATCAGTTATTTATTTTTTAAAACTAATACTTTTCTTATTTGAATCTCATAAATTATTCTTTTTTCTCAGACAATATTTTTGTTTCATAATCAATGATCTTATCTTGAGAGCATAAGAGATGTTACTGTGTTATATACAAAAGTACTTGGATCTATCCATGCAACAAAGCCTACGATCGTACTTAATCTTATAATTTATAGTTGAGTGAAGAAATCTGGTTTTAGTAATTTTTATATCGAGTTAATAAATCTCGTAAATGTTGAAAAATGTCATTTCATCTTCATTTCATCTTTTTGAGTAAATATAAATAATAAGTGAATAAAAAAGAGAAACTATCATGTTAAAAATAAAACTGATTAAATCATTAACAGGGATTGCACTTATTGGGATAATCGGTAGTGTGACTCTATCGTCTCATAATCCAAGTTATGCCCATGAAACCCATGAAAATCACCGCAACAATTCCACAACCCTTAGTGTATGGGATAAGGCGACGGTTAACTATAGTGGTAGTAAAAAAATAACCGTTTATAATAGTCCTTCTTGTGGTTGTTGTAAACAATGGATGGCGCACATGAAAAAACATGGCTTTGAAGTAACTGATATAAAAACGGAGAATATTGATGCTATCAAACAAAAAAATAACTTACCATCACAATTAGCCTCTTGTCATACAGCTATTATTAATGGTTATGTCATGGAAGGGCATATTCCCGCTGATGATATTAAGAGATTTCTTAGTCAAAAGCCAAAGATGAAAGGATTAGCAGTAGCAGGAATGCCAATTGGTAGCCCGGGTATGGAATCTGATAAAATAAAACAACCCTTTAACGTTATTGCGTTTAATAATAAAGGTAAAAGCGAAGTGTTTAATAGCTACAAAAACTATTAATTTAATTCTCCATTGCTGATTTAAAAGTGACTTTACAACCAATTATTAGTGTTGCCCCCATGATGGACTATACCGATCGACATTTTCGGTATATTATGCGTAAAATGACCAAAAAAACTCTCCTTTATACGGAGATGATTACTACTCAAGCCATTATACACGGCGATCGAGCAAAATTATTGGACTTTTCGGAAGAAGAAAAACCTGTCTCCCTACAGTTAGGAGGCGATAACCCCCAACAATTAGCAGAATGTGCCAAAATTGGGCAAGATTGGGGCTATGATGAAATTAATCTTAACGTAGGGTGTCCTAGCTCAAGGGTACAAAATGGTAACTTTGGAGCTTGTTTAATGGCACACCCCCATAAAGTTGCCCAAGCCATAGAAGCCATGGAAAAAGCCGTTAATATTCCTGTGACGGTTAAACATCGTATCGGCATTGATGATCAAGATAGCTATCAAGACATGGTATATTTTGTTAAAACCCTTGCGGATAGCGGTTGCCAACGATTTATTATCCACGCTCGAAAAGCATGGTTACAGGGATTAAGCCCAAAGGAAAATCGAGATATTCCTCCTTTACGTTATCAAGACGTATATCGCCTTAAACAAGAGTTTTTCCCTCTCACTATTGAAATTAATGGTGGTATTACCTCGATCGAGCAAACAAAAAAACATTTAAACTATGTGGATGGAGTAATGATTGGAAGGGCGGCTTACGATAACCCTTATTTATTTGCCTATGTCGATCGAGAAATCTATGGAGAAGACAAAGCAATTGCCAGTAGAGAAGAAATAATCGAATCTTTATATCCTTATATTGACTTTTGGACATCACGGAAAGTAAAATTAAATACTATCATGCGCCATTTACTGCAAATTTTTGCAGGTCAAACGGGAACAAAGGCTTGGAAACGATACTTCGCAGAAAATGGTAACACCTTTCTTGACGGTTCAAAGATAGTTAGTCAAGCCCTTGTCATGATAAAGAAAGGAAACGAGGAAAATACAACAAAAGAATAAATTTACACCTCAACTCGGAACTTGGGATGACATGGCATTGTCAGTCATTTTTATATTATGGTGTTAATTTTTAATTATCTATTATCAATTATTTATAGCATGGAGATAAAAGACACAAGAAGAACAAGAGAATTACTGAAACTATTACAGAGACTGGGAATAGAAGATGTATCGAGAATTGATTGGTCATTACTAGACTTAGCCTTAACTCATCCTAGTGTTTCTACTATTAACAACTACGAACAATTAGAATTTGTTGGGGATGCGGTGGTAAGGTTAGCTAGTGCTGAATTATTATTAGAAATATATCCTGATTTACCAGTGGGAGAATTTGCCGCCATTCGATCAATCTTAGTGAGTGATAAATTTCTAGCAGAAATAGCCGAAGAATACGGTTTCGATTTATACCTTTTGATGACACCTAGTGTTAGAAACGATAAATGGGGGAAAGTGTCTCGTTTAGCAGATGCTTTTGAGGGAGTATTAGGTGCATTGTATCAGAGTACTAAAAAT
Source organism: Geminocystis sp. NIES-3709 (assembly GCF_001548115.1). Lineage (GTDB taxonomy): Bacteria > Cyanobacteriota > Cyanobacteriia > Cyanobacteriales > Cyanobacteriaceae > Geminocystis. The sequence goes on along the minus strand of NZ_AP014821.1, from coordinate 567,267 downwards.
ATGGACTTAGTTAGATTTTGGCTTGATCCTATCTTACAGGAAAAAGCGGCTCAAGTACACGCCGATCCAGCACGACAAAATTATAAAGATGCTTTACAGGAATGGACTCAAGGAAAATATAAACTCCTACCTACCTATAAAGTTACCCAAAATACTATTTTAGAAGATGAAAACGATCGATTTATCGCAGAAGTGTGGTTAGAGGATAAACTCTTAGGTAAAGGAAAAGGTGCAACCAAAAAAGCCTCTCAACAAGCGGCGGCACAAGAAGCGTTTAACCTTGTTGTTAGTAAAAAGTAGTCAATAACACACATCGATCGATATGTTTGTATAAAAATATAACTTAAATAAGTTAACCTAATTCTAAACTTGTTACTGCAAAAATTTTATTAATTACCACATCAGGAAAATTTTTATTATACATTCTTGCCGCTTCAAAAACGGGATACATTTTATATTTTTCAACTAATTTTTGAGCTAATAAATTATGACTAGGAATATCGATAAATATAGGACAATCTTGTTTATCAGCCACTAAACCTTGATAAATAGTATCAGCAATATTAACATTATCTGCAAATAAAGCACCGATACGATAACCATTTGCACAAGGACGAATCACGCCATAACCTTGCAATTGTTCATTTTTTACTAAACCTAAAGCAATACTTTTTTCTTGTTTAATCCAATTAGTTAAAAACTTCTCTCTATTGGTTGGAAAACACTGCATATCATAGGTAATTAGTTCTTGAAAAGAAATACTATTTAATTCTACTAAATTATGAGATATATTGCTTCCTCCTATTCCTTGATAACGAACATGATTATAGGCCATTTTAAACCCAGATTTTCTATAGTTATTTTGTTGTGCTACTACTCCATCTAAGCCAATATTTCTTTCTCCTAAATATTCTAATCCTCGTCTCCATAATTGTATTCCAAAACCTTGGTTTCTAAACTCTGGTTTAACAATATAAAAGCCTAAAAAACCAAAAGTTAAATCATAAGCAACCGCAGAAATACATCCAATGGGTTCACCATTTAATTTACCTAAAAAAAAGCCTTTTGAATCAGTCTCATAATAAGTTTTTGCATCATATATACCCGGATTCCAACCTTCATTTTTTGCCCAACTTATCATTAATTCTAATTCTGATTCATCTTCGATCGAGCTTATTATAAAATTATTTTCTGTCATAGTTTTATTAAATTTATTAATTCATTAATTGTTTGAATTTATCATAGAAAATATTTTCAGTATTCTTTTTTCAATAAAAGTTTATAATAACATTGTATTGATTTTAACCTAAGAAGTATTTTTATTTAAGTTACTAATAATTGAATTAAATTTTTTCCCTCCCTTCTTCCCTTTTCCATTCCTATCTCCAGAAAAAGTTTCCCGTTCTGGGTTTTGATCTTATTTCTCCAATCTGTTTCTTAAGAGGTTATCAATAGAGAAGACAGGAGGAATAACTGATAAAATAATAAAGTCTTACCGATTATTTATGAATGACCACTGAAACAATTTACGGCAATTTACAAGGTTTAAAACCTAGTCAACTTAAACAACTACAAAAACTTTATCATCAACATATCAGAAACGATCGCTTAACCACTACAGAATTAGCTGAAAGAATTGCTGCTATTAGTACTGAACTTAAACAACCCGTGTGCGTCTATTTAAACCGTCGTGGCCAGGTAATTCGGGTGGGGGTTGGTACTCCCCGTCAAACTCAAATTCCTCCCCTCGAATTGCCCCGTTATGGTGTACAAAGGCTATCAGGTATTCGTTGTTTAGCGACATCTTTAAAACCTGTACCTCCTAGCGAGGCTTGTTTAACGGCAATGGCAAGGCAAAGATTAGATGCTCTGTTGATGTTTACCTTGACAGGAAACGGTGTTATCCGTAAAGGTGGGGGTGCTAGTGGTTTTATTGAGAATACTTACCTAGCCCATTTATTACCTATTCAAGAGAATGAAGCCTTTTGGGAAGTTTCACAACCACAGGATATAGAAGATATTGCCGAACAAGATTTTCTCGATTTAGTGGATAGTTTGGAGGCAGAATTTAGTCGAGAATTTGTTGCTCAAGAAGTTTCATCCGATGACGATCGAGTCTTATTAGTAGGGTTGATGACGGGTAATATGACGGAACAAAAATTTCGGGATAGTTTACAAGAATTGGCTTTACTGGTAGATAGTGCCGGGGGAAAGGTATTAGGTACTATCGAACAAAAACGCTCCTCACCCCATCCACAAACTTTAGTCGGTGCTGGAAAAGTGGAAGAAATTGCTTTACAAGTGCAGACTTTAGGTGCTAATTTAGTAGCATTCGATCGAGATTTGTCTCCTGCTCAAGTGCGTAATTTAGAGCTACAATTTGGTGTAAGAGTAGTCGATCGTACAGAGGTAATTTTAGATATATTTGCTCAACGAGCACAATCAGGTGCTGGTAAATTACAAGTAGAGTTAGCCCAATTAGAATATATGTTACCTCGTTTAACAGGTAGAGGTTTAGCGATGTCAAGATTAGGAGGAGGTATCGGTACAAGAGGGCCCGGTGAAACTAAATTAGAAACAGAAAGACGTGCTATTCAAAAAAGAATCACTAGACTTCAACAAGAAGTTAATCAGTTACAAAGTCATCGATCGAGATTAAGACATCAAAGACAACAACAGGAAATCCCCTCAGTGGCGATCGTAGGTTATACCAATGCGGGAAAATCTACTTTAATCAATGCCCTTACCAATGCAGAAGTTTACACCGCCGATCAACTTTTTGCAACCTTAGATCCTACCACAAGACGATTAACTATTACCGATAAAAATAGTGGTGAATCACGCACAATTTTATTGACAGACACTGTCGGCTTTATCCATGAATTACCCCCGTCTTTGGTGGATTCCTTCCGTGCTACCCTAGAGGAAGTAACAGAAGCAGATGCGATGTTGCATGTTGTGGATTTATCTCATCCTGCATGGGAAAGTCAGATCCAATCTGTCAAGGCAATTTTAGGAGATATGCCTTTAGCACCTACCATAGAATTAATTGTATTTAATAAAATCGATCGAGCTGATAGTGAACATTTAGAAATAGCTAAAAATAATTATCCTCAAGCAGTTTTTATTTCCGCATCTGAGCGTCTAGGTTTTGATACTCTGCGCAGTCGCTTAGTTAGTTTTTAATCGAACAAGTCAGAATGAGTGGCTGTTCTTTCAAAAATAATCATATTTTCTTCAGGATCCCTCATCTTGTCATTGCGAGGTAACGAAGCAATCTCTAAAACTCGAACTCTCTAAAAGACGATGCCAAAGGCAGGCTGCGCGATCGAACCCTTACTACCACACCCTTGGTTTAAACTTCTTATCATTTAAAATAACCACATTTTCCCCAGATTGAGCTAACACATATAAACCCTTACGATAAGCATAACTTCCAATATCATCAGGTACAATCATCCCTGCTACAGCACCCAATGCGTTTACATCTCGGTAACGGGGCATTAATTCTTTAAACTTACCTAATCTCTCTAAATGTTCATCCACATCGGCTTGAGAGAGTTTGCTTTTGACTTCCACTAAAATTGCTTCCGTTTCATTAACTACCAATAAATCAATCTGTAACCCACCAGTCGCCCTTTTTACCGATACATCAGGGAGAAACTCATGGACATCAATACCTCTTTCTTGAAATAGACGAACTACAGCAGGACGCACTTGCCATTCAACAAATTCTCCTAAACGATTACCTAATTTACCGATTTGCTCATCGGTTTTTTTACTTTGTTGTTTCAGTAGTCTTTCTGTTTCTCGAAAACGTCGATCAGTTTCGGCAAAACTGTCCTTAATTTCTTGAAAACGATGATCGGTTTCCTGAGCATTTTCTTTTAAAAGACGTTCAGTTTCCTGAAAACGACGATCGGTTTCTTTTTGAGCCTCAATTAACTCTTTTAATAATTGCCAAACTTCATCGGAGGTAGTTGTCATAATCTATTTGCCAAAAAAATACGGACACTTACATTATAACAATATCGAAACTCCCTAAAACTCGATCACTAAAAGTGGCACTGCGCGATCGAACCCTATTCAGTCATGGGGAGGCAACGAAGCAATCTGAAGTAATACTAAATGTAAACAAATAAAACAAATTATTACTATTTCGTGACCTGAACGACAAAGACTCATGGAATTTTTGAAAAAAAGTGTTAATGTTGTAACAATAAAATCTGAAATATATTGCTAAATCATGACTCCATTAAATCAAGCCCTCGCCGAAGCCGAATTACAATTACTCCAAGCCGTTCTTAATGACAGTCTCGAAGCAAATTTAATTACCGCTTTTGGAGATAATTACAACGTTACCATTGCTAATAATATTTTTTCAGAGTGGCGTAACGGAGACTTTAATAACTTACCGAAAATTAAAATATTATCCCCTACGGTGATGAATGGTGCTAACGGTGCATATAGTACCAGTAATAACACCATTTATTTATCATCTACTTTAGTAGAGCAAAAATCTATTACCGAGATTCGGGATGTCTTAATAGAAGAATATGGCTTTGTTGCATGAATCGCTTGTGGAGAGTATTTGAGATAAAATTAGGTATTGTTTTTCCATAGCCACCGTCAGAAGATGAAACAAAAATACCATCTAAGAAATTGGTCAGAATATGATCGAGGACTAAAACAAAGAGGAAGTCTGACATTTTGGCTTTCTGAAGAAGTCTTATCTAACTGGATTTTAACAGAAAAATCATGAACTAGAGGAGCTGATAATTATTTCTCAGATCAAGCAATATTAACTTTTGTGATGGTGAAGTCTTTATTTAGTTTAGCGGGGAGACAAACGGAAGGTTTTTTAGAATCATTATTTGTTCTCATGGGGATTGATTTGCCAGTGCCAGACCATACTACGGTGTTTCGTAGAGCGAAAAATCTCGATGTAGTTCTACCAGTGAACAAAAGGGATGAACCTCGTCATGTGGTAGTAGATTCCACAGGGGTAAAAGTTTATGGTGAAGGTGAATGGAAAACCAGACAACACGGTGTAAGTAAAAGAAGAACATGGCGTAAATTACATTTAGCCGTAGATGAAAAAACAGGTGAAATTTTAGTAGCAGAAGTAACGACAAATAATTGCCATGACGGCGATGTACTAGAAAGTTTATTAGAAGCGGTAGAAGGTGAGATTGAGCAAGTTTCAGGGGATGGGGCTTATGATCGCGCAGCGCCAGAGCTTCGCTCTGATCAAAGAAAATGTTATCGGGCGATCGCCATTATTAATCTGAGAGATTCTCTATTTGTGCAAATTTGGCAAATATCTCTGCTTGTGTCAAATTCACGGTTTTATTCGCAAATTCGTAGTAACTAGGTTTCATATCGATAAATATTTGCTCCTTGAATTCAAACTCAATGGTATCCTGAAAAAGACCTGCGGGGATAAAATATTCATTGGTTGGCAATAATTTATAGAAAATATGCGTACCACATTCACCACAAAAAGCTCTTTCTGCCCATTCGGAAGAATTATATACTTTTAGTTTATCAATACCGTCTATCTGCACATCTGTGCCGCAAGATATACCTAATGCGGGTCCTCCTCCCCATCGCCGACACATACCGCAATGACAAGCATCTATGGTCTTTTTATCGGGGGTTGTGACGGTTATTGCACCGCAAAGACATTTACCATTCATTCTTTTTTCCTCTATTTTCTTTCATTAATTGTTGTTTGACTTTGAAATATTACTTTTTATTGTATTGTAACATCAATAAAGTACTTAATTATTAGCACTGATGGATTAGTTTTTAGTCTTTTTTCCATTAAAGAATAGGCAATCAATTACTAATGTTGATCAGAAATTTAACTTAATAATAGCTAATTGCTGATTAAAAAATACTGATTATATTCCAAATACTTTATTTAGGTAATATAACGAGGGCATCTGGATTTTTTTCCACATTGGATAATTTCACTCCAATAATAGATTCCATCAATTTTGGATTTATATTCACGATCGAATCACTTAGTTCAAAAGTTTTAAATCCGGCAGGGAAAATTAAAAGAAAAGTTGCAGTTTCATCTCCAACAGTTTCAGACCAATGAGTCCAACCTTGAGGTACAAAACAAATCATACCGGGTTCCAATATTTCTTCGTAAACCTTTCCTTTATCATCAATTAAAACAGTTTTTGCCGAACCAGACATCAAAACTTGTTCTTCCCAAGTATCATGCCAATGAGGGGTACGAGATGCCCCAGATTTAATCTCAACACGAGCAGAATCATTTTCTGCAATCTTAAAGTTTTTCTTTCTGCAATAAGAAATTACACCGGCATTATAATTATAAACTTCAACCTGTCTCGGTTCACAAGCAAATTTAATTATTTCAGTAGAGTTACCAGAATCAGCCATAAGGTTTGATTGTTCCAAAATCCACTCATTATTTTTTCTGAAAACTTCAGATTTAGTCAAAAAATTAGGCACAACAATTTCAATTTGATCCGAGTTTTTTTGACTCAAAGTTAATGATTGATTTGGTTCTTGAGCATTTAATACACTGGCACGACCGAAGGAAAATAAAGCAATCCCAATTACCACACAACAGACATAAGTAAATAACTTTTTGATTTTCATAATTTCGATAAAAAATAATTAATTTTAGTCTCGATCGAAATTATATTTAATTTTCCAATAATTTTCACTTTAAATTTTGTAAAGACATCGTTTCTTTCTTTTTTATTTTCTAATACCAATTTTTATCTTATTTATTATAATGCTAAATAATTTTCAAAAATATAAATGTTTAATATTCAAATTGATTATAGATAATTACTAATTTTAATAATCATCAAAATATTATTATTAGCTAAATTAATTCAATTTGAGAATCATCTCCTATCATGAAACTTACTGCTTTTGGACGTTTTAAAGCAAGATGAATTTTTGTTCTTTGTCCAATCACGCTATCAACAATTCGCTGTTGAATACCTAAGACTTCGGCTGATTCTAAAATAACACTATGTTCTAAATCTGTTTCTGTTAATTTAACGTTATCTGCAATACTTGAATAAGGGCCAATAAAGCAATTTTCTAGGTAACAATTTTCTCCGATAATAACAGGCCCTCGAATAGTGGAGTTAATAATTCTTGTGTTTTTACCAATTTTTACTCTCCCAATTATTTGACTTTTTTCTTCGATCGAGCCTAAATTTTCAGCAGACAAATTAGTATCTAAAATTATTCGATTAGCTTCTAATAAATCATCTTTTTTTCCTGTATCTAACCACCAATTTTGTAACTTTCTAGCAGAAACTAATTTTTTAGATAGTAATAAAGATTGAATGGCATCAGTTATTTCTAATTCTCCTCTAGCAGAAGGTTTCAATGTCTCGATCGAGTTATGAATTTCAGGAGAGAAAAAATAAATACCAACTAAAGCTAAATTCGATTGAGGATATTTAGGTTTTTCTACTAATTCTAAAACCTCTCCATAATCATTAATTGTTGCCACACCAAAAGCAGAAGGATTAGAGACTTTTCTGAGCAGAATTAAAGCATCTAAATTTTTAGTAGTAAACTCATCCAAATATTGAGATAAATCATCAGCAATTAAATTATCTCCCAAATACATCACAAAAGAAGAATCACCCAGAAAAGGCCGAGCAATTTTGACAGCATGAGCTAAACCATCAGGGTTTTCTTGAAGAATATAGGTAATATTTGCACCAAAACGACTTCCATCACCTGTTTTCTTCTGAATTTCTCCTCCAGTTTCTGGACTGATAATAATACCAATATCATAAACTCCAGCATTAACTAAGGCTTCAATGCCGTACCAAAGAATAGGTTTATTTGCCACAGGTACTAATTGTTTTGCTCCAGTGTAGGTAAGAGGGCGTAAGCGAGTACCTTTTCCTCCGGATAGAATTAATGCTTTCACAAATAATAACCTATTTTTTCTAGGATGATTAATAATTTTTTATTAGATTTAAGATTCACTTAGATTAATCCATTTCGCCCTTCTTATCAAGTAGCTTTTTTTTGACTTATCTTTAATAAGTAAACTTACATGATAACTAGCTTAACTCAGCTAAAATAGTAACAGAATAAATAAATTAAATCTTAAAAATTGTGACTGTTACACCCATTAAAACTACTTCTAAATTTACTCAAGTACCTGATAACTTCGGACGCTTTGGACAATACGGCGGTAAATATGTTCCTGAAACTTTGATGCCTGCATTAAGTGAACTAGAAACCGCTTATCATCAGTATAAAAACGATCGAGATTTTCAACAAGAATTAAATCAGTTACTTAAAGATTATGTTGGTAGAGCAAATCCCCTATATTTTGCTGAAAGATTAACTAAACATTACGCAAAATCAGACGGTACAGGTGCGCAAATATACTTAAAAAGAGAAGATTTAAACCACACAGGAGCGCATAAAATTAACAACGCATTAGGGCAGGTTTTACTCGCTGTGCGTATGGGGAAAAAACGAATTATTGCTGAAACAGGAGCCGGACAACATGGAGTTGCTACCGCTACCGTATGCGCTCGTTTTGGTTTAGATTGTGTAATATATATGGGCGTAGAAGACATGGAACGCCAAAAGCTAAATGTTTTCAGAATGCGACTATTAGGAGCAAAAGTTGAACCTGTATCTGCTGGAACTGGTACACTCAAAGATGCTACATCAGAAGCCATTCGAGATTGGGTAACAAATGTTGAGAGTACTCATTATATCTTAGGTTCTGTTGCAGGCCCTCATCCTTATCCCATGATGGTAAGAGATTTTCATGGGGTAATAGGCAAAGAAACCCGTAGCCAATGTTTAGAAAAATGGGGCGGTTTACCCGATATTTTACTCGCTTGTGTGGGCGGTGGTTCAAATGCTATGGGCTTATTCTATGAGTTTGTAGGGGATGCTTCCGTACGTTTGATAGGTGTGGAAGCTGAAGGAAGTGGTATTGCTTCGGGAAAACACGCTGCTACTTTAACTCAAGGCAAACCCGGTGTTTTACACGGTGCTATGAGTTATTTACTTCAGGATACCGAAGGACAAGTTACAGAAGCTCATTCTATCAGTGCGGGGTTAGATTATCCGGGAGTAGGACCAGAACATAGTTACTTAAAAGATGAGGGGAGAGGAGAATATTATAGTGTTACTGATGATGAGGCTTTAGAGGCTTTTCAGTTAGTATGTAAATTAGAAGGTATTATTCCAGCTTTAGAAACTGCCCATGCTTTTGCTTATTTGAAGAAACTTTGTCCTAATCTTGAAGGTAGCCCTCGTATTGTCATTAATTGTTCTGGACGAGGTGACAAAGATGTGCAAACGGTGGCGAAACATATTGAGGGTATTGATTTGTAATAAGTAATAAGTAATAAGTAATAAGTAATAAGTACGAACTGAGTTAATGTTTTTGATAAAGATTTATAAAATATAGCATTCCTAAATTATTTGTGAACAATCAAAAATTATCAAAAATCAGCCCAAATCCTTTTTACCAATGACAAAATCTTTACATTTTTTTTACAACTTAAATAATATAGATCATGAATCAAGATAAAATAATTGTTCCTCTCGATGTTCCTGATTTAAAAAGTGCGATCGAGCTTGTAAAATTATTACCAGAAGTCAGTTTTTGGAAAGTTGGCTTAGAACTTTTTGTCGCTACAGGAGCGGATATACTTAAATTCCTGAAAGATAAAAATAAGCGTATTTTTCTTGATCTTAAATTCCACGACATCCCCAATACTGTTAAAAATGCTACACGATCGGCTTTACAACATCAAGTTGACTTATTAACAATTCATGCTATGGCTGGTAGAGAAGCCTTAACGGCCGCTAAAGAAGTGGTTAAAAATAGTGGTGACGATCGTCTCAAATTGTTAGCCATTACCGTTTTAACAAGCATTAATAGCCGTCAATTGGCTTTTGACCTCAAAATTCCCCTAGAATTACCCGAATACGCTTTAAACAACGCTATGATGGCTAAAGAGTGTGGCATTGATGGAGGAGTATGTTCTCCTCATGAAGTACAAAAGCTAAAAGAAGTATGTGGGAAAGATTTCTTATTAGTATGTCCTGGAGTTCGCCCTGTATGGGCTACAGCAGAAGATCAACAAAGGATTATGACTCCAAAACAAGCATTACAAAAAGGTGCCGATTATCTTGTTATCGGGCGCCCTATCACAAAAGCAGAACATCCTCAAATAGCATGGTCTAAAATTGTGGAAGAAGTAGAATTATCTTAAGAATAACCATGAAAATAGACATTTATTTAACCAGATATTTATTATTAATATTTACCTTATTTAATAATTTATTTATCTGGTGTAATTATCCAAACATTGCTTTAGCTGAGACAGTAATTAATAAAAAAAAATGTGATTATAATTTAGATGATTTATCAAAGTTATTAGTTAAAGATATTCCTGATTATGCTAACCGAGTTATTCAAAGAAGTCGTATTCATTCTCATCCTTTAGACTTTTTTCCTATTTATGTTATAACGGCTGGAAACACTGAATTACAATCTTTACCTCTTGCTCAAAATCAATATAAAACTACTTTAAAGTCTTCTTCAGAAGATGATATTAAACAAGTTTTTTTCACTACTTTAGAAAGACAGTATTCTAGTAACGATCTAATTATTGAAACTCAAAATTTTCATTGGTTAATGGTAACAGAAACTCCTAAAGGTTGGCAAATGATTATGTTGTTAACAAAATTAGGTTATCCTGATGATTTAAACAATCAAAACTTTATTTCTTCTCCTCCCCGTGATAGTAGTGAGGGAATAATTGGGCAAAGTGTTAAACTTTGGTTGAGAGATTGTCAAAGTTAGGGAGAAAATTTTTATAAGTAAAAATACTTATTTTTGTTGCTTAAATAAACTTAATAAAAACCTGTTAAAATACTTAATAGAGAAAAAGAAAATAATAAGTTATTCTAAATAGTATAAGTATGAAAAGGTACTAATATTATGAATACTATTTCTCACTCAAATCATAGAGAACATAAAGAAATAAATTGGTCTGCTATTATTTTATTTGCATTAGGATTTTGGCTTAGTGGTAGTTTACTACTAGATTTTGTATTAATTCCAGCCCTTTCTGTTAGTGGAATGATGACGGAAGGCGGTTTTGCTAGTGCTGGATTTTTAATTTTTGGGGTGTTTAATCGCATAGAATTAATTTGCGCATCTTTGGTTTTAACTACTGCATTTGTCTTTTCTGTTAACCATAATTTTGACAAACAAAAACAAGGTTTGTTTATAATCTTCTCTAGTTTATTATTTTTAATTGCTTTAGCTTACACTTATTTATTTATTCCTAATTTAAGTGCATGGGGATTATGTTTAAATCAATTTAATCCTAGTTTAACAATGCCATCTGCAATGATTTCATGGCATGAAGGTTACTGGGTTTTAGAGGCTTTAAAATATGGTTTAGGAATCACTTTATTACGTTGGAGTTATACTAAGTAAGGGAATAATTGAAATTTAGTGAAGGTAGACAAAAGGCAAAAGTTATTTTGGCTTATCAAAGTATGATACTGACGAAAATGTGATAATAATTTAAACGGTATCAGTTCAGTATCATTGACATTAATATATAAAATTTTGTATAGTCAGTATATAAAAAGTATTTAAAGTAAAAATCATGGCACTAAAATTTTATGAAACTCCTTTTCATGTGACACAAAGCCCTGAAATTGCTAGTAAAAATGCTTTGAAAACAGATTTAACTATTATGATTAGAGATATTATTGAACAAGAAGGTTGGACTCAAATAGAAGCAGCTCAAAGACTAGAATTAACTCAACCTCGTATCTCAGATTTAATTAATGGAAAAATTGATAAATTTACTTTAGATATGCTTTTTTTAGTCTTAGATAAACTTGGTTTTAGAGCAAATTTTACTTTTACAAATATTAATCAAGCTTCAATTTTAATAGAAAAAATGCCAATAACAGCATAATTAATTATTCTTTTTTATTTTGGATATTTCTACTTGTAACTCTTTATACCTTTGTGTTAAAGTTTTCATCGCTTGTTTATCTACTTGATTCGTTGTTTTTTTAAAAGAATGTAAAACAATAACAGTATTCATAAATTTAGCAATATAAACACACCTAAATGCAGGACTGCCATTGATTTTCAGTTCAATAACACCAACCCCAATACTTTTTAGTGGGGTTATATGTAAAAATGGTTTCTTATTCTCTTGTATTGCTTTTAAACTTACTCCGAAATCCTGTTGAATCTCTTTTGGTAGTTCCTTATATTCTCTTTCCGCTGCATCATTAATAAAAGCAAATTTTTTCATTTTTACTATTAAATTTATAATGTATTATTTAATAATAATAACACTGATGAAACATTTTTTTTATAAGTAAAAACTTAAGGAAAAGATATATCAATTGAGACATTATTATTATTGTTATAAATAGAAGACAAAAAACCTTAGCATTAATTAGAAAGTTTTTAAATGAAACGGAATTTTACGTTATTCTGAGAAGGAAAATAATAATATAAAAATGAAGATGCCAGTACTTAAAACAACTCTAATTAATATAAGTAATTGCCAAAAAGAAATTTTGGAGAAAAATGAATAAAAATCTAAAGTAGCAACTTTACCGATTCTCACCATAATAAAGAGTGTTGTTGATAGCGGTTATCATAAAAAATTTGATAGTTAGGGTTAAAGTTATTTATCTCTAAATTTTGGGCAATTTTTTGGTGATGATAAGAAATTTTTTCTGTTAATTTTTTGGTTTGCCATAGTTGCCACAAAATCAATCTCTCATCTTGACAGTATTCTAAATTTTGATAAGCATTACGAATTTTTCCGACTCCTTCAGCGAATTGTAAGAAGGTAGATTGAGGAAAATTTTCGTCTAACCACAATATTAGTTGATAAGCTAAATCAAAGTCAGTACTATTATTATTTAAAAAAGTTTTACGATAATTTAGACAATGTAATAATAATTTTTCCGCCTTGGAAGGATTTTGATTCTCGAAAGCGTATTTTATTCCTCCTAAACTGCGATAAATATACCATGCTTTTATATCTTCTATTTCAGCTAAAGGACTTTGAGTAGTACGATCGTCTGGATAATTCCAAAAAATACCCCAAACATTTTCCACTAATTCACAATTGATATAGGGTAAGACTCTATTTTTAAACTCCGTATCACCGGCACCTCGAAATGTCTCATCATAAAAGCCGAAACGGAAATGTAGATTACGGCGATATAATCCTCCAACATAGGTTAAATAACAGGTATCCAGATAAACTAAATCTTGGTTAAAATTCCTGCGGTTATATGTCATCAAATCTTTTTGCCAGTTACCTTTTTCGTCAACTTCTGTAACTAAGCTATTACCAACAACCCAATCTAGGTTATCATTTCGATCGAGTTTATCAGCTAAAATCTCTAAACCATCAGCAGTTATCATTTCATCGACTCCTAAAAAGGTGATATAAGGAGACTGAGATAATAAAATACCTCGATTCCATGCACTTTGGATAGTTTCTCTTTCTTCACTTCTAGCGTAAAGAATAGGTAAGTTTAGAGTTGGTAACAGTTGTTGAAAAACTTGATATTCTTGTTGGGGTGAACCACTATCAATTAAGATTATTTCAGCATCTTGTTTTAGTAAAATAGTTTGTTGGGCTAAAATTGACAGAAAGTGCTTTAGTTTATTTTCTGCATTGTATAACGAAACCACGATCGAAACTCGATAATTTTTTTTCTGACGATAATCTTTAATAAATTCATAAGATTTTTCTTGATAGTTAAGAAGACTTTGATAATTATTTAAAAGATATTCATAAGCTAATTGAGGAGAATTTTTAGCAGGAGAGTATAATAACTTTAAGAGAAATGCTTCCTTATCAAAATTATTATTAACTAAAATATTTGTGACAGTTTCCAGTTGATTAAATTTATCTTGATTTAAAAGACGAATAATTCTGATTTCATAACTAGCAGATAATAAATTATTTTCCCTTATTTTTTCAAGTCTTGCAATTTCTTGCCAAATTTTTAGACGATTTACATAATAACCGCTTTTTAGTTTATTAACTTTTTTTTGAGAAGATAACTTAAGGGGATGACTTAAGTTTTTTAACTTATTAATTTTGTCATCAATCTCTTTCCCTGAAGTATATGAAAGATTCAATACTCTCTCATATTCAGCCGAAAAGAAGACACTCTTAATTAATTGATTGGTTACAATATTTTTTCTCTCATTAACTTTGATTTTTGTCTCATTAACTTGATTTTTTACTAGATTAACTATTGGATTAACCCTTTTTTTCGTTATTTCAATGAGTTGTGATTTTCCCCAATACTGTTTTTTTTGACAATGATTAATTAATTCTTTATACCATTGATGAGCTTTTTTTCTTGTTTCTTCTTCAAAATTGCTAGATTGTTTATAAATATCAACTAAATTTAATTCTTTTCGATCGAGTTTACATGAAAAAGAAGTTATTTTTTCCTGCAAATTAAGACGATATTCATGATAATTATTTAACAATTCAGTAATTTGAGGCAAAGAAGAATAGAAATTATCAATGTCTAATTTAATGAAAGGTATGTGAGAAAAATTATCTTCTAGGAAACGACATACTCCGGCATTTTGGCTAATAATAGTGGGGCAACCACTAAATAAAGACTCTAAAGCGACTAAATTTAAAGTATCAAATCGAGAAGGCAAAATCGTTACTGAATTAAGAGCAAATTTTTCTTGTAATGCGTAGCGAGTCACAGCAGGTAATATATTTATTGAACTAAAACGCAAAGCTAACATTTGTTGCAAATAAAATTCCCCTGTTTTTCCATCTAAGGTTTCGGGATTACTGCCAATGATATTCCCTTCACTATAGAGATTTTTAGGTAAAAAACTGACTAAATTAATAAAAATATCGACTCCTTTTCCTTTTTCTTTTCTGCCAATAAAATTTAAACTAGGTTTCGTTTTTGATGGTTGATAATTGAGTTTTGGAGTTAAATCAAGAAAATGTAACGGATGATAATAATAGTTAGGAATATCATTAATTTTTTGCCACCATTCGAGATAATTTTTACTGATACCATAACGAATATCAGCAATTTTGTATTGTAAATTTTCGACAAATTCCAAGTTATTAATATATTCTTTATTTATTTCCCAATCATGAAGTAAACTCTGAGAAACAATACCATGTAAGGAAATTACTATTTTGCTAAATTTGACTTGATGATAACTCAAAGCAGAAGCTAAAAAAAGTCCGAATTGTTCATAATCGGGATAGTCGATTATATCAAAATCAAAACCTTTAACTGAATAACTAATATTACTAGCTATCAAAAAAGGACGATACATTTTTTCTAAGGGTAAACTTGTAGATAAGTCTTGTAAATCTGACTTTATATATTGTTGTTTATAGGGTAAAACTTTAGCATTTTTAGGACGAAAATTATTAGATTTTTCTTCCACTATTAAATAGTAAAAATCTATGTTTGGATTTGTTTCAATAAGACGGCGATAAAATGTTTGTCCTCCTCCAATTTTGTGAAAGACATCAAATTCAGCAATTAAAACTCTCATAAAAAAAGACAGTTTATATGATTAGTATATTTGTTGATATTATTATATCCCTAATCTAGTAATCTATTGAGTAGTTCTAAATTAATTAAGTTGTCAAAAAAAGCAATGAAGTTTTTTGAAATAAAATTATGTATATTATATTTTAATATCTTTTTTATATATAGCAATTCCCGTTTTAGTAAGGTACAAAGATTGTCTTTGAAAGGCAATAGGCAATAAAAAATGTACCTCATAATTGTAAAAAATGCTATAAATTATTCATGTTTATATAATTATATTATGATAAAAGTTTTCTAAGGCTTTAATTGGTGTTAAATCATCATATACTAACCTAATATTTTGTTTAATTTTATTAACAATACTTTCTCTAAATTTACTATTTATTCCTAATTCGATCGCTATTTTTAAATAATCTTGTTCATTTTTAGCAATAGTATCAATAACTTGAATCATTTTTAAAATTCCTTCTGATTGTCGAGTACGAAAAAAATCACCAGAATATGTAACCACTGGTAAAAAAGATTCCAAAGCATCTAAAGTTGAATTAAAACCCGTGAAACCAATTGTATCTAAAAAAATATCACAACTGGTAAACAATTGCCAATAATCTTCCGAATTATTAATAGTGGGTAAAAAAATACAATAATTTTGCCAATTAAGTCCATATTTAGTAAAATTTTTTTTAATTCTTCTCCATAATTCATTTGTAATTTGTTCATTATTTTGATTCACTTTAGGATGAATAAATACAAATTGACAATCATTTATATTCATAGCAATTTCAGGATAAATATAATCATATTGAGGTAAATATTTAGATGGAAACTGAGATGTTATATATATAATATTATTGTCTTTTAGATAAAATTTTGATCTATCTTTATTAACTTTTGGAATATCTTTTTGTGCATAAACTATGCTTAAATTAGATAACTTTATCAAGGTTTCCGAGTAATGATTTTCCGCTTTTTCTTTTTCTATTAATTCACTAGAAATAAAATAATCGATCGTCGGTATTCCTGATGTGATAGGGTGTAGCCAAGTGGTACATTGAATTTTAGCTAACCTCAATCCAGCTAACTGCGACATTCTCGGATACATACTCAAGTCTAAAAAAACTAAAATATCTAAGTCATTTTCTCTTATTTGTTGGGCAATATTTTCCGTACTAAGACGATCGCTAAAATGATAAAATTTTGTTGAATGTTGTTTAAACTCTAAAGTAATTTTATCTTCTAAAAAGTCTCCTAGATAATAACAATAAACATCAAAACTTTCTTTATTATGATACTTTATCCATCCTAAAGATAACTTTCCTACCACATGAGATCTTAAACAATAAGAAATATAACCTACTTTTATTTTACCGTCATTTAAAGTTAATTTATTTTTGATAGGTTGGCAATATTGAGGATAATTTGCCTTCATTACCTCATGAATAAAATTACCATATAAAGACTGCAAATATAAATCATTTTGAGCTTGATAATTCAAATGATAATTAGTATATAAATCAATAATTTTTAATGCAGATTTTTTATTGCTTTCTGAAGTTACTGTTAAGGCAGTAGATATTTTTTCTAAAAAATAAGTGACATTATTTCGATAATAATTAATATCTGATTCTTGTTGATATATATAGGGTAATATTGAATAAAAAACTAAGTTTATTAATAAATTATTAGGGAAAAATTTACTATTATCTTTTGCAAATTTAATAGCCTCTTGAATATAATTAAATGAACGAATATTGTTAACTATCCAAAAATAAATTTCCTCATCATTATTTAATATAATTGCCTGTTGATAATTGCCTAAACTTTCATCAATTTTACCTTGTTTTAAGTATAAGTTGCCTAAATTTATATAAGTTCCATAATTTTTATTATCTATTTTGATCGCTAATTTATAACATTTTTCTGCTTCTTTAAGTTGATTATTTTCAATGAATATATTACCAAGGTTATTATAACTATCTATATGATTTGGATTCAAATTAATAGCTTTTTGATAAAAGAGGATCGCATCTTGACTATAATTAGTTTTTTCTAAAAAAATTCCAGCGTAAAAATAATAAAGAAAATTACTCGGATCTAAATTTATAGCGTTAATAATTGCTTGATAACCTTGTTGATATTCTAATAATTCATAATAAACTAAAGCTAAATTATGCCATATTAAAGCATTATTCGTTTCAAATTGAATAATCAATTGATATTTAGTTTTAGCGGGATTAAATAGGTGATTTTTAGTTAAATTAATTGCTTCATTTATCCATTGATTAATAATTCGACTAAATTCTAAAGATAAAGTAATATAATTTGGTTCAATTTCTTGTATTTTATGATAGATTTTAATAGCATTATTAATCTTATTTTCTTCTAATTGATAAACCCCATAATTATCTAAAAATAAAACTAAATTATTACTAATATCTGCAATATTTTCTACATTATCAAAGATTACTGACATCCAAATATTTTCTGCAGAAGATTCCTTTCCCATTAACAGATAAATTAGTCCTAAATACCAATAATAATCTAAATTATTTGGATTATTTTTGATCAAGTTTTCGCAGAAAACTAAGGCATTATCATAATCATCAATTAATAAATATTGTTTAATCATATTTGTTAATTTTATGCACATCCTTCGTTTTTCTCTCTGAAAAATTTATATTCACCTTAGTTAGCCACAAGAAAGTGGACAAATAGTAAGCTAAAAATAATCACAAAATTTTAATTACTATATTGCCCTATGTCTAATTTAGATGAATTATTCTGCCATGTCGATGATTGGACTCAAAAATTTGAGGGAATTTACTGTATCTATCTAAGAAAAATAAGGTATAAAACCCTTACTAAGAGATAATTAAACATCTAACTGTGTTAAGTTTAAACGAGGGCCATGAGTTTCGATAAACTCTCGTCGTGGTGCAACTCGATCGCCCATTAATACAGTAAAGATATGATCAGCTTGAGCTGCGTCTTCAATTTCTACTCGTTTCATCATACGAGTTTCAGGATTCATCGTTGTATCCCAAAGTTGTTGAGGCATCATTTCCCCTAAACCTTTAAAACGTTGAATATTATAGTTAGCATTAGCGGGAAACTCAGCAATTTTTTGTTGTAATTCTCGATCGCTATAACAATAAAAATGATTTTTTCCTCTTTCTAACTTATATAAAGGAGGACAAGCAATATAAATATAACCTTCCTCTACTAATTGTCTTTGATAACGATAGAAAAATGTTAATAATAAAGTACGAATATGTGCGCCATCGACATCAGCATCCGTCATAATTACGATGTGATGATAACGTAATTGCGTTGGATCAAATTCATCCCCTCGAATGCCCAAACCTAAAGCAGTAATTAAGGATTGAATTTCATTATTTTTATAAATTTTGGCATCATCAGTTTTTTCGATATTTAAGATTTTACCTCGCAACGGTAGAATTGCCTGAAAACGTCGATCGCGTCCTTGTTTAGCACTACCTCCTGCACTATCTCCTTCTACAAGAAATATCTCTGATTCAGACGGATCACGAGAACTACAATCTGCTAACTTACCCGGTAAGGGTGAAGATTCTAACACAGATTTACGTCGAACTAACTCTCTTGCACGTCTAGCCGCATCAGCCGCTTTGAAGGCTTGAATGGCTTTATCAATAACACTATCTGCTACTGATGGATTACACTCTAAATAATCGTTTAAAACTTCTCCCACAAGAGAATCAACAATTCCCCTAACTTCCGAGTTACCTAACTTTGTCTTTGTTTGTCCTTCAAATTCAGGATCTGGTACTTTCACGGAGATAACTGCCGTTAAACCTTCCCTGACGTTTTCACCACCTAAATTTGGCTCATTTTCCTTGATTTTATTCCTTTTACGTGCAACATTGTTAACAGTACGGGTTAAAACAGCTTTTAAACCTTCTAAATGAGTACCGCCGTCGATAGTCCGAATATTGTTAGCAAATCCCAAAATCGTGTCGCTATAGGAATCAATACACCACTGAAAAGCAACCTCTACTTGTACCCCGTTTTTTTCCCCTTCCACATAGATAATATCTTGGTGTAAAACCTCTTTTTCTCTTGTCATGTAGGTAACATACTCTTTAATACCACCTTCATAACAATAAGTTTCGATGTGTTCAGGTACAATACGGCGATCGCTAAAAGTAATCTTAACCCCCGCATTCAGATAAGCTAATTCTCGGAGTCTGCCGGAAAGGGTATTATAATCAAACTCAGTGGTTTCGGTAAAAATTTGATTATCAGGTAAAAAACTAATAGATGTACCTGTAGAATGTTCAGTATCAGGTTGTGCGATTAATTCTGTAATTGGTACTCCTCTTTCATAGCGTTGAGTAAATACTTGATTTTGTCGCCAAACGGTAACTTGTACCCATTCAGAAAGAGCATTAACAACGGAAATACCAACCCCATGTAATCCCCCCGAGACTTTATAACCACCGCCTCCAAATTTCCCCCCTGCATGAAGTACAGTCATAACTGTCTCTAGTGCCGACTTTTTTGTGGTAGGATGTACATCTGTAGGTATCCCTCTACCATCATCTGTGACACTAACAGAACCATCAGAGTTAATTTCTACTTCAATATGAGTACAGTGACCTGCTAAAGCCTCATCGATCGAGTTATCAACTACTTCATAAACTAAATGATGTAAACCTCTAGGGCCTGTTGTTCCAATGTACATACCCGGACGCTTTCTAACAGGTTCTAATCCTTCAAGAACTTGAATCTGTTCTGCACCGTAGTTTGTAGTCTGGTTCTCTGTAATCATATAATATTCCTCTATTTAGGGCTTTTTTTAGAGTTTTTTCTCTTTGAATGATATTTTTATCAAAAACTTTTATTTATAACAGTTTAGCATTATTTAAACTGTGACTCAAGTAATATTTAAAAAGAGATGGAAGATAACTAGAATCTCGTCAAAAAGTTTTTTATTCGTCAAAGTAAAATTTCCTGACAATATTTAGACAAAATCTAATTCTGTTCTGGTTGAATCGATTTTCAGGTAAGATTTGACTATTGAGAGTTATCAAATTGATAAATTATGGATTTTTCTAGTCAAATTGCCAGTCAATTGAACGCTATGGCTATTCTTCCCGAAGGAATTGTCATTGTGACTTTACTATTAGTATTAATTTTTGATTTAATTTTTGGGCGTAAATCTGTATCGTGGTTGCCTTATTTAGCTATTTTTGGTTTACTCGCTTCTGTCGGTGCGTTATTCTATGGTTGGGATAATCCTCATCCTACTTCCTTTCTTGGTTCTTTTACCAGTGACAATTTGAGTATTGTTTTCCGTGCGATCGTAGCTTTATCTACTGCAATTACTATTTTATTATCGATCGCTTATATTGAAAATACGGGAACATCCTTAGCAGAATTTATCGGCATCATGTTAAGTGCCACTTTAGGAGGTATGTTTCTTTGTGGTGCATCAGAATTAGTGATGATTTTTGTCTCTTTAGAGATGCTTAGTATTTCTTCCTATCTGATGACAGGCTATATGAAACGAGATCCTCGATCGAATGAAGCAGCCTTGAAATATTTATTAATTGGAGCGGCTAGTTCTGCCATTTTTTTATATGGTTCATCCTTACTCTATGGATTATCGGGGGGAATGACAAACATAAATACTATCAGCACCACTTTACTGGCTGGAGAGGGTTTAGAATCTCTTGGTTTAGCCATTGCTTTAGTTTTTATGATCGCTGGTATCGCTTTCAAAATTTCTGCTGTACCTTTTCACCAGTGGACTCCTGATGTTTATGAAGGTTCACCAACTCCTGTGGTAGCTTTCTTATCTGTTGGTTCAAAAGCAGCCGGTTTTGCCCTCGCTATTAGATTATTAGTAACCGTCTTCGCTCCTGTCACCGAACAATGGCACTTTATTTTTACCGCTTTAGCTATTCTTAGTATGGTACTCGGTAACGTGGTAGCTTTAGCTCAAACTAGCATGAAAAGAATGTTAGCTTATTCTTCCATCGGTCAAGCAGGTTTCGTTATGATTGGTTTAGTTGCTAGTAGTCAAGCTGGTTACTCAAGTATGATTTTCTACTTGTTTACTTATCTATTCATGAACTTAGGTGCTTTTGCTTGTGTGATTCTCTTTTCCTTGAGAACGGGTACAGATAAAATTAGTGATTATGCCGGACTATATCAAAAAGATCCCCTATTAACCCTTGGATTAAGCCTCTGTTTGCTTTCTTTGGGTGGTATTCCCCCCTTAGCAGGATTTTTTGGCAAAATTTACATTTTCTGGGCAGGATGGCAAGCAGGACTTTATAGCTTGGTTTTAGTGGCTTTAGTGACTAGCGTTATCTCTATTTATTACTATATTAGAGTTGTAAAAATGATGGTAGTAAAAGAACCTCATGAAATGTCAGAAGTGGTCAAAAAATATCCTCCTATTCGTTGGAATTTACCCGGAATGCGTCCTATTCAGGTAAGTTTAGTCTTTTTAATCGTTGCTACTTCTTTGATCGGCATTTTATCTAATCCAGTGGTTACGATCGCTAATAAATCTGTTAACAGTAGTTTAGTATTACAGCCATCTATGGAAGCTAGTATTAATACTCTTTCTGCGAGGGAAATCAAAACGGTTTTATAAGAATTAATCAGAGAAGCGAAGGAAGATAGGGAGATGGAAAGATGGGGAGATTGGGAGAATTTTTAAATTGTCGATTGTTAATTGTTAATTGTTAATTCTCTATTCTCTATTTTCACTAATAAACATAGCCTTCTTTGCCTTCAGAAGCATAGGTTCTGGTTAGTAACTCGTTTATCGTGGCATTTAGTACAGGTTGACCATTAAAAACTGTACCTACTTGATGTTTGTTAAAGTGAATTTTTGCAACTCCATAAGCGGATTGAGGTAAGGGTAAGTAACCGACTTCATGGACTATTTGAGACGCATTAGTTAAATAAAAATCCACAAATTTTGCTAAACCTTTATTTTCCTGTGCTTTTTTTGCATTAACATAAATAAATAAAGGACGGGTTAGAGGACGATAGGAATTATCAATGATTGTGGCATCAGAGGGCATTATCGCACCATTACCGTTATCGATCGCTACAGCTTGTAACTTGTCTTGATGTTGGGAATAATAAGCATAACCAAAATAACCCAAAGCATTGGGATCTTGTACTACACCGTTAACTAAAGCCTCATCATCTTCACTATATACATAGTCATTACGACTATTATCTTCTCCTACAATCGCAACGGTAAAGTATTCAAAAGTACCAGAGTCTTTGCCAGGCCCAAATAAATTAAGGGTTTTATCGGGCCATTGACTGTTAACTTGATTCCAACGAGTAATATTATTTTCTGCAGATGGTTGCCATATAGTTTTTAATTCTTCCACTGTCATGGTTTTAGCCCAACTATTGGAAGGATGAGTTACGACAGTTAAAGCATCAAAGGCTACGGGCAATTCAATATAAGCAATATCATTTTTCTTACATTCTTCCATGAAATCTTTAGGAATTGGTACGGAAGCATTATTGATGTCGGTTTTACCTTCACAAAAATTACGAAATCCGCCGATCGATCCCGAGAAATTAGATTCTATACTAATATCATCAGTATCTAAAGCGTTAAATTTTTCTACAATTAAATTAGTAATAGGAAATACTGTACTTGAACCATCGATCGAGATTGTTTTTGATTCTTCAGATTTTATGCTACCACAACCAGATAACACTCCCGACAAAATCAATGCAGTCCACACATATTTGTTGGAAAATAATGAGTTATTTTTAATCATAAATAGTGATCGAATATTTTTTATAAGATACTCTTTGAATTCTGCTAATGTCATAAAATAATAATTTAAAATTATTTTGGGATATTTCCTTATAATTTCCTTTATAAAAACAAAGGCAAACCAATCAAATTTCATAATTTATTTACACTTTCTATAGTAATATTATTCTGTGTATATTTATTAAGTTTTGTTTTGTTTAATTTTCTTAATTAATCCTTAACCTTTATCATCTTTATTATTTAAAACTAACAGTTTTTTTCTATTCATAATCCTACAATATTTGAAAGAAACAAGATATTTTTTTAAAGAAAATTTAAGTTCTTAACCTTCTCTTTACCAAAAAAAAACCTCATTATACTATTATAAAAACCTGAACGGTCTAAATATCAAAATAATTCTGAAAAGTATCATGATAAAAAGTAAAAATAGATTAATTGGATCATTATCTGCACTGACTTTCGCGTTAAGTTTAACGGCTTGTGGTGGTGGGACTCCAACAACAACAACAGAAGGTACTGGAGAGACTGAAACTGGAGAGCAGACTTCTTCTCTTAGTGTTCCTTTTGAAAGTAATGTTGCTTTAACTGGTGCAGGTGCTAGTTTTCCTGCTCCTTTATATCAAAACTGGTTTGTTGCCTTGAATCAAAAATTACCCAAATTACAGGTTAACTATCAATCTGTTGGTAGTGGTGCAGGTGTTGAACAGTTTACGGCTGGTACAGTGGATTTTGGTGCTAGTGACACAGCGATGAAAGACGATGAAATTGCTAAAGTCAGTAAAGGTGTTCTAATGTTACCTGTCACTGCAGGATCGATCGTCTTTGCCTATAATTTACCCGGTGTTGAAGGTTTAAAATTAAGTAGGGAGACTTACGTTGATATTGCTTTAGGAAAAATTAGTAAATGGAATGATCCTAAAATTGTAGCCGATAATCCTGATTTAACTCTACCTGACAAACCGATCGTTTTTGTTCATCGTTCTGATGGTAGCGGTACAACCGGAGTATTTACGATGCACCTATCTTCTATTAGCGAAGATTGGAAAACTAAAGTAGGAGAAGGTAAAACCGTTCAATGGGGCCCTGATGGTGGTAAATTCTTAGGCGGTAAAGGTAATGAAGGGATAACAGCTACCATTCAACAAAATGAAGGAGCGATCGGCTATGTAGAATATGGTTATGCTAAAAATAATAATCTAACTATGGCGACGATTCAAAATAAAGCAGGTCAATTTATTACTCCGACTGATGAGGCCGCTTCCGCCACTTTAGCTAGCGTAGAGTTGCCTGAAAATTTACGCGCTTTTATTACAGATCCAGAAGGCGAACAGTCTTATCCTATTGTCACTTATTCTTGGATTCTTGCTTATCCTAAGTATGACGATGCAAATAAAGCGATCGCCATGGAAGCGATGATTCAATACGCTTTAACCGAAGGTCAAAAAGTTGCCCCTGCGTTGGGATATGTGCCTTTACCTCCCAATGTAGCTCAAAAAGTAGCGGGGATAGCGGATCAAATTACTCCAGACTTCACTATCAATGTTAACTAAAATTTAACCTTCATAGTCTAGGTTATAGAGAGTAATTATTTTAGATAATAAGGGAAAGATAATATCAATTATTTTTAATTAAACTTTCCTTTAGAAAGTATCCCTAATTAATGTTAGCCTAGCAATAATTACAACAAAAATTAACTTTTTATAATTAATCGAAAACACAAACTTAATTAATCAACTTAAATATAAACTAAGCTAATGATTTTTTAATTGTGTTGATGTAAAAGAATAATGTAATTCAAAGTAAAATGACACAGTCTGATTCTACGACAGATAATCCCATGATGGGGGAGAGATCTCCCTTAGAAAAGATATTAGATCAAGGTTTTAAGTGGTTAACTTTTGGATTAGCCATCAGTATTGGTTTAGTTTTGGTTAGTATTGCCATCATTATTTTTATGGGTGCTTATCCTGCCATTGCTAAATTTAACATTGGTTTTTTTACTAATAGTAACTGGAATCCCGTCACTGATGAATATGGTGTTATCGCCGTAATTTATGGCACGATCGTTAGTGCTTTAATTTCTCTTATTATTGCTATTCCTTTAGGAGTTGGAGCGGCTGTTTTTTTAAGTGAAGATTTTATCCCCGAAGAAATTCGCTCGGTTTTAGTTTTTTTAGTGGAAATTTTAGCAGCTATTCCCAGTGTAGTTTATGGATTATGGGGGATTTTTATTTTAATTCCCATTACTAAAACTTTTGGTATTTGGTTGCATGGTAACTTTGGATGGTTTCCTTTGTTCAGTACTGAACCTGCAGGCCCCGGAATGCTACCTGCTGGTATTGTATTATCTATTATGATTTTACCTATTATCATTGCCATTTCCCGGGACTCCTTAGCTTCTTTACCCCCTGATTTACGTCAAGCCTCTTTAGGATTAGGGGCAACTCGTTGGGAAACTATTTTTCGAGTTTTAATTCCGGGTGCAATTTCTGGTATTATGGGAGGTATCATGTTAGCATTAGGTCGTGCTATGGGTGAAACTATGGCAGCAACGATGATTATTGGGAACTCTAACCGTTTAAGTATTTCTATCTTAGATCCTGCTAATACGATCGCTTCTTTAATTGCCAATCAATTTGCAGAAGCCAGTGGACTACAAATATCTGCTTTGATGTATGCAGGTTTAGTGTTAATGATTTTAACTTTGATTGTAAATATCTTAGCTGAATATATTGTTAATCAAGTTAAAGCTAAATACGAATAACAATGAACAATGAACAATGAACAATTATTGCATCTGTATTTATATTAAAAACTAGTTTGTATGATTACTACTACCATCGGCAGTTTAAAAAAGAAGTCCTCTAGCCCTAGAGTGATTTTGGGATCGGTGATGACGGGATTAAGTGGTTTATGTATGGTATTAACTTTAATTCCTTTAATCGCAGTACTTTATTTTGTAATCATACAAGGATTTAGTCGTCTCAACGTTGATTTATTTACTCAACTTCCTCCTCCTCCGGGGTTAGATGAAGGAGGACTAGCTAATGCTATTATTGGTACTCTTGCTGTAGTAGGGATTGCTGCAATTTTAGCCGTTCCTATCGGGGTTTTGGCTGCCGTGTATCTGTCAGAATTCAGTAATGGTAATAAGTTTGCCACAAGTATTCGATTTGCCACCAACGTTTTAAGTGGTGTACCTTCGATTATTGCTGGGATTTTTGCTTACGGTTTATTGGTGTCTAGTGGTATTGTTGGTTTTTCTGCCATCGCCGGGGGAGTTTCTTTAGCGGTATTGATGTTACCAACTATTATTCGTACCACTGACGAGGCTTTAAAAATTGTTCCCCAAGAAATTCGATGGGCGGCTTTAGGAGTTGGTGCTTATAACTATCAAACAGTATTAAAAATAGTCCTCCCGGCTGCTTTACCCGGTATTATTACTGGGGTAACTTTAGCGATCGCAAGGGCGGCAGGAGAAACAGCTCCTTTAATTTTTACGGCGTTATTTTCCAATTTTTGGCCTAATATATCTCCTCAAGGATTATTAGAACCGATCGCAACTTTATCTGTCTTAGTATATAACTTTGCTATTTTACCTTTTCCCCCACAACAAGAATTAGCGTGGGCCGGCTCATTAATTTTGGTATTTTTAGTATTAGGTACAAGTATTATTGCTCGTTTGGCTACCCGTAGAAAAATCTATTAATAACAATGAACAATTAGTCATACTATCTCCTGTTTCCTACCCTTATTTAAAATCTCACGATTCAGATAGGATTGCTATAAGTTCTAAAAATGCCATTCATTAGTCACGTTATATTATATTAAATAGAAAAAAAGTTATGCAAGAATCACTTATTAATGAAGAAGAATCTCTCAGGAATGCAGTTCTCGAATTAAGAGATGTAGATATATTTTATGGCAGTTATAAGGCTGTTCGGGAAGT
The DNA here is from genome assembly GCF_001548115.1 of Geminocystis sp. NIES-3709. Classification (GTDB taxonomy): domain Bacteria; phylum Cyanobacteriota; class Cyanobacteriia; order Cyanobacteriales; family Cyanobacteriaceae; genus Geminocystis. The sequence goes on along the minus strand of NZ_AP014821.1, from coordinate 539,899 downwards.
CAATCTCGATATTGCTCAAAATAAAATTACTGCTTTTATTGGGCCTTCTGGATGTGGTAAAAGTACTATCTTAAGATGTTTAAATCGCTTAAATGATTTGATAAGTTCTTTTAAACTCAAAGGAAGTGTTACTTATCACGGACAAAATTTATATGCTAAAGATATTGATCCCGTAGAAGTAAGAAAACGTATCGGTATGGTGTTTCAACGTCCAAATCCTTTTCCTAAAACCATTTATGATAATGTTGCCTATGGTGCAAGGGTAAATGGTTATAAGGGAGATTTAGATGAGTTAGTAGAAACATCCCTCCGTCGTGCGGCTTTGTGGGATGAGGTGAAAGATAAATTAGGGGAAAGCGGTTTTTCTTTATCTGGTGGACAACAGCAAAGATTATGTATTGCAAGAACGATCGCGGCTGAACCTGAAGTAGTATTAATGGATGAGCCTTGTTCTGCTCTTGATCCTATTTCTACTTTGAAAATAGAAGAATTAATGCAAGAACTTAAAGAAAATTATACGATCGTGATCGTAACCCATAATATGCAACAAGCCACAAGAGTCGCCGATATGACTGCTTTTTTTAATGCTGAAGCAGTGGGGAAGGGTAGTAAAATTGGTTATTTAGTGGAATTTGATAAAACTGAGAAAATTTTTAGTAATCCTCAAGAACAATCTACCAAAGATTATGTTAGTGGTCGATTTGGATAAATAATTAATAATAGAAAATTTAATTTATTATTATCGATCGAGAATCAAAATTAATGAGTTATTAACAATTGGTGATGGGTTATAGTATAAGATTTTGAATTGTGGGTATTAGCCACTCTATTTTAATTTTTATATTTCTTAACAGTTCGCTATAGAAAATGACTAAATTTGTATTTGTGACTGGCGGTGTGGTTTCCAGTATTGGTAAAGGAATTGTCGCCGCTAGTTTGGGGCGTTTGTTGAAATCTCGTAATTACTCAGTCTCGATCGTTAAGTTAGACCCTTATATTAACGTAGATCCGGGTACCATGAGTCCTTATCAACATGGAGAGGTATTCGTTACCGATGATGGTGCAGAAACAGATTTAGATTTAGGGCATTATGAGCGTTTTACCGACACTTCTAGTTCTAGGCTTAATAGTGTCACCACAGGCTCAATTTATCAAGCCGTAATCAACAAAGAAAGGCGAGGAATTTATCAAGGGGCAACGGTACAAGTTATTCCTCATATCACTAATGAAATTAAAGAGAGAATCCATCGGGTGGCGAAAAATAACAGTCCAGATGTGGTTATTACAGAAATTGGTGGTACAGTAGGAGATATTGAGTCTTTGCCTTTTCTTGAAGCAATTCGTCAATTTCGCAAAGATGTTGGGCGCGATAATGTGCTTTATTTACACGTTACCCTTATCCCTTGGATTTCAGTGGCTGGAGAATTGAAAACCAAGCCCACTCAACACTCTGTGAAGGAATTACGATCGCTAGGTATTCAACCAGATGTGTTAGTCTGTCGTTGTCATACCACTATTCCCCATAACATTAAAGAAAAAATTGCTGAATTTTGTGATGTACCTAGTGAAGCAGTTATTACCTCCTCAGATGCTAGTAGCATTTACGAAGTTCCATTAATTTTAGAAAAAGAAGGATTAGCTCAACAGGTATTACAATTATTAAAATTGGAAAATCGATCGCCTCATCTGGAAAAATGGGAAAATTTAGTAAGTAAAATGCAACACCCTGAGCATAAATTAAAAATTGCGATCGTGGGTAAATATATCAAACTCAGTGATGCTTATTTATCCGTTGTTGAGGCTTTAACCCATGCGGGTATTCATTCCCAAGCTGAAATCGAACTAATTTGGGTGGATGCAGAAGACATTGAATTACAGGTTGCAGAAAAATATTTAAGTAATGTAAATGGAATAATTGTTCCGGGTGGCTTTGGTAATAGAGGCGTTGATGGAAAAGTCAAAGCCATTGAATATGCCCGACAAAATAAAATTCCCTTCTTCGGATTATGCTTAGGTATGCAATGCAGTATCATCGAATGGGCTAGAAATACCGCTAATTTAGAAAGAGCAAATAGTGCTGAATTTGATGAAGAAACTCCTCACCCCGTTATTAATCTGTTACCCGAACAACAAGACGTAATAGATTTGGGTGGTACAATGCGCTTAGGAGTCTATCCTTGTCGTTTAGTACCAAATACCCTTGCTCATTCTCTATACCAAGATGAAGTTATTTACGAGCGTCATCGTCACCGATACGAATTTAACAATGTCTATAAAAATCAATTTTTAGACACAGGTTATAAAATAAGTGGCACATCTCCCGATGGCAGACTCGTGGAAATTGTGGAATTACCGGATCATCCCTTTTTTCTAGCGACTCAATTTCATCCAGAATTCAAGTCTCGTCCTAGTCAACCTCATCCTTTATTTTTAGGTTTTATCAAGGCTTGTCTTGTATAAATAGGCTTTGCTAAAAAAGTTTTTTCATGAGAATAGCTGTTAGCAATTAGCAATTAGCGGTACTTAGACAAAACAATAACAACAATTAAGCTATAATATTTACATTATATTGTTTTTAGGTCAAAATGAAAGAAATCACATCTTCATCAATGCCACCCTGTTTCGAGCGTTGGTGCCAAAAAATAGACCCTGTATTAAAAACAAAAGCACAAAAACGAGAGTTTAGAAATTATTTGGGCGGTTTATTAGGTGATTCTCAAAGAAAAAATCTCACTCAAATTGCCCATAATAATCTTGATATTACTTATCATAAGTTACATCATTTCCTAACAGAATCCACTTGGAATTATGATGAGGTAAATAATAAAAGACTAGAAATTATTGCCTCATGTCGTCAAACTAAAATAAGTCGCTCTTTCTCTTTAATTATCGATGATTCAGGTCATCGTAAAAGTGGCAATTTTACTGACTGTGTGGGACGACAATATATTGGTGAAATTGGCAAAACTGATAATGGTAATATCCGCAGTCACCACCCACATTTATGATGGGGTCAGAAGTTTTCCCTTAGACGTTGAATTATATGAAAAAGCGGAAAATTTCCCCTTGGGAAAAGATGACCCACAATTTCAAAAAAAACCCGATATTGCCTTTAATTTAATTGAAAAATGTTTAAACCGAAATTACCATCCTCAAATAATTTTAATGGATGGGGGTTATGGGAACAATACTAATTTATTAGAAAAATTAGAACAAAAAAATTTAAAATATATAGGAATTATTGCAAAAAATAGATTAGTACAAGTAGTAAAAGAAGATTTGAGAGAGTCTGAAAAAAGAATAGATGAAATAGCTAAATTATTACCTCAAGAGAGTTTTGAAGAAATAAAAACAGGTAAAAATGGAGAAAAAACTCTTTGGGTAGCAACCATAAAAATTAAATTATCAGCCTTATCAGGAATAAAAACCGTAGCTATCGTCATGAATGCTCCCAGTTTTGAAAAGTCCACAGATATTGATTATTTAATGACCAATGAAACAGGAGAAAAAGTCTGTGCAAATTGGATAGTAGAAACTTATACATCAAGAAATTGGATAGAAGTATTTTACCGTGAAATTAAGGGATGGTTAGGCTTATCAGAATACCAAGTGAGAAATAAAAGAAGTTTAATGAGACATTTTATATTGGTATTTTGCGCCGATACTTTTATTCAATGGCATCGTTTGACAGGGGGATTGAGAAGGCAATGGGGAAATAAACCCTTAAATACTTTTGCAGAGGCATTGGAAGCGTTTCGGACGGCAGTATCTTTTCGTTTCTTTCAATGGTTAAAAGATAATGTGGAAGTATTTAGCTTATATAAAGCAAGTTTAGGGTTTATTTGGGCATAATTTTTGTCTAAGTACCGTTAGTAGATGGCTGAATAATATAGCGTTTCTTACAATGATGAGGTACAATTTTGAGATGAAAAAATGTAGACGATATTAACATTAATCTAATGCGTCCCTACTCTTTGGATTTAAGACAAAAGATTATTCATGCTCGTGAAAAGCAACAATGCTCCATTCGTCAATTAGCTAAGAATTTTGGTGTGGCAAAAAGTTTTGTACAAAAGATAATCAAGCAGTATCAAGAAACTGGGGATCTCAAACCTCGTCATTCAGGGGGAAGACCCCCCAAAATAAATCCTGAACAAACGGTTGTCCTGTTAGAAATTATCAACGAAAATAATGATGCTACTCTCTGGGAATTAGCCGAGTTATTTGAGAAAAAAACTGGACTTAAACTCAGTACATCGACTATTGACAGAATCAGTCGTAAATTTGACGATACTGTCAAAAAAAAACACTGTATGCCACAGAAAAACATAGTGAGAGAGTTCAACAAAAAAGATCTGAATATTGGGATAAAGTGAGAGAAATTAATGAAGAGGACTTAATTTTTGTGGACGAATCGGGAAGTAATTTAGCAATGCTTCGCCTTTATGGTAGGGCAAAAAAAGGGTACAGAGTCAGAGGAGAAAAACCCCAGAAAAGAGGGGGTAATGTTTCTATAGTGACGGCAATATCCTTAAAGGAAGTAGTAGCATCAAGAAATATTTATGGTTCTGTAGATGGATTAACTTTTGAGGCTTTTGTGATCAGAGATTTAGTGCCCAAATTATGGGTGGGAGCTTGTGTAGTTATGGATAATGCAAAAATTCATTTAGGAGAAACAATTAGAAAGGAAATAGAGAAAGTGGGGGCATCATTGGTGTATTTATCACCCTATTCCCCAGATTTTTCACCCATTGAAAATTTTTGGTCGAAAGTCAAAAATCAGATCAGAAAACTAAAACCGAGAAATTATCATGATCTAGTAGAGGCGATTGGAAAAGCCATGGAGCAAGTAACACAGTTAGATATGCACAATTGGTTCACCCATTGCTGTTACTGTACCTCATCATTCTGATAAATGCTATATATTGTGTTTAAGTTTTATACTTATTCAGCAAATACTAATTATTAGAAAAAAGTTTAAATATTTTTTTAAACCTAAAACCTTTTTAGAATCTTAATTAACCGGAAAATTATTTACTAATTGTTCCATTTTTTCAGAAGAAAAAATAATTGTTTCAGGGGGTATTGCTTGAGGGAAAGCATCTTTTATTTGAAATAAAATAGGTTGCATTTTAGCTTTTAAAGGAGAATTATTATCCATATTTTCATACAAAATTAAGCTATAAAGTACAAATCCTCTTGAGTCTTGATATTCAACATTTTCAACAACTTTATTCCCAATAATTGCAGCACTATATTCTTCTTTAACCGTAGCTAAAAGATTTTTAATTACTTGTGAAATAAATTCTGAATTATTTCTCTTTTCAACCGATAAATTAGAAATTGCTTCGTCTATTTTTACCATTGCCTGATCATATTGACTCATGACTTTATTATCTTGAGGAGAAAATTTAACCAGATCATGTAATATTGTTAACTCAGTTTTAAAACTAAGAATATTTCTTGCTTCTAATTCTGGTTCTAAATTTCCATAAATTTCATCGACAGGATGACCAAAATGTGGCTCTGCTTGTTCATATTCACCCAAAACTAATAATTCTTTTCCTAGCATTAAATGACCTTTAATTAAGCCTAAATTAGTCATAAAATCTAAGTCTTTATCAAGTATTTTTTGATGCTGAGAGTGATCTATCTTGTGTTGTTTATAATAACTATTATTTACTTCTAATGCTTTTAAACCATAATCACTCATAAATAAGGTAAAAGTAAAAGATATAGTTAATAAACTTAAAAAAGAAAATAATTGACTATTTTTCATAATATTTACGATCGTAAAAATAAAATAATTTGCCTAAGTTTAACGAGAAACAACTTGAAAATTTCCCATACATCCATGTTCTGCAATATAATCTTGATGAGGATGAAACATAAACTTACCTAAATAATCATAGGTAAATTCTAAAATATGTCTTTCTGCTACACCCATTGTAATTACATCACTAGTATAACTAGGAGTTAATGTCATTCCTGTAGGATATACTCGAAACATATTACCGTGAATATGAAAAGTTGTAGCTGAATCAAATTCGATCATATTCAAAATATAAAGACGAATTAATTGATGTTGATAAATAGGGATGGGATAATCACGGAAAAAATTGGGAATACCATTAAAAGCATAAAGCTCATTTTTATCATCATTGTTAATGTCATAACCCCCCATCACTAATACTATTTCATCAGCAGGTGGACGAGGTTTTGGAGGATCAATAATCAAAACTCCGTATAATCCTTTACTAACATGACGAGTTACTGGTGGAATATGGCAGTGATATAAATGAACACCAAAAGGCTTGGCTTCAAATTCATAAATAAAGTTTTCTCCTCTTTTTATCGGAGTTACCCCATCCATTTCTGAACCATGAATGCCATGAAAATGTAAAGTGTGAGAGTGACCATCTTCATTATTAAAAAAGATTCTTAATATATCTCCTTGTTTTGCCCTTAAAGTTGGTGCAGGTATTCGATTATTTACATTCCAACTAACAAAAGAAATTGCACTATTCAATTGAATTGTTTGACTATTCGCTGTTAATTGAAATTCTCTTACTGTCAGTCCTTTTTCCTTTTTTACCGTGCCATAGTCAAATTCTCTTGATAATATCAAGGGGTTAAAATTATGTTGTAAATCTGGAACTAAAGGCAAGGGGGGAATAATGACAGAAGATGACTTTGCGGAAACCTTAGAATATAAACTCCCTAAACTAACTAATCCTCCACCCATTATTGCGGATTGTAATAATTGGCGGCGAGATATGACCATAGCTTATTGATAAAAATTATTATTTATTTGATATATTTTAACTAATTTATATTCTCAATGCAATAATTGTTCACAAAAAACCTTAGTTCGACGCAAAAATCTTTGATTTAGGTAGGCTTAGGAAAGGGTTTTAGGTTTATTTTGCCAAATCTGATTTAATTATTAAATTAAATTAATCCAAGTAAAATCAATTGTTAATAGTTTTTTATCAATTATTTAACCTAATACCTAACAACTGATACCTAATACCTTGTTCTTACTTATAAATCTTGCATCGAACTGAGGTTAGTTAATGTGTCTATATTTTTCTATTTATTATCTTCAAACTAAAGTATTTAGTAATGTTCTGAATTTTAATTGAACTTCTGCTAGCTCTTGCTCTGGATTTGAACCTGCAACTATTCCAGCTCCAGCATAAAGACGAGCCTGATTATCTTCAATTAAAGCCGATCGAATCCCCATCACAAATTCACTGTTACCTTGGGCATTTACCCAGCCTAAAGGGGCCGCATATAATAGTCGATCGAAGGGTTCATAATCTTGTAATTTAGTTAATACTTGATTTCGAGGAATACCAGCCATAGCGGGTGTTGGGTGCAACTGAGCCACAATATCTAAAGGATGAAGATTATTTGGTAAATTGGCATAGATAGGAGTCCACAAATGCTGAATATTAGATAATTGTCGTAAAGATAAGGTTTTAATTACTTGAGGTATGAGTCCTAATTTTTCCAAACAATCAACGATAAAATCGACTACCACTAAATGCTCATAACGCTCTTTGTCACTTTGTAATAGACGATTTGCTATCTCCACATCGATTATTTTTGTGTTTCCTCTCGGTGCTGAACCGGCCATAGCTTCTGTAATCAATTTACCATCATTTGTTCGCAAAAGAACTTCAGGAGTAGCACCTAAAAAAGTAGCTGTACCACCATGACGAACAGCAAATAAATAACATTCAGGATAAGTGTGGCGTAAAATCTGTAAAGATGATGCAATTTGAAAGGGGCGAGTAATTTTGATGTCGATGGCATTAGCAAGGACAATTTTCTGAAATTGATTAGCGGATATAGCTCTGACTGCTCTTTCAACTCCTCGTTTATAGTCCTTTAAAGGAATTACATATTTTCCCTGTAATTCTTTCAATGAAGGTTGTGCAAGGATTACTGATTGGTAGCTAAATTTTTCTAATTCTCGTAATTTCTCGGTAACTTGCTCTATAATTTTCTCTATTCGATCGTGCAGGGTAAGTTTACTAGGTTCGATTTCTAAATTAGCAACTAACAGACAATGATGAGATGATGGAGCAGTGCCATTTCGTGATACTAAGGATAACCCACTCGATCGTATAACTTGCCACTGAGGAAATAAAATTGTTGCATCAGGAAAAACTGTATTATGCCAAATCTGAGGTATTTCACTGGGAGTATAAGTAAAGTTACAAAAAAAATGAGGGCCACTGAAGGGAAGATGATTACATCCGATTATCAGCGTATTACTTAAACAATCTTGAATAAAATCTCGTCCTTGAGAAAATCGTTGATCTCCTTTGCCAACAGAAATCTGAGCGACATCAAACCCCAATACTGTTAATTGTTGCTGTTGATTTTCTAAGTAAAAAAAAGTTTGATGAGTGGGAATAATTGCTTGTAACACAACCAATGGGTCAACGTTTTTAATCTCTATGGATATGCTGAGAAATCTATAGGAGTGTTGATTTTTCATTTTTCCATATAGGTCTTGTCTTATATTTGAGACAATTTGATCAACCCCTTGGATTACTTCTAACATAGAAAAGATACAATAGCAATTAGTCTGTCAAATTTTGATGATTGAGTTCTCCCAGTTTAAAAAACAATAGAAAATAAGTGCGTTTGACCACTAAAAAGACTCAAAATTGGCTAAATCAACTATAACACGAATATTCTTCAATTAATCGGTGGCAAGAATAAAATAAAAAGCAGCCCCTTGATTTAACTGTGATTCTGCCCAAATAACACCATCATGAAGTTCAATAATTCGGCGCACAATAGATAAGCCAATACCCGTGCCATCAAAATCGGAATCTCCATGTAACTTCTTAAAAGGTGTAAATAGTTCTTTCTCTAAGACTGAATTGAAACCGATACCATTATCTTTAATAAAATAAATACTTTTTTGTTTAAACTGTAAAGGAGAAATATCTATTAATTTAATTTTTTCTTGCCATAGTTTTTCTGTAGATTTTATTTCCCCAAATTCGATTATAGTTTCATCGGTTTTTTTTGTATATTTCCAAGCATTTTTAATTAAATTTTCGATCGCAATATTAAGTAGTTTTCGATCGGCATTTACAAAAACATCATCTTGAATCATAAATTTAATATTTATTCTTGGTTCGTTATTTTGGAGATAATTTAAAATTTCACTAACCAATGGAGAAAGATTAAAAGAAATGGGTTTAATCGGTTCAGATTTTAACTGGGATAGTTGAGTAATCCCTTCCAAAATACTCATAGTTCGATCACAAGATAGATTGATTATGTCAATTAATTCTTTTTCATTTTCCGAGCCATCTAAATTAATTTCTTCTGCTAATAAATTACCGGCAAAGTTAATATTATTGATATAATTTCGTAAATCATGGGCAACACTACGAGAGAATGTTTCTAAATCTAAATTAATTTTTTTTAGTTCTAATTCTGTTTCTTTTCGACTGGTAATATTTTTGACAGTAACGGAGCAACCATCACCTAATTTGACGGCAATAAAATGAAACCAATATTTTAAAGAATCGCACTGATAATATAAATCAGTACTTAAAGATTTTCCTGTTTCTACTACTTTTACTAAGGAATTAAATAGATTATTATCAATTTTATCAATAATTTTTCTGATGCCAATTTTACCTACTAAATCATTTTTATTTTTTCCAAAAACTTTCGCAATTACAGGATTAACTATTAAACAACGAAAATCAATTATTTCTCCTGTAGAATTATCTCTTATGGCTTGTAACGCAGCAATTCCATCAAGAGAACTATTTAATACACTGGATAAAACTGCTCTTGATTGATGTAAGATTTCTTCTGTATATTTTCTTTGTTCAATCTCTTTTTGTAATTGTTTTTTTTGTCTTTGAATCGTTAATTGACTTTCAATTCTAGCTAATACTTCTTCTACATGAAATGGTTTTGTTACATAATCAACTCCTCCAACTTCAAAAGCCTTTATTTTATCGATCGTATCATCTAAAGCACTTATAAAAATAATCGGAATTTCTGCGGTTTTTTTATTAGATTTTAACTCTTTACAAACATCATAACCATCCATTTCAGGCATTTTTATATCTAAAAGAATTAAATCAGGCATAGAAAGCTGTGCTGCTCGAATAGCAGTTTTACCATTGATAGCTTTTCTGACTTGATAATTTCTTTCTATTAAAATTTCAGATAATACTCTTAAATTATCCGGTAAATCATCAACAATTAAAATATCCCTTTTATTCTGATAGTTATTAATTTTCATACTTAATATTATAGTGTTTCTTTAATAATATTTTCCTTAAATATTTTATTTTATATAGAGTTAAATCACTTAAAATTAATATATTTATTTTTGAATAATAGTCTCTATTAATTGAGTTATTTGTTCTAGTTGAAAATTATTTACTAATTCTTGTAAACTATTGGCTAAATTTTGATTCTCAGGAGGAATTTCTCTGATCAAATTAAGAATTTTATCCTCATCTAAAATTAGTGTTGCTGAATACATTTCTTTTAACCAATTATCCGACATTACCATCAAATTTTCTGTAGTTAAAATATCGTAATTATGATCGACAAAAGAAGAATCAGACTCATAGATATATTCTACCCCCAAATGTTTCTGAATGATCTCAAAAATAGCCTGTTGTCGAAAAGGTTTACGAAGAAAATCATCACACCCAGCAGATAGACAAATGACTTTTTCTTCTTCTAACACACTGGCAGTTAAGGCAATTACGGCAGTAGCGTTGCCTTTAATAGTACTTTTTATAGCTTGAGTGGCTTCATATCCATCCATGACAGGCATTCGCATATCCATAAAAATAAGATGAGGTTGCCATTCTTCCCAAACATTTAAGGCTTCTTGACCATTATAGGCTTCTCTGACGGCAAAACCAATGGGAATGAGCAGACTACTTAGTAATTGACAGTTAACAGTCTTGTCATCTACTACCAGAATACGACTTGCTACATCTTGAGATTGTAAACCGATTACTCTACTAACAAAAGATTCTTTTTCCATGGGGATATTGTCAACTTTGTTGGCAAGGATATTAAATAGAAAAGTTGTACCGACAGTTATTTCACTCTTAACGGTTATTTCTCCTCCCATTAATTCTATAAATTTGCGACTAATTACTAAACCTAAACCTGTACCTTCTTGGGAATTTTTACCTGTATCAGTTTGGTTAAAAGGCTTAAATAATTCTTGTATTTGCTTTTCTTCGATACCGCTTCCAGTATCGCTAATTTCAAATCTTAAATTAATTTTTTTTGGCTCATTTTCTAAGTTTAATTTTTCAGGTTTAACGAATAAACTAACTCCTCCTTCTTGAGTAAATTTAAAGGCATTGCTTAGAAGATTAATTAATACTTGTCGCAATTTTACTGAGTCCGTTTCTAGGTATCTTGGGGTTTCTTTGTGTTTTTCAAAAATAAGCTGTAAGCCTTTTTGTTCTGCATTTAGTCTTAAAAAGTCCTCTAACTCATCTAAAAGCCTATAAAGGTCAAATTTTTGAGGATTTAAGGACATTTTACCCGCTTCTATTTTGGCTAAATCTAATACATTATTAATCAAGGTTAGTAAATATTCTCCACTACGATTAATAATTCCTATTTTTTCTTTATCTTGTGGTGGGAGTGTGTTCGATCGCATCATTAATTGAGCAAAACCTAGAATTGCATTAAGAGGAGTTCGTAATTCATGACTCATATTAGCTAAAAAAGTACTTTTAGCTTGGTTAGCTACTTCTGCTTTATCTTTTGCTTCTGCTAACTGTTGAGTACGAGTTAAAACACGATTTTCTAATTCATTATTAACTTTTTCTAAAGCGTGTAAAGAAGTCAATAATTGTTCAGCCATATAGTTAAAAGCATGAGAAAGATTAGTTAATTCTTTTACTCCTTGGATTTTAATTTTTTTAGTTAAATTACCTTGAGAAAGATCGTAACTTGCGGTAGCTAATTCTTGAATCGGTTTTGCCAACCAACGAGAAGTTAAGAGGCTAATAATAATGGCAATAATTAAAGCTAATAAAAGAATAAGAATAGTAACTTTAAAAGTAGCATTTATTGGCTTCATAAAATCAGATTGAGGTACAACTACTACCACAAACCAATCTAATCCTAAATAATGTTGATAATGAATAACTTGAGTAAAATAATTATCATTATCTAGGGAAAAAATAAATTTTTCAGTATTTTTTATTTCGGCAAAGTTCGATATTTTATTTTTTAAAGATTTAGCAATAAAGCTAGTTAATTTATCATCACTATTTTGGGCAAGTATTAAGGTTTTATCTTTTTGATTAAAAGGTATTTCTAGAGTAGAATTAGCGATTAATTCTCCTTGGTTATTCACAATAAATACTTGGGATGATGGACTAAGTTTTAAAGAACTTAAAAAATTACTGAGTTGATCCAATTTTATGGTAGTGTTTAAAAAACCCTCAAATTTACCATTATTATCAATATCGATCGGTCGTAAATTAGAAATTAATAAAACTGGTTCTAAATAAGAAACGTGTAAATCACTCCAAACTTGTTTCCCTTGAGTAATAGCTTTTTTATACCAAATTTGTTCCCGAATATCTTTGTTAGGTAAACTCTTATAAAGGTTCGTTTTTTCTCCTAATTCATTGGTATTAAAAGATTTAAAAGTAAAGTTATTATTAGGAGAAACCATATTAATGGTAAAAATATTATTATTTAATCTTTCTCCTGCTCGATATTCTCCATTTGTATTAGCAACAGCAATAAAAGCTATATTAGGAAAGTCTTGTATTTGTTGCCATAAATGATATTCCCAAGATTGCAAGTTATCAAAACTTAAAAAATTACCTTGAACTAATCTATAATTATTTTGACTAATTTGTTGAGGTAATGCTAAATAAGAATCAAGATTTTGCACTACTTGAGTTGCAATTTCTTGACTGAGATTATTAATCATTTCTTTAACTATTTTTTCACTATTTTTAATGGATAAATAACCCACCAATCCTACTAAAGTTATAGTTGGAGTAAGAAAGGAAATAATTAAGATAATTTGTAAAGGCAATTTGTTAAAATTTTTGGTTATCTTAGATATTTTCATCATAGATTTTATTGGTTATGTAGCAATCTTATTTATTTTTATAAATAACGATCGTTTAAAAATTATTTGTTAATATTTGTGCAATTAAAAATATAGTTACTCAATCTAAAATCTAATGCCCAAAACCCATTATTCACTAATAACTTTTAGTTTCCCAATACAAGATAAATTTTGAGAAGTTAAAATTAACTTTTCTAAAGAAACATCATTTCCTAAGTCAACTTCAAACTCAGTAATAATAATATTTTTTATTTCGGGAATACCAATAATTTTTATGGGATTGAATAGGAGAATTCGATCGTTCTTTAATGTTAAACTAGAGGTAATGGTTAAGTTAAAATTTTCTTCGATCGAATTGGTTAAAACTGCGGTTAAAATAAACTTGTCATCTTTTAGTGTGATGTTATTCCAAAAGAATTTATATTGAGCTAAAATATTTTCATAGTTAAGTATTTCTTGATGCTCTAAAAGAAGATGAACTAAATCTATTAATCCTTGATGTAAAAGACTAGATTCAAGAGAAGTTTGTAAATCATTATCAGTTAAGATTACTTCTCCATTAACAAAAATTGGTTGTAATAGTTTTAAAGGTTTTCCTCTTAATATTCCTCCTAAATTAACTGCTATATTTTCAGTATTAACGGAGGCTTTACTAACATGAATACCTTGATAAATTGCTTTGGTGGTTTCAAGAGATACTTGATTAATTTTTCCTGTTAAAATTTGTTTATCTCCCGCATGAATTTCCATCTTCAAATCTTCTACTGTTTCTAATTGACTACGCAACCAAAATTTAATTGCAGGAGTGAGGAAACGAGTAATAATTTCCGATTTACTTTTTATAGTCATGAATTAATTTTTAGGATTTATTTTAAATTTAAACGATAAAGTTGTTACAATATTTTCTGCAAAATCTTTTTTATGAAAATATTGAGATAAAACAAAAATAAATGATTCCGCAAAAATCGTCAATTTATTTCCTGTTTGCTTTCACTTAATCTCTAATTCAAGATAAAGATAGATAATAATAGAGAATGTTTATGATTGAAAGAGTACAAAAAATATTACGAGAATGGGGTATCGCTTCCCGTCGAGAGGCGGAAACAATGATTTTACAGGGGAGAGTTAAAGTTAATGGAGTTAATACCCAATTGGGAGACAAAGCTAATCCCTCGATCGACACCATAGAAGTTGATGGTAAAATCTTAAATAAAAATTATCGTCCTTCCTTAGTGTATCTTTTACTGAATAAGCCTAAAGATTACATTTGTACCTGTGATGATCCTGAAGGAAGAAAAACAGTTATGGATTTATTACCTCCGCAGTTGAAGTCAGGTAAAGGATTACATCCAGTAGGGAGGCTCGATCGCAATTCTACGGGAGCGTTATTATTAACTAATGATGGAGAATTGACTCTCAATTTAACTCATCCCCGTTATCACTTAGAAAAAACTTACATTGTCACCTTAAAAGGCAATATTCCTAATAAAATTATACAGCAATGGTCGGAAGGATTTATGTGGGAAGGAAAACAGACTCTCCCGGCAGAAATTACTGTCAATCAAAGACACAACAATCAAACTAAGATGGAGATCATACTTCAAGAAGGACGTAATCGTCAAATTCGTAACATTGCTGAGTTTTTTGGTTATCCTGTTATCAGTTTACATCGAAAAGCGATCGGATTTCTAAAAGTTGGTTCTTTACCCTACGGAAATTATCGCCATTTAACAAAAGAAGAAATTACAATCTTAAAACAAAGTGAAAAATTAGTGCGTAATCAAATTTAGGATGTAAAATTTAGAATTAAGCAATGACAACATTTTGAGAATTATTAATTATTATTTTAAAGTTTATAAGTTATTTTAATATCACTTTAGTCATTAATTATTTATTATCTTAATTATTCCGTGAGGAAAAGCTCAATTATGAATTTTTTTAAAAAACCTTTTATAGAAACGATCGATTATAACCAAATAAGGCAGGAACAATTAGATAAAATAGCTATATTAATTAAGGAAAAAAGGTTAGAATTAGATTTCGATCAAGAAATTATATCTAATCATTTACACATTCCAGTTAGCATTTTAAAAGCCATTGAATCTGCTGATTTATCCCATTTACCTGAGCCAGTTTTTACTCAACAATTAATTAGAAAGTATGCTAATTATCTTAAATTAAATGGAGATGAACTAACAGATAAGTTTCCCGTACAATTAACTTCTAAAATTAAGGAAAAAAAATATGGTTTTCAAGGGTTAAATTTTAGTTTTAAATTAAACATTAAACCTCAACACTTATATCTATTCTATTTTTTACTCTTGTTTTTTTCCATTAGAAATTTAAGTACTATTTTAGAATCGCCTCTATTTACTCAAACAAAAATCCCTCAAAAACAAATCTTTGAGACAAATACGAATCCTCCTACCGCATCTCCCCCTGTTAATACCAATCCCGAAATAATTTCTATTGTGGAGAAACAACAAGAAAAGCCACCAACTCCAGAAGAATTAACCGTCAAAGTCACCGTAAAAGATGATTGTTGGGTGAAAGTTTCTGTCGATGGTAAACCTACTTTTGAAGGTGTGCTTAATAAAGGATTACAAAAACAGTGGGTTGGGAAACAAAAAGTTACTATTCGTGCAGGAAACGCTGGTGGTTTATTAATTAGTGTCAATGGCGAAAAACCTCAAGAATTAGGTAAAGTAGGACAAGTACAAGAAGCTACTTTTGAACTTCCAATTCGATCGTAGCCTAAAAAAAATACGAGTTTATATTAATAACTATCTGAATTAATATAAAACTATTTAGGGGTTGCTGAAAAAGTATTTTGATGAGGGAAAGTGTTAGGTTTTAGGTTAAATAATAAAAAAATCAAGGTTTTAAGGTTATGTGTATATTACACATAAATAAACTGGTTCTTAAAAAAATAAGTGAAAAATGCGAGGTTTTTGAGTAATAATTGCTAAAACTGCGCACTTTTTTGTTCATGTTTTATGTCTAAACCCTTGATTTTAATAGTCTTCTGATTGATTCAGTAAACCCTATTTATAATATTTTATTGTCCCCTAATCTACTTTAATAAAAGGGATATTCAAATAAATTTATGACAACTTATTTAGATTGATTATAGAATAAAAGAATTTATAATTATTATTTAAAGATCGAAAAAAACCCTTAAATCTTCCCCTATTTTTTGTCGTGTATTGCATTTTTAAGATTTCTATTATGTTAGCTTAAATATTCTTTCTATAAATGCCACAACTATTGCAATCCAATAAATCAAAAAAAACACCATTTTCTAATATTTCTCTGAAATGGGTGTTGATTGTACCTTTTGTGGTACAAATTTTAGGTGCTGTAGGTTTAGTGGGCTATTTGTCTTATAAGAGCGATCGAGAATCTATCAAAGAATTAATCGTGGAAATCCATCGGGAAACTACCAATAACGTAGTGGGGTATTTAGATAACTATTTAGCTACCCCTGTGTTAATAAATCGTATCAATGCGGACGCTTTTCGTCTCGGATACCTCAATCTTAACAATACATCTCAGTTGGAACAATATCTTTATAATCAATTGCAACAATTTCCGAAGGTTAGTCATATCATGGTAGGTACGGAAAAAGGCGTTTTTCGGGTGGCGAATCGTAATCCTTCTCCGAGTATCCTAGAGACAAATCCTAATAAACCTAACCAACTTGATGTTTATAAAGTAGATGAAAAAGGCAAAAAAACTCAACTAATTAACTCTTTTCAACCCTTTAATCTCCAATCTCGCCCTTGGTATAAATTTGCCGTCAAAGCGGGTAAACCAGTGCGAATACCTATCTTTCAATTATCGGATAATTCTGATCTTTCTCTTAATAGCAGCTATCCTATTTATGATTCCAAAACTGGTAAATTATTAGGAGTTTTTTCTGCCGCCTCGGATTTAAACTTTTTTCGTAAATATATTTCTAGTTTACAAATTGGTAAAAATGGGCGAGTATTTATTGTTGATAAAAATGGCTTTTTAATAGGTAATTCTACTAATCATTTACCTTTTCATAAAACAGAAAAAAATGGTGAAATTATCCTTGAAAAAATTAAAGCCATAGACAGTGAAGATTCTTTAATTCAAGCTACCAGTCGCTATTTAACTAATCAATTTAATGGTTTTAATAATATTAATCAAAAGTTACCATTAGATTTTTTGAGAGAGGATAATGGCGATCGCCAATTTGTACAAGTTGTACCCTATGAGGGAAATTTAGACTTAGATTGGTTAATTGTGGTAGTTGTACCTGAATCAGATTTTACGACAAAAATTGAAGACAACAATCGTCGCACTATTTTCTTATCTTTTTTGACATTAATTACGACAACGGGAGTCGGTATTTTAACTGCCCGTTGGATGAGTGCGCCTATTTCAAGCTTAAGTCAAGCCAGTAAATCCTTAGCCAAAGGAGAAGATTATGAGGCTTTATCGGAAAATCATTTTATTAGAGAAATAGGAATTTTATCTGTTTCTTTTAATCAAATGGCACAACAAATTCAGGAATCCTTTAATAATGTGGAAAGAGCTTTAAAAGAATCTGAGGCTAAATATGAAATAACGTTGACTACTTTGCAAGAAAGTGAAGCTCGGTGGCAGTTAGCAGTAGAAGGCTCTGGAGACGGTACTTGGGACTGGAATCCTCAAACTAATCAAGTACATTTTTCTCGTCAGTGGAAACTGATGTTAGGTTATGATGATGATGAAATTGGCGATCGTATAGAAGAATGGAGCGATCGAGTACACCCTGATGATATAGCCTCTTGTTATGAAGATATTGCCAAATATTTGCGGGGAGAAACAACCATTTATCAAAATGAACATCGAATGCTCTGTAAAGATGGTACTTATAAATGGATTTTAGATCGAGGGCAAGTAATTGAAAGAGACGACAAAGGACAACCATTAAGATTTATTGGCACTCATAGCGATATTCATAATCGTATTCAAACAGAATTAGAGCTAAAAGACAGCGAAAGAAAATATCGAGAATTAATTAATAATTTACACGCTGGAATGGTGGTTCATGACAAAAATAGTGCTATTACTTTATGTAATTCTACCGCCAGTAAACTTCTAGGATTAACCTTCGAGCAAATGTCAGGTAAAACGGCGATCGATCCTGCTTGGCACTTCTTTCTGGAAAATAGCGAAATCATGCCCTTTGAGGCTTATCCCGTCAACCAGGTGTTAAAAACACAACAACCTTTGAGAAATTATCTTGTAGGCATTAATAGACCAATTGATCAATCAAGAGTTTGGGTTTTAGTTGATGCTTTTCCTGAGTTTGATAGTAAAGGAGAAATTAAACAAGTTATCGTCACATTTATTGATATTAGCGATCGTAAAAGAATAGAAATAGAATTACAACAAAGTCAAGCTAAATTTCAGCGATTAGTAGAGGATATAGGGGAAAAATTCGTTGTTTTTAGTCATAACGGTATAGAAGGCATCGTCAACTATCTCAGTGGAGGTTTTGCTTCAGTTTTTGGTGTAAGTCAGGAGAATATGATTGATAAATATTGGGGGAAATCTATAAATTGGTTGCCAGAATCCATCGAAATTGCGACAGACTCTATTATTCAAATGACGGAAAATAAAGCAGATTTTATGCAATTCGAGATGTCTTTTATTCATCCTGACAATAGTGTGCATACCATACAAGTTTCTCAACATCCCGCCAGAGATAATAACGGTAATGTGGTAGCCATCGAAGGTATTGTAGAAGATATTACTGAGAGAAAAAAAGCAGAAAAAACCTTACAGAGTCAGTTTAATAAAATTATCCTTCTACGAAAAATCAGTGATAAGATTCGTCAAAGTTTAGAAATAGAAATAATCCTTGAATCTGGTGTCAATGAAATTGGCAAAGTATTTAACGTCAATCGTGCCGTGATTTTTACTTGTTATCCTGATAAAGAAAAAAATATCACTAAAGTTGTATCGGTGGCAGTATATATTAGTGGTGATTATCCTTCTTTCTTAAACATCGAAATTCCTGTCATTGGTAATCCTTATATGGAAACTCTCGTTACCCAAGAAGGCGCAATTCCGGTGGATGATGTTACTACTTATCTCCCATTAGCCAACGTTCAAAATATTATGGAATTAATGCAAATTAAATCCTTGTTAGCCGCCGGTACATTTTATCAAGGAGAAGTTAATGGTGCAATCGGATTACATCATTGCGACAAACATCATCACTGGACAGAGGATGAAATTGAACTACTGGAATCTTTGGCAGGACAATTCGGCATTGCGATCGCCCAATCTAAACTATTAAAACAAGAACAAGAACGATTACAAGAACTAGCACAAAAAAATACTCAATTGCAAAAAGCACAACAATCCGCCGAAGCCGCCACCCAAGCTAAAAGTGAATTTTTGGCGAATATGAGTCACGAAATCCGCACCCCCATGAATGGTGTATTAGGAATGACGCAACTACTTTCTATGACTAATCTTACCGATGAACAACAAGATATTGTTAAAACTATTAAAGATAGTGGAGACGCATTGTTGACTATTATTAACGATATTTTGGACTTCTCGAAAATTGAATCAGGCAAATTAGAGTTAGAAGAACATCCTTTCAATTTACCAAAATTAATCAAATCAGTATCTAATCTGATGTCTCAAATTGCAGAAAGCAAAAATCTTAATCTGAAATATAGCATTAATCCTGATGTCGCAACCAACTTTTTAGGAGATACTTCCCGTCTGCGTCAAATCTTGTTAAATCTCATGGGCAACGCCATTAAATTTACCCATCAAGGAGAGATTTTTATGAATATTACTAACTACAAGAATTCCTCAGAAAATTTGATAGTGAGTGTTAAAGATACTGGTATTGGTATAGATGGCGATCGTCTTAAAAAACTATTTCAACCCTTTAGCCAAGCAGATGCTTCTATTAGTCGTAAATATGGCGGTACGGGGTTAGGATTAGCTATTAGTAAAAGTTTAATCAATTTAATGGGCGGTACAATTTGGATCGAAAGCAAAGGCAATATTGGTGGAAATCCTGATGATAATTGGGTGTTAGATTCATGTACTGAAGGAACGACATTTTATTTTACTCTCCGACTCAAAACCAGCCTTGACAGTGATATTCAAGAAGCAAAAATTACCGAAAAACCGCTAGAATCATTACAAAGTGACAAATCAAATCTTAAAATTCTCCTTGCCGAAGATAACAAAGTCAATCAAAAAGTCGCCCTTTTAACTCTCAAAAAACTGGGCTACACTGCTGACATTGCTAATAATGGTGTAGAAGTATTGCAGATGTTAGAAAAACAATTTTACGATCTCATTTTAATGGATATGCAGATGCCAGAAATGGATGGTTTAACCGCCACTAAAATTATCCGTGAATCATCACAATCTCAACCTTATATCATTGCTTTAACCGCAAATGCCTTGGAAGGCGATCGACAAATATGCTTAAATGCAGGAATGAATGATTATATTAGCAAACCTATTGTGATAAAGGAACTCAGTCAAAGTTTATCAAAATTATAGTTTAAGTTTTCTTCTTTTTCGTTTATAATTATCCCCATAGGGGGGTTAAAAAGTGACTCATTATCTAATTTCAAAAAAAATTATTGAGATTGCCCTTAAGATAATTTAATATAAAGTAACGATAAGTAAAGAAATTTTAAGCAATCTTGTTAAATCATAGCCTTTTATCACAGTTAACTACTTTTTTCCCTACTGTCAGAGAGAATTTTGCAGAGATTCTTTTTAGTTGGTGGTGGCAAAAAGAAAAGCGTCAAAATGTTTTAGTTTTTTTCGCTTCGGCTTTTTTAGTCTCTATTCCAGTCTTTTTTCAAGCACCTTTAGTTAGGCTTTTTCCTTTAATAAGTCTTCTGTTAACTTTTGTGTGGATTCAACTCAGTTTTTCTTTAAAACGTCAACCAGAATCGTATATCTGGGGAGATATACTGTGGGGTTTTAGTTGGAGTTGGCTTTGTGGTTCAATATATTGGGGATGGTTACGAGATAATCCTGCGATTCATATTCCCATTGAGGCAATTGGTTTACCCTTTGCTTTATGGTGTATTTGGAAAGGATGGGGGTTAATCGGTAACTATTTCTATCTTGGTTCATTAATTGGTACTGCTATAACGGATCTATACTTTTATATCGCTGGTTTAATACCCTACTGGCGAGAATTAATGATTACTGATCCTAGTCTAGTTAAACCCATTCTACAGAGTTCGATCGCACAAGTCCAGACCGTCTGGGGAATTAGTTGGGCAGTATTGTTAGCAAATGTCTTATTAGGTATCAGTTTATATGCCTTACAAAAAAAAGAGACACACTATATTGCCTTTGCCGGTGCTGTGTTAAGTACAATTTTTACTGATGCTTTATTCCTTATCGCCGCCTATTTAGGTATGAATAGTTAATAATTAACTCAATTAGCAATTCATAGTCAAAAATCAGATCTTTAAAAAACTATGTGTTATTTAGAGTCTGCTGAAAACGTATTCTGGTGAAGGTAGGAGTTAGGAGAGAGAAGTCAGTAAAATTATTGAATAACGGAGATTTTATTAGTAGTTTAGTATTATTCAACTTAGTTGTCAACTAAAATCAATATTATAAAAAGGTGAAGTTTTTGAGTAAAAATTCTCAAAGAAAGCTCATTTTTTTTCTTAATGTAGTATTTCTGAACTCTTGATTATTGCTTTCTGATTTATTGAGCAAACCCTGTTTAGATAGATCTTGTACCTTTATCATAAATTCTCGGTGACGAGAGAAAATAGTAACAAGGATTGATTTTAAAACTCCTAAAATTGATTTTCCCCTTTTTGTTTCGTTAACAATGTCGCATTAATACAAAAAATAAGTATTATAAAATTTTATCTATCAAAAATTATCATCACTTAAGTATAACTTTTTGTAATTAAACTTAACGCTTATTTATAAAATAAAATCTTTTATTACATTGAGTTTATTTTAAAGGGGAATTATATATGAGGTTATCGAATGATCATAAAAATTTTATAATTACTTTATATTTACCACTAGATTTTAATAAATTGTTATACATTATTTCTTGAAATAAATATAAAAATTTATACTACCAATAAAATTTAACAAATTATTACGATAAATAAAGAAAAAAGATCCGTAATCTCATTGATCTGATATTTTATAAAAATAAGTAGAGTAGGAAATATAACAGCAATTATTTAATATAAAAAAAGGATAATAAATAAATGAAGGTTTGTATTAAATGCAAAGGAACAGGAAAAATTTTAGAAAAAAGACTTTCTGAATATCTTAATTCTTTTGATTACTATCCTGTCCCCTGTCCCCATTGTCAACAGGAAGAAGATACACTTAACCTTCCCAAAGTGTATAGTTTGAATAATTAGTTTATCTCTAATTACTCAATTGTCTTTATGTTCGGGTCTTCAAACTGAAAAAAACGTGATATGGTTGGGCTATCTTACCACAAGACCAACCTACAAAAAATTTATCTTTAAAATTGAATATATAGCAATTTCCGTTTTAGTGAGGTACAAAGATTGTCGTTGAAAGGCAAGAGGCAAAAGGCAAGAGAAAATAAAAAATGTACCTCATAATTGTAAAAAACGCTATAACAAAAAATTATAGTCTATTAATATCTTTATTTGAACCGATAACTACCATCGATAATCCTTGAGTCAACACATATTGAGGGGGAGGGTTAATAATAAATTTGTCATCGTTACCTACAGCTAAAACGTTCAAACCATATTGACTGCGGAGTTTTACTTCGGCTAAGGTTTTGCCGTCAAATTCTGGAGGGATACAGACTTCTACGATACTATTATCTGGATCTAATTCAAATCGATCGAGAATACCTGGTTTAGTCAAAGTGTAAGCTAATTCGCAACCGGCATCATGTTCAGGATAAACAACTAAATCAGCACCAACTTTTTTTAACAATTTACCGTGAGTTTCGGAGGATGCTTTCGCAACAATATATTTTACACCAGCTTCTTTTACATTTAAGGTGGTAATAATACTTTCTTCCAAGTAGTTACCGATGGCTATAATTACAGTATCTAGTTCAAAAATACCTGCTTCTTTTAAAGCATTAGCTTCTGTACAATCAAGACGAATGGCATTAGTCGCAATTTTATCCGTTAAGGCTTGAGCAACCAATTTTTCATCCACATCAGCACCTAAAACATCATAGCCCATATTGTAAAGAGTCTCAGAGACGGCTCTACCAAATCTACCTAAACCAATGACGGCAAATTGACGAGAACTTTTTCTCAGACTATTTAAGAATTTTAACGAACTAAGATCTAAACTAAAAAAATTTTTAAGTTTTTGTTGAGCGGTGTTGGAAGAAGGATTATTATTGTCACTCATAAAGTTTTAACCTACTAACAAATTTTCTGGAGGATAATTAATACGACTAGGACGAGGATCTCCGACAATAGCTCCCATAAATAATAATACTCCTACTCGTCCTAAATACATAGTAAAAACTAAGGCTAATTTTGCCAATGCTGATAAACTAGCTGTAATACCTGTAGATAAGCCAACGGTAGCAAAAGCAGAGACTACTTCAAACAATATAGCAATAAATTGAAAATCTGGATGAAGTAAAGAGATAATTAGAGTCATCATTACCACTGTCATTGCTGAACCAAAAACCACTGCCATCGCTTTTAAGATTAAAGATACCGCTACTTCTCTTTTATACATTATCACTTTTTCTTGTCCTCTAAGTACTGCTTTTGTACTATTCAGCAAAATACTTAAAGTAGTAGTTTTTATTCCTCCTCCTGTACCACTAGGACTAGCTCCCACAAACATTAAGCCAATGCTGATAAATAGTCCAGCCATAGTCATTTTGCCAATATCAATGGAGTTGAATCCAGCAGTTCTTGTAGTTACAGACTGAAACCAAGCCATGATTAATTGTTCATGGTAAGAAAAATTAGCGAAAGTGTTTTCGTTATGAGATTCTGTGATAAAAAATGCGATCGTACCGAATAGTAATAAAATAAGAGTGGTTCTAGTTACTACTTTAAAGTTAAGAGATAAATCAAATTTTTGATTGTTCTTAGAATTAAATTTATCGAGAATCCAGAAAAAACATTCAATGATAACTTGATAACCGATACCACCAAAGATAATTAAAGCCGAAATAATTAGGTTTACGGGAATAGAAGTTTGATAACCAATCAGATTATCGACAAATAAACTAAATCCGGCGTTATTCCAAGCACTAATGGCATGAAAAATGGCTAACCATAATCCTTGTAAAAATCCATAATCTTTCGCAAACACGGAAAATAATCCGACAATAGCTACAGACTCTAAAATAAATGTAGTGGCAAAAACTGAGATAACGAGATTCCGACTTCCTTGGAGAAAAGGTCGATCGAATGAGTCATTTATCGCTATTTTTTGTCTAAAATCAAACTTTTTACCGATTAAAAGGATTAGAAGAGTAGTCGTAATCATATAACCTAATCCTCCTACTTGAATCAGACACATCAGAAAAAACTCTCCCCACAAGGAAAAATAAGTGCCTGTATCTACGACGGTTAAACCCGTTACACACACGGCTGATGTTGAAGTAAATAATGCGGTGATAAAATCTCCCCATTCTCCTGTTTCCGTGGAAAAAGGCATCATTAATAATAATGTACCAATAGAAATTACAGCAATAAAACCCAGACAAATAGTTCTAGCAATAGTCATTTAAGGTATTAGGGGTTAGGGATTACGGGTTAGGAATTGAACTTTTTTTATTCATTATTCATTGTTATTGACTATTCATCATTGACAAAGCGGAAATAACTGTATCGTGAATTAAACCATTCGTCACTACCACACCTCGATTATCATTCATCTTACTAGCACTGGCAAAGTCTAGAGGTTTACCATACATATCTGTAACTTTTCCTCCTGCTTCTTCCACTACGATCGAACCTGCGGCATGATCCCATATATTCTCTCGGTAATTCGGGTACTTGGGATTCGGTAATCGAAGATATAGCCCAGCTTCACCATCGGCGACAATACCATATTTTGACTGAGAATCAACTCTGACAGAATTAGTCGTAATACCAACAGCTTTAGCGATCGCATTTTGTTGATCTTGATCACCGTGACTAGCTTCTACGCTTTCCACAAAACGAAAACGAGTCTTATCTTCTTGAGAAACTACCTGTAATTTACTCCATTCACCTCCTGTTAAAGACATTTTATAACTACCCTCACCTTTAACTGCTACGAAAATAAATCCTGTTTCTTCCGTACCTAATTTTAAAGCAGGACATCCCATTATGCCTAATTTTACCTCTCCATCTTCAATTAAAGCCAGTGCAATAGCATATTGATCTTGACGTAAAAACCCTTTTGTGCCATCGATCGGATCTAATGTCCAAAATTTATTTGTTACTTTACCATTACCATAATCAATCCAATCTAAAACTTGATCAGTCGTGGCAGAGGGAATAATTTCCCGTACATAGTCAGTAATTTTTTTTATGGTATCCCCAGAAGTGGATTGCCGTATTTCCGTAGCGTCTTCTTCTCCGACAATAGGAATATCAGGAAAAGCCTCTTTTAATGCCTTACAAATTATCGCCTGAGAACCAAAATCTGCTACTGTAACAGGACTCTTATCTTGTTTTTCTAATGCTGGTGGAATATCTTGACGCACTTTTTCACATAATTTTGCGGCCTCTATTACTGCCGAAATAGCAATTTCTTTTTCAGTTTGATAACTCATAAAACAGAACGATCGATGAACAATAATTTATTATCAATGATTTGTCTTATTTTTACCATAATCATCGAACTTGATTATTAACGACAAGTAAACTAAGACGCATTTAACTTAGATTTTTTCTAATCCTTAAAAATGTCTCAAATTCTTAACTATTACCTTTTCCCTTATCCTCATCAGTAAACTTAAATGCAAACGAGCTTAGATAAACAATAAATTCATTAGAAATTATGAAAGAAAGATTCAAGATTAAGATGTTTTTCCACTAAATCCGCTAAAGAATCTAGTAATTCCTCTCTTTGCTGACGATAATTACTAATACCAGTCGGTAAGGATGGTAAACCTCTTTTTTGTCTTAAACTATTTAACCATGCTCTACGCCATGCACCATTATCAAAAATACCATGAAGATAACACCCCCATACTGATTGAATTTCGTTAACTATTCCTAGAGTTTCATCATCAAATAAAGGAAGATAACGAATTTTTCTCTGTTTTACAAGAAAAGGGATCATTTCAGTATATCCTTGATGAATTTCATAACCATCGACTGGCAAACCCTGTTGAGGATAATTAGCGGAGACTTCCCGTTGACGGGTGATTTTTTCTTGTTTTAAAATGGTTTTGATGGGTAATAAGTCTAATCCTTGACAATTTTCTTCTAATCCTTCAAGATGTTCAGGATCTAATATTTTATTCCCTAACATTTGAAAACCGCCACAAATACCTAAAATTGTTCCTCCCGATTCCACATATTCTCTAATTTGTGACATCATACCGGTTTTTTCGAGAATTTTTAAATCTGCGATCGTCGTTTTTGTACCGGGGATAATTACTGCATCAGGATAGCCTAATTTTCCATTGGGTTCGATATATTCAATTAATACACTGTCTTCCGCTTCAAGGGGATCAAAATCCGTAAAATTGGAAATATGGGGCAACTTTATCACATTAATCTTTAATTCATAAACTTTTTTGCGACTCGATCGATCGAGTAATCCTAAAGAATCTTCCGATGGTAAAGCAGAATCAAACCAAGGAATAACCCCCAGCACGGGAATATTCGTATAATTTTCTAACCATTCAATACCCGGATCTAAAATAGTTTTATCTCCTCTAAACTTATTAATAACAATACCCTTAATTAACGATCGTTCTTCTGGGTCTAATAGTTCTAAAGTACCAACAATATGAGCAAAAACTCCGCCTCTTTCAATATCTGCCACCAAAATAGTATCTGCATTGAGATGTTTTGCCACTCGCATATTAGTTAAATCACGATGTTTAAGATTAATTTCGGCAGGACTACCAGCTCCTTCACATACCACTAAATCAAATTCTTGTGCTAAAGTCTCCAAACTTTCCGTGATGACTTCCCAACCTTTCTCAAAATAGTTTTGATAATATTCCTTTGCATTAGTAACACCTACAACCTCACCTTTCATAATTACTTGAGAAGTCATATTACCTTGAGGCTTGAGTAAAATAGGATTCATTTCTACCCTAGGCACTACTTTCGCCCCCCACGCTTGTAAGGCTTGAGCATAACCCATTTCTCCTCCCGTAGCAGTTACATAGGCATTGAGTGCCATATTTTGCCCTTTAAAGGGGGTTACTAACCAACCGTTACGCCACAGTAAACGACATAAAGCTGTAACTAAAGATGACTTTCCTGCGTGGGAGGTTGTGCCCACTACCATAATTGCTTTCATAGTAAATAGTGAATAGTTTTAGTAGTTGTAATGTATCACGATTATACAATGGTTGATAGTAAATAGTGAACTCACATTATCCCAAATTTAGGTAATAATTTAAAAAATTCAAAAGATAATCTTTCCATGTAGCTGGAGGAATTTTGCCGAAGTCTTTTTGCCAATTTTCCATGATAATTCTACCTAAAGGAGTTAACCTAAAACTATCTGTAATACCTTGTCCATCAACTTCTCGTCTTAAAATACCGACTTTAATTAACCACATCAATTCATTTTCCACTTTATTTTCTGGAATCGATTTTACAGTGTAATTTTTTTCTAACCCTCTTTGTAGAGTTATCTCTTTTAAATCGACACTAGCATTAATCATTGTCATAAATAAAGTTAATTGAAATGGAGTACAACGCAATGCTTTTTCTCCTCGTTTAATGGTGTTAGGAGAATAGTAAATTGATGAGGATTTTATAGGTGTTGGAGAAGTCATGACACAATTAAAATAAAAATGATCCCGTGAGTGTTTATATTTATTCTATAGGTCAAAGATTCAATTAAAATCTGTTAATAATTAATTTTGATGTGGGAGTGTAACAATGTCTTTGTTTAAATTTAGTTTAATAGTTGGTTTTTTGGCCACTAATTTAAGTACAGGAAATGCGATCGCCCAGCACCGTTTCACGATCGCACAGACTAATATTAGTATAACCAGTTTTAGTGACTGGTGTAGTCAAGAAAAATCTTTACCTGAAGCGACTCAAAAGACAATTAATGCAATAGTTAAATCTTTAAGAGTAGAAAATTGTCAACAGGCAGCAGAAATTGTACCAAAAGTTTTTAGTATAAATATCAGTAGTCAGGAGATTTCCGATTTACGTCCTTTAGCCAGTTTTATTAACATTTCTGAGTTGACTTTATATGATAACGAAATTGTGGATATTTCTCCTTTAAAGTCCATGATTAATCTTAAAAAATTAATTTTAGGTCATAATCAAATATCAGATTTAACCACTCTTAATTCATTAACTAATTTGGAAAAACTTTATATTAGTGATAACAAAATTGATGATATAAAACCTTTATCTTCTTTAACAAAACTCCAAACTATTTATATTAATGAAAATAATGTTAGTGATTTACAACCCTTAAACAATTTAACTAATTTAAGAGAATTATATGCTAACAATAATAAAATTTTTGATCTAACTCCTTTGAGTAATTTAACTAATTTACAAGAATTATATTTAGATAAAAATGAGATTTCAAATTTAAGTCCTTTAAGTACTTTAAAAAATTTAGAAGAATTATCCCTTAATAATAATAAAATTACGGATTCTGACATAGAATCTTTGTGGGATTTAGATAGTTTAAAGCAACTTTATATTCATGATAATCCTGTATCTCGCCAATTTTGTCCAAATAATAAAAATGCTCTTTGTTTTATTGGGAATAGATAATGGCAGTCAGCAATTAGCAATTAGTTGTCAGCTATTGTGAAGTTAAATTTCTTTAATTGATTACTTATTCTTTAATGGAAAAAAGGCCAAAAGCTAAAAGCTAATCACTTTAATTAAAAGTATCTAAAATTCTTACAAATTATTTAGGAATACGATAGGAATTAGGAGTTAACAATTATTTCTTTTTATCTTTATAATACATAAAATTTAATTATCATGAAATCAACGGAAAATAAAGTAAAAGTCGGCTCATTAGAGTGGTTTTATCGAGAAAATTTGCCCTGTGAAAATAATGATAAAACTCCAGTAGTTTTACTTCACGGTTTAATGTCTCAAAGTTTTTGTTGGCTTGAAATTATGCCCATTTTAGCAGAATATGGTTATAGATCGATCGCTCCTGATTGGTTAGGTTGGGGATTGTCTGATAAGCCTGATAAACGAGATTTTGATTATACTCCTTCTGCTTACATAACAGCTTTTAAAGCATTGATTGAGGAGTTAAAGTTAGAAAAAATATCTTTAGTAGTACAAGGTTTTTTGGCAACGGTGGGCATTCAATATGCTTTACAATATCCTGATAAAATTGATAAATTAGTTATCTTAAATACTCCTATTTTTTCTTCTGAAAAATTACCTTGGCAAATGGCTCAATGTGGTTTTCCTCTGTTAGGAGATATGGTAACACAAGATCCTTTAATAGTCGATCGAACTTTAGAAAAAGGATCAGGTTTTGTAATTTCTGATCAAAATTTGGCATTTTATCGTAAACCAATTGTTACCTCATCTTTAGCAGGTAGAACATTAGTTACGATCGTCAAAAAATTAAATATAAAACAAGTAACAGAAGAAATTGAAATGGGTTTAAAACAATGGGAAAAACCCTGTTTAATTATTTGGGGAAAAGATGATCCTTGGTTAAAATTTGAACCATTAGAAGAGTTAGTTAAGGATAATAATAAACTTAAATTAATAGTTTTAGAAGAAGCAAAACATTACCCCCAAGAGCATTTTTCCAAAGAAATTACCCCAAATCTCGTTAATTTTTTATAAAAAACAATTTATTTCTCAACTTAAGATATAGTAATTCCCTAACTAAAAAAAATTCAGATATATTTTTATAAACTGTTATTAGCCCTATAGTTAAAAGCAATTAATAATAACTTATTTTTCTTACTTATTTTTGGATAAAGAAATGTTCAAATCTACTTGATTAGTACTATTATTAACAGGGGAATTAGTTATAGCGATCGCAGTGATAGAATTAGCAAAAGCTTTAAATTCAAGAGTGGAAGAATCCCATAAATTATCATCAAGATTTTCAGCTAAACTAAAGGCTTTTTCTAAATTGCAATAAAAGTAACCATAGTTAGTTTTTGGTAAAGATTCTGTAGCAATTTTAAACACATTATTTTCAGATAAAGAATTAGATTTTTCCATATTTTTTATATCTTGAAAATTACTAGAAAAAGTAAGTAAAAAATTGTTATTATTTACCCATCCATAGGATAATAATTTTTCCTGTGGACTACTCCATTCTGTTATACTAATTCCATCAATATTATTTTGATTAATCTGAATAAAAGGGAATAATCTAGCCGCATTTTCAATATTCTTAAAAGTAGCTTCTCCTTGGGTTTTATTACTAGATTCTAAAAGTAGTAAGCCGTTTAAACCTTGAGAAAATTGATTATTATTTGGTGAAAGTAACGCTAAAGCAAATTCACCGTCTAGCCAACTAAAAATATCTTTATCCAAATCTAAATTTAACCATTGAAGAGTGACAATTTTTGCTTGACTAATAAATAAATCTAATTCGGGAATATTTTGTTTTTCTTTGTTTAATTCTTGCCAAATTTGATTAACACCACCACCACTAACCAAACAAATCGTGTTGTCAGGAATTTTAGTTAATAAATTATTAGACACAGGTTTAATATTGGGATTAAACGTAACAGGCTGAGATAAATTTACTAAACTACTAAGTTTAAGTCCATGATTTTCTACACTTAAATTCATCGTAATAGAATCTATTTTTCCTAGTTGTGCTTGAGCAGAATTTTCTATATTTATTTCTGGTAAAGTGTCTTTAATTATATTTAAAAACCAATTATTATAATCAGGCAAATAAACTTGTAAAATACCATTTTGAGAGGGGAGATTTTGAGAAGATACGTCAGCTAAAGATTCTCCTCCTTTATAAGTATCAATAATTTTTTGAATAATTTTTTCTTCTTCTGCAATTACTAAATAGTTATTAAAAACACTTACCCAAATCTGATTATTATTATTGTCTATTTGATAAATCGTAATATTTTGATACTTTGTTTCGATCGGTTTTTCAGTATTATTCTGTTTAATTTTTTGTAAAAAACTATTTGCTTTTAACTTATTTTTAATTCCTAAAATAGTAACAATATCATAATTTATCTCAGATTCAGAGGAAGGTAAAACAGCAAAAGAAATACCACCTAACCAAGGTAATATATCTTGTTGATAATCTATATTTTGATTTTGTTGTCCTAAATTATCATTTACTAATTTTTTCCAATTTTTATCAATCATTTCTTGAGTGAAAGGAGTAGAAAATTCTTCTAATTTTGCCCATTGTTCTTGATTAGTAGAAATAAAAGTGTTAGCTAATGCTGATTGAGGAATAACTTGACTGCTACTCTCAAGAGTTAATTCACTACCTAATAAGAAGTTTTTACCATAATAATAACCTGCTCCTGTGGCTAATAATGTTAATATGAAAAAGGTGAAACAACCGCCGTTTTTTTTTGATTTTGAAGGTGCCATTTTTTTATTAACTTAATAATTAATGATGAATTTTTTATCGTAAATTATTATCAGTATCGATCGAAAAAGTAATTATTTATAAAGGAAAATTGAAGGGATAAAATTAATTTTGAGACACAATAAGCCCATTATAACTTTATGATACCAGAAAATGACGGGCTAAAAAATAACTCGTAATAGTTTTCGCATCAATTTCGTTACTGGTTAGTGCTAATTTCTCAAAAGCAGAAGGAGTCATCAACACAACTTCAATATCCTCGTCATCATCTTGACTGGGAGGATTAGGCAACTTTTCTAAATCTTGAGCAAGGAAAGCATAAATATATTCATCAGAATATCCGGGGGCGAGGGGAAAAGTTCCTAAATTTTGCCATTTTTTAGCGGTGTATCCTGTTTCTTCTTCAATTTCTCTTTTAATCGTGGTTTCTGGATTTTCTCCTTTTTCCACAGTGCCGGCAGGAAATTCTAACAATCGACTTTTCAGGGCAAAGCGATATTGTCGCACTAAAACTAATTCCCCATCATCGGTTACAGGTACAGCCAAAGCACCCCCCGGATGACGAATACATTCCCATTCTCCTTGGGCACCATTAGGTAATTTTAACTTATTTACTTCAAACTGAAATTTTCGTCCTTGAAAAAATAAACGAGGTGCTAAAATTTCTGGTAACTCTTGTTTTTTTGACATTATTATACCGACAATTTTGATATTTTTTAGTTATAGGTAGATGTGCAAAATAAATGATAAATTTTATGTTTGTAAAAAATTTACAAAGAAATTAAAAGACTTAAACTTTTTGGTGTTGTGTTAATAATTTTTGTTGGATACTTAAATTATATAATAAGCTCACTTTTACTAAAGGGAAGAAAATAATCAGTAGTATTTCTATTTCAGTTATTTAAAGTTTTAAATATTTACTAAAGTTATCAAAGAGGTGCTGAGAATCATATTTTACATAAGACATTTTCATTTATATTGGGTAACATAAGCTAAATACCAAAAATTTTAATTACCAACAAGGGAGTTATTAAAGTTAAGGTGACAGTAAGAGGTAAGCCAATGCGAGTATAGTCTAAAAATTTATAACCACCAGGAGCATATACCATTGTATTTGTTTGATAACCGATCGGAGCTAAATAGCTATTAGAAGCAGCAAAGGTGACAACATACATAAAAGATAAGGCGTCATAACCCAAATTTTCAGCTATCTTTACCGCAATGGGAATCATTAAAACTACTGCCGCATTATTAGATAAAACCTCCGTTAACATGGAAGTGGCAAAATAAAATAACACAAGAATCCAATACCCTGATAAGTTACCCGCTACCCCCAATAAGTTATCTGCTAACCATTGATTTGTACCAGAATTATCCATAGCGATGCCAAGGGGAATTAACCCAGCTAACAAAAAAATAATATCCCATCTCACCGCCCCATAAATTTCACCGGGTTTAAGACATCCTGTAATTACCATTAAAATTACTCCGACTAAACTACTTACTAAAATAGGCACAATATCTAAAGCAGAAATTAAAATAACTCCAATAATAATAACTAAAGCAATTAAAGCCTTATCTTGTCGTAAACCATCTCTATTTTTTTCTTCCAAAACTAATAATTCTCTGGTAGTTTGTAAACCAATAAAACTTTCTTTAGGTGCTTGAATTAATAGTAAGTCTCCAAATTTCAAGGAAACTTTGCCGAGTCTTTCTCTAATTAATTCTTGTCCTCTTCTAATGGCTAAAACTGTACAATTATAACGTTGACGAAAACGTATATCTTTTAAAGTTGAACCAATTAAGCGAGAATTAGATAATATTAAAACTTCGGCAATTTTTTCTTCTTTATTATTATTATCTTTCTCTAAGTTATCTGAATTAAATTTATAATCAGCTAAAATTTCAACCCCTCTTTCGTCTTTAATATTAAGTAAATTATTTCTGCTTCCTCTTACTAATAAAATATCTCCTACCGCTAAAAGTTTATCCGCTAAAGGAGGCGGAAAATGTTCATCATTACGGATAATCTCTAAAATATCTAAATCAAACTTTCTTTGAATTTCACTGGTGCGCAAAGTTTGTCCAATTAAACTAGATTTAGGTGGGATAATCATCTCACTGACATATTCGTTTAATTCATAATCTTCACTTAAAGACTCTCCTCCTGCTGGTTTTCTTGCGGGTAGTATTTTTGGTGCGACTAAGGAAAGATAGATTAAACCGATAATAAAAACAGGTAAACCTAAAGCAGTAAATTGAAAAATACTAAATGCAGGATAACCTAATTGTACTGCTACTCCACTAGCTAAAATATTAGTGGAAGTACCTAATACTGTAATCATACCCCCTAATACTGTGGCATAGGAAAGGGGTATTAATAATTTGGAAACAGAAACTTTGGTTTGTTTACTCCATTGTTCTACGATCGGCAAAAAAATTGCCACGACTGCGGTATTATTAATAAAGGCACTAATAGAACCAACAATAGTTCCCATTACTAGAATTTGTCGAGTGGGATTTTTACCCCCCCATTTAATTAACCAATCTCTGACAATATTTAAAATACCCGTTTTGGTAATGCCTCCACTCAAGATAAACATTGCCATAACGGTAATAGTGGCTGAATTCCCAAAACCTGAAATTCCCTCATCTGGAGAAACTAAGCCTAAAACCATTAATACGACGGCAACAGATAAGGAGGTTAAATCAACGGGCAACCATTCAGCAATGAATGCGATTAAAGCAACAATTAAAACGATAATAGTTAGGAAGATGGGAGAAATATCCATTTAATAATTAGGGATTGCTGAAAAAGTTTTTTGGTGGGGAATAGGTATTGGGTATTAGGTTAAACAATGAAAAACTCTGGTATTGAGCTTAGTTTAATTTCTTACAAAAAGTGATTAATATCAAGACAAAAAAAAGAATTATCTTTGTGTCTTTGGGAGAGAAAAAGTCAAGTTTTTGAGTAAAAAATGCTAAAACGGCACACTTTTTTGTTAATGTCGTATTTCTTGAGCCTTGATTCTTATAGCTTCCTGATTTATTCAGCAAAGCCTAATTAGGAATTAGGAATTTAAGACTTTAATTAAACCTCAAATGGAGTTTCTAAAACCTAAGACTTCTTGATGATTATTTTTAACTTGAGATACAATTCTATACCATTCTTTCTTGTTTTAGAGAAAATTTTGACTATCTTTTTTTTGTTGTAGAATTTGTAAGGCTTTTTTTATGTCTTGGGTTTTGTTTTTATTAACTACGAGGGTGGCGTTACCTTCTCTTACTATTACTACGTCTTCTAAGCCTATTGTCATAATCACTTCTTCTGATTGATTGTTATAAATAATGGAGTTTTTTGTATCGAGATTGATATGATTACCAATTACTACGTTACTTTCTTCTGGGGTTAACAATCTTTCTAAGGCATTCCAATCTCCCAAGTCATCCCAACCAAAATCAGA
The DNA here is from genome assembly GCF_001548115.1 of Geminocystis sp. NIES-3709. Taxonomy (GTDB): domain Bacteria; phylum Cyanobacteriota; class Cyanobacteriia; order Cyanobacteriales; family Cyanobacteriaceae; genus Geminocystis. The sequence continues at coordinate 504,568 of NZ_AP014821.1, read as the reverse complement.
GGGAATTATATAAGCAAGGGTTGTCTTTTCCATTAAGGCATAATCGATACTAATTTTTTCTAAGTCTTGATAAGCCAATTTCCCTTTTTCTTGTAGGTTTTGTAAAATTTCTGGGGCATATTTTTCTAATTCTTTTAAGACTATGTCAACCTGAAAAATGAACATTCCACTATTCCAACTATATCTATTTGTGGCGATAAATTTTTCGGCAGTGACTCGATCGGGCTTTTCGGTAAAACGAGTTACTCTATATATTGGGCGATTATTTTTTTCTGTAGTAACTTCTCCTTGTTCAATATAACCATAACCAGTACTAGGATAATCCGGTTTGATACCTAAAGTTACAATAGCCTCATTTTCTTGGGCAAAATTCACCCCTGTCTCAATAATTTTTTCAAATTCTTCTTGATTACCTATATAGTGATCAGCCGGAAAAAAACCCACGATCGAGTCGTTGCCATAATAAGATTTAATATATAGACTAGCCCATGTTACGGCAGGGGCAGTATCTTTTCCCATTGGCTCGACTAAAATATTATTTAGGGGTAATAGAGGTAATTGCTGTTTTACACCTTCCGCTAATAACTCGGAGGTAATAACAATAATATTTTCCCATCCTTGTGCTAAAGATAATAGTCGAAGGGCAGTATTTTGTAGTAAACTTCTCCCAGTTCGATCGAGACAAAGAAATTGTTTAGGATATTGTACACGACTAAGAGGCCAAAATCTTTCGCCTTTTCCTCCAGCTAAAATAACAGGTATAAATTTTTTAGTAGTCATTGTGTATAAGTAATTATTTGATAGATAATGAATTCTTTAGTAAAAGCTAATTGATAAACTAACTGATGTTAACAACAGTTTTAGATTTTGAAAAACTTACTTGATAATTATACTTCGATTATCTTATCCGAAAAAGAGGAATTAGGAGCACAATGCAGAATCTTTAACGGCAAGGAAATTAGCGATACTTACAGCATTTTTCCAATGAAAAACTACATTTTTTATCTCTCGCAAAGTCGCAAAGTCGCAAAGGAGAATGCAAAGTGTGATTTAAAGAAATGAAAACTCCTGTAAACAAAAAATATAATGGAATAGCTTTCAACTCATTCTCGTAAAGAGAATGAAAAGGGAAAAGTAATAGATTCAAAACTATAATTCTATTGTTCATAAATTGTAAAAAGTACCGCTAATCGTCCTGCAACGATCGTGATAAAATCGGAAAATATTGATCAAATGGCTTGAAAATAATTTTCTAAAGAAATATGTCGATACTGTAAGAGTTTTTAATTTTTAAACTACAATTGACATTAAAAAACTTGTTATTAAGTTTCAATAGTTTTAATGACAAAAAAAAATAATCTTGATATTTATAGGGGATTAATTGCTTATATAGCTGGTTTGCTATTCACAGGATTTTTTCTTCAGTCTCAAGGTTTATTATTTTCTATTGGTATCCTTACCATTAGTATTGTTATCAGTGTTATAATTTTTTTCAAACCCATCACAGGAGTAAATATCTCTAGTATCTTTCTTCTGGGTTTAATTGTGATTAGCGGATTTTTTTACTACTATTGGCGCTTTCCTTCTCTTGATAGTCTCGATATTCGTAATCAAATATCTTCTGTTAATTCTGCTAATAACGTGGCTGTGACGGGAAAAATCATCTCTAATCCCCGACTTAATCAAAATCAAAAGGCTAGATTCGTTTTACAGGCAGAAAAGTTAATAACTTCTGAAGGCAATTCACCAACAGTCACGGGAAAAGTTTATGTCACTGCACCTTTATTATCGGTGATAGGTTTATTTCCTTCTACTCAACTCACTGTCATCGGAAAATTATATCAACCTCTCCCCCCTCTCAATCCGGGTGGTTTCGATTTTGCTAGTTATTTGGAAAGAGAAGGTATTTTTTCGGGCTTATCTGCTAAAAGTGTTTCTTTGAAAAAAGAGGGTAATTGGTGGCAAAAAGCATTATTTTATTTACGTCTAAGAATGATTCAAACCCATGTGCGTTATTTAGATGTGCCTTTGGGAAATTTGGTTAGTTCGATGGTGATTGGTAGTCGTGCCGTAGATTTAGATTTCGATTTACAAAACTCTTTTCGTCTTGCTGGATTAGCTCATACTCTTGCCGCTTCTGGTTTTCATGTGTCTTTACTACTGGGTACGGTTTTATTTTTCACTCGATCTTTATCTCCTCGTCACCGTTTATGGATTGGCATTTTGTCTTTACTCATTTATACCACTGTAACAGGGTTTTACCCTTCAATTTTACGATCGAGTTTGATGGGTATTGTCGGTTTAATTGCCATGATTAATGAGCGATCGGTTAAAAGTTCTGGTATATTGTTATTAGCCGGAGTAATATTACTGTTAATCAATCCTTTGTGGATTTGGGACATCGGTTTTCAATTAAGTTTTCTGGCTACATTAGGTTTAATCGTTTCTTTATCTCCTATTGTGAATAAGTTGGATTGGTTACCCCCTACCATTGCTAATCTTGTGGCTGTACCTCTGGCGGCGACTATTTGGACTTTACCTCTTGTTTGTTATCATTTCAATCATATTCCTGTTTACGGAATATTAACTAATATTCTGGCAACTCCTTTCGTTATTATTATTACTTTAGTTGGTATTTTTTCCGCTTTTATCGGTGTTTTTATTCCCGTTTTAGGAAGCTCGATCGCATTTTTATTATATCCTGTTATAAGGTTATTAATTATTTTAGTAGAAATTAGTAATAAATTACCTTTTAGTTCTTTAGCTGTCGGAAAAATAAGTATAATTAGTTTAATTTTAGGTTATCTTATTATTATTTTAATTACCTTTAATAAATGGTGTCAAAAATATTGGTTATCTTTAACTTTATTTACTTTTATTTTCTTAACAATACCTCTAATTTATCAAAAATTTACTTTGCAACAATTAACTATCATGACAACAAGAGATAAGCCTGTTATCGTGATCCAAAATCGAGGAAAAAATGCAATAATTAATCTTAATGATAAAAATAATGTTCTTTTTAATCTCCTTGGTTTCCTGAAATCTCAGGGTATTAATAACCTAGAATTAGTTTTAGTAAATAATAATACTAGTAATCAATTAGCTTTAAAAGTATTGCAAAAGTATATCTCGATCGAATCTGTTATTTATCCTACACAAAAAACAATAAACTCTTTACAAATAATTGATAAAAATAATAATTATATTTACTTTCAATTGTTTAATAGTTCATGGTTATTATTACAAGAAACTAAAAATATTATCTTTCCTGAAACCATAAAAACAGACATAATAATATCTCCTAATAATCTCAAAATTACTCAAATTTTAAAATTAAAACCTAAAGTATTAATCACAAATTTATCTACACTCAATAAAAAGAATTTAGAAGATTTATCTATCAATAATATTAAAATACTCTCGTGGCATAATGGTGCTATTCAATGGCAACCAGAAACAGGATTTATTAATTATGATGAATAATAAAACAAGGTGTTAGGTAGTAGGTATTCGGTTAAATTAAAACGGTTAATCTATAAAAATAGCATTCTCAAAATGATTAAGACTATATTGAGCTAACAAATAATTTATCATAACTACTATAGCCAAATTAATAAAAATTAAAAACAAATATGTTAAGAAAAATACAAAGTTTTATTAGTCTATTTTTTACAAAATCAAGAAATATTAATAATGAACCAGTTAATAAAGTAAGTTTAACAGTTATTATTATTATTGATTTGTTTATTCTTTTTAATGTTTTTGCTGGATTAGACGATATTAGTCGATGGTATTTAAGCCCTTCTCAAGCCTATCCTTGTTATAGTCAATGGCAAAATTATCAACAAGATACAAGAGTCGATCGAGATTTTTTAATAGTAAGTGAAGCCTTAAATAAAGTTTATAATTCACCTGAAAATTATGAAGAATCTCCAGAAGGACACTTAGGAAAAGTATCTCCAATTTGTATTAATTTTACCACTCTAAAAGATAATATCAATAAACCTAATAATAAGCTAATTTTTACCACCATAGAAGATAAGCAAAAACAAGTAACTTCTCTCGAAGAAAAAAACCAGACTATTCGTAATCAGTACGACTCTACTTTATTAGAAAAAATTGCAGGACAGCCTAGTAATTTATCAATAAATCAAGTTGAAGCCCAAAAAGCAAGGCAAGAATTAGATAAAAATAATCTTAATATAAATAGTCTTCAAAAAGAAATTAAGGATTTAAAACAACAATTATTAGCAACCCCAGAAAGTGTAAATTTTATTTCTTTTCTTAATTCAGAAATTAAATTTAATGAAGTAAAACAAGGTTATGAAAAAGCACTATTTTGGTATCCTAGTATTCAAATTATTTTTCAGCTTCTGTTTTTATTACCTCTAATATTTATCAGTTTATTTGTTCATAAATTATCGATCAAAAAAGGATATGGATTAATTTCTTTAATGAGTTGGCATTTATTGGTAATCTTTTTTATTCCATTACTGATAAAAATATTTGAATTTTTACAAATAGGAGTAATTTTTAAATTTTTCTTTGATATTATTACTGTTATTTTTGGAGGATTACTATTTTTAATTAATTATTTGTATATTTTTTTAATCCCCGCTATTGGTTTTGGTATCATCAAATTTTTTCAACAAATTGTTTTTAATCCTAAAAATCAAGCTAGTAAAAGAGTCGAAAAATCTCGGTGTTTAAATTGCGGAAAAAAAATTCAAAGAGATCATCATCATTGCCCCCATTGCGGTTATAGTCAATATGTAGAATGCCATAATTGTCAAAGTTTAACTTATAAATTGATGCCCTATTGTTATCATTGTGGAACAGTGCAAAATGAAAATGAACAATAATCTTAGAGATTATCTCTCTCAATTCTCTATTCAATTGAAGAAGGTACAACGGCAGTTGAGATTATTCCCATAAGCGTCGCCTTGCACTACCATTAAACCGAGTATGACTATCTCTTAATAAATCAGGAATATTGAGATTTTCTGGGCATTTAGGTAAACATTCACCACAATCTGTACATTTATCCCCTTTTTTACCCCAAAACCAATGTCCTGCATTTTCTAGCATTTGATAACGATAACTAGCATAATCTGTCATATCCAAAGCAACTCCTAAGTTTCGTAACCGCAAAATTTCTGGAATATTAATATTTTCAGGACAAGGCAGACACTGATAACATTGTGAACATCGATCGAGTTTTAAAGTATCTTGAAGGGTTTTGTCTATTTTATCAAAGATTTCTAACTCTAAAGAGGTTAATTCTCCATCCTCATCGGCTACTGATAGGGGAATGGTTAATTCTTCAGGATTACTTGCCCCTACACTTAAAGTCGTAATACTGCGATTATTCAAAAGAAAACGATAATTTAACAGTAAAGGAGAAAAAGGATGACAAATTTGCTTTAATTTAGTCGATGGTTGGTATAAACGCCCTCCTTTATCAGCAGGAGAGATAATAAAAACTCCTAAATCCATTTTTTCTGCTAACTCAACAATCGGATAATTATGTTGAAAAAAGTAATAATAATGAAGATTTACAAACTCAAAAAAACCAGTAGAAAGAGTAGCAGAAATTAATTCTAAACTACCGTGAGTTGAAAATCCTAAATGTCTTATTTTTCCTTCTTTTTTTGCTTGACTTAAAACTGTCAAATAACTATTTCCTTCAGTTAATAAATCTAAATGTTGCCATGTATTTATACCATGAATTGCTAAACAGTCAATATAATCAATCCCCAAATTTTGTAATGATTCATCTAACCATTTTTTCATTACTTGACTATCATTAACAGGAGTTAATTTTGTAGTAATAAATATTTGATTTCTCGGTATTTTTAGCTTTTGTAAAGCTAACCCTAAATATTTTTCACTTTCACCATAACCTCTAGCAGTTTCTAAATGATTGATTCCTAATTCTAATGCCTTTTGTAAAGTATTTAACAATTGAGATTCTTCATAACAACATCTCATTAAACCTAACGAAAATATTGACAAATTTAATTCGGTTTTTCCAAAACGACGATATTTCATAATATAGCAATATGATTAATTTATAAGCTAAATAACCTCTTTTTAAAATCTTAAAATTATCAAGAAAATACCAAAAATATCTATAAAAGTTTTTTAACTATCTATAGCATTTTCTACCATTATGAGGTACGATTAAATCTTTTAATCAAGGAAACTTTAATTTTATTTTTGTACCCCGTAACTATGAAAAACGCTATATTTTAAATTCATGATTTATTAATAATAAAAATTCTCTTATCTATTTACTTTTCCATCCACGTGTCTTCTATAAAGAATTTATTTTTAGAGAATGAAATAATCCTGCTTTTTTGGTTTAAGCTAAGACGCATTTAACTTGCATATAATTTAATGATAAATAAATAATTCTTTCTCCTTGTCCACCTGTCTTCTTGTCTCTCTGTCTTACTTTTACGAACAGTGAACTACATGAGTTTTAGGTTATCTCCAATCATCCCAATTTTGATTAAAAATTGAAGTATTAGGAAATTGAGTTGGATTTCCACTTTTATCTAAAGTTATTTTTAATTCTTGTAAATTTTTGTTCTTAAAAGCAAAACCTTCTGTAAATTCATAGGGTAAAATACCTTTTTTTAATGCTAAAGACGCTGTAATTCCTGCGGCGGCACCAGATGACCATTCAAAGGAATGTACTCTATAGGCGGCGGCGGCTATATGACTGGTGGCAATACTTTTTCCTACCACTAGCATATTGTCAATTTTTTGGGGAATCATTGCAGATAACGGTATTTGAAACGGATAAGCCTGTCCTTGTCCCCGTCTTTCTCCTTTTCTCTCTTTATTACCCGGTTTTTCGTGAGGGCTTTCTGTCATACAAGGATGAAAATCGATCGCATAGTGTCCAATTCCTACGGCATCAGGGTAAATTGTCGATCGAGTGCGATTTTTGACTTCATCAGGAGAAACTTGACCACTCAACACCGAAAATCCCTCTAAACCAGATAATAACGCTTGTAAACGGCGATATTGATCGGGGGGTAAAGTTTTACGATAATAGTCATCTTGATAGTTACGGCGAGAAATATCTATTTCATTGACCATAAAACCATCAGGATGGGCATAATTTGGTCTGCCAATGATTCTTCTACCTTCCCTCATATAAGGATACTTAGATAAACCGTGCATTGTCCCCATAGGAGAATCTAACCCTTTTAATAATTTTTGATTAGGATAAGGTTTTTTAACTCCATCACCTAATTGAGAATCCGTTGTACCTGCTACTAACCAATGATAAAACCCGATGGCATTTTCTTCTCCTTTGCGTAGAGTTTCCGTGCGTAAGCCTCCCATCCATCCACCCGGTTTAAATTGCCCGGTTTGTTGCAATTGTTCCTTTGTATAGATTAAATTATCTTTTGATGTACCCGGACGATAATCATTTCCCCAAGTCCAGTTTTGCATAGAAATGTCACCCGGAGTAGGTTTGCTAAAATTAATACCTTCAAATGTAACGGTTTCACTGGGTTCAGCTTTCCAAATACGTCTATAGGTGTAAACTAGGTCAAAATCAGCTAATCTTTTTAATTCATAACTATAATATGGCTCATATTGCTTATAAAAACTGGGTTCGGGTTGCGGTTGAGGTTCGGCAGTTTGTTCCATAGCAAAGGTATAAGTAAACCCTTGAGTACAATAGGGATCTTGTGTGGTACTTGATGAGGATGGTTCTAATTCCGATCGAGGATCAATACCTAAACGATAAGGTACATCCGTTAAACCGATTAATTCTCCCGTTTCTGTTGCTTCTATTACAAACCAATTTGCTTTACCTTTTGTTTTTGGGTTTTTCGGTGAAGTAAATTTGATAATATTCTTCTTTAATCTAGGAGAATCCGCATAGGTATAAGCATCTTCAATAACTTTAGATAACGGTTCAGTATTTAAAGGCGGTGTATTTGGTTGTGCTTCGTGCTGAATTGCGATCGCTTCAACAATTTGTTGTCCTGTACCTGCATTAGCTACAGTTTCAATTTTTAAATCTTTGATAACGGTATTGGGAAACCATTTTAAAGTACCTTTTCCTTTTTTAGCTGCTTCTTTTAACTGATTTTTGAGAACTTCACCAGCGTCTTTTGGTAAAAAACAGGAACTACTAACCCAACACTCTCCCGGATTTGATTTGCCGTAAAATTTCTCAAGATTCGCTCTTAATTCTAAATAACCACGAGGAAAAAATAGCTCTTTTCTCTGAGTACTACGTTCATCTAATGCAGATGTGCCTTGAGAGGAAATTTGTCCCCCAACCCAGTCCGTAATATCTGTTAAACAAACAGTTTTACCCATTAACAAGGCTTCATAAGCGGTGGCGGCACCGGCTAAACCACTACCTACTACTAAAATCTCACATTCTACTACTTGATCGGGATTGCGAGGAATACTTGCCATAACAGGAGTTGTGGTTAAAACTCCTAGAGGAATAGAAATTAATTTTTGCCAAAAATTTTGCCTAATAAATTTGAACATAAGTTTTACTTAATTAACAATCTATCAACATATTAGTTTAAAAATGAATGACTGTTTTTATGATTATCAATTGAAGTTTTTGTGATTAATTTAACAAAAATTTAATAATTCAAATATAATTATAGTAAGATAAAATTTTTAACATTAATGCAAATATTTATTTATATCCATAACTTATTCAATGGCAACTGTATATGATTATGACACAGTCTATGCGATCGTCTGTTCCTAAAGCATCGAGAAAATTAATTGGGGAAATTTTGCAAGAAGCCGGTTTAATTTCCTCTGAACAAATACAAATAGCTTTAGGGGTTCAAAGTCAATGTTTGAAATTAAGAATTGGAGAAATTCTGGCATTAAAGGGATGGTTAAAACAGGAAACAGTAGATTTTTTAGTAGCAGTTTGTTTAGAAAATAAAGCAATTACTTCTAATCATCTTCAGCCTATTGGTTACTATTTTCAAAAAGCAGGATTATTAACAGAAGAACAGATTAATAATGTTCTCAAAGATCAAAAAAAATTAGGCATAAAATTTTGTTATTTAGCAGTAATGAAGGGGTTTTTAAAACAAAAAACTGCCGATTTTTTCCTAGATAATATGGCTAATAAATCCCCAGAAGTTTCACTCAAAATAAATCAATATGATCATCGATCGCAAACTCAGACAGTAATCGGGGACTATAATTTATATGAATCAATTAAAGATCAAGAAACGATTATCATAGAATCCGATAGAAAAGAAAAAATAAATATTAATTATTCTTATGTTCAAGATCAAGAAATTGAATATAGTCCTATTTGGATTGATGTTTAATTATAACTAATGCCGAATTATGATTATAATTTAGAGAAGTATATTAACAATTATCAAATAAATTTTATCCTTAATAACTAAATTCAAGTTAAGTAACTAATAAAATGTTACTTATAGTTTAAAATGAAAATATCTTAATATTAACTATCCATTGACTACATGACAAAAGTAACAGAAAATATCAGTAAATCAGATCCTAAAATTAGTTTTTGGACACCCATAAAAGAAAACTTCGTTATTGTAGTCATCGGTTTAATTTTAGCGGTTTTGATACGAATTTTTATTGCTGAGCCTCGCTTTATCCCCTCTGAATCAATGTTTCCTACTCTATCCATCGGCGATCGACTTGTAGTAGAAAAAATTTCTTATTATTTTACACCCCCCCAAGATCAAGATATAGTTGTATTCACTCCTCCCCCTCAATTACAGGTTTTGGGATACGATCGAGATCAAGCATTTATCAAAAGAATTATCGCTCACGCCGGGGAAATAGTTGAAGTAAAAGAAGGAAAAGTTTACGTCAATGAGAAACCCTTGTCAGAAAATTATATTCTTGAACCACCGAACTATAACTTAAATTCCGTAGTTGTACCTGAAGGCTATGTGTTTGTTATGGGAGATAATCGTAATAATAGCAACGATTCTCATATCTGGGGATTTTTACCCCAAGAAAACATTATTGGTAAGGCAATTTTTACTTTTTGGCCTCCTCAACATTTAGGTAAAATCAGTTAAAACTATTTTATTCTCTACTCTCCATCATGGGGATTTCTTCCCTAATCACTTTCAATTGCAACTCTTAATTGAGGTGTTAAGATGATCAAAGTATGATTTAGAATAGGATCAGAATTGAAATAATATAAATGTTAGAGTAGAAGAAAAGGTTAAATTATTATGGGAATATTCGATCGCATCAGTAGAGTAGTACGGGCTAATGTCAATGACATGATTGATAAAGCGGAAGATCCAGAAAAAGTACTAGAACAAAGCCTTCGAGAAATGGGCGATGATCTTGTCAAAATGCGTCAAGCTGTAGCACAAGCGATCGCCGCCCAAAAAAGAACAGAACAGCAGTACCAAAAGAATCTCTCAGAAGCTAACACATGGCAACAACGGGCGCAATTAGCCTTAACTAAGGGTGAAGAAAGTTTAGCGAGAGAAGCCTTAGTGCGTAAAAAAACCCATGGTGATACCGCTGCTACCTTAAAAGCTCAATTAGATGGACAAGTGGGACAAATCGACTCTTTACGCCGTAATCTCACTGCATTGGAAAGCAAAATAGCGGAAGCCAAAACCAAGAAAGATATGCTTAAAGCTCGTATGAGTGCCGCTAAAGCTAACCAACAGTTGCAAAATACCATCAGTAGTATTAATACTAATTCTGCTATGTCCGCTTTTGAACGCATGGAAGATAAAGTATTACAAATGGAAGCAGTGTCTCAATCGGCAGGAGAAATAGCAGGTTATGGAGAAGATGTAAAATGGGCTCAGTTAGAAGGAGGTAGTGCGGTGGATGATGAGTTGGCCGCTTTAAAAGCTCAACTATCTGGTACCCCTGAACCTACTGCCTCTTTACCTCCCAGTGTGAACACTTCTGAGTCTAGTCAGACTTCTGCCAGTGTCGTTGACAATGAGTTAGAAGAATTGCGTCGCCAGTTACAAAAAGATTACTAAAGAATTAGCTTTTAGCCATTAGCAATTAGCAATTAATTAATAATATTCAACAAATTTTCTTCTTATATGATGGTATCTATTGAAAATTAAATATTTTTCGTACTCAATTGTGCATTATCTTCTTACTTGGCTTCTGGTACTAATTCGCTGTTAAATTCATTAAAGGTTTTACGTTTTAATTCTACGGATTGCGATCGAGGTACTAAGTCAAAAACCTGACGCAATACATCGTCCACATCTTCAAATTTGACTTGTCCAATGCCGTCAAAAACTATTTTTCCTTGTTGATCTAATACTACAGTTTGAGGAATTGCCCCCTTATAGTAGTAGCCCACTTCGTCAGGTTTATATTGATCTTGGGGAGGAATAGTATCCACATTAATGGGAATTATACTCGCCGCTCGTCCGTAAAACTCTTGAAAACGAGAGACAATAAAAGCAAATTGCTTAGAATCGCTATTGTCGTCAAGATAGTAAACCAAAACCACTGGCTTTTCCCTATCTAAAGATTGTTTTAAAGTAAGTTTTGATGGTACTAATGAGCCATTTCCCGCATAAACAACAAAAATATTACCATCATATCGATCGTTATTAATATCGGCTTGACTGATACCACTGTAGCTAAACCAGACAGTTACAGCACAAAGGAAAATCATTAGAACACGTCTAAAACCAGAAAAAAACTGAATTGTTAACATAAATTTAAGTTTGATAAATGAGATACACAAAAATAAAACCTTGTACTAGAATATTGAAACAGATATTGATGTCAAAAAAACGGTGAACTCTAATCGAACTAATTTTTCATTTCCCTCGAAAGGATATTTTACCAACACTCACTATGGATTGTTAAACTTACATCCTTCAGCATCACCTATTGATATTAGAAGGGCTTATCGAGAATTAAGTAAACTCTATCATCCTGACACCACTAATTTACCTTTAGAGGAAGCAAAACAAAAATTTCAACGATTAAATGAGGCTTATGGTACTTTAGCAAATCCCGAACGGCGATCGCTGTATGATTTAAAAATTGGTTATTCTCGGTGGAATGTGATTCAAAGTCCCTATGATTTTACACTCTCGTCACCCGAACAGGAAGACGGCATGAAATCATCATACTTAGATCCTACCGAAAGACCTTTATCTAGCGGAGAACTATTTGCCTTATTATTAATGGGAATAACAATTTTTAGTTGTATGTTACTTGCCATAACTATTGCATGGTTGAGAACATCTGCTATATAGTTATAATTGTTAATCTCAAAATTTTGACTTTTTTCTCTGCTTTCAAGAAAAATAATGCCCAAATTAACTCCGAATAGTCCTTTATATAACTTTCCTTTACCAGAAATTGAAAATTGGTTAAGAAAGATGGGATGTGAACAAAATCCTCAAGAACTTAATTGTTGGTATGTGAAAAAAGGAGAATGGGAAGCTAACATAACCTTAGAAATAGAGGATTTAATTGTTAGTTATCTCCATGCTGGGGGAGATGGTAGTGATATAAAAAGGGCATTTCGTTATTCCCTTTCCCGTCAAGACATTGAAAATGCAGTGTTTTCAGGACCTTAGCTTAAAAACAACTCCATAGGTGAAGGGGAATAAAAACTAGATTTAGAAGACAGATGAACAAGTGAACAAGAAAGTTAATTTTGATAATCTTAAAGTTGATACTCCACTAGGAGAGAATTAAATAAAACCTAACTAATATCTCATTCCTAATTATTTTATGAGTTCACCGAAAAAAAAAGTTGAGTCAATGTTAAGAAAATTGCCTGACGATTGCACTATTGAAGATATACAATATCATTTATATGTGTTAGGTAAAGTTCGTCAAGGGCTACAAGTAGCCGATACAGAAGGTGTTTTACAACAAGCAGAAGTAGAAGGATTGTTAAGTAAATGGCTTATCGAGTAGTTTGGTCTCCTAAAGCAGTGGAAGATGTGGAAGCGATCGCCGGTTATATCGCTAGAGATTCACCGTCTTATGCCGCCGCAGTAGTTTGTAAAGTAATCGAAATTACCAATAATTTACAAAAAGAAGCAAAACAAGGAAGATTAATTCCTGAGATAGAAGAATCGACAATTATCGAACAATTTGCCTATAGCTATCGCTTAATCTATCGAGTGGAAGAAGAAATTGTCACTGTTATCGCCCTAATTCATGGAAAAAGGTTGTTATATTTAACCGACTAGAGTGGAAGTGTAGTGTTGTCTGCTTCTTATAAATAAAAGACTTTATCAGAAATTATTAAATCAGATAGAATGAGCTAAGAAAAAATTGTATTAGGATCGATCTGTCTATGATAATTTGTTATCAAAAAATCAAGAACAAGTTCAGAATTTTACATAGAAAATCCCCGTCTTTTTAAGCTGGGAATGAGTTAACTTATTTTTCTTTCAGTGATAAAGTTAGACCAAATTTTGTTAGTATTTAACTTAATGAAAGGTTGTGGGATTAATTATTATGAATGAACTTGTAAAACGACATAACATTCAAATATTAGGCAAATTAGATGCTAAAAAAACTCTAATTTTTTCTCATGGTTTTGGCAGTCAACAATCAACATGGGAGCTTATATTACCTGCATTTGAGCAAAGGTATCGTATTATTTTATTTGATCTAATTGGTAGTACTTTTCTAGGCATGGATGAGTTTGATATTCAGCATTATTGTAGTTTTAAAGAATATGCTGAAGATTTGATTAAGATTTGTTCTTTTTTAGAGATTAAAAAAGCTAGTTTTATTGCTCATTCTGCTAGTTGTATGATAGGAACTTTAGTTGCTATAAAAAATCCTAATTTTTTCAAAGAACTTATTTTTATTGGTGCTTCTCCTCGTTATTTGGATGACACAAATTATGTTGGGGGATTTACTGAAAAAGAAGTTATAGAAATGTTAAATGCAATGACAAAAAATTATTATGATTGGATTAATCACTATACAGTAAAAGCGATCGATGATCCAAAACAACCATTTTTATCACAAGAATTTGCTCAATCTTTATTAAAATTAAGTCCAGATATTGCGCTCATAGTTTTTAAGATGATTATTTCCTCTGATTATCGTAAGGAAGTATCACAACTAAAATTACCGACTTTAATTATTCAACCTCAAGATGATATGTTTGTGCCTCTCGAAGTTGGTTTTTACTTAAATAAAATGATTGAAAATAGCAAGTTTCAAATTCTTCCAACGAAAGGTCATTTTCCTCATTTAACTCATCCTTTTATGATTGCCCATACAATTTCTCGATATTTGAATCGATCGTCAAATAAGGCTAAAAGAATTTAATTTGCCTCTTTTTAACTTACTGATTTATTAAAAAAATTAACGATTTCTTGAGCAATAAATTCAGTACCATTTTTGTCGATTTTACTATGACTTTGAGGAGGTAATAATTCTGTTTTTAAGAAGTCCCAATTGCCTTCAAAAAACTCTTGATAATTGACTATTTTATGATAACTATAATCTTTTAAACCTTGTAACAAAATTTCTGCTTCAGCAAAACCTTCTCTTGTCAAACTAATCAGAGGAATATCTAAACGGAGACTTTCAGAAAAAGTACTAAATCCGGGTTTAGACATCACTGTACCACACAAGGGCATAAAGTCCACTGGTCGATCGAGCTTATTTGTAATTTTAAGAAGATTAGGCAAATCAGGAGCATTATTAGCAAAAGTGATAAATTGCCAATCAGGAAAACGACTCAAATTTTCGTAAGGAATCGCTTCTATTCCTAAACCGCCAAAAGTGAGCAAAATAGTTTTTTCTTTGTCAGTGGTAATATTAAATTTTTCTCGTAACTCCGATTCACTATAACGAGGGATTCCACCAGTTAAACCCACATTTTCGACGAGTGGAAAACTTCTCATTTCTTCCGCTAAAGGTAAACGAAACAGACGTTGACATTTTTGATAACGATTAGTTAACCAATCGGCAATCTCGACAAAATCCCCACCCCAATCACGATAGATAAAATCCCAACCAAAATTACTCATCATCCAGCAAGGAATTCCAGCTTTTTCCCCAATACTTGCCGCCATTGCTGGAATATCAGCTAAAATCAAGCCAACTTTATTGATATTGATAAATTCTACTTCTCCTGCCACTATCTCATTCTCTCGAAGACGATATTCTGTCATTTTTTTCCTCGTAGCTTCTAAATCCATAGTTAAACTATCTGATTGAATAACTCCTACATCAAAAGCACGATAACGATAGATAAAATCACCCTCAATATAAGACTCTAACAACCATCTGGGTGCTGTTGTTACCAATACTAATAATATGTCAGAATTTAATCTTTGTATTTGTGATGCTATAGTCGTCATTCTTACTGCGTGTCCAAATCCATGATTCGTGATAGCGAGATATAAAACAGGTCGAGACATGAGAGAATTTAGTAATTAGGAAAGAGAAATTAGAAATGAAAAATCATTAACTAATTATTGTCAAGGTAAAATCATAGCTTATAACGACGAGGTTAATATTTAGACTTGATCGTCTTTGGTAGCAGTATAAGAATTATACGATCGAATTTTCTTCAAATATGGATATATAGCATTCCTAAATCATTTGTGAGAATTTTAGCTGTTAGCTTTTAGCCTTTTTTCGATTAAAGAATAAGTAATCAATTACTAATGTTGGCGAGAAATTTAACTTCACAATAGGTGATAACTAATTGCTAATTAAACATAATTATTTCTGACGACTCATATAGGATTGCGATAGTGAGTGTTTTTTTTTGCTGATTGATATAGAATGAACACTGTCTTACTATTAATCAATTAAAAAATGGTGAATGAGAGTTTAAATCATATTCGACAAACGATTATTTTAATTAAATATTATAGTTTTGATTTACATAGTTATAAGATCATAGAACTAATTATAAAATGGACAAAAATTTATCCTCATCATTGGTTGCCGTTGGGAGTAACAGAGGCTATTTATCAAGGTAGATTAAAAGCTATCTCTGTAGAACAAATTTTAAATATTTGGTTAAAAAAAGGAGAAGTTAATCAAAGTTTCAACTATGAGTTTTCTTGTTTAATTAAGCCTGATGCTTTTTTCTCTTATCAAGAAGATCAAGAATTAAAGTATTTTTTTACTAATGTTAATAGTCAACAAAACTTTGATATTTTTACTGTTAACAAAAAATCAGAAGAATTATTAAAAGATCGAGTAATTAATATGGATAAAATTGATAAAAGCTCGATCGAGGAGCACGAGTCATCATTGAATAATTTTAAACCCTTAGAAGATTATTCCCAATGTTTTCAAAAATTAAAAGGTTTTATTGCCATTAAAAATTAATAAAAAAATTCTATTTAGATGTTTAAAAAAGAGTCAATTTTAAGGAAAACTCTATTATCACTTAACATCCATTTATGAATTAAAACAGGCACCCTTACTTCTTTTCCTAGATTCAACAGAGAACTTTTTGCGGGAATAATCATAGTATCAAAAGGAGTCCATAAAGTTAAACATTTAATTTTTCCTAATGTCTCTTTGACATCTTGATTTAAGTCTTGTAAAAATTTACTATAAGGACGCATTTGTAAAATACCTTTTAAAGGTACAAAATAAGCTAAATTAGTACCATTATTCGGAGCAGAAATACTGATGTATTGATCGACTTTTTCTAATCCATTAAGTCGTTGAAGATAATAACGAGTAACTAATCCACCCATACTAAAACCCAATAAAATGATCTTTTCTTCTGAATTGAATTTAGAGTCAATATATAGTTTAACTTGTTGTGCTAAATCCCGTAAATCTGCGGTACCAAAATTGGGAATTAAATCAATAGTATAAATTGTATATCCCTTGTCTTGAAAATAAGATTTCATGGAATTAAATACATTGCCAGTATCAGTAATACCATGAACCATTAAAATAGATTTCATTCAATAAATAATGACTTAAAATGATAGACTTCTTCCCAATTTATTGATACACAAAAACTGTCAAATTTCTTTGTTTTTCTTTGCTAGAAAATCTGAGACTTGACAGTTAACTTTTACGCCTTTGCGTCTTTGCGAGATATTTTCTCTTCTCGACTTATTTGATAAGGCATTTTTAAGAAATAACAGCAGAAGCATTAGTCTTGGCAAAAATCATTCTTCCTGCGGAAGTTTGTAAAGCGGATGTGACGATAACTCTCATTTCCTCTCCTACATGGCCATTAGCTTCTTCTACTACCACCATTGTACCATCTTCTAAGTAACCAATACCTTGACTTGGTTCTTTACCATGCTTAAGAATTTTTAAGTCGATATAGTCACCGGGTAGATAAATAGGGCGCACAGCTTGAGCTAAATCATTAACATTAAGTATTTCAATTTTTTGTAAACTAGCAACTTTACTTAAGTTAAAGTCATTGGTAATTAACATGGCGTTAATATCATGGGCAAGGTGCAATAATTTAGCGTCAACGGTGGTGACATCTTCGTATTCTTCGGGATGAATAACAATTTTTTCCGGGTAAGTCTCTTGCATTTGATTAAGAATATCTAAACCTCGTCTGCCTCTGACTCTTTTTTGATCATTGGTAGCGTCTGCTAATTGTTGTAATTCGTTTAAGATAAACTGAGGGATTAAAATTTGTCCTTCAAGAAAACCAGTGGCAAGGAGTTGTTGAATACGCCCATCAATGATACAGCTAGTATCAAGGATTTTAGTGGCAACGGGCTTTAATGTGCCTTCAGCGACTAACATGGATTCGATACTGTTGGGGTTAATGAGTCTAAGAAATGTGCGCCCATGAGCGTCAGCTAAGGAAACACCTAAAACTGCGAACATGATACTACCTAGTATTGCCATCATGGGTTTAATAAAACTGAAATTACCCGGTATCGGTAGTAAAAAAATAGGTGCTAACATTAAATTCGCTAGAAGTAATCCTATCACTAGACCGATCGCTCTGGTAATAATAACTTCGATGGGAGTTTTACGAATTTTTTGCTCTAGTCTTCTGTAGGTGGTTTGGGCGACTAATCCTAATGCTAAACCGATAATGGAGGCGAATCCGGCGGCTAACCATCTTAATGCTTGAATATTGGATATTTGATTTTGTATATCATCGGGTAAAATTTCAATAAGGTCAAAACCAATTCCGGCAAAAGCTAAAACAAAAATACTAATAATAATTACGTCAATCATAAAATTTGATCCTAATTTTGGATACAGATTAATTTATTATAATCTTTCGATCGATCCTAATCTGTTAAGTAAAGTTAATCTGCAATCTATTTTAACTTTTTTGTCGGTTCGGTTTTCACTAATTCACTATTCACTGTCCATTATGAGTAATACTATCCATCGTCAATATATTTCCCCAAATTGTGTACTATCGTTACAAGGTTTTAGCGATGATAATAATGATGTTATGTCTGTGCTAACTCAAGCCGAATGTCAAATAGTTGGTCATACTACAATTTTAAGCGGAGGTTTGGTTTTTGTTGAGAATTTAATTAAAGCAGTTAGTGCTTATTCTCAGGAATTGTTAAGCGGTTTAAGTCATTCAGGGCAATCTACTGATGATCAATATATTTGTTTGCGTAAATTACCAGAAAAAAACCGTCATCTTTTGATTTGGCAGGAAAAAAAAGAAGATACAAATAATCAATTAGAGATAGAGTTAAGTACTATTCAATTTTTTGATTTATTGGACACGATCGATCAACTTTCTGTAGATAAATATACTTTACCTCAATTAGAAGATAATCTCTATCCTTTATCTCGTCGTTACCGTCAAGGAGATATTTCAATTGTAGAACAATCGACACCTTTAGCATTAGGATTTGTAGGTTTAGCTTTAGCTTCGATCGCATTATTTATGATTCCTAATCCTAGCACCATTAAAGACCCGAATCAAGAACCAAAACCAATCCCCAATAACAATACCCAAGTTATTCCGCCTTCTCAAACTCCCAATGGCAATTAACGAAATTTTTTAACCCATTGTAAAGCATCATCTTTAGTGTTAATTTTTCCTTCAATGTAAGCAATTGAAATATCTGTTAAGAGTTTGCCAATTAATGGGCTAGGGGGTATTTGTAAAGATTCCATTATCTCTTTTCCCGTCACCAAAGGTTGAGGATGAGCCACTATATCATTATCATCTAAATATCGATCGACTAGCAGAATAATCAATTCTGAGTCAATATAATGGGCATGGGCAAAAATTGCTAAAATCGGCAAAATATCTCCCACGGCAGAAAAGAAAAAATATTGATCTGCTAAATTTGTGGCAAAATCTTTTTTTAGGAGAGAGGGAGTATATTTAAGTATAGTGGTGACAGATTTAATGTCTTGACGAGAGTATTTTAGGTTAATTAACTCTTGTTCGGCATTTTCTGGGTTATTGTCAGTAAAACAGGCTAATTTTGCATTCTGATAATAACTAGGAGTAATAGACTTAAATTCAAGCCATTTTTCTTGAAACCATCGAGCAGAATTATCTATATTGGTAAGATAATTGATTTTAGTTTGGGAAAGATAAGGATGACGGATAGATAATAAACCATCTCGAAAAGCCTCTGTTAGCCAATAACTACCGTTTTCACTGGCGAAAAGATACTCTAACTCCATGTTAATTCTTTCCTTCGCTACCTTACTTAATAAAGAAGTTAATTGTTGAATAGTGGCACGGGTAGCTGATTCTATCGTAAAGTTTAGTTGACAAGCCTGTCGATAGCCTCTTAGTAGTCGCAGAGGATCATCTTCTAAGTTTTTTTGGCTTATCATTCTCATTATCCCTTTATTTATATCTTCTTGTCCGTGAAAGGGATCAATTATTTCTTGTTTTTGGCAGTGAAATGCGATCGAGTTGATAGTATAATCTCGTCTAGCTAAATCTACATTGATACTATCCCCTTCTTGATTCGCAATATCAACAGTAACATGAGGAAATACTATTCTAGCAATATGTCGATCAGCATCTAGTACCACAAAACCAGCATTAGACAAATTAGCAATATTTTTGGCAATTTTAATCGCTGAATGAGGTAAAACAAAATCCAAGTCAATAGATTCTTTTTTTCTTTGCAATAATACATCTCTCACTGCACCACCAACTAAATAACAGTCATCAGGTAACACAGTTAAAGGAAAAGGCAAATTATCAATAATAAAGCTATGTAAGCTAGTTTGCATTTAAGTAGAATGATGAGAGTAGATAAGACAGTTAACAGTTGATAATTCTCAATTGATTTTTATAGCTTTCCGATTTATTCAACAAATCATAATTATTCTCGAATATAAATAATTCCAGAAATGATAGTTAATATCACCGACACCCAAAAACAAATTAAACCAATAGTTTGCCAAATACTAGATAAAGGAATAATCAATAGAGCGATCGAAGTAATTTGTACCACAGTTTTTAACTTACCCCAAATATTTGCGCCAGAAATACTATTTTTTTGACTTAATTGAGGATTAACTCGCCATCCAGCAATCACAATTTCTCTGACGAGAATAATTAATACTCCCCAAGCTGGAATAACTTGTCTTTCAATGAGGATAAGTAAAGGAGTTATTACTAGAATTTTATCCGTTAGAGGATCTAAAAATTTACCTAATTCGGTGATTTGATTTAATTTTCTAGCTAAATAGCCGTCTAACCAATCTGTCAAAGCGGCAAGGATAAAAATACCAAAGGCTAACCATTGAAAAATAATTGATGGTTGATATAACAAATAAATAAGAGGAATAACTAAAACAATCCGACTAAAAGTGATGGAATTAGGAACATTCATTATATTTAATTAGGGGTTGCTGAAAAAGTTTTTCGGTAGGATGCAGGTATTAGGTATTGGGTATTGGTACTCATTTTTACCTACCAAGAGATAATTCTTGTTTTTTACCTAAAATTCCTTGAGGGCGCCAAATCATTAATATCATTAAAATTAAACCGATAATCATGACTCTTAATGCACCGACTTGAGAATCGTTGATAATATCAGAATTGCTGAAGATAAAACGGGTTAAAGAGTCGTAACCCCAAAAAATAATTGCACCCAATATCACTCCTGCGTTATTGCCTGAGCCACCTAAAACGACTATAATCCAAGCATTAAAGGTTAATAAGGGTTCAAAACTGCTAGGATAAATGGTAGTTAGTTGCCAACTGTAAAACGCACCTGCTACACCTGCGATCGCACCTCCTAACATAAAGGATTGTAGTTTATACCAGAAAATATTTTTACCTAACGCTTTGGGAATTTCTTCATCTTCTCGAATAGCTTTTAATACTCTACCCCAAGGAGAATGGACAAGAAGATCTAAACCATAATAAACTAAAGCGAGGATAATTAAGATCAATAACATTAACCCTGCTTTGTAACTATAATTATAAAGGGCGATCGAGCCATTGATATAAACTAGAAGAATAAAAGTAAGAGCGATTCCTCCCCAAAGATAGATACTTAAACGACTAGAAGGCTGAAAACTTTTACCTTGAATCTGTCGGTTGAAACCCAACTGTTGACGAAAATTTCTCCATAATTGCCACAAGACAAAAGCAGTTAAAAGAGTTAGTAAGAAAATCATGGAAATTTTCCCGAAAAAATTAGGCTGAAATTTCCCAAAAGGTAATGGATAACTTTGCACTCCAAAAGTACCTTTTGTTAACCATTGTTCATTTTGTACGATTAAACGAATTAACTCTGATACTCCGATAGTGACGATCGCCAAGTAATCTTCTCGTAGTTTTAAAGAAGTTAAACCAATTAGTAAACCGAGGGCAGAAGATGCGATCGCACCTAACATTACTCCTATGATTAAAGGTACACCTTTCAGGGCTAATAAGACTGTAATATATGCACCCACCGTCATAAAAGCTACATGACCAAAATTAATTAATCCCGTAAATCCCCATTGTAAATTCAAACCTAATGCAAACAAAGCATAAAGACTCGCTGATATAGTTAAAAAAACTAAATATTCAACCATTGACACTCTCACACACTAAAAATCAATGATCCATAATAACCTGAGTTCGATCGATAATTTGATAGTTGATAATTGATCATGAAAAATTACTCATTCTAAATAGAGAATTTTAGTAACTATTTTTAGTCAAAGCATCAGTAACTCTAATTACATCGTACATTTCACTGACATCATGAACTCTTAAAATATCTGCACCCTGAGTAATAGCATAACTGCAAGTTGCGGCAGTTCCCCATATTCTTTCTTGGGGATTTTCTCTGTTTAAAATTTTGCCAATAAAACTCTTACGAGATGTGCCTATTAATACTGGAAAACCTAATGTTTTAATCTCTGTTATATTTCTGAGAATTTCTAAGTTTTGTTCATAATTTTTAGCGAAACCGATACCCGGATCGAGGATAATATGCTCTTTTTTGATTCCTAATGTTATTGCTTCTTCAATTCTTTCTTGCAAAAATTGCTTAATTTCTCCGATTAAATCTTGATAATCTGTCAAGGTTTGCATAGTTTTAGGAGTACCTTTAATGTGCATTAAAATAATTGGTACTTGCAGTTTTGCTACCGTTGACAACATGGTGCGATCGTGAAACGCCCCTGCGCGATCGAATGTTCCTCCAGAAATATCATTAACTATATCTGCCCCTTTTTCAATAGATGTTTGTGCTACTATTGCCCTAGTGGTATCGATCGAAATAGGTATATCAGAAACTTCTCGTATTGCTTTGATAATCGGAATAACCCGTTCTAATTCTTCTTCTAAGGTAATTTGTTTCGCTCCGGGGCGTGTGGACTGCCCACCAATATCAATTATATCAACACCTCGATCGATCATCATTTGAGCTTGTTTTAAAGCCGTTTCCAGATGATTAAATTGCCCTCCATCACTGAAACTATCAGGAGTTACATTTAAAATTCCCATCAAATAAGTACGACTTCCCCAGATAAAACGATGATTGCGGATAATTAAAGAATCAGACATTTTCAAAAAAAATAAGGAATGAGGAGAGAGGAGTTAGGAATGGTAATAGCAAGGTATTAGTTGTTAGGTATTAGGTAAATAATTGATCAAAAACTGTTGTGCAGTTAAATTATTGTATCTATTGGATGATTTTGTATCTGTTTTTCTGTTAATGAAATTGGGAATTAAGGAATGAGGAATGAATTACACAGCTATTAGAATCACGTTCAATAAATTAAACTTTTTTTATCCATTTTCAATTCTCAATTCTCAATTCTCAATTCTCAACTATTGATAGTTTACTAAGCGGGCAAAGCTAGAAGCATCAAGACTTGCTCCCCCTACCAACGCACCATCAATGTCAGGTTGTGCCATAATTTCATCAACATTACTAGGATTCACAGATCCACCATACTGTATAGTGACATTTTTATTAGTTAACTGAGAACGAATTAAAGCAATTACTCTATTTGCTTCTGTCGCTTCACAAGTGTCACCAGTTCCGATCGCCCAAATAGGTTCATAAGCAATGACAAGACTATTTTGATCTACATTAACTAAACCTTTTTGTAACTGATTCATAATAATATTTTCTGTTTCTCCTGCATCCCGTTGGGTTTTACTTTCACCGACACAAAGAATGGGAATTAAACCATATTTTTGAGCCGCCAACAAACGACTGTTAACCGTTTCATCGGTTTCTCCAAAATATTGACGACGCTCACTATGACCGACTATTACATAATTCATCCCAATTTCTGATAACATAGCACCAGAAACTTCCCCAGTAAATGCACCTTGATCAGCCCAATGGATATTTTGAGCACCAAGTTTAACCCGACTACCATGTAAATTTTTAGACATGAAATTTAAACTGGTGAAAGGCACACACAATACAACTTCTCTTGTTTCGGTGGTGTCTTCCAAATGGGGTAAAAAAGCCTGTAAAAATTCGAGAGACTCTCCTTGAGTCTTGTGCATCTTCCAGTTACCAGCAATTATAATTTTTCGCACTTTTACTCCTAATTTCTGCTATTTAGTTAATATACTGTTCTTATGCTCTAATTCTTAAAGTCTGGACATTATTTAATGAGCATAAGTATCAAAAATACAATTCTATAATCGATCGGTCTTTTAGGCAATTACCATTAACCAATTATTCATAATTAAAGACGTAACATTCAAATAAAATAAGCAATTCCACAGAATTTATAAATGTAGAGTATATTGAAAGCAAATAAACAAATAAAATAAGATCATGATACTAACGGATTATCCACAGAATTTCAATGTTCTTAATCTATTTGCACAAATGCAACGAACTCCTTTCGTGGAAGATTCTTTGCAAGGAAACTTAGGCATTACTCTTGTGAATGTCGGAAAAGCTCTTTTAATCTTGATTATTGGTTTAATTTTTGCCAATATCGTTAAAGGGCAAATCAAAAAATGGTTAAAAAAGACTGATATTGATAATCGTTTTAGCACAATGGTTGTAGGCGATCAATCTGACAATGATCCTCTAATTCCTACGGAAAAATGGATTTCAGAAATTGTAGGTTGGATTATTACTCTGTTTGTCATCGTTGCTTTTCTCGATGCCTTAGAGTTACAGTCGGTTTCGCAACCACTAAATCTTCTTTTAGGTGAAGTTACCAAGTTTTTACCACGCATTGGAGGAGCATTACTTCTAATTCTTTTGGCTTGGGGTGTTGCAACGATCGTTAAGTTATTTGTCACCAAAATCTTAACTCAATTTCATCTGGATGAAAAGTTAAATGCCCAAGTGAAAGAAGATGACACCGCAACCATTACTGATAATGAGCCAATTGCTCTGAGTGAAACTATCGGTAATGCTCTTTATTGGTTTGTTTATCTCTTATTTTTACCTTCTATTCTCAGCATTTTGGAGTTAGAAGGTACTTTAAGCCCATTAAATGAATTGGTTAATGACATTTTGGGAATACTCCCTAATGTTTTTGCGGCGATTATTATTGCCTTTCTGGGTTGGATTGTTGCCCAAGTTGTTAAAAAAGTAGTTGTTAATCTCCTTACCGCTATTGGTGCTAATAATATCGGTGCTAAATTTGGTTTATCTACTACCAACAGAAAACAATCTTTGGCTTATATCATCGGCTCTGTGGTGTATGTATTAGTGTTAATTCCCATCGCTATTACTGCCCTTGATGCTCTGCAAATTCAGGCAATTTCTACACCGGCGATCGCCATGTTAAAGCAAGTTTTGGATATTTTACCAAAGCTATTTGCCGCTATTGTTATCATTGGTTTAGCCTATTTTGGTGGTCAATATTTGTCCGAATTAGTCATTAATTTTTTAACAACCATCGGTTTTAATAATGTTTTTGTCTGGTTAGGAATAACCCAACCTTCAAGACGATTTGTTAACTCAGAGCAACTTATTGATGAAATTCCCATTAATAACACTCCTATTAATAAAACTCCTGCAGAAATTGTAGGCTCGATCGTTTTAGTCAGTATTTTGTTAGTAGCTTCTTTGACTGCTGTTGACATTCTACAAATTGACGCTTTAAAACAAGTCGTTGCCTTTGTGTTAGTTTTAGGTGGACAAGTTTTAGTAGGAGTAATCATTTTAGGCATTGGTTTATATTTCGCTAATTTAGTGTTTAAACTAATCGCCAATTCTGGTAGTCATCAAGCCCGTTTGTTAGCCCAAGTTGCCCGTATTGCTATTATTGTTTTAGTTTCCGCTATGGCTTTAGAAAGAATCGGTATTGCACCTAATATCGTTAATCTTGCCTTTGGTTTACTCATGGGAGGCATTGCTGTGGCGATCGCCCTTGCCTTTGGTTTAGGGGGAAGAAAAACGGCAGATAAACTTCTGCAACAATGGTTAGAATCTTTTAATAAAAAATCAATTTAAAAAACAAATTTAGGAGTTACGTTACGAAAAATCTGTGGTTTTGAGATTCAGAGCTTGTTGAGGAATAACAGAATCTCGTTATTCGTGCGTAAGTCCTATGTCTTCAAATGATAGTCATTTCAGTTAAGTTTGAGACAATTTGTCAAGCTGAAATGTTTATTTCATAAAAATTATAGAATCTGATAATGTCTAATTTATAGTATTTTTATAGTATTGCTATACCGATCAAAACGAAATAATAGAGTAGCAAAAAATTAATCTATTATGAGAATTGGTTCACTTGTTACATTAGTTGGATCAATACTTGAATCAATAATCGTGGAATTATTCGGAGTAACTCCATTGCTGGGATTAACAGGATTACTTGGCTTAATGGGATTAACGGTATTTGTAGAAGTAACAGGATTAGTTGGATTGTTCGGCTTAATTGGATTAACCCTTGCAATACGATGGGATTGATAGGGAAATAGATATTGAAAACTAGATTTTCGTTCGCTCCTTAATTCAGGAGTTGTACTCCACATACTACCATAAAAAAAGAAGGCAATTCCCAGTCTTTCCTGTCGAACGGCGAGAGTTTTTTCCCTAACAAATTCGATTGGTGTTACACGGTTTGGTAATCCTGTTAAAATAGCGATGCCTACTGGTATTTTTCCTTTGGCTTCCCTGATTTCTGGCTTTGTAATTTCGCTCTTAAAAACAGCAAAATCCGATCGATATACTTGAATAATTAACTCATCAATCAAGTCTTTTCTTACCCAGTTTAACCAATCTTGCAGAAAAGAATTATAAGATGTATTGTAAGGATTTGGGGAAATTGACAGGATTTTATTCGGGTTTTTTGCTTTGATTGTCTGGTTAAGTTGTGCGACAAACTCCGTTAATTTATTAGCACGCCAACGCATCCAATTGGCCTCTTTGTAATCTTTGGGAGGCTCTAAACCCGTCTCTTGGCGATAAAGATTGGTTGTATAAGTATCATAACCAAGTTTTACAGGTAAACATAAATGATCATCAAATTGAATGCCGTCAATATCATAAAGGTTAACAACTTCCATCACTAAGGCAGTAATAAATTTTTGTACTTCAGGATGAAAGGGATTAAGCCAAACCACTTCTCCAGCTGCGCTATAGGTGCTTTGAGTGCCATCTTGAGCTTTGGTTAGCCAGTTAGGATGTTTTAAGGCTAATTCTGAGGAAGGAGGCGCCATAAAACCAAACTCAAACCAAGGTAAAACTAACATCTTATGTCGATGTGCTTCTTCTATCAATTCCCCTAAAGGTTCTTGTCCTTGTAATCCTTTATGGACAAATGGTTGTATCCGTTCTTCCTGTGCCACTTTACTAGGATAAAGGGCATAACCAGAATTCCACACTACGGGATAGATAGTATTAAAATGAAGGGAAGCAAGATTGGCGATCGCCTCTTTCATTTTCGGTCGATCAAGTAGTGTATCAGTATCACTGGTAGTTAACCACACTGCTCTAATTTCAGGGGTATTTTGAGAAAAAACCGGGACATTCCAAACACTGATTAATAAGATAGTGAAATAAGAAGCAAAAAATAAAGATAAAAGTTTTAATACACGCAAAGATAACCATTGAGAAAATACAAAACTACTCATTGATAGACTTTTTTCTATAGTTAAAAAGAATAATATTTGTGCTATGCTATCATAAGATGTGTTTAGTTGACTGCTTAACCTGAATTATTCATGAACAAAAAAAATCAGAATTAAGACATCAATTAACGATCAATAATAGACCTCTTGTAAAACTAAAATAAGTAATATATTTTAATTATTTATTACGATAAAGTCATCTCTAAACATCTGTTAATATATCAGTTGAACCTATAGAGATTTTAGAATGATGATTCGCAAAATAAGTCAATACTGTCTTATCTTTTTAATGAGTTTCCTTTTTTGTGTAGGTTTTAGCCCTCAAGTATCGGCGGTAATACCTTTTACTCCTAATTTGGAAAGCCCCACTAATCAATTACCTGAGACTCCTACTTGGGATTTAAACCGAGCCAGAAACTGTGGTAGATTCGTCTGTAGCGATGTATTTTTCTATGGTAATAGAAGATGGTATAAAGATTTAATTACCCTTGCTTCTGCTAGAGATAATCGCCCGATTCGAGATGTCTCTTTTGAAATTGAGCAACGTTCAAGATTAGTACAATATATTTTTAGACAAATTTTTGAGAATATTAGCACATCTAATCAACTAGGACAGACAGAGGTGAAGGATTTAAAATTTTGGGTGTTGACATCAGGAAAACCAATCCATCCTCTTACTCCTATTGTTGATGTGGGATATGAAAATAATCAAAATGTGATTTTTATGGCGCCTAAACCAGAATTAGGATTAACTCAACAAACTATCCTGACGGTTACGGGCATTGATGCAAGGGCAAATAATACGAATGTTGAGGATTTAGCACAGCAATGGCGTATTAAAGTTAGAGACTCCTTAAGTGAAGCAATTTGGGGCTTAGAAATGGATAGACAACTACCTTTTTTACGGTTACAAGTCTCGGTGATAACGATTATTTGTGCATTAGTTTTTGTCTTTATTATCAGAATGTTTCAAAAGTTAATTTTCAGACACCGAAACAGTCTTCTTTTAGAATTGAAGGAGTTAGAACATAGTTTAATTGTAGATGCAGAAGCGATCGCTACGGATAGTTCTATTTCTTACAATGATAAAAAGTCTCAACATCCGAAAGAATCTAAAGTTGTAGAGGAAGATAATGGTAATAGTTTCCAAAATTTTCTTTCTCGGGGTATTGATGGCAGTCGCAAGTTAATTCATGATGGCGTGTCGTTATCGGCAAAATTGTTGCCGAAAAGTATCAGAAAAAAACAAAACATTATTCGACAGCGCATTAATATTGTTGAGTTGATAATGAGTCTTTCTTTTTTGAGTCAAGTTACTATCTTACTATTTACTATCGGCTCGATCGCATTTACCTATCGGGAAACCCGTTTTCTTTTTAATCTTTTCTTTCTTCAAGCGTTGCTATTTCCTGTCATTTGGATATTGATGGTTTTTTGTGATAAGTTTGTGGATTTTTGGATTGATTATGCTTTGAATGAATGGGCAAAAGAACAACAAGAATTACACCCTGACTCTAATCGCCCAACTTTACGCATTAATACTTATTCTCCCGCACTTCGAGGTGCTACTACTGTATTTTTTACTGTCTCAGGTATTTTTCTGTATTTATCCTTTATCGGTATCAATGCACGTCTATTAACGGGGGCAGGAGCGATCGCTGTAGTATTTGCTTTCTTATCTCGTAACTTATTAGAGGATATGCTTAATGGTATTCTCATCTTTGTGACCGATCGATATGCCGTGGGAGATGTGGTAAATATTAATAGTATGGGAGGTTTAGTGGAAAAAATGAACCTTTATACTACTTCTTTAAGGGATTTAGACGGTAACTTAACGGTGATTCCCAATGGTAGAATTAACACTGTAATTAATATGACTAAAGATTGGTCAAGGGTTAACTTTACCGTGGAGGTAACTTGGGATACTGACTTAAAAGGAGTCGTAACCATTTTAAAATATATTGGTGAACAAATGTATGATGATCCTCAATGGCGAGAAAAGATGCTCTCTCCTGCGGAAGTTTTAGGACTCGATCGAATCAATTACGAGGGCATTATGATTAGAGTACTAATTAGAACCAAACCCATACAACAATGGGATGTTGGCAGAGAATATCGTTGGCGCGTCAAAGAAGCCTTTGATTTAGCCGGAATTAAAATTGGTGTACCACAAACTGAAATATTGCATCGTCCCTCCGAAAATAATATTATTCCCTCACTTTATAATTAGGACGCATCTAAGTTTGCTGATTCAGAGAGGGAATAGGAAATAGGTAAGAGTTTTAGTTATTTTCAAGTATTAATAATAAATGCAAGTTAAATGCGTTTTAGCTTAATTAGGATGTGATGAAAAGCCTTTTGATGTTGAACTCAGATGATATTAGACATCAAATTATCTTTTTTTGATCAATCTTTCCTTATTCACAAATTTTAATCCCAAAAAAGATAACCCTTCTTGTCAAATAGGGTAAGTTAAAGATTAGTTAGTTAAAATAAGCAAACATGAAGGTAGTAATCTTAGCTGGGGGTTTAGGTACTCGCCTAGCAGAAGAAACAGAAATTATCCCAAAACCAATGGTAGAAATCGGCGATCGTCCTATCCTTTGGCACATTATGAAAATCTATGCCCATTATGGGTTTAATGATTTTTTTATTGCTTTGGGATATAAAGGAGATTATATTAAACGCTACTTTTTAGATTATTGTCACATCAACTCAAGTATGACTATTAATTTAAAAAATGGCCATATTAATACCCATGAGAATAAAGCAGAAGATTGGCAAATTCATCTCATGGATACAGGATTAGATACGATGACAGGTGGAAGAATCAAGAGATTACAACCTTGGTTAGAAAATGATACTTTTATGGTGACTTATGGGGATGGAGTTAGTAATATTAATATTCAAGAATTATTAGAATTTCATAAATCCCATAAATGTTTAGCAACCGTTACCGCAGTCCGTCCACCAGCTCGTTTCGGTGGTTTAATGTTTAAAGGAGATTTAGTTGATCAATTTACGGAAAAACCCCAAGCAGGAGAAGGTTGGATTAACGGAGGTTTTTTGGTATTTGAACCAGAAATTTTTGATTATTTAACAGGGGATGATGATGGTTTAGAAGTTGCTTTACTGGAAAAATTAGCTGATAAAGGACAATTAGCGGCTTATCGTCATCAAGATTTTTGGCAATGTATGGACACTTTGAGAGATAAATACCGCTTAAAAGATTTATGGGATAGTGGAAATCCCCCTTGGAAAGTGTGGGGTTAATGATGAATAAATTTTGGCAAGATAGGACTGTATTTATTACAGGTGCAACGGGATTAGTCGGCGGTTGGCTAGTTAAATATTTAATTAATACTGGGGCGGATATTGTTTGCTTAATTAGAGATTGGATTCCTCAAAGTTTACTAATACAAACTAAAGATTTTGAAAAAGTTAAGATTGTTAGGGGAGATATTACAGATCAGTGTCTATTAGAACGTATTTTAGGGGAATATGAAATTGATACCGTCATTCATTTAGCGGCTCAAACCATTGTTGGTGTTGCCAATCGAAACCCAATTTCTACTTTTGAAACTAATATCGCTGGTACTTGGCGATTATTGGAGGCTTGTCGTCTTAGCCCTACCGTTAAGCAAATTGTTGTGGCATCCTCTGATAAAGCCTATGGTGATCAATTAATCTTGCCCTATGATGAAACTACACCCTTACAAGGAAAACATCCTTATGATGTCAGTAAATCCTGCTCTGATTTAATCGCCCAAACTTATGCCCATACCTATAATTTGCCATTGGCGATCGCTCGTTGTGGTAACTTTTATGGTGGTGGTGATTTAAACTGGAATCGGATTATACCCGGTACAATTCGATCGATAATTAAAGGAGAAAATCCGATTATTCGCTCTGATGGGAAATATATTAGAGATTATTTATATGTGGAAGATGGAGCTAATGCTTATATGTTATTAGCCCAAAAATTAGCGGAAAATTCTGAATTAAGAGGAGAAGCATTTAATTTTTCTTTAGAAATAAAATTAACCGTTTTAGAATTAGTTAATCATGTTTTAAAATTAATGAATTCTGACTTACAACCAAAAATAATAAATCAAGCTAGTAATGAAATAACTGCCCAGTTTCTCAACAGTAAAAAAGCGAGAGAAATATTATCATGGACACCTTTATTTGAATTAGAAAAAGGTTTAGAGAAAACTATTAATTGGTATCGAGAAAGTTTGAAATAAATTTTATAAAATCTAATCCATTAATCCATAAAATATAAAATAATGCAAAATTTTTCTTGTCGTAGTTGTGGAAATTTAAACTTAAATTTAGTATTATCTTTAGGGAAAACACCTTTAGCAAATCGCTTACTAACTAAAAAACAATTAACGGAAGACGAACCAATTTACCCTTTAGATGTGGTTTTTTGTCCCGATTGTAATTTAGTACAGATTACTGAGACTATACCACCAGAAATATTATTTAAGGATTATTTTTATTTTTCTTCTTTTTCTGATACCGCTTTAGAAAATGCCCAAAATATTGCAAATTATATTATTAATAAATATCAATTAAATAAAAATAGTTTAGTAATAGAAATAGCTAGTAATGATGGTTATTTATTGCAAAATTATCAGCAAAAAAATATCCCCGTTTTGGGAATTGAACCTGCTCAAAATATTGCTAAAATTGCCCAAGAAGAAAAAGGAATTAATACGATAACCGAATTTTTTAATGCAGAATTAGCAAAAAAATTAAAATTACAAAATAAACAAGCTGATGTAATTCATGCCAATAATGTTTTAGCTCATGTAGCAGATTTAAACGGGGTAGTTGAGGGTATTAATATTTTATTAAAACCTGAAGGAATAGCTGTAATTGAAGTACCTTATTTAAAAGATTTAATTGATCATTGTGAGTTTGATACTATTTATCATGAACATCTTTGTTATTTTAGTTTGACGGCACTGGATAACTTGTTTAACCGTCATAATCTTACTATTTTTGATGGGGAAAAAATATCGATTCATGGCGGTTCATTACGTCTATTTATTGGTAAAAATAAATCTCAATTAAAAACTATAAAAGATTTATTAAAAGAAGAACAAAACTTAGGAATTAATCAATTTTATTATTATGAAAATTTTGCTCATAAAGTAGAAAAATTAAAAATTAATTTAATAGATTTATTACATAGATTAAAAGCAGAAAATAAAACCATTGCGGTTTATGGTGCTTCCGCTAAAGGTAGTACATTGTTAAATTATTTTAAGTTAGGGAAAGAAACGATCGATTTCGTTGTCGATCGTAGTACGATTAAGCAAGGATATTTTACACCTGGAACACATTTACCAATTTATGATCCTGCTAAATTATTAGAAATAATGCCAGACTATGTTTTACTATTAACTTGGAATTTTGCAGACGAAATCTTACGACAACAAGCAGAATATAGAGATAAAGGAGGTAAATTTATTATTCCTATTCCTGAGTTAAAAATAGTTTAATATTATGATATTTTTTGAAACGAAACTCAAAGGCGCATATATCATTAAACCAGAAAAAATAACTGATGAAAGGGGTTTTTTTGCACGAAGTTTTTGTCAAAAAGAATTTAATAAATATAGTTTAAATTCTAATTTTGTACAATGCAATATTTCTTACAATAAAATTAAAGGAACTTTGCGAGGAATGCACTATCAAAATCTTCCCTATCCCGAAGCAAAATTAGTCAGATGTACTCAAGGAGCTATTTATGATGTTATTATTGACTTGCGGAAAAATTCGCCGACTTTTAAGCATTGGATTGGAGAAAAATTGACTGCAAAAAATCATAAAATGATTTATATTCCTGAAGGTTTTGCTCACGGTTTTCAAACTTTAGAAGATGATAGCGAAGTGTTTTATCAAATGTCAGAATTTTATTATCCCGAATGTGCAAAGGGAATTAAATTTGATGATCCTAATTTTAAAATAGAATGGCCGATAATTAATAAAATAATTTCTGAACGGGATATTTCTTATCATTTGTGGGATGAATAAAGACGAGAAAAAATATGAACAATAGCTATTATATTCCAGATGTTTTTTTATGTATTTATCCATATTTTCATTATTTTACCTAAAACCTAACACCTACCTTCACCAGAATACTTTTTCAGCTACCTTTAATTACTCATTAGAATTATGGGAGTCAGGATGATTTGGTAAGGATGAAGAATTATAGGTATTTTCTAACCACGATTTTATCCAGGGGGTAGGAATAGGTGTATGTACTGGTTTTAAACCGTTTAAGACTTCGGGAAGGTTTAAGGATTCTAAGGGTTTAGCTTCTCGCAATTTATGCCACACCGATCGAGACATTAGTAAATTTTGATCAACTCTTTCTGCACCTAATTTTTCTAAATATTCTTCTCTTTCTGGTTGATAGTCTGAGGAAGTGACTAATAAAGATTGAGGAGGTAATGATTGAATTACCGTAGCCATTTGACTGATAAGTTTCGGATAAAGCCATGTATAGGCAGGATGTACCGTTAAAATTGCTTCGTGAGGTTTACTACCATCTTTTGATAAGTATAGTTTAAAATACCCGATGGCCGCTTTTCTCTGAGGCTCGAATACATAAGCACTAATTTCTGAACTATGAGTCAACCATCCTTGAATTTGTTGAAGGATAAAACGTCCCAATCCCATTTTAAAATCATCAATGTGACGATCGAAAACTTGTCGTAGCATAGGAGGCATGGAAACACAGTCTAATTGATAGAGTAGTTTTGCATCAGCATTACTAACGGGTAATAAATTCGGTAAATTAGGTTCTTGTTGTGCTAACTTTTGTAACAAGGTTGGTGGACAATGCCAATGAGTTATTTGTGCGAGGGGTTGAAAACCATTTTCTCTATATAATCCTAAAGTATTTTTCTCATTTACATTTACTTCTAATACCCATGTTCTAGCTTCCCAAATTTTTTCAAAACAGTGTCGCAGGAGTTGTGAGCCAATGCTACGATTACCGATAAGTAAATGACTAATAGAAGTATTGTAATTAATCAAAACCTGTTCTACTTTCCAAGTGCTACGAGTATGATTAAAGGGTGCAACTTGAATTAAACCCTGTATTTGTTGATCTTTTTCTGCGACATAAATATAAAAATCATTGCTTACAGAGAATAATTTTGATAACTCTAATAATCCATAAAAACTTTGATATTTTTGCACTCTCTCTAGCAAAAGTGCTTGACAATTGTTATATTCGATCGACAACCGTTGTTGTAATAAAGTAGAAACAGAATTAAGATCACGATACTGTATGGCACGAATTTTTAAAGAAGATTTGGAGCAAGTGGAAGTATTCATAAGGAAGATGGCGTATTTAATAGTAATAGGTTAAATAGGAAAAAATTAATATCCGTAAATAGAAAAATTGGTAGGTAGGTTTAGAAGTCAGAAAAAGAAAAAAACATCTAAAATTTATTAAAAATAAAGGGTTTGATTGATCATTTTAAGGAGTGTGACTGAATACTAACGATTTTCTACTTTCCTCATCATTTTCTTTGATTTTCTATCTACTGAATATACCTGCAAAGGTTATAGTTTCGTGTTATGAAAAGTTTTTTATTTTTGTCTTGTTGCTCATTGTTACTAAAACAATACGTTAGTAAACTCTAATTAATAATATTTTGTGATTTTCAATTTAATCTTATTTTAGCTTAACTGAAAATTTATTCAGGCAAATTATATCGATACCTCATTTAGATTTTATTCGACTGATTATTTTCTCAGACACTAGCCAGACACTTCTCATACTCGATCGACACAATAGTAATCAATAAAAAGAATAAATTAATTTCGGAGTCATAACCATGAAAATTTCTCAACTCAAAACCGTCAAACTTTCTGCGATCGCATTAATTATTTCCGGTAGTGGTTTATTTATGATGAACCAACTTTCAACTCCAGTTCAAGCTAACAATGTAACCCCTGTAATTATAGCTCAAAATCCTATTAAAACAGGTAAATTTGTCACTGTTAAACAGGAAAAACAAACTACAGGAGAAGTTAAAATAATTACTGAAAATGGCAAGCGCTATTTAGAATTAAGCAGTGATTTTACCACAGCAAAAGGTCCTGATGTCCAAGTAATTTTACACCGTAACGCTCAAATAGAAGTTAATCCCAAACAAACAGAATATTTTAATGTTGCCATGTTAAAAAGTTTTAATGGTGGACAACGCTATCTTATTCCTGATCATGTAAACATCAATGATTTTAAATCCGTAGGTATTTGGTGTCGTGAATTTAACGTTACTTTTGCTTTCGCCACTCTTTAATCCTCTTGTTTATCACTGAGAATATCACCAGATACTGGATTGACTTTTAATTCTCGTTTTTGATTATTACGATAGGCTTTGATTTCCCAACCTTGATTATCGTCATAATCAACATCAACTATAGGAGAATAACCTGTATTCTCTAAATTTTTTATAATTTCTGATAAAGGTTTGGCGTTGCGTGGAGGTTTATCATCAGCCGACACAGAAGGTGCGATCGCCATTCCTATTAACAAAAGTAATGCAAAAATTGTTTTTTTCATAGATAAATTTTGTGTGTGTTTACGAGATATATATATTATTCCTATATGTGTGATGGATCTTAGCTTATCAGATTATTTAATTAGGGTTTGTTGTTGGGAATCAGAAGACTATTAAAATCAGGGGTTTCTGCATATTACATCAACAAAAAGTGCGTAGTTTTAGTAATTATTACTCAAAAACCTAGCATTTTTCACTTATTTTTTTAAGAACCAGCTTATTTATGTATATACTACACAAAATCTCAAAATCTTGATTTTTCATTATTTTACCTAAAACCTAACATCTTCCCTCATCAAAATACGTTTCCAGCAACTCCTAATTACTTTAGTGTTTATGGGTAATCAAGAAATCAATCTATTGTAACAATCGACAATGCCCTTCTCCAACGTGTCCTAAAGATCTAAAATTATCTACTAACTTACCATAATCTTCTGGAGTTAAACTATTTTTTAAACTAGATAAATCAGTATTTAAAACTCCATTGGTAGCAAGATTGCTCAGAGGTTGAAATCCTAATGCTCCAAGATTTAATTCATCATCAGCAGAGGTTTCTTTATCTCCGAAGATATGATCAAAATGAAATGTTGTTTCTAATTCGGCACTTTTTCCTTCTTCTAAAATTCCCTTTCTTTCATCCCCGATAAATTCTCCACAAACATAACTTAATTCTAAGGGAATATTAATAGTAAATTTGATAGTCTTACTGTCTTTAGTTGCCGTGCCGTCAAGAACGATACTATTAAAATTATTGTTAACTAATTTCCATGTAAGAGCATTATACTGACCGATCGGAGCGATTACTTCTGTAACTTTTATAGGAGGAGCATTTTCGTCTCCTTCTGCCAAATTAATAGTGACGGGTTTATCAATTATAGAAATGGATTTTATCGGTTGTAACTCTCCTTCTCCTTCTGCACTAAAAGGTGGATTGGTTTGATGAGCGATCGTCTCTCCTAGAGTAACATTAACATTATTAAAATCGATACGCCATCCGTCTTTGCTAACAAATCCTTGACGAACAAAATCTTCTCCATTAGCAACTAGAGTTAAAGAGGCTTGAGCAATAGATTCTTCTGGGGTGACTTGATTAGGAGTGCAACTAGATAATAATAAGGAGATAAGTAAAGTTTTGAGTGCAATATTCTGACAATTTTTCACGATTTAAGCTCATTTCTGTAATTCTGTTCTTTTTTATCTTGATTGAGTTATCTCAAAGATTCAATACCCCCAATAGGTAATTAATTAGGAATTACGACGAGACTTTACAGCGCTTTTCCAATCAATGAACTAGATTTTCTATCTCTCGCAAAGTCGCAAGGGAGAATACAAAGTGTGGTTTAAAAGTAGGGTGAGCATTGCCCACCAATTATTAGCAGTTTTTAGAATATTGCCGGTAAAATTGACATTTTCCCAAAAACTGGCATTTTCTTTTTCACAAATCGCCTAAAACTCAGATTAACTTAACCGACTGGGTATTAAGTCTTGTTTAACTAAATCGTCATAGGTTTCACGGCGAATAATTAAGTTTGCTTCTCCTTGATTGACTAAAACCGCCGCAGGACGAGCTAAACGATTATAATTAGAAGCCATACTGTAGTTATAAGCTCCTGTTGCTAATACCACTAACACATCTCCGGGTTGGGTATCGGGAATCTCAATGTCTTTGATTAAAATATCTCCTGATTCACAATGTTTTCCGGCGATCGTAACTTTTTCTGTATTACCTTCACGCATTTTATTGCCAATCACTACTTGATAAAGAGATTGATAGGTAATTGGGCGGGGATTGTCTGACATTCCACCATCTACCGATACATAAGTTCTGATGTCAGGGATAACTTTTCTTCCGCCTACGGTATAAGCAGTAACACACGCTGTTGCAACCATCGATCGACCGGGTTCGGCAATAAGTTTGGGAAGGGCTAAATTTCTTTCTTCACAGGCTTTTTTAACTGCCGTAGCAACAGTTTTAACCCATGCTGTAATACTTGGGGGATCATCAGATTCTGTGTAACGAATACCTAAACCACCACCAACATTTAACTCTTTCACGGGTAAACCATAATCAAGAGCTTTTTTAAACCAATCAGCTAAAACTCCTGCTAAGTCGTGATGAGGTTGTAATTCAAAAATTTGTGAACCTATATGGGCGTGTAAACCAATACAATTAATATATGACTGCTGTTTGACAAAAGTAAATACTGCTTCTAGTTGATGGACAGAAAAACCGAATTTACTATCGATGCTCCCAGTACGGATATATTCGTGGGTGTGGCATTCAATACCGGGGGTTAAACGAATTAAAATATTAACGCATTGCTGTTTTTGAGCGGTTAATTGGGCTAGGGTTTCCAATTCTAACCAGTTATCTACAATTATTTTACACTGAGAATCGATCGCAAGTTCTAACTCACTTACAGATTTATTATTACCGTGCAAATAGATTTTATCGCTAATTTGATTTTCAGTATAACCACTGATTTCTAAGGCTTTAGTTGTTGTATAAAGTTCTCCGCCAGAAACCACATCAAAACCGATACCTTCACTAGCCAAAATGCTGACGATCGTCATACAACTCCATGCTTTAGAGGCGTAAATAACTTGAGATTCACCCGGATAAAACTCTTTAAAAGCATCCCGATATTGAGTCGCACAAGTACGCAGGGTTTTTTCATCGAGAATATACAAAGGAGAACCAAATTGAGTTACTAATTCAGTAACATCGCAACCACCTATTTCAAGGTGATTTTGTTCGTTGATAGTGGCAGTAAGAGGTAATAATCTTTGATTGGGGGAACTTTGAGAATCAGAAGTTAAGATTAATTTTTCTGCTGTAGATTTTTCTGTTAGTAGCATTACTGAATAATTATTAATTAATATAGAGTTTTGACAGATATAGGATTTTTTTTTAATAATCTGTAATATTCCATTTTAACTGAATTAGGTCGATCGAGAATATCCCACATTGCAATCCCCAAAAAACTATTATTAAATCTATGACATGAACAATAAAGGTATTAGAGAAATTAAAAAGAAGATATATAACGAAAAAATTACACTAAGTTGAACAAATCCAGTTTGAAGGTAATGATTTAATTATATCGATCGATAGTCAGATGTACCGTTTTCCTTTATCTAATATTTCTAAAAAATTACTAAAAGCTGATAATACGGAACGCAATATATATAAGATTTCTCTTTCTGGTTATGGTATCCATTGGTTGATTATTGATGAAGATTTATCTATAGATAGTTTATTAAAATTAGCTCAACTTAATCACTATCAATTACCTAAAGTAAGCTAATATCAAGTTCCCATAATTACTTATAAAAAAATAGAAATGTAATCTTAATTCAATATATTGAAGTATACCGGAGATTCCTCTCTATGGCTCGTAATGACAATTGATCATCCGAACTTGATCTAAGACGTATTTAAGAATTATCAATAAAAATTAAGTAAGTTTTGAAAAGTGAAAGAAGATATTTTATAAATATTCAGTAAAATTACTAATACTTAAACCCTAATTTAAAGTTATCATAAAAAATAGAATAATTATATTTTTAACTATACAAAAATACATTAAGAATTTTAAAGTAAAAATTAAGATTGAAAGAGGGATTACAAAAATGAAAAAAAACACGGAAGACTTACGAAACTTATTAGTATGGGCTTATCGGAGTAATATTTTAAAAGGCCAAAATAAGGAAACAGGTAATACTTTGATTATTGCGATGAGTATTGGTTTACTTGTCCTTATTGCTAGTAGTTTATCCGTTTTAAGTTCTTCTAAAGATAAAACGAATGCTCAAGCAGGAGAGTTTACAAAACAAGCGATGGGAGTCGCAGAATTAGGGGTAACAAGAGTTCACAATTTTCTAGCAAAAAACTCAAAAGTTGCGGAATTTCCACTAGATCAATGGGCAACTCAAGCAGGTACAATGCAAGTACAAGGAACTTTTAGTAACACGTCTGGTTCTAATTCTACCTGTTCTGCTTTAACTAGCTCAGGAGGGGGAACAACCGTTGCAACATTAGTAGATACATTTAAAACTAATGGAGATACTGTAATAAATAACGCTTCCACGGCGGCAGATTTTAAGAAAGGTGGATTTAAGGTAACAAATTATACTTTAGCTGACGTTAATCTTAATACATCAGGTGTTACGACTTCTTCGCTTCAAACTCTAGCAGGATCTGTCGCTGTAGGACAAACCTATGGTCATGGTATTTTAACCGTTGAAGGTCAAATTAATCCTAATGCTACCTCTTTGTCTAATTTATTTGCTTCTAACCCCAACAATTCCAAAACGAAAATCGAAGTAGCTATTCCTTTGAAAAAAGCAACAGTTAATGTGCCTTTACCTGGAGTTTGGATTAGTAGCCAAGAAATTGGTTCTCCCACAAATAGTGTTATCAATGCTACTTTGTTAGTGCCTGATTGTGAAAATATGGGCTTGAATATCATGCCGGGTAATAGTGTAATTATTTCTAGTATTCAGTTTCCACCGTTACCAACTCCGCCCTCTGATACAAATCCTAACTACTATGATTTAGGTGATATTGACGATTCCTTGAGATTGCCTAGAAATGGTGATTCACCGATCGAAACTCAATCTATTACTCATAACGGCACGACTTATAGTGTTCCAGTTTATAAATACAAAGTTGATGATATTGAACTCAATGGAGGAGAACAAATTAAAATTGTGCCAGGAAGAAAGGTTATTCTGCATCTCTATGGTAATATTGATATTGGTGGTAGTCAGGTAATTGATAATAGTTGTGACATTGGAATTGGCTACGTTTGTAATTCAACGACTAAAGTTGTTACTTATCTTTTAGGAAGTCCTAGTGTTTTTAGACGAGAAAATTTGCAGGTTTTGGGTTATGGACAGAATACTGGGGGAGCTACAAGCCAAGAACCCCATATTTGTTTAGCTGGTGGTGCAGAACTTTTCGGCTTTGTATTTGCACCTGATTACGCTGTAGGAGCGGCAGGTACAGGTAGTGGTAATGGTATTACTGGTGCTGTATGGGCGAGAATGTTTAACCCTCCTAGTACTTGTGGTTCTAATACTGGTCAAGTCGTCGTCGTTCAAGATATTACTGACTGGGCTTCCGTTGGTTTGATGCCGACAAATATCCCCCCCAAAATCGATAATATTGTTAAATGGGAAAGAAAAGGAAATTAGAAAGGGAACAAATTACTGACAATTTTTAACTTGATCAAGGGTTATTAAATAAAGATGTTATTCAAGTTTATGTCGATCGATCGTAAAGGTAAAAAACAGGGAGGATTTTCAGTCCTCGAAGTGCTAGTAACAATTTTAGTGCTTAGTGGGTTTTTACTCGGTTCATTACAAGCGACAGTTTTAGCCACATTATTGAGGGTACAAGCCCAAGATAAACAAGATGCGGCTAACTGGTTACAACAGGATTTAGAGTTGGTTCGTTATCAGGCTTTTCTTTTAGATAATCCCACGGAGGCTTCTGGATTAACTCCCACTAAAGCTAATGCCTGTAGCGGTTCTACCTATGGACAAAGGCTACAAGATTTTATTGATGGTGTTTATGCTTCTACGGCAACTGTGACAGTAAATACCAAATCTTATAATGTTACTCGCACTTATACTAATTCTGGAAATATTCTAAGAATCGCTTATCTTGTTGAATATGGTACGACTCATCCACGATATAAAGGTAGTGGAGCAAATAATACATTAGCAGAACTATCAACGGAGGTTATACCCAATGCGGCGCTTAGTTGTTCTTAATTTGATGAATAAAGAAAGTGGTTTTAGTTTATTAGAATTAGTGGTTGTATTCGTGATTATGGGAATTGTCAGTGCCATCGGCGCTCCTAGTTTAGTGGCTTCTCAAAGACAAGGAAGGGTTAATGAAGCCTTTAGTAAAATTAGAAGTGCATTATTAGAAGCCCAACTGAATGCCAATCGTCAGAGTGCTACTTGTACCCTTACGATCGCCACTACTGGGGTAACAGCCACTACTCAAGGGTGTCTTTTAGAGAATATAACGGTTGATTCTAGTATTGTTGATATTAATTCTAGTGCAGGTACATTACCTCAAACTATTGCATTTGCATATCAAGGAACAACTGCCAATGCTCAAGTATTACAAATTAGACGCAAAAATTTTTCGGGTACTGCTATGCAAGAAACAGGTAAATGTATTATTATTTCCTCGATCGGTATGATACGAACAGGAATTTATGATAGTACGGCAACTTCTAATTGCAATAATGCAGAAAATAAACGTTATGACAGTAATCCTTAAAATTAAGAGTTATTTAACTTATTTCTCAAGATAAAAAATTAAGGTTATTTTTTTGATTAAAATTGGGTAAAACTTGACTAATTAATTGTTCCGATAAGTTAAAATTCTTACTTAAAATATGCGCAATCGGTTCACGGAAATCTGTGGAAACATTAACGTCTCTACCTTCAAATAATTGATCTGGTTTTAATGTTTGCCATTCTCCATAAAATTGTCCCCCTTTAATATTTTTACCAATAATCCACATTACATTGCCTCTACCGTGATCAGTTCCTTTATTACCATTTTCTTTCACTGTGCGTCCAAATTCTGACATTACAACGATAGTAGTATCATTATAAGTATCTCCTAACTCTTTAACTAAAGTGGCTAATCCTTTTCCTAAAGGTGCTAATCGTTGATTTAAAGCGGCGGATTGATTTACATGGGTATCCCATTCACCCAAATCGATAAAGCCTAGCTGAGTGTTAGCTTCTCCTTTCATTAAAGTAGCTATTTGCTTGACTTCTTGAACAAAATTAGAACTAGAAGGTGCATTTTTTGATGATTCCATCATGTCTTTTTCTAAATCCCTCATAAATATTTCTCTTGTTTGTTTGCCTTGTTGATAAGCCAAACTTAAGGGATCATTGCCATTGTAAAGTTGAGTAAAAATTTGATTTATTTCTGAACGATCAAGGGGTTGTTTTTTGATATTCTCTTTTATTCTAGGTAAATTAGCCACAGGCATAGAACCAGTTAAGATTTGAGGAGTTGTCGAGCCCACATTAACCGCTTGAGTGGGATTTTTCTCCCCTAAAATGGCTAATAAACGATTCATCCAACCTTGAGTGACTTTTTCACTGCCGGGAATACCATTTTCCATATAGTATTGTGCTTGAAAATGCGATCGAGTATTTGTTGTCAAACCGCAACCATGAACAAAAGTCAGTTGTTTTTTTTCCCACAATGGCATTAAATCTTTTAAAACGGGATTTAAACCAAAATAACCATCTAAGTCTAATACTCCATTTTTTTCATTAGGGGCTGGAAGTGCGATCGTCGGGCGATTGTCATAATATTCATCTTCTTCATGGGGTACAATTACATTTAAACCATCAACTCCCCCCCTTAGAAAAACCACAATTAATTTTTTTTGTGAGACAGTTTTTCCTAGTGTTTTACCTACCCAACTATTAACACCGATAGGGATGATTAAGCTACCAGTGAATAATGCCATTTGTTGTAAAATAGTTCTTCTTTTCATAATTTTTTATTAAAGTTATTTGTACATCATTTCAGGACTACCTAATATTAAAGCTGACTGCCATTTTTGATCTGTATTTTTAATAAGCTCGATCGTTTTACTAGAGAAAAAATCAGTAAAGTTTTTAAAAAATGTACGAGGATTAACTTGAGAATTATTATTTATTTTTTCATTTTTACCACTAGATATATTAGTCGCAAAATTAACTCTTTTTATCATAGCATCTGGACTTAACCATGCTGATTGAATATTTTTATAACCATCAGGGGTTACACAATTATAAGGAGACATGGCTAAATCTCTTAAAGTTGCCATTGTTGAAGTCAAAGGAGGATTTTCTATATTTCTTATTCTTAAAAGAGAAATCACATATTGATAAGGAGTTTTAAATTTATTTCCATAATATTTACTATCCCAAAATTCTTCACTATCAAATAATTTTCCTAACACAATCTTAATATCTCCCTGAGTATCCAGAAAAGTTTTAGCAAGTTTTTTCACAAGACTATTAGGAGGATTATCTGCTACAAAAAATTGAGTTAATTTATAACTAATATAATTAGCTGTTGAAGGATGATAAGCTAAAATATCTAAGGCTTGATAAACTTCTTCTATACCAGAACCTTTGATTGTATGACCTAAAAAATTTTTATCTCCGTAATCATGTAAACTTTCAAAAAAATAAAATCCATTTTCATTTTGAGGGGTTTTTTGATTCATTATTCCCCATCCTGTCAAAATACGAGCCAAACTAATAACATCTTCCTGAGTATAGCCTCCATTTACTCCC
The DNA here is from genome assembly GCF_001548115.1 of Geminocystis sp. NIES-3709. Classification (GTDB taxonomy): domain Bacteria; phylum Cyanobacteriota; class Cyanobacteriia; order Cyanobacteriales; family Cyanobacteriaceae; genus Geminocystis. The sequence continues at coordinate 460,165 of NZ_AP014821.1, read as the reverse complement.
AACGTATGGAGTTCCATCAATTCCCTCGCATAATTTTCATTTAAACCTTTAGAGGATTTTTTATCTCTGGGACTCACATTTTGCCAGTTATCCAAGTAATATAACATTGATGGGTGTTGTGCCGTTGCTTGTAATAAATCTCGAAATTTCCCTAAAGCATGAGCTTGTATTGCTTGTGTCTCATAATTATGAATTAAAAATCTTTGATAATTCGGTAATTTATTGGCAAAAACGTTAAAGTGATTAAACCAAAAATCTGTCATTAATTCTTCTAATTGACGAGGATTATTTACAGACTTATAAATCTTTAGATCTAAGGTTTCATTAAAAAATTTACGTCTTTCTTGCTTTATGTATTTTTTTTGTTTATCAGATAAACTTTCTTTTCCCTCATCAGAGAGAAGATACTTTACATAATAGTTTTTAAAGATGTCTGAGACATTCATTTTTAAACCTTGATACTCATTAATTTTATCAGTTAAATTAGCAGAAATATCAATATTTTTGGAGTTTAATTGTTCTGTAATAAAAGTACTAATTCCTACACGATCGAGTTTATTAATATCTGTAGTTGTCATTCCAAAAGTAATTCTATTACTTATATGAAAATTTTGTTGTGAAGATGATAAAGAAGTCATTTTATTGAACCAGAATATCTATAGATTTGTTATAACATATAAAAATGTTTGTTTGGGGAGTTAAAGTTTTTTGCAGTAAATCTTGACTACAAAAATAGCTCTATCAGATAGTTATATAATACTTTTATGTGGAAAAAATTAAAAAAAAAAATGAATTTAATTGCTCATGAAAATATTACTTTTGAAGAAGCCATCAATTTAACCACAAATTTTATTGAACAAATACCTCAATTATCTGAGTCAGAAAAAAGCTCGATCGTATCTTCTTTAGTTTTAACAGAAAATGGAGCAAGGGGGTTTTTTGTTACTTATTTAACTCATGAAAATTCTATTGTCGATGGAGTATCATCAGGTATTATTGAAGGTTTAAAAACTTCTCCAGAAATTGTCAGCGAATTATTAGTCAAAAATGTGGCAATGTCCACGGCAATGAAAATAACCCATACTAGAAATAATAATTTAGAAATGGCGGAAAAATCTTATGGAGTTACTCAAAGAAGTTTAATGTTAATAAATAAATTATCTTTACCACAAAGTAACGAAAAAATAATTTCTTTAACTAATACTATAAAAGATAAAAAAGGAGTTTATCAAGACTTTTTAAATCGATGGGGATATGATGATGAACAAAAACAAACAATCCTTGATATTTTTAACAAAAATGAGTTTTCTATTTAATCTAAAAACCTTAAATAACTTAATAAAGAATGACTTTTGTAGAGTAGTTATGATAAATTAGCTATCACCTAAATATAGTCTTAATCATTTTAAAAATTCCATTGTTATAAAACCCGCAGTTTTAATTTAACTTAATATCTACTACCTAATACCTAACACCTTTTATTGAAAATATTTAATATCTGACTCAAAATTATGACTTTATTAGTATATGGAATTCCTAATTGTAGTACTTGTAAAAAAGCTCTCACATGGTTAGAAGAAAACAACGTAAATTATCAATTTATCAATACAAAAGAACATCCTCCTTCAAAAAATTCGATCGAAAATTGGGTAAAATCTTTGGGAATAAAATCGATGCGCAATACTTCTGGCTTATCTTATCGTGCTTTAGGAGAAGAAAAAAATACATGGACGCAAGAACAATGGATCGATGCTTTTGCTCAGGATGCTATGCTTTTAAAAAGACCTTTATTTGTCAAAAATAATCAAGGGGTTTTAGTGGGATTTCGGGCGAATGAAACCGTCAAAAAAGAACTGTTATGTAATTGAATTTTTTTAATTCTACAATCAAGTTGTTTCTTTTAAAATTCTCAATTAATCTTGACAAATGCGAGTAGGAAGTGTCACGATCGATCGTCTAAATTCAGATAAATATTGTTCTAAAACCACCATTTTGACTAGATTTATACTGTAGTATGTCCATTTCCCTTCCTGACGAGTATTAACTAAATTTGCTTCTCGTAAAGTTTTGAGATGAAAAGATAACTTTGATTGAGATATTTCTAAAATTTCCGTAATTTCACAAACGCATAATTCTCTGGTGCGCAACAAATCTAATACCTGCATCCTTTTACTATCCGATAAAGCCTGAAAACCTTTGACAAGACTTTCCGTATCATTAATTTCTTTTAAAACCATAAATAAGTTAATAATTTATTCATTGTTTATTGTTACAGGGCTTACTTTAGCACGGTATAACAACTTATCTTTTTGACGATAACCAACATAACGTATTTCCACTTGGGTAGGGTTATCATCATCACCATAATCCATTAATTCATGTTCTTGAGGATTATAAGTAACTATATCACCAACTTTTCCGATCGAGTCTATCTCCCAAGAGGATAATAACTTATTGAGTGGTTCAAGTAAAGGTAACAAACGAATAGCCGGCAAATCAGGATTATTTTTTACCGCATAACTAAAGGTTGGTAATTGCAATAGCAAAGACTCTAAAATAGAAATAGTTTCCCGTTGATATTCATTTATTATACTGGTTGTTAATTCCTCATTTTTTGTCCCTGAATCTCGATCATCTATATTCTCTAACTTTTCAATCAACATGGTGACAGATATATTGAAAACTTGAGCTATTTTCTTTAACACTCCCAAAGGGATATGATCTAGTAAATTATTTTCTAAACGATAAAATTGTAATTCTGAAACCTGACTTTTACGACTTAGTTCAAGGTAATCGTTGATTTCCACTTCCTTCATCAAATTTTGTAGAATTGTATTGGTTTTCATCATCTTTCTTTATTCCCTAAAATATTTATTGAACTTGCTCAAATAAAGATAAACTAAAGAATGTTAGTGTAAATTTTATTTCATCATCACTGTTCATCATAAGATCAATTTTAGTAACCTTAATCACTGAATGTAAATTGTAGTAATGACAGAATCCAGCAAATCTCCTAAAGTTCCTATTCGAGAATTTATCGGTTCAAGACAGTCTAATCTATTTCAAACTCTCAAACAACCTCAGTTTACTGGCGAATTAATATTGGGATCATCCAAAGGTGAAGAATGGACTTTTTATCTTTACCTAGGAAGAATTATTTATGCAACTGGCGGTAAACATCCCGTAAGAAGATGGATTAGAAATGTGACGAGATTTGCACCGGCTTTAATTACTTATTTACCTTCCATTGACAAAAAGGCTTTAAATAAAGATAGTTTACAGAAATGTTGGGAATATGAGTTATTAAATTATTGGTTAGAACAACAGTTAGTTACTAGACAACAATTAAGCCAAATTATACGCAATGCCATTGTCGAAATTTTATTCGATGTTACTCAAGCGATGGAAATTGTTTTTCAGTTAAATACTTCTCAATCTTTACCGAGTCAATTAGTTTTTATTGATGCAGATCAGGTTATTGTAGAAGCATGGGAAGATTGGCAAAAATGGCAAGGTGCAAAATTAGCCGATCGTTTTCCTAATGATTGTCCCCTAGTTCGTCAATCAGATCAACTAAAACAAAAAACCTCACCAAAAACTTATCAAATCATGATGAAATTGTTTAACGGCAAAAATACTTTACGAGATTTAAGCCTACAATTAAATCAAGATATAATGTCAATGACAAGATTAATGTTACCCTATATCCAATTGGGATTAATTGACCTAATTTCTGTTCCTGATACTCCTTTACCTTTATCAAAAATTTAAGTAAAATTAAACTTCTTTAATAACAAGGATATTTTTTAAAAATCAAGTTTTTCGCTTCCTGAAAATTATTGATTTTTCCGTCTAAATATAATCCCTGTATTTCAGTTAATATTTGTTTATATTGTTTACTTGGTTTATAACCAAATTTTCTTAAGTCATCGCCATTTAAAATAGGTTTAACTTTACTCCATTTCATTAGATATTTCCAGATAGTGCTTCTGATGTTTTTATTATTTTTAACAGCAATTAATAGCAAAGAAATAGATTGATAACTTGATAAAAATTTTACTTTTTGACTGATATTTTGATAAGAAAATAATTCGGTTTTAATTTTTTCATTATTAATTGATAGATATTTTAATCTTTCAATACTATCTTTCGGTAATTGCAAATTTTCTGCGACTTTTACTCCTTCTTCAAAGGATGCCAAAATAATTTCTAGTCTTAATAGCCAAGAAGATACTTTCTGATTTTTTTCATCTAAATTATAATATTTTAACCATCGATCGAGACAACGAATTTGCCACCACAATTGAGGAGTCAATTTACAATTATTATGGAGACATTTTAAAGCATTAATTTCAGCTAATAATTTTAAAGCAGGTTTCCAATATTGAGCTTGAAGAATATAATTTAACTCTGCTTTTAAACGAGTTGTTAAAGCAGGAATAGAGGTTTTTTCGAGGCTGACTCTTTCATAAACTCCACAGGAAATAGCATAATTAATATATTCTCTCGTTTGTGCCTCAATGGTGAAATTTAATCTCACCGCAAATCTTACCGCCCGAAAAATTCTGGTAGGATCTTCAATAAAGCTATTAGGATGCAAAACTCTGATAAGATTCGATCGTAAATCCTCTAAACCACCAAAAAAATCTAATAACTCACCACCATGAGGATTAGTAAGACGAATAGCTAAAGCATTAATAGTAAAGTCTCGACGATATAAATCTTGACGAATAGAGGAAGATTCAACTTCAGGATTGGCCGCTGGATAAGGATAGAATTCCGTGCGAGCGGTGGCAATGTCCACCCATAATGAATCTAAAATTTCGTCTTTATGCCATAACAACGCCGCCGTCTGAAACTCTCCATGAATACTCAGTCGGGCTTGAGGATAAAAACTTTGTAACGCTTCCGCTAATTTTACTCCTGCCCCTGTAATTGCTGTGCGGTGAAAACCATCGACGACTAAATCAATATCTTGTAAAGAAAAAGTTTGATATTCTTCTGTTAACAATAAATCTCTAACCCCACCACCTACTAAATAGAGATGCCATCCTTGACTTTGTGCATAACTAGCCCCTTGTTGTAATAACGTCCAAATAGGGGGATGTAAATGTTTCGCTAAAGAAGGAGAAAGGCAAGATAACAAAGGAGAATTTTCTTCTTGGGTAAAATTATCAATGTTTTGCCTAGTTTGATGAAGATACCTTAAAACATCGGTACGAGTAACAATACCCAACAACTCATTATCGGCAATAACAGGCAATCTACCAATATCATTACTTACCATCAACCCCTCAATTTCTCCTAAAGAAGTATCAGGATGAATAACTTGCACATTTTTTGTCATATAACCCTTAACAGGTGCATGGGAAAAACCATGATGTAAAGCTAAATCAATATCACGGCGAGAAATAACCCCTTGCAATTCTGCTTTACTATTAACGACGAATAAACCTGAATGCCCATAACGTAGTAAAATCCGTTGAGCTTCTTCTATAGTAGTGGAAGGGCGAATTGTCCGCACAGGAGATGACATTAAATCTCTTGCCATGAGGGGAGGAGGAATTAAATTTTTAATGCGATGTAATAAATTATCGATCACATCTTGAGGATTTTCACAACGAAAACAAAAGGAAGCGGCACTACTATGACCTCCTCCGCCAAAATCTGTAAAAATAGAGGCTAAATTGACAGATTCTAACTTACTTCGTCCAATGACGGTTAATTTTCCTTTGTTACTTTCAGAATTAACGTCTAAATTATCAAGTGTAATTATTTTTTTATTATCATAATTCGCCTCTAAATCCCCAACTGTAGGGACTTTTTTTTCTTCCCGTATTTCTATCTTGCTATTTTCTGAGAAGTCACCCCCAGATTTAGCAGTAAGGGGGTAAGGCTGAGAAGATTTATGTTTATTGTAAAAGTGTCCAAATAATAAAACATCAATTTCTACTAAATTTCTAATTCTCTCAGTTAAGTTAGACAATCCGGCAATAAAGTTAGGAGTTTCTAACAAAATCCATGCCACGCAACTACCGTTAATCGTCTCGGTTTGCAAATCTTTTAATACTTTGGGCAATAATTCTTGTAACTGGGGAGATAAACTAGGCTCGACATATTCTCCTAAAGTACGCATATTAACCCCTTGACTCATTAACCATGCTAAAGCGGCAGCATCCCTAGGGGTGGTTTGCTCAAAAGTAAGTGAGCCGGTGTCAACATGAATACCCAAAGCCATAACGGTGGCTTCGATATTAGTCAGAGTGATTCCGTTTTGTTGCAAAAATTCACAAATTAAACTGGCACAACTGGCCACTTTTTTTATATGCTTTATGGTAGTGGCCTTAATATGCTCATTTTTACTAGGATGATTTTCCTCATGATGATCGTAGATAGTAATTGATTCTAAATGTTCTAAGTGTAACCATTCTACTACTTTTCCTAGTCGATCGAACTGGTTAGTATCCACAATAAATAAACGTCTGATTTTTTGAGGATTAACACTACGAAATTCAATTAAATCAAATTCATCTCGATGTAAAGCTAAAAACCTTCTCACGGAAGGATGAGCACCACCAGTTAAAACAATTTTTGCTCCTTGATGTAGCTTTGTTAAACCAACTGCTGCACCTAGTGCGTCAAAATCGGCCGTTTGATGACATAAAATTAAGTCCATTTTTGGTCAAAAGTAAATAAACTAAACATTTTTGTTAATGTAATGTGCCTAAACTTTTAATTTTTATAGCCTTCTGACTCTCAACAGCAGATCCTAATTAAATTAAGACTGTTTATAATCAATGATCCTAACTATTGCCTCTGGCCTTGTGTCTATTGCCTGACTTCTACCCTCACCAATATTTCACAACGAACCTAGGATTGCTATAAAAGTAATTGCTTTTGCTACCTAATTTAACCAGAATTTATCTAAAAGTAATCATCATCTAAAATTTGTTCTAAACTATAAGGACAAGTATCTGGAAAATCAACTATATTTTCAGTTTTTTGTTTTACATATCGTAAGACTTTACTGTAAATTTTATCTAATTCTTTTTCTAAATAAATAATTAAATTATTAGTTAAGTTATTGTCTAATTGGTTACGAAAACTGATTATTTCAACTTTCCAGTGATTGCTATTTCTATCATATTCTTTACTCCAATACTGTAGCATTAATAAGTGTCGAATAATTTGTTCTAATAAACTAGCGACTCTAGCTTTATCTCTTTTACTCAAACTTTCTAATTCCTCAATTAAATTCTCTAAATCTAAATCATTAAAACGCTTTTCTTTTAGTAAATCTACGGTTTTTTCTAACCATAAATGATCATCAATTTCATATAGAGATTTTAAATCTATTTTATCGGTAACTTGTGTCATATTATTTTGATAAGTAAATAAAATTTGTGGATATTCGAGTTTGAATATGATATTTTTTAAAGAAAAAAGAGGTAATTTTGTTATTTATTGCGATCGAGTGATTATCATTTAATAATAACCTCAGTTCGAGATAATAATCTTTGATGTTAGTAGGTTTTGGACTTTAGAAGTTAAGTTTTAGGTTAATTTTTGACTGCTTTTGATTAATGGATTTAATCTTGATAAAATCAACGCCAGATTTTTTTCATCAATTCTTTGAGCTAATTTCTAATACCTAACACCTTATCTTCTCCGATAATTTTATAAGTCACTCAGGTTAATAATAACTCAGAACAAAATAATATAAATGAATAAAGAAAGTATCTCCCCCAAAAAAAAGAAAAGTATTTGGCAGTTAGCAAAAGAAAGTATTATTGATGGTGGGCCTAGTATGTGTCAGTTTGCTATTACAAGTGCTTGTAATGCTACTTGTGGATTTTGCAACTTTGCCGTAGATAAAATGCCGATCGAACAACGCCGTTATGTTAGTTTAGAAGAAGCAAAACAAGCGGCCGAAATTCTTTATGAAAATGGAGTTTATTTTATTATCTATGTAGGAGGTGAACCGATGCTACATCCTCACCTAATGGAAATAATTACTCATGCTTCTAGTATTGGGATGGCACCTATGCTAGTCACTAATGCGTCACTTTTGACTAAAGATAGGATAGATGAATTGGCAAAAACAGGGTTAGTTAGTGTTATTATTTCGATCGATGCTTCAGAAGTAACAAAACATGAACAAAATAGAGGTTTAAGGGGAGTTTGCGATCGAATTAAATTAGCTAATCAACACTTTAAGAAGTATAATATCAGTACAACAGCTTCTGTCACCATGTCACGGTTAATTGACGACTATAAACAACTACCGCCTTTTTTAGAATCTCTGGGTTTTGACAGTGTAACTTTTTCTTATCCTTTAACCACTCTTGCCTCGTCTTATTTAGGTTATGCAGAATCGAATTTAGTCGATTATACCAAAGAAGAATTAGACCAAAGATTTGAAGCTATTAAAGCCTTAAAAAAAGAGTTTCATGTAGTTAATCCAACAGCTTCTATTGAAGATATGCAACGACATCTAAAAGGAGAAACAGAGAATTTTGGTTGTTTGGGAGGGTGGAAATTTTTTTACTTAGACTGGTTTTTAAACCTTTATCGCTGTCATAATTGGGCTGAACCGATGTGTCATATAACTGAATTTGATGGTTCACAACGTATTAGGGATAATTGTACAGCTTGTATGATGGATTGTTACCGAGATTCTAGTGTGATGCAACACATTGCCGTTTCTGTTAGTGATGGAGTCCAAGCCTTAAGAAAAGGTAATTTAAAAGAAGCCTTTAATCATTGGTTTAATCATAATAATCTAATTTCTTTACGATCGGTAATTGAAGAAGCAAAATGGCTAAAAACTATTGATAATTAGGGTTTACTTCACAGTCTTTTGATAAAGATTAGGTGTTAGGTAAAGAGAGGGAAAAGAGAATAGAAAACAGAGAAAAGTAATAAGAATTGATTTACTTCAATTATTTATTACATTTAATACTTTTTGATCAACTTAATTTTTTTATGGTTAATTTGATCTAGGTAGCTTCATTTCTGGTTTCTTTTTCAACAGTGGAGAAATACACTTTTGATTTTACAGGATCAGGATTCATGGTTTTATCCCCTTCTTGCCAACCGACAGGACAAACTTCATTATCATGGGATTGCACATATTGAATGGCTTTTAATACCCTTAAAGTTTCGTCGACACTACGACCAAAAGAAAGATTATTAACAGTAATGTGTTGAATAATGCCGTTTCGATCGATGATAAATAAACCTCTTAAAGCAACTCCAGCATTAGGTTCTAACACATTATAAGCAGTACTAATTTCTTTTTTTAAATCCGAAATCAAAGGATAATTAATGTCACCAATACCGCCTTGTTTTCTCTCTGTTTGAATCCAAGCTAAATGAGCAAATTCACTATCCACAGAAACCCCTAAAATTTCCGTGTTTAAAGCCTTAAATTCATCATGACGATCGCTAAAGGCAATAATTTCTGTGGGACAAACAAAAGTAAAATCCAGAGGATAAAAAAATAAAATGACATACTGACTTAAATAATCTGATAATTTAAGAGTTCTGAAGTCTTGATTTATTACGCTAGTAGCGGTAAAATCTGGTGCTTTTTGTCCTACTTGAATGCCCATATTTATTATCTCCATCAAAATAAATTAATATTACTCTAAATAATTTAAAATTTAAGATTAGCAATTACCCATTATTTACTATTAATTATGTATCTTCTACAGTAGTGATGATAAATTCAGATAAAATAAACGTTATAACGTTTGCACTATAAAGATTAGAAGAATTAACAATTGAATTTGTTATAGATTGAGAGTTTGCATTTCACCTAACACCTAACACCTAATACCTAAAACCTTTTTCAAGGAATAATTTATCACGACGAGAAGTAACAGAGTCTTAATTATTAATTATTAATTATTCACTATGCTAGGATGAGGGGTATTGGTTATAATTTCAGAATGTTAAATATAAATTAGCCCCGACGAAGTTCTATGATCATATCGTCAGATATAATCGCTAGTATTGCCCATGATTTAAGTCATTCACAGGAAGCCAAAAGAGCTAAAAAATTAATTTTTTATGTGAGTCAAAGATATTGGGAATCAGATTTTTCTATTATTGACAATTATTCTTTTGAATCTTTGCTTAAAAATCTTTATGACAATAATCCCACAGCAGATGATCTTAAAGCCTTACTTTATCAAGCTGTTAATACGTTAAATCGTAAAGAAGTATATGTAAAAATTGCTAAATATGTTTTTCAAAGAATGTCACCTTTATATGATAGTGATGAACATTCTTTACCTCAAGAACAAAATCAAGGAAATGAGTTTGAATCAGATTTAGTCGATCGAATTGTTGAAAATATCGAGTATCACGAGGAATCACCTAGAATCAAAAAATTGATTTTTGCCGCTTGTAAACAATATTGGGAAAATGACATTAACGTCATTGAAATGTATGATCTTCGAGAATTATTACTAGAATTATATCAACTTTATCCCAACCCAAAAAGATTAAAAAAAGCTCTTGAAAACATTGTTTCTACTATTAATCGACAAAATTTTTATTCTTTTATTGCGGATACCATCGTTGGGGAATTGACTTATTTATATAAACATGATACCGCAGAAGCTGTTGCAGATAATGACAGTGAACAGGAAGAAGAAACTCAATTAATTAAGGCTAAAAGTAAAAATACCTCTACGGAGTCTGTACCCCCTACATTTAATCAAGATATTGAGACAAATGTTGAATCTTCAGAATCGGAAGATACTTCAGATCTTGATTTATCCGGTAGTATTATGGCTGCCGGTGTACCAGAAGGACAAGTTATCCCTTGGTTAAAACTAGATAATCTTTTTGATCTCAAACAAGAGATTATGCAATATACCAACCCTTTACGAGCCAAAATTATGTTGTTTTATGCAATATATCAAATTGATATTTCTGAACAACACTGGTCGATCGTGCGCACTTGTAGTTTAGACGACTTATTGATTAGAATGTTTCAACAGTATGGAAAAGATATAAAAACCATTGAGAGTCATTTAATGTTGGTAGCAAATTCGAGTATAGAAGGATTAGAGCCAGAAGATAATGCCCAAGCAGTAAGTGCGATCGTAGAATCCGTGAAACATTTTTATAAAAAAGCCTAATTATTAAAGAGTTTAAGAAATGGAAGTTAATGAATTTATTGAACGTTATTCTGCTGGAGAAAATCGTTTTACAGGGGCAACCCTAGCAGGAATTGATTTAGTCGGAGCTGATTTAATCGGAATTGTTCTTAATGATGCTAATTTACAGAAAGCTAATTTAACTTTTTGTTATCTGAGTAGAGCGGATTTAAGTCGAGCAAATTTAGAAGAAACTAATTTTAGTGGTGCAAATTTGAATCAAGCTAGTTTAGTCGGGGCAAATCTTCATCGAGGAGAATTTCATGGAGCTATTCTACAAAAAGCTGACATGAGAAATGTAAAATTAACTTTAGCAAATTTATTAGATGCTAATTTAATTGAGGTTGACTTACGTTTTGCTGATCTTAGTAGTGCAAATCTCAAGGGAGCTTGTTTAAGAGGAGCAAATATGCGCTTAGAAAAAAGAGCTAAACCCACTATTTTAAAAGGGGCAAACCTTGATAAAGCCGATTTAAAAAGTGCAGATCTTCAAGGTGTGGATTTAAGAAATGCAAGTTTAGTAGGTGCAAATTTACGAGAGGTTAACTTAAGAGGTTCAGATTTAACAGGGGCAGATTTAACTCAAGCTAATTTAAAGGGTGCTTTTTTAACGGAGGTAGATTTAACAGGAGCAAAATTAATTGGGGCTAATCTTTCTAATACAAAATTAGAACGAGCTAAATTGATTGATACGGATATGAGTATGGTCAATTTAGAAAGTGCTACTATGCCTGATTGTAAATTAATTAGGGCTAATTTAATTCAAGCTAATTTGACTTTTGCTAGGCTTAATCGATCGGACTTGAGTCGTGCTAATCTTTATGGTGCTATCATGCGTAATGCTTCTTTAATGGAAGTCTTTTTTGCTCGTACCAATCTGACTTCAGCGGATTTAACTAATGCTAATTTAATTGGTGCTGATTTAAGCAGTGCTAATATTACTGGGGTTAATTTAGAAGGTGCTATCATGCCTGACGGACAAGTGTACCATTAATTATTAAAAAAAAGATTGAGATTTAAGGGTTTTTACGTTTTTTCAGCAAATCTATAATTAAATAATAGGCGATCGAGCTAAAACATAAACCAACAAGCAGAGATCCAAATAATAAAGTAACTATAATTTCTGTTCCCAAATCTTTAACCTCTGCGAAAGAATCCCAGTTAAAATGTAAATCACTATTATTAATAAATAAACTAAGAACCAATTTACCAACTTGAAAATTAAACAAAAATAAAGGAACAGAAGTAAAAGGGTTACTAATCCATGTACCGAGAATAGCTGTAAACTTATTACCTCGAATAAGTAAAGCGAAAATTATTGCCATAACAAACTGTAAGCCAATAAAAGGAAAACAACCAGCAAAAACCCCTGCGGCAAAACCTCTCGCTATTTTGTGAGGATGTTCTTTTAACCTTAATAGTCTTAATCTGTAATACTGCCAATATCTTTTTATCGATCGTAATTTTCGTTGTTTTTTAGAGTTTTGACTACATCGAGTTTTTATCATATCGTTGATATTGTGACTAATAATTGACAGTTAATATTTTTCGAGAGATTATTGCATTTGGCGTTACACATAGTTTTGTCATTAATAATTACCAAGGGTGAACTATAAAATTATAGGTAAAGAGAGGGAAAAGGGAAGAGGGAAAAATGATAAGAATTGATTTTAACACTTCTAAAATTGATTTTTACCGTTTTGTTCTATTGGTATTATTTATTATACTGATGCAAGATCTGAGTTTGAGGTTCATCCGTCGATCTAAATGTGTTTTCTACTTAATAGTTGATAGTTAGTTAAGATGTTATTTATCGCAAATTGTTCAATATTAATTATTTTATGAATAGTACCAGTATCCAAATTCCTCTTTTTCCCCCTCGCAGTTTAGAAGAATTGATTGGTGATATTAATATTTTAACTGCTGAAATTCAGGAATTATATTGTCAAGATTATCTGCCTTGGATTATCGGCTACAGTGGCGGAAAAGATAGTTCTTGTATTCTACAATTAATTTGGAATGCGATCGCAGCGTTACCGGAACAAAAACGTCAGAAAAAAATTTATGTAATTAGTACAGATACTCAAGTAGAAAATCCTATCGTAGCTCATTGGGTAAAAGGTTGTCTTAAACGAATGGAAATCGCCGCTAAAGAACAAAAAATGCCCTTTGAACCTCATTTACTCACTCCTGCGGTTAAAGACACTTTCTGGGTTTGTTTAATGGGCAAAGGCTATCCCGCTCCCCGTCATGGTTTTCGATGGTGTACTGACAGAATGAAAATTCAACCTGCGGATAATTTTATTAGGGAAACCGTGCGCAATCATGGAGAAATAATTCTTGTATTGGGGGTTAGAAAAGCTGAGAGTGCCACTAGGGCAAAAAATATGGAAAAACACGCTAAAGGTAGATTTCGTGACCGTTTAAACCTCAATTCTCATGTACCTAATTCCTATATCTACACTCCGATCGAAAATTGGCGTACTGATGAAGTTTGGTTATACTTATTACAATGGAAAAATCCCTGGGGGGGAGATAATCAAGACTTATTTACTATGTATCGAGGTGCAACAGCAGATAATGAATGTCCTTTGGTGGTGGATACTTCAACTCCTAGCTGTGGTGACTCTCGTTTCGGTTGTTGGGTATGTACAATGGTTAGCAAAGATAAATCGATGGAGGCGATGATTCAAAATGACGAGGAAAAAGAATGGTTACAACCCTTGTTAGATATTCGTAATGAGTTAGACATCCGAGACGATCGAGATAAGCGTGATTTTCGCCGAATTTACGGAAAGGTAGAGTTATTTGAGCGAAATTTGGAAGGTACAACCTCGATCGAGCCAATACCAGGCCCTTACGTCAAAAAATGGCGTGAACATTGGTTAAGAAAAGTATTAGAAGCAGAAGTTAGTATTAGAAAATTTGCCCCCCCAGAATTTCAAGAAATAAAATTAATTACCACAGAAGAATTAAGCGAAATTAGGCGTATTTGGTTAGAAGAAAAACACGAATTTGATGATAGTCTTCCTCGTATTTATCAAGAGGTAAAAAATGAGGAATTTATTGATCCTCGAATTGGAGCAGGAAATAGTTTATTAGGGAAAGAAGAATGGGAAATTTTACAAGATTTATGTGAAGATGAAATGGAGTTAGAATTGATGACTAAATTATTAGATATTGAGCGTCAATATTTTACTAAAATTCGTCGTATTGGTATTTATCAAGCCCTCGAAAAATGTTTTGAAACTAGCTCCCGTTCTAAAGAAGAAGCGATCGCCAATGCTCATTATATTAGAGAAATAAAAAATGCCGCTAAACAGGGAGATGTTAAGACTTTACAACAAAAACTGACATGGGGAAATGTTAAATTTGCCCAAAAAGAAAACCCTAGTTAGGAGTTAGCTTTTAGCAATTAGCGGTTAGGAGGAGAAATTAACTTAAACTATTTTCAAATTTATTTATTTGATTTCTTTTACTATACTTTATATTTCAGACTCTTTATTTTTTTGTTTATTAATCTAATCTCTAAATTAACTATTTCTTCAGAATTTTTACAGTTCACTGAGATAATTTAAGTTTTTTTTTTTTTAATTAGTCAACAATATTTCAAAATTTGTCTATGATCTATTGCTCATTCTTGATTCGTAAACTCAGATGTGTCTAATCTTATTAACATAGTACATTGGAAGGTACAACGAAAAAATTAAGAGTTATATATAATTATAAAAAAGAGACTAAATAATTTGAATGACAAAATCACATTTACAAATCGATAACTATTGTTCCGATCAAAAAATCAATTTATCAGACACGAATATTAGCAGTAAGGATTTAGCCTTAATTATTGCTGAGGCAGGAGACGATCGAAAAGCGGATAATATTGTTTTATTAAACGTGGAAAAAATGTCTTACTTGGCAGATTATTTTGTGATTATGACGGGATTTTCTCAACCACAATTAAGAGCAATTTCTTTGTCGATCGAGGACGAAGTATATAAAAAAGTAAATCGTAATCCTAGAAGAATTGAAGGAAAAAACGAAGGAAACTGGATTCTTCACGACTATGGTGACGTAATCGCCCATATTTTCTTGCCTGAAGCCCGACAATTTTATGACTTAGAGGCTTTTTGGGGAAGTGCAGAAAAAACTCTGTTTAAAGCAATTAGCAATTAGAAATTAGCTTTTACCTAACTCTTATATTTATGACTGAATCGACTACATTTTGTCCTGTACCATTAGAACAACAACCTCTTAATGAATATCAAGAGTTAGCACAGTCATGGTTTTTTAGTTGGGTGATACTGCCAAAATGGCAATTTGCTCGTAAATTAACATGGGTGATAATTCTTAGTTTATTAATTTGTGTCCCTATTTCTGCCGCTAGTTTCCCCCCTCAAGAAACCTTTTTTTCTTTTTTGTTATGTAGTTTATTAGGTTCTTCTTTTTTTGTGGGATTTGCTCTAGTCCGTTTATATTTGGGATGGAGATATATCGGCGATCGACTCAGAAAAACTAAGATAGTATATGAAGAATCTAGTTGGTATGATGGACAAGTGTGGGAAAAACCCCCAGAATTTTATCGTCGAGATCAACTAATTTTTCAGTATCAGGTACAACCATTATTAAAAAAGTTACAAAAAAGTTTAATCTTGCTTTTAGGTTTAATGGGTAGCGGTGGAATAA
Source organism: Geminocystis sp. NIES-3709 (assembly GCF_001548115.1). GTDB lineage: Bacteria > Cyanobacteriota > Cyanobacteriia > Cyanobacteriales > Cyanobacteriaceae > Geminocystis. The sequence goes on along the minus strand of NZ_AP014821.1, from coordinate 444,308 downwards.
CTCTATGGCTAATCCCTAATTGACAATCAACCAGAGACCATAGACAATAAATATTTGAATTAGTATCGATCGCCTTAAATCATCACCATGACAAGACTAAAACGCCCCCCTTATTCCCGTTTAGAAGTACATCTCCTCAGAGAAGGTATCGTGGAATCTATCCATCAAGGAGAAGTAGTTGTCGCAGATGATCGAGGACGTATTCTAGCTGTAGCCGGAGATCCTGAAACCGTATCCTTTATGCGATCGTCCATGAAACCCTTTCAAGCCCTTGCAGTAACAAGCACTGGAGTAATGGAAAGATTCGACTTAAACGACAAAGACTTAGCTATTGTATGTAGTTCTCATCAAGGTAAAATTGAACAAGCAAGACAAGTATTTAATATTCTTTGGCGCTCAGATATTGAACCTAGTTACTTAAAATGCCCCATTCCCGAAGGAAAAGATAGTGCCTTACAACACAACTGTTCAGGCAAACACGCTGGAATGTTAGCAGTGTGTCAACAAAGAAATTGGGATTTAGATACTTATTTTCATCGATCGAACCCCGTACAACAGTTAATTTTAAATAAAGTAGCGGAATTATTATGTATTCCCGGGGCAGAAATCATGACAGCGAGAGATGATTGTGGTGTCCCTACCTACGCCTTAGAATTAGGACAAATGGCAACCCTTTACGCTAAATTAGCATCAGGCAACAGTATCGACTTAGAAAGAATTGTTAGAGCGATGACTCATCATCCCACGATGGTAGCAGGGGAGGGGGCATTTGATACAGAATTGATGAACCTAACAGATGGAATGCTAGTTAGTAAATCTGGGGCAGAAGGTATCCAATGTATCGGAAATATTGGTCAAAATATGGGTTTAGCCATCAAAATTCTTGACGGTGCAAAACGGGCTAAATATGCTACCGCTATTCATGTTTTAAAACAAATGGGATGGATTACTCCCACGGTAGCCGAGAATTTGGGAGATAAGTTTTTAAGAATTGACGATTATAGACGTTTAGAAGTGGCTGGAGAACTTTGTTTACTGTAGTTTTTAGTATGAAAAAAAATTCAACAAGAACTTAGGTGCTAAATAGCTTAATATTTAAAAAAATCTCTTTTTCAATCCGTCAATATGCTTAAAATCGAATTACCAAATATTCCACCTTCAGCTTGGCAATGTGAAATTGGCAAAATTTGGGAAAAGCCTTATACTGTTCGTTATGCCAGTAATCTCGATGATGGTGCTAATCATGGAATGCCATTGGGAGGATTTGGTAGCGGTTGTATTGGTAGAGGCGTTAACGGTGACTTTAATCTCTGGCATATTGACGGCGGTAATCATATTTTTAAGGCTTTATCTGCTTGTCAGTTTAGTGTATTTGAGCAAGTAGAAGGAGAATCTCCCCAAGTTTACGCTATGAGTACCACTCCTCCTGACAATGGTAGTTTATCTAGCTGGGCATGGTATCCTCAAGGGCAAGGTACTTATTCTGCTTTGTATCCCCGTAGTTGGTTTGACTATCAAGGGGTTTTTAAATCTCATCTAATTTGTGAGCAATTTTCTCCTATTTGGGGAGGCAGTTATCAAGAGGCAAGTTATCCTGTAGCGGTATTTGATTGGAGTATCCATAATCCCACGGATAAAGAAATTACTCTTAGTATCATGTTTTCATGGCAAAATAGCGTCGGTTGGTTTACTAATACCATAAAAAGCCCTACGGTTAAAGTTCGTGATGATGGTAGCCCTGAGTATGAATATCAACCTCGGTGGGGGGATAGCACGGGGAATCTTAATCAGTGGATTCAAGATAATTTTAGAGTAGGTTGTCTATTCGATCGAATACGCATGAATGATGAGCCCCAAGAAGGAGAAGGACAATTTGCGATCGCTAGTGTTACCAATCCTACCTTAGAGGTGTTTTATCATAGTCGATGGAATCCTAAAGGAGATGGTAGTGAGTTATGGGATTATTTTGCCATGAACGGAACATTGCCAGACTACCAAGATGAGACACCCGCAGAGCCGGGAGAACAAATTGCCGGGGCTATGGCGATTAGATTTACTATTAAGCCGGGTAAAACGAAGAAAATTCCGTTTGTTTTAGCATGGGATTTCCCCGTCACTGAATTTGCTCAAGGAATCAACTATTATCGCCGTTATACAGACTTTTTCGGTAGAAATGGTAAAAATGCTTGGTCGATCGTGCGTACTGCTTTAAAACATAGTGATATGTGGCAAAATCGCATCAATGAATGGCAAAAACCCATTTTAATACGATCGAATTTACCCGATTGGCTCAAGATGGCATTATTTAACGAGTTATATTTACTTGCCGATGGTGGTAGTTTATGGACTGCGGCTACAGAAAATGATCCTGTGGGACAGTTTGGGGTGTTAGAATGTATTGATTATCGATGGTATGAAAGTTTAGATGTGAGGCTTTATGGTTCGTTTTCTATGATCATGCTTTGGCCTCGTTTAGATAAGTCAATTTTAGAGGCTTTTAGTCATGCCATTTCTCACTCTGACGATACTCCTCGTATTATCGGTTATAACCGTGCTAGTGCCATTAGAAAGGCGAAAGGAGCAACTCCCCACGACTTAGGTGCGCCTAATGAACACCCTTGGGAAAAAACTAACTATACTAGCTATCAAGATTGTAATTTATGGAAGGATCTCGGTTGCGATTTTGTTCTGCAAGTCTATCGAGATTATCTTTTTACGGGAAGTCAAGATCAAGATTTTCTGTGGGAATGTTGGGATAGTATTGTGGAAACCCTCCATTATGTAAAAGGTTTTGATTTAGACGGTGACGGTATTCCTGAAAATTCAGGGGCACCAGATCAAACTTTTGATGATTGGCGATTACAAGGTATTAGTGCCTATTGTGGTGGTTTATGGATTGTTTCTCTTGAAGCGGCTATCGCTATTGGTAAAATTTTGATGGCAAATCCTCCCATGAATCCTAATTTACAACCTGATGATTTCCCTGAAGGTATTAGAAGTTCGATCGAAATTTTTGCTGATTGGTTAGCAAAATCAAGGGCAATTTATCATCAAACTCTGTGGAATGGTGAATACTATAACTTAGATAGTCAGAGTGGTTCTGATGTAGTTATGGCGGATCAACTTTCAGGACAATTTTATGCCCAGATTTTAGGATTACCTGATGTGGTAGAATCTGAGTATGTTCGATCGACTTTAAATAAGGTTTATGATGCTTGTTTTTTGAAATTTCATGACGGTAAATTTGGTATTGCCAACGGTTTAAAACCAGACGGGAAACCCATGAAAGAAAATGATACTCATCCTCTGGAAGTATGGACAGGTATTAATTATGGCATCGTTGCTTTTATGATACTTAACGGCATGAAAGAAGAAGGCTTGAAAGTAGCAGAAACGGTAGTTAAACAAGTTTATGAAAATGGGTTACAATTTCGTACCCCTGAAGCCATAACCGCAGTCGGTACATTTCGTGCCAGTCATTATTTACGTGCCATGGCGATTTGGGCAATTTATCATGTTTTAAATAAATAAAATGGCTTTCTCATTTTGAGTACGATAAATTATTACTTGAAAAAGGTGTTAGGTAGTGGGTATTAGGTGTTAAGTTAAATACTTATAACATTAAGGTACTTAGCTTAATTCTCAATATTGATTAGAATTATAACTGTTTAATAAATAATACTCGATGCTCTCCATCTCCATCATAGTTTAAGTGGTAGGAAATATCTTTTTCGGTAGCATTTCCTTTTTCTATCTCAAATCCTAAGCGTAAATGAAAAGCGATCGAATTTTTATTAAGAGGAGACGTTACACATTTTACTCGTTTACGATCGTATTTTTGAACTACTTGAAAAAATTTGTGATATAAAGAATTTCCTAAACCTTGTTGACGAAAATTAGGATCAATTCCGCTGAAATGAATATATGCTTCTTCTGAATGAGTTTGAGATAAAAAACCGATTAAAAATCCAATTATTTTATTTTCTTTTTCCACAATAAAACTGGTTTCTTGAAAATGAATAAAAAAAAGTTTAGGTAACATATCTCTCATCTTTCTCCCATGCCACCATTCATCAATCACTGAAATAATCACTTTATAATCAGAAGGTTGTATATTGCGAATTATAATTGTCATAAATATTTTTATTGTTAATAACTTGAAGTAAATTATTTTTCAAAAATATAAGTAGTTAAATATTATTTATTCACAAATAAAACTAAAAATTTGATAGGGTTTAATTTTTTGATTTTGATTTTTAACGGGATGTTCTAATAAATTAACTCTAGTTTTGAGGGAAAAATCTAATATGCTTTTAAAAGTAAAATCACAATAATCTCCATAACATTCATAACCTCGAAAAAGAATTTTATTAGAATCTTCTTCTGTTATTTTTAATGCCATTAAGATTAAATTATCTGCATTTATTTTGATTAATTCAGTAGTAGTAGGTAAAACTGATAATTGTGCTTTTTTCTTATCTAAAAATAAAATTTGTAAAGGTACATTTAATTCATAACCTTTTTTAACAGTATTCCCTTTTTTCCAATCATTTTTATGAGGATATAAACTATAACTAAATTCATGATAACCTTGTTCACCAAGTGGCGTTACACGATCACATTTTTCATCTGGCCATTTTGGACTACGCAATAAAGTTAATCTTAATTGATTTGGCTTACTGTCATAACCATATTTACAATCATTAAGCAAACTTACACCATAATTATTATTACTTAAATCTGCCCAATAATGTCCGCAAACTTCCCATTGTGCTTTTTCTCTGTCTGTTTCAGGTTTTGTTGTTCGTTTAATATTGCCACAGGCAATGTCATAAGTAACAAAATTACTTTCTATTTTTAAAGGAAAATTAACTTTTAATAAAGTATAGTCCTCTTGCCAATGAACTTTATTTTTTATGGTTAATATAGGAGTATTAAAGTTTAAAATATAATCCTGAATAAAACTCGATCGATTAAAAGTTTTTTCTATTCTTATGATTTGTCTTAATAATCCTTTTTCTAACCATTTAATAGATGTTAAAGTCGGATTTTCTAGGGGATAATTTTGATAATGAGGATCAATATTCCACGCATCCCAATATTGCCCCTTATCCTCGAATAATTGTAATTCATTACCATAACCATTTAAAACTTCTTGATTATTGATTTTGTCATAAAAACTAATTATATTTCCTGTCTCTATATCGATATTAACCTTGATATATTGATTTTCTAAAATATAATTCTCATTATTTAAAACATTTTTTTCCTCAATGAAAGAAGTTATTTTTTCTGTTTCATTAGATTTAAGATAAAATGATTTATAACCGATACTAGGAATATTTTTAGCAAAAAATAATAGTTTACCGTCTTTGGAAATTTGAGTTTTTAATGATTTTCCATTCTCATCAAATACATTATATAATATTCCATTATCATTGTTAATATCTATTTCAATAATTTCCGATCGTTGCCAATTTAAAGAATTAAAAATTACTATTATTTGATAGTTTTTTTGTGAAATTTTATCAAAATTTATATAAGAGGTGATCGAGGTTAAAGAATCTTGTAAAATAGATTCAGTATCATTAATAATTTCTTGCCAAAGTTGATTTGCTTCAGTGAAAACTGGAGTTATAGAAGTACCGGGTAAAATATCATGAAATTGATTTAATAAAACTTTTTGCCAATTTTCTTTTATTCTTTTTTGATGATCAGCATTTATGTTTAATTTTTGTTTAAATTTTCGAGATAAAATATTCGCAATAGTTGAAAATAGTTCTGCTTGATATAATAGTTTTTCTGAGTAGCGATTAAAGTATTTTTGATCTCCATGAGTTGTATAACAACCTCTATGTAATTCTAAGTAAAGTTCATTATTCCAAACAGGTAAATTGTCACAAGAAATACTGCTAATTTTTTCTAAATATTCTTGAGCAGTTGTAAAATTTAACTTAGGAAAAAAAGGAGATCGATCGTAACGTTTTCCTACCTCTAACATATCACGAGTCGGGCCTCCTCCATGATCTCCCACTCCCGGAAGCCAAAACACATCTTTTAACCCCGTCTGGTTCTCCCAATCTACACTATAGTTAGTCATGGTAAGAGGATTGGTATCCATCACTCCGGCAACATTAGGAGGAGACATCAAGCTAAAAATACGACTACCATCAGGAGATTGCCACCAAAAACAACCATAAGGAAATTTATTTGTATCATTCCAGTGTAATTTGCCTGTTACAAAGTAATTAATTTCTGCTTGTTGTAAAATTTGTGGTAACTGCCAAGGAAAACCAAAAGTATCAGGTAACCATGCTATATTGTTATATTTACCAAACTTTTCTAAAAAATATTTTTGCCCATATAATAACTGTCTAACTAGAGATTCTCCACTAATTAAATTTACATCAGGTTCAACCCACATTCCTCCTAAAATTTCCCATAAATTATTTTTAACAGCTTGTTGAATTTGAGTAAATAATGGCAAATTATGATTTTCTATCCATTTATATAGATAGGCAGTTGTATGACCAAAAGTTAAATAAGAATAGTTTTTTTGAAGATTTAAAACAGAATTAAAAGTCCGTTGAGCAACTTCATAGGTTTCTTCTAAAGTCCATAACCAAGCCATATCCAAATGAGCATGACCTAGTAAATAAAAGTTTCTTTCTTTAATATAGTTAGATAGGGGTAAAAGACGATTTCTTAAGTTAGCTAATTCTTGTCTAAATAAAGACTGATTATTAATTACATTCCAATTAATTTTACTAACTTCTTCTTCTAAAAAAGTATTTTTTTCAGGATAAAATTGATTGATATATTTTTCTAAAATAGTTAATTCATTCGCTATAAAACTAGGATCAATATCATTATAATTACTCTCATAAAGGCATTTAGAAGCCATTAAACCACCAATATCATGACTAGGACTAACTAATCGTAAACTAATAATATATTCTTCCCCAATATTTACTTTTTCTGTGAATAAAATTCTACTAGAACAATCAAATAAATCTCCTTCACAAACCAATTTACCATTGACAAAAATTTGTGCTAATTCTGCCCACCATGTTAGGGCAATTCTTAAACTTAAACTATCTAAAGGATAATTATTATTTAAACTTTTAGGAATTATAATTTTTTGAGCAAACCATCTGACTTGATTACCTTTTTCCCAAACTAAATAATTTTTTTCATTAACTATACCTTTTTGCCAATTTTGATCTATATTTATGGGTGAATTATCTAAATCTCGATCGAGATAAAACCAATTATTCTGTATTTCTAATTCTGTTAAACTTTTGAGAGTTAAAATTACTTTTTGTAGATTCATAAAACTAAATAAACGATCGATAAATTTTAAAATATAAAGACTAATTCATATACTGAATCTTAATAAGACTTAAACATAAAAATTTTAAATTATTTATAATAAATTTGATAATAGGAATAATTATAGCTTCTAAATTCTACATCCTAAATTCTAAATTCTACAAATCGATCGCCTATAATGAGAATTGTAAAGAAATATTGAGAAAAATATGAGTAAGGTTGACTTAACTGAAATATGCAGTAAATTGGAAAGTAGTAATTCTAAAGATAGACTATTAGCTCTTGCATCCTTAAGAGAAGTAGAAGCAGAAGATGCTGTACCTTTAATTAAGAAAGTAATAGATGATGAAATGTTACCAGTGCGTTCTATGGCAATATTCGCTTTAGGAGTAAAAAAAACTGATGAATGTTTACCTATCTTAGTAAAATTATTAGAAACAGATCCAGACTATGGTATTCGTGCAGATGCCGCAGGTGCTTTAGGTTATTTAAGAGATATAGGTGCTTTTGAGGCTTTAGTACGATCGTTCTATGAAGATACACAATGGTTAGTAAGATTTAGTGCCGCAGTATCTTTAGGAAATTTAGGAGATATTAGAGCAAAACAAGTACTATTAGAGGCTTTACATAGCGGTGAAACAGTTTTGCAACAAGCGGCTATTTCAGCATTAGGAGAAATAAAAGCAGAGGATTGTATTGAAGAAATATTGACATTTGCACAGTCAGAAGACTGGTTAATTCGTCAAAGATTAGCAGAATCATTGGGTAATTTTAACACTCAAAAAAGTATTTCTGCCTTGAAATATTTAGCGAAAGATGTTAATCCTCAAGTTTCCCAAGCTGCCAATTATTCTCTTAAAAAATTTAATTTTTAGAGGTTATTTTATTGACTGATTATTTCTTAATATGCCTTAATTATATTAATTTTTTATTGAACATCGATCGAATTTAATAATTATGCTTTTATTTGTTTGTAGATGTCAATACTTTAAATTAATTAAGGTTTTAATCCATTTTCTTGATTATTTTTAGCGTTTCAACACTAACAGTTGTTGCCCTCATTGATAAATCAAGAGTCTATAAAGTTTACATAATTAAACAATAATTATTTTGATTTATTTTAGTACTTTCTTGAAGTATGCAAAATGTCGATTTCAATTCTTAGTGGGTATTTATTAAACTAACCTTATAGGCAAAAAAAATTAACTCAGATGATCTTTTATGTGCCAATAATTGGTAAATTAACCTAAATATTGATATAACAAGAAAAAATAGTAAAGATGAAAGCATTAGTAATAGGCGGAGACGGTTATTGCGGTTGGGCAACAGCACTCCATTTATCAAATAAAGGTTATGATGTCGCTATTCTCGATAATTTAGGTCGTCGTCATTGGGATGATAAATTAGGGGTACACACTTTAACCCCTATTGCCTCGATTCAACAACGGATTAAACGTTGGTATGAGTTAACTGGTAAAAAAATTGAGCTTTTTATAGGAGATATTACTAACTACGATTTCCTAATAAAAGCCTTTCGTCAATTTGAGCCTGAGTCGATCGTACATTTTGGGGAACAACGTAGCGCACCTTACTCTATGATTGATAGAGAACACGCTGTATTTACCCAAGTTAATAACGTAGTAGGTACTTTAAATATTCTCTACGCTATAAAAGAGGAGTTTCCTGATTCTCACCTCGTCAAATTAGGTACTATGGGGGAATATGGGACTCCCAATATTGATATTGAAGAAGGTTATATCGAAATTGAACATAACGGGCGTAAAGATGTTTTACCTTATCCTAAGCAACCCGGTAGTTTTTATCATTTAAGTAAAGTTCACGATAGCCACAATATCCATTTTGCCTGTAAAGTCTGGGGGATACGTGCTACTGATTTAAATCAAGGAGTTGTCTATGGTGTGTTAACAGAAGAAACTGGTATAGATGAACTACTCATTAATCGTCTTGACTATGATGGAGTTTTTGGTACTGCTTTGAACCGTTTTTGTATTCAGGCGGCGATCGAACATCCTTTAACAGTGTATGGTAGTGGTGGGCAAACTCGTGCTTTTCTCGATATTCGTGATACTGTTCGATGTATGGAGTTGGCGATCGCTAATCCTGCGGAAGCAGGAAAATTCCGAGTATTTAACCAATTTACTGAATTATTTAGTATTAATGATTTGGCAAATATGGTACAAAAAGCTAGTGCAACTTTAGGATTAAAAGTTGAAGTCAACAATATTCAAAATCCAAGAGTTGAATTAGAAGAACACTACTTCAATGCTAAAAATACCAACTTATTAGATTTAGGTTTAAAACCTCACTATTTATCAGATTCTCTCCTTGATTCTTTACTTAATTTTGCACAGAAGTATAAGGGGAGAGTTGATATGGAACAAATTTTACCTAAAGTTTCTTGGAGACGTTAATTAAACAGAGGAAGACTAGAAGACTAGGAGAATTTTAAAATTTAAGGCAAAATTACTTTCAAGTTTAGATTTTTCTTTTTTTGATCTATTACCTTCAGCAATTCTTATTGTGAAAATTTTAAGCTAATTAATAAAAAAAACTACCAATTTATTTTCTTTGTTTTGAAATAATATAAATTTTCGCTCAAAATGGGAATTGCTGGAATAATTTAGTTTAAATAAACTATTGAAAATAACAAAAATTACTTTAAAACAATCATCTAATTAAACAATGTTTTGTTTTTGCCTACCCTCACCATTATCTTTTATTCTCTTACTGAGTATAAATAAATCTCGATCGTTTTCTAGCTTTGTGATAAACGCTTAACTTCTTGTCCTCCTAAAATTCTCTCTGCTTCTGCTAGAAACTTCGGTATTTGGTCTTTATAAGGACTATTAATTAGACATTTTTTTAAGTCGAATTCATTCAATTTATCTGCTTTTTGTCCGGGAAACCAATGTCCTCCATTTCCTAATAAGTTATAACGCATTTTGCCATATTCAACTAAGTCATAAGCAACTGCTAAATTTCTTAACCATAAAATCATAGGAATATTGATATTTCCGGGGGTTTCTTCATGATTAGGTAAGCCAATTTCCCAATTCCTTAACCATTCTTCTCCTAAAACTTTTTCAGCGTGATTTTCTAATCTCTTAATAATAGGTGATAATAGTTTTTGACTTTGAGATAATAATGGCAACGTTTCTAAATGTTCTTCAAAATCTGAAGGTTGACTCGCACCTATACTTAAAGTATGTACTTGAGGATGAGATAAACAAAATAGATTATTAAAAACCATCGGAGAGAGAGGTTTTGTTAATTTTTTTAAGGTTGATGGCGATTGATAAAGCATTCCTCCTTTATTTGATGGACTAATGATAAAAACCCCCATATCATGACGATTAGCTTCTAATATTGCCTCCCAATTTTTTTGATAGATCCAATACCAATGTAAATTTATATAATCAAATTGATTCGTTTGAATGGTTTTAATAATTAAATCTGTTGGTGCATGGGTAGAAAAACCAATAAATCTTACTTTCCCTTCCTCTTGAAGTTTTTTAGCCTCCTCTAAACAACCGCTCGATCGAGTGCTATAATCCAACAATTGTAGAGTATTAATGCCATGTAAACCGAGTAAATCCACATAATCAACATTGAGATAACGTAGAGATTTTTCAAAATTGGCTCTAAAAATTTTACTATCTTCTTCCGGAGCAATTTTTGTTTGAATAATTAATTTTTCTCGTGGTAATTTTGGTAGAATTTGCCCTAATTGTATCTCTGATGAGCCATAAAATCTAGCCGTTTCAATATGATTTATACCCAATTCAACACTTTTCTTGATAGTTGCCTCTAAATTACGTTGATTATCTTCGGGAATCTCACTTATTTGCACATCTTGCCATTTATATTGATAACGCATTCCTCCACAGGAAAACACGGGCATTTGTAATTCTGTTCTACCAAATCGGCGATATTCCATCATAATTAACCAGAAAGATTTTTAAAACTCCTGTGACTGTGACTATTTTAATAAATTTTTATATTTGTTTAATTATCTCATGTAGAAAAAAATATAGGAACAAAAAAATAACCCCATCAGTCAGAGGGGCATAACAACCTATAAATATCTAATTCTATGCTATTCACAACACAAAAACAAATTTCTGGTGTCGCTATCACTTTAGTTGCCATTGCTAGTAACTTGAGCTTTATGAATATTGCTAAAGCCGAAGAAATAAGCTGTCAAGGAACTTTAGGTGCAATTACCGTCGATAATGTTAAAGTACCTCAAGGTAAAACTTGTACTTTAAACGGCACAACTGTTAAAGGTAATATTGTAGTAAATAATCGGGCTACTTTAAAAGCCAATGGTGCAAAAGTGAATGGTAATATTCAAGCCGAAGGTGCTACTGCCGTTAATGTTAATTCAAATACCACCGTGGGAGGAAGTATTCAAATTAAACAAGGAGGCAGTGCTAGTATTGTTAGTAACAAAATTCAGGGAGATGTTCAATTAGAGTCTAATTCAGGAAAATTAACCGTCAGTAAAAATAATATTGGTGGTAATTTGCAATGTAAAGAAAATAAAATGATTCCTGTAGGTGGAGATAATATTGTTGAAGGTAACAAAGAAGATCAATGCTCAAAACTTTGATTTTAAGCTAAAACCCATTTAACTTGGATCTTTTAAAATTAGTAAAAAATCAAATAAACTATTATCACCTGAATTTGAGAAAAAATCCTTGATGTAGGTAGGTTTTAAAGTTTAGGGTTTAGGGTTTAGGTTTTAGGTTCTAAAAATACCAAATCTGATTGAATTATTTAATTAATTTAATTTAAGTAAAATCAATTGTTAACACTTTTTCATCAATTATTTACCTAATACCTAATACCTTGTTATTACCCATACATTTTGCATCGAAGTGGGTATTATCAATAGCTCATTGCTTATCTTCATTACTCAACTTAATATGCGTCTGAGCTTAGTAGGGGATTTATTCCCCTTTTTTGTTTTATTATTATTTTGTAATCAGTTGTTTTAGACGGTTAGTTTCTAATTCTAAAATACGGCGAGAAAATTCATGATCTTCCTCCAAAATATCGTCAAAACTATCTATTGCTACAGCTAAAATTTTTGTAGGATTAGTTTTTGCAATAATTTTTCCAGACTGTTTTCCATGAGATAAAACTTCTAATTCATCGAGAATTTGTCCAGGTAATAAACTAGAAATAATGGGAGTATCATTTTCACGAGATAAAATAATTTCTACTCTACCACTAATTAATAATAATAGTTCTCTACAAGTATCTCCTTCATCAGAAATAACCTGATTTTCTTGATAATTATTAAAGTAAGATAATTCAGCTAATGCTATTAAAGTATTGCTATGAATCTCCTCAAAAAAGTTAGCATTACCTAAGTAAATTAATTTTTCTAATGTGTTAAAATTAGATAGATTTAGTGTGTCAGACTTTAGTAAAGTATTAGCAGTTTCTTGGACTAAAAAATGATTTTTTATTACTAATAATTCTTGAGCTTCTGCTTGTGCTAATTTTAAATCAATTTGTGCCAGAATATAAAGACTAATAGCTTGAGTAATAGGATTGGATTCCATTAATAACCCTTGTAAATGACTGATAATTGTCTGTATGTCAATATCTAACGAACAAGTTGGAATTGTATTGGTAGGTTGGCTTAATAAATTTAAAATTTCTGGTTGTAATCGATAATACCAATTAGAAGTGGGATTTTCTAAAATATCTGGCAAAACACCGGGAGAAATATTTCCTAATCTACGGGCAATTTCCCGAGCAATAGTTAAATCTTCACAATTTTCAATAATTTCTAATAATCCTCTCACTAAAAGACGTTTTTTCTGTCTAACAGTTTTTCTTAACAAGTTCAAAATGTCTCCTTGGGGAAGAAAACGAGGTTGATTGAGGGCGTGGTAACGTTCAATTAATTGTTCTAGTTGTGATATTATATGCTCTGATCGTGCAATTATTCCTGATTCTGGCTGTAAACCATGTAAAATTTCTTCTTCTTCTTGGTAAGTAATACAATATTCTTGACGTAATTTGCGTATATCCTGAGAATTATTTTCTAAAAGTTCGTCAAGGGAAGCCTTTTGCTGTAAAGATAACATTCTTTCTAAGGCTTTGCGATAACCAGTTAACCGTACAGAATTTTCGACAGAATGTAGTTTGGAAGGATCAAGCAAAGAGGGATCTTCTACACCTAATTCTGTTAAAATGGTGCGATGTTCATCGTCTGTAATACTCAATTCTGATCGTAATTGTTCTAAAACTTCTAAACTGCTAACAGTGTTAACATAGCCTTCTTCTAAAGATTCTTTTAAAACCCCTTTATAAACTTCTTGACGTTTATCTTTACTAAATCCGGGTAAAACTTTTGCTAAGACATAAACCTCATCAGTATTAAGATTTTCGAGGGATTTTCCATCTAAAAAACGACCAATATTTAAACCTAATTTTGTTAACTGTTTTCTAAAACGAGTTGCTAAACTTTCTTTGGAGTAAATTTCTGGACTTCTTCTCCATGTTTGATATACCCAAATTGAACTTAAGAAAACTAAAGCAAAATCCCAAATATATTGAATTTTTATCGGTAATAAAGTTAACCATGATCTACCAGCAAAAATAAAGAAAAAATCAAAAATTATAAAGGTTAAAATAGTAAATATTCGATGTCTAACTAACTCTGGTGAAATTTTATTTTTATATTTATTTTGATAAAATTTTTCGATACTTTTACCTAGAAAATAACTGATAAAGGTAAACATTCCCAATGTTAGGGGTACAGCGATAATTTTAGGAATATTAATAGGTTGATTAAAAAGATAAAACCCGGGATTTAAAAGAGTATTTAGTTGATCTTTTTCATAAGCCCAAATACCAGAAAAATAGTAATCCCAATTACCAGCATATAAGTAATAGTAAAGAAAATAACCGATCACTAAACCAAAATAACCATAATATAATAATTGACGATCGGTTTGATTGATACTATCCCAATAACTTCTTTCGGAGTCAATATCAATACAAGGACTTTGACAAGCAATACAGGCACTTTTTTCTTGATTGTCTTCAATAATTCGGCACATAGATTGAGTAATCTTATCATCTCCAATATGAGCTTTACTGGTAAATAATCCTTGAGGTTCACCATAAATTTTTTGAACAGGAGACATGGGACAAAAATAATTACACCAAGATTTTCCACCGAAAAAATAACCAATAAAAATAGCAATAAAAATAGTAAATAATAACCAAATAGCTAGGGCTAATCTATCGGCATTAACAAAGAGAATACGAGAGCATAAACCGATAAAAAACCAGCTCATTTGTAAATATAAATAATTACGTCCTAGCCATGAATTTTTATCAATTCTAGGTATCTCAAAACGTACTGAACCATTGGCACTAACCCGTTTAATTTTACGTTGCCAACCCAACGCTCTAGGAATTTGAGAAAGGAAAGATAAAGGGCAAATTCTACGCCATAATTCATGACCAAAAATAAGGAGAATAAAGATAGAACTAGGGACAACAATTCCCCAAAAAATAGGAGCACCTAAATAATAAGCATTTTTTTCTAAACAATTACCTTGAACTGCCACACAAGTATCTAAATTAACCCTTAATGGACTAGCTAAATTATCCGGAGAAGTTAAAAAAGGAGAAATCGGATCATAAAATAAAGATAGAATGATCAAAAACCAAGCAGTTGTTAAGATCCACCTAACAGAGTGCATAGTTTTTTCTGGAGTTTTATTAAACATAAAAATTGTGATATTAAAGTTATAAAAAATACAAAATATTTATTAAATATAAAATGTTAATTGTTAATTATTAATTGTTCATTATTTAAGCCACATCATCGTGGGCAAAACGATTATAGAGAAAATCTAAAGCATAATTACGCAAATCATAGTATGTTGGATCTTCCATAATACGTTCTCTGTCACGAGGACGAGGAAAAGGTATATTTAATACTTCACCAATAGTAGCAGAAGGACCATTAGTCATCATAACGAGTCGATCGGCTAAAAACAAGGCTTCATCAATATCATGGGTAATCATTAAAACATTACAACGATATTCATTCCAAATGTTAAGTAATTCTTCTTGTAATTCTTCTTTAGTGATAGGATCTAATGCTCCAAAAGGTTCATCTAAAATAAGTACTTCAGGACGTATAGCTAAAGCACGGGCGATCGAAGTACGTTGCTTCATACCTCCTGAAATTTGGGTAGGTTTCTTGTCGGCAGCTTCCGTTAAACCAACTAATGCTAAATGTTCTCTAACGATCGCTCTTTTTTCGGCTTCTTTTTTTTGAGGATAGACGGAGTCAATGGCTAGATAGACGTTTTCAAATACCGTTAACCAAGGTAAAAGAGCATAATTCTGAAATACTACCATACGATCGGGTCCGGGTTTAGTAATGGGTTTACCTTTCAAATTAACTGATCCTGAAGTGGGTTGAGCAAAGCCAGAAACCATATTTAAAAGAGTGGACTTCCCACAACCAGAATGACCAATTACACAGATAAATTCTCCTTGATTAACATTCAAATTAACGTCTTGAAGAACGGTGTAACTTCCTGTGGGAGTTGGATATACTTTAGAAACATTTTCGATGGTTAAAAATGAGTCTTGATAGAGTTGTTTTTCCATTTTTTGAGCGAATTTTTTGGTAGATGTTTCCATAATTTTGATCTCCTGTTTTGTTTTTTCTCACAAAGATGCAAAGGTACAAAGATATTTATTTTCGGGTGAGAGGTAAGGTTAAAAGTTAGGCGGCAATTAAAATACGACTATTTAAAGGAATTTCTGCCATGGTAATATTACGCTTAATTTCAAGATGGTTTAAATAACCGATGGGATCTTCACCGTCAAAAGGCACACCGTCAAATAGTTTGATGGCTTCTCGGCGATATTTTAAGTCACTTAATCCCAATTCACGACAAGCTGTACTAAAAACACCAACCCGACATACTCTTTCTAAAATTTCTACCCAATTGCGAGGAAAAGGAATATCGCCCCATCGTGCCATTTGCGTCATCATCCATAAATGTTCTGTACGACTTGGACGATTCATGCCGTCTCCATAAAACCGATGGTGGGCATATTCGACAGATTTTTCTAAGTTGCAACTATAAGAATTGGGATCGCCTAGTTGAATGTAATCAATATTCGTACTTAAATATTTGCGATCGCTTAAAATAGTGCGTATTTCCTCTTGATTATTAGCATCAGCACAATATTGACAGGCTTCTAAAAGTGCTTTGACAAGGGCTATATGGCTGTTAGGATAGGCGTTTGCCCAATCTTCCCTCACCCCTAATACTTTCCCCGGATGTCCATTCCATACCTCTAAATCTGTGGCTACGGTGAAGCCAAATCCTTCCATCGCCGCTCGTAAATTCCAAGGTTCACCTACACAGTAACCATCAATACTACCTGCTTTTAAATCGGCGATCATTTGTGCCGGGAGAATAGTCTGTAAGTGTACATCTTGATCTGGATCTATACCTTCGGCGGCTAACCAATATCGTAGTAAAATATTGTGCATAGATGATGGATGTACCATCCCAAAAGTATGATTTTCTTCCACAGATTCCAATAACATTCTTTTAAGATGATGGCCATCGTGGATTCCCATGTCATAAAATTTTTTAGCGAGAGTTACACCATTGCCATTACGAGTCATCGTCAAAGCACTTACAACGGGCAAAGGTTCATCTTGATTGCCACCAACCGTCAACCAAGTTGGCATTCCTGCTGGCATTTGAGCCGCATCTAAATAACCTCCAGCGATACCGTCAACAATTCCTCGCCAACTGGTTTCTCTGACTAAATTAACTTCATCTAAGCCATGTTTGACAAAAAATCCTTTTTCTTTCGCGATCGCTAAGGGTGCACAAGCAGTTAAAGGTACAAAACCGATTTCTAAATTAACTTTTTCTAAGCCATGTCGAGAGATAACTCCTTGTTTTTGAGCTCGAATTTTTTTGATGCGTTTTTGTTGGTTTAAAAAGTAAATAATTTCGCTTCTTAAACTGTAATAACTAGGATGATTTACTACTTCCATTCTTTGGCGAGGACGAGGAATATCTACTTCTAAAATACCGCCAATTTTTGATCCTGGCCCGTTCGTTAACATGACGATTTTATCAGATAATAAGACGGCTTCATCCACGTCATGAGTTACCATAATTCCCGTGATTTGATAGCGATCGCAAATCTGCATTAACTGTTCTTGTAAATTGCCTCTGGTTAAAGCATCTAAAGCTCCAAAAGGCTCATCTAATAAAAGTAATTTAGGACGAATAGATAAAGCACGAGCAATGGCAACTCGTTGTCTCATCCCCCCAGATAACTGATTAGGTAACTTATCAACGGCATGACGTAAACCCACTAAGTCGATGTGTTCTTCAATGATTTCATCTCGTTCAGATTGGGAAAAAGTAGCCATAACTTGATCAACTGCTAAAGCAATATTTTGACGAACAGTTAACCAAGGTAAAAGACAATAACTTTGAAAAATAACCATCCTTTCAGGACCTGGTTTTTGAATTTTTTGCCCTTCTAAAGTTACAATTCCTTCACTGGGTAAATCTAAACCAGCAATCATATTTAATAGGGTGGACTTACCGCAACCAGAGTGACCAATTAAAGAAATAAATTCACCTTTTTTAATTTCTAAATTAATTCCTTTTAATGCTAAATATTCACCTCCACCAGTGAGAGGAAATACTTTTTCAATATTATCAACAGCGACAAAAACTGACATAATTTTTACTCCTTAAAATACTTAAAATAATTAATAGTTTGTAGTTAGGGCTAAAGCCCTTTTCTCGTCTTAAAAAATTTACTACGAACTATTCACGAACAATTTTAGATTGAATCCAAGCCATTAATTTATCGAGAATTAAACCGATTGCACCGATATAAATTAGTGCTAAAATGATGTCACTGATATAATTATTTTGATAAGAATCCCAGATAAAAAAGCCAATACCAACAATACCAGACATAACAATTTCTGCCGCAATAATTGCTAACCAAGCTAAACCAATAGCAATTCTTAAACCAGTAAAAATGTAAGGTAAAGCAGAAGGAATTAAAATTTTAAAGAAGAATTTTTTATTAGAAAGTTGTAAAACTTGTTGGACATTAATATAGTCTTGAGGTATTTGTTGAACACCAACTACAGTATTAAGTAAAATAGGCCAAACTGCGGTAATAAAAATAACGAATAATGCGGCGGGTTGGTTTTGCTGTAATGCAGCGAGGGCAATGGGTACCCATGCTAAAGGAGGTACGGTTCTTAAGAATTGAAATAGGGGATCTAATGCCTTATTTAAGAAAGGATTTAAACCAACTAAAATACCAACTCCAATGCCAACAATTGCCGCAAAAGAATAGCCGATTAAAACTCTTTGTAAACTAGCCATTGCTTGCCAAAATAAACCAACATCAGTACCACCACGATCGAAAAATGGGTACATTAAATAAATGCGAGTTCGTTCATTAGTAATAAGAGAAATTGGCCCCGGTAATTTAACTAATCCAATACTTGAAAATAATTGCCAAATTAATAAAAAACCTAAAATTCCTAAAATGGGCGGTAAAATATTTTTACCATTTTTCTTCCAAAATTTACTTAAAAAATTACTATTATTTCTTGATGTTCTGATGGTGGTAGCCATGATATTAATTTCCTCCTTTTTTTGATTAATATTTATTAGTAATAATTAAACTTTTTTGATTGATAAACTATCTAAATAAGCCTTGGGATTTTCTGGATTAAATTCTTTGCCGTCAAAAAATTTCTCAATTCCCCTTGATGTACTTGTAGGAATATCCGCTTCAGGAATACCAGCTTCTTTTGCCGCTTCTTTCCAAATATCCTCACGATTCACTTTATCAATCAAGGCTTTAGCATTATCTAAGTAACTAGAAGGTAAGAATCCCCAACGTACACTTTCAGTAATAAACCATAAATCTAGGCTCTTATAAGGATAGGAAACGCTACCTTTTTCAGTTTTCCAGTACTGTACTGCTAGTTTGTAATCATCTATATCTGGTTGCCCGTCACCCATTTTGTATTTACCCATTAAAGCTGGTTCGAGTACGGTAGCGGGTACATTGAAATAGTTAGCACCCGACAATATTTGTGCTAATTCCGATCGATTACTCTGAGTGTCACACCATTGTTGAGCTTCCATCACCGCTTTTAATACTGCTTTTGTCGCTTTGGGATTTTTGTCCACCCAGTCAGCACGAATAGCCAGATATTCTTCGGGATGATTCGCCCACATTTGAGCCGTCAATGCTGGCATAAAACCAATGCCATCGGCAACAATACGGGTAGGCCAAGGATCGCCTGTACTAAATCCTTCCATAGAGCCTGTTTTCATGTTTGCTACAGTTTGGGCGGCAGGTACAGTCATTAAATTTACATCTGTATCAGGATTGATACCTCCGGCGGCTAACCAGTAACGAATCCAAAAGTCTTGATTTGCTTTGGGGAAAGTAAAAGCGGCTCGAAATGGTTTTCCTGATTGCTTTAAGCCGACTATATAATCTTTCGCTTTAGTCATGTCTAAGGTAATGTTTTTGCCTTCTTGAGTTTTGGCGATCGCAATACCATTTCCTTGAGTGTTCAACATTGCCAAAACATACATTGGTATTTTGACATTATTTTTGGTGATTAATCCTTCAGAGATAAGATAAGGCATAGGCATTTGCCATTGTCCTCCATCAATACCACCACCAGCCGAACCAATTTCAACATTATCTCTTGCCGAGCCCCAGTTGGCTTGTTTCGCTATTTCTACTTCATTCATGCCATATTTAGCAAAAAATCCCTTTTCTTTAGCCACAATTAAGGGTGCAGCTTCAAAAATCGGAGCAAATCCTAACTTTATGACAGGAGTTTCGGGAGTTATTTCGGGTGTTAAGGTAACGGGAGTAACTTCTGTATTTGATGTACTGCTTGTTGTCTCTGGTGGATTACCTAAACATCCTTTGAGGAAAACTGCGGTAATCGCAGAAGTTCCAGTAGTAACTAAAAATCGACGACGGGAAAAATTTGACATTTAGCCTCTTTTGCTATAACTAAAATTCTATGAATAAGTTTTTATCATAGAATAAAATCTATATAAGAGATAATATCGTTAAAATTCCTAAAAGTCTATGATTTTAATTCATGATTTTAGATATAAAAAATTAAGAAATCTTATACATAATTTTTCTTTGAAAGTAACATCTAACTGCTAGTACCTAACTCAGTTAAGATATTCTAAGGACTTATTAACTTTTAAGACACTCATGGATACAAAGACTTTTAAACGCAATCTACAACAATCTGAGAATTATCATCGCAAAGGATTTGGACATCAAGAGGAAGTTACTGCTACTTTAAATCAAGAATATCAAAGCAGTTTAATTCAAACTATTCGTCAAAATAACTACGAAATAACAAAAGGTAATGTAACAATTCGTCTCGCTGAAGCCTTTGGTTTTTGTTGGGGAGTAGAAAGGGCTGTAGCCATGGCTTATGAAACTCGTACTCATTTTCCAACCCAAAAGATATGGATTACCAATGAAATTATACATAATCCTTCCGTAAATCAACGGTTAAAAGAGATGAATGTTGATTTTATTCCCTTCAATGAGGGTATTAAAGATTTTTCCGTGGTTAATAGCGGTGAGGTGGTTATTTTACCGGCTTTTGGTGCAAGTGTAGAGGAAATGCAGTTATTAAATAATAAAGATTGTACTATTGTTGATACCACTTGTCCTTGGGTTTCTAAAGTCTGGAATTCTGTTGAAAAACATAAAAAACGTAGTTATACTTCTATTATTCATGGTAAGTATAAACATGAGGAAACTGTCGCTACAAGTTCTTTCGCTGGTACTTATCTTGTGGTTTTAAATATGATAGAAGCCGAGTATGTAGCTAATTACATTCTCAAGGGAGGAAATAAAGAAGAATTTTTAACTAAATTTAAGAATGCTTACTCGGAAGACTTTAATCCTGATGTAGATTTAGAAAGGCTTGGTATTGCCAATCAAACTACGATGTTGAAAAGTGAAACGGAAGCTATTGGGAAGTTATTTGAGCAAACAATGCTTAAGAAGTATCCACCTAATGAGTTAAATGATCACTTTATGAGTTTCAATACTATCTGTGATGCTACTCAAGAAAGACAAGATGCTATGTTGGATTTAGTTAAGGAGAAGCTAGATTTAATAGTGGTTATCGGTGGTTTTAATTCTTCTAATACCACTCATCTTCAAGAAATTGCGATCGAGTATAAGATTCCTTCTTATCATATTGATAGTAGCGATCGAATATTGTTAAATAATAAAATTGAACATAAACCCCTTGATAAAGACTTAGAAATAAAAAATAACTGGCTTCCTCAAGGAAAAATTACAGTAGGAATAACTTCTGGTGCTTCAACTCCTGATAAAGTGGTAGAAGAAGTTATCGAGAAAATTTTTATATCTAAATCCTAAAAAAAATCTCAGTTCGACATAAAATTTTCGATGAAGGTGGGAGATAGGAGTTAGGAAAAATATCTTAAAAAACACCAATTTCAAAGTATTCTTTAATTGAAAAAAGGCTAAAAGCTAATCTCTACCTTCACCCATAAATTTTATAGCTCTCTAATGTATGATAACGGAGTGTCAAACCAAATAGACTCTATTTGTTGAGCAATTAACTTTCCTTGTTGATCAATTTCTTCGGGAGTATTTTTTGTTAACAACATAGTGGCATGACCTAATTTTCTTCCCCATCGAGACTCATTTTTGCCATACCAATGAACAAAAGCTCCCATTTGAGCGATTTTTGCTCTTTTTTCTTGGTAATCACTGTACGCAACCTCGAAACCAAGTAAATTAACCATTACGGCTCCAGATGATTTTAACTCAATATTACCGAGTTTTTTCCCTGTTATGGCTTGTAACTGCATAGCAAACTGAGAAGTATAACAGGCATCTAATGTATAATGACCAGAATTGTGAGTTCGAGGAGCGGTTTCATTAACTAGAATTTCACCGTTTTTGGTTAAGAATAATTCAATTCCTAATACTCCCACATAGTCTAAGGCGATTAATAATTTTTCAACAATCGAGTTTATGTTTTCCTGTTGAATTTCTGTTAATCTAGTGGGAGCAATTACCCAACGACAAACTTGATTTTGTTGATAGGTTTCCACCACCGGATAAATTTTTATTTCACCAGTAACACTACGCACTCCGATAATAGCTAATTCTCGATCGAAAGGGATAAATTCTTCAATTAATAAGGGAATGCCATCAAATTTGGCTAAAATAGCCTTTAACTCTGTAGAAGAATTGACAATCATTGTACCTTGACCATCATAACCATGACGACGAGCTTTTAGTACCAAAGGA
The DNA here is from genome assembly GCF_001548115.1 of Geminocystis sp. NIES-3709. Lineage (GTDB taxonomy): Bacteria > Cyanobacteriota > Cyanobacteriia > Cyanobacteriales > Cyanobacteriaceae > Geminocystis. Next base: position 421,541 of record NZ_AP014821.1, on the reverse strand, counting down.
AAAGAAAAAGAGTTAAAATCATCAAGGGATTCATAAGCCTTAAAATTGGGTACGGGTAAACCTTGATTTTGTAAAAAACATCTTTGCTCATATTTATCAAGTAACGGCGATAAACTCGAAAGACGGGGATAGAAACAAACACCTTGATCAGCTAATTTTTGTAATTCTAATAAATTGACAAATTCATTTTCAAAGGTAATTACATCACAATCTAAAGCTAATTGAGCCGTAGCCTGTGGATCATCAATGGCAGCGAAAATGGTTTTAGTGGCTAAAGATACCGCAGGATCATTATGGGAAGGAGTTTGTACTAATAAATGTATGTCTTCTTGGGGTGCAACTTGTGCCATCATCCATGCTAATTGTCCTCCTCCTATTACCCCTACTTTTTTTGTCATTACTGTAAACTACTTAATGTTTTTCTGATATATTTTATCAAATATTGACGATCGAATATAGGAAGTAGCAAAGGCATCTAAGTAGAATGATGTTGATAGGCAAAAGGCAACAGATAAGAGTTTGTATATTTTAAAATTAATAAAAATAATTCTGTTCCCTAATTAAGAAAAACTCTATTATCATAATTAAAATGATCAAAAAACGTTGGAAAATGCTTATTTTGGCATTTATCGTTAGCTGTAGCGTTATTTTAGGATGGGGTGCATCCTATGGTTTTAGCTCTAATTCGATCGTTCAAAATACCAAATCTGTAGATAAAGCCACAGGAAATTTTAAAATTGGTGAAGACTTTTACCTAGAAAACTGTGCAACTTGTCATATTCCTGTACCTCCTGCGGTGTTACCTCAAGAAACTTGGCAAAGAATCTTAGAAAATCCGGGTAATCATTACGGAGTAAAAGTAGAAGGATTAACAGGTTTTAGTCAACGGCTAATGTGGCAATATTTACAAAATTATTCCCGACAGTTATTAAAAGATGAAATCGAACCGAAATATATGGCACAATCTCGTTATTTTTTCGCTCTTCATCCTAATGTAACTCTACCTTCGCCTATAACTCTTAATAGTTGCATTGAATGTCATACTCAAGCAAAAGACTTTAATTATCGAGTTAATTTCGATCGCAATTAAGAGCTATAGTAAATAAAATAAATAGTCCATTGTTTATGGTTTATTATTATGTTTATTTCAAATAATTTCTGATTTATTATACTAACAACAACAAAGGAGATTTTAAATTAATGATTGCGAATAATGTCCCTTCTCAATTGCCCGTTTCTCATATTCCATCTTCCCAAGAAAAACCACCTCAAATTGAGGAAATGGCGGTAGATATGGTAGAAGAAATAGAAAGATTAGAAGATTTCATTCTTAATAGTACTCGTATTCCTTTTGTCGGTAAGACTCTTGTCGATGAAGATATATTGATGAAACAATTAGATGCGATTAGAATTAATATTCCAGACTGTTTAGAACAAGCAACTCAAATTCTACAACATAGAGAACAAATATTGGCCGAAGCCCAAAATTATGCCCAAAAAATAGTAGAAAATGCGCAAAGAAGAGCGACACAATTATTAGATGAGTCTCGGATTGTTCAACAAGCAGAAACTCAAGCACATCAAATTAGAAGACAAGTTCAACAAGATTGCGAAAATTTGCAACGGAAAACCATTAGTGAAGTTGAACAAATTAGGCAACGGATTCAACAAGAAGCCATGAAAACTAGACAACAAGCTATTTTAGAAGCAGAAGATATACAAAATGAAGCGGATATTTATGCTGATTCTGTACTATCTAAATTAGAAAAAGATCTCGGTGATATGTTAAGAGTTGTCACCAATGGCCGTCAGCAAGTACAAGTTCATAGACAAACAGTATCTATTCCTCCCCGTAAGGATATGACTATTTCAAAAAAAGCCTCTTAAAGAGGAATTAGGAGTTAGGAGTTAGGAGTTAGGAGTTCGATGTCTCAAACTTTAATAAATAAGGAAAAAGAGTATTAATTAATCAGACAAAATCTGTACAAATCAGAGGTGTTAAATTTAATAAACAATTGAAATAAATAAATTTTTTATAGTTTTAAATCAATTATTATCACTTTTGCCTGTTCCCTATTCTCTCTCTTTGATTAAAGTGTTTTATTTTCTGATCGCCAATACTGCATTTTGTCCACCGAAACCAAAGCTAAAACAAAGCATTTTTTGTAAAGAATATTTCTCTCCTTGAGTACAAAAATTAAGGTCAAATTCTGGACAAGAAAGGTTTGTATTTGGTAATAATATTTGTTTTTCTAAAGACAAAAAACTTAAGGCAGTGGCGATCGCACCTGAAGCACCTAGTGTATGTCCTGTCACTCCTTTTGTTGAACTAACTTTAGGGTTTTGAGGAAATAGATGATTAATAATTTTAGCTTCTCGTCGATCGTTTAAAATAGTACCCGTGCCATGAGCGTTAATATAATCAATTTCCTCGGGTTGTATTTGAGAACGTTCTAAACACAGTTTAATAGTTTTTATTGCAGTATAGGCTTCTTTTTCAGGCGCGGTCATCGTTTGGGCATCGCAACTCATACCCCATCCTAATATTTCTCCATAAATTTTAGCTTGACGATTCCGAGCAGATTCTTCCGTTTCTAACATCAACATTGCACCCCCTTCCCCCAATACAAAACCTGATCTTTCTTTACCAAAGGGATCACATCCTTTATTGCTTAAGGCTTTCATTTGGCTAAATCCGGCGATCGTGAGGGGAGTAATAGGAGTTTCCACCGCTCCTACAATCACGCTTTTACAACGTTTTTGTTTAATTAATTCATAGCCTTGGGCGATCGAGCTTAATCCTGTAGCACAAGCATTTGTAGGAGAAAGTACAGAAGCGTTAGTTTGAATATAATTAGCGGTAATAATAGACGGTTGATAAGGTAAAGTATTTAACCATAGGGGAGAAAATGAAGGTTTTGGAGATGATAAAAATATTTCCCATTGACTTTGACAACCACGACTTGAACCAATTACAATACCCGTATCTTTTAAAGGCAGTTCAAGGTTTGAGTGATTTATCAAATCTTTGATTAATGTAAAAGTGACATCCCCAATAAAAGAGGGATGAGATTTAATTAAACCTAAAGGTAAACAGGATAAATAATCAAAAGGTTGTCGAAATTTGATTCCCGAAATACCATTTATTACACCTTGCCAAGTGGCTTTTGTATCTCCCAAACAGGAAATAATACTAATACCTGTGACAACAACTTTAACCATGAATCAGAAATGAAGGTTTGCGTATTTTGGTAGTGTTACATATCGCTACTGCATCAGGAGATAAGACTCAGCAAAGATAAAGTTTTTATAAAGCATCACTCGATTCGGTGAAGGAAGAATCCTCCGCCTTTAGGCAAGAGTTATCAACCTCTATTCATTATTCACTACTAATTATTTCAAGTTTTCTGCACCAGCAATGACTTCTGCAGACTCAATACGATCGCCTTGTTTAATTTTTTCAACTACATCCATACCTTCCGTCACTTTACCAAAAACAGCATAACTACCATCAAGGAAAGGAAGATCTGCTAAAGTAAAATAAAACTGGGAAGATGCAGAATCGGGCATTTGCGATCGAGCCATAGCAATTACACCATAATCATGTTTTAACTCAGGTGGTTGGGTAATGGTTTGACTATAAATGATAGCAGGAGATTCAACATCGGTTTTGGTTTCATCATATTCAGGACGAATTTCTAAGGGAATATAACGGGGAGTATTTGTCACGGGATCAATATAACTACCAGTACCCAAAGCAGAAGCCGGAATTTTTGGATTTTTGCCTTGGGGATCACCACCTTGTACTACAAAAGGAGAAGGATCTTTAACTACACGGTGAAAAACCACACCATTATAAACACCTTTTTTGACTAAATCAACGAAATTTCCTGCGGTGATAGGTGCATTATTACCATCAACTTCGATCGTAATAGATTGACCATTGACTTTCATTACAACCGTAGCAGTGCCTTCTAAACGTGGTAAATTCATAGTATTTTGAGTATTTTGATTATTTTGACTATTTTGAGCCATTTGTGATGTTTGATCAACTGGGGTTTCAGTTTGCGAAGTGACATTTTCCTGATTTGCCGTTGTGTTATTTTCTGTGCCATTTGTAGCTTCTAACTGCTGACATCCTGATAAACTCAAGGCAGTTATTAGAAACAAGATTAATACAATATTCATTACTTTTAATTTCTAATTATCTTGATCAATTTTACTGTGTCTCGACCATCTACGGATTTTCTACAATAATGGTGTTAATTAGACAAAATTTATACTATTAGCAATTAGCAATCAGTTATCAGCTATTGTGAAGTTAAATTTCTCGTCAACATTAGTAATTAATTACTTATTCTTTAATGAAAAAAAGGCTAAAAGCTAAAAGCTAACAGCTAATCCCTCTAATTAAAATAAAGTTATAATTAGTAATTGACAATTAATAATTGATGACGAATAATTGTTCATTGTTCATTGTTAACTTTTAATTGTTTTTGTTAACTTTTTCTTAAACTATGACTAAATTTTGGACTATTGAAGACAGTAATAAACTTTATCAAATTGAGGGTTGGGGTGAACCATATTTTTCTATTAATGCAGAAGGTAATATTGTCGTTTCTACTAGGGGTGATGAGCATAAAATTGATTTATTTGAATTAGTAGAAAGTTTGAAAAAAAGAGATATTAATTTACCTTTACTAATTCGTTTTTCTGATATGCTAGACGATCGATTGAAACGGTTACATGACTGTATGAATGAAGCGATCGATAGATATAATTATAACAATGTTTATCGAGGAGTATATCCTATCAAATGTAACCAGCATAAACAGTTAGTCGAGGCATTAGTAGAATATGGAAAACCCTATAATTTTGGATTAGAAGTAGGTTCAAAACCAGAATTAATGATTGCTTTAGCTACTTTAGAAGTAGATAAAAATAGAGAAAGATTATTAATTTGTAATGGCTACAAGGATGAAGAATATTTAGAAACGGCTCTTTTAGCTCAACAGTTAGGCCATAATTTAATTATTGTTATTGAACAGATTAGCGAATTATTTATTATCTTAAAATTAGCCCAAAAATTAAACTTAAAACCTCAATTAGGAGTTAGGGCAAAACTGCAAACAAAAGGTTCAGGACACTGGGGAAATTCTACGGGAGAAAAAGCCAAATTTGGCTTAACTATTCCAGAAATTTTAACGGTAATAAATAAGCTCAAATCCGAGGATAAATTAGACTGTTTAAAATTATTACATTTTCATATTGGTTCACAAATTTCCTCTATTGCAGTAATAAAAGATGCTATTAGAGAAGCTAGTCAAATTTATGTGCAACTAAGCAAAATGGGTGCGGGAATGAAATATTTAGATGTTGGCGGTGGTTTAGCCGTTGATTATGATGGTTCAAAAACGAATTTTTATGCGTCCAAAAACTATAATATGCAGAATTATGCTAACGATATTGTTGCCGCAGTAAAAGAAGCCTGTGACGAAAATAATATTTCTTCACCGATTTTAGTTAGCGAAAGTGGTAGGGCAATTACTTCTCATCATTCGGTGTTAATTTTTAATGTAGTAAGTAGTAATAATCCTCCTCTCGAATTACCTCAACCGACGGAAGAAAAAGAGCATTTAATTATTCGCAATTTATGGGAAACTTACGAGACGATTAATGAAGATAATTATCAGGAAATGTATCATGATGCGGTACAATTTAAGGATGAAGCTATTAGTTTATTTAATTTCGGCTATCTTACTTTAATCGATCGAGCTAAAGCAGAACAATTATATTGGGGATGTTGTCATAAAATTTATCAAATTACCAAAAATGAGGCTTATGTTAGTGACGATTTAAACGACTTAAATGACTTAATGATCGCTACTTATTATATTAACTTATCGGTTTTTCAGTCTGCTCCTGATGCTTGGGCGATCGATCAATTATTTCCTATTTTACCTATTCATCGATTAAATGAAAAGCCTACCATAAAAGGAGTGTTAGCTGATTTAACCTGTGATAGTGATGGAAAAATTGATAAATTTATTGATTTATTAGATGTCAAAAATGCTTTAGAATTACATCCATTAAAACCAATCAAAGAACAAGATATTGATAATCCAGAAAATACGGATTTTAAACCTTATTATTTAGGAATGTTTTTAGTTGGTGCTTATCAAGAAATTATGGGGAATTTACATAATCTATTTGGAGATATTAATGTGATCCATATTCAAAGTAAAAAAGAAAATTATCAAATTAAATATGTAGTGAAAGGAGATACCGTCACAGACGTATTAAAATATGTAGAATATTCAGCAGAGGATTTAACAGAAAAACTAAGATGTTTAACAGAAAATGCCTTATTAGAAAAACAAATTGACTTAGAAAAATCTCAACTATTAATTAAAAACTACGAAGAAAATTTACGAGGTTATACTTATTTAAGCTAATTTAGTAATCCTATATGAGTAGTGAGAAATAATTATATTTAATTAGCGATTAGCAATTGGCAATTAGTTATCAGCTATTGTGAAGTTAAATTTCTGATCAACATTAGTAATTGATTACTTATTCTTTAATGGAAAAAAAGCTAAAAACTAACAGCTAACAGCTCATCGCTTTAATTAAAAGTATCTAATCTTCCTATATTTTTCTGTTTCTCATTTCCTCTTTAACTTTGTAACCTAAATGTTATTAGATTAAATATACAAAAAACTGCTAACTCTGAAATCAAGTGATATAGTAGTGAAAAGGAAATTGATACTTAATTTACTTTGATTTTTTTTGCCAGAAACTATCCACTTTAAAGAATCGTCATCAAAAAAGGATAAATAAAATCTCTACCTTTAAACCCCTATGAAAAATAAATCTTTATTGACTCAGATAAGAAATGCTAGTTTAATCGGTGCTACTGTTATTAGTTGCTGGTTAACCCAAACTACCAAATTATTAGCATTACCCCAAGACGCAATTGTTCAAAAACTCAGACCCATTCCAGTATTTACGATCGCAGATGGTCAAGGTGCGCCTCTGATTGCCTCTAATGATCAAAATGGTAAAGTTGCTGGAGTTTTTATTAGCAAACAAGATGCCAATAGCTTTGTAGAAAAACTGAAAAAAGATAATCCAGATTTAGGAAAACAAGTCCAAGTTGTACCGGTATCTTTAGGGGAAATTTTTGAATTATCAGAAACCAACGCCAAAGAAAAAGAACCGATTATCTTTGCCTATGTACCCACTAGAGAACAAGTGGAACAAGCGAAAAAATTGAATACAGAATATCAATCTGGAGTTCCTTTATTTGTGGCAAAAGCAGGAGAAGATCAAGGTTACTTAACTATTAAACAAAATGAACAAGAAGTAATCCCATTCTTTTTTGATCAACAACAGGTACAACAATTAGTGGATAATTTCAAAAAGGCACAACCTAATTTAGCCTCTAGTGTAAAAATAGAAGTAGTTATTTTAGAAGGAATATTAGAGGCATTAAAACAAGGAGATGATGAAATGTTAACGAAAATTGTTTTATGGCCTTCTAAAGAATCGATCGAATTCCTACGCGCTAACGCACCTAAAGAAAAATAAAGTCCTATTATGTGAGGAGAGAAAAATAATTTTAAAATTGTGGAGACGTAATTATTCTACGTCTCTTTTCTTTGGTCAAAAAACTTATTCCCTCAATACTAATTAGAACTTTTGTTCTCCTCCGTTCGATGCAAAATGTATGGATAATAGCAAGGCATTAGGTATTAGGTAAATAATTGATCAAAAACTGTTAACAATTGATTTTACTTAGATTAATTTAATTAAATAATTCAATCAAATTTGGTATTTTTAGAACCTAAAACCTAAACCTCAAAGCCCAAAACCTACCTACATCAAGAATTTTTCTCTAACTTAGGTTTGTTCGATGAAAAAATATTGTTCAAAAGATAGAATAGTTATGAACTATTGTTAAGTTAAATTTCTTGTCAACATTAGTAATTGATTACTTATTCTTTAATAGAAAAAAAGCTAAAAGCTAACCACTACCTTCACCTATAAATTTTATATCGAACTCAGATAATTAGAGAAAACTAGGTTTATGACGAATTAAATTCAGAAATTCCTCTCGGGTTTTATTTTCTTCTTGGAATACACCCAACATCGCACTGGTGACTGTCCAAGAACCGGGTTTTTGAACTCCCCGCATAACCATACACATATGAGTTGCTTCCATTACCACCGCAACGCCTTGAGGATCGAGAATAGTTTGTATTGCTTCCGCAATTTGACGAGTAAGACGTTCTTGAACTTGCAATCTTCTTGAGTACATTTCAACAATTCTCGCTAATTTACTCAATCCTACTACTTTCTGGTTAGGAATATAAGCAACGTGCGCCCTTCCCATAAAAGGCAACATATGGTGTTCACAAAGACTGAAAAAGTCAATATCTCTGACTAACACCATTTCGTTATGCCCTTCATCAAAAATAGCACCATTGACTAATTTTTCTAACGATTGGCTATAACCTTGAGTTAAAAACTGCATGGCTTCGGCAACTCTTTTGGGGGTTTTTAATAACCCTTCTCTTTCTGGATCTTCTCCCACTGACTCTAATATAATACGAACAGAATCCATCATCTGTTGTTTATTTTCTTCGTGACTGAGATTGATTTGAGCTACTTGTCCGTTATGAGTATTTCGATCGGGACGGGTGGCCACATTATTATAAACTTCAGTACTAATAGATAAAGAAGCATCGGGAGAAATCTTAGGAGAGTTAGAACCGTTGGAAAATTCTGTCATAGTTAAGTTAGCAAATTAGTTTAATTTTTAGATTTCGGCGGGAGATTTTCGTTACATGAACAAGAAAAGCTCAAGAAATGAACATTAACGCCTCAAGAAATTATGAAACCACGATAAAGTTATCTATCTATAAAGCACCAATACTAGGGGTAATTGTTAATTGTTCAATAACCGCCTCTTGAGGTAGCAATACTGTTTGTAAAATGGCTTGAGCAACGGTTTCGGGTTTTAACATCGCTGTTCGATCGAGTTGTGCTTGTACAGTATTTGTATCCCAAATGGGAGTATCTACTGCCCCCGGAAAAATAGTCGTAACTCGGATGCCATTACTTCTTTCTTCCAAAGCCAAACATTGACCAAAAGTAACAAGGGCAGTTTTACTGACAGAATAAGTTCCCCACTCTGGGAAAAAAGTCTGGGCAGAGATGGAAGCCACATTAACAATTGTACCTTTACCATGTTTTCTCATGGATGGTAAAACCCCCATGACGCACTCAAACACACTGGTTAAATTGAGATCTAAAACTTTTTGCCAATCTGCTAAGGACGTGTCTCTTAACAGGTTTGTATAACCCATCCCCGCATTATTGACTAGAATATCAATATTACCATATTCTTCTGCGATCGACTGTATCTTACTCCTAATTGTGGATACATCACTGAAATCAGCAGAAATTACTTTAACTTGTACCCCATATTCTTGTGCAAGATGAGCTACTTCCGTCAATTTAGCATGAGAACGACCGATTAAACATAAATCAATCCCTGATGATGCAAAGGCGATGGCTGTTGCTTTACCAATCCCACTACTAGCTCCGGTTATGATAGCTCGTGTTTGATTTGGGGAAATTTCCATGATATTATTGCTTTCTGTTTTGAGTTTTTCCACTCTAAAAAAAGTGATTATTAATAGAGTTTCATTCTAATAATGTGAAGTTTTGTAACAAAAATCACCTTCACTATTATAACACGAAAGGAATTAGGAATTAGCTGTTAGCTGTTACCTATTAGGATTTATTTATCGTTTTAAGGATCTTTTCATTACTTCTTAACGGTACAAACATTCTTCAAGTTGTTGTTTAATGCGATCGCCATCAATATTTTGGCCGATAAAAACTAATTTATTTTCTCTTGTTTGTCCTTTTTTCCACTCATCATCTTCAATGGTGAAACGTTTACCGCTTAAATGGAAAATATGGCGATCGGGACTTTCCTGAAACCAAAGAATACCTTTGGCACGAAACACATTAACAGGTAATTCATTATCTAAAAAACTTTGTAATTTACGAATATTAAAAGGCTTATCACTAACAAAGGAAACGGAGGTAAAACCATCATTTTCTAAATGATCCGAATGGTGATGATGAGAGTGATCATGGTGATCATGACCGCAATTATGATCGTGTTCGTGATCTTCTGTACAATGATGATTATGTTCGTGATCATCAGAAGAATCATCCTGATCAAAATATTTATCTGACTCGAATAAACCCACACTTAAGATCAATGGTAACGGCACTTGAGATTTAGTGGTGCGCATAATTCTCGCATCTTGCTTAATATCTCTTAATCTAACCTCTAACAAATCCACATCTGCGGAATCCACTAAATCGGTTTTATTAAGTAAAATAATATCACCGTAAGCAATTTGATTATAAGCCGCATCACTATTGAATAAATCAAGACTAAAATTTTCTGAATCCACTAAGGTTACGATCGAGTCCAACCTTGTCATGTCTCGTAGTTCAGTTCCTAAAAAAGTTAAAGCCACAGGTAAAGGATCGGCTAAACCAGTGGTTTCCACTACTAAATAATCTATTTTCTCATCTCTTTCTAAAACTTTATATACAGCATCCACTAAATCTGTGTTGATGGTACAACAAATACAACCATTACTCAACTCCACCATATCTTCATCACTGGAGATAATTAAATCATTATCAATACCAATCTCTCCAAATTCATTCACCAATACTGCTGTTTTAACACCCTGTTGATTTTGCAAAATATGATTAAGTAAAGTAGTTTTACCACTGCCTAAAAAACCTGTAATGATAGTGACAGGTAAACCTTGCTTCGGCACATCCATTATATTTATTTCTGTATTTACTGATTCTACTTTTGTCATGACCTTAATTTCGCTTTATATTTAGTCTATGAAATTTAATACTAATATTATTTTAAACTATCCTTGATCATCATAATTCAAAAACCCCCTTTACCAGAGTAGATAAAGAGGGCAAATGATTATGATTTATGGGAAACTAATTCTCAAATAATCAAAATTAAACAAAGTTTGCATTAGTTAATGTTCCGGCGAAACCTTCCAGACGAACGATCGCATCTGTAGAAGATGAGTACCCAGCAGTACTATTATTAATAACGAGATAACTACTACCTACGTCGGTAGTCAATGTAAAAGTGGCGGCTTGGAATGCACCAAAACTTATACCGCTTAAACCTGAAGCAATAGCACTAGCAGTTAAACTAGCAACATTAAACGTTCCATTATTGAATCCCCCGAAGGAAGAGACTCGGAAGTCATCATCTGTGTCACTAAAATCGGTGATGATGTCAAAATTACTGAGCAAAGAATCACTTAAAGTTCTGTAATCTAAAACATTACTTCCACCACCACCAGTCAAAGTATCTTTTCCTGCACTACCAATGAGAGTATCATTTCCACTATCACCAGTCAGAGTGTCATTGCCTGTACCACCTACAAGACTATCTGCACCATTATTACCAATTAGAGTATCATTTCCAATACCACCGATAAGAGTATCTCCATCAATACCACCGTCAAGGCTATCATTACCGCTTCCTCCATCAATGAAGTCATTACCATCTAAACCACTAAGAGTATTATCTACCGTACTACCAGTAATATTGTCAACACTATTTGTTCCAGTAACATTGACAAAATTGCGTACAGAAAAGATGGGATTTGGTAGAGTCGCAAAAGGAACTCCTGCAATAGTCAAGTTGTTAGTAGTAGTAGCTAAGTTAACGGTAATACTAACACCACTTGTGGCGGTACTCGCATCGATCGCATTATTTTCTCCTGTCGCGCCGATAATAACTTCCACTCCACTGAGTGTATCTGTGCCTAAAGTCTCTTTAGTAATTGTTCCTGTTGCCCCCAGAGTAACAATTTCCCCCAAAGAGGAGTAATTGGCGGTGTCAGTACCAGTGCCTCCCAAAAGGCTATCATTACCACTACTACCGACAAGAGTGTCATTTCCAGTACCGCCATTAAGGGTATCATCACCATCACCACCATCTAATAAGTTGGTGGAAGAATCACCTGTAATCGTATCATTACCGTCAGTACCAATTACGTTACGGAAATTTCGTACGGCAAAGCTACCCATGAAAGTCATTCCACTATCGGCAACTGTTAAATTATCTGTACTCGTATTACTTAAGTCAACTTCAATGCTCAGACCTGCACTAGCAGTAGAGACATCTATGACATTTGCTCGATTGGTTGCACCGATAATAGTTTCAATTCCCGATAAGGTATCCGTACCAAGAGTGCCTTTTGCTACTACTCCCAAAGGTTGTAAGGTAATGGCTTGAGTTAGTGCAGAGTAATTTGCGGTGTCTGTTCCACTGTCAGTTCCGTCAACACCACCAAAAATAGAATCACTACCGCTACTGCCAATTATTGTATCGTTATCGTCACCACCTTCTAGGATGTCATTACCATTACCACCATTAAGATTATCATTTTCAGCACCTCCTTGGATGCTATCATCACCAACACCTCCATTTAATGTATTAGCGACAGCACTACCAATTATAGTATCGTTGCCACTACCACCAGTTACATTAACAAAGTTTATGACATCGAAGTTAAGATCAGTACCCATACCGTCAAAATCAATGACGGTTAAAGTATCATTACCCAAGTCAACGTTTATGTCTAAACTGCTAGTGGAAACATCAATAAGGTTTGATTGCCCCGTCGTTCCGATGATTGTTTCAACGCCTACTAAAGTATCAGTTCCAAACCCTCCATCTTTAGCTACAACTCCTTGTGGTCTGAGGGTAACACGTTGACCTAAATCAGAATAGTCGGCGGTGTCTGTGGTCATCATATCGTCACCACCAATGAGTCGATCGTTACCACGACTGCCGATAAGAGTGTCGTCACCATCACCACCAACTACACTATCATTCCCCAACCCACCATTTAGAGTATCACTTCCTGCGTCTCCAAGAATAGTATCGTTTCCTGAACCGCCATTAATGGTATCGTCTGCATCTCCACCTTGTAAGTTATTGGCAAGGCTACTTCCTGTAATGGTATCACTGCCATTACTACCAACTACGTTAATGAAGTTAGTTACTCCAAAAGAAACTAAAGGAATAACACCCGATCCAAAATCTACGTTGACAACATCTAGGGTGTTTGTACCTAAATCAACATCAATCGCACCACCACCCAAATCTTCATTAGAAACGTCGATCGTGTTAACAATACCAGTTCCTGTATCACCTATAATATTATCTATTCCTGCTAGAGTATCTGTACCAGAAGCACCACCAGCCCCTTTTACGACTAAACCAGTAGCTTGAAGAGTTATACTTTCATTTAATTGGGAATAGTCAGCAGTATCGGTTCCTTGATCAAAAGTTGTATCATTTCCACCATAGACTAATTTATCTCCTGCAACAAGAACAATAGTGTCATTGCCCATGCCACCTAAAATTGTGTCATCACCGATGCCACTCAGGATTCGATCGTTTCCATCTCCTCCAAGCAATGAATCATTATCAGCACCACCATCGATCGTATCGTTGCCTAAACCGCCGAGAATACTATCGTTTCCAGCACTGCCGTTTAAAACATTGTTACTTAAATTGCCGATAATCGTATCATCATTACTACCACCAGTGACATTAACAAAATTAATGATTTGAAAATTGAGATCACCACCCATACCATCAAAATCAACAACAGTTAGAGTGTCATTTGCCAAATCTACTAATACTGCTGATGTGCTACTAGATGCATCTATAACGTTTGCCCGATTGGTTGCACCAATAATAGTTTCTACACCGACAAGAGTATCTGTACCAAAAGAACCTTTACTTAATAATCCCGTAGCTTGAAGAGTAACGGCAGTACCGATATTTGCATAGTTGATAGTGTCATCTCCACTGCCTCCAATAATACTATCATTTCCACGACTGGCAATAATTGAATCATTATCATCTCCTCCATCTAAAGTATCACCCTGAAGACCACCAAGTAAAGTGTCATCTCCAGCAAGACCATTTATAGTTAAAGGACTCAAAGAAGATCCATTGAGTGAATCGGCTAAACCTGTTCCATTAAGTGTTGTCATCGTATTTTCTCCTAAGAAAGTATAGTAAAATCAGTAATTAAGTGTAAATAAATTCACTTTGCTGTCAATTATTTTATGTTCTTAAATATCATGTTATAATTTCTAATTTACATTTTTCAGATCTTTTAACAATAGTTTTTTAAAAACATAAAAACCCATTGAGAAGTTAATATTTCATGAGTTAATTTTAGAATAGATATTAATTCTTAAATAAAATACATCAATTTTTTTTGATATATGTTTGTTGTTTTTGTATTCTAAATCACTCAAGACTTATATAAGCTATAGGATTAAATAATACTATATAGAATGAATTTTTACTCTATTGTTTTTAAATTTTTACATTTATATAATATTGTTCATAAAATAAAAAGCATTTGAGAAATATGTCGATCTAATAAAACTTAATGATTAGAATATGAGATATAAAATCGATAATAAATTCCAATAATTGACAATATTTATCTATTGTCTGTTGTTTCTTATTTACCCTTATAAAAATCAAATTATCTTGTTAGCAAGTATCCCCTAGAAAATTAATGGAGATTTTTATTAACATTTTAGTTACAATAAGCATTGACTTAAATTAAGGCACATAAAGGGAAAAAAAGATGTCTAGTATTGAAAAATTACAACCTGCCAGTAAAGCCGATACTTTAATGTATCAACCTTACTATGGAAAAGAACAACATGAAATATTGCCCTATGCTTTAAGTTTATATCAACAAGGATTTTTAGAAGGAGAAAGAATCATCGAGGGGAAAAAAAATATTCCTTTTGTCGCTATTTGGTATGTTTCAAGATTACCAGCTGAACCAACTCGGTGTCGGATTCAGTTTGATGGCAGTGCAGATTTGAGTTATGAGGTTAACTTATCTAATTCGGAATTTATCGAATTTCTAATTCTATTAATTAAAAATTTTAAACAATCTCGTCAAACGGATTTTTCGCAAAAGTTTTACCGTAAACTCTTACGTCTTGATGATTAAACTTTGACTACAAATTAGAATATAAAATGTGTTTTTGTTTATTTTCCTACGATCGAAGTGCATAAAGAGCTATCTTTTAAGTAAGTATTAGCTACTCGTTGTATATCTTCAAGGGTGACATTATTAATTTGTTGGGGGAAAATTTCGTCGTATTCAATTCCTAAGCCGAGGGTTTCATACCATCCAAAAATTTGAGCAAATTCGGCGTTTGTTTGTTTTCCTAAAGCATATTGCCCTAAAAGTTTACTCTTAGCTATTTCTAACTCTTTGGCACTTAATTTTTCCTGTCTTAATCTTTGAATTTCGTTGTATAAACCTTCTTTTCCTATTTCAATATTTTGAGAAGCTGTACCCATATACACCACAAATTGAGATTTATCTAGCCTTGTGGGATAAAAAGCTGAGACATCATAAGCTAATCCTCTCTTTTCTCTCAATTCTACAAATAAGCGACTTGATAAGCCATTACCTAAATAGGTGGTTAATAGTTTGAGTATGGGATAATCTGGGTGGGTAATTTCTGGGGATAGGTATCCCATCATGATGATAGATTGTTGGTTTTCCTGTTCAATTTTTCGATCGAGTGCTTGGGGGTACAATGGATAAGGGTTAAGTTTATTCCTATTATGGGATTTTTGCCAATCACCGAAAATATTTTCTACCATCTCGATCGCTTGATCCAAATTAATTTTTCCTGCTAGACTAATAACAAAGTTATCAGGAGTAAAGTGTTTTTGATGACATTCTTTCAAATCAAAAGCAGTTAATTGATTCAAAGTATTTTCCGTACCTAAAACAGAAAAACCATAAGGATGTTGTCCATAAATCATTTCCCTTAACTGACTAAAAGCAAGGTTAAAGGGTTGTTCTTTTTGTGAAAGGATGTTCTGTAAAGTTATTTTTTTTTCTAATTCAATTTCCGTATCAGGAAAAGAGGGATAACGGATAATTTCTCCGGCAAGAGCAAGAATTTCGCTAAAATCTTCGGTAATAGTTTTCATACCTACTAAAAAATAGTCACTAGAAGTATCTGTACCTAATGCTGCACCGATCGATTCTACTTTTTCTGCTATTTCTAAAGAAGATAGATGACGTGTGCCTTTAGACATTACACTAGCTAAAAGATGAAAAATTCCGGCTTGATGGGTTGCTTCCCATAAACTTCCTGCATTACGGCAAAAAATTCGTCCTGCTATTATTTCTGTGGTAGGATTTTCAATAACAATTAATGTTATACCGTTGTTAAGAGTTGTTTTTTGGATATGTTTTTGATTTTGCTTCACCGATTAAATTTTGTTGAAAAAGTTATCAAATATTGTATAAGGATTTTAACTTTAATTAATAAAAGTTTTTATCGGCTGTAAGAGTTTTTCTAATTTTGACTAATTATTAAGCCTTATTTTAAAACAAAAAAAGAATCTCGATCGAGTTTTAGTTAGTATATAATCAACTATATTTCCTCAATCATTGATTAATTTGTAAAGAAGGAAATAAAACTATAAATAACATTATCTCTTTGATAGATATTTTGATCAATTATATTTATTTTAATTAAATATGAAACACTATTTTTATTTTCTTAAAGCTATAATATTTTAATTGCAAGATTTACAAAACTTGTCACTCTCATTCTTATTTAAAGAGATTATAAATTATATTCTTAAGTTTAAATTAAGATAAATTTTTTTGATCAATATTATAAACAAATTATCATATTTTAAGTCTAGTAATGGTAATTTTACACATACTAAGTTTTAATTATTTCTAGTAAACCTTGAACAAAAATTTGAAAACTTTTAGAGCGATTTTCATTTAGATTCATATACCCAGAAATTTCTCTAGCACAGACTAATTTTTGTAATCCACCTTGAAAATAACCGGCTTTATTTAAAATTTTTTCTAATGCTTCCCAAGTTCCCCCTTTGATGTTATCAGGATTTCGATAGGGTTTTTGATTGATCAAATTTTGTGATACCCTTGGATAGGCTTGACGAATAGCATTTATATCACCAAAAAACCATGCCTCTAATTCTTCTACAACAATGCGATTAAGAACTTGAAAATCTTGATTATTTGTTCTTGACGTTTTAGTAATAAAACCAGTTTGTTTCGCAATACCTTCTAATTTTTGTTTTAAGGCCATTTCCAAGAAAGAATTTACCCATCTTCTTTATAATTTCCTCTTTGTGTTTTGGGGGCTAGGGGGATTTAGCAGGTATATTTATTATTAGAAATCACCTAATTTAAGACAATCTTCTCTATCTTCATCAATCATCACAATAATTTTATAATCATTAGGAATCCAAGCCTTATAACCTTTTAAACGATTAGGCAGTTTTTTCAATAAATCTTCTTTCCCTCGAAAATCGTGAATATTAAAGGTTATTTCAGAAGGTAATATCTTTGGTAATAAATTTTGTAACGCTTCTTTTAAAGATGCTTCCTCAACTAAAAACTCTAAATTCACGGTTGTTTACTCCTAAAATTTATCTTCCCTTACCAGAATTTTTCAAAGGATTTCCCACATCAAAATAATCTTCCATCCATAAAGAGCCTAATAATGCACCATGTTCAATAAATTCTTTTACTCCCTTCATATCTGCCGTTCTTTTTGCTTGGGTAAAACCTTTTTCATCTCGGTATAAAACCCATAACTCTTCAGGTTTTAAAGAATCTACAAAGAAAGGAGAATGAGTTGTTACCATTAACTGAGTATTACTAGACGCACTACGACATTCTTCGGCTAATTCAGGCAATAAACGAGGATGTAAATGATTTTCCGGTTCTTCGATACCTATTAATTGAGGTGCTTGAGGATCATACAAGAGAGTTAAATAAGCTAACATTTTTAATGTTCCATCAGAAGCAAATTTTGAGAGTATCGGTTGAACAAAAGGAGCATCTTTGATTTGTAATAAAAGACGATTGTCAGGCATAATTGATGCTTCCACTTTTTCCAGACGAGGAATACGAAGAGAAAGAATTTCCAATATTTTATCTAGTCTTTCTGGATGTTCTTCCTTTAGATATTGAATGACATTGGGTAAATTATCTCCCATGGGAGTTAATCTTTCTTGGGCGCCTGCTTCAGTAGAAGTTTTAGTATTATCAGCACTAATATAAGATAAATACCAACTGGTAATAAATTTCCGTAAAGCACTAACCCTTGGATGTTTAGAGAATTGTCCTAAAGTATTCACCGCTAAAAATTCAGGCGATTCTAACTTTTCTGAAATACGTTCATTTTCAGCATCGGGAGTATCACCACTAACAACTTGTCCTTCCCCTCTTTTAAAGTCTAAAAAGCGAAAAGGTTTACCACTACTTTTTCTTCTCCATTGTAACCATTCTTCAGCTACAAAAGGGCGATTATTTTCTTCTGCGATCGCCAAATGATATGTGATGATTGGTGATTTTCTGGGATGATATTCTTCTCTATATTTAATTTCAATTACAATATACCCTTCACTGCCCCTAGTACGCAATTCACGAAATCGTCCTCGTCTATCCCATGCCGTTCTTAAACTTTCTGTAAAACATTCTGATAAAAAAGCAAAAACATCAAATATGGTAGATTTTCCACTACCATTTGGACCCAAAAATACTGTTAAAGGAGTAATCTCTTTTAATTCAAGGTTATGTAAAGCCCGATAATTTTGGACTTTTAGAGATTCTATTCTAGGAATATTTTGTTGCATCTTCTTGATGAGTGGGTAAGGCTTTATAATTTGACCCTACCCAAATATTATAATTATTTATTTGCGTCTAATCTTTCTTCTAACTTAGCAATATCAAGCAAAGTTTTTAGTAAGGAATCAGGATTTAAACTGATGGAGTCAATACCTAACTCCACTAAGAAACGGGCAAATTCAGGGTAATCGCTGGGCGCTTGTCCACAAATACCGATTTTACGATCGTTGCGTTTCGCTTTTTCAATCACCATGGCTACCATATCTTTAACGGCTTGGTTGCGTTCATCGAAAATGTGTGCTACTAATGAGGAATCTCGATCGAGTCCTAGTGTAAGCTGAGTTAAATCATTTGAACCAATGGAGAAACCGTCAAAAATTTCGGTAAATTGATCTGCAAGGATAACGTTACTAGGAATTTCACACATTACATAGACTTGTAAGCCATTTTCACCCCGTTTTAAACCATGTTTTTCCATCTCTGCTAATACTCGGCGACCTTCGTAGGGAGTACGACAGAAAGGAATCATTGGAATTACGTTAGTTAAGCCCATGTCGTCACGGACACGTTTTAAGGCTTTACATTCTAAACCGTAAGCATCACGGTATTTTTCATCGTAGTAACGAGACGCACCACGCCAACCAATCATGGGGTTTTCTTCTTTCGGTTCAAAGTCTGCACCCCCCAAGAGGTTAGCATACTCATTGGATTTAAAGTCAGACATACGAACCACTACGGGATTGGGATAGAAGGCGGCTGCGATCGTACCTACACCTTGAGCGACTTTATCGACAAAGAAATCGGCTTTATTTTGGTAGCCTAAAGTTAACTCGGCAATCTCTTTCTTGACGGATTCATCGGTTAATTCATCGAATTTCATCAAGGCTAAAGGATGCGCTTTGATATGGTTAGCGATAATGAATTCTAAACGAGCTAAACCAACGCCATCGCAAGGAATGGAGGCTAATTTGAATGCTTCTTCGGGATTACCCACATTCATCAAGATTTTTGTGCGAGTTTTCGGTAAATTATCCAGTTGGGTTTCAATGATGTCGAAGGGTACTAAACCAGAATACACCCGTCCTTCTTCTCCCTCTGAACAAGACACCGTAACATCTTGACCTGTTTTTAAGATACCCGTAGCATTACCACAACCAACGATCGCTGGTATTCCCATTTCACGGGCGATAATTGCGGCATGGCAGGTGCGCCCCCCTTGGTTAGTGACGATCGCACTAGCTTTTTTCATGATAGGCTCCCAATCGGGATCAGTTTTGTTAGTTACCAGTACTTCACCCGCTTTAAACTCACCAATTTGATGGACATTGAGGATAACACGGGCTAAACCTTGACCAATCATTTCACCCACAGCACGACCCGTAATCAATACTTCACTTGTAGCTTTTAGTTTATAGTCTTTGAGGACATTACTAGATTTTTGCGATTGTACGGTCTCTGGACGGGCTTGGACGATGAATAATTGACCCGTTTGACCATCTTTTGCCCATTCTATATCCATCGGGCTATTTTGCCCCCTTTTTTCGCTGTAATGATCTTCGATAATACAAGCCCAACGAGCAAGGGTTAAGGCTTCCTCATCGGTAATAGAATATTGAAGACGCTCAGATTCCGAGACAGGAACGTTCTTAACTTGTTTACCACCACCCAAATCATATACCATTTTGATCTCTTTCGAGCCGAGACGCTTATTTAAAATGGGTTTGAAGCCTTGTTTTAGAGTGGGTTTGAAGACGAAAAATTCATCAGGGTTGACGGCACCTTGTACCACATTTTCCCCTAAACCATAGGCGGAAGTAACGAAGGCGGCATCTTTAAAGCCTGTTTCCGTGTCGATACTAAACATAACTCCAGAAGATGCTAAGTCCGATCGTACCATTTTTTGCACACCCACCGATAAGGCTACCTCAAAATGATCAAAGTTTTTCACAGTACGATATGATATAGCTCGATCGGTAAAAATGGAAGCGAAACATTTATGACAAGATTCGAGAACTTGTTTTACCCCATGAACATTTAAGTAGGTTTCCTGTTGTCCGGCAAAACTAGCATCGGGCAAGTCTTCCGCCGTTGCGGATGATCTGACTGCCACATCTGTATCGTAAGAACAGTTACGCAAACGCATCATTTCTTCTTCGTCTTCTGTAGTACAAAGAGTAGGATCTGCACCGTAGCGTTGACAGAGTTTAAAATAAGCGTCGGAGATTGCTAACTCTAACTCTTTAGGGAAGGGCGTATTTAAAACTAATGCCCTTGCTTGTCGCCCAACTGTTTGTAAATTGGGTAAATCTTCTACATCCAAATTAGCGAAAATTTTGCGGAGTTGATCTTCTAAACCTGCTTTTTTGATAAAGTAACGATAAGCATAAGCAGTAGTAGCGAATCCTGTGGGTACGTTAACACCTTTAGCTGTTAATTGTTGAATCATTTCCCCTAGAGAGGCATTTTTTCCTCCCACCATTGGCACATCTTCGATGCCTACTTCTTCAAACCACAAAACGAATTTTTCCTGTTTGGTAGTAGTACTAATTTTTTCGGGAGCGGTATTTATCATAATGATGAATCTCCTTGACTATAAAATCAAAAAACAGTAAAGAAAGTCAATTATCGGTAAATCTTTTCTTTATGTTATTAATGGCAATTTTTATCTTTAATCTTTGTTCAAAACCTAAGTTTTTTCTAAATAAATATTAAGCAAAGCAAAAGATAAGCCCTAATAATTATTTTAATTTACTTATTGATTATAGTTTATTCTAGCTACTTGTAAAAAGTTTCAAAGTATCTGTAAACTATAAATTATAAGATATAACTATTTTTCTTGTTTCTGATTGTTTTTAAATTTTAAATTATTTATTTCAATCTAATTTTATTAAAGCAGATGTAGTGAAAGGTTTTTGATTTTTGATAGAAAACTTAACTATTCTTTGTAAAGATTAAACTTGAAACATTCAAAAAAATAGATTAAAATTCTATTCTCAAAAACATTCTTGAATAATTTGAGGGATGTCATTGATTTTAGTTAAGACGATAAATGCTATTTCCTCTAATACCATTATGTCTAATGAAACTATTCAGAACTTATAATCAGACACGAAGCTCAAAATATTATTCATAATTTTTTATCAATTTAACTATTCTTGATGGAAAATACTCTCTTAATACAATATTCTTTGTAACAATTTGTTTAAGATTCAGTTTTTCTTTAAGATTATTTATTTGAATCTCATTTTATCAAAGTATCTATTATGATTAATTATGAAAAAACAAATTATATGGATTAGTATTAGTCTTATAATAACAATATTTTTTCCTAAATCAATTGAAGCGGCTGAAAAAATTAATTTAGTTTATAATTCTCTTGTTTTTTCTATTTCGATCGATTCTTTAGAACATTTTGCTAAAACCGGTGAATTAAAAAGTGATCTAAAGCAATATACATCATCTTTAGATGAAAAAACCTTAGCAGAAATTCGTTTTTTTCTTAATAAAAATTATAATTTTGACAAGATAATTGTTTCTAAATTAAGTCATACTTCTTTAGGAGAAGATTTATTGACAGAATTAGGAAAAGTAATTTCAACTCATAGAGATAAAAATGGTTTTTATGCTATTCGTGGTGCTATTTTAACCACCGCTAATCAACAATCCTCATGGACAATTCTTGACGTTTTACGTAATTTTCCTGCCTCTGGTGTTTTTGTTAATTTAGAATTGTTAGCACAGTTAAAAGATGATATGTTTTCATATCAAAGTTATAGAGATGCTATTGCAAAATCGATCGAGCTTCAAGCTAACACAGAAAAAGCACAATTTGCAAATACCAACTTAAATACCCTAGAAAACTTGAGTCAGAAAGGAAAGTATCAAGTCAGTCAAGAAACTATCATGGTGGAAAGACAAGACTTAAGACAAACAACTCAAGGATTTGTCAGAGAATATAGTTTCGAGGTAGATGTCTATTTTCCTCAAAATCAAGAAGAAAAAAAACCATTAATACTAATATCTCACGGATTTGGCTCATTAAAAGAAAATTTCGTCAATTTAGCTCAACATTTAGCTAGTTATGGTTTTATAGTAGCAGTGCCTGAGCATATTGGGAGTAATTTACAATATAGAGAAGAATTATTAAAAGGTACATTAAGCAGTGCATTAAGTCCAGTAGAATATATAGCTAGGCCTCAAGATATATCCTCAGTGATAGATAAAATCAAAGAATTAGCCTCTAAACAAGAAATTTGGCAAAAAAGAGTCGATTTTAGTAAAATTGGTGCGATCGGGGATTCATTAGGTGGTACTACAGTTTTGTCTCTAGCCGGTGCTCCCTTAAACATAGCACGACTAAAGACAGAATGTCAGCAAAATCAAGTGATTGTTAACACGGCTTTGATTTTACAATGCCAAGCAAGTCATCTTCCCCCCGTAGAATACAATCTTCAAGATTCGAGAATAAAAGCCATAATATCGACTCATCCTCTCACAAGTGCTATTTTTGGGCCTGAAAGTTTGAGTAAGATAAAAATACCAATTATGATCACTGCAGGAAGTAATGACGTTATTACTCCTGTTGTCATCGAACAAATACATCCTTTTCTGTGGTTAAAAAGTCCTTTTAAATATTTATTATTTTTCCAACCGGGTACTCATTTTAGTTCGACTCAGCCAATTCCAGAGTACACTTTGAATAATATGCCAGAAGTGTTAATTGGAAAAAATAGAGCGATAACAAGTCAATACTTTTATGGAATAGCCGTGGCTTTTATGGAAGCCTACTTAAATAATAATCAAAAATATTTAGCTTATTTAACTGCTAATTATGGAGATTTTTCTGGCTCAGAGAATTTTAAAGTCTCTCAAATTAGTAATTTAACACCAGACAATATTATTCAAGTTTATGGTAATAATTTACCTCTACAAATTATCCCTCCTTTAGTCGTTTCTTTTCCTTTAGAAAATGACGATCGTTCCATAATAGAAGATATAAAAAGTAATGGGATCTTAAAAGTTGCTTATCCCCAAAATAGTCCTCCTTTTGGCTATATCAATAATGAAGGATATTGGGAAGGTTATTGTGGATTTTTAGGTGATGAATTAGCCACTTACTTACAAACTCAACTAGATTTATCTTTAAAGCCTGATATAGTTTTTTTACCTTCTAATTTAAACAATCGTTTTGATTTAGTTAAAACCAATCAAGTTCATTTAGAATGTGGTGCAAATAGCATGATTAAAACTTTTGAAGATGCTAGTTTCTCTATTCCTTTTTTCGTCACGGGTAATTACTTTCTAATTCCGAAAGCTTTAGATAATAAATTTAATACAAATCAATCTCTACAAAATTTTAGAATAGGGGTTATAAAAAATACTTCTACTGCAACTTTTTTAGCAGAAAAATATCCCCAAGTTAAGCCAATATACTTTAATGAATTAGAAGGATTCAAAGAAGAAATAAAAGCTCTCGAAAATAACTCGATCGATGCAATTATAGACAGTAGAATTCTATTAGAAAATCAATTATCATCTCTCAAAAATCCGAAAGAATATCAGATAGTACCTTCATTACCATTAAACTGTGATTATTATGGTCTATTGTTGCCAAAACAAGATAAAGAATGGATAGAAATAGTGAATAGTTTTTTAACAAAAACCCCTCTGAGGGAAAAATACTTTTTACCAGAAGTAGAAACTAATTTAGTAAAAACCCTTAATTATTGTCTTAATCAAAGTAAATAAAAATTTCTTAGACATAGTCGTATAATTGACTATTAGAAAAGTCAACTGCTAAAACTATTTTTTTAACCTTCTATTTACGTGAGTTCGATGTTAGAAACCTTTTTATTAATAAGAGTTTAAGAATGTTAGGTAAGCACATTTTACCTTAACAAAAAAATTAAATAAGCGTAAATAATTATCTAAAATCAATTTGACTAATAGACTAATATTTAAACCAATTATTATTGCTATCTCTTGTCTCCTATCTCCTATCTTCATCGAAAGTTTTATATCGAACTATCGAAAGTTTTATATCGAACTGAGGTTCTATTTATCTTTTCACTATCAATTGTTATATCATACAGATCAAAGGTCAATAATATGGAGAAATCATGACTTATGGATGTTAAAATATTAATAGTAATCTTAACAGGATTATTTATCGTATCAGCGTTGTTTTTTGGTACTAGGAATGGTTTTTATGATACGGATGACTATGATGGTAACGGTTCGGCACATTAAAGATTAGGATATATGATCAGGCGGCAAGAAATACTTTCAATACCGCAAGTACCTCTTTCCTGTTATCCCTTCGGTGTGGGTAACTATACTGAGGGGGTAGCCATTTTACTTCAAATTGGCAACTATCGCATTTTACTTGATTGTGGAATCGCCGATATAGACTGTTTCTCTCCTTCAAATCAACCCCCAGCGAATTGGGTTTTTTGTAGTCACGCTCATCAAGATCATGCACGTAGTCTATTGTCTTTACATCAACAATTTCCTAAATTACCTATTTACACCAGTGATGTTACGGCTAAGTTATTACCTCTAAATTGGCTAGAAGAAAATAATACTAATTCTTTTGCTCAAGTTTTGCCTTGGCGATCGCCAATTAGTTTACAATCAGATTTAACAGTAGAATTATATCCTGCTGGACATTTACCCGGTGCGGCTTGTTTTTTATTTCAATATAGCTACAATAATCGAGTTTATAAAATTTTTTACACGGGAGATTTTTGTTTATCTAATTTACAATTGGTGGAAGGATTATCTCTTGATAGTTTGCGAGGATTAAATCCAGATGTATTAATTGTTGAAGGTAGCTATGGTACTGCAAGACATCCTCATCGCCGTCAACAAGAAAAGCATTTAATGGAAAGAATCAAAACGGCTTTAAATAGTAATATTAATGTTATTTTGCCGGTACCTACTTTTGGTTTAGGACAAGAATTGTTAAAATTGTTACGATCGCATCATCAATTTACAGGAACAAACTTAGATATATGGGTGGATGGAGACTTACCCACGGCTTGTGACTTGTATTTAGAATTAATGGACTATTTTCCGGCTAATGTGCAGAATTTTGCTAAACATCAATCTTTATTTTGGGATGATAAAATCAAACCAAGAATGCGTCGAGTTACAGAGGTTTCCTCTCGTCATGATTTAACAATTTCTCCAAGCATTGTTTTAACAGACAAATTAAGCCATTTACAAGAATATTGTGGTAAAAGTCGGGAAAAATGGTTAGTTTTGATACCAGAACAATCTAAAATCAATCATAGCTCTATATTTCAAGAATTTACTACGAATATTAACCCTAAAAACATCCTCGTCGAAAACTACCTTCTAGCAGAACATAGTGACGGAAGAAATACAACTCAACTCGTTCATAATTTACGTCCACAACATATTGTATTTATTCATGGATCACCCAATTATCTAGCCGATTTAACCAGTTTAGAAGAATTACAAAATCGTTATCAATTACATTCTCCTTCTGTAGGTATCACGGTAGATTTGCCCATTGGTGCGCAGTTTATGCAACCAAAAGTAACTCCTCAAACCAACTATGAAGGGGAATTAAACGAAACAGGGGCATATATTACTATAACTTTGCCTGAACAAATTAACAGAGATCCTCGTTGGCAAAATTTTGCTGATACAGGATTAGTTGAAGCTCGATGGCAAGGAGAAGAGTTAGTATTAAGAGGATTATCTCAAAGAGAATTATTACAACAGAATAGTATATTGCGTCGTCAATTAAACCCTGAATCCTGTGGTAATTGTATTTATTATCGAGAGCAAATTTGTAGCAATAATGATTCTCCACTTAATACTTTAAAAGTACCTGCAGATGGTTATTGTCCTCTTTTTGAAGGAATCTAAAAATATTTTTTTATACTTCACTCCTGATAGCTTTTATAGGTTGATTTTTAATTATTAAACCTAATACCTAACACCTACTCTTCATCAAAAGACTTTTTCATCAACCCCAAATATCATCGATCGAGTAAATTTTGATAAGATTCTACATAAAACTTAATAAATATTTGTAAAATATGAAGAATAAATTTAATTTTACCAATTTCGGTAATTTTCATGATAGAAAAGTGCAACTTGAGAGGAGAAAAACCCTTGTTTAAAGACATATTTAGAGAAAAAGAAGGTTATTTTTTGATCAGCCATGTCGTGGCAATGATCTTTGGTTTAGCCGGATTACTGTTGGTTTTACCTCACCCGGAATTTATCGCCAGTTTACCAGAAATTGGACAATGGGCTTTTAGCTGGTCAATGATTGGAGGAGGAGTTGTATATATGATTCTAGGGTGGGCTGCGATCGCTATTTATGCTTATCGTCAATTAGGTACATTTCACTGGTTAGCTTTTATGATTCCTGCTTTGGGAATTTCTCTCATTAGCGAATTATTAGGTACAAGTACAGGATTCCCCTTTGGTGCTTATCACTACCTTTCTGGTTTAGGCTACAAAATATCAGGTTTAGTGCCTTTTACCATTCCTTTATCTTGGTTTTATCTTGGTTTTAGCAGTTATCTCATTGCTAGAGTTGGCTTAAATAAATTAGCAATTCATTCTTGGTTAAAAGATTTAGGCTCGATCGTATTTGGTTCATTACTATTAATGTCATGGGATTTTGTTTTAGATCCGGCTATGAGTCAAACAACAGTACCATTCTGGTTATGGGATCAACCCGGAGAATTTTTCGGAATGCCTTATCAAAACTTTATCGGCTGGTTTGGTACAGGATTTATTTTTATGACTGTAGCTACTTATCTTTGGAACTTGAAACCCTTAGATTTTGACAACATTTCTCTCACTATTCCTGCTGGAGTATATATCGGAAACTTTGGTTTTGCGATGGTGATGAGTATGGGTGCAGGATTCTATTTACCTATTGTTTTAGGAATATTATTAGGAATTTTACCTTTAGTCGTATTTTTATGGTTAGCAAATCAAAATAATAACCAAGAAAAGAATGCTTCTGCTGAAACTTTAGCTTCTGTGCCTCAGTAAAATATTTTTTTCAATACCTATTAGTAAGGGCTTTTGCCCTTATTTCGATTTGGATAAACCTCAGCTAACAGCTAAAACCTAAAAGCTAGATGACATTTTGTTAAAAAAGATTAATAATTGATCTGTGATAATCAATAAATGATATAAGATGCAGCCAACTGATCCGAATAAGTTTACTGAAATTGCTTGGGATGCCATCGTGCGATCGCAAGATATTTGTAAAGAGTTAAAAAACCAAAATTTAGAAGTAGAACACTTAATACTAGCTTTATTAGAAGAAAATACGATCGCCACAAAAATTTTTAGTCAAGCCAATATTGATACAACTCTTTTAAATAAGCAATTACAGACATTTGCCACTCGTCAACCAAGAATGTTTAGCGTCAATCAGTTATACTTAGGACGCAGTTTAGATTCAATGTTGGATAGAGCAGAAATTTGTCGAGAAAGTTGGCAGGATGAATTTATCGGCATTTCTCATTTATTAGTTGCTTTTTCCGAAGATCAACGTATTGGGAAAAAAACTCTTAAAAGTTTCAATATCGATCCTCAAGATTTTCAAATCAAAGTCAAAGATTTTAAGACTAAGATTGAGAAAGAAGAAGCCCAAACGACAGAGCCTGAAGAAACAACGGAAAAAGAGCCTCCTTTAACTAAATTTGGACGAGATTTGACAGAAGAAGCGAAAGCTGGTAAACTTGATCCCGTTATCGGTAGAGATGATGAAGTTAGGCGCGTTATTCAAGTTTTATCAAGACGATCGAAAAATAATCCCGTGTTAATTGGTGAGCCGGGAGTCGGTAAAACAGCGATCGCAGAAGGTTTAGCCCAAAGAATTGTTAATGGTGATGTGCCAGAATCCTTGAAAAATCGTCAATTGATTTCCCTTGATATGGGCAGTTTAATCGCTGGTGCTAAATATCGAGGACAATTTGAGGAGAGACTTCGATCGGTATTAAAAGAGGTTATCAACTCCGATGGACAAATAATTTTATTTATCGATGAACTTCATACCGTAGTGGGTGCAGGTTCAAGGGAAGGCGGAGCAATGGACGCTGGAAACCTTCTTAAACCCTTATTGGCAAGGGGAGAATTACGCTGTATCGGGGCGAGTACCCTTGATGAATACCGCAAACATATTGAAAAAGATCCCGCCCTTGAAAGACGTTTTCAACAAGTGTATATCAAACAACCTAGTGTTGAAGATACCATCTCGATTTTACGGGGTTTAAAAGAGCGTTATGAAGTCCATCACGGGGTGAAAATTACCGATTCTGCCTTGATTGCGGCGGCAACTCTTTCTCATCGTTATATTACAGGACGATTTTTACCTGATAAAGCCATTGATTTAGTTGACGAGGCGGCGGCTAAATTGAAAATGGAAATCACCTCAAAGCCTGTAGAATTGGAAGTACTCGATCGACGTTTGATGCAGTTGCAGATGGAGCAGTTATCATTGCAAGGAGAGGAAAAAAATGATAAATCCGCGCAGGATAATTTAGAGCGCATCACCGCAGAAATTGATGATTTACAAATCAAACAGAGAGAATTGTCTTCTCAATGGCTTATCGAAAAAGAATTATTAGACGAAATTCATGCCTTAAAAGAAGAAGAAAAAGAGCTAAGATTACAAGTTGAACAAGCCGAAAGAGCTTATGATTTGAACACCGCCGCCCAGTTAAAATATGGCAAATTAGAGACATTACAGCAGGATATTGAGAGCAAGGAAGTGAAATTACTCGAAATTCAGTCTCAGGAAAACGCCATGCTCAGGGAAGATGTCACGGAGTCAGATATTGCTGAAATTGTGGCAGGATGGACTGGTATCCCCGTTAATCGTCTCTTGGAAACCGAGCGCCAAAAACTCCTCGAATTAGAATCTCATTTGCACGATCGAGTTATCGGACAAAATGAAGCCGTAGCCATTGTTTCCGCTGCCATACGCAGGGCTAGAGCTGGAATGAAAG
This sequence comes from Geminocystis sp. NIES-3709, assembly GCF_001548115.1. Taxonomy (GTDB): domain Bacteria; phylum Cyanobacteriota; class Cyanobacteriia; order Cyanobacteriales; family Cyanobacteriaceae; genus Geminocystis. The sequence goes on along the minus strand of NZ_AP014821.1, from coordinate 391,699 downwards.
ATCCCAGTCGTCCGATCGGTTCATTCCTGTTTATGGGGCCGACAGGTGTCGGAAAAACCGAATTAGCGAGGGCTTTAGCCGCATTTTTGTTCGACTCAGAAGACGCTATGATCAGAATTGATATGTCTGAGTATATGGAAAAACACGCAGTGTCGAGGTTAATTGGTGCGCCTCCGGGATATGTAGGTTATGAAGAAGGGGGGCAATTGTCGGAAGCTATACGCCGTCGCCCCTATTCCGTTGTCTTACTTGATGAGGTAGAAAAAGCCCATCGGGACGTGTTCAATATCCTTTTGCAAGTCTTAGATGATGGTAGAATTACGGATAGTCAAGGGCGTGTGGTGGATTTTCGCAATACTATTATTGTCATGACTTCTAATATCGGTAGTGAATATATTTTGAAGTTGGCAGGGGATGATAAAAATTACGAAGCGATGAAAGATAAAGTGTTAGTGGCTTTAAACAAGCATTTTCGTCCTGAATTTCTCAATCGTATCGATGACTTAATTATATTTCATGGATTGAAGAAAGAGGAGTTACGGGAAATTGTCAGTTTACAGCTTGTCAGGTTACAAAAACTATTAGGAGAACAAAATATTTCGATCGAACTTACTCCTGAAGCACAAGACTATATCGTAGATGTCGGTTATGATCCTACTTACGGCGCTCGTCCATTAAAACGGGCAATACAAAGAGAATTAGAAAATCCATTAGCTACAAAAATTCTTGAAAATACTTTCACTGAAGGAGATAAAGTGATGGTGACTTTTGAGGACGATCGATTAGTATTTAATAAAAGTTTGGATAGTTAAATATATAAGTCCCCAAATTGGGGAACTTTTAAAACTGACAATATCTAAAGTAATTTTTATTTCTACAGTCACAAATAGTTATTTAATTTATGAAAATAAAAATAAAAAATCTGGGTATTTTTAAACAAGCAGAATTTACTTTAGGTGATTTAACAATTATTTGTGGCAAGAATAATACTGGAAAAACTTATGTAACTTATTCATTATTTGGATTCTTAAATTTTTGGCACAATATTATTAGTTGTGAAATAGAACAAACTGATATTGAAAAATTATTAAGGGAAGGAATCGTTCATATAAATTTAGGAAAATATTTAGATAATAGTCAACAGATTATTGAATACGGATGCCGTAAATATATTGACTTATTACCCTTCGTTTTTTCCTCCCCTGAAAATAGCTTTAAAAATACAAGTTTTTCTATTGATATAGATTTGGGAAAAAATCAACTTAATCAAAAATATGAAGAATTTATTGGTTCGACAAACAAGCAAATATTTTCCTTAGAAAAAAAAGAAGATTCAAAAGAATTAGTTATTACTTTATTATCAGAAAATAAGGAAATAGAAATTTCTGAAAATGTTATAAAAAAAATTATTTCATCTATTATTAAAAATATAGTTTTTTCTCAATTTTTTCCTAATCCTTTTATTGTTAGTGCAGAAAGAACAGGTACTGCAATTTTCCGACAAGAGTTAGAAACTCCTCGTATTTTATTACATGAAGCAAAAACAATTAAATATCCTTTAGCTGTTAAAAAAAATATTGAATTTATCAAAGATCTTGATATTATTGTTAAACAAGATAGTTTTATTATTAAAGAATATCCTGATATATTAAATGATTTTACTAATATTATTGGGGGTATTTATAATATTAATAAAAATGATCAAATTTATTTTGTCCCAACCGGAAAAAAAATTAAGTTATCAATGGATGAAAGTTCTAGTGGTGTCAGATCATTATTAGATTTAGGTTTTTATCTTAAACATATAGCTAAAAAAGGAGATTTGTTAATAATTGATGAACCTGAATTAAACTTACACCCAGAAAATCAGCGTTTAATTGCTAGACTTTTAGCCAGATTAATTAATTTAGATATTAAAGTATTAATTACTACTCACAGTGATTATATTATTAAAGAATTAAATACTCTAATAATGTTAAATCAAGATAAACCTTATTTACAAGAAATTGCTTTGCGTGAAGGTTATCGAAAAGAAGAATTATTATCTCCAAATCAATTAAAAGTTTATATAGCCAAAGAAGAATTAATCTCTTTAGATAATCGTCAACGTCGTACTCGTTGTCAGACTTTAGTAGAAGCAGATATAACTCCTGATTTGGGTATTGAAGTTAGTAGCTTTGATGATACGATCGAAACGATGAATCGTATTCAGGATGAGATTATTTGGGGGGAATAATTCGAGTGTATAATTCAGATGATCTTCAAATTCTTGACGAGATGATTAATGATAATAGTAAACTTAATTTAATTACTAATAACAAGAAAAAAGAAGTCATTTTAAAAGAAATTGATGGACATGAATATTCAGTAACAATTAAAAATATTCCAGAGGAAACCATAGTAATAAAAAGTGATTGTTTTGAATCCCCTGAAAGTATATTCAAAAATACAAAACGAGAATGTAAAAGATGTGATTTTATAATAATTAGTTATGAAGAAAATCGTAAATTTATCATATTTATTGAAATGAAATCAGGTAAGGGTGATAACAAAGAAATTATACAACAATTAAAAGGAGGTAAGTGTTTGGTAAAATATTTTCAAATTATAGGTAAAGAGTTTTGGCAAAATTTGAATTTTTTAGACAATTATAATTATCGTTTTGTTAGCTTTGCGAAGATTCTTGTACCAATGCGTAGTAACAAGAGAAAAAAAGATAAAAATATCCATGATTCTCCAGAAAATATGCTGAAAATTTCTTCCCCTAAAACTATAGTTTTTAGTAAATTAATTGGTCAATTATCTTAATTAAAAAAAGATCATTAGAACATTAATAATGTATATGAAACTATTCTGTAAAAAAATTTTTATTCTATATCCTATTCTTTTACTATGGCTTTTTGCTCAAAAACAAGTACTAGGAACTTGAAAATACTGCTAAGATTGAAATTGTCCAGATTTTTTATTATTAGCTTGTTAAAAATAGTGTTATCCCGTCGTTATCTCCTCTCTATTTTAGTTTTTTTCGGTATTTTCTCTTTTTCCCCCGCTTTGAAAGCACAAGCCTTATTACCCTATACTCCTGAATTGAATCAGGATTTTTTTGATAATTATGGTTCTCAGTTGTTACAAGATGCTGTTCAATTAACTCGTTTTCAAGAATATGAATTAGCAGTATCTAGGGCAAAATTGGCGGTGCAATTATCTCCGAATCGTTATGAGCCTTGGTTTATTTTAGGTACTTTAGAAATTCAATCAAATAATCTTGAACAAGGGGTAAAAGCCTTACAAGAGGCGAAAAAGTTAGCTCCTCAACAAGCTGATGTGTTATTTTCCTTGGGTAATTCTTATTTTCAAGTGGGAGATTATGAGGCTTCAGTCAAAGAGTTACAAGCAGGTTTAAAAATAAATACAGAAGTACCTCAATCTTATTTTGATCTTGGTAATGCTTACTTTAAATTAACTAAATATTCTGAGGCGATCGCCTCCTATCAACAAGCTGTAAAATTAGAAGCTGAATTTTGGCCTGCTATTAATAATATTGGTTTGATTAAGTATGAACAAGGAAAAATTGATCAAGCTATTGAATCATGGCGTAAGGCTTTGAAAATTGACTCTAAACAAGCCGAACCCACTTTGGCGATCGCCGTAGGTCTTTATGCTCAAGGAAAACAGGAAGAAGCAGTAAAATTAGGACAAACGGCTCTAAAAATGGATAACAGCTATGGAAGTATTGAATTTTTAAAAGAAAATCTTTGGGGAGAAAAATTATTAAATGATACTCGTAAATTTTTTACTAATAAAGATATTGAACCTTTAGTAAAAAAAGAAACTTCTTCTAATTAGAAACAAAATCGTTACGAAGATAACCGTAAAAAAAGGAGTCTAGGGTCAGAATCCAGAATTGAGAATGTAGAATGAAAACCTTTAATTTTTATGGCTTACGAGAATTTAAAATTCCTGTTTTGCTTAAACACTCTACCACTAATTCTATTCTAAAAAAATATAATATAAAGGTTTATGAACGCATCTGAACAAGCAAAAGGATTAGAAATTACTAGCAAAATCGCTTCTATCGTCAATTTATTTAAACAATATTTTCCTGATGGGAAAGCAGATCTCAAACCTTGGCATAACGATCCTGATACTATTAATTTAGTTGATCCTGACTCGATCGATATTGCCTTTCATTTTCCCGGTTGGAGTCGAAAAATTCAAAGTAGGAGTATTTTACTGCAAATTCGATTTCATCAAGACTTAGTCGATAACAAACAACGTTTAATTGGGATCGAAACCGCAGGATTTAATCATACAGGAGAAGTGTGGCGACTTTCCACCGTCGATAATTGGCAATTAGAAGGCAGATGTTTGCCGACGGAAGAAATTACCAATAAACTCAAGGAATTTTGTCGAGATATATTTCAATTATTTTAATCGTCTCAAAAAGATGAAACTTTTATCACTTTAATTTGCTGGTTCAATAAAATTCACTAATGAAAGTAGGTTTTCTGTTTTTTAGAACTTTTCTAGTTATGTATTAAATAAATATTTTCAATCTAAAAATTACATAATCCCATAATTGCATAATGTAAAATTAGATACATTATTTACAAAAAAGAATCATGACTGAAACTTGTCTAAAATCCATCAAGATAATTCCCCGAATTATTGATTACTTAGCTCGGGGAGAAATCATTGTCTTGCATACCGATATAGTTTATCTCCTTTTAGCAAACGCTTTAATTCCTTCTTCAGCTAATAAAATTCATGAATTAAAAGGATGGAATCCTCCTAAACCATTAACATTACTTTCTAATCAACACAAAATTTCTGAATATGCAGTTTTAAATCAAGATGCAAAAATTTTAGTGAATAAATTCCCTTATCCCATTAGTATAATTATTCCTCATCGTCAAAATCTTCCTGACGTTGTCACCGCAGGACATAAGACGATTTTTGTTTCTTGTCCTGATGATTTTATTTATAATTTAGTGACACAATCATTTTTTCCCATTGTGGCAGGTACTGCTAGTTTAGGAGGTGAATTAAGAGCAAATAATGCCGACACGGCAAAAGATTTTTTTGGGGATGAAGTATCTTTAATCATTGATGGTGGCAAATCTAAATATGGTATAAGAACGACACTTATAGATTGTCATTTACCTCTACCAACTATTCTTAACTATGGACTTATTTCTTACGATGATTTACGTCCAATTTTACCTCATATTGAATTACCCTCTCACTTACGCAAATAAATTTAATGAGATCTTTTTTGTAGGTGCGTTAATACCTCACAATACTTTTCTTTTGTCTTTGGTTATTTTTGTTAAGATTTGTGATTTTTTTCAACAATTTGTAACAGTTATAGCTTCTAAGAGAGCGACCAAATTAGGTTAAACTAATCATATAAAAAATAATACTCGTTAATAAAATGAGCATAGTTAGTCAAGTTATTCTCAAAGCAGATAATGAATTACGCTACCCCAGTAGCGGTGAATTACAAGGAATTAAAACTTTTTTAGACTCCGGTTTACAAAGATTAAAAATTGCTGAAACTCTAGCAGAAAACGAGAAAAAAATCGTAGAAAAAGCTAGTCGGGAATTATTCAGAAAACGTCCTGATTTTAGAGCACCCGGTGGAAATGCTTCTGGACAAAAGCAATATAATCAATGTTTAAGAGATTTTAGTTGGTATTTACGTTTAGCTACCTATGGAGTTTTAGCTGGGGATAAAGAACCGATCGAAAAAATTGGCTTAATCGGAGTAAAAGAAATGTACAATTCTCTTGGAGTTCCTTTAGCGGGAATGATAGAGTCTATTCGTTGTCTAAAAGAGGCTTCCTTAGCTTTACTTAGTAAAGAAGAAGGAGAAGAAACGGGTCCTTATTTCGATTATATAGTTCAATTTATGTCTTAAATTTAATAGGAATTTTTGATTGGTTATTGGTTGATTTTTAACGGAGGGTTTACTTATAAAATTTTGAAACCCTCTAACAGAAATAATATTTTTTTTCTTTTTTGATAGATAGTTTTACTTTTGAAAGATAAAAATACCGTTGCTATGCCAAGTAAAAAATCTCTTAATGATATAAGGAAGGAATCTTCTTGGCTAGACACGAATTTCTTTCTTTCTCTAAGTCTTTTCTTCTGCACTTATGCAGTCGTGGGATGGTCGATCGCGAATTTAGCCAATAAATGGGCTAAGATAATTACAGAACAAAATACCATTATTAATTTATTAATTCAAGAGGATTTATTACCCTTAATTATTAAGTTATCAATATTGTTTGGAACTGTTTTTCTTTCCTTAATTTTGAGCAGTCCTTTGGTTTTAATTACTATTATTTTTGAAGAAAGTATTAACTCCGATTTAAAGGCTTTTATTGCTATTTTATTTTGGTCAATCGTTCTTGTTTTTGTCTTTTGTTCTTTCGATTATTTCTCGGATTTATTAGTTATAACTTCCAGTAATATTTTGCTTCGTTTAGATTTACAAAAGTTTAATAATAATAATTCACAAGTACTTTTTTTTATTTTTGTGATGGCTTCTATCGCTTTTTCTGTAGGCTTTATTTTATTCGATTTTGTGTCTAAAGGGGTTGTGGCTTAAAATAAATTGATAATCTCAAAAATATTTAATTTCCATATTTTTTACTAAATTTTAAAAACAAAATCTCTTAGTTTTTAGTGACAAATTTTATAAATAAAAACAATATTTTAAATTCTTAGGCTGAAAATTTAAGATTTGAGTTCTAAATCTTTTTACTACTTTCATCTTTATCCGTAAAATTATATCTATATGAAGTTATAATCTCCCCGAAAACAAGAGGAAATTATTTTTTATTAGTTTCTCTTATTTACACCTATAACACTACCTCTGAAGTTATAATTATTCCCATCTAGCTCTAATACCGTACCAATTTTAATTTTTTGATTAGCTAACACCGCTCCATCATCAGTCATTTGTCCTTTTCCACTGGTTAACATTAACATATCAGTACTAAATGCTACAATGGGACGAGGATCAAGTACAGCTTTGACACTGCCATCGGGTTGACTAGCAATAATATAATTGGGCAATTCTTCTACTGACTCTATTTTTAATGTGCCTGAAGGTTCATTTCTGACAATAATTTTAACCGTGGTGTCTTTTAAAGAAGCAAGAAATTGTGGAGCATCTTTCACGCTTAAACCTCTAACTAATACATTTAATTCGATCGTATCACTAGCACCACTTCCCACTTGAGCGATCGATCCTGTTGGACCTGGTACAATAAAGATACCGATTAACACTAATAGGATAACGGCGATCGCACCTAAATCTAAAATATTTACTTTACCGAATAAACGACCTTTAGAGTCAATAATTTTCATAGAAATTAAATTATAAAAATAGACTTTTCAAAATATACCATTTAATACAGTACCTTCGCCAAAATGAAGAAGAAAAATTAAACTTGAAGCCAAGAGAACTCAGAACATCCCATTTTTGCACTAAATACAAATACTTAAGTTAAACTCAGATCCTGCACCTGATTAAGCAAAAATCAAAACCACTACTATTTAACCATATTCTTATTGTTTCTAATTCCTTGAGTAAAGAAAGAAGTAAAATATGAGGTAAAAGTAAAATAAGAGCCTTTTGAGCCGAATAAAACCAGTCTAAATTATCATGATTTTCGTCTTGTAAATAAACCCAATATGCCAGTAAATAACCTGAGTTTTGGTTAAGCAGATTGAAGTAAAAGCCATTCTAAACGGAGACTCGGCTTTTTTGCTTGGTGACAATATGCGATTAATCCACTATCTCTGGGTTGAATGTATTCGCTAAAATGTTGTATAAGTTGAAGATAAGGTAGGGGTGTGTTCATGAGAGATAATGATGAAATATAGACAAAAAAATTATCTCAAAAATCCACTTCTACTGACAAGACCTTATCAAAAGCAAAAAGATTACCATATCTACTTTTCAGGACTTTTCTGCACCACTAAGCTTTTATCTTGACAATTAAATCAAAAACTTATGAATGAAACGATTTTTAGTAAAATTATTCGCAAAGAAATTCCAGCAAACATAGTCTATGAAGATGATTTATGTTTGGCTTTTAAGGATATTACTCCTCAAGCACCTACTCATATTCTACTAATTCCAAAAAAACCTCTTGAAAGAATTGATAGTGCTAAAATGGAAGATCAAACATTGTTAGGACATTTACTTTTAACCGTCAAAAAAGTCGCTGCTGAGGCTAATTTAAACAACGGCTATAGAGTGGTAATAAATAATGGTAATGATGGAGGGCAAACAGTCAATCATCTTCATTTACATATTTTAGGCGATCGACAAATGCAATGGCCACCGGGTTGATCAGTAAAGTACGGGAAAGACAGAGACACTCAAGGTTGTACAATCAAACAATAATCGTTATCTAAAATTAATTTTATGCTCAAAATTATTATTGTTATTTTCCTGTGTTGTTTTTGTTTTTTCCAAAATCCCACTCTTGCGGAAGATAATCCTAGTAATACGTTTACCGAAGAACAATTACAAGAAGGGGAAAATATTGCTCATCAAGCTATCTTAGCTACTGAAAATGGTGATTTTATTCAAGCTGAAATTTATTGGACTCAATTAGTTGAGAAATTTCCTACAAATCCGGCGGTTTGGAGTAATCGAGGTAATGCCAGAGTGAGCCAAAATAAGTTACAAGATGCGATCGCTGATTATAATGAGTCTATCAAATTAGCCCCCAGCGCACCAGATCCCTATCTCAATCGTGGTACTGCTTATGAAGGATTGAAAGAGTATGATAAAGCGATCGCTGATTATGAAAAAGTACTGCAATTAGATCCTGAAGATGCAATGGCTTACAATAATCTAGGAAATGCTAATGCAGGATTAAAAAATTGGAAAAATGCAGCGGAATATTATCATAAAGCCTCAGAATTATCCCCTAATTTTGCCTTTGCCAGTGCTAATGAATCCTTAGCGTTATATCAACTAGGAAAAAAAGAAGAAGCTCTAAAAAAGATGCGTAATCTTGTACGAAAATATCCCATGTTTCCTGATATGCGTGCCGCTTTAACAGCAGTTTTATGGGAAAATGGACAACAGGGTGAAGCTGAAAGTAATTGGGTAGCTACGATCGGGATTGATAGTCGTTACAAAGATTTATACTGGTTAAAGGAAGTAAGACGTTGGCCTCCTAATATGGTTTTAGCATTAGAAAAATTTTTAACTCTTGAAAACGATTAATAAAAAACAATTAGCAGTTAACACATATAAAAAGATCTTGAAAAATTAAGGAATATAGTTTATAATAGTAAACCATTAATGAAAAGGCTTGGTAGCTCAGTTGGTTAGAGCAGGGGACTCATAAGCCCAAGGTCGGCAGTTCAAATCTGCCTCGAGCCATTCTTGTTGTACAGTGCCAAATTAGGTGATTTCTGAAAAAGGATCGGAAAACTTGATTGAAACTTAGTTAAAGGGCGGGGATACCAATCTTCAACTTGCTTTCAATCAACCCTAGGTTTCTGCCATAATAGAGGGAAAGAAAAATTGCTTATATGCAACATACAAGTAGCTTATAATAGATTTTACAATGGACATTTTAGATTGACCATACTGGCGATCGCTCCAGCTAATGGGAATAGTTGTGTACTTATATTTTCTCTGTATAGCTTTCAAAGCAACTTCTAATCCAATACTGTACCCTGATGAGGTTATCTGTATTTCTTTTAAAACATCTTTTCTATATGCTTTGAATGAATTAGTTAAATCATTACAATCGACTCTAAATAGTACTTGAAGAAATAAATTGCCCAAACGAGATATTAAAGTTTTGAAATTAGAAAAACCATTGATAGTTGATCCTTGCATAAAACGTGATCCAAAAACCATATCATTACCAGCTTTGATAAGTTGGATGTAGCGAATTACATCGTCAAGTGAATCACACATATCTCCATTGAATGGGATTATAATATCTCCATTAGCTTCTCCGAATCCTCTCTGTAGTGCTTTTCCATAACCAGAAGGTTCTCCTCCTTTTACAACAATGGTATTATTTGGGTGTAAACTGGCAAATTCTTGTAGAATATCCCATGTCCCATCATTACTATCATCTACTGCAATTTGTTCAAAATCAATATGCCGTTCGGAAAGATAACCATAGACAGTTTCTAGTGTAACTTTTGCATATTCCAATTCATTTTTAAAAAGAATAATAAGAGATATTTTCATAGATATTTCTCAACAATTCTAACCTTTGGATGAGAAACAATAAATTTACCCCCATTATTCAGATAATCTGCATATTTTTCCACAAAAAAGTCCAAAAAATTCCATGATAAGATTAAGTAATAGTCTGGTTGTTCCTTAACACTATCTTCATGAATAATCGGAATATGAGTTCCCGGAGTGTATCGATCAACCTTATATGTGTTAACTTCTGTCACATAATCAAGATAATCGGTACCAATATTATAATAATTCAATAAAGTGTTACCTTTTAGGGGTGCTCCAAGACCAAATATATTGTTACCACTCATTTTAATTTGCCTTAAAAGTGATAATAAATCATTTTTGTTTTTTTCTACCCGTTCAAAGAATTCTTGATAAGTTTTAAGATTGTGTAAACCAAAACGGCATTCGTCTTTAATAACATTCTCAATTTTTTCTGAAGTGACAAAGGGTGAATCGTTTCTCGCAACATACAAAACGAAAGAACCACCATGAATTGGATAGAAGTCAACATCCAATAATCTCATCTTATATTTTGCGAATAAATCTTTCAACGGAGCTATTGCATGAATCATAGTATGTTCATGATAAAAATGATCAAATTGCAATTTTTCAATAATATCTTTTAAATATACGCATTGTGTGCAAAATATAGTGTTTTCATCCATAATCATATCCAGCCCCTGAATAAAATCATGAATATCCTCTATATGATAAAAGACAGCAGTGGCGGTAATAATATCTGGGCGAATACCCAGACTTTTTATTGCTTCAGCACTTTTTTTATTCCAAAAAGTTTCAAAAACGATAATACCCATATTACTAGCTAATTGATTGCTCCGTTTACATGGATCAATACCTAATACACGCATACCGTGGTCACGAAATTTAGTCAACAATGAACCATCATTTGCTCCAATATCAAGAATCAAACTGTTTGACGAAATCTGAAATTTTCTAATAATTTCTTGAACTAATTCCTCGAAATGGGATACAACAGGCTGATTCAAACCAGTGACATACGGATGATTGACAAACATAGAATCAACTGGGGGAAATTCTTCTATTTGTACTTGCCAACAATCGGTACAAACTAACATAGCAAAAGGGAAAGTTTGTTCTTGTTTAAATTCATATAACCGAGGAAAATTATTACCGTTTGGCTGATACCCAAGATCAAAAAAACGCTTTAAACTCAAACCATGACAATTCATGCAGGAAAAATTTTTCATTGTGAGAGAAAATTTAAAATTTAATCTGTAATTTTAATGTTTTTATAGATTATAGTAGTTTCACTAGCATAATCTACTGTGTAATTTTTTTCTATAAAATTATATAATTCAGGAAAAGTAGATAAAGAATAATTTACGCACGAATCTTCATTAATAAGGCTTCTAATAATAAAAGTTGGCATTTGTGTCTTTAGTCTTTGGATAAAATCTTTACGTAATCGTTTAATGTATTTGTTTGATGTATGATGATAGAAATAAAAGTCGACTATATAAGGAGTCGCAATTACTGCATTTGATTTAAGCATGCCATATAAATGGCCTGAGCAGTAATTTAAAGGTTGAACTAGGCTTCCCGGTATTAAACTTTTCTTCAAATAATTTGTAATTTCATCAGCCTGATTAAAATACAGTTCATTTGATTGTGGAGGAATTTTAAATATAAACTGTGCAATTGTACTTTTAACTGATGAGCCAATAGTCAAAGTCACAGTAAATATAAACACAATGAGCGGAAACAAGATACGATCTAATTTCTGAGATGTTTTTGGATTAAAAAGGACAAGTGCTGTACATAGACTGGTAAAATAAACATATGGAGCCCAGTGATAACCTAAAAATCTACCGCTGATAACCACGTATAAGCTATAGATAAATGCAAGAAACAGTAGTAATATTGACAATCTCTTGGTTTTTTCAAGAAATGCTTCGCTTAAAACGATATATACACCCAAGACAGAAGTAACAATCAATAACCCATAACCACCAAAACTCCGATAGGAATTAAATAAATAAGATAAATAGTTGCTTTGCAACTCTCTTGTCATTCTAGTATATAAGGGTGTATAAGATGATAATATCTGCCAAAATGATTCTAATGCGTCGATTTGCCAAAGCCATAAGATACAGATAAAAATAATTAATGAAAATCCCAACAAACTCAACAAGGTATTTTTTAGATAGTTAAGAATTAAATTTTTTTTATCATTATTAAAATCATTTATAAAATTGTATATCATGAGAAAGGGAAATCCTAAAATCAGATGAGGCTTGAACATTGCCGCAACCCCAAAAAGAACACCGATCAAAAAATACTTAAATTTAAGTAAATTAGTGTTTTTTAAATAAATAGATAATAGAATTGTTGTGGCTATGGGTAAAACTGCAATCATATCTCTTTCCATATAAAAATTGCTTTGTATGTATATACATCCAAACAATATACAACTTGTAAAAGCGATTAAGCGATCAAATTGTTTCATAATGAGCCATGTTACTGCAACCATAATACTTAGCCAAATCAAATTAGCAATATTTGAAGCTATATCTGAGTAACCTAGTAATTTGCCTATTGCTATATGGAACAAATAGGAAACTGGCATATTAATCTCGAAAATATCACGATAAGGCACAAACTCGTGTTCATTAATTAAGTAGGCAATATAATTCATAAAAGCTAGGTCATAATGCATTCTCTTATTAAGAGAAAAAATGACACTCAATAAAAAAACAAGTGCCAATACAAAGAGTATCAGGTATTTAAAACTTTTAATAATGACTATATAAAAGGATTTTTTTGTCATGATGATTACCAGTACTTAATTATTGCCAAACTATATTTTCTTTTGAGGTTTAATTCTTAGTTCTATTTTGATAATTTCAGGAATATAATATTTCATGATTATTTCATAGTAGTTTTAGATAGATTTTCAGTTAGTGTTTTTGGATAAAAACCTAATGTCTGATAAGTTTTTTCTCCATTTAATCTGACTATGGAAGGACGAATATCAACAGAAAAGTCTAACGCTACTGGCTCAATATATGCCGTATCTAATCCTAATTTAGTGGCAATTTTGATCGCAAAATCATATCGAGAAAGTGCTTCTGGACCCACACAATGAAAAGTACCGTGCTGGCTTTGATTAATAATTCTATCAAGCATGACTAATAAGTCATTAATCCAAGTTGGACAATTAACAAGATTTGTAAAAGCCTTTAGTTTATTACCACAGTTCAGTGTATTACAGATTAAAGTAATAAAGTCATTTTTTATTCCATAAAGTTGAGCTGTCCTTATAATAGAATGGTTGCGAAGTTTATTTTGAATGAAAAGCTCTGATGCAACTTTATCTTTGCCATATTGAGTTGTGGGACAAGGTTGATCCCTTTCTTGCCAAAATTGGTCATATTTACCAAAAACATAATCAGTTGAAAAGTATATCATTCGAGCTTTATATTCTTGGCATATTTCTGTGATTAGTTTTGTGACTCCAAAATTGGTTATGTGAGACAATTCTTTGTTCTGTTCGCAGAACTGAATATTTTTTATTGCTGCGAGATGAATAACTAAATCTGGATTATATTGATCAAAAAGCTGGAAAACTACTTTTTCATCACGCAAGTCAGCAAAAATAATTTTTTCTGGCTCAATAAAATCTACGGGTATCATTTGATGTCCAGCTTTGCAAAGATGGTTAGTAATAATTTGACCGACACTACCAGCAGCACCCGTTACTAATATTTTCATAAGGGTTAGGGGGAATCTTATTTTACAAATCAAATAGGATTGCTATATAACTTTTATTCTAAACTCTCTTTTTAAGAATAGAACGAAGATTTATCTAATCCTTAATTGTCATAGATTGGTAGAATATAACAAGAATCAAATTTTTTAAGTATCATAAAAAAGATGGAAGCAGTTACAATTGGGATTATCGGCGGTAGTGGGTTGTATAAAATGGAAGCCTTACAAAACATTGAAGAAATAACCCTCGATACTCCCTTCGGTTCGCCTTCTGATAGTCTTATTACGGGAACTTTAGATAATACTAAGGTAGTTTTTTTGCCTCGTCATGGCAGAAATCATCATCTTTTACCCTCAGAATTACCCTTTCAAGCCAATATTTATGCCTTAAAGCAATTAGGAGTTAAGTATATTATCTCTGCTTCTGCGGTTGGCTCATTGCAGAAAGAAATTAAACCCCTTGATTTTGTTATACCTGATCAGTTTATCGATCGAACCAAAAACCGTCAAGCCACCTTTTTCGGAGAAGGAATAGTGGCACATATAGCTTTTGGGAATCCCGTTTGTGATAAGTTGGGTGATGTATTGGCTCAAGCCATGAAAAACTTAAACCTTCCCGATATTACCTTACATCAAGGGGGGACTTATATTTGTATGGAAGGTCCTGCATTTTCAACTATTGCGGAATCAAATCTTTATCGTAGTTGGGGAGGCAGTATTATTGGTATGACAAACTTAACAGAAGCCAAACTGGCAAGAGAAGCGGAAATTGCTTATGCCACTCTTGCACTAGTGACTGATTACGATTGCTGGAATCCCGAACATGATCATGTGACAGTGGAGACAGTGATTCAAAATTTGCATCAAAATGCTATTAATGCCCAAAAAGTGATTCGAGAAACCGTTAAATTAATTGCAGATAAACCTTTTGTAAGTACTGCCCATTCAGCTCTTCAAACATCCATTTTCACTCCTTTAGATAAAGTATCCCCTGAAATAAAAGAGAAACTGGCATCAATTTTACAGAAGTATCTCTAGGCAAAATATTTCGTCAAGTAAAAAATATATCTACTCCTATCTCTCTATTCCAGATTAAACTTAGGTAGAAACGCAAATTAAGAGATTAATGAATACTTCAAGGATAAACATTGCTCCCTAAAATAAACGAAAAAATTAGTCAATATTTAAAACTAAAAATTATGAAAAAACTGTTAATTATTATTTCTATAAATATTCTTTTTTTCTGTAACTTCATTATTGATGTTCAAGCAAATACAGATTATGAAATAATTGATGTTAGCTTAGGGAATGAACAAGGACAATTAATTTTTACCCCCAATGAATTGAAATTTTCTACAGGTAAAAAATATAAATTAGTCTTAAATAATCCAAGTCCAGAAAAACATTATTTTACAGCTAAAGATTTTGCTGACGCAAGTTGGACTCAAAAAGTACAAGCAGGAAAAGTAGAAGTAAAAGGAGCAATTCACGAATTAGAATTAAAACCTGAAGGGATTGCAGAATGGGTTTTTATACCTGAAAAAAAAGGAAGTTACGACCTATATTGTTCAATAAAAGGTCACAAAGAAGCCGGAATGAAAGGAATTATTACTATTAATTAATTAATGTTAAATCCTGAATAATTAAAGTATTTTTTGTTTATTATATATGGTTTATCTTGTTTATTAACAATTTATCATTTTGTTTTTTTGAAAAAGAAAAAATGTGATAAAATCTAGGTTCTATTGACTTTATCTTAGAAGATTATTGTCAATTATTTTACTGCAATTATAATCACATCCTATGGTAGCAACATTTAACGAGATAAATCAAAAAATGCCTCTAACTCCCATCTTTAATCCTTTGGGAGACGATCGTATTGAGAACAGAACAATATGGTTTGGTAATACAACCAATTTAATGCAACTAAACGATGTAAGATACTCATGGGCGATCGGATTATATCAACAGATGCGGGAAAATTTTTGGATTCCTCAGAAGCTAGATATAACACAAGATGTTACAGATTATTGGAATTTAACCAACGATGAACGTCGTGCCTTTGAAGGAATTTTATCTTATTTGACTTTTTTAGACTCTGTTCAAACTTGCAATATTCCCCATCTAAAAAGTGCTATTACAGCCCCAGAAATTAGTCTTTGTATGGCAGAACAAATCTCTCAAGAAGGAATGCACAATCACGCCTATCAATATATGATTGAGACGATTATTCCTAGTGATAAAAGAGATCAAGTTTACGATTTTTGGCGCACAGATAAAGTATTATCGGCAAGGTGTGAATTTATTGCTGGTTTTTATCAAAAATATATCGATAATCCCACTAAAGAAAATTATTTTATTGCCCTTTTAAGTGATTATTTATTAGAAGGTTTATATTTTTACAATGGCTTTATTTATTTTTATAATTTAGCCGCTAGAATGTTAATGCCTGGCTCTGCTGACATTTTCAAAATGATTAATCGTGATGAGTTAAGTCATGTGAGATTGTATCAAAAATTAATTCCTGAAGCGATGGAAAGTTTTAATTATTCCCTAGACCAAATTTACGATATGTTTAATACTGCTGTAGAACATGAGTGTAAATGGACTAATCATATTGTAGGGAATAATATTTTAGGGATTACTGAATCTAGTACTGAACGTTATACTAAATATCTTGCCAATATTCGTTTGAGAGCGATCGGGCTTGATCCTATTTATAATAATTCCCAGTATAGCAAAAGTCCTTATACTCATCTCGAAAAATTCTCCGATACTAAAAAAGAAGGTAACACTAAAGCGAATTTTTTTGAATCAAGTGTTACCAGTTACGTTATGTCTTCAGGGGTTTCTGGTTGGGATGAAATATAAGTAGGATTATTGAAAAAGTGTTTTGATGAAGGTAGGAGAGAGGAGATTTCAAGGTTACATCCTAACATCAAAGGATGACCTTGATTAATATAATTTAAAAGTTTGTCATTCTATAATTCTTAAATTTTGCATTTTTATTCTATGGCTAACTTTTTTATCTATTTAATAATTTTTATTTGGGGTGCTTCGATCGGCAGTTTTTTGAATGTGGTAATATATCGGCTACCGGCAAAAATATCTTTAATTAATCCACCCTCCCGATGTCCAAAATGTTTACATCCTCTTGGTATCACCGAAAATATCCCTGTTTTTGGTTGGTTATGGTTGGCAGGTAAATGTCGTTGGTGTCATACTTCTATTTCTCCTCGTTATCCTCTTATTGAAGCTATTACAGGCTTTCTTTTTGTTTTGATATTCCATCAATTTGGGTTTACATGGTTAACTCTTGGTTATAGTATTCTCCTCAGTTGGTTAATTGCTTTGGCGATGATTGATTTTGATACCATGACATTACCTAACTCTCTGACTCAGTCTGGATTAATTATTGGTTTGGGGTGGCAAACATGGTTAGGTTTTACCATAGGTGGAATTAACAGCGCTTTGCAATATCTTTTTATTAGTATCTTTAGTACCGTAATTGGTATTTGGTTATTTGATATTATTCGTGTTCTTGGTACGATTATTTTTGGTAAACCAGCTATGGGGGGAGGCGATCCCAAATTGACCGCTATGATAGGATCATGGTTAGGATGGCAAGGAGTATTATTAACAGGGTTTCTTGCTTGTCTTTTAGGTACGATTTTTGGAGTTTGTGCGATCGTGTTTAAATTACTTAAAAAAGGTCAACCTATGCCTTTTGGCCCCTTCTTAGTATTAGGAGCAATTTCAACTATGTTTTGGGGTGATCGAATCCTATCTACCTATTTAGAATATATGTTATAGGATTTATGAGAAGAAATAATGAGTTGGAAAAAACAATTACAAGGCTACTAAATGAAAATAAATTAGAGATAAATTGGAGTAAAAAATTTAAGAATAAGGAAAATTTGATTAATGCAAGTTAAATGACTCTTAGCTTAAAGACATTTTTTAATATTGATAAAATGATAATCATTATTATTCATGGGGAACAAAAGTTGATCATGTTTTGGGTTGTCTCATCTATAAATTTCTCATAATTGTTAAAGAAATTATTAAAATCCTAACCCTTAAATTTGATAGAATAAAACTTGTGGTATGTCAATTATTAATTTATTCAAAATGACAACTCAGGAATTAGAAAAAAAATCTCAAGATAAAAACGAAGACTACTGGAATGAAATACCAAATCAGACGGAGGCGGAAATGCCTTTTTTTGATCATCTTGAAGAATTACGACAACGAATTTTCGTCAGTATAATTGCGATGGGAATTGGTGCGATTTCCTGTTTTTTCTTTGTCAAAAAGATTGTAGCATGGTTAGAAATTCCTGCTGGAGATGTCAAGTTTTTACAATTAGCACCGGGAGAATTTTTCTTTGTTTCTATTCAAGTAGCTGGTTATACAGGTATTTTAATTTCCGCTCCCGTCATTTTATATCAAATCGTTCAGTTTGTTACTCCCGGATTAACTCGTAAAGAAAGGAAAACCATAGCTCCTATTGTATTCGGTTCTAGTATTCTCTTTTTCTCTGGTTTAGCCTTTGCTTATTATTTACTTATCCCCGCCGCCCTCAATTTTTTCGTGAATTATGGTGGTGATGTAGTTGAACAGTTATGGTCGATCGATAAGTACTTCAAATTTATATTATTGTTAATGTTTTCCACTGGTTTAGCTTTTCAAATCCCTATAATTCAATTACTTTTAGGCACATTAAACATCGTTTCTTCTCAACAAATGTTATCTGCTTGGCGTATCGTTGTATTGGGAGGGGTGATTTTAGGTGCAGTACTAACACCTTCAACAGACCCACTTACTCAGTCTTTGCTTGGAGGGGCAGTTTTAGCCTTATATTTTAGTGGTATCGGTATTGTTAAATTAACTGGTAAATAGGACAATATAAGTGCCTCGGTTACTTCTCGTCGTGATAAATTATTCCGAAAAAAAGGTGTTAAGTGTTACGTTAAATTAAAACTGTTAATTTATAACAATTGCTTTTTTTTATACTTCAAACTAGATAGATTAAGATTTCTATCAATTATTTTCTAGTAATCTATCATAACTACTGTAGAAAAGCCATGGGAGTTTTATGGCAAAATAGTACAATAAATACATAATACATAAAAATACTATTAATTAAAATTTAAAAAAAAAACGCCATGTTATTCTAAAATTAATATATAATCAAAATATACTTAAAAAATAGTTTATAATCAATATTAAACAATAATTAGCTATTTTATCTTAAATTTATATACTTTATATATACTTTACTTCTAAAATAAATAAATTTTATGAGCATTATTCAAGCTATTAGGGGAACAAAAGATATTCTTCCTGAAGAAATTATTTACTGGCAATTTTTGGAAAAAACCGCTTCAGAAATTTTTGCTAAAGCTAGTTATCAGGAAATTAGGACACCAATTTTTGAACAAACTCCTCTATTTGAAAGGGGTATCGGAGAAGCGACTGATGTAGTCGGAAAAGAAATGTACACTTTTATTGACAAAGGAGATCGAAGTATTACATTACGTCCTGAAGGTACTGCAGGAGTAGCACGATCGTACATTCAAAATAAATTGTTTGCTTCTGGAGGAGTCGATCGACTATGGTATTGTGGGGCAATGTTTCGTTATGAACGTCCCCAAGCTGGAAGACAACGACAGTTTCATCAAATAGGATTAGAATTATTGGGTAGTAATACTCCTCGTGCTGATGTGGAAGTAATTGCGATCGCTACTGATATATTAAAAGCCTTGGGATTAAAAAACCTCACTTTGCAACTTAATTCTGTAGGCAGTAAAGAGGATAGACAAAATTATCGACAAGCTTTAGTGGACTATTTCACCCCCTACAAAGATGATTTAGATGTTGATTCACAGGATAGACTCAGTCGCAATCCCTTGCGTATTTTGGACAGCAAAGATCAAAAAACTCAAGAAATCGCCGCAAATGCTCCTAGTATCCTCGATTATCTGGAAAATGATTCAAAAAACCATTTTGATAAAGTATCAACTCTTTTGAGCCTTTTAGGTATCTCTTATGAATTAAATCCTCGATTGGTAAGGGGTTTAGATTATTATACTCACACTGCATTTGAAATAATATCTAGTGATTTAGGGGCTCAGGCTACGGTATGCGGTGGTGGAAGATATGACGGTTTAATATCCCAGTTGGGCGGTACACCAACTCCTGCAGTGGGTTGGGCAATGGGTATGGAGAGATTAATCTTATTACTAGAGCAATTACAACCCTTAAAAGCATCTACCCCTGATATATATTTTATCTCTCGTGGAGAAAAAGCGGAAAATCAAGCTCTTGTCATTGCTCAACAATTGCGTCAAGATGGTTTTAAGGTAGAATTAGACCTTACTGGGAGTAACTTCGCTAAACAGTTCAAACGAGCCGATCGAAGTGGTGCTAAAATCTGTTTAGTGTTGGGGGATAGTGAAGTAGAAGAAGAAACAATTCAAATTAAAAACTTAGGAACTTCAGAACAAAAAACCGTATCCCAAGAAAATTTGATTTTAAATTTATCATAAAATCACCCTCTCTACTTTTATTTTTGCTCCCAAATTTGAATTAAATTTACACTACAGCATATCTTTAATTCTTTCCCATTGATTATCTTTTAAAGCATAATGAGGCATCTTCTTACCACACTGTGTTTCTGTCTAAAAATTATTCAGATGTATATTCTCTCTTGATTTTAAGTTCTAATTTATGAGACACCCTAAACTTCAAAGCAAACTTCATAAATTTATTATTAAATCTTTGTACCTTCCTCACGCCTTTGCGTCTTTGCGATATAAATTATAAATTAATCTAATTTTGTTTTCACCATCACACAAAAAACTTAATGAATAGGATAGAATCTATTTTTAGAGTGAGTCGGCCTAATTCCAAAATGTCAATTAACTTGATCAAATGGAAACGGGGGAACCAATTTAGGGGCTTATCGTTACTTTAACAGTAAAGAAGGACATCTCTCAGTCCTAGCCCGTCAGCTAACCTCGTAGGCATTGAGAGGAGACTAAAGAATGAGCATTTTTCGTGTCTCAATTTCATTTAGGTATTCCGACTTTGACAAATCTCTACATTTGATTACCTTTACTGAATTTTGAGGTGTAACTAATTATATGAATTGTTCTTAACAAAAATTTTTTGAACTATTTTCTGCATCGTAACTTAAGGATAAAAACTTGATATTTTATTGTCCAAAAACTGAGACAATTTACTTATCAAAAAAAGTATTTTCTTAACTTGTCTTTTGTCTAAATAGTTTTATAGCAATTAATAAAAAGCGACTTTTAAACACTGAAAAAACGCTTTGGATATTCCTATTTCATGTATTTACTAACTTCTTCGCTAAATTTTACTTTCTCAATCTTCTTAATTTGAGAGGGTAAGAAGATCATAATTTTGAGAGAAAAAAGTTAGCTATATTGAGCAAAAATCAATCACAATTTCTAATTTTTATGAAAGCAAAGAAAAATAACTTTCTCAATTTTGTCACAAATTCTAATTTCTTATTACCGATCGTTGGTTTTGTTGGTGTTATTGCTCTTTGGTGGGTGATCGCCTTATTCCGTGGGGAAATGATGCCAACTCCTCCAGAAGCATTAGCAAAAAATCTCGATTTTATTTTAAATCCTTTTTACCGTCGAGGACCTGGTGATTTGGGTTTAGGATGGTTACTATTAGCTAGTTTACGCCGTGTTTTGATCGGTTTTTTCTTAGGTGCGATCGTGGCTATTCCTGTGGGATTTTTAATTGGAATGAATCACAGTGCATGGCAAATTATCAATCCGATTATTCAAGTATTTAAACCCGTTTCTCCTCTTGTATGGCTACCCATTGCCTTAGCTATTTTCAATTCTGCTGAACCTTCTGCTATTTTTGTAATTTTTATAACTTCATTATGGTCAACTATTATGAATACCGCCGAAGGAGTGATGAATATTCCCAAAGAATACTTAGAAGTTGCCGATGTTTTAGAGATGCCTCGTTGGAAACAATTATTTAAAGTGGTACTTCCTGCGAGTCTGCCTTATATTTTTACGGGTTTAAGGATTAGTTTAGGTATCGCTTGGTTAGTAATTGTGGCGGTAGAAATGCTCACAGGGGGTGTTGGTATTGGCTTTTTCGTTTGGGATGAGTGGAATCGTCTCAATGTTAGTTCTGTATTTTTAGCGGTATTTGTCATTGGTTTGACAGGGTTAATTCTCGATTATGCCTTAGCCCAACTACAAGTTATGATCACCCATCGCCCGGCAAGAGGTTAAAAAGATGAGTAAATATCAAAATCGAAGATTCTTTTTACAAGGAATGGGAGCAACAGCAGGGACGATCGCATTTTACGGTTGTACTCATCAACAGGGCAAACAACCTAATAAGATCCCCGAAAGTGCTTTAGCCGTAGAGCAGATTATCAAACCTGAAACTTTAGAAAAACCGAATTTAACCGTTGGTTTTGTACCCGTTAACGACTGTGCACCTTTTGCGATCGCATGGGAAAAAGGATTTTTTCGTAAATATGGCTTAAACGTCACCTTGAGTCGAGAAGCAAGTTGGGCAAATTCCAGAGATGGGATTATTTTTGGCAGATTAGACGCTTCCCCCGTAGTTTCTGGTGCTGTCACCAATGCTAGATTAGGGGCTGAAGGAGCGAGAAAATTTCCCCTCTGTGCGGCGATGACAATTCACCGTCATGGTAACGCTCTTACTATGAATCGTAAACTATGGGAAGGGGGAGTAAGACCTTGGAATACTTATAATGGCAATTTAGATGCCTTTGGGCAAAATTTACGGAATTATTGGCAAAAAGCCCCTCTTCATGAGCGAGTTTGGGCAGTGGTGCTAAGTTCCGCTATTTATGAGTATTTTGTACGTTATCTTGTGGCTTCCGTCGGTTTAAATCCTCTTGATGAATTACGAATAATAATTACTCCACCACCGCAAATGGTTAGTAACATGAGAATAGGTGCAATGCAAGCCTATATGGTAGCCGAACCTTGGAATACCAGAGCAATTAGTGGTAATGAGGGTATTGGTTTTACCTTTGCCCAAGGTAGAGAAATATGGCGAGGACATCCCGATCGACTTTTAGCAGTACAAGAATCCTTCATTAAGGAAAATCCTAAAACTTATCGCTCACTGGTTAAAGCAATGATTGAAGCCTGTCAATATTGCAGTAAACAAGAAAACAGAGAAGAAGTTGCTAAGATAATCTCACAACGATCGTTTACAGGTGCTAAAACTAAATATACTGAACCCGGTATTGTGGGTAACTTCAACTACGGCGGATTTGATGATCAACCTCGCATCAAAAAAAGTTTAGAAACAACTCTATTTTTTGATATACCTCCAGAAGTTTCCACCGTTGAAAATGATCATTCAACCTTCCTTTGGCAATCGGACGGTTTTTGGTTAATGACTCAAGCCGCACGATGGGGGCAAATTCCCGAATTTCCGAAAAATGCGGAAGAAATTGTTAGTCAAGGATGGCAAACCAAATTATACCGAGATATAGCAGAAGAAATGGGGATTAAATGTCCGAAGGAAGATCATAAAGTAGTGTCAGGAGACGCTTTTATTGACGGTAAATCCTTTGATTCTAGTGATCCCATTGGCTATATTAAGAGCTTTGACATTCGTGCCAATAGTCCTCAAATTTTTGGTTAGACTTAAAATTAAAATCCCTTTGTACCTTTCTTTGTGCCTTTGCGCCTTTGCGAAAAAAGTTACCCCCATAATCAAACATAAATAATTAGGAGTAAATATGGTATTCCCAACAGAAAATCAAATCAAATCCTCCACAATCAACTCAGAGGATTTTTTAGTAGTTGAAAACGTAGTTAAAGCCTTCAAAAAAACTGATGGCAGTGATTATGTAGTCTTAAATGGGATTAATCTTACGATAGGACAACAAGAGTATGTCTCTGTAATTGGACACTCAGGTTGCGGTAAATCAACTTTAGTCAGAATTGTCGCTGGTTTAGAAAAACCCACCTCTGGAATGATAACTTTAGAAGGTAAAAGGATTCGTAAACCAGGTGCCGATCGCATGATGGTGTTTCAAGGCTATGCTTTGCTTCCTTGGCTAACAGTCAGAGAGAATATTCGATTAGCGGTAGATGAAGTATTTAAAACAGCTAATAAAGCGGAAAAAATCAGTATCGTGAATGAACATATTGAAATGGTTAATTTAACACCCGCCGCCGATAAATATCCCCATGAACTTTCAGGGGGGATGAAACAAAGAGTAGGAGTTGCCCGTGCTTTAGCCACACGCCCTAAATTACTATTACTAGATGAACCTTTTGGTGCGTTGGATGCTTTAACTCGTCCTAAATTGCAACAACAGGTAATAGATATTTGGGAAAATCATCGCCAAGCAGTAATGATGATTACTCACGATGTTGATGAGGCTATTTTTATGTCCGATAAAGTTGTGATGATGAGTAATGCTCCTAATGCTACGATCGGTAAAATTCTTGATATTCCTTTACCTCGCCCAAGATATGCTCATGAGTTACGAGAAACACCAGAATATTATGAGTTACGCAATCAGGCTTTAGATTTTCTCGAAAAATATCAGTAAAATTTACGCTAATTGACGGTAAAATTTCTGATCAATTAACTTAAAAAAGTACCGTAAAAAAATGACTGAATGGATCACAAGTACAATGAATTCTCTGGGATATGTAGGAATTGCTTTGTTAATGTTTTTAGAAAATTTATTTCCCCCTATTCCTTCAGAATTAATTATGCCGTTAGCAGGTTTTACAGTATCTCAGGGAAAAATGGAGTTAATTCCAGCGATCGCTGCTGGAGTAATTGGAACAATTTTGGGAGCATTTCCTTGGTATTATTTGGGAATAATTGTCGATGAAATAAAACTGGAAAAATTAGCTGATCAATATGGTAAATGGATTTTTGTATCTGGGGGTGATATTAACAAAGCCAATAAATGGTTTAATAAATACGGTAATGTAGCTGTTCTTTTAGGTAGATTAGTACCCGGAATACGAACTCTAATTTCTCTACCAGCCGGAATAAATGCCATGAAAATGAGTTCTTTTGTAATTTACTCTACCATAGGAACATTACTTTGGGTTTCATTGTTAACGGGGGCTGGTTATGTTTTAGGAAATAATTATGTATTAGTTGAAGAATATATTGCACCTTTTTCTAAAATTGGTTTATTGAGTATTGGATTTTTATTTGTAATTTGGGTTATTAGAAAACAACTAAAAAAATAAGTTTTATTATTAAATCTGGCTTCGGTGAAAAGTTCTCAACAATTATATTAGTATGAGCGAAAGACGTGGACGACATAAAATTTTTATTGGTATGGCTCCCGGAGTCGGTAAAACCTATAGAATGTTACAAGAAGCAAAAAACCTCAAAAAAGAAGGTATTGATGTTGTTATCGGCTTATTAGAAACCCATAATCGTCAAGAAACGATCGTACAAGCTGAAGGTTTAGAGGTTATCCATCGTCAATCTATTAATCAAGGAAATTTAACTTTGACGGAAATGGATACAAAAGCGATTATCCAACGTTTTCCTCAATTAGTTTTGATTGATGAATTAGCTCATACTAATATACCCGGTTCTTTAAATCAAAAACGCTATCAAGATGTTGAAGAAATTTTGATAGCAGGGATTAATGTTTATTCCACTCTCAATATTCAACATTTAGAAAGTTTGAATGATTTGGTTGCAAAAATTACGGGTGTAATTGTCAGAGAACGCATTCCAGATCGTCTCTTAGAAGAAGCTGATGAAATAGTCGTTATTGATGTGACGGCGGAAACTTTAGAACAAAGATTATTAGATGGCAAAATTTACGCCCCAGAGAAAATTCAGCAGTCTTTACAAAATTTCTTTCAACGTAAAAATCTAATCGCTTTAAGAGAGTTAGCTTTAAGAGAAGTCGCTAATACGGTGGAAGAAGCGGAAGAATCTTTATCCTCTAAACAATGTTATCTTATTCAGGAAAGAGTTTTAGTCTGTATCTCCACTTATCCTAATTCTTTACGTCTATTACGTCGAGGTGCTAGATTAGCAAATTACATGAGTGTTCCTTTATATGTTCTTTTTGTGGAAAATCCAGATCATTTTTTGACTAAAACAGAAACTCTCCATATTGAAACTTGTCAACAACTTTGTCGGGAATTTAGTGGTAATTTTTTACGAGTTAAAAGTTATAATGTTCCTACTACGATCGCCGAAATTGCGGAACAAGAAAAAATTACTCAAATCGTCATTGGTGAAAGTCAACAATCTCGTTGGAAACAATTTTTTAAAGGTTCTTTTACTCAAAAATTGATGAAATTAATTTGGAAAAAACAAATCGATTTACATATTATTGCGACAGAATAACAATGATAAACGTGGTAATAAAATGCAAAATTAATAATGATTTTTTGTCATTACAAAACTTAAATTTTTTACAATTTTTCTTGTTATAGGGAGTTTAAATATTATTTTTCTTATTGTTAATTGTTAATTGTCGATTATTAATTCGATTTTGCTGAATAAGTCCAGTCCCAAGTTCTTTAAATCTACGGCTATGAAATAGTAAAATAACAAGAAAATGTTAGATTTTGACAATTTTTATAGCATTTCTCATAATTACAACGTACAAATTCCAAATTTAAGTCGTGCAATTTTAAGGATTTAGTGATCTAGAAATTTACCTCATTAGTTTAGGATTTGCTATATTCAAAAATTAAAACATTTTTTGATAGTTTAAAGCACAAAGTTTTACTTATTTTAAAAACAACATAAGTTTAAAATGTTTAATTTAAACACTCAATACTTCATATTTTATCTTTACCAAAAGACTTTTTCAACAAATTTTAATTATCTGCGATCGCTTTTTTATATAATTGTTTAACAGAGCCTAAAACTTGATCTAAAATTGATTTTTTACTTTGAGTTTGAGGATCTAAATTTTGTAAACGATTTAAAAGTTTTGCTTCTTGAGTATGTACATCTCCATCGCTATAAACTAAAGCACTTATACTTCCTAACAAATCTTCATAATCTCTCATGGTTGGGTTATCGCCTAAATATTCTTCTAGCCATTGATAACATTGAGATGGATTAACCGGCTTAATTTCTGATAGCAAAGATTTAATGTCTGCATCCTCATGGAGGTTATTTTCTGTTACCATTTTTTGCAAATATTTTCTTTCTTGAGATTGAATAACACCATCAATCCATGCTGTACCGACTAAAATTTTAATCAATAATTTTGTCTGATTTTCCTTTGTCATAAATTAGTCTCCTTTAATTAATTTTGCCATAAAAAATCCGTCCATATCATCCACTGGAGGAAATATTTTGACTATTCCCCTTGATGTTATCGAAAAATTTGATTCTGAATCATTATTTTTATCGACTAATTGCCATAAAGGATTATTTTCTACAAATCTGGCGATAATATCTTCATTTTCTTCTTTATTCAAAGTACAAGTTGAATAAACTAAGATACCACCATTTTTCACCCATTTTGAGCAATTTTCAATAATTTTAAGTTGTAATTCTGTTAGTGATTTAATTTCCTCTGGTTTTTTACGCCAACGAATATCTGGATTTTTGTGTAATACTCCTAGTCCTGAACATGGTACATCAACTAAAACTCTATCGGCTTTATTTTCCCATTCTGTTAACTCGCTACTATCTCCTTCTCCCAGTTGAATCGATTTTAATTTCAGTCTCTCAACATTTTCTGTGACTTTTTTTAACCTAGAGAGATTTCGATCGCACCCTATAATTATACCAGTATCTTGCATTAGCTCAGCGATATGAGTCGTTTTCCCTCCAGGAGCGGCACAAGCATCTATAATAGTTTCATTCGGCTGAGGATTAAGAAAATGACTAACCATTTGCGCACTTGCATCTTGGATGGTAAATAAACCTTCTTTAAAACAGTCTAATTGGCTGATATTTCCTGCAGAATTAGTTAACCTTAAACCTTGAGAAATATTAGGTAAAAAAGTCGTTTCAATACCATTATTTAGCAGAATTTCTTGTAATTTTTCTCTCGTAGTTTTTATGGAATTGACTCTTAAATCGATATTGGGAGAGTGATTATACCACTCCAATAATTTTTTGGTTTGTTTAACGTTAAATTCTTGAACAAAATGAGAAACTAGCCAATCGGGAAAACTATATTTAACTCCTAAACGGGGAATAAAATCTGATGGTAAAATTAAGGGATCTTCTTTTAAAGATAATCTAAGATACGATCGAAGAATACCATTAACTACCCCTGAAAGTTTACTTAAGCCATTATTTTTAGCTAAATCTACACTGGTGTTAACTGCGGCAGACTCTGGAATTTTATCAAGATAACGTAACTGATATAACCCTAATTGGATAATTATACGCAGATTTAATGGTTGTTGAGATGCCTTTTTTGTGGCTAATTGATTGATTAGACTGTCAAGGGTACGTTTGCGTCTAACAATACCATACACTAATTCTGAGACTAAATGTCGATCGAAAGAAGAAAGAGAAGTAGAGGAGAAAACCCTCTCTAAAGCAATATCCGTATAAGCCTTTTGTTGATAGATATTTTGTAAAGCCTGAAAAGCCAATTGACGGGGATTATTCATTCATTAGGAGTAAATCATAACACTAATAATTATCGGTTATTTTTTCATAATTAGCAATTAAAAATTAGTAAATTATTGTTTATTTATTTTAATATTTTAACCAACTAAATATATCTTCGATAGTTAAGGTTAACTCTGATAAAAATTCTGGTGCTAGTAATTTATCATTAAAGTTATCAAAATATTCTGTAGGTTTATCAGAATAATAAACTAAAACTGATTTATCTTCAGTATCTATTAACCACCCCATTTGGCAACCATGCTTAAGACAAAATAAAATATTTTTAGTCACTTTCATAGAATTTTGATCAGGAGATAAAATTTCTATTATCCAATCAGGTGCGATCGTAATTTTATCAATTAATTCTCCTTCACTATCCAATGGAATATTATCCCATTTTAAAATAGATAAATCAGGGACAATCGATCGATTATTAAAAGTACATCTCAACTCTGGAAAAGCAGAAGCAATCTTATTTTTACTAGCTATATTTTCGATAAACATACCTAACTTTAATTGAATACGACTATGCTTGGATTGTGGCATTGGTTTTTCAATTATTTCCCCATCAATATATTGTTTAATTGGTTTAGTTTCTGGTAAGTGTAAAAATTCTGTTAAGGTTAATTTTTGATCGATAATTTGCATAATAAAAATTAGGTTAATGTCAATATTATTTTATAAAATTATAAAAGGCAAAATTAATGCAGGAGGAGGAGTCCATAACCCAATTTCAAATAAATCTCTTGCCCCCGTTATTGCTTGTCCTATAAATAATAATAAAGCTAAACAGTTTAAAATAATGTGAACATTACGCCATTTATGAGACTTATCTCGATAAATATCATCAATAATAGCTACAGAAAATATCATCAATAAACAAACTATTACTCCATAATAATAATGTGACCAAAACCACTCATTACTCCGACGAAAAATGCCATCTTGACAACCTAAAATTATTACTCCCATACCGCTTAAACTAGCAAAAATTCCTCGCCATAATTTAACCCTTGCACGAAATAATAAAACGAAAGAAGCTATGGTAAAAATAAACATTAAAACAATAAAAATAAATTGAAAAAAGTTAGTTTGCCAGAGTTGTTCTTTCAAAATATTTTTAGTGATAATAGGTTGTGAGAATCCAATTAAAGTAACGGTAATAACCGCAGTAGATAACCATTTTCCTATTTTTACATGATTAATCCCCACAGAAGGAGGAATTTTGGTTTTATCTCCAGCTTTTACTTCTAATCTTCTTTGACGAGTTTCCCATGCAAAATAAGATACAATACCGACTAAGGGAAAAACTCCAACAATCGCAAAAAAAGGATGAATTAACAGGGTAAATTGTTCGATCGACATAATAATAATTGATATTAAATTTTATGTTTTTTTAGTTAGATTTTTAATGAGAGCTTTCTTTAGCCCTTAATTATATTATTTGATGATATATTATTAATAATATGTCTTAAATTATGACAAAAATCTCCTGAGAAAAATTTAATTTGTAAATCTTGCCATTCTTGCCACTTCAATAATTTATCTTGGACAATTAAATCATGTAAATTATTTAGTTTTTTCTGCCATTTATTACCCATGACTTCTGTTAAATGGTTGTGTAAACAAAGATGATCTTGAATTTCTCCTAGAACTTCCTGCACTTTGACTATAAACTCTAAATATGTTTGATATTCTTCGGGATAAAAATCAGTAAATAATTCTAATTGATAACGAGTTTTTTTTGCTTCTTTTCTTAGTTTATGTAAATTAAATCCCTGTTGATTAATTAACAGATAAATGTCTTTATCTAACAAGTTTTGTTTGATGATAATATCTCCTCGATCGAGTATTTCAGTTCCAATTAACCATCCTGACTGTAAAAAGAAAGTACTTATTTGAGGCAATAATAAATCTGGCAATATCTGTTCTATTTTTCGAGAAGCGATCGAGTTATATTGAGGATTTTCTAACCAAGAAAATAAATCTTCTTTAAGATGTTGATATTTTTTATTTTTTAAAATATCTGTTATATTTTTGTCAAATTTTTTCGAGGTAGGTTTATCTATTTTTTGAATAATTTTTTTAATTATTTTACTTTCTTGATCTAATGATTCATGATTAAATTTACATTCTAAATTAATTTTGAGAATATCTAAATCCCTCTGTTTTCCTAAAATTCGAGCTATATTTCCTATTTTTTGCTCATTTACTGTCGAAGGAATAATTAGGGCAGTATCAAAAACACTTAAAACACTTCTTAATCTCCTCATCCCTACTCGGATTTGATGTAAATTTTCAGGATCATCTTCCGTGAGGATTTTTTGTTCATATTTACTAATCTTGTTGATTTGTTTTGCGATCGCATTAAAGGCAAAATCAGCCGTAGTAATTGGATTATCTTTGAGGGTAAAATTAACCATAAATAAACCCCAATTATTTAATCATGATGCCTTAATTATAAATCCTTGCATAAATAAAGACAGTGACTAATTACAAAAATTAACCACAGTCTTAGAGAATATAGAATGAAACACTTTTACTTTTCGGAAATTAATTACTAATTTCTCATTTATAATTATTAAACAGTCGCAACTTCTTTTTCTTCAGATTTTGCCGCAATGCCCGTTAATTGCTCGTAAGTTTCACGCATTTTTAAACCAACTAATACTTGGAATAAACCAGTACCATTATTAGAACCGGGATAATCTTTATGTTTTAGTAATAACTCTGTCATTTCACCATAGTATTTTGTACTTGTACGGCTTAAATGACTTTCAACATAAATAATTTCTTCGAGGTTATCAAATTGGCCATCAATTTCAAGGATTGAAACTTCGTTACCCATGTAGTTATCAGGTCCATAATACATTTTAAGACCGGGGAAAGCACAGGTAAGTTTACGTCCACAAGGGCGCCAATCAATGGTTGAACCTTCATCAAAGAGATAAGTAGGTTCAAAATGGGGGATACCTTCTTTTTCAATAAGACGAACTCTTAAAATTTTACCTTCTTTTTCGTCTTTGATTAACTGAGTTGGTAACACTTGAAGAACAATATCAGCATACTGTTTTTGAGGTTCAATATAAGCAGTAAAATCAGGTTTTCTGGCCATGATCGAAGCCACAACGTCATCATAACTATGACCTCTTTCAGCCATATCACGCTGAATTTTCCAATTAATTTTAACTTCTTCGCTGATGTCGAGGTAAACGCTAAAATCAACTAATTCTCTGACTCTCGCATCATAGAGAGGGTGTAAACCTTCAATAACAATTACTTTATTTGGTTCGATTCTTTCAGGAGGATCAAGTTCTCCAGTTTCGTGATTATAAATAGGTTTATCAATAGCTTGACCATTTTTTAAAGCCTTAACTTGTTCTGCCATTAAATCAAAATTGTTAGCACGAGGATCTAATGCGGTAACACCTGCTTCTTTTCTGCCTTTTCGATCGAGACAATGATAGTCATCGAGACAGATAACAGTCATAAATTCTTTACCGAATAAATCTTCTAAGCGACGTAAAAAAGTTGACTTGCCACAACCAGAGTCTCCAGCAACTCCAATAATTACTACTCTATCTTGAGTCATATTTTCCTCTATAGTTGAAACTAAATTTTACTTATACCAGTAATTTTTCTATTGTTTGTTATCTTATCAGTCAAATGCACACTAATCTATACTTAATTATGTTATTTACTCAACTTGCAAAGACTTAACGGAACTATGTGTTCATTTTATCTAAAGAGTTGTTTATCTATGGCTTATTTTTATTTTTGATAGCTGGTTATATTATTTATCCCTTACGGCAGTCTTTATTTCTTTAAACCACACTTTGCATTTTCCTTTGCGACTTTGCGAGAGATAGAAAATGTGGTTTATTCATTGGACAAGTGTTGTAAGTCTCTAAGATTGAATTTGAAAATAACGGAGAGAGAGGGATTTGAACCCTCGAAGGTTTTGACACCTTAACAATTTTCGAGACTGCCGCATTCAACCACTCTGCCATCTCTCCTTGTACAGATCTCACATTATAACAGGAGGTTTACGTTTATTCAAATGTTTTTCTCTTATAGCAACAAACGATATGCTTAGGATATTGATAAATTCTGAAATCCTTACATATTACTGAGATCTTGAACTCATAGTGAAAAATATCTCGGCTTTCAGGTTGCAGGTTAAGAAAAAACAATTAACTTTAAGCTATTTTGCAAAAAAAATTCTTAATTGTTACCTCAACCTTCAAAATAGTCAAAAATCATTAAACCTGACACCGACTACCTGCCACCTGCTACCTTTTATTTAGTTTTTATGTATTGGTGCAAGATGTGAGTATTATATATTTCCCTTCTGCCCTTTGCCTCTTGCCTTTTGCTATACTTAGACATTCCTATTTTGTGATTGGAAAATTGATGTATGTGACTAACAAAATATACTTACCAAGTTAAATAAGGTAATTTAGTGGCTGTTGCCTTAATTTGATCTATATTTTTTGTTAATAAACCACAAGTGTCCCATTTTCCTGTTGTTAGCATACTTCTTGCACCTGAATCCATTTTGACACTACTACTATAATGTCCACATTGAATTTTCAAAGTTTCTAAGTCTAATGTCATAGAAATATCCGGATTCCCATGTAATAAGTTTTGAATACTTTTAATATTCCCTGATGAAGTAGTAACGCAAGGAATACCCATAGTTAAGCAATTTCCGAAAAATATTTCGGCGAAACTCTCTCCCACAATGGCTTCTATTCCCCAACGAGCGATCGCTTGGGGGGCGTGCTCCCTACTTGAACCACAACCAAAATTCGCATTGACTACTAATATTTTAGCTTTTTGATATTGGGGTAAGTCAAAGGGATGTTCACCTTTTAAGGCTATTCGATCGTCTGCAAACACTTGTTCTCCTAAGCCATCAAAAGTGACACAACGAAGAAAACGGGCTGGAATAATACGATCGGTATCAATATCATTACCAATTAAAGGGATACCAGTACCTTTGATAATAGTTCTTTGACTCATAAATTAATAATAAATATATAGTGAATAAGAGAAAAGTTTGTTAATTACTGATTATCTAAAAGTAACCAAAAACCTGCAAAAGATTCAGATTCAGGAGAAGATTGTACCCCTAAAAAGTGAACACCACTAGCTTGTTTTTTGGCTTTTTCAAAACCTTCTCCTTCTGCTAGAGTGGCTTTATCAGTGAGATTAGCAAGAATCCAACTATCACTCACTCCTGTTTCTAAGCATATTTTAGGAAAATTGCCTTTATCTAGTCTTAAATAACCTAATTCTAACCCTGACATCCATCCTGCTAATGGTAACGCCCGTTGAGAAAAGATTATTAATCCGGGTATGAGAGTGTGGGGTTGAATATTTATCATCGATAAAGGAAAAGCCTCCGCGAAACCAATATCCCATTCTTTCATTTCGGCAAAATCTTCTGCTGAAAGACTAACTAATGCCCATTTATCTTTTTTATCACCTTTTACCGCATCGGGAAGATTGATAGGATTATTTTGAGGATATTGTACAGAAGTTGATTGGGCAGATTTTTCGTCGTAACCTGATTGTTGAGGATAAAAGTCTTGATTTCTTTCTTCTAACCATTTATTTAAAGCGTAAGTATGACGGGAGGAAAAAACAGGTACTCCAGCTAATTCACAACCTTTGATAATCATGTTATTCATCTGACGGCGAAAAAAGCGGATTTTACTGGGAGTTTCACCAGATTTTTCTATGGCTGTATCGATCGCCTTTTGAAGAGTGATAGAATTAACCTCATTATTGGAGCAGAATTGAGAATAACGAAATAAAGAGTTTACATCAGTATCGATCGAAATAGGACTTTCACAAATAAGAATTTCCCATAGTTTTTTGTTATTATCATCTAAAATTGGTCGTGAATAAAAATCTAATTCCCAAATTTTGCCCATTGTACAATTTATTTTCTCGAAAAAGGGTACAGTCTAATTTTTACTATCGCTATCTTACCATTAAAAAGCAATTAAGCTCACACCCATCTCAGTAGAATAGTGAAGGTTGGCAAAAGGCTATAGGTAAGAGTTCCATTAATTTTTATCAATAAAAAGCTATGCAAATTTTATGTTTTAGCTTATCTTGAAAAAAAGCTTATAGATAAAGTTTTCTCAAAAAAACTTATTATTACTCATGAGTTATATTCTTTTTATAAGTTGATCGATGATAATTTCAAATCATTTATATAGTTGATTAATTTTTCTTAAGTTACGAAAACATACATTAAAGCAATACTATTTGTAATATCAATGCCTTGATTTAGAATAATTAAAGTACGTCATGAAAATATTGATCTATGCTATCAACGAACGAGCGATAATTTGAGAGTTTTAATATATATAAAGTTTAGTTATTTAAGGTGGGTAAACCTGTTTTTTCCCAAAATTTTTGAAAAGATTTGGGTTGAATAAAATACCAAACAACCATCATTGTAATAATTAATCCCCCTGTGGCTAATAATCCTGAGATAGTAAAAGAGAGAGTATTATTTTTATTTTTGGTTTTAACTTTTGTTTTTGATGAATAATTCTCAGGATTCTTAGAAACTCCTTTACCGTTATTATTAATATTTTTCACTAGCGAAGAATTAGCAGGAGAAGTATAAGAAACATTACCATTACTTAAACTGGCAATTTTTTGACTCACATTAATCGGTTTTTGTTGGGTTCGTAACCATTGAATAAATTGAGGTAAAGTAAGGCTAATTAGGTTATCTTGTCCTAAATTGTCCACTTCTTCTCGTAAACTTTGTTGATTTGCGACTAATATTACTAACTTATGAGGATTTTCTAAGCTAAGATAATATATAGACTCTGCGATCGCTAATTGTAAACGAGCATTTTTACTCATATCCTCCCCTTCCATCCCCGTCAAAGAATCATGATGAGTCATTCCCTGAGTAACTTGCCAACCACTATCAGGAAAAAAACGGAGAAATTCCCTTGCAGTTTTCTCATCAGTTTCAGAAACTGCCCTTTTTGTCAAAAATTCCAATTCTTCTAACACTAATTGGGGGATGTAACAGATACCTAACCCAGAAAATTGACTCCAATCACGAGTCGCTCCCGCTAAAATTGCTCTAAGTTCAAAAACGATTATGATAGATATATGTTGGGGCATAGTTAAAATTTTTCACTCTCTTATGAGTGACTTTAATTATACTCAATAACTCTTATTGTTTTGGTTATATCAATTAAAATTAAATTAAATAATGTCCATTATTACTAATACTTTACCTACTAATTTAGAATCGATCGCTCATCAAAGTCGTGTTGCCTCTATCAGTCGTACAACGAAAGAAACAGATATTCAAGTACAAGTTAACCTTGATGGAGAGGGAAAATGTAATGTTAACACAGGTATTCCTTTTCTTGACCATATGTTACATCAAATTTGTTCTCATGGCTTACTAGACTTAGATATTCAAGCCAAAGGCGATATTGAAATTGATGACCATCACACAAATGAAGATGTTGCAATTACATTAGGACAAGCCATCGCCCAAGCGGTAGGAAATCGTAAAGGAATTAATCGTTTTGGGCATTTTGTTGCTCCTTTAGATGAAGCATTAATTCAAGTAGCCCTTGATTTTTCAGGACGACCACATTTAAGCTATGGTTTAGATATACCTACCCAAAGAGTTGGCAATTATGACACCCAGTTAGTCAGAGAATTTTTTGTTGCCTTAGTAAATCATAGCCAAATTACTTTACATATTCGTCAACTGGATGGCATTAACTCTCATCATATCATTGAAGCTACTTTTAAAGCCTTTGCTAGAGCGATGCGGATGGCTTTGGAAATCGATATTCGCCGTATCCACGAAATACCAAGCTCTAAAGGTGTTTTATAAAATTGACAATAGACTCTGAATAATTGACAATTAAATTAATGGTTATTTTTTATAAATTATATATCATTAAGTATATTTTATTTTGCTACTTTATTCCTACTCAACACCGAAACCAACTTATTAATTATTATGCCTAGTAAATATTTATTAATCGCTTCCAGTGAACCCTATACAGGTAAATCCGCTACTATTTTAGGTATTGCTCATCAACTGCAAAATAAAGGAATTAAATTAGGTTATGCTAAACCTATTGGTACTTGTTTTAATCCTTTGGATACTGTGAGAGACGAACAAGATTTACAATTTATTAGTCAAATTTTAAATTTACCTGAATCTCAAATAAAATCTCCGTTATTATTATTAGATGAAAAAACTATTGTTGAATATATTGATACCAAAATAAATTATCAAGAACAATTAGTAGAATATTGTACGTCGATCGATGCTGATTTAGTTCTTTTAGAAGGTGCTGGAAATTTAATTCAAGGAAATTTATTTCATCTTAGCGCCCCAGAAATTAGTGAAAAAATAGACGCTTCTGTATTATTAGTCGTTAAGTATGAACCATTGTTGATTATCGATCAAATTTTATCAGCAAAACAAGTTTTAGGAGATCGACTTATTGGTATTTTAATTAATAGTATTCCCCATCAACAATTAGACATTCTCGAAAATACTATTAAACCCTTTTTCAAATCTCAAAATATCGAAGTTTTAGGAATGTTACCCACCGACAGACTATTACAAAGTGTCAGTGTCAGAGAATTAGTATCTCAATTAAAAGCAAAAGTACTATGCCGTAACGATCGTTTAGACTTAATGGTAGAAAGTCTTACGGTTGGTGCGATGAATGTAAACTCTGCCCTTGAATATTTCCGTCAACGACAAAATATGGCTGTAATTACAGGAAGCGATCGAACAGATTTACAACTAGCCGCCTTAGAAAGCTCTACAAACTGCTTAATTTTAACAGGACATACTCCCCCTCAACAATTAATTTTAGCAAGGGCAGAAGACCTCGAAATTCCTATTTTAACCGTAGATTTTGATACCCTTACCACTGTAGAAATCGTGGATCGAGCTTTTGGTACAGTAAGATTACATGAAACTATTAAAGTCGAATGTGTGCAAAACCTAATTGAAGAACATTTTAATATAGATTTATTACTACAAAAACTTAATAATTAGAAGTTACAGAAAAAGTATTAATAGTTAATAGTAATTTAGTCCCTTTAGCAGACAGTAGGTATTGATTCCGTGTAATTCATTACATGGTGGGTTATTGATTAACTTCTAACACCTAATTTTTACAGTGTTTATCGAGTAAAGAAAGGACTAAATTATAACTATCAGGGTGAGTTTGTATTGCATAAGCCTCTGCTTCTAAATGTCGTCTTAAACCATGATTATAATGAGTGAAAAAAGGGCGACTAATATTAGGAGGAGAAAAAGGTAAATTTAAAGCTCGAATTTCACCGTTCCCCCCACATAATTGGGCGGCATGGGTAGCTTCGTGAATTAGAGTAGGCAAAGCAATACCTAAATCAAATACTAAAGGTTCAATCCATATAGTACGAGTTTTTATTTCTAATAATCCATAGGCACTTCTTACGGGGGGAGACTCGATTTTAACAGTAAAATTATAAGTTTCTAAACGTTTTTTAAGTTCAATAAATTCAGGAGATAATTGACTATTTGAGATCAAAAAAGTAGAAAATAGAGAAGCAAGTAATATCATTATATGAATATTTATTTTTCACTGGATATTTGTTGTAAATAAAACTCGTTAAATTCTTCTCCTTCAATGACAATTTCTTTATATTTTAATATCCCTTCCACAGAAATTTGATCGCCTACTTTTGGTACAATACCATCACTCACAACCCAAATAGAACCTGTTTGATCCTTTATTTCAAAACCCTTTCGATCGAGTAAAGGTATAATTTTTTGTACAACACCCTCTACTGTAACGGTTTCCGTTGTATTATCTTGATTTTGAATATCACCAATTTCAGTAACTTCAGTGGAAGCTAACCCTAAGTTAATTAAAGAGGTACAACCAGTAATTCCCCAAAAAAAAAAGATAGTGATAATAAACTGAGAGATTTAAGTGCTAAATTCATAAAAATTCATTAAAATAAACGATAAATTCTCACTACTTGCTTTTATAATCCTTTGAAGTATGTGTTAAATTATATTTTTAATAATTAATAGTAACATGGTCGCTCAGATTTTAGACGGTAAAAGTTTAGCTAAAAAAGTACAATCTCGTTTGCAAGTTGCCATTCAAGAGAAAATTGCTGAAAAAAAACGTCCTCCCGGATTAGCGGTGTTGATGGTAGGTGATAATCCTGCTAGTGCAGTTTATGTAAACAATAAAGAAAAATCTTGTCAAAAAATTGGCATGAAATCCTTTGGTAAACATTTTCCCACAAACACAACTCAAGAGGAATTAACCGCCGTCATCGAAGAATTAAATCAAGATCCCAATGTGGATGGAATTTTAGTACAATTACCCTTACCTGATCATTTCGACTCTGTCGCATTATTACACACGATCGCACCAGAAAAAGATGCTGATGGACTTCATCCTAATAACTTAGGCAAATTAGTTAGAGGAGAAAAAGGCTTAAGAAGTTGTACTCCTGCCGGTGTGATGGAAATTTTGAAAGAATATAATATTGAATTGGCTGGAAAAAAAGCCGTTGTGGTTGGTAGAAGTATTTTAGTTGGCAAACCCCTAGCTTTAATGTTACTAGAAGAAAATGCAACTGTCACGATCGCTCATTCTAAAACCCATAACTTGGAGGAAGTAACTAAAGAAGCGGATATATTAATTGCGGCGGTAGGTAAAACAGAAATGATTACTGCCTCTATGGTAAAACCTAACGCAATTGTTATTGATGTCGGTATTAATCGTATTGATACTCCTGATGGAAAAGGGCGTTTAGTGGGAGATGTTGACTATAATAAAGTCAGAGAAATTGCTAGTTATATTACTCCTGTACCCGGAGGTGTGGGCCCGATGACGGTAGCAATGCTATTACAAAATACTTACGAAAGTTATAAAAATCAATTGATAATTGATAACCCACGAGGCATCTAAGTTGACTGGTGAAAGTAGGCAAAAAGCAACAAACAGGCAACAGTTAAGAGTTTCATAGTTTTTTAATGACTAGAAAAAATGTAAGTTTAATACGTCTTACCTTAATGGATAATTGATAAGGTTGAATTGTCAACTGTCGAAAAATATTTATTTCTTAAGTTAACCTGTGCAATAGTTTAGTCAAAAAAATGACTCGATCGACAAAAAATCGTATAACCTGAAATAATATAGAGAGTATGGAAAATAAATATGACCCAAGAAACCACCTCAGAATTATATTGTACCCCTACTATTAAGGTAGAAGACGATAGAACTGGTATGAGTCCAGAAACCTTGAAAAGAGCATTTTTAGATAATCTTTTTTACATTCAAGGTATCGATCGTACTCAAGCATCAAATTATGATTATTATGTAGCCTTAGCTTATACTATTAGAGATCGGTTATTACATCGTTTTTTAAAAACTACTGATACTTACAAAAAAAATCCCCAAACAAAATTAGTTTGTTATCTCTCCGCTGAATTTTTGATGGGTAGATATTTAGGTAATAACTTAGTTAATCTTGATATTTATGAAGAAGTTGAAAAAGTTATCGCTGAGTTGGGCTTAGATTTAAACGAATTAATTGAGCAAGAACCAGATCCGGGATTGGGAAATGGCGGTTTAGGGCGATTAGCGGCGTGTTTCCTCGATTCTCTAGCAAGTTTAGAGATTCCTGCCATTGGTTACGGTATTCGCTATGAATTTGGTATTTTTTTCCAACTTTTACGAGATGGTTGGCAAGGAGAAATGCCAGATAATTGGTTAAGATTTGGCAACCCTTGGGAATTACCACGCCCCGATGAAACTGTACCGGTAAAGCTGGGAGGCTACACTCAAGGTTATTATGATAGTAAAGGACATTATCGTGTTTCTTGGATACCCGATCGAACCGTTCTAGCTATTCCTCATGATACCCCAGTACCGGGTTATAAAACCAACACCGTTAATCCTCTTCGTCTTTGGAAAGCAGAAGCTAGTGAGGAGTTTAACTTTGAAGCCTTTAATGCGGGAAATTACGATCGAGCAGTAGAAGAAAAAATCAACTCTGAGACTATCTCTAAAGTACTTTATCCTAACGATAACACCCCAGCCGGAAAAGAATTAAGACTCGCTCAACAATTTTTCTTCGTTTCTGCATCTTTACAAGACTTAATCCGTATTCACCTACGGAATAATAAAAACCTCGATAACTTCCATGAAAGAGTAGCAATTCAACTTAACGATACTCACCCCGCCATTGCCGTCGCAGAATTGATGCGCTTGTTTGTGGATGAACATGGTTTAGATTGGGATCGATCATGGTATATTACCCAAAAAACTCTTTCTTATACTAACCATACCCTATTACCAGAAGCCCTAGAAACATGGGATGTTAGCTTATTTGAAAAACTCCTTCCTCGTCACCTTGAAATCATCTACGAAATTAACCATCACTTCCTCGAAGATGTACGCACATGGTATCCGGGTAATGAAGAATTACTTTCTCAGATGTCCATTATTGGTGAGAATAACGGTAAACGAGTTCGTATGGCAAACTTAGCCTGTATTGGTAGTCATGCCATTAATGGGGTTGCGGCTTTACATACTCAACTATTAAAACAAGAGACTTTAAATGCTTTTGCCTTCCTTTGGCCTGAAAAATTTTACAATAAAACCAATGGTGTCACCCCTCGCCGTTGGATGGTATTAAGTAATCCTAAATTATCTCAACTCATCACCTCGAAAATTGGGGAAGGTTGGGTAAAAGATTTAAGCCAAATTCAGCAAATTGAGAAATATATAGATGATCCAGATTTTTGTCGTCAATGGCGTGACATCAAACAAGCAAATAAACAGAGATTAGCTGATTATATCTTTAAACAACGAGCGATCGAAGTTGATGTTAACTCTATTTTTGATGTATTAGTCAAACGGATTCATGAATATAAACGCCAACACTTAGATGTTTTAAACATTATTACCCTTTATAATCGCATCAAACGCAATCCAGATCTCAATATTGCACCTCAAACCTTTATTTTTGGCGGAAAGGCAGCCCCCGGTTACTTCATGGCAAAATTGATCATCAAATTAATTAATAGTGTTGCAGATGTAGTTAATAAAGACCCAGACATCAGAGGACGCTTAAAAGTGGTATTTTTGCCTAACTTTAACGTTTCTTTAGGACAAAAAATCTATCCTGCCGCCGATGTTTCTGAACAAATTTCCACCGCAGGAAAAGAGGCATCAGGTACAGGTAATATGAAATTTTCTATGAATGGTGCGTTAACTATTGGTACTTTAGACGGTGCAAACATCGAAATTAGGGAAGAAGCCGGGGCAGAAAATTTCTTCTTGTTTGGTTTAACGGCAGAAGAAGTTGCTCAAACTAAGGCTCATGGTTACAACCCCCGTCACTACTATGAAAATAATGCAGAGTTAAAAGAGGTAATCGATCGTATTGCGGATGGTTATTTCAGTCATGGAGATACCCAAATTTTTAAACCAATTGTAGATTCTCTCTTATACGATGATCAATATATGCTTTTGGCAGATTATCATTCTTATGTAGAGTGTCATAAACAAGTTGCCGTTGCTTATCAAGATCAAGAAAAATGGACAAAAATGTCTATTCTCAATAGCGCACGGATGGCTAAGTTTTCTAGCGATCGTACTATCACGGAATATTGTAACGAAATTTGGAACGTTAAGCCCGTAAAAATTGAGTTAGATACTTATAATTCCAATTAGGGATTACCTCACTGTCTTTTGATGAGATAGGTGTTAGGTATTAGATAATAGGTAATAGGTATTAATCATTCATTGTTAATTATTTAGAAGACAAGAAGAAATTTATAGGAGTAATTTAAGAAATGGAAGGAATACTAACAATACTTGTACCGGTGATCATTTTCGTATTAACAGGGTTTAAAATCGATCGAGAATATGAAAGGGGTGTTATTTTTCGTCTTGGCAGAATGAGTAGTATTAAAGGACCTGGATTATATTGGACAATACCATTAGTTGACCAAAAAGCTAAAGTTGATATTCGTACTAAAACAGTTGAGATAAAATCCCAAGAAACCATTACGGCTGACAGTGTTACAGTAAAAGTTAACGCCGTATTATATTATCGAATTTTAGATCCTAATCGTGCTATTAATAAAATAGAAGATTATACAACTGCAGTGTATCAAGCCGCTATGACTACCTTACGAAATGTATTAGGTCAAAATGCGTTGGATAACATTCTGCGTAACCGAGATAAAATGAACATTCAAATTCAAGAAATTGTCGATGAAATTACTGAACCTTGGGGCGTAGTCATTGAAAGAGTAGAAATGAAAGATGTAGAAATACCTCAATCAATGCAACGGGCAATGGCACAAGAAGCAGAAGCCATCCGAGAAAAAAGAGCTCGTTTAATCAAAGCCGCCGCCGAAAAAGACGCTTCTATAATGTTATCAGAAGCCAGTCAGCAGATGATG
Source organism: Geminocystis sp. NIES-3709 (assembly GCF_001548115.1). Taxonomy (GTDB): domain Bacteria; phylum Cyanobacteriota; class Cyanobacteriia; order Cyanobacteriales; family Cyanobacteriaceae; genus Geminocystis. The sequence goes on along the minus strand of NZ_AP014821.1, from coordinate 348,548 downwards.
AATAATCCGATCGCCCTTGAATTAAGAAGACTACAAACTTTAACAGAAATAGGAGCAGAAAACAATACAACTACAGTTATGTTAGTACCTACGGAATTAATTACCCTGACGAAACAAATGGCGGATAAATTGGCAAGGGAATCCGAAGATTAGTAGATTTTGAAGAAAATAATACTTTCAATATGAAAAAAAATTTTCTGATAATTATTCAGTTTCTTACCAATTAGTCGTAATTATTTGCAACTAAAAAACAATGGCGTAAAGTCCAATTTTGTTCAGAAAAAGTCCTAAAAATTAACGATCGTTTACCAAAATTACATCATAATTTACCCCCGTCTCTCCTTCAAATTTGTCATCAATTCAAACTCGACTAACTATTAAGTTTATTTTTTTTGGTAATACTAAAGGAAAGAAATGAAATAAACTCCTTATCTTCTGTTTTTTTTCGTTAAAAATAGAATTATGGTAAAAGAAACGATACAATCAAATATTGTCATGCTAACACTCAAATATTTAGCATTATTCTATAAGTTTAATGAGTACAGAAATATATATAAATCATCCCAATTTTGGTCTTCTTTATCGTTTATGTATCGTTGAAAAAAACGAGGAATTATTTACGACACTATATGCTCAACGTCTTTTTTTTAAGGTGATTATTCAACCTCAAGAAACGATTTTTGAACCCCTAAGTCGTACTGAAGCCCGTTTATTGATAGAGGGAAAATTACGTCGTCTTCGGAGTAATGGTGAATGGGAGACTTATAAACAAGTAAATCAACTTTATCAACGGACTTTTCAATAGAGTAATCGATGAATTAAATGACAATTTTATGGGCGAAAAAACTAATCTAAATTAATTGTATTTTGAATATGACTCATAATCTCGTCCACAGATTAACGGAAATTCAGCAATCTATTCCTCCTCATGTGCGGCTAATAGCCGTCAGTAAAAAGGTTTCTATTGAAGCGATGCGTGTGGTTTATCATGAGGGATTGAGAGATTTTGCTGAAAATAAACTACAGGATGCGATCGTAAAACAAGAGAAATTACGAGATTTATCAGATATTTGTTGGCATTTTATCGGTCATTTACAAACTAATAAAGCAAAAAAAGCGATCGAATGTTTTCCGTGGATTCATTCGGTAGATAGTTTAAAATTGGCTCAAAAATTAGATTTTTATGCTCAACAAGCCTTAGAAAATAGTATTATTTTTCAATTACCACAGGTTTGTTTACAGGTGAAAGTTTTACCTGATGAGAATAAGTATGGTTGGAGTGTTGAACATTTATACCAAGATTTATCAAGTCTAAAATTCCTGAATAATCTCAATGTTCGAGGATTAATGACAATTCTACCTTTAGGATTATCTTCTACTCAGATTTTATCAGCTTTTCAAACACTAAGAGATTTACGCGATCGTCTTCAGAATTCTTTTAATTCTAATTTTGATCAATTATCGATGGGAATGTCTGGAGATTATCTTTTGGCGATCGAAGCTGGTGCTACAATGATTCGTTTAGGTACTAAGTTATTTGTTCCGTAATTTTTTATTTCTTATTCCTAAATTGAAAGGTTAAAATTTGTGCTTATTCGAGTAGAATGAGATATGAGTGCTAAACACAAAGAAATAATTTTCTTTTTTAGGTATCTTTGTAAGTATTAAAAATATTGTAGCTATGATGAGTGAAACGGACAATTACCCTGATTTAGAACAAGAGATAGAAATGGCAGATAAACAAGAAAACTCTGAGCCAGAGCAAATGATGCCCGATGAAAATTCCACAACACTAAAAACAGATTTAACATCGGATCAAGTATCCTGCCACTCAGAGGATCTTGCAGATGAATCGATCGAAGAATTAACCTTAGAGGTAGAATCTGAGCCAGAAACAACAACTTCACAAGAAAACGAACAACCTCAATCCTGTTCCATTGATGAGGCTACTCAAAGCTACATCAACCAATTAGAAGAAGAAATTACCGCCCTAAAAGCTAAGTTGGAGACAGAAATAGAACAAGGTAAAACCTTTCAAGGTCAATACATGAGATTAACGGCAGATTTTGATAATTTCCGTCGTCGTACTACTAAAGAAAAAGAGGAACTAGAACATGTAATCAAAAAACGAACTATCATGGAATTTTTACCAGTGGTAGATAATTTTGAACGGGCTAGGACTCAAATAAAACCGGCTAATGATGGAGAATTGAACATTCATAAAAGCTATCAAGGAGTCTATAAAACCTTTGTGGATAGTTTGAAAAAAATTGGTGTTTCCGCCATGCGTCCTGAAGGACAACCTTTTGATCCTAACTATCATGAAGCAATGTTAAGAGAACCAACTAAAGAATATGAAGAAGGAATTGTTATGGAACAACTGGTTAGAGGGTATCTTCTCAATAATGAAGTATTGCGATATGCGATGGTCAAAGTCGCCGCTATTCATGAGGAAGAATCTGAAAATACAGAAACTATCGAGAATTTGTCGGAAGATAATTAATAATATAATTGCAAAATTTCACCTTCTGACTATAATTAGATAAAAATAGTTTGATATAAAGTAAACCGCCATCACTGTTAACTATGGGAAAGGTAATAGGAATAGATTTAGGTACAACCAATAGTTGCGTCGCCGTTTTAGAGGGCGGTAAACCTATTGTCATAACTAATCAAGAAGGTTCAAGAACCACCCCTAGTATTGTGGGTTTTGGGAAGGGGAATCAAAGATTGGTAGGACAATTAGCGAAAAGACAAGCCGTTACTAATGCGGAAAATACTGTTTATAGTATTAAGCGTTTTATTGGTCATAGATGGGAGGAAACCGAAGGAGAACGTCGTAGGGTCACATATAACTGTGTTAGAGGAAAAGATAACATGGTTTCGGTGGATATTCAAGGTAAAAGTTATACCCCTCAAGAAATTTCTTCCATGATTCTGCAAAAGTTAAAAAATGATGCAGAAACTTTTTTGGGGGAAACCGTTACTCAAGCTGTAATTACAGTTCCAGCTTATTTTACCGATGCTCAAAGGCAAGCAACAAAGGATGCCGGAGTAATTGCTGGTTTAGAGGTAATGAGAATTATTAACGAACCAACGGCAGCGGCTTTAGCTTATGGATTAGATAAACAGGATGAAGATCAATTCGTCTTAGTATTTGATTTGGGTGGCGGTACTTTTGATGTTTCCATTTTACAACTGGGTAATGGTATTTTTGAGGTTGTTTCTACTTCTGGGAATAATCAGTTGGGGGGAGATGACTTTGATGCGGTAATTGTCGATTGGTTAATTGCTAAGTTTAATCAGCAAGAAGGTATTGATTTACGATCGGATAAAATGGCGTTGCAACGTCTGCGAGAGGCAGGAGAAAAAGCCAAAATAGAATTATCGAATTTAATGGAAACCTCCATCAATTTGCCATTCATTACCGCCGATGAAAGTGGTCCTAAACATTTAGAATTAGAGTTGTCTCGTCCCCAATTAGAGGATTTGATTCGTCCTTTAATTGATGATATTGTTCACCCTATGGAACAGGCTTTAAAGGATTCAGGTCTTAGAAAAGAACAAATTAACCGTATTGTGTTAGTTGGTGGTTCAACTAGAACTCCTGCTATTTCAGCAAAAATTGAGGAATATTTCGGTAGCAGTGTGCCGATCGATCGATCAATTAATCCCGATGAAGCGGTAGCTTTGGGTGCAGCGGTTCAAGGAGGTGTTTTAGGAGGAGAAGTACGTAATTTACTCCTTTTAGATGTTACTCCTTTATCATTAGGATTAGAAACTTTAGGGGAAGTGTTCACAAAAGTAATAGAAAGAAATACTACTATCCCTACCAGTAGAACACAGGTATTTTCTACAGCTATTGATGGACAAAGTTCTGTGGAAGTCCATGTTTTACAAGGGGAACGATCGATGATCAAGGATAACAAGAGTTTAGGTAAATTTTTGTTAACTGGTATCCCCCCCGCCCCCAGAGGAGTGCCTCAAATTGAGGTATCTTTTGATATTGATGTGGACGGTATTTTAAAAGTATCTGCTAGGGATAAAGGTACAGGTGTAGAACAGAGTATCCTCATTACCAATACGGGAGCATTAAGTTCTTCAGAAATTGATAGTATGAGACAAGAGGCTGAAAGATTTGCCTCTGAAGATAGTCGTCGATTAGAATTAGTGGAAATCAAGAAACAATTGGATAGCTTGATGTATAGCTATCAGTTAACCCTTGACAAAAATCCTCATCTTGTGAGTAATGAATTAAGAAATAATATTGAGTTGAGTCGTCGAAAATTAGAAGAAGCGATCGATTCTCCTACTACACCAGTAAAACAAGTAGAGGAATTGATGAAGAATTTTCGCACCTTAGTAGTTAATATTGGTGCTCAAGCCTATCAATCAAATCAAGATCCTACTGTTATCGGTGGTTTTGAACAAAAAGATAATACTGCTTATGAAGAATTAGACAGTGATGATGACTTTAAGAGTATTGAGGACGAGATTTTAAGTGGCTTGAGTCAGATTTCTGAAGATCCTAGCGAATTTGATTTCGACTATGATAAAGATGAGACTATCACGGGAGATTATGAAACCGTTGATTAATGATGTATCAAAATCTTTATCAAAAAACCTCATCATCAATTAATTTTTAGTTATAAACGGGAAGAGTAAAACGAAAGCAACTTCCTTGATTGTTGTTACTATTATCATCTACCCAAATTTGTCCATAATGAGCATTAATAATACGACGACAAAGAGTTAAACCAATACCATAACCATCTTTCTGTTGATCTCTTTCTAAGCGGAAATGATCCTCGAAAATACGCTCTTTTTTGGTATCAGGAATACCTGAACCTATATCAATAATACTTACCTGTATTTTTTGGCTAGTTTTGTGAATTATTGATAAAACAATTGGGGCTGAACAAGGACTATATTTAATCGCATTTTCTAATAAATTAATAATAACTTGTCTGAGCAAATTTTCATCAGCATAAACAAATGGTAAATCTTGAGGTATTTCTTTAATAATATGTTGTTTTTTCTCTCTTAATTTAGATTGTAAATCAAGAATAATCTCTTCGGAAATCATTGCTAAATTGACTTTTTTTGGTACGATATTTAACTGTCCACTAATACTTTTAGAAGAGTTTAATAAATGAGCGATCATTTTATTCATGATAAAAAATTGATTTTTAGCCTGTTGAAATAGTCGATTATATAACGATCGATTCTCACAATAATCAGGCCTATTTTGTGCCAATTCTATGGTTTCAAGGGCGATAGACGCTGCTGTTAATGGACTTCTTAAATCATGGGCTAACATCGTCAACATTTGATTTTTAAATTGTATCTGTTGTTTTAACTGATCAACTTCTTGTTTTAATTGAAAAAGCTCATCTTGTAAGTGAATTAAATCAACGGAGGGTAAACAAGTTTGAAAGGCTGATTCGTTACTGGAAAATGAGGATACATTACTATCTTGTAAAGAATTTTGCCATTTATACCAACACTTTTGTAGTTGTGCCGTCAAATTACTCCCGGCTAAAGTTTGCTGAGGTGGAGGAGTAACTTTTACTAATGCTGGAGTAGCGACTAATTTAAAATGTTCTACTAAATGAGGATGTTTAGTAATTTCTAATACTTCTAATTGAAAACTATAATCGACAGTTAAACTCTGTAAATAATTTTTAATTTGTTCAACATTTTTTTGTGAACTACGACGATTATCAACAAATAATAGTAATTGAAGATTCGTATTTTTATTGATACTTGGTATATTGGGGAATAATTCTGATTCGTTATGGGATAGAGACATGACTAAACCTCAAAGTCTGACAATCACTGTCTTTCTTAATTACATAGACGGATTAGTTAGAATAACTCAATCTTTCAACAAGTAAAAGGAAAGTTGATTTTCTTACCTTGTTAAGAGCTATGAAGTTATGGATAATGCAATATAAATGATTAAAAAGTATTAGCTGTTTTTTGACAAAAAACTAATAGAGATCAACTTTTTATTTATCTTATATTATCTTAGTTTGAGATTAATTTTATCTTCAATGTGCTAATTTTTCATTATTTCTCAGAGAAGATTATAAATTGTTTTATCATACATTGCAAACCATGAAAAATATATTGATGCAATTGTTGTGAGGAGTAATTATGTTTAATTACCAGTCAGCGATTAGCTATTAGAATTTAATAATTCAAAGTATCTAAAATTCTGACAAATGATCTAGGAATGCTATATTACTTCAGTTCGATCTAAAAATAGGTGATGACTGACTCTCGTTGACAGGCAAACAAGTATATTATATTTCTTGTGAATGAATAAAATTCTCTCAAAAATATACAAATATTGAGAATTTTTTCCCCTCTCCACTGGTTATCTTGTCTCGTCTTAATCATTTTTCTTCAGTCGAACTGAGATTGTATCGAACTCAGGTTATATTAATTATTCATTATCTATAATTTATTGATGAGTAAAGTTATTGTTATTGGTAGTGGTATTGTAGGAAGTACGATCGCTTATGAATTAAGCAAGTATCCTGATTTAGATATTACTCTGATTGATGAAAAAAATCCAGGCACTGGTGCAACGGGCGCAGCGTTAGGTATTTTAATGGGTATCATTAGCCATAAAACTAAAGGTAAAGCATGGAGATTAAGGGAAATTAGTCTCAAAAGATATGATACTCTAATTCCTGAATTGGAAACGATAACAGGGTTAGAAATTCCTTATAATCAGCAAGGGATAGTTAAGTTACTTTTTTCTGATGATGATTTAACAAAGTGGGAAAATTTAGCTCATATTCGATCGACTCAAGGCTATAATCTCTCTATTTGGAGTCAAGAGGAGTTAAGAAATCGTTGCCCCGAAATTAATGTATCTTTTTTGTTAGGTGCTGTATATTCACCTTGCGATCGTCAAATAAATCCTACTTTTCTGACAAAGGCATTAGTAAAAGGTGCATCTTTAAGAGGAGTAAAGTGTATTTTTGGGGAAAAAGTGGTTAGTCTAACTACTATAGGTGAAGGCAATAACAGATATTGTAATGAAGTTAATTTAGAAAATAGATCGTTATCCGCCGACTGGGTAATTTTAGCGACGGGATTGGGTACATCATCCTTGATACAATCTTTAGGATCAAATATAGCGGTTAAACCCGTATTAGGACAAGCATTATTAGTTAAACATCCAAGATGGCAAACTCCAGATAATTTTTCTCCTGTTATTACTGGGAATGATATTCACATTGTACCAATGGGAAATGATGAGTTATGGTTAGGTGCTACTGTTGAATTTCCTGATAATCTCGATCGACTGATTCCCAATGAAGAGTTATTGATGAATTTACAAAAAAAAGCAATCGAATTTTGTCCTAGTTTAGCCTCTGCTCCAATCATGTTATCATGGACAGGAAAAAGACCAAGACCTGAAGGCAAATCTGCACCTATCATTGAAAAACTAGATAATTACCATAACATTATCTTAGCTACGGGTCATTACCGCAACGGCATATTATTAGCTCCCGCAACCGCTTTATCTGTCAAGGAATTAATCGATAATTAGATGAAGTGAGGAAGAGTTTATCATCATTTTTCTACTTAATCTAATCTATTATACTTTTTCTGTCTATCTTCAGCAATTTTCTTATAGCTGTCTCAGGTAAATCAGCAAGAATGAACTATAAAATGATCAGTAAAGGGAGGAAATAGGGAACAAGCAATAGGGAAATGTGATAATAATTGATTCAAAATTATCAATAATTTATTTATTTCAATTGTTTATTAAATTTAATATCTATGATTCGTACAAATTTTGTCTGATTAACACTCCTTTTCCCTTATTAATGAAAGTTTAAGACATCGAACTCAGGTAAAATCAAGTTATTAATTTCTAAAGTATATTATTTATCCCTTATGATCGAAGAATCCGTTAAAAATTTAGGATTATCTCACATTCAACGTCATGTATTTTTATGTTGTGATCAAGCAAAACCGAAATGTTGTTCTAAAGAGGATAGCCTAGAATCTTGGCAATATCTCAAAAAAAGATTAAAAGAGTTAAATTTAGATCATCCTACTGTAGAAAATCCTTATTGTATTTTTCGTACCAAAGTAGATTGTCTTCGTGTTTGTGTGGAAGGGCCTATATTATTAGTTTATCCTGATGGTACATGGTATCGGAATGCAACTCCAAACACGATCGAAAAAATTATTCAAGAACATCTAATAGGCAATAAAATAGTAGAGCAATATTTATTTCATCAACATCCATTACCTTTTTCAAAAATAGAGGAAATAGTGGAAGAATAAGAGATGATATTGACGAAAACCCTAATGACTCTCAGCGAAAAACTATGAAAGATATACCCTCTAAAAAATTATTGTTAATAGATGATGATCCAAATTTAATCCTGTTAGTGAAAGATTATTTAGAATTTAATGGTTATGAGGTGTTAACCGCTAGTCAAGGGATGGAGGCAATTAAAATATTAGAAAAAGAAACTCCTGATTTAATTATCTGTGATGTCATGATGCCAGAAATGGATGGTTATACCTTTGTACAAGAAATTCGTCAAAATCCTCGTTTAGATTGGCTTCCCGTTATCTTTTTATCTGCTAAAGGACAAAGTAAAGATAGAATTAAAGGTTTAACTCAAGGTGCTGATGTATATATGGTAAAACCCTTTGAACCTGATGAATTAGTAGCACAAGTGCGATCTACTCTTAATCAAAGTGTTCGTTTAATGGGTAGTAATCCCCGCAAAACAGAGAATTATCCCAGAATACAAGTACCTAAAAGTGTCGAATTAACTCCGACAGAAACAAAAGTAGTTGATTTAGTCGCCCAAGGATTTTCTAATAAAGACATTTCTCAGGCTTTAGGAGTTAGTCAAAGAACGATCGAAAGTCATGTTTCTAATATGTTAAACAAAACAGGATTACATAATCGCACAGAATTATCTCGATGGGCAATTCAAAATGAGTTAGTGTAAATTTACCAATACTGACAAGTCTTACTTTTTGCATATTCAACATAAAAAAGAGGCTTGAAATATCAAGCCCCTCGATCGATGAAAAACAATAGAAATGTACTGTTATGAGTCAGTCAATTTGCTAACAGAAATTAATTTTTAGTTGCATTATAAGCATCAATAGAGTAAGCGGGTATTCTTACTAAATAATCAGTATCTTTTCCAGTAAATGATTTGGCTAATTGATCAAAAGATTCAGAATCCCAGTTGCGTTGATGAATGGGTTTTGTTTGTTCTCCCAAGAAATACGCTTGAGTACCAATGAGAGAAGCTGCTAACCAACCGATAATGAATAATGAAATTAAAATTGCCATAATTTTCAAGCTCCTTTTTGCTTGACTACTCCTTTATATTAACTTATGTAAATTTTTGTTGCAATTACTTGACACGAATTTTTTTTCTGGTTAATACTCCTTGACAATAAGTTAAAATTTACTCTAGGCAATTCAATATATCAATATAATTAGGGGTTGCTGAAAAAGTATTTTGATGAGGGAAGGTGTTAGGTTTTAGGTAAAATAATGAAAAATCAAGGTTTTGAGGTTCTGTGTAATATATATACAAACAAACTAATTCTTGAAAAATAAGTGAAAATGCTAGGTTTTTTAGTAATAATTGCTAAAACTGGGCACTTTTTTGTTCATGTATTATGTCTAAACCCTTTATTTTAAAATAGTCTTCTGATTTATTCAGCAAACCCTAATTAACTTCAGTGGGACATAAAATTATCGGTAAAGAGAGGGAAGGAATAGTGACAAGAATTGATTTTAAAACTCCTAAAATTGATTTTACCGTTTTAATTTATTTAAGGTTACTAAAATACTATGATTTTGAATCTAAAGTAAAATCCCTCTCTCGACTAAAGAGAAGGACTTTTAAAAATATCTATTAATAATATTGTTAGGAGAGGTTGTTTACAGAATCCACTTAGGTTAATTAAAATAAATGGATTGAAAACTTAACCTTTAACACAACAAAGATTTATTGAGCGGTGTTTGCTTCTAACGCAGGTTGTGTATTTTCCTGTAAGCTAACTTTAAATACTTTGTTTTTAACTTCTTCAATTTTTGGTAAATTTAGAGTTAAAATTCCGTCTTTATAATCAGCACTTACTTTTTCATTTTGAATGGCTACAGGTAAATTAATAGTGCGTTCAAACTTACCGTAATTAAATTCGGAAACATAGTAACCATTCTCTTTATTTTCTTCATGATGACGATATTCTCCACTAATTTTTACCGCTTCACGGGTAACACTAATATCGAGATCTTTTTTGTCAATACCGGGTACTAAAACTTTTAAACTCAAGCTATCTTGATTGTCAAATAATTCGATCGCAGGTTTTAAAACAGTATTAGTAGGGTTATCCCAAGAGGTAATTTCATCAAAAAGTCGATTCATTTGACGATGTAAACTATTAATGTCAGATAAAGGATAAAAACGAACTAAAGACATAATCGATCGCCTCCTAATAACTAATTTAATGACTATTTATTTAATCTTTATTGTTATTTTTATAATGTCATAAATTTTTTTTAGTTAGAAGACGGTAAACCGAAAATAATAAGTAGGGTTTTCTGAATCAAAATAAAATTACACACCATCAAATAAGCTAGAACGTATCTAAGTTTGATCTTTTAATCTAACCATTGCCGAACCGATGGGGATTTCTTCTCCTATTTCCTGTAGTTTAGCACTGACTCGATAAAGCACACGACCACCCATTCTCGACATATCTACGCCCGAAAGTCTTATGGTCACATAATTATCAGGTTTTACGGGTTGAGCAAAATTAATTGTCACCGCTCCTGACGTTAATGCGATCGTACTAGGAATTTCTGTTCCATTTCTATCTAAAACTTTTGCCGTAATTGAACGCCCCATATCCAAAGGCAAAGAAATTGTTGCTGATTCTAAAGAAAATCCTGTTACCCCTAAAGTAATAAAATGAGTATCTCCTGAAGCTCCAGCAATACCGGAATTAGAAATAAAAGGCACAGTAAAACTCATGATCATCTGTGCTTGTGCTTGGGGCGTGATTATCGGTAAAAAAGTACTGGAAATAGCCAAGGCAGAAAGAGAACTAGCAAATAAACGAAAGTTCATGGTATTAAAATCCTTAATAATTAAACAAAATTGGATAACGGTATGGTAATTTATTTAACTTTGTTTGAGAAGTAGATAAAATAGAATAAGCTATATGCCATTTTGGAAGAAGCAATAATGTAAGATGGATCGAATTAGCTGTATGCAGAGCTTTGTCAGAGCTGTAGATTTGAATAGTTTTTCAGCAGTAGCGCGAGAACAGAATACCACACAACCAACCATTAGTAAACAAATTGCCTCTTTAGAAAAATATTTAGGAGTACAATTATTAATTCGTTCTACTACAAATTTAAACTTAACAGAAGAAGGCAAAAGATATTATCAGTATTGTCAGGAAATTTTGGAAACTGTTGCTGAGGCTGAGGCTAATCTGAGAGGAGAAGAAAAGGCAAGAGGAATTTTACGGCTAGGTTGCTCAGTTCTTTTTGGACAGATGCAAATTGTCCCTCGTTTAAATACTTTTATCAAGTCCTATCCTGATGTCAAAATCGACTTGGTTATGGCGGATCATTTTGTTAATATTATTGAACAAGGTTTAGATCTTTTAATTCGTATCGGCGATCGTCAAGATAATTCTCTGATTACTAATCGTATTGGTACAACTCGTCGTATCACTGTAGCAACACAAAGCTATTTTGATCAAGCTGGTGAACCTCAAACGCCGGAAGATTTAGTTAATCATCACTGTATCGTTTATACTCATTTGGCAACGGGCAACGAATGGCATTTTCAAGGAAAAGAGGGAATTATTAAAGTAAAAGTTGGAGGCTATTTTCAAACGGATAGTTCGATAGCGATTCGATCGGCCATTTTATCAGGTTTAGGTATTGCTGTTGCTCCAGTGTGGATGTTTGGTGATGAAATTTATCAAGGTAATCTTAAGATTGTATTACAAGATTATCCGCCGACATCATTTCCTATTTGCGCCGTTTATCATCGTAGTCGTTTTTATCCTGCCAAAATTACTTCTTTTATTAATTTTTTAAAATCAGAATTTAAACTTGATCCTTGGGTTTGTGATTATGAAATAATGAGGTAACTGCCAAGATCTTAAATTTTAGTAGAAAATAATTGTTCTACTATTGAAGGCTTTTATCAAATTTTTTCCTTCACTGTTTCTATGTTGTTTTGATCTCGGGAGTTACAAAAAAATTATATTTTTTCTTATTAAGGAATGCGATAGGTACCTGAGTTCGATATTAGAAACCTTTAAAAATAAAGGCTTACGAGTAGTAATAGAATAAATTTGACTTATTTAAAAGAATTAAATAAGCGTAAATCATTGTCTAAAATCAATTTAACTAATGTTTAAATCAATTCTTCTTACTGTCTCCTATCTCCTGCCTTCACCAATAATTTTATTTACGTCGAACTGAGGTGATAAGTAAGCCATAGTTCAAGAATTTGAGTAGTAATCACCATACTTTCTTGATAAAGAACATCTTTTCCCCAACGTTGTAATTGTTGACTTAATATCGTTTCTGTACTTTGATCTGCTAAAGAAGTTACTTGCTGAATACGGCAAGATTGAGCGCCTCCTCCCGCTTCCATGCGCATACAGCCCGTTGTTTCAGAACATAAGACGGTACAACAATCAGCGTCAAGGTTAGTAGAGGTTAATTTTAAACTGATTAAATCTCCTAAAACTTCACCCCAATCGGCGATCGGTACTCCAGCTAATTCTGCTTGAATTTCTTTGCCTTCAGGGTTAATTAATTTAACGGTAGTAATGTTATAATCTCCAGCTTCATAGCTATATTCAACTGGTTGCCAATTTAAGCGACTAGCTAACCAACCTAAATACATTAAGGCTTGAGAAGGATTACCTTTTTCATAGTCGATCGTAACTTGATCAACTTCCCAAATAGCACTTCGTCTTTCTGGAGGATCAAACGCTTCTGCGGTTAACTCTTTCCATGCAGATAATCTAGCCCAATTGAGATCGATTAACGGTATATCTTTATCCAATAATTTTCCTATTTTTAATAATTCCTCTTCTGGACGAACAAAAGTACTTGAATCAACAATGAGACGATCGCATTCACTAAGTAACCGTTGAAAAAGGGGATAATCTTCATCAATTCCAGCTTTCCACCACATAAATTTTGGTAACTCAGGAATCATTAACTCTGAGATAACACCTCCAACCCTTTCAAAAGCAGAAGAAACCCCAGTCACAGTGATATATTCACAACAGATTAAACTATTAGCAGAACGTTTATTTACAGGGCAATAGGCGGAAACTTGAGCTTTTACCCCTTCATCTTTTCCCGTAGTAGGACATAGGGTAATAATACGACAAGGGTTAATAGATGCGATCGCATCCGCAATTCCTGCCCCTTCTATATCGGGGGAATATTGTTTGACAGATGCTAAATCAGCTAAATCAATTTTGCCTTTCGCTTGTTTAATCTCAAATTCGGCTCTAAGTTTTGTTAACAATTTAGGAGATGAAAGTCCTGTAACTTCTAAACCATAAGATTTTTGAGCCGCTTTAATAGCTGAAGTGGTACGAGGGCCTCCAATACCATCTACTGGGCCTGTATAAAAACCTAACAAGGCAAGTAGTGGTTGTGTAGCTTCTGGCTCATAAATTAAAAAACTAAAAGTAGAAGCTCTAGTGGCGGTTAAACCGTCACCGACACCACTGTAGGTTTGCCAAATTTCTCGTAATTCTCGATCGATATAATCTAAATCAACATCTTTCGGTGCTTGTAATGATACTAATGGTGTTGTCATGATCTTTTATATTTAATAAACTAGGGTTGTCTATACTCTCGCAAAGGCGCAAAAGAATTTTAAGTCGGTGTCAGATATTTTTTTGCTATGCTCAAAGTCTGCGCCATCTTCTACCATCTCGGTTAAGTAAAAACTCCGCCTCTGGTGGTTGCCATGTACCAGCTTCATAAAATGGAATGGAATCGGGGGCAGATGGTGCATCCCAAGCAGTTAACGCAGGAGTCACAATGCGCCATGCTTCTTCTACTTCATCAGCACGGGTGAACAATGTTTGATCCCCTAACATACAATCTAAAAGCAAACGATGATAAGCGTCAGAAGTTGCCATACCAAAGGATGAGCCGTAACTGAAATCCATATCCACTGTACGAGTGCGTAATTCAGAACCTGGTACCTTTGCCTCAAATCTTAAAGAAATACCCTCATTCGGTTGAATGCGCAAGGCGAGAATATTCGGATTAGTTTGTTGTGCCGCCGATTGGAAGATAGTTAGAGGTACATCTTTAAATTGAATAGCAATTTCCGAGACTTTTTTCGGTAATCTTTTACCTGTGCGCAAATAAAAGGGTACACCTTGCCACCGCCAGTTATCTACCATTAATTTTAAAGCAACAAAAGTCGGGGTAGTAGAATCGGGATTAACATCTTTTTCGTCACGATAGCCCGGTATGGGTTTTCCTTTCATCCATCCTGGGGTATATTGTCCCCTAATGGCACTCTTTTCGAGGTTTTTCAAATCGGCAAGACGTGTTGACTGTAAAGCCTTTACTTTCTCTCCCCTAATACTATCGGCATTTACACCGTTAGGTGCTTCCATTGCTGTTAAAGCAAATAATTGTAATAGGTGATTTTGTACCATATCTCGCAATGCCCCTGCGGTTTCGTAATAACCTGCTCTTTCTTCAACTCCAACGGTTTCCGCTACAGTAATTTGAATATTATCAACATAGTTGCGATTCCATAAGGGTTCAAAAATGGCATTAGCAAAGCGAAATACCATTAAATTTTGTACAGTTTCTTTACCTAAATAGTGATCAATACGATAGACTTGTTCTTCTTTACAAACTTTTTGGACAATGCGGTTTAATACTTGGGCGCTGCTTAAGTCTTTACCGAAGGGTTTTTCGATAACTAAACGATGTTTCATCGGATCTTCTAGCATATTTGCTGCCCCTAATTGCTTAATGGCGGGGGGGAAAAATTTAGGAGATACCGCAAGATAAAATACTCGATTACCTCTTGTGCCTCTTCTAACGTCTAATTCTTCGAGAAATGCTTTTAATTTTTGATAACTTTCCCCTTCATCCATATTTCCGGCACAATAAAAAAGTCCATCGGCAAAATCTTGCCATAAGTCTTCTCTACCAATACCATCAGAAAATTCTTCGATACCCTCCCGCATTTGTTCTCGAAAATAGTCATGACTCCATTCTCGCCGTGCTACACCTACTATCGTCATTTCCGCAGGTAATCGCCCTTCTTTTTTGAGTTGATATAGCGCCGGTACTAATTTCCGTTGGGTTAAATCTCCTGATGCTCCAAAAATGACTAATATCAATGGTTCAGGGGTTTTGGCTTGTTTTAATCCGATTCTGAGAGGATTTTCTTGTAGTGTAAACATTTAATTCTGTTTTTGAACAACCACTTTCATTCTAGTTTCTCTATCAAAATCTGATTGATTTTCTTATTTATTGGTAAAGTTTTGTAAAGATGATCAATTAGGATTCGATCGCGTAGCGCCGCCCTTGGCGATCGAGAAATTTTATTGTTAAGAAATATAGCAAAACATTAATCTTTTTTAAAAATAGTTATGGGAATTAAAAGAAGGTGATAGCATGAGTTTTTTAAATTATATATATCATCAAAAAATGAATAATAATCAAGAAAAAGACTTAGTAAGTGCAGGTTTGACGGCTGCGATCGGTGCTGGAATTATTACTTCTTATGCGGTTAGTCAAGGTCAAAATCCTTTAGTTGCAACAGGAATAACAGTTTTTTCCGCACTATTAGCTGTTATTATTCATCAAGCAGATTTAATTTAACCGAAACTTATTCATTAATGATAGTTAATAATTAACAAACAAGGATTAAATATAGCAATTCCCGTTTTAGTAAGGTACAAAGATTGTCGTTGAAAAGCGAGAGGCAAGAGGCAATAAAAAAATGTACCTCATAATTATAAAAAACGCTATAAATAATTAATTTATAATCATACTTTTTATTTCTTTGCGTCTTTGCGTCTTTGCGAGATAAATCTTCTTTTTAGATGTTAATGTCAAAAAAATTATTATTACTTTTACAACTGTGTAACTCTAGTTTACCTTTGGGGGCTTATAGTTATTCTGAAGGTTTAGAAACTTTAGTCGAAGATCAACACCTGACTGATGATAAAAGTTTAAAAAATTGGTTATTAAATGAGTTAAAATATGGTTCAATTCGGATAGAGTCTGCTATAGTTGTTAGAGCTTATCAATGTTATTTAATCCGAGATTTGAATGGTTTATTATATTGGAATAACTGGTTTACTGCAAGTCGAGAAACCGCAGAATTGAGGCAACAAAGTTGGCAAATGGGCAAAAGTTTATTAAAATTAATTAGCTCTTTTGACTCAGAAGATGAATTTTTACAAGAGGTTATTAATAGTTTAAAACTTTCTGGTAATTACTCGATCGCATTCGGCATAATTACCGCCCATTGGAATATAAAAATAGAAGATGTTTTATTAGGTTATCTTCATAATTGGATCAGTAATTTAGTTAATGTTGGGATAAAATTAATTCCCTTGGGACAAACTCAAGGGCAAAAGTTGTTATTAAGTCTTAATGAGGAAATAAGTAAACAATTTGAAAGTATTTTATCTTTAAAAGACGAAGAATTATCAAGTTGCAGTTGGGGTTTATCTTTAGCTAGTATTAAACACGAACAATTATATACTCGTTTATTTCGTAGTTAAAAAATACTTTTATTTACTGAAATTTTTAGTTGGGTTAAACAAATTAGGAGGGAAAATCTCCCAAAGATGTAAAGACGAAAAAGTCTTATTGACAGAGATTATTAGAATTTGATATTAACAAGAATATCAGACAACAAAATAATTTAAAACATCAAGTTTTATCTTGTTTAACCCAACCTAATATTAAATTACTTCACTTAAGCGATTTAAAACAAAATCTTTATCTAAATAAGAGAATAAATAACCAGCTTTAGGCCCTTTTTCTTTACCTAAAAATGTATAATAAACTGCAGGAAATGCTATATTTGGGCTAACTCCTAATTGTTTAGTTGCTGTAAATAAAGCCGTTTGTAATTCTTCTCCTTCCCATTTTTCCACCATCGTTAAAATATCTTTTAAGGTGCTTAAATATTGTTTTTGTTCATCAGTTAAATTAGCCGTAATTTCAGGAACTCGATCGAAATAAATAACCAATTTTTCTTCTTCATCCGCATAATTTTCTAACCAGTTTTTGGCTACAGCAATACGTTGATTAATTTTTTCCCAATCATACTCATTTAATGGACGTTCTGATCTCTTAATAATTTCTGCTTTTAAATCTAAATGAGGCACTTGTAAAAGAGAAATAAGAGTGCTTATATCAAACGTATAATAAGGTTTAATTTCTTCATCTAATTGGGCATAAAATAAAGGTAATAAAGTTTTATCTAACTCAATATTTTCGTTATTTTCTGATTTTTGAGCATAATCATTTAACAAATTATCATAATCCCTAAATAAACGAGTAATCGTCTCATAATTAGGCGCAAAATTAATCACAGTTTTTGGTTGAGTTCTTAACATTAAAAAACGCAATAATTCAGGTGGTAATAAATCCGCCATATCCTTGGCACTTGAACCTACACCCTTAGAAGAACTCATTTTTGTACCATTGACTAAGATAAATTCATAAGGAGAATGAAAGGGCGGTTTTTTATGCAAAACTTTACGACATATACCATTAGCTACATCACGAGATCCACCTTTTTGAGAGTGATCTTTTCCAGCCATTTCCATCGTAACACCCACTAAATCCCATTTAGCTACCCATTCTACTTTCCAAGGTAGTTTACCGTTACCATCAAAAGGCGATACCCATCCCTGATGTCCACATCCTTTAACCCAATCTGTAGCGTCTTCTTTGCAGGTATAAAAAACTTTTTCCCCATCATAGTCCGTAACGTTAGTGGTGGCAATTTTTCCACAATTTTCGCAAATTACTTGAAAAGGATACCAGTTATCGGGTCGAAGGGCTTTACTTACATCTTTATAAACTTCTCTGACATCTTGAGCATGACGTAAAAACTTATCAATATAAGGGTTTAATTTGCCACTACGATACAAGTCTCGTAAATAGTAAATTTCGGCTTTGACTCCTAAATACTCAAAAACTGCTAAAAATTCCCTCATAAAGTATTTTGCATAATCGGAAGAACTTTCATCAGGAGAAGGTACGTTACAAAGAGGATAGCCTAAATAGGGGGCAAATTTTTCTTTATCCAAATAATGGGGGATAGTATCCAACGCATCGTAATCATCAACCCCATAGGTAAATTTAACTGGTTTTCCAGCCCTTTTTAAAGCCCGATACATGACATCATGAATAATAACTCCACGCACTGAACCTACATGAACTCTACCTGAAGGGGTTTTGGAATCGTTTACTAATTCTGGTTGTTGCGATGATTCCGCTATTTTATCCGCCCAAAACATAATTTATTCTCTCTTATCTGGTTAAACTTTAAACCTTCCATTATATAACAATCCCAGATGAATTATGAGAATTTGGGTGACGATACAGCAATTCATTCTCCTTTTGACTCAAAATCCGTCTCATCTTCAAAAACTTAAACGAATGAATAAGATTTACAGAAATTTTTAATAGAAATAAATGTAATTGAGAGCTTAAAATTTCCATAATGAGAATTTCTAGTAAAAATAGGAAATACTATTCAAGGGATTTACGACATTTTCAAAATACCCACCTTGAAATTTATTTCAACGCTAACAGCTAAAGTCTCTCTTAGCGGCTCAATAATTATCCATTTCTAATTCCTAATTCTTCATTTCTCATGCTACTTGTTCACGATAACTAATCATTTCTTTACTATCTTCGCCGTAAACTCCCTCAATTTGTTGATGGCAACAGTCAATAGCAAATTCTTCAAATTCGTTGAAAGGGACACCATATTTTTCTAAAAATACCTCTGGTTTCACTCGACAAAAACGAGGTCGATCGTCATAAATTTGACATTTTCTGGTTTCTTGATCATAATTAATACACCAACCATCATCTCCTACCATACTCATATACACTTCTAGTTCCGAGGATGTCAAATATTCATCTAAATTTGGTCGATCGACTGGATCTAAATTACAACAAGCACCACAGTTATTAACACAAAGCCACTGACTCATAAACAAAAAGATTTGTAACAAAACTTAATAAATTTTGGCTGATTTTGACGATAACTAAAGCAACCTTTCCTAGTATCATATATTTTGTTAGATTTATGACTAAACATTTAAAATCGTCAGTTTAAAATTAGGAGTAAGTATGGATTTCATTACCAATCTTTTTAGCGGTTTAGATTTACAAGTTATTTTACAATTAACCTCTGTTGGTTTCATTTTAATTGCTGGTCCTGTTATCGTTTTCATTCTCTATGCTTTGCGTGGAGATTTATAGTTCACTAATGTACTTTTATTAAAGTATAAAAAAGGAAAAAGTGTCTCCCCCTGAATAAGGGGGCTTTTTCGGTGCTTTATTAAGTTTTTACTAATATTGAGAATATATAAGTTGAATAGATTTTATTTTATAAAAAAACTGCAATTTATTTTAAAACCATTATAGTTTTTAGCCCCGATGATTAATTCTAAAAGTATTGTTACTACAGAAGAAATTAAAGAACAAGCCTTGACCATCGGATTTCATAAAGTCGGTGTTACTACTGTGAATTATAATATAGAAAAACAGGAAAAAAATAAGCAAAGACTTCAAGAATGGTTAGATAAGGGTTATCAAGCACAAATGGCATGGATGAATAATCCCAAACGACAGAATATTATTGAATGTTGGCCTCAAGCAAAATCGATCGTATCTTTAGCTTTAAATTATTATACTCCTCATCAACATTCCCAAAAACCTAACACGGCTAAAATTTCTCGTTATGGTTGGGGGAGGGATTATCATCGAGTGATGACAAAAAAACTGAAAACCCTAGCTAATTGGTTAAAAAAACAAAGTAATAATGTTGAGGTAAGGTATTATGTAGATACTGGTCCAGTTCAAGATAAATTCTGGGCACAAGAAGCGGGAATTGGTTGGGTTGCAAAAAATGGTAATGTAATTACTACAGACTATGGTAGTTGGATTTTTTTAGGAGAAATTTTAACTAATATTGAACTTAGGCCCGATCGACCTCATACTAATCATTGTGGTACTTGTACTCGATGTTTATCTGCTTGTCCCACTCAGGCTATTACTGAACCTTTTGTGGTTAATGCAAATCTGTGTATTGCTTATCATACGATCGAAAATCGTCAAGCAAATTTACCTCCAGAAATTACTTCCAAATTAAATGGTTGGGTAGCAGGTTGTGATATTTGTCAAGATGTTTGTCCTTGGAATCAGAGATTTGCAAAGGTAACGGATGTAGCTGATTTTTTTCCGTACCCTGCTAATCTTAACCCAACATTAACGGAGATAGCACAGATGACTCCCCTCGAATGGGATCAACGTTTTCAAGGTTCTGCATTACGTCGTATTAAACCAGAAATGTGGCGACGCAATGCTCAAGTTCAAATAGATAACTAATTATAAAGTTTGATTCTTAAATTTTTCCGATAATCTTTTTAAAGATAAATTGTTTCATGACACAAAAAGTGCTGATATTTGATTTTGATGGTACCTTAGCCGATAGCCGTAAAACTTTAGTGCATATTGCCAATAAGTTAGCCGGTGAATTTGGTTTCGATCGAGTCACAGAAGATGAAATTATAAGATTAAGTAATTTAAGTTCCAGAGAGATTGTTCAACAATCCCCCATTCCTACCTATAAAATCCCTTTTTTATTAAGGAGAGTCAAAAAAGAACTTAACCAAGAAATAAAAAAACTGCAACCATTTATAGGGATAAAAGAAACATTAAATAGCTTAAAAAGTCAGGGATTTTTATTAGGAATTGTTACATCAAACATAGAAAATAATGTATTAGATTTTCTCAAAAGCAATCAATTAGAAAATCATTTTGATTTTATCTACTCAGGTTCTTCCTTATTTGGAAAAGATAAAATTATTAAAAAAGTTATCCAAAAACATCAATTATTAACTGATCATATCGTTTATATAGGAGACGAAACAAGAGATATTGAAGCAGCAAAAAAAAGTAAAATCAAAGTAGTAGCTGTTACTTGGGGTTTTAATTCTGCTCATATTTTGGCACAACATAATCCAGATTTTTTAATCCATCAACCTCAAGAATTAACAGAAATATTTAATACAAAAAATATAAAAATTTCTGTTGAATAAAAATTTATAAATAAAATTAGTCTTGAAAATAATCACAATATAGTAATTATATTAATCGATATTTATTGTTAAGGAAAAAAGTTACGGATCAGCAACTTTATTTGTATATTACTTATTTGATATAATGAATAGTCTAAACGTTACAACCATTAAGTTTAATTATGATTAATAACTCTAAATTAGCTCAAGCCTTCAGTACAAAAACAGCTCTCAAAGTCATTGCCGGTTTAAATAATTTTGACGTAGCTAACGTTAGTGCCATCTGTCAATCTGCAGAAATGGGGGGAGCTACTTTTGTGGATATTGCCGCTGATGTCAATTTAATTAAAACAATAAAACAATTAATTAATCTCCCCGTGTGTGTGTCGGCAGTAGAGGCTCAATTATTGGTTTCTGCGGTAGAAGCTGGAGCAGATTTAGTGGAAATTGGAAATTTTGATAGTTTCTATAGTCAGGGTATCACTTTTTCTGCGGATGATGTTTTGATTTTAACCCGTGAGACTCGTGCATTATTGCCAAATGTGACTCTTTCTGTAACTGTACCTCATATTTTAGCTTTAGATGAACAAGTAGAATTAGCTCAAGCTCTTGTGAGTGCGGGTGCTGATATTATTCAAACTGAAGGCGGTGCAAGTTCTAATCCCAATCATAGCGGTGTTTTAGGTCTAATTGAAAAAGCCTCTCCTACCCTAGCGGCGGCTTATGTTATTTCTCGTGGAGTGGAAGTTCCTGTTATGTGTGCTTCTGGATTATCTGACGTTACTGCACCCATGGCGATCGCATCTGGTGCTAGTGGTATTGGTGTAGGCTCTGCCATCAACAAATTAAACGATCGAGTTGCGATGATTGCAGTTGTACGCAGTTTAGTAGAAGCCTTAAATTCTTCTTCTCTAAAAGTTACCGTTTAAGAGTGTAGTTTAAAACAACTAGATTTCAAAAAAAATCCCTCCCTTTATCGGGAGGTTTAATTGCATTGTTGTAAAAAAAAAGTAAACTTGTATAATTCGGTCATCTGTCACCGATGACAAACATTTTGTTACTGTACAACTGTACACTAATTAATTCTAAGCTCTATATATTTCAGTACGGGCGTGGAGGGACTCGAACCCCCGACCTGCTGATCCGTAGTCAGCCGCTCTAATCCACTAAGCTACACACCCTAGTTTTACAACACTTATCTATAATAACAAATAAGTCATTAGAATGCAATAGTTATGAGTAATAAATTATCCCATATAAACAGTGACGGGGAAGCTAATATGGTGGATGTTTCTTCTAAATCTGTCACAGTAAGAGAAGCGATCGCATCAGGTAAAATTATCATGTCAAAAGAAACTTTCCTCAAAATTCAAGAAGGAAATTGTCCGAAAGGGGATATAGTAAACACCGCAAAAATAGCTGGAATTATGGCGGCAAAACAGACTTCAATGTTAATTCCTTTATGTCACCCTTTACTGTTGCATAAAATAGTCGTGAATATTATCCCTGATGAAAGTTTACCGGGTTATTATATTGAAGCGATCGTCAAAACTAAAGCGGAAACTGGGGTGGAAATGGAGGCATTAACAGCGGTTTCTGTAACAGCATTAACTTTATACGATATGGCAAAAGCGATCGAAAAGTCATTAACTATTACAGACATCAAATTGGTAAGCAAAACAGGAGGAAAATCTATTATTAATAATGGTTAAAATGGGGTTGAGATTTTGTAAAATTTTTAATACTTTTTTCTAAAAATTAATAAACAAAGAATCATTTAAAATCTCTATAGAAATAGTTTTGAGTATTTTTTTTACCAATTTATTTTAACTACTTTTTAAGGAGCAAATTATTTATTTTTAATTGTTAATAATTAGCTCTTTTTCTTTTAATTGGGGTTGAGTGTTAACCTGTGACATCAAAAAGTTGATTATATTTTCACTTACTAGAGAAGGTTGAAAATAGTGAAAAAAATGTTCTCCTTCAGGACACTGCCATAAAATATCTTGAGGTTTTAAATAATTTTTCCATTTGGTTATTTCTTCCCATGAAACTATTTGATCATTTTCACTACCACAAATCATTAAAGGTGAAGAAATTTTTTCGATCGATAAATTAAATCTTTTATATAAACTATGAGGAGAAAGAGAATATAATAGAGCTTTTTCTAAGAGTCCTATAAATGCTTTTTGATAGTAGTAATTATGATAACCAAAGAGAATATTTGCTAATCTGGATAGTATTCTTTCCTTACTAAAATAAAGATTAGTGCGTAATAAATAATAATAACTAAGCCAATCTAAAGATGGATTTATTCCCACACCTAAAATTGTTAAGGATTTAACTTTTTCTGGATATTTTTGAGCATATAATAATCCCAGTAATCCACAAGTACTATGACCGATTAAATTTACTGGTTTTTTGAGTAAACTTATATAATCATCTAGTAATTCGATCGCTATATCAAGGGATGTACCTTCATCTTCTGTTTGTGAGTATTCCCATTGACAGATATTTACATGGCGGGATAAATATTTGATAATAGGTAGATTAAAGCGTAACAAGTAAGGATTCGTATTTAACCACAGGACATCAGGATTTTTGAACATCTTTTTCAATAATTTTCAAAATAAAAGAAAGTATCAGCAAGATATTTAACTTGCTAAATACATAGTAACCGATTCTTATTGATAATAATTATCAAATGTTTGTTAAATAGGATAACCAATTTTATCTTTTATTGCAACTTATTTTCATTAATTTTACCAATCTTTTTGCCAAACAAGACTTACGCAACTAAATAAGGAAAATAATAACACCAAATATTATTTTTCAATAATTTTAATAATACACAAGAACTATTGTTTAGCTAATTTCTGAATCATAAAATTAAATTAGAAATATCTTTTTCTATTTTTAGGATTATTTAAAACTATAACAAATTTGATTATTATCAATATTTAGGGGTTGCTAAAAAAGTATTTTGATAAGGGAAGGTGTTAGGTTTTAGGTAAAATAATGAAAAATCAAAGACTTAAAGTTTTGTATACCACAATCATAAATAAGCTGATTCTTAAAAAAATAAGTGAAAAATGCTAGGTTTTTGAGTGATAATTGCTAAAACTTCTTACTTTTTTATTGATGTAGTATGTGTAAACCTTTGATTTTAATATCTTTATAATTTATTCAGCAGACTTTAACTAGATTATTGTCTATGCTATTTAATATACTACACAAGAATCATAGAAACCTTAATCATTATTTAAAAACGGATAAAATCACTCCTAACTCGCTTTGAAATATTGTTAAAAATCCTATTGTTTTTGATCATTATGACTATGTTTGAAGTCTTAATTACGATCGAAATTGCTAGTTTGTGTCTTATGGAAGCTAGTAACTCGATCGATGTTAAGATCAAAGTCGTTAATAATAGAAATCTTTTAAATTTTAATTCCTGTAATTATTTAATTTTAATTTTAAAATTACTCCATGACTTGTTAATAGATTTAATCCATAGAAACAGCATCAACATCGACTGTTTTTGACGGCTCATTCGGGGAGTATTTATCTTTATCTTTTTTATTTTTGAGATTAGTTACTACCATTTGAGATACTTCTGTTAACATTATTGATAATAAGAAAAAATCATCAATTTGTCCTGCTAATGGAAAAAAATCCGGAGAAATATCAAAGGGACTTAAAACATAAACCAGTGTGCCTAAAATAATCCAATTTCGATATTTTGGATTACGAATTGCATTGCGATAAAAACCGTAAAGAGATTGAAGATTAATTTTCATGGAGTAAAATCCGTTAACTAAATAGAAGAAAAAGGAATATCTTAATTTCTTTGATCATAACTTATTTCAAGAACCACAAAATAAATAATTAGTTCAGTTTTCTCACCTTGTAATTACGGTTATTATTATCTTTTCATTAAATGAATAGTTTTATTTGAATTTTTATGATCACTATATATTATATATATACAAAAAATTTTATCATACATAAAATCGATCGTCTTCCGAAGTTACAGAAAAAGCAGGATGATATTTTACTTGTCCTTTTGGGGTTGATGTTCCAAAATTTAATGAAAGAAAAAACTCTTGTGACACTTCCATTAATTGTATGTTTGAATTGTTTTTAAATCCAAATTTTTGATAATATTCTGGTTCACCTAAAACTACGCAACCATCGGCATTTTTTTGTTCGAGAATTTTTAATCCTTCCCTAATGAGTTTTTTCCCGACTCCCTGATTCTGAAATTCTGGTTTAACGGATACTGGTGCTAAACCATACCAATTTTTTGTTCCATCACTAATTTCTACAGGAGAAAATGCGATATGTCCAATTAATAACTCCTCTTTTTCGGCAACTAATGAAATTGAGAGACAATTATGCTTCCTTAATTCTTTAACTATTAAATGTTCAGTGTGATTACTATAGGGATGATTTTTAAAAGCTGATTTTGTAATCTCTGTTATCAAATTAATATCATTGGATGTTTCTTCTCTTATTTTGATAAAGTTAATCATTGATTTATTTTCTGATCATTAAAAGATAATCTTGAATAGCCGTCCAATCTTCTGTAGAAATTATAATTACTTGATTTTCCGTATTTTTAATTTTTAGAGATCGTCATAATACCATTTAAAAATATTCTTTAATCCCATGACTCATAGTGATAAACCGAACATTTCTTAACAAATTTTTCCATACCGTAAGGAATTACTGAAACATTCCATTTTTCACCAGCAAAAGCGATCAAAGCGGCTTCATTTTTCCAATAAGAAATCATCATGTATTCATTTGGTGACCATTTAGTTGGTTTATGAATAGAGGCGGAAATAAAACCACTAGCTTCTTCTACTGTTCGTAAAGAGAGATCTGAAAATTTATCCTCAAACTCTATGCGAAATTGTGTATGGATTTGAACTCGAAATATTCTTGTTATCGCCATAATATAATTTTGTCCATATTAACAATCAGTCAAGATTAGGTTTCAACTTTATCTTGGGGAATCTTAAGATCTTCTTCTATCAACATCTCAATATAATAATTCAATAGCTTTTTGAGTATTGGTAATCGCTTCTTCTTTAGTATTTCCTTGACTAATACAAGGAGATAAACAGGACATTGAGCAACCCAATAACCATCTTCCCTCGGATAAATAATTACTTATCTCATGGATTACTTAGAATTGTTAATTAATTTTCATTTTCATTTCCATATCCAACTTTATCATTAATTTCAATTAATAGGCGATCGTCCTTGTCATTTTCCATTAAAAGTAAGTTGAGTTTACCCCTCTTTTGTCCAACTCCGCAAACACTTGCAATTTATAAATTCTGGAGCTTTTATATATCAATCGATCTAACCGATATTTAATACTATAAAACGGTTAAAAATTCAGTAGCGATTGCAGTGATGGCGCTACTATTCATCTGCAATTACTTTTTGTGCCATCATTTTCCACCGCAATAAGTACAAATACTTGTTTATTAGATCTACCTTAGTCAATTCTATAACGATTTTACCTTTTAACCATAGGTTGATAACCACCAATAGGGATACAAAGAGGAGTATTGGTAATAGGATCAAAGATGATATGAGAGTGTAAACCAAACACCTCCTTGATAATTTCCGATGTCATCACTTCCTCCGGCTTTCCCTTTGCATATATGTAACCTTGTTTTATGGCGACTAAATAATCTGCATAACGGGCGGCTTGGTTTAATTCGTGTAAAACAATAACGATCGTGCGTTCGAGTTTATGGTTTAATTCTTTTAATAGATCTAACACTTCAATCTGATGAGCTAAATCCAAAAATGTGGTAGGTTCATCTAACAGTAAGATTTCTGTATTTTGTGCCAGAGTCATTGCTATCCATGCTCGTTGTCTTTGCCCTCCTGAAAGGGTGTCTAATTCTCGATGAGCAAACTCTTGAATCCCTGTCAGAGTAAGGGCTTGATTAACTTGAGTTTCATCTTCTAAAGTCCATTGTTGCCACCATTTTTGATGGGGATAACGCCCTTGAATAACTAAATCTTTGACGGTTAAACCTTCGGGTGCGGTAGGATTTTGGGGAAGAATACCTAAACTTTGAGCAACTTTATCACTGGGTAACTGATGAATAGCTTTTCCATCGAGGTAAACTGCCCCTTGACGAGGTTTGAGAATACGCCCAATACCTTTAAGAAGGGTTGATTTTCCGCAACCATTCGCACCGATGAGAATAGTTATTTTTCCTTGGGGAATATCTAAATTAAGATTATTAATAATTTTTATATTTTGATAACCGAGGCTAAGTTGTCGAATGGATATTTGTTTCATTGACTGTTTTTAATAATTTTTAGTAATTAAGTTAAAAGATTTTTGGGTAATTATTTAGGGTATTTAAGGGGACGAATTAAAACAATAATTGTTAATTCTTGATTCTATAAGGCTTGTTTTCTGTCAAAGTTAATGATATATTTTAGCAATTATCTTATATCTATAATAAATTAAAATGAGAGTTAGTCTCAAGAGTAAAAATTCATCAATTCCTTTAGTTATCCCCCTAATAGGGGCAATAGTGGTTTTATCTCTTAGTTTTTTGGCTAGTTTAACCTTTGGAGTTGCTGATATTACTTGGCAAGATTTACCCCAAGCCTTTACTGCTTTTGATGGTTCAACATCTCACTTAATTATTACGACAATCAGACTACCGAGAGCGATCGTCGCTTTGTTGGTGGGCGGTGGCTTAGGAGTCGCTGGGAGTTTAATGCAGGGTATCACTCGAAATCCTTTAGCTGATCCTAGCATTTTAGGGATTAATAGTGGTGCAGTATTGGCAGTAGTAATCACCACTTTTTTAATCAATGAGCCTAGTTTAAATATTTTGGCTTTTTTTGCTTTCTTGGGGGCAACTATAAGTGCGATCGCAGTTTACTTTTTTGCTTCTTTGGGTAAAAATGGTTTATCACCTTTGAGTTTAACTTTAGCAGGTTCTGCCATTACTGTCTTTTGTTCTTCCATCACCACTGGTATTTTAATTGTTAATCAACGCACTCTCGATGAAATTCGTTTTTGGTTAGCAGGTTCGATCGCTGGAAGGGATATAGAATTAATTAAACATATATTCCCTTACTTTGTCATTGGCTTGATTTTAGCGTTAATTTTAGCACGACAAATAACGATTCTTAGTTTAGGGGAAGAAACCGCTCAAGGATTAGGACAAAATACTCTATTAATTAAAATTGGAGCGATGGTGGCAGTAATACTTTTAGCTGGTGCTAGTGTTTCTTTAGCAGGGCCTATTGGCTTTATAGGTTTAATTATGCCCCATTTAGTGCGTTTATTAGTGGGGAATGATTACCGTTGGATTTTGCCTTTTTCGATGGTTGGGGGTGCAATTTTATTGTTAAATGCCGATGTGATGAGTAGGTTAATTATTAAACCTCAAGAAGTACCAGTAGGTTTAATTTTGCCAATTTTGGGTGCGCCTTTCTTTATCTATCTTATTCGCAGGAGAATCAGGGGATAGGGTGATGAGGTGAGAGGGTGATTTTTTTATTTTATTAATTATAATGGTACGGTAAAATGTACAATAAATCTTATTATGCAAGTAATAAATGCTAGTACGGCAAGAGCCAATTTATTTGGATTAGTAGAACAAGTGAACCAAGATCATCTCCCACGAATTATCACGAGCAAAAAAGGAGATGCAGTGTTATTGTCTAAGGAGGATTGGGATAGTTTACAGGAAACTCTGTATTTACAATCTATTGGGGGGTTAGTAGAATCCCTTAAACAAGCCGAGTTAGAGGATGATTGGGTATCGGAAGATGAATTTTTGAGGGTGTTAGATGGTGTGGAAGATTGAATTTAGTCGTAGAGTTTTAAAGGATGCTAAAAAAATCAAATCAGCTAACCTTGATAATAACCTTAAACAGTTATTGGACATCTTAAAAATAAATCCCTATCAACCTCCTTACGAAAAATTATCGGGAAATCTTAAAAAATATTATTCACGAAGGATTAATATTCAACATCGTCTTGTTTACTCCATTGATGAAGAAAATAAAGTAATCAAAATTGTCTCTATTTGGTCACATTATGAGTAAACGGAGATAGGGGAAAGGGAGAGGGGGTGAGAGGGAGATGAGGATAGATTATATCAATAGGCATCTCTAATAATTAATCACTATTCACTATTCACTAATGAAAGATTCTTTTATTGTAATTCGATCGAACCGACCATCTTTTTCGCTATGGTTAGATAGTAGAGTGCCGAAAACTCTGGTAATTTTAACCATACTATCTTTAATTGCCATTACCATTAGCATTAGTTACGGCGAATATTATATTTCTCCGGTGGATGTGATTAAAACTTTATGGGGATTTGATACCTCGTCAGATTTTCAATTTATTATTAATACCCTTCGTTTACCCCGCACTCTTACAGCGTGGTTAGTGGGTATCGGGTTGGCGATCGCCGGTTGTATCATGCAGACTATTACTCATAACCCATTAGCTGATCCTAGTATTATCGGTATTAATGCTGGTGCAGGATTAGCCGCCGTCTTATTTATCGTGGTTTTTCCTTCTTTACCCATTGCCTTATTACCTTTTTCCGCTTTTATCGGGGGAATATTGGTGGCATTAGCTATTTATGCAGTGGCGTGGCAAGGAGAAAATTCGATTATTCGTTTGATATTAGTCGGTATTGGCTTTAATTTCATCGTTTCTGCTATCACTAATATTATTACAACCTTTGGAGAGATAAATAATGTTTCTCAAGCCCTAATCTGGTTAACGGGTAGCGTCTATGGAAAAACCATAACACAGGTTTTAATTTTATCGCCTTGGATTCTGATTTTTACCCTTGTGACGTGGATAATGAGTAAAGAGTTAAATAGTCTTCATTTAGGAGAAAATTTAGGAAGGGGATTAGGCTTACCCGTGCAAAAAACACAGTTAACCCTTTTAATCTCTACTGTAGCGCTTTCTAGTGCCAGTGTTTCGATCGCAGGGGCGGTGGGTTTTGTCGGTTTAATCGCTCCTCATATTGCCCGTTTTTTGGTAGGAAATACCCATCAAGGTTTAATTCCCGTGACGGGTTTAGTCGGAGGATTATTAGTAGTAAGTGCAGATTTATTAGGAAGATTATTATTTACGCCCCTTGAACTTCCCTGTGGTATTATTACAGCAATTATTGGTGCACCTTACTTTATTTTTTTATTAAGTAAATCTCGTTAGTAAATGGTTGGCATTATAACTCTAAATTCAGTGTAAAAATACATGATAACTTTTTCCTTTTCCTTTTTTTAAATTGAAATAGCATAACTACTCTGGGAAAGCCAATACTTTTTCCACTAAACCTAAGTATAATAAAGGGTTATCCTTTACTAAAAATAATATTTATGCGTTTATCTCAAATGTTATTTCAGACTTTGCGTGAAGATCCTGCCGAGGCTGAAATTAAGAGTCATAAGTTATTGTTAAGAGCCGGTTACATTCGTCGTATTGGCAGTGGAATCTATGCTTATCTCCCTCTAATGAATAGGGTTTTACAAAAAATATCTAATATTGTACGGGAAGAAATGAACGCTACAGGTGCGATGGAATGTTTATTGCCCCAAATGCAACCGGCGGAGTTGTGGCAGGAGTCAGGACGATGGGAAACTTATACGAAAGCTGAAGGTATTATGTTCTCTTTAATCGATCGACAAGATCGTTCTTTGGCTTTAGGGCCTACCCATGAGGAGGTTATCACCACGATCGCAAAAGAGATGATTAAGTCTTATCGTCAATTACCAACACATTTATATCAAATTCAAACAAAATTTAGAGATGAAATTCGTCCTCGTTTTGGGTTGATGCGCGGTAGAGAATTTATCATGAAAGATGGTTATTCGTTCCATACTTCCCCTGAATGTCTGAAAAAAACCTATCAAGATATGGATCAGGCTTATCGTAATATTTTCTCTCGCTGTGGCTTAAAATTTCAAGCTGTAGAGGCGGATTCTGGGGCGATCGGCGGATCGGGATCTCAAGAATTTATGGTGTTAGCAGATGCTGGAGAAGATGATATTGTTTATACCGAAGACGGCAAATATGCGGCCAATGTGGAAAAAGCCGTTTCCCTTCCTTCCGATGTTATTCCTTCTCCTTTTACAACCTACGAGAAAAAAGCGACTCCTCACACAGAAACGATCGCTAAAATAGCAAGTTTTTTAGAATGTTCTCCTACTAATATGGTTAAGAATGTTTTATACCAAGCCGTTTACGATTCAGGAAAAACGGTTCTAGTTTTAGTGAGTATTCGAGGAGATCAAGATGTCAATGAAGTAAAATTACAAAATGAGTTAGTAAAATTAGCTTCTAATTATCAAGCTACGACTGTCCTTAGTTTAACTGTTCCCGATCGTACTGCTCAAGGGAAATGGTCAACGAAACCTTTACCATTAGGTTATATCGCTCCAGATTTGAGTGATGATTATATTGCTAAGTCTGATCAAGTGGAAGGTAACTTCTTAAGATTAGTTGATCGAACTGCCGTTGATTTAGAAAACTTTGTTACTGGTGCTAATGAATCTGACTACCATGTGGTTGGTGCTAATTGGGGTAAAGAGTTCACTTTATCTAAATTAATTGTAGATGTGCGCAAAGCTCAAGTAGGAGATCGATCGATCCATGATCCAAACCAAGTATTACAAACTGCCCGAGGTATTGAAGTGGGGCATATTTTTCAACTAGGAACAAAATATTCTCAAGCAATGGGTGCCACTTACACCGGTGAAGACGGTACAGAAAAACCTTTTGTTATGGGATGTTATGGCATCGGAGTATCCCGTTTAGCACAAGCAGCCGTGGAACAATCTCACGATAAAGATGGTATTATCTGGCCTACCTCTATCGCCCCTTATCATGTCGTTGTGATAATTCCTAACATAACAGATCAAGAACAAGTTGCCGTTGCGGAAAAACTCTATACAGAATTGAATCAAGCAGGAATTGAAACCATTTTAGACGATCGAGATGAACGGGCAGGAGTAAAATTCAAAGATGCAGATTTAATCGGTATTCCTTATCGTATCGTTACAGGAAGATCTTTAAAACAAGGTAAAATAGAATTTGTGACTCGATCGACAAAAGAATCTCAAGATATAGCTATCGAAAAAGTAGCGAAAACTTTGTCAGAAATCATAAAAAATAGCTATGATTTTGATTAATTGGTCAGGGTAATTAATAGACCTATTACAAAATTTGAACAATTTGTATTTAAAAAGAAGTATTAACTTAAAAGAGAAATTATCAATTACTATCACCGTTCTCTATTCCCTTACTTCTCAAGAAAGTCTAAATCAATCACCCTTAGTCTTAAAGTTATAAGTTTCACTTGAATTACTTACTAATATTTTTATCAATATTAAATAACTATGTCATCACAATCATCAAAAAAAACCTATAAAAACGTAATGGAAATTTTCGTCGATGAAGAAATTCAACTTCAGTTAGCCAATAATAGAAACTTGAGTCTTTCAGCGAATGATTTGAATTTAGTAGAAGTCGCTACTTTTGCGTTGAATCGTCTCCCTAGTTTATATGCTTCATCACAAGAAGGTATTCAAAAACAAAAAGCGAAAGGCATGGTACAGTTAAAGCCTAAAGTTAAACAAGCGGTAGCTCAAGGATTTGCCGCAGTAGTAAGAGATCCTCTTAGAAAATCAACTCCTCTTCCCTCCGAAAAAACTGACACAATCCTAGATGCGAAAAAGACTCTAACCAATTTAAACGATTCTTTCCCAAAAGAAGAATTAGCTACTTTAGTTGATTTTATGGAATCGTTTTTACAAAAAGTTAAAAGGGAAGAAATCACTGAGCAAGAAGTAATCAAGCTATTTTATTTATTAGACTATTATGGGGATGAAAATGGAGATGGCTTATTTTTTTCCAATAAAAAAGTTATCTGGGTTGATTAATTAAAGAGTAAATCTCTAAGAGAACTGATAATAGACACTTGATAGTTATTTCTCCTGATTTTCAGATGATTAAGCTAAAACCTTTTTAACTTGTGTATTATTTATGAAAGAAATTTTTTATGCCTTCAGTGTAGGGAGTTATCAAGTCATGATTGATAATCTATCAGCAATCAATGATAATTAGTGAAGGAAAACTAACTAACTATTGAGACAGAGGATTAGAAATCAATGACTTTAGCAGAATTAATCGAGAAGGGTGGCGTATCGATTTGGCCTCTTTTATTTTTATCTATCTTAGCCTTGGGTACTATTATTGAACGTATCTGGTTTTGGTCAAAGGTATTAATTAAGGAAGAACAAATTTTAAATAATATTATGGATGCAGCTACCACTAACTGGGGAAAAGTTGAAGAAATTGCTTCTCGATACCGTAATCATCCTTTGGGAAAATTTTTAAATACACCTTTGCAATTAGATAATCCGGATCCTGAAGTATTTCATTTAGCTTTAGAAACGGCCGCTGATGACGAATTAGCTTTAATGCGTAAAGGTGACAAAATTTTAGAAGGAGTGATTGCTTTATCTCCGTTATTAGGGTTATTAGGGACTGTTTTGGGCTTAATTCGTTCTTTAGGTTCCATCTCTCTTAGTGATTTGGGTACAGCTTCTACTTCTGGAGTAACTCAAGGTATTGGAGAATCTTTAATTTCTACTGCTGTAGGATTAATTGTGGCTATTACCGGTGTAGTTTTTTATAGATTATTTCAGGCTTTTTGGTTTAATCAGGTAAGAATTTTTCGTAAGGCAGGAAGTGATTTAGAAGTTATTTATCGTCAGAGATGGATTCAACAAGAGGAACAAATGGGAATTATATGATTTTCTAATGATACACAAAAATAAGAAAAACATTTGTACCAATCTAAACCAGCCTTAATTTTTTATTCTTCAATAATATTTTTAGGACTTCCGCAAAAAAAACTATTTTTGCCTCCCAACCTAAGTATAGGGGAGTCCTGTTTGTTCTTAGTCTCAGAATTGGAGGATCAAGATACTGGTACCTCAATCCTTACGGATGAAAAAAAATTTGTTCATTATTTATTACTTGTACTATTTTGTTGCCGGTAAATTAAATAAAAGCTGAGTACCCACAATTTATGAAAAAAATCTTTATCATTAAAAATATTGTAACGATAACTTTTTATGACTCAATTATCTAAAGAATCCCAAGTATTAGAAAAAAAACTTTCTACTAATCATCATAAATTTACAACTAAGCCTTTTAAACTATGGCAGGATATTACTGAAGAAGAAGTCAGAATCGAAATTGTGCCAATGATTGACGTAATTTTTTGTATTTTGATTTATTTTATTTTGGCGGCAGTGGGTTTTTCTCGTCAACAAGCCTTAAGTTTAAATTTACCGAAAGCCAGTACGGGAACAGCTCAAATGCGAGAGATGCTAGTGGTTAGCTTGGATAATCGAGGACAGTTATATTTAGAAAAACAACCCGTTAGTCAAGTTCAACTTTATAGTGCCATAAAAAACTATCACAGTTTAAATCCTAGTGGTTTAATGGTACTTCATGCTTCTCAAGAAGTTCGTTATAGTCAAGTAATTGAAGTATTAGATATGCTCAAAGAAGTGGGAGGAGAAAGGGTTGCTTTAGCGACTTTGCCCGGTAAATCTCAGGCACCTACTCAGACGGTGGATCCTTATTCTGGGTTTAATCCATATTATCCTAGTTATCCCGATGGTTCTGTTACTCCACAACCTGTACAACCCCCAGTATCACCCGAACCTCCTCCGCTTCCTACAAATTAAATTGATGATTCCATTCGATCGAGTTTAGAGTAAATTAGTCGTCTTCAGGTTCGACTAAAGATTTATATTCATCCGCAGATAGGGTGTCTTCTAAATCGTCGTCAGGGTTATCTAATCTAACTTTTATCAACCAACCTTCCCCATAAGGATCATCAGCGATCGATTCTGGAGATTCGATTAACATTTCATTACGATCGATCACTGTACCAGAAATGGGGGAGTATATTTCCGAAACTGCTTTTACTGATTCAACAGTACCAATGTTGTCTTCCACACCGATGGCATCTCCTAATTCGGGCAATTCGAGGAAAACAATATCGCCTAATTCTTCAATAGCAAAGGCCGTAATACCAATGGTCGCTATTTCTCCGTCTAAACGAACATATTCATGGGAATCAAGGTATCTTAAATCATCAGGATATTCTAAGCTCATGTTCAATAATTTTCTTTATAGATTCATAAATAATTATTCATGATTAATGAAAAATTGACAACAAAAAATTAACAATTAATAACAAATAATTTTACTTCATAAAACTTATTTTAAATTGATTAGCAAAATTAGAAAGATTATGAAACTGACTATAGGCTTTTTGCATGATTTTTAATTTTGTTTTCGTTTCTTTACACTTAATAATATTATTAATTTTTTCCCATACTTGTTCAGAATTATCCCAATTAAGAATTAATTGATCTAACCCAAATTTTAATAATTCTTCTGCCATCCATGTATTAACTGTTGTCACTGGAATATTTCCAGCTATAACAGATTCGGTAAAAACTCCTGATGTTCTTTCTTGATAAGCGATCGAGTTGTAAGGAATCAACATAATATCAGTTTTTGCTAACCAATATCCATAATCTTTTCGGGGTAAATTATCGTCAAGAAGAATGACTTTAACTCCATTATTAATCATTATTAAATCAGCACTTTTTGAAGCTACTAAAGTAAATTTATTGGCAAAAATTGTTTGACATTGACTTAATTTTTTGATAATATCCCAACCTTTTTCACTTCGAGGAGGCCCCGCCCACCAACAAATTATATTATCCTTATTATTGTCTATTTTTTCTACAAATTCTGTATGAGGAATAGGCATTACAGTTAAAGGTTCTTCAAAATATTTAGTCATAGAATTAGCTAATAATTCACTATCACTAAACAAAGAAAAATTATTAATATTAACTAAATTTTTAAGTAACTTATTTAATATTTTATAAAAAAATCTCGTTTTGTGTTGATGAAAATTGTGGCGATATAACACCCAAATATATAAATTATCTTTTGGTAAAAATAATAAGGCTAACCAAAGAGCAAATAATTGTAGATGAATGAATCGTTCAATAAAAATTATATAAGATTGGGATGAGTTATTTTTAACTAATTTTTCTTTTAAATAGTTCCTAATACTATCAGAAAAAATAATAACTTGTTTGAATTTATCGGCAAAATTTTCATCATTTTCTAACTTATTACCTTTTAAACAACCATACCAATTATCAGGTAATAAAGTTAAATTTTCTTCGGGAGAATAGATAACTTCATGATGCCAACCAAGGGTTTTTGTTGCTTTAGTGATGGATTTATGATAGGGAATAATATGACCTTCTCCACCCATTAAATTAGGTATTAAAGAGATAAATATGGGAGAATCATTCATAGTTTATAATCGATCGAACATTTTTTCTAATTAGCAATTACTTTTTTAAAGTTTTGTGAAAAAACTAAGATTAAATATTAATTATTCATTGTCTATTGTTTACATGAATTTACCTGTTGTTTCCCATTCTGATTATGTCACACCATTGCCCGATCGACATCGTTTTTCTATGCCAAAGTTTAAATTATTATATGAATTGTTACTCAAAGATGCCATTATTACTTCACAATAGACCCATAAACAACAAATAGCTAATTCTGATATTTTACAATTAGTCCAGAGTCCTGACTATATTGAAAGTTTTTGTAATAATACGTTTGTAAAGTAAAAAATTAAATGACGTGATAAGTTTAAATTCGGTGAAGATGGTGATTTACCAGAGTTCGATGTTAAAAACCTTTTTAGTAATAAGAGTTTAAGAATGTTAGGTAAATAATTATCTAAAACCAATTTGACTAATGTTTAAATCAATTATTCCCACTATCTCCTGTCTCCTCTCTCCTACCTCCTCCCTTCATCGAAAGTTTTATGTCGAACTGAGGTATATTTGAGTATAAAGCATAAGCTAAAAATCGTTCAGTATAGTACAAAGCTATTTGATTACTAATACCAGAAAAGATAGCATCGAAAGCGTGTTCAGCCCAAGGAATTGTTAATAAAACATGACAATTATCGAAGTCTGTTAATTTATTCGAGATTATATCAGCAACCTTGACGGGAACGATGTGATCTCTTTCAGGGTAAATCAAAAGAGTGAGTGGTAGATTTTTCTTAATATGATTAATGGGTGATGCTTGTTTATATTTGTCTGGAATTTCGTCAGGTTTTCCTCCCAAATAATCTTCTAACACCTTCCGAGTATTGATAGGATCAGGAACTGCTGGAAACTGGTATGCTTGGGTTAAATTGATAGGAGAATAATAATTGATGAGTGCTTTAAATGTAATTTCTTGAGGTTCGTAAGCTGTTAAAAAAGCCAGTTGCCCTCCTGCCGATCGACCCATAATAGCGATATTATTTATATCAATATTAAGGTGAGAAGCATTGTCTTTAATATATTTTAACCCTCTATTAATATCTTCGAGTTGTGTAGGAAAGTGATATTTTGGAGCATGACGATAGTCGAGGGTAATAACGGTATAACCTTGATGGGTAATGTAACAGCTAAATCTTTCATCGCTGTCAGGTGAACCTTTGCGCCATGCACCACCATAAATCATAATTAGGGTGGGATATTTTCCTTCGAGAAGAGGTTGATAAATATTTAGTTTAAGACTTGTTTCCCCAAATTTTGCAAATTCTATCCCTCTTTTAATCCTAATTTTTTTTTGGGGAATACCCCTTAATATATCTTTCCAAATAAAAGGATCAGATCGCATTTTTTCTTGAATTGATTTTGGTATCGATTTTAAGTAATCTTCTCCTAATTTTAACTCAATTTCTTGATCAAATTTTTTAATGGTGTTTGGTATTTGGATTAAGGGTAATAATGTTAATATTAAACTAATTGTACTAATTGCGATCGAGATATACCAAGATTCTCTTAAGTAAATAGATAATAACAAGACTAAACTATTAAAGATAACTAAAAAAGGACTAATTTCAGGTACAGCAACCCCAAAAGGTAGGAGAAATAAATTGGGTGCTGGAATGATAATCCAAAGACTTAAAAATAAACCTATTAAAGCAAAGAATAAAATGATAAAAAATGACATATTAACTAAGGGCTATAATAACAGGACAAGGAGCTTGATCTTGCAATTGAGATTTATTACCATTATCTTCAAAAAAACCCCATCGCCAAGGTGCTTTTTTTGCTGATGACATCCATAATAATTTTTTTGCCCTTGTCATTGCTACATATAATAAACGATATTCTTCTGCTTTTTTCTGATAATTATTTTCTAAAGATGCCTCATCTATTGACATTTCTTTTTGATCTAATTTATCATGATGAACAATAGATCTTAATATCGATCGAGTGACATCAGCTAAGTTAAATTTTCCGATAAAACTAGCATTTTTTGGCATATATCCTTCACCATTTCCTGGGATAATATTTTCATGCAAAAAAGGTAAAAAAACATAATCCCATTCTAAGCCTTTTGCCTTGTGCATTGTAATAATAGTCAATTGTCCTTCTTTTTGATAACTCTTTTCGTCTTCTATTTCTACTCCCTTAAATTTTTCACCATTAACTATTGCTTTTAAGGTATCAATGATAGATTTTAAGGAAATATTTGTTTTGATTTCTTGTTTGATTCTTTCGTTTAATTTTTGTACCGTAGCTAATTCTAATTGATCATATTTTAAAGCTAAGGAAAGAAAAATAATTAATTGATAAGGTGCTAATTCTAAACGAGCTTGTAACAATTTTATACATTCATTTTTTATTTTAATTACCTGCTCATTTTGAGGACAATCTATCAAAGTCGGATATAAAAATTTTTCAGGATAAATGCTTAAAGAGGTTATATCTTCAAGATTTAAGTTTAACCTTTCCGTGACTATTTCTAAAGTTTTTCTAAGATATTGAGAAGAATGAGGAGAGTCTAAGAATTGTAAAAGAGATAAAATTTCTTGAGGAATCTTTGCATAACTATCAGTATCACTGATTAATTTAACTTTAAGATTATGAGTTTTTTCTAAGTCTTTTAAATAATCATATAAAAACTTTCCTTGTTTATTTTCTCTAACTAAGATAGCAAAATTTTCTAGTTTTTCCTTATTTTTTTTATCCCATAATTTAATAATTTTTGCTTTTATTAAATCTACGGTTTGATAAATATCTTTTGGATATTCAATCTCAAGTCCTTTCCCTTCAGATTGTGGATTAATATTAGTTGAATTTTCAGCAATTATAACAGGTTTTATCTCTTGATTTTCAAAAGGAATTAAGGACGATATATCATCAACTTTTTTATTAACTAATTCTGCTTTTATTTTATTATTAACCCATGTTAAAGTTTTATTGGCAGTATCAATAATAATTTGACAACTTCTTCCTGCTTGATTCATAGTATAAAAACTATTATTTTCTTGACATTGATGACAAAAATCACGAAAGTATTTAGGATCAGCAGAAGTAAATGTGGAATTTATTGCTTGATTAGAATCACCCACTCTGACAAAATTAGTTTGATTATTTTGAGTATCTGTTGCTAAAATTTCCAGTAATTTTTCTTGTAACGGGCTAGAATCTTGTGCCTCGTCTTCAAATACAGCAAAGACTTCTTCTTGTAAAATTTCTCTGGCTCGATCGTGTTTTAATACCCTTAAAGCAGATAAAATGAGATCATCATAATCTATCCTTTGTTGTTTTATCATCAACTCCTGATATTCTTCATATAACCCTTTGGCAATTGTCATCAATGGATAAGGATTACTGAGATTATTAGGTAAATAAAAAGAATCATTGAGAGTTAAATCCGAACTTTTAATAATAGATATAGCATTATAAGCTACTTTTGGCAATATATCATTTAATAAAATAGACTCTCGTTGTAATAGTTCGCTTTCGTCATCACTTAAACTTTTTTCACCTTTTAACAATAATTCATACAATTCAGGATGATTTTTTACCCATTGATTTACAGTATCAAAAATGAGCGGATGACTAGAATTTATATCCGTTAAAGTACGATTTTCCATTTCTAATTGAGATAATTGAGGATAGCGATTAGCTATATTCACCGCTAAACTGTGGATGGTTTGCACACTGAAGCCAACCGGAAGCAATTTTAATTCTTGTGTGAGTATTTCCTTGACTTTTTTTTCGATACTGGCAGTTGCCGATCGAGTATAGGTTACAATAATTAACTGTCGATTACTGTGGAGTTTATTTTTAGCGATAGTTATAGCCGCCGCCGTCGCTAAACCATGAGATTTTCCCGCCCCTGGCACGGCAGACACTGCCATTTTACCACCTTTCCACAGGGCTAGTTGTTTTTGTCCTTCTCTTAAATTTGCTACTAAAGACAGTATTTTATTTTTTAAATCTCGATCGATTTTATCATCTACCATAAATAATGAGGAATTAGCAATTAGCGATTAGTAATGTTTAACATTACCCGTCATGAAATCAATTTTAGGCAAAAACTAATAGCAAAAGTCAGAATCAACGGAGTCGAAAGACAAACTTTAAGCCAATATGATTTTTTTACATACAAACAACCTTAACTATTCACAATAAAGAGTATCACGGGTGTTTCTGCCAGTAACAGGATTAGTGCCGATGGCATTTGCACACAAAATTTCTTCCACATCCGGGCGTAAAATAACATCAGTAAAATCAGCACCTTCGATATTGGCTTTTTCAAATTTGGTGTTAGTGGCAAAAGCACCTTCAAGAATAGCGTTATGAAGATTTGCCCTTGTGAGTCTAGCAGAATCTAAAACGGCATTTCTTAAATCAGCACCTTCGAGATTTGCTGAATCCATATTAGCACCAAAAAAACTCACTTTTTGTAGATTAGCATTACTTAAGTTACTACTGCGCAGGTTCGCTTTATTAAAGGTTGAACCGCTTAAATTTTGTCCTGAAAAATCTGCTTCAAATAAGTCTCTTTTAGTATAATCTAAGGCTTGTACAGAATTAATTAAAGTAGTAAAAGTAAGTATAAATGTCAATATAAAAGTAAAAAAATTAACTAAAATCATAGTTTTTTATTAATAACAATTAGCGGAAGGATATTTTTTCCCTCAATGCACAAAGTCAGATGGTTTTTTTCTTATTATATCTTCGATCGTTCTTTGTAAGTTATTTGATAACCAAGAATAGTATTGAGGATAGACAGGTAAACGAGGTTTTAATTTCCAACCAGCTTTATTGAGAGTTTTGGCTAAAATCATGAGATTTTGATGATGATAGTCAGGATTTACTTCATCTTTCGGCACGATACCCCCTAAATCTTTTATTCCTAACTCTAAACTTTTTAATAAAGTTGTTTCTTTTTCAATCAAATTCGGAGGTATTTGTAAAGTAATGCTTTCTGGTAATATATCACGGGCGATCGAAATAATTTCAAAAATTTCTGATATTGTGATGGAATTTCCTTGTAATTCTTCCTGAGAACCTTTAACATAAGGTTGTAATATAATTTCTTGAATATGACCCCATTTAGCCTGTATTTTGTCGATCGCTTTTAAACTTTCAATTCGCTCTTGTAAAGTCTCCCCAATCCCTAAAAGAATGCCAGTAGTAAAAGGAATTTTAAGCATACCAGCCCACTCTAATTGTTGTAACCGTAATTCAGGAATTTTTGTAGGCGCATGACGATGGACTGTATTTAAGAGATTAGGAGTTAACTGCTCCAACATCAACCCCATAGAAACATTAACCTCTTTCAATAACGACATCTCCTCGAAACTCAATACTCCCACATTTGTATGAGGCAAAAATCCCATAGATAAAGCTAACTTTGCCAAATCATAAATTCGCCGTATCCATGGTTGTCTTCTGGTGGATTTAGGGTGAATTTCTCCACTTAAAATTAATATTTCAATAATCCCTTTATTTATAAGATTAGATAACATATTTTTAGCCGTATGTAATTCTAACCAAGGACTTTCATAAGGATCACTCCTGAAATTACAATAGCTACAACGATTAAAACACTCATAAGTCGGCACAATAGTAAAAGCTGGACTATAGGTTATTATTTTAGACATTCTTTAAAAAGATTTTATTTTGAACAATTCTCAATTACCTGAGTTCGATATAACATAAAAATAGGTGAGGGCTGACTTGGAAGAAAGGCAGACAGGCAGACAGACAGTATTTTTTGTGAGTCAATAAAATTATTTTTAAAGGACATCGAATATTGGGAATTTTTCTACTTGTCCATTTGTCTAGTTTTCATCATTTTCTTTATGTCGAACTGATCTTCAATTGGTAAAGATACTTAGCTACGATCGCATTTTATGAATAAAACCGATGATTTAAAAAATGTTAATTTTATCTTCAATGTAGAAAATGTGATTAATGAAAATGTTAAAGTAAACATGACAATTATTGGGGATAAAAAGGGTGAAACAAAATTTTCAAAGTAAAATAATTAATATTAATGACTCAGGTTTCGGTTGTTTATTAACATTTGTTATTGTTAGTTTAGTATTAGGTTCTATCGGTTTACAATGGGTCGTTAATGGATTTTTAATCTTCATTGCTTTACTTATTATTACTCCTATTATTGGAATTTGGGGTTTTCGTTGGTGGTTAAAAAGAAACTTAATTGAAGATGAATGTCCCGTGTGTAATTATA
The DNA here is from genome assembly GCF_001548115.1 of Geminocystis sp. NIES-3709. GTDB lineage: Bacteria > Cyanobacteriota > Cyanobacteriia > Cyanobacteriales > Cyanobacteriaceae > Geminocystis. The sequence continues at coordinate 305,452 of NZ_AP014821.1, read as the reverse complement.
GTTTTACTGCATTAAATAATACTGACTGTCGTTGTCCTAATTGTGGAGAATTATTAAGAGTAGAAAACCATCAATTTATTAGAGAAATACCACCCGGAACTATTGAAGTAGATGCGATCGAAGTTTCCAGTAAAATATTAGAAGAATAATTTATGCTGGGACTGCAATTTACGCTATTTTTTCACCCTATCACTCTCACTTGTCTTTTGCTTGTTTTTTCTTGCCAATTCCACCAGTAAACGAAAATGCAAACTAACCTACCTGAATTTGAACTCTGAACTCACGATAGCTAATTGCTGTAAACTTGAAGATATGAAAATTTAGTCTAAGTAGGGAATTATAAAAAATAACATGAAGCAATATCTTAGAAGTTCTGTCCTAGTCATAGGAGGTGCAGAAGATAAAGTCCACGGCAAAGAAATTTTACAAAGTTTTTGGCATTGTGCTGGTGGTACTGATGCAATTATAGGAATTATTCCCTCCGCCTCCCGTGAACCTACTATTATTGGCGATCGATATGTTAGTATTTTTGGGGAAATGGGAGCAAAAGATTTAAAAGTACTAGATGTCAGAGATCGTATTCAAGGAGAAGATAAAGAGTATCAAGAATATGTGGAAAAATGTACGGGTATTTTTATGACAGGAGGAGATCAACTTAGATTATGTGGTTTATTAGCGGATACTCCTCTTATGGAAAGAATTCGTCAACGAGTGAAGTTAGGAGAAGTTACCCTCGGAGGTACCAGTGCTGGTGCCGCAGTTATGGGACATCACATGATCGCAGGTGGTAGTAGTGGAGAATCTCCTAATCGTGCTTTAGTTGATATGGCTATGGGATTAGGCATCATTCCTGAAGTGATTGTAGATCAACATTTTCATAACCGTAACCGTATGGCAAGATTATTAAGCGCCCTATCTAATCATCCCGAAAGATTAGGTATTGGTATTGATGAAGATACTTGTGCCGTTTTTCAAAAAGATGAGTATATTGAAGTAATTGGAAAAGGTACAGTGACGATCGTTGATGGTCAAGCCATGAGTTATACTAATCACGGAAAAGTTGCGGCAGAAGAACCTCTTGCACTACATAATCTGCGTTTACATATTCTTGGTCATGGCGATCGTTATAACCGCAAAACCCATCAACCTATTGCGGGAAGGATTGAATAGAGAGACAAGGGAAATAGAGGACGAGGAGACTAGAAGAAATTAAGTGTAAACTTACTATGCTGTCAACTATTTTCTATTTCTTTTCCAAAGAAAAAAAGCAGAAATGTTCAAACTGAACAGTTAAATAAAGATTAAAAACGAGACACTAAAAAATGCCTCTTAAAGTAAGTACCGTCTAACAGCAAAAACCATGAAAATCCTCAAAACACAAACCCTACGGGGGCCAAACTATTGGAGTATCCGCAGACAAAAATTGATCCAGATGCGTCTGGATTTGGAAGACGTAGCCGAAAAACCATCTAACCTGATACCGGGGTTTTATGAAGGTTTGGTGAAAATATTACCTTCTTTAGTCGAACACTTCTGTTCTAGGGATCATCGTGGTGGCTTCTTAGAAAGAGTGCAAGAAGGGACTTATATGGGTCATATTATTGAACATATTGCTCTAGAATTACAAGAATTAGCTGGGATGCCTGTAGGTTTTGGTCGCACCAGAGAAACTTCAACTCCCGGAATTTATAACGTCGTGTTTGAGTATGTTTATGAAGAAGCAGGACGATATGCTGGTAGAGCCGCCGTCAGACTTTGTAATTCTATTATTACAACAGGTGTTTATAGCCCTGAAGAATTAGCTCAAGATTTGTCAGATTTACGGGATTTACGGGCAAATTCTGCGTTAGGCCCCTCGACTGAAACGATTATCAAAGAAGCAGAAGCTCGACAAATTCCTTGGATGTTGCTTAGTGCTAGAGCAATGGTACAGTTAGGCTATGGTGCTAATCAACAACGTATTCAAGCGACTTTAAGCAATAAATCTAGTATTTTGGGGGTTGAGTTAGCCTGTGATAAAGAAGGTACTAAAACCACTTTAGCAGAAGCTGGTATTCCTGTTCCTAGAGGTACAGTAATCTATTATCTGGATGAATTGGCCGATGCCATCGCCGATGTCGGTGGTTATCCCATCGTTCTCAAGCCCTTAGACGGGAATCATGGTAGAGGCATTACCATTGATATAAACTCTCAACAAGAAGCAGAGGAGGCTTATGATTTAGCAAGTGCGGCTTCCAAAAGTCGAGCGGTGATTGTGGAAAGATATTATAAAGGCAATGATCATCGTATTTTAGTGATCAACGGTAAACTTATCGCCGTATCAGAAAGAATCCCCGCCCATGTAATAGGAAACGGACACTCTACCATTGAGGAGTTAATTCAAGAAACTAACGAACATCCCGATCGAGGAGACGGTCATGATAACATATTGACTAGGATCAGTGTCGATCGTACTTCTATGGGAGTGTTAAAAAGACAGGGTTTTGAAATGGATACCGTCCTCAAAGAAGGAGAAGTGGCTTATTTACGGGCAACAGCGAATCTAAGTACTGGGGGTATCGCTATCGATCGTACTGATGAAATACATCCTCAAAATATTTGGATAGCAGAAAGAGTCGCCAAAATTATTGGCTTGGACATTGCAGGTATTGATGTTGTTACCCCAGATATAACCAAACCTTTAAATGAAGTGGATGGGGTGATTGTGGAAGTAAACGCAGCCCCCGGATTTAGGATGCACGTTGCCCCCAGTAAAGGCTTACCACGAAACGTAGCCGCTCCTGTGCTGGACATGTTATTCCCAAATAATCATCCTAGTCGTATCCCCATTTTAGCGGTGACAGGGACAAACGGAAAAACTACGACAACTCGCTTACTAGCTCATATCTACCGTCAAACAGGAAAAGTTGTCGGTTATACCAGCACCGATGGTATTTATTTAGGAGATTATATGGTGGAAAAAGGAGATAATACAGGCCCTGTGAGTGCAGGTGTTATCTTAAGAGATCCCACTGTCGAAGTAGCAGTGCTAGAGTGTGCCAGAGGCGGAATTTTACGATCGGGTTTAGCCTTTGAAAGCTGTGATGTAGGTTTAGTGTTAAATGTGGCAGAAGATCATTTGGGATTAGGAGACATCGACACGATCGAACAAATGGCAAAAGTTAAAGGGGTGATCGCTGAGTCCGTTAATGCCGATGGTTATGCCGTTCTCAACGCAGACGATCCTTTAGTAGCACAAATGGCTAAAAATGTCAAGGGTAAAGTAGCTTATTTTTCCATGAATGCTAACAACCCAATTATTATTGATCATTTACGGCGTAATGGCATGGCAGCAATGTATGAAAATGGTTATCTCTCTATTTTTGAAGGGGAGTGGACATTAAGGATCGAAAAAGCAGAAAACATCCCCGTTACCATGAAAGGTATGGCACCTTTTATGATTGCTAATGCTTTAGCGGCTTCTTTAGCGGCATTTGTTCACGGTATCGATATTGAATTAATCCGTCAAGGGGTGCGTACTTTCAACCCCGGTGCAGATCAAACCCCCGGCAGAATGAATCTTTTTGACATGAAAGATTTTTCTGTATTAATTGACTATGCTCATAATCCGGCAGGTTATTTAGCCGTAGGGGAGTTTGTCAAAAACTGGAAAGGCGATCGTCTTGGAGTTGTAGGAGGGCCAGGTGACAGACGAGATGAGGATTTGATGCTTTTAGGTAAAATTGCTTCTCAGATTTTTGATCATATCATCGTGAAAGAAGATGACGATAATCGAGGGCGTGATCGAGGTACTGTAGCTGATTTAATTGTAAAAGGTATTGTTGGGGAAAATCCTCAAGCTAGTTATGATGTCATCTTAGATGAAACCGAAGCGATCGAAACAGGATTAAGAAAAGTTAACAAAGATGGATTAGTCGTCATTTTCCCTGAAAGTGTCACCAGATCGATCTCTATGATTGAAAAATATCAGTCTTAGTTCCATTATATATTCATTAATGACATAACTTAATGTGACAGAAACTTCTTGGTTTTTGCCTACATTCATCAAGATCAAATTATTCTCGTACCAAATATCATAGAGAATAGGAGTTAGGTTAGGAAAAATAAGGAAATATGAGTTATTATCTAATAATTTGATTTGTTTGAGATTTATTTCTTAGAAATCTTTAACCTAACACCTTTTTTGATACCTACCCATATTTTGTTTAATAAAATGACCCTAGAAGTAGATCAAGCATTAAAATTATTAAAAGAATTTAGTTGTGTTGATGTTAAATTAGTGGAATCGGAGATACAAAAGCAACAGTTACAAGAGGCCTTAAAATTAATAGTTAGTTTATCTGATGATCAAAATTTCGGTATTTGTGCTTCATCTGTTTCACAAGCCTTTAATACTTTAAAAAACTATTTACAAGCATTAGAATATAATCATAATATTGAAGATAATTTATCCCTAGAGAATAATCCTGTTTATCTTAAATTTAGCACAGAAAGAAAATCTTATAATTTAAGTGATTATCAAGGAAAATATCGAGGCGTTTTAATTACTATTTTTTCTGATTTTAACGATCGAATTGTTGGTACTTATGGTTATTTACCTTTAAATTTATTTTCATAACTTTTTTATTCTATTTTCTAACATTTAGAATCTTATTCGGTGAAGTTTCTAGTAAAGATAAAAAGATGTAAAAGTTTTTCTTTTTTGTCTAGGTTTTAAGAGAATTAACCTGTTTAATCATCACTAAAACACCACCCTAAAAAAACTATAATTATTCCAAAAAAAACTATTTCTGAATAATCGCCGATTAGATTAAATATACTCACAAAAGAACCGATAATAAAATTAAAAGTAATTTCTCTTAAAATAAAAATTAAAAACACTGCTAAAAATACAATGATCATGATTAAAATCTAACATTTTACTAGAAAAATTCTATACTTTTATTGGTTCAGGAATAATCAAAACGTTTATCAACTCGATCGACTTTCAACTATGAAAAAACATTATAACTCCAACTCCTTAAGATATTATAGGAAATAACTGTTTAAAATTTATAGAAAAGATTAACAATGACTACTGTTAGCAATCCCCTACTAATAGGTGAAGGATTACCACCATTTAATGATATTAAATCAGATCATATCGTTCCTGCTATCGAACAATTATTAACGGAATTAGACGCAGAATTAAGCCACCTAGAAGCACATTTTCAACCCACATGGAAAGGTTTAGTTGTGCCATTAAATCACATTGAAGAAAGATTAAGATGGAGTTGGGGTATAATCGGGCATCTCATGGGAGTAAAAAATAGTCCTGAGTTGCGTACCGCTTACGAAACAGTACAACCTCAATTAGTACAATTTGCTAATAAATTAAGTCAAAGTAAGGCTTTGTATGAAGGATTTACCAAGATTAGGTATAGTCAGGAGTGGGATAGTTTCGAGTCAGCACAAAAAAGAATTATCGAATCAGCGATTAAAGATGCAGAATTATCAGGTGTTGCCCTAGAAGGCGAAAAAAAAGAGCGTTTTAATCAAATTCAGTTAGAATTAGCAGAATTATCGACTAAATTTTCTAATAATGTCCTTGATTCGACTAAAGCATTTCAACTGCGTCTGACTACCCCAGAAGAAATTGATGGTTTACCGGCTAGTTTACTTAGTTTATCGGCACAAACCGCTAGAAGCGAAGGAGATGAAGATGCCACTCCTGAAAACGGCCCTTGGGTGATAACCTTAGATTATCCAAGTTATGTGCCTTTTCTTAAATTCAGTAACAGAGAAGATTTAAGAGAGAAAGTTTATAGGGCATTTATTAGTCGTGCAGGAAGTGGAGAATTTGACAATAATCCCTTAATTACCAAAATTTTGACTTTAAAACGGGAAGTTGCCCATATTTTAGGTTATTCTAACTATGCGCAGGTAAGCCTAGCGAAAAAAATGGCGGATAGTGTTGAATCTGTAGAGAAATTGTTGGAAGAATTGCGAGTAGTAAGTTATTCCGCCGCGCAACAGGAATTAAAAGAGTTAAAAGAATTTGCTAAAATTGACAATTTAAACCCTTGGGATGTGAGTTATTGGGCAGAAAAACAACGAGAGACAAAATTTAACTTCACGGAGGAAGAATTACGCCCTTATTTTTCCTTAAATCAAGTATTAGAGGGTTTATTTGGGTTAGCAAAACGAATTTTTGGTATTATTATTACTCCGGCTGATGGAAATGCTCCTGTTTGGCATGAGGATGTGAGATATTTCCAAGTCGCCAACGAAAATAATGAAGTTATCGCCCATTTTTATCTTGATGCTTATTCTCGCCCATCGGAAAAAAGAGGAGGCGCATGGATGGATGACTGTTTAGGTAGGGCAAAGTTTGAGCAAAATGGTAAGATTATCACCCGTCTTCCAGTGGCTTATCTTACTTGTAATCAAACTCCTCCCATTGATGATAAACCCAGTTTGATGACTTTTGGTGAAGTTGAGACTCTATTCCATGAATTTGGCCATGGTTTACAACATATGTTAACGGTGATTGACTATTCAGGTGCATCGGGAATTAATAATGTGGAATGGGATGCGGTGGAGTTGCCAAGTCAGTTTATGGAAAATTGGTGTTTAGAGAAAAATACTCTCTTTGGTATGGCTAAACATTATGAGACGGGGGAAACTTTACCTTATCACTATTACGAAAAATTGTTGGCTTCTAAAAATTATATGAGTGGCTCTGCAATGTTACGTCAACTACATTTTAGCTTCCTCGATTTAGAGTTACATTCTCGTTATCAACCTGATGGCAAAGAAACACCTCACCAAGTACGCGATCGCATAGCTCAAACTACTACAGTTATGATACCATTATCGGAAGATCAATTTTTATGTGGTTTCGGACATATTTTCGCTGGGGGTTATTCCGCTGGTTACTATAGCTATAAATGGGCTGAAGTACTTAGTGCAGATGCTTTTTCTGCTTTTGAAGAAGTGGGTTTAGAAGATGAAAACTCGATCGCAAAAGTAGGCAGACGTTTTCGTGATACCGTGTTAGCATTAGGCGGTAGTTTATCACCAATGGAAGTCTTTAAACAATTCCGAGGGCGACAACCTAATACTCAACCTTTATTAAGACACAGTGGATTATTAATGGTGTAATTATACCTACATCCCCCATGATTCGGGATTTTTTTAAATAGCTAGTGGCAGAATTTTTTGTGAAAAACCGTTGATTTAGACATTTGCCACTAGAGTTTTACAAGGTACGGATGAAGAATAAAATTTTTATCTAACTCTACTGTAACGTTCGCAAAAGAATATTATTACTTAATCATTTCTCCTCTAATAGAATAATCTAAAAACTCGATCGGGTGAATAATTTTAATTTCCTTTCCTTGTAATTGTAAATGTTTTGATATTTGTAAAGAACATCCGGGGTTAGGAGAAGCAATTATTTTAGCACCGGTACTCAACAAATTACGGACTTTTTGCTCACCTAATTCATTGCCCACGTCAGGTTGTAATAAATTGTAAACTCCAGCACTTCCGCAACATAAAGCGTTATCTAAAGGTTCTTTTAACTCTAAATTAGGTATTTTTTGTAATAATTGACGAGGTTGTAAACTAATTTTTTGTCCGTGTAATAGATGACAAGCGTCTTGATACACTACCTTAACTGTATCATTGGTAATGGGTAATAAATCTGTATTTAAGCCTATTTCTCCTAAAAATTCATGAATATCTCTGACTTTACTGACAAAGTCTTTAGCTTTTGATAAATAAGCTAAGTCCTCAGCTAAAATATGATGATATTCTTTAAGAGTATGACCACAACCAGCCGCATTGATGATAATATAATCAACTTGTGTATCCGTAAAACTATCAATCATTTGACGGGCAAGACTTTGAGCCTGATTTTCTTGCCCTTGATGGGCTGGTAAGGCGGCACAACATCCTTGAGTTTGGGGAATCACCACTTCACAACCATTGGCAGTTAAAACTCTTACAGTCGCTTCATTTACTGAGTCAAAAAACAATCTTTGCACACATCCTAAAATAACACCGACTCGATACCTTTTTTCGCCCTTGGCAGGAATAGTATAGGGATATTTTTTGTAGAGAGATTTAAGATTAATATGAGGCAAAATTGACTCCATAGAAGCGATACGGGGAAAAAATTTAAGTACACCTGTTTTTCTAACAAGGGTTTGTAAACCTGATATTTGATAAAACCAAAGTAGAGGTAAAAATAGACTTAATCTTGCGGGATAGGGAAATAAATTAAAAATAATAGTGCGGAGGAAATTTTCCCAGAGGTTGCGAGGTTGATTTCTTTCTACTTGAGGGCGCACTGCCGCAATTAACTGATCATATTGTACTCCAGAAGGACAGGTGCTAACACAGGCTAAACATCCTAAACAACTGTCAAAATGGGGGGCTGTGCTATCATCTAGGGATGCTTGTCCTTGATTAATGGCATTCATGAGATAAATTCTACCCCTAGGGGAATCCATTTCTTTGCCGATTACTCGATAACTAGGGCAAGTGGATAAGCAGAAACCGCAATGTACACATTGATCAACTAAAGATTGTGAAGGCGGATTTTTTAAGTCAAAGCCTTTAATATTTTCTGAAGATAAGTTAAATTCTGATGTAGGCAAGATATTCATGAATTTATTTATGTCTATAAAAATGATAGATTTTACTATGGTTGAACAAAATAGGTTATTTCTACGTTATCCTAATTAGATCATTCTTTGTTTTTCTGATTTTCTTCTAATCTTTGCTTATCGAAGCGTTTTGCGATAAATAATTCATACATTGATTTAGCAACACCCTTATTTTATAATTATTGATGATTGCAAATAAAAGTCCTGCCAGTCAAGCCATCGAGTTATTAATAGATTTAGCCCAAAAAGGAGAGATAGATCCTTGGAATGTGCAAGTAATCGAGATTATTGATCGTTTTTTAGCGGAATTAGGCATAAATGAGAGTAATAATCTTGATTTACAAACTACAGATTTATCTCGATCGGGACAAGTGATGTTATGGGCTTCCATGTTAGTATTATTTAAAGCAGAAACCCTCGAAAAATTAAGCCAAAAACCGGAAGAAGATGAAGAAACTGAATGTTGGGAAGAAGATTTAGAAATTAATGAAAATAGACGGAATTTTAGAAATAGTGACTTAGATAAACAGATCAAAAGAAGAACATCTGCACTACCTCCTAAAACAAGAAAGGTAACATTAGCAGAATTAATCACTCAATTACGGGAAATGGAGAGTGAATTAGAAGAAAAAAAAGTTACCCATAGCTTACCTTTAAATAAAACTAAAAAAGGTTATACTCGTAAACAAGCCTTAAGAACCATTACGGATTTAGCTCATAATGAAAATTTAACGGAATTAGCTCAACAAATTAATGATTTTTTGACAGAAAATTTAGTTAAAAATATAGATGATTCCACTATTAAATTAGATCAATTAGTTAATTGTTGGCAAAATCATAAACAAGATAAAGTAGAAGATAAGGTAGGGGTTTTTTGGGCATTATTATTACTATCTTCTCAGTCAAAAGTAGAATTACACCAAGAAGAATTTTATCAAGATTTAGACATTCGATTAATTGATAATTAGTGTAAATTATTTCTAAGATTCTATTTGAGTCAAAACATAGTGTTTAGAAAGAAATAAAGACACTTTTATAAATAGTAGCTATTATTTAAAAGTTTACAAATCATAAATGAATTGTTATAGTTATTTAAAATAACACTGAGACAGTTAGTGATAGAATTAAAATCAACAAATATTCAGATTTTACTAATACTATAATGTATCATAATTTAGAATTGAGAGAAAAGGTTATTGACTATCGGGACTTAAACTAAAAATATTAAACTATGAGTCTCAAATCGTTATAAATCAAAGATTTTACATAGATCGATAACTTTTCCTTTTATACCAAGAGTTTCAGCCGTTTTTATGACGTTTACCTAAATCTCTTACTCTGACTGTATTTGAAGCTATTTTTGCACCAAAATTTTTCAAAGTACCGCTATGTAGAGAATAAAGGTAGTGTAACTAAAGCAAGTAGAATTTTCGGGGTATCAAGAGCTTCAATATATCGCTGGTTAACCAGAGAAAACTTAAAACCAACTATCGTGAAATATCGACATCGCAAATTAAATTGGTCAGCATTATACCGTGATGTGATAGAAAATCCCGATGATAAATTAATTGAGAGAGCAAACAAGTTTGGAGTAACAGTTCCCGCTATATCTTATGCTTTTAAAAGAATGAAGATTACTAGAAAAAAAAACAGTTACGCTATAGAGAGAGAATAAAATACTTAATAACAATAAGAGAATTAGTAAAAAAACATGGCATCAAAAGTCTTGTATTTATTGACGAATCTGGGTTTGAAGAAAAAAGTAGTTGTATTTATGGATGGTCAAAAAAAGGGAAAAAAATTTATGGAAATAAGCAAGGAAAACGAGGAAAAAGAGAAAGTTTAGTAGCAGGAAGAAGAAAAAAAGAAAGAGACTTTATTGCACCAATGATTTTCACGGGAAGTTTAAATGCAGAAAGTTTTGAAGGGTGGCTTGTAAAATATTTATTACCATCCCTGAAAGAATTTTCAATACTGATCATGGATAATGCACCAATTCATAGAAAAAATAAAATAAAAGAGTTAGTAGAAAATGCAGGGCATCAAGTGATATTTTTGCCAACTTATTCTCCTGACTTTAATGATATTGAACATGATTTTAGTGCATTAAAAAGGGCAAGAATGTATAGTAAAGAAGATATTAGTTTAGATGAAATAATCCGCAGTTATTGTGACAGTTAAGTGTCTCATTCTTATTTTTAATGACTATATATTATAATTACACCTATTCAAAAATTAAAAATAAAATCAATTTTATCTTATACAGAAATCTTTAAATTTAATCGTTATTACTTTATTTTTTTATAGAGATGTCTATTTAATTTTTAGCGATCGAGTTTTAAAATCTTAGTAATTAAATCCTGATAATGAAAAAAAAGTCTTTAATAATTTTCACTCGTTATCCTGAAGTTGGCAAAACAAAAACAAGATTAATTCCTGCACTTGGTGCTGAAAAATCTGCTGATTTACAAAGATTAATGACTGAAAATACCTTAAAAAAACTTGACAATTTAACGAATACTATTGACTTAGAAATTAATATTTATTTTAGTGGTGGAAACATTGATTTAATGAAAAAATGGTTAGGAAATAAGTATAGTTTTTATCCTCAAATAGAAGGAGATTTAGGTTTTAAGATATATTCCGCATTTGAAGATAATCTTAAACGAGGTAAAGAACAAATTATTATTATTGGTGTGGACTGTCCTGATTTAGATAGTCAAATTTTACAAGAGGCTTTTTTGTCTTTAAATAACTATGATTTAGTAATCGGTAAAGCAATGGATGGTGGTTATTATCTTTTAGGTTTAAATATGTTAGAAAAAATTTTATTTACTAATATTAATTGGGGTACAAGTCAAGTATTTTCTCAAACTATGTCGATCGCAAAAAAACTTAATTTTACAATCCATGAATTACCTATTTTAAGAGACATCGATCGACCTGAAGATTTAAAATATATAGGAGTTTCATTCACCAAGGAAATAATTAAACCTTGATGAAAATTAGTAATAGAAAATAGTTTTTTATAACATAAAATTATTATATTTAAAATTATAATTTGTGTTTTTATTTTCTAATTTTTAAAGTTGTATTTGTTGATAAACTAAAATTCCTAAAGAAATTAAACAACCTAAGAATAAACTCATGCCACTGAGGATACTAATAGCAAAACCGGGAGCTCTTTTTTTTGCCTCTTGATAATATCCCCAAGCATATAATATTCTGCCAAAAACCCAAATTACTCCTAGAATTGTCCCCCACAATTCACTGACATAATAAGAAAAAATCCATAATAACGGCAAGAATAATATTAGTTGTTCTAACATATTTTGTTGTACTCTTAATGCCCTTTCAAAATTAGGATCTCCTGTCATAGCTGGAGGTATTACTCCATATTTAAACCTTGCCCTTCCTACATTAATAATCGTTACAAAATAAACTAATAAGGCAGAAACTGTAACAATACTTGTACCTAATAACATAAAAATTTTACTCCTATTTATTAATTTAAAACTTGTTTAGTTGATAGTTATTTTTAGTAAATAAAAAATATAATTTTAGACTAAATTCATTTTTTTCGATATAATTTAATCAAAAAATATAGAAACATTATCTTTACTATTGATAATGATAATATCGATTGATTTTATAGAATCATAACTATTTTTTACTGTGTTTTTATTAAAAATTTTTTCCTTTTAACAATATAGCAATTTCATTTCTATTTTAAATGATTTCTTAGATTTTGATTGATAATTGTTTCCTGATCATGCTAAAAAGACTTAAGTAAATAATGCAATTAAAAGATCAAAAACTACTTATGTACATGACTCCTAAAAGTGGCGTATTGCTACTTCTTTCTTGTGTAACGGCGATCGCTTCTGTTGGTTCTGTGTTTGAATTATCATCAGGAATGCCGCAATTAGGGCAAATAAATACAACAATTATTCTATTCCTCAGTGTCCCTCTAACTATAGTATTTTTTATCTTAGCGGTGATGGATGCTAGAGCAAATCTAAAATAAAGAATAAGTAATAAGTGATAGGTAATGATATTAGTATAATTTTATTGATCAAAGATTGAGTAATGCTTGACGCATAATTTCTATAGGGGCTTGTTTTTGTGTCCAAATTTCAAACCCAACAGCACCTTGTTGCACTAACATCTCGCTACCATCAATAATTATTGCACCTTGTAGTTGTGCCTGTTGTAAAAACAAGGTAGGACGAGGAGTATATATTAAATCATAAGCGATCGTATTTTGTTTTACTAATCTATTTTGCTCTTTTGTCAAGGGAGAATTGTCAATATTTGGGTACATTCCAATAGGAGTCGTGTTGACAATTAACTCACTATCAGGAATCAAGTTTGTTAACTTATCCCAAGAATAAACTGATATTTGACAATTAAGATTACTATAGGCAAAACTATCTTTTAATGCTTCTAATTTCTCAAGATTTCTACCAATAACTCTAACTTCCTGACATCCTAATTGCTCACATCCCACAATTACAGCTCGACTAGCACCACCCGCACCCAAAACCATAGGAGTAATTTTAGTCCAATCTCGATTTAACTCTTTCAAAGGGGCAATAAAACCATCAATGTCAGTATTTGTGCCGTGCCAACCTTCCCCCCCTAACCAAACAGTATTGACAGCACCAATTTTTTTAGCAGTGTCTGTTATTTTTGTTAAAAAAGAGATCACATTTTCTTTATGGGGGATAGTAACGTTAAAACCCCTTAAATTTATTGCCTGAAACCCTTTAAAAACTATTTCTAAGTCTTCCTTTTTCACCTCAAAAGGGACATATACATAATCTAAATTTAACATCTCGATCGCCGCATTTTGCATCACTGGGGACTTAGAATGTTCGATCGGATCACCGATAATACCTAATAATTTTGTTGTACCTTTTATGTGCATAGTTGCAAAAAAATAAGAGAATTAGTTACTAAGAGAATGTTTATAAATAAAAATGCACAGTACTGAGAGATATATTAGTAATAAATTTTTGAATATTTTATCTATTTTGACTAGGTTAAAGGTGAGCAATGCCCACCCTAAAAAGTAATTATTTAGCCATTGCTACGACTTCACTTTCTTTTGCTAAGAATTTTTCTAACTCAGTAAGCGCATCCGCATCAACTTTGGTTTGCATGGGACAGAATTTAGGGCCACACATAGAGCAAAATTCCGCAGTTTTATAAATATCTGCAGGTAATGTCTCATCATGATATTCTTTAGCACGTTCGGGATCTAAAGATAGCTCAAATTGACGATTCCAGTCGAAGTTATAACGAGCTTTCGATAATTCATCATCTCGATCTCTGGCACCGGGGCGATGACGGGCAATATCTGCCGCATGAGCCGCAATTTTATAAGCAATTAAACCATTACGCACATCTTCAGCATTCGGTAAGCCTAAATGTTCTTTTGGAGTGACATAACATAACATTGCCGTACCATACCAACCAGCCATAGCCGCACCGATCGCACTGGTAATATGGTCATAACCCGGTGCAATATCAGTAACGAGAGGCCCTAACACATAAAAAGGTGCTTCAGAACACTCTTCCATCTGTTTTTTTACGTTAAACTCAATTTGATCCATCGGTACATGACCGGGTCCTTCTACCATAACCTGAACATCATGTTCCCATGCTCTGCGAGTTAATTGTCCTAAAGTTTTTAACTCGGCTAATTGTGCTTCATCAGAAGCATCATGGGTACAACCGGGGCGTAGAGAATCCCCTAAACTAAAAGAAACATCGTATTTTTTGAAAATTTCGATAATTTCGTCAAAATGAGTATAAAGAGGGTTTTGTTTATGGTGATGCAACATCCAACGAGCGATAATACCACCGCCACGAGAAACAATACCAGTAATACGATTACGCACTAAGGGTAAATGTTCAATTAAAATTCCTGCGTGAATGGTCATGTAATCCACACCCTGTTGAGCGTGTTTTTCGATGATATGTAAAAAGTCATCAGGAGTAAGATTTTCAATGTTACCATGAACACTCTCTAAGGCTTGATAAATAGGTACAGTACCGATGGGAATAGGAGAAGCCTTAATAATTGCGGTACGAATTTCGTCTAAGTTACCGCCTCCTGTCGATAAATCCATTAAAGTATCAGCACCATATTTGACAGCTAAATGTAGTTTAGCGACTTCTTCATCGATGTTAGAACTATTGGGAGATGCACCAATGTTAGCATTTACTTTACACTTAGAAGCAATACCGATCGCCATAGGTTCAAGATTAGGATGATTGATATTCGCTGGAATAATCATTCTTCCTCTTGCCACTTCATCCCGAATTAAATCAACGGGTAAATTCTCTCTTTTCGCTACATAGTGCATTTCTTCCGTTATCACACCTTGACGGGCATAGTGCATCTGGGATACATTAGCTTGTCCACTACGTTTAGCTATCCATTCTGTTCTCATATTTTGTCCTCAATAAACAGCTTTCCTACGCTGGTATTACCCAGTCTCAGGTTCTAAGGGTTTTTCTCAGCCTAATTTTTTAGACACCCCTAGCTATAAAGAAAATTGTATCATGTATTCAGCCGTTTAAGAAAGTTGACTCTTGACAGTTGACGGTTGACGGTTAAGATTAGATTGTTAATGGTTCACTATTCATTGTTCGTTGTTAGAATCACCAATTTTATGGTTAATAGTCGTAACGGTCGTAAAAAAGTCAATCACCTGTACAAATGGTTATCACCGGGTATTCTGGTTAAACGTTGGTTACTTACTAGCATGATCGGCATTTTAATGACGGTGTTAGGCTTGGCTATTTGGACTAAATTAACTCCCATTTATCGCTTTTTAGACTTTGTTATTGAGCTTCTTAATAAAATTACTAATAATATTCCTAGTTATATTTCAGGGCCTCTCGTTTTAATTATTGGTTTATTTTTATTATATTGGGGACAAACTCGCACTTTAGGCTCTATTACAGAGGTTTTAAAACCTAATAGTGATGAGGATTTAATCGAGGTTTTGTGGAATTATCGTCGTTTAAATCGTGGCACAAAAGTCGTTGCTATCGGTGGTGGTACGGGTTTATCGACTTTATTGAGGGGAATTAAGGATTATAGTGCTAATATTACGGCTATTGTTACGGTAGCTGATGATGGTGGTTCTTCGGGTAGGTTACGTCGGGAAATGGGAATGTTACCACCGGGGGATATTCGCAATTGCATTGCGGCTTTAGCCGATGAGGAAAAATTGTTGACGGAGTTATTCCAATATCGTTTTACCGCAGGAGAGGGATTAAATGGCCATAGTTTTGGTAATCTTTTTTTAACGGCGATGACAGAGATAACAGGAGATTTGGAAGGTGCGATCGAGGCTAGTTCAAAAGTATTAGCTATTAGAGGAAGGGTTTTACCGGCAACGTTAAGTGATGTGACTTTATGGGCTAGGTTTGCGGATGGTAGAGTGGTAGAAGGGGAGTCTAATATCCCCGAAGCGGGTGGGAAAATTGTGGAAGTGGGGTGTAATCCTTCTTATCCTCCGGCAACAACCGCAGTGATTAAAGCCATTCAACAAGCAGAATATATTATCATGGGGCCAGGTAGTTTATACACTAGCATTATTCCTAATTTACTTGTACCAGAAATTCGAGAGGCGATCGCTAAAAGTTCTGCTCCTAAAATTTATATCTGTAATATAATGACCCAAAAAGGAGAAACCGATAGTTATACTGTAAGTGATCATATTAGAGCAATCGACCAAGTTTGTGGTGGTAAAATATTTGATGCAGTGTTAGTACAAGGACGATCGCCATCGGAAGAAGTATTAAGAAAATATGCCCTAAAACATTGTCATCCAGTATATCTCGATCGAGAAGAAGTGGTTAAATTAGGTAGAAGAATTGTTCAAGCCAACATCATGAGCGAAAATCAAGAAAGTACTTATGTACGTCACGATCCCAAATTATTAGGAAAAGTATTGTTTAGATGGTATAGTAGTACTCCAAGATCAAAGTTATTTAAGTATTAGTTTTTCTATTTTTGAAATATATTGATAATTAAAGTTAAATCTATCTAAAACAAAAACTTGTTCATGAATAAGACAACTAATCTTAGTAAATTATTATTCAATCTTCCTGAAAACGCTAGTGAAGCAGTTATTGATGTTAATTTTGCGTCTGTTTTATTAAATGCCTTGGGATTTGAAGATCAAGAAATTTATCCACAATATCCTGATGGTAATGGAAAATTTGTCGATCGAGCAGCAAGAAAAACTGTTGGAGATGATGTTTTTTTATTTACTAAAACAAATCCTTATTTGTTACTAGAATTAAAAGGCAAAGAAATTAATTTAGCTCAAGGAAGTCCTCAATATAATAGTACGGTAAAACAACTAAAACAATATCTTTTAGCCCCTAACTGTCGTCAAGCTCAATGGGGGATGATTACTAATTCAATTCATCTCCAATTATTTCGCCGTCATGGAAAGGTAGTTTTTCCTGCCTCTGAATGTATTTCTCTGGAAGAAGGAAATATTGATGAGATAATCGCTGATTTTCGTCGTCAAATTGAAAAACGGAATCAAGCCTTAACCATAACTGTTTATAACAATAAAGGTGGTGTTGGTAAAACTACCACAAGTGTTAATATGGCGGCGACTTTAACTTTAAAGAGAAAATATGACAGAGTCTTTGCCTAATAATATTATTGATGTTAATATACTTAGAACTATGACAGCAGTAAATTTAAAAGCGATGGCAAAAAAAAGAGGTATTGTTGGGATTAGTAAAATGAAAAAAGATGATTTAATTAAGGTTTTAAGTGAAAAAAATACCTAAATTAAAATTATTAAATATTTTCTTAATTATATTCCATGTTTTGGCGTAAATTTAGTAAAGATAAAATGGCGATCGCAGGATTATTAACCTTAATTGTGATCATTGTCAGTATTCTATTCTTACCGATCGTTTATCAAACTTCAATTGATAAAATTAATTTTGCACAATCTACTCTCCCCCCCAGTTGGCAACATCCATTTGGTACAAATGATCTAGGTCAAGATCAACTAGCAAGAGCTTTATTTGGCGGTAGAATTTCTTTGACAGTGGGAATTTCAGCCATGATAGTTTCTATAATTATAGGGACAATTATAGGCTCGATCGCAGGTTATTTTGGCGGTATTCTGGATAATATTTTGATGAGATTAACGGATATATTTTTATCCTTACCTCAGTTACCTGTTTTATTATTAATAGTTTATTTGTTTCGGGATGCCATCAAAGAAATTTTTGGAGCCCAAATAGGGATTTTCGTCTTAGTTGTTTTTGTTATAGGTTTACTAAATTGGATGTCTGTGGCAAGATTAGTCAGAGGTTCATTTTTACAAATCAAAGAAAGAGAATTTATTGCCGCCGCCAAAAGTTTGGGAGCAAATTCAGGACGTATAATTCTAGTCCATATTCTTCCCAATGTTTTCAGTGTTATTATCGTTGCCGCTACCCTTGCCGTTGGTAATGCCATTATTGTAGAATCTACCCTTAGCTTTTTAGGATTAGGCTTTCCCCCAGATATTCCTACATGGGGAAGGATGTTGTATGATGCTCAAAATTATCTCACATCTGCTCCTTATATGGCAATATTTCCGGGGTTGGCAATATTTTTCACAGTATTAAGTATTAACTATATTGGAGATGGACTAAAAGATGCCCTTAACTCTAAATAGGGGTTGCTGAAAAAGTATTTTGGTGATGGTAGGAAATGGGAGAAATATTTATAAATATAGTTATTTAAAATAACACTGAGACAGTTAGTGATAGAATTAAAATCAACAAATATTCAGATTTTACTAATACTATAATGTATCATAATTTAGAATTGAGAGAAAAGGTTATTGACGATGTAGAGAATAAAGGTAGTGTAACTAAAGCAAGTAGAATTTTCGGGGTATCAAGAGCTTCAATATATCGCTGGTTAACCAGAGAAAATTTAAAACCAACTATCGTGAAATATCGACATCGCAAATTAAATTGGTCAGCATTATACCGTGATGTGATAGAAAATCCCGATGATAAATTAATTGAGAGAGCAAACAAGTTTGGAGTAACAGTTCCCGCTATATCTTATGCTTTTAAAAGAATGAAGATTACTAGAAAAAAAAACAGTTACGCTATAGAGAGAGAAATAGTACAGAGAGAATAAAATACTTAATAACAATAAGAGAATTAGTAAAAAAACATGGCATCAAAAGTCTTGTATTTATTGACGAATCTGGGTTTGAAGAAAAAAGTAGTTGTATTTATGGATGGTCAAAAAAAGGGAAAAAAATTTATGGAAATAAGCAAGGAAAACGAGGAAAAAGAGAAAGTTTAGTAGCAGGAAGAAGAAAAAAAGAAAGAGACTTTATTGCACCAATGATTTTCAGGGGAAGTTTAAATGCAGAAAGTTTTGAAGTGTGGCTTGTAAAATATTTATTACCATCCCTGAAAGAATTTTCAATACTGATCATGGATAATGCACCAATTCATAGAAAAAATAAAATAAAAGAGTTAGTAGAAAATGCAGGGCATCAAGTGATATTTTTGCCAACTTATTCTCCTGACTTTAATGATATTGAACATGATTTTAGTGCATTAAAAAGGGCAAGAATGTATAGTAAAGAAGATATTAGTTTAGATGAAATAATCCGCAGTTATTGTGACAGTTAAGTGTCTCATTCTTATTTTTAATGACTATAATTGAAGTAATCAATTCTTATTATAGCATTTATCAGAATGATGAGGTACAGTAACAGCAATGGGTGAACCAATTGTGCATATCTAACTGTGTTACTTGCTCCATGGCTTTTCCAATCGCCTCTACTAGATCATGATAATTTCTCGGTTTTAGTTTTCTGATCTGATTTTTGACTTTCGACCAAAAATTTTCAATGGGTGAAAAATCTGGGGAATAGGGTGATAAATACACCAATGATGCCCCCACTTTCTCTATTTCCTTTCTAATTGTTTCTCCTAAATGAATTTTTGCATTATCCATAACTACACAAGCTCCCACCCATAATTTGGGCACTAAATCTCTGATCACAAAAGCCTCAAAAGTTAATCCATCTACAGAACCATAAATATTTCTTGATGCTACTACTTCCTTTAAGGATATTGCCGTCACTATAGAAACATTACCCCCTCTTTTCTGGGGTTTTTCTCCTCTGACTCTGTACCCTTTTTTTGCCCTACCATAAAGGCGAAGCATTGCTAAATTACTTCCCGATTCGTCCACAAAAATTAAGTCCTCTTCATTAATTTCTCTCACTTTATCCCAATATTCAGATCTTTTTTGTTGAACTCTCTCACTATGTTTTTCTGTGGCATACAGTGTTTTTTTTTGACAGTATCGTCAAATTTACGACTGATTCTGTCAATAGTCGATGTACTGAGTTTAAGTCCAGTTTTTTTCTCAAATAACTCGGCTAATTCCCAGAGAGTAGCATCATTATTTTCGTTGATAATTTCTAACAGGACAACCGTTTGTTCAGGATTTATTTTGGGGGGTCTTCCCCCTGAATGACGAGGTTTGAGATCCCCAGTTTCTTGATACTGCTTGATTATCTTTTGTACAAAACTTTTTGCCACACCAAAATTCTTAGCTAATTGACGAATGGAGCATTGTTGCTTTTCACGAGCATGAATAATCTTTTGTCTTAAATCCAAAGAGTAGGGACGCATTAGATTAATGTTAATATCGTCTACATTTTTTCATCTCAAAATTGTACCTCATCATTGTAAGAAACGCTATAGTTTTCCCTGTTGCCGGTTGTCTTTTCCCTCTGTTGACCTATAATTTTATAGTTCACCCTTGGTAAATTATTGTTTGATTTTGTCGCTAACTTTTCTTAACACCCCGTTGATAAAACGATAACCGTCTTCATCGGAGTAATTTTTCGCAATCTCGATCGCTTCATTAATAGCTACTTTATGTTCTATATTTAAAAAAGTCATTTCTGCCACAGCTAACCGTAGAATATTAGCATCAATTTGGGTAAGACGGTTTAATGTCCAATCTATCATTACCTCATTTAAAATAGCCTCAATTTCTGTTTTACGTCGATCGACTGTACCAATTAATTCTAAGGCATATTCTCTCACTTCGTGTTGTCGAGATAATTGCACAAACTCAGGTATTTCAATAATATTACCTATACGATTAATCGCTTTTTGGGTTAATACGATCGCATCTTTTAACATACTTTTTGCACTACCAATATTAGTAGCACGAGTATCACTCTTAAATAAATGATCATTACTACGATTTAACTCATCAGAGGCGGTTTCAATAGTACTTTCAATTTCTAAAGTCAAAGTGCGAATTGCACCCAAAATCAGATCATTGATTTCAATATCTTCTAAAGTGTCAGATTTAATTTTTATTTGACTTAAACTAAGTAAGGCTAATATTCTAGCAGTTCTTCTCGGCTGTTGACGGATGGACATTTTATTTAATTAACAATGAGCAATCCATGATTATACCAATTAACCATCAACCTTGCTAATTTTTCTTACTCCAGAGTCTGGTAATTAAAATTAAACAAATTAAAAAATAAGTGGTGGTAATAATACCATTAAAATAAAGTAAACGAATAGAAAGCAAATCTGATGTAAGACTTCCTCCAGCCCATAAAGTACTATAAGTAATTAACCAAGCTAATCCCAATCGCAAAGATATACGGCTAGTTTTTTTCTGTTCAGAATTGAGATTATAAGGGAAAAATTTAAGATTAATTAAAGCCCAAATCGGTCCAAATAAAGGCATTAAATATAAAGATAATTGAAACTTATCCAAATTTTGTTCTCTATGGTGAGACATCTTATTAAAAAAAAACTAACTAAAATTTAAGTGTATCAGTAATTAGCTATTGTGAAGTAAAATTTCTGGTTAACATTAGTAATTGATTACTTATTCTTTAATGGAAAAAAGGCTAAAAGCTAAAAGCTAACAGTTATATGTTATTATAAGTTTTGAAAATAAGTGTAACTACAAATTTACAATTTCAAATAAAATAATTATCAATTACTAATAATTAAAATGACGATTATCACGGTACAATCTCTCAAAAAAGATTTTGGGATTAAAGAAATTCTTAAAGGTGCTAGTTTCAGTATCGATGATAATGATAAAGTTGGTTTAATTGGAGTTAATGGTTCGGGAAAATCAACTCTCCTCAAAATTTTAGCAGGATTAGAGCCCCATGATGGAGGGGAAATGGTGGTGAAATCAGGTTCAAAAATTATATATCTTCCTCAACAACCAGAAATTGAGGCAAATAACACTGTTTTAGAGCAAGTTTTCGTCTATAGTGGCGAACAAATGCAGTGGATTAAAGAATATGAAGATTTATCTCATCGTATCGCTCATGCTGATACTATAACTCAAGAGCAGTTGATGGGTAAATTAGAACGAGTAACAGAAAAAATCAATGGGGCTAATGCTTGGGATTTAGAAACTAACGCCAAAATTATCCTAGATAAGTTAGGAATTAGTGATTTTGAGGCAAAAATGGGGGATTTATCGGGGGGTTATCGTAAAAGAGTTGCCCTTGCTTCTGCTTTGATGGCTGAACCTGATTTATTATTAATGGATGAGCCTACTAACCATCTTGATGCGGAGTCGGTGCAATGGTTACAGGAATATTTGCAAAAGTTTCAAGGTGCAATTTTCCTTATTACCCACGATCGATATTTTTTAGATCAAGTTACAACTCGTATTCTGGAAATCGATCGAGGAGATATGTATAGTTATAGTGGAAACTATAGTTATTATCTTGAGAAGAAGGCGTTAGCAGAGGAATCAGTAGCTAGTAGTCAGAGAAAACATCAAGGGGTATTAAGACGGGAGTTAGAGTGGCTTAAAAAAGGGCCTAAAGCCCGTAGTACGAAACAAAAAGCCAGAATCGATCGTGTCTATGAAATGAAGGATAAGGAGTTTAAACAAACTCAAGGTAAAGTAGAAATTGATACTCCTAGTCGTCGTATCGGTAAAAAAGTCATCGAATTAGATAATATTAGCAAATCCTTTGGCGATCGTACTTTAATTAAAGATTTTACCTATGAGTTTGCCCCAGATGACAGAGTCGGTATTATTGGCGGTAACGGTGTTGGTAAATCAACTTTGATGAATTTAATCATGGCTACTATCGAGCCAGATAACGGTAAAGTAGAGATAGGTAGTACTATTCATATTGGTTATTTTGATCAACATTCTGACAGTTTAATCACCGCAGCCCAAAATGAACAACGCGCGATCGAATATATTAAAGATGTAGCTACTTATATCGAAACTTCTGACGGAAGTCAAATTAGTGCATCTCAACTGCTAGAGAGATTTTTATTTACACCCAATCAACAATATTCTCCTATTGCTAAACTTTCAGGAGGGGAAAAACGCCGTTTATTTTTGCTCAGAATGCTAATTAGTAATCCAAATGTATTAATTTTGGATGAACCTACTAACGATTTAGATGTACAAACTTTGGCAGTTTTAGAAGAATATATCGAGTCTTTTAAGGGTTGTGTAATAGTAGTATCTCATGATCGGTACTTTCTCGATCGAACCGTAGATACTATTTTTACTTTTGAAAGTAATGGAAATTTGCGTCAATATCCGGGTAATTACTCAGTTTATTTAGATTATAAAAAGAAACAGGAAAAACAATTACAAGAAGAAAAAAATGCTAATAACAAAGTAGTAAAACAAAGTAAAAATGTAGAAGTAAAAGACCAAAACTTTAGTACAAATATAAGAAAAATGTCTAATTATCAAAGAAAAGAATTAGAGAAACTAGAGACAAAAATAATTCCTAGTTTAGAAATAAAAAAAACAGAAGTCGAGACAAAATTATATATTGCTAAACAAGATTATGAAACCTTAAATAAATTAACCCTGGAATTAGCTAATATTAATCAAGAAATAGATATAGCAACCACAAAATGGATGGAATTAGCCGAATTAGAAAGTTAATTTTAAAAAATAGAATTTTGGTTAAAACAAACTAATAAGTAATAAGGTAAGAAGAAAATGATTAAAAATCTCAGAGAAATTTTTGATATTATACTCATAGATAGACGAAGTTATTTAAGAATAAAAAATTAGTAAATAAATTGTTTAATATTACCATAAAAATACTATAATTATTATGAATTATAAAGATCCCTTAAAAGATGGAAAAAGTAAAATAGAACTCATAGATTTTATGGGTAATGATTTAAGTATTGTTAATGATGCAAGAGCATCCTTTGAGAAAAGTTCTAAAGAGTTAAATGAGAAAGATATTAAGTTAATTAACTATTTAATAACTCATAATCATACCAGTCCTTTTCGAGGGGTTGTCTTTAAATTTAAAGTTAAAGCCCCTCTTTTTATAGCACGCCAGTGGTACAAGCATATTGTTGCAAGTAATCATAATGACGAGCAGTTGGGATGGAACGAAAAGAGTTTCAGATATGTTGCGATCGATGATAGTAATGAGTTTTATATTCCTCAAGTTTTTAGAAAACAATCGAAGAATAATAAACAAGCCACGATCGGTAGTTTAGATGTAGAAGACAATAATTTGGCAATTTCCATTTATAAACAACAATGTGAGGCTAGTTATAAAGCCTATAGTCAATTATTAGCACTGGGAGTTGGTAGAGAACAAGCAAGAGGGGTTTTAATACCCTCCGTTTATACAAGTTGGGTTTGGACTGTCAGCTTACAAGCCTTATTGAATTTCATTGATTTGCGTAGAGGGGAGGGCGCTCAAAGTGAAATCGGAGCTTATGCAGAAGCGATCGTCGAACTCATAACACCTATTGTTCCAATAGCCATACAAGCATGGTCTTCTATTGAATAACAGAGAAAGACTCTTGTAATAATTTCGTATTTTTTTTTACAAGAGTTTGATGTCCATTAACTATTTTGGAATTGTAAAGAAGTTTTTTGGATAAATTTATTGAAGAAATTATTATCACGATTTTGTTGAAAAATTAACTGTAATTTCTCTTTAATAACACTTAAATTAATTCCTTCATTATCTTTTAATTCTGCAACTTCATAATATTCAATTAAACTTAAACCACAAAGACGAGTTAAATAAGCTGCACTAATTCCTTGAATAATTCCTCCGGCGATAAAAGTAACCGCATTACTTTTTAAAATAGTAGTAATCATTCGACTAGAAACTTCTACTATGCCTAATTTAACCATTAATTTTGCTAGTTCGATCGAGATTTCTTTTCCTTGATTAACAGATAATGATTGTTTATAAATAGCACTTAAATCTATGAGCATTTGAGTATTGATAGCCGCTGTTGCTAATAAATCTAAACTAGAAACAGGATTAGCAAAAGTAGCCGTAGCAGCAATGATTTGATATTTTTCAATTAACGGTAATGCTTTTTGTTTTCTAATAATATTTAATTCTTTCCTGATTTCTTTTTCTAGGTCGATCGAGTTCCGGTAGGATGTGGCTATAATTAAATTTTCCTTTTCTTTTTCAAAAGTAATTCTTAATGTATTAAATAAACTATTATATTGTCCTTGAGATACTTCTTCCCACTCTTTATAGTTAATTTTATCAATATATTTTTTCACTTTAACTTTTTGAGTATTAGTAGCTATTTTAATAATAAATTCTGCATTAATAATCCCTTTTAGTTTAGTTTTAATATTTTCAAAAATAAGATTTTTTTCTTCTAATAATGGATAATCTATATCATTAAATAAAACTAATATTCTTTGGTTGATGTTAATTTTTTCAATAACTTTTTTCTCTGATTCCGTTATATCTCCATGAAGAATAAATAAAATAAAATCCGATTCTAAAGACAAATTTTTGAAATTAAAATTATCATCATCTGATGATTGGTAGTTAGTATAATTAAAAATATCAGACTCGATCGAATATACAATATTTTCAGCAAATTCTTGTTTTAAACTATTAACTAAAGTTTGAGGAGTAATCTTATTTTGACTAACTATAGTTAAATTTAAGTCTTTTTTTTGACTTTTTTGGTCAATGATCAATATTTTTTCATTGAATTTATTTAGCAGATCATGACCCGGGGATTCTGTTATTAAATCTTCTAATAAATACTTAATTTGAGCAATTTTTTTGTCAAAATCTTCTCTATTTACTACCACTAATGGATAATTATTTATCACTTTGTTATTTTTTTTCCTTTGCCAAAACAACCATAAACTACCAATTAAAGTTAAACCTAAAAGACTAAAATCCCCTGCTTCATTAACAGAATTTTTGAGACTTTCTCCTATCCATAATAAAAAGGAAAGACTAACACCGGCGACTAAAATGGGTTTTTTGATTGAGATAGTCATAACTGGGACATCTATGGCAAAATTAAAAACACTTAATCCTATGATACTCCTAAAGAGTATTTTTCCATGACAAAAAATGTTCAACTACCAACTCAGGTAAAATAAAGTAATATTATTCACAGAAAATTTATCAATCGAGAGGGAAAATGGTGACATTCGCATCTTTTAAAGAATTGCGTCATAGTCGTATATTTTGGTATGGTTTTGCGGTAGGTTTTACCATTAATCTCGGTTTTTTGGCTTTTTTAATCAGTAAATGGTTTCAACTCAATAGCACTTTACCAGACAATATCACTAATGTAGTTAACTACGATCGACCTAATACTCTCACCATTAAAGCCCAAGATAATACCATTCTCGCTCAATTTGGAGATATAGCCTACGATCGAAAAACCATAACCGAAATTCCCGAAAAATTACAACAAGCATTTATCGCCATTGAAGATAGCAGATATTACAAGCATAACGGAGTAGATATACAAGGAATTGCCCGTGCCAGTGTTGCCAATTTACAATCAGGAAAAGTGAAAGAAGGGGGAAGTACTATCACCCAACAACTTGCCAGAATAGCTTATTTAGATCAAGATCGTAGTTGGGAAAGAAAATTAAAAGAAGTTATAATTGCCCAAAAAATTGATCATCAAATCAGTAAAGAAGAAATATTACAAACTTATCTTAACGTAGTTTATCTTGGTTCAGGAGCTTATGGAGTTGCCGATGCCGCCCATCGTTATTTTAGCAAATCTTTAGATGAACTTACCCTTGGTGAAATTGCTACTCTTGCAGGAATTACCCCCGCCCCCAGTATTTATTCTCCTTTGGAAAATCCAGAATCCGCCACCACTAGGAGAAATTTAGTGTTAACTCGCATGGCAGAACAAGGATATATTACCCCAGAAGAAGCCCAAATTGCGATCGAGACACCCTTAGAAATTAAATCTAGCCCTTTAAAACGTCAAATCAAAAAAGCACCCTACTTTGTGGATTATGTACAAAAAGAAATGGGGAAATATGTCAGTCGAGATAAATTGGCAGAAGGAGGAATTATTGTTAATACAACTCTTAATCCTCAATGGCAGGAAACAGGAGAAGAAATTGTCGAAAATGTTATCAAACGCTATGGCAAATGGCAAAAATTTCAACAAGGTGCTTTAGTCGCTATTGATCCTCGTAACGGAGAAATTCTTACAATGGTAGGAGGCATAGATTTTGCCAATAATCAATATAATCGAGTTACCCAAGCTCAAAGACAACCCGGATCAACTTTTAAAACTTTCATTTATGCTACGGCGATCGCAGGAGGAATGTCACCCTACAAAAACTATTTAGATGCACCTTATGTAGTAGATGGTTACGAACCGAAAAATTATGGTGACAGTTATCGGGGAGACGTATCTATTTCCCAAGCGCTAACTTCCTCCTTAAACACTGTTGCGGTGAAAAGTCTTATTGATGTAGGGTGGAATCCCGTTATTAAAGTAGCGGAAAAAATGGGCATAGAATCCAAATTACAACCAACCTATTCTCTTGCTTTGGGGGCATCAGAAGTCAACCTACTAGAATTAACTAGCGCTTATGGCACTCTAGCAAATCAAGGGCAACATTTACAAGTTCATGGTATTAAAAGTATTGTTAATGCCGATGGTGAAATCCTTTATCAAGCAAAAATAAATCCTCAAACAGCCTTAGATAAAGATAGTGCTAATATTATGACTTGGATGTTGCAACAAGTGGTACAATCGGGAACAGGAATACCAGCACAAATTGGGCGCCCAGTGGCAGGAAAAACAGGTACATCCGATAAAGCAAGAGATTTATGGTTTATTGGTTATATTCCTCAACTCGCTACGGGAATATGGGTAGGCAATGATGATAATAAAGAGACTTGGGGAAGTAGTGCTATTACTGCTCAGATGTGGCGTAATTTTATGCTTAAAGCCACAGAAAAAATGCCTGTAGAAACTTTTGGTAAACCGCCGGGGAAATTAGCTTTAGATAAAGCAACGATTAAATTAGAACCTCTTAAACCGAGACAAAGTTATCATAAAGTTACGATACAGCAATATACACAAAATAATGATCCTCCTCGTGAATATCGCCGTCGTCGCCGTCGTCGTCGCAATTACGATGTGTAGTAGTTTTGTCGACCACAGAAACCTCAGTTTTACCTTAGTTAGATAGAAAATTATAGGTAAAGAGAAAAAAGGGAAAAGTAAAAAAAATTGATTTACTTCAGTTACTATTGTATTACGGATTTTGGTATAATTTTGAACCTAACTTTTTCCGTCAAAAAATTTCATGGTTAGCCAGATTTCTTCTAAACAATCATTGAGACTATGATCACTTTTTAACTCTTTTAAAATAACCTGTGGACGACTTTTAGCATATTCTTGACTAACTTCAATGGGAATAGTGTCATCTTCTGTGCCATGAAAAATTAGGGTAGGAATATTATGATTAATAATTAAATCATCGTAAGTAATTAAATCTTCCCAAAAATTATAACTAAGTAATAATTCTTTTTTTTCTCCGTAATGATAAACAGGAATAAAACCTTTTTCTTGCCATTGATTTAACATTTCTGGGGTTAATTTTGGTAGCCAACTTTTGGCAAAATTTAAGGCGGGTGCTATTAATATTAATGCCTTAATTCGATCGAGTTGTGTCATTTGATGATCAAAATATTTATACCCAATCCAATTCGCTGTTAAACCGCCAAAACTTGAACCTATCAAAATAAATTGTTGATTAGGATTATTATCTATAATCTCACTAACTTGGTGAATTTGACGAGTAAGAGTAAGATTAACAAATTCAGGTTGATTAAAGTCAACTATTTTTAATTTAATACCTATTTCTTGGTATTTTTTACTAAAATAAATTGCTTTTTGAGACTTAGGACTCGATCCAAAACCGTGTAAGTATAGATATTGATAATCTTGTAATGACTTATTCATTTACAGAAATAATATTATTCATTACTTAATATATAGCACTTTCACATAAATTATACTAAATGAGATAATGGTGGCACTTGGCACTTTGAAAAGTTTTTAATCAAAAACTGCTTGAAGTCCTTTCAGATTTAGACATTTATATTGTTGTTGTTTAAATACGTTACTTTGATTTGATCTGGATTTAAGTTTGCCATAATCAAGGTTTCTTACGTCTAATTCAGGTTTATTACTTCTTTATCATTCTTCTGATTAACAAATGACAAATGACACAAAATCCCCTGTTTAAAAGGTGGGAGATGAGTTAATGTTTAACCAAACCTGATATAACGCAAGTGGATTAAAATAGTAAAGATCTAAAAATTAACTTATATAGAAAGAATTAAATTAAATTACAATGGGAAATGAAAATATAGTACTTTTATCTGCTAGAGAAATAGACAAAATGCGTCAGGCTGGAAGATTAGCCGCCCAATTGTTAGAACATTTAGGAAAAATGGTTAAACCCGGTATTAGTACCTATGAATTAAATCAAGAAGCAGAAAAATGGACAAAGGCAAAGGGTGCAAAAAGTGCGCCTTTAGGTTATGGTAATCCCCCATTTCCTGCATCAATCTGTACCAGTGTCAATGAAGTAATTTGTCATGGTATTCCTAGTAAAAATCAAATTCTGAAGGATGGAGATATTATTAATATTGATGTTACTCCCATTGTAGAAGGTTATCATGGAGATACTTCTAAGACTTTTTTTGTGGGGACACCTTCTCCAGAAGCAAAACAATTAGTAGAAGTGACGGAAGAATGTCTATATCGAGGCATAAATGCGGTACGCGCGGGGGGAAGAATTGGAGATATTGGTGCTGCTATTCAAGAGTATGCGGAAAGTTTCGGTTATTCGGTGGTGAGAAATTTTGTCGGCCATGGTATTGGAAGGGTTTTTCATACTCCTCCCCAAATTCCTCATTTTGGCAAAAAAGGTACAGGAAAAAAATTGCGTCCGGGTATGGTATTTACGATCGAGCCTATGATTAATATAGGTACATGGGAAGCGGACGTTTTAGATGATGGTTGGACTGCTTTAACAAAAGATCGTCAATTGTCGGCTCAATTTGAACATACGATCGCCATTACTCAGGGTGGAGTGGAGATTTTGACTAAAAATAGTTAATAGTTAATAGTTGATAGTTGATAAGATAAGAAAACTTTAACCTAATTGATAGTTAATATGAAAAAAATTTGGGTGAGTTTAGTCATAATTTTATTATTCATTTGTACTAATGTTATTTATACTCCTAATGCCTATGCCTATACGGAAGAAGAAAAAATTTTACTGCAATCATGGCGGTTAGTGAATGAGGCTTATGTGGATGATTCTTTTAATAATCAAAATTGGTGGACAATAAGACAAAAATTTCTAAAAAAACCTCTACATAATCGAGAAGAAACTTATACTGCCATCAAGGAAATGTTAGCCCTTCTGGATGATCCTTATACTCGTTTATTGCCCCCAGAAAATTATCACAATTTACAAATTACTACCTCTGGAGAATTATCTGGTATTGGCTTACAAATCAGTATAAATCCTGAAAACAATCAATTAGAAGTTGTAACACCTTTGCCTAGTTCTCCAGCCGAATTGGCAGGTATTCAACCAAGAGATCAGATTATCACGATCGATGGCATTGACACTCAAACTTTAACTTTAGATGAAGCCGCTAATAAAATCAGGGGAGAAATTGGTACAACAGTAATTTTAGAAATCAAGCCCCAGAATCAATCAACGATCAAAACTTATGAATTAAAGCGCGATCGACTTTCCCTAAGTGCAGTAAGCTATGATTTAGATAAATCTCAACCTAATTATCCTATTGGTTATCTGCGATTAAATCAATTCAGTGGTAATGCCACCAAAGATTTAGCCCATGCTATGGTGAAATTAGAACAAGAAGGCGCAAAAGGCTATATTTTAGACTTAAGAAATAATCCGGGAGGATTGTTACAGGCGGGTATCGAAATTGCTCGTTTATGGTTGCCTCCTAGCACGATCGTTTATACTGTCAATCGTCAGGGAATTTTAGGCAGTTATGATGCCGATGGAGATGCTATTACTGATAAACCGTTAGTTGTTTTAGTTAATCAAGGTTCAGCTAGTGCTAGTGAAATTCTTGCAGGTGCATTACAAGATAACCATAGAGCTATTTTAATCGGAGAAAAAACTTTTGGCAAAGGCTTAATTCAGTCTTTATTTGAACTTCCCGAAGGTGCTGGAATTGCTATCACCGTTGCTAAATATGAAACTCCCAGTCATAAAGACATTAATAAACTAGGTATAACGCCCGATCGAATTGTAACCCAAGAACTGATCAGTTATTTTGAAATTGGCACAGACAAAGATTTACAATATCAAGAAGCCTTAACTTATCTAGCATTGGAACAAGAAACTCTAAAATAGTCATTAAGCTGTTAGCCGTTAGCAATTAGCTGTTAGCAGTTATCTTAAATCCCACATTCCGCATGTTCTTTTAAGTGTTCAGCAAATAAGACACACTGAACATCGAAAGAAACTAATAATTACTACATATTTTTGCGGTTTTTATCGATCGAATTTTGATCATTTTCATTAATTTATAGTTGTTATAATTTAGTTTCATTATTTTATTCTCTGAGTTATCATTTGTAAACAGCATCTTTTTATATTACGAAGCATAGTTCAAATTGACGTGCGGAACGTGGGTTAAATTATCTTGTGTCCAAGTATTGCACTGTACCAAAGTATGATTTTGCCAACGATCGTCACTTATAGGGTAATCTAAACGATAATGTCCTCCTCTACTTTCTTGACGGAAAAGCGCACTTTTTAGAATTAAATAAGCTACATCCATTAAATTAAGAGTTTCCGCCGCTAATTTCAAATTTTCCTCGGCGTTGGGTAACACTAATTCATATTGTTGACAAGAAGATAAATTCATCATCCATTGACATATTGAAAGTGATTCTAATTGACTTCGCCAAGCTATCACTTGCTCGATCGATTTTTCTAATCCTACTTTAGTGCGACAAATCCCCGCTCCTTCCCATACCGTAATCGGTAAATCTTCCCGAATTTCTTTAATTAAAGACATCTCCTGAAGCCAGTCATATTCCACACGCTGATAAACTAGAGATGATGACTCCTCAGTAGTAAATTTAGATTCAATAGTAAAATCACGAAAACTCTCGGCAAACACTACGCATTCTAAGAGAGAATTACTAGCTAAACGATTCGCTCCATGAACCCCTGTACTAGCAGTCTCTCCAATGGCATATAAACCGCCGATAGAAGTCTCATTATTAAGATTAACTTTAACTCCTCCCATCCAATAATGAGCGGCAGGAGACACAGGAATCGGTTGAGAAAATAAGTCTATTCCCCATTGTTGGCACTTATTGATAATATTAGGAAAACGATACTCTATACGATCGTGAGGAATAGGACGTAAATCTAAGTAAACTTTATCATGAACAGGATCAGAACTAACTTTATGTAAATGACTGTAAATCGCACGACTAACGATGTCTCTAGGTGCTAATTCTCCATCAGTATGATAGTCGAAAGCAAAGCGTTTTTTTTCGTTATCAATTAAATGCGCACCTTCTCCTCTCACTGCTTCACTAATCAAAAAATGAGGTGCGTTTTCTATATCTAAGGCTGTGGGGTGAAATTGTACAAATTCTAAATCTCTTAATACTGCACCAGCACGCCAAGCTAAAGCAACTCCGTCTCCTGTGCTAACAGTAGGGTTAGTTGTATGGGCGAAAACTTGTCCTCCTCCTCCTGTCGCTAAAATTACCCCTTGAGCTTTTAGCCAATGAATCCGATTGTCATATAATAAACAAACTCCTTGACAATCTTTTTTTGCTTCGTCTAACCATAAATTTAGGGCATAGGCTTGTTCATAGACGTAGATATAATCACTTTCTAACACTTTTTGTCGTAAGATAGATACGATCGCTCTCCCCGTAGTATCGGCCGCATGAAGTACTCTAGGAAAAGAGTGTGCTGCCTCTAATGTCGTTGCTAATTCTCCATTACTTTCATGATCAAAATCTACTCCCATTTTCAACAAAGACTGAATAGAAGTGACTGCATTTTCAACTAGATATTTAACTGCATTAACATCACATAAACCTGCACCGGCTTTTAAGGTATCTTGTAAATGAGATTCAGAGGAATCATCAGGATTAATAGCGGCGGCAATACCCCCTTGCGCCCAATCACTTGCACCCTTCTTCAGTTTATCCTTAGTAATAATAGCAACCCGTAAATTATTAGGAAGACACAACGCTGAATATAAACCGGCCGCACCAGAGCCGATAATGATAACATCAAAGCTATGGGGAAAAGAGTATTGTTGGTTCAAAGTCTTGAAATCTTATTTTTGCACGGATTAGATATTTTTGGTAATTTTAACCAATATTTAATTTATGTGCCACAAAATTTTTCTGGAACATTCTGTTTAAGTCGATCGAAAACTTTTGTTATAATCCTAACTAAAATCTAACAACTTTAGGTTTTCTCAAATAAACCACTCTATTTTATAGACTAGAATAATATAAAATAACTTTACAGGTTTTTATTATTTATGGCTGAGTCAGAAAATTTGTTGCAAAAAGCCTTTTATTTAGGGGTTGGTATTGCTAGTTATGCCGTGGAAAAAGCTAGTAATAAATTTCAGGAGTTGAAGCAACAGGCAGAAAAAATCGCTATTACCCCAGATTTTCCTCAACAATTGCAAAAAATAGCCGATGAGATGGTAAATAAGGGCAAAATAACGGCGGAAGAAGCTCGTGGTTTTGTGGATGAAATTGTACAACAATCTCAAAATCAAGCAATCAAAAATGATACTTCTAATCCATCTTCCCAACCACGCCCTATTGAGATTATTACTGATGACGAAGACACATAAAATCCTGAAATTGAGGTTTTTTGAGTCTGCTTAAAGAAAATTTAAGAAAAAGATAACAATGCTCGATCGTGAGATAGATTAGTGGTTAAGTTTTCTAATTTTAGGTGAAGGATGGATAATTGGCAAAATAAATTATTTGAATGGTTAAATAATGCACAACAGGAATTAGAGTCATTTTCGGCTCAAATTAACCAAGATTTGCAAAAAAATACCGAAGACTGGGAAAAAACTTTTAATGAAATTACAGAAGAAGTTGAAGATATTTTTACTTCGGAATTTAATCAAATTCTAATTGATGTGGATCATTTAATGGGGAATTTTTTGAGTTTTTTTTTCGATGAAGAATATTTACAACAACACGATCGAAATTTAGATATTGACGAAGATTTAGGGTTTTTATTTGAGGATTATAAACTAAAACCCCATCCAGAAAAACATCCTGCCTGTGTAGGATGTGTGAATTATCATGGACAAACTTATAATGGTAACTTACTTGTATGTGCTATGCACCCTTATGGTTGGGATGATGAAACTTGCCCTGATTGGAAAGAATAAAAGTTAATTAGGGGTTGCTGAAAAAGTTTTTTGGTAGGGGGTAGGTATTAGGTATTAGATAAAATAATGAAAAATCTAGGTTTTGAGACTTTTTTTATATACAAAACAGACAAACTTGTTTGAAAGAAAATAAGGTTAAAAATGCTGAATTTTTCTTAAAAAATTGCTAAAACTGTTTACTTTTTGTTGATCTAATATGCCTAAACCCTTGATTTTAGAATCTTATGACTCCCAACACCAAACCCTCATTATTGATTAAATGCTGAATAAACCGGAAGGATTTACCGAAAGTAAGTCACGTCTGTGTAATCCTTCTCGGTAAAGTATTGCATTTGCCGATAATAATCCACTACTAACCGCTCTTTCCATCAACCCACAGGGAAAAGGCATCTTCACCCAATCCCCCGCAAACATTAAATTTTGTATATCTGTTTCAGTTTGTGGACGCATTTTGAAGCTATTAGGAGGATAACCAGAAAAATTCTTTTGATTTACTAATTGTTGATGTAAAATTCGGGCGTTAGTTAATTCTGGAACAATTTCGTATAATTCCTTTTGAAAAGTGGCTAAAATAGCCTCTTGGGTAGGAAATTCTTTTTCCTTATAGCAGTAGGCGTGTAATTCTACCACACTTCCTCCTGTTTTTTGCGCCCATTGTTTATATTCTCTTTGAATGCGGTGATAAAGGGTTATACTATCGGTTAATTTGTAACCTGAAAGAGAGGCAAAATTGCTGTACTGCCAATCAAAATCTTTATCTAGCCAAAAACGAGCCACTGCAAAGGGATCAGCTAATGGTAAACTTGTTACTTGAGATTTAGTCTGTTGACAAGTTTCTCCTTCTCCTTCTATTAAGTTAAACAAGTGTTTTAAGCCGTTAACATCTGTTGCCATTACAAAATAATCAGCTTCAATCTTCTCTGGTTGATGGGTAGTTTTTGGCGTATTAGCAACTAATTTCACTCTATTATCTTCTTTTACAACTACTTTGTAAGTATTAAGATTTCTTTGTGCAGGAGGGTTGACAACTTTCCCATCTCGATCGTAAACTGCCCCATGACAAGGACATAAAAATTGACCATTTTCTTGTTTATTAACAGTACATCCTTGATGAGTACAACTGAGGGAAAAAGCCTTATCCGTATCCTTCGCTAAAGCAAATAGAGCATCTCCGGCACCATAATAGTCGTAGTTGTTATCTTGTAAAAGAGGGTTAATATCTACCCAAAAGGGTACGTTACTAATATTATCACCCTGATAAAACTCGATCGAACTTATTTTATCTCCCTCACACTGAATTTTACTAATATTAGCTTCCGTGATAATTTTACCCCCATTCTTGAGGATGTTTTCAGCAATGGGATTAACTAAACTTGTACCCATATCATCGATCGTACCATTAAAAGCCAAACCTTCAGGATTGCCAAAAAAATAAAAATGGAAAAATTGCATTAATTCACCAGTACTAAGCACATCAGGGGCATTAAGGGAAGACTTAGCAAAGGGAAGGAAGTATAAATCAAACAAACCTTGAGGAATACCTTTTGCTGCCCAATCCGTAACAGAAATATTATCTAAGGTATAGTAACTGTCAGGGATTTTAAAGCTCGTAATAGCGTGAAAAACTCGCCAATGTTCGGGATTCGCTAGATTTATTCCCCAATGGAGAGAATTTTGAGAAGATATAGCTAAATCCACTATATTCCAAGGAAAAGACGAATGACTAGGGAGAAAATTTTCAGGTTTATACTTATCTCCTTTAAACACGACTGAATAGTAATCTAGGGATTGAAAGTTATCTTTAATATTAATCTCGTTAACAATGCTTTTGAGATTATAATATTGAGGGAAAAAACCATGAAAACCATGTTCCATCTTAAAGGTATCATCTCCCACTTGAATATCCCAACTAGCTATTTTACCGCCTAACTGAGGGGATTTTTCTAATAGTGTTACTTCAAAACCTCGATTACTCAACTCATAAGCAGAAGCTAAACCTGCTAATCCACCGCCAATGACTACTACTTTTTTGGGTTTACTCAGTTGACGAGGTAAAGTTAAAGTATCCCATTGATGAATCGTGGGTTGCGGTTTAACAAGTCTTGAATAACCAAGAATACCGAGAATACCAGTGACAGTAAATAGTTTTAAAAGATTGCGACGGGAGATAACACTATTCATGAAATACTTTTTTGAATTATTCTTTAACAAATTAACATTACTTTACATAATATAGCAATCCTATATGAGTCGTGAGGAATAATTATGTTTAATTAGCAATTAGTTATCAGCTATTGTAAAGTTAAATTTGTCTCAGTTCGATGCAAAATGTATGGGGAATAACAAGGTATTAGGTATTAGTTGTTAGGTATTGGGTAAATAATTGATGAAAAACTGTTAACAATGGATTTTACTTAGATTAATTTCATTAAATAATTCAATCAGATTTGGTATTTTTAGAACCTAAACCCTAAAACCTACCTACATCAAGGATTTTTTCTCGAACTCAGGTAAATTTTTGGTCAACATTAGTAATTGACTACTTATTCTTTCATGGAAAAAAGGCTAACAGCTAAAAACTAACAGCTAATCACTAAATGTTAATCATATTATGGCAACGGCTATAACTCCTAACTCCTAATTATTGATAATGATAAGTTTTTCAAATAAGTATAATAACCTAGAAAATGTCCTTGTTTTCTAAATGTAAAGGAATATGTATTTAATAACAGTTTAGTTCTATGAAAAAAAATGAAGCAAGTTATCATAACCTTAAAAAAACAGCTAAGTCAAGCAAATAAAGATTAGTTAACCTAATAAAAATTAGAAAAAATAATAATCGTAAATCAGAAAAAAATCGATCGAAAAAATGATCCCCTTCGTGATAAGATTGGAACTCGAAAAGTAAAAGGCTTAAAACGAACTTCCAGTTATAGAAGTTGTTAAATATAAAGCTATAAAGAAAATTTATATATTTGGAGGAAACGACAAATGGTACAAGCTGGATCCAAAGGTGGATTTAAAGCTGGTGTACAGGATTATCGCCTAACCTATTACACCCCTGACTACACCCCTAAAGATACTGATTTATTAGCCTGTTTCAGAATGACTCCCCAACCAGGAGTTCCCCCTGAAGAGTGTGCGGCAGCAGTAGCGGCTGAGTCTTCTACTGGTACTTGGACTACTGTATGGACTGATGGTTTAACTGACTTAGATCGTTATAAAGGTCGTTGTTACAACGTTGAGCCCGTACCCGGTGAAGATAACCAATATTTCGTATTCGTTGCTTATCCTTTAGATTTATTTGAAGAAGGTTCCATCACCAACGTTTTAACTTCTTTAGTTGGTAACGTATTCGGTTTTAAAGCTCTCCGTGCATTACGTTTAGAAGATATTCGTTTCCCCGTTGCTTTAATCAAAACCTATCAAGGTCCTCCTCACGGTATTACCGTTGAGCGTGACTTGTTAAACAAATACGGTCGTCCTCTCTTAGGTTGTACCATCAAACCCAAATTAGGTTTATCTGCTAAAAACTATGGTCGTGCAGTTTATGAGTGTCTTCGTGGTGGATTAGACTTCACAAAAGATGACGAAAACATCAACTCTCAGCCTTTCATGCGTTGGCGCGATCGTTTCTTATTCGTTCAAGAAGCTATCTCCAAAGCACAAGCTGAAACCAATGAAATGAAAGGTCACTACCTCAACGTTACTGCTGGTACTTGTGAAGAAATGATGAAACGTGCTGAATTCGCTAAAGAAATCGGTACTCCTATCATTATGCACGATTTCTTTACTGGTGGTTTCACTGCTAACACTTCCCTCGCAAGATGGTGTCGTGACAACGGTTTATTACTCCACATTCACCGAGCAATGCACGCAGTAGTCGATCGTCAAAAAAATCACGGTATTCACTTCAGAGTTTTAGCTAAATGTCTCCGTCTCTCTGGTGGTGATCATTTACACTCTGGTACTGTTGTTGGTAAATTAGAAGGCGATCGCGCTGTAACATTAGGTTTCGTTGACTTAATGCGTGAAGATTATGTTGAAGAAGATCGTTCTCGTGGTGTATTCTTTACCCAAGATTACGCTTCTTTACCCGGTGTAATGCCTGTTGCTTCTGGTGGTATCCACGTTTGGCATATGCCCGCATTAGTTGAAATCTTCGGTGATGATTCTTGTTTACAGTTCGGTGGTGGTACTTTAGGACATCCTTGGGGTAACGCACCTGGTGCAACTGCTAACCGTGTAGCTTTAGAAGCCTGTGTTCAAGCCCGTAACGAAGGTCGTTCTTTAGCCCGTGAAGGTAACGATGTTCTCCGTGAGGCTTGTCGTTGGAGTCCTGAGTTAGCGGCCGCTTGTGAACTCTGGAAAGAAATCAAGTTCGAGTTTGATACCGTTGACACTCTCTAAGTTTCAAGTTGTGATCAGTCATCAGGGACTCAGAAAATAAGTGTAAATAGTCATTGATGAACAAAAATTCTTAAGATAAAGAGAATAATAAAATCATTTAGGCAATTTTACTTATTAAAAAAATCTGATAACTGAAAACTGATACTAACTTAAATTTATGACTTATAAACAAGTCGTTAAAGATACGGCAAAGGTTCTGCAAAGTTATCTCACTTATCAAGCGGTAAGAATTATTATTAATCAACTCACGGAAACTAATCCAGGACAAGCGATTTGGCTTAGTGAATACAGCGATCGAAAAAAAATCCAGGATAGTGACAATTACATCAATGATTTGATGAAAGAAAATAAGGAGTTAGTTTTAAGAATTCTTACGGTAAGACAAGATTTAGCGGAGCAAATTGTGGAATTTTTACCCGAAATGGTGAAAACAAATATCGAGCAATCGAATATGGAACATCGTCGTCATCTTTTAGAGCGTTTAACTCAAACTCAATCTTCTTCATTAATGTCATCTTCTGTAGATGAACCAAAATTAGAATCTAATCAATCAGAAAACAAGGAAGAATAAAAAATGCAAACTTTAGGAAAAGAGCGCCGTTACGAGACGTTATCTTATTTGCCCCCTTTAACCGATCAACAAATCGTTAAACAAGTTCAGTACTTATTAGATCAAGGATTTATTCCTGCGATCGAATTTGAAAAAGATCCTTTACCTACTGATCACCACTGGACTTTATGGAAACTACCTTTATTTAATGCTTACTCTCCCCAAGAAGTATTAAACGAAGTGCGTGAATGTAAAGCACAATATTCTGACTCTTATATCAGAGTTATTGCTTTTGACAACCTCAGACAGTGTCAAACTGTTAGTTTCATCGTTCACAAACCTAACGCAAGTCGTTTCTAGGATTAATCATTAAATTTCAAATTAATAATAGGGTGGACTTAATTGTCTGCTCTATTTTTTTTAGATGAGAAAAATTGACTAAACCTCAGTGAACGATAAAAAGCATCTATTATTATTTGTAGTTTATATAACTTTGTATATAGTCATTCCAGAAGGGGAGTTAGACTGTTAAAATCGATTAGTATTATATCTATTAGTTCGGCTATAACGCTAAACTGATAACTATATTTTTATTTATTCTATATCTAAATTTTTATTTAACTTTTATTACAAACAATGAGTCAAACTCGGACGATCGTCTCGGCACAATGGCTCAAAGATAATCTCGATAATCCTAATGTCAAAATTATTGATTGTCGTTTTCGTCTTTCCGATTCTCAATGGGGTTATCACCAATATATTCAAAGCCATATTCAAAACTCTTACTATTTACACTTAAATCAAGATCTTTCGAGTCCTGTTGAACTTTACGGTGGTCGTCATCCTTTGCCCGATAGCGAAGTTTTAGGGGATAAATTTGCCCAAATGGGAATTATTCACAATGAAACTACGATCGTGGCTTATGATGATTCTCGTTTTGCTTTTGCTTCCCGTTTATGGTGGTTATTAAAATATCTCGGTCACGATCGAGTTTTTCTTCTTGATGGTGGTTGGCAAGAGTGGACTAACTTAAATTATCCCGTCAGCGATCAAATTCCTGACCCTGTTTCTTTGGGATCTTTTATATCACAACCTCGATTAGATTGGGTAGTTGATATTAATTATGTTCGTCAATGTCAATCTTTCTCCGAAACTATCATTATTGACGCGCGATCTTCCGATCGTTATTCAGGAAAATTTGAGCCGATCGACCCCATAGCCGGTAGTATTCCCGGTGCTAAAAATGTTTTTTGGCAAGATATTACCACAGAACAAGGCTTCCTCAAAACAAAGGAAGAATTAGAAAGTATCTGGAGTCCCTATAAACACGATCAAGAAATCATCGTTTATTGTGGTTCTGGAGTGACTGCTTGTGTGGATATATTTGCTTTAAAAACTATCGAGATTGATCAGTGTAAATTATATGTCGGGGGGTGGAGTGATTGGTGTTCCTACCCAGAAAATTTTAAATAATTATTATAGTTAAATAAAAAATTAATAGTTTGATCTAGCAATCAATTTTATATTGAGATAGCAAATCTAAATTATTTATATAAATCTTCATTTTCTCCTCTGTGTAAAGAATAGAGAGTAATAATGAAGTTTCCTTTAGATAATTTATTTAGAATTACTATAGCTTCTTTATTAATGGAGGCATTAAATTAAAACGATCATAATTTTTTAGAATTTGGTATTAACTAAAATTTTAAAACGGTATATTTTATTACTAATTTATTGTATTTTTTGTAGTGAAAACTAAATATTTCTATTTTTATACTTACTATTGTTTAACTAAATTTTTAGACATAGGTATAAAATATAATCATAGCTATATTTATAAAAAACTTATCTTATTTCTTTATTTTATATTATTAAATTAATGTTATTTATATGCAAAATTTTGACCTTAATAATGGCAACATAAGCCTAGCAAAAAATTATTTAGAAATAAAATCAGAACTAAATAATCAAGGTAATTTTCAAGGAGAAAATAATTCTAATAATGATGTTAATCCAAAGCCTCAATTAATTCCTCGTCCTGAATATAATCCTGAATATCAACTTAATTCAACTACTATTATTAACTCAACTACAGAAATAAATAATCATAATAATAATCATCATTATCATGCTAATAATAATCATCGATTAAGAGATAGAATTTCAATATTTGTTGATGGAAATAATATGTTTTATGCTCAACAAAAAAATGGTTGGTTTTTCGATCCTCGAAAAGTAATTGATTATTTTTCAGAAGAATCAGGATTTATGTTAATTAATGCTTTTTGGTACACTGGTTTAAAAGATTCTCAAGATCAAAGAGGTTTCAGGGATGCTTTAATTAGTCTTGGCTATACTGTACGCACTAAAATCCTCAAGGAATATTACGATGATAGCTCGGGACGATTTTCTCAGAAAGCAAATTTGGATATTGAAATTGTGGTAGATATGTTTAATACAGTAGATCAATACGATCGAGTGGTTTTATTTAGCGGTGATGGAGATTTTGAAAGAGCGATTGAACTGCTAAGATCAAAAAATACTCATATTACAGTAGTTTCTACTGATGGTATGATTGCCAGAGAATTACGCAACGCTACCGATCGATATATTGACCTCAACGAAATACGAGGTTGTATCGAAAAACGAGATTATTAGTCAATTTCCTGTGAGTTGAAGAATAAACTTGAAGGAAAGATAAGTTGACGAGTGGACAAAGAAATTAATTTTTAAGATCTTAATGTCTCAAAATAAAATTTATCTACTAATTAAGGAAAATTTGACAATTAACAATTAATTAAAAATCAAATTTTTTAATCCAGAAATTCCGAATAATAATACTATATATTTATGGGATACAAAACCATACTTCAAATAATAAAAATAAATGTTTCCTAAATTTTTATGAGCTTTTTCGATCGATATTTTAGTCGTAAACTCACCGCTATAACTTTAAGTATTCTTAGTTTAGGGGTTTTAGACATAAAAAAAGTCTATTCTGCGGATAACATTTTCTTTGTTTACAGTCCTTTAATTGCCACTTTAAGAATTGATTCTTTAGAAGAATTTGCCACTAATGGTACTGTTAACCAAAATTTAGCTTTTTATCTCAATTTAGCAAGAGTTAATGAAGAACAAAAAGTCTTATTTCGGAAAGCCTTAACCACTCCCGTAAAAGTTGATCATGTTTTGATCTCTCGTCTTTTAAATACTGATGAAGGAGAAAGATTACTTAACTATTTTGGTTCTGTCGTTAACATTCCTGGAGGGCGTAATGGCAGATATATTCTTCGAGGTGCACTTATTAAGGCAGCCATGGAAGAAAATGGTTTAAGTTTAATAAATGTACTTCGCAATCTCTCCGTTGATGTAAAAGTAAATATTCGTCAAGCATTAAAATATGTTGCTCAAGTTAATTTAGTAATTGAAGGGAGTGATTTTTTTGCGACTGAAATTGCTAATTTAGCGTTAATCGAAGCGGAATCGAATCCAACCGTTGATTTTAATAAGCTCAAGGATATTAGACAATCTGGTGATTTTTCAGTAACAAATACTAGGTTAAATTTATTTGATCAAAAAAGGAATCGACGGTTTTATGTAGAACTATATCAACCCGAACAATTAACTCCGAATAATCCTGTTATCGTATTTTCTCACGGTTTAAGCTCTCGTCCTGAAGATTTTGCCTCGATCGCAAATCATCTAGCATCCTATGGTTATGTCGTAGCAATACCTCAACACCCCGGAAGTGATATTCAACAAACAAAGAATTTCATTGCGGGATTTTCTCGTCAAATATTTATTCTTGAAGAATTTATCGATCGACCTTTAGATGTTACATTTCTTCTGGATGAATTAACCCGTTTAAATGTCAGTCAATTTGGAGGAAAATTAAACCTTGATAGTGTGGGAGTTGGTGGCCATTCCTTTGGTGGTTATACTGCTTTAGCAGTAGGAGGTGCAAAAATTGACTTTGATAATCTTGAAAATAGTTGCAAA
Organism: Geminocystis sp. NIES-3709; assembly: GCF_001548115.1. GTDB lineage: Bacteria > Cyanobacteriota > Cyanobacteriia > Cyanobacteriales > Cyanobacteriaceae > Geminocystis. The sequence continues at coordinate 262,025 of NZ_AP014821.1, read as the reverse complement.
TTAGCTTTCGGAAATCTAAATAATGCACTGTTATTACAATGTCGTGCCTTAAGATTACCAAGAAAAGATTATGATTTTCGAGATCCTAGAGTTAAAGCCGTTTTTACCGCTAATCCAGTAAACGGGGCCATTTTTGGAGTAAATGGGCTAAATCAAGTGAAAATACCCACGTTTTTCGGGGCTGGAAGCTATGATCCAGCGACTCCCTTTGCTTTTGAACAAGCCCGAACATTTCCTTTCCTAAACAGTCAAAATACTTACTTACAACTACAAGAAGGTCAAGCCCATGTTGACTTTTCCCAGTTAGATGTTGGTATAACAGATTTAGTGGAAACGGTCAGTAATTTAACTTTACCCTCACCTTACTTACTAGAAGAATATACTAACTCAATGGCATTATCATTTTTTAAAGTCCATTTAGATAATGATGAAAACTATCGAGTCTATCTCCAATCAGCCTATGGAAAACATTTAAGCGAGGGACAAGAATTTAAAACCTATATTGTCACCCATAAATCCGTACCACCTCTTAAACAAAAATATCAAGAATTTTTACAACGTAATTATGACTTAATTTTTGGTCAGCAACTCTTGAGAAATTAAAAAATACTTTATGTACCAATTAATAATTGATAATTGATCCATTCAGGGTTTAAAGTCTCCCTCCCTTTTAAAAAGGGAAAAAAGATAAAAGTTTAACCTTTGAAAATTCAATCAAGAGCAAATTCTAGTCAGAGGTGATTGTCAATTGTACATTGCTCATTGTTAAACCGTCTTTTTATTCCAGAAAATACTTTTACTTTTTTAACCTTTGCTAATTATCATCCACAGCAATTTCATCTTCTCGAAAATGAACTTTAAATTTTTTAGTGAATTTCACAAGGTAAGGAAAATTAGCACTTACTGGTCTTCCTTGCCATTCTGTTACAATTTCTATTAATTCTCCTTCCATTCCTTTTATATCAAGGGCTTCTTTCTTATGTTCAGGATGATGATATACCAATACAGATTCTTTTACTTTAATACGATCGCCTACTTTCATAGTTGAAATTTCAATAATAAATTTGAATAAACAGAGGATATATGCCAAAAGGCAACTTTATTATTTTTGCATACCTCGTCATCTATGCAAACTTTACCGTAAGAAAGTTAACAATGTCACTAGATCCCAAAATAATCATTAGTGATTAGCCCTGATTAACAAATAACAGGAAATCCCCATCTTTTGAGCAGAGGATGAGTTAATAAACAATTAAGTATAGCCTTGACCATAATATAATTGACATTTTAAGTTGTATATCTGTAATATCAAAAACTATAAAAATCATATTGGTCATATATTGGTATGATTTTAAAGATTATTTAATATTTCTTATAAATTAATTCAGCAGTCAGTATATATATTGTTATGATTAAGTTTCAAAAATTCAATTTGAGTAATAATTGGCAGAAATTGTTACTTTTAATCAGCATTTTTTCTTCTTCTCCCGTTTTTGCTCAAAATATTCCTTCTACAACTAATTCTGACTCTATATCTTCTCAATCTACAAATATTCAAGCCTCACGTCCTTTAAATAAAGTTTCTAAACAAGAAATTGATCAAATGGTTCGAGAATTAGAAGATTTGATTTATAGAGTAGAAAGCACTTTAATTACGGCAGAAGCGAAACAAAATAAATATAATGCACCCATGACTTCGATCGCCGATTATGTATTAAAAAATCCTCCCAAATCTAACTCTCGTACAAAAGAAAATAAAATTGATATTCGATACAGTAATAATTTAGCGAATCAAGCCATCGCCAATGCCAAACAAATAGCCCAAGATTTTCCTACTTTAGCTTTACAAGATTATGAACAAGCCCGTCAAGTATGGTTAGAAGCCCGTCGCAACTTATGGGATAACTACCCTGTCGATCGACATCTTGCCCAACCAGAAGTAAGAGCAATATGGTTAGATCGGGGTACGATCGTCAAAGCAAAATCAAAAGAAGACTTAAAACCATTATTCGATCGTATAGCAGAATCAGGAATTAATACGGTATTTTTTGAAACCGTCAATGCTAGTTATCCCATTTATCCTAGCAGAGTAGCCCCAGAACAAAACCCCATGACAAGAGGATGGGATCCCCTTCAAGCGTCGATCGAATTAGCCCACGAAAGGGGGATAGAATTACACGCTTGGGCATGGATTTTTGCAGCAGCCAATCAAGGACATAATCGTATTTTAGGACTGCCAGAAAATTATTTAGGCCCCGTTTTATCCCGTAATCCAAGTTGGGTATTAAAAGATCAAAAAGGAGACGTCTTTAACCGCACCCCCGGATTTAAAAAAGCCTTTTTTGATCCCGCCAATCCTCAAGCAAGACGTTACATCATGACATTATTAGAAGAAATCGCCACCAAATATGATGTGGACGGGATTCAACTAGACTATATTCGCTATCCTTTTCAAGATGGCATTACAAAACAACAATTTGGTTACACAGATGTAAGTCGAGCATTATTTAAAGAAAGCTATGGTATTGATCCAAAAAACATAACTCGTTCATCTCCTGCATGGAGTCAATGGACTGGTTTTCGTATTAAGCAGATTAGTAGTTTTGTCGAGGAAGCATCCCAAAACTTAAAACAAAAACGTCCTGATTTAGTGATCTCTACTGCCGTATTTCCAATGGAACGCAAGGAACGTTTATCGACTTTACAACAACACTGGGAGGACTGGATTTATAGTGAATGGGTTGATATGATGGTACTTATGACCTATGCTTTACACACAGGTACTCTCGAAGAAAGAACTCAAGGAGTTTATGAATTTTCCATGAAAAATCCTAGCTTTATTATTCCGGGTATTCGTTTATTAAATGTTCCTAACTCCGAAGCATTTGATCAATTACAGTCTATTCGCAATATGCCTTCTGGTGGTTTTGCCCTATTTGCCGCCGAAAATTTTAATAGTGGTTTACAAGCTATGTTTAAACACACTCAAGGCATTCCCACAGAGACAAAAGAACCATTACCTCATCGTCAACCTTTTCAAAGTGCTTTAGTTCGTTATCGTGCCTTACAAAAAGAATGGAATTTTATGTTGATGAATCATCAAATTTCGATCGATCCTCGTTCTCTAAAAGAATGGGCTCAACAAGCAGATAAACTTGGCGATCGTTTTAAACAATTAGCAGAAAATCCGACACAGAGTAACTTAACAACTACACAAAAAGAATTATCTTCCTTAAATATGAAATTATCTAAATACTTATCTCAACATAAACAAGAACAACCTTTACAAGTACAAACATGGCAAAATCGTTTAATTACTTTAGACAACCTCTTACAATATGGAGAAAGAACTATTATTGCTAATCGATCATCCAAACAGATAGTAAATAAGCTAAAATTTATGTAGTTCACTGTCGGTAAAAATAAGACAAAGAGACAAGAAGACAGGTGGACAAGGAGAAAGAGTTATTTATTTATCATTAAATTATATGCAAGTTAAATGCGTCTTAGCTTAATAAGTAAAGTTTTTATGGACAAAAAACTGGCTGAATTTCCTATTCCTTACTTTCACCCATAATTTTATAATTCTCCCTCAGTGATTAAAGGGGTTCGATTATGCAGCGCCACTTTGTGATCATTAAACGGCGCTGAGGGATCGAGTTTTGAGGTAAAATATAACAGTTGTATTTGCAAAAAAATAAAATTTCAGTGATTGAACGTTATACCTTGCCCGAAATGGGCGGAATTTGGACAGACGAATATCGTTTAAAAACATGGTTACAAGTTGAAATTGCCGTGTGCGAAGCCCAAGCAGAAGTGGGCAATATTCCTAAAGAAGCCGTAGAAGAAATTAAGGCTAAAGCTAATTTTGATGTTCAACGAGTTTTAGAAATTGAGGCAGAAGTTCGCCACGATGTTATTGCCTTTTTGACTAATGTTAATGAATATGTGGGAGACGCAGGAAGATATATTCATCTAGGGATGACTAGCTCAGATATGCTTGATACGGCTTTAGCATTGCAAATGGTGGCTAGCCTAAATCTAATTTTAGAGTGTGTAGAAGAAACAATCCAAGCCATTCGTTATCAAGCACAGCAACACCGTTATACTGTCATGGTAGGTCGATCTCATGGTATTCATGCTGAACCTATTACCTTCGGTTTTAAACTTGCTGGTTGGTTAGCAGAAATGCGTCGTAATCGAGACAGACTTATAAAATTACGTCAAGATATAGCTGTTGGTAAAATTTCTGGGGCGGTTGGTACCTATGCAAATATTGATCCTCGTATTGAATCGATCGCCTGTAATCTTTTAGGTTTAGAACCAGATACTGCCTCTACTCAAGTTATCTCAAGAGACAGACACGCTGAATTTGTACAACAAATAGCCTTAGTTGCCGCTTCATTAGAAAGATTTTCTGTAGAAATTCGGAATTTACAACGAACAGACGTGCTAGAAGTTGAGGAGTATTTCTCCAAAGGACAAAAAGGATCATCCGCAATGCCCCACAAACGGAATCCAATCCGTAGCGAACGTATAACGGGCATGGCTCGTATTATTCGGGGAAATGCGATCGCTGCCTTAGAAAACGTTGCTTTATGGCATGAAAGAGATATTTCCCATAGTTCTGTCGAAAGAGTCATTTTACCAGATAGTTGTATTTTGATTCACTTTATGCTTAAGGAAACTACTAATTTAATTCAAAACTTGTTAGTATATCCCGATAACATGGCCAGAAATATGAATATTTATGGTGGAGTTATTTTTAGTCAAAAAGTTTTATTAGCGTTAGTATCGAAGGGAATGAGTCGAGAAGACGCTTATAGAGTGGTACAGAGTTGTGCCCACCAAGCATGGAATACGAAAGAGGGTAATTTTCGTCATTTAATTGAGAATAATATTGAAATTACCCAATTATTATCAGATTCTGAGATTAATTCTTGTTTCAATCCTCAAGAACACTTAAAGAATCTTGATACAATTTATCAAAGATTAGGTATTTAATAAAAAATGGATAATGGACAATGTACAATGAACAGTGAACACCAGTTGTTATCAATGTCAGCATTGCTTAATGGATCTGAATATAAGTCATTCAATAGTATTGTAGTTACGTCGTTATTTGAATAGTTATTTTCTGTTAATTGTTAAAAGGAGGACTTTATGCGTGCTGTTTTAATGGCTGGTGGTTCGGGGACTAGATTACGTCCTTTAACTTGTGATTTGCCTAAACCAATGGTACCAGTCTTAAACAGACCCATTGCTGAACATATTGTTAATTTATTAAAACGATGTGGTATTAAAGAAATAATAACAACTCTTCACTATTTGCCAGACGTACTGCGTGATTATTTTCATGATGGCAGTGACTTTGGCGTAAATATGAAATACGCTGTGGAAGAAGAACAACCTCTTGGTACAGCAGGTTGTGTAAAAAATATACAACAAATGTTAGATGATACTTTTCTAGTTATTAGTGGGGATAGTATCACAGATTTTGACCTACAAGCTGCGATCGCATTTCATCGAGAAAAAGGTTCAAAAGCAACTTTAATTTTAACGAAAGTACCAAATCCTATTGAGTTTGGTGTGGTGATTACAGATAGTGAGGGAAAAATACAGAGATTTTTAGAAAAACCCTCTACCAGTGAAATTTTCTCAGATACAGTTAACACAGGGACTTATATTCTTGAACCGGAAGTATTAAATTATCTACCTCCTCAAGAAGAATCGGATTTTTCCCAAGATTTATTTCCCTTGTTACTGGAAATGAACGAGCCTATATACGGTTATATTGCTGATGGTTATTGGTGCGATGTGGGACATTTGGAAGCCTACCGAGAAGCTCATTATGATGCGTTAGATCGTAAAGTACATCTTGATTATGCTTATCAAGAAACTCAATCAAATATTTGGATTGGGGAAAACACTTATATTGATCCTAGTGCCATCGTAGAAAGTCCTTGTTTAATAGGTCATAATTGCCGTATTGGTGCTAGAGCAAAAATTCGCAGTGGTACAATTATTGGGGATAATGTCACTGTAGCCGATGATGCAGAACTCGATCGACCGATTATTTGGAATGGAGTTATCGTTGGAGAAGAAGCTTCTCTCTGTGGTTGTGTAATTGCTAGAGGAACCAGGATCGATCGACGATCGCAAATTTTGGAAGGAGCAGTAATTGGTCAACTATGCAATATTGGAGAAGAAGCTCAAATTAATACAGAAGTTAGAGTTTGGCCGAGTAAAAGAATTGAATCTGGTGCGATTCTTAACATCAATCTGATTTGGGGTAATATTGCTCATCGTAACTTATTTGGACAACGAGGGGTTACGGGATTAGCGAATATAGATATAACTCCTGAATTTGCAGTGAAATTGGGTGCCGCTTATGGTTCAACTCTTAAGTCTGGTAGCTGTGTCGTGGTTTCCAGAGATCAGCGTAGTGTTTCTCGTATGGTGAGTCGTTCTTTAATGGCAGGGTTAATGTCTGTGGGTATTGACATTCAAAACCTTGAATCAACGGCTATTCCTATTTCTCGCACTATGACACCCCATTTGGGAGTAGCAGGAGGAGTTCATGTTAGGTTACACCCCGATCGACATGACTATATCTTGATCGAATTTTTTGATACCAATGGTATTAATATCTCGAAAGCCAAAGAGAAGAAAATCGAGGGAGCTTATTTTAAAGAAGATTTAAGAAGGGTACAGGCTATGGATATTGGTGATATGTCTTATCCTTCTCAAGTGTTAGAAACCTATAGAGATACCTTTGAGACTCAATTAAATTTAGAAGCAATTCGTAACAGCAACACAAAAATTGTCATCGATTATGTTTATTCCGTATCTGGGGCGATTTTACCGCAATTATTAGCAAAATTTGGCTGTGATGCCGTAGTTTTAAATGCTAGTTTGCGTCAAAGGGCAATTTCTACCGCCGAAAGAGAAAATCTCTTATTTCAATTAGGTCATGTAGTTGAAGCATTAAAAGCTAACTTTGGAGTACAGGTATCTGCCAATGGGGAATTATTAGTGTTAGTGGATGAATCTGGCATTCAAATTCGAGGAGAAGAATTAACTGCCCTCATGGTAAACACCATTTTAACTGCACATCCACGAGGTACGATCGTTGTTCCTGTAAATACGTCCTCGGCGGTGGAACAAATTGCTCGTCGTCATGACGGTAAGGTAATTCGCACTAAAGCTAATCCTACGGCTATTATGGAAGCTACTCAACATAATCCTAATGTGGTTTTAGGCGGTAGTGGTGATATGGGCTTTATTTTCCCGCAACTTCACCCCGGCTTTGATGCTATGTTTACGATCGCAAAACTTATTGAAATGCTTACAGTCCAAGAACGATCGTTAACACAAGTTAGAACAGATTTACCTCTTGTTTGCCATAAATCTCACTCTTTGAGATGCCCTTGGAAGGTAAAAGGTTCATTAATGCGTTATTTAGTAGAAACAGAATCTCCAGAAAATCTTGAACTCATAGACGGAGTAAAAATACGACAACGCCATACAGATAATTGGGTATTAATTTTACCGGATGCAGGAGAGCCTTTAATACATATTTATACCAATAGTGATAGCAGAGAATGGGCAGAACAAAACTTACAGATTTATCGTGCCAGAGTACAAGAATTTATTATGACACAGCAATCAATTTGATAAAATTAATTGTGCCTAAGTAGGGTTTGCTGAATAAATAAAAAAAGTTGGACAATGCAAACAATCCATTATGATCATTTTCAAGAAAACTTAACCGTTGTTATTGATGAAATTAGCGAAAAACATCAACCAATCCGTCTCGAATTATCTGATTCCGTAAGAGCGATCGTACTTTCAGAAGAAGATTATAATAGCATGGTAGAAACCTTATATTTATTGAGTAATCCGGTTAATGCAGAAAAATTATTACAGGCTGTCAATCGAACTCCTGATTCTGCTACTTCATGGCAACAAGTCAAAGATGAATTAATAGGATGAAAAATATTTTACTTGATATACAAGCCATTGAAGATTTGAAATGGTGGATTCATCAAGATAAACGAATTGCTTTAAAAATTATGGAGTTAATCGAAACACTTCCTGATAATCCTTTCAGTGGTAAAGGAAAATCTGAAATGTTACGTTTTAATCTATCAGGTTTTTGGTCACGTCGTCTTACTCAAGAGCATCGTTTAGTGTATGAAGTAAAAGACAATTATATCAGAATAAGTTAGTTGTCGTTATCATTATCGAAAATAGTAACTTTAATAGGAATACAACAGTTATAATCTAAACTTATGGTCTTGTTGAGTGTCGTAACCTTAAATTATCATTTTAATAACAAATAATATAAGTCTCCTGTCCAATCTACAAGTCCGGCTTTGGTTTTAGCAATATCTCCAGTACCAAAAAAGATGTCCACTCTACCGGCACCTTTAATAGCACTGCCTGTATCTTGATCTAACACATAACGGCTAACGGTGGGAGAAATAAGTTGTTTGTCGTTATTGACTTGAGGAATGCGAGTATAAATTAAAGCTAGCGCTCCCGGAGGCATGATAGATTTGTCTGTAGCGATCGACCTTTCATCAGTTACTGGTACATTTAAACTACCCTTTGCTGGTTGTCCTCCTGTTTCCTGAAAAAAGATAAAGCGATTATTACGAGGTAAATAGATGTCTAACTCATCAGGGTTGTTTTCCAGATATGTCATTAAACGGGGAAGACTCATTTCTTCGGCGGGGATTTTGCCGTCTTGGATTAACTCTTTACCTAAGCTAATGTAAGGATAATCTGTTGCACCATTATAGCCGATGGTCATAATTTTACCATCTGTTAATTGTAATTGTGCCGAACCTTGAACCTGTACAAGATAGGCTTGAAGTCGATCGCTCAACCAAACTAACTCATTACCCTGTAAAATACTATTGTTACCTAATCCGTCTTCGCCCTCAATATCTTTTCTTGTAGGGTGAGGATTTTGCCAAGAATCAAAGTTACTCGGTTTTACATAAAGAGGATAGCGGTAAATATCAGTTTTTTGACGACTAGCCTTGTAAACGGGCTGAAAATAACCAGTAAAAGACACTGTACCCTGATTATCATAACCGATCGATCGATAAAACCGAAATTCTTTTTCTACGACTTTTTGCAATTGTTGCGCATTGGTAGAATTAACTAATAACTGACGAAAACGTCTTAAAGAAGCTATCACCCGTTCACGGCTAAACTCAGCCATTGTATAATTTTCATAAACAATTTTTGCCTTATCGGTATTAAGATAACTTAAACTATGATCGATCGCTCTAATTAATGCTTGTTTATCCTTAGTAAATAACTGTTCATCTACTACTTTTATTGGTAAACTTTCGATAAGTTTTAATGGTACAGATTGGGCTAATAAAGGATTATTTAAAAATAAGTTTAATCCAATATTTAGCAACATAAAATTAAGTATATTTTTGTTGTGTATAATAATTTTTAGAGATAAAATATTAATAAATTGATTAAAACAAAGACAATAATGATTTTTTACTTGATTTAAAAACATAATGAAAAGATAAAAAATTTTAGATAAAATTTAAAAAATAAAACTATGAATAGAATAGCTATTTTTGGCATGGGATTAATGGGGACACCCATGACATTAAAGTTAGCACAAGGGAATATTCCCGTGATAGCCTACAATCGCACTCCTGTAAAATTAGAGCCTTTAAAAGAGGTAAATGTTCCTGTTACTACCAATATACAAGAAGCGATCGAGTTTGGAGATTGTTTGATATTGATGTTAGCCGATTTTAATGGTATTCAAGAAGTGATTTTCAATTCTGGTGTGGATTTGACTGGAAAAACCATTATTCAAATGGGTACAATTGCACCTAATGAGAGTAAAAAAGTATTATTTGAAGTTGAAATGAGAGGGGGGAGAATATTTAGAAGCACCCGTATTAGGAAGCATTCCTGAAGCAAAAACGGGAGAATTGTTAGTGATGGTAGGTGCAACAGTTGAACAATTTATCCAGTGGGAATCGTTGCTGAAAAATTATAGTCCCAATCCTATTCTAATAGGAGAAGTGGGAAAAGCATCGGCGTTGAAATTAGCCTTAAATCAGATGATAGCGGGGTTAACGGCAACTTTTGCCCTCAGTTTGACTTTTTTACAACAGGAAGGGGTAAGTATTGAGACTTTTATGGATATTTTACGCAGTAGTGCTTTATATGCCCCAACTTTTGATAAAAAATTGTCACGGATGCTCGATCGTAATTATGATAATCCTAATTTTCCCATAAAACATCTTGAAAAAGATATTAATTTGTTCTTGACATCTGCTCAAAATTTAGGATTGAATACAGAAAGTTTAGAAGGTATAAACTCGATCGTGTCTTTAGTTATCAAAAAAGGATTTGCTAATAGTGATTATTCTGCTTTGATAGAAGCGATGAAAAAATAGAATTGAGAATGAAAAAAGAAATGAATATTATTAGAAAACTTCTGAAACTATTAAATTTTGTTTTTTGCTTTCTACACAAAACTTCATCTTATCAATACAAAATTTGACGTAAAATTATTATGTTTGTTTTAGGTCACATTTACTTCAACTTTAAAAATCATGAAAAAAATTGATTTTTCCCGTAGAAATTTACTACAACTTGGCGCATTAAGTTTAGTTTCAGGTAGTTTTATTACAACCATGAATAAGGCAATTTCTCAAGAAGTTGTCTCCCAAAATGAGATACAATCTGAGTTAACTCCAGATAAGGCATTAGAACTTTTATTAGAAGGAAACGATCGTTTTATTAACAATAAAGTTAGCAATAATAACCGTTCTTTAAGCCGAGTTCAACAAGTAGCTGTGGGACAAAATCCTTTTGGTATTTTACTTAGTTGTGCCGATTCGAGAGTACCTGTAGAAATACTTTTCGATCGAGGATTTGGAGATTTATTTGTTGTTAGAAATGCAGGAAATATTGCTACTTCTGAAGAAGTAGGAAGTATCGAATTTGGTTCATTAGTTTTAGGTGCTAAAGTAATTTTAGTACTAGGTCATGGTAATTGTGGAGCAGTAAAAGCAGCCCTAGAAGGAAATCCAGTTCCAGACAACATTCAATCAATTTTAGACGTGATTAAACCAGCGTTTAATGATTTAACCCCAGAGCAAAAAAAAGATATACCCACAGCTATTAAAGCGAATGTAAAATTACAGATAGAAACCCTTAAAAAATCTTCAGTTATTACTAAGTTAATAGAAGAAAATAAACTAAAAATAGTTGGTGGCTACTATGATTTGAATACAGGAAAAGTTAGTTTGATATAGAGAAGATTTTTTCCCAAAATCTAGTAATTCATGTAGTTTTTTTGCTTTTTTATTTATACTTAAACCGATATTTTGCCTTAAAGAGTTGACATTTTTAAGAATTATTGCATAACATGGGCAACTAAGAGTCGAATATTCATATCTGAACAAAATTAAGTAATGAAAACTAATCAAATTTTCAAATTCTGTTTATTATCTGCCCCCATTGTATTAACATCTTTGTTCTTTAGTGTTTGGCAATCTCAACGGGTAGAAGCATCAGAGACTCAAACTATTAATCTCAATGTCATTAGCCCAAATCTAAGTAAAGTTATTACTCCTTCCAATTTAGAACAAAACCAATACGGGGATTTTATGCTGAATTTTACCAATGAAGAAAGCGATGCCTCGATCGAGATGTTTGGTTGCGATTGTATTACTTCTCTTAACAAGTTAAAAAGATTAAGAGGTTTAACCGTTGGTGTTCACGGGGAATTACTAACAGATAATGTTCTTATGGCCACTTGTCCTCATCAACAACTCTTAGGAACTTAGATTTAAGAGATTAATTGTTATCCAGTAAAGATTAACACTATTTCTATTTCTATTAATTGTTGACAGCTACACTCATCAATAAATTTCATCCTTGAATTGGAAAGTCTAGCTAATTGTCAATTGCCTAAAAATATCCTAAGATTGACCCATAATAGGTTAAGATTCTTAACAAAGAAAATTTTAAAATAAATAAACAAAAGATAAAGGAGGACATTTATGGCTTTAGTACCCATGAGGTTATTATTAGATCACGCAGCCGAAAATGGTTATGGTATTCCAGCTTTTAACGTTAACAACTTAGAGCAGATTCTTTCCATTATGCAGGCGGCCAACGAAACCGATAGTCCCGTAATTTTACAGGCTTCTCGTGGCGCTCGTAGTTATGCCGGAGAAAATTTCCTTCGTCACCTTATCTTAGCGGCAGCAGAAACCTATCCTCATATCCCCATTGCTATGCACCAAGATCATGGTAATAGCCCCGCTACTTGTTATTCTGCTATCCGCAACGGTTTTACTAGCGTTATGATGGATGGTTCTTTACAAGCAGATGCCAAAACCCCCGCTACTTTTGAATATAACGTTGATGTTACAGCAGAAGTAGTTAAAGTAGCTCACTCTGTAGGTGCTAGTGTTGAAGGAGAATTAGGCTGTTTAGGTTCTCTTGAAACTGGTATGGGTGAAGCAGAAGACGGTCATGGTTTTGAAGGAAAATTAGATCATTCTCAACTTTTAACAGATCCTGATGAAGCTGTAGAATTTGTTGAAAGAACTCAAGTTGATGCTTTAGCTGTTGCGATCGGTACTAGTCATGGTGCTTATAAATTCACCCGTAAACCCACTGGTGAAATCTTGGCTATCAGCCGTATTGAAGAAATTCACGCTAAATTACCCAACACGCACTTAGTAATGCACGGTTCTTCTTCTGTACCTCAAGAATGGTTAGATATGATCAACCAGTACGGGGGAAATATTCCTGAAACTTATGGTGTTCCTGTAGAAGAAATCCAAAAAGGTATTAAGAGTGGTGTTCGTAAAGTAAATATCGATACTGACAACCGTTTAGCCATTACTGCGGCTATCCGTGAAGCGGCGATGAAAGATCCTTCTAACTTTGATCCCCGTCACTTCTTAAAACCCTCGATCAAATACATGAAACAAGTATGTTTAGAGCGTTATCAGCAATTCTGGTGTGCTGGAAATGCGAGTAAAATCAAACAAATTAGTCTTGATGATTTTGCCGCTAAATATGCGAAAGGTGAGTTAAATGCTACTGTCAAAAAAACTGTAGCTGTCTAGTTAATTATCTTCATAATATAATTACTTAAATCCCCTGTTTTGGGGATTTTTTTTTGTGACATAGTTTTATCAACGAGAGTCAGTAAACACCTATTTTTTATAGTTCACTCGGGTTAGTTAAGACATTTTTCAACTATAGAACTCTTAACTTAATTGCCAATAATTTTATTTTGTATCCTATTTCTTTCCATAAAACCAAATTATTAATTTTTTAATTCAAACTCGATCGACTTTAAATTATTCTTAACAAATCTTGTAATTTTAAGCTTTTTTAAACACTATAGACGGGGATCAATTTTAGAGTGATCCCCATATAATTAGATTAATTTTGCCTAAAACCTTAAGAAAATATATAAACCACTGTAAATAATAGTCAAAAACCCCTTTTATTAGCTACATTATAATTTAGAGATTTGTTATAAGTAGTTATCAGATATTTTTTGTATTAATTATCACAAAATATCCCGATAAAAGGTGATTTATTAAACACCATGCTTAATAATCAAGTTGAAAATGTGGCAAAAAGAGGAGTTATTAAATGAATCAGTTAAGCAGTCAAATAGATTATGATCATAACTTAATCGAAACTGACATTGAACAAGAATTAAGTCAAGTAGTGGCACAATTTTCTGTCAGTGATGACGAAAATGGAAAAAAATCCAGAGGAAATAAATCTAAAGTAGAAGACTCTGTCGGTGCTTTTTTTAAAGAAATGGCGCGGTATCCTCTACTTACTCCTGAAGAAGAAATTGATTTAGCCTATGCTGTCAAATTTCTAAGTGATTGTGAGGAAAAACAACAAGAATTACATCGAAACCTAGAACGAACTCCCAGTAAAATTGAATTAGCTAAGGCTATGGGATTAGAAAATGAGCGACAACTAGACAACCGTCTCTACAAGGGAAGAGTCGCTAAAAGAAAAATGATTCGCTCTAACTTACGTTTAGTAGTATCGATCGCCAAACGTTATTTGAATCGAGGAGTACCATTTTTAGATTTAATTCAAGAAGGAGCTATCGGCTTAAATCGGGCGGCAGAAAAGTTTGATCCCGATAAAGGCTATAAATTCTCTACTTATGCCTATTGGTGGATTAGACAAGCCATTACACGCACTATAGCTAATGATTCTCGCACCATTCGTCTTCCCATTCACATTGTAGAAAAGCTCAATAAACTGAAAAAAGCACAACGAGTTTTAAAACAAACTTTACAAAGACAACCCACAGAAATGGAATTAGCTGATGAAATGGGTATCACTCGTCAAGGTTTACATCAGTTATTGCAATTAAAGCGACAATCTCTTTCTCTTAATCATCGTGTCGGTAAAGGAGAAGACACGGAATTAATGGAATTACTAGAAGACAGTAACTTACTTTTGCCAGAGGAAAAAATGAATGAAACAATGATGCACCAAGAAATTGTTTCTGTCTTAAGTGATGTCTTAAGTGAAAGAGAAAAAGAAGTAATTGTGTTGCGTTATGGTTTAGCTAGTTCAAAAGCTCATACCCTTGAAGAAGTAGGGAAAATTTTTGAATTATCGAGAGAAAGAGTCAGACAAATTCAAACTAAAGCTATGCGTAAACTAAGAAGACCACAAGTAGCAAGACGTTTGAAGGGATGGTTAAATTAATTATTCATATTAACAGTTAACAGTTTTCAATTAATAATTACTCATTTTTGTTTATTTGTTCATCTTCATAGCGGGTATTTTTTTGATCCTTTATTCCCTGAAACGCACAACCGATGACAAAACCTAGAATAGCTCCCCCTGTGACAACAACAATTCTTCTATGTTCTCTTTGAGAAATATGATTTACAGCTAGCGCAATCATGGCGACGATTAGGGATGTCATAATGCCAGAAAAGATTGAAGATTTAACATTCATAAGGTTTTCTCCACTCAATAAATAAGGTTAACATTAAACAAAAACAAATGAATAGACTAATAATAAAAGAGTGAAAACGAACAAAATATGATTCATCCAGTCATCAAAATTCCAATCTTTAAACATAATAATTAGGGTTTAGTTCAAAAGTATTTTTATCAGGTTTACCAAAAGATAATAAGTAAAAATTTGATTGTTATAAAATTTGCAATCATATATATTAAGATATTTGTACTCCCTTCTTCTGTCGTATTATAATAATTATAATACAAGAATAAAAATATTATTAATCAAATTATTTTTTCTGGGACTTTTTTTTAATTTTCCAGATGATGCTAGATGCTGTATTTGTTAAGCTGTGGGCAATAATAGGTATTAATAAATTTCCTGTGATATAAGCAGTGTAACCGAGTAAAAAACCAATGATGGTTGCCCACATAGCATAATGCCAATTTTCTCTATCACTCAGGTGTAAAAAACCAAAAAGAAGACTAGAAATAACGATCGCTACTAAATCATAGCCGAAAGCGGGGATCATTACACCTCTAAATAACAATTCTTCACTTAATCCAGGCAATAACCCTACCCATATTAAGTCAGGAAAGACTAATGGAGTTATTATTAAGTTCAAATATTTTTCAGCACTATTTTTGTAGTCTCCCCATATCTGAGATAAAAGCAAACTCCCACTAATAATACCAATAGCGATGATAATACCTAGTCCAATAGCTTGTAAATTAAATATTACGGGAATAATTTGGATAGAACCCAAATAACGCCATAATTGAGCGATAACTAAAAGAATAAGGGCCGTAACGCCCATAAATCCCAAAATTTGAATACGATTAAGAGTCTCTAATTCTGGTTGATTACTGTCAGCCATGATAAATAGAAAAAATGTACAGTTGATAACTGACGATAAATCAAAAAGAGAGAAAAGTCAAAAATTAATTAACTATTTATTAGTTAGGAAAAGTTTTATTTAATTCTTCGATTAATTCGTCTAATTCTTCAATGGCTTGATTTACATCTAACCGCAACCCACCCAAATCTGGTTTTTCTAAAAGTTTTACTAATAATTTTCTTTTAATAGCGATCGAATTAATTCTGTTAATAATTGCAGTGGTCATAATTTAAAAAATAAAATAACTTATAAAAGTATAGAGGATTTAATGAAAATTTTTAATTATCAAAAAGAGAGATAAAACCTAGAAAAATTTACTTTAAAATAGTAAAAAAAATTAAAATCTAATGGTCAAAAAAACCATCTAAGTTTGCAACTTATAGTCTTAAAATTTTGACAAACAAGTAGAATATTTAAAGAAAATAGTTAATTATTGTTAATTGTTAATTGTATAAGTGTATCTAAGAAGCTAAAGCAACCTCGATCATTTGTTGTAATTCCCCTGTTTGATATAACTCAATTAAAATATCACTGCCTCCAATAAACTCTCCATTGACATAGACTTGAGGAATTGTAGGCCAGTTAGAATATTCTTTAATTCCTTGACGAATATCATAGTCAGCTAAAACATCAACAGTTTCAAAAGGGATACCAAGAGTATTTAGAATTTGAACAACATTGTTAGAAAAACCACACTGAGGCATCAATTTGGAGCCTTTCATAAAAACCACTACTCGGCTACTGTTTACAATGTTATCAATACGTTGTTTTAATTCTGGTGTCATAATAGTTGAGAAATATTAAGCAAAATAATAGTTTAATTCCTAGTTTAACCCATTCAGTCTTTTAGTTTTGAAGGGTAAGCCATGTATCTGGGGTATAAGTTTTTAAGGCTAAAGCGTGTATGGCTTCTGATTTTAATTCACCTTGTAATGCTCCATACACTAATTGATGTTGTTTTACTTTTGTTTTACCTTCAAATTGAGATGAAATTACGATCGCTTCAAGATGATCGCCACCTCCCGTTAAATCTTTGACAAACACTTGTGCATCAGAGATTTCTTGTTGAATAGTTTTTTTGACTTGTTCTAAACTTACCATAAATGATTAAAATAAAAAATTTATACCTATATTCATTATACGATATATTTATTTTTTACACCTAAAATAAGAATATTTTTTCTGATCAAATTTATAATTATCGATGATTTATATAGATTAATAAAAAAGTTAATTTATTTGATTTTGCTAATTATTAGAACCTGTTTCAAAAGGGGTTTCCACAAAACCAATTTCATATAATTGTTGATAAGATTTTTTCCCTAATTCACTGGTAGGATTCTGCGATCGAATAATTTGAATTAACAAAGGTACAGCTAATTCTGGTTTATTTTGTGCTCGATGAACTAAAGCTAATTGATAAGTAGATTCATCTCTTAATGTAGCAGTTCTTAAAGCACCCGATCGTTGTCCTTCTGCTAAACGAGGTTCAATTCCTGAAAAACTTTCTGCCAATTGTAAATAAAAATTAGAAAGTTGATTAAAAACACGTCTAGCTTGTTGTAATTTAGTCGCCGCTAAATCATAGTTTTGAGCATTAATTGCTTCCTCTGCTTCTTTCATCAATTTTTGTCCTCCATCAATACTTAAAAGACTTTCTGTTTGATTGATAGGAGTAACAATATTTTCTTCCGAGACATCATTATTTTGTCCATCCGTAGTTGATTGAGCGAAAGTTGTAGGTGTAAAAGATAAAACCCCTAAAGAAAAAACGATTCCGAAGCAATTTGTAAAGGCTTTTTTTGAGGACAACAATAACATAGCAAAATGATTACTCGATTAAATAGATTGGTTAAATTTTACAGTATCTTAACATTTTATAACCATTGGGAATTTGATAATCGTAATATACATTTTTGCTACAATTATTATCACTTTTCCCTATTCCCTATCTTCACCGATAAATTTAGGAAAATTAATCGTTAAAAGTTAAGTTGCGTTTCAAGTCGTTCAGTAATTCGGGTATCATAAACACAATGGCATCTTTTGCTCAAAAAACCCTCGACTTAAACTTCAGTTTATAAAATTCAAGAATGGAAGAAAAACTGCCTCAACATAGAATGCAGATTACTGATGATCTCGACAAATTATTACAAATTCTACCTTTTACAATTCGCCAATCTGTAGAACAACATCCTCAAAAAAGTTCTTTAATTGAGATCGTTTTAGACTTGGGGAGAAAACCAGAAGCTAGATTTTCTGGTCATAGTTCTTACTTGAGTGATAATTTAGTCAGTCGAGAAGATTTAGAGCATTGTGTAACTAGAGTTGGTCATTTTAGTGCCGATAATCGGGCAGGAATAGAATGCACTTTGCACCGTATCAGTGCTATTCGTAATCGTCAAGGTAATATTATCGGTTTGACTTGTCGTATCGGTAGAGCTGTTTTTGGTACTATTTTAATGATTCGGGAATTGGTAGAAAGTGGTCAATCTATTTTACTATTAGGTCGTCCCGGAGTTGGTAAAACCACTGCTTTACGAGAAATTGCAAGGGTTTTAGCCGATGAGTTGGATAAAAGAGTAGTGATTATCGATACTTCTAATGAGATTGCCGGAGATGGTGATGTACCTCACCCCGCTATTGGTAGAGCGAGAAGAATGCAAGTATCTCGTCCTGAATTACAACATCAAGTCATGATCGAGGCAGTGGAAAACCATATGCCAGAGGTGATTATTATTGATGAAATTGGTACTGAATTAGAAGCTCAAGCGGCTCGTACGATCGCAGAGAGAGGTGTTCAGTTAGTGGGTACTGCTCACGGTAATCATTTAGAAAATTTGATTAAAAATCCGACTCTTTCTGATTTAATCGGGGGCATTCAATCTGTTACTTTAGGAGATGAAGAAGCTCGTCGTAGAGGCTCACAAAAGACGGTTTTAGAAAGAAAAGCTCCTCCTACCTTTCAGATTGCCGTAGAGATGTGGGAACGTCAAAAATGGGTTGTTCATGAAGAAGTAGCTCAAACTGTAGATCATCTTTTAAGAGGTAAACAACCAATTCCTCAGTTACGTCAAGTTAATGATGCTGGAGAGGTTTCTATTACAAGAGATCCTTCGATCGCACCACAAACGGAATTAACAACGGTACAAAATTTAGTGGAAATTCCTATTAAGCCTAGCGGTTTAAGGGCTTCCGGGAAGATGATTCCTCTTTCTTTGACTCATCAACAACCGAATCTTGATTTTGAGAAAATGTTGGCTAATTCTTGGTATCAGGCGGAAGAAACAACCGAAAAAGTACGCATTCCTGGACCTAATGGAGAAGATTTTCCTATTTATGTTTATCCTTATGGTATCGGTCGATCGCAGTTAGAACAAGTAATAGGAGTGTTAAAAATGCCTATTGTTTTAACGAAGGATTTAGATGATGCTGATGCGGTGTTAGCTTTACGATCGCAAGTGAAAAACCATTCTAAATTAATGCAATTGGCGAAAGATCGTCAAGTTCCAATTCATAGTATCAAATCTAACAGTATTCCACAAATTACTCGTACTTTGCGACAGTTAGTGAATATGGACAACCCTGAAACCAACGAAGCCGCCGATTTACGATTATTTACCAAAGCCGGGAATGATGATGAAATCGAAGCCTTAGAAGAAGCAAGGTTAGCTGTTGAACAAATTGTCATACCTCAAGGACAACCTGTAGAATTACTTCCTAGAAATCCGAAAGTAAGAAAAATGCAACATGAACTAATTGAACATTATAGACTTCGATCGGATAGTTTTGGAGACGAACCTAATCGCCGATTGAGAATATACCCTGCTTAAATCTGAGTGAATATAGAAATTATTGGGGATTTTTTCTTTTATCTTTTGGTAAATCAATAAAAACTCGATCGCCCGGTAATAATCCACTTAGTACTTCTGTTTTATCATCAACGGAAACACCAATAGTAATAGGTTTAAATTTGGGATCATTATTTTCATCTGGAATCATGACCCCAGTTTCTCCTTCTTCTGTCACAATAGCAACAGTCGGTACAACTAACGCATTACTTAATTTATCTCCTAAAAAATTAACTTCTACATTCATTTTTGAGAGTAATTTTTCTTGCCCACTAACAATAGCCACTTTAACTTCAAAAGACGTAACATTTTGCTCTACGATCGCCTCTGGGGCTACACTACGAACTACCCCTTCAAATACTTGATCTGGAAAAGCATCGGCAATAATTTTGACTGGTTGCCCTAATTTTATTTGATTTAAGTCAATTTCTGGCACTTTTGCCACAATTTCTAAACCCCTCGCTAAAGCCACGATCGAGCTTGAAGTAGCTGATACTGTATTAGATGCAGAAGTTGTGGGAGTAACAAAAGCCCCTTCCGTCGCAAATCTTTGAGTAACAATGCCATCAAAAGGAGCGAGAACATAAGTATCTTCATATTGAATTTTGGCAATTTCTAAATCAGCTTGAATCGCTTGGATATTTGCCTTAAGCCTTTCCATTTCGACTTTACCGCTAACTTTTCTTTCTTCCATAGAAATTTTGATTTCTGCCACCGCCCCTTCTAAGCGCTTAATTTCTGGATCTTCGGTGGTTTTCAATTCCTCCATTCGTCTTATCAGTTGTTGAATATTAGCCCCCGCAACAATATATTCATTTCCCAACTGATCAAATTGATCTTTACTTATAACCCCTTCTTTCAAAAGGTTTTCATTCCGTTTTAACTGACTTTCTGCTAATTTTAAACGAGATTCAGCCTCCGCCAGTTGAGCTCTCACTTGGTCAATTTGACTAGGAATACGACGTTTTGACTCTTCCAAACGAGCTAAGGCTTGATTTATTTGGGATGAATAGACTTGTATATCTCCTTGCAGTTTTATTTGAGCTTCTTGTAAACTGGCTTGTGATTCTCTCAATCTTGCTTCTGCTTGGATGCCTTGGGCGTATAATTCCTTATTATCCATAACGGCGATCGGTTGTCCTTTTTTAACGATCGCCCCTTGATCTACCAATAATTTAACAATTCTACCCGGATTTTTTGGGCTAATATTTACACTTTGTATCGGTTCAACCGTTCCATTGGCACTAATTTCGAGATTAATAGTTTGTTGAGTGATGGGGACGGTATATTCATCTATTTTCGTGGGGGAATTAGTACGATTCGTTATAACATAACTCATGATTGCTATAAGAATAATACCACCTCCCATAATGCCAAAAATCCAAGGAAGGGGATTATTTTGTTTTTCCAAGTTACTTACCGTCATAAATTAATTAGAAATTAGGAGTTAGGAATTAAGAATTAGAAATTGAGAATTAGGTTAAAGAATATTCCTTTGTTTGTAAACTGCTAGACGAAGATTTGTGATGAATTGTTCACTGTTAATTGTTAATTGCTGATCATTAAATTTTTTTATCCTGATCTCGACGACGACGATCGCGCCATTCCAAAGTAGTAAGATAAAGGATAGCGCCACTGACAAAAATCAACAAAGCAATAGCGATTATAAATAAAGTATTAAGAAGAACTGGTGATGATTCCACAACTTAAAAACCTTTTCTACCCCAAACTACCATTGCGATCGACCATGTAAACAGAGAAAGTACTCCAACCCAACCTAAAGTAAGAATATCCATATTGACTACATTTAAACATTAATTTTAACAATCCTATATTATCACAGGAGTTAGCAATTAGCTTTTAGCTGTTAGCG
Source organism: Geminocystis sp. NIES-3709 (assembly GCF_001548115.1). Taxonomy (GTDB): domain Bacteria; phylum Cyanobacteriota; class Cyanobacteriia; order Cyanobacteriales; family Cyanobacteriaceae; genus Geminocystis. The sequence continues at coordinate 240,369 of NZ_AP014821.1, read as the reverse complement.
GGACTTAAACTAAAAATATTAAACTATGAGTCTCAAATCGTTATAAATCAAAGATTTTACATAGATCGATAACTTTTCCTTTTATACCAAGAGTTTCAGCCGTTTTTATGACGTTTACCTAAATCTCTTACTCTGACTGTATTTGAAGCTATTTTTGCACCAAAATTTTTCAAAGTACCGTTAGCTATTAGGAATGCCAAATGACCAATTATTAATGACCAGTGACACGAAATCTCGACCTTTTAAGCAAGGGATTAGTTAATATCAACTATTCTTCCGTATTTGGCGATCGTATTTAAAGAGGGATGATCAAGATTTTGTAACCATGCCCACATTTGATCACCATAGGAAAAATGCCACCATTCTCCTTGATGACGGCGAAAACCTCCATAAATCATTATTTCTAACAATATCTCTCTATTTTTGTGAAATACTACGTCTTGAGAATCAGTAGAGTTTTTGTAATAATCAGGATTCGATCGAGGAGACAGTTCATCAATTTGTCCTCCCATATTTACGTCTATACCATTGTCATCGACTAAAGTTAAATCGATAGCAGATCCTGTACTATGAGGAGGGGGAGTTAAAGGATTATCGTTAGGAATTGCCCAAATTTGATATACTTCATCGTAAATAGACGCTTTTTCCCACGAAGTTAACATATTTGCTTCAAGATTTCGATCGTTACAAATAGAAGTGAAGGTATAATCAACCATAAACTGTTGTACGGAAACGGGACGATAAGCATCAAAAATTTTAATATGCCAATGGGGTTTAATCTCTCCTAATTTTGTTTTAGCCATTAATAATCTACTCAGTACTTCTTTCCGTAAATAGTAAGGGGATTTACCTTGATAATCAGCACCGAGTTTCACATAAGGAGGAGGATTTTCGAGGATAAATCGATCGTCTGGAATTGGCACTAAAGGCTCATGGCACTCTATTATGGGAATGGTTTGATAGGGTTTCATCAATTAATTAATAAACTTATTGATTTTCTTTGGTTTTCAAGAATTAGAGCCGTAAAAAAAAGCATATTACACTTATTTTGATCTTAACTCCCTTTTTGTTCTAACCTTGATTAATTTTTTCTCAATAATGTTTAAAATAGTGTACATCATTGGTAAATTTTATTGAAAAGCCAAAACTAACTATGCCAGAGAAAGATAAATTTAATAATCCAGACGTTAATACAGAATTAGATCCCATTACCTCATTAATAGCAGAATTTTCTGATCCCGAAATAGAAGAAGAAGAATTCAGAAATGATTTTTTTCGAGGTTTATCAGGAAGACGGAAAAAAGCCGCTTTCACCTTAAGTATAATTTGGTTAGTAACGATCGCACTTCATCTAGTGTCGTGGAGTATTTGGTTTGTTTTAATCTTAGGTTGTTTTGTTACGGTTCAAGCCTTACGCTTAATGTTTGCCAATCCTACCCCCATGATTGCCTCTGAAAATACAGAAAATTTCCCAAAAGTTTCTCTGATGGTATCCGCAAAAAATGAAGAAGCAGTGGTAGGAAAATTGGTTAAGATGCTGTTAAGTTTTGATTACCCTCAAGATTTATATGAGTTTTGGGTGATTAACGATAATAGCAGCGATCAAACTGGTATAATTCTCGATGAGTTAGCTCAAAAATATCCCCAATTAAAAGTTTTACACCGAGACGGTACGGCAAAAGGGGGGAAATCTGGGGCATTAAATCAAGCCTTTGCTTTAACCACTGGAGATATTATCGGTGTCTTTGATGCTGATGCGATCGCATCTCCTAATTTATTGAAAAAAGTAGTTTCTTTATTTACTCTTAATCAAGGTGCAATCCAAGTCAGAAAGTCTATTTCTAACGCTGATGAGAATTTTTGGACATTGGGACAATCCACAGAAATGGCATTAGATAGCTATTTTCAACAGCAAAGAATCGCTTGTGGTGGGATGGGAGAATTGAGAGGAAATGGTCAATTTGTCCGTCGTCAAGCCTTAGAAAGTTGTGGCGGTTGGAATGAAGAAACTATTACGGATGATCTCGATCTGACGATTCGTTTACACTTGGATCATTGGGATATTGGGATCTTAGAACATCCAGCAGTACAAGAAGAAGGTGTCAAAACGTCGATCGCTTTGTGGCATCAAAGAAGTCGTTGGGCGGAAGGTGGTTATCAGCGCTATTTTGACTATTGGCGGTTTATCCTCAGTAATCGTTTAAATTGGTCTAAAAAATTCGATTTACTCTATTTCTTTTTAGTACAATATATTTTTCCTACGGCTGCTATTCCTGACTTAGTAATGGTAATTATCCGCCATGATATACCACTTATTGCACCGTTAACCAGCTTAACCTTCCTATTAGCATTTTGGGGAATGTTTACAGGTTTAAAAAGAACAAAATCAGAGAATATTAGTATTACTGATACCTTTAATATGTTGACTCAAAGCCTTTTAGGAATGATATACATGACTCACTGGTTTTTGGTAATGCCAGTTACTACAACTAGGATGTCAATTCGTCAAAAACAACTAAAATGGGTTAAAACTGTTCATGAAGGTTCATCGGATGATTTAGAATTAGGTTTGAATGAAATCTAAAAAGGATAACTAAGTCTTGTAATAACTGAGGTGTTAGGTATTAGGTTAATTTCTAATACGACAAAAAACGAGTTGATTAGAACATTATAAAAATCTAAGAAGTAATTATAATCTATTTTTCCTTTGTCACTTGCCTGATTGCTATACCTAACACTTTTTCTTCTATGGTGGGGAGTTTTTTCTGCTTAAGTCAGTTATTATCTCTATTTTCCCAACGAAATAAAAATATCATTAGAGAAATAACAGCTATTTGAATTAATAAATTAGGAATATTATCACTAACATTTTTACCTGCAATTATTTGTATAAAGAATATAAAAGCTCCGATCGCACCTGATGCACCTAAGCCAAAATAAATAAATTTTCTGAATCCCTTATAAGGCTTTTCTGCTTCGGCTTTTAAATAGGCATATTTTTCTTTATTTATGCCATTTTTCTGGTTATTTTTAGGTAAATTATTCATAAAAATTTGAAAAATATAATTATCAATTTCAACTATTAATTATTTTAAAGTGTTGTTTAATTAAATCCCACACTGAACAGTCCCAATAATCATAATGACCGATAATTAAATTATCTTTTAATTTTAACTCACTTCTACCAGAAACAGACACAAAAGGTTGCCAAGGTAAAGGACTATTCCATGACATTGTCCAACGAGTATCTATTTGATTTTCATTTTCTGTTATTTCATGTAATTCTAAATGTAAATTCTTAAACCATTTTCTCAAAAAACTAATCATATTCTGATACTTTTTAATGCCATAAAAATCATAAATAGGATCTTTAAAATAAACATTCTCCGCATAAATATTGTAGGTTTGATCTTGAGGAAATTTTCTATAATCTTCTCTAATTATTTCTATCAAATTCATAATTTCATCCGTGAACTTCTTGGGTTTGAGTTTTTTCTATATCTAAAATAATTTTGGGCTTTAGTCTTTCTAAATCTTCTTTTAATTTTTTCCTACTTATAACTGCTTCTTCATTGTGATTAATATTTAACATATTACTAACCGAAGCCCATTGTTTTAAACTGGTTCTTTGTTTTAGCATAACTTTAAATGATAATATATTTTGACATTTATTTGGATTATCTAAAGGATAAAATAATAAAAAATATTTTTTAGAATCACTTAAAAGATTGACTACTTGTTGACCAATTTTAGTTTTTAAATCTAAATAACAAGGCAACCAACGAGCTCCATCTTCTGGACTATATAACACCGTAAGCCATAAAATCATTGGATGAGGATAACTTTGAAATAAAAATTGATTATAGCGAATATTGTTTTTTCTCTTATTTATATCTTCACTTTCTAGCATGGTACAAATAGTAGGAAACACTTCTTTTTCAAAAGGAAAAATGCGAGGAAAGACTATTTTTTGTTGTGGTTTATTTTGAGGCCATTTACTCGTTAATAAAAATGTTTCTAACGGTGATTTTTTATTGTCATGAATGTTGGAATAAGATGATTGATTCCTCAAATGAGATTGATTATTTATATTTCTAGCGATCGCTTCTAGTATTTGGATAATTTCTCCAATACTTTGGGGGCGATAATTAGGAGATTTTTCCAAACAACGTAGTACTAATTTTTCTAATTCCGGAGGAATTTTTAAGCTAGAAGAAAATGGAGAGGGGGTTAATTCGGTATGAGCCTTGTACCATGCAGAAACAGAGTTTATCTCTAAATCCCAAGGATACTTTTTTGCTAACATAAAATACATGACCATACCTAAACTATAAATATCCGATCGATTATCTAAGTCCTTCCCTTGTATCTGTTCAGGAGAACAATATCTGGGAGTACCCATAAAGGCTTCAGTTTCCCCTTTTTCATTCTTAACTAATTTGGCAATACCAAAATCAAGAACTTTAATAATCTGTTTTCCTGTTAAATCTTCAATCAGAAACACATTACTTGGTTTAAGATCTCTATGAATAACAGGACAAATTTGTCCTTCAAAAAAGATACCGTTATGAGCAGTTTCCATCGCTCTACAAATTTGAGAGGCAAAATCTAAAAATATTGGAATAGAAATTTCATGAATATCAATGAAATCGTCAAGATTCTCCCCATTGAGATATTCCATCACATAGAAAGGAACTTTTTTTTCATCAACGCCATAATCTGTCACCCTAACAATATTGTCACTTCTTTCTGATAATAAAGCACTCACAGTGGCTTCTCGTTGAAATCTTTTAATCATCTTCATATCATCTAAGGCACGAGACAAAATTTTCACCGCTACATTTTGCCTTTTAGACACAGTATCTTCTGCTCGATACACTATACCCATAGCACCCTGTCCAATTATCTCTTTTAATTGGTAACGTTGTACTAATAAATTTTCCCTAGATAAATCACCCTGACTCATAGTAATTTAGATGGTTTTGTTTTTAATTATAGAGTTTTCTGAGTTTTCCCTCATTATCCTTTTTTGGTATCATCATTTAACAGAACTGTTAAGTAAAATTTATTAAGTAAAATCTCTTTTTATTACTAAATATTTACTTTTTTATCCTAAAGTACAGTTAAATAGGTTTTAACTAAAATAAGGTTTTATTATGGAAAAAATTTATATTCCTCGATTGTTAAAGATGCCTGAGCAAAAAGAGGAAATCATCTTAAATCATCAAATTGCTGGTTTAAATAGTCTTACTCCCGTCAGAGGAATTTTTCAAATATGTCATCGAGGTAATTTTTTAGAATTGCAATTACAAGCAGATACTATCTTAACTTTAACCTGCGATCGATGTTTACAGACTTTTAATCATCGTTTAGAAGTAGATACATCAGAAATTATTTTATTAAAACAACAAGAAACCGACTTAAACTACCCTTTAGAAAGAGAAATTTTAACAGAGGATTTATCGGAAACATTACCCCCTGATGGAGAGTTCATAGTTGATGAGTGGATTTATGAGCAATTATCTTTAGGGATGCCCTTACGTAATCTTTGCGGTAATGATTGTCAACCTCCTGCGATCGAGGCTCAAGAAGATACTACCATTAAAGATAACCGTTGGTCAGCATTATCTCGTCTTAAATAATTGGATTATATCTTTTACACAATTAAAATTAAAATCAACTATGGATAATAAATTATTAATATTATCTATCATTGTTCATTGCTTATTCGCTAACTTCTGCAAGAAGTCAATTATCAATTATTATGGACTTATCCTTAGTTATTCCCATTTATAACGAAGCTGAAAATATTCCTCTCCTCATTTCTGCCATTACTAATAGTTTAAAAGATACTCCCTTGACTTATGAGATTATTTGTGTTGATGATGGTTCTGAAGATGCCTCGATCGAAGTACTAAAAAACCTTGCTAGTAACACTAACTGTCTTAAAGCGATTATTTTACGACGTAATTATGGACAAACTCCTGCTATGGCAGCCGGTTTTGAAAATTCTACAGGAAAAGTAATTATTACCCTTGATGGAGATTTACAAAATGATCCCGCGGATATACCCTTATTATTAAGTAAATTAGAGGAAGGCTATGACTTAGTGAGTGGTTGGCGTAAAAATCGTCAAGATGATGCTTTAACTCGCCTTTTACCCTCAAAAATCGCTAATTTTATTATTGGTAAAATCACTGGAGTAAATTTACATGACTATGGATGTTCACTTAAAGCATACCGTACAGAATTAATTGCTGATCTTAATCTATATGGTGAATTGCATCGCTTTCTACCAGCATTAGCCTATATTGAGGGTGCAAAAATTGCAGAAATTCCTGTTAATCATCATGCAAGGCGTTTTGGTAAAAGTAAATACGGTTTAGGTCGCACTTTTAGGGTGATAATGGATTTACTAACAGTTTTTTTTATAAAAAAATTTCTTACACGCCCGATGCACGTCTTTGGCTTTTTCGGGCTTCTTTTCATGGTGTTAGGAGTTATTATTGGTGTTTATCTCACTTTCATCAAACTGGGTTTACACAAAAGTATTGGAGATCGACCTTTATTGATATTATGTGTATTATTAATTTTAACAGGGGTTCAATTATTTTCCTTTGGCTTATTAGGAGAATTGTTAATGCGTACCTACCACGAATCTCAACAACGTCCTATCTACAGAATTAGAGAAATAGTTGATAGTGAATAATTAATTAAGGGTGAATCATAAAACTATCGTTCAACAATAGACAATGAACAATTATAGTTAGTTAAAATAACACTGAGACAGTTAGAGAAATTATGTAAGGTGGCCATTGTGCACCAATCAAGATTTTTGAAAATTTTTAATATTATTAAACTGTTTCATTCTTATTTTTAATGACTATATCAATTGGTAAAGAGAAGGAAAAGTAAACACAGAATAGGTAAAAGTGATAATAATTGATTTAAAATTATCAATAATTGATTTCCAGTGTTTATTAAATTGAATACCTATAGAATTTCTAAATTATTTGTGAGAATTTTAGATACTTTTAATTTAATTATTAAACTCTAATAGCTGACGGCTAATTCCTAATTCCTAATTGCTAATTTCCCCAAATTTCTGTTAATCTTTGATCTCTACCACAACGATAGCGATAGTATTTGTATAAAAGAGGATTTTTTTTGTAATAGTCTTGGTGATAGTCTTCGGCAGCATAAAATTCTTTGAGAGGTTTTATTTCTGTAAAAATAGGTTTTTTCAGTTTTTTTGCTACCTTTTCTTTACTTTCTAAAGCCAATTTTTTTTGTTGCTCATTATGATAAAAAATAGCACTGCGATATTGAGTACCTACATCACAAAATTGTCTATTCTGCACTGTAGGATCAATATTTTTCCAGAAAATATCTAATAGTTTCTGATAAGTTACCAAATTGTCATCATATTGAACTTGTACTGATTCTGCATGACCTGTTTGTCCTCCCGTGACTCTTTTATAAGTAGGGTTTTTAAGATCTCCTCCCGTATAACCAGAAGTTGTTGAAAAAACTCCTTTAATCACATCAAAAGGTTGCTCCATACACCAAAAACAACCTCCGGCAAAAGTTGCTTTTTCAGTTTTTGCGTTAGCTAAAGGTGTTAGAATTAAAAATGTAAAAAGTATGATGACTATTGTTTTGTTTATTTTGTTCATGTTAGGCTTGGGGTATAAATTTTAAGGCTAAACCATTGTTACAATATCTTTTTCCGGTAGGATTTGGCCCATCTCCAAAGACATGACCTTGATGTCCTCCGCATCTGGCACAATGATATTCTGTTCTAGGAATAAATAGTTTTAAATCTCTTTTCGTACCAAGAGAGTTTTCGATCGAATCATAAAAACTAGGCCAACCAGTGCCACTATTATATTTAGTACTTGAATTAAACAAAGGTAAATTGCAACCGGCACAAGCATAAATTCCTTTTCTTTTTTCATTATTTAAAGGACTAGAAAAGGGTTTTTCAGTACCTTCTTGTCGAAGAATATGATATTGCTGAGGAGTTAATTTTTTCTTCCATTCTTTATCAGATAAAGTGATTTTTTCTGGTTTATTCGTTGATTTAGTTTGGTTAGCTGATATAGTTTGATCAACGGCAAAAGTTAAAGGAAATGCCGAAAAAGCAAAAGTTAAAAAAGTGCGTCTTTTCATCATTATTAAACAAAAATTGACTAGACAAAAAAAGGGCTTTAGCCCTTATTACATAATATAAAACTATAAAATAATTTTTGGTTGAGATTTGTCTTAAAAACGTTTTAATGCTCTTGCCATTTCTCTCTCATCTTCTCTGCGTTTAACGGTTTCTCGTTTATCATGAAGTTTTTTACCCTTACCGACTCCTAAACTTACTTTGATCCACTCTCCTTTAAAATACATTTTTAAGGGAATAAGAGTTAATCCTTTTTGTTCAAGTAGTCCAATGAGTTTATTAATTTCTTTTTTGTGTAACAATAACTTACGATTGCGACGAGGTTCATGATTAAAATATCTACCAGTGGTTTCATAGGGAGAAATATGTACATTACTCAACCATGCTTCGCCGTTACGAATTAAAGCGTAGCCATCTCTTAAATTAACTCTTCCCATTCTGATAGACTTAACCTCTGTACCTGCTAATTCTATTCCCGCTTCGTAGGTTTCTAATATTTCGTATAAGTATCTTGCTTGACGATTATCACTAATAATTTTTACAGTTACTTTCTCAGTCATGGAATGATTATTTTTTGCTGACAATTTGAGTATAACAAATCTCCACAATTTTTGATTTAATGGGGGAATCTCCATCACGATTAACAACAGTTGCATATAATTAAGAAATGTAACAAATATCTTAAATATTGATGCAGTTAAAACCTGATTATAATTCTTCTTTTCTAACTTCCTTAATTCTTATTGCACCTTTTTTTCTTTGGGGCACGGCGATGGTTGCCATGAAAGGGGTTATTCCTCAAACTACTCCTTTATTTATGGCAGGAATAAGAATTTTTCCCGCAGGATTTTTAGTATTATTAGTTGCGATCGCATTAGGAAAATCTCAACCAAAAACTTGGCAGGGTTGGGGATGGATTAGTCTTTTTGCCTTAGTTGATGGTTGTATGTTTCAAGGATTTATCGGAGAAGGATTAATGCGTACTACAGCAGGGTTGGGTTCCGTAATGATTGATTCTCAACCCTTAGCAGTGGCTATTATGTCTCGGTGGTTATTTAAAGAGATTATCGGTTTTTGGGGGTGGTTAGGCTTAACTATTGGTATTCTAGGCATTAGTTTAATTGGCTTACCTGATGAATGGATTATTAATTGGTTGCAAGGAAACTTCACTAATCTTGATTTTAACTGGCAAAATCTTTTTAATAATGGGGAATGGTTGATGTTATTGGCTTCTCTGTCGATGGCAGTAGGTACAATTATGATTCCTTATGTTTCTCGTCATGTAGATGCAGTAGTAGCCACAGGATGGCATCTGGTTTTAGGAGGATTAGTTTTATTCATTTTTAGTTTTCAATTTGAAACTTCTCAATGGGTAAATCTGGATCTTTCTGCTTGGTTATCTCTTAGTTATGCTACTATTTTTGGTAGTGCGATCGCCTATGGATTATTCTTTTTTCTTGCCTCAAAAGGAAATCTTACCAGTTTAAGTGCTTTAACTTTTCTCACGCCCATATTTGCTTTAACTTTTGGCAACTTAATCTTAGGAGAAACCCTTTCTACTTTACAATTACAAGGAGTGTTTTTAACTTTAGTTAGTATTTATTTGATTAATCAAAGAGAACAAATAAATCAATTTATCACTCCAAAATATGTTAAATTTAAAATAGCAATCAAAAATCAACTAAGAATAAATAATTAAAAGTTTTTTGATAGTTTTACTTAATTAATAATAGATAAAAATAAAAATGTTAAACTTAATTAGTAAAATATTTGGTAATCAATTTTCTTATATTCAAGCAAAAGTTGAAATTTATACATGGCAAACTTGTCCTTATTGTATTAAAGCAAAATGGTTATTATGGTTGAAAGGATGCGATTTTCAAGAATATAAAATAGACGGAGATAACACCGCTAGAAAATTAATGATCGATCGAGCTAATGGAAAGAAAACATTGCCTCAAATATTTATTAATAATATTTCGATCGGCGGTTGTGATAATTTATATAGATTAGATCAAGAAAAAAAATTAGATATTTTACTTAGTGAATCTCTATAATTTTGTTATTCATAAAATTATTAATTAATGCTATTAAGAAAATAGTTTATGTTGCATGAATGCAGATGAAGTACTTCGTTTATATGATCAAGGACAACGAGATTTTAGTCAAATTGATTTATCCAAAGAAGATCTAATTCAAGAAAATTTAACCCAAATTAATCTAAGTAGAGTGGATTTGAATTGGGCAAATTTGAGCGGTAGTGATTTTAGTGGAGCAAATTTGAGTCGATCGGACTTAGTACATACACGCATTATTAGTGCTAAACTAATCGGAGCAAACTTATCCTATGCAGACTTAACCTATGCTGATTTAAGTTGGGCAAATTTAAACGGAGCAAATCTGAGTCGAGTTGATTTGAGTTATGGTAATCTCAATAAATCTTCTTTAGCAAACGCCAATTTTAGTTATGCCAAATTAAACAACTGTAATTTAACAGGAGCGAATTTTGCCGGAGCGAATTTTACAAGAGCGGATTTATCTGGGGCAGATTTAAGCGGTGTCAACTTAACAGGTGCTGATTTAACAAGAGCGGATTTATCTGGGGCAAATCTTCTCGGTTGTGATTTAACGGAAACCAATTTTCGTAGAGCAGATTTATCTGGAAGTCAACTGAGAAATGCCGATTTAAGTGAAGCAATTTTGCAAGGAGTTAACTTAGAAAAAGCCAATCTTCGAGGCGCTAATTTTACAGGGGCAATATTACGCAACACACATATTAATCAAGTAAAATTATCAGAGTTAAACTTGAAATTACCCAGTAAAACTAAGGTTATTTTTTTTGGGGCAAATTTACGAGAAAGTAACCTAGAAAGAGCTATTTTAAAAAATTCTATTCTAAGTTATGCCATTTTAGAAAAAGCTAATTTAGAAGAAACTTGTTTACATCGTAGCAATATGATTGAGGCTTATTTAACCTCGGCTGATTTAAGAGGTGCAAATTTACGCAATAGTGCTTTAAATGGTGTCAACCTAACAGGTACAACGATGGCAGATGGTTCAATTCATCCGTAATTATTCATACGACAATCTATTTGGTAAGCTAAGACGCATTTAACTTGCATATAATTTAATGATAAATAAATAACTCTTTCTCCTTCTCCACCTGATCTTCTTTTCTCTCTGCCTTACTTTTACTGACAGTGAACTACATGAGTTTTAGGTTCTCTTCTGTCAATTGTCCATTGATTTTCTTCTCATTAGTTAAAACATCATAACTCTAACAAGATGGTTATAATGTATCCAAATTATTTTTATTCTTAAAATTATGTGTGGAATAGTAGGTTATATTGGAACACAAATTGCGATCGATATTTTAGTTAGTGGCTTAGAGAAGTTAGAATATCGGGGATACGATTCGGCTGGGGTTGCTACGATCGTGGATAATAACATTCATTCTACTAGAGCGAAAGGTAAATTATATAATCTCCGGACAAAATTAGAAAAAGAAACCAACACTGCTAAAATAGGTATAGGGCATACCAGATGGGCAACCCATGGTAAACCAGAAGAATATAACGCGCACCCTCACCAAGATAACAAAGGTAGATTTGCCGTGGTGCAAAATGGCATTATCGAAAATTATCAAGAATTGAAAAAAGAATTAATCAGCAAAGGACATCAATTCATTTCTGACACCGATACTGAAGTTATCCCTCATCTTATCGCTGAATATTACAACCCTCAAAGTGAAGATCCTTTCATAGATGCGGTGAATAAAGCAATTACCTATTTAGATGGTGCATTTGCCATCGCTATTTTATGTGCCGACTATCCCGATGAATTAATTGTAGCCCGTCAAAGCGCCCCCTTAACTATTGGATTCGGACAAGGAGAATTTTTCTGCGCCTCCGATGTTACCGCTTTAGTTAATCATACTAACACAGTTTTATCTTTAGAAAATGGTGAAATTGCTCGTTTAACACCCCTCGGAGTAGAAATTTATGATTTTTCAGGTAAACGTCTTCGTAAAACTCCTCGTACCCTCGACTGGAGTCCTGTAACTGTTGAAAAACAAGGTTTTCGTCACTTCATGCTCAAAGAAATTCATGAGCAACCTTCTGTTGTACGCACCTGTTTAGAAGCCTATCTTAACCCTGATTGGCATTCAGAAACCAACCCTGATGAAAACCCTGTAACCCTCAACCTCAAATCTGAATTATATCAAGATTTAGAACATATCCAGATAGTCGCCTGTGGTACATCTTGGCACGCAAGTTTAGTTGGTAAATATTTACTAGAGCAAATTGCAAAAATTCCGACTTTTGTGCAGTATGCTTCAGAATTTCGTTATTCTCCCACTCCAGTTATGCGTAATACAATTACAATTGGCGTTACTCAATCAGGAGAAACAGCGGATACCCTTGCAGCCCTTGAGATGGAGCGTCAACGTCGATCGACCTTAACAACTTCCTATCAGCCCCGTATTTTAGGTATTACAAATCGTCCTGAAAGTACATTAGGTAGTATGGTTGATCAAGTTATCAACACTTATGCTGGTATTGAAATTGGAGTTGCGGCAACCAAAACTTTTGTCGCCCAAGTCATCGGCTTTTATATTTTAGCCCTTGATTTAGCATGGCGTAGAAAAACAGTAACCCCGTCACGTATGGACGAAATATTAAAAGGTTTATTGCAATTACCCACCCAAATTGAGCAAATTATTCACACTGAAGAGCCAAAAGTGCGAGATTTAGCCCATCAATTCCCCGATACTAGAGACTTTATTTTCTTAGGTAGAGGCATCAATTTTCCCATTGCGTTGGAGGGTGCATTAAAACTCAAGGAAATTAGTTATATTCACGCTGAAGGCTATCCCGCCGGAGAAATGAAACATGGTCCGATCGCCCTTTTAGATGCCCATGTACCCGTAGTTGCGATCGCTATGGGTGGTAGTGTTTATGAGAAGGTGATTTCCAATGCGCAGGAAGCCAAAGCAAGAGATGCCCGTTTAATCGGTGTATTGCCCCAAAACAAACAAGAAGATATGTTTCAAGATACTTTACTCGTGCCAGAAGTAGAAGAAATCTTGTCTCCTATCTTAGCGGTGATACCCTTGCAATTATTATCTTATTACATTGCATCCATGCGCGGCTTAGACGTAGATCAACCTCGTAATTTAGCCAAAAGCGTTACAGTAGAATAAGTGTAGGGTGGGCAATGCCCACTGTTGTCAAAAAACAATAAAGTTGGAAACTGAATAATAAACTTGGAAACTAGAGAATAAAGTTGGAAACTGAAAAACCAAATATTCTCTAGTTTTTTTTGTAAGATTTTATAACGCCTAATGACGCTCGAAGGTTCAACAGAATATTTGCAAATTTTCTTTTAGCTAAAGCTATGTCGTGATCAACGCCTAATGGTGATCGAAGGTTTAACAGTTAGATAAGACCTCTTGCAAAATTAAATACGAGATAGGATTAACCAGAATAATCTATAATTTTGGGCGATGGAGGATACCTTAAGTATAAGATTTAATTATGAAACTTGAGAGAATAAAAAAATTAAAGCCAGAAAAGTTTAAAAGGAGATTTGGAGTAAAAAAAGAAACCTATAATCTTTTAGTAGAAATAGTCAAAAAAGAACAAAACAATCACAAAAGAGGAAGGAAAAGCAAATTAACAGTGTCCGAGCAGATTTTAGTAACCTTGGAATATTTGAGAGAATATCGAACTTATTTTCACATATCAGAGTACTGGAATATCTCAGAATCAACGGTTTGTAGAACAGTTCATAAAATTGAAAAAATCTTGCTCAAATCAGGTTATTTTTCCCTAGGTGGTAAAAAAGAATTGATAAAAAAAGAGAATGAAATTAAGGCAGTATTAATAGATGTTACTGAAATAGCAATCGAAAGACCAAAAAAAAGACAAAAAATTTACTATAGTGGCAAAAAGAAGGAACATACATTTAAAGCACAATTAGTAGTTAATAAAGATACCTTGGAAATAATTTGTTATGTAAATGGACGAGGAAGAGAACATGATTTTAAAATTTTTAAAAACAGTAGATTACCATTAAGTGAAAAAATAAAGTGTTTAGTAGACAAAGGTTATCAAGGTATAGAAAAAATTCATAAATTAAGCGAAATACCAAAAAAGAAAACAAAAAAAAGAAAGTTAACCCAAGAAGAAAAAAGAAAAAATAGAGAGTTAAATCGACAAAGAATCGTAATTGAACATGTAAATAGAAAACTTAAAATATTTAGAATACTATCAGAAAAATATAGAAATAAAAGAAAAAGATTTGGGTTAAGATTCAACTTAATTGCGGGAATTTATAACTATGAAATAGTGAAAAAAGACATAGCTATTATTTAAGAACTATATTAAAGAATCCAGTAAATTAATTTGTGTATTTTATCGCCAATGGGTATTTACTTTCCTAGGTTGAGAATTATATAAGCAAGAATTATGATTAACTGTATAAAGGCACTTATTTTCTTTAATTAAATTAAAGGCGATTGCTAATATTTTGTCTTATCCTATCATCTTTTTATGTTCATTATAATTTTGCAAGAGATCTAATATACAACTTTATTCCCCTATTTTTCTGATCTGTAGTCTAAAAAGTTGATCCACAAACTCAAAAATATACAACTTTATTTTTTAAGGATGTGAAAAAGCAAAACGAAAATAGGACATTCTGATCGTTGAAATTATACAACTTTATTCCCTTATTACACAAAATAACAACGCAAAAAGCACCTTACAGGCGATAAGATTATACAACTTTATTCCCTCATTACAGTTACCATCAATACAACAAATTCTTGATGAATACATTTATTCTCTCAATTTTACCTGATTAAACTAGCAATAGTTTCCAATTTTATTATTATTAAAAATCCATAAAAGATAGAAGTAAATATTGCCAGTTTCCAACTTTATTTATTTTCTTCTTATCCTGACTAACGGAGAATTAGTATTTTGAAACTGTTTGGAGTTTCCAACTATATTGTTTTTAGACACTAAGCTCAAAACCTTAATTTTTGATTATTTTACCTAAAACCTAACACCTACCCTCATCAAAAGACTTTTTCAGCAACCCCTAAATAGTAAAACGAGAAGCTAAAGAAAAAATCCCAAATATTAATAAAATTGCCCCACTAAGGGGATTAATCCATTGAGTAACTATTCTTAAATTTAGAAAATTTTTTAATGTTCCTGTAAATGTACCAGCTAAAATTAAAGGAAAAACATAGCCAATTGCATAACTAACTAATAATATTGCCCCAAATACTAAATTTTTACTATTAGCTATATAAGCAAGTAAAGTTATTAAAACAGGAGTACTGCAAGGAGAAGCTATTAAACCAAAAGTTAATCCTAATAGATAGGATTTTAAACTATTGGGTAAGTTATCTTTAATCCAATTACTGGTATCCCAATTAGGAAATTTTAAAGGAATTATATCTAGTAAATTTAAACCCATTATAATAGCGATCGAGCTTACTAAAATAGGTAAGCCTATTCCAATTTGCCCATAAACTTTACCGAATAAAGCGGCAAAAATTCCGAGAATTGCTAATGTGGTTGCTAACCCGAAAGCAAAATAAATTGACTGTAAAAAAGAAGAAAATTTTCCCTTATTTTCATAACCACCAATATAGGCAATAGTTAAAGGAAGCATGGATAACATACAAGGCGTTAAACTGGTGATTAATCCCGTAAATAAAATGATGGCAACACTAAAAAAACTAAGATGATTTAACTGATTAGCGACTAATTCATTGGCTAATTGTTGCAAATAATACAGTTTTGTAGATAGAGATTCAAAAATCATTATTAGGTAATAGGAATGTACAATAAGGAATTAATATGATAAGCCACTGTTAATTGTTAATTATGACTGATTTACAATGGATTTTAATTTGTGCCGGATTAGTATTCTTAATGCAACCCGGATTTATGTGTTTAGAGTCAGGGTTGACTCGATCAAAAAATAACATTAATGTAGCCGTAAAGAATCTCGCAGATTTTGGTATCTCCGTCGCCTTATTCTGGATGTTTGGTTATGGATTAATGTTTGGCTTAAGTAAGGCAGGAATAATCGGCACGACAGGATTTTTTATTGATATAGGTAGTGATTCTGAGTTAGGTGCTTTTTTTCTCTTTCAAGCTATGTTTTGTAGTACTTCAACGACGATCGTATCAGGAGCAGTCGCCGAAAGGTTAAAATTTAGTTCTTATATAATTTCTTCTGGCATTATTTCAGGTATTATATACCCTATTTTTGGTCATTGGGCATGGAATGGCATGGATAACAGTCACAATGGCTTTACGGGATGGTTAGGAAATCTCGGTTTTGTGGACTTTGCAGGGTGTACAGTAGTTCATTCCATCGGGGCATGGGTATCATTTGCTCTTTTAATTATTATAGGCCCTCGTCACGGTCGTTTTTCTGTTCAGAAAATCAATGGCTCGAATTTACCTTTATCTGTGTTAGGAGTCATGTTGTTATGGATTGCATGGTTTGGTTTTAATGGTGGCAGTATATTTGTATTTAATGATCAAGTACCGAGAATTTTAGTCAATACCCTGATGGCAGGAGTAGCCGGAATGATTAGCGGTTGCATTTTTGGGTGGCAAAAGTATAAAATGCCTGAAGTAGAATTTTTAATGAATGGTACGATCGCTGGATTAGTTTCTATAACAGCTTCTTGTCATGCAGTTTCTACCTCTGAAGCGGTTATTATCGGAGCGATTGGTGCTTATTTAATGTTATTTGCTAAAGGACAATTAGAAAAGCATAAAATTGATGACGCAGTTGATGCGGTTGCAGTACACGGTATGGGAGGTACATGGGGAATTTTAGCGGTAGCCTTATTTGCACAACCTGAATTATTAGGTACAGGTTTAAACTCTTTTGAGCAGTTATTAGTGCAATTATTAGGGATTTTAGTCTGCTTTATATGGGCTTTTGGCTTAGCATGGCTATTACTCAATCTCACTAATCGCTTTTTCCCTTTACGGGTATCCTTAGAAGATGAAGATATAGGACTAAATGTATCTGAGCATAGAGCAAAGACCGAAGTCTATGATTTGCTTACCGTTATGGATGAACAAATTAAAACTCAAGATCTTAGTTTGCGTGTACCAGTTGAACCTTTTACGGAAGTAGGACATATTGCTACTCGTTACAATCAAGTTATTAACTCTCTTGAACAATCTACGGCACAACTTCAAGCAGGAAACATCGAATTAGCTCAAGCAAAAGAGAAAGCAGAGATAGCCAATCAAACTAAAAGCGTTTTTTTGGCGAATATGAGTCATGAATTGCGCACTCCCATGAATGCTATTCTCGGTTTTTCTCAAATTATGATGCGATCGAATACCTTACTACAAGAACACAAAGACAATATTAACATTATCCATCGCAGTGGTAACTATCTTTTGAATTTAATCAATAATGTTCTTGATTTATCGAAGATAGAAGCAGGAAAAATGACATTGAATGAGAAAAACTTTGATCTTTATACGTTATTACAAGAAATTGAAGACTTATTGCAGTTAAAAGCCGAAGAGAAGGAATTACAGTTAAATTTTGAACGAGATGAAAATGTACCTCGTTATATTCGCACAGATGAGACAAAATTACGTCAAGTATTGATAAATTTAGCTAACAATGCCATTAAATTCACTGAAGAAGGAGGGGTTAATGTTTTAGTTTATCTGACTCCCTATCAACCCAAAACCGAAGATAAAATCTATATCACCTTTGCCGTAGAAGATACCGGGGCGGGAATTTCACAAGAAGACATCGGGAAGGTTTTTGAAGCCTTTACTCAAACAGAAGTAGGCAGAAACAGTCAAGAAGGTACAGGTTTAGGTTTGCCTATTAGTCGAAAATTTGTCCAATTAATGGGGGGTGACATCAATATTAAAAGTACTTTGGGGGAAGGTAGTATTTTTAGTTTTGAAATAGTTACTCAACTCATTAAACCCGAAGAAGTAGAAATTGAGCAACGTATTAACTCTCGTCATGTGGTAGGTTTAAAATCAGGACAACAGCGTTATCGTATTCTTGTAGTTGACGATCGTCCAATGAATCGTTTATTACTAATTAAATTACTACAACCTTTGGGATTTGAATTGAAAGAAGCAGGAAATGGGCAAGAAGCGATCGAAATATGGGATGATTGGAAACCTCATCTTATTTGGATGGATATGCGAATGCCTGTAATGGATGGTTATGAGGCCACTCAACATATTAAAGGTACAATAAAGGGTAATGCCACCGCTATTATTGCCTTAACTGCCAGTGTATTGGAAGAAGAAAAAGCTGTGATTTTATCCGCAGGATGTGACGATTTTATCAGAAAACCTTTTAAAGAATCGGTTATCTTTGATGCAATGGCTAAACACTTGGGAGTAGAATACATTTATGAAGAAGAAAATCACACCTCGATCGTTACCACAAATCAACCTTTAACAGTGGAAAATTTGCAAATAATGCCCTCATCATGGATAGACAAATTATATCAAGCCTCTGTTGATCTCGATGATGATTTAATATTAGAATTAATTGCACAAATTCCCCAAGAACATCATACCTTGATTGAGAAACTAACTAATTTAGTGGATAATTTCCAACTAAAAAAAATTAGAAAACTTATTGAAAAACAATAATAATATCTAACAAATCATTTTTTATAACAAGTTTATGGGAATTGAAAAAATAATTTTTTTATCAAATAAAAGGAAATAATATAAATGATTAATTGTGATATTAAATCTTTAAATAAATCAATAAATCAACTTGATTTGGTATCAGAAAACAACTTAATTGAGAGTATTTTAATAGTTGATGATCAACCGGCTAATTTGAGGGTACTTTCAAAAATGCTGGAGAGTAAAAATTATAAAGTAAAAAAAGCACCCGATGGAGAAAGTGCAATTATTGCGGCACAATCTAATCCTCCTGATTTAATTTTATTAGATATTTTAATGCCTAATATGGACGGTTACGAGGTGTGTGAAAAACTTAAATCTGATACAAAAACAAAAGATATTCCCGTCATTTTTATTAGCGCTTTGAGTGATGTATTTGATAAAATAAAAGCCTTTGAAGTAGGAGGTATTGATTATATAACTAAACCTTTTCAAGAAGAAGAAGTCTTAGCTAGAATTACCAGTCAATTAACAATTCAAACCCAGAGAAAATTATTAGAAAAAGAACGAGAATTATTAGAAAAAGAGCAAGATAATTTAAGAAAAGAAATTCGTCAAAGAAAAGAAGCTGAAGCTATTTTATATCAATCTAGGGCTTTAATTTCTAGTATTTTAAACGCATCTCTTGATGGCATCGCCGCTTTAGAAGCAGTGAGAGATCCTAAAACAGGAGAAATAGAGGATTTTCGTTGTATAGTGGTTAATCCTGTCACTGCCCAAATTTTTAATAGTCAACCAGAAAATTTAACAGGAAAATTAGTTTTTAAAAAATTTATTAATAAAGTTAAACCTCAATTATTTTCTTCTTTTATCAAAGTGGTAGAAACAGGAAAATCTTTAGAGCAAGATATTAGATATAACTATAAAAATACTCAAAAATGGTTTCATTTTATCGCGGTAAAATTAGGGGATGGTTTTTCAGTGACAGTTAGAGATATTACTGTTAGGAAAAAACTTGAATTAAAGCTAAGTAAACTAGCTACTATTGATGGATTAACAGGGGTTTATAATCGACATTTTTTTGACAATACTTTAGCGCAAGAATGGCAACGTTGCGATCGAGGTAATGAACCTTTATCCTTAATTTTATGTGATGTAGATTATTTTAAACCTTACAATGATATTTATGGACATCAGGCAGGAGATAAATGCTTAATAAAAGTAGCTCAAATAATGGATAATATCGTTAAAAGATCATCAGATTTTCTAGCTCGTTATGGAGGAGAAGAATTTGCCATTATTTTACCCAATACTCCTCTTGAAGGTGCTATTAATATAGCTGAACAAATCAGGAAAGAAATACAAGATTTGAAAATTCCTCATAAACATTCAGAAATTAGTGATTATGTTACTCTCAGTCTTGGCATTGCTTCCGTAATTCCTAGTTCCCAAAATTCGATCGAATCTTTAATAAAAATGGCTGATAATGCTTTATATCAGGCAAAAGAAAATGGAAGAAATCAAGTAAAATTTAGTTAATTAATAATAGTTTTTGATGAAATTATTTAAAACAAAAAAATTCCCCAATTTTGGGGATTTAAAGATTAACTTACGACAAAATTCACTAACTTGTTAGGTACAACGATCACTTTTTTAATAGTTTTATTATCTATGTGTTTTTTCGCAATATCAGACTCTTTAGCAAATTTTTCTAATTCCTCTTTATTCGCAGAAGCAGGTACAGAAATTGTACCTCTAGTTTTACCCATAATTTGAATAACTAAAGTAATTTCATCCACAATTAAAGCATCATTATCTAAGGTTAACCATGACTGTAAATGGACTGATTCACTATTACTATTCCCTGATAATTTCCATAATTCTTCGCTAATATGAGGTGCAAAAGGTGCTAAAAGTAAAATTAAAGTTTCAATTCCTTCTCGAAAAATAGGAGAATTTTTATTACTAAAATCCCGTAAAGCGTTGCTTAATTTCATTAACTCAGAAACTGCCGTATTAAATTGATAATCACCATTTAAGTCGTCAGAAATTTCTTTAATAGCTGTGTGAATAGCCCTTCTTAAATCCTTTTCTTCTTTGCTTAGTTTCGCTTTATCAAAGGTTTTATTTTTGGCAGAATTAGGGTTTTCTACAAAATCATTAACTAATAACCATACTCGATTTAAAAAGCGATATTGCCCTTCTACATCTGCGTCTTGCCATTCTAAATCTTTCTCAGGAGGTGCTTTAAATAAGATAAACATTCTCGCTGTATCTGCTCCATATTTGGATAATACCACCTCTGGATCAACACCATTATATTTAGACTTAGACATTTTCTCGTAAAATACCGAGAGTTTCTGATTGGTTTCTTTTTCATAATAAACCGTCTCAGTTTTGCCTTTGTCGTTGGTTTCTTCCACTGAATAGACGTTTTCTGCTATGACATATTTACCCGTTTCAGGATTTTTATAGGTTAAACCTTGTACCATACCTTGAGTTAATAATCTTTTGAAGGGCTCGTCAACCTTGACTAAGCCCCTATCCCTAACAACTTTTGTAAAAAAGCGTGAATAAAGTAAATGTAGAATAGCGTGTTCAATTCCACCTACATACTGATCCACCGCCATCCAATCATTAACGGTATTAAGATTAAATGCCTCATTTTGGTTAGTTGCATCGGTATAACGGAAAAAATACCATGAGGAGTCGATAAAGGTATCCATTGTATCGGTTTCCCGTTTTGCTGGTTTGCCACATTTTGGACAAGGTACGTTAATCCAGTCTTCAATTTTAGCTAAGGGAGACGCACCACGCCCAGAAAATTCCACATTTTCAGGCAATTTGACGGGTAAATCTTCACTGGGTACGGGTACTATACCACAATCTTCGCAGTGAATAACGGGAATGGGACAACCCCAGTAACGTTGACGGGAGATTAACCAATCTCTGAGACGATATTGAATGCGTTTTTTGCCATAGTCGTTATTTTCGGCAAGGCGAATCACTGCTTCTTTTCCTTTGATGGAATTCATGCCGTTAAAACCACCGGAGTTAATCATGATACCCGCTTCGGTGTAGGCTTCCAAAAGGCATATATCACCGTTATCTGCATCGTCTGGCAAGATAACTACTTTGATAGGTAAGTCATTCTCTTTGGCAAATTTGAAATCTCTCACATCGTGGGCTGGTACTCCCATGACTGCCCCTGTACCATATTCGTATAACACATAATTGGCGATCAAAATGGGGATTTCTTCTCCTGTAAAGGGGTTTATGACTTTCCCTCCTGTCATTGTACCTTTTTTGGGCTTGTCATCGGCAGTTCGATCGATCTCACTTTCTTCCGATACTTCTTTGATAAATGCTTCTACGACTTCTTTTCTTTCGGAAGTAGTGACAACTTGAGTTAAAGGGTGTTCGGGGGCGAGTACTACATAAGTGACTCCGTAAACAGTGTCAGGGCGAGTTGTAAAGACGGCTATTTTTTCATCCTTTCCCATAATAGGAAACTCTAAATAAGCCCCTACAGACTTTCCTATCCAGTTTTCCTGCATGGTTTTGACTCGATCTGGCCAACCTTGTAGTTGTTGTAGGTCATCCAACAATTGTTCTGCATAGTCGGTAATTTTGAGAAACCATTGTCTTAATAATTTGCGTTCGACTTTTGCACCACTACGCCAAGAGTAACCTTCGGAGTCAACTTGTTCATTAGCTAATACGGTTTGATCGATCGGATCCCAGTTTACCGCAGCTTCCCGTTGATAAGCAAGTCCCGCTTCTAAAAATTGTAAAAATAACCACTGTGTCCATTTATAATACTCAGGAGAACAAGTTGCAACTTCTCGACTCCAATCGATGGATAAACCTAATTCTTGGAGTTGCGATCGCATTTGGGCTATATTTTCAAAAGTCCATTTTGCTGGAGGGATACCCCTATCGATGGCGGCATTTTCTGCCGGTAAACCGAAAGCATCCCACCCCATGGGATGTAATACTCTATGTCCTTGCATTCGCTTAAAACGAGCAATAACATCAGTTATGACATAATTACGAACATGACCCATGTGTAATTTTCCTGAAGGGTAAGGAAACATAGAAAGGGCATAATATTTAGGCTTGTCAGTATTTTCTTCTGTATTATATAATCCAGTTTCAGACCATTTTTTTTGCCACTTGGACTCTATATCACTGGGTTGATAGGGAGATTGCATAAAATCTTTTTAAAGTTTAAATAATTATTTAATTTAGTTAACCTTATATTTTAACCTGAGTGCACCTGAGTTCGAGAAAAAAATCTTTGATCTAGGTAGATTTTAGGCGTGATAGCTAATGGTTAATTTTGCCAAATATTATTTATTATTTAATTAAATTAATCTATGTAAAATCAATTGTTAATAGTTTTTCATCAATTATTTACTTAATACCTAACAACTAATACCTTGCTTTTACCCATAAATTTTGTATCGAATCGAGGTTACTTATTCTCTTGCAATATTTTATTAGTCTAAAGTACAGTCATAAGTTTCTCCCAGATATCTCTGTCAAAAGGGCGACTGGTTGCATAGAGATTAATTTATTAGTAGTCAATGATAAAGAAAACACGATCGTTAAATTATCACAATATCAGTATTAGTCATGGCTAAACCAGTATTTAAAGTAGCAATTTGCACCGCAGAAGTAGCATCGCTACCATCCACATCAAAGAATAAACCACCATTACTGGAATTATAGAAGAAACGATGATCAGAAGTACTTGGTGATGAACCAACACGGAAGCGCTCACTTGGCAATACACCTATCCCTAAACCACCGCCAAAACCACTAGCACAAACTTGAATAGTATCATCGGTTATGTTAAAATCGGCAATCTGATCGATTCCTTCTAATGGTGAATCAAAGCGGAAAAAATCATTACCAGTACCTCCTGTGAGGGTATCATTACCATAACTTCCGATAATGGTATCGTTGTCATTACCACCATCAAGAGTATCATGATCAGTGTAACCTAGTAAAATATCGTTTCCATTTCCCCCATCGATCGAGTCGTTTCCACTTCCCCCGTCAATAGAATCGTTTCCATCTCCTCCTAGTATCGTATCGTTATCATTACTAGCACTAATGGTATCTTCTCCTACACCACCGTCAATAAAGTCATTACCAGCACCTCCCAAGATCCAGTCGTTTCCATCTCCTCCATCAATAGTATCATTTTCTCCAAAACCATTAATGGTATCATCCCCATTTTCACCGTAGAGAGAATCATTTCCCGCTCCTCCGATAATTATGTCATCTCCATCTCTGGCAAATAGGGTATCATCTCCCAAACCTCCTAACATGGAGTCGTTTTCTGTGGCTCCGTCAATAAAGTCATTGCCACTTCCACCATTGATGGTATCTGCTCCATCTCCACCGTAGATAAAGTCATTATCATTACTCGCATCAATGAAATCGTTACCATTGTCCCCTAACAGAGTATCGTTGCCTAGTTGACCTAGTATGGTATCATCTCCATATCCCCCATCAATAGTGTCATTGGCATCCCCTCCTAAAATGGAATCGTTACCGCTTCCTCCATCAATGGTATCATTTCCTTCCCCCCCCACTAAATTATTATTACCATTTTCCCCTAGAAGGTTATCATCTCCATTACCACCGTTGAGGGTATCATCACCGTCACCACCATTAAGAATATTATTGCCACTATTGCCCGTAATATTATTATCAAGAGTATTACCTGTACCATTAATAGCAGATGTGCCTGTTAAGATGAGGTTTTCCAAATTAGCACCCAAAGTACAAATGATCGAAGATTGTATCGTGTCTATTTCTGTTGCCGTTGTTGATGTTTCAGTAACTATATCATCCACTGCATCAACAATATAAAGATCATTACCACTACTCCCCACTAAACTATCATTGCCCGTGCCACCATCAAGAGTATCATGACCAGTATAACCTAGTAGAATATCGTTTCCATTTCCCCCATCGATCGAGTCGTTTCCACTTCCCCCGTCAATAGAATCGTTTCCATCTCCTCCTAGTATCGTATCGTTATCATTACTAGCACTAATGGTATCTTCCCCTACACCACCGTCAATAAAGTCATTACCAGCACCTCCCAAGATCCAGTCGTTTCCATCTCCTCCATCAATAGTGTCATTTTCTCCTAGACCATTAATGGTATCATCCCCATTTTCACCGTAAAGAGAATCATGTCCCGCTCCTCCAATAATGATGTCATCTCCATTTCCACCGTTAACGGTATCGTCCCCCAGACCTCCTAAGATGGAGTCGTTTTCTGTGGCACCATCAATAAAGTCATTGCCACTTCCACCATTGATGGTATCTGCTCCATCTCCACCGTAGATAAAGTCATTATCATTACTCGCATCAATGAAATCGTTACCATTGTCTCCTGACAGAGTATCATCTCCTCGTTGACCCAAGATCATATCATCTCCATCTCCACCGTAGATAAAGTCATTGGCTCCTCCTCCTAAAATGGAATCGTTACCGCTTCCTCCATCAATAGTATCGTCTCCTGTTAAGTTATCAAAGGTTGAGTCTCCCCGAATGGTATCATTGCCCGTGCCACCGTTAAGGGTATCATTCCCTTCTCCACCATCGAGAGTGTCATTATCTGCATCTCCCCATAAGTTATCGTCACCATTTCCTCCCGTCAGACTATCATTCCCCTCAACACCATCAAGAATATTATTTCCACTATTGCCCGTCATATTATTAGGGAGATTATTCCCAGTACCATTAATAGCAGATGTACCTGTTAAGATGAGATGTTCTAAATTAGCACCCAAAGTATAAGTGATGGAAGATTGTACCGCTTCTATTTCCGTTACCGTTGTTGATGTTTCAGTGACTATATCACCCATTGCATCAACGATATAAACATCATTACCCGTACCCCCCACCATGTTATCATTGCCCGTGCCACCATTAAGGGTATCATTCCCTTCTCCACCATCGAGAGTGTCATTATCTGCACCTCCCCATAAGTTATCGTCACCATTTCCTCCCGTCAGACTATCATTCCCCTCAACACCATCAAGAATATTATTTCCACTATTGCCCGTCATATTATTAGGGAGATTATTCCCAGTACCATTAGTAGCAGATGTATCTGTTAAGATGAGATGTTCTAAATTAGCACCCAAAGTATAAGTGATGGAAGATTTTACCGCTTCTATTTCCGTTACCGTTGTTGATGTTTCAGTGACTATATCACCCATTGCATCAACGATATAAACATCATTACCCGTACCCCCCACCATGTTATCATTGCCCGTGCCACCATTAAGGGTATCATTCCCTTCTCCACCATCGAGAGTGTCATTATCTGCACCTCCCCATAAGCTATCGTCACCATTTCCTCCCGTCAGACTATCATTCCCCTCAACACCATCAAGAATATTATTTCCACTATTGCCCGTCATATTATTAGGGAGATTATTCCCAGTACCATTAATAGCAGATGTACCTGTTAAGATGAGATGTTCTAAATTAGCACCCAAGGTGTAAGTGATAGAAGATTGTACGGTGTCTATTTCCGTTACCGTTGTTGATGTTTCACTAACTATGTCACCCACTGCATCAACGATATAAATATCATTACCACTACCCCCCACCATACTATCATTACCCGTGCCACCATCGAGAGTATCATTACCTGAACTGCCGAATAAGGTATCATTCCCCGCATCACCCGTCAGACTATCATTACCTGCAACACCATTGAGAATATTATTTCCACTATTGCCCGTCATATTATTAGGGAGATTATTCCCAGTACCATTAATAGCAGATGTACCTGTTAAGATAAGGTGTTCTAAATTAGCACCCAAGGTGTAAGTGATAGAAGATTGTACGGTGTCTATTTCCGTTACCGTTGTTGATGTTTCACTAACTATGTAATCTAATGCATCAACGATATAAATGTCATTGCCACTACCCCCTACCATACTGTCATTACCCACACTACCGTTGAGGGTATCATTCTCCGCACCACCGTTGAGGGTATCATTACCATTACTTCCCAATAAGTTGTCATTGCCACTACCCCCTGTCAAGCTATCATTACCGTCACCACCATTGAGACTATTATTTCCACTATTACCCGTGATATTGTTATTTGAGCTATTACCTGTACCGTTGATATTTGCCGTACCATCTAAAATGAGATTCTCTAGGTTACTACCCAAGGCATAACTAATACTAGCAATGACTACATCTATCCCTTCATTTAAGTTTTCTGTTAGTATATCTCCCACGCTATCTACATAGTAAGTATCATTATCAAAACCTCCCATCATAATGTCATTTCCTGTGCCACCGTTGAGGGTATCATTTCCTAAATCGCCCGATAAGCCATCATCACTATTACCTCCCGTCAGGCTATCATTCCCGCTACCACCAAAGAGAAAATTATTTCCATTATTACCGTTGATAATGTTATTTAAGCCATTGCCCGTACCGTTGATGTTTCCTGTACCACTCAAAGTGAGATTCTCCACGTTGGCACCTAAAGTATAGGTAATACTAGCAATAACTAGATCTGTTCCTTCATTGAAGTTTTCTACTACAACATCCCCGTCACTATCCACATAGTAAGTATCATTACCACTACCCCCCACCATACTGTCGTTACCATTATTTCCATTAAGAATATCATTACCATTACCTCCTGTCAGGCTATCATTACCAGCATTTCCATTGAGAATATCATTACCATTACCTCCTGCCATACTGTCATTTCCATCACCACCGTTGAGGGTATCGTTATCTGCATCACCCAATAAGGTATCATTTCCTTCTCCACCATCGAGAATATCATCACCATTACCCCCGAACAAACTGTCGCCTGATGCAGCACCATTGAGAGTATCATTACCATCAAGACCACTGAGACTTCCAGGTCCAGCAAAACGTGTGATAATGTTATTTAAGCTATTACCTGTACCGTTAAAAGTTCCCCCACTACTAAAAATGAGATTCTCCACGTTGCTAGTCAAAGTATAATTGATACTAGCAGTAACACGAACTAAATCTGTTCCTCCATTTAAGTTTTCTACTACTATATCCGCCGTACTATCTATATAGTAGGTATCGTTACCATTACCCCCTACCATACGGTCATTTCCACCACCACCATCAAGGGTATCATCACCATCACCACCGTTGAGAGTATCATTTCCACTATTACCTGTGATATTGTTATCTAAGCTATTTCCTGTACCGTTAATGTTTTCAGTACCATCTAAAAAGAGATTCTCTAGGTTATCACCCAAGGTATAGCTAATACTGACAAAAACTCGGTCAATTCCCTGATTTACTTCCTCTACCACTACATCTCCTAGACTGTCCACATAGTAAGTATCATTGCCACTACCACCTATCATGGTGTCATTTCCGGCTCCGCCATCGAGGCTATCAATTCCCCCATTACCAATGAGAGTATTATTGCCAGTATTACCAGTGATAATGTTAATTGAATTATTGCCTGTACCGTTAATATTTCCCGTACCAATCAAAGTGAGACTCTCTACATTCTCCGTTAAAGTGTAGCTAATACTGGCAAAAACTTGGTCAAAAATTCCCTGACTTGCTGTTTCTTCTACTATATCCCCAATATTGTCCACATAGTAAATATCATTACCACTACTTCCAATCATCCGGTCATTTCCAGCACCACCATTGAGAATATTATTTCCACTATTGCCCAAGAGAATATTATCCCCTGTATTCCCCGTACCGTTGATGTTTGCCGTTCCCGTTAAAGTCAGATTTTCTACATTAGCTGGTAAAGTGGTAGTTACAGAAGTAGAAAGGGTATCGATAATTGTGGTAATTGCGGTTGTATTGTCTAAAGTTCCATTATTGGGATCACTTAATATTAATGTAAAGGTTTCGTTTGGTTCATTAATGGAATCATTCAGAATGGGAATAGTAATAGTTTGACTGGTTTGCCCGGGGGAGAAAGTCAAAGTTCCACTACTGCTAGTATAATCCTGACCGGCTATAGCTGTTCCGTCAATGGTGGCATATTGTACCGTCACAGTTTGGGTACTTGCTTGGGAAAGAGTGACGGTATAGGTGACATTTTGAGGATTAGTAATGCCTTCGACAACGGTTTGATTGCCAATCAAATTAATTCTTGGTGTGGTGGGTATATCCGTTTCAATGTTTAAAGACCAACCTCCGGCAATAGTGCCTACATTTTCCAATTCATCATCATCTACTACATATAAGCTCCATATTCCATTGGGATTAGTATTATTGAAAACAGATAAGTCCATATTATAAGAATCGGCGGGGGCTGGAGAAGGGAAAAAGTCTGGTTCTACCCCTGATGTGCCTACTAGATTATTCGGTTTATAATTACCGCTTGTGGTTATATTAGAGTTGTTAAGGAAATTGGCGGCGGTGGCATCAAAAGTTAATGTTACTCCATTGGTAGCTATATTTTCCCCGATGTCAGACATTAAAATAGTTTTTGCACCGGTAGGACCTACTAAAAGAATATCAATGTCTCCTGTCCATGAATGACTAAGATTGTTGAGGGTGACACTAATTTTGCTTATATTACCACCCAATCCCGACACATTAATATCAGAAGGATAGGGAGTTGAACCGCCCACATTCACATCATCAATCAAGATAGGGGTTGTATTGCTGAGAGTAACGATTCCATCATCATTTTGAATTGTACCAATTGCTGTGGAGGAAATAAATGTTGCACCATTGGTGGGATTAGAAAGGGTGACGGTAAAAGTTTCGTTGGGTTCGATCGCTGTATCCCCTTGAACATTGACTGTGATGACTTTACTGGTTTCTCCGGGGGCAAAACTGACAGTACCTGATGGTAATATTCCTCCCACAAAATCACCACCATTAGAGGGGTTAGCACCTGAACCGGTTATTGCCCAATTAACACTATCGGTATTAGTTGTAATTCCACTGCGAGTGACAGTAAAAGTAAAAGATGTTGTCCCGCTATTTCCTTCAAATTGATTTGCGTTAGTGGCGTTGATAGCCAATGCAATATAATTCGGATTAAAAGTTCCTGAAACATAATATTGTCCCAAACTACCATAGTCAGTGTATCCTGTGGGATTGCTAGAAAGGGGATTTCCTATGCCTACACCATCAATATGGAGATAATACTGTCCTGCACTCAAAAATAAATTAGAAAAATTTGCTGATAATGTATTTGCCGGATTAGATTGAGCAATTAAATTTCCCCCATTATCATAAATTCTTGCCCAGATGTCTAAATTAGCTCCGTAAGACTCTAAATATTCGGTGGAAAAACCTCCTGCACCGTCAGAAATTAAAGCCCTTGAAATGGGGTTAATGTTAAAGTAAAAAGTACTATTGCCAATAGTATTAAAGGAAAAAATATCTATATCTGTGTTTCTTTCAATGATGCCAAAATTGTTTAAATTATTGAGATCTAAAACTGTAGCAGTGACATTGGTATTTCCATGATCATCTGTGCGATAGCCAAATCCATTGTTGGTTGTAATTATAGCTAGATCATCTTCAGTTTGATTACCATTATAATATTCACTAGCTTTTGACCACTGAGTTACGTTGTCATAATCACCATCAGTAAAACCTGCACCCATAATAGGAGCCCAGCTTGTTTCCCCACTACCATGACCTTCATAATATTCCCTACCGGGAAGTTGACCATCATGATTTAATCCTAGAGTATGACCTACTTCGTGACTAATGGTTTCTCCTCCTTCATAAGCTCCCTGATTAAACGTTAAGGCAACTTCATCATAATTCCAGTTAAAACTCTCAAGATAGGCTGTTCCACCACCACCTGCATTGGTAATTTCGCTACCT
Organism: Geminocystis sp. NIES-3709; assembly: GCF_001548115.1. GTDB lineage: Bacteria > Cyanobacteriota > Cyanobacteriia > Cyanobacteriales > Cyanobacteriaceae > Geminocystis. The sequence goes on along the minus strand of NZ_AP014821.1, from coordinate 209,658 downwards.
GTATCTAGGTTGAGGTTATCTGTCATTACAACTCGAATACCCCAACGAGTGTCTCCACCACCGCTATTAATTAAGTCTCCTAAATCTGTTGGCTCTTCGGTAGTGACGTTAATGTTAAAAGGTGCAAAATCTTCCGCCGCCCGTTGCCACATCAACTGAATTTCCTCTAACTCAGCATTACTAAAAGAGTTTGGATTACCGTCTGTATCATAAGAACCTAGTCTTAAAGAACCACCATCTTCCCATAGACTACTACTCATAAAATGACCGTCAAAATCAAGATAAATAGTATGGTTAGCATTGGGATTACTATGAAGTTTAAAAGTATTTCCTAAAGTTGTGGGGGCGTTAATGATTATGGTTGTGGCTTGATTTTGGTTGGAACTTTGCCCATAGGGAAGGGAACAAGAACCACATTGACAAATTAAAGTATGAGGGTTTACATTTGATATAATTGATTCTAAATTATCACTTAAAGAAATTGATGAGGCGTTTTCTGGGATTGATGAAAAAATAGGTAAATTATTTATAGATTTGACTAATATTGATTTAATCTCGTTTAGAGTGGTATTTTTTAAAAAACTTTTAGCGAGGTAAATATTGTGATCTTGTTGAGAGTAAAAGCTATTGTTATGGAACAACCCGTCTTGTACTATGTAAATATTTAGGGGAATAGTTTTGTTATTTAGTTTGTAGTGTGGAATTTCCCAACCCTTAATTTTCTCTAATTTTTCCTGATCATCTTGACTCAATTTAAGAATATAATTTTTGAAATCAAATTCACTGAAGTTATTTTCTAAGTTTTCTTTTAGGAGTAGGGGGAAATTATCATCCAATCCCATAGTAAGTATGCCATCTGAAGCGATTTCATTAGTACTCATAAATAACTCCTAAAATTTATCATAGTCGACAATAAGATTGATAAATGTCTATAGAAAATTCTATAATTTTTGCTCTCAAAGTAACAAATATACATAAAGTAATGTGAAGACGAAAAAACTGAAGAAGAAGAAACACACCCAAAAAAGTAGCTATCTTTCAAGCCACCATTGCTATATTTTTTGTAGTAATTCTATTGGCTGATTAACCATCATCAGTATTGTTATCAAACAAAAGAATTCATTATGAAAGAATATGAAACTGGAAACACAGAAAATACCATTGATCTGATCAAATATTTACAAAAGGAAGATAAGGAGCGACAAGAAAAAAATAGCAATATTTTGCGATGGAATCAGTTATCTATTCTTGAATATAGCAAGGTATTCTATCAAAGTTTTGTTAAAAGGAATTAAAATTAAAACTAATTTATAAATATTTATTTTTAATGAAAACCAGTAACGAAATTATTATTATTGGCGGTGGAATTATTGGACTCTCGATCGCCGTTGAATTAAAATTAAAAGGATTAGGAGTTACAGTCTTAAGTAGAAACTTTACTCAAGCCGCCACCAAAGCCGCCGCAGGAATGTTAGCACCAAGAGCAGAACAGTTACCCGAAGGCGCTATGTTAGATTTAGCCCTAGAATCCCTTGCTTTATATCCGGAATGGGCCAGAAAACTAGAACAATTGAGCAATGAAGATATAGACTATAATCCTTGTGGTATCATCGCTCCCATTTATCAACAACCCTCACAAACGAATAATAATTGGTTAGACAGAGACACCATTCAACTATATCAACCTCACCTCGGAGATGAAGTAATGGGAGGTTACTGGTATCCCGAAGAAGGGCAAGTCGATCCCCGTAAGCTAGGTAAAGTATTATTAACAGTGGCTAAATTATTAGGTGTTGATGTCAAAGAAGGTATAGAAGCGATCGCTTTTACTCGTCATCAAGGTAGGATAAATAATATCCTCACCAAATCCGGCATATTTTCCGCCGATACTTACATTTTAGCTAGTGGTGCATGGTCAAGTAAACTATTTCCTCTCCCCGTGCGTCCAGTAAAAGGAGAAATGCTAAGTTTAAAGATACCCTTAGATAATCCCTTAGAAAGAGTGATTTTTGGAGAAAATACTTACTTAGTGCCGAAAAAAGACGGGCGTTTAATCATTGGTGCCACTTCTGAAGATATTGGTTGGAAAGAAGGCAACACAGCAGAAGGTATTAATACTCTGCTAAATCGTGCTATTCGTTTATATCCTCCCCTTGGTACTTGGCAATTAGATGAAATTTGGTATGGTTTTCGCCCCGCAACTGCAGATGAAATGCCCATTTTAGGTTATGGTGACGTTGATAACCTCATTTTTGCGACGGGACATTATCGCAATGGTATCCTATTAGCACCCATTACCGCTAAATTAATAAGTAATCTAATAATAGATCATCAAGCTGATCCTCTTTTACAATACTTCAGCTATCAACGGTTCAACAAATCTACACTGCAAATTATGACATATCCTACTCCTAGTCAAAATAACAATATAAACCCTAATGGAAGCAATTTAAGCTCGATAAATAGTAATTTAGGTGATTTTTCGACTAAAACTCAAGATTCACGGTATTTAACCCCTTCTAACGCTTCAGAATTTTTCAGTAATAATCCTCAAGATGATGATAATTTAATCATTGCCGGCCGTAAATTTAATTCCCGTTTAATGACAGGTACGGGAAAATATCCTAATATGGAGTCTATGCAAAAAAGCGTTATCGCTAGTGGTTGTGAAATCGTCACTGTTGCAGTGCGTAGAGTACAAACTAACGCTCCTGGCCATGAAGGGTTAGCAGAAGCCCTCGATTGGGGTAAAATATGGATGTTACCTAATACTGCTGGTTGTACCAATGCAGAGGAAGCGGTAAGAGTTGCTCGTTTAGGTAGAGAAATGGCGAAATTACTGGGACAGGAAGATAATAATTTTATTAAGTTAGAGGTTATTCCCGACTCTAAGTATTTATTACCAGATCCGATCGGCACACTACAAGCGGCGGAACAATTAGTCAAAGAAGGTTTTGCAGTATTACCTTATGTTAATGCAGATCCTCTTCTTTGTAAAAGACTAGAAGAAGTTGGGTGTGCTACGGTCATGCCTCTCGGTTCTCCCATTGGCTCAGGGCAAGGGATTCAGAATTTAGCCAATATTAAAATTATCATCGAACAAGCAAAAATACCAGTAGTTATCGATGCGGGAATTGGGACACCCAGCGAAGCCGCATTGGGTATGGAATTAGGGGCAGATGCTTTATTAATCAATAGTGCGATCGCATTAGCCCAAAACCCAGTACAAATGGCGAGGGCAATGGGATTAGCTACCGTTGCAGGAAGATTGGGTTATCAGGCAGGACGTATTCCTGTCAAAGAATATGCTTCAGCTAGTTCACCTCTTGTGGGTGTCGTTAAATAATTAGTATTATAGTTAGTTCACCTGAGATCGAGTCGCCAGTCCATTATTAATAGTTTTGTATCAATTCTTTACTTAATACCTAATACCTTGTCTTTTTCAACAAACCCTAAGTAATTTTTAGTTAAACAACAAAATTGTTGCTAAAGTACCCTAAAATAGATTGACAGAAAATAAATACTAAAGTAAATCGATCGAGCAAACAGATAAAACTCGATAAAATAACTCAGATGAATCAACCTATATTATCAGTTCGTAACCTAACCGCCAGTGTCGATGGCATAACCATTTTAAAAGGAGTCAACCTCGAAATTAATCAAGGAGAAGTACACGCAATTATGGGGCGTAATGGCTCAGGAAAAAGCACTTTTTCTAAAGTATTAACAGGACATCCTGAATACGAAGTCACAGGAGGAGAGATAATCTATAAAGGGGAAAATTTACTAGAAAAAGAGCCTGAAGAAAGAGCATTGGAAGGTATTTTCCTCGCTTTTCAATACCCCTTAGAAATTCCCGGAGTTAGTAACCTTGATTTTTTAAGAGTAGCCTATAACGCCCGTTGCAAACATCTAGGATTAGAAGAATTAGATGCTTTTGACTTTGAAGATTTAGTTGAACAAAAATTAGATATAGTAAAAATGAACTCTGCTTTCTTAGCTAGAAGTTTAAATGAAGGCTTTTCAGGGGGAGAAAAAAAACGTAACGAAATTTTGCAAATGGCATTATTAGAGCCAACTTTAGGCATATTAGATGAGATAGACTCAGGATTAGATATTGACGCTTTGCGTATTGTTGCTGAAGGAGTTAACCAGTTAAGAAAATCTGATAACGCCTTTTTATTAATTACCCATTATCAACGTCTTCTCGACTACATTACTCCTGATTTTGTCCATGTGATGTATGAAGGAAAAATTGTCATGAGTGGAGATAAAAATTTAGCTTTGGAATTAGAAGCCAAAGGTTACGACTTTTTGGAAGAAGAAAAATTGGCAACTTTGTAGGAGAAGGAGTATAGGGAATTGAGAAAATTAATAAATCTTTATTACCTAAAACCTATTATTTATAACTTATAACTTATCATTTATGCCAAATTCGCCAAATTCGATCGCAATGTTAAAACCAGATACCTTTAAGGTAACAAAAGATGCTTATTTAGGGGGATTATTACAACTCAGTGAAAATCAACCCCTTAACGTTAGTGGAAAATTAGAAACGTTAATTCAAGGAATACGCCAAAAAGGTGCGAATCAAGTCGTACAATCCCACCTTCCCACAGAAAAAGATGAAGACTGGCGTTTTACGGACATCTCTGATTTACAAACAGAAGATTGGCATTTACCAATTCCCACACAATTAAGTATAGATGTATTAAATGGATTTATTTTAAGAGAAGTCTCTAATTCTCGTTTAGTATTCGTTAATGGTTGTTATGCCCCTAATTTGTCCGATATTTCCGCTTTACCTGATACCGTATATGTAGGGAATTTGATGGATTTAGATGAGGATAAAATTAACAAAATTAGTCAGTATTTTAATAAAAATGAGACAGCAACAGAAGTTTTTACTGCTTTAAATACATCAGGGTTAACAGATGCTTTTGTGATATGGGTAAAAGCTAACGCTAATGTAGAAATTCCTATTCATCTTTTACATCTAACTGCTAGAGATAATTTTTCTATTTTTACTCAACCTCGTATTTTAGTTGTTGCACAAGCTAATTCTAATATTAATTTTATCGAATATTACGGAGCTGTAGCTTCTGGATGTTCAGATTCAGCAAAACAAAAATATTATTTTACTAACGTTGTTACGGAAATAACTTTAGAAGATAACGCTCAGATCAACCATAGTCGCATTCAACGGGAATCAGGAGACGGTTTTCACATTGGCAACACTTTTGTTTCCCAAAGCAAAAATAGTCGTTATACCATTAACGAAATTAGTTTAGGTGCAAAATTATACCGTCATAACCTTCAGATTAATCAAGAGGGAGAAGAAACTGAAACCTATCTCAACGCCTTAACGATGTTGCAGGGCAAACAAATGGGAGATACTCACAGTCAAGTTAATTTAACAAAACCTCATGGTACAGTTAATCAACTTCATAAATATATCATTGATGATTCAGGTCGAGGTGTTTTTAATGGTAAAATTCATGTACCAAAATTAGCTCAATTAACCAACGCCACGCAACTTAACCGCAATCTCTTGCTATCTAACAAGGCTAGAATTAACACAAAACCTGAGTTACAAATCACTGCTGATAATGTGAAATGTGCGCATGGTGCAACCGTTAGCCAATTGGAAACCGATGAAATTTTTTATCTTCGTAGTCGTGGGTTAAATGAGTATGATGCTAAACATTTATTAATCGATGCCTTTGCCGGAGAAATTATTGAAAAAATACCCTATGAGTCTCTTAAAAAAAGATTAACTCAGTGTGTTGCTTGTCGCACTATTGACAATTAACAATGAACAATGGACAATTAACAGTAAACAAAAAGGGAGAAACCCCTCACCACATATTATTAAAGAACAATTAACAACTATTTATTTTTACCCATTGACTATACATAATGACTAAAAAATATTCTATAACTTTATTACCGGGAGATGGTATCGGCCCTGAAATTATGGCTGTTACTGTAAAGGTGTTAGAAACAGTCGCTAAACAGTTTGATATTGAGTTTCAATTTCAAGAGGCTTTAATTGGAGGAAGTGCGATCGATGCAACAGGTAATCCACTCCCCCCAGAAACCGTAGAAATGTGCAAAAAAAGTGATTCTGTATTACTAGCGGCGATCGGTGGTTATAAATGGGATAATTTGCCTAGAGAGCAACGTCCAGAAACGGGACTGTTAGGTATTCGTGCCGCTTTAGGGTTATTTGCCAATTTACGCCCGGCGACTATTTTACCTCAATTAATAGATGCTTCCAGTTTAAAACGAGAAGTAGTGGAAGGTGTCGATATTATGGTAGTCAGGGAGTTAACCGGGGGTATCTACTTCGGACAACCTAAAGGCATTTTTACCACAGAAACTGGCGAAAAACGAGGAGTAAATACTATGGCTTACACTGAGTCAGAAATCGATCGCATTGCCAAAGTTGCCTTTGAAACCGCCCAAAAACGTCAAAAGAAATTATGTTCAGTTGATAAAGCCAATGTGTTAGACGTATCTCAATTATGGCGCGATCGCCTTATCAAAATGTCAGAAGAATATCCCGATGTGGAATTAACTCATATGTACGTTGATAATGCCGCTATGCAATTAGTTCGTAATCCCAAACAATTTGATACGATCGTTACGGGTAACTTATTTGGTGATATTCTCTCTGATGCCGCCGCTATGTTAACTGGTAGTATAGGAATGTTACCATCAGCAAGTTTAGGAAGCGATCGCCCGGGGTTATTTGAGCCTGTACACGGTTCAGCACCTGATATTGCAGGAAAAGACAAAGCAAATCCCTTAGCCCAAGTTTTGAGTGCCGCCATGATGTTACGTTATGGATTAAACGAGCCTCTCTTAGCCGATAAAATAGAAAAAGCGGTGTTAAAAGTTTTAGATTTAGGTTATCGTACTGGAGATATTATGTCAGAAGGATGTATAAGTGTTGGTTGTAAAGCTATGGGTAATGCTTTATTATCTGTTTTAAATAAATAAGCTAAGACTCATCTGAGTTGCGTTAGTTGGATGCAAGTTATTAAGAACAAGGTATTAGATAATAGCTACCTAAATCGAGAATTTTTGCATCGAACTCAGGTTAAGTTGAAAAGTGAGGATTTTGTAAAACGGATAAACTTTTCTCTCCTTACAATGGAATAACATTAATAAACATTTAATTTTCCCTTGAAAAACTGACTGAAGGGGAACTTTATCTATTTAAAATTCTTCATGAAAAACTAAATTCACCATTTAACTTTAATTAGTTAATCACTATTTTCATAATTAGGATATGCTGGTGATAAGGGTTATAAACCCTGTTTTGCACTTTTTGGAGAATATATCATATAATCTAAAGAGGAAATCTTAAAAAAATATTAAGATTCTTAGAGATTAAATGGTGTCATTAGGAGGAATCAATGTTTATTCGATTAGCACATCAGTATCGTGAATTTGTTAAGGATTTAGTAATGAATCTTCAAGCCTTAGCAATTGTTTTAGAAAAAAGAGGTTATATCGCTTCTTGCTATACTTGTGGCACGGAGTTAACGAGTGCTTCTTTTATGGTTAGCTTAGGGGATAATCATTTAATTCGTTTCCTTGTCTCTGATTACGGTATTACTTGGACTGAGATGCAAGACGACAGAGAATTGATGAAGTTAGAAGGTGCTGAAGCTATCAGTCAATTAGAAGAATTAGCTAATTTAGTTAAATATCAAATCAAATCTGTTGACAGCAAAGCTCCTAGTTATGATCATAGTTTATTAGTTCACTAAATTTGAGCTATCATTGATAATTAACAACACTTTTAAGACTTTTTTCTAATCTTAAAATTAGTGATAATCTTTATTCGTCATTGTGAACTAATTTTCGATCGTTAATTATTAATTGTTAATTGTAATAGCCTTGATTGAACAAGAAACTTTCCGTTTATTAGAATGGCAGAGGTTATGTCAACATCTCTCCACTTTTGCCGCCACTAAATTAGGTGCGATCGCATCTAGTAATTTAGCCATCCCTGATAATGTATTAGAAACCGAGTATTTATTAGAGCAAACTAAGGAAGTTTGTCAACTAGAAACAGATATTAACGCCAATTGGTCATTTAATGGTATTCATGACATCGGAAATTCTGTTGAAAGAGCAAAAATCGGTGGTATTTTAAGCGGAGAGGAATTGTTAAATTTAGCAACAACTTTGGCGGGAGTACGCAAATTAAGACGAGTAATTGAAGATCAAGAAAATAGTCCTACTCTTCAAGAATTAGTTAATGATTTAAGAACTTTTCCTGAATTAGAGCAAGAAATTCACTATTGTATAGACGATCGAGCCGAGATCACAGAAAGAGCGAGTCCCCAATTAGGTGAAATTCGTCAAAAAATTAAGGCTTTACGCAACAAAATTCAGCAAACTTTACAAGCTATTATTCAGAGAAATAATAACGCATTACAAGAGCCTGTCGTTACTCAAAGAGGCGATCGGTTTGTCTTACCAGTAAAAGCTAGTCATAGCGGACAAATTCAAGGTATTGTTCATGATACCTCAACCAGTGGCTCAACCTTATATTTAGAACCAAGAGTTATTATTGATTTAGGGAATAAGCTACAAACTACCCGTAATCAGGAGAAAAGAGAAGAAGAAAGAATTTTAGGGCAGTTAACACAGAAAGTTGCCGAAGTTTGGGAAGATTTAGAAAAATTACTTGCCATTGCCACTGCTTTAGATTTAGCCACCGCCAAAGCTCGTTATAGTATTTGGTTAAATGGACATCCTCCCGAATTTGTAGATTTTCAAGACGGAGAAAGCATCAGTTTAAGACAGGTTAGACATCCTTTATTAGTATGGCAGGAAAAACATGAGCAAGGCAATTCAGTTGTACCTATTGATGTCTTAATTAACCCAGAAACAAGAGTTGTAGCCATTACAGGGCCAAATACTGGCGGTAAAACTGTTACCCTGAAAACTATCGGTATTGTGGCGTTAATGGCAAAAGTAGGCTTATTTATTCCTGCTAAATATCCGGCTCAAATTCCTTGGTTTCGTAGCGTTTTAGCAGATATTGGTGATGAACAATCCTTAGAACAAAGTTTATCTACTTTTTCGGGGCATATTCGCCGTATTATTCGCATTATTGAGGCTTTACATGGTGGATTTAACCCCCCCCACCTTTCCTTAATAACAGGGGAGTCTTTGGTGTTGTTAGATGAAGTAGGGGCAGGTACAGATCCTAATGAGGGAACAGCGATCGCCATAGCTATATTAAAATACTTAGCAGAACATAGTTTATTGACTATTGCCACAACTCACTACGGAGAATTAAAGAGCTTGAAATATGATGACTCTCGTTTTGAAAATGCTTCTGTAGAATTTGATGACGTGAGTTTACAACCTACCTATCGTTTATTATGGGGTATTCCGGGTCGATCGAATGCTATTACCATTGCCCAAAGACTGGGCTTACCGTTAAATATTGTGGCGGAAGCACAAGAATTAGTAGGAGGTTTTTCCCATGACGTGAATGAGTTAATTTCGGCACTAGAAAATCAAAGACGAGAGCAAGAAAATAAGCATAAACAGGCACAAGATTTACTCTCAAAAACGGAGCTATTTTATCAACAGGTAGAAGAGAAAGCCTCATCTTTACAAGCTAGAGAGAGAGATTTAAAGCTACAACAAGAACAAGAGGTACAAAAACTATTATTTGATGCTAAGAGCCAAATTGCTCAAGTTATCAAGGGATTACAGAAAAAAGGTGAACCCACCGCTCAAGACGCACATCAGGCAACGGATGTATTAAATAAAATTGGCGATCGATTTTTGACCCCACTGAAAGTAAAATCGAGCTATAAGCCGAAAGTAGGTGAAAGAGTGAGAATTTTAAGTATTGGGCAAACGGCGGAAGTTTTAACAGTGGATGAAGACACTGAACAGTTAAGCGCTCGTTTCGGTATCATGAAGATGGTAATTCCTTTCACTGATATTGAATCTTTAGACGGCAAACGCTTTGAGAAGATTAACCCTATTCCTGAGAAAACTAAAGCAACAGTTAATAAACAGCAATCTAAACAAGCTAATTTGCCAAAAACTGAATCTAAGCCTATTAATGTGCGAACTTCTCAAAATACCCTCGATATTCGAGGAAAACGAGTTCATTTAGCAGAGCCTCTCTTAGAAAAGGCGATCGCCAATGCCACTGATATGGGATCGTTATGGATTATACATGGTAAAGGTACAGGAAGTTTACGGACTGGAGTTCACGAATTTTTGAAAAATCATCCTCAAGTTAGTAATTTTGAATTGGCGAAGCAAAATGATGGGGGTGCTGGAGTTACGATCGCATTTTTAAAGTAAAAGCAGAAGCTAAAAGGGTTTTAGTATAAGGATGTTGAGGATTTTTAAAGATACTTTCAGTCTCCTCCAATTCTACTATTTTACCCCCATTCATAACAGCAATTCGATCGCACAAAAACTTAGCTACTGATAAATCATGAGTAATAAATAGATAAGTTAAATTAAACTCCGCTTTCAATTCTAAAATTAAATCTAATACTTGAGCTTGTACTGTAGCATCTAACATACTTACAGGTTCATCACATATCACTAATTTAGGATTAGTAATTAATGCTCTTGCGATCGCAACTCTTTGTTGTTGTCCTCCGGAAAGTTCTTTCGGATAACGGTTATAGTATTCTTGGGGATTTAAACCGACTCGATTTAACATCTTTTCTACTCTTTCTCGATTCTCCTGTTTATTGCCCATTTGATGAATTAACAATGGTTCTGTGATAGACTCTCCGATAGTCATCATGGGATTAAGACAGGCATGAGGATCTTGGAAAATCATCTGTATTTCTTTTCTTAAACCCCTAATTTCTTTTTCTGTAAGAGTGGTTAAATCTTGATCGAGAAATTGAACTTGTCCCGAAGTTGCTCTAATTAGTTGTAAAATGGTGCGAGAGAGAGTACTTTTTCCACATCCAGACTCCCCGACTAAACCCAATATTTCTCCTTGTTTAATATCGAGGTTAAGATCATCTACCGCTTTGATAGTTTGGGATTTTTTGCCTAAAATTTGCTCGATAAAATTCGCTTCAAGAGTATAGTATTGTTTTAAATTTTTTAACTGTAATAAAGGTGTTGTCTTTGCTTCAGGGGGTTGAGATGCGGTGGTGTGATGTAAATGAAAAGCGGCATCTAATAACGATTTAGAATACTCGTGATGGGGGGAATACATGACATCGTCAACTTTTCCGGTTTCTACCATTTCCCCTTGATACATTACCCCAATGCGATCGCAATATTTACCCACCATAGCTAAATCATGAGAAATCAACAATAATGCCATCTCTCTATCTCGACAGAAAGAAGTCAACTCTGCCAAAATTTCTGAAGCAATAGTCACATCTAAAGATGTAGTAGGTTCATCAGCAACTATCAACTTAGGTTCTAATAATAATGCAAGTGCGATCGCCACCCGTTGACGCATTCCGCCACTAAACTCATGGGGATACTGATTAAACCTTTCCGGGAGTATTTTCACCGTTTCCAGAGTAGATAAGGCTTTTTGCTTTGCTTCTTTGGTGGATAATTGGGGTTGATGGGCTTTCAAAGTTTCGATACAATGATCTCCAATAGTCATTAAAGGATCTAATCTCGTCATGGGATCTTGAAATATTAAAGCCACTGCTTCCCCTCGAAATTTGCGCATAGCTTGGCTATCAAAACTAAATATATCCTTACCCTGAAAATTTGCTGAACCTTCGATCGTGCTTTCATGTGGCAATAGTCGCATTACAGATCTTCCCAAAGTAGATTTACCGCAACCAGATTCTCCCACTAAAGCCATAATTTCTCCCTTATCCAAATTAAAAGACACATCATTAACTGCCCAAGTTTTTTTATCTTCCCCGTAGTTGGTAACAGGATAGGCAACTTTAAGATTTTTAATTTCTAATAAAGGAGAGTTCATAATAATAGGCAATGACATTAAATGTAAAATGTAGGGTGGGCATTGCCCACATTCACCTTAAAATAAAATAATAAAGGAAAATAGCTTTAGCTATTACTACGAACTTTCATTTTATCTGTTATCGATCGATTCATGATAATTGTAAAAAGTGCTATGGTACTAAAAATTTATAAATCTTAATTACTATTGGATCATTTTTTGTTTGGTGTTCTCTAAAATAAAATTTTTGGATTTTATGGAGAAAAATATTGTAAAAAATAGCCTAACAAATATAACGAACCACATAGTACTATAATTTCCTTTTCATTATCCACGATCGAGCTAACTTTTTCTAGGGCGATGAATAAGTCATCATAAGTGTTAACTTTTGTTAAGGATGGATTGACATTTTGCGCAACTTGTGAGAGAAAGTTTGTATCAGTACTGCTATGATCAGGAACTGGTACTAAGTGTAATTGATCTTGAGGACGTAGTAAAGCCTCAAAAATACCTTGATGATCTTTCGTGCTTAACATCCCCATTACCCAAATAATAGGTTTATGAAGTGTATCAATATATTGCCTTAAAACTTGTGCCGCCGCCACGTTATGGGCACCATCAATTAACATTTTTTGCCCTTGCCACACTACCCATTCTATTCTCCCTCGCCATTTTGCTTTCCTCATGCCTTCTTGTATATCTTCAAGTTTGATATGCCATCCTTTTTGCTGTAATATTTTTATAGTTGCGATCGAGATAGCGGAATTTTGTAATTGTATATCTCCTGCTAGAGGTAAAGGATACTCAATATCTTGATATTTAGCCCAATTATCACTATTTTTCTCAATTTTTTGGGCAGATTCTACCCATATACTAGGACAATCTAAGATTTTTGCTCTATTTTTGACAACTTCGATCGCTTCTGGTGGTAAATTACCAACTATAACAGGACATTGAGATTTCATAACACCGGCTTTTTCTGTGGCAATTTCTGTTAATGTGTTTCCTAATCTTTGCCAATGTTCTCTACTGATAGATATGATAATACTAGCAAGGTTCTTATCGCACACGTTAGTAGCATCAAGTCTGCCTCCTAAACCAACTTCCATTACTGCAACATCAACTTGAGACTGAGCAAAATAAAGCCATGCCGCCGTCGTTACCACTTCAAACAGAGTTGGACATTCTGGTAAGGAGTCAATAACTGTAGAAATATGTTTAATAATAGCTCTTAATTTTTCTGTGGAAATAGGTTGTTCATTTAAGCAAATTCTTTCATTCCAATTTACTAAATGAGGGGAAGTATAACGTCCCGTTTTATAACCAGCTTGAGTTAAAATTGATGATAAATAAGCACAAACAGAACCTTTACCATTTGTTCCTGCCACATGAATTATGGGTACTTTATTTTGAGGATTACCTAATTTTTCTAATAAATTTTTGATTCTTTCTAAACCTAAACTAATGCCAAATTTTTGATAAGGTTCTAATAAAGTATTTAGATTTTTTGATAAGTTATTATTTATCATTTTATTTACCCCCATTCATCCTTTGATTTACCATTTCCCCCCCATTCGTCACCGTCGTCAAAATAAATTTCATTACTTTTTTCTAATTCTCCTTGATTAAATTCACTATCGAGAGTATCTTTGATAGGCTCAATTACACGGGCAATGGCATCTTGTACAAATGTCTTGACAAACTCATCCTTACGGCTTAATTTAAACTGTCTTTGTACGACTTCCGTTATGCCACCGTCACCCCAATCTTGATCATGACTGAAATATTCTACAAAACTTTTACCCGCAATTCTAGTTAAATATGCGGCACTAATACCTTGAATAACTTTGCCTACGACATAAGTCGCCGCAGTAAACTGCAATGCCTTCGCAATTAATTCTACAGCACCTTTTACCACTCCTAAACTAACTAGAGTTTTACCTAAAGATAAGGCTAAATCTCTACCAGTTTCGCTATTTAAGTCACAACCGTAAACTTGTCCAATTTCTACTACCATTTGTGCATTTACTGCCGCAGTTGCCAACATATCTAACACGGGTAAAGGGGTACAAGCTATCACTCCTGCACCAATCCACTGATAACGTAGAATGATTTTATCAGCTTCCCGACTGCGTTGCTGACGGATTAATTTTCTCGCTTCTTCCCCTAAGCGTTGAGATTGTAAAAGAATATTATCTGCTAGTAAATCATCTCCCTCTGCACGACAAATAGCCGCTAAACGTTTGATTACTGAGGTTATTTCAATATCGGGTTGTATCATTTCATCTTCGGAAAACTGCACTGGTTGAGGATTTGCACAGGCTTTCAATACATCTACTCCCGTAATGAAGTTTTTTACTCTTTCTCGTAGGTTATTTAAGATAATTTCTTGTTCTTCTTCTGAATATAAGTCTATCTTATTAAAGATCAAGATCGATCGTTTTCCAATACTAGCCAAAGCCTCTAAAGGAGTAAATTCTGACGATCGTAAATCATTATCGCAGACAAACAGTAATAAATCTGCTTCTGTCGCTAATTGTCGTGCTAATTTTTCCCTAATTTCTCCTGGTGCGCCCATTTCCAAAATACCGGGTGTATCGGTAATCAAAATTTCTCTATTTGCTTGGGGAAGTTTTAAACTATAAGTAATCCCTTCTGTTGTCGTTCCCATACTTGCGTTCACATTACCAACCATTTCCCCAATTAAAGCATTGACAAGGGAGGTTTTACCGGCACTACCTGTACCAAAAACAGCTACTTTTAGGATACCTGTCGTCAAATTTGCCTCAATTTGTTGAGATTTGGCTAATAATGCTTTTTGGGTAACTTCATCTTGAATTTGAGCAACTTGTTTTTTGACTGCCTGAATAGTTTTGGAAGCAATCTCATTTTTTTCTGCGGGTAACGCTGGTAAATTTTTACGACGTTTAGTCTTTGTACCTGTTCTATTAGGAATAATACCTAAGTAATAGATAAAAATACCAATAAAACAAATGAGCAAAACAATGAGGATAAATACTAAAAAATTGGCTAAAAATGGACTAGTCCATGCGATTTCACTGTAAAGTCGAGATAAAGCACTGATTAACCATAGCATTAACCCAAAGATTACGCTTAAACCAACTACGATCGTAATTATCCGAGATAAAGGCATGATGATTAAGGGATGGGGTGATTGGGGGATTCTTTTTTATTCTTAATTTCTCGTTATTATGATTCATTCATATTTTTATAAGTGGCGACAGCAGAGGGTGAAATACGATTGAGATAGCGAAAAATCCAATATTTTAATACTGTGTCTAAAATAACGGGAAAAGTAGCAATAAATAAAAAGTTAAAATCTCGATTTTCTGGTAAGCCAAAATGACGGGTAATACTTTCTAAAATCACTTCCCAACCATGAGGAGAGTGAAACCCGACAAACATATCTGTGAAAAGAATAATTAAAAATGCTTTTGCAGAATCACTTAAACCATAAATAGTTTCATCAATAAAAGATTTTAAAATTAATAATTCTCTTTTACTTAAAATAAGGATAATTGTAAAAGAACCAAAGGATAGTAAATCTGCGAAAATATTTTTGACAGCATTAGAACTTTCATTGCGATAATTATGAGCTATTTCTTCGGCTTTTTCTTTAATTTTTGCTTCTTTTTCTTCCTCTGATAGATGAGGACTTAAACCAATTAAACTTCTTAGATTAAGATTTTCTTCAAAAGTTTTTAATTCTATTAATGCTTCTTCTTCTAAGTCTTGATTAATAAATACTATTTGCTCATGTTTCGCAAAATAGGGATCTACGAATATTGTTCCTAAAGTTATTTTACTTAAATTATGAACTAATAAAGGTATTATAATTAATAGCAATAAAAATTTAACAGAAATAGCAGTTTTATATCTGGATTTTCTAAATTTATTAATAACATCTTGTTCTATTTCCGCAGATTTAGGATCTATTTCTTGTTTAATTCTATCTAGGGTTCGCAAAAAAGAACGAGGTAAAACACTAGCTTTATCTGATACGGTTTCGATACTAGGTTCAAGATTATTTGGTGAATTATTTTTATTAGTTATTGATGGATTTTTTTGTGATTTATGATTGGGTTTTTCAGATTTAACTAATTGTAATGACGTATCATAATAATTGCTATTATATTTATTAATTATTTCATCAATAAAGTTCAGTCTTTCTAAAATTAAGTCTTTCTGATAATCTATTTCTCTAATATTATTATGATTATTAGATGTTAAGGTATTATCTAAAAAATGATGTACTGATTTACTGGTTTTGAATTGATTTATTTTAATATTAATTATTTGTAAATTTGACTTTAGTTCTTCTTCAAAATATGAAAAAACTCGATCGCCATAAGTGGAATTTTTGAGATCAATTTTTTGACCGTTAAAATGTTCTTCCTCCATTTTTTTGATGACTAAAGCCTTTTGATATGCCTCTTCTAGGGCATTTTGAGAACTATTACTAATCCAGCGTTTTGTAGAGCGGAAGATACGATTTAACATGAAATGAACTCTAAAATGGCATGATTTAACATTCTATCCTATGATTCTTTGATCGGCGATCGATTTCTATGAATAAATATCTGATGTGAATTTTGTGCTTGTTTTCTCTAGTCATCTTCTTTATGATCCCATGATTGAGGAATAAAACTGTTATTATAAAAACAATAGTTAAGATTTATTTAGTTTGATAGGATCTCGATGTTGCGAATAATAACAGATACCTTTGAAGCACGACAAGAACTGCAACGCATTAGCGATCGCACTCATAATGAACAAATAGAGACACAATCTGCCATCGTTAAAGAAATCATCGCTACGGTGAGAAAACGAGGGGATGAAGCCTTATTGGAATATACCCAAAAATTTGATGGGCAAACTATTACCAAGGAAAATCTTAAGGTGAGTGGTTCGGAAATTGATGCAGCTTATCAGCAAATTTCAAGAGAGTTACTCTCAGCTATCAAACTAGCGGCTAAAAAAATCGAGGCTTTTCACCGACAAAGAGTCCCAAAATCATGGGTACAATTTGATGATGATAATGTTGTATTAGGAAGGCGTTATACTCCTGTCGATCGAGCAGGTTTATATGTACCGGGTGGTAGAGCATCTTATCCTAGTACTGTTTTAATGAATGCTATCCCCGCTAAAGTGGCACAAGTCCCAAAAGTTGTCATGGTGACACCCCCAAGTCAAGACGGAAAAATAAATCCTGCGGTGTTAGTGGCCGCTAGTGAGGCAGGAGTTACAGAAATTTATCGAGTGGGTGGCGCACAGGCGGTAGCAGCTTTGGCTTACGGTACTCAAATAATACCCAAAGTTGATGTAATTACAGGCCCTGGCAATATCTATGTTACCTTAGCAAAAAAAGAAGTTTATGGCATGGTGGGCATTGACTCTTTAGCCGGCCCCAGTGAAGTGTTAATCATAGCAGATAATCACGCTAATCCGACTCATGTAGCCGTCGATTTATTAGCCCAAGCTGAACATGATCCCATGGCGGCATCTATTTTAATTACAGACAGTGCAATTCTAGCTGAAAAAGTACAAACCGAAGTTATACGTTTATTAGAAGATCATCCTCGTCGCATCTTAACAGAAAAATCGATCGCCCATTATGGGGTTATTATTATTACAAAAAACTTAACGGAAGCGGCCGAACTTTCAAACTTGTTTGCTCCCGAACATTTAGAATTAGAAGTTGAATCTCCTTGGGAATTAGTAGAAAATATCCGTCACGCTGGTGCTATCTTTCTGGGAAACTCTACCCCTGAAGCGGTTGGAGATTATTTAGCAGGCCCGAATCACACTTTACCAACCTCTGGTGCCGCCCGTTATGCCTCTGCTTTGGGGGTAGAAACTTTTATGAAATATTCTAGCTTAATTGAATATAGCCCTGTAGCGTTACAAAAAGTATCGAAAGCTATCATTGATTTAGCCACCGCCGAAGGTTTAACATCTCATGGTGACTCGGTAAAATTTAGAACAAAAAATACTCACAGTTAGACTTAAAAACTAAAAATGAGAGCTTTAATTAACCTCAGTGAACTATCAAATTTATTGGTAATGATAAGGTGTTAGGTGTTAGTTATTAGGTAATGATTTTGTTGTTAATTGTCAATTGTCAATACTCTCAATAGACTGTTACAAAATAAAAATAGAATAAAATTTAGATAGTTTTAAGATCCATTTTATTCACTTTTCCCTCTTGTCTTACTTGTGCAAGAAGTCTAATTCAAAAAAGAATCTAGTCTAAATAACCCATTAAAAGTAAAACATCATCTATATGATTAGAAGCTACAGGGCGATTACCCATAATTTTAAACTCTTGACTAATCTTGAGATTGCTTGACACGATCGGGCGAGAACCGGATAAAGTTAACATACCTTTAATATTTAAACCACTTTTTGTAATAGGACGTAAACTACCAACAGTGGTATAAGTATTTACAATCTGTAAGTGACTAGGTTCAATGGGACGATTTCCGTAGAATAAACCAGATTGATTAGCTAACTTAAGTGCAGATGTACCTTGAGATTGGTCATTTGGTTGATTTTCCCAATTGTCTGTCATAATTGATTCTCCTAAATGAATTATATAAAATTAAGTTTTATCACAAAAAAAGCCTTCAGAATTTGGAAACTAGAGCATTTGTCGGATAAAATTTTGAGGGCAGATAACGATCGATCGTTAATAGTTATGATACCCTAATATACCGACCACCACCCAAAGGCAGGACCGATGAATCGAATTGTAATCCATCCAGTTGCCAAAAGTCCAATACCCACCCATGCACCACGAGTAGTAAATTTATAGGCATCTTCAGCTTGTTTTTTCGTTAACGGCAACCATGAAATAAAACGTTCTTCTTTACCGTAATCTTCTCCTAATGTTTCTTTTCTTCTTTTAGATTCACCCATGTTGATTAAGTAGTAAGTAATAAGTAGTGAATAGTTATCAGTTAATATACCAAACTTCTATCTTCTAGTTTCCAATTCCTAATCATTTAAAGCCCAGTTTACTAGAGTTCGGACGGCAAAACCAGTACCCCCTTCATTATCTATGGCAGTGGATTTTTCTGCCCAAACCGGCCCGGCTATATCTAAGTGAGCCCAAGGAGTATCTTTGACAAATTGTTGCAAAAATAAGGCCGCAGTAATGGAGCCTCCAGCACGACTACCTGTATTTTTCATGTCGGCGATCGATGACTTCATTTGATCAAAATATTTGTTTTCCATGGGCATTTGCCAGAATTTTTCCCCAGCCGTTTGAGCAGAGGTTTTTAACTGAGTAGCTAAATCATCATCGGTTGTCCATAATCCAGCGATGTCGTTACCTAAAGCCACAATACAAGCACCCGTTAAAGTGGCTAAATCGACGATGGCATCGACTCCCAATTTATCGGCATAAACAAGGGCATCAGCGAGGGTTAAACGTCCTTCTGCGTCAGTATTGTTAACTTCGATCGTTTTGCCATTAGATGCGGTTAAAATATCTCCGGGGTGCATCGCTTTACCGCTAATCATGTTTTCTGTTACGGCACTGATAAAGTGAATCTCTACATCTGGTTTCAGTTGTGCGATCGCTTTTGCCGCTCCAAAAGTTGCAGCCGCACCTCCCATGTCCATTTTCATGGTTTCGATACCACTACCACTAACCTTGATATTTAAACCACCAGAATCAAAAGTTAAACCCTTACCGACAATAGCTAATTTACGTTTAGGGGTATTTTCAGGTTTATAGATAAGATGAATAAATTTAGGGGGTAAATCCGAGGCTTTGGCGACTCCTAAAAATGATCCCATACCCAATTTTTCACAGTCTTCTTGTTCTAAAATGGTTAACTCTAAACCATATTCATGGGCTAAATTTTCTACAGTTTCTGTCATCGTTACAGGATTGATGACGTTTGCCGGTGCGTTGACTAATTCTCTGGCTAAAATGACTCCAGAGGTTATTTTTTGTGCCGTTTCAATAGCTTTATTCGATGCCGGTAAATCTAATAAGTCTATAGTTTCTAAACTAATTTTTTGATCTTCCGTATCAGATTTAAAACGGTTATCTTGATGTAAGGCTAAAATAACTCCTTCACTAATCATTTGGGCAACTATATCATTATCATAGTCGGGATGATTAATGGCGATGGCTAAAGTTTTGATTTTAGCTTGTTTTGCTACTCTGGCAATATATCCTCCTGCCTGACGAAAAGAATCAACGGTAAGATCTTCTTCTTTCCCTAAACCGACTAAAATAATTTTACCTAAAGAATTATTTCCTCCTATTCTGGCGATCGTAGTACACCCTAATTTACCTTTAAACTCAGTTTCTACAATTAATTCACTAATCGTATTATCTAATTTGTGGTCTAATTCTGTCAAAGCCTCGCTAAGTTGGACTTTATCCGTAAAAAAGCCGATGGCTAAAGCGTCTCCATTCCACTCTAATTTAGAAATATTGCTAATCTTAATTTCCATAATGCCGTTTAGACTAAATAAATATAATTTTTTTATTTCCAATGATTTTACCAATTTAGCTGACATTGGGCATCATTTATCAAAAACCCATTATTTCTTGTGTAAAGGAAAAGAAAAAGATAAGCTAACAGAAGAGAAGTTAGGTTTAATTTTTCTTGCGAGAATATTATGAGTCGAAATCTAATTAAAATTCAGAAAAATCTACGTTTGTTAATTATTGCTTTAATCCCGATTACTGTGATTTTATATCTATTGAGAGGATTAGGATTTCTTGGTTTTCTATCAGGGGGAATTTTATTATTTTTGATAATAGCTTCTTTTTTTTCTCTGGTTACATTTTTGATAATTCAAACTTATTCTTGAAATTTTAATAATAATAGTTAAGGTAGGAGTCAGAAGACAGCAAACCCTAATTAATCAATTTTTTCTTGTATTTGAGGATCATATAATTCTACATAATTCCAATAATTGGCAAAAACTGACTCAATATAGCCTTTTGTCTCTGGAAAAGGTATATTTTCCACAAATTCATCAAAATCATCAAGATTATAACGTTTTACCCAATTTGCCACATTACCCGGACCGGCATTATAACTAGCGACAGCAAGTAAGGAATTTCCGTTATAGGTTTCGTGGGTATAATCTAAATACCATGTTCCCATCTTAATATTATCATCAGGATCTGTGAGAGAGTATTCTTTGACATTAATTTGTGGTGCAATCCATTTTCCTGTATCGGGCATAATTTGCATTAATCCTGTGGCACCAACAGGAGACTTGATTTCTTTCTCAAATCTCGATTCTTGACGAATAAGAGACACTACCAAGAAAGGATTTAGTTTTCTTTGAGTTGACCATTTTACGATTAAATCTTCATAGTGGAAGGGAAATAAACCGTACCAATATTCTGGACTGTTGCGTAATATTTGCCATTCTCGATAATCTTCTGAGTTATCTCGACGATTTTTTAAATTCCAAATAGTATTAATTCCTTGTAAATTTTTACCTTGAATTTGTTCTATTAATCCTTGAATAAATTGTTCTGATACTGTTAACTCTCGTTTATCACCTATTTCACCTCTAAATAAATCGATCGCTTCTTGATTTTCTCCTAATAAAAATAACTCTTTAAACATATTAGAACCTGCAGGAGGAATCGATCGAGTATTGGGAGTTTCAACTTTTAATGGTAAACTGCGAATAGTGGTAAAATCTCCCACATCTTTACCTAATCTCACTGCCGATCGCCAAGCGTAGTACGAATGAGGATAATTGTCAAGGACAAATTGAAAAGCCTTTTGTGCCTCAGATGGTTGTCCTAATTTTTCTGCCCACTTACCTACCCAAAAACCAGCTTTCGGTGCCACATCACTATCAGGATTGTTGACGCTGATTTGTTGAGCCCATTGCCACGCAGAAACAAAATTATTTCCCCTTGCAAACTCTTGTGCCACCTGCCAACGATAATTTGCGGCTTCTTCGGAGTTGGGAAATTGCTGTAACAATTCGTTTCTTGCTTTCGTTGCTTCGTCAAATCTACCCATTACGGTTAAGATCGTAGCTTTTTGACTTAAGGCTTTCGGTGCTTCCTCAAGAAATCGTTTATCGACTTTACTGAGATAAGATAAGGCTTCATCCCCCTGAGTCATAGCCGCTAATCGTCTCAATGCTAATCCAGTGTCAGGTGCGTCAGGAAATTCATTAACTAATTTGAGATAAAAACTTTTTGCTTCAACTTTTTTATTTGAGACTTGATAACCTCTAGCAATACGATACAAATTTTCGGGGGTAGAAGTGCCTTTTTGATAGGCTTTAACTGACGGTAAATAATGACTATTTTGCCAGTAATTATTGGCGATTATATCCCATTCTTGAGGAGTTAATTCTTTTCCAAATTCTTTAACTAATTGATCTAAATTTGCTTTAGTTTGAGATGATAAATCATAGGTAGCTAATAACAATAATAAGTCTTTTTGTTTCGGATCTTTTTTTAATAATTGACGTGCTATTTCGTGGGTACGGGGATATTGAGGAAATCTTTTAATGGCTTCTTGCCAATAGTTTGAGTCATAATTGCCAAGTTTATAATAGGCTTCAGCACTAACTAAATTTTCAGGAAATTCTGCCACTAATTTTAACCAAATTTCTTGAGCTTTTTCTATGTCATTTGTTAACTCATAAGCTCGTCCTTCTCGTAATAAAATATAAGGAGCTAAAATCGGATATTCTTGATCTAAATTTTTAAGATAATTTAAGGCTTTTGCACCATCAAAATCATCCCTTAATATATCTCCTGCTAATAAAAATCTTGCTCTACTTCTGTCTAAAGATGGTTTCTCTTGATTGGCGATCGTTTCTAAAGGAATTTGACGCTCTTTGGCAGAAATATCAGCTAAAGGTAAAACCTCAGAAGGAGCATCTAGTCTATATTCTGGAGGTTCTGGCTTAGAAGTAATAACGATTTCATCGAGAATGCCAATAAGTTTAGGAGTTAAAACCGTTGCACCGACGACTCCGGCGAGAATAATTAATAGGGTGGGTATTGGTACTAGAGTTTTACTTTTTTTGCTTTTCATCTACTTTTGAGTCGTTATCATTTTGAGGAGAATTACTATCACAATGAGGTTTTTAATCTACTATTATTCCTCTTACTAATAGTGGTTAATCTTTGAAAGGCTTAGTAAGTAATCATCATATCATAAGAGATCCCATTGGGAAAATGTAGCCGCCTGTCCACAAAATTTTCCTTCATTATCTGTTAAATTCCACACTGTTATATCTTTGATTAAGTATTTTTTTCCTGTGCGAGAAATTCTGATTCCTTGATAATTTTGGATATAACCTTTGCTAATAGTTTCTTGTAATAATTTTTCTCTTTCTTCTCTTAGTAACGGTTGTGTTGTCATTCTTGAAGGAGTGTTAGTTAATTGTTGCCAATCCATTTCCCACAATTCTAAACCTTTTTTATTACTATAATTGTAAATAGGATCGAGATCTGTGTTATGAGAATAAACGACTCGATCGAGATAAAATAGATTTTTAGATTGAGTTAATTTATCACTTTTTTGATCATAAAGTGGCACTGTACGATCGATTAATTCTGTATTTAATAATTGGTAATAACTATTTAAAATAATTTGTGTCCAAGCAATAATTTCTGAATTTTGCCAAATATTCTCCATAGAATTAAGAATGAAAAATCTTTAATTTTCAATAGTTACGGTAATTTAAAATAGATAAAATCTGGATTTGCTCTTGTTGCAGATAAACTGATCAAAAAAAACTAAGATCGTGTTTTATTATATCACCGTGAAATAAATTTCGAGATAAAATAAACTAACAGGACTTAACTCGTCAGCTTTTGAGATGATTCTCCCTAATAATTCTGAAAATGATGTAATTTGCTGGAGACTTGATTTTTTTGTAAAGCATTAATTAATCTTACTCCTTGATGACGATAAACATTGACGGGTAAAACTTGGGGAAGATTTTCCATTGTCTCTCTAGCAACTTTTAATGGACAACCTGTAATTCTGGCGATCGCATTTGTACCTTCAAAAATACCCATATCTGACTTAGCCGAGATAATTTCTATTTGCCATTGTTTAGGTTTAATTTTTCCTGTTTCAATGCTTTTTAATCCTTCTATAGTGGCTAATACAATTAATCGATCGCCTTTTGCCAACAGTATATCATCACTAGCGGTACTTAGACAAAAATTATGCCCAAATAAACCCTAAACTAGCTTTATATAAACTAAATACTTCCACATTGTCTTTTAACCATTGAAAAAAGCGAAAAGACACAGCATTACGAAACGCTTCCAATGCCTCAGCAAAAGTATTTAACGGTTTATTCCCCCATTGTCTTCTTAAACCTCCTGTCAAACGATGCCATTGAATAAAAGTGTAGGCACAAAATACCAAGATAAAATGTCTCATTAAACTTCTTTTATTTCTCACTTGGTATTGTGATAACCCTAACCATCCCTTGATTTCACGGTAAAATACTTCTATCCAATTTCTTTGTGTATAAGTTTCTACTATCCAATTTCCACACACTTTTTCTCCTATTTCATTAGTCATTAAATAATCAATATCTGTGGAATTTTCAAAAGTATCTGCATTCATGACGATAGCTACAGTTTTTATTCCCGACAAAGCTGATAATTCAATATTTATCGTTGCTACCCAAAGAGTTTTTTCTCGATTTTTTCCTATTCTTATTTTTTCAAAACTATCTTGGGGTAATGATTTTGCTATTTCAGCTATGGTTTTTTCAGACTCGATAAAATCTTGTTTTACCAATTTTACTAATCTATTTTTAGCAATAATTCCTATATATTTTAAATTCTTTTTTTCTAGTTTGCCTAATAAATTAGTATTGTTTCCATAACCACCATCCATTAAAATTATTTGGGGACAATAATTTCGATTTAAACATTTTTCAATTAAATTAAAGGCAATGTCTGGTTTTTTCTGAAATTGTGGAGCGTCTTTTCCTTCAGGGAAATTTTCGGCTTTTTCATATAATTCAACGTCTAAAGGAAAACTTCTCACACCATCATAAATGTGAGTAGTGACTATAACATTACCATTATCAGTTTTGCCAATTTCACCAATATATTGTCTTCCCACACAGTCAGTAAAGTTTCCACTTTTACGATGACCTGAATCGTCTATAATTAAGGAGAAACATCGACTAATTTTTGTTTGACGACAGGATGCAATAATTTCTAATCTTTTATCATTTACCTCATCATAATTCCAAGTGGACTCTGTTAAGAAATGGTGTAATTTATGATAAGTAATATCAAGATTATTATGGGCAATTTGAGTTATATTTTTTCTTTGAGAATCTCCTAATAAACCGCCCAAATAATTTCTAAACTCTCGTTTTTGTGCCTTTGTTTTTAAGACTGGGTCTATTTTTTCACACCAGCGATTGAAACATGGGGGCATTGATGAAGAAGTAATTTCTTTCATTTTGACCTAAAAGCAATATGATGTAAAAATTATAGCTTAATTGTTGTTATTGTTTTGTCTAAGTACCGCTAGGCATTAAAGTCGGAGTGAAACTGCCATTGCCAGAGTAAAAAACGGGAATAACCCCATATCCATAGGCAACTTCACCTAACAATAAATTATTTAAAGTATCCCCTTCCTCAATTTCATATTCTGTGAGTAAGATAGTTTTCTGCTCAAAACGGTATAATTGCAAGATGTTTTCTCCAAAAGCCGCCCCCACAAAGGCTTCTGCCGCTACTTGATAAGCACTAAAAACATGGGCGGTAGGAAGTAGTTTAGTTAAATTGTCAGTGAAACTATCTCCATTGGTGCGAATAACTACATTCAGATGGGGGTTAAAATTTTGAGTCATCAAAGCCACCTCTAAATTAGTAATATCATCATCGGTTACAATAACCACGCTTTTTGCTTTATCTAAATTGGCTAATTTTAAACTATCTTCTAAATTACCAATAATTAAGGGAAAATTAGACTCAAGAGAAGGATCAATATTTTTACTAAAAGTAATAGCTAATAAAGATTGTTTTAACTCTTTTAATTGATAAGCTATTTTTTGTCCAATTCTACCAAATCCAATAATAATGATGTGATTTTCTGTGGGAATAGGAAGACGTTTAGTCACGAATTGAAATTTAGAAGATAATAAAGTTTCTGTTAATAAAGCATATAAAACTCCCACAAAAGCGGTACCAGTTAAAGTTAAAGTTAAGCTAAATAATTGTAACCATTGAGGTATTTCTTGTACCGGTTCAATACTACCAAATAAGTCTGCATATCCTCCTAATAAAAGTATAGCCGTTACATAAAAAGAAGATATATAAGTAGCATTTTCTGCATAATGTTTGAATAAAAATGTTCCGATAATTAAGAGAATGAAAACAATTATCGAAGCAAAAATTCCTACTCCTTTAATTTTTTCTTTTCTATTTAATTTCCAGAATTTAATTAATTTAGGTTTTATATTTTCAAAATTATATCTAAGTGTTAGCCATAAAGATTGACGATTAATTATTTGATTAAAATTATCATGAGTTAATCGAAAATGATCTTCTGTTTCTACACAAATAATTGTATCTTGAGGCAGAATTTTAGTGTAGGGATTCCATTGATTAAACGTAGATGAAAAAGATTTTGACGGTTGATAATGACTAAGAATACGACGACTACGAGTATTTAATTCATGGAGAGAATCATAATTGCACCAAGGATGAGAAGGAGTAATTTTAACTCGACTAATTCTTATTTTTTGCTCATCTAGGGTAAAAAATCCTAAAACTTCTTTTCCTAATGCGGATAAAGCATAAGCATTCGCCGGTAATTCTGTGGGTTCGTAGGCTATAAAGTTACTTAATTGATTACTTAATAAATGATTCAAATTTTCTTTGTTCGATCGCATTACCAGTCTTGTTTTCTGGTTTAATTGTCTAATGGCAATAGCTGTGGCAACATTGACACTTTCTGATGTGGTTACTATCAAGGCGGCGCGACACTCTTCAATATTACTTTGTAGTAATATATCTCGATCGCTACAATCTCCCGTCAAAAGTAAGTCAATAAGAGGTAATAAATTTCTAATTTCATCATCTGGGGGAGGATTTTTTTCGATAACCACAATTTTCACCCCAAATTTTTTAAGGGCGATAACACAATTTTGTCCTAAACTTCCTAATCCACAAACAAGAAAGGTATCTAACATTGAATTGATAATTAACAATTAATCATAATAATAACCTCGGTTCGACATCAAATTTATGGGTAAGGGCAAGGTATTATTTGTTAGGTATTAGGTGAATAATTGATGAAAAACTATTAACAATTGATTTTACTTAGATTTATTTAATTAAATAATTAAACAGATTTGGTAAAATTAATCCTTAGCCTAAAGCCGAAAACCTAGCCACATCAAAGATTTTTTCATCGAACTCAGGTTAATAATAACTGCTGAAAATTAACAATTGGTTAACAATTCATAGCTTAAAAAGTAATATCATAATAATCAAATTTTTGTTATCAATTTTCCATTATTTCCTGTCGCAATTATATTGCGATTTCGATCGAATAAAATAGTACCAACTTTGATAAAATGATCAGAATGTTTTTTAATATAATTCTGAGCATTATCTTCAATTCTATTGGCAATAAATTGATAAATTTGATCGGTAAAATTACTATTGTTTTCTTTGTCAAAGTCTCTCAAAATTTGTAAAGCTGATTCTGTGGTTTGTGCTATAAATATTTTTTTTATAATATTATTTGGTAACTCTAAGTAAGCACAAATTGCTGTTAAAATTTCTAACCTTCCATCGGCTAAATGGTGATGAGTATGAAAAATATTTCCTGCTAATTTAACTAATTTTCCATGATAACCTAATAATATAATAGACTTAAGTTTTGCGATCGAAGCAGTAACAAGCATCGAACCTAACCAGTTAGCTGTTTTTACTAATTGCTCAGAATTAAAACCGATTTTCACTGCTAAATCTAAGCCATTTTCACCGATACAAAACACTAAATTGTCAAACTTTTTTGCTTTTTCTACTAATTCTTTTTGATATAATTCTAATTGTTCTTTGCTAGTTAAAGGTTGAGAAATACCCGTTGTACCTAACAAGGATAAACCCTCAATTACACCAAAAGCTGAGTTAGAAGTTCTTTGAGCAAGTTTTTTTCCTTCAGGTAAAATGATTTTTACTTCAACAATTGCAGTAATTTTTATATTATCTAGTAAATTTTTTTCTAATAGTTTTTGAGCATAAGAATAAATAGCTGATTTTTTTTCTAAATTAATAATTTTACCAATTCCTTCTCCACCTTCAATTATTAATTTAGTTTCATTATTTGGGGTTAAAGTTACGATCGACCAAATAGGAGTATTACGAGTTAAATCTAAATTATCACCCGGATCAGATCTAGTAATAGCTAAGGCTTGATTATCACTTATTTTAGCTATTTGTTCAATTTTAATACTGACAATTTTTGATGGTTTAATTAAGTCAATTTCTACTTGATCATTCTGATAGTTGCCTTGTAAATATTGTAAAGCAGACACTGCCGAAGCGGTAGCAAAAACAGGTAAAGTATAACCAGAATTGATCATAAAATAAATTTTTTAATAAGATAATATTGTTAAGTAAATAAATTTTTGCCTTTGATTACTTCTTCTTCTATGATAGGATAAGAAAACTCGATGGAATTACATAAAATAGATGTTAGCAAAAAGAATTTTACCCTGCTTAGATGTTAATGCTGGTAGAGTCGTTAAGGGTGTGAATTTTGTTGATTTAAAAGACGCAGGTGATCCCGTTGAACTGGCAAAAGTTTATAATGATGCAGGTGCTGATGAATTAGTCTTTTTAGACATCACCGCTACCCATGAAGCTAGAAATACAATTATTGATGTAGTTTATCGCACTGCTGAACAAGTCTTTATACCTTTGACGGTGGGAGGCGGTATTCAAACTCTTGATCATGTTAAAAATTTGTTACGGGCAGGAGCTGATAAGATTAGTATAAACTCCACTGCGGTGAAAAATCCTGATTTCATCAATCAATCTAGCGATCGATTCGGTTCTCAGTGTATAGTAGTAGCGATCGATGCTAGAAGAAGAAATGATCCTCATAATCAGGGTTGGGATGTCTATGTGAGAGGGGGGAGAGAAAATACAGGTAAAGATGCGATTCTATGGGCGGAGGAAGTAGCTAAAAGAGGTGCGGGAGAATTATTAGTTACCAGTATGGATGCAGACGGGACTCAGGCAGGATATGATTTAGAGCTAACTCGTACCATCGCCGAAAAAGTAGAAATCCCCGTAATTGCTTCTGGAGGTGCTGGAAATACTCATCATATTTATGAAGCCTTAACCCAAGGAAAAGCAGAAGCCGCCTTATTAGCATCTTTATTACATTATGGACAGTTAACCGTCAGTGAGATTAAGAGTTATTTATTCGATCGTCATATCACTGTAAGACGATAAAATTCACAAATTTAAGCTAGTTATAAAAAAATAAGGCTCTCTTACTTTGAGTATGATATTAAAAAAGGTGTTAGCGGTACTTTGAAAAATTTTGGTGCAAAAATAGCTTCAAATACAGTCAGAGTAAGAGATTTAGGTAAACGTCATAAAAACGGCTGAAACTCTTGGTATAAAAGGAAAAGTTATCGATCTATGTAAAATCTTTGATTTATAACGATTTGAGACTCATAGTTTAATATTTTTAGTTTAAGTCCCGATAATTTTTGCTTCTATATAATTATCAGTAGAATTTTTTTGATTTATGCAAATTTTAAGAATATTTTTATAAAATTACAATCATAGAAGGTTCGATTAAGGTAGAAAGTTCGATCGATAATGTGGTAGGGTTCGATCGCTAAAAGCGGCGCTGCGCGATCGAGCTTTATTATTCATTGTGATAAAATGATATTAATGATAAATTTAAGGTAAAAAAACAATGACTTTAAACGAGTTATTAGAAAGTCAAAAAATTATTCATTCTGACACTGAAATAAAGCTCAAACAACCTTTTTTGCTCGATTTTAGAGAAATTTTGCGAAGATAAAAAACATCTTTTACAATCAAATATTAAGTAGGATAAAAAAGTGAGCTTATGAAATATAAATACACGGCTAAATATACAAAAATTCCATCAGGATATATGGGACAAATTATAGAATGGCAAGAAGTCATTACCGAAGGAAAAAATCTAGCAGAGTGTCGTTTTATGTTAGAAGATGCTTTAAAGGAAATGATTTTAGCCTATCAACAGTTGGAAAAACCTATTCCCTTAAATGAGAATGACATTATCGAAAGTTTATCCATTGAGGTTGCTTAATGTCGGTAAAAAGAAGAGATTTGATTCAATATCTGGAGAGTCATGGTTTTTATTTGTTAAGAGAAGGGGGGAATCACTCTATTTACACCAATGATGAAATTACTATTCCCGTCAAAAGACATAACATCTTCGATCGAATTACAGCTAATCAAATTTGCAAACAAGCAGGATTAGATAAAAGATTTTAATTTAAGCATATTTTATAAAGTTACAATTAGGCTTTGTTGCATGAATCGCTTGTGGAGAGTATTTGAGATAAAATTAGGTATTGTTTTTCCATAGCCACCGTCAGAAGATGAAACAAAAATACCATCTAAGAAATTGGTCAGAATATGATCGAGGACTAAAACAAAGAGGAAGTCTGACATTTTGGCTTTCTGAAGAAGTCTTATCTAACTGGATTTTAACAGAAAAATCAGGAACTAGAGGAGCTGATAATTATTTCTCAGATCAAGCAATATTAACTTTTGTGATGGTGAAGTCTTTATTTAGTTTAGCGGGAAGACAAACGGAAGGTTTTTTAGAATCATTATTTGTTCTCATGGGGATTGATTTGCCAGTGCCAGACCATACTACGGTGTCTCGTAGAGCGAAAAATCTCGATGTAGTTCTACCAGTGAACAAAAGGGATGAACCTCGTCATGTGGTAGTAGATTCCACAGGGGTAAAAGTTTATGGTGAAGGTGAATGGAAAACCAGACAACACGGTGTAAGTAAAAGAAGAACATGGCGTAAATTACATTTAGCCGTAGATGAAAAAACAGGTAAAATTTTAGTAGCAGAAGTAACGACAAATAATTGCCATGACGGCGATGTACTAGAAAGTTTATTAGAAGCGGTAGAAGGTGAGATTGAGCAAGTTTCAGGGGATGGGGCTTATGATCGCGCAGCGCCAGAGCTTCGCTCTGATCAAAGAAAATGTTATCGGGCGATCGCCAAGAGAGGGGCAATGGCGACAATTCTACCACAAAACAATGCTCAAAAGTGGTCAGACATAGATGGAGACAGGAATAGAAATATCGAAAAAATTGAGGAAATAGGTAGAAAAGAATGGAAGGAAGAAAGTGGTTATAATCGACGTTCAATCAGTGAAACTACAATGTTTAGGCTAAAGACAATCTTTGGAGGAAAACTAAGTAGCAGAGATTTTGACAATCAGGCTGTGGAATTGTTTGTGAAATGTCTGTTGTTGAATAAAATGATCCAAATTGCCAAACCAGATAGCTATATAGTTTAACAACTCATAATGATAGGGTCATAGCGATCGTTCCTCTGAAAAATTGTTCGTTTTTTGATTCATGCAACAAAGCCTTACAATTATACAAAGTTCGATAATATGGTGGGGCTCGATCGCTAAAAGCGGTGCTGCGCGATCGACTTTTCATTATGAATGCGTGAGTAGTGATAATTCTAAACTTTTCAATTCAGGGTGAAAATAGTCATGATTTTGACCTCATAATGAAATATAACAACATATTTTTTTGCGATCGTTTGATATTCCTTTTTATTGCTATACTTAAGAGTCTATGGATTGTTAAGTGTCAAATTATAAATGTTACCCAGAGACGAATTACTCAAAAGAGTCGAAAATAGAGAAGAAATCGCTAAAATTATCGATAAAGCAGAAAAAGCGATCAAAACATGGGAGTTAGTTGTTACAGACTTTCTCTCTCCCCCCGTATTAGCTGAAATTCATCAAATTTTCGACTGTCTCACCGAAGTCAAAATTATTCCTTGGGGGGGCTATCCTCAAGCAGAAAGACAAAGAGTTGGGATTCATCGAGAAGAAGTCTTTGCCGATAATACTCAAATTTCTCTTGTGGCTTTAGACATCGCAGGAAATTTTCTCTTTGATACTGCTACTCATCGAGACTTTTTGGGTGCAATTTTAGGAACAGGTATTATTAGAGAAAAAATTGGTGATATTATCGTTTTGGGAGAAAGAGGTGCGCAAGTAATTGTTGTTGAAGAAATAGCTAATTTTCTGGAAATAAATTTAGTACAAGTGCGTTCAGTTCCTGTAAAAACTAACCGAATTGAATTATCAGAATTAAAAATTCGCCCTCCAAAAATCAAAGAAATGACAACGGTAGAAGCATCTTTAAGATTAGATGCAGTAGCTTCTTTTGGCTTTGGTTTATCCCGTGGCAAAATGTCAGAAGCCATTAGTAATGGCGATGTTAGAGTTAATTGGAAAGACATCACCCAACCTAGTTATAATGTCAAAAATGGTGATTTAGTATCTTTTAGAGGTAAAGGTAGATTAGAAATTGGAGAAATTGAAGTTACTAAAAAAGAACGTTATCGTATTAACTTGACAAGATTTGTATAAAAAAAGGTAGATTTTTAATGAATTTAATTACAATTTTGCTGACTTCTGTAGGTTTAGCTATGGATGCTTTTGCCGTTTCTATTGGTGGTGGTATTAGTTTAAAAAAAATAACCTCTAAAGATGCTGTAATCATTGCTAGTTTTTTTGGTGGATTTCAGTTTTTAATGCCATTATTAGGATGGTTTTCAGCTTTATTTTTTCGAGATTTTATTATTAGTTTTGATCACTGGATAGCCTTTGGTTTATTAGGTTTAATTGGTGGCAAAATGATCTATGAATCTTTTCAAGATGAAGAGGAAGAAGAGGGAACAGATTTCAGAAATTTATCTGTTTTATTAACCTTAGCTTTAGCTACTAGCATCGATGCTTTAGCCGTAGGTTTAACTTTTTCCGTTATTAAAACCCCAATTATAGAAGCTAGTGTAATTATTGGTATTATTACTTTTTTAATTTGTTTATTTGGTGTTTATGTAGGTAATAAATTTGGTCATATTTTTGAAAAACAAGCAGAGATAATAGGGGGAATCATTTTAATTGGCATTGGTATTAAAATTTTAATAGAACATCTAATATTTTTATAGGGTAAGTTAGATAATACATAGCAAATCCTAAACAAACTAATGAGGTACATTTTTAACAACCTAAATCCCATAATTCTGGGGGACTTAAATTTTAAATTTGTACCTTGTAATTATGATAAGTGCGATAAATTGATAATTTTAAGATTTTTTATTATTGATTAAAAATTAATCAATTATTTTGTCAAAATAGCTATAAATTTTTCTAAACTTTTAGTTATCTTCAGATAAAAAAATGTATTAGATGAACAAGAAGTTATATATTATAACAAACACATTATTCAGTTTTCCACAAATTAGCGTGTTGTTCATGACGGTTATCATGGAAAATATCATAGTTAGGATTAAAATTAATACTGCCTAATTTTGACGCTATTTGACAGTGTAAATTAGTAATTTTTTCTCCTAATTTTTGAGTTTGCCATAACACTTTACCAGTAGAAAAAGTAGTTAAGTCTTCTATCCAATCTAGTTGTTGATAGGCTAAAAACAATTCATCAATACTTGGTTTTAACTGTAATAGAGATAATGAAGGTTTTATTTCTTTTAGAAATCGAGCTAAGTTATAACTATATTCTAAATCACTACTGATATGGTTACAATATGATTTTCGATAAGCTAAAGTTTTATATAAAAATTGCTCTACTTCTTCTGGATTTTTATTACTAAAAGCGTATTTTATTCCTCCTAAAGTTCGATGCAAATACCATGCTCGAATATCCTCTACTTCTGCCATAGGGCTTTGAGTTGTACGCGCGTCTGGATAATTCCAAAATAGTCCTAAAACTCTGTTAACCATTTTGGTTTTAATATGGGGCAAGACTCGGTTTTTAAACTCTGTATCTCCTGCACCACGATAGCTAGAGTCATAATATCCAAATCTTTCATGAATGTTTTTACGATATAGTCCACCTACCAGAGAAAGATAGCAAGTGTCGAGATATACTAAATTTTGGTCATAATTAGCCCTATTATAAAGCATAATATCATTAACATGATTGCCTTGTAAATCCACATTGGTCACTAAACTATGACTTATTACCCAATCAATGTCGGAATTTTCATCTAGTTCATGGGCTAAGACTTCGAGACATTCAGGTAAAATTGTCTCATCCACTCCTAAAAAGGTGATATACCTCGATCGAGCCAGTAAAATCCCACGATTCCATGCTTTTTGGATAGTTTCTCGATTATGAGAGCGTAAATAGACAATGGGTAAATTCAATTCTGATTGTAATTGTTGAAAAACTTGATATTCTCGATCGGGCGAACCACTATCGACTAAAATTATTTCTACTTGTCCTTTTTTTATTAAAGTTTGTTCTGCTAAAACCTGCAAAAATAATGGCAGTTTATCAGAAGCATTATAAAGAGAAACTATCACTGATACTAGATAATTGTCATTGTCTCGTCTTTCGTCTAAAAATTCATATTCTTCTGGATAATATTTGAGGTTATTTTGATAAGTTTCATTTAAAATATTGAGACATTTTTCTGTTTGTTGATGAATATCTTTAAACATCGCTTCCGCAGTTTTTGCTTCTGGTTTAAAGCCTTTTTCTTCTAAAGTTTTGATTACATAGGGAAGTTCATTAAATTTATCACTGCCTAATGCTCTCATGCTTCTTAAATAATAAGTTGCGGCAACTAAATCATTATTGCGCATTCTTTCTAAACGAGCAATTTCTCGCCAAACTCTTACTCTGTCAATACGAAAAGCACTCTGTATTTTACCTTTAATACCTTTTGCTTCTGGTTCAAAAGTTTCTGCTAAATTCCATACTTGATGGAGTTTTTTTTCTATCTCTAATTCTGTTTGTTCACTTAGGGTAAATACTTTGTGATATTGAGAGGCAATAAATGGAGATTTTATCAGTTGTGATGAGCGAGTATCTTCCGCATATCGAGTTAATTTCCCCTTGATTTTTTTAAAAGGTGGTTTAATTACTTGATTGATAATTTTACTAGGAATAGTTTTAAGATAATTTTTATTTTCTGATCTCGATCGCCAATAAGAAATTAATTGAGAATACCACTGTTTTAATTCTGTGGATACATCTTGATCTTTATTACTTTCTGTTTGATAAATCTGACTTAAATTAGGATCATTTGTGTTAATATTTATAGTTAATAAAGCCTGATGAAGTTTCTCTCTATAATCAGAATAATTTTCTAAAACTTCTGTTAATTTAGGCAGACAATTATAGGTGTTATTGACATCAATTTTAATCCAAGGTAATTGAGGAAAATTTTCTTCTAAAAACTGACAAACTCCAGCACCACTACCGATAGCTGTAGGGCATCCTGAGAATAAAGATTCAAGAGCTAATAAATTGAGAGTATCATAACGAGAAGGTAAAAAAGTAATGGCAGGTTGAGCAAAAATTTGGGTTAATTCTTGACGATTTTTAGGCTTTTCAATATTAATATTAATTAATCTTTTGTCTATCATCGATCGAAGTAAAGACTCGGAAGAATCGCCAAATTCACTATAACTATGAGGGCCAATAATACTAGCATGATGATAATTATTAGGAGATAACCACCAAA
This sequence comes from Geminocystis sp. NIES-3709, assembly GCF_001548115.1. Classification (GTDB taxonomy): domain Bacteria; phylum Cyanobacteriota; class Cyanobacteriia; order Cyanobacteriales; family Cyanobacteriaceae; genus Geminocystis. Next base: position 173,895 of record NZ_AP014821.1, on the reverse strand, counting down.
CTAAATCAATAAAAATATCTGCACCTTTTCTTTTTTCAGTTCTACCAATAAAGTATAAATTAGGTTTTTGATGATGATTTTGTAACTTTTGAGATTGAGGTAAATCAATAAAGTGTAAAGGGTTAAAATAGTTCGTTTCTAAATTGACTAAATCTAGCCATTCTTTAATATAACTTTTACTAATTCCATAGCGAATATCTGCGGTTTTAAACTGCATTTTTTCTTCTAAATCCAGAGGAATATTAACCTCTGTTGAACCAAACCAGTCTAATTGCAAAGTGGTGGAAATTTTACCGTGCATAGAAAGAGCAATTTTATTACATTTTACCCCGTGATATTCAAGGGCAGGACGCAAAAAGAGAGTATATTGTTCATAATCAGGGGCATCTACCACATCAAACTCATAACCAGCAACAGAATTGGCAATATTACTAGCGAAGGTAAAAGAACGATAAGCCCAACGAGGAGGAGTTACATTTATATAATTGTTGAGATCATGGACTTGATAAATTGGCTTATAAGAGATACCATGAGCATTCTTGGGGCGTAGATTATTAATGTTTTCCTGTTCAATGAGATAGTAAAAATCAATGTTTGGGTTTTTTTCAATAATTTGACGATAAAAAGTTTGCCCTCCTCCTATTTTGAAAAATAAATCAAAATCAGCGATTAATACTTTCATAATTTTTGAGATAAGATTAACTATAAATTCATAACCAGTGATTTAAAATAATACTAGAAAATTGTTAATTGATTATCAGATAAACTATTGATCATTAAAGTCGAACATAACGATAAGCTCTTGCATCTTAAGATAAAAAATAAAACCTTTGTCAGTTTTTCTTAATGTATAAGTAAGATTATGCAAAAAATGTTAGGTTTAATTAGAATTTAGGTTTAATTATGCTTCAGGTAAAAAATTTTATGAATAAATCTATTATTATTATTTCTACTTTCTTGACTTGTCTTATGTTTCCTTCCTCTGTCAGAAGCGAAAATATAGATCATTTAAACCAATTATTAAAAACAAAACAATGCGAAAATTGTGACTTAAATAATGTTGGTTTAGTGATGAGTGATTTAAGTGGTGCTAACTTACGAGGTGCGAATTTAGTGGGAGCTAATTTAAGTCGATCGAATTTGACGGGGGCAGATTTAAGCGGTGCTAATTTAACGGGGGCTTCTTTTCATGGTGCAAATCTCTCTGGTGCAAATCTCTCTGGTGCAATAGTCAATAGTAGTGATTTTAGAAATGCTTATGTGGAAGGAATTATCTTAGAAAATACAGACATTTCTACTGCCTATATACAGGGAGTTACTGGTATTCCTGCCACCGCAGGTAGTGCAGAACAATTTTATCTGTGGGGCATTTCAGAAGATAAAAAAGGGAATTATCAAAAGGCGATTAATTATTACAATCGATCGATCGAGCTTAATCCAGATTTTGCTCATGCTTATTTAAGTCGAGCAGTGATTAAATCACGTTATGGACTAACAGACACAGCCCTTGAAGATGCACAAAAGGCAGAAGAATTATTTAAACAACAAGAAAACTCAGACGGTTATGCATTGTCAAATCGTTTTATCCAATTAGTCAAAGCTCGTACAGAAGCAGAAGCCCAAGAGGAAGGAAATACAGGTAGTCCTCAATTTGTACAAATATTTAACTCTGTTGTACCTTTATTATTTAAGCTGTTTATTCCTTAAAAAATATACTTTTTTTTGTTTATTATTAATTGTTCATGTCATTACCAGAAACGATCGTAGAAGTAGCCATTACCAGTCAATGTTGGCAAAAAGGACAAATTGAAGGACAAGTAAAAGCCGGTAGTTATGAATGGTATTTTCGCTGGTATTTTCTTCAAGGTAAACTATCTGTTAACCCCACTCTTGGAAGAAGTTTAATACAAGAACCTTTATCTCGTTTTTTAGAAAGATATGATTATCAATTAGAAGTAGGAGGAGATTATCAATTTTACTTGAGAACAAAACTTTAGACTTCTTGCACAAGTCAGGCAATAGACAAAAGGTAAGAGGCAATAGTTACGATAATTGATTATAAACAGCCTCAATTTAATTATATTTTTAATTTTGCAAGAGTTCTTATCTACTGAATTTATCCTAAAACTATCAAATCAAAATGCACCGAATCCAAGCAACTCCGGGCGGACTTCATCCTGACACTGAAGGGGTGATTATTATTCAACAAAATCCTGCACCTATTATCTTTTTAACCAGTGCAGACACTGATATTCAAACTATCGCCTCCAGTCGATCGTATTTTCCTTCAGATTTTCCTGAAATTCGAGTAGTAAATTTATTACAATTACAGCAAGAATTGACGATCGATACCTATGGTGACGAAATTTTATCACAGGCAAAAGTAATTATTTTGCGGTTGTTGGGGGGTAGAAGTTATTGGAGTTATGGCTTAGAAGTTTGTAAAGACATAGTTAGTCAAAATAACGCTTCTTTATTAGTATTACCCGGAGATGATCGACCTGATGTTGAGTTAATCAGTCATTCTAATGCTTCTTTATCCCAAGTCAATAAATTTTGGGAGTATCTTATTGAGGGAGGAGTTGATAACTTTGTCAACGGTTTTAAGTTTATTAGCGATAGTTTTTTTAATACTAATTTTAAACCAAATCAACCTCGATCGATTCCTCGTTTGGGCATATATAAAACTGTAAATAAGGAACTAATTACTAATAATATTGACGTTGCTATTATATTTTATCGATCGCATTATTTATCAGAAAATACAAAACCTATTGATGCTTTATCCACAGCATTAAAACAACAAAATTTAGCGAGTATTTCTATTTATTTATCATCGTTACAAGAAACAGATATTCAAGAAGAATTAATTAAATTATTACAGCATCATCAAGTAAAATTAATTTTAAACACTACTAGCTTTTCTGTCGCAAAAATCAGCGATGAAACTAACGCTAAAATTTGGCAAACTTTAAATATTCCCGTTTTACAAATTATCTTAAGTGGCAGTACTAAAGAATATTGGAAAAACAGTTTTCAAGGCTTATCACCGAGAGATGTTGCTATGAATGTTGCTTTACCAGAAATTGATGGAAGGATTATAACTCGTGCCATTTCCTTTAAATCTGTAGAAACTTGGCATCCTCAACTAGAAACAGATATAGTGGTTTATGAACCTTTGCTCGATCGAGTTAATTATACAGCAAAATTAGCAAAAAAATGGGTTAATCTAAGTAAAATTAGTAACTCAGAAAAAAAAATAGCTTTAATTTTAGCGAACTATCCCAATAAAGATGGAAGAATTGCTAATGGGGTTGGTTTAGATACCCCTGCAAGTTGTATCAATATATTGAAGGCTTTACAAGAAAAAGGTTATCGAATTAATGATATTCCTGCTAACGGTGACGAGTTAATCTTTAAGTTAATTGAAGGAGTAACTAATGACTTAGAAATGCAATCTAACCGCAAAATCAATCAATATTTACCCTTAGAAGATTATCAAAATTATTTCCAAACTTTACCAAAAAAAACTCAAGAAGAAATTATTAATAGATGGGGTAATATTGATTCTTTTCAACCACCTTTAAAAAATTTTGATCCCTCTTTAATAAGGTGTGAGAGTTTTTTCCCGATTTCAGGTTTACAATTAGACAATATTTTTATTGGTATTCAACCATCAAGAGGTTATGATTTAGATCCTAGTTTAAACTATCACGCTCCAGATTTAGAGCCAACTCATCATTATTTAGCTTTCTATTATTGGATAAGAGAAATTTTTAAAGCCGATGCCATTATTCATGTAGGAAAACATGGTAATTTAGAATGGTTGCCCGGAAAAAGTTTAGTTTTATCAGAGAATTGTTATCCTGAAATTACTTTAGATACTTTACCTAATTTTTATCCTTTTATTGTAAATGATCCGGGGGAAGGTTCACAGGCAAAAAGAAGAGCGAATGCTGTAATTATTGATCATTTAACTCCTCCTTTAACCCGTGCAGAATTATATGGTGAATTACTAGAATTAGAGGCTTTAATTGATGAATATTATCAGGCACAAAGTCTTAATCCTAGTCGCTTAAAAATTATCTTTGATCGAATTTCAAAATTGATTGACGAGACTAAGTTAAATGAAGATTTAGGCATTAAAGAAGTAAATCAAGATACTTTTTCTCAATTTTTAACTACTGCTGACGGTTATTTATGTGAATTAAAAGACGCTCAAATTAGAGATGGTTTACACATTTTTGGTGAATGTCCTCAAGGAAGACAATTAAGAGATTTAATTATTTCGATCGCACGATTTACCAGTTATAATAACTTGGGGTTAATTGAAGCAATTAAAACAGATTTAGAAGCTAATCAACCCCCCTTAGAAATAGACGTAACCCCCCCTAAATCCTTCTTAAAAAGTGGGACTTATTTTTCTCAAACTCTCTCCTTACCAAGCCGAGTTGATGGGGTTAAAGATAATCGAGAATACTTTGAAAACTTAGCAAATAATCTAATAGAAAAATTAATAGTTGGAGAGAATTATCAAGAAATTAGCTTAGGAAAAAATACAGAAAAATCTCTTAATTGGATAGCTAATAATCTCTTACCAAACTTAATAAAAAGCGATCGAGAAATCATCAATTTAATGAGAGGATTAGAAGGTAAATTTATTCCTAGTGGTTCATCAGGCGCACCCAGTCGAGGTCGAGCCGATGTGTTACCCACAGGACGGAACTTTTACTCGGTAGATATAAGAGCAATTCCTAGTGAAACGGCTTGGGATGTAGGTAGAAAAGCGGCAGAAACGGTAATTGAACGTTATACCCAAGAAAATGGCGAATATCCCAAAACTTTGGCTATTTCCGTTTGGGGTACTTCTACTATGCGCACGGGAGGTGATGACATTGCTCAAATTATGGCGTTAATGGGCGTTAAACCTGTTTGGGATGGTGTTAGCCGTAGGGTTGTGGATTATGAAATTATCCCGATTGCTGTGTTAGGGAGACCTCGTATTGATGTAACTGTAAGAGTTTCAGGCTTTTTTCGTGACGGATTTCCCAACATACTTGACTTATTATATAAAGCGATTGTACATCTGTCAACTCTTACGGAAGAAAAAGATCAAAATCCTCTTGCTTTACAAGTAGAAAAAGATACTAAATATTGGTTAGATAAAGGTTTAGAGGAAACCCAAGCAAGGCAAAGAGCAAGTTACCGTTTATTTGGTTCAAAACCAGGTGCTTATGGTGCTGGTTTACAAGGTTTAATTGAGTCGCAAAATTGGGAAAATGATGCTGATTTAGCAAGAGCTTATTTGAATTGGAGTAGTTATGCTTATCAGGGTAGTAAAGGGATATCCATGCCTGAAGTTTTTGAACAAAGATTGAAGGAATTACAGATAGTTTTGCATAACCAAGATAATAGAGAACATGATTTATTAGACTCTGATGATTATTACCAATTTCAAGGAGGATTAACCGTTGCCGTGAGACATTTAAAAGGAGAAAATCCTGTTACTTATTTTGGTGATAATTCTCAACCAAATAATCCTAAAGTTAGAGAGTTAAAAGAGGAAATTGCAAGGGTTTATCGCAGTCGAGTTATTAACCCGAAATGGATAGCAGGAGTTATGAGACATGGCTATAAAGGGGCATTTGAAATGAGTGCCACTGTTGATTATTTATTCGCATATTCTGCTACTACTAAAAGTGTATCTAATTTTATGTTTGAAGGGGTCGCTCAAAGTTATTTATTTGATGAAAAAGTAAAGCAATTTATCCAAGAAAAAAATCCTTGGGCATTAAGAGATATAGCTGAAAGATTAATCGAAGCATCCCAACGAAATTTATGGAAAAATGTTAGTCAAGAAATGTTAGATAAATTAAGAAGTATTGCCCATGAATCTGAAGGTTCGATCGAGGAATTAAGTCATTAAGAATTATATCTGTACTTTAGACTAATAAAATATTGTAAGAGAATAAGTAAGCTAACAAAAATTAGCTTCAAGAGAAAATAAATTGAGTTAGTTATTCCTTAAAAGTTATTTTTTTCGCCTTTTTTTACTTTTCGATTGCCGTTTTTTGATAGTGGGATAAACTTTTGCTTTGTTTCTTTTTCGCCCTTTTTTCCAGCCATTGGATTGTCCTCGACTTTTAGGAGTTTGGGTAGGAGTTCCAATCTGTATCAGTAATGAGATTATTGATAAAGCTACCCTTTGAGGGGTTAAATTTTCTTGTGGTTAAACTATATTAAGATTTCTTCCATCCCTCAATAGTTTTCTGTTTACCCCGTGCGATCGCAAGGCAATCATTAGGTACATCATGAGTAATTACAGAACCTGCGGCAACCGTTACATCTTCCCCAATGGTGACAGGGGCGACAAAAACACTATTTGAACCCGTTTTAGTTCGATCGCCGATGATGGTAGGATGTTTGTTAACTCCATCATAGTTAGCGGTAATAGTTCCTGCTCCGATATTCACTTGATTTCCTAAAGTAGCATCTCCAATATAGGATAAATGGGCAATATTAGTTTTTTGCCCGATCGAGCTTTTCTTAATTTCAACAAAGTTACCTACTCGACAATTTTCTCCCAACTCCACACCCCCTCGTAAATGAGCATAAGGGCCTATTCTTGTATTTGCTGATACTTTACTATCAGTGATCACAGAATATAAAACGGTAGTATTATCTTCAATTATAGTATTATCAATCAAACAACCAGGGCCTATTTTACACCCCGAACCGATAATCGTATTACCTCTAAGATGAGTTTGAGGTTCGATCGTGACATCCATTCCTAACTTAACAGTTTCATCGATGGTGATGCTATCGGGATCAATCATGGTTACACCAGCCATCATCCATGCTTCTTTTACCCTTGCTTGTAAAATATCGTAGGCAACAGCTAATTGACGGCGATCGTTTATACCACTAATTTCTAAATGATCGTGAACATCTAAAGCCATAACCGGGTTAAGATAGTCCACCACTTCTGTCAGATAATATTCTTGTTGATCATTATTTGTCGTTAATTTTGGCAAAATAGCTTTTAATTCTTGCCAATTAAAACAATAAACTCCTGCATTGATACGATGATTTTGTTTTTGGGCGGAATTACAATCTCTATCTTCGACAATTTGAGTTACTAAGTTATTCCCATCACAGAAAACCCTTCCGTAACCTTTCGGATTAGGTAAATTAGCCGTTAAAAGAGTGGCCGCATTATTATTTTTCTGATGAGTATTCACCAATTCTTCAACAGTTTCGGGGCGTAATAGGGGTACATCACCATTTAAAACAATCAAATCTCCCCTAAAATCTTCTAAATAGGGAACTAACTGCATAATAGCATGACCGGTGCCTAATTGCTCTTTCTGTTGTACAAATTCTACCCCTTGTAGATGATTAAGGGCATTTTCGATTTTATCACCTTCATAACCAATAATTACTAAGGTTCGATCGAGATGCACAAGATTACAACTATCGATCGCTCTTTCCACAAGAGTTTTACTTCCTAGGGGGTGTAATACTTTAGGAAGTTTTGATTTCATTCGAGTTCCTTTTCCGGCGGCAAGAATTGCGACTGCTAACATGAGATGATCTGATTTTCGTTCATTTTAAAGTATAGCTCTAAGAGGTCATTTATAAACAAAACATTAGTAGCGTAATCATTAACTTTTTTCCATTTCGTTAACTTAGGTTTTGTGCTAAATAATTAAATTATAGGTATAGTAGCAAAAGATAGACCTTAATAATATTCTATGTCAACTTTAGTCATCGTTGAATCACCTACCAAAGCAAAAACCATTAGAAATTATCTCCCTAAAGATTATCAGGTAGAGGCATCTATGGGGCATATTCGGGATTTACCTTCTTCTGCTGATGAAATTCCGGCCGAGTATAAACAGTTTGAATGGGCAAGATTAGGAGTTAATATTGACAATAATTTTGAGCCTATTTATGTTATTCCTAAAGGCAAAAATAAAACTGTCCAACAACTAAAAAAAGCCTTACAATCTGCTGATGAATTAATTTTAGCAACGGATGAAGACAGAGAAGGAGAGAGCATTAGTTGGCATTTGTTACAACTATTAAAACCGAAAGTGCCGATTAAACGCATGGTATTCCACGAAATTACTAAAGATGCCATTCAAAAAGCCTTGTCTAATTGTCGTGACATCGATGAAAATTTGGTACACGCCCAAGAAACACGACGTATTCTCGATCGACTGGTAGGTTATACCCTCTCCCCTTTACTTTGGAAAAAAATTGCCGCAGGATTATCCGCCGGTAGAGTTCAATCTGTTGCTGTGCGTTTATTAGTACAGAGAGAAAGAGAAAGAAGAGCTTTTAAAGAGGCCAATTATTGGGATTTAAAAGCATTATTAAATTATGCCAAAACAGACTTTGAAGCAAGATTAACAACTCTCAAAGGAGAAAAACTAGCAAATGGTAGTGATTTTGATCCCAAGACAGGTAAGTTAGTTAAAAATAAAAAAGTAATTGTACTAACAGAACAAGAAGCTACAGAATTAAAAGCTCGTTTGACGGGGAAGCCCTGGGAAGTGACGGATACAGAAGAAAAAGCCACCATTCGTAAACCGTCTCCTCCTTTCACAACTTCTACTCTACAACAAGAAGCGAATAGAAAATTAGGCTTGGGTGCAAAAGACACCATGCGTATCGCTCAAAGTCTCTATGAAAATGGTTATATTACTTACATGAGAACAGATTCAGTACATCTGTCTGATCAAGCTATTTCCGCCGCCCGTAGTTGTGTTGAATCCATGTATGGAAAGGAGTATTTAAGTCCCAAACCAAGGCAGTATAAAACAAAAGCTAAAGGAGCACAGGAAGCCCATGAAGCTATTCGCCCGGCTGGTAGTACTTTTCGCATTCCCAAGGAAACTGGATTAAGAGATAAAGAGTTAGGATTATATGATTTAATTTGGAAGCGTACCGTAGCCTGTCAGATGGCGGATGCTCAATTGACGCAAATTTCCGTAAATATCGCCGTAGAAGATGCCATTTTTCGATCGTCGGGTAAAAGAATCGATTTTGCGGGGTTTTTCCGTGCTTATGTAGAAGGTTCGGACGATCCTGAGGCCGCTTTAGAAAATCAAGAAGTTATCTTACCAGATTTGAAGGTAGGAGACAAGCCCAACTGCAAACAATTGGATGTGATTCACCACGAAACCCAACCTCCGGCTCGTTATACAGAGGCATCTTTAGTGAAAACTTTGGAAACAGAAGGAGTCGGCAGACCTAGTACTTATGCTAGTATTATTGGTACGATCGTCGATCGAGGTTATGCACAGTTACGCAATAAGGCATTGATACCGACTTTTACTGCCTTTGCCGTCATTACCTTACTAGAAAAGAATTTTGCCGAATTAGTCGATACTAAATTTACCTCAAAAATGGAGCAAAGTCTCGATGACATCGCTTCGGGTAATGAAAAATGGTTGCCCTATCTCGATAAATTTTATCGGGGGGAAAAAGGCTTACAAAATCAGGTGAAAGTGAGGGAAACAGAAATTGATCCCCAAAGCGCAAAAGCGATAGAATTAGAAAATCTTGACGTTACGGTGAAAATAGGCAAGTTTGGTGCTTATTTTGAAGCAAATTACGGCGATGGTGTCGTAAAATCTTCTATTCCTGCAGATTTAACTCCTGCGGATCTTGAGCCACGACAAATTGAAACTTTGTTAAAACAAAAAGTTGAAGGGCCGCCAATTTTAGGTAATCATCCTGAAACCCAAGAGCCTATATATTTGTTGATTGGAACTTATGGCCCTTATGTACAATTAGGTGATACACCTCAAGGCAAAGCCAAAAAACCGAAAACAGCTTCTTTCCCTAAAGGTGTTCAACCAGAAAACATCACCCTAGATATGGCGGTGGGATATTTAACTCTCCCTCGTACTTTAGGAGAACATCCAGATACAGGAAAGCCCATTAAAACCAGTTTAGGCCGTTTTGGTGCTTATGTGGTTCATGATCAAGGTACAGAAGGGAAAGATTATCGATCGTTGAAAAAAGAAGATGATGTCTTGACAATTACCCTCGATCGTGCATTGGAATTATTGGCACAACCGAAAACAACAAAAGGAAGACGAGGTACAACCACCAAACAACCTTTAAAAGAATTAGGACTACATCCTGATGATAATGAACCAGTAAACATTTATCAAGGGCCTTATGGAGTATATTTTAAACACGGTAAGACTAATATTAAATTGCCCGAAGATGAGACGCTGGAAACCATGAATTTAGATAAGGCTTTATCGCTTTTACAAGATAAAACTCCCGCAAAAAAAACAGCAACTAAAAAGACAACCACAGCGAAAAAAACCACTACTACCAGAAAAACTACTGCAAAAAAGACAGCACAATAAAACAATAATTATGTTTAATTAACAATCAGCAATTAGCAATTAGTTATCATCTATTGTGAAGTTAAATTTTTAGTCAATATTACTAATTGATTACTTATTCTTTCATGAAAAAAAGGCTAACAGTTAATCACTTTAATTAAAAGTATCTAAAATTTTTATAAATGATTTAGGAATGTTATAAGTTTCATCAGGACTTATGAGACAAAACGAGAAAAATCAATTTTAGGAGTTTTAAAATCAATTCTTGTCCACTTTTCCGTATTCCCCGTTCCCTTTTGCCTCTCTTTACCGATAATTTTATGGTTCATTGAGGTTATATATATTGAACTTATATGATTGTCTATTGTCCATTATCAAAAATTCTGGTATATATGTTAATAGAGAACAAAATGTAGAGAATTTTTATGTTGTCTCTGGACTTACCCAGTATTGCTGTCCGTGAAAGAATACACTCATCCAGTCGTATTCTGTTGATTGAAGACGAAGAATTGATAAGAAATATGATTGCCTTAAACCTCGAAGAAGAGGGATACGAGGTAGTAAAAACCAGTAATGGTAGAGAAGCCTTAAATATTCTCGATCGTCAACAATTACAAAGCTCTGAGGATAATATTGATATGGTTATTCTCGATCTCATGTTACCTGAAGTTAACGGTTTAGATATTTGTCGCTTACTACGTTATCGTGGTAATATGATTCCTATATTAATTTTAAGTGCGAAAGCCGCCGAAACCGATCGAGTTTTAGGATTAGAAGTTGGTGCTGATGATTATTTAACTAAACCCTTTAGTATGAGGGAATTAGTTGCTCGTTGTCGTGCATTATTACGTCGTAACTCTTTAAATAATGTCACCACAGAATCCGTGCGTCAATTTAAAGAGATTGTCCTATTTTCTGACGAGTGTAGAGTGACGGTAAGAGGAGAAGAAGTTAATCTATCCCCAAAAGAATTTCGTTTATTAGAACTATTTATGACTTATCCTAAAAGGGTATGGGATAGAGAGCAATTAATTGAAAATATTTGGGGTGCTGACTTTTTAGGAGATACAAAAACTGTTGATGTGCATATTCGATGGCTACGGGAAAAACTGGAAAAAGATCCTAGTAATCCTCAGTATTTAATCACTGTGCGTGGATTTGGTTATAGATTTGGTTAGTTATCGTAGTAAGTAGTTGATGGTGAATAGTCGATATTTAATAATATTGCAACTTAATATATAAGAATGTATCGTTGAAATTAATTATTTATTATCCATTATTCATTGTTAATGAATGCTATATTTTTTATGTGGTTTAAGTATTGGTTTAGTTATTTGTCTTTGGAAATATTATCAAATTAATATTCAATTAACAGATATTTTACATTCATTATCGCAATTTGAACCTGTCACCTCTTTATCTAAAATAGCTCAAGTAAGACGGAATGTTAATTTACTAAATAATCGCTATTACTACACTCAATTAGAATTAGATCTTCATCGTTATCTAATTAATAAAATTAATCTTGGTTATTTAAGAATAAATGAAGAAAATTGTTTAATAGAGTGTAATGAAGAAGCAAAAAAATTGCTCCATATTCACCGTTGGAATCCTGAAATATTAAGATTATTTTTAGAGTTGGTGCGTTCTTATGAATTAGATCAATTAATTCAACAAACCCGCAAAATTCAACAAAATTTAGTCATAGAATGGCAATTTTTTCCCACTGCAAATTATATTTTAGAAGAAGAAAATAATCTGGAAATAGAAAATTATAAACCTGTTTTTCTTAAAGCCTATAGTTATCCTTTACCTGCTGGACAAGTTAGTATTTTTATTGAAAATAAACAACTAATCAAGGAATTATCTATTAGGAGAGATGAGGCTTACTCTGATTTAAGTCATGAATTGAGAACTCCTTTAACTTCTCTTTCATTGTTAGCAGAAACATTACTAAAATACACTGATAATAAGGGAAAAATTTGGGTACAACAAATGTCTCAAGAAATTAATCGTTTAATAGATTTAGTTCAAAATTGGTTAGAAATTTCGACTTTAGAACAAAGTCCTTATGAGATGCTAAAATTTCAGAATTTAGATTTAAAACAATTAATATTTTCTGCATGGCAATCATTGAAAATATTAGCTGATCAAGAAAAAATATCTTTAGAATATAAAGGAGAAGAAAAGATTATTATTTCTGCGGACATTAATCGTTTAACTCAAGTATTTGTTAACCTATTTGACAATAGTATTAAACATGGTTCTCCTCATAGCTTAATTAGTGTTAATGTAGAAATTAAATACAGTGATTTTAATAATCAATTTTTAGAAATAAATATTATTGATTCTGGTAGTGGTTTCAACACTAATGATTTACCTTATATATTCGATCGACTATATCGAGGAGACAAATCGAGGGTAAGAAATACAAGAGGAGGGAGTGGTTTAGGATTAAGTATTGTCAAGCAAATTGTCGAAGCACATCAAGGCACGATCATAGCGAATAATCATCCCGAAACAAAGGGGGCATGGTTTAAAATTACTTTGCCGATGAAAATTAAATAACAGTTAAATTACTGAATTCTTACTCCATTATTAGTACAATTACTTGCGGGTGTATCTCCGACATCAACTGGAACATTAACTACAGCCGACTGACAAACAGCAATATCAAACAATCCATTATTAAAATAAACTCCTACGGCATAATTTCTAACGTCATCAGTGGGATTAATCGCAATTACTTGATGTTTAACTATATTTTGATCAGCCGTGGGAACAGTTATCACATGATATTGTTGACGAAAATCAATGTCTAAAAGATTAAGGTTAGAGGCAAATGTCTTTTTTTCAACATGGAAAACTTGTTGTTGACGTGCGATCGTACCCATTATCAGTTTTGTTTCACTTTCTCTTGCTTTACCAACTTGATCGAGAAAAGTAGGAATAGCAACGGCAACAAGGGTAGATGTGAATAAAAAAACCACCGTCAACTCAATTAAGGTAAAACCTTTTGTTTCTTTTTTTAGAATGAGTGCTAGACTGTAGAGAAGTTTGCGACGCAGATTGAGTATCATAATTAATTCCTCTTTGTGAATTGATATAATTTCTCTGTTTTATGGGAAACATTATAACATATAAAAATTTAATTTCGGAATCTAATAAATATCTAGTATTTATTAACAAATTACATTCTTCTATTTTCTCAGTTATTAATTAAACTTAGGGAAATAAAACTTTTTTATTTCTTTTTATTTAAAAGTAAATATATTATATCTTTTATTAGTTTATTACCTTACAATTTATGATTGAAACTGATTTTTTTACTGATGAAGAAATAAAGGAAATTATATTGGAGTCTTGTACAGAAAAAATTCAAGATGTGGTTCAGTTTGATACCAAAAATATCTATTTTTTATGTATAAAAGAAGGTTATGAAGGGATTTTTATGAAAAAGAAAATCAAGGATTCCTATTATATACCATTATTAGATATTAGAAATGTTATTAAAGAAATAACGATCGAACAACAAAAAGTAAAAATTGTTTTACAGGATGAAGAATTTTTTACTGTTGCAATGCCCTCAGAAGATATACATTTAACATTTAGAAGATTTAAGTTAATATATGAAGGCTTGGAAAAAACTCAAAAAACTAAATATTCCGAAGAAGAAATAGAAAAATATAATATTGCACTTCAAGAACAAACTAAAAAAAATAAAAAACTAAACTTCAAAAAACTTTTTGGTACAGATAAAAAGATTAATAAACCAAGATTAATATTTCTAAGCTGTTGTACAGTAATTCTTGGTTCTTATGCTTTATATAACTTTATTATCTCCAGAAAAAGTACAGAATTAAAGTATAAAATTACTGGATTAGAATTAAATAGTTTTCCATATCAAAATGGTAATAGTATTTATAATAATGGTTTAAAAGATGAAAAAAAATGTGAAAGTTTCATGAATAATAAAGAAAAATACTTAGAGTGTTTGAAAAGTTTAACATCTAATATTTATTATTATAAGAGACCAATTAAGAATATTAAATATGATGCTTCATCAGGAATTTTTAGTTTTGATTGTAACTTAAGTTCTGCAAATGTTTCGTCATCTATTAGAGATATAGATATAAAAATTGATGATTATGGTGGCGGTGGTTATCGTTCAGTGGATGGAAAAATAAGTAAAGTTTTGTCTCCTGAAGAAGCAGAAATTTTCAAAAAAAGATTGATAGATAATGGTCAATGTAGTTATATTTTATCGGGAATCAAAAAATCTTATTTTAATACAGAGGAAGGCTCAAAAGGAAAAGTTGTTATTCCCGTTAATTTAGATTTATATATATGGTTTAATGATGATTTATCTATCTTATATTATCAAGAAGAATCTAATTATTGATGAAGACAGGAGATAGGAAATAGTAATAAGAATTGACTTAAAATTTATCAAAACTGATTTTACAAAATTAACATAATACGTTGTTTTTACCTATAAATATTTATTTAAGAATGTCTTTATTATCTTGTTTGTACATAATCTGTGGAGGTTTTCATGATTCTTCTTTAACAACCAATTTTTTTACTTATTTAACAACTATAACAAAAGATATTAGTAAAGAAAATACTATTATTTTTAATCTCGATTCTTCCGAAAAAATTTATTCTGTCGATCGAACTCTTCCTTATAATGGCTTTAGTATCTATAAATGTCTCAAAGAAAATCAGCACAAACTAATAGATTGTGATCTTATTTTTATGGGATTTAGTGCAGGAGTAATTGGTGCGATTATTGCTGGAAATTTATGGGAAAAAAATGGAGGAAAAGTTAAGGCTTTATTCGCTTTTGATAGTTGGGGAGTACCATTAATAGCTAATTTTCCTTGTTATCGTATCAGTCACGATTATTTTACACATCTAAGTTATTTGGGCGGTGAAACAAATAGTTTTTATGCTAATCCTTCCATATCCCATCTTGACTTGTGGCAAAACCCTGAAAATGTACAAGGTTGCTGGGAAATAACATTAGGCATAAAAAAAAGAAGTAACTTACAAGAATTTCTGAAACACTATCTTAAAGAAAATCGGGAATAAAGTAAAAAGAGGATAAAAGTTTGAATGGAAAAGTCACTCTTTTGAATTTTAATTGACACTAGACTAGATTATTCTGAAAAACTTGGTAATCATCAAAAAATGTAAATTTTCAAGGGAAAAAACTCTTAACTTTTGAACAGTTAACTTATAATTATCAATCATATTCAAAAATTATATCAGTCAATATTTATCCTTACTATGACGAACTTAATAACCTGTGATTTGTCTCAAATTCGCAACGGTGAGATTCAAGATTTACAAGGCATCAATTTAAGTGGATGCAATCTTTCAGGTGCTAATTTACAAAAAGCTGATTTTTCAGGTAGTCAATTAATGGGTACTAATTTTACTGGTGCAAAGTTACAGGGAGCTATTTTACGTTGTAATTTAAGGGGTGCAGATTTGACAGGTGCAGATTTAACAGGTGCAGATTTACGAGGTGCAGATTTACGAGGTGCTATCTTATTATCGGCACAAGTAGAAAATATTAGCTTTGCTGGTGCTTTCTTAGGGGGTGCAATTCTGACTAATTTAGATTTATCTGATGCTGATTTACGAGGTACTGATTTACGAGGTGTTAATTTAGTGGGAGCTTGTTTACAGAAAGCAGACTTAAGTAATTCTAATTTAAGCGGTGCAGATTTATCTCAAGCTGATATGGAAGAAGCTAATTTCACTGGTGCAATTTTAGAAGGTGCGAATTTATGTCGGGGGAATCTTCTTTGTGCTACGATCGACCCTAATGCTTTAAAACATACTTTTAAAGAAGGTACTTGTATAGAGGGAATTTTTGACAATTAATAATTAGGAGTTTGAAATCAGAAGTCTGGAGATTCTAGAATAATTTGATTTTCTACAATTTTCATGGTTTCATCGATGGAAATAAGGCTAATTTTCATAATTTTTTCTTGATTTAGGGTAACTAAAGAGAATTTGTGAACTTTTTTGCCGTTTATTTCTTGAATACGAGGAGTCGATGCCGCATTCAGATATATTGTATCATGCTTATCACGATTAACGATCGTTCTTAATCTTTCTTTAGTATGTCTTAAAGCGTGGTGCATATGTCCAAAAGTGACTAAAGAAACTTTTTTTCCTAAATTACGACTAATTTCGATCGCACTTTGAAAATCAGGATCACCATAATCGCCACCGAGAGGATTCCAGTCTCTACCGCAGGTATCTTCAGGATTACTTCCTAAACCGAAAGGGCCATTATGACCGATGAAGATGATATGATCAAAAGAGGTTTTTCTCACCCCATCGACGATTTTTGCTGTTGATTCCTCAAAACTATTCACTCCATAGCGGTGCTGATAAAAGTCAGAATACTTCCATTTTGAACCTCCCCAAGTGAAAGGGCGACTGCCGACGACGGATAATTCCAGAGGAGGAAAATCGAGACTGCTATAACCGACATGAGTTATGCCTAATAAGTCTAACTGTTTTTGTACCCTATCTTCCAAAGTTTGATCGTAGGGACATTTTTTTCTCCCCCATTCTGTAGCGGTAAACCATGCGTCATGATTACCTAAAATAATAGCTTTAGGAATAGTTAAATTAGCAATATTTTCGACAACTTTTATGGATTCATTACCAAAATCTCCCACAAATAAAGCTAAATCTACGGCTAAAAATTCTAATGCTTCAGAATCATAATCATTCCAATTTTCGTGGACATCTCCAATTACTGCTATTTTTATACTTGTTTTTCTCATTAAAACTGCTAAAAATTAATTTATCTGATATTAATAATTATTTCCTAAAAGGGTATTATTCAACGATCGATTTAAAAAAATTTTCCATCACTCTATTATGATAATAAATTTAAGAATTGCTCTTTTTTTATTGAACTGTCACTAAAAGGAAAAAAGAATGAGTACTTTAACCATAAAAATTAAAACTAAAGAGGATTTAACTAAACCATTAAAATAAGGATAATTAGAGCAATTAAATTAAAACGATCGATCTAAAAAATGAAAGATCCTTAGTATGATAAAATAAGATAATAATCAAAATAATTATGAAAAAGTTTTATATTTATGTACGATAATCTTCCAGTAGTTTATATATCTATTTTACTAGGTCTATTAGGTATTGTAGCGATCGTTTTATTAAGACAAATAATTAAGACTAGAAAGGTAGAATCTCGTTTTTCAAAATTACAAAATAAGCTCACAAATCAAAAAGGAACTGCACAAGAATATTATGAATTAGCTGGTATTTATTTAGATAAAAAACTATTTGTTCAAGCGGTACAATTGTTACAAAGAGGTCTAAAAGCAGACAATAAAATCGAGCCAGAAAATAAGGCTTTAATGTATAATGCTTTGGGTTTTGCCTATTTTTCTCAAGAACAATATGATATTGCAATCAAGAATTATAAGGAAGCAATTAAACTTTATCCTGAATATACGATCGCATTAAATAATTTGGGAAATGTTTATGAGAAAAAATTATTAGTTCCTCAAGCCTTAGAATCTTATAAACAAACTTTAGAATTAGATCCTAAAAATTCGATCGCTCTCAAACGTGTAGAATCTTTAGAAAAAAGATTAGTGAAAAATTAATAAGCTAAAACCCATTTAACTTGCATAGTTTAATATTAGTAAAAATTGATGAAACTGTTATTTGTTGCCTATTGCCTACCCTCAACATTCTAGTTAGATAAGTCTGAGCTTAGGTAATAATTGTTAATTGTTAATTTTTAATTCTCAGCTTATAAAGCGCCTAAGTTAGATAATCCGAGAATAACTCCTGCACCCAATAAATGTCCAAAACTGGTGGTAGCTAATAATCCGGGCAATCCAAATCCACCAAAAAACTCACCACTAGGTAATTGAGGATCAGCACTAGGATATTTTACAGTAAACTTAGCAAAAGCGATCGCAATAATGTTACAGATGATCATGGTTAAACCAACGGTGGGACTCCATTCGAGAGTGGTAGGAACAGTAGCAAATAAAGTATTGAGAAATAACATTAAACTTTTTCCTTAAATAAATGTATTTGAGAAATTTATTTTAAAAGCTCAGGGCAAAAAAACTACTATTTTGTTGCAATACTTTGCATTTTTGTTAATTTTTGTAACAGTTCGATCAAGACGATCGTCGGAATGCAGAATTAAAAATGTAAAATTTAGTGGAGATTCTTCCTTTCAGTCAATGGAATATTTAAAAGTTGTCTCTGTTTGATCACATTATAAGTAAGATCAATGGTGTGGTTAAAGGTTGAATATGTTATGAAAAAGGGTTTAATCGTTATTTGTGGAGCAACCGCTAGTGGTAAGTCTTCTTTGGGACTAAAATTAGCTCAGAGATTAAATACTTTTATTATTAGTGCAGATTCTCGTCAAGTCTATCAAGAGTTTGATATTGGCACGGCAAAACCTACTATTGAAGAACAAAATTTAGTGCATCATTATTTGATTGATATTTGTCACCCTACAGAGACTTTAACCTTAGCAGATTATCAGGAAAAAGCACAGACTATCATTAATTCGACATCCTCCATTCCTTTGTTAGTAGGAGGCACAGGATTATATATCAATTCTATTACTAAAGGTTTAAAAATTCCTAGAGTTGCACCCTGTTCGTTATTACGATCGCAGTTAGAAAGTTACAGTCAGCCAGAAAGATATAGTTTTTTACAACAAATAGATAGCAAATCCTGTGAAAAAATCCATTTTAATGATGAAATCAGAACTATTAGGGCATTAGAAGTTTATTATGTCACGGGAAAGCCTATTTCCGAACAACAAGGAGAAAATCCACCTTCATATCCTGTTTTACTCATCGGTTTACACTGCGATCGAGATGCTATTGAGGAAAGAATTAAACAACGGACAAAAATAATGATAGAACAAGGTTTAGTAAGGGAAACAGAAAATTTAATCAGAAAATATGGACTAGATTTACCCTTATTAAATACTTTGGGATATGCAGAAATTAAGCAATATTTGACGGGAGAAATTAACTTAAATCAAGCAGAAGAATTAATTGTGATCCATACTCGACAATTTGCTAAAAGACAACGTACTTGGTTTAATGCTAATAAAAAAATTAAATGGTTTAATCCCGATTCTTCTTCGTTATTAGAAGAAGTTTGGGAAATAATTAATAACAATCAATTTATCAAATAAAAGATGTTGAAAAAGTCTATTTATTTAAGATTATTTATCGACAACATTCGGCAAGATACAACAATTAACTTCGTCAAGACAAATTTTACCCCATTGTAACGCCCAACGAACTAATTCCACACGATTATCGGTTTTTGTCTTTGTTAAAATATTACTAATATGATTATCAACTGTTCTTTTACTAATTTCTAATTTTTCTGCAATATCATTATTAGTTAAACCTGTTGCTACTAATTCTAATATTTCTAATTCTCTTTCTGAAAGAGTAGTGGATTCTGATGTTTTGCCACTATTCATAAGTATTTTTTACCCCGTAAATATGCCTATAGTTGTCTTAATTTAATTGTAACGAAAAATGTCAGGGAAAAAAAATTATCTTGGTTATTTTACGGGTTTTATTATTTTTTTCTGGCAAAAACAGCATAAAAAGGATCTTTTCCACCTATTCCTAACATTTGTAAAATAGCTGGTAATTCTGGTTGAGTAGCCACTATTTGCACCTCATTAAAATCAGCAATAGATTGAAAATAAGATCTCACTAAATGTAGTCTTTGTCGATCGGTAGCATCTCGCCATACAGAAATAGCTTTTTGATAAAACATTCGATTAGAAAAACTAAAAATAGCGACTCCATTGGGTTTCAAAATTCTAGCAATTTCACTAAATACAGCTTCAGGATATTGTAAATATTGTACGGATACGGCACATAAAACTCCATCAAAATCTTGATCTTCTAGAGGAAATTGAGGATTTTTATTCAAATTTTGGATAAAGTAATGATTTAGACGGGGATTTCTCTTTAATTCTTCCTCATTCATCCCATGACCTTCTATATGACTATATTCTATTTCTGGTGGTAAATGAGATACCCAACTACTCATTAAATCTAATATTTTCGTATTTGGCTGTAGCTGTTGTCGATATAACTCGGTTAACTGTCGAATAAAGTGATCATCTACATGATTGACAAAACGGGGAAAGGAATAAAATAAAGTATCTTCACTGTCGTCTAATTTTGTCCTTTGATGTGGTTGTAGTAACATGATTTGGAATTTGAGGGAATATCACATTAATTATAGATAGAGAATTCTCGATCGAAATATTTTTTTCGATGGATTGCATAAATCCAAGTAACCAACTGGATAAACCGATAGAAACTATTAAAGGAAACCAGTTATGACAATGATTAAGTCTCAATACCATAATCTTTTTACTTCTATTTTTCCTCATCAATCCGAATGTCCTAGTTTGATAATTAAGTTTTTGTTGGTATTAGAAATAGAACAATTGATCCCTTTATTTAAGATTCATGAAAATTACGAAAAAAATTCCGCTATTTCTGCATTTGTGACGACAAAAGATCATCAGAATATATCTGTTGCAAGTATAATTAGTGAGTCTATGGAAGAAGATGAAGATCTCTTATTTTTTGGCTCTAATTTTGAAGTATTATTAGGGCAAAAATTAGGAAATAAAAAAGTAGAAACTGAAACTATTAAGACTTTTTTAATTTTTACTAGACAAGGTTTAATTTTAGAAAATGATGATATTTCCTATGAC
Organism: Geminocystis sp. NIES-3709; assembly: GCF_001548115.1. Lineage (GTDB taxonomy): Bacteria > Cyanobacteriota > Cyanobacteriia > Cyanobacteriales > Cyanobacteriaceae > Geminocystis. The sequence goes on along the minus strand of NZ_AP014821.1, from coordinate 152,730 downwards.
TTAAACCGTAATAAATATCAATTTATTGAGTGGGATTGTTGGCAAGATATTTTTATTTCTTTCGATCAAAATGAACCTAAATGTAGTTTAATTTTTATAGATCGTCAAGGATATTTTTTAGAAATTAACACCATAATTAATAATTCATCAGAAGTTGAAAAAATAGAAAAACAATTACCTATAATCTTCTGTTACTTTATCCTGAAACGTTTTTGGAAATATGTCGAAAAATTAAATCATAATAATTTTGTCTATTTTAATCCTCAAGATTTTCTTTATTTAGATCAAGAAAGATTGTCTTATTTTAGTGAGAATATTTTAAGCAATATCAATGTTACTGAGGAAGACTTATATAACCTAGTTGGAAAAATTGATCATTATTAATTATTAATTGTTAATTGTTAATTGTTAATTATTAATTATTAATATTTTCTTCCCATTTTCTAGGAGGTGATTGACGGCGTATATTACGCCAAATTTGAGTGGCGGCTAAAGTACCATCAGCTACAGCGATCGATACTTGATTGATTCCTCTTTTTAAATCACCAAGTGCAAAAATTCGATCGTGAGTAGTTTGTGTCATATCATTAGTAATAAGATTTTCACCATCCCACTCTAAACCCTTGATACCTTTCAAATAGTGATTATGATAAATCGAGCCCATGTTAATTAAGCCTGTAGTCGCTTCAATAAAAGTACCATCCGTTAATTGTACTCCTTGCATTTTATGATCTTCTCCTACAAAACGCTCGATCGTGCTTTCATATAAAGGATAACCATGATCTGCCAATTTTTGCTTCATTTCATCACCTACAGTACATAAACCATGAGTTAAAACAGTGATATAAGGAGTAAACCAATTTAAAACGAAGGCAGCATTAATTTGAGACTCTTTACCGACAATTAATACTGATTTTTGATCCCACATATCAAAACCATCGCAAATCATACACACATGGAGAGTATAACCGGCATAATCATAGACATTTTGCATATCCTCTAATTCTGGTAAGACATCAATAATACCTGAAGCGGCGATTAAATACCTACTACGAAAAACAGGATAAACACTATCTTTTTTGCCAATCTTGACTTTCACCGCAAAAGTATCACCGTCATCGGTAACATCTTCTACATAACCTCGTAAATGATCAGCTCCCCAATCAATGGCTTGTTTTGTGCCATGATTTAATATATCTCGTCCCGGTGCATGAGGATCAATACCTAAATAATTACGAAGATCTTGCATCCATAGAGATCGACCTTTACCCTTTTCAATAACTAGACATTTTAAACCATAACGGGCTAGATAAATCGCCGCCGATAAACCTCCCATACCTCCACCTACTACGATCGCATCATAAACTATATCAAGACGGGTATCGAAATTTTTACTGGATAATTTCATAGATTTTTCCTATTAGTAGTATCGTTTTAAAAGACAAAATGTAAGTTATAAATTAATGGTTTATGTATCGATTATAAACTTAGACTCATTTAACTTGCTTATCTTAAGATTACCTGAGTGTATAGATTCTTAAGGGTAAACCATAAAATTATCGGTAAAGAAAGGGAAAAAGAAATAGGCAAAAGTGATAATAATTGATTTAGAATTATCAGGAATTGATTTATTTCAATTGTATAATTTAAAATTAATAAAAATTACCAACAATCTTCATGACTTACTACTTATTACTTCTTACTTAATTAACTATTTTGTCGATACCATTCGATGGTATTTTTTAAACCCTCTTTTAAATCCATATTAGCAGTAAAACCGAAGGCTTCTTTCGCTTTAGAAGTATCTAAACAACGACGAGGTTGCCCATTAGGTTTATCGGTTTCCCATGCTAATTCACCTTCAAATCCCATTAATTCGCAGATTAATTCTGTTAAATCTTTGATTGTAATTTCAAAATTTGTTCCCAAGTTCACTGGCTCAGAACTATCATAAAGTTGTGTACCCATAACAATACCCCTCGCCGCATCATTCGAGTATAAAAACTCACGAGTAGGACTTCCATCTCCCCATACAGGAATAACTTTATCTCCTCTTTGTTGTGCTTCATGAACTTTACGAATTAGAGCAGGAATTACATGAGAGCTACGAGGATCAAAATTATCTTCGGGGCCATACAAGTTTACTGGCAAAAGGTAGATACCGTTAAAACCATATTGAAGACGATAAGATTGTAATTGTACTAATAAGGCTTTTTTGGCAATACCGTAAGGGGCGTTAGTTTCTTCTGGATACCCATTCCATATATCTTCTTCTTTGAAAGGTACAGGGGTAAATTTGGGATAGGCGCAAATAGTACCAACGCAGGTGAATTTTTCTACTCCTGCTTGATAGGCCGCATGAATTAATTGAGTACCCATCATAAGGTTATCATAAAATAACTCAGCAGGTTTTTCCCTATTTAAACCGATACCGCCAACATGAGCGGCTAAATGTATAATTACATCTTGATTAACTACGGCTTTTTGACAATTTTCCCAGATAGTCAAATCACAGTCTTTCGATCGAGGTATAGTGATTTTATCGGGATTTGCTCCTGCTTTAAGTAATTCCGATACAACTTGCTTACCTAAAAAACCTGAACCACCTGTAACAAGTATTTTTTTTGTACTTAAATCTAACATAATAATCAGTAATCAGTAATTGATAGTTGAGAATTGAGAATATTGATCATACATAGTCCACCATGAAATTTATTTCATGGCTAAGAGCAAAAGTCGGCTAAAGCGACTTCCCTCTTCTCCTCTTCTTAATTGACGTTGTGCAACATATTTTGACGGATATAGGCTATATCTTTTACTTTATCGCCATTGGTAATGCCTAAGGCCTCTAAATCAGCATCTACCATTAAGTTTACTAACTCAGGGAAAGTAACAGAGGGTTGCCAACCTAATTTCTCTTTAGCTTTACTGGGATCACCTATTAATAAATCTACCTCCGCAGGACGCAAATAGCGCTGATCAAAAGCAACATAATCTTCCCAATTTAAGTTGACGTGAGAAAAAGCTAAATCTAAAAATTCTTTGACGGAATGTGTCTCCCCTGTGGCTACCACATAATCGTCAGGTTGTTCTTGCTGTAACATTAGCCACATAGCTACTACATAATCTTTTGCATAACCCCAGTCTCTTTTTGAGTCGATATTACCTAAGTATAGTTTTTCCTGTTGTCCAGCTACAATACGAGCGATCGCTCTGGTAATTTTTCTGGTGACAAAAGTTTCACCACGACGGGGGCTTTCATGGTTAAATAGGATACCGTTACAAGCAAACATATCGTATGATTCACGATGGTTAATAGTTTGCCAATGAGCATATACTTTACCACAGGCATAAGGACTGCGGGGATAGAAAGGAGTTGTTTCTTTTTGGGGAATTTCCATTACTTTCCCAAACATTTCCGAAGATCCTGCTTGATAATAGCGTATATTAGCAGAGGTTCTTTGTTGATAATCTCTCACTGCTTCTAATAGTCGTAATGTACCCATTGCTACGCTATCAACGGTAAATTCTGGAGCATCAAAACTAACTCTAACGTGAGACTGAGCACCTAAGTTATAAACTTCATCTGGCTGTACTTCTTCTAAAATACGACGTAGAGTTGTACCGTCTGTCAAGTCTCCATAATGAAGAAAAAATTTAGCATCTTCTTGATGAGGATCTTCGTATATATGATCTATTCGATCGGTGTTAAAGGTAGAAGTCCGTCGGATAATACCATGAACTTTATAACCTTTACTCAATAATAGTTCACTTAAATAAGAACCATCTTGTCCAGTTATACCAGTAATTAACGCTGTTTTATGATTGGTCATTCTTCGTTACATTAACTTTTATTTATATTTCTATGGAATCATAGCTTAATCTTTGGTTAAGTTTACCCGATCGATTCTCATTTTGAACATCTAAATTGATAAAATAAACGTCTAAACTAAAAGAGAGATTGTTCTATTTTTCAAAAATCGTTACTGAACTTTATTTTAAAAACGATCGATTTTATAGTAACTTAGACAAGTTATCGACTAAAAGAAAATGAAGCATCAAAAGAAAACATCTTACTTTAGGAGACAAAAGATAGTGTGAATAAGAATCTCAAAATTTTAAAATCTTACTCCATTTGTTACCAATAATTTAAGACGGCTATAGCTTACCATCACCTTTTGAGGATTTCTATATAATAATTATTCTTACTAATTACTCATGATTTTAACCAGAAAAAAAACCTTAAATTTTATAGATAAACTACCTTCTGGAAACAGTATTAAACGTTATTGGGAACTTCTTTCTGTTTTAATACCACAGAGCTTAAATGCTCGTTATCGAGGTTCTTTTTTAGGGGTATATTGGTCTTTATTAAATCCTTTAATTATGACTGGTTTATATACTACTATTTTTGGTGCAACATTTGCTTCTTACTTCGGCGATTCGATCGTTAATTATATGTTTGCGGCATTTACTGGTTTATTAGTAATTAATTTTTATAATTCTTCTACTACTCAAGCATTAAGTAGTGTGGTAATTAATGGAGATTTGTTAAACAAAATTAAATTACCTGTTCCAGTTTTTCCTCTTGCTATGATAGGCGCTAATATTTTTCAATTCATAGTCGGTTCTTTTCCTTTATTAGCTATAGTAACTCTTATAAAAACCCATAATCCTCTCAATATTATATTTTTATTATTTCCCTTTATTGCTTTAGTTTTAGTTTGTACAGGAGTAGGTTTCTTTGTTAGTGCATTATTTGTATTTTTTAGAGATTTAGGCTACTTCTATGAGATAGCTACTTTTATTGTCTGGATTACCAGTCCTGTATTTTATCCTGCCGAAATTGTACCGGCTAGAGTGCAACCAGTTTTATATCTTAACCCTTTAGTACCAATTATTGAAAGTTTGAGACAAATAAGTTTAGATGGTACATTGCCAGAATTAATTTACTTGCTTAGAGGTTTTTTAAGTGGGATAATTATTTTAACTTTAGGATGGTTATTTTTTAGAAAAGTACAATCATCTTTTATGGATTTGCTTTAAATTGTTGTTAATTTTTTAATTATATTAGCTTAATTATTATTATTTAAAATCAGAATGACTCACGAAGCTATTAGACTAGATAATGTATCTTTATGGCGTAGAACTCAAGAAGAATTTTCTTATGATTTAAAAAGAACAGTTCTTTCTCTTTTACAGGGAAAATATCGAAAACCGGCAAAAAAACAGATTTTAAAAGATCTTAATTTTGCTATAGAGTCAGGAGAAAAAATCGGAATTATTGGCTCAAATGGTGCAGGAAAATCAACTTTATTAAAGGTAATTTGCGGTATTTTAGAACCAACTAATGGCATCGTCAGAGTGAGAGGAAATATTGCTCCTTTAATTGAATTAGGAGCCGGTTTTAATGTAGAAATGTCTGTTAAAGATAATATTATTTTGTATGGAGTTTTATTGGGTTATTCCAAAGAAGAAATGATAACCCGTACCCAAGAAATTCTTGAATTTGCTGAGTTAGAAGAATATGGCGAAATACCCGTTAAAGCACTATCTTCGGGAATGAAAGCAAGGTTAGGTTTTGCGGTGGCTACGGATGTGAAACCCGATATTCTTATTCTTGATGAGGTTTTATCTGTGGGAGATGCCCGTTTTACTCAAAAATCTCGTCGCCGTATTGAAAATTTATGGGAAAACAGCAGTACGATTTTATTTGTTTCTCACAGTTTGGAATATGTACAAGATTTGTGCGATCGAACTATTTGGCTCGATCGTGGTACAATAGCATATCATGGTAACACTAAAGAAGCAATTAAATTATATCTTGATTCTGTTGGTGTTCAAGAATACACTCGTCCACCTTCTGCACTTTAAGGCAACGATTAATTTTCTGACAAATCATATAGAGGAATATAATTTGGTTCACTGATTTAAAGTGTCTTATTGTGAGTAATAATAACCTATGAAAAATCCTCAAAAAAAAATTCCATTATTAACTATATTAAAAGCATTAGCCAAAAAAAAAGATGCTCCTTTTTATACTCCCGGACATAAAAAAGGTCAAGGTATTAATAAATTTTTAACAGAATTAATGGGGGATATGGTTTTTCGTGCCGATTTGCCAGAGTTACCTGAGTTAGATAATTTATTTGCCCCTGAAGGAGTTATTAAGGAAGCTCAAAATTTAGCCGCTTCTGCCTTTGGCGCATTGGAAACGTGGTTTTTAGTTAATGGTTCAACTTCTGGTATTATTGCTTCCATTTTAGCTACTTGTGGAGAGGGAGATAAGATAATTTTACCTCGAAATATTCATCAATCAGCCATTTTTGGGTTAATTTTGTCTGGTGCAACCCCTATCTTTATCAATCCTGAATATAACTCTGATTTTGACTTTTTTTATACCATTTCACCATCTCAAATTACCGATGTTTTAGAAAATAACAACAATATCAAGGCGGTGATGGTAGTATCTCCTACTTATCATGGTATTTGTGCCAATTTGACAGAAATAGCCCATATTACTCATAATTTTAACATTCCTTTGTTAGTAGATGAGGCTCATGGGGCTCATTTTTCTTTTCATTCCCAATTACCACGATCGAGTTTGCAATCAGGAGCAGATATAGCAATACAATCGACTCATAAAGTTTTAGGGGCAATGACTCAGGCTTCGATGATTCATCTTCAAGGCAATTTAGTCGATCGAAATCGTCTTAGTCTAGCTTTACAATTAGTACAATCTTCTAGTCCTAGTTATTTACTTTTAGCTTCCCTTGATGGTGCTAGACAACAAATGGCACTAGATGGAGAGGATTTATTAACTCACACAATAAATTTAGCAAATATTGCTAGAAAAGAAATTAATAAATTAGAATATTTATCTTTATTAGAATTAGTTAAACCTACAGATTTTTTTGCTGATTTAGATATTACTAGACTAACAATTAATGTTAGTAAATTAGGATTAACAGGTTATGAAGTTGATGAAATTTTACACGAAGAATTTGGTGTCACTTGCGAATTACCATCTTTAAATAATCTCACTTTTATCATCTCGATCGGTAATACATTACCAGATATTGAAAGATTAATAGAAAGTTTAAAAGCTCTCAAGAAATATCATAATAATAAAAAACTAAATCCAAAAATTAATAACAATAAATTACCCTTAATAATCTCAGAAATAACTCCTAGACAGGCTTATTGGGCAGAGAAAAAAGTAGTTTTAAAAGAATTAGCAATAGATCGAATTAGTGGAGAAAATATTTGTCCTTACCCTCCCGGTATTCCTTTAATTATGGCAGGAGAAATTATCACAAAAGAGGCTTTAAATTACTTAGAAGATATTAATAATTCAGGAGGAATCATAACAGGTATTAGTGATAAAACTTTAAATACCTTTAAAATCATATCGTGAACAAAAATTGCTGAAAAAATGTTTTAGTGAAGGCAAAAGATAGAAGTTGAAAATTAGATATTACCAATTGATAATTAATTGATTCATTCAAGGTTTAAAGTCACCCCTTTTAGCCAGAGGCAACTGTTAATTGTACATTGTACATTGTTCATTGTCCATTGTTGAAATAGCTAATTTCTTAATTTAGTCCAACTAATTGTTTGCTTAAATCCCACATTAATTGTGCTTTATTTTGATCACTAGCTTCGTCAGAAACCTCCTGTACAAAAGACTTACGTCCTTCTTTTTGACGATTTCCCCAACTCCAGTAAACACCAGATACGTTAAATTCTGGATCAGCTACAACCATTCCCAGTCTATCTCCAGCTAATTCTTCTGAAACATAACCTCCAGTAATATTTTTTTGGAATAAAGGGAAGATTTTTTGAAATAAAGAAAAATGATTGCGGAAAAGTGCAGTCGTGGCGACACATCCGGGATATAAAGCAGAAAAAACAATGCGAGTAGATTGGTGATAACGACGGTGTAATTCTCTCATGGTTAACATATTGCAGAGTTTACTATCTTTGTATGCTTTTCCTGATTTGAATTTTTTACCATCAATCATACTAATAGGTGGTTTAAAGCCTTGTTTGAAGCCTTCTAAATCTCCTAAGTCGGGAGGTGCCGGAATAGGAATTTTACCGCCTAATTCTTTGGGATTAGCGGTGACAGTACCTAAAATAACTAATCTTGGTTCGGGATTTCCAGACTTTTGTAAATCTTCTAACATCAAATTACAGAGTAAGAAATGCCCTAAATGATTAGTAGCAACGCTGATTTCATAACCGTCTTCGTTACGCATTGGCTCTTTTAGTAAGGGGTAATAAACCGCCGCATTACAAACTAAGGCATCTAATTTTCTGGCTGATGCTCGAAAGTCTTGGACAAATTTTCTGACACTGCTAAAAGATGCTAAGTCAAGATGAATTGCTTGATAGTTTTGGGTCGCAATACCAACTTCTTTAGCCGCTTTGTGAGTTTTTTCAAGGTTTCGACAAGCCATGATCACAAACCAACCTTTTTCGGCTAACGCCCTAGCACCTTGTAATCCTACCCCCGATGATGCACCGGTAATAATTACTGTGGGTTTATTATCTGTAGTCATTTTGATTAAATTTATTTTTTATAGCTAAATTTCAGATTATCTTAATGATCTCACAGAAAGTTGATTTCAATTTCTAAGTTTTTTTAAGTTCAACCTAACCTCAGTTTAATATAAAATTTTCGGTGAAAGGCTGTGACAACGAATCATCTGAAGCGAGGCACTATCACCAATCTCCTCAGATGGTTTCACGATCGATCGCCATGACAACAAGAAGCAATCTTCAAAAGACGATCACCCCTCCCTAAACCTCGATCTCACCTCCCCATAATCGATCGAACTCCAAAACACGATCTCATCAAAAAGTTCCGTGCTTATTATAATTAACTTAAGTTTTGAGAAAAAATTATTGAAATAAAATTAAGATGAAAGTTAAAGCCATAATTCATAAAGCCGAAGAAGGTGGATATTGGGCAGAAGTGCCAATTTTTCAGGGATGTTATACACAAGGTGAAACTATTGAAGAAGTTTTAGAAAACCTGAAAGAAGTTATCAGTTTATATGCGGAGGATGAACCAGAAAATCTTAGCCCTTCAGATAAAGTAGTTGAGTTAATTAGACCTCTTGCAAAATTAAATACGAGATAGGATTAACCAGAATAATCTATAATTTTGGGCGATGGAGGATACCTTAAGTATAAGATTTAATTATGAAACTTGAGAGAATAAAAAAATTAAAGCCAGAAAAGTTTAAAAGGAGATTTGGAGTAAAAAAAGAAACCTATAATCTTTTAGTAGAAATAGTCAAAAAAGAACAAAACAATCACAAAAGAGGAAGGAAAAGCAAATTAACAGTGTCCGAGCAGATTTTAGTAACCTTGGAATATTTGAGAGAATATCGAACTTATTTTCACATATCAGAGTACTGGAATATCTCAGAATCAACGGTTTGTAGAACAGTTCATAAAATTGAAAAAATCTTGCTCAAATCAGGTTATTTTTCCCTAGGTGGTAAAAAAGAATTGATAAAAAAAGAGAATGAAATTAAGGCAGTATTAATAGATGTTACTGAAATAGCAATCGAAAGACCAAAAAAAAGACAAAAAATTTACTATAGTGGCAAAAAGAAGGAACATACATTTAAAGCACAATTAGTAGTTAATAAAGATACCTTGGAAATAATTTGTTATGTAAATGGACGAGGAAGAGAACATGATTTTAAAATTTTTAAAAACAGTAGATTACCATTAAGTGAAAAAATAAAGTGTTTAGTAGACAAAGGTTATCAAGGTATAGAAAAAATTCATAAATTAAGCGAAATACCAAAAAAGAAAACAAAAAAAAGAAAGTTAACCCAAGAAGAAAAAAGAAAAAATAGAGAGTTAAATCGACAAAGAATCGTAATTGAACATGTAAATAGAAAACTTAAAATATTTAGAATACTATCAGAAAAATATAGAAATAAAAGAAAAAGATTTGGGTTAAGATTCAACTTAATTGCGGGAATTTATAACTATGAAATAGTGAAAAAAGACATAGCTATTATTTAAGAACTATATTAAAGAATCCAGTAAATTAATTTGTGTATTTTATCGCCAATGGGTATTTACTTTCCTAGGTTGAGAATTATATAAGCAAGAATTATGATTAACTGTATAAAGGCACTTATTTTCTTTAATTAAATTAAAGGCGATTGCTAATATTTTGTCTTATCCTATCATCTTTTTATGTTCATTATAATTTTGCAAGAGATCTATTAAATGAAGGAGGTTTAGTAATTAATTGGAGTAAAAAATTTAAGAATAAGGGTGAATTAATCAATGTAAGTTAAATGCGTCTTAGCTTATCAAAAGTCTCCATTTATAAAACAAAGTATTAATATGGTAAATGTAACTGTTTTGACTTTCTGATAGTTTGAAATTATGGCTACCAATGCTTATCTAACAATTCTCGAATCCGCCTTAAATCAAGTTAATTCTCAGTTATTCTCTGGGGAATAACCTTGACAACCATCTCACTGGTGGAGAAGGAAATGATACCTTAAATGGACGTGGTGACAATGATACTCTCACGGGTGGTATTGGCAATGATAGTCTTATCGGCGGTACGGGTGATGATTCTTTCCGCTTTACTACCGTGAATGAAGGGATCGATCGTATTACTGACTTTAATATGATGACACTATTTTGGTTCGTCGTAATGGTTTTAGTGGTGGTTTATCTTTAGGCACTTTAGCAGTAAATCAATTCCGTGTCGGTTCATCGGCAACAACATCTTCTCAGCGTTTTATCTATAACTCTAGTAATGGTGCATTTTTCTTCGATTCCGATGGTAATGGCACAACAGGGGCAATACAAATCGCCACTTTAAGTACGGGGTTAGGAATGACACATCAGGATATTGTGGTGGTGTAATTAGATTGTGGGCTTTTGGACATAATTCAAGCCCTTTAATTATATCAAGTTCGGATCAACATCCATAGATAATGTTGGATTTCACGGATTAAAACTAACCTACAGTATTCTTTCGTTAAAATCGATTTCGCCGTTATGGGGGGTAAGAGTTTGTTCAAAAAAATCAGCAATATTATTATTTTCGTCAGCTACTAATACTTTGGCTTTATGACCATTAATCATAATATCTTGTCGATCGAGTTGTTCATAAGCATAGATAATGAGAATATCCCCCGTTTTGCACAATAAAGCGGCACCACCATTAGGACAAATTTCTCGACTACCTCTAACCCCCGGTATAGCATAGGTTGACCATCGTTGTGCATTGTTTAAGTTAACTATATCAACTTCTTCTAAGGGTAAGATTCCCACTTTTTCCATTAATTCAGGATCGATCGAGATACTACCTATATAATCTACATTGGCGGAAGTTACTTTTACTCGATGTAATTTACCGTGCATTAAGCGGATAATTTTCATATTAATTCTTGTCTTTACTTTCGATCGATAATTCTGATTTTACTATCCGATAAATGATTGAATAACGGTGGTAGATAAGTCGGTAATGGGTGCTGGAATCATTGCCCCTCTTGAATCTAATAATTGTACTAATAATAAATAAACAACTCCTAATAAAACCGAAATAATCCCAGTAATAATGGCTACTAATTTTTTTCTTTCCATAAACTTTTATCTTATTTTAAAATTAATTAATCTCTCATCTCATTTTTCTTAAAGCTATGATAACAATGGGTTTAAACCCATTGCCCCTATACAATTTCTGATTAAATATTAGTTAATTCTTTCTCTTTAACCGCTAAAATTTCGTCTATTTTGGCAGTAAATTTATCCGTGATTTTTTGAATTTGATCTTGTAAATCTCTCGATTCATCTTCGGATATTTCGCTACTTTTCTCTTGTTTTCGTATTTTATCGATCGCATCTCGTCGAACATTACGAATAGCAACTTTTCCTTCTTCTGCATATTTACCCGCTAATTTCACAAATTCCTGACGGCGCTCTGTGGTTAGAGGGGGAATATTTAAACGAATTACTTGCCCGTCATTATTGGGAGTTAAACCCAAATCAGACATAGAAATAGCTTTCTGCAATTGATTCATACTACCTTTGTCAAAAGGTTGAACCAAAATCGTAGTCGAATCGGGAGTACTAATATTAGCAAGGGATTTTAGAGGAGTTTCCGCCCCATAATAGTCCACCATAACCTTATCTAACAAGCTAGAATTAGCTCTACCTGTGCGAATAGTGTTAAAGTCTTGCTGTGTTTTTTCGACACTTTTTTGCATATAGCCTTGAATTTCGTCAGTTAACTTCACAAAAACCTCCTACAATAGTTCCTACTTTTTCTCCTTTTACCGCGCGAATAATATTACCACGATCGAAAAGGTTAAATACAATAATGGGGATGTTATTTTCTTTACACAAAGCGATGGCAGTACCATCCATAACCCTTAAATCTTGAGTCAGTACATGGTTATAGTTTAAAGTTTCATAACGACGAGCATCGGGATTTTTCATCGGATCAGAATCATAAACTCCATCAACTTTAGTGGCTTTAAAAATTACTTGAGCGTCAATTTCCGCCGCGCGTAAAGCCGCAGTAGTATCAGTGGTAAAAAATGGATTACCAGAACCAGCTCCAAAAATTACGACTCTACCTAACTCTAAATGACGTATTGCTTTACGACGAATATAGGGTTCGGCTACTTCTTGCATGGCGATGGCTGTTTGTACTCTAGTTGGAACATTTCTTCTTTCTAAAGCATCTTGTAATGTCATAGCATTCATTACTGTAGCGATCATACCTACATAATCTGCGGTAGCTCGATCCATCCCATCTGCGGAAGCCTTAACACCCCTAAATATATTACCACCACCCACGACGATGGCTACTTGGATGTTAAGATTAACAACTTCAGCAATATCCTCTGCAATATCGGCAACTACTTTGGGATCGATGCCATAGCCTAAATCTCCCATTAATGCTTCACCGCTTAATTTGAGTAAAACCCTCTGGTAAGTCATTGTTTTGTTGCCTTCTCTGTCATGATTAATTTTCTTCAGTTAACATACCAGAACCTTTAGCAATTGGCAATGATTTAAGATGTTTTTGACGAGGAGTAGGTATTAGGTATTTGGTGTTAGGTATTAGGTTAAATAACCAAAAATCAAGGCTTTTAGGCTTTGTGTAAGATATACAAAAACAAATTGGTTTTAATGAAAATAAGGTAAAATGCTGAGTTTTTGAGTAAAAATTACTAAAATTGCGCACTTTTTTGTTAATGTCGTATTTCTTAACCATTGATTTTAATAGCTTTCTGATTCCCATAAGCAAACCCTAATTAACAATTCTCAAAAGTATTTGTCCCGTCATCTATCTCCTGTCTCCTAATTATTTCTCACGACTTCTATAGAATTGCTATAGTTCAACGCATTCCATATTTAAACTTAGTACTACCAGTATAACTCGTTAATTCTGCTAATTTTTCTAAAGTTTGAACTCCTTCATAAGTTTTACCATCAATAACCCATGTGGGAAAAGCTCGAACTTTTGCATCAATACACTTTTGTGGTGCAGGAGCGACACCTTTAGGATCACATTCAACTTTAGGTAATTCTTTAAATGCTTCTTTACCAAAAAGTAATTTTTGATCAAAGCAGTGAGGACACCAATAAGCAGAGTACATCACCGCCCCATTTTGAGCTAGGTGTTTTGCTAGAGAAATTTCTGCTTCGGTAGAAGTTGTAGTAATTTCCCATCCTAAAGGAGGTTGGGGTGCAGTTTCTGGTTGTGGAATGGGAATTTTTTGTCCTGCGACTACCTCGATATTCGGATCTTCGATCGCGATCGTATTAACATTAGCATAAACTCCGATCGCACCTACAAAGGTAATTAAGGCGACAGCGATACCTGTAAAAAATATTTGTCCCATATCTTGCCAATCGTTTCCAATAATAGTTAAGGTTAATAAACTTAAAGAGAATAAAGCTGAACCAATACAATAAGGGCATACAGCTTGAATTTTAAAGGCTAAAACATACATTAAATAACTGCTAAAAGCGGCCATAGCAAAGCTACCGACAAGCATTAGCCACCAAGTCCATTTTTCCAGTTTTTGTCTTAATTCTTTATCTTTTTCTGGATTAATAAATAATGGAGTTAGAGCAAATATTGCCATGGTGAAATAAGCTAATGAACCAAATATACTTAAAGGAGGCCCAGTTTTGCCTTGAGGATCAAAAGGATAAGCATAGGCACTATCTAAAACACTGTTACAACCCCCTGCACCATTAGCAGTACAAGCGATTTCACCTCCCCCAAGTTTACTAATAGTTAAATACATAGTTAATATTAAACCTACGATGGCGATCGCACCGATAATAAATCGAGATTGACGTTGAATCCAAGGTAGGTTACGACGACGACGAATCATAATAATTTTAAATAATGAGTTAAGGTTTATCTGAATTTTAACAATTAAATTAGGATGCTTGATTAACGGGTTTTGAAGAAGATTTTGAGGAGGAGATAATAGGAGTCTGCATCGCTTCGATAAATTGAGATACCCTAGTGGGATCGATCGTTTCATCAATTTTACCATGACGTTTTAAAGAACTTGCTACAATAACCCCATCGGCAAAACTCATTAAATCACTAATATTATCGAGTGTTGCACCACTACCAATCAAAACAGGAGTACCTTTGGCGGCGGATTGAGCTAATTCTAAATCTTCTCTACTAGGGGGTAAACCCGTTGCCCAACCCGATAAAATGACGGCATCGGCTAAACCTCGTTGGATAGTATCTTGTACCGCAGTGGTTAAATTGGGTGTACCAAGAGGACGAGCGTGTTTAACTAAGACATCGGCGAAAATAGCTATATCCTCCCCTAATTCTCGGCGATAACGCTGAATTTCGTGGGCTTTTCCTTCAATTAATCCTTGATCTGTCGCCATTACTCCTGTATAGACATTTACCCTAATAAAACTTGCCCCGACACAAGAGGCGATGGCTAAACCAGCTTTAGCATCATTTCTGAGTATATTTAAACCGATCGGTAACATAATCAAACTCATGATTCGATCGACAATTAAAGTCATAGCACTAATAGTAGCAGGATCAACATTATCTTTAGTAAAAGGAGCATCAAAAAAATTTTCAATAATAATACCGTCAACCCCTCCTGCAGCTAAAGCAGTGGCTTCTTGTTCTGCCCTTTCCATTACTGCTTTTAAATTACCACCCCATCTAGCAGAAGTGGGCAAGGGTAATAAGTGAACTACACCAATAACAGGGTTTTTCTTCCCAAAAATTTTTTCAGTTATCATAAAAACTTAGTATATAAGTATTCTCTTATCTCAGAGAATCTCTTTTAATAAAATATCTGATCAGCAAGTTATTATTTTAATGGATAATTGACTGTTGAAAGTTGATAGTTTATTATTAATTGCGATTATATGCCAGAGGAAAATAAACCTTCGGAGTCTTTTTTACTGAGATTACTCAAAGGTTTTCAAAAAACGTTGTCTTCTTTTATTAATGCGATCGCTGAAACCATTACATCTTCGGTTCATATTCCAGAGATTGCCATTGGCCCGATCGTCGGAGCTTTAATTAGTGCTACGACAACTCTTATTATTGGATTCCTAACAATATCTAACATATTCAGTGAGCAATTTCTGTATCGACCGTTACAAATACAAGATAATAATGCCAATTACACCCTTGAATTAGAACGTTATCGTCAGACAATTTTAACAGATTATTTAACTCAAATAACTCAGTTAACTCTCGATAATCCTTTGTGGAAATTACAGCAAAATCCTTATTTATTAAGAGCTATGACTCAGACAGTTTTAGATGAAATTGATGGAGAAAGAAAGCGTTATATTATTATGTTTTTACAAGACACAAATTTACTAACTTTTAATAATCAGATTACTTCTCCACCTTTACTACAAAATGCTAATTTAACCGAAGCAAAATTAAATAATTTGGATCTTTCTCATGCTAACTTTTCCGGGGCAGATTTAACAAAGGCAAACTTGAGTCAAGCTAATTTACATAAAGCTAATTTTTCTGATACAAAACTAACAAATGCCTCTTTAACTAATGCTGATTTAAGAGGAACTATTTTTACCAATATAGACTTAACCACAATTAACTTGACTAATGCTTGTTATGATCAATTTACTATATTTAATTCTGATTTCGATCGAGCTAAAGCAAAAATGCGTTTAATTTCTAGTTTTGATAATTGTATATTTATTCCCATAGAAAAAGAAATCAAAAAATAATCATAATTTAGTATTTGACAAAATTTTAATTTATTTTATTAGGGAAATTTTTAAAATACAATTCCGTAGAAAAAGTGTTCATAATTAAATCTCTGGTTTGGATAAAAGATAGAGTATTCATACCGCTTAATTCTTTTATAATTTTTTGATAATTTTCTATTAAAACAGTAGAATGAGGATTAAGATTAGTGATAACTCCTAAACCGGTAGGAGAAGAGTCTAAAACAGTTATGTTTAAATCAGAACGATATTTTTTTAAACCTATCATTAAACGCCAAACATCCCCAGTCCAAGCACTTGTCACCATGCCTCTACTCGCCTCAGAAAAACAACGAGGTAAAATATCATGAATCAAAATATAACTGTTTGTATGGGCATATTTTTCTATGTTAATAAAGTCTCTTAAGGCAAATTCAAATAAGTGCATTCCGTCAATAAAAGCTAAGTCTATTTTGTCAATTTGGAAGAGATTTTTAGCATCTTCTTGAAAAAATAAATCACTGGTTTTGCCATAGATTAAATATTTATTATTATCGTGTATTTTTGGATCAGGATCAATCCCTATTGCTTTACAATTTGCTAATCTCAAAGAATCTCCATAATTAACTCCTATTTCTACATAAGTTTTTGGATTGAAAAATTGATGAAATTTAGTTAATACCTCTAAATAATGATTACCTTGTACTGGTAGATAATTAGGTATATCTATTTCTTGATGAATAAAATCTAAATACTTATGTAAATCTGATATTAAAATTTCCATTTGTTTTTGTTAAAATACAGTTAATTAATATTAAAACTTTTTATATCAATTTGAGAAATAGTTTAAATTTAGGTCAGTTTTTATGAATTAGATTTACCTCTAATTTTGAGATTAGGGTTGGTAATATTCATGATGAATAAAAGGGACTTTAACTACTTCTCCTGTTGCTTCTCCCACATTCACTTTTAAGCCAATATCACCAGCTTTTGTACGGATATAACCAAGGGCAAAATTTTCTGATTCTGTCTCTAAATAACTGGTAATTTTACCGACTTTTTCTCCTTCTATCATGATAATATTATCTTTTTCAAGGTTGATCGATCGATCCAATTTTATACCCCAAAGTTTTTGTTTCACACCTTTATAGGTATTTAAACGAGCGATGGTTTCTTGGCCAATATAACAACCTTTATTAAAAGAAATTGCATCCCATAAACCACTTTCAAGAGGATTATATTCCTCTGTTAATTCTTGATTAGGAGTTGGTCTTCCCTGTAAAATGCGTAGAGTATCATAGTCTTTTATTTCCATTAAGATAGGATTTTTTGCCGTTAATTTTTGCCAAATCTTTTCTGCATTTTTTTCAGGAATAATTAAATTAAATCCAGTCAATTTTAAGTTACAACCAATAGTTATGGTTAATTCAATATCATCAATAGTAATATTTTTATGGCTAAATTCTTTGGCATTCAAAAAATTATTATCAACCCATTCTGACAACAAATCTAAACTTTTTTTACCAATTAAACTAAATATTTTATATTGGGTAGTGACATCTTTTATTACTACTTTATCAAAAGGAAAAATATAACGATCGAGCCAATCATATAATTTTTTATTTTGTCCAGGAGATACTAATAATAAAACTTCATTTTCTTTAATATAAGCACTAACTAAATCAATATTTCTACCCGTAGAATTGACAAAAACAGTATCACAACCTTCCCCTACTTTTAGACTTTGTATATTATTTGTGCTTTGATTATGTAAAAACCTAAGTCGATCATCTCCAGTAACACAAAGTAAACCATGATTAGAACGATCGATTAAAGCCACAGAATTGTTAATAATATTTAGATCAATCATATTGTTGAATAATTTTAAATAAATAAATCCGAAAGTTTTATGTTATCAAATAAGAGCTTTTTGCAAAAATTAATTAATTTGTAATTTCTAATTCTTCATTAAAAATAGTCCGATTATCAAGAATAAAATTTTCAGCTTGGGCTAATGTTTCTGGTGTGCCAATATCTAAAAAAGGTGCTTCGGTAATATGTACTTTAATTTTACACCCTTGATTAAGTAATTGAGGAAAAACATCATATTCAAAACTAAGGGGTTTTTGGGTAGAAAATTTATTAAGAGTAGAGTGTTTAAATAAATAAACTCCCGCATTAATAACACTTTTGCCTTGTTGTTTTTCAGCAAAACTAATTAAATTATAATCTCGATCGTATTTTAGTGAGCCATAACGAGAAGCATCAGATAAAGATAATCCTAAAATAACTCCTTCAACATCATCGTTTTCTAAATAATTAAATAAGGGTTTTAAGTCAGTAAAAATAAGAGAATCACCATTAGTGATTAACCATGAAAAAGGTTGTTTATTTGATAAATTAACCGCATTAATAAATCCTCCTGCTGTGCCTAAAGGTTGATTTTCCTGATAACAGTTAATGATAATATTATCAATATTATTTTTGTTAAAATAACTCTCTATTATTTCTCCTAAATAACCAGTAGAAAGAATAAAATTATTAATACTTTGTTGTCGTAAATATTTAATAACCCATTCGATAAAAGGTTTATTTGCTACCGTTGCCATTGGTTTGGGAATATTAGGTAATAAATGTTTAACTCTAGTACCAAAACCTCCTGCAAGAATAACAGCGATCGAATTTTTTATTTGATAATTTATCATAGGATAATTAATTATAATTAATAAAACTATAGTTATAGTTATTAATAAAACTATGGTACTTTTTTAAAATTTTAATATATTATTTAATTATAATATCAGATTTTAATACGAATTCTAAATTAAAGTAAAATTTATGACAGATTTAGGTTTAACTCATATCGCTTTAGAAGTTACTGACATTGAAAAAAGTGTTGAATTTTATAAAAAGTATGCACAAATGATAGTTGTACATCGAAGAAAAGATGAGACAATTAATAGTGATGTTGCATGGATAAGCGATTTAACTCGTCCTTTTGTAATTGTTTTAATTAAAATGCCGAAAATTGTGGGAAAACTTATGCCCCAATCTCACTTAGGAGTAGCTGTTAATAGTAAAGAAAAAGTTGACGAAATATGCCTTCTAGCATCAACAGAAGGAATTTTACTCTCAGGACCAAATGATTGGGAATCTCCTGTAGGATATTGGGCTTACATACAAGATCCGGATGGACATACTTTAGAAATATCTTTTGGTCAAAAAATTCATTTCACCTTAGAAAACTTTTGATTATCACTCTTTTAAAAATTACTATTTATACTATCAAATTTAAAAAAATGATTTTAATTTATTGATTATTTTATTTATTGAAAAAGGTTTATTTTGAATAATAGCTGGAATATTAGCAGGATAAGATTGTTGATGATCAAAAAATAGATTTATTTCCTTAAATATATGCTCAAAACGTTTTTTTATTAAAGGTAAACGATAATTATTAATTATATCCAAATTAGAAGAATTTAGTTGCCAATTTTCCACAGCAGATAAGATTCTTTGGACATCATATTCTTTAGAATAAACCCGTAATTTATGACAATTGAAACTAGGATCTAAATAATCTGATAAAGCATCATTAATACTAGAAAAAATAGTACAACCACAAGCCATTGCTTCCAAAGGAGGCAACCCGAAACCCTCACTAGCTTTTGCTTGTATCCAGTATTCCGTAGAATCATAAAGATACACTTTTGTCTGATTAAAAATAGTCGCTAAATCGTCAATCCAATAGTCAATGAGAGTTAAATTACAGTGAGGATTTAAAGCTGGGACAAGTTCTTCAATCAAATATTTAGAGGATTTGCGTTTCTGTACCAATACATCAATACTGCGATCGTCCAGCGCCACTTCGTGATCAAGATGTTGATTATGATATTTGTTAGAAATCTCGTTAGGTAGAGAAAAAATAAGATTATTAGGCGCAAATCGGCCCCAATAGGCTTGAGAATGTTTACTAACAGTTATTATTGGCACTTTTACGGGAATTTTGAACTTATAGCCTGTACTGTGAGCAAAATAAACTACATTTTTATTTTTAAGTTTTGTTAAGAGTTGTGGAATATCAGGCCCCCAATGAATAATATAAATATTGTTATCCTCACGAATATTTTTAATTAAGTCATCTAAGAACAAAACATCCTTTTCTTTTTTCTTATAAGTGACAGGTTGAGCATTCAAAAGAGATTGGGCGATGGACATGAATTTAAGTTGGGCAATATGACCACCACTATTAATATTCATTTCGGGAAAGAGAAAATAGAGATTACGTTGTGTCATTGTGAAATAAAAGATGAGAGGAGGAAGACCAGTGATAAAGTGCTTAAATAAAACGGGAGTTAAAAATTAGGGATTTTCATTATCAATTCTTAATTCTCAATTTTGCATTCTATCACTACCTTCATCAGTCAATTTTATGGAAAGTACGAGTTAAGAGTTAAATGTTAGAGTAAATGGAGTTACGGAAGATTGTGTAACCTTTAACTAACTCTTTTATTCCTCTAGCTAATGTCCAGTCGGGGGTAAACCCAGTACTCAAAATTCTGGCATTAGAGACAATATAATCTCTTTTATCGGGATCTTCGCCTATAGGTGCTTCAATATAATAAAAATTAGGGATTTGTTTCTGAATTTCGGCACATAACTCTAATTTTGAGAGGTTAGCATCTTCTAACCCGACGTTATAGGGTTTGCCTTTCATGGTTTCAAAGTTATCTAAACCGTGTAAAAATACTTTTACTACGTCTCGGATATGGATATAATTGCGCTTAAAATTTCCTTCAAATACTACCACAGTTCGATCGGTAACAGCACGATACACAAAGTCATTGACGAGTAAATCAACTCTCATACGGGGAGACATTCCAAAAACTGTCGCCAAACGAAAACTAATGCTATTTTCTCTTTCTAAGATAGCTTTTTCTGCTTCTACCTTTGTAACACCATAAGCAGAAATCGGACGTAATGGACTTTCTTCGGTACAGAATTTACCTTTTTCCCCAATGCCATAACCGCTATTGGTAATGGGTACTAAAAATCTTTGCTCTTTACTAGCTAAACGGCATAACATTTGGATAGCATCTCGGTTAGTTGTCTCTGTGGCAATTTTATCTCTATTGCATAAAGGTGCGCCCACTAAAGCGGCTAAAGGAATAATAACATCTGCCTCTTTAATTAGGTCTTTCATTAAACTTTCGTCTCGACAATCTCCTCTTACCACATTAAAAGTATCATATTGACAACATTCAGCGAGGCTATTTTGACGAAACATGAAATTATCTACGATCGTAACTTCATGACCTTTACTTAGTAATATAGGAGTTAATACTGAACCAATATAACCAGCACCACCGGTGATTAAAATTTTCATAGTTTAGAATATCAAGTTTCAATATTTATTGATGTTTGCCGTATTTAATCATAACCTGAGTGAACCATAAAATTGACTGATGAGGATAGGAAATAGAGTTACCACATAGAAGATAGTAGGAGAAATTAACTTAAACTATTCTTAAATTTATTTATTTGATTTCTATTAATATACTTTAGATTCCAGACTCTTTTTTTTGTTTTAGTTGTGAATCTTTATCATTATTTTTTAACCCTTTAATACAAAAAATATTGTATTTTTTTCTAATAAATAAGATTAACTATTAATTATTTACTGCCAATACAAATCAACATAATTAATTTTTGCATAAGGCTCTAACGATCGTAAAATATTAACACCATAACTACGATAATTAACTCGATTATCTAATAATGCTATTACTCCTTGATTTTTTCTAATAGACATAGTTGATTGTTGTAAAATTTTAATCGCTAAGGGTAAAAGATAAAGACGAAACCAATCTTTTTTCTGATTTTTATAATGAGCAACTTGAGCGCCAATAAGAGGATTTTCTAAGGATGGAATTGGTAAAGTTGCAAAAATTAATAGTATTGGTGTTAACAATTCAGATTGATAATTTAACCAAAATTTTATATCACAAACAAGAATACTATTTTCACCTATATTTAAGGAATTTAGTTGTACTCTTGAACCAAAATAAGCGGCTAAATTAGAGGTAATTTGTGCCTGTAATGGTACATCATCAATAATTATAATAATAGGATGATGATTAATTTTGAGACTACTTACTAAAGCTAAAATTTCTTGAGTAACTCGATTTTGAAATTCTGGGTTATTAGGAAAAGGAAAATTATGAGGAAAATAGAGATTAAGATTTTGACTTTCTCCATCAGGAGAAAACTTTAAACAAGTAAAGTTATCTACATTTAATCCTAAACATTCTCCATAATTAATCGGATATTTTTGAGACTCTAAATAATTGGATAACAAAATTAAAGGTACATTTTTCCATATATGATTTATCGAAAATCTTAATTCTAAAGGGGAAGAATTGATCGTAAAAGTACCTTGCGATCGATTAACGGTAAAATAGTTAATATATTTTTTATTTTCTGATAAGGCTTTTTGAAAATGTATAAATTTTGCTAAAACTTTTTGATGATTTTTTTCATTCTCAACTAAATTACATAATTGTCTAAGAATTATTGTTTCTTCTTCCTCTAATAAGTAACTATTGTATGGGTTGATAGGATGAGTATAAATTAATTTGGTTAACTTAGCTAAATTTTCCCTAATAAAATTTTGATGATGAGGAAAAAATAGCCCTAAATTATACCAATCTTGAGAAGTAATTTCTTGACTTAAATATTTGGTGATAATATCTGGTAAATTTTCTGCTTCTTCAATGATAGTAACAATATCATTATCTAATAAATGATTAATTATTAAGTCTAACCAATCATGATGATTTATTACATATAAAGTCGAGTTATTAATTAAATCTTGTTTATAGTTAGTCGCAATAATTTTATGAGTATTTAACCATTGTTGTAAACGGGGTATTTTTTCCTTAACTAATTGTTGTTGAATTTCTTTTTCTGCCACGATAATAACTGAAGAAGAAGACAATAATGCAGGAGTTAAATAACTAGGATAATATTGCTGATAGTTTACTCCAGTTTGAATGATTGTCGATCTTTTTAATCTTAAACCACGAGCTACCATCCTCGCCATTGTTAAATGATGTAACCAATTGCAATCTGGCTTTTGACGCAAAAAATTTCTTAACTCGGAATGTACTTCGACTTCTAGCATTACTAATTGGTTATAGGATGAAGTGATAAGGATTTTTTTATCTAATTCTCAAAATTTAACTTTCATTACCCACTGTTATGAGAAGATAGATCAAGTTATAGTTTAATAAAAAATCATAGGAAATATCATCAATGGCTCAAATTGAATTTGCTAGAGGCATAATAGAAGAATCTATCCCTGATGTTAAGTTAACCCGTTCTCGTGACGGTAGCAACGGCACTGCAACATTTCGTTTTGAAGGTTCAAAAGTACTGCAAAGTGGTAATACTCAAGAAATTACGGGAATGTATTTAGTTGATGAAGAAGGAGAGTTGGTCACTCGTGAGGTAAAATGTAAATTTATTAATGGTGAACCTAAAGCGATCGAAGCAATTTATCTGATAAAATCTCCTCAAGAATGGGATAGATTTATGCGTTTTATGGAACGTTATGCTCAAGAAAATGATTTAGGCTTCACCAAATCCTGATCAAGAATTAGGAATTAGGAATTAAGAATAAATTAATTATGTTTAATTAGCTATTAGCTATTAGCAATTAGTTATCAGCTATTGTGAAGTTCAATTTCTTATCAGCATTAGTAATTGATTACTTATTCTTTAATGGAAAAAGGCTAAAAGCTAACAACTAATCCCTTTAATTGAAAGCATCTAAAATTCTCACAAATGATTTAGGAATGCTATATCTAAAATCTTTTTATGACTATTCCTCATCAAAATTTTAATATAAAAAGTGTCAATTGTGCTGTTATTACCGTTAGTGATACTAGGACTTTTGATACTGATATTAGCGGTAAAATTATTCAAGAAATGTTAATTAATGCTAGTCATAAAATTATTCATTATGAAATTATCAAAGATGAACCTCAAGATCTAAAATGTTTGTTAGTAAATTTAGCATCTAAAGAACAATTAAACTGCATTATTTTTTCTGGAGGTACGGGTATATCGTTAAGGGATAATACTTATGATATAGTTAGTCAAATGTTAGAAAAAACTTTATCAGGTTTTGGGGAGATATTTCGCTATTTAAGTTATCAGGAAATAGGTTCTCGATCGATAGCATCAAGAGCAACAGCAGGGTTATATAATGGTAAAATAGTATTTTCTTTACCCGGCTCTGAAAATGCTGTTAGACTAGGTTTAGAAAAGCTCATTATACCCGAATTAATTCATTTAGTTGATCAGATAAGTAAAGGTTAGTTTCTATGGCTAATAGTGAGAATAATGATTTAGAATCTATAAAAGTCGATCGTCAAAAATTAATAAAATTTCAGGAATGGTGTGCTAAAAATGAGATTAACTATTTAGTTATTATTGATAAGCTTATCGATTTCTGTTTAGCAAATAATCAAGTTATTATTCAAAGTCTAATTAGTAATAAAGATAACATTAGCTGGGAAGAAAAAATAAATTTAATTATCAATAAATCTCTAAAACCTTTAATGGTTAGAATTGAAAAATTAGAATCCAAATTAATGGAAAAAAATCATAATTTTCAAAATAACGATACATTAATATCTTCTCCATCATTATCAGATTTACCTGAAAAAAATTTTAGTAAAAGAGTTTATCTATCTCGTCAAGAAGTATGGCAAATACTTAAAAAAACTGATTATATAAAATACTCTGGTTATGATAGTTTTTTAAAAGTTAAAGGAGATCAACTTGTTCAATATGGTATATTTTTTGAAGAACGTAAAAAGAGATTTTATATAGTTAATGATGATTAAATCGGGCTCTCCTACAGTAGTTATGACAAATTAATAGAAAATAATTAATATAAACTTTGATAGCTATAGCTTTGACTCTTTTAAAAATGCAATTATTATAAATTAACAGTTTGAATTTAACCTAATACCTGCTACCTGATACCTGACACCTTTTTTTAGACATAATTTATCATATTCAAAGTAGAAGAGCCTTAAATCGTCATAATTATCGCAAATTTTTTAATGAAGATGTGTCTAATTAAAGTCTGATGAATAAATCAGAAAGCTATAAAAATTAATGGTTAATACACTAACAAAAAAGTGTGCCGTTTGAGCAATTTTTAGTTAAAAACTTAACACTTTTGATACTATTCTTTCTATAATACTTTTGTGCAATTATTGTTAATACGAAAATTGAGTTGTTGATTTATAAGTATTTCTCCTATCTTCTAATTCCTATCTCCTACCCTCACCAAAAAACTTTTTCAAGCTTTGCCTAATTAGGATTTGCGCTAATAACATTAACTGGGTTTAGAGGATTAAAACGAGTGTTTTTTCCGATGGCTAAAGATTTAGATATTTGTAAATTAATAATTTCATAATTCCAAGAGTTTTTCTTAAACCATTCTATTGCTTCGTTTAAATTTTCGATCGTCGCTATGGCAATAACAATTTTTCCGTCTGGATTAATTTTTCCGTTGATTATATCTAATAAAGATGTCAAATTACCACCACTTCCACCTATAAAAATACGATGAGGTTTCGGTAAATCTTGAATAACTTTTTCTGCTTTGTTATGAATTATTTGAACATTTTTAATCTTAAATTTTCGACAATTTTCTGTTATTAAGTTGATACCAATAGCAGTTTTTTCAATAGCATAAATTTGACTATTATTTACCAGTCTAGCTATTTCAATAGAAACACTACCAGTACCAGCCCCAATATCCCAAATTATTTGTTCTGGTTGTAAAGCTAATACTCCTAATATAATTAACCTTACTTCTTTTTTTGTCATTAATCCTGGTTGATCTGGAAAAGTTTTAAAAACATTATCAGGTAATCCCATAATGGGTAATTTATCTAATTCTAAAAATTCTCGATCGAGCTCATTTTTTTTGAGTAAAATAACTATATTTAAGGGAGATATTAATTCTAGTTTTATATCTTTTTCTTTTTCTATAAGAGTTATTTTTTCTTCTTTACTACCTAAGTTTTCACATAACCAAAAATAATATTTTACTCCTGCTTTTAACTGTTGATAAAGTTGCCAAATTATTAAAGGATTGTTAGTTTCATCTGTCAATATCCCCATTTTTTCATAACTTTTTTTAAATCCTTGAATTAATAAATCAATATTTCTACCATGAAGACTAATAAATTGAGCATCTTGCCAAGGTATTTTTAGTCGATTAAAACCCAACTGGATACAACTATGATGAGGGTAAAACTCTAATTCTTTAAGTAAAAAATTATTAACTAAAATTCTCCCAATACCAAAAAATAAAGGATCTCCAGATGCTAAAATTACTATATTTTCTTCTTGTTTTTGATACTCTTTAATTTTATCAATTATATTTTCTAAATTATTAATTTTTACCTTGATTGCCGGATGATTATCAAAATACTTTAAATGACGATCACCACCTATTAAAACAGTGGCTTGATTAACAATATTTAAAGCAGAATTATTTAAACTATTAATTCCTTCTAAACCAATTCCAACAACTTTAATAATCATAATTGATATTTTATTTATAAAAATTTATTTTATAGTAAACAGTATTATAGAATAAAATTACACTATCAAATAAACTATTAATTTATGAATAAAATTAATAAAAGTAATTATTTTTTCTAAAATATGTTAGGCTTATTTCAAGCAATAATAATTTTACTCAAGATATTTTACAAGAAGATTATTAAGACAATATCTTCCCAATTGATAATTTATAATTGATCCATTCAAGGTTTAAAGCCTCACCTTTTTAAGAGGAAAAAGATCATAAAAAGTTGACCTTTTCTAATTCAATCATCTTCCCTTTTAGCCAGAGTTAACCATCAATTGTACATTGTCTATTGTTGAATATAATTTGTTTCAATTAAGATTGAGACACCTTTTTAATTTTGTTTAAGATTCAACACTTTAGCAACAAGCCAGACAAAATTTCCTATTGTTTCATTATTATTTAAAATAACTATACCAATTCCCGTTTTGGTGAGGTACAAAGATTATCGTTGAAAGGCAAAAGGCAAGAGGCAATAAAAAAATGTACCTCATAATTATAAAAAACGCTATATAAATCTTATAGATTAAGAAGATGACTGAAATTGAACAAAAAATAAATACTGCTATTAAAGGCTTAACTAGGAGAATAAATTTAAAAATTGAACATATTTTGATGATTGAAAATGCTTTAGGTAATCCTGAAGTCGATAATCAAATCTGGGAAAAATATCTTAATGGTAATAATACTCAAATGGCTTTAGAAAAAAATATTTATACTTCAGAAATGATTAAATTACTCACTTTGAGAGCAATCATTTTACCAAAAATGTTATCGAGCTTTTTGAGATGGATGTTAAAAAAACAAAATAAAAATAAAGAACATTTTCAAATATCTTTAGATTTTCAATATTTTTTTTATAACAATTTATCTTCTCAAACACCATTACTAAAACAAAAAATTATACAAGGAATTGTTTATATTTTTCCTAATTTAATAGATCAACCAGATGTTTTAGACGGCGTGATTTGGCTTTTAAAATCCAATAGAAATCCTGTTAATAAACAAAATAACAATATCAATTGGTCATTAATTTATTTCATCGGATTATGGGAAAGTTTTTATAAAGATGATATTCAATATTTTATCAATAATGCTCTAATTGGACAATATATTTCAAATGATCAAATAAGAAAATTAATTAAAGAGGATCACGACTGGCAAACTATCCAAAAAGACATTAAACAATTATGGAACAAAAATCATATTTCTTTAATGCCTCAATACCTAGTATTTGCTAAATTATTTTATCATCTTAATAATTATTATTTATCAGCTTTTTTTTATCAAGTTAGCCAAGGAAATGTTCCTTCCCAAATTTTTAATGCAATACCAATTCATGCTGATATAAAGTTAATTAAATCTAACATAATTCGTCTTTATGGTATTCAAATCTATAAACAACCATTACTATTATTTCGTAATGTTAATACAAAAAATTTATTGCTTATTATTTTTATCATATTCGCTATATTGTTGATATCTCCTTTAACAATTTCTTCAGAAAGATTATACAAAAGAGGTTTAAATTATGCTCAAAATCAACAGTTTGATCAAGCGATCGAGTTTTATAATAAAGCCATAGAAAAAGGGTTAATATCAGAAGATATTTTATATCAAAGAGCCTTAGCTTATCAAAGAAAAAAAGATTATAATAGAGCGATCGAAGACTATCGTAAAGTAATTAATATTAATAATAAAAATTATAATGCTTACTTAAATAGAGGAAATATTTATCAAAAAATAAAAGAATATGACAAAGCAATTTATGACTATAATCAAGCCATAAAAATTAATCATAAATTTATAAAAGCCTATATTAATCGAGCAAGTATTTATCGTATTTTAAATCAAAATTATAATGCTATTGATGATTATACAACTATTATTAATATTGATAATCAATTTTTAGATGCTTATAAAAAAAGAGGAGATATTTATTTAAAAATTAATCAATATAATCAAGCAATTTTTGATTATACCATAGCAATTAAATTAGGAGATTATGACGTTCATAATTATAAAAATCGAGGTAATGCTCATTATAAACTAAAACAATATAAAAAAGCCATTGATGATTATACAAAAGTGATCGAAAATAACAAAAATTTATCAGATATTTATTTTAAAAGAGCTTATAGTTATGCACAATTAGGAAATCATAAAAAATCGATCGAGGATTATAAACAAGTGGTTCTATTAGAACCCAACAATAATTTAGCTTATAATAATAGGGGTATTTCTTATCAAAAATTGGGAAAATATCAAGAAGCATTGAAAGACTTTGATACAGCTATTAATCTTAATAATCAACATCCATATGCTTACGAAAATAGAGGAGATTTATATTACTATAATTTAACTCAATATAATAAAGCAATTTATGATTATACCCAAGCTATTCGAGTTAACAATAAAAATAAATCTGCCTATAATAGTCGTGGTAATGTTTATCATAGTTTAGGTCAAATTCAAAAAGCAATTTATGATTATACCCAAGCTATTAAAATTGATAACAACTATGCACAACCCTATTATAATAGAGCTTCTACCCATTTAAAAAACAACAATAAATCTCAAGCTTTAAATGACTTTAATCGGGCAGCCCAATTATATCAAAAACAAGGAAAAAAGGAATGGTATCAATTAAGTATTGAAAAAATTGAATCATTAAAAAATATTTTGGAAAATGAATAATATAGCAATCCTAAATGATTTGTAAACAATCAAAGGTTATCAAAAATCAGCGTGAATCCTTGTTAGCAATGACAAATGACAAAATATTTACATTTTTAGCCTCACTATTAAAGAAATTTTACCTCAAAAAGTCAAGACGATCGGCTATAATCTAAAACTCGTTGCTGTAATTTATCAGTCAAATGAATGTCTAAATCAAATCATCATCTTTTTAACACCATTTCAGGAGTTTCGGGCGGAATATTATTCGTTTTCTTGGCACATTCCGTGGTTTTATCCCAACAAGTTAACCCTTCAACCGTCAATAATTTTTCTCAAGTCAATACCTTTCAAGCCTTTATTTTAGGAATGATTCAAGGATTAACAGAATTTATCCCCATTAGTAGCACTGCTCATTTAAAAGTGATACCCTTAGCTTTAGGATGGAATGATCCGGGAGTCTCTTTTACTGCTATTATTCAATTAGGAAGTATTGTTGCTGTTTTATGGTACTTCCGTCGAGATTTAATCGATTTGACTACTGGTATTCTAAATGCAATCAAAAAGAAAGATTATCAAGCGCAAGATTTTAAGATTGGTTTAGGTATCTTTATTGGCACAATTCCTATCGTTGTTTCGGGATTAGCCTTAAAAATTCTTGTACCAGATTTAGATAACGCTGGATTTCGTAGTGTGAAAACTATTGCTCTTGCTTCGATCGTGATGGCGATACTATTAGGTATAGCAGAAAAAATAAGTGATCATAAACGGAATTTTGACCAACTATCGACAAAAGACGGTATTTTAATGGGATTAGCCGAAGCATTAGCTTTAATACCCGGTGTTTCTCGCTCAGGCTCAACTATTACTGCGGGATTATTTATGAATTTAGAGAGGGCAACTGCGGCTCGTTTCTCCTTCTTACTCGGTATTCCTGCCATTACTTTAGCAGGTTTAGTCGAATTAAAAGATGTATTCGATCGAACTTTGACATTTGATTATCTAATTCCCTTAACCATTGGCTTAATATCCTCATGGATTTTTTCTTATCTCTCCATTGCATGGTTAATTCGCTTCCTACAGAAACAAAACACTTGGGTTTTCGTTTGGTATCGTCTAATTTTTGGTATTGTCATTTTTCTCACAATGAAATAAATTTTTATATCTTATTTGGCTTTTTGCAAAAGATTTATCTTACATTTATCTTAACAAGCAGAAAGATTCTGTTATAACTAAAAATTAACTTTAATTAAACAAATTTTTATGGTAATTTCTTCCTCCGACTTAAAAAGTAGATTACATCCCCTGATAAATCAATTAGCGGATGCCATTATTACCACTTGGCAAGAAAATCTTACCCTATTTCCTTATCAATTACCCGAAGGCTTAGGATATGTAGAAGGAAAATTACAAGGTGAAAAACTAATAATTCAAAACTCTTGTTATCAAAGTAAGCAGTTTCGTAAAATGCACTTAGAATTAGCCAAAGTTGGCAATAATTTGGATATTCTTCACTGCGTTATGTTTCCCTATCCCCAGTATCCCCTTGCCATGTTTGGTTGTGATATTGTCGCTGGAAAAGTAGGAATAAGCGCTGCCATTGTGGATTTATCCCCAACTAATGCAGATAAAACCCTATCTCCAGATTATCAACTACTACTATCAAATTTAGAAAACCCAACTTTTCAGGATAAACGAGATTTACCCACTTGGGGAGATATTTTTTCGCCTTTTTGCTTATTCATACGTCCCTCCAATGCTGAAGAAGAAGTATTATTTTTAAAAAGAGTAAAAGACTTTTTAACAATTCATTGTCAATTAGCTATAAAATCTAGTGAGCTTTCTGAAACTGAAAAATTGGTATATTTAGAAGGACAAAAAAATTACTGTATTCAACAACAACAAAACGATAAAACTCGGCGAGTTTTAGAAAAGGCTTTTGGAATAGAATGGGCAGAAAATTATATGAATTCTGTTTTATTTGATATACCCTCATCTTAAATATAATGTTTCCCAAAACTTATCAATTTATATAGCAATCCTATATGAATCGTGAGAAATAATTATGTTTAATTAGGAATTAGCAATTAGTTATCAGCTATTGTGAAGTTAAATTTCTGCCCAACATTAGTAATTGATTACTTATTCTTTAATGGAAAAAAGGCAAAAAGCTAATCGCTTTAATTAGATTTTTTCTTACAACTCAAATAATACTGCTCTAAAAATTATAAATTAATTAACCTTAATTAATTTTTCATATTTCTATTAGTTAGAATAAATTCATTACCAATAACTGCATTTCTAGCTAATAATTTACCAGTGTTATCTATTATATTGAATTTATAAAAGTCAAGATTTTTCCCTTTATTAAATATGTCACTAACTAAATTATTCTGTTCATTATAACTGAGTTTATACCAATCATCAGTGACAGTAATGAGGAGAATATTTTGACTTAAATTAGCCTCCAATCTTAAAATTAATTTTTTCCCATATTTATTAGTTATTTCATCTATTTGATCTTTGATATTTTTTAGTAAATATTGCTCTGGAGTTAAAGGTAGCTTTGATATTTCGGAAAAAGAATCATTAGATAAATCCTCAAGATTTTCTTGTGTTTTATTTTCATTTATTTTTTCTTCTTTATTATCTATATCATCAACACTATTAATATTGTCATTTGTCTTAATATCTTGATCTTTTTGTTGAATAATACTAATTTTATCATCCTTAAGAATATCTATATCTTCTGACTTTGTTGGTATATTTTCTATTTTTTCTAGGGAATTAGAATTATTCTGAATATTATTTTCAGGTAAAACTTTATTGATGTTAGGTTGATATAACCAAGTAAAAGTATTAAAAAATAAACTAATTATTAAACTAATTAATAAAAATAAGTTGATGTTAAAATTTGTTTTCTTTTTTCGTTTAATGTCTCTTTCTTTATTGATATTATTTAAAGTATTTTCTTCTTGTAATTCAGATAAAAATTGTTCTTCATTATTTGATTCATCAATTTCTTTATTGTCATAATTTTTTAATCGCAAATAATCTACTAAAGCATTACTAGATTCAACTAAGTTATTTACTATAGTTAAATTAGGTAAGTCTTTAATATTATTACTATTGATAATATCGATCGCTTTTTGAAGTTGAATAATAGTTCTTTTTAACGATTTTTTGAGTTCGATCGAAAAATTTGGGTTAATATTTTCTGAGGTATTATCCATAAACTAAAAAATAAAATATATCAATCCTTAAGATAAATAGGCAAAAAAAATGTCAGGGATAAAAAGAAAATTAATTATATATATGTCAATCCTATTGCTGTGTGTAGCTTGTGGAAGAGAGAAGCCTCCCTTAGAGTTTGCACCGAGTCCTAGTATAATTGAAAAAGCCCTTATATTTAAACTGGAATATCAACAAGAATCTTTAAGTAGGCAGTTAAGATTAAAAAAGCCAAATTTTATCATTAAGAAAATTAATGTCACCAAAATTGAGCCAACTATTGTTTTTAATTTACCAACATATCATTTAGAAGGGACATATAAAGTAAAAATAAAACAAAATACTTTAAAAAATGTATTAATAGATAACACTTTTAACCTTGATTTACAAAGACAATCGAGGGGAAAGACGTGGAGAATATTATTAAAATTGGAAGGTAAAAAACCTTTAGAATATCTTAGCTATTTAATTCATTAATCTGTATTTTACTTTACATTTATTATCTTTTCATCACGCTATGATCAATACCAACGAGTAAGTCAATCATCAACAAAAGTCCTCTAAACCACTTTATAAATAATCAAATCATGAAACTACTTCTTTTAAAAGATTTAGTAGAGCAAGGAATTTCTCCTACTGAAGTGCAACAGTCATTGACTCTAACCTGCTTTACTAAGACTTTTCGTCGTCAATCAGATTTACCCAAAAAGTTTAAGGAAAAAGCCGTAAACTTATGTAAAGAAATGAATCAATTGGGAAAAGAAACATTTATTTTAGAGACAAATTACTCATATACTGTATGGGTAGAAGAACAAGGAATTAAAGAGAAGAAAAAATCTCAAGATTCATCATCTCAAGCCAATCAGAATTTATCTGTATCCTCATCTGTGGAAAATAATACAGAATTAGAGGTTTATACATTGCCTATAGAAGAAAAAGTGATCGATAGTAAACAAACATTTACTATGACAGAATATAATCTTTTTGATATTGCTTCTTCCAACAATTTTGAGAGAAATAGGAGACAAAATCAGGAAGAAAAACAAATGTCTTCTGCTTCTAAAGAAATAACAGATGAAGTAAAAACCTATAGGGGAGTAGTGTTAAATCAATCGGTAAAAACACAACCCGTAATTGAAGAAACATCTCCTTTAAAACAAAAAGTAAAACCGAGAACTTATCGTGGTATAACTTATTAGACTTTGTGAAAAAGTTAGGGTATAAAATGTGAAGTATCCTATTTCCTTTTATATTGGATAATAAGCTACTTTGCCGATTGAATTCACCAGTGAGGGAAACCAACAACTAATCAAAAAACAAATTTATCAGATTTTTTGCAAAAGTCTAGGCTATGGGGAAATAGCCAATGACAGCAATTAAAATCATTGGTTTTCCCTTACAATTTAGATTTGATTTACCAAAGAGTTTTTCTATTTCTATTAATCATCAATTCCTTTTTATTATTTTTAACCAGAAATCTTCGATAAAGGTATAAAATACGGGGACAATTATTAAACTTAAAAGAGTAGAAGTTATTAAACCACCAATAATTGCTACAGCCATTGGTTGTCTTAATTCTGCACCAACTCCCCATCCCAAGGCAATAGGTAACATTCCCAATATAGTAGAAAATGTTGTCATTAAAATTGGCCGTAACCTTGTCATGCCTGTTAAAATTATGGCATCTTGTCTTGCCATCCCTTTTTTGCGTTGTTGTTTGGCATAGTCGATTAAGAGTAAGGCGTTTTTATCAAGTAACCCTAGTAAGAAAATTACTCCTATGAGGGAAATCATGCCAAAGTCGCTTTGAGTAATAAGTAAGGCTACCATTGCACCTACAATAGATAAAGGTAGGGTAAAAGCGACAACTAAAGGCTCTAATAAGCTACCAAATAACACACCAAGTAAAGATAGCATAAACACGATCGAAAGAATAAAAATAATCGTAAACTGTTTTAAAACTACCTCCATTCTTCCATAGTCTCCCCCCAAAAAGATATTGACATCAAAGGGTAGTAGAGGTTGGATTTGATTAACCACTTCTTGAGTTAAATCTCCCAATACAAAACCTTCGGCGATATTTGCAGAAAAAGTGATCGATCGAACTCCGTTAAAATGTTCTATGGTGAGAATATTATCGGTATTTTCAGGAAGGGGAGGAGATACAGTTAAATCCGTTAACCCCGATAAATTATTTAAAGAAGACTTAACTTTAGTCGCAGAATCGAAAAGAGAGGTTAGATTTTCTCCTTGTAAAGCAAAAGAGAAAGGTTTATCATCTCCCGTATCAACAAATTTTATATCTTCAACGCTGACACTTACTCCTTTAATAACAGGTAAATTTTCTCTTATTTTATTTTGTACTTGTGCAGTGCTGAATTTTCTATTCTTTCTTAATTTGACATAGATTTTACCTCGATTTGGTTGCCCACGAAAACCAACAATATTAAAAGTAGATTCCACTTCGGGGATTTGTAAAACCGAGGCTTCGATTTCATCTCCAACACGACGACTTCTTCTTAAAAGAAAGCCATTGGGATTTTGTTTAATTTCTCCTAGCCAACCAAAACTAGAGTTATCATTAACCGAAGTGTCTTTTCCGGCATTTTGATTAAGATTCCAACTTGCAGGAATTTTTGGTAACTCGCTAGTATAAATAACATTAAATTCTCCTCTGTCTAATTGAGGTATGAAACCTTGGGGAATAAAGGGTATTAAGATGATACCGAGAATAAAACTAACTAAAGCGATTACTAAAACAATTTTACGATGAGATAATGACCATATCAATAAATTACGATACTTTTGTAAAACTCGATCGATGAATAATTGATAATAAACACTAAATCTTCCTTTCCTTTTATCTTCTTCTCTTCCTGTATCCTCTTCTTTTTCTTTTCTCAACCATAACATCGCCAAAACAGGAGAAAGAGTGCGCGCTACCAATAAAGAAATTATCACTGCGGCGGATACCGTTAATCCGAAAGGTTTAAAAAATTGTCCAAGATTTCCAGTTGTTAAAGCAATAGGAAGAAATACTGCCACGATACTTAAAGTTGATGCGGTTACTGTTAAACCGATTTCGTCAGTGCCTTTAATTGCCGCTTCTTTAGGATTATCACCTTCTTCAATATGACGCATAATATTTTCCACATCGACGATGGCATCATCTACCACAATACCAATTACTAAGGCTAAGGCTAATAAAGTGATGGTTTCTAAGTTAAAATTTCCGATAGCCATGACAATAAATGTACCAAATAAAGATATAGGAATAGCCAAGGCAGTAATAAAAGTAGCTTTAAAGTTTGCCAGAAAAGGAAATATAATCAATACCGCTAAAATAATAGCTAATATTAAAGTATCGATCGTGGATTGAGTTGCTTCTTGGATATAAGTGGCTTCCGTTTGAGCAATATTCGCTTTAATATCCATATCTGCTAAGGAGGGAAGAAGTTTTGTCATTGTGGTTTCCACTGCTTTGACTACCTCTAAGGTATTGCCGTCTCCTCGTTTGACAATTTGGATACCTAAGCCTTCTTTACCATTAAAACGAATTAATGACGGGGATATATCTTTATTTACAGGGGATTCCAATCCTAAAACATTAACTTTGAGAATACCATCAAGAGATTCTAAGGGCGGAATAATTTTTGTTTTTACCACTTCTGCGATGTCTTCAATCGTTTTTGTCTCGCTAGTCAAGACATAACTAATGGCAGATGATTCATTTAAGTTATAAGGGATTATCTCCAGTTTGCTGTATGTTGGTAACTTAACAGTTTTAATGGCTTTTTCAATAGTTTTTTGGGCGTTATCAAGGGTATCTCCAGCAAAAAAAAGAGAAGTAATGACAGTTTCGTTAGGAAAAGTTGAAGATGCTACACTTTCGATC
Organism: Geminocystis sp. NIES-3709; assembly: GCF_001548115.1. GTDB lineage: Bacteria > Cyanobacteriota > Cyanobacteriia > Cyanobacteriales > Cyanobacteriaceae > Geminocystis. The sequence goes on along the minus strand of NZ_AP014821.1, from coordinate 115,999 downwards.
GAATCAAGAGTAATTATAGAGTTCTCGATCGGACTTGTCAAATTCGTTTCTGTTTCTACCACAGTTTCAAAATTACCCGAAGCGCGAATAATAATAACAGGGAAAGTGACATCAGGAAATAAAGTATATTTAAGAGAAGAAAAAGCTAATAACCCTGCAACACTAACTGCTATCCAAAAATTAATCGTTAACCAAGGATGATGAATCGCAAATCGAGAAATATTAAACCGTTGACGAAAAGAAAGACTCATGGATAATTACAAGTTGAGAATGAGGAATGAGGAATTATTGAACTAATCGTTAGTTAATTCCTAATTAAGATATATTAATGAATAAAAGAGATATTTGGTTTTTCAATTATCGCAGACATGAAGAAAAAATCGATAAGGTAATTACTGCCTCCATAAAAAGTATGGTTTATCCATTGAAAAACTGCTATAAATTCAGAAATTTAATCTTTTTGATGACAGGAGAATCTCCTTGACGAGATATTTTTTGATTTATTGATTGATCAACTCAATCTACCTTTAGAATAAAATTATTGTTGAATAACTGTAAAGGGTAAACCTCAAACTCTAAATCATTTTTTATGACAGATTCAAATATTCCCTCCAAAGAAGAAACGTTAAGGAATAACCCTATCACGGAATCAGAATTAGAAATATCTTCTCAAGATCCAGTGGTTTTTCAAACTCACTTTGGTGGTATCATGGAAATGTATAGTGACCTTGATACGGTGGCGAATTATCTTAATGATCATCAAGGATGGTTTGTTCGTTGTGCAATGCCAATGAAAGCAGAACCTTTTGGAGAAAATGGCTATACTTTAATTATTGGTTGTTATGGTGCTTTTGGTTACAATGTTGAACCGCAAATGACGGTAATATTAGAACCTCCTCAAGCTAACTTTTATTATATGTATTCTGTACCTAATCCAGAATTTAGTCACGAAGGTTATGAAGTAGATTATCATTCTAAAATGTATATAGAATCTATTCCCTTTCCTTCTGCTAGTAAAGGTATCATTGAAGTTTATAATAAACAGAAACAACAAACTCCCTCTGAAATTACCAAAGTTAACTGGCAGTTAAATTTACAAGTTAAAGTCAGATTTCCTCGTTTTATCTATAAATTACCTCTGTCTCTTCTTCAGGATACGGGCGATCGACTTTTAAGTCAAATTGTTAAACAAGTTTCTCCCCGTCTCAGTTATAAAGTACAAAAAGATTTCCATTCTCGTTTTAATTTACCTATCCCCCCTAAAACTTCTCGAACTTGTCATCAGATCGCAAATAATGATTAGTGTATGATAGGGGTTGCTGAAAAAAAAAGTATTTTGATGAGAGAAGGTATTAGGTTGTAGGTGTTAGGTTTTAGGTTAAATAATAAAAAAATGAAGTTTCAAGGCTTTATAATACATGTGTAAACAATGTGATTCTTCAGAAAATAAGGTCAAAATTGGGTACTTTTTTGTTAATGTATTATTTATTAAATCTTCATTAATTCTAAATTCTAAATTCAGAATTTCTAGGTTAAAATTTGTTCATTAATAATCTGGTTAAAAACTTTAATATTATTTTGATAATTAGTTACGATCGAAATCAAATAATTAATTTTTTCGATATTTCCTTTTTGAGCTAAGTTATAGCTAAATATTCCCCTAAATAAGAGCCCATTTTTAAATTTTTGTTTATTTTTATTATTAATTTTTAGGTCATTTATTTGAATAATTAAGTTACTTTTAATTAGATTATAACACAAATTTATTTGTGCTTTGATAAGTTTATGTCCTAAAACATTCCATTGATTAGAGTTTTTTAATAAAGTTTCTTGGATAAATTTAGCTCCATTTTCAGAGTTGCCGGGTAAAGAAATAAAACGTCTTAAACTTAATTGTAACTTTTGCCAATTATAATTAATAAATTTGATCAGAAAATTTTTAACAACTTCTGATAGATATTGAATATTTTGATTTATTTTAGAGAAGAAAGAAATTTTATGAATCTCAATATTGATGGTTATTCCTTTGTCAAAAATAAGTTGTAATAAATTGGGTTTTTTTAAGATAGGTTTACTTAATTGCCAATCGAAGGGAATTGTTTTTGTTTCTTTTAATTTCTCTAGGTTAAATTGACAGGGGTGTATTTGTGGACAAAAAAGTGTCACCATCATATCTTGATAATCAGAAATCTTTAAGGGCTGTTGAGGTTCAAAGTTTTTTGGTAAAGGTATTTTCATCTTTCTTTAAGTATTGTAAAGTTGAGTGAGGAAAGCATTTTATTTAATTGTAGGAAATTTATATATGGCACTCACCGTTGGTACTAAAGCACCGGTATTCACCACAACAAATGATCAAGGTAACACAGTCTCTTTATCAGATTTTGTCGGTAAAGTAGTAATTTTATATTTTTATCCCAAAGATGATACTCCAGGTTGTACAAAAGAAGCTCAAAGTTTCCGTGACAACTATCAAGAATATCAGGATAAGGACATAGTCGTTTTGGGAGTTAGTAATGATGATGAGGCTTCCCATACAATGTTTAAAGAAAAATATGGTTTACCCTTTCAACTTTTAGCTGATACCGATCGAAGTATTACTAAAGCCTACGATGTTGATGGTGGCGGTTACCCTAAACGAGTTACTTATATCATCAATGGGGAAGGAGTTATCACTCATGTTGACGCTAATGTTAATACTTCTACCCATGCTCAAGATATTTTAGCTTCCATCTCATAATTTTCCTATAAAAAGTTACATCTAAACTTCCGTCCTAAAAGGACGGCCTCATTATACAACTAACAATAGCGTACAGATTGTTCTAACGGTCTAGGTTCACCTGTTTGGGCATCGGTATTATGACAAGCAAACATCATTTTGGGAGAGATTTTATTAAATTCTATACGATCGCTGTTTTTTCTGAGTATATAACCCCGTAACTCTTTAATCGGTAAATTTGTATATTGATCTATTTCATCGGTAAAAGAACGTAAAATAATTGATGCTTGAGTTTGAACTCCTCGCATTAAACGTAACATAAACTTTTCTTTGATACCTTTTTGATAACCATAATTGACTTGATTGTTTTTGCGAATTAAGTCAACCACAAATACTTCCCCATCACTGTCGAGAAAAGTGACGATCGCCGTAGAGTTACAATGAGATTCGAGTTCGAGGAGTAGAGACGATAAGCTATTTTGGATCATAATAGAAATAATTACGCAATAAATAACAATTACATGGGATTAGCAAATTTAGTCAAAAAACCGATAAGAAAAACCACGACGAAAGTTTATGAACCGAAAAAAGTTTGGTTAACGGTAGGACAAAAAGATCAACCTATATTTATTATGGTGGTAATTAGTCTTTTTTTATTTGGTGCTATTGGTCTTCGTCTAGGATACCTACAAATTGTTGAAGGTGACAAGTATTCTCTCAAAGCTGATAGTAATCGCACTAAAATCATTCCTAAACCCCCCGTAAGAGGTAATTTATTCGATCGAAAAGGAAGAATATTAGGCGCAACCAAACTATCTCATTCCGCCTATTTATGGCCAGTAGTACAAAAAAAAGAAAATTGGCTTCAAATAAGAACAATGTTAGCCAATATCCTCAATATCCCCGAAGACAAACTACAAGAACTTTTAGAAAAAGAAGGTTATGATTCTCCTACATTAGTACGCATTGCTCGGAATTTAACACCCCAACAAATCACCGCTATTGAAGAAAATCGAGACATCCTTTCGGAAGTAGAAGTCGATACCGATACTGTTCGATATTATCCCCAAGGAAAAGTTGGCTCTCATATTTTAGGCTATACCAGAGAAATTAACGGCGAGGAATTGAAAGCGAGACAAAATGAAGGTTATCGCATGGGGGATGTGATTGGAAAAATGGGAGCAGAGGCCGGTTTTGAGTCAGAATTGCGGGGAGAATGGGGGGGGATACTGATGGAAAGAGATGGCTCTGGAAAAGTGATCCGTAAACTAGGTATTAAAGAAGCTAAGGCAGGAAATGATGTTACTTTAACCCTTGATTTAGAATTACAAAAAGTCGCAGAAAAAGCCCTCGGCGATCGTAAAGGTGCTGTAGTTGCTCTTGATCCCAGAGATGGTGCAGTATTATCTATGGTAAGTTATCCTGCTTTTGATCCGAATATTTTTTCAGGCAGAATTACTGAACAAATCTGGCAAGAAGTACAAGGAAAAGGCAACCCGTTTATTAATCGAGCCTTAGTAGGATTTCCTCCAGCTTCTACCTTTAAAATCGTCACAGCCACAGCCGGGATGGAGTCTGGGAAATATTCTCCTAGCACCGTATTACCAACTTATGCCTATCTAAGAGTGGGCGGTACTGCTTTTGGGGAATGGAATCGATCGGGTTTTGGCCCTATGGGATTTGTAAGTGCTTTAGCATGGAGTAGTAACACTTTTTTTGGTCAAATCGGCAATGGAGTCGGTGGAGAAACCTTGATAAAATGGTCAAGAAACTACGGTTTTGGTAGTAAGACAGGCATTGAAATTCCCGAAGAAAGCGGGGGATTAATCGCAGATCAAGAATGGAAACAGAAGCGATTTAACTGGGATTGGACAGTAGGTGATACAGTTAATATGTCGATCGGACAAGGATTTACCCTAGCGACTCCCTTACAAGTAGCAGTAATGTTTGCAGTACCAGCTAATGGTGGTTATAAAGTGATTCCCCATCTTTATCAAGATAAAGCTACCTATTTAAAAAAACGAGAATCCCTCAATTTAAAACCTCAAACCGTCAATACTTTACGGGAAGGATTACGAGCCGTTATAACGAGAGGTACAGGGGGGAAAGTCGCATTATCAGGAGTTGCAGTTGCTGGAAAAAGTGGTACAGCTGAAGCACCACCAGGAAAATCTCATGCTTGGTTTGGGGGATATGCCCCCTATGATAAACCTGAGATCGTTGTAGTAGCTTTTGTGGAGCATTCTGGAGGAGGAGGAGGTTCAACGGCAGGGCCGATCGTCCGACAAGTTTTAGAGGCTTATTTTCAAAATAAATAGGGATTGCTCAATATTCTGATGAAGTTAGGAGTTAGCAGTTAATCTATAACCCACTTTGAAATAAATTTCAGGGCTTATAGCAAAAGTCTCTCTTAGCGACTAAATTGCGTATTGCTCATTCCTCATGATTCTCAAGGCTTTCTACCATTTTCAAAACAGCAGTGTTTAAAACCTCAAAAAAATTCATAACAATGATACCCCGATCTAAAGTAGAAAATAGCACCGAAGATTAGAGAGAAAATGAAACAAGTAAATATCGATCGTCAAAGGATTTTCTAAAACTATCATTGCTAATATTAACTTGATTATTGATAATAGAATATTCGACATTTTTTTATAATTGTTCCCCCTTAATAAAACCTTTTCTTATTCTGTATAAATACCCTCGGTTGAATCACACTTACCAAAATTAAAGGTAAAATAACCACTATTTCTGTCATTATTATATATAAGCTAAGAGTTTTAAAACTCACACTTTTTAATAGTCTTAAATCTTCTAAACCAGTTACACGGTAATTATTGAAGTTATAACTAACGGAATTACTAACATAAGTAAAGCATTTATAAATAATTCTCCTAAAAAATAAATTCCTTTACCCCAAATAGGTAAAAACCCACCTAACAAAACACCACAAAAAATGCCAATTAAAATTGGAATTAATAAAGATTTTTGGGATTTATTGTTAATAAATATTTCTTCATTCATGATAATTAAGTACAATAAACAATGAATAGTGAATAGTTGTTAATTTCTTATTACTTGACGAATACCATTCGCTCTTGGAAATTTTCAATTTTCCATTCTAAATTCTACATTTTGCTATTCCCTATGATTAAACCGAGAAAATTCGCCTCTGCACAAATCAAACAAGCATCCGCTATCAACCTAGCAGATTATTACAGTAATCGTTTGCCTGTTTTTGGTATTACTATCGATGATGACACTACTGTCGATCGAGATGATGGTATTTGGTTGGTAGAATTGAATAATGGGAATTTTGAGCTACAAGTCAGTATTACCGATGTTTCCACCATAACCCCCAAAAATTCATCTATTGATGAAGAAGCGTTATTAAGAGTTATCACCTTATATCACACGAGTCCACCCACTCCTATGTTACCTAGTCATATTAGTACTAATTTAGGATCATTGGAAGAGGAAGAAAGAAGATTAGCGTTGACAATTTTTTTTCAAATAGATAGTAGTGGAAATGTTAATTCTTTTCGTATCAAAGAAACAATTTTTACCAATAAAAATGCTTTTAGTTATGAAGAAGTTGAAAAAATATTAATGAATCCCCAAGATATTGCTGAACATAAATTATTAGTAAAAATGCAAAAAGTTGCCCAATTAATAGGAAAAAAAAGAGGAGGAAATTCAGGAATTTTAACGGTAGATGGTTATCTTGATGAAGATGGTAATTTAATTCAAGAAAATGTTAATACTTACCAACTTATTGCGGAGTTAATGATTCTTACTAATACCACGATCGCTAATTTTTTAGCAGAAAATAATGTTTCAGCATTATATCGTACTCAAGATGTTGGTACAACAGATTTTGAGACAGTAAAAAAAACCATGGGGCATTGTTTAGTACCCGCTAACTATCATCCTTGGGCAAAACCTCATGTTGGCTTAGGTTTAATGGCTTATACTCACTTCACCAGTCCATTACGCCGTTATGTGGACTTAGTTAATCATCGTATTGTTAAGGCTATTTTAAGACAAGAATCTTCTCCTTATACTATTTCTGAGTTAGAAAATTTATGTACCCATATCAATAACTTTAATCAACAATTAAAAATCGATCGAAATAATTATATTAAGCAAAAAAAACAAGAAGATATAGAGAGAAAATTTAATAATATTGATAAACTAAATATTGAAAAATTGTCTGGGGATGAATTTTCAGATTTACTACAATATGCAGTTTTTAACAATGTCATAGATAAAATTTTTCCTTATATAGAATTTCGTTTAGATAAATTGCAACCAAAAGATTTTTATTTTCTTTGGTTTATAGCAAAAATTAATAAATTTTTTGATTTTGAAAATGTTAATAGTCCTTCTATTTTATTAATTAAGACACAATTAGATAGTTCAGTCATTGAATATAAATCTCAATATTCCACAGTAAATAAAAACTATTATGTTCATTGTTATATAGATGGATTAACGACAGAAAATCCTGCGGAAGATATTAAAAAAAATAAAGCAAAACAAAAAGCCGCTTTAGCTGTAATTAAAGGCTATGTTTGTGATGAATTAATATCAAATCCATCTCCCATCGAAGGATTAAGTCTCGTAGATGAAGAAAATCCCTTAGAATCTGATTTATCTAGTTTGAATGATAAAGATTTTTCTAAAATTTTAGATTATTGTATTAAAACTAATTTTGATGAAAAAACTATCGAAGAAATCACGAATAGAATCAATAATTTATTACCAAAAGATTTATATAAAATTTGGTTTCAAGGTAAGATAAATAGATTTTTTGACAAGGAAAATTTAGATACTATTTCGGTACTTTTAATTCACTCTCAATTAACTACTTGTCAGGTAGAATATAAAATAGATTATTTATCCCAAAGTAAAAAATATGTAGCTTATTGCTATGTTGATAATTTAACTCATCCACAACCTCAAGTGGATACGAAAAAAACAAAAGCAAAACAGAAAGCTTCTCTAGCTTATATAGAATCTTATCTCAATGAAAAACTAACAGATCAACCTGATTTATATATAGAAGAAGAGGAGAAAATCGACTATGACATATTAACAGAAAATTCCATCCAATCTAACCTAGTAGAAAATCAGGAAAAAAATATTATTGAAGATAATGACTGGGTATCAAAATTACATTCTTTTTGTCAATTAAATCACCTAGAATTTCCAGAGTATGAATTCAGAAATATTGATAGTTTTTTCACTTGTAAAATCAAGATAAATTATGGAGATAAAACTCTTATTTCTCACGGGTATGGTAGAAGTAAAAAAGATGCAAAAAAAAGTGCTTCTTATATCCTCGTGATACAGCACAATCTGAATTTATCTAAGTTAGTTATTTAAAAATAACGGAAGGAAAGAGATTATTCTAAAGTATTTATTTTTGTGATTTATTTCCTTTTTATTTATTTATAGGTTTGTATCGAACTATTTTTCTTTAAGGAAATGACCCGAAGCCTACGCCCATCATAAGCATCCCGTATTGCTGCTACCTTCCGGTTCTGACAAGGTTTGAGCGTCACGATCGCATAAGTTCGAGTCGTTCACCATTATAACAGATTTCTGATATTTTTCACAAGGCATTCAAAGAAGTATAGTAACGAAAAGATAAGTATAGTAAGGATTTTACTGCTCTTATAAAGATCTTAAGTTGACAAAAAAAAAGAAAACAGATATAATTAATAATTGTGTCATCTTTGGAGAGGTGGCCGAGTGGTTGAAGGCGCAGCACTGGAAATGCTGTTTGGGGGTAACTTCAACGAGGGTTCGAATCCCTCCCTCTCCGTTTTAGTAAAAAATTTAGACTAATTTCTCTCTATCAACGGATAATAATAGTATCAGAAAAATTAATATCCTGAACTGAAGTGTAAATAACATCAAAACTCCCAGTATCTTGATTTGAAAACTTTTTCATTCAATTCTATTCATTTAATTGCTAATTCTTCGATCGAGTCTATAATTTTAAGAGGATTAAAAGGCTTAGTCATATAAGCGTTTGCCCCTAAATCGAAGGCTTTTTGACGATGTAAATCATTATTTCTGGAAGTCAAAATAATAATAGGAAGATGTTGCCATTTTTCCGAAACCCTCACCATCTGTAGAAACTTATAACCATCAACCCCCGGCATTTCTAAATCACAGATTGCAATATTAAAAGATTGAGTAGTGCTTTGTAACGTGTTCCATGCTTCTTTACCGTCACGGCATTGAGTAACGTTATAACCAACTTGACTTAAAACACGATTTAAACTCCGTCTCACAGTAACAGAATCGTCAATTACCATCACCGATAATTCTTCTTTAGGGATACTTATATCGTCTTCTACAACCTGTTTATTCGTCAGTAAGGGTGTTAAATAATCAGGAATAAGAATAGGAACAAAACTACCATTTCCTAATATCGTACCACCGCCAATATAAGGCGGAATCGCGACAGTATCATCAAAACTTTTAGCAACGAGGGGTTTTTCCTCCACAATGCCTTCAACTCTCATGATAATTTCTTCTCCATTAATATTTAGCAATAAACCGATATAACCTTGAGAAATATCCATCGCAAGATTTTCATTATAAGGTAAAATTTGAGATAAATTATATACGGGAATTTTTTTTCCTTCCCATAGCATTTGATTATCATTAATATCATGATTAGACAAAGAAATTACTTTGAAAACATTTTCTGAAGGAATAGCAATAACTTGTTTAGAAATCTTAACTAATAATAGAGAAATAATATTTAATCCTAAGGGTATTTTTAGTTTAAATTCTGTACCTTTTCCGATATTAGTATTAACTTGAATTGTGCCTCTTAATTTCTCAATTTCAGCTTTAACAATATCCATACCCATACCTCTACCAGATAAGTCACTTACCTGAGATGCGGTAGAAAATCCGGGAGAAAAAATTGTCCTTAAAATTTCTTCTTGAGTCAAATCAGCAAACGAAATATTCTTAGCAAATAACCCCAAAGACAAGGCTTTTTCATATACTTTATTAATGTTGATTCCTCCTCCATCATCTTTTATAGTTAGGATGACACTATTACCTTCTATTTTTGCTGTTAATTTAATTATTGCTGGTAATGATTTACCTAGTTTTTTTCTCATTTCAGGAGATTCTATACCATGATCAAAGGCATTTCTAATAAGATGATTAAAAGGTGTTCTGAGAATTTCAATAATATTTTGATCAATTAATATATCTTTTCCTTCAACAACTAATTCTACTGATTTACCATAAGTTTTATTGAGTTTTTCTAAGGGCTTAAAAAAACCTCCGGCTAAACTTATAAATGGCACAAGACGCACTTTTCTTAATTCTTGATCTAAAATATTTAAAGATTTTTGCATCTCGATTAAGGTTTCTTGAAATTCTCGATTAACTAAGTCAAAATCTTCTCTTACTTCTTGTACTTGTATGATTAATTCCGTTAAATTTTGTAAGGATGTATGGACTTGATTATATTCATCAAACTCTAAAGTATCAAATTCTGATAATTGATGATTTAATTCCTTAATATTGTTAGCTAAGAAACTACTTTGGCTAATAGTTAATTGATCATACATAGACTCTATTTGTTCTTTAACTGGTGCTAAAGATTTTGTTTTTTTCTTAAGGTTAACACTGGCTTGTTTTAATTGATTTTCATATAATTTTAAACTTTCATAGTTGGTTAAAAGTTGCCCCACAATATTACTTAAGTTCGTAATTTTATCAAGAGGTATTCTTAAATTTCTAACATTTGCTGATGGTGATAAGATTTCATTATTATCTATTTTCTTACTTTCTAATTCTTTATTTTCACTTTTTTCGATCGTTGTTTCTGGTTGAAAATAACTGGAAAAAATAGGGTTTTTATTTCCTGCTAAAAATTGTTGTTTATGGTTTTCAATTTCTTCGATCGATTTTCTGGTAAAGTTATCGGGGGAGTCTTGATTATTGGCTTGTAAATCACGAATAACTTGACTAAGTTTTACTAACCAATTACAATTTAAAGCCTGACCTAATAATTGACATTCTTCTAGTAAAATATTCAGACTATTAGTAATATTTTTAGGGTTAGCTAAAGAAGGATTATCAACAATTTCTTTTACCCTCTCAATACAAGCAGATAAATCTTGATTTAAAGCCATGGTGATAAAACTATCATCAGCAAAACCAATATCTACTACGTCATTTTGAGGGTTTAGAGTAGCTAAAAACTCATCTAAAACCGTCAACAAATCAGAGCTATTATCATCACTAATAGAACTACTTTTTTCTAAGTTAATTAAATTTTCTAAATCGTCAATAGCTAAACTCAATAACTCAAAAGTGGTATTAAAATCACTAATTCTATCCTGCTGTAAAGCCTCAAAAATATCCTCTACTTTATGAGCTAATTTACTAACTACAGGCATTTCTGCCATTCCAGCACCACCTTTAATCGAATGGGCTGCCCTACCTAATTCTTTGTAAAGAAACTCTAATTTTTGAGTATCATTATTTTCTTGAAAAGACTGTTTTAAATCATCAATACCCTTAGTTAAAATATCTAAATATTCAGGTGCATCTTCTTCTAAGAAACAGATTCTTGCTTCTTCGGCAATAGCGGCTAAACTGGCGGCATCTAACATAATTAACAATGAATAATAGAGAATGAATAATGAAGAATTGAGAATTGAAAACTAATCAATTTTTTCCCTTTTTTTTATCTTGTCTTCCTGTCTTATCAAACATCAAACAAATTAAGACTGGCTGACTTGGAAACGGGAGGCGGATTTCTGCATTTCCATCGCTACTGTTACTAATTCCTGCAATGATTGAGAAACCGTATTGGATTCTTCGGCAATTTCTTTCGTGACAATGGCGACTTCTTCCATTTTTTTATTAACTTTTTGAGATATTAATTTTTGATTTATGGTACTTTCAGAAATAGACTGTAAAAGAGTGTCAATTTCATTGCTAATTACTGACAATTTTTGTAAGGTTTCTTTTGTATTTTGAACTAATTTAGTTCCTGATACTACTTGAGTACTACTTTGTTCCATCATCGTCATCATTTCGCTAGTTTCTTCTTGAATACCCTCTACTAATTGTTCAATTTCTTGGGTAGAAAAAGTAACCTGTTCAGCTAATCTTCGCACTTCATCAGCAACTACTCGGAAGCCTTGCCCATTTTCTCCAGCCCTAGCGGCTTCAATGGAGGCATTAAATGCTAAAAGGTTCGTTTTTTCAGAAATTCCTGAGATAATATTCACAATTTTGGAGATTTCTTGAGAAGAATCCGCTAAACGTTTGGCTTTTTTGGCAGTATCTGCCACTGTATGACGAATTTGATAAATATTATTTACTGTTTCATTAATAATACTTTGTCCTTCTTGAGCAGTGAATCGAGATTTACTGGCAATTACCGCCGCATTTTGAGCGGATTCACTAATTTTCTCGATCGAGTTGGTAATTTCTTGAATGGATGTGCTAATAATTTGAATAGAGTTATCTTGCTTGTAAGAATTTTGGGCAAGATGGTTAACAGATTCACCGTTACTTAAGGCAGTTTCGTTTAATTGGTTGGTGGAGACAACGACTTGTTTTACTAATCCTTCTAAACTTCTCATAGTAGCATTAAAAGCATCGGCGATCGAGCCTACTTCACCAGATACCACTTCTGCTTGAATACTTAAATTTCCCTTACTGGCTTTTTCGATGTCTAAAAGAAGGTTAATAACGTTTTCCTGTAAATTTTCTCGTTGCTGTCGTTGAATTTCTACTTCTTTCTCTCTTTTTTGGGCAATTTCTTCTATCTCCTTAGTGTAAGTATCAATTTTTTCTGCCATCTCATTAAAAGTTTGAGCTAATTTTCCCACTTCATCTCTTGATGTAACTTTTGCTCTTACACTTCGATCGCCAGAACCAATTTTCTCCGCAGAGATTTGTAGTTTTTCAATAGGTTGAGTCAAAATTTTACTAAAATAACTAGCTAAAAATAAGGCGACAATTAGACTTAAAAAACCGACAATAATTTGATAGGTAACACTTTGATTAAATATTTGTTGCAAACTAGCTTCTGGAGTACCACGCACTAAAAAAGCAATATTTTCACCCTCAAAATCTGGTAGGGGTTTTATCGCTATAGTATGCGATTGATTTTCGATCGTCATTCTACCAAGAATAATGTCATTATTTTCTTTTTTTAGTTTTTCTAATAAGCTAATATCTAGCAGGGGAATATTTGCTTTAAATTCCTCACTATTTAAAGGTTGAAAAATAGAAGTAACTAGGTGAAAATCGTCATTTTTAAACATATAAATAGCATTATAACCTCCTCCCATAGCAGAAATAATATCTTCCAACAATATACTATTATCATTAACTAATTCTCCTGCCATTAAAACTCCGATCATTTGCTGAGATTGAAAATCATTAACCGGAGTTAAACTAACATTCATTAAGACATTTTCGCTATTAATTTTACTAGCAAAACTAGGATTTTCTGCAATAATTTCTTTTCGAGGAATAATCACATTAGTTTCTAAAACTTCTCTGGTTTTGATCACTTGACTTACCAGATTTTCTAAAATAAAACTTTGTCCAAATCTATCTTTATTTGCATTAACAATTATCCTACCATTTAAGCCGACTAAAGTGGCATATTCAATACCTCTTGCTTTAATTTCATTATTCAAAATTGTTCTCACCATATTTTTGAGAATAGGGTCAATTTTTCCTTGTGCTTTATAGGTTTTCGCTGTTTCAATTATGCCAATATTATCAGCTTTTCCTCTAAATCCTGAAGTAATATTTTCTAGGTTAGAATTATAGTCGATCGAGGTTATATTTAACTCCGAAATGGCTCTTTTTTCTAGTTGATTTTTTCCTAAAATTGTGGTGATAACTCGTCCTGCAATTATAACTCCAACCGTAGAAACTAAACTAGCAATTAATAAGGCAATAAATTGTTTATAAGCAATAGGTAAATCTTTAAATTGTTGCCATAAATTAATATTTTTTATTACAGTAGTTTTTTCTCGATTTTTATTTATCTTACTCTCATCATCTTCCTCTGAAAGTAAATATTTTTTGTTAATTTCTTCAATAGCTTTATTTGCCGTATCGGTGAAAACTTTGTCTGTATCTTGCTCAATAATCGATCGATAAACCTCGATCGCTTCATGGTAATATTGTTCTTGTTCTAATACAGTAGCTAAACTCAATTTTGCTGTCAAATCTTTAGGATTAGCCGTGACATTATTTTGTAAGAATTTAATCTCATCAGAAAAACTGGAGTTAGCGGTTTCTTGTTGTAATTGATTCATAATAGGAATTAGGAATTAGGAATTAAGTATGGTACGAGTGACAATAATACTCTCTTAGCTAATTATGAAGTATAATACGAGGGACAACAGTAATTTGAAATTTGAGAATTTTCACTCCTCTCTACGCCCTCTTTCTGTTGCCTTACAATGCTTTTCCAATGAATAAACTACATTTTTTATCTCTGGCAAAGTCGCAAAGGAGAATGGAAAGTGTAGTTTGAAGAAATGAAAACTGCTGTAATCAGTTTTTTCTGTCAAATGTTAAACTCAAATATTATTTAGTCGCTAAGAGATAGTTTTGCTATGAGCAATGAAGGTTATTTCAATAAAAATAATTAGGAAAAAAACAATTTCAATGAGATAATTTATTGTCATAATAATTTAAGCTAATTTTTATCGTGATAAAGAAAGATTAGTTTGATTAAGAGAGTTTTTTACATTCCCTAAATTAATAATTGGGATATTTTCAGTATCAGAAATTATACCTTGACAATAATCATGACAAATATTGAGACTATCATCATTAAAAGATTTATCTACATCATAAAAAGTCTTAATTTCTCCCAACTTTTGGACTAAAAGTCCTAAGTTATTATGATGAATTTTAGTCAATAATATAGTCAAAGAATTTAAGCCAATATTTTGTAATGATTGCTGAAATAAAAATTGAGATAATTCCACAATCCAAAGAAAATTACCTCGATGATTTGTTACTCCTACTAAACTATTATTTACCCCTGGAATTGGACAAATATCACTACAGTTAATATTGATAACTTCTTGTACTTGATTTAAAGGAATTGCGACTTTTTTTCTACCTACTAACTCGACAATAAAATAATCCATAAGCTTAATTAATTTAGAATTATTTACTAATATTTGACTAGAGCGAAATAACTTAAAATTACTATAAATAACTTTTGACAGTATTAATTAAATCTGTGGGAGAATAAGGTTTGGTAATATAAGCATTTCCTCCTTGTCTTAAAGCCCAAAATTTGTCGAAATCTTCATCTTTAGTGGTGACAAAAATTATCGGCACGATTTTATAATTCATTTCCTTCCGAATATGGCGACACACATCTAAACCACTCATATCTGGCATTACAATATCCATTAAGATTAAATCTGGTTGCCCATTATTTTCCAACCACTGTAAGGCAGACTCCCCACTATCCACGAGAGTAACTTCTACTCCCATACTCTGTAATAAGCCATTAACGAGCTTTTGTTGTGATTTTGAATCATCTACTACTAATACTTTTTTCATCGTTGTTTTATACCTCCTTTTGAATGTTATCGTTGACGGATTGCACTAATTCTTGGGGATTAAAGGGTTTGCAAATATAACCTATCGCCCCCACCATTTTCGCTTTGACTCGATCGAGTACTCCATCTCGTCCTGTTAACATAAGAATAGGAATATCTTTGAGTAATTCTGACTGTCTCATCATATAGGCTAGTTTATAACCGTCGATGTCTGGCATATTAATGTCCATGAGAATTAGATCGGGTTTTTGTGTTACAAACACACTTATCGCCTTTGCTGGTTCAGTAATACTAATGACATCAAAACCACCAGCAAGTAAAGTCATTTTGACAACTCTTTGTATCGCTTGACTATCATCAATACAGGCAATCAAGGGTTTTTCTATGGTTACGATAGATTCAACAGATTTGACATTTAAGAGATTAAGACTTACCAAAGGTTGAAAAAATAAACCTAAATCTAAGACAGATTCTCCAGAATAAGTACCAATTTCGTATAAACTACACTGATCATCTAAATAGGGTTTTAATTTTTCTAACCGTTGCCATTGAGGTAAATCATCGGCAAAATAAGAACGAAGAGAATGCCAATCACTATTGACAAAACGCACAAAAGGTGAACTAATATCTCCTCTAATTTGCGCCCAACCACGAATTTGGCTTTTAACAGGTTCGACTAAAGATTTAGCACTTTTGCTTAAAATAAGAGGATCTAAACTTACTATTTTCTCATATTTTACCTCTGCTCTGGGTAAGGCTAAACAAAAAATCATTGCCTCTTGAGTCATACCAAACAAAATTTCTCTGACTTGCTGAGAGTTTAAATGTTTTTCTTGCCATTGATAATAGATAAATTGATAATCGTCTTCTAAATCTTGAGGAATATAAAAATTATATTCAGAAAAATTATGAGATAAAAGATAATTAACTCTTTCCCTTTTTCTCGAGGTATTGGTAGCAAAATGGATTTTTCCTTTTCCTAGATAAATAATCCATTGTATCTCTCGATCGATGGGATCTTGAATAATCAGTTTTCCCGATATTTTTTTACCTAATAAACCTTGTAAAACCTTATGAGGAATTGCTACTATTTGTTTATTAGAAGAGGTAATACTATTTTCCACCATAGCATTAGTCATAATTTTTCTCTATATTTAAAACCTAAAATTTATTCTTCTTAATCAAACAGGAACTTTTACTACAATTTATCTTGTATTTTAGTTTTAACTTACCCTTAACCTTACCTTAATAAAGTTATAAAATAGTTTCACTAATTGTCTTATTTAAACATAGCAAAATTTGATATTTTTTTTTAATTAATGTGTTCTACAACACATTGGTTGATTTTAGGTAATTGACGATAAATAATATTACGGTAGATAATTAATACAAATGACCAATAAGTTTTTTTCTACAGTGAAATAAATTTCATAGCTAATAGTAAAAGTCTCTCTTAACGATTAAAATAATTATTCATTGTTCACTATTCACTCCTTATACTTGTGAATAAAAAGTATTTATTTTCGTTTATTTATTTGATTATGACTTTATTGTTGAGTAGTTGTAGTAATTATCCTCGACTACTTACTTTCCCTTTTTCTGATAATACAAGAAGTTTTAATAGTCGTTCATCTGAATTAAGTCCTTACATTGCAGGGCAATATATTACTTTTGTATCCGATCGCAACGGTTCACAAGATGTGTATTTATTTGATGCCAAGAATCGGCGGTTAATCGACTTACCCGGTTTAAATTCGATTAATGAAGTTGCCTTAAATCCCTCTATTTCTGAGGATGGAAGATATTTAGTCTTTGCTATTGTTAGTCAGGGAAAATCAGGTCTTTATCTATACGATCGTACTACTCAACAAAAGCGTCCCTTAATTACTCAACAAACCAGAGAAATTCGTAATCCGATGATTAGCAGTAATGGAGAAAAAATTACTTTTGAAGTCGCAAATAATGGTCAATGGGATATTGTTGTAACAGACATCCGAGGCAACCCCATCAATAATTAGGATTTAAAAATTACTAAAAACTTTTCCTCCTACTCATTGGTTATTTAAACTACTAAATTAAGTTATATTAGAACTAAAAGCCTCCTTTAATCTCGGAGAAAAAATCAAAGAGAAAAAATAAATTAAATGAACAAGATTAATATTCGTGGAGTGGATCACTTTTATGAGTTTACTAAAAGTACTTCCCCCGACATTTCTAGTCCTGTATTGGTATTTATTCACGGATGGTTACTTAGTCATCAATATTGGACTCCATTAATCGATCGATTGAAACATAAATATTCCTGTTTAACCTACGATTTAAAAGGATTTGGAGCATCTCAACTTCCATCCTTAGAAAATAAATTCCCTAACTCAGAATTATCTTTTTGCTTTGATTTACATAGTTACGCCCAAGATTTAAAAGAGTTACTAGAAAAATTAGAAATAAAAAAGGCTTGGCTAATAGGACATTCTCTAGGAGGTAGTATTGCTTTATGGGGTGCTGATATTTGTAATGATATGATTGAAGGAGTAATTTGTATAAATGCCGGAGGGGGAATTTATCTTAAAGAAGAATTTGAGCGTTTTCGTAAAGCAGGAGAAAATTTAGTCAAGTTTCGTCCTTCATGGTTGCTACATTTACCTTTTTTTGACTTCATTTTTTCTCGAATGATGGTAAAACGTCCTCTAAATCTTCAATGGGGTAAATGTCGATTACAAGACTTTATCTGTGCCAATGAACAAGCTGCGATCGGATCATTACTAGACTCAACCACAGAAAACGAAGTACACTACCTACCACAAATTGTTGCTCGTTTATCTCAACCAGTATATTTTATTGCGGGAAAACAAGATCAAATTATGGAACCTCAGTATGTCAAACATTTAGCCAGTTTTCATCATCTTTTTCAATGTCATCAAGATAATGTCTATGAAATTGAAGAATGCGGTCATTTTGCCATGTTAGAGCAAACAGATTTAGTGACAAATTATACTAAAAAAATTATTCAGCAATACCACACCAATATCTGTCAAGATAAAATGCTACGATAGTTTAATAAGTTCATTATATTTGGATAATTTTCCTTTTAAACTTAACTATGCTTAATACTTTTTTATCTCTATCTATTACCAGTATTGATGTTTATTGCCTTGTCTCCTCAAATCATCAAAATTAGTTAAAATCGAGATTCTGAAATTATTTACTTCTGATGGAAAAAAAAACTCACCTTGAGAAGTTTTACTATTACAATTATCCTAAAAATTATATTGATCTTTAGCAGTGTAAGGAGAAGTCTATGCTAGACCGCAAAATTTATCAAATGTATAAAGAAGGTTGTGATGTCTCTGTTTTCCTGCGAGATCAACAACGTTGGATTGAAGACGCACAAATTATTGGTATTGAAGGCGATATTGTCGTTATTCGTTATGAAATGGAAGAAGACTATGAGAATAGTTCTTGGGAAGAATTCGTCCGTCTTGAAAGTATTGGTGCGGTTAGTCGCAAATTAGCTTCTGTACCAAGAGGTTATGGTGAGATACAAGTATCTGATGATTGTCCTGAAGCAGAACAAATTTATCCCCGTCATCATGATACCGAGTAGGGAAAGTAACAAGTAATAAGTAATATTGATAATTCCTCATTCCTCATTATTGATAATGTCATTAGATAAATTTCAAGTTTGTGAACAGGATTTACCCCAAGATATATTTAATCAATATCTTAAGGCCGAATCTTTAGCGATCGACACAGAAACTATGGGTTTAATTCCTCAACGTGATCGACTTTGCTTAGTACAAATATGTGACGCAGAAGGATATGTAACGGCCATTCGTATTGCCAAAGGACAAACCACAGCACCTAATTTAACTAAACTATTAGAGTCTGTTAATATTACTAAAATTTTTCATTATGCCCGTTTTGATGTGGCTCAATTTAAACACACTTTTGGGGTGGAAACAACATCTATTTTTTGTACTAAAATTGCCAGTAAAATTGCCCGTACTTACACCCAAAGTCATGGTTTAAAAAGTCTCGTACAAGAATTAGAAGGTATAGAATTAGATAAAAAAGCCCAAAGTTCCGATTGGGGTAATGTTAATAGCTTATCCCCCGAACAATTAAGCTATGCGGCTAATGATGTTCGTTATCTCATCCCCGTGAGAGAGAAATTGATTACTATGTTAAAAAGAGAAGATCGCTGGGAATTAACTCAAAGATGTTTCGATACTATTTCTCTCTTTGTTGATTTAGATTTAATGTATTATGGTAACGTTTTTGAACATCAGGGGTAACTATACCAATGAGCAAAACAAAGGAAAAGGAGTGTTAATCAGACGAAATTATGGGTATTAAATTTCACAAACAATAGAAATAAATTAATTCCTGATAGTTTTGAATCAATTATTATATTATTCCGTTTCCCTTTTCCCTCTCTTTATCGATAATTTTATGGTTTACTGAGGGGAAAAAATATAAATTTAGACGAAAAATTAACGAATCATGAAAGTAAAAGCCGCCGTTGCCTTATCCGCAGGAAAACCTCTTACGATCGAAACTATAGACTTACAACCTCCTCAAACTGGGGAAGTGTTAGTGGAAATCAAAGCTACAGGAGTTTGTCATACGGATGCTTATACCTTATCAGGAAACGATCCAGAGGGTTTATTTCCTAGTATTTTGGGTCATGAGGGTGCAGGAGTTGTGGTAGAAGTGGGTAAAGACGTGAAAAGTCTTAAACCGGGGGATCACGTGATACCGTTATATGTGCCAGAATGCAGAGAGTGTGAATATTGTCTCAGTTTCAAAACAAATCTTTGTCAGGCTATCCGAGTTACTCAAGGTAAAGGTTTAATGCCTAATGGTAGTAGTCGTTTCTCTCTCGATGGTAAGCCTCTGTATCATTATATGGGTACTTCCACCTTTTCTAATTATACTGTCGTGCCAGAAATTGCCCTTGCTAAAATTCGTGAAGATGTACCTTTTGAAAAGGTTTGTTATATCGGTTGTGGAGTAACTACTGGTATTGGAGCGGTGATTAATACTGCTAAAGTGGAAGTTGGGGCTAATGTTGTGGTTTTTGGTTTGGGAGGTATCGGTTTAAATGTTATCCAAGCCTGTCGAATGGTGGGTGCAAATATGATTATCGGTGTGGACATTAATCCTAGCAAAAAATTGATCGCCGAAAAATTTGGCATGACTCATTTTGTTAACCCGAAGGAAGTTGAAGGAGATTTAGTACCCTATTTGGTAGATTTAACAAAAGGAGGTGCTGACTATAGTTTTGAATGTATTGGCAATACTAAAGTTATGCGTCAAGCCTTAGAATGTTGTCATAAAGGCTGGGGAGTTTCTACTATCATCGGAGTTGCAGGAGCAGGACAAGAAATTAGTACAAGACCTTTCCAGTTAGTTACAGGAAGAATTTGGAAGGGTAGTGCTTTTGGGGGAGCAAAAGGGAGAACAGATGTACCTAAAATTGTTGATTGGTATAAAGAAGGGAAAATTAATATTGATGATTTAATTACCCATGTGATGCCTTTAGAGGAGATTAACACAGCTTTTGACTTAATGCACAAAGGAGAATCTATCCGCAGTGTGATTACTTTTTAGTCTTTACAAATTCCTAGAAAAGTATCAAGAATTGATTTTCAATTTGTCGGAAATGCTCATTCTAAGAAAATTAAGAATTATTCTGTTGTTTAATTGTCTCTGTGAGAGTTTCGATCGCCTTCGTCAGATTTTCTTGTACTACTATTTCGGGCTTAATTTCTTCTGATTGTATAGCCGCTTCTTCTGCGGCGACTATTTCTTCCTGACGAATAAGTTTTCTTTTCAGAGTTTCAAAGCTACGAATAATTAAGAATAAGCAAAAAGCAATAACTAAAAAATTGATAATCGCTGATAAAAATAAGCCATATTTAATGCCAGAGATGCTTAAATCAGATAACTTATCAACTCCTGCGGCTTTAATAGCAGGGGATAAAATGGCTGGGGTGATAATATCTTCTACAAGAGAATTAATAATACCATTAAAAGCACCACCAAGTATAACTGCGACGGCTAAATCTATTACGTTACCTCGCATAATGAAGTCACGAAAGTCAGCAAAAAAAGTACGACTTCTATTAGCTACCATTGTGTTTTTTCTCCCAAATATTTTGACAATTTCAAAAATTTCTCCTCAAATTTTATCAAAAATGATACTTATTAGTCTTTAGAATGAAAAGAAAAATTAATTAGAAGTTGCTTAAAAAGTCTTTTGGTGAGGATAGGAGGTTAGTGATGCAGAAAAATAAGTAGTTTAACTTGATATTATAAAACAATTCACATCAATTTTAATATAAGTAAGTTCAGAAAACTAGACCAAAATATAACAATTAGTTGAAATGTCAGGATAATTACACTATCATCCAAGTATATCATATATCGTCTAATAAAATATGTTTTTTAATAGAAATATATCACAACTTTTATTGTGTTCATTTTAGTAAATTTATTTCCATAATTTCTTATTGTTATTTTAATTATTGTTAATTTATCATAACTATTGATAACTCAAAAATCTCGATTATTAAATATTAACTATTCATTATGTTTGACTTAAACGATCGTACTTTACTTTTAGCCATAACAGGTAGTAATGCCTATGGTTTAGCTGTAGAAGGAGTATCAGATATTGATTATAAAGGTATTTTTATTGCCCCAAAAAGTTATTATTTAGGGTTAAAACAAATTGAACAAATTGAAGGTAAGGGAAAAGAAGGAATTTTTAGTAATAATCAAGATAATAAAGGCTTAACAAAAATAGACATTAATTATCAAAAATTTAATTTTTTAAAAGGTAATGATTTTGTTATTTATGAACTCAAAAAATACTTAAATTTACTCAAAAATGCTAATCCTAATATTCAAGAATTATTGTGGTTAAATGACTATATTTACCTTAATCCTTTAGCGAAAATTTTAATCAATAATAGAGAACAATTCCTGACTAAAAAAGTTAAATTTAGTTATATTGGTTATGCTAACGCTCAACTAAAAAAAGTAGAAGTTCATCGCCGTTGGCTACTAAATCCACCAAAAAAAGAACCAAAACCAGAAGATTTTAATTTCACAGAATTATATAAGCCTTTATCACTATCGGAAATTAACGCCTTTATGAATTTTTTATGGATAGTAGTTAGAGATTGCATTGAGTATTTACAACCGGCAGAAGAATTAAGATTGATTTTACAAGAAAAGATCGATTATAAACAGATTTTTCTTGAGCATAAATTTCCTGAAAATATTGAAAAACAAATACAAGAATATACTAATGCTAGTGATGATTTTATGCGGTTAACTTTTGCTTCAAGAAATTATTTATCGGCAAAAAAAGAATGGAAAAGTTATCAAAATTGGTCAAAAAATCGTAATGCCAAAAGACAACTTTTAGAAACAAAATGTGGCTATGATAGTAAACACGCTAGTCATGCTTTAAGGTTGCTTTATACTGGCAGAGAAATTATTAAGCAAAAAAAGTTAATAGTTAATCGCACTCAATCAGGGGATGCTAATTATTTATTGAATGTAAAATTAGGTAATATTTCCTATGAAGAAGTTATGCAAGAATGTAATCAAGTTTTTAATGAAATTAAAAATATACCAGAGAAAAATATTGATTTACCTGATGAAATTAACGATGATTTTCTTAATAATTTAGCTATGGAAATAGTGGAAAAAATTGGGTTTTAATTATTTAATATAATAGTTAAGATCGTAAACTTTTTTTAACTATTCATAATTGTTATTTGTGGTTATTGTACAGTAGTTATGATAAATTAGTACAAAATAATCGATGCCAAAGGCACGCTACGCGCACGAAACTTTAACCTATATAGTCTTAATTAGGGTTGGCTGAAAAAGTCTGAAAAATCACATACCTTTAACATCATATATATATATAATATTCTGATTCTTTTTCCATTTTTTTAATTGTTTTTCTAAAAATGCACACAAAAATCCTCTTATTACCCTTGTATAGAAATGGTTTAGCCGGTGCACCTATTTTTTCATCAAAAATTTCCGCATATTCTTCTTCAAATTTTGCCAAATGTATCAAACCTGTCAAAACTATTGATTTTCATCACTTTATGACTCCTAACAGCAAACCCTAAGTAATCAATTACTAATGTTGGCCAGAAATTTACTTGAGTTCGAGAAAAAATCCTTGTTGTGGGTAGGTTTTAGGCTTTAGGGTTTAGGTTTTAGGTTCTAAAAATACCAAATCTGATTGAATTATTTAATTAAATTAATCTAAGTAAAATCAATTGTTAACAGTTTTTCATCAATTATTTACCCAATACCTAACAACTAATACCTTGCTATTACCCATACATTTTGTATCGAACTGAGGTAAATTTAACTTCACAATAGCTGATAACTAATTGCTAATTTACTGACTGCTAATTAAACATAATTATTTCTAGAGTTTCATTAGTGTTCTCAAATATTGAAAATTGTTATTCTTAAAAGTATAAGTATAATTAGCTAGAGTTTGCTCTAATATTAAATGAATTGGAAAAACCGTAAGATAATTTTTGATCAATTTCTCTATTTCTAAGCCATTAAAACATTTATTTATTAACCAGTTGGAATAATTATAGTCATGAAATTTCAATACTTATTACTATCTAACTTGATTGTCGGTGTGAGTTTTTTTGTCGATACTCCTGCTTTTGCTGATGATATTAGCGATTCTTGGGTGGTTAAATCTCCCATTACTGCCGATAGTCTTTCTCCTTCTAGTAGTTCTCAAGTACTATTCTCTCAAGAAAATATAACTCCAGAGTCTCCCACGACGATCGAAAATACTCCAAAACCGATCGAGTCTGTGGAATATAGTTTAACCCCGTTACAAATTAAGCCTTTTGAACCCATGACGGTGGAAACAGCAAATGTTTTGCCTCAAGGTGCAATCTATACTAGCTACGGTGCAAATCTTTTCTCCAAAGGTTCGGAAGGTGGTGGTATTGGCTTACAAACCTATAATGCGTCGATCGAATACGGTATTAACGATAAGTTGCAAATAGGTGCTGGTTTATCTTTCTTTGATGACGTGTTGGGTAGTCGATTTAATGGAAAAGCTACAGATTTTGGTTTTTTATCCCTCGCGCCTAACTTTAAATATCAGTTTATCAACCAAGATAATTATAATGTCGCTGTGGTAGGTTCTTTAGAATTCATTAAAATTACGGGAGAAAATGGTTTATTTACCCCGACTAATCGATCGGATAGTAGCACAACCGTTGGTGGAACAATTCAAGTTCCCTTTACTTATACTTCTTCTAATACCTATCAATGGCACGTTGTGGGAGGTTTAACCGTTCTTCCTGACAGTATCAATGGTGGAGGAGACTTTTATGGCACATTCTTTAATATTGGTACGGGGATAAGTTTCAAGTTTGATGAAAGATTTGGATTTTTTGGAGATATAAATGTACCATTAGGTCCCGGTGGTAACAGTGTCAACACGAGAGGAGATATAACTAAAAGTGTTGTTTGGAGTGCAGGCTTAAATTATTTACATAGCCCTAATGTTGGCATTGATTTATCAATTACAAACCGATTAGGCAGTACTCCTGCTACAAAATTATTATCTTTCCTTCCCGATGGTGGCCCGGTGGGAGTTGGTTTAAATGTACGCTATACCCCTGATATTGGTCAAAACTATCAAGTTAGCTTTGATACTAGACCAATACAACCTTTTTCCTCCAGAGATAAACAATTACTATTTGATGGAATTATTCTCAGTAGCCCTAATACTATTCGTCAAGGAATGTTCTCTTTTGACGGTGGTATAGGCCCTAGCGTCAATTTTCAAGTAGGCTATGGTATGAGTAATAATGCTCAATTAGAGTTTATTGGGCAACAATTAGGAGAGAGTGACGAAGACATCGGTAACTCAGTCAAATTAGGAGGAGCAACAAAATTAAGATTTTTAAATCAAAGTCAAGGAGATCCTTTTTCTTTTGGTCTTCGAGGTGCATTTCAAGAAGCCACAACAACGGATGATGGAGTTGGCTCATTTACCGCAGAAGCGGCCTTTAGCTATGAAGTAAACGATAAGATTGCTTTAATGTTCAACCCCAAAGCTGGAATATATGGAGGAAACAACATTTTAGGTGCTGGTTTAGGACTCAATGTTCAACCCTTTCCCGGATTCCAAATTATTGGGGAAGTTACTCCCATGCTAAGTAATGATGCGACTGTGTGGGCAGCTGGCGCTCGTTATATGCCTCCTCAAACTAATGTAGGACTTGGAGTTTACACAACTAATGCCACTGGAACAACTGATATTGGTAGCGTTGTTTCCCAATCTGATGGTAACGTCAGTGTTGGTTTTAATATTATGTGGTTACTAGGAAACAATTAGGGATTGCTGAAACAATCTTTTGGTGGAGGTAAGCTCATTGACAACAGACAAAAAGATAAGAGTTGGTGTGCTACGGAGTTGTTAACACACCATACATCAGTCTTCATTTCTTTAAACCACACTTTGCATTTTCCTTTGCAACTTTGCGAGAGATAAAAAATGTGGTTTATTCATTGGAAAAGTTCTGTCATATGAAAAAATAAAGATTTAATTCTACAGATAATTTTGCCATAGATTAATGTAATGTAATTTTTTTTGATAAATTAAAATCCTAATTCGATCGAATCATTCCCATTTTCATCAATCCAAGCTACGTTTAAAATACCCTCATTTTGTGTATATTTCCTAATATCTTCTTTACTGCGAAACTCTAAATCAATTTCGACTCTAGTGAGATTTTTACTGTTTCTCAATTTTTGAGCGTAACTAAAAGCCTGTTTTACACAAGATGGATTTTCGGGAATAATTAACCAGTCACTAGGAGGAGTTTTTTGGGGTAAATTAGGAGTGTTTAATAAGCAACTATGTAGGTCTTCTATATTAAATGAAAAACCAATACCGGGAGAGGATTGTTTCTCAGGATGATAAAGACTTAACAATTGATTATAACGTCCACCTTGTCCTAATACATAAGGTTTATTTTGTTTTAAACTGATGGCAGAAAATGTTATTCCTGTATAATAATCAAAGGTTTGTATTAGACTTAAATCTAAAATTATTGGCAATTTTTGCTCACTATTATAGTTAACTAAATCAATCAAGGATTTAAGATGATTAACGGCAAAAAATCCTTTTTCATCTAAATCTAATTCAGTAACTTTTTCTAATACTTCTAAAGGGTTTCCCCTTAAGTCAAAAATCTGTAAAGCTTTCGATTTTAAATCAGGTGATAAGGGTAAATTTTCTAAGGTAACTCGATCGAGATTAGCGATACATTTTAAAATTTCTGGTTGTAAATTATCAGGAAAAATCTGTAATAAAGATCTAGTTAAACCAGCATCTCCTAAGAGTAGTTGCCAAGATTGAATTCCTAAACATTGCAAACAATCTGCTAACAATAGCAAAATTTCTGCATCGGCTAAAACCCCATCGGTAAATAATAATTCGATTCCTGCTTGATAAAACTCTAATTGTCTTCCATGATGTCCTTCTGGAGGATTACGAAAAACATTAGCTCGATAACAAAGTCTTTGAATCGTGTGGTTTGTGAGACGATTTACCGCCGCCCTCGCAATAGAAGCCGTTAATTCTGGTCTTAATCCTAGTCTTCCTTCTGTGGTATTTTGTAACTGTATTACAGTAGAAGGGTCGATCGCTCCTCCAGCCATGAGAGTATCAACCCATTCAATAGTAGATGTTACAATTCTTTTATATCCCCAACGTTGGAATACTTGTTGAAGACAATCATTTATCCAACTTTTTTGAGCGACTTCTAGGGGTAATAAATCTCTTGCGCCTGCGGGTGCTTGATGAATCATACTCGAATCGTGATTTTCATTATCGATTACGGATCATCGTTAATCCTACCATAAAGGAATACCAAAAATTTTGGGCGGCTCTTTTTTCCCTTTACCATCTTTAGATTTCTCTTTTCCCTTATCGGTAGGTTTACTTCCTTTAACTTCTTTAGTTGATTTTACAGTACTTTCGGGTGCAGACTTTTCTTTTTTCTCTATTTCCTTAAGTTCTTTTTGTGCCTGAAGTGCGATCGAATCATTACTATTAAGCGCTATAGCCTTGTTAATATGAATACGTGCATAAACAAGATTATTCTGTTTCATATATAGAGATCCTAGTAAGGCATGAACAGTACTACTACTAGCATCAATTTTAACGGCTTCCCTCAAATCAAGAATACCTTGCTCATAATTACCATTTTCTAAGTGTTGCTTGGCACTGGCAATTAACTTATCAATACGAGAAACAGTGGCTTTCGGTGGTGGGTTATCGGACACTGGGGGATTATTGGTATTCATCACAGGAACATTCTTTCCTGAAGATTGACTGATACCTGCTTCACTAACCACAATTTGCGGTTGACTAGAGGCACTTTTAAAATTGGGATTTTTTTGACGCATCAAATAAACCATATTTAGTTCACTAATTAGAGCAATTTTTATGGATAATTTATCTAAATCATGATATTGTTCTGGAGCCAATTTTTCCAAGGTTTCCAGATATACTTTATCTAAATTTCTTTCTTCTTGTAATAATTTTTTTGCTGTATCACTACCAATTGTAATTTTATATTGATCTGAGGCTAATCTACGACCAATTTCTGAGAAAATTAATTGGCATTCTTTGCGTAAATTATCCTTATATAAATTTTCATAAGCTGGATTAACTAACTTTGAAAGAATCATACTAGCTTTTTGTTTTTCTGCTTCCGTTTCAGCCCGATTAGTGTCAGGATGAAGCTGATAAGCAATTTTAAGATACCGTAGTCTAACATCTTTCGGACTAGCAGAAATAGGAACTCCTAAAATGGCATAATAATCTTTTACATCGTATTTGAATAAACCATGTTTTAAGTCAGAAATCATCATACTGATACTCTCCAATAATTATTACAATATACTGAATATTTACTATAAAATGCCATTAATTTAATGACGATATTTTTTCTACAATTATTTGTTTAATATTTTAATACTCCAAAAAAGAAAATTTTGACGAATGAGGAGTATTAAGTAAGGCTTTACTCAAAGCAGAATGTATATGACCATTGGTAGCCAAAATTCTCCCACTATAGAGATCAAACTGAGTATCATTATATGCTGATATTTGTCCTCCTGCTTCTTGAAGAATCACAACTCCTGCTAATAAATCCCAAGGTTTTAATCCTCTTTCCCAATAACCATCTAGTCTTCCTCCCGCCACATGACACAAATCCAGAGATGCACTACCTCCACGTCTCACTCCTTGAGTCAAATGGGTAAGATAACAAAACTCTGCATAATTATTATCCTCTACTTCCCGACGATCGTATGCAAAACCTGTTACCAAAAGACTATCAGCTAAGTTATCTGTAGTGGAAACTTTTATCGGAATATGATTAAGAGTTGCCCCTAATCCTTGGGCGGCACTCCATAATTCATTGTGCATGGGATTATAGACAACACCCACTTTCGGTATTCCTGACACTAGCAAACCTATAGATACTGACGCTTGGGGATAACCATGAGCGTAATTCGTAGTACCATCCAGAGGATCAATTACCCATAAATATTCACTATCTGATGTTCCCAAAATACCTGATTCTTCTGCTAAGATACTATGATCAGGAAAGTGTCGATCGATAACAGTAAGTATTTCTTTTTCGGCTTTTTGATCTACTTCTGTAATTAAATCTCCTGCCCTACCTTTTTGTCTGATATTAAGTTGTCTTCCCCAATAGCTTTGTAATACATTACCCCCTGCCTGAGCGGCTAATAGTGCAACATCAAGAAGTTTTGAGATTTCCGTCTGATAGTTCATAGTTAATTAGAAATTAGAAATTAATTGTTTTTTCTCTATTGTTCATACTCAATTCTACATTCCAAATTCCTTTTTCCATGATACGAGCGTAGTGTTGTGCATCAATTAAAACCCGATCGTACTTACCATCAGTATAAGTTAAATTAACGATGGCATATCCTTCTGTGAGTAATTCTTGGTTTACTAATCGATCGTTATACCATACATAACCACTAAGACGATCGAATTTATCTTTAACTTGTAAATCAGTTTCTAACATCACAATAGACGTATTAAGGGGAATAGTATTATTGAGGGTGAAAAAGTTAATTAAAAATTGTTTAGCCTCTTGTGTTTCTTTGACTTGTGGTTGAGTACTAGGAATATCTAATCCTGCTAATCTAAGTTGATAAGATTTATTCTCTATTATTACCTCGATCGTTTGAGCGCTAACCACTCTTTTTATTTTCCCTTCGATACCGTTAATAATTGGCTTATTTTGACATCCTGTTACCCCAAAACATAAGCAGAAAAAAATAATCAATAATCCAGATGTCAACAGTTTATGATTGAGCATTGATGGATGATATTCTCAAAGATTTATACTAACTAGTCTTTTTAGTAATGATATTGCTTAATTATACCGATGATATTCTTAAAAATTTAGACTAATCATCTTCAATGGGAAAGCCGAAACGTACTTTTCCTCTACCAAAATAACGGCCAAATTGTAACTCATAAACTTCATCTTCGTCTTGAGTTTCTACCACTAAATTCGATCGAGGATAAGACACACATAATAAGGCATAACCTTTTTTTTGTAAATCAGGAGATAAACCCATGGCTTCCGGTTGATATACCTCTCCTTCAATAATTTTTACCGCACAAGTAGTACAAGCACCATTTCGACAGGAAAAAGGCGGTTCAACTTCTTGATGTTCTGCTGTAGTTAATATATATTTATTTTCGGGTACAGTAACAATTTCAGTAGTTTTATTTTGACGATTATGAATAGTTACTTGATAAGTTTTGATCATTATCCAATAATAATTATAGAATTTTTCTTTATTATAAAACCTTTTATCCCTGATTTTAAAGGCTTTGTGATGAATGGTGACTTTTGATGACGAATGGCTAGATAAATTATGTTCAATAACATAAATATATAACTCTTAAATCAGTTTTGATAAATATAATTAAAAATTGTAAACTTTTTTCCAATTTGTTCTGTTGTATCTTTTATTTGTGTAAAATTTCCCCAATCAAATTAGGATTGGTATATTTTAAATATTGTTGTGATAGGTAAGGCATCAATTTTCCATTGTTATATCTATGGTAAGATGAGATAAATTACCCTTTTAATTGTCTTCAGCCCATGAATTCTAATCTCGATTTTCTACACCATCTTAACCTGTGTCAACGTCAAGCCGTAGAACATTTTTGCGGGCCTTTATTAGTAGTTGCGGGAGCAGGTTCAGGAAAAACGAGAGCGTTAACCTATCGTATCGCTAACTTAATTTTAACCCATAAAGTCGCACCGGAAAATATTTTAGCCGTGACATTTACCAACAAAGCGGCTAGGGAAATGAAAGAAAGAATTGAGAAAATTTTTGCTCAAAAAATTGCAGAAGAAAAACATGGGCAACGATGGGATTTATTATCAGAATTAGAACAAAAAACAATTCAATCAAAAGTTTATCGCAACACGATTAAACCTCTGTGGATAGGAACTTTTCATAGTTTATGTGCAAGAATTTTACGTTATGACATAAATAAATATCAAGACGATAAAGGTAGAGTTTGGCAGAAAAATTTTACTATTTTAGATGAGTCTGATGTTCAAAGTTTAGTTAAACAAATCGTTACCAAAAAACTTAACCTTGATGATAAAAAATTTGAACCCAGAAAAATGCGTTATGCCATTAGTAATATTAAAAATTTAGGTCTTACTCCACAACAATACGCCTTCGAGAATCCTGATTATAAAGGAAGGGTAATTGCTGAAATTTATGAAGAATATCAAAATCAATTGGCTGGAAATAACTCTTTAGACTTTGATGATTTATTATTAATTCCCGTGCGTATTTTTCAACAAAATGAATCTGTTTTAGGATATTGGCATCAAAAATTTCAACACATTTTAGTGGATGAATATCAAGACACTAATCAAATTCAGTATGAGTTAATCAGACTTTTATCTACTAATAATGAACCTCACAAAAAACATTGGAATTGGCAAAATCGATCGATATTTGTGGTGGGAGATGCGGATCAATCAATTTATTCTTTCCGAATGGCAGATTTCACTATCTTATTAAATTTTCAAGAAGATTTTGGGGATAATTTAGCAGATAATTTTACTAAAACCATGATTAAATTAGAAGAAAATTATCGATCGAGAGAAAACATTTTACAAGCCGCAAATCACCTTATTGAAAAGAATAGCCAAAGAATTGATAAAGTATTAAAAGCCACTAGAGGAGAAGGAGAAACTATCTATACCTATCGAGGAGATAATGAAAGAGAAGAAGCTAGTTTTGTCTGTCGAAAAATTCAACAATTAATCAAAGAAAATCCTGAATTAAACTGGGGAGATTGTGCTATTTTATATCGTATTAATTCTCAATCTCGCCCCTTTGAAGATGAATTAATTAGTAAGGGAATTCCCTATAATATTGTAGGGGGATTAAAGTTCTATGAACGAAAAGAAATTAAAGATGCTTTAGCCTATTTAAGATTAGTAGTTAATCCAGCAGATACTGTCAGTTTACTTCGTATTATTAACACTCCCCGTCGAGGAATTGGCAAAACTACTGTAGATAATTTAATGACGGCTTCCCAAGAATTAAATATTCCTTTATGGGAAATAATTAATGATCAAACTTCAGTAAATACGATCGCAGGAAAAGCGGCGAAAAAAGTTAATCAATTTGCTGAAATAATAGCTGATTGTCAGGAAAAAATACAGGAAGATTCTGCATCAGATATTTTAAAACATATTCTTAATATTTCTGGTTATTTAGATGACTTAAAACAACAAAATACAGATGAAGCAGAAAATAGAGAAGAAAATCTTAACGAGTTAATTAATGCTATGCTTCAATTTCAAGAAGATAATGAAGATGCGACTTTAGAAGGATTTTTGAGTAATGCTTCTTTAGCTTCGGATTTAGATAACTTAGAGGAAGGAGAAAAGGCAGTTTCTTTGATGACGTTACACTCCGCAAAGGGATTAGAGTTTAATATTGTTTTCTTGGTAGGTTTTGAGCAGGGATTGTTACCCCATAATCGTAGTTTACGAGATGAAATGGAACTAGAAGAAGAAAGACGACTGTGCTATGTCGGTATCACAAGAGCAAAAGAACAGTTATTTATCACCTATGCACGAGAGAGATATTCTTGGGGTAATGTGGACTATTGTACTCCTTCTCAATTTTTGGATGAGTTACCAGCAGATTTGCTCAGTAGTAATTTACATTCCCGTCAAACTATCTCGAAAAAAGCTAAGTCAGAAGCGACAATTACCTCTGCTTCTACGGATTCATGGGAAGAAGGCGATCGAGTGTATCACCCGATTTTCGGCAATGGTATTGTTACTAACTTATTGGGTTTAGGAAAGAAAAACACCTTAGTGGTGCAGTTTGATTCTGCTAAAAAAATTATCAATCCCAGTCATACAAAATTAGAAAAAATTTCCTAAATTGATTATAGAGTCCATTTGGTATCTTTTTTAGAATGATTATATAGGTGCGATTCGTTTGAGATGAAAAAGAGTACTTAAACAGCCGTTTAAGACCTTATAACTCTCAGTTAGGTAATAAATACCTAATAACTTTTGATTGGATGTAGGTGAAAGTCCTACCCTTGAAGTCCACAAGTGACTCCTTATCTGCCCACACCGAATAGGCTCGGAATCCTATAGAGTGAAGCTGGGAACAGGACGCAATCAGAGATGATAGTTGTAACATCACACTGGCGTTAATGGGGAGTAGCTACGACTAAACAGAACCTAGAAAAGTGTCTTAATTCATCCGATGGAAAACAACTCAAAGAAAAGTTCCTACGGCATCACGGTTAATATCCTCGCACTGTAGCTATATGACAAGTGCTGGACAAGAGGACGTGATAGGCAAAGTGGTTCGGTCTAAGGCTACCCATCAATCTAATCAAAGGAACGAATAAAAACGATGATGAAGTCTGAGGAGGTCGAAAACCTCAGTAGGTTAGACGAGCAACGGAAATCTTCACATCGGGTAGGACAACGAGTAATTTCGTTGAGGCTTAAAGAAGTAAATTTAATCAAGTAAAAGGTATGGCTAAACACATTAATACTAATTAATAGTGAGCATTGGAGCAATTTGAACTGGAAGAAAATCCAGCGTCAAGTATTCCGCCTACAAAGGAAGATTTACAAAGCAATTTGAGAAGGCGACATGGTTAAAGCCAAACGTTTTCAGAAACTCCTCATGCGTTCTTATTCAACTAAATTATTAGCAATCAGACAAGTCACCCAATTAAATGCTGGTAAGAAGACCGCAGGTATTGACGGCAAAAAAGCACTAACATTCAAAGAACGATTCGAGCTACTCGAAAAGTTAAGCAAAGAAGCAATGAATTGGAAACACAGTAAACTCCGTAAAATCCCAATCCCTAAAAAGAATGGAAAAACAAGAATACTGAAAGTACCAACGATAGCAGACAGAGCATGGCAATGCCTAGTGAAATACCCCCTAGAACCTGCACATGAAGCGACATTCCATCCAAGAAGTTATGGATTCAGAACTGGACGTTCGGCACACGATGCACAGAAGTTCATATACTCTAACCTTCAGAGCAATCATGGAGGGAAAGAGAAAAGAATCCTAGAACTGGATATCGGTACTTAGACAAAAATTATGCCCAAATAAACCCTAAACTTGCTTTATATAAGCTAAATACTTCCACATTATCTTTTAACCATTGAAAGAAACGAAAAGATACTGCCGTCCGAAACGCTTCCAATGCCTCTGCAAAAGTATTTAAGGGTTTATTTCCCCATTGCCTTCTCAATCCCCCTGTCAAACGATGCCATTGAATAAAAGTATAGGCGCAAAATACCAATATAAAATGTCTCATTAAACTTCTTTTATTTCTCACTTGGTATTCTGATAAGCCTAACCATCCCTTAATTTCACGGTAAAATACTTCTATCCAATTTCTTGATGTATAAGTTTCTACTATCCAATTTGCACAGACTTTTTCTCCTGTTTCATTGGTCATTAAATAATCAATATCTGTGGACTTTTCAAAACTGGGAGCATTCATGACGATAGCTACGGTTTTTATTCCTGATAAGGCTGATAATTTAATTTTTATGGTTGCTACCCAAAGAGTTTTTTCTCTATTTTTACCTGTTTTTATTTCTTCAAAACTCTCTTGAGGTAATAATTTAGCTATTTCATCTATTCTTTTTTCAGACTCTCTCAAATCTTCTTTTACTACTTGTACTAATCTATTTTTTGCAATAATTCCTATATATTTTAAATTTTTTTGTTCTAATTTTTCTAATAAATTAGTATTGTTCCCATAACCCCCATCCATTAAAATTATTTGAGGATGGTAATTTCGGTTTAAACATTTTTCAATTAAATTAAAGGCAATATCGGGTTTTTTTTGAAATTGTGGGTCATCTTTTCCCAAGGGGAAATTTTCCGCTTTTTCATATAATTCAACGTCTAAGGGAAAACTTCTGACCCCATCATAAATGTGGGTGGTGACTGCGGATATTACCATTATCAGTTTTGCCAATTTCACCAATATATTGTCGTCCCACACAGTCAGTAAAATTGCCACTTTTACGATGACCTGAATCATCGATAATTAAAGAGAAAGAGCGACTTATTTTAGTTTGACGACATGAGGCAATAATTTCTAGTCTTTTATTATTTACCTCATCATAATTCCAAGTGGATTCTGTTAGGAAATGATGTAACTTATGATAAGTAATATCAAGATTATTATGGGCAATTTGAGTGAGATTTTTTCTTTGAGAATCACCTAATAAACCGCCCAAATAATTTCTAAACTCTCGTTTTTGTGCTTTTGTTTTTAATACAGGGTCTATTTTTTGGCACCAACGCTCGAAACAGGGTGGCATTGATGAAGATGTGATTTCTTTCATTTTGACCTAAAAACAATATAATGTAAATATTATAGCTTAATTGTTGTTATTGTTTTGTCTAAGTACCGATATAGAAAAATGCTTCGATAGAATTAGTCACAAAGCTATTCTAAATAACCTAATTGCACCTCAATGTGTAAAACAAGGCATCCAAAGATGTTTAATTGCAGGAGTGAACCCTGAGTTCCCAGAACAAGGAACACCACAAGGAGGCGTGGTTAGCCCCCTTCTAGCTAACATAGCGTTGGATGGTATTGAGTCGATACATCCGTCTGTAAGGTATGCAGATGATATGGTGTTCTTTCTCAAACCTAATGATAACGCAGAATTGATACTTGGTAAAGTTGAGGATTTTTTAGCTGAAAGAGGAATGCGAGTAAGCCAAGAAAAGACGAAGGTTACAACCACTCAGAACGGATTTGATTTCTTAGGCTGGACTTTTATAGTCCAAAGGAACAATGGCAAATTTAGATGTTACCCATCAAAGGATAATTATAAAGCTGTCAAGAAGAAAATCAAAGAAGTAGTCAACAACTCGAATTATGGTGCAAAAGAAAAAGCTAAGAGATTAGCTCCTATTGTCAGAGGTTGGAAAAACTACCATAAGCACTGCAAAATGGATGGATACAATTTGTTCCAAACAGAACGCAGAACGTGGAAAGTCTTTAACAAGGAAACTAAACTAAACCGTTACCAAACGGACAAGTTAATAAAACAGGCATTCCCTGACGTTTCTTACTCTGAGAACAAATTTGTCATGGTAGCAGGTGATAAGTCTCCATACAATGGTGATACCGTTTACTGGTCTAAAAGAAACAGCAAAATGTACGATGGAACGACAGCCAAAATACTAGACAAACAACACCATTCATGTGGACATTGCGGATTGAAATTCATCAATGAGGAAAGAGTACACCTCCACCACATTGACAGAAATCATCAAAACTGGAAACATAGCAATCTGATAGCTGTGCATGAAAGTTGCCACGACTACATCCACATGAACAAAAGGGAATCAAGCCCTAATTAAGTTGGAAGCTGGATGCGGTGAAAGTCGCACGTCCAGATTTAACAGAGAGGTGCGGTGGATAATACCACCCATCGACTCTACCTAATGATTTCAAGAGAAATGCTTTAATATCCTCAAAGCCTTTGATGATTTTAGTTACAGGTGTAAATATCAAATGGGTTCTACTGAGACCTTGTATTAGAACAAAAATACCTAATAGATATTGTAAAGAAAATCAATGTCAAATAAGTTTGAGTCAATTCTTATTACTATCTCCTGTATCCCGTCTCCTGACTCCTACCTTCATCAGAATGCTTTTTTAGCACCGCCTAACTATAAACTACTGAAAGGTAAAGATTGAAAAGCAATTCCTTCCTCTCTGAAGTTCGGATAGTTTTCTAAAATATTTTCCCTTTCTTCGCTACCTACATAAATATAAGTACCGGGTAAATCTGCATTTTGGAAACGATAAATACTTTCAGAAACATTAGCAACACTATCAAAGGTATAAAAAGCAATTCCTTCCTCTCTGAAGTTCGGATAGTTTTGTAATATACTATCTCTTTCTTGCTCCCCTACATAAAGATAACTTCCTAGGTGGTTTAAGTTTTGAAAACGGTAAATTGGATTCAAATAATCCTCATATTCCATCACCATGGAAAAGGCAATTCCCTCCTCCGTAAAATTGGGGAAATTTTCCAATACTACTTGTCTTTCTTCTATACCAGTATATAGATAACCACCATCATTATTACGGAAACGATAAATAGATGAAATTTCCGGTTCTTCTGGAGCTTTCAGATACATATTCACCGTTGCAGTAGAGGTATCGATACCATCGCTGACAGTGTAAGTAAAACTATCCGCTCGATCGAAATTGAAATCATCATTGGCAGTATAGCGAATCGTACCATCGTCATTAATACTAACAGTACCATATTGACCGTTAGTGACTTCCTGCACCGAGAGAGTATCAATATCAACATCTCCGTCATTTTCTAAGACATTAATAGACTCTCCTTGAGAGTACAAAGCTATATCGTCAAAAGCAACAGGCTCAGTATTTTCAAAGTTTACATTTATTTCCGATTCAATCAACAAAGACTCGCTGATAGAAGGATGCAAGTAAGAAAAGAATGTTTGATCACCGATGTCGATCGAATTTTCTGATTTTTGCCATTGACTTCCATAGAGAGTAACATTGGATAGCTCGTTACCGGTAATTCTTTCAAGGGAATTGTCTGCTCCCACAAAACCAACGGAATTGAGTATATTCGGCACACCTAATTTAAGTTGAATATTACTTTCGGATAAGTCAATCTGCTCTATATTTTCTCGAATAAAGGTATCTTCTGTTAAATCCCATACTGTTGATGACGGATTAACAAGACGGATTGTGTCAAAACCTTCTCCACCACCAAGAAAACGATCGAAGCCACTCCAGACATTTTGCAGTACAATAACATCATTTCCTGCACCACCATAAATTTCATCTTTTCCAGAACCACCATAAATAGTATCATTTCCCTCTCCTCCTCTTAATATATTTTCTCCACTCACACCCATTAAAACATCATCACCGTTACCACCATCAATTAAATCATTCCCTTCACCGCCTAAAATTGTATCATTGCCACTTCCAGCAAGGATAACATCATCTCCTGTACCGCCATCAAGGTAATTATTACCCTCCGTAACCGTAATATAATCGTTGCCTTCATCTCCGTAGATACTATCATTTCCAGCGCCTCCATCAAGTATGTCGTCTCCATCGCCACCATTGATAAAATCATTCCCCTCTACCCCTTCTATAACATCATTTTCTCCTTGTCCATCAAGTATGTCATCATCATCGCCTCCCCTGATAAAATCATCACCGTCTCCACCTTCTACAACATTATTGCCTTCTGCACCATATAAATTATCATTTCCATCATCACCTTGAATCAAATCATCTCCATCATCACCTTGAATCAAATCATTTCCATCTCCGCCATATAGACTATCATTGCCATTGCCACCAAAAATTAGATCATTCCCTGTTTCTGCTTCGATCGAGTCATTTCCATTTTCCCCTGCGAAATAATTGTCTTCTTGATCCCCTCTCATGAGATCATCCTCAGAAGTTCCCTCCATACCAAGCATAACTTCCGTACCATCTTCCAAAACATCCGGTTCAACATTAGGAAGGAAAAAAAATCCGTCATCTCCCAAAATACCACTCTGAAGATCAATAATTCTTTCATCCACATTGGAAAAAGAGATAATCTTGACGTGTAAACCAGAATCAAAATAAGCCAAGGGACTATTTAGTTTTCCATCAGCCATACCGTCATATTTTAGCGATCCTGCCCAAGTATCTACCACTTTTCTGCTTCTGATACCAGTGGTAAACCTTGTTGCGGCTTGCATTTTCAGACCTTCATCAGTGCTGACTTTCAATCTCAAATTGGGATTATCATAATATTCAGTTGCACTACGACCAGGAATAAATAAGGCATCAGCACCATAGCTCCAATCAGTTTGGGGTCTAAACTTTTGTAAGGTCAAGTCTAATCTAGTATGACGATCGAGATTAAAAGCAATATCACCTATGGTATAGTTTTTCGTTATGTTTGTTGCTAATGTCCTCGCATTGGAAGGAATATGTAACCCCCCAGAAAAAAACTCTGCTACCTTTTGCCCAGTATCTCTCCATCGTTCGGCAGTTTCTTTCGTGATGGCGATATTACCCGTTATCATTACTGGTTCAAATTTGGTTTGAAAATGTCCAGTTTCCGATATAGCTATAATTCTGTATGTTTTTCTGGGAGGAATCTGAAAATTTTTAGTATATTGTTCGGTTCGAGATGTTTTTTCCTCTTTGTTATCCGTAACTTCTGAAGAATAGGAAAAGTCTAAACCCACACTACCACCGATTTCAGAACCTGCAATTTTGGGAACGGGAACTTTACCCGTTAATCCTACGTTCGCTCCTACTTTCCAGCCGTAGGTTTGAGTGTAAGCTCTTTGCTCTTCAGCAGTAAAACTGGTCTGAATTGTTTGTTCTATGGGGGTATCAGAGGAGTTGGTAATGGTACGAGATGTAATTGCTACTTGTTGAATCGTGATTCTCGTACGATCTAAATCACCATTATCGTCAATAAATTTAGGAGGAACGGTGGGAAATAAATATTTAATATTTCTTAAATCAAATCTGGCATTATCAAAAGCGGGACGATTAAAAGGATACTTATCAAACTGATTGGGATCGATCGAAAATTCTGCGGGATTACGAGGGCGCCCATCGTCTATTTCTCTAATGATTGCCCCTGCTAAGATTAATTGTTCAAGGTTAAAGTTTTCGGGATTAATATTTTGATAAGGAGGTCTATATTCTAAGTCATCTCGAATCAACTGAACTGTATTTGTAGAAGTCATCGATTTTTTTAGTACTTAATAATAAAATATCCAATCAGCGAGTGTATAATACATAAAATAAATAAATAAAAGTAATAGTTGTAACAATTATTAATAATAAATACAATCAGGATGTTTTTACTATAGTGTAGTGGCTTTAGTAGCGATCGATTTCCTTTAAAATGAAGCACAGCAATATTTTCCCAAAAGTTGCGACACCATAAGGAGGTAGATAGGGGAAATATTAGGTTATTTTGATAATCAAACAAGTCAAGGTACTGTAGAAGGAATTAATCAAAAAATTAAGCTAATTAAGAGAAGAGCTTATGCCATGACAAATTTTGATAATTTTCAGGGAAGGATCTTATTAAACTGGGCTGTATCTTGAAGATTTATCATAACTACTGTAAAAGAGCCTTAATTATTTTTACCTGGAGGAATAAAACGAATTTCTATACGTCTTCTGGTTTCATCTGCTTGACGATTTAAAGGGGCTAATTCTCCTGATGGTAAGTATAATTGAGCCGCCGAATAAGCTCTAAACTTAACATTTTTTAAGTCTTGATTTAATTGCAATTCTTGCACTACAGCTAAGGCTCTCATTAAAGCTAAATCTGCGTTTGAACCAGCATTTAATTGGTTGACTTTTAGTTGATTTTGTGCTGTTTTTTCTAAGTTTTGATCTAGGTTTCCTGTTAAGCCTAAAACTTGTCCGTCTGTATGTCCAATCACTTGAATAAAATCTATATCTCTTTCTTGAATAATTTGTTCTATTTGAGGAATAATTTGCTTATTTAAGTATTCTTTAAAATATAAATTTAACTCAGCACTTCCTGATTTAAACTTAAAATTCCCTGATTTTTCATCAATTATAATAGGTGTAGCTGACTGCAATCTACGATTTAATTCTAAAGATTGAAATAAGGCTAATAATAATAATAAACTCATAATCATAAAGGCATTAGACATCAAATCTGTAAACGAAGGAAAGACATCTAATTCTTGATTTTCAGTGGTGTTTCTTGATCTCGATCGAAGGGTTCTCATATTTTTATGATAAAATTTTAATATAGTAATTAATAAGATTTCCCTCATAGCCTTTTGATGAGGTTAAGAGTTAGGTAATAGAAGAATATTACTTGTAAAATTAATGGTTTTAATTATCGAATTTTTCAAACATTTTTTGAAGAATAGTTAATAATAATTTTTCGTTATTTTCTAATAATTTTAGTCTTTCTTCTAACTGTTGATTTATTTTTTTTAGATTGTTGAATAATTCTGAATAATTAGTAATATTTTTAACGGAATTTTCGCCTACTTTTAATAAAACTTCTCGACTGGTATTTTTCATTTCTAAGTATCGATCGTTAATGGTGTTCATATTAGATTGAATTTGATTAACATTTTGGGCTAATTTTACCATTTTATCGGTAGAAACTTCTAAAGTTTTCACATTAATAGCGATGGGTTTTACTACCTCATTTAGAGTTTTAATTGTTTCCAGAAATAGTTTCTGAATAGTAGCTAAATTATCAGTGCTTTTAGCTAAATTCTCGTTAAATTTACTATCTCTAATTATTTTAGCTGAATAGACAAATTCGATCGAACTTGTCGCTAATGTAGCAGTAGATGCTTTAAATTCTTCATAGACTTGTTGAGCTAAATTAGTAGCTTTTTCATTATGATTTGCCATCGCTAAAGTACAATTAGCTAATAACTTTGTTGCTTCTGTAAACTTACTTTGAGTTCCGGCTAAATCAACAGTAATTTTTTCTAAATTTTCACTAAACTTACTTTCTTTAATATTCCTAGAAGCCGTTAATATAAGATTAGAACTTTTATCAAAACTTTCGATATTTTGTCTGAAAATAGGCATGATATTTTGAAGATTTTGTACTTCATTTTCTAACTTAACTATAGAGTCTTTAAAAATATTTGCTCCCGAATGAATAGCACCAGAAGCATCTAATAAACTTTGATAAACTTGATAAGCTAACTGTTGAGATTTTTGATTTTCATTGGCAATTTTATCTGCCGCTTGTTTAAAAGTTCCCTCTAAAACTTTCCCTACTTTTTCATGAAATCTCTCTAAAAATTCATGTTGTTGATTTACCATTTTGTTAACAGCTTTATCTAATCTGGTGTCACCTTCTACCAAAGGTTTATAAATATTATCGAGATAATCTTCTAAGTTGTTAAGTAAAGAATTTTTCTCTAAATTAATATTATGTTTTAAGTTATTTACTGTTAAGATTGAACTACAAATTAAAGCGATTAAACTGGTAATAAAAGCAATCCCCATACTTTGTAAAGGGCTTTCTAATTTACTGGTTAAATCACCAATATCTCCACTACCTTGATTAATAATTTGACTGATACTATATAAATTAGTCGTTATACCTAAAAATGTCCCTAATAAGCCGAAAGCTAACAATAAATTAGGCAAAGTTTTTGTGATATATTCTCCCTCTTCACAACGAATATTAAACCGAAAAGAAGTAAAAGTTTCTTGATGATAAATACCATCAATTAAAGCAATAGTATTAACATTTTCAATCTGTTGACTTGTCTTAGCAAATCGTTGCTGTAAAACATTAATAAATCTTGGTTGTATTCCTTCACTATCCCCTTTAACTAATCTCCGTGTTTTCTTCTCTAAATCTCGTAAATGTTGATATAAAGAAATGCGCATTGATGCAATAATAAAAGTTGGTAAAATAACCAACAAAAAAGTAATGATTACTAAATAAGACGGAAAAAGTTTTAAGACTTCTAACATGATTTTTATGATTATTATAAATAATATATAGTGTTTC
This sequence comes from Geminocystis sp. NIES-3709, assembly GCF_001548115.1. Lineage (GTDB taxonomy): Bacteria > Cyanobacteriota > Cyanobacteriia > Cyanobacteriales > Cyanobacteriaceae > Geminocystis. The sequence continues at coordinate 73,418 of NZ_AP014821.1, read as the reverse complement.
TTAAAAGTATGAGGTACAGTTTTTTTATCCAATTTACCATTGCCTACTCCCTATTCCCCGATACTGATAATTTTTGTACCTCACCATAACGAGAATTGCTATATCTCCTAATTTTTAATAACTATAAACCTCCAATAATTTTTTTTGCTTTTTCAAATTCATCGTCATTTAACATTCCTTTTTCATACCATTGCATTAATTGAACTATATTTACTCCTTCCCATCTTGTGATAAATTCTTTATCAATTTCTTCTGTTATTTGAATAGAATTATCCCCAGTATCGGCAATAATATCTACTTCTAAAACTTCTTTATTTTTGACATTATTTATATTATTTTCTGCAGTTAATAGTTTTTGTTTTTCGTTGATTTTTTGTGCCAATAATTGCTGTTTTTCTTTGACATTTTGTCTCTGTTGTGCATTATTGACAATTTTCACAAATCGATCGTATATTCTTTTTAAGATACCATCTTTACCTAAAGAAGTTCGATCGGGTCTTTCACCTAAAACCAATTTTTTCTGATTATAATTAATGTCATATTCTGTCAATTTTTCCAATTCATCGACAAATTTTATGAGATTCGGATAATAAATTTCTTGAAATGAGTTAGGATTTTCTTTTACTTCTTCCTCAATATTTTTTACCGTATCTATTAAATAATTTTTGATAGTATCATTTTGGGTAATGGTTTCTAAACTTTCTTCCCAAATACTACTAATTTCCACTTGATAAAATTCACCTCTTAACTTATCTTCTAATTCTAAATAGTAATTCTTATTATCACCAGTTTTTTGAATTTTGCCAAAGGCTAAACAAGTATAAAAATTATCCTGCAATAATTCCATCTCTCGCCCTTCTGGGGGGATAATATCTAGGAAGAAAACTTGAGAATCATTATGTAAATTATAACCGTCATAGAGTCGTTTTTGTCGATCGTATTGTTCTCTTAATTCTCTTAATCCGTTAACAATGCGCAGAGGAAAACCGGCAAATTCTTTGATAATAACTATTTCATTTTTAGTTTGCAAGGGAATAATTACATCTGAATTAATGCCAATTCCTTTAGTAATTAAGTCTCTAAATTGTTGATTTTCTCTGTCGTCAGTTTGTTTAAAACCGATAATTTGTTTAGTTTTATCAGCATCATTAACAAAATAGGGTGCATTACTATTTAAAGGTAATAAAACATCAGCTTCATCGATGATTTGCTTTAAACGAATTTGCCCATCGGAAAACGGATATTTCTGCACAAAACGATTAACCACTGACTCTGTTAAATCGAAGGTTTTATCACCGAATTTTGCTTCAATATTTCTATCAATGGTTTGAGTTAATTCTTTGTTATCAATAACTCTTTCTGCTGTAAAAAAGTAGAGTAAAGAAGGAGGTAAAGTAGCACTTTCATTAATTTTATGACTCACTTCTACTAATAAATTTCTTCTTTCTCGATCGGGCAACAAAGTTTGATAATATTGATCATTATCATCCGCTTCAAATACTGCTTCTCCGTTAATTTCATCATCATCAATGTGACTTAAATCTTCTCCTTTTCTATTATAAAATGTCTCTAAATCTTGAAGAAGATTATAAAAGTTACTGGCTTGAGTTTTTAACTGTTGCACTAAGTATCTTAAATTAGTTACTATCTTGAGTGATTCTTCTGTTAAAGTTAAATCAAAGTTTCGTTTAATTAGTTTATTAATCTCTTGGATACTTTGATTTGCCGTTTCTTGAAATTCCTTATTTTTGGTGTTATTAGATTTACCACCAAAGCCTAATAAACCTTTTTTATCAGTTTCAATATCCTCGAATCTTTGACAAGAATCTTGCCATTTTTTCTCGATATTTTCGATAGTTACAAAAGCGGAGGTTTTCTGTTTTTCTTCTTCTAATTCATTAACATATTCATTTAATTTCGTTAAGATTGCTTCTAACCAACCTCGACTATTATCTAAAGCAAAATGAGGGTTAGCAGGTTCGAGTAACTTAGCTAAATAGTCTATAATATCTTGACTGAATTGTTTTTCTAGTTTAAGGCTATTTTTTTGTAATTGAGTTAACCATACTCCTCTAATATTTTCTGTTTCTCCAAATTGTACTTTTTTAAATTGACTTTTTAATTCACTACGCATTTTATCGATAAATCTTTGTCTATCATCTGCATTTTTACAGTTTTCTATTTCCCCTTGATTTCTATTTAGCCAATTCTTTAATACTTGTTTAAAAGTCTTATCATTTTCTACGGTAATAGCTTCTAATTTGGCTTTAAAAATATTCGGGTTAGTTTCATTTTGTGACTGCCAATTTAATAAAAATTTATCTAATAATTCGGCTGAATCTGGGCTTTGCCCTTCACCATATAGCCAGAAATTAATTAGTTTAATTTTGACTTTATTTAAACAGATAGCAATAGTTAAATCACGAGGAAAATAAATTTTTGATAAGCCAAAAGTTAAGTATCTTTGGGCATTTGGGCGAGGATGTTCGTCATAAACGCTAAAATATTTTTTAACATTATCTCGATGTCCTTTAATATTTCCAGAGATTTCTTCAGCAAAATCAGCAAATATTTTATGAGCAATTACTTGGCATAATTTTTCTTTTTTGACTATTTTATGTCCGCTATTAGTGCGATTTCCTACTAAATAAACAAAATCAAAAGGAGGACGATTTTCCGTAACAGAAAATAAATTTACTGGATCATAATTAGCATTAAATGTTGTGCCTTGAGCGGTATAATAATTTAATTCTTTTAAGGCCGCATAAGTATTAGCTTTGACGCTGGGAGTGTTTCCATATAATTCGGGGGCGATAATCAAATAACCAGTAATTTCACTATCGATTTCATAGCCATATTTCTGCCTTAAACTGTATGCCATATCAATAAAAGTACCACTTCCTGTGCCTCCGCATAGTGAACCTACGATGATAATATTAGTACCAGATTCGACTACAATATTTTTAGTGAGTAATTTTTGACCATGTCCTACTGTTGTATTTTCGGCAGTGTCGATCGAGCTTTGAATTTTAGTGTAATTATGAAAGAAAGCAAGTCTGCCTACAGGGCGAATTGCCCCGGCACCGTTTTCAATAGATTTAACATCCTTTAATGTTTGCTTAGGAAACCATGAACCGATATGATCATAGGGTGATTGTCTTTCATATTCGCTTCTCCTTTCTAATCCTTTGGTTAAATCATCGATTTCCTGCTTATTCATGGTAGCAGTGACGGTTTCGGAGGGTTTAAACAAGATATTCTCGCCATGATAGGTGTCACCTGTCTTTAATCCTGTGACTTGGGATGCGCCTTTATCGGTGTCTATATGCACGAAACTGACTACGGGTAACTCATTCAGTTTACCATATCGATCGACGATTAAACGCCGAATTTGCATTAAAATATCTCTACCAGTACCCCCTAAGCCGATACAGATAGTACGTTTAATATTTAGGGTTTTTGTCTCCGTAGCTTGATTGTTGGGCATAATTATTTCAAAATAAGATGACTACTAATTAATTATCAGTAACAAATTGGGAATTTATGCAAAATTTTAAACTTTTTTATCGGTATTTAAACAAAAAATATTAAAATATTAATCTCAAACCTTTATTAATCAAAAACTTTACATCGTTCGATAACTTTTCCTTTTATACCAAGAGTTTCAGCGATTTTTATGATGTTTACCTAAATCGCTTATCCTGACTGTATTTCAAGCCATTTTTGAACGAAAATTTTAAAAAGTACCGTTATGTTGGTAATTATTTTTTATGGCTATGATTTTATCGGAGTTAAATCAGATTACAACAAACTTTAAGGGTAATTAAAATAATAAAAGTTAAAACCCTAATATTTTTTACCTAATAATATCAGTCCAAGGAATTTAAAGATTTTTTTGTTGAAAATCAAGAAAAATTTGGGAAGCAGTTTTTCCTAAAATTCTAGTTTTTGATAGGACTTTGCAATAAAATATCATTGTGATAATTTTCTGTGAGATATTTTTTAAGTAAGTAAGCAAAATTAATTGTATATAGCAATTGTAAATGAGTTGTAAACTCATTATATAATCGAGAAAACTCCAATATACAGGAATAAAAATGACAATCATAGACATATTAAACCTATCTTCTACGTTCATCGAAAATTTTATTTTTAACTGAAGTTATATTAGGTTCGTTTTATTGTAATCTCAAACTCTTGATCGTTATAAGGTAAATTAAGCCTAATAATATTATCTTTGATTAACTGTTTTTGTTTTAATTCTTTTCCTTTATACATAATAGGTAAAATTTGAGTCGGCTCAATAAAAATTTTATTTCCTTCTCTTTTTAAATAACCCCTAATTTCTCCACCTTTACATTCTATATCCTCCCCGATCGAAAGACTACTTTTATTTTTTAAATAGCGAGTTATTTTATCTTCATCATTAGGGAATAATATTTCTAATTTCCATGATTCTTGTAAACTTAAATAGTATCTAATAACAAAAATTCCACCACCCAATAAGCTAATAATAATTACCGATAAAATAGTCGAGGGTAGCCACAATTGACTAGCAATATAACTATTTACCAGACAAGTTTCTTTTCCTCCGGGTGCAGGAGTGCAAAATTCTTGTACAGTAGGTTTAATATCCGCTACACTGAGTTGATAATTATCGATATTGAGACTGCGTAAGTTGATAGGTAAATTATTTAACCAATGGACTCGATCGAGACTTTCCTTTGATGTAGAATTGCGATAAGGGCTATTAGCGGGAGTTTCTACCCAGACATCGGAGGTGATACCTGCTTCGGTTTTTAAAGGGGCATCCGTTAACCATACGACGGATTGAAACTTAATCGGTTGACTATCACAGAGACGTTGTTGATTAATATTAGCTAAATTTCGGTAAATAAAATGCTCTGCTTGTTGAATATCGGTGTTTTTCTCGTTGATATTTGCTTGTAAGGGAATTTGCTCAATAATTTTATCAATATCTTCTTTCGGATTCTTAAAGACGATCGAACTTGATAGACTAATAGGGTTAGTATTCAGATTAGTCGGGTTAACTTGGGAAGAAAAGGGTACAATATAAACTCGATCCCCCTTATGTAAACTATCTTGTACAATTTGTTTAAGCCTAAGTTTTCCTTGAGCATCAAGACTAACACTCTCAGTTAAATCAACGGCAAAAACCACATCTCTACCACTCCTAAGTTTAGATACTAACTCTAAACCTAACTTTTGATTATTAGATAATGTCTCACCGATTGTAATTTGATCACAATTCTTAGTCACTTTCTTTACACTTTATAATTAATATATTTATAACCATAATATTTTTGTTGATTATTATTGTATTCATCTTAAACTAATAAACTCTCAAATGCCATACCCTCAAGATTAAAACTATTACTATAATTGTTAATCACATTTTGGGTTTCTGGTTGTGCAGTATAAAGATAAGCTCCCCCCGTGCTATTCTGAAATCGATCGATATTATCAGTCATTTGTGAGCCTACATCATAGGCATAAAAAGCGATACCTTCATCTATAAACTGGGGATAATTCGATCGAATTGACTCAGTTTCTTCTTCTCCAGCGTAAATATATGCACCAGGTAGGCTACTATTACGGAAACGATTAAAGGCAATTAAATTGTCATCGAGAGTATCAGAGACATAAAAAGCCAATCCCTCCTCGATAAAATTATTAGAGTAATTTGCTAGTATAGATTGTTTTTCTTCCTCCCCAACATATAAATAACTACCTTGAGTATCAAGACTGCGAAAACGATACATAGCAGTATCTAACAAAATTTCTGGGGTTTCTCCATCACTAAAAAAGCCTCTTGTTAGCATTAAACCATTTTCGACACCATCAAGATCATGTTTACTACCGTCTTGGAGATGTAAAATTGCACCCTCATATTTTTCGTCACCATCTTCATCGAAAAATTGGGCGCCTATATTACCATCAAAGTTAAAGGGCTCATATTTCTGGGTTTCATTATTAAAGGCATAGTAATTATTAAAATCTCCATTACCTTCAAAGTAAAGTTTGACTTCCCCTTTACCTTCGGTGGTGGTAAGACGAAATTCTAGTTTTCCGCCCATGACGCTATGGGGTTGGTCATCTATGATATGATTCCAATTACGAATTTGTCCATCAGTAGGATCAACGTAGAGATTAAATTCATCGGTTAATAGGGTATGGCTTTCTTTTTCGTTAGTGACAAGTAAACCAAATTCCCTTGTACCAGTATAAACATCATCTAAGGGTAAAGGTACAGAAATAATTTTACTGCTTTCTCCCGGTTGAAAAACTGCCCTTCCTAAGACGGGATGATAGTCACTTCCTGCTTTTCCTCGTGCGTCTTGGGTGATATAATGAACTTTAACATACTTATCTAAGTTACCAGTTCGATCGATCTTAAACTCTACCTTACCATCAGCCTCGTTAGCAATAGGATTAGAGACAAATAGACGAGTTGGGGCATTATTAATATTATTACTACTGGAGAGAGTACTAGAAACGGCAGTGATGTTACCAGAGTCATCTATAGCAAATAAAGTACTATTTTCAGAGGAGACTTGAGAAATGGTTTCGGGGTTAAGTATTGATTGGGGAGTATTTGTTGAGGGTGCCCAAAACTGAATGTTACTCTCTAGGGCGTTGTCAAATTTTACTCTTAATGCCGTTGGATTAATGGTTGTACCTGCATTATTAACAGTAAACTCTAAGGTGTTATTTCCTGTGATAAAACCTTCACTGATGGTAAAAGGAATGAAATCGAGATTGTAATTAGGATTACTCGATAAATATTGTTCAACTCCATTAAGTTTAATAGTCGTACCTTCGTCATCACTACGCCATTGTCCGATAATTGAAAATTTATCTAGATCGATCGTATCTGGTAAAGTGAAATTAGTGCGATAGATATAGTCGCCAGCAGGGCCAGATTGACTATTATTATTATCAGGGGCAATCCATCCTGAAATACCGTCTCCTGAATTAACAACTAAAATATTAGAACTACTACCATTAGGAAATGATATTAACTCATAATGAGGATCATTGGTATCGTTAGTTGGTAGGGTGACACCAGAATCATCAACTCCAGTATTGTACAATGACAAAGAAATGGGAGATAAAAGCGTACTATCAACTACATTACTGTTAATTAAAATGGTTGCGCCAGAGGTGTTAGAAATATATTGATTAAATTTCTGGTTGTCTTGATAAATTGTATCGTTGTAGGAAAAATCATCGCTAAGATTCACAATATCGTTTTCATCCATTAACACCGTTATGGTATTAGTTGAAGAAAGTTGAGTTACGGTAAGGGAGTTGAGGGTTAGAGTATTTGTGCCATAGTTTTCAATATCCAAAATCTCAAAGTTGCGTAAACGACTACCGGGGGAAAGGGTTGTTAAATCCCAATCTTGCCCGTTATAACCAGTAAACTTGAGGGTATTAGTACCAGTGCCACCATCTAAGCGCCGAAAATAGGTATCATGGACAGTAACGAAATCATCACCCTGACTGGCGTAAACTACGTCAATACCGCCGTTAGTGTAAATTTTATCATTCCCTTCACCCCCTAAGAAACTTTCTCCTGTCACTGTACCAATCATTCTATCATTTCCGATCGTACCTGTTTGATTGACAGTGTTATTAAAATCGCTACCAAAAATCACATAGGTTAAGTTATCGTTATTGCCAGGGGCGCCGATGGTAAAATCACTCAATCCATCCCCGTTAACATCTTCTCCTCCACTCATGGAAATTCCCGCTTGAGATGATGGTAAACCATCAATAACAAAACCGTTAGGATTACTACCGTTGGATTGATTATTACTAAGACTACCTAAATTAAAAGGATTATTTGTTGAGTATTGCTTCCACTCACCACCACCAAACACCACAAAGACAACCCCTTCATTATTATTTGTAGTAGGAGAGGCGATCGCCATATCATCAAAACCGTCACCGTTGATGTCTCCGATAGAGGTAAAATTATTAATCTCATAGAAGGGAGAATTACTATCGGTAACGGGAGGATTAACTAAAACCACATCAGGTTGAGCAGAATTACTCATACCATTGGCGTTACCATAGTAGATAAGAATAGCACCAGTATTATTTTTCAAGACATTGTTTTCTATAATGCCTAAATTAGCGACATAACCAGAAGCAAGTACAGCAAAATCGGTGATACCATCACCATTAAAGTCTCCGATACTGTGTAATTGTTCGCCCAATTGTTGAGTCTGATTTGTGTTATAAATAGGATTAGAAACACTGACATATATGGGGTTATTGCTTTCATCTTGTGAACTAAAACCTACATAAATATTTTCTTTGTAAAAAACCGCCGAAGGGCCTAAATTTAACAACTGATTAGGTATTTCTTGACTGCTACTCCAACTATTGCCACCGTCTGTAGATGTCACATAATTAAGACTATTTGGCTTCGTTGCTTCATAAAATAAATATACTGTGTTGTTTACTGTTACAGGAGAAGGGGCATCAGTGGTTTCTTGATTAGGAATAGTTTTAGCACCTGTCCAACTTGAGCCATTAAATAGAGTAGTATAGATAGAATCTCCTTTACTATCTTTATACGTCATCAAGATATTTCCAGCACCATTATTAGCCGAGCCTGGTATTACCGTTACTCCTAGTTTATCCTTAGATTGTTGACCTTCAACAAAATTCACATCCCAAGTAAGGTTATCTGGATTTTCCGAAGTAAAATAAAAGATATCATCCCCCGACAGAGAGAATATATATAATTGATTATCGTATTCTAAGAGACTAGGACTTGAATTAACACCTTCAACAACAAAATTTCCTCCACTAAAACTAATGGATTCAGAATTACCCCTAAATTCGCTTAGATATATTGTAGAGTCATTATTATAAGCTAAGTATAAGGTATCATTAAATACCGCTAGGGATGGTTGTTCTTGAGTTGTTAAGGAAAGTTCAGTTAAATCTTCCCAGTTATAACCATTTGTACTTCTTTGTACATAAATATTATTGTTGTCATTTCCTTTGTACGCCATATACAAATAACCATTATAGACTGCAAAGCCTGGAGGTAATGGTGATTGTTGAGCTTGAATATAAAAAGAAGACCATTCACTATTATTAAGGGAAGATGATAGACTATTTGTATTAGGGGGTTGAACTATATTGGTTACTGGATTTATTGACAAAAGAGTATCAAATTTCACTCTGAGGGTTGTGGGATTATTAGCACTACCTGCATTATTAACAGTAAACTCAAGAGTATTTTCTCCCGTCACAAAACCGTTATTGATAGTGAAAGGAATCCAATCAGTATTATAATTAGGGAAACTGGATAAGTACTGCGCACGATTATTGAGGGTAATCATTGTACCCATATCGTCAGTATGCCATAGTCCATTAATAGTAAAGTTATTGGGATTTATGCCTTCTGGTAATGTAAAAGTTGTGCGATAAATATAATTTCCGGGAGGGGCTATGTTACTATTATTATTATTAGGACTAATCCATCCCGAAATACCATCTCCTGAGTTAATGACGAGAATATCTGAATCACTACCACTAGGAATAGACACTAAATCATAATGAGGATCATCAGTGCTATTGTTAGGTAAGGGAACTCTGTTACTATCTACTCCCGTATTGTACAAAGATAATGAGCTAATAGGTGTTCCATTTCCACCTAAATAAGTGATGAATTGTCCATTATTCCCTTCGGGAATGACAGAATTTGTATTAGGAAGTCCAGTACCTATATCATTATAACCATCTCCATTCATATCACCGATCGAGCCAAAAGTATAGTTATCGATCGACATATTATCAATATCAACGGGATTAAAGATAATATAATTTTGGAAATTGCCTTCTTTATTACCTAGATAGATAGTGCTATAGGTAGAAGTGTTGAGGAGAATATCATCATAACCATCACCATTATAATCTCCCAGTTCGATCGAGCTTGTAATGGAAGTAACAGAAGGAGTCGATAAAGATAAATTTCGTAAACTGCTAAGATTACTAGAGCCTAATTGTAGATAGAAGTTATTGTTAGTATCTAAAACCCCAAAATCTTGTAAACCATCGCCGTTATAGTCTCCCAAAGCGATAACATCTTTCAGGGCATGATTAGCGACAGTAACAATTAAATCATTACTACCAACACTGGCATCTAAAAGATTTTTAGTGCTACTTCCGAAAATAACAACCGCACCATATTCACTACCTCCAGAAAGCACATCAGCAAAACCATCACCGTTAATATCTCCCAAGATAAGCACATTATTACCATTACCATTTAACGATTTTGAATTAGCATTATAAAGATCACCGTCAATTACAAAACCGTTATCACCAGAAATATCAGCGAGTTTGATACTACCATCATCCGCTAACCATTGATGTCCATAAACAGCGTATAATTGTTGAGCATTCGGTGCAGTTATCATTAAATCATCTACACCATCATTATTAACATCTCCGATCGAACTTGCAGAAGAACCCACCGACTGATAAGATCGATCGCTATTAAGTAGAAAAGTCTTTTTATTATCAGTAGCAGTGACATTCAAATCGAATAAAGTACCGACATCTTCCAAGTTGAGAGGGCCAAATAATACATAACCTTGCCCCGCACCCATCGCGCCTTGAGGTGCAGTAATTAAGAAGTCTTCATATTTATCTCCATTAACATCTCCTGCGGAAGTGATAACGCTACCAGCTTCCCCAAACTGCAAACCCCCTAATATAATCAAATTGCTGATATAGTCTAAATCTCCAGAAGTGACACTTCCCCCTTTTAATACATAGACTAAACCATCATTGGTATCCGAACCGGGGGCAGATATAGCTAAATCTTTGATACCATCACCATCCCAATCATCACTAGCCAAAGCGCTACCCGTAAAAGAATTTTCTGCTGTGCCATTAGATGAGGGTAAAATTGAGCCAGTGAAAGAATAGAGAGGATTGATATTGTTATTAGCAAAAACATAAACCTTGCCAACGGCGGCGGAGGTGTTACTAGAGAATAAATTTTGATTATCTTGAGGAAAAGAGTCAACACCTACCCATTGATTAGCAACACTAGCTTGAAAAGAGGGCGCACCCACAATTAAGTCATCCACAAGGGTATTTTTAGAAAAACTTTGCCCACCCTTTGCTTTAGAAACCGTCAAAGCATAACCTAAATTTTCCTTCCCTGTGCCAGTATAAAAAGTCGTTGCCGTAGTGTCACCATCATAAGCAATAGAAACTAAACCATCACCATTATTCGCCCCCGGAGTGCCAATGGCAATGTCTGCATTTCCCGTGCCATTAAAATTACCCACTGCCACCGCTAAACCAAAATAGCCTCCCTCTACAGTGGGATTGATAACATAACCGATATTACTAGAATTGTTACTACCATCAGAAAAGCTATTATCAGAGTTGATAGTAATAGTTTTACCTTTATTGTTAGCTAAATAACTGCCTTTGATAACATAAACAATGCCATCACCGTTATTGACGTTGGGCGCACCAATAATTAAGTCATCTTTACCGTCACCATCCACATCACCCATAGCTAAACTCATGGGAAAATCACTATTGGCTTGTCCACCATCAATGATACCCTTGATAAAAATACCGTTAGGATTGCCTAATAAGTCTGTGGTAGTAAGAGGGTTATTTTCGCTATTGCCTAAAACATCGCCACCTCCTAATAAAATTTGAATTGTGCCGTTATTGAGGAGATTCCCGTCACTGTCTGTATAACCTCGATTTCCCACGATAACATCTGTTTTGCCGTCTCCATCTAAATCACCGTTACTGAGGATATAACCTATAGAGGCGTTATCGGTATTGATGATAAAACCACTATCGATGAGGGCTAAACTAGAATCGTTAGCTTCGGTGACAGTGGCTATACCTAATACTTGATTAGAATTAACAGTTGTGGGTTCGCTGGTGACATCCGCAGTATTGATATTTTGAGGATCGCTACCATTGATAGAATACTGAAAGTTAGAGAGATTACTATTACTACCATCGATGAATAAGTCAAGGTTAACATTGGGGCTTAAAATGGTGTAGTCAAATTCGCCTTCAGGATTGATAGGATTAAGTAATGTTTCTCCTTGCACAACTCCTAACTGATTGCCTTGGGTATTGCCGACACTCCAAGTAAAGGTATTTCTATTACTATCTTGAGCAGTAATTTCGATCGAACTTATTTTAGTACCAGTTTGCTGATTTTGTAAATTAAGGGGTAAGTAAATATCTGGGATGCCATTGGGGTAAATATAACTATTGCTGTTAGCAGACACATTAGAAACAATATCCCATTGTGGTTTATTAGCGTCTGATAATTGGGTGGCGATGACTTGATATTCGGGGATGATTTGACTAGGGGTGTCGATGTCGTCATCGATGAAGGCATAATAAGTGTTAGCTCCGGGAGGCAAGGGTGCGATATACTGAGCAGAGTATTTACTACCAATATCTGTACCATCACCAGATAAGATACTAATTAGTTGTTCTCCTGTTAGGCTAGAGACATTACCACTATTTAAGTCACTAGGGATAAAATCACTATAGTCGAGAGTTTTGTTATAAAAGGCTACCTCATCGAGATAAAGATTATCGTTACCTCCTGCAAGGGTTAAGTTAGTGGTAGAGGGGAAGGTAAAGTCAACATTATTTCGAGTAACAACGGGTTGCCCATTGAGATATAAAATTACTGTATCACTTTGTCCATCATAGGTGGCAACAACATAATTCCATGTATCAGTATCGATGGGGGAGTCAGGGGAGATATTTTGATTGTCGATGTTAAGGGTTAACTCTAGGGATTGACTGACACTTAAACTAAATAACCCCTCCATGGAAGCAATATTGATAGTCTCATTAAGATTATTCGGAATTTTGAACCATAGTTCGATCGTAAAGGAATTACCACTAATTAAACCTAAATCTTCTGCAAGGGTGAGACTACTACCATTATTAAATAAAACAGCAGGGTTTTTATCGCCCTTATTCGTAGTCGTGTTTTCTAACGCACCTGTCTGATGATAATTAACTGTACCATTATAAATACCGTTGCCTCCTGCTCCCCAAGTACCGCTATTATTAGCTACAGTGCCACTGTTTTCAGCAAGACGAAAATATAAAATAGGGCTTCCTTCAATGGTTAACTGACTATAGGATACTTGTTGAGTTTCTGTCCAAAAAATAGCGGTTTTACCGTTGATACTGGCAATTTCTAACTCCGTTAAAGGATCAGGTGACGCATCTTGATATAATAATTGTGGCTCACTCCAGATACCATTATCCTGACTATCATAGGCTAAACTTGACCAATAAATATTCGTTTCCTCATCGGTATAGTTTAACCATGTGGCGATAAGTTGATTATTTTCCCCCATACCTAAGACTATTTTACCTTCTGAGCCTTCTTGGGATACTAAAGGAGAAGCGATACTCCATTCTTGAGTCTTGGCATTATAGATGGAATAGTAAATGTCGGATTGACTTAAACTCTCGTTGATAAGATTGGTTTGATTATCGCTGTAAAATTCGCCCGGAGTTAAGCTAGTGGGAATATCACTCATATCCGCATTAACCCACATCACCACATTATTGCCTTTTTGATCCAATTCCGCAACGGGGTTAAAATTCAGCCCTTTTGAGCCAATAATACTGCTAGGTGTTGATAGTAACGCATCCCCTGAAGGTGTAAAGCCGTATTTAATGACAGTAGTAGGAGTAGTGGGAGAGGTAATCACAGGTTGATTATTAAACTCTGCTACAATGCCATTATTACTTGTCAATTGTTGTTGAGTGGAAACAGGATTACCGTTGATATTATTACTATAGTCAACAGTGACTAAATCTCCCGCACCGATTAAACCACTTCCTGACGGGGGAATGACATTGAGAGTCACAGTATTGCCGTTAACGGTGGGATTGTTGAGTAATTGATAGTTAATGCCGTTATTTTCGATCGAGAATTGACTTTCAATAGGATTACCTGTTAAGGTTTGATCAAAGACTAGGGTTATTCTGTTAACATTTTGTCCACTGACATTAGCTACGATCGATCCTGCACCCAGTAAAGTAGGAGAATTATTTTTATTAGTGTTGTTGGTAAGATTAAAGTTACTAAATTCATTAATCCATAACCTCGTATTGGTGGCATCCGTTAGATATAAATTACCGTTGTTTTTAGTGGGAGAAAAGCTATAACTAATTTTAATTTGAGCAGATTCGGGGATAGTCTCATCAAGGATTAAAGTAAGACTATTACCTAAGAGAGAAGGCGCACCATCAACATTGTAAATATTTCCTTGAGTATCAGTGACGGTAAATTGACTAGGTTGAGGTATAGAATCATTTTGCAAATTCTCCACGAAATTAAGAATTATTATATCTCCATTAACAAAACCTGCGATCGGTTGTATCGGTGCGACTTCGGCAACCCAAGCCATTAATATCTCTCCTGTTTTTGTTAACGAGAGGGTGGGAGTACTATCCTGCCCTAAATCTGCTTCAATATTACCGATAACGGATTGAGTGTCAAAGGGAGGAGGCTCAATTCCCGTCACTAAAGAATTTATTTTAATCTCATTACCGTTATTCTGATAGTCAATGACAACATTTTCATTATCTGTGAGATTGTCATTAATAATTAATTCTACTCCTTGAGATTTTACTCTTAAAGATTGTACGGTAACGCTATCTTGAATATTGCCTACCTCATCGGTGAGGGTAACGTTATAGTTATTAATGCTATTACTAAAGCTGACATTACTATCTAAATTTTGCACAAGAATAGCGGTTAATTCATTCGTGGTGATACCTTGAGAATTTTCTTGATTGGAAACAACAGTAAACCCTTCTACTTCTGTGCCGTCTTGATACTCTAAATCTGTGGCGATATTATTGGCAGGAGTATAGGTAATGCGATAAGTTTGATTCTCTTCAATGGCTTGTGATAGATACAAATTAACGATATTGCCGTTAACTATATCAACTTGATTAACCGTAACGGTATTGATGACATTGCCATTGTTGTCTATAGTCTGCACTAAAAATTGATTAATATTCGGAATCAGATTACTATTTAAAGTGTTAGTAAATTGAACTCCAATAACAAACTGAGATTGACTAATGGTAATATCACTATCAATGGTGAAACTAGCTATACTTTCATTATCTACCGTCTCTAATAAATTACCCAACCCTTGCTGATTACTATAAGTCACAGTGGCATCAGCTACAACATTGTCATTGAGTTTTAAAACTAAAACAATAGCGTTAGATTCTACCGTGAGAGAATCTATGGTTGCCCCTTCCACAGTAAACCTTCTTACATCAGGGAGAATATTAGTATTAAGGGGAGTATTGAAACTAAGTATTAACTCATTATTCAGAATAGAGTAATTTTGACTATTGCCCGTAGTGGGGTTATAAGTGGCAGAAAAACTGTCAGGGGAATTGTTAGTCACAGATAAATTAAAATTATCTATCTCCTCTCCTTGACTATCCTGTAAATTTTGGCTTTGATTATCTGAGGTTGTATAGCTGACTTGGATTAAATTCGGTTGCGGTGTCGGATTATTTGAGGTGGTGTAGTCATAATTAGCAGAAAGGGGAATGACTTCAGAAAGTCTTAATTGTATAGTGTTGCTTTCAATACTAACTTGAAAAACGGGAATAGTGGTAATATTGCCCAAATTGTCAGTAACAGTAACAGTGAATTGACTACTATCAGGGATGTTGTCAGTGTTAAGGTTTTCTCCCCAATTAATCGTCAATAATGAGCCTTGTACAATGGCATTAGTTGATTCGGAGCTAAAATTAGCTAAGGAACTAGCAACATCGGATGTGGTATTCTCAGAAGAATCACTATTAAATGCTTCCCATTGCCATCCCGGGGTTAAACTAATACCTAAATATATTGGCCCTAAATTCACTCCTGCACTAATAGGAAACTGTAAATACTGAACGTTGGGAGTGTTTTCTAAACCCCAAATCATTCCTGCACCTATGCCTAACTGCCCACTAAAATTAAGAAATTTCAAACCTAATCGAAATTTTCCTCCTGCTGTAATAACGGGAAATGCGATCGCAGTTTGATAATATAGTCCTTCAGAATCATTACTTATGGCAATAGCATCAGCAATAGTGGAAAAAACAGAACTTGCTACTGCTGCCACAATTGCCCCCGCCAAAGCGGATTTGGAGTCTCCTCCCCCTAGAGAAATTCCTGCACCAACGATCGAACCTAATAGTATAGATGCACCTATTTCTGAACCAAATGTTGCTAAAATAGCCTCAATAGTGGGATCATAGTCTCCATTAGGCAAAGGTTCGGCTTGAACAATAAAAGATGCCCCTAGATTTGCATATACTTGAAATTCATATAATTTATTATCCACCCCAAAAGTCAAACCAAAACTTAAGGTAGCAGTATCTTTAATTTGATCTAAAAGTAACGTTTCTCGATCGAATGTCCATTTTGAATCTAAAGCTAAAGATACATTAAAACCTGATTGACTTCCACTATTTTCCTTGTTTTTATCCTCTGTTGCTTTATCTGTCTCTTGTTGAGCTTTTTGCTCGGCTAATTCTTCTCCCTCCACTTCTGGGGCGACGACTAAGACGGCAACTTTTTTGGCTAATTTTCCACTGAATGAGGTTGTAGCATTGACATCTAAATAAGGGTTAAGATTATCTCCACTAGCACCTCTGATGTCGGAGGCACTTTGCCCTCCTGTCATCATTCCCGTTATCTCAAAGCCGTTTAAAAAAGGGCTAATTATTTTTCGGACAATCCCGGGAGGTACAGTTTCTTCCGCATTGATTACATTTAATAAACTGGTACTAAATGTAATGCCTCCTCCCCAAGTAAAATTTGCTCCCGTGCTAATAGGTGGTGGAGTTTCATCGGTGGTTGATGTTAATTCACTGTTAATTCCTAACTTTGTATTTGAAGATAATGTATTAACCGTATTAGTTGAGTTATCAGTATCTATAGGAATTAAGCCGTTAATGACACCATCTTGACTGATTTGAGGGGAATAGGAGGCGTTAGGGGGAGTCGTTGTCGTAGTGGTAAAAAGACTATCATTAACCTTAAATTGTTGATAGTAAAGATCGCTATCTTCTCTTATTTGTTGATTGTTAGCATTTTCAACATTAACTTTTGAGCCTACTAACAACACGTCCCCATTATAAACTATAGCGCTTGGTTCTAAATCTCCTACTTGATCGGTGGTGATAGCTTGAGGATTGGCTAACCACTGTAATTGTTGATTTTCGTCATATTTTCCTGCTGTATAGTAAAAATCGCTGTCATTCTCGCTTCCTTGTTGCCATGTCACCACAAAACCGGGTTGACTATTATTATTAGTTGTGTCTTCTTGAATTAAGTTATCATCGTACAAAAAACTAATATTACTAATGTCTTGATTCTCAAGTGTCGTAATGGCTTGAGCGTTTTTCCATGTACCTGAATTATTGTCATACTCTGCATACCAAAGAAAGGAACCCTCTGCCCACACTACATGAGTTTTACCTTGAGAATCTGTAGTGACGGCACTAGCACGAGAAGCAAGATTTACAGACATATATTTTCTAGCTAAAAAAAGACAGCAATTTTATTTTAGAAATATAGCATAGTTTTTATTAAAATTAATAAGATTCTTTACAATTATTTATAGTAATAAATATAGGAAAAAAAATATTGAAAGTCTTAATTTTAAAGGGGAAAAATATTTTATTTGGCTTTTTTACAGTAGTTCTGATAAATTTTAATAAAATAATCGATGCCAAAGGCACACTAAGCACACTAAACTTTAATTTATAGAGTTTTAATCATTTAAAAAATGCCATTATTATAAAGTACGCAGTTTTAATTTAACCTAATACCTACTGCCTAAAACCTAACACCTTTTTTAAAGAATCAATAATTATTATTCTAATTTATTAGATAGAGATAAATTGACGATCGAGAGGATTAAAATAAAAACAAAAAGAACTAATCCCATAGTAGAGGCATAACTAAAGTCTAAATCTTTAAAGGCTTTTTCATAAAGATAATAAACCACCGTTTTTGTTGCATTTCTAGGGCCTCCTTGAGTTAATAAATAAACTTCTTCAAATACTTTTGTGGCACTTAAAGCTGAAATTACAGCTACCAAAAAAATATAAGGTTTCATCAATGGAATTGTAATATCCCAATGTTTTCGCCAACCATCTGATCCCTCGATCGATGCCGCCTCATATAATTCAGGAGAGATACTCTGTAATCCTGCCAAATAAATGACCATGTAGTATCCCAAACCTTTCCAGATTGTCACTACCATTACACTCCATATAGCCCAATTAGCACTCGTTAGCCAAGGAATACCGTCTTTAAAACCGAGGCTAAACCAAAATTGGTTTAAAATGCCATTAGACCAGTAAATTGCTTTCCAAGCTAAACCTGCTACCACCATTGACACAACTACAGGCGTATAGTATGCTGTGCGAAACCAGTTAATACCTTTGAGTTTTTGATTGACAAGAATAGCTAAAAGAAGGGAGAAGATAACCAAAGGCGGTACAACTCCCAGAAGATAAATTAAAGTATTGATGACCGTTTGACGAAATAATTTATCTTCCCACAATCGTTGAAAATTCTCAAATCCTACCCATTCAGGAGTTTTAGTTAAATCATACTCAAAACGAGTAAAACTCAAAGAAAATGCTTGTATCGCAGGGTAAAAAACAATAATTGAGAGGACAATTAAAGCGGGAAGAAGAAAGAGATAGGGGGTAAGGTTTCGGGTAATTTTCATCATTTCTATTTCTAATTAGTAATTAAATTACTGCCATCAAAAACTCGAACTAAAGTACCCTCTGAAGGTAAGTCTTGGGGTCTAACAGTGATACGATTACCTTTAATAATATTGATATTAAGATCTGCTTCTTTCGCTAAATCGACAAATCTTTGTACTCCTTGTAACTCACAAACATTTGCTTCTGTGGCATTGGTTAAGTATTGAGTAGGAATAACCATTCTGGGATTTAACATTGCGATCGCTTTCATGGCTTCTTCTGCATCATAAGCCTTTGGCCCTCCTCCGACAGGAATAAAAGCAATATCCGGTGTACCCATTAAAATTTTTTGCTCAATGGAAATCGGAGAGGCAATACCCCCTAAATGTAAAATATTTACACCCCCTTGATTCCATTTCCAAACTACATTCTCTCCAAATCTCCTACCTTTTTCTCGATCGTGAAAAGTTTTAATTCCCTGAAATTCAATATTTTTGACATTATAAACTCCGGGTTCAACCATTAATTGAGGATTATTGGGCAAACCTGCCGCCGAACCCTCATCTAATAGACGACTACTAATCATTACTAAATCTACTATAGGACGGGGAGGTTTATATTTAGCGGTACAACCTAACGGAGTAAAAGGATTTACTAATATTTTGCCCTGATCATTGGAAAAGAGAAAACAACTATGACCAAACCATTCGATACTTACTCCTTGAGAAGATGCGATCGCTTTTTGAGAATAAGAATATTTAGCAGTTAAAAGACTTGTCAGTACTCCTGTTCCAGTTAAGCGAATCCAATTACGGCGATTAATCATAAATATAAAAGGCAAAAAGTTATTTAATTTTATAATATACAAAAATACTAACAATAAGGAAAATAGAATAGGTATTAACCTCAGTTCGACAGAAGAAAAATGATGAAGACGAGACAAGTGGACAAGTGGAATGGGAGAAAAATTCTCAATATTTGTATATTTTTGAGAGAATTTTATTCATTCACAAGAAATACAATCTATCTGTCTTCCTATCTGCCTGTCAACGAGAGTCAATCATTACCTATTCTTATAGTTCACTCAGGTGTATTAGGTTAATTTTTGACAGGTTTTGATTAATTGATTTAATCTTGTTAGAATCAATTGAGATTTTTTTCATCAATTCTTTTGCCTAACTCCTAATTATTCTCATAAATCAGTTTATTGTGTGTAACATCAGTTATCAATTAATTTTACCTAAATATTTATGACATTTGATTTAGAAAAAGCCCTAAATAACCTGAAGATTTCTGCTGATTGGATCGGTTTAAGACAGGTTTGTGAAACCACTACTACTAAAATTTTTCGAGATGGTAAACCTCAAAGTAATGGCAGAAAATATACTAATGGGGTAATGGTAGAAGTTATGGTAAATGGACAGATAGGGTATTGTGCTACTAATCGATTAGATCAACAAAGTATTCAATCGGCGATCGAAATCGCTCAAAAACAGGCAAAAAGTGCATTGAATTGGGGTATATTTTCCTTTGATACCAGTATTCGTCCTCCAGCTCAGGGTAACTATCGATCTGCCCTAAAAAATGATAATATCTTTAACGATCGAGAATTGAATGATTTATTAATTCAAACTTGCCATAACTTAAAAGTATCGGAAAAAATAGTTAAAGCTACTGCCATAGCTCAAATTAGTGATATTCAATATCATTTTGTAAGTACTAATGGAGCAAATATTAAACAAGAATTTTCCCTCGTCGCCACAGATTATGAAGCCACAGCACAATCCGGAAATATTGTGCAAAAACGTACCGATAACGGCATGATGGCAAGATGTTATCAGGGAGGAAAAGAAATTTTAAACCCCGAAATTAATTTTTCTCGTGCTAAACAAATTGGAGAAGAAGCCGTAGAGCTATTATTTTCAGAAGAATGTCCGGATATGATGACAACTTTAGTCTTAGCACCTGATCAGATGATGTTACAAATCCATGAAAGTATTGGACATCCTTTAGAGTTAGATCGAATTTTGGGAGATGAGCGTAATTATGCTGGTAGTAGTTTTGTTAAATTGTCAGATTTTGGCACTTTAGCTTATGGCTCATCTTTAATGAATATAACTTTTGATCCTACTGTGGAAGGAGAATTAGCTAGTTATGGTTTTGATGATGCTGGATTGAAAGCACAAAAAGAGTATTTAATTAAAGATGGTATTTTATTGAGAGGATTAGGCAGTTTAGAAAGTCAGGCTAGAGCAAATGTTCCGGGAGTTGCCAATTTTAGATCAAGTTCTTGGAATAGAGCTCCCATCGATCGTATGGCTAATTTAAACTTAGAATCGGGTAATAGTAGTTTTAATGAAATTATAAGTTTGATCGAGCATGGTGTCTATATGCAGTCTAATCGATCATGGTCGATCGATGACTACCGCAACAAATTTCAATTTGGCTGTGAATATGCACAATTAATCGAAAATGGTAAAATAACAAAAACCTTACGCAATCCTAACTATCGAGGAGTGACACAACATTTTTGGCATAATTTAGCCTATGTGGGAGACGATTCTACCAGAGAATGTTATGGAACACCCTATTGTGGTAAAGGTGAGCCTAATCAATCTATCAGGGTTGGTCATGCTTCTCCTGTTTGTGCCTTTAACAATATTCAAGTTTTTGGTGGAGGTTAATTTTCTAACAGCTAATAACTAACAGCTAACTCCTAACTTAAATAATTGGTATTTCCTCAACTTCAGGCAATTTATCTAAGACAAAACGGGAGGATTGTATATTACCAGATAAACGCTTTAATAAATCCGATCGAGCATCATGTAATAAATAGATAATTTCGTCATCAATCTTCCATTCTTCTCCCACTGCTAAAATTTGTAATTTTCCGTTCCTTTTAATTAATAATGGTAGTAATTCTCCTTTATTAATCATTGTTTGTAAATGTCCTTGTTGTAACTCGATCGATCCTGATTTAATAATTGTTTTACCTAATTTATACTGTCCTTCGGTTAAATATTGATTCCACTTTTTGATAAATAATTCAGGAATAAAAGCCTGAGTAATTTTTTGTTTATTCATTTTAATTTTATTGTCTTCATGATTGGGAAAAACTGCCAAAACTTTTGACAAAGAAAACTCCTCTAATGCTCGTTGAGCAATCATTAAATTAACATCACTATTATTCGTTAAGGTAATAACTGTACCGACACCTTGAATTCCTGCTTCCTCCAAAGTTTGATGATCTAACCCACTACTCTCAATTACAGGTAGGTTTTCCTTTCTCGCTTTTTCACAGGCTTCTTTATCTGTATCAATCAAAATCACCGATTCCCCTTGAGTTAAAAATAGATTAGCAATTAACCGCCCTAAAGGATTGCAACCCACAATCATCGCCCCTGTAGCTTGTGCGGAAGTTATTTTTAACAAATTTGCCACCCAACCGGCGCTTAAACCCTGAATAAACACCGTCATCATAATGGTGAGGAAAACTAAACCTTTAATGGAGTCTCCCCCGTTAATGCCATTTTGAGTAAGTAAAATAGAGAATAAAGAAGCCACAGAAGCAGAAACGATGCCACGAGGTGCAATCCATCCTAAAAAGCATTTTTGTCGCCAATTCAT
Source organism: Geminocystis sp. NIES-3709 (assembly GCF_001548115.1). Classification (GTDB taxonomy): domain Bacteria; phylum Cyanobacteriota; class Cyanobacteriia; order Cyanobacteriales; family Cyanobacteriaceae; genus Geminocystis. The sequence continues at coordinate 50,969 of NZ_AP014821.1, read as the reverse complement.
CCCATTTCCCCAAGTACAAATTAAAATACTTAGAGGACGAACTAATAACATTAATACTAATACTGTTAATACACTACCCCAACCTAGTGCAAAAATACTGGCGATCGATAAATCTGCCGCTAAGAGGATGAATAAAACCGATACCCCTAAAACCGTTAATTGTCCTTTAAAACGTAATAATAACCTCTCTTCGGGAAGGCTAAAGGCTTTTAAGACAATTCCTGCGGTAACAGTTGCCATTAATCCAGACTCACTGATGATACTTTGTGCCAGTCCAAAACTTCCCCAAATTCCTGCCAAAACCACTAAATTTTTTAAATCATCGGAAACAAAATTGGCTTTTTTCTGAAATGTACCTAATAACCAACCACTAACACCACCGATAATTGCTCCTACTCCCAGACGAAACAACAACCCTGAAATAATTTCTAAAGAATCAGTAGAAGGATTTACGATCGTATCTAATACCACAACAGCTAAAATAGCACCAACAGGATCAATTAAAACTCCTTCACCCTCTAATAATGTGGCAACCCGTTTATCGACTGCCACCTGTTTTAATAAAGGCCCTACCACTGTAGGCCCTGTAACTACCACCAAAGAAGCATATAAAAAAGCAATCTGCCAAGGAAATTCTGCTAACCAATGAGCCGCCATTCCTCCCCCTAAAAAAGTGATGAGAGTGCCGATAGTTACTAAATTGCGGATACTACCTGATACTTGCCCTAATGCGTTTAATTCGAGGTTTAAACCCCCTTCAAAGAGGATAATTGCTACGGCTAAAGCCACTAGCACCTCTAAACCTGATCCCAATAATTCAGGATGTAAAATTTCTGTCCCATCTCTACCTAAAGCTATACCAAAAATAAGCAGGAAAACAATACTAGGTATTTTTAGATATTCCCCTAATACTTGAGCACTAATTCCAGCAAAAACAGTAATAACAATTTGTAGGGTAAGAGCGAATGATCCATCCATAATGAATAGTGAATAATGAACAATTAACAATTAACAATTAACAATTAATAGTTTTTAATTCTCAATTTTCCATTAATTCCTAAATATCAAGTGTTAACTTAGAATATATGTTAACTCATTAACTAATAGACAATTCGCAACTTTCAATTTTCAATTCTCAATTACTACACTATGAATCGCTCTACTTCTACTTGGGAAATCCCTCGCTTTCATGTTAAATCAAACGATCGATGGTGGGAGTTTTTTTCTTTTTCTAGTCTCTTTTTCCTTGCCATCATTTTATACACCTTCCATTTAGGTACACTACCTTTAAGAGATTGGGATGAAGCAACTTTTGCCCAAGTAGCGAAGGAAATTTCTGAGTCGTCTTTTCAGGATTGGCGATGGCTTTTTCCTACCATTTGGGGTGAACCTTATTTGAATAAACCCCCCTTAATTCATAGTCTAACAGCGTTAGTTTATACTTTTTTCGGTATCAGTGAATTTTCTACAAGGATTATTGGTGCTTCTTTAACCGCTTTATCTGTACCTTTACTTTATTCTTTAGCGAGAGAGTTATTTTTACCTCGTTACTATGCTTTTTTTTCTGCTTTGATTTATCTTACCACTATGCCAGTGGTGCGTCATGGAAGACTAGCAATGCTTGATGGTGCAGTGTTATGTTTTCAAATTTTGATGATGTTATTTATTTTAAGGGCAAGACGGGACTTAAGATGGTCTTTACCTGCAGGAATTGCTTTTGCTTTGATTTGTCTTAGTAAAGGTTGGATGCTGGGGTTTTTATTTGGCACGATCGCATTTATATTTTTAATATGGGATACTCCCCGTTTAATTTCTTCTATTTACCTTTGGTTAGGGTTTCTTCTCGGTTTATTTCCTGTCATGGCATGGCAAATCGCCCAATATCTCTACTATGGTGATCAATTTATCAATACTTCTATTAAAGATCAATCCCTCGATCGAGTTTTTACCGCCGTTGAAGGTAATCAGGGGCCTATCTGGTATTATCTACTAGAATTGTTAAAGTATCCTCATCCTTGGATTTTTATCGCTGTGGCTGGTATTTTTATCGCATGGCAAAATCGCAATTGGAGTTGGGCAAAATTTATTTTGGTATGGAGTATTACTTATTTAATCATCGTTTCGATTATGGGTACTAAACTTCCTTGGTATATTATGCCGATATATCCTCCATTATCGATCGCTGCGGGAGTTACTTTAGCACAAATAAAATCCTTACCCTCATTTCTATCTTATCCTCGATGGTGGATAGTGTTATTTAGTTTTCTCGCACTTGTTACCAGTGGCGGATTTTTCTATTTCCTTCTCACCCAACCAGATAATGAAAATCTCTTAACCCTTTTAGTTTTGCTTTCTACCACATTTCTTGTTACCGCAATCTTAATGGTAAAAAAAGATATTCAATTTACAGGGGTATTATTTTGGGGAATGTATGTGTCATTAATGGTATTTTTCAGTTCCAATTATTGGTTATGGGAATTAAATGAAGCCTACCAAGTTAAGCCCATTGCCGAAGTAATAAAAGAAGAAATACCTTTGTCTGAGCCTGTTTATATTTCTTTTAATTACGATCGACCTTCTATGAACTTTTATAGTGAAAGACAAGTTAAACCTGTTAATGTAGAAGAAATAAAAGAATTGATGAAATCTCCGTCATATCTTTTAGTTAATCCTGAAATCCTATCTCAACTTGATTTAATTCGGGAAAAAAATCATTATTGTCGTGAGAAAGACAATGTTCATTCTTTAATGGATACTCGATCGAACAGTGATTGTTGGGAAAACATTGGTATTCCTGAATCACCATTTACTTTATTAAAACCAATTCAATGAAATCTTATAATTTATCCGATAATTTAGAAAAAAAATTTTTTATTCCCTCAAAAAAAATAGAAATAAAACAGATTATAGTCAGTATTTTATGGTTTATATTTTGGATGGGAATGTATGCTATAACAGCTTTTATTCAGGCAGAATTTATATTTGTTCCGATGATTTTTAATTTACCATTGGCTAGTTTTTTCTGTACAGGAATAATTTTAGAAACTTTATTTGTTTATTACTTTAATATAGATCCTTCCTATGATTTATTGGGCAAAATAATAGTCTTATTATTCACCTATGCACTTAATTATGGGTATCGACAATTTATTTATAAAGAGATCAAGCCTTTTCAACGTAAATTAAAATCAAGAGTTAAAGAGTTTTTTATCTGGATTATTCCTTGGTTAATTATTGTATTTATTTTAGGTGCATTAAGTGCAAAAATTCAATAATTCAATAATCCTAAGTAGGCTTTGCTAAAAAAGTTTTTTGGTAGGAGTTAAGAGTTAGGAGTTATATCAAGTTTCGATAATTAGTCATAATGAAACTTTGCGTCTTTGCGAGAAATTCTACTATAATTATTTAACAAATTACTAATTAAATTTTTCAGCCATTTCAGCCGCAGAGTGACTAATTTCTTCTGCTAAATTAAATAATTCTCTTCCCGTATGTAAATAGTAATCATCATAGGTTTGAGTAAACCTTTCCAACTCCTCAATACCATCAATAATATGATTTAATCCATAATAAAGATTGGCAGCAATTCCTGCGTAAAGACTAGGATTTGGTTGAGATGTCAAAATAATTTTCGCTTTTTCTAAACTTTTACGAGAATCATCTAAATAATTAGTAAAAACTGACATTAAATGATCGTCAAATAAATCAGCAGATAAGTCTTCTATTTCCATTTCTAGGGGAGAAATAATACCATTGATTAAGTTATAAACTGGAAAATAAACCTCTTTTAACCAACGAAATTGAGAAAATTCATCTTGTTTTTGTTGTCTTCTATTTTGCTGATAATATTGGGAAGCATTATAACTTTTATCTTGTCGATCGTTAACAGAATTAACAAATTTTTGTCTTAATTTTTGATCATAAATATGACGATTTTTTTCATCACTAAGTACCTCATAAGCGGCATTTAGTTTGATGATATGATCATGATTTGAGTTTTTATGTTGGCTATCAGGATGAAATTCCTTGACTAATTTTCGATAAGCCTGTTTAATTTCTAAGGAAGTTGCGTTACTTTGAATGTGTAAAATTTCGTAATAGTTCATCACTTAATTAATCAAATCTTGGAATAAAACAGTGCTTAAATAACGTTCTCCAAAACTGGGTTGAATCATTACAATTAGTTTATCTTCATTTTCTTTTCTTTGAGCTAATTTGATTGCCCCGGCTAAAGCCGCACCAGTGGAAATGCCCGATAAAATGCCTTCTTCACGCGCTAATCTTCTACCATAATCGATCGCTTCACTGTCACTAACAGTAATAATTTCATCTATTAATTCAACTCGTAATACTTCAGGAATAAAACCTGCTCCAATACCTTGTATTTTATGAGGGCCCGGTTTTCCACCCGACAATACAGGGCTATTTTCAGGTTCGATTGCGATCGCCTTAAAAGAAGATTTACGTTTTTTGATTACTTCCGCAATACCAGTAATGGTGCCACCAGTGCCAACTCCTGCAACTAAAAAATCTATTTTTCCATCGGTATCTTTCCAAATTTCTTCGGCTGTAGTACGATGATGTATTTCAGGATTAGCCGGGTTTTGGAATTGTTGCAACATATAAGCATTAGGAGTTGTATCAAGAATCTCCTGAGCTCTTTGAATACAGCCTTTCATGCCTTCACTACCGGGAGTCAACTCTAACTTAGCACCATAGGCGCGTAACATTGCTCGTCTTTCTAAACTCATGGTTTCAGGCATGGTTAAAATTAACTCATAACCTTTTGCTGCCGCCGCCATTGCTAAAGCTATTCCCGTGTTACCTGAAGTAGGCTCAACTAAAATGGTTTTACCTGCATGGATTAACCCTGCTTTTTCAGCCATTTCAATCATATTAACCCCAATACGATCTTTAACGGAAGCGGCAGGATTCATGCCCTCTAATTTAACAATAATTTGGGCTACACAACCCTCTTCTTGAGGGATACGGTTAAGTTTAACTAAAGGTGTTTTTCCAACTAATTCAGTAATATTTTGGGCAATATTCATATATATATATTTATTTTATTAACTGTTCAATATTTTACTGAGTTTTGGTCGATCGTTATAATCAAAAAAATTATCAATTTTATTCACTATTAACTCACTATTAACAATATCTTGACTTTTCGTAGAAATCTAATAGCCTTATCAATAGTCATATTAAAAAATAATTTTTCGTCAAGCTACTTTGGTAAACTATTGCTGTTAGTCTTGTAATTTATGACAAATTAGTTAATGAGAAAAAGACAAAATCTTATTTCCATTGTCTATTCTCTATCAATAACTTTATATCGAAAATAATATAAGAATGAATCAAGTAACCTTAGAAGAAGAAAAAACATCACTATTAAATTGGCGCAAAACCAGTTTATTAGGCAAAATGGTGGGTATTATTTCCCCTTGGCAATCCAGTAGTTATCTACTTAGCTATTCCGATGTTATCGCCTCTATTTTAATCTGTTTAGTCATTATTGCCGCACCCTTTACCAATAACACCCTTGTGGGTATTATCTTAATGGCAAGTGGTGGATTTTGGGCGTTGTTAACCCTTGCAGAAGTTAAACAAAACCAAATCACCTCCATTCATCTCTGGATTTTTGCCTACTGGTTAATCTGTATCGTCGCCACAGCTTTTTCCCCACTAAAAATAGAGGCTTTATCTGGATTATTCAAATTCACCTTGTATCTACTTTTCTTTGCTTTAGCAAGTCGCATTTTTCGCCATCCGAAACTACTCTCTTGGGTAATCGGGGTTTATTTGCTTGTCTCTTTGATTGTTAGCTCTTATGGAATTAGACAACAATTTACAGGTGTAAAGCAACTTGCTACATGGACAGATCCTACTTCTCCTTTGGCAGATACCACTAGAGTTTATAGTTATCTAGGTAATCCTAATCTTTTAGGAAGTTATTTGATTCCGGCAGTGGCTTTTTCTGTGGTGGGAATAATTATCTGGAAAAGTTTACCTCTAAAAGTTTTTGGTGGTTTTAGCTTAACTATTCATACTGCTTGTATTTATTTTACGGGAAGTCGTGGTGCATGGTTGGCTTTAATTGTTAGTGGTGTTGTTTTTCTCTTAGCATTTAAGTTTTGGTGGAGTGAATATTTAACTCCTTTTTGGCGTAAGTGGTTAATCCCTATTGCTATTGGTAGTTTTATGGGGTTTGTATTTATCAGTGCATTATTAAGCGAACCTTTAAGAATTAGAATTTTAAGTCTTTTTTCTTGGCGTGGGGATAGTAGTAATAATTTTCGTATCAATGTTTGGACTTCTGCATTAAAAATGTTGCAGGATTATTCCTTAACGGGGATTGGCTTAGGAAATAAGGTTTTTAACAAAATTTATCCCACCTATATGCAAACAAAATTTACGGCTTTAAGCACTTACTGTGTTTTTCTTGAAATTGCGATCGAGTCTGGTTTAATAGGTCTTATAGCCTTTCTAGGTATCATTGGAAGCACTTTTCAACGGGGAATGCAACTGATTAAAATGATGAAACCACAAAACGATTTACAAGCTATGGGGGTGATTGCTTCTTTGAGTGCCATCGCCGGTTTAGCGACTCAAGGATTATTTGACACAGTATGGTTTCGCCCACAAGTTAATACTCTTTGGTGGCTATGTATCGCCGTAGTGGCTTCTTTTCCCTTTGTCAATTCTTCTAAAAATAAAGATGTCAACTGATTTAACTGCTCCGTTTACCCTCATTTTACAGAATCCCAGTCACTTTGCGATCGTTATCCTTTATTTAGGTATTTTACTGTTGATAGCAGAAATTCTTAGTCGTTACCATAAAACTGACTCCGAATTAACTCGCAAAATTGTTCATATTGGCACAGGTAACGTTATTCTATTGGCATGGTGGCTAAATATCTCGAAAGATGTAATTCTTCTTGCTTCTGTGGTAGCTTCCTTTATTGCCATTATGTCCTATTTTTTACCAATTCTACCCAGTGTGAATGGAGTCGGTAGAAATAGTTTAGGAACATTATTTTATGCTATCAGTATCGGTATTTTAACTGCTTTATTTTGGCAAAATGGGCAACGACAATTTACGGCGATCGGTATTCTTATTATGAGTTATGGTGATGGTATGGCGGCATTAATTGGACAAAAATGGGGTAAACATAAGTATCAAATTTTAGGTAATCAAAAAAGTTGGGAAGGCTCATTAACCATGACTGGGGTTAGTATTTTAGTCACTGTCATTATTTTGGGGTTTACTTGGCAAAATTTACTTATTGCTTCGATCGTGGGGATATTTGCTACTATATTAGAAACTTTTTCTTCGATCGGCATTGATAATTTAACTGTACCTGTAGCTAGTGGAATTATTGTCTATTATTTATCATAAATACGATAGAAATCCTCTATGCCTCGTGAGAAATAATTATGTTTAATTAGCAATTAGCGATTAGTTATCAGCTATTGTGCAGTTAAATTTCTGGCCAACATTAGTTAGTAATTGATTACTTATTCTTTAAATGGAAAAAAAGCTAACAGCTAAAAACTAACACCTAACAGCTAAAAGGTAATCCCTTTAATTAAAAGTATCTAAAATTCTCACAAATGATTTAGGAATGCTATATCTAATTTATAAACATTCAATTTCATAAATAAACTATGTATAATATAGCCATTAAACAAGAAGAATATTTAACTTATATTTTAAAAGATTTAGATAGTAACTGTCGATTAGAAATAGTTCCCGAAAGAGGAGGAATTGTTACCGATTGGACAATACAAGGACAGAAAATTTTATACTTAGATAAAGATAGATTTAAAAATCCACAACTTAGTGTTAGAGGTGGAATACCTGTCTTATTTCCTATTTGCGGTAATTTACCTGATAATATTTTTTCCTACCAAGAAAAGACTTATATTTTAAAACAACATGGTTTTGCAAGAGACTTACCTTGGAAAGTTATAAATCAATCTACTGATAAATCCGCAAGTCTCACTTTATCTTTAACAAGCGACTTAGAAACTTTGAAAGTTTATCCCTTTGAATTTGAGCTAAATTTTACTTATAAACTTTTAGGAAATAAGTTAATTATTGAACAATTATACAAAAATAAATCTAAGGAAAAAATGCCTTTTTCTATTGGTTTTCATCCTTACTTTTATTGTGGTGATAAAACTAAATTAAAACTTGAAATTCCAGGCGAAGAATATTGGAATAAAAGTGATGATAAAACTTATTCTTTTAATGGTGAATTAGATTATAATTTAGAAGAAATCGACATTGCTTTTACTCAATTACAAGGACAAAAAACATCTTTTATTGATAGTAAACGTAACTTAACCGTAGAAATTACTTATAGTGACTTATTTTCTACTCTTGTATTTTGGACATTGAAAGGAAAAGATTATATTTGTGTTGAACCTTGGAGTTCTCCCCGTAATGCTATTAATACAGAAGAACAATTAAATTACTTACAACCTAATGAAGTTTATAGTGCAAGTGTTTCGATCGAAGTAAAATAAAAATAAGGAAATTTTCATCCATTAATGACAGTTTATTTTATTGGTGCTGGAATTGGGGGAATTGACTATCTTACAGTTAAAGCCCATAAAATTATATCTCAGGCAGAAGTAATTATCTATGATGCCTTAGTCGATAAAGAAATTTTAGAGATTGCCTCTTCTGAATGTATTAAAATCTGTGTCGGGAAAAGAGGGGGTGAAATAAGCACTTCTCAAACAAGTATTAATCATTTGTTAGTACAATATGCCCAAGAATATAATGCGGTTATTCGTCTTAAATGTGGAGATCCTGCAATTTTTGGGCGCATTAATCCAGAATTGGCAGTTTTAAGGAAAATTAACATTGATGTTGAGCTTATACCCGGTATTTCTTCCGCTCTTGCTGTTCCTTTTTTAGCTAATATTATGTTAACGGAAAAGGATAATAGTCGTTGTTTAACTATTATTACAGGTCACGATCCAAATATACTTAATTGGTCAATTTTGAGTCAAGTTGATACTTTAGTTATCCTCATGGGAGGTAAAAATCTTTCTGTTATCACTCAAAAATTACAAAAATATGGTCGATCGAGTGATTTTCCTATTGCCATTATTAAAAATGGTGGTAATCCAAAACAAATACAATGGAAAGGTACATTAAAAAATATTGTGGAAAAAACTGTAAATATTTCTTTATCTCCTTGTGTCATCGTCATCGGTAAAGTTGTTAATTAGTTATTACCAAAAAAATCTTTTTATGGAGATAGAATTAGCTTAAATTAACAATAATTAAAGTTTTTAGCCTAATAATATATTAAATTTTTTTAACCTAAATTCGGTGAAAAAAATATTGTCGAAAGGGTAGCTATCAGCCATTGTTAAGTTAAATTTCTCGTCAACATTATTAGTAATTGATTACTTATTCTTTAATTGAAAAAAGGCTAAGAGCGAATCTCCATTTTCACTCATAAATTTTATAGCTCTCTCAGGTTTTTTTACATTATCTAAACAATTAATAAACATAAAAAAAGAGAAGTATTTAACTTCCCCTTCCTTGGTATTTTTGAGTTTATTTTTTAACATTTTGAGGCGTTTTTGCCATTGTTTTTTCTTCGCCGTGCCTCCTTTTCCTTTATCATTGCGTCCTTCTCGTCTCGGAGATTCCCAACGTTTTAATCGTGGCATGATTTCATACTGCTCCTGATACTCTTAACAACTATAATAACAAATAACCCTGAATTTTGACAAAAATATTTAAACTCCGATCATGTATAGCGAAGAAACTCTTTTTCGTCGATCGCCGAAAGCACCCTTTGATCGCCGTGCTTATGCTTTTTTAATTGATTTTGTGGTAGTTTGGGTTATTTCTTCCCTTGTGACTAACATTTTCTTAGAATTTATCGTTTTTTCTTTGCTATGGTTAATTTTACGGGTAATTGTGGTGGATAAAAATAAAGGACAAAGTTTAGGACGTTGGGCAATGGATTTAAAAATTACCGATGTCCGTTTTAATCGTCTTCCTCTGCTTCTTTCTCTTGCAAAAAGAGAGGGTATTATTGCCGTTGTCGCATTTTTGACGATGATCGGGTTAAAGGTTAATTTTGCAGATTTTTTGTTAATGGTTTTATTTTGTACACCTTTGATGATTGACGGTTTTACCGCTTTCACTGATGATGAATATAATCAAGCTTTTCACGATCGAGTTAGTGGTACGATGATTATTCAAACCAAACGGGGATTTTCCTTAGATTTAAGAGTTAAAAAATGGTATAAAGAAATGAGAAAAACGTGGGATAAAAATAGAAAAAAAGACAGATAAACAGTTAAAATCGAAACAACACTTTTTTATAATTGATTAATTAAACAAATAAATGGGCAAAGTTAATATTATTGGTTTAGGAAAATCTGGTATCGCCGCAGCTAGAGTTTTAAAGCAAGAAAATAATCATGTTACCATCTATGACTGTTCCAAATCCGAATCCCTAGAAAAAATAAAAGATAATCTTGCCCAAGAGAATATAATAGTCAAACTAGGTGAAAATTTACCTTTAAATAACGAAAATAAGCCCGATTTAATCGTAGTTAGTCCGGGTGTACCTTGGGATATACCTTTATTAGTCACCGCTAGGCAACAAGGTATTAAAACCATCGGCGAAATGGAATTGGCGTGGCAATATCTTAAATCTTCTCCTTGGATTGGCATTACAGGCACTAACGGCAAAACCACCACCACAGCCTTAATTGAAGCCATGTTAAAAGCTGGAGGGATCAAAACTTCTGCTTGTGGTAATATTGGCTATGCCGCTTGTGAGTTAGCTTTATCTGCCTTTAAAAATCCCCCTGAATGGGTAGTCGCTGAAATCAGTAGTTATCAAATTGAATCTTCGATCGATTTATCTCCTAAAATTGGGGTATGGACAACTTTTACTCCAGATCATTTAGCAAGACATAAAACCTTAGAAAATTATCATGCTATTAAGGCTAGTTTATTGCAACGTTCTCAAAGTAAAATCTTAAATGGAGATGATCCATATTTATATAATTTTGGCTTAAATTTAGACTGGAAAAATACTTATTGGACGAGTGTTAGAGGCAAAGATTATTTATTAGGAAATATTGAAAAAGGAGTTTATTTAGAAGACTCTTGGATAGTTGCTTTTAAAGAGTTAATTGCACCAATTTCTCTGTTTAAAATGGTAGGGAAACACAACTTACAAAATGTTTTAATGGCTACTGCCGCCGCTAGATTAGCAGGTGTTAGTAAAAGTGCGATCGCTGAGACTATATCATCATTTACGGGTGTAGTTCATCGTTTAGAATTAATTACCACTATTAACGGAGTTGCCTATATTAACGACAGCAAAGCGACTAATTATGATGCGGCAGAAGTTGGTTTAGATTCGGTGGAATCTCCTGTTATTTTGATAGCCGGAGGAGAAGCAAAAGAAGGAGATGATACGGCATGGATAACAAAAATTAAAGAGAAATGTGCTTCTGTGTTGTTAATTGGAGATGCGGCTTCTTTATTTGCTGAAAAATTAAAAATTCAGGGTTTTAAAGACTATGAAATAGTAAATGACATGGAAAAAGCTGTATTTAGAGGAAAACAATTAGCCCAAGAAAAAAAAGCCAAAGTAGTATTACTTTCTCCCGCTTGTGCTAGTTTTGATCAATATCGTAGTTTTGAACATCGAGGAGATCATTTTCGAGAATTATGTTTGAGTTAGATTCTGACAAATAATCTCTCTAGTCTTTTAGTCTTAACTTAAAATAACGGTTAGATTATTGACAAAATCCTTGATAAAATTTAATTTTGTTGAGTGGTGAATATAAAATCGAAAATCTTTTAGGCAATATCATTTATTTACGATCGACTGTTATTCAATTAAAAACTAGCGATAAAATGCTTGAAAATTGGTATTTAGAAAATTTAGTTTGCCCTCAAGATAAGACAGAACTTCGCTATTCTAATAATTGCTTAGTATCAAAATCAGGTCATCACTATCCAATTATTAATGGCATTCCCATTATGCTATTAGATAATGTAAAACAGACCATAGAATTAGCTCATCACTCCTTAAAAAGTTTTAATAATAATGAAGATGAAGATCCTTATTTTATTAACACTTTAGGTATAAGTGATCAAGAAAAAGAGCGCCTTAGACAACATATTGGATCAAAAAAAGAGCTAAAAGATTTTGTAGTAGATCCGATCGTGCAATTTTTGATAGCCGCTACGAATGGTATTCTTTATAAGGATAGTATCGGCACGTTAACTCACTATCCTATCCCTAACCTAAGATTACCAAAAGTGGATGGAGAACAAAAACAATTACTTGATATTGGTTGTAGTTGGGGAAGATGGTGTATTAGTGGTAGTCAAAAAAAATATATTTGTATTGGAATCGATCCATCTTTAGGCGCTGTTTTAGCCGGACAACGAATTGCTCAAAAATTAGGCTTAAATATTAAATTTGTTGTGGGAGATGCTCGTTATTTACCTTTTAAAGAATCAATATTTGATCAAGTTTTTTGTTATAGTGTCATTCAACATTTTAGTAAAAATGACGCTAAACAAACTCTAACAGAAATTAATCGAGTGTTAAAAGTAAATGGTCAAAGTTTAATTCAAATGCCTAACCGTTGGGGTATTCGCTCTTTACAACATCAAATTAAAAGAGGTTTTAAAGAAGGAGAAAGTTTTGATGTTAGATACTGGGGAATAAAAGAGTTGAATGATTGTTTTACGAAGGAGATAGGAGAGTCTCAAATTGATATTGATGGTTTTTTTGGTTTGGGTATTCAAAAATCAGATCTGAATTTATTACATCAGAAATATAGAATAGTTGTTAGAATTTCTGAAACTTTAAGAAGTTTAAGTCAAGTAATACCCTCATTAAAGTATATTGCTGATAGTGTTTACATTAAATCAATTAAACAATCTTAATTAATTGCTATGTGTGGAATTGGTGGCATTTTAACAGAATATACCTTAAGTCGATCGATAGAAAATTTAATTACAAAAGTTCGATCGAGTTTAATACATCGTGGCCCCGATGATCAAGGTATTTATATTTCTCCTGAAAAAAATGTTGCATTAGCCCATACTCGCCTTTCCATTTTAGATCTCAGTAGTGCAGGACATCAACCCATGACGATGGAAAATCAACGTTATTGGATTACTTTTAATGGAGAAATTTATAACTTTCAGGAACTACGATCGCAGTTACAAAAACAGGGAGAAACTTTTAAATCTCACACCGATACAGAAGTAATTTTAAAATTATATAAAAACAAGGGAAAAGATTGTCTTCATTATTTGCGCGGAATGTTTGCCTTTGCTATTTGGGATAATCAGGAAAAAACCTGTTTTATAGCCCGTGATCCTTTAGGGATAAAACCTTTATATTATTGGCAAGATGGTAGTAATTTAATTTTCGCCTCAGAATTAAAAGCTATTTTAGGAACGAAATTACCAAGTAAAAACATTTCTGTTGAAGGAATATATAGTTATTTAACTAGGGGTAGTGTTGCTGAACCTTATACCATGATAGAAGGAATCAAATGCTTAGAGGCAGGGCATTGGTTACAGTGGCGATCGGGAAATTTACACAAAGAATCTTATTGGAATATTGAGTTTAAATCAGAAATAACCTCACCTTCAGAAGCTCAAGAAATAGTCCGTCAAGCATTAATTGACTCTATTAAACATCATTTTGTTAGTGATGTACCTGTGGGAATTTTTTTGAGTGGAGGCATTGATTCTACTTCATTATTAGCTTTAGCAAGAACCATTCAAACAGGTACAATTAATACTTATTCCATCGCCTTTACTGAAGAAGAATATAACGAGGGTGATTTAGCTAGTAAAATTGCCCAAAAATTTGATAGTAAACATCATGAATATAAAATAACTTCATCCATCGCAAAAAAAATATTACCAAATTTTTTACAAGCCATTGATCAACCTACCATCGATGGGTTTAATACTTTTTGTGTTTCTCAAGTAGCTAATAACGATCGAACTAAAGTTGTATTATCAGGGTTAGGGGGAGATGAGTTATTTGGCGGTTATAGTTCATTTCAAAAAATCCCCCAGATGATTAAAATAGGGCAAAAAATAGATAAATTAAGCTATTTAAAACGATTGTCAGCTTATATTCTAAGTAATTTTAAAGATCCCCGTTATCTTCGTTTAGGAGATTTTTTAGGTTCAAATTCTTCAACATTCTCTGCTTATCAATGTTTTCGAGGAATATTTGCCCATCAGGAAGCCATAACTATTTTAAATTATTATTTAGGTAACGATCGAGTAATAGAAAGAGAAAAACCTTCATTGATTTCTCAAGCAACTTTAGAAGATGAAGTTAGCTACTTAGAAATTACCCGTTATATGCGTAATCAACTTTTACGGGATAGTGATGTAATGAGTATGGCTCACGGATTAGAATTAAGAGTACCATTAGTCGATCGAGTTTTATTAGAAAAAATATCTAATATTACAAGTAACTTACGATTAGCACAAAAAAAACAATTATTAATTAATGCTATTCCTGAGTTACCCCAATGGGTTGTAAATCGCCCGAAACGGGGTTTTACTTTTCCTTTTCAACGGTGGATAGATAATGAATGGAAAGACTATTTTTCCTCTCTTAATTTACCGAAAGATATTAATTTAAAATTATGGTATCGTCGTTGGAGTTTAATGATTTTAGATCATTGGTTACAACAAATTAATTAAAATATTTTTCTTCCCAATAGGATTAAATTTATGGTTATTAATTTTATTTTATAAGGTACAAATTACACAGCTTTTCCCATAAATAAACTACATTTTTTATCTCTCGCAAAGTCGTAAAGAAGAATGCACTTCTGTGGTTTAAAGAAATGAAAACTGCTTTCAACAATGAATCATGAGCAATGTACAATTCTCAATTATCAATTGGTAACATCTATTTATGAAAATTCTCCATGTTATTCCTTCCGTTTCGTTTGTAAGAGGTGGCCCTAGTAAAGCAGTTTTAGAAATGGTAAAAGCATTACAAGATAATGAGATTGAAGTAGAAATTGTGACGACTAATGATCATGGAGATAATTTATTAGATGTGCCATTAAAACAGAAAGTAATCTATAAGAAAGTTCCTGTTATTTTTTTTCATCGTTTTTCGCCTAATATTAACTTTATTCGAGAATTTGCTTTTTCTTTGGACTTAACAATTTGGTTATTTGAAAATATTAATAAATATGATTTAATCCATGTTCATGCTATTTTTTCTTATACTTCTACTATCGCAATGATAATTGCTAGATTAAAAAAAATTCCTTATATTGTTAGACCATTAGGACAATTATGTAGTTGGTCTTTGACACAAAAGGCAAAGAAAAAACAAATCTATTTTGACTTAGTAGAAAAAACTAATTTAGAAGGTAGTAATTTTGTTCATTGTACTGCTTTTCAAGAACAACAAGAAGTTAAAAACCTAGGATTAAAAATAAATAGTTTTGTGATTCCTTTAGGAATTAATTCTACTAATTTAATCCTTTTTGCTCAAAAAAAATTACGTCAAAAATTTAATATTTCTGATAACACATCAATAATTTTATTTTTATCCAGAATTCACGAAAAAAAAGGTTTAGAGTTTCTTATATCTGCATTGGCAAAAATTGATTATGATTATCGCTTTATAATTGCCGGAGTTGGTGATATTGAATATGAAAAAAA
This sequence comes from Geminocystis sp. NIES-3709, assembly GCF_001548115.1. Lineage (GTDB taxonomy): Bacteria > Cyanobacteriota > Cyanobacteriia > Cyanobacteriales > Cyanobacteriaceae > Geminocystis. Next base: position 35,236 of record NZ_AP014821.1, on the reverse strand, counting down.
AATTAAATTATTAATAGAAAAAGAAAATATCAATGATAAAACTTATTGGGTTGGATTTGTAGAAGGAGAATTTAAAAATCTCTTGTTACAAGGTTCAGATTTATTTGCTTTGACTTCCTACTCAGAAAATTTTGGTATCGCTGTTTTAGAAGCCCTAGAAGCAGGATTATCAGTAATTATTACCCCTGAAGTTGCTTTATCGGAAGTAATCAAAGAAAATAATCTAGGTTATGTGACGGATTTAGATATAGATAAAATTGCTATAACGATCGAAAAAGCTCTCAAAAATCAGGATTCTCTAAGATTAATAGACGATCGAGAAATAACACTGTCACGCGATCGAGCTAGAAAATTTATCCTAGAAAATTATACATGGGATCACATCGCAAAACAATTAATTGAGGTTTATCAACAGATAATAAACACTGATTTATAACCGTTTATTGTTCATTGTTTTTCCAGATTTGTTATAAAAGAGTTAGTTATTTGAAAGATCATCACCAATGCACAGTTATCATCGTAAATTAAGTCCCAGTAAATTCACAAAATCGCCCAAAATGCTTCGTATTATGGCGAGTAGTTTGTTGTTGTTACAAACTTTATTCGTAGGTAACATAGCTTTGGCACAACAGAAAAAAGAATCATTCAACTACTCAGATTTACTTAGAAGTATTGAAACAGGAGAAGTTCGCAAAATTACGATCGATCCTGCCACCAATATCGCTAATGTGTATTTAAAGAAAGAAACAGACAATAAAGCGGAACAAGTTAAGCTATTTAATCAAAATCCCGAATTAATCGCCAAAATTAGGTCAAAAAAAATTGATTTTGCCGTAGAATCTTCCGCCGCTAGTAGTGCCGCCGTGATCAATTTAATGCAGATAGGATTATTACTTTTATTGATTTTTGGCTTATTTCTCTTAATTAAACGCTCTGCTAGTACCGCCGCCGGAGCAATGAATTTCGGCAAATCTCGAGCAAGATTTCAAATGGAAGCAGCCACTGGAGTTGAATTTAAAGATGTGGCAGGTATCGAAGAAGCGAAAGAAGAATTACAGGAAGTAGTTATTTTTCTGAAAACTCCCGATAAATTTACTGCCGTTGGTGCTAAAATTCCCAGAGGCGTTTTATTAGTAGGTCCTCCCGGTACAGGTAAAACCCTTTTAGCTAAAGCGATCGCCGGTGAAGCACAAGTTCCCTTTTTTAGTATTTCTGGGTCTGAATTTGTAGAGATGTTCGTAGGAGTTGGTGCTTCAAGAGTGCGAGATTTATTTCGTAAAGCTAAAGAAAATGCACCTTGTCTTGTTTTTATTGATGAAATTGATGCTGTGGGACGACAAAGAGGTGCTGGAATTGGTGGAGGTAATGACGAGAGAGAACAAACCCTCAACCAATTGCTTACGGAAATGGATGGTTTTGAGGGCAATACGGGCATTATTGTTATTGCGGCAACTAATCGTCCTGATGTCTTGGATAGTGCCTTATTACGCCCGGGAAGGTTCGATCGACAAGTTATTGTGGATTATCCTGATATGAAAGGACGCTTAGGTATTCTTGAAGTACATGGTGCTAATAAAAAAATTGATCCCCAAGTATCTTTAGAAACCATAGCCCAACGTACCCCTGGATTTTCAGGGGCAGATTTAGCTAACTTACTCAATGAAGCAGCCATTTTAACCGTCAGACGAAGAAAAGAAGCCATCACCATGGCAGAAATTGATGCCGCCATCGATCGAGTAATTGCAGGAATGGAAGGCACACCTCTAGTTGACGGCAAAAGTAAAAGACTAATCGCCTATCATGAAATTGGTCATGGTATTGTCGGGACATTAACAAAAGGTCATGATCCCGTGGAAAAAGTAACTTTAATTCCCAGAGGACAAGCCAGAGGCTTAACATGGTTTACTCCTGATGAAGAACAGGGCTTAGTTTCCAGAACTCAATTATTCGCCCGTATTACAGGATTACTCGGTGGACGGGCGGCCGAAGATGTAATTTTTGGAGAAGCAGAAATAACTACTGGTGCAGGAAATGACATCGAAAGAGTGACATCTTTAACCCGTCAAATGGTGACAAAATTTGGAATGTCTGATTTAGGCCCTATTGCCTTAGAAGACGATAATCAGCCTATTTTCTTAGGAAATGACTCCGTTAATCGTTCTGATTATTCTCAAGAAATAGCTGAAAAAATTGATAAACAAATTCGATCGATCGTTTTTCAATGTTATCAAAATGCTAAACAAATTATTCAAGAAAATCGCCCTGTAATTGATATGTTAGTAGATTTATTAATAGAAAAAGAAACCATCGACGGGGATTCATTTAGAGAAATAGTCAATAATTACACATCTAAATCTTTAGAAATAGCTCGGTAAAAAAAATTTAGTTTTTAGCCCTATTTTTTCCCAGAAACAAAGAAAAAATTATGAAACTAACGATCGAAGATGTTGATAAAATACAACAGCAAAATCCCAATTTTAAATATGAACTGAAAGAGGGAGAAATTATTATTATGAGTCCATCAGATTTTTTTTCTGAAGAAGTAGGGACTAACTTTAGTAGTAATTTAAGAAACTGGGTTAATTCTCGTAAACTAGGCAGAGTAACAGGATCATCCGCAGGTTTTATTATGCCTAATGGAGATTTATTAGCTCCTGATGTCGCATTTGTTAAGGCAGAAAAATTGAAGATAAGTCCTCGTAGTTATGCTCAAGTTATACCTGATTTAGTCGTAGAAATAAAATCATTCGATCGAATTAGTAAACTAGAAAATAAACTAAAAAACTTTTTAGATTTTGGAGTAAAAGTCGCAATCTTAATTGATCCTGATGAACATATTATCAAAATTTTTAGAGTAAATAAAGAGGTAGAAATATTAACAGATCAAGATACTTTAACTATTCCTGAATTACTTCCCCAATGGCAATTAAAAATAGTAGATTTGTGGCCTGAAATTTTTGAATAAATTAATGAAAAATCAAGATAAATTAGTTAAACCTTTTTTAAAATGGGCTGGGGGAAAAACAAAAATACTAAATCAAATATGTGATCGATTTCCTCAAGAGTTAATTAATGGTCAAATAAATAAATATATCGAGGGTTTTGTCGGTGGTGGTGCTGTTTTTTTATATATTGCCCAACATTATGATATTCAAAAATTTTTACTCTATGACGTAAATCCTGAATTGGTATTAGCTTATCAAACTATTAAAATTAATGTAGATGATTTAATTGATATTTTAGATAAATTAGAAACTAAGTATCTAAGATTTAACGATATAGAAAAAACTCAATATTTTTATAAAATAAGAGATAAATTTAACCAAGAAAAACAAATTATTAACTATAAAAACTATGATAAACAATGGTTAATAAGAACTGCGGAATTAATTTTTTTGAATAAAACTTGTTTTAATGGGTTATTTCGAGTAAATAGGAAAGGATTATTTAATGTGCCTTTTGGTAAACATAAAAATCCTCATATATTCGATCAATCAAATCTGATTAATTTAAGTAAAATTTTGCAAAAAACTGACATTAGACAAGGAGACTTTCAGGATTGTAAAAAAGAGGTAAATGAGCAAACTTTTGTCTATTTTGATCCGCCTTATCGTCCTTTAAATAAAACCTCTAATTTTAATAGTTATAATAACAATAATTTTGATGATAATGAACAATTAAGATTAGCACAATTTTTTAAAATATTAGATAAAAAAGGAGCTAAATTAATGTTAAGTAATTCTGATCCTACTAATGAAGATATGCTCGATCAATTTTTTGATGAGGCTTATAGTAACTATAATATAAAAAGAATAAAAGCTCCTCGTTTTATTAATAGTAAAGCAGAAAAAAGAGGAGAAATTAACGAAATTTTAATCACTAATTATTAACCATAAAACTAAAGATGAAAATAATAAATCTTTTTATTTATCCCATTAAATCTTGTCAAGGAATTAGTTTAACAAAAGCAGAAATTACTCCAAAAGGTTTACGAGATTTTTTTCAACCTACTTTTTACGATCGACAATTTATGTTAGTAGATAAAAATGGCAAATTTTTGACTCAAAGACAACATCCACAATTAGCAACTATTAGAGTAACTATAAACGAAAATAAATTATATTTAAGGACTGAAAATGTTAATATATCAGAGTTTGAGTTAATTCCTGATGATAATAAAAAAGAAATTGAGGTCAATATTTGGAGAGATTCAACTATAGCTATTGATCAAGGAGATGAGGTAGCAAACTGGTTTACAGAAGCCTTAAAAATAGATAAATCTTGTCGCTTAGTACAACAATCTAACAAACATATTAGACCTATTAACAGACAATATAGCACCCAAGAAAATCAACCCGTAAGTTTTTCTGATGGATTTCCTTTTTTATTAACAAATACTGGTTCTTTAGATGAGCTAAACCGTCATTTACAAACAAAATATCCAGCGAATCAATTAGTAATAAAAATGGAATGTTTTCGCCCTAATATAGTAGTTGAAACCTCAGATCCTTTTATTGAAGATACATGGCAAAAAATTCAGATAGGAAATGTCAATTTTGATATAGTAAAGCCTTGTAGTCGTTGTATCGTAACCACAACAGATCAAAAAACAGGACAAGTCGATCGAACAAAAGAACCATTATTAACTCTTAGTAGCTTTCGTAACACTCCTGATGGCATAATGTTCGGTCAAAATATGATAGCTCAGAATGAAGGAATTGTAAATATTGGAGATAATTTAACCGTTCAAAATTCATAGAAAATCAGTTTTTTGTGGTGGGTAATGCCCACCTTACCTAAGTTCGAGAAAAAATCATTGATGTAGGTAGGTTTTAGGCTTTAGGTTTTAGGTTCTAAAAATACCAAATCTGATTAAATTAATCTAAGTAAAATCAATTGTTAACAGTTTTTCCTCAATTATTTACCTAATACCCTAACAACTAATACCTTGCTATTATCCATACATTTTGCATCGAACTGAGGTACCTTATTTTCCCTAAGATTATTTTTGACTAGAAAAATATGCTTCTAAAGCTTCTGAAACTATCTGATTCATGCCTTTTTTTTGCTCAGAGGAAGTAGTTTTTAATTTTTGATACCATTCTTCATTTACGCTAATACGATGTTCGTTACGTTTTTTACGGGATTTTTTCTCAGTTTGAGTCATAATTTTTTTCTTGCTTGATTTATATTTGTCAGCAAAAGTGCGTAAAGCGTCAAAGCCAACACGATAACAAAATTGACCAAATGTCTCATTATTCTCTTTATTATCTCGGAAAAAGACCAATAAAGGTTCTAAAAATTTTTCTAACTCATTAACATTTAGTTTATCAACATAAACCTGAGCTAAACGAGTTTGATTCGGACATCCTCCTAACCAAATTTGATAGACATTCGGAGAATCACCCACAAAACCTAATTCTGCCATATAAGGGCGGGCGCAACCATTAGGACATCCTGTCATCCGAATCACGATGTTTTCTTCTTCCATGCCTAACTTACCTAATAAACTGTCAATTCTTTCGAGAATACTAGGTAAAATTCTTTCTGATTCTGTGGTAGCTAATCCGCAAGTTGGTAAGGCAGGACAAGCCATAGAATAGCGGGTAAGATGATTAACGTTTTCTGGGTTAATTTCTACTCCATGATTCACTAAAATTTTGCTTATATCTTCTTGCCATTGAGGGTCAATTTCATAAAGAATAATGTTATGATTAGCTGTTAAACGAGTTGGTAATTCGTATTTTTCAATAACTTTTTTTAGAGCTTCTTTTAGTTGAAATTCTCCTTCATTTTTGACTCGTCCATTTTCAACAGAAATACCGATAAATAGTTTTCCATCTCCTTGTTCATGCCAACCTAAATAGTCTTCATATTTCCATTCAGGTAGTTGTTTAAAAGGCTCTAATTTTTTACCAAAATATTCTTCTAATTTAGCCGTAAATTTTTCAACTCCCCAATCATTAATTAAGTACTTCATCCGCGCATGACGACGATTTACACGATCGCCATAATCCCTTTGAGTAGCTACAACTGCTTTTACCAAATCAAAAACATCATCTTTCTTTACATATCCAATTTCATCTGCACTACGAGCGAAAGTTTCTTCTTTACGATGGGTACGCCCTAAACCTCCTCCGGCAAGAATGTTAAACCCTTCTAATTCTCCTTTTTCATCTACAATAACCACTAAACTGAGATCATGGGTATAAACATCGATCGAATTATCTCCGGGTACAGTAACAGAACATTTAAACTTTCGAGGCATATACTGAGTACCATAGATAGGTTCTTCAGAATCGGTAAAATTAGTACCATTGAGGTTTTTTTGACGATAGGCTTTAACTTCGGGGGCTTCTTCGGCGGTAATAGCTTTTTCTCCATCTAACCAAATTTCATAGTATGCACCCGTTTGAGGAGTTAATAAGTCAGCAATTTTTTCCGCATATTCCCAGGCATATTGATAATCAGCACGGTTTTTGTAGGGGGCGGGAGGTGCCATAACGTTACGATTTAAGTCTCCACAAGCGCCCAAAGTTGAGCCCATACTTTTGACAATATTACTGATTACTGTCTTGAGATTTTTCTTGAGAATACCATGAATTTGATAACCTTGTCGAGTTGTGACTCGCAATGTATGATTACCGTATTGCTCTGAAAGATTTTCAAGAGTAAGATATAGTTGAGGGGGAATAAAACCGCCTGGATTGCGGGTGCGTAACATAAATTGATAATCTTTTTCTTGCCCTTTTACTCGATTATCTCGATTATCTTGTTGATATGAGCCATGAAATTTAAGAATTTGAATCCCATCTTCTGTAAAGTGGGTGGTATCTTGTTGTAGTTCTGTCGCTATAGGTTCTCTCAAAAAGTTGCTACGCTCTTTTAAATTCTCGACTTTTGAGGGCTTTTTGGGAATCGTCACACTTGCTGTCATTATTTTCTCTAGGTTAAATTTTTATTCCTTTCCCTATTTTACTGCGATCGCATCTTTCTCTGCAAAAAATATTAACTGAGGTTACCCAACGCAAAATATTTGACATTGAAGGTATTAAGTATTAGGCGTTGGGTTTTAAATAATGAGTTTATGGACATCAAATTACTTTACACTGTTTTTCCCTTTCTTTACCTATAATTTTATAATTCACCCTTGATAAAATTAGACTCAGAATTTTGATTCTTTTTCCTTTCCTCGTCTCTCTTGGTTTTATTTTTAATCCATAACTCAAAATCACTCACACTCATGGGTTTAGCAAATAAATATCCCTGTCCATAATTACAATGAAGATCAGATAATATATTATTTTGAGCTTCGGTTTCGATGCCTTCACAAACTACTTTTAACTCTAAATTTTGACAAAGAGTAATTATCCCCTGTAAAAATTTAACATTTCGAGGATGAGTATTTAATGGTTGTACAAAAGCCTTATCTATTTTAATTTCATTCACAGGAAAGTTTCGTAATCTCGCTAAGGATGAATAACCTGTACCAAAATCATCGATCGCAATTTTAACACCTAAATCCTTAATTTTTTTCAAGGTTTTAGTCACATTTACGGTGTTATGAGAAATAATTGTTTCTGTTACCTCAATATGTAAATGACTGGGAGATAATTTAGTCTCAGAAAGAGTCTTGACTATTTGAGTTAATAAATCTTTACCGTCAAATTGTTTTCCCGCAATATTCACATTCACTGATATATTTTCGGAGATTAATTTTTCTTCGTGCCATTGATGAAGTTGATGACAAGCAGTTTTTAATCCCCAGTTACCTAACTCTACAATTAATCCACTTTGTTCGGCAATAGGTAAAAATTTATTAGGGGTTAAAAATCCTAACTCTGGATGAAACCAACGTACTAGGGACTCTAAACTATATAATTCTCCTGTTTTCAAGTCGATAATGGGTTGATAGTATAAACTTAGGCTACCTTCTCCAATAGCTTTACGCAAATCATTCTCTAACTTTAGTTGATGAATAAAATTTTCATACATTTCCTGTCCAAAAATAGCATAGTTATTTTTCCCTTTGTTTTTCACTTGATACATGGCAATATCTGCATCTCTTAATAAATCTGAAGCGACAAGATACTTTGTTTGACTAGCTAAATTTCGACTCAAGACAATACCGATACTTGCACTGGTGACAAATTCTTGCCCATGAATATAAAAGGGAATACTAATTTCTGTTTGAATTTTATTCGCAACTACGATCGCATCTTCTATACTTTGAATCGAAGTTAATAGTATTGCAAATTCATCTCCTCCCAATCGGGCGACTATATCCTTATCAGTAACACAATCACTTAAATGATTAGCGATATTGACTAAAAATTGATCCCCAGCTAAATGTCCTAAACTATCATTAATGGTTTTAAAATTATCTAAATCCACCAACAAAAGAGCAAATAAATTATGGAGATAGTCGTTAGCTTGACTTAATAAATCATCTAAACATTCAATAAAATAACCTCGATTGGGTAATTTTGTTAGAAAATCTGTGTTAGCCGCCTCTATTAATTTCTTTTCGGCAAAACGACGACGGGTAATGTCTTGAATAACGGAGATAAAATATTTAGGATTTTTATGATTATCTTCAATAATGGTAATAGCCATTTCTATCCAGATTATTTCACCATTTTTACAAATACATCGTTTTTCGTGGGTTGAAGGAGGAAATACCTTAGAGTGAATCATCTCATGGATATATTTTTTACTCAACTCTATATCTTCAGGATGGGTAATATCACAGCAATGTCGATCGATTAATTCTTCTTCAGAATACCCGATTAAACGACAAAATGTTTGGTTAACAATTTTTATTTTATGATCTAAAGTGTGAATACCGATACCTACAGCTACCTGATTAAAAATGGCATTTAGTAATTCTTCTCTTTGCCTTATTTTTCCTGTCATTTCTTCTAAGGCTTTACTTAAAATAATTCTTTCATCATTGAAAAAAGAAAATTTGAACTCACTGGATAAAGAGATGTTGGGTTGATAATTTCCTTCTCCTACTGCTTGGGCATATTTTTGCATTGCTTGAAAACGTCTAGTTAAAAGAGTGGTGAGAATATAGATTAAGGTCAGGAAAAAGGGGTAAGATATTCCGAAGGAAACTAAAAATTGTCGTTGGATTTCTTTTTGCAATTGGGTTATTTCATCAATTTGCATATCTGCGCCAATAGCGCCAACGATTTTACCTGATTTATCCCTAATGGGGGCATAATAAGTCATCCATTTTCCCCATTTGTCTTGATAAAAGTCTCTAAATTCTACTGTGCCGTTAGTTAGTGTGTTAATGTGATATGGTGTAGCGATCGCAGATTCTAAAAACCTAGCACTTTTACTAGCATCTATATTCATCCAGACATCAACTAAATATCTAATTTGCTGTTTTTCTTGCGTCTGAGAATCATCTTTAATAAAAGTGAAAATAAATATTTTTGGGTTAATTTGATGTAGGTTATATAACCATTCTAGTTGTTTTTGATAAAGAGGATCATCTGATCCACCTTCTTGATTTGCCTTACCCGTTTGAGATAAAGTCACGAATTCATCCACATCTATCTGTTGAGAAGATGCGATCGCACTTATGCGTAAATCGTCTTTTAAACGTTGTAAAGTTTTGTCTGTGGTAAAACGATAAAACCAGTAATAAACACCGATACCGAAAACAGTAAACATCAAAGTGAAGCCTACTAAGATTTTACTGCGAAGACTGACAAATTTTTTCATAATACCTCGTCAGTTCATATTATGGATTAATAAGCATTCCAATGATAAATTAGTATTATTAACCTTCAATGTTAATAAGTATTTATTCTATATTAACGTTCCCAAAATTTACCCAATCCTGTCCATTGTTTATAATGAATGACTTTACCCCCGATTTGGCCGCTTCCTCTCTTCCTCCTCAAAATATAGAAGCAGAAGAAATAATTTTAGGTAGTTTACTCTTTGATCCTAATGCCATGGGAAAAATCATAGACATCTTACCATTAGAAGCCTTTTATGTCAATGCTCATCGTCATATTTACGAAGCGGCCAGAAATTTATATTTTCAAGGGCAACCGATTGATTTAATGACGGTTAGTACATGGTTAAATGATCATAATTTGTTGGATAAAATTGGTGGTACTCCTAAAATAATTAGTTTACTCGATCGAACTGTTTCTTCGGCAAATATTGAGCGTTATGTTCCGTTAATTACAGATAAATATATTAGGAGATTACTAATAACTACAGCTAAAGAAATTAGCGAATTAGGTTATGATACGACCCAAGATTTAGACATTATTTTAGATGAAGCAGAACAAAAAATATTTAAACTTACTCAAGCAAGAATACAGCAAGGATTAGTACCTATTTCTGAAACTTTAATTGACACTTTTACAGAGATTCAAAACTTTCAAGAAAAAATTGCGTTACCCGGTATCAGTACTGAATTTTACGATTTAGATGCTTTAACAGGAGGATTTCAACGATCGGACTTAATTATAATTGCCGGGCGCCCTGCCATGGGAAAAACCAGTTTTGCCTTAAATATTGCCGCAAATATTGCAAAACATCATAATTTAGCGGTAGCTATTTTTAGCTTAGAAATGTCCAGAGAACAATTAGCAATGCGTTTGCTTTCTGGGGAAGGAAAATTAGAGAGTAGTCGTCTAAAATCTGGTAGAATTACAGAGCAGGAAATGGAGCCTTTAATGACGGCAATGGGATCATTATCAGAGTTACCAATTTACATTGATGATAGTGGTTATTTAACCGTTATGCAAATGCGATCGGAAGTGCGCCGTTTACAAGCAGAAAAAAAGGGTAAATTAGGCTTAGTTTTAATTGATTATTTACAGTTAATGCAGGGAAGTAGTGATAATCGGGTACAAGAGTTATCCAGAATTACTCGATCGTTGAAAAGCCTTGCCAGAGAGATTAACGCCCCCATTATAGCCTTATCTCAGCTTAGTCGAGCTGTGGAACAACGCACAAATAAACGTCCTATGTTGTCTGACTTGCGTGAGTCAGGATCGATCGAGCAAGATGCGGATTTAGTGATCATGTTATACCGAGATGAATATTACCATCCCGACACCGTAGATCAAGGAGTAGCAGAAATTATTGTAGCAAAACATCGAAATGGCCCCACTGGACAAGTTAAACTTATATTTCGATCGGAATTAACTCAATTTCTGAACATGAAACGTCATTAAGGTAAGACACACTTGTATAGCTGAGGGGGACGACAATTAAGCTAAATGATGAACTCAAGTTGACTTAATTCATGAGATTGATTAAATGGCTTTGTTGCATGAATCGCTTGTGGAGAGTATTTGAGATAAAATTAGGTATTGTTTTTCCATAGCCACCGTCAGAAGATGAAACAAAAATACCATCTAAGAAATTGGTCAGAATATGATCGAGGACTAAAACAAAGAGGAAGTCTGACATTTTGGCTTTCTGAAGAAGTCTTATCTAACTGGATTTTAACAGAAAAATCAGGAACTAGAGGAGCTGATAATTATTTCTCAGATCAAGCAATATTAACTTTTGTGATGGTGAAGTCTTTATTTAGTTTAGCGGGAAGACAAACGGAAGGTTTTTTAGAATCATTATTTGTTCTCATGGGGATTGATTTGCCAATGCCAGACCATACTACGGTGTCTCGTAGAGCGAAAAATCTCGATGTAGTTCTACCAGTGAACAAAAGGGATGAACCTCGTCATGTGGTAGTAGATTCCACAGGGGTAAAAGTTTATGGTGAAGGTGAATGGAAAACCAGACAACACGGTGTAAGTAAAAGAAGAACATGGCGTAAATTACATTTAGCCGTAGATGAAAAAACAGGTAAAATTTTAGTAGCAGAAGTAACGACAAATAATTGCCATGACGGCGATGTACTAGAAAGTTTATTAGAAGCGGTAGAAGGTGAGATTGAGCAAGTTTCAGGGGATGGGGCTTATGATCGCGCAGCGCCAGAGCTTCGCTCTGATCAAAGAAAATGTTATCGGGCGATCGCCAAGAGAGGGGCAATGGCGACAATTCTACCACAAAACAATGCTCAAAAGTGGTCAGACATAGATGGAGACAGGAATAGAAATATCGAAAAAATTGAGGAAATAGGTAGAAAAGAATGGAAGGAAGAAAGTGGTTATAATCGACGTTCAATCAGTGAAACTACAATGTTTAGGCTAAAGACAATCTTTGGAGGAAAACTAAGTAGCAGAGATTTTGACAATCAGGCTGTGGAATTGTTTGTGAAATGTCTGTTGTTGAATAAAATGATCCAAATTGCCAAACCAGATAGCTATATAGTTTAACAACTCATAATGATAGGGTCATAGCGATCGTTCCTCTGAAAAATTGTTCGTTTTTTGATTCATGCAACAAAGCCTGATTAAATAATGGACTAAGAGATAATCCTCAAAACCTCATTATTTAATAACACACTAATTACACTATGACAATATCCTGATTTGTCATTCCTAACCCCGTACTGAAAGTTGCAATTTGTATCGCCCCCGTTGCACCATTTCCATCGGAATCGAAGAAAAATGCACCATTACTAGAGTTATAGATAAAACGATCGGTGGAAACCGTTGCCGATGAACCGACACGGAATTGATTTACAGCTAAAGTACCTAAGGATAAACCACCGCTAAAACCATTCCGACGAACCAAAATAGTGTCATCACTAACATTAAAGTCAGTAATGGTATCGATTCCTTCATTCACGGTAGTAAAGCGGAAAGAGTCATCACCATTACCACCAATAAGACTATCATTTCCTTCTCCACCAGTAAGAGTATCATTGCCATCACGGCCATTTAAGGTGTCATTTCCTTCTCCATCATGAAGTTGATTATTCTGATTATTACCCGTCAGACGGTTGCTTAAACTATTGCCTGTTCCATTTATATCTATATTTACTGTATCACTGAGATTCAAATTTTCGATGTTATTAGGTAGAGTATAGGTAATGGTAGAGAAAACTATATCTGTACCTTGATTAAAAAATTCAATCACTTCATCTTGAATATGATCCACAGAATAAGCATCATTATCCAATCCTCCTAGCATTCTATCAATACCAGTACTACCATTAAGACGATCGTTCCCACTATCTCCCACTAAGGTATCATTACCATCTCCACCATTGAGAATGTTATTAAGGTTATTACCTGTAATATTATTATGGAGGGTGTTTCCTATACCATCGATATTTTCTGTACCTTGTAAGATCAGATTTTCGACATTGGCTACTAAAGTATAGGTAATAGTCGATCGAACGGCATCGATACCTTGACTGGCACTTTCGATGACTCGATCGCTTGTACTGTCCACATAGAAAGTATCATTTCCCGTACCACCAATCATGGAATCATTACCAATACCACCAGTGAGAGTATCATTGCCACCACGTCCATTGAGAGTATCGTTACCACTCCCACCATTGAGAAGGTTATTACGGTTATTACCTGTAATACTATTATTGAGAATGTTTCCTGTACTATCGATATTTTCTGTTCCTTGTAAGATCAGATTTTCTACATTTGCACTTAAAGTATAGTTAACCATCGATCGAACGGCATCTATACCTTCATTGGACAATTCTACGATTACATCCTCTATTGCATCGACATAGAAAGTATCGTTTCCATTACCACCAATCATGGAATCATTGTCATTGCCTCCCACTAAGGTATCATTACCATCTTCACCATTAAGAATGTTACTAAGGTTATTACCTATAAGACTATTATTGAGGGTGTTTCCCGTACCGTTGATATTTTCTGTTCCTTCTAATACCAGATTTTCGACATTTGCACCTAAAGTATAGGTGATGGTTGCCAGCACTGTATCATTCCCCTCATCAGACAATTCTAGGACTCGATCACCCGTACTGTCCACATAAAAAGTATCGTTTCCTGTATCACCAATCATGGAATCATTGCCAATACCACCGGTAAGAGTATCAGATCCACCACGTCCATTAAGAGTATCATTTCCACTACCACCATTGATAAGGTTCTTAAAGTTATTACCTGTAATACTATTATTGAGGATGTTTCCTGTACCGTTGATATTTCCTGTTCCTCCTAACACCAAATTTTCGACATTTGCTCCTAAAGTATAAGTAAAAGAAGTTGATAGAACTGTATCTGTACCTTCATTGAATAATTCTATGATTTGAGCCCCCCCATCGATATAGTAAATATCGTTTCCAGTACCACCAATCATTTTACCTTTGCCAGTACCACCAATAAGAGTATCATTACCCCCACGTCCAATGAGAGTATCATTACCCTCACTTCCGTTAATTGTATTGCTAAAGTTATTTCCAGTAATATGATTGCTGAGGGTGTTACCCGTACCATTAAGATTTCCTGTTCCTTCTAGCACCAGATTTTCGACATTGGCACTTAAAGTATAGGTAACAGTTGATCGAACTGTATCTATATCGTACCCCCACCATGGTTCATAGAACAATTCTACTACTCGATCTGCCGAAGAATCGACATAGAAAGTATCATTTCCAGCACCACCAATCATGGAATCATTACCACTACCACCAATAAGAGTATCATCATCATCACGTCCATTGAGAGTATCATTTCTTTCTTCACCATTGAGAAGGTTATTAATGTTATTACCCGTGATACTATTCTTGAGATTGTTTCCTGTACCGTTTAGATTTCCTGTTCCTTCTAACACCAGATTTTCGACATTTGCTCCTAAAGTATAAGTAAAAGTCGATCGAACTGTATCGTTTCCTTCATTTAAAACTTCAATAATTCGATCACCTGTACTGTCTAGATAGTAAATATCGTTACCCGTACCACCTTCAAGACGATCACTACCTGTACCACCTCGGAGAGTATCATTTCCTCCTAATCCTTGTAAAGTATCATTACTAGTACCCCCCACAAGATTGTTATTATTATCATTTCCCACAATTAACGAGGTATCATCGTTACTGATTGTACCTTGCCCTTGATTATCGGTAATCGAATCACCAACAGTATTACTTAGATTAAATGAGCTCGTATCATCCACAGCAAAGGAGCTCATATCACCCACAGCATTAGTAAGATTAATAAAGAAAGTCTCGTTATCTTCTCCTGTTGTATCGCCATTAATGACTATAGAAATAGTTTTACTTGTTTCATTAGGGGCAAAGGTTAAAGTACCAGTTTTCGCTACATAATCACTTCCTGCCTTTGCTGTACCATTAGCAGTGGAATAATTAACAGTAATAGCATTAGTAGCTGTACCAGTACGAGTTACGGTGAATACTGCGTTTTTAGTCCCGCTATTACCTTCAGTTATGGTAACATCGTTAATGGCAAGATTCAGTAAACTGTAATTTATCCGATATGTATAAATTTCCGCATCACTAATATGAGTCCTACTAAATACTACATTATTCCCTGATATTTTAGGTCCGTAGTCATTTATATTATTATTAGTTAACTGAGTACTTATCGCACCATTATAAAAATATAGTTCATAATCATTCCCGTCATACCCAGACCACACTACATTATTTTCTGAGATGTCAGGGTGGTAATCGTTTGTCGTGTTATTAGTTAACTGAATAACTGTTGCTCCGTTATAAAAATATATTTCATTGTCATTGCCATCATAACCATCCCAAACTATCTTATTTCCTGAGATTTTAGGGGTGTAATCTTTTGTAGTGTTATTAGTTAACTGAGTAACTGTGACACCGTTATAAAAATATATTTCATAATCATTCCCGTCATACCCAGACCACACTACATTATTCCCTGATATTTGAGGGTTGAGTCCACCTATAATATTGTCAGTCAACTGAGTTGCACTATTGTATAAATATATTTTAGGACTATTGCCGTCATACCCAGACCACATTAGATGATCTCCTGATACTCCAAGAGCGGAATCATCTGTAGTGTTATTAGTTAACTGAGTAACTGTGACACCGTTATAAAAATATATTTCATAATCATTCCCGTCATACTCAGACCACACTACATTATTTCCTGATATTTTAGGATCGCTATCATGTTTAACATTGTTAGTTAATTGAGTAACTGTTGTACCGTTGTAGAAATAAATTTCATAATCATTGCCATCGTATGCGTCCCACACTACATTGCTTCCTGATATTTGAGGAGAAGAAGGACTTGTAGTGTTATTGGTTAAATGAGTAATGGCTACACCATTGTAGAAGTATATTTCATAATCTCTGTAAAAATTATAACTATTGTGTCTAAGCCATA
Organism: Geminocystis sp. NIES-3709; assembly: GCF_001548115.1. Classification (GTDB taxonomy): domain Bacteria; phylum Cyanobacteriota; class Cyanobacteriia; order Cyanobacteriales; family Cyanobacteriaceae; genus Geminocystis. The sequence goes on along the minus strand of NZ_AP014821.1, from coordinate 18,971 downwards.
CTACATTGTTCCCTGATATTTGATAGTAAAAGTCATCTGTAATATTATTAGTTAACTGAGTAATGGTATTGTTTTCCACTTTTAAAATTTGCCCATTAACAATGACGGTATTCCAATCATTTTCATTTCTGAAGGTTTTTAATTCCGCTTCTGTCATGGGTTGATTTAACACTAAGTTACGCCAGATTTCCCCTTCGTCTCCCTGACTGTCTATGTCGTTAATTTGGGCATCGATAAAGTGTCCATATTCTTCTATTAATACATCTCGAATCGCTGTAAGGGATTTTGACTCTACAAGAAAGGAGGATAAATAAATGGTGTTATTCAATGCACTGTAAGCACCTTGCGCACCATTCATGGCAGATGGGGACAATACTTCAATTTTCGGTAAATTACTAAAGTTACCATTACGCCATGAGGAGAGGATATTATTTGCGATGGTAACGTTGTAGTTATCTCCAAAAGCAGTAATTAAGTTTTCTTCCAGACTGGGATTGAGAGAGGCTTTCAGCAGGAGTGCTTCGGCTTGGACGATGGCTTGACTTAATTGAGTCATAATTTAGTTATTACAGTAACTCAAGATATATAGTTACAACCCTAACACTTTTTTTTAGAAATTCCATGAGGCTTTGTCGTTCAGATCACAAAATAGTAATAATTTGTTTCATTTGTTAATATTTTCAAGTCTCTAAATCCTCAGGTGTGATTACTTAGTATTGTTTCCCCAGTTTGGGGGCAAGGGAGCAAAGGAAACAAATCATGATAATAATGGATCAATGCGATCCATTGCGATCAATATTTTAGGAGTAGGATGGATTGTTAGAAGTTCGATCGAACTTCTAGGGATAAGAACCATTGAAAATAACGATCGGTATTTAAAAAAATTATCTATTCTCTTTACTCTATTGCCAATCCTTACCCGAATAGTTTTTCCTTACTTAATAAGGAATGGAAATTAAATAACTTACTTAGTTAAGTCGGATTGTCATTGCAAGGTAAAAAGCAATATCTTAGAGCGAACTCTTCTATTTTATTAAACCCTCATTCCTAAGTAAAATAACGTTATCTTTCCTATCAATAATGTCATATTCTTTTTTAGTAGTAACATCATCAATTAAATAATTAATAGCTTCTAACCAACCTTGCTCTTTTTTAAAAACTATTCCATAACGTTCTAATTCCCACAAATCTGCGATAATATAATCAACTTTTTCTACCTCTTGATTATCACTGCGAAATTCAATCATGGGTAAACGAATTACTGCTCTACGGCTAGAAAGATGAGCAATAATATTATTAGTACTACTAACACTAGCAGAATTAGGAATTTGTGCTAAAAGTTTATAGATATTAGCTGAATGTTGCCATTGTCTAGGTAAAGATACATATACCCAAGGTTGAAAAGAATCAGGCAAAATAAAATAAAAAGCTCTACTTAATTCCGTTGTACTAGATGTAAAACCTAGTAATAAAGAAATGGAGATACAGGTAATCCAAAAACGTTTGAATTTAACAGTTAATTTTCTAGGATTTAGTTTATTAATATTTTGTTGAAAATTATAAAAACTTTGTCCTCCCCACCATAAAATTGCACCATAAAATAATCCGGGGACTACCATCATGGCATAACGAATATTAAGAGATAAAACTGATTTACCTTGCCCTAATAATGGCGTTAATAACGGAAAAATTGAGATAATCCAAGCAGTAGGAGAAACCGCAGGAATTAAAGCTAAAGATAACCATTGTCCGATTAAATATTCTAAAGTTTTACCAATAGGTGAAATTAATTCCCAAATGACAAGCCAAGGTTGGGTTATCATTCCCCAAATTACAGCTAAAGTTGAAGGATTATCTCCTTTTATATATTGTCCAAATTTATCAACCATAAGTCTTTTACCCACATCTTCGGTAAATTGAGGCATAACTATATTAGTTATAACAATCATATAAACGAAGGAAATTAAACAAATTAATAAGCCTTGACGGGGATAACGTTTACTGACAATTAAATAAATTCCCACACCAAATAAATTTAATCCAGCTTCTTGTCTTACTCCTAAAATTAGCAAAGCAAAAAGAGTAAATAACCACCAATTTCGTTTTTCTAAACTTAATAATAAACTGAATACTAAAATAGGTAATTGAGAGATATTATCAAAGTTGGAAAGAGTAGGAATTAAAACTGCGATCGAGCCATAAAAACTAATTACAATTAAAAGTGCGATGAAATGTTCAATATATTCTCTAGCTAGAAAGTATAATACAACTCCAGCCCCTGTAATTAATAAAATTTGTATTGTCACCAAAGTAGCACCAGAGGGGAAAAGGTAATAAACAGGCAACCAGAGCAATAGATTAGGACTAAAATGATGACCTAAATAGCTGTCATAAACTCTCGGTAATTCCTCTCCACTGGTAACATGAGTCGAAATTCCAGAGGCTAAAGAACTATGATAAAAATTAAAATGTAAATTATTCCAAAAAATTTGATTAAAAATTCCTTGATCGTAGGAAGCAAAAAAACTATAGTAACGATTTAATCCTAAAAATAAAGTAATTATTAAAAATAGTCCACTAACAATAATTATCGAATGTATTTCAGTTTTTTTAATTTGATTTTGCATTAAGAGTAAAGGTCTATTTTTTTCGTTTATTATATAGAAAGGCTTTATATATGTTCGTATATTCGTTAAATATTTTTAGATATGACAAATCAGCCCGATCGAATTATTATATTTGATACCACATTGCGAGATGGAGAACAATCTCCGGGAGCAAGTTTAAATGTAGATGAAAAATTGACCATTGCTCGTGCCTTAGCTAAATTAGGAGTGGACGTTATTGAAGCTGGATTTCCCCACGCCAGTCAAGGAGATTTTTCTGCGGTACAACGCATTGCTGACACCGTAGGGACAGAAAAAGGCCCCACTATTTGTGGCTTGGCAAGGGCAACAAAACCAGACATAAAAAGTGCAGGAGAAGCTCTCCAACCAGCTTTTAAACGTCGTATTCACACCTTTCTAGCAACTTCTGATATTCATCTCGAATATAAGCTCAAAAAAACTCGTGCAGATGTATTAGCAATCGTACCTGAAATGGTAGCCTATGCCAAAACTTTCACCGATGATGTCGAGTTTTCCCCCGAAGATGCAGGGCGTAGTGATCCTGAATTTTTGTATCAAGTTCTCGAATTGGCGATCAAAGCCGGTGCTACTACCGTTAATATTCCCGATACCGTAGGTTATACCACCCCTGCTGAATATGGAGCTATAATCAAAGGCATTAAAGATAATGTGCCTAATATTGACAAAGCAATTATATCCGTTCATGGTCACAATGATCTAGGCTTGGCTGTGGCAAATTTCCTTGAAGCCATTAAAAATGGAGCAAGACAGTTAGAATGTACTATTAATGGTATTGGAGAAAGAGCAGGAAATGCGGCACTAGAAGAATTGGTAATGGCGCTTCATGTGCGTCGTCAATATTTTAATCCCTTCTTAGGTAGAGATGTTAATTCTGTTCAACCTTTAACAAATATTGATACCAAGCAGATTTATAAAACCTCTCGTTTGGTATCTAATCTGACGGGAATGTTAGTACAACCTAATAAAGCCATTGTGGGAGCAAATGCTTTTGCCCATGAGTCTGGAATACATCAAGATGGTGTGTTAAAAAATCGTCTCACCTATGAGATTATGGATGCAGAATCGATCGGTTTAACCACAAATCAAATTGTACTGGGTAAACTTTCTGGCCGTAATGCTTTTCGTACCCGTCTGGTGGAGTTGGGATTTGAATTGTCCGAAGATGACTTAAATAAAGCCTTTTTGCGGTTTAAAGAAGTAGCTGACAAAAAACGAGAGATCACCGATTGGGATTTAGAAGCTATTGTTAACGATGAAATTCAACAACCTCCTGAATTATTCCGTCTCGAATTAGTACAAGTATCCTGTGGAGATCATTCATCCCCCACTGCTACCATTACTCTGAGAACTCCTGATGGACAAGAGTTAAGCGATGCGGCGATCGGTACTGGCCCTGTAGATGCAGTATACAAAGCCATAAATCGAGTAGTAAATATTCCTAACGAGTTAACTGAATATTCCGTAAAATCTGTAACTGCAGGAATTGATGCTATGGGAGAAGTTACTATCAGATTGAAACATGAAGGGAAAACTTACTCAGGTTATGCGGCCAATACTGATGTAATTGTAGCTTCGGCTCGGGCTTATATTAGTGCATTAAATCGTCTTTATGCAACTATTGAAAGCGTCCGACTTGTTTAGCGATCTTCTCCTCTCCTATCCTAATATTAATGTTTCCAAAGATTGTTAATAATAAAATGCTGGTTTTTGACTCTAATAAATAATTAAGCGATAACCAGCACTTTTTTCTTTTTTATTAACCTTGTGTTAACCTCAGTTTGATGAAAAAATATTGTCGAAAGGGTAGCCATCAGTTATTGTTAAGTCAAATTTCTTGTCAATATTCGTAATTGATTACTTATTCTTTAATGGAAAAAAGGCTAATCCCTAACAGCTGATCTCTACCTTCACCCATAAATTTTATAGCCCTGTCAGGTATTGTTAAATTACCTCTTTCACATTTTGTTACAATCATTTATGATTAATAAATGGGAGATAAAAGTAAATGTCTGTCAAAAGAATTTTGTGCCTAGAACATGATAAATTCTAAAAGCCAGTGTTGTTCAATCATAACCACACTTAAATCCCCCTCAGAATCACCCTTGAAAGAAAATCCAACTGATTCTGAATTGTTTAAACAAATATAGAAAACTTATTATGGCAAAAGATCTCAGTAAATATAGAAATATAGGCATTTTTGCTCACGTTGATGCTGGTAAAACCACAACTACAGAAAGAATCCTTAAATTAACTGGTAAAATTCACAAAATTGGTGAAGTACACGAAGGTGCGGCAACTACCGACTTCATGGAACAAGAACAAGAAAGAGGTATTACGATTCAATCCGCCGCTACAACCTGTTTTTGGAAAGATTATCAATTCAATATTATCGATACTCCCGGACACGTTGACTTTACGATCGAAGTATATCGTTCTTTAAAAGTTCTTGATGGCGGTATCGGGGTATTCTGCGGTTCTGGTGGGGTTGAACCTCAATCAGAAACTAACTGGCGTTATGCTAACGATTCCAAAGTCGCTCGTATTATCTATGTTAATAAACTCGATCGAACTGGTGCAGATTTCTTCCGTGTAATTAAACAAGTTAAAGAAATTTTAGCGGCTACTCCTTTAGTGATGGTATTACCTATCGGTGTGGAAACTGAGTTTAAAGGTGTGGTAGATCTTCTTACCCGTAAAGCATGGATTTGGGATGATTCTGGTGATCCAATGAATTATAGTATTCAAGAAATTCCTGCGGATATGGTTGACGATGTGGAATTATACCGTGAACAGTTAATTGAGACTGCCGTTGAACAAGATAATGATTTAATGGAAAAATACCTTGAAGGTGAAGAAATCGCCATTGATGACATTAAACGTTGTATTCGTAAAGGTACTCGTGATCTTGTGTTCTTCCCTACCTATTGTGGTTCTTCTTTTAAAAATAAAGGAGTACAATTAGTTTTAGACGGTGTAATTGATTATTTACCAGATCCTACAGAAGTTAATCCTCAGCCTGAAGTTGACTTAGAAGGTAATGAAACAGGTACTTTTGCCATTGTTGATCCTGAAAAACCTTTGCGCGCTTTAGCTTTCAAAATTATGGACGATCGCTATGGTGCTTTAACTTTCACTCGTATTTATTCAGGGGTGTTAAGTAAAGGTATGACAGTTTTAAACACAGCTACAGGTAAAACCGATCGTGTTGGTCGTTTAGTGGAAATGCACGCTAACGATCGTATCGAGATTGAATCTGCTCAGGCAGGGGATATTGTAGCGATTGTGGGTATGAAAAATGTCCAAACAGGTCACACTATTTGTGATCCCAATCAACCCGCAACCCTTGAACCGATGGTATTCCCTGATCCCGTTATTTCGATCGCCATCAAACCCAAGCAAAAAGGTGGCAACGAAAAAATGGGCATGGCGTTAAGTAAAATGGTACAAGAAGATCCCTCTTTCTACGTTGAAACCGATCAAGAAAGTGGCGAAACCATTATTAAAGGAATGGGTGAATTACACCTTGATATTAAAGTGGACATCCTTCGACGTACTCACGGGGTAGAAGTAGAAGTTGGAAAACCTCAAGTAGCTTACCGTGAATCTATCACCAAAGTAATTAATGATAGCTATACCCACAAAAAACAATCTGGTGGTTCAGGTCAATTTGGACGTATCGACTACACCGTTGAACCGGGCGAACCGGGTAGCGGTTTTCAATTCGAGTCAAAAGTTACTGGTGGTAACGTACCCCGTGAATTTTGGCCTGCCGTACAAAAAGGTTTCCAAGCCAGTATTGTTAAAGGTGTCTTAGCTGGTTTCCCTTGTGTTGACCTTAAAGTTACCTTAACCGATGGTGCATTCCACGCTGTGGATTCTAGTGCGATCGCTTTTGAAATTGCCGCCCGTGCCGGTTATCGTCAATCGATTCCTAAAGCTGGGCCTCAATTGTTAGAACCGATCATGAATATTGATGTGTTCACCCCTGAAGATCACATGGGAGATGTCATTGGCGATCTTAACCGTCGTCGTGGCATGATCAAATCTCAAAGTACTAATCCTATGGGTGTCAGAATCAAAGCAGAAGCACCTCTTAGTGAGATGTTTGGTTACATCGGTGATTTGAGAACCATGACTTCTGGACGAGGTCAATTTTCTATGGAATTTTCTCATTATGCACCTTGTCCTAAGAACGTAGCTGATGAAGTTATCAAAGAAACTAAAGAGCGCGAATTAGCCGCCGCTAAATAATTTGTAAAGTGATCGAAAGATCTCCTATATCCCCCTCTTATACAGGGGGATTTTTTTTGTCAGCTCGATCGAAAAAGTGTTGGTATAGCAGAAAACATGAATTAAAATAATCAATGGAAGACTATAGAGTACGAACTTTTTAACTATTAGAGGAAAAAAAATCAATTCAATTATATATACAGATAGATGGAAAGTATATAAACAATTCATCTCTTACCTTAAATCAGCAACGACGATTAGTGTTTTAAAGTGTAGGAAAAATTTGTAAAGTTTTTGGTGCAATATCTAGTTTTACTTTTGTACCAACAGGTAATTGTGTTTTCACATCTGTACGAGCATGAAGTCTTTTTCCTGAAACAGTTTGCAGACAATAACGATATTCTCTTCCTAAAAATTCTCTTTCTTGAATAACGGTGACTCCTTCCTCATCAGGTTTCAAAATTACATCTTCCTGACGAAACATTAATTCTCCTTTGTCAAAATTCACGGGAGTATCAAGACACCATTCTCCTAACTCAGTACACCATAAATTTCCTTGTTTTGTCGCTTGTAAGAAATTTGCTTGAGTCACAAATTCAGCTACAAATTTACATTCAGGACAACTATAAATATCTTCGGGAGTGCCTAATTGTACTAATTTTCCTTGAGCCATAACTCCTATTTTATCTGCGATCGCCATTGCTTCTTCTTGATCATGGGTAACAAAAATAGCTGCGGTATTGGTACTTTTAAGAATTGTTCTCACTTCGTGGCGCAATCTTTCTCTAACTTGCACATCTAAATTACTTAAAGGCTCATCCAACAATATTAACTCAGGTTCAGGGGCTAAGGCACGGGCTAAAGCGATGCGTTGTTGTTGCCCACCGGATAACTCGTGAGGGTAACGTTTTTCTAATCCCGTTAAACCCACTAACTGCAAAACTTCTGTGACTCTTTTTCTTATATCTTGATTTTGAGGACGAGGTTTTTTACTTTTTAACCCAAAAGCAATATTTTCAGCTACGTTTAAATGAGGAAATAAGGCATAATCTTGAAATACCATTCCTGTACGTCTTTTTTCTGGTTCTACCCAGCGTCCTTCTCCTGTCACAATTTGTCCTCCTAGCTCGATCGAGCCTTCCGAGGGTTTTTCAAATCCAGCAATAATTCTTAACAGAGTTGTTTTACCACATCCAGAAGGCCCTAATAATCCTAATAATTCTCCTTGTCGTAAGTCAAAATTAACTTTATTAACGGCGGGAAATTCATTGCCTGTGAATTTTTTACTGACTCCTTGAACTCGAAGAATTAATGATTCTGTCATATTATTTTTTAAGATAGTATAAATATTTTAATAAGAATAGTTCTCAATAATCTCAATATAGCATGGTAATTACCAATTAGCAATAAGTAAAGTCTTAACTTCTATAAGAATCCTATTGAGCTTTTATGAAAAATATTAGATAAAAATATTAAGTTTTAGGGGAGATTTTATGTTTTAAAATATAGTAATATCACTTAAATTATAAAAGAAAGATTATTCAAAAGTATTCGGTTTTAGATGTTAAAAGAGTTTGGAAACTTTGTTTTTAATAATTAATTGAAGACTAATCATTGCAAATTAGTATAGGCTAATAAAATGTTGAATAGAATATCAAAAATATTTGCTTTGAAGTAATAAATAATAATAGGAGATTCTTTATATTTTATATCTTTTTTTAATATTCTAACTTATTTATATTCGTATATAATAGAATCGTATCATCTTTAAATTTTTAAGAAAAAATGTATAATTTTCAGAGTAACAATGATTGGGAAAAATCTTTTAATTTTGTTAATGAACAATTATTTAATAAACTAAAGAAAGATGAATATTTAGTAGTACAATTACGTGCGGAAAATACTCATTTTATAAGGTTTAACAATGCTAAAGTTAGACAAACAGGAATTGTTATTGATGCAGAAGTTTCTGTAAAACTAATAGGAAATCAAAGGGTTATTTATTCTGAATTTCCATTAACAGGAAATATTGACATTGATGTAAAAAATGCCCTAGAGAATTTGGATTATTTACGATCGAGCCTTAAAAATTTACCAGAAGATCCTTATATTGTTCTACCCAAAAATGAAGGATCATCTCATGAAATTTACTCAGGAAAATTATTAAATCCTGATAATGCTATTTCTGAAATTTTAAAGCCAGTTCAAGGATTAGATTTTACTGGTTATTATACCGGAGGAACTATTATTAGGGCAAATTATAATTCTTTAGGACAAAAACATTGGTTTAATACGGATTCTTTTTTTATTGACTATTCCTTAATTAATGAGAATGAAAAAGCGATTAAAGGTATATTTTCTGGCAGAGATTGGCATAAAGAAAAATATGATCATCAAATAAAATACCATAAACAAAAATTACAACAATTAAATTTACCCATCCATGAAGTGAAACCGGGAAGTTATCGCACATACCTTGCACCTGCGGCCATAGCAGATTTATTGGGGATGTTTTCATGGGGAGGCATCAGTGAGGCATCTTTAAGGCAAGGAGGAAGTGCTTTAGCTAAACTTAGGGAAGGTGAAAATCTTTCTTCTTTATTCCATCTCAAAGAGAATTTTCATAGTGGTAATGTTCCTCGTTTCAATGATTTTGGGGAAATGTCTCCCGATGAATTACCTTTAATTGTTGCTGGTAAATTAGTTAATAGTTTAATTAGTAGTCGCACTGCTCTTGAATATGGGTTAAAATCAAATGGTGCTAGTAGTTTTGAAAGTTTACGATCGCCTGAACTAGCCTCTGGCACATTATCAGAAAAGGAGATTTTAAAAGCCATTGGCACAGGATTATATCTTTCCAACTTACACTATCTTAACTGGAGCGATCGAAGACAAGGAAAAATAACTGGTATGACTCGTTATGGTTGTTTTTGGGTAGAAAACGGGGAAATAGTAGCCACTATTAAAGACTTAAGATTTGATGATTCCTTATACTCTTTTTTTGGTAAAAATTTACTTGCTTTAACGGATTTTAGAGAATTTATCCCCGAAGTTAGTACTTATGAATCAAGGTCTTTAGGAGGTTGTTTAATTCCGGGAGGCTTGGTAGATGGTTTTACTTTTACTCTTTAAGACAAAGTGTGAAAATATACCTCTGATACTAAGAGTAGAATAGTAAGAAATCAAAAAATTTTATTATTAATTACTTACATCTAATAGTATTTTTCATGATTAATATAAGTACCGCATTGCCAACATTTGTTATTACCTTAAGAGAAGGTTTTGAAGCCGCTTTAATCGTCGGAATTGTATTTGCTTGTTTACAAAAAGCTCAAAAACAAGAGTATTATCGTTGGATTTACTCAGGGGTAACAGCAGGTATTATTGCTAGTGTATCCGTTGGTTTACTTCTTTGGCAAAGTTTACAAGGAATAGAAACAAGTGAATATTATTATGCTCCTTTTATCAAACAAATCTTAAAAACCCTATTTGCCCTTGTGGCTGTATCTATGTTAAGTTGGATGTTACTGTGGATGAGCAAACAGGCTAAATCTCTTAAGGGTGAGGTAGAAGGTGCTGTTAATATTGCTTTAACGAATAACAATGCTAGTAAGGGTGTTTTTCTCTTAGTTTTTATAGCTGTTTTACGAGAGGGTTTTGAAACAGTTTTATTTATTACCGCACAGTTTCAATCCGACTTTATTAGTCCCACTATAGGTGCGATCGCAGGATTACTGTTAGCTGTCTTAATGGGATGGGCATTGTTTTATTGGGGGGTTAAGATAAATATACGATTATTTTTTCAGATAATGGGAGTTTTTTTATTGCTAATAGTGGCAGGTTTAGTCATTAGCGCTTTAAAAAATCTTGATGGCGGAATAATGATTTTAAGTCAAATCAATCCTAATTATCAAAATATATGTTTATTTGATCAAGATTCCTGTTTATTAGGTATGAAAGTATGGAATGCCAGTAATTTTTTGCCTGATAATGAATTTCCGGGTATATTATTAAAAACTTTATTCGGTTATCGAGATCAAATTTATTTACTACAATTAGTTTGTTATTTCTTATTTTTAGGTATCGTTGGAAACTTATATTTTTCTAGCCTCAATCCTAAAAATGAATAATTATTAATTGTCAATTACTAATTGTTAAATGATCATGAATCAGAAATATGATATAGAACAAAAATTTCTCAATCGAACATTACAGGTGGGAGAATGTATTTTTCAGGAAGGAGATAAAGGAGATTTTGCTTATATCATTGACGAGGGAGAGGTTGAAATATCCACTATAACTGCAACAAATGAGCGAATAGTGTTAAATGTCCTCCAATCTGGAGATATGTTCGGAGAATTAGCTTTGGTGGATGGTAGTCCTCGATCTGCCTCTGCTTATGCTAAAACTAATGTGGTATTAACTATTGTCACCAGTGAACAAGTCAAAACGAGAATTGAAGATGCAGATCCTATTTTAAAGTTATTATTAATAGTAGTTATGAAGTATTTTCGATCGGAAACGGGCAGACTACGATCGAACACACAAGAGGTAGATTTATCCTCTTTAGAAACTCAAAAACAAGAGTATCAAGAAAAGATTTTTCAAGCCATTGAATTAATTAGATTAGAAAGTGATTTAAGAAGCGGATTTAAACAAGAACAATTACATCCATTTTATCAACCGATCGTCGATTTAAAAACTAATTTAATCGTCGGTTTTGAAGTTTTATTACGTTGGTTTTCTCCCACTAGAGGGAATGTTTCTCCCTCAATATTTATTCCCCTAGCAGAGTCCACTTCTTTAATTATTCCTATGGGAGAATGGTTATTAGATAAGGCTTTAAGTGCTATCGATCGAATAAAAAAAGAAACTAATTATGATATATTTTTAAGTATTAATGTAGCTGAAAAGCAGATTCATAGTCCTGAATTTATCAATATATTAAAAGAAAAAATTAAAGTCTCTGGTATCAATCCGCAACAAATAAAATTAGAGATTTTAGAAAGAAGTTTATTTGAAGGAGAAACAGCCTTATCTTTAGTCGAAGATTGTCGTAATTTTGGTTTACCTTTGGTTATAGATGATTTTGGAACAGGTTACGCTAATTTAGCTTACTTAAAAAACTTTCAATTCGACACTTTAAAAATTGATCAATGTTTTGTTAAAGATTTAGAAAATAATATTAAAGATCAAATTATTTGTCGTACTTTAATTGATTTATCCCACGGTTTAGATATGACGGCAGTTGCAGAAGGTATTGAAAATGAAGAACAATTGAAGATATTATCCTCTTTAAAATGCAATTATGGACAAGGATACTTCTTTTCTCCTCCTGTGTCTTTAGAAAAAGCGATCGATTTCATTAAACAATATAGTAATTGATAATTGTCAACTGTCAATTTAAACTGTCAACTTAAACATTAGCGTGACGAGGTTGAATTACACCAAATCCACCATGATTACGTTGATAGATAACATTAATTTCTCCTGTTTCTTTATTTTGAAACATATAGAAATCATGATCTACCATTTGTAACTGTTCTAGAGCATCATCGATCGTCATAGGGTTCATGGCAAAATATTTCATTCTTACTACTTCTGTCGGTAATACCGGCTCACGATCGCCGATTAGAGTACCTTCAACGGGTTTTTCTTCAACAGAATCAGTGGTTTTAACTTGGGAGTGGGTTTTTTTGTCTAATTGTCTTTCTTTATATTTGCGCAATTGACGAGCAATTTTATCAGAAACAAGGTCAATACTGGCGTATAAATTTTCACTATCTTCTTGAGCTCGAATTATCGTACCATTGGCATATACTGTTACCTCCGCTTTATGTTTATTACTTATACGAGCGTTACGAGCAACAGATAAATGTACGTCAACTTTTGTGGCCAAATTTTGAAAATGTTTAACGGCTTTTTCTAATTTTTCTTCTACATAATCATGGATAGATTCAGTAACTTCAATATTGTTTCCTTGAATTAAAAATTTCATAATTAATACTCCATTTATTAGGTAATCACTAACCTTTTTTAAACTTGAAAAAAACCCAAGTTTTAGCGTTAATTCTCAAAATTGAACGTTTTATAGTATTTTTTCCTATAATTCAACATCCTGCATTGATTAAAAATTAATGAATTTAGGTTGAGAAGTTTGGCAACTAAAACAGTTGATTGTGCGTCTAAATAACATAATATTTTTAAGTGTAGTTATTTGCTATTTAGTAACGTTTTCCTCCTTTTTTTTTTCTCTATACTTTATAGATTAGCACTTTTATTATCTAAAAAACAGTAATTTTAATTTATTTTCATGTTTGCTGATTTTGTGTAAATTTATGTAACGTTATAGTGATAAAAAACAAAGTTTAGAATAAATCGGAAAAATTATTTTCGGCAATTCTAAATACTTCTTCGTCAGTTTTGTTTTGCCAATCAGAATCTCCAATTTCTTCATAAAATGTTCCATCGTAAGCTCTAGTACGAATAACTACAGGCATAGGTACTGCATGGCCTAATACTAAGGCTTGTTGTTTGGAGTCGAGTTTAGCTAGTACCGATCGTAAACCACTTGCACCCGATACCCCTGTAAATATAGCGTCTATGTCTTTTTCATCATTGAGAAGACAAGTAATTCTTGTCCCCACCTGAGACATTACTTCATTATCAATACCTGATGGTCTTTGATCTACAATCAAAAGAGTTACAAAATATTTGCGCATTTCCCGGGCGATCGTGCCGAAGATAGTTTGATGTACAATCTTAGAATCCAGAAAACGATGGGCTTCTTCTATAGTAATCACTAATTGACGAGGTCGATCAAGTATGTTTTTAGTCTGTAAAAATGTTTCAGCTTTTTTCACATAGGCATTATGAATACGGCGAGTAATCATATTAGTCACCAACATATAAGAAAGCATATTACCCTGAGAGCCAAATTCAACTACAACGTGTTTTCCACCCTCTAAAAGATCAAGAATTTCCTTGATATAGTTATGGGGACAAGCCGATCGCATATACTTAAGACTCTCAAGACGTTTCAACTTTCTTTGTAGTGCCATAATTGAACCTTGATGTCCTTGTTTTTCGTTACAAAATATTTGTATATCCTCATTTGTCATGTTCAAAAGACGATAAATCCAATCCCTGCCGAATTCTGAAGCTAAAACATTAGCATTATCCAAACTGGCTTCTGATAGATTTAATTCTCTTGCAATTAACTTTAAATCTTCAATTTCGATTTGATCATAACTCAAATATAATTCGTGAGCTTGGGGAACACCTCTACGTTGAGTTGATTCAGCATCGAGAGTATAAATTTCTACTCGATTAGGAAAAAGTTGTTTTAAACCCTTTACCATACTAAATTGTTTTCCTTCACTTACGGCCGCCCAACCATACTCTGAGTGCATATCAAACATAAGATTAACGGCGGCTTGTTTGCGAATAATACCTGAAATTAACAATCGTGTTAGAAACGATTTTCCTGTACCAGATTTACCGAATATACCGTTACTACGTTCCACAAAACGACCTAAATCCATACAAACAGGCACATCCATATCTAAAGGTTGTCCGATGGCAAAGTTACATTTATGAGGATCATTTTCCCACCCAAAAACCGATCGAAAATCTCCTTCTGTGGACTCATAAACTTGGCTAAAATGGCTTGGAATGGTTTTTACGGGTAATAGTTGTAACTCTGTTTCGATGCCATTTAATGACGGAATATTATCAAATTTAGTACCATATTCTTCCTTATTTGTCAAGGTTAACATTAACATTGGTGCAATTTCGATCGTGCCGTAGGTATCACTACCTGCTAGTATATCTAACCAGAAATCATCATTAGGATCAGGGGGATGAGTGAAGATACGGGGATTAGAAGTTCCTAAAGATACATCCGTAAGCAGACAAAAAAATTTCGATCGAGTGCCTTGTACTACTAAAAATTTTCCTACTCTCATATCTTCTACGGATATATCAGGATGCAATCTTACCTCCAAACCTTCACTTAAAGAGCCTTGAATTACTGAGCCTAATGGTTGTATTTGATTAGATTTCATGCTTTACGATCGTTGACAATAGTTTTAAAGTTCATTTGTTCTTAGATAAATTTCATTATATAATAGGATTTCCGTAAATGAGTATTTTCGACACTATCTGTAGGGTTAATGTGAGTAATCACTACTCTATATTTAGCGAAAGGAAAGTCACTATGGACTCACTTAGCAACAAAGCCCTCCTGAATTAAAAAAAATTTTAATATAGCGTTTATCTGAATACTAAGGTACACTTATTTCCCAAGGGCAATAGGTTTCAAGGTTTCAAAGATCTACCCGTACCTCATAACTATGGGAAACGCTATAGATGCAAGTTGTTATATTGAAAGACAAGGTAAGGCAGATCATAAAATTTGGTATAGTTCTGTTAGTAATAAAAGATTTGTTGTTGCTCAAAAAATTTTATCTCGTCACACGGCTAATGCAGTTTTAAAACAAGCTGGTTTACCTAAATCATTTTGACAGTAACATAAATTAGTTTGGGATTTTTTTCATAAAATCTAAAGATAAATACTGATAATATCGATCGGTAATAAGTTAAGTAATCGAGAATGTGCTTGAGTATAATAGGCTTTAATTTCAGCTAGAGTAACTTCTTGTTTTTGTTGTCTTAAATATTGTAAAATTTTTTCATCTTCCCATGTAAATTTATCCTTAGTAACTAGAATTATTCTCTCAAGATAAGGTAATTTATCAAGATTTTTTTGCAAATAATATTTTAAGGGTAAATAGCGAATTTGTAAATTATAATCATTTTGATAAGTTTGAGTAACGATAACTTTTTCTTCGTTAAAAAATTGATTAATTAATTGAGTAATAACTTCTGATAGTAAAGAATTTTCTTGAATATTATAAGTAGATAATCGATCGAATAGAAAAAACCATAAGCGTTCAAAATATTGTTGTTGAGTTTCTATATTATTCAAATCATTATTTATCATATCGGTTAGATAAGCATAACGATAAAAAAGCACAATTAAATATCTTGCCTGATGGGGAGATTTTTGCCATAATTGCCACAATTTTAAATCATCAAGATCTTGTAATGGTTTAATTAATTCATGATTTAATTCAAGAATAACATCACTATCAATAGTCATAATCATTAATAATCAAAGAATAGATTTATTGCTTAAATACCGATCAATCTTTCATAATAGACAGGATAGGTTAATATTTTAGACGAAATATGATTATAGATGGCAGTTTAACTATGGTTAATACTTATTTTGGTGCTTTTTTCCCAGAGTTAACCGATAGTTTGTTTTCAACACAGGGCATCATGGTAATGTTGTTAATAGCCTATGGTGGTGCAATGTGGATGTTTTTAACCAGTGCGCCGAAGGTTTATACTGTGATGGTATCTGATTTGAGTATTGCCCGACAATTTTATGAGGAATTATTAGATTTACCGATCGCTGATATTCCCCTACACTATTACTATAACTACGAGCAAAGTTTAGGAGCTAATAGTTTTGATCCTATTTACATGGGATCAACGATTAATGATAGTATGCCTAAACCTAGTGATGGACTATGGTATCAACTCAAGAAAAACACTCAATTGCATATTATCGGTGGTGCTAGTTTAGGATATAAAAATTGTCAACGTCATGTTTGTTTCGATCGAGAATGTTTAGACGCTTTATTATTAAAAGTACAGTCTCGCCGTTTAAAATATAAAATTCGTCAAGAAATCCCTCTTAATTTTTTAGTTAAAGATTATGATAATCGTGTCATCGAAATGGCAGAAGTCAATAGCTAATTAAATTATAGACAAAATATTAAACTCTCAATTCTCAATTCATTATCAAATATCTTGTTACCTTTAGAATCTTTAAAACAGGGTAGATGGTTTAAGCTGATTTGCGGTGCAAGTTATCAACATTTACCCTCCATTCGTAACCTTGCCCTTATTTATACCTTAGCGGGTGCTGACTGTCTTGATGTTGCCCCTGATAAAGCCGTTATCCATAGCGCCTTAGAAGGCATTAAAATCGCTCAAAATTACCGTCAACAGGCGATCGATTTGGGATATAATCCCCACATTAGACCATTACTGATGGTTAGTATCAACGATGGTGAAGATCCTCATTTTCGTAAAGCCTATTTTAATACTAACCTTTGCTCGATCGATTGTCCTCGACCTTGTGAAAAAATTTGTCCTGCCGAAGCGATAAAATTTGACGATCGCACAATACCAATTGTGAATCAACATCAAGGGATAGTAGAAGAACTATGCTATGGTTGTGGAAGATGTTTGCCCATTTGTCCTATTAATATTATTCACACTGAATCAAGAATTATCAGCACCAAAGAAGTTTTACAATGGTTAGATACATTACCCATTAATGCTATTGAAATTCATACGAAACAAGGACATCTACAAAATTTTATCCAAGTTTGGGATATGGTAAAACCACGTCTTCAACAATTGCAATTAATCGCCATCAGTTGCCCCTATACCGATACCGTTACCGAATATTTAACTGAGATTTATCAATATATTCATCCCGTTAATATTCCCCTAATATGGCAAACTGACGGACGACCTATGAGTGGCGACATAGGTAGTGGAACTACTCATTTAACGATTAAATATGCCCAAAAAATGAAACAGACAAATTTACCCGGCTTTATCCAATTAGCTGGAGGTACGAATGAATATACGATCGAAAAATTAAACAAACTTAACTTAACTCCTTCTAAAATTTCTGGAGTTGCCTATGGTAGCAAAGGCAGAAAAATCATTGCTGATACCTTACAAAGACTAGAAGAAATGTCAACAAATAATCAAATAGAAGAACATCCACAATTATTGTGGGAGGCAGTAACCCAAGCCTTTCAATTAGTTTCTCCCATAAAAAAAAGATGACTTTTTATCTATCTTTTTCAGCAAAGTCTAATTCCTTGAATTATACTAATATAGCAATAAACGGGTTAGTTAAAACATTCTCAAAATCTATAGTTGTTATTCCTCCCTATGCTCGAAATCTCGAAACGTCCTAATCAACTCGTTATCTGCTATATTATCGTCAAGGTATGAAAGCTATTTCCCTTATTCAATCTGCATTATGAGTACGTTGCTGCCCCTTCAGTAAACAAAGATATTCATTTATCTATAGATTAGTCTCATCTTCAAATTTATAACCAACACCAACAACAGTTTTAATAAAAGAAGGTTGTGCCGGATTAGGCTCGATTTTTTTGCGTAAACGACTAATATGGGTGTCAACTACCCTTTCATCCCCAAAAAAATCAGAACCCCAAAGTTTATCAATTAATTGAGTGCGACTCCATACTTTACCTGGATAATTCATAAAAACAGCTAATAGATTAAACTCTAATGCTGTTAAATCTAATATCTCCTCACCTTCACTATCTAATTGGCGTATTGCAGTGTGTTCATCTAAATTTAAGATAAAATGAGGAGATTCGTAAATTTGAGATTGTCCTCCATGACGCATACTACGACGCAATAATGCTCTCACTCTTGCGACTAATTCCCTTGGGCTAAAAGGCTTGACAAGATAATCATCCGCCCCCGTTGATAAGCCAATAACTCGATCTATTTCTTCTCCTTTTGCAGTGACCATAAGAATATAAGGATCTTTTATTGTTGCTTGATTTCTAATTCTATTACACACTTCCAAACCATCAAGTTTAGGTAACAAAAGATCGAGAATAATCAAATCTGGTTGTATAGTTTTGACATTATCAAGTGCAGATAATCCATCATAAGCAAAGTGACAATTAAATCCTTCTCTGGTTAAACAATTATGAATCAATTGAGCGATTTCTTTTTCGTCTTCTACTATTAAAATTTCCACGAACGTATCTCACTATTAAGATGATTTCTTAAAATGATTTTACCAGTCTAGTTATGATATAGATTTAAATAACAAAAACAATTCCGTTTACAGTGCTTTTCAATTTGGTAAACCACACTCTAACATTATAAGCAATGCCTACTTTCTATTTATCATTAAATCTGTGGTTCATTAATCTGAAAACTTCTCTAAGTTGATAA